>CP012388.1:0-2400000 GCA_001708385.1 Flavobacterium psychrophilum | reverse complement strand
GCCCTGTTACAGCCATAGTGGCGAGCATAAAACCAAGTGTAATGTATAGATTCTTCATTTTCTTAAGTCGCTTTTAGGTTTAGAAATAACGTGGTGAACGTGATACTTTTTTAGGGAAGTTCAGGTCAAACAGTAATATTACCTCGTGTGATGCAGGCGTAGTTACATTAAGGTCTGACACGATGTGGTCATACGCATAACCTATCCTTAGGTTTGGTGTAATGGCAAAGTTTACCATTCCTCCAAAACTATCATCAAGCCTGTAAGTTGCCCCTATCTCAAAACGCTCAAAGAATAAGAAGTTTAAAGATCCGTCTACTGATGGTGATACATCAAATGATGATTTTAACATGAATGATGGCTTCATCTTTAGGTTATCGCCCAACTGGAATACATAACCTCCCGTTAAGAAGTAATGTGATGTCTCTGATCCGAATTGTCTTGTACCATTAACATCCCTGTAATCAAGGTGCTTGCTCTTAAGCATGTTTGGTACCGAGAACGCTAAATAATACTTCTGTGTGTAGTAAAAGAAACCTGCACCTACGTTAAAATACGTCCTGCTGATGTCTTCGCTAAAGGCAGGGTCGCCCGGTTGTGGTACGTTGTCACGTCCAATGTCTGTAAATAGTCCTACTTTGTGGAAAGTAGCTCCCGCTTTTAATCCTAATGCCAAACGGTGCTCGCCACCTAAGTTTAGCGTATAAGAGAAATCTGCGTATGCATTGGTCTCTTCTACAGGGCCAATCTTGTCATTGATAACTGATAACCCCAAACCTACGTTCTTGCCTACAGGGCTGCTCCCTGAAAAGGTCATCGTAGTGGGTGAATCTTCAATGTCAACCCACTGCTTACGGTATAATAACCCGAAAGATAGGTTTTCCTTACTACCGGCGTATGCCGGGTTAATCACGTTCATGTTATACATGTACTGTGTGTAATGAGGATCCTGCTGTGCAGTAGCATCCGCAAGGCCGCCCAGCGCCAATAGTGCTGCAAGGTAAAGTTTCTTCATGTAATGTGTGTTATGCTATGGTTTTGGGTAAAAATATAAAAAAAAGACAAACCCTCACTATGTAGCGAGGGTTTGTCCATACTTTTTTTTATAAAATGTTGTTATTCTTCTCTATTGATATAAACCCATCCGGTTTTAGACTCACCGTTTGTACGTTCTACCATATAGAAGTATGTACCTGTTGGCAGTTCTTCCGAACCACGTCCCTGTCCATGCCATTCATCTTTATAGTTATTCCTTGAATACACTTCCTGTCCGTAACGGTTGAAAATAACAAGCTTTTTAACACCAAGTCCGCTCAGGTCAAAATTGTCATTCAATCCATCGTTGTTAGGAGATATACCACGTGGTATATCGCAGGTTGTACTTATTACAGGGAATACATCTTCAGAAACACATCCATCTGCACTTGTAACAACTACAGTGTAATCTCCAATCACTTTCGGGAATATTTCGCGATCTGTAGCCGTAAACCCTCCGGGACCTGACCATGAATATGTAGCAGTATCGATGTTAAATGAACCGTTAACATCAACTACTTCAACAGAATAAGTGTTTCCGTCGCATCCATCAGTAAAGCCAAGGTCAAAAGAAGTGTTGTTTAATACTACCTCAACACTTTCTGTATGAACACAATCTCCTCTGGTTACAGTTAATGAATATGTACCAAACTCAGTAGCGATAAGACTACCTGTGTTATTTGCAATAGGATTACCGTTTAGAGTCCATTCATAAGTAACGTCTGCATCTGTAAAGTTTGCGTTATTAACGTTTATTACAGCATTTGATGGCTGACAAACATTGTACGGTCCACCAAGATTGAATGCCGGTGTTGGAGTAATAGTTACTGTAAATTCGCTTTCAGCAAAACAATTTGTATTTCCTTCAATAAAGGCGTATACATAAATGGTTTGTGTAGAAGTAATAGAAGTACCTGCTGCTATGACATCTCCCTGTCCGCCCGGCTGAGTGCGATATTCATTCTGGAAGCTTAGTGCCGGAAGCACATATGCATCACAACGAACCTCATCTGCCGGAGCATCTGCCGTAGGTATCTGAGATACTTTTACAATAAAGCTATCTTCAGCAGAACAGCTGACAGACTCTTCGTATACAAAAATCTCATAGGTACCAATCGGCATTGGGGTAGTAATGTCTATAATAGTACCAAATCCGTTAGGGCCACCTGTAGCAGTGTAATACACCTCATTTGCTGCCGGTGCAGGAAGCGTATACGTTCCACATGCAAGCACATCTTCTGTACTTGTATTAATAACCGGTTTCTGCTCTATAGTTACTATGAACGAGCTTTCACTTGTACACGTAGCCAGATCCGTCGATACGGCATACACATAAATTGACTGCGTAGCAGTAATAGGCTGCGTAGGATCTATTAGAGTTCCAGAACCTGTAGTCCCGCCAGGAGCAGTATAATAACTGTTGTTGGCGCTCGGCACAGGTAGTAGATAGCTTTCGCATTCTGTTACATCTGGCTGGGTATCTGCAACCGGTAGCGGTACTACAGTTACAGTTGTTGTAGCTGTACTTTCGCACTCATTTTTAGTTACGACCACTTTGTATTCTCCGGCTGCCGAAACAGTAATAGACCTTGTTACGTCTGGTAGTAAAACACCATCCAGTGTCCACTCGTACGTTGCCTCGGTTTCATTAAAGTCGCCCGGCGTTACAGAGATTATAGTTGTACTGCCCTCGCAAATAGATACGTCCGGTGTTATTGTAAATACAGGACCCTGATTAGATACAATTACCTGGAATGATCTTGTAATAAAACACGGCTCTGTACCTCTGCTAACTCTTACCCAAATGGTAGTAGTTACATCTGTAACAAAAGTGCTTGGTATGTTATCTACATTATCTATTGCATTTTGCTCTGTAGCAAAGAATGTTACATCATATCCTGCCGGATTAGCAAATAAATCGGCAACAGCATCTGTAAGTTCAACTGTAACTTCACCACCATTACCACATTTAGTAATGTCTACCGGATCTGTATCAGGAACTATTTGTTCTGTTACAGTTAAAGAAAACTCACTTTCCCTAACAATAGTTTCACCGTTACATAAAGAATATGTTGCACGGGCAGTCATAACAGTTGTTCCTGTTTCGCCACATACATTAATATCTTTATCTGTACTATACGATTCTCCGTTCTTTAACCACTCAAAGTTAACCGTTGGAGTTCCGTTTGGTGTAAACCTCCATGCTTCCGGTGTAAGTACAGACCAGTTTCCTGTATTTCTTCCCGGAGGAATAACTGCAGCAGTTCCTGTTGCATTCTGAATACCAATAATTCCTCTACCTGCTTGGTGTGCGTTACAAGGAACCCTTCTTTTTACATATACTTCAATTATATTAGTAACTTCATATATTATGATCTGAGAACTTTGCGCTCCAACAGTCTCGTCTGAATTACACCCATACTGAGCCAGCTCATTAAAGCTAACTACAAGTGCACGACAAGGGTAATTACCCAACACCTGATAATTGATGTTTGGTGCGGTAAAATAGTTGAATATTGAAGGATCTGTATCCTGCATTACACCATATATAGCGTTACTAATTTCTCGCTCAACAAAATCTGTATTAGGTGCCTGTTCCGGGAATATGTATCCACTTCCCTCACCTGAATAATGGTCAACGTTAAAGCTTACAAGGCCATTTGCACCAACCTGTGCTGAGTTATAAGAATTACCATAGAAACAAAATTCAAACGGTAAATCAATTTTCGGCGACCAGATATCATCACTTCCTACAGGTAATGATGTACCACCAAGCGTAGGGAATGGAGGGTTAAACGGAATGCTTTCTACTGAATAAGATGTTGTTTCTGCTGCTGCTGTAAAATAGTTTGCAGAAAAATCTACACACACATCTTCACCAGAGCATATTAAATATTCTGTATCGGGTGCAATAATTTCAAGATCCTTATCTAACACCACTACATCTGCACAAGCAGGCGGCGTAAATATCGAGAACTTAAGAGGTCCTGACCAGTAGCTCTGATCATCAGTACCACAAATAGCTCTTACATAAAACTCGTAAGGAGTGCTCGGTGTAAGGTTAGCGTAAGTATAACTAGGCTCGCTTACACTAATAATCTCTGGAGTAGACCCCGGAGCTGCCGGGAAACCAGTTCCCTGAACCTGAACAACAATTTCCCATTGTGTCTCTGCACCACCAGGAGTCCAACTTAATTCTGTTGTGTTTGGCGCGTTAACAACATTTTTACTTGCAAGACTTACAGGCTGAGGACATGTAATATCCTCGCAGAAGGCAATACCTGTATATAACAATGTGTTTTGATCTGAGTTTAAAGTATTCATAGGTCTTCTGAAAACTGTTTGCCCATTAAACGGATTAACAATTTCCAATCCTATTTCGTCAGAATCATATCCGTCAGGACCCCAGAATACTTCATAAGGTAAACCTTTACATAGTGTTAATGTTACTGTAGTAGGCCCTGCTCCTGTAATCTGAGGACCAAGCACTCCTACAACAAAACCACCTTGGCTCACAGTAATTGTATTGGTATTCCAGCCGTCTCCGCCACCGTCAGTAAGTATAAAGTTAACAACACACTGCTCCTCTACCTCGCAAACAGTTGTTCTAAATTCAATTGGGCCAGACCAACGGCTTTTGTCGCCGGGGCCGCATATCGCCCTTACATAGAACTGATAGTTTGTTGCTCCTTGTAAATTCCCTAACACATAAGGTTTAGAAGATGCAATTTCTCCAACTGTAGCAGTTGTTGGTATTGGCGATCCTACAGGAACGGCGTAAACTTCCCACTGGCTCGCAGTACCCTGCTCTTCCCAATTTAACCTGGCTGTGGTTACACCAACCTGGTCTACAACTAATGCTGTAGGCTTAGGGCATGAGTAGGCTTTTACTTCAATATTATCTACAGCGCCGGCAGGTTGCGCACCGGTACTGTTATTTGCTTTCCATTCAAAGACTATTCTTCCTGTCTGCCCCTGATAAGCAGCCGGAAGGGTAATAATAGCATCTGCATGTGTCCACTCTGCTTTTTGATTATAGTTTGTTCCAATCTGAATTCCGTTAGCCGGAACGATCTGAGTTCCAGGTACAGGTTCAAATGTCGCCGGCACAAACCATGCCCTTAAATAATCCTGAGCAGTTTGTCCCGCCGCTCTCCAATCAAAAGCAATATCAAGCTGAGTAGTTCCTGCAGGAATATTTATATCTCTATAAACGTGCGAAACGTTTGCAGTTGTTATGGTATAATTGTTTGTTACACCTCCATCATTACTTATGTAAAGTGAATGAGTTGCACTACTGCTGGTAGCAGTACCATAGTACCATTTGTCTACCTGAGCACCACTGCTTAACGCAAAGCCATGAGTAGGCTCTTCAAAGTACTGAGCATAAGGCATGTTTACTGGAACCTGAGGCGTATTAAAGTTTATAGGCCCTGTCCAGATACTTGTACCATCTCCTCCACAATTACTTCTAACATAGAAAAAGTAGTTGGTTGAATTTGGTAAATTCAATGTTACAGTTGTTGCACTGGTATTACCAGACTCTACAGTGTCTTCTGTTGGGAGCGTAGCACTGGATGTGTAGTAGTAATCGTAAGAAGCTGGTGCTCCCGATGCCGGTGGCGACCACGTAAATGTAGTACCTGCCGTGGTATTACTTGTTAAAGCAAGTGCAAGTGGCTGAGGACATTTTACTACCGATAATTTAATATTATCTATTGCCGCTGGAGACTGGTCTCCGTTAGAGCCATTATTTCTCCACTCAAATACGAGTCTTCTCACCTGTCCGCTAAAACTTGCGGCTCCAATAATAGACTGTCGTGTTTTCCAGATTGTAGAACCTGTAAAATTACCGCCATCTATAGGAATACCACCACCACTATTAGTAGCCGTTATTTGCGTTCCGGGAACTGGTGAATAACTTGCGGGAACAAGCCATACCCTAAAGTAGTCGTTTATTTCGCCTATACTTTTCCAGTCGAACTGAAGAAGAAGCTGGTCTGAGTTGTCAGGTATAATCACGTCTCTGTAGGCGTGTACTACAGATGCCTGGTTAATATTATATGTATTAGTAGAACCATTACTACTAATGTATAACGAATTAGGAGCACTGTTGCTTGTATCAGACCCTACTATCCATTTATTAACCTGAGTACCATTACTCAATGCCCAATTGTGAGCGCCGGTATCAAAGTTCTGAGAATAATCTATAGTAGCAGGAGTTTGTGGTGAAAGGAAACTTACCGGAGGTGCCCATAAACTGGTTCCGCCAGATCCGCAATTACTTCTTATCCATACCGTATAATTTATCGATTCGCCAAAACCTGATATTGTTGCTGTTGTTACACCTGTTACAGAACCTATTGGCTCGGTAGCATCTGTAGGAGGAACACCGGTTGTATTATAATAATACTGGTAGCCTTCAGGCACAACAGTTCCCGCAGGAGCCGTCCATGTAAATGAAGCAGATCCCGGAGCCGTAGAGGCAATCGTTAAGCCGGTTGGCGCAGGACAAGAAACAACCTTAAGGTTTATGTTGTCTATAGCTGCTGCTGGCGAAGAACCTCCAAAACTGTCATTTATCCATTCAAAAACAAGTCTTTTTGTAGTATCAGGCCAATCTGTAGCATTAAAAATAGTACTTACAGTAGACCACGTAGTGCCATTTTGGCTATATGAACCTATCAACTGTCCACTCGAAGCACCCATCGCCGTGCCGGCAGTTGGTGTAAAAGTAATAGGCACAAGCCATACTCTTAATCGGTCTGAAGTACCCTCTCCATTGGCTTTCCAGTCAAAAGTAAGGCTAACCTGATTTGAAGGGATAGTTTGCGGCATTTTTATATCTCTGTACGCATGTGTAACAGAAGACAACTCTACATTATAGGTATTTGTTGTTCCGTTAGTATCAGAAATATATAATGATGATGATGGACTATTGCTTGTAGCAGTACCAACATACCATTTATTAGGCTGAGTACCGTTATTTAAAGTAAATCCGTGAGCTCCGGTATCAAAATTCTGGCTATAGTCCATATCCGCAGGAATCTGCGGTGCATAAAAAGTTAAAGGACCTGTCCAATAACTTGTATCGGTATCACTACAATGTGCTCTTACATAAACATAATATGCTGTTGACGGTATAAGCGATGGTATAGTATATGTAGTACCTGCAATACCATTATATGATGGAACAGTAGTTGTGGTAGGAACTTGCGCCTGATCTGTAGTTACAAACAAATCATACGTCGGAGGAACAATTGCCGGCGCTGTCCATTTTACAACAGCCTGACCAATTGCCAAAGAATCAAGTGTAAGCGCTGTAGGCTGAGGACACGTTACTAATGATAAATTAATGTTATCAATAGCCACGGGAGGCTGAGTTCCCGTAAAAGTATCATTTCTCCATTCAAAAACCAGTCTCATTACAGCACCGTTCCATGCAGCGGGGGCATTAAATACTAAAAGTGAGTTGGACCATTCAGCCTTAGCACTAAAGTTGCCGCCTATCTGCATACCGTTGCTTGTAGTTATCTGAGTACCAGGAACAGGGACATAGCTCGCAGGAACCATCCATACCTTTAAACGGTCAAATGACGATTCGCCAATCCCTCTCCAATCAAAGCTAAGGCTCAACTGGCCAATAACGCCCGGCATCTGTATATCTCTGTAAGCATGAACAGTTGACGCTACTGTTGTAGTATACTCATTTGTTGTATTGTTGTTTGTAATAAACAACGAATTACTAGTTATACCTGTAGTTGCATCTGTACCTAACTTCCAAACATTTGTTTGCAAACCATTACTGATAGACATACCTGCATTGCCATTTTCAAAATTTTGAAGATATGGCAGACCGGTAGGTATCTGTGTAGTTGAAAATAAGAATGGACCTGCCCATGGGCTGTATGAAGTACCGCCCGGACACGTTTCTCTTACGTAAAATTCATATGTCGTAGCAGGCTGAAGTGATTGTCCCCCAACAGTCTGCGTTGCATTATAACTAGGTGTACCTGTAACCGGCACCCCGTTACCTGTTGGTAAGCCAGAGTTTAACGGCTGTACAGCTACCTGCCATGCATCTATGCTTGTTGCAGCTTTAGTCCAGGTTAGGGTTGCAGAGCTACTTGTAGGAGTGTTAAACACGCCTAGAGTTGGCTCTGTACAAAACACCTGTTGTATAGTTAGTCTGTATGGTGTAGTCGATGCCGATGATCCTGAAGAAACAACAATAATATATGTTGTATCTGCATCCAATGGCATTGAGGCTATTTTAGCACCCCCTGCCGAACTTGAAGTAACAACAGCTCCATTTAAACATCCTGTAGTTGCCTGAGATAAATTAGCGCAACTTGCAAAAACAAAAACTCCTGCAGAGGTAACACCATTTTTAATTTCTATGTTATAATTACCCGATGTACCCGGAGTATAAGAATACACAGCATCGTTACCCGAAAGGTAATTACCCGAAGTATTACATCCGGCTGCACCTGTAGCCTCATACATATCTGCATAATTTGCAGTATTATCTGTGGTAGTATATGCATTTGCCGGAGGAATTACAATAGGCAAAGCACAGGTTTCACCTAAACACCGCGTGGAGAAAAACAACACATTAGTCCACGGGCTGGTTCCGCCGTCAGGACATACCGATCGTACAAAGACCTTATAATCTGTACAAGGCTCAAGACCTGTTTTTGTATATGGAAGCGGTCCCATCACAATATCTCCTGATGTAGGAACTGCATCAATTTCTTTAGCAATTGCTACCTCCCATTTGTTAGACGCCGCAGCATCTGTCCATGTAAAAGTTGCAGTAGTGTCTGTTGCAGCGGTATTAGAAACGCCTGTAGGCGCAATACATAGCGCCGAAACTTTTACGTTATCTATAAACCACTGATCTTTAAAGTTACCTTCCATTACAAAGGCAACACGAACATTAGTACCTGCCGGCCATAATGTATTGGCAGGAAGTGCATAGGTTAATTCTTTCCAGACAGTTTGTTGTCCGGGCATTAACTGGCTTTCTGTATAAGGGCTGGAGCCAAATATCATAACTCCCTCATCCTGAATTTTATCAACTGTCATATCAGCCGGGTTACCGGTATCCTTAACAATATAAATTCTGAATAAACTTCCCTGGTCTCCCTCTGTAAATAACCTCGACTGAAATCTCAGCTCGGCATTATTAACCATAGGAAAAGCACTGCTTACAAGCCAGTCTGTAGGAATTGCACCTGTTGGTGGGGCTTCTTCCCTTCTTATGTAGGCAGAGTAACCCGTACCGCCATAAGGTGGTTGGGTAGGAATACCCGGCACAGTACGAGCCCAGGTGTAAGTAGGTCCATGTTCATTGATTACAATCCAGTTAGGCGGGGCCGCGGGAGAGCCGGTCCAGGCATCTTCAAACTGATACTCTGGCAGCTGGGCATACGCAAAAAAGGACATCAATGACACAAAGATCATCAAAGTAATTTTTTTCATAATTTATGGTTTAGCTAAATTTAATCTTCAAATTTAAAAAAATATAACATATACATAACATTTTAGTGAAATTTAACACACTTTCTGAAAATTCCCATATTGCTGGGGAAAATATCAGTATTGAGCATATTTTTCGTAATTTTACATTTTTATAACAATTTTATGCTTGAAAAAGAGACAGTTAAATTCGAAAAAACGGTAGTTGCAGGTGTTATAACCCAAAACCAAAGCGAAGAAAAACTAAATGAATATCTTGACGAACTTGAGTTCTTAACTTTTACTGCAGGTGGAGAGGTAGTAAAACGTTTCTCTCAAAAGATGGAACGTCCTAATCCTAAGACCTTTCTGGGAACCGGAAAAATTGAAGAAATAAACCTATATATTAAAGAGAATGACATCTCTACAATAATTTTTGATGATGAGCTTACACCCGCTCAGCAAAAAAACTTAGGCCGAATTTTTGACATCAAGGTACTGGACAGAACAAACCTTATTCTCGACATCTTTGCACAGCGTGCACAAACGTCGTATGCGCGTACACAGGTAGAACTTGCACAATATCAATATTTATTGCCAAGACTATCGGGTATGTGGACCCACCTTGAGCGTCAGCGTGGAGGTATTGGTATGCGCGGACCCGGTGAAACTGAGATTGAGACAGATAGACGTATTGTTCGCGATCGTATATCATTACTTAAAGAAAAAATAAGGACAATAGACAGGCAAATGTCTGTACAGCGCGGTAACCGTGGCGCAATGGTAAGGGTAGCATTAGTAGGATATACCAATGTTGGCAAATCTACACTTATGAATGTTATCAGTAAAAGTGAGGTGTTTGTTGAGAACAAACTTTTTGCAACGCTTGATACCACCGTTAGAAAAGTGGTTATTAAAAACCTTCCTTTCTTATTATCTGACACCGTAGGTTTCATTAGAAAACTACCTACCCAGCTTATCGAATCGTTTAAAAGTACACTGGACGAAGTTCGCGAAGCCGACCTTTTATTACATGTTGTAGATATTTCGCATCCTGAATTTGAAGACCATATTGCATCGGTAAACCAAATATTGCAGGACATAAAAAGTATTGATAAACCTACTATTATGGTTTTCAATAAAATTGATGCATACAAACCGCTTACTATAGATGCCGATGATCTTATTACAGAAAGGACAACACGCCACTATTCTTTAGAAGAATGGAAAGCTACATGGATGAGTAATGTAGGTGAAGAAAATGCATTATTTATTTCGGCTACAAACAAAGAAAACTTCGAAGAATTTAGAGAGAAGATCTATGAGGCTGTACGGGAAATACATATTACACGTTTTCCTTATAACAAATTTCTTTATCCTGACTACAAAGACAATCACGCCGAAGAAAAAGACGACGAATAAATTTTATAAAAATAAATGCCCGCAGTTGCGGGCATTTATTTTTATATCAAATCGTTAAGGTGCTTATAGTTACTTTTTACGGTATCCAGAACCTCATCCATCCGTCCACCTAATATAAGCTTACCCATACTTAAAGCGTAACCTTTAACCTGATCCCATTCTATTTTAGGCGGCATGGCCAGCGATGCAGGGTTGGTCATTACATTTATAAGTACAGGCCCTTCTTCTGCAAAAGCTTTTTGTAAAATTTCAGGCAATGCACCGGGATTATGAACAGTAATACCCGTAAAGCCCATAGCCTGCGCTATTAAAGCAAAATTGGGGTTAACCATATAAGTCTCGTTATCCGGCAATCCCTGTACTTCCATTTCCAGTTTTACCATTCCTAATGCCCTGTTGTTAAACACAACGAGTTTTATAGGCAGGTTATACTGTTTTATAGTTGCCAGATCGCCCAGCATCATAGAAAGGCCACCATCGCCACAAAGTGCTATTACCTGCCTGTCAGGGTAGCTTAAAGACGCCCCAATTGCCATAGGCATGGCATTAGCCATAGACCCATGATTAAACGAACCCAACAACTTTCTTTGCCCTGTAGCATGCAGGTAACGCGCACCCCATACACAACACATACCGGTATCTACCGTAAAAATAGTATCATGATTGGCAAGGGTATTAATTGTATGTGCCACAAATTCGGGTGATATCTTGTCTGTTTCACCCTGATCTTTAACATATATATTCTGGTTCTCTTTTACATGATCGTACAGTTTTAGCTGCGCTTTTAAAAAACTGTCATCTGTATTTTGATTTAAAAGAGGCAGCAACGCCTTAATAGTATCTTCAATTTTACCGCAAAGTCCCATTTCAAGCTTAGCACGTCTACCTAGTTTCTCAGGTTTGTCGTCAATCTGGATAATCTTGTTTTTTAATGGCATAAAAGCCTGGTACGGAAAATCGGTACCCAACAGCAATACAACATCTGCTTCATGCATGCTGTGGTAAGCCGATGGCAGCCCTAATAAGCCTGTCATCCCCACCTCATACGGATTATCATATTGAATATCCATCTTGCCTCTAAACGAGTACCCTACAGGCGCATTTAGCAAGGCAGCTAGCTGAACTACCTCATCGTGTGCTTTGCCCGCGCCTATACCACAAAAAATAGTGGTTTTAGCACTACTGTTAAGCACATCTGCAAGTTGTGAAAGTTCAAAATCTGAGGGACGTATCACAGGGTTGTTCCTGTAATTGTGCATAGCTGTAACGCTTTCTTCCGCCGGAAGGGCAGATACATCTCCGGGAAGTCCTAAAACCGCAACCCCTTTATTATGTATAGCATGCTGTATCGCCGACTGAAGCATACGCGGAACCTGTCCTGCTGTAGACGCCACTTCGTTATAACACGAGCAATCGTCAAATAAGCGTATTGTGTTGGTAGACTGAAAGTAATCGACACCAAACTCGGGAGTATTTATGGTAGATGCAATGGCAATAAGTGGCGCGCCCGTGCGGTGGGCATCATATAAACCGTTTATTAAATGTACATGTCCCGGTCCGCAGCTGCCTGCGCAACAGGCAAGTCCATCAAGTTCAGCCTCGGCAGCAGCAGCATAAGCACCTGCCTCCTCGTGGCGAACGTGTATCCATTTAATTTTGCCGCTTCGCCTAACAGCGTCATTTAATTCATTTAGGCTGTCGCCCGTAACTGCATATATTCTTTTTACACCATTTTCAACCAGCATCTCTACGATTTGGTCGGCTACTTTTTTTGCCATAATTGTAGTATTTAAATTACCGTTAAGTTACAGATTATAAGACTACAACTGTGTAATTTAACGTTATTTAATACAATAACAAAGCCCGGAAGGGTTAATTCTTCCGGGCTTTACTATATATCGTTTTCGGTTGTTTAGAATCCGTAATTGGCTGCAACACCAAACACCTGCCTAACCTGCAATCCCTGATAAGCATTATCATCATAAATCATCTGGAAAGATAAATTTGTGGTTAGATAACGGTTAATACGCATTACTATATTAAGCTGGTAGTTAACATCTACATTCTGCGGATCTTCGAGATAGTTAGAATATAAGCCTAAAATGTTTTCAAAAGTAACATTAGCAATAACATCGAGTTTATAGTATAACGATGCGTTAAAACCAAGTTCGTAACGCATGGTTTTACCTTCTTCTACACCAAAATAAGCTTCGTCAGGCAATGTAAATGAAGCATCTACAAAAGTAAATTTAGATGTTGCCGGCGAAAGGTTGAAATTGAAATTATCATCCTTTTTATACAACATACCCGGACCAACCATTAGGTAGGCAGGCGAAAGAAAGTTTGTAAATTCTTCTCTTTGTTCCGCGCCGTTATCGTCTCTTGTATAGTTATATCCTTTGGTAAATTGCGTCCTGAAATTTAAAAATGCCGAATAGTACCATCTTTCTGTAGCCCTTTTACCAAGCACTGAATTAATCTCTAAACGGTCATCTGTTTTTTTGGCAAATGCCGAAGTTTTGGTCTTTACAATACCGTATGAAGCGATTACTTTATTATCCCACGACCAGTCTTCTTTTTTATAATTAAAATCATAATTAAGACCCAGCGTACCGGATATATTGTTTTCACCCCCTGCTATCCAGTTATCAAAAGTTGACTGGTTAAACAGTAATGAGGCATTGCCCTTAGTTGTCCACGGACCTATAGTGTCCTGCACCGGAGCGGCATCCTGTGCATTTACTACCACTATGCTCCCCAGGCTAAGCAGTAAAAGTATCTTTTTCTTCATAATTAATTGCTGTTTACACAAATATAACTATAAATTAAAAAAGCCCCAAGCAAGCCCTGTTAAATCCCTATTTTCTTTTGTACAAAGGCACAGACGAACACGCCTCTCCAAACATAAGGCTCTTAGCGACAGGCATAAGCTTTTGGGTAGCCATTACATAGGCTTCCTGCGGAACAGGTTTTTTAGAACAACCCTTAATGATAACAGGCTTACCTTCGTACTCACTGTAATCAAGGTTATTAAGTATCTCCTGATAAATTTGGATATTTATATCTTCCGCCCTGCCCTGAACCACCTTCTTAGCATATGGCTGAAGGTAAGTAGTTATAAGCATATAAGCCCAGGCAGGCACTATAGCATCTGTACTGCAATATAAAGATGTAAATTTACCTTCATACTGCTGCCAGTCATGGTTTTTTAGAGTGTCACGGAATTCTTTTTCGCGAAGCACAAAACCTTCCCATAACCAGCCCGATATATCTATACCAACACGTTCGCCTGCCGGATAATAATCTTCAAGGTCAAATACCTGAAGGACACTATTGGCAACGCGGTTTATAATTTCCTGTTCTTCCATTGTTTCTGATTTAAGGTTTTTACTCCTAGTAGATAGCATAGATAATTAAATAGAGATTCTTCGACTACGCTGCGCTGCGCTCAGAATGACAGAGCGACAATACTATAAATCGTTACTGTAACCCTATCACAGCATTCCAAGTTCCAGTTTTGCTTCTTCGCTCATAAGGTCGCGGCTCCATGGTGGATCAAAAGTAATTTCAACCTCAGCGGCAACAACTCCTTCAATTTTTCTTATTTTTTCTTCTACTTCCATCGGAAGGCTTTCCGCCACAGGGCAGTTAGGCGATGTAAGTGTCATAAGTATCTTAACTTCATAGTCTGTATTTACCATAACATCGTAAATAAGCCCAAGTTCGTAGATATCAACCGGAATTTCAGGATCGTATATTGTTTTTAGCACCTTAACGATGTCTTCTCCCAATTGTGCAGTGTCTATTTCGTGTTCCATAACAGTAGTCTTAGCTTTTTGCGCTGAAAGCCAACGCGTACATTTTAATTTGTTTGATCATTGATACCAATCCGTTGGCACGTGTAGGCGAAAGATGTTCTTTTAGGCCTATCTCATCTATAAATGCAGTATCTGCATCAAGAATATCAGTTGGTTTCTGGTTAGAGAAAACACGGATAAGTATTGCTATGATACCTTTGGTAAGTATAGCATCGCTATCGGCAGTAAAAACAACTTTTCCATCGTTCTGTTCGCCGTGCAGCCATACTTTGCTTTGGCATCCTTTAATAATATTCTCTTCGGTTTTGTATTGTTCATCAACTAACGGAAGCGAGTTACCAAGGTCTATAACATATTGGTAACGTTCTTCCCAGTCATCAAACATAGAAAACTCATCAATAATTTCGTCCTGTATTTCTTTTATGCTCATTATATATTACTTCTTCTGTAAATCAGACACTGTTAAGATCCTGGTTACTATGCCTGCAATTTCGGCCGGAGGAGTACCGTGGTCAAAAGTAGCGCTGTTGTATTCTTTACCATCTTTAATTACTTTCAGGTTGGCTCCAAGAGCACCATCAAACTGATGTTTTGTTGACGGAGCCTTGATACTCTGCAGTGTAGTAAGATCTATTTTCTCTGTATCCGCAACCAGTTTATCCCAATCTGCCTTTTTTAACGATTTTGTAGACACGTTTTTCATTTCGTGGTCTTTAATAGTAACAACACTATCCTGTGTTACAACTACTTTGTTATATAAACCTCTTGTAGAAGCTGTATATTCAAACGAAAGCGAATTTGCCGTATCAGCCTTTGCTGTAGCCTTTTTTGTTGACGAACATCCTACTGCCAAAGCGATGGTCATTATTACTAATGCAATTTTTTTCATGGTTATGATTGTTTGGTTATGTTTTTATCCCAGCATGCGCTGTGCCTTAAGCAAAGCCTGTACTAATGCATCTATCTCTTCTTTAGTGTTGTAAAAAGAGAAGGATGCTCTTACTGTACCCGGAATATCGAAAAAGGTCATTACCGGCTGGCAGCAATGGTGCCCTGTTCGCACCGCGATACCCATTTTATCTACAATAGCACCAATATCATACGGATGTATGTTTGCTATGTTAAACGATATTACCGATGTTTTGTGCGCTGCTGTACCTACAATGTTTAATCCTTCTATTTCAAGAAGTTTTTCTGTACCGTATTGCAGCAGTTCATTTTCGTAGGCTGCTATGTTATCCAGTCCTATTGCGTTAAGATAATCAATTGCTGTGCCAAGTACTATACCACCTTCTATGTTTGGAGTACCGGCTTCAAATTTATGCGGAAGGTCAGCATAAGTGGTCTTCTCAAAAGACACCTCTTTAATCATTTCTCCTCCGCCCTGGTACGGTGGCAGCTTGTTAAGCCATTCTTCCTTACCGTATAAAGCACCTGATCCTGTAGCTCCGCAAATTTTATGGCCTGAAAAAGCATAAAAATCGCAATCCAGTGCCTGAACGTCTATTTTTAAATGTGGTGCTGCCTGTGCCCCGTCTATAAATACGGCAGCTCCGACGGCATGTGCTTTTTCTATAATATATTCAATAGGGTTGATGGTACCTAGTGAGTTTGAAATATGATTTACCGAAACCAGTTTTGTTCTTTCAGACAACAGCCTGTCAAACTCTTCAATGATAAGTTCACCTTTTTGGTTCATGGGTATCACAGTAAGTTTTGCACCTGTGCGTTCGCAAAGCATTTGCCATGGCACAATATTACTGTGGTGTTCCATTGCAGAGATCATAATCTCATCGCCTTCTTTTACCAGGGCAGCAAAACCATTGGCTACTAAATTAATGCCATGTGTAGTTCCTGCTGTAAAAAGCACTTCGTACGCATGTTTGGCATTAATATGCTTTTGAACCGTTTGCCTTGAAGCTTCATACGCATCGGTAGCCAACTGGCTAAGTGTATGAACTCCGCGGTGAATATTAGCATTTATAGTGCTGTAATAATTACTTATAGCATCTATAACTACCTGAGGTTTTTGAGACGTAGCAGCGTTGTCAAAATAAACAAGCGGTTTGCCATTTACGGTTTGGTTTAGTATGGGGAAGTCGTTCCTGACTTTTTGTATATCTAACATTATGGTCCTTTCTGAATTTATAGATGTATGCATAGCAAACATTTTACATGCAAATTTACGGCATGTTTTTTTAATAACGGTTTTTTGCCGTAACATTTAAGAATGTGGTTATTGCAAATGCCTATTTTCTATATATTTGATTGCCAACTAAACCAATTATATATGAAAAACTCACTAATTATCTTATTTTCAGCACTCGCAATTACAGGGTGCAGGAAAGAAGAACCAAAGTGCAGGCCGTATCTGGATGCTGTACGAGATGGTACTATACCCCGAAAAACCACAACAGTTACGCTTACCGATAGCCTCAAGTATGAACTGGATTATGTTCGCGATCAGGAGTATAAAGACTATCCTCACTTTTGTTATGGACATCTCGAGCTAAACAAGATAGATTTTACTACCGCCCTGGCAGCTGTCACTAAAAAATATAACGCCGATTCTACGTATCATTTTTATTTGCTTGCCGAGGGGGCCGATCTCTGCAATAATGAGCCTTTAAAGGCAAACCAGATAAAATATTTACAGGTACACTATATTGACAAACACAATAATGGATGGTTAGACTTTATCGATCTTTCGCATAATAAAACAACGTCCTACCGCGACAGCGGATATGCTTCGGTAGCTATATATCTTTTAATGAAGAAAAGCGGAATTACGAACTTACCTTCTACTACAGAATTTAGAAATAAAGATTTCGACGGGTTAAAAATAAAGAGAGTAAAACCAAAAGATGATCCGCTATATCGACTAGCAAATCCTTAAAACACGCGGAAACTACAAAAAAATGCGCACTGCCCTTAGCTTTGCGCATTTTTTGCTTTTAACCCAATATCATTGCCGTCTATGTATTTCTAAACTAGTAACGAAACCTAAATTTAACCCGTTTTGTTTTTGCCGATAACGATTTATAGAGTAAGTTTGCGCTAATTTAGATTAATTATAAACAATCAATCATTTTCTAATGAGAAAAATCAAACACATAGTTATGCTTGCCTTTGTTTTATCGGCAGCCGTTTCTTGTAAAAAAGAAGAAAAAACTACCGAAGACACTACAGTTAAAACAGATTCTGTAGCGCCTGCAAAAACAGAAAAAATAGTTTCGCTTAATGGTGCAGTTACCGAAATTATCGCTGCACTTGGTCACGAAAAAGAAATTTTAGGTACAGATGTTACAAGTACTTATCCCGAAAGCCTTAAAACTACAGCAAAAGACCTTGGACACGTTCGTTCGGTTTCTATAGAGGCTATTATGGCATTACAGCCAACTGTAATTCTTGCTACAGAAAAAGACCTAAGCCCTGAGCTTTTAGAAAAACTAAAAAAATCTGGTGTTAAAGCTGAAGTATTTAATCAGGAATTTACTCCTGAAGGAACTAAAAAACTTATCGGCGATGTAGCAAAAGCACTTAACCATGCAGACTACAAAGCACTTGAAGATAAAATTGATGCCGACCTTAAAAATGTGAAACCTATCGCTAAAGCTCCTAAAGTATTATTTATTTATGCTCGTGGTGCTAACATGATGATGGTTTCTGGAACTGGTACGCCGGTTGAAAGACTTATTAAACTTGCTGGCGGTACAAATGCAGTTACCGACTTTGAAGACTTTAAACCTCTTACCCCTGAAGCACTTATAAAAGGTAACCCGGACGTAATTTTGTTATTTGATTCAGGACTTGGAAGCCTTGGCGGACCTCAGGGTGTACTAAAAATTCCCGGAGTTGATAAAACAAACGCTGGTAAAAATAAAAAAATCATTGCAATGGACGGCGCGCTGCTTTCAGGCTTTGGCCCACGTCTGGGCGAAGGTGCTGCACAACTGAACGCCCTTTTATTAGAGAATGCAAAATAAGCTTTCAATATACGTAGTATTTAGCTTACTACTGCTGGTTGCACTGGCAGTAGTTTCGCTATTTATGGGTGTATATGTTTTTGAAAAACATTCGGTTGTAGAAATACTAACCGGAGCAATTAATAACGATGGTACCATACCCGACAGCGACCGCTTCGTGCTTATGGACCTTCGCCTGCCCCGCATTGTTATGGGCGTGCTTATTGGTAGCGCACTTGCAGTTTCGGGCACCTGCCTTCAGGGTATGTTCCGTAATCCGCTTGCCTCGCCAGATTTACTTGGTATAACGGCAGGGGCATCTTTAATGGCAGCCATAACAATAGTGTTAGGAAGCCATATTAAGCCTTATATACCCGAGGCTTTTCATTTTTCAATATTAAGTGTAATGGCATTTGTTGGCGCATTACTCACAATGATACTCGTATACCGAATTAGTACCATAGACGGAAGGACAAACGTTGTTGTTATGCTTTTAACAGGCGTAGCTATAACAGCGTTGGGATTCGCCATTATGGGATTACTTATATATATCTCTAAAGAAGAAGAACTTCGCGACCTTACTTTCTGGAACCTGGGTAGCCTTGGTGGTGCTACATGGATAAAAAATGGTATTCTTGCCGTTGTTATAGTATGTTGCTACCTTGTGCTCCTACCGAAAGGCAAAGCACTTAACGCCATGATGCTTGGAGAAAAAGATGCGCAACATTTGGGTATACCCGTAGAACGCATAAAAAAACAGATAGTTATCTTAACGGCATTGCTTATAGGTACCTGTGTAGCTTTTGCAGGCAATATAGGATTTGTAGGATTGATAGTGCCCTATATACTAAGGCTTATCTTTAAGTCGAATTATCGTGTGATTTTGCCCTTGGCAGCAATTTTTGGAAGCATACTGCTTGTGTCGGCAGACACTATAAGCAGGACTATAGCACCTCCGTCAGAAATACCGATAGGCATATTGTCTGCTTTTATGGGAGCACCTATTTTTATAACTATTCTGGTAAAAAGCAGGAAATCAATGTAATTGACTATGTTAACAGCTGAAAAAATATCATATGCACATCGAAAATTTTCTATACTGGAAGGTATAGATGTTTCGGTAAACAACGGAGAGCTTCTCGTTATCGTTGGGCCTAACGGTGCAGGAAAATCTACCCTGCTAAGTGTACTGGCTAACGAAATGAGCGCTACTGCCGATACCATCTTCTTTAAGAAAAAAACCTTTAAGCAGTGGGATGATAAAGAACTTGCCAAAAGCAAGGCTAAATTTTCACAGAACAACAGCCATGACATTCCTATTACAGTGAGCAATGTAGTAATGATGGGGCGTTACCCATATTTTAATTCCATTCCTCATACAACAGATGAAGAAGCGGTTTTAAAGGCTATGCAGGAGACTGACGTTGTTCATCTGGCACAAAGGGACTACAATTCGCTTTCGGGCGGAGAAAAGCAACGTGTGCACCTGGCAAGGGTGCTTACCCAACTGGATAACGATGTACAAAACACCCTTGTGTTTTTAGACGAACCGCTTAACAACCTTGATGTGCTGCATCAGCACAGAATATTAAATACTATTAAAAAACTTACCCAAAAAGGGCATACGGCCGTAATGGTGCTGCATGACCTTAATCTTGCAGCCCAATTTGCCGACAGGGTTATGCTGCTTAAAAGGGGTAAAATAGTAAGCTATGATATACCCGAAAAGGTATTTACAAAAGAAACCATTAGCTCGGTTTACAATTTTCCCTGCACTATTTGTGCAAACCCTGTCAATAACAACCCGTTAATAATTTTTGGAACTTAATTTATACACAATATGAGTACAATAACAAATTCACTGAAATCTCAGTGGGAAGCGCTTAAAGCAGAAAACCCACATTTAAGAATAAGAAATGCTGCAGATCAGCTTGGCGTAAGCGAAGCTGAACTTGTTGCAACAAGCGTTGGCGATACAGTAACACGCCTCCGTCCTGAGTTTGCTGCTATACTGACTGAAGTTGTAAAACTTGATAAAGTTATGGCACTTACACGTAACGAAGAGTGCGTACATGAGCGTAAAGGTGTTTATCTTAACGGAGATTTCAGTTCTCCTTTTGCAAGTATCTTTGTTGGTGAGGATATCGATTTACGTATGTTCCTTACACATTGGGATAAAGCTTTTGCAGTAGCAGAAAAAAGCGAGCACGGCGATAGAAAAAGCCTTCAGTTTTTCGGTAAAGACGGTCTTGCTATCCACAAAATATACCTGACAAAAGACAGTAACGAAGCTGCTTTTGACGCTCTTGTTGAGCAGTTTAAATCTGATAACCAAAGCACAGAAGAAACGGTTGCAGAAGTGCCACTTATCATTGATGAAAAACCGGACAGCGAAATTAACCTTGCTGAATTCCACGAGGCATGGTTATCATTACCTGATACGCACGCTTTCTTTGGTATGCTTAAAAAATTCGGTGTTACAAGAACACAGGCACTTCGCCTTGCTCCAAACGATCACCTTGCTAAACAGTTAGACAAAACTGTTGTTGCTAAAATGCTTGAAGGTGCTGCAGAGCAAAAACTACCTATCATGGTATTTGTTGGTAACAGGGGTAACATACAAATTCACACAGGCCTGGTGCGCAAAACAATGTGGCACAACCAGTGGTTTAATGTAATGGATCCTGATTTTAACCTTCACCTTGATACAGACAAGATCGCTCAGGTATGGGTTGTACGTAAACCAACTGCAGATGGCGAGGTTACTGCTCTTGAAGTATACAACGAAATGGGAGAGATCATCGTTCAGTTCTTCGGAAAAAGAAAACCGGGTATCCCTGAACTTACAGAGTGGAGAGAGCTTGTAGCTTCTCTATAATCTTTAATCAGGTTATATACAATGTAAAAACCGCCTTCGAGAGAGGGCGGTTTTTTTGTGGTATCAAATAAGAAAGCCACTTAATGAGTGGCTTTCTTATTATAAATATCGTTATTTATATCCCTGTAATGGCAAGTTCTACCCTGCGATCGTATTCTGTGCCTTTACCCAGCGGCACGGTATTACCGTAACCTTTGTGTGTCATTCTATTAGGGCTTATTTTTTTTGACACTAAATATTTAAAAACCGCAAACGCCCTGTTTTTAGATAGTTCACGCTTTTTGGTATCTTTATCTATAGCTTCTTTCTGGAATGTAGGCGTACAGCATATATGCCCCTGTATCTCAAACTTAATGGTTTTGTATTTCTGAAGAAAGCGCACCATTTTATCAAGCTCAAGCTTAGATTTTGTAGTTAGTTTACTGCTGCCACGTTCAAAAAGTATATTGTCAAGATAAATGCGGTCTCCCACGATTAAATCCTTTTTAAGGGCATTATACACCCCCGGCTCTAATTTGGGTGGGGGAAGTGGCTTAAAGTTCACTGTAACGTCTACACGGCGGTTCTTAGAACGTGCCTCGCTTACATTATCAATGTCTTCTTCCAGTAAGATACGTCCCTTACCTTCTATCGTTACGATAATTTTGTTCTTTATCCCTCTGCCTAAAAGGGTATCCCTTATGGTATTTGCCCTGTTGGTAGAAAGCTTAAAATTATATTCATCCTTACCCCGGTCGTCGCAATAGCCATAGATCTGTATCGTTTCTATACGTGCCGTATCTATAGCTTTAATAAATGCAACAACATTATTGCCCTGCTTATCGTCAAGATTATATTTGTTTACATCAAAGTAGACCGAATAAACAGTCTCTTCCTGTCCAGCTGCAATGTAAGTAATTAAAAAGGTGAGTAATAAGTAAAGTGATTTCATCTATTGCTGGTGATGGTCTTTTCCGGGACAGTCTTCTATCCTATTTAGTGTGAAGTCTTCCGGCGGGTGAATAACTATAGGGAATTTTTCTACTTTAACAGAACTGCTATCAAGCCCAAAAGCACGTCCTTCAGAAAGGCTGATCTTTTTCAGGATAAAGTAAATATCTAATATTATCCTCTCATACCATGGCAACTCGTTATCGTACGAAAGGAATTTTTCTATAATTACAAATTTAAAATCACCGATTACATTGTTACGGTTAAGTGACTCGTAACGGCTGGTAATATCTACTTCGCTTCGTTTTACCATGTCGCGAACTACCTGCTTAAACATTAGGTTAATTCTTGGCGCCACCCTAAAGCCTAAATAGAAGTCTACACGAATAACATCATCCTTCATAATTTCGCGTACGCGATAGTCCATTTTGTACGGTTCGTCTACAACATTTACATGCACAAACCAATATATATCGGCTCGCTTTGGTCTTTTTTGAAGTATCGAATAAATGATTTTAGATTCAATTTCATCTCCCAACTGTGCATTAGTCATGTATACAAGGTGCGTTGCATATTTAGGAATAGACATATCGTTGCTAAGCTCAGACAATACAGTTTTATAATTGGCAATTTTAGTAAACTCAGTGTACTCACTACGGATTCGCTTTGCAGAGAACCATACCGCCATTATTATAGCCAGCAATCCTGCAATACCAAGTGATACGTAACCGCCATGATGAAACTTGCTTATGTTAGCAATAAGGAAAGATATCTCTATTGCAAAATACACACTTATTACTATCAGTATAAGTAGCTTGTTATATCGTTTCATTACCATATAATATCCAAGTAATGTGGTAGTCATTAACATACACAACACAATCGCAAGACCGTAAGCCGCTTCCATATTGCCCGATTCCCTAAAATGGAGCACTATAAAAACACACCCCAGGAAAAGGAGCCAGTTAATTGACGGTATGTATAGCTGACCTTTAAGTTCTGTCGGAAATTTAACCGATACTTTTGGCCAGAAGTTTAACCTCATCGCTTCTGATATAAGTGTAAACGATCCGCTTATTAATGCCTGTGATGCAATTACAGCGGCCGATGTAGCAATGGCAATTCCAAACGGAAGAAACCAGTCCGGCATCAACAAATAGAAAGGGTTGGCAGGATTTTTAATGTCTCCGCCACTAAGATCAATAAGTGTCTTGCCTGAATTTGCTATAAGAAAAGCACCCTGCCCAAAATAGTTAACTACAAGCATGGCTTTTACAAAACCCCAACTTACACGAATATTGCCCCTGCCGCAGTGACCCATGTCGCTGTATAACGCTTCTGCACCAGTGGTACACAGAAAAACAAAGCCAAGTACATAAAACCCTTCATGGTGAATGGTTAGTAAATGGAATGCGTAGTATGGATTAAGCGCTTTAAGAACGTAAATATTTTCCACCAAAGGGATAAATCCAAGTACTCCAAGCATACCAAACCATATAAGCATCATTGGCCCGAAAAACTTACCAATAAATTTACTTCCAAATTTCTGTATAAAGAAAAGCACAAATAGTATTCCTATAACAATAGGCACCGTATCAAGGTTTGGCTGATAGGTTTTAATACCTTCTATGGCAGACGATACCGATATGGGAGGTGTGATAATGCCGTCTGCCAACAGCGCACTACCACCAATTATTGCAGGTACTATAAGTCCTTTTTTCTTAAGACGCTTTACAAGTGTGTACAGTGAAAAGATACCACCCTCACCTTTGTTATCGGCCTTAAGGGTTAGGTAAACATACTTAACTGTGGTTTGCAGTGTAAGAGTCCAGAAGATACAGGAGAGGGCGCCAAGTACAACCTGTTGATCAATAGGCTGGGAACCTATTATTGCCTTCATAACGTATAGGGGGGAAGTTCCTATATCTCCGTAAATAATTCCCAGGGTAACTAGCAATCCGCCAAGCGTTACCTTGTTGAGTTGTATGTGATTGGTGCTCACGATAAATTTGAATTAAAGAGCAAAGGTATGTGTTTTTACAAAATGAGACCGTTAATCCCATAATATTTAACCTGAAAAAAAAAGACAAGGTTTACTCGACAGAATTTCAATCGATTACTTAACTGCCTGACGCTATATTTTTATCATTTCGCGACCATTCGCTCCATGAGCCAACATATAGTTTTGGCATTGGCAGGCCGGCATAATTCATAGCCAATATAGTATGGCAGGCCGTTACTCCAGACCCGCAATGTATTATGGAGTTAGCAGCATTTACACCTTTTAGCTCATCTACATATTTCTGGCCTATGATCTCGGGTTTTATAAACAATCCGTTTTCATCTAAGTTACCGGCATACGGCAAATTTATAGCACCGGGTATATGTCCCGCTATAAGATCTATTGGTTCTGTTTCACCTCTGTAGCGTGCAGCTTCCCTAACGTCTATAACTACATGTTCTGTACCTAATGCAGCTGTTTCTACCTCATCCATATACGCTTGCGGAAGGTTCCAATCGGCAAAAGTATATTCAGCAACCGGAATTGGCATTTCCACGAGGTCGCTAAGCGGAAAGCCCGCTTTTACAGCAGCCGTTAGTCCGCCGTTAAGCACCTGAACCTTTTCATGCCCTGCTGCCCTTAGCATCCACCAAAAACGAGCAGCTGCCAGTGCGCCGTTTTTATCATCGTAAACCACTACATGACTTTGCGGGGTTATACCCAAACGCGATAAAACCTGACCGAAATAAGCAGGATCAGGCAACGGGTGCCTCCCTCCTTTTGCGGCATCTTCGGGCACAGCGGCAAGATCCAGATTAAGATCTGCATATACAGCACCCTTAAGATGTTGTGTACCATAGCTTATACTGCTTCCGGCATCTACAATTACAACGTCGGTAGTTTTTACAAGTTCTAACAAATCTTCCGGCTGAATAATCGGTTCCATAAGGTTATAAATTAATATCCCCTGCCTAAAAGGCAAGGGATTATGGTTTTACTTTTTAAGTATCTTGTTATATTCTGCACTATTAGCAAGCAATGCCGCCGATTTCTGTATCTCGGTATTACTTGTAGTATAGTATTTATACAACCCTTCTTTGTATTGGTAGCGTTTTATAAGCTCATCGGTAAGTAATTGCTTTATTTCCTGTTTGTGCAGGTTAAGCTCTTTCTCTTCGCTTTTTTGCAGTGCAGTAAGCAGTTGCTGGTATTCTGCCGAAATACTTGCATCTATCTTTTCTTTTTTAGCAACTTCCATTACAGCCTTAAGCGATTTTTCAGTCTCGGTGTCAAACTGAAAGTTGTCTTTCTTAAGCGATGCTTTTAAGGCTTCAAAATCAGTATCAGAAACAGCCGGTACAGCTGTTAGCGTTGGGTTTTTATAGTAATAGGTTGTAGCATAGTTAAAAACACCATCGTTACGCACCAACGCATCGGCAATTGCGCTTTGTTTTGCTTCTTCAAGCTCAACATCTGGTAATATGCCTCCACCATCATACACTGTTCTGCCTTTTTTGGTTTTAAAAGCATTGTAGTCTTTTTTATCGATACGGATGGCTTTACCATCAGCATCTTTATGCGTATAATCTAGCGCCTGGATACCACGACCTGATGGTGTATAGTAACGTGAAATGGTTACTTTAACCTGCGTACCGTAAGTAAGGTCAAGCGGACGCTGAACCAACCCTTTACCAAAACTCCTGCTGCCTACAATCACTGCACGGTCAAGATCCTGAAGTGCACCCGCAACAATTTCTGATGCCGAAGCACTGCTTCCGTTAACCAATACAACCAGTGGAATATCAAGATCTACAGGGGCTTTTTGTGTTTTGTATGTGTTATTGTAATTTTGATTCTTAGATTTTGTGGTAACAATAATTTCGCCCTGTGGCACAAAAAGGTTACAAACATTTACGGCTTCATTTAACAAACCACCCGGATTGCCACGAAGGTCCAGTATAATATTTTTAGCGCCATCTGCCTTAAGCTGCAATAAAGCTGCTTTTGTTTCGGTAGATGCTTTACTGTTAAACTGTGAAAGGACAATATAACCCGTTTCTTTACCTATCATAGAAAAGAAAGGAACTGCCTTAATATCAACCTCGTTAAGCACTATTTGGGTATTATACGTTTTACCCTGACGGATATACTTAATATCTACCTTGGTATTTTTACTTCCTTTAAGCAGTTCTCCCGCGTCTTCTTTAAAATCAGATAAATTTACATCACCAATCTGTATAATCTCATCTCCAGCCTTGAGGCCTGCTTTATCGGCAGGGTAATCTTTATATGGCTCTTTAACAATAAGCTTACCCTCTTTACGGGTAATCAGTGCACCAATTCCGGTATACTCGCCAGTATTGTTGATTTTGAATTTAACTACATCCTGCTCGTTAAAGTAAACCGTGTAGGGATCAAGGTCTGCAAGCATGCTTTTAATGGCTTTATCCATAAGCTGCCCCGGGTTAACCTCATCTACATAGTTATTGTTTACCGTTTTATACAGTGTTGTAAATATTTCGAGCTGTTTGGCTATTTCAAAAAAGTCGTTCTTAAAGCTTACCGCCACAAACAAAAACGCCGATGCCAAAACCGGCACCACGTATCTTTTTCTAAGCATTTTCACCATGTTTCTTTTTCTTTAATTTTTTCCTGATAATAAAAAACGCAATTACGAAAATAAGGATAAAAGGCCATATGTACAGCAACCCGATAAAGAAACTTGAAAGCCCGTTAAAACCGGATTTTACAGCGTTCCACATTTTAGAGCCGTACGACACTGTAGCATCGGGCTTTTCGGCAGTAGCTTTATAAAACTCTATGCTAACCGTGCTTAGCGCCACGCGGCTTTGCATATAGCGCAACTGCCCCTCTTTTGCCTCAATCTCCTCACGAATGGCCGATAGTTCTTTTTCAATCTCCAGTATTTCCGATACTTTTTTAGCCTTACCTATAAGTTCAAGGTAACGTTGCTCCAGCACTTTTTTAGCTTTAATACGTGCCTCTGTATCTACGTATTGCTCTGTAACATCTTCAGAGGATATTTCTTTTGTATCGAAGTATTTAACTCCTTTTCCTATATCGGTAAGAAAAGCTTCGAAATATTGCGATGGTATACGCACCGTCATGGTTCGGGTAAGCGAGTAATCGTTTTTACCTTCAGAGTCGTTTTGTAACTGAGCCTTATACTTTTTTACTGCTTTGTAAATGTTTTCAGCAGTCGCCGAAAGATCTTCACTTTCAAAACGCAACGTGGCGTTCTTTATAATTTTTTGTGTAGGATATGCAACCCCCGATACAGATGCTGCTTTATCAGAATCGGCAAGTGGAGCGTTGGATACAGAAGGCTCTCCAAGCATCGCTGTTTCCATAACAGCTTCTTCTTTCTGTTTACAGCCAGCAAGGGCTAACAAAAGTAATAGTGAACAAATTGTGGTTTTCATGGGTTGGTGATTTATCCTGTAACGCTAAATACAACCCACTTAGTGTAAAGTACCTAAAGTATATTTACAATTGTTCCTGTGCTGCAAACTTTTCAAAAAGCAGTATGCATTTGGTATTTATTTCTTCAAAAGAAAGACGGTCTTTGGTCTGGTAAAAAAACATAAAGGCATACGGCTTATCCAGCCTGTCTATAATGATATGTTTGTGGTGGCGATATACTTCACGCAATACACGTTTAAAGTAATTACGATCATGCGCTCTCTTAAAGTATTTTTTCGACACAGATACACCCATTTTTAACGGCGATCCGTCGGTGTAGTTTTTGTCAATAGGCACATATACCAATCGCAATGGATACTTCGAAACCGATTTACCTTCTGTAAACATTAGGTCTATAATGGTACGGCTCTTTAGTTTTTCGAGTTTTGGATATGTGTATTGCCCATTTTGCATGGCGCAAAGGTAACATTAATTTAATTTTTTTAGATTCTACATTCTGGCAGAAATAGCATAAACAAAATTTACACACAAAACTCCCCAAATTTCTCTACACATTTCTACATTTTACACACATTAAATCCTTTTTAAAATAAAAGCAAATGCGACAATAAAACTATATTAACCTTTGATAATCAATATTTTAAAATCAAAAATCTGGCAAACAATATATTTGGATATTTATAAGGCACTAAAGTTGCACTTCATATAACATCAAAAAATTAAAATAAAATATATACATATGAAAAAGTTATTTTTAAGCGCATTAATGCTAACAGGCGTTATGGCAATGGCACAGGAAAAACCGGCAACACAACCAGCTCAGCCGGCACAAACAACAACGACAACACAAACTGCTACAACAACTTCAACGGCACAGGCTAAACCTGCTGCTGCAGCTACAACAGCACAACCTGCTACCCAGGCAGCATCTGCACAAAAGGTAGAGGCTACTAAAAAAGAGGTAACA
Source organism: Flavobacterium psychrophilum (assembly GCA_001708385.1). Taxonomy (NCBI): domain Bacteria; kingdom Pseudomonadati; phylum Bacteroidota; class Flavobacteriia; order Flavobacteriales; family Flavobacteriaceae; genus Flavobacterium; species Flavobacterium psychrophilum. The sequence goes on along the minus strand of CP012388.1, from coordinate 2,371,079 downwards.
ACAGAAACTAAAAAGGCTGACCCAGCTAAAAAATCTAACTAATTTTTTAGCGCCATTATATAAACAAGCAGGATTTTCTATTTTCCCTGCTTTAAGAAAGCCCCAGACGGAACAGTCAGGGGCTTTTTTGATTTGATATCTGCAGCTCGTATAAGCTAAAATAAACCGCTCTAAGCGACTTTTGTGCTTCCTATAAACCCTAGCTAGAAAACTTTCAAAAACTTTGATTTCAATGCATAAAAATCCCGACAGTTTATACACAAAAACTGCCGGGACAAATAAAACAAAAACTAACTTATAATTCTATTTAAGTAGAGAATATTCAAATTTAGGGTAGCCTCTCACACCACCGTCAGTACCCTGGGTCAATCTTAATTTGTAAATATTTCCAACTGCATCTTTAACTACATAAAAACGATCTGTTTTTATTACAAACTGAGATACCGGTATACCATCAGAACCTGTAACGCTTGTTGCTCTCCAGTTAGAGCCAATATTACGCTGGTCTTCGGTAAATTTAGACGGGTCTACATTGCTTAGTGCAAAGCTTGTATATGTTAGCTGGTCTGTATTTATGACTTCATACGACCTTGCACCGCCTTTGACGTTAGTAACGATAAAATCTGCATAGTAGTAAGGTATAAAGCTACTTCCTGTACTTACAAAGTTTGTAAACGTAGTAAAGTTAATATCCCAAAGGTTTTTTTGAGGCTCAACATTTACAACATTGTTCGTTGTAAAGCTAAAGAACGTAAAGTTGAAAGCTGCATTTTTTGTAATTGTAACTTCCTGGTGCGTTGTAGCGTTGATATCTGCATATTGTAAAACATAATCATTACCACTTCTCAAAATACGTATTTTTTTCCAGCCTCTGTGCGCTCCCGCTGCAGAACCTTCTGTACCTATAGCAGGAGTTGATGCAGAAGGACCGTTACCAAGATTAACAAGATATACAGGGTTTTCAGAATCTGTTGTCGAAACTTCTTTTATTACTGTTTTTGTAATATCTCCAGAAGGATCGTCGATAATGTCGGGACTACCGGCGCCTTGTCCGAAAAGTAATGCACTATCTTCTTGTACTACTTCATCAATATTTGTAGAGCTAAGTGCTTTTGCAGCCATTTTAAGCGAACCGTTAATTACAAGCCTGAAATTATCTGCAGCAGAAAAACCAAGATCCCAAGAAACCCTTGGTACTTCAACTGAACTTGCACCGCTTAAGTCTACGTAAACCTGGTTAGGCTGATTAGGGCCACCTGTAAGCGCAGCAATAGCAGCACCTGAAGATGCAGCCTCATAAAAATTAACCAATGTACTTGTAATACCTGTAGCAGTACCGTTTATAGAGATATTAGATATTGTAAATGTTACGCTCCCTATTTGCTCTTCACTAAGATCTGCAAGATTGTTAAGCGTAAAAGTTGCTCCGGTTGCTCCGGAATTAAAAGGAACAACAACTGTATTACCTGTAGCGGCAGGGGTAGTTGTAAAATCTGTACCATATACTACGTTTGAAGCAGCAAGCTGAACCGTTACCTGACCTGCAGATGAAGCGGGAGCAGAAAATACTATTTGTATTGGTGTGGCAGCGGCAGTAATATTCGTAGACTGGTTAGCAAATGAAACCGAAATTGCAGTCCCGTTCGTTTTGCTATCATCGTCACCGCATGATACGGTAAGCGCAAGTACAAATGCCGATAGCAGGAAAAGAAAACCTTTTTTCATGATATATTGGTATTAATTAAAATTAAGATTATACGATAGTTTTACAAAAAATGATGTGCCGTAACCCAATGGCAATGTTGACGATGGGCCGGCATGACCACCTGTACCTGAAGCCTGTGTTGTTTGTACATTTTTCACATTAAGCAGGTTCCTTGCTCCAACGGTAAGCCCAAGGTTTTTATCCAGGAAAGTTTTGGTTATAGAAGCATCCATCATACTAAACGATGGCACTTTAGATAATTCAAATGTAGTTTCCCCATCAGCGTCAACACCCTGCTGGTATTGCTGGAAACGTCCGTTAAATTTATAATACAGTGCAAAAACAGTATTCCATTTGGGAACCGTGTAGCCAAGACTTCCGTTTAACTGAAGCGAATACAGATAATCATCGCTGGAAACAGCATTTTCAGCCCCTGTATCCAATCTTTGTGCTACTCCTGCAAGAGAAGCTCCAACCTTCGCTTCAAAATCTTTATACGCTAACTGGTGAAGCGTAGAAAAATTCCAGGTTTTATAATTGTTAATGTTTAGATATTGGTATGCAGGAACGGGATCTACTGCTGCCAATACCAAACTTATTTTGTCTTCAACATTAAGATGCGTTACAACAATACTGTTAGAAAGCACAAGACCAGAATCAAAGTATGTTGTCTTTTTTACACTACCTTCATAAGACATACTGTTTTCAGGTACTAAATTTTCATTTCCCTGTACATTATGGTTGCTATCTACAAAGTATGTATATAGTTCGTCAAAATTTGGTGTTTTGTATGACTTACCAAATGATGCCCTCACCTCAAGATTTTTATTAAACAGGTATCTGAAACCTATAGATGATGCCTGTTGATTTTCAAACGCTGATTGAAAAGAATACCTAAATCCCGGACGTATTGAAAATCTCTCGGTACATTTTATCTCTGCTGAAGCATAGATATCATAATTTTCAAGTCTTGCCCTTTTAGATTCACGCTGTCCCGAATCATTTAAAAATAAACCGGCCCTGCCATCTGCAAATCCCTTATCATTAACCAATTCATACCCCAATTGAAAGTCTATAAGTTCACTTTTGAAGAAGTTTGTGAACATACCAGTGGAATATAGAACTTCTTTAGACAGATAAGTAAATCTGTCATTTTTAATTTCATCCCTGCTCAAAATAAGGTAATCAAAAGTTTCAAGATCCCTCGTCTGCTTTTGGTATGAAAGCGATATGTTATAATTGATATCACCAAATAACTTTCCATAAGAATTTAAATGGTGGTAAAATCTTTCTACATAATATCGTCTGTCTTTAGAGTAGTAAGTATCTTCAAAGGGATAATTTGGTATAGGCGTTACAAAAGGACTTGCATAATCTATAACTTCATTCAGGTAATCAAATTTATAGAATACCCTAAAATTGTCTTTATTGTAATTAATAAGTGCATTAGTAATTATCTGTTCTTTAGGTAGCCATGAGCTATAGCCCCTTAACGTATCATTACCTGTATAATTTACACCTTTCTTATTATCATAAAACCCGGCAAAATCGTTTCTGTTAGCTCCTACCGACACAAACCAGTTCTCTGAAATATTATTAGATACCTTAAGCGATTGTATATGTCGCCCTTTATCAAACAAAGCATATTCACTACCTACAGTTTCTTCCTGAATTGCTGCATTAATCTCCCATTTATCCAGTGAAGATTTTTTGGTAATGATATTTAATATTCCACTTACAGCATTGGCTCCGTGTGTTACCCCCATTGAGCCCTCTATTATCTCGATACGCTCTACATCGTTAAGGTTAATCTGTGTAAGGTCTACGTTATTTCCAAGTCCCTGTTCACTAATAACAGGTATGTTATCTATAAGAATTTTAAAATATTGGCCGTCAAGTCCAAACATAGAAACGGTAGATCGTCCACTTTCTCCGTTGGTTCTAACGTTAATATTTAAAGATTGATTTAAAACATCGGCGAGGTTGTTAGCTGCAAGGCGCTCAATATCTTGCCTGGTGATAACCTTAACATTCTGAATTGATTTTCTTAATGACTGAGGTTCAATCTGTCCTGTAGTAACAACTACTTCTTCAAGTTGGGTCACTTTAGGAGGTTTTATGGTGTCTGATACGGTTTGTTGTGCTGTGGCGCTAATACCAATCAGGGATAATATAGATAGGATTACTTGTGTTTGCTTGTGCATTACTAACTTAAGTTAGATTAATTCTAAATTGACTGCAAAGCTAACAGTCAAGTTTTAGATATGCAAATTATTTTTACTAATTCTAAATAAAGCTAATTTTCAGAATATAAAATATTTAGGTAAAAACGATAAATGATCTGCTGTTAATAAATTATCGATTTATAAATATCATGGTTAACTCATGAATAACTGTACGAAATAAATCCTATGATTTTTATCAATCACTACTATTTTTACTATAAAGCAAACCTTCCAAAAAAACAAAAGCTCCTGTTTTCACAGGAGCTTTGATGACATTATAAATATTTTTTAAAGGTCAAAACCCATACTTACTCCCAATTTAGAAGCTATAAGTTTTGTAATTCTGCTTTTTAATGCCGGTATTCTAATACTTTCTATAACCTCATTGCTAAATGCATACATAAGTAAAGCTTTAGCCTCTTTCTGAGGAATACCACGGCTCTGCATGTAGAACATAGCACTGTCGTCAAGCTGGCCAATTGTACAGCCGTGAGAACATTTTACATCATCTGCAAAAATTTCTAGCTGCGGTTTAGCATTTATAGTAGCCTTTTCGCTAAGTAATATATTGTTATTTTGTTGGAAAGCATCTGTTTTCTGCGCTTCTCTTTCTACGTATATTTTACCGTTAAATACCCCTGTAGAATTACCATCAAAAATACCTTTATAGTTTTGGTGACTCTCACAGTTTGGAGTGGCATGCTGAACCAGCGTATAATGATCTACGAGCTGCTTATCTCCGATAATGGTAATACCTTTAAGCGTACTTTCAATATGCTCGCCCTGATGGTAAAAATTAAGGTTGTTACGTGTAATGTTACCTCCAAAAGAAAAAGTATGCACAGACGCATTACTATTAGCTTTCTGAGCGATATAAGTATTATCTACCAGGTTAGCACTTTGCAGGTCATTTTGTATTTTATAATAATCTACAATAGCTCTTTGCTGTACAAATATTTCTGTAACCGAATTGGTTAACACCGGATTACCATTAAGGCTTTGGTGTCTTTCAATAATTTGTACCTGGGCATTTTCGCCAACAATTACAAGATTACGGGGTTGTACCATAATGGCAGCCTCGTTGCCTGTAGAGAAGCACATAAGCTCAATTGGTTTTTCAACAACTTTCCCTTTAGGAACGTTAATGTAGGCACCTTCGCTTGCAAACGCAGTATTTAGCGATGTAAGGCTGTCTTCTGTATTGGCGATTGAATTAAAATAAGTATCAATAACTTCCTTATACTTTGGCTTTGTAAGCGCGGAAGACATAAGACAGATATCTACTCCTTCGTGTGTTGTAGACGACAGGAATGAACTAAAAACACCATCTATAAGAACAACTTTATAAGTATCGATTTCGTGAATAAAATACTTTTTCACATCCTCGTAACTTACTACACTTTCCTCTTTCGGGAAAACACTAAAATCGTTCTTAAGCACCGCATTTAGCGATGTATATTTCCATGCTTCCTCTTTTTTGGTAGGAAAGCCTTTAGCCTCAAAATTTTTAAGGGCTTCGGTTCGAATATCGTGAAGATCGGCTGTAACATCAACCTGCTCTTCAAAAGCCATAAACGAGGATAATAATTTTTCCTTCAACTCCATCTTAATTCTCCGATTTAATCCAGTCGTATCCTTTTTCTTCAAGTTCGTAAGCAAGCTCTTTACCGCCCGATTTTACGATTTTTCCATTGTAAAGTACGTGTACAAAATCAGGAACTATATAATCAAGAAGCCTTTGGTAGTGTGTAATAACAATTACAGCATTGTCTTCGCTACGTAGTTTGTTCACGCCATTAGCAACAATTCTAAGTGCATCGATATCAAGACCAGAATCGGTTTCATCAAGAATAGCCAGCTTTGGTTCAAGCATAGCCATCTGGAAGATCTCGTTACGTTTTTTCTCACCACCCGAAAATCCTTCGTTAAGTGAACGGGAAAGGAATTTACGGTCAATTTCAAGCATTTCGCTTTTTTCGCGGATAAGCTTAAGCATTTCGTTAGCAGGCATTTCTTCTTGTCCTTTTGCTTTGCGGCTTTCGTTGATCGCTGTTTTCATGAAGTTCGTTACAGATACTCCAGGTATTTCTACAGGATACTGAAACGATAAGAAAACACCTTTATGTGCTCTTTCTTCAGGAGCCAGTTCGCCAATATCTTCCCCTTCAAGAAGGATCTCACCATCGGTTACTTCATAATCTTCTTTACCGGCAATAACCGATGAAAGTGTACTCTTACCTGAACCGTTTGGCCCCATGATAGCGTGTACTTCACCAGCTTTAACCTCAAGGTTAATACCTCTTAGAATATCTTTATCCTCAACACGCGCGTGTAAATTCTTAATACTTAACATTGCTTTTTTTGTTTAAGGTTTAAAGTTTAAAGTTGCCTATTGGAACTTTGTACCCTTAAAATCCTTATTATTCAAATAGATTATAAAATTGTTTATTTTACCGCTAAGATTCTCAAAACTATCTTTTAGATGTATAAATCTATCTTGATCTATATAACCAAAATCAAAAATCCTATATAATTGTGAACTCGCTTCACCTGCTGAACCCTTTGCAATAGATAAAAACTGCCTGAATTCAGTATTGCCATTTCTTTCAAAGCCTTCGGCAATATTACCCATAATAGATCCTGAAGATGCCTTTATCTGATCACGTAATCTGAAATCAGACTTTAAAGCGGTCTCAACAGATATTATATATATTTCTCTGGTTAGCCTTCTGGCTTCCTGCCAAATTTCCAGATCTTCAAATCTTTTTATCGTTGCCATATTGTTTATATAAGGGTTGCTGAGCAACTTTAAACCTTAAACTTTAAACAAATTAAACTTATCCTACCGATCCTTCTAACGAAATTTCAAGTAGTTTCTGTGCCTCAACAGCAAACTCCATTGGTAGTTTGTTTAGCACTTCTTTACTAAATCCGTTAACGATAAGGGCAATAGCTTTTTCCGTTGGGATACCCCTTTGGTTGCAATAGAAAACCTGGTCCTCTCCAATTTTACTTGTAGTAGCCTCGTGTTCTATTTTAGCTGTTGTATTCTTAGATTCTATGTATGGGAAGGTATGCGCTCCACAATTGTTACCCATTAATAATGAGTCACATTGCGAGAAGTTACGTGCATTTTCTGCCCTTGCACCAATTTGTACAAGTCCGCGGTAACTGTTTTGCGATTTACCGGCAGAAATACCTTTGGAAATAATAGTACTCTTAGTGTTTTTACCAAGGTGAATCATCTTTGTACCTGTATCTGCCTGTTGGTAGTTATTGGTAACAGCAATAGAGTAAAACTCCCCTACCGAATTATCACCTTTAAGGATACAGCTTGGGTATTTCCAAGTAACAGCAGAACCGGTTTCAACCTGTGTCCATGATATTTTAGCGTTCTTTTCGCAGATACCACGTTTCGTCACAAAGTTATATACACCACCTTTACCCTCTTTATTACCGGGGAACCAGTTTTGTACCGTACTGTATTTTATTTCGGCATCATCAAGTGCAATAAGTTCAACAACAGCGGCGTGCAGTTGGTTCTCGTCACGAGAAGGTGCAGTACATCCTTCAAGGTAACTAACGTAGCTTCCTTCATCGGCTATTACTAACGTACGCTCAAACTGACCTGTACCAGCCTGATTAATCCTGAAATAAGTAGAAAGCTCCATTGGGCATCGCACTCCTTTAGGAATGTAGCAGAAAGACCCGTCAGAGAATACAGCAGAGTTAAGCGCTGCATAAAAATTGTCTTTTTGCGGCACTACAGACCCTATGTATTTCTTAACAAGTTCAGGATGTTCTTTTATAGCTTCCGAAATCGGGCAAAAAATAATGCCTTTTTCAGCAAGTGTTTTCTTGAATGTTGTAGCAACAGAAACTGAATCTACTACGATATCCATCGCAACGTTATTCATCATCTTTTGCTCATCAATAGAAATACCCAGCTTTTTGTACATTGCCAATAGCTCAGGATCTACGTCGTCCAGCGTTTTATTAGCATCAATTGCTTTAGGCGCAGAATAATATGAAATTGCCTGAAAATCAGGTTTTTCATAATGAACGTTAGCCCATGTTGGTTCAGCCATTTCCTGCCATGCACGAAAAGCCTCAAGGCGCCAGTCCGTCATCCATTCAGGCTCTTCTTTCTTTTTAGAAAGTGCCCTAACGATGTCTTCATTAAGCCCAATGGGAAATGTTTCAGATTCAATGTCAGTATAAAAACCGTACTCGTACTCTTTGTTTTCGAGTTCAATCTTTAATTCCTCTTCAGTATACTTACTCATTATCTTGTTGTTTCAGGTTTAAAGTTTCAGGTTTAAGGTTGCTCACTCAAATCCGGAAACACTACTGAAATGCTATTTTAATTTATTAAAAGAGAGTTTTTATTTCAGGCCGCTAAGCAACTTTAAACCTGAAACCTTAAACTTCTATAGAGAGAAGCTCTCCCCACATCCGCATGTTCTTTGCGCATTTGGGTTGTTAAAGACAAAACCTTTACCATTTAATCCCCCTGAATATTCAAGGATAGTACCTGCTAAATACAGGAAACTTTTTTTATCAACGGCAATTTTTATATTGTTGTCTTCAAATACTTTATCATTTTCGCCCAGGGCTTTGTCAAATTTCAATTCATATGACAAACCTGAACACCCACCGCTTTTAACGCCTACCCTTACAAAATCGGTAGATGCATCAAAGCCATCATCTTCCATTAGAGATACAACTCTCTTTTTAGCTGTGTCAGATACTTTTATCATAACTTAATACTTATAATTAGTCTAAATTTAGTGCAAAGATACCACATTTTTATATAATGCAATAATCACTACTCTTTTTATACAAATACTAGTATAAGCAATAGTTATACCAACTGTTTACTACAAATTTGTTAAATTGCCTCCTATAAATTTACAGTAATGAAATTATACCCAATAGAGAGCGGAAACTTTAAACTTGATGGTGGCGCAATGTTTGGCGTAGTGCCTAAAACAATATGGAACAAGACCAACCCAGCCGATAATAACAACTTAATAGACCTTGCTGCGCGCTGCCTTCTAATCGAGGATGGTAATCGCCTTATTTTAATTGACACCGGAATGGGAAACAAACAAAGTGAAAAATTCTTTGGCTACTATTCCATGTGGGGCGATCATAGCATCGATAAATCATTGGCAAGTCATGGTTTTAGCCGCGATGATGTTACCGATGTGTTTATGACACACCTGCATTTTGACCATTGCGGAGGTAGCGTTCAGTGGAACAAAGACCGTACAGGTTACGAACCGGCATTTAAAAATGCTAACTTCTGGACTAACGAAAATCATTGGGAATGGGCAACCAGACCGAATGCCCGTGAAAAAGCATCTTTTCTGACGGAAAACATAATCCCTATGCAGGAAAGCGGACAGCTTAAATTTATCGACAGGCCACAAGCCGGATTTTTAGAGAAAAGCGAACTGGGCTTTGGAATATTTTTCGCCGATGGCCACACAGAGAAACAAATGATTCCGCATATTGAATATAACGGAAAGACAATTGTTTTTATGGCCGATTTACTACCTACAGTTGGACATATTCCGCTACCTTATGTTATGGGTTACGATACGCGCCCGCTTTTAACGATAGATGAGAAAGCACATTTTTTAAATACCGCAGCAGAAAAAGGTTACTATCTTTTCCTGGAACATGATGCGCACAATCAAATTATAACTGTAGAACAGACAGAAAAAGGTGTTCGTCTCAAGGAACATTTTAACTTCAACGATATTCTTTAACCTACTGTATCCTTGAAAAAAAGGAAGTTTTTTACCTTTTTGAAAAAAAACTTCCTTTTTTGTGTAACATTTCTTAATAAAGCCAGTCTATAGATATATCCGAATTGTAATTACAGAATATTTATTCTTTAAATATATATACCCGCGGAGATATTGAAATAGATTGAGTTAGTATACAATCACAGCAATATATGCTGCGGGTTTCTTTTTTAACAGGCACTTAATCTAAAGTAGTTCGCCAGCTTCACTAAAAAGTCTTTATTCATAAAAACTTTCTAAAATAATATCCTAATTTAATGTTAATAACTAATTTTGTGTAACAAAATGAGGATAATTTAGACCTATCCTAAAAATACGTAACTTACAGACTATGAAATTTAGATCAATTTACCTGTCGGTTGCATTGGCATTAGCCCTTGCAAGCTGCGGGACTTCAAAAATCACGGCAGAACCAATTGCCATAAAAACCCCTATAACTGCTAAAAAAGCAGCTCTTACAGAAAATCAGGAAAAACGCTGGAGCCATCTGGACCTTATAAACGATACAATCCCGGGAATGAGTGTAGACCGCGCTTATGAACTTCTTAAAGGCAGAAAAAGCCAAAAAGTTGTTGTAGGCGTTGTAGATTCTGGCGTTGATATTAACCACCCCGATCTAAAACCGGTAATCTGGAACAATCCTAAAGAAACTGCAGGAAACAATAAAGACGACGATAACAACGGATACATTGACGATATTCATGGCTGGAACTTTCTGGGAAAAGCAGAGCATGAAAATCTTGAATACGTTCGTATCCTTAAAAAAGGAGATGACGGTTCGGCCACTTACAAAAGGGCTAAAGCTGAATTTGAAAAAGAATCAAGAGAAGCTCAGGCAGGTAAACAGCAAATGGATTTTATAGCTAAAGCTGACCAGAAAATCAGGGCTGAGCTTAAAAAAGGCAACTATACTGTAGAAGACCTTAAAAACCTTAAGTCTAACGATCAGCTTGTTAATGCTGTAAAACCTCAGCTAGTACAAATTCTTAGCCGTATGCCAAAGGCAGAATTTGATAAAGAAATTGAAGGTGGAAAAGAGCATTACGACAATCAGCTGGCGTACAACCTAAACCAAAAATTTGACGGCCGTAAGGTTGTAGGCGATAACCCGGACGATATTAACGATAAAAACTATGGCGATAACAATGTTATCGGCCCGGTTGCAGAAGGTGCTAAACACGGTACTCACGTAGCAGGTATCATTGCTCAGCAAAGAGGTAATAATCTTGGCGGAGACGGTGTTGCAAGCGGCAATGTAGAAATTATGGCTGTACGTGCCGTGCCGGATGGTGATGAGTACGATAAAGATGTTGCTCTTGCAATTCGTTATGCTGTAGACAATGGCGCTAAGGTTATCAACGGAAGCTTTGGTAAATATTACTCTACGCATAGTGACTGGGTATATGATGCTATTAAATATGCTGCTGATAAAGATGTGCTAATTGTATGTGCGGCAGGTAACGAAAGCATGGACCTTAATGCAGACGGTAAAACAGCAGAGCGTTACCCTAATGACAGCAGAATTGGCGGACCGGAAATTGCAGATAATTTCCTTACAATTGGTGCTATCAGCTATAACTACGATTCAAGCCTTCTTGCAGATTTCTCTAACTATGGTAAAACAGAAGTAGATATTTTTAGCCCAGGTGTTAGAATTTATGCTACAACGCCAAACAATAACTATGAATACCTTCAGGGAACATCTATGGCTTCGCCAAATGCAGCAGGAGTAGCAGCACTTATCCGCTCTTACTACCCAACGCTAACGGCTCCACAAGTTAAACATATTATTATGGACTCCGGCTTATCGGTAGATCTTCAGGTTAACCTTGGTGGTGATCCAGCAGATAAAAGGGCATTCAGTGAAATTTCAAGAACAGGTAAAATAATCAATGCATACAATGCGGTTATCCTGGCTGACAAAGTTTCAAGAGAAAAGAAATAAATAATTCAGAATAGAAAATTTTTTATAAATGGAAGGGCGCAATCCCTTCCATTTTTTTATTTTTAACACATGAAAAAACTACTCTTACTTGCAGTGCTATCGGCTGGCAGCCTATATGCACAGAACAATCCTAATCCCGGCTACTGGCAACAGCACGTAGACTACAAGATGGATGTGTCTATGGATGTAAAGACGTACCGCTACAATGGTAAACAGGAGCTGGTATACACTAATAACTCTAAAGACACACTTACACGTGTTTTTTATCATTTGTACAATAATGCTTTTCAGCCGGGCAGCGATATGGATGCACGCCTTAAAGCCATTTCAGATCCGGATAAAAGGATGGTTAAGAGCTTTAAAAATGCGGGCAAAACTACTTTTGAAAGTAGAATAAGCGCCCTTAAGCCCGATGAAATTGGCTACCTGAAAATTACAAATCTCAAGCAGGACGGTGCCGCAGCTACCAATAAAGTAGCAGGTACAATCCTTGAGGTAACGCTTGCTAAGCCACTACTTCCCGGAAAATCGTCAACTTTTACGTTAGATTTTGAAGGACAGGTACCTTTACAGATTCGCCGCAGTGGAAGGAACAGCAGCGAAGGTGTTGCGCTTTCTATGACGCAATGGTTCCCTAAAATGGCAGAATACGATTTTGAAGGCTGGCACGCCAACCCTTATATAGCCCGTGAGTTTCATGGGGTTTGGGGTAATTTTGATGTGAAGATCACAATCGATAAAGACTATACAATTGGTGGGTCGGGATATCTTCAAAACAAAAACGAGATTGGTAAAGGATATCAGGATGAAGGCGTACAGGTTACGTACCCTAAAAAGGCCAAAACCCTTACATGGCATTTTGTAGCGCCTAATGTACACGACTTTGCATGGGCAGCCGATAACAATTACGCCCATGATAAAATAATGGGTGAGAACAATACAGAACTTCACTTCTTCTATAAAAACACACCTGAAAACCAGGACGGATGGAAAAGGCTTCAGCCGAAAACGGCGGAGATACTTGCATTCTACAATAAAACAGTTGGTCCGTATCCGTACAAGCAATACTCTGTAATTCAGGGTGGCGATGGCGGTATGGAGTATGCAATGTGTACACTTATTACCGGTCGTAGTTATGAAGGCCTTGTAGGTGTTACCGCACACGAGTTTGGGCATTCGTGGTTTCAGCATGTGCTGGCATCAAACGAAACAAAACACGGTTGGATGGACGAAGGTTTTACCACCTATATAGAAGACCTTGCTATGCATACGCTTATGCCTCCAAAAGATAAAAAGGAAGAAGAAAGCAATCCGTTCGCAGGTTCATACGCCAATTACTTTTATATGGTAAAAAGTGGTAAAGAACAACCGCTAAGCACACAGGCAGACCGATTTGACCTGAACATGCTATACAGCATATCGTCATACAGCAAAGGTTCAATCTTTCTTGCGCAGCTTGGCTATGTAATTGGTGAAGATAAACTGGCACAAACCATTAAACGTTTTTATGCCGACTATAAGTTTACGCACCCAACACCAAACGACATTAAACGTACTGCCGAAAAACTTACAGGTGCCCAGCTGGACTGGTATCTTGTAGACTGGACACAAACTACAAACACTATTGACTACAGCATTAAAGCTGCTGAAGACGGTAATAATACAAAAGTTACTCTGGAGCGTATCGGGCGTATGCCAATGCCTATAGATATTATCGCGGTATATGAAGATGGTACACAGGAAACCTTTTATGTTCCACTACGAATGATGCGTTACATAAAAGACAACCCCTACCCTAATTTAAAGCGCACTGTGCTTCCGGATTGGGACTGGGCATACCAAACTTACGATTTCACTATAAACAAGCCTAAAAAAGCAATTAAAATGCTTGTAATAGATCCTGCAGAATTAATGGCCGATGTAAACAGGGAAAATAATGTTTATTCCGGGAACTAGATCTTAATCGACAGTTTAAAAGGTACAAAACAAAAAAGCAGTACTTCACAGTACTGCTTTTTTTTATTCTGATAGCACAACGCTCTGCACACTGCGACTGTAAACTGAAAACTATTTTCTATTCATCCTGATATGCGGAATGCCATCCTCAAGATACTGCTCGCCGTCCTGAACAAAACCGTGGGTTTCATAGAATTTTTTAAGATACAACTGTGCTGAAATAGTTATAGCTGATGTCTTATAATTTTCTGCAATGGCAACTATTCCGGCGGCAATAAGATCGTGACCCCATTTTCTGTCGCGAAATTTCTCACCGATAACAACTCTGCCTATAGAGGCATTATCAAAGTAATCACCGGGTGCAAAAAGACGGCTGTAAGCGGCAATTTCACCGTCATAAACGCCAAGAACATGTAATGCCTTCTCATCTTTACCGTCTATATCCTGGTAGACGCAATCCTGTTCCACTACAAACACTTCACTACGCAATTGCAGTGTCTTGTATAGTTCGGTTAAAGAAAGTTCGTTAAATCGCTTTATTTTAAATTGTGGTTTCATAAAAACTGAACCGATTTAATGATAGACTCCAGTTCTATTACCAAATCTCTTTTAGGTGACGAAGGGCTGTAGATAAATCCTTCAATAATTAAATAGCAGTTGTGCTTATCATCGCGGATGGCATAGTTAAGAAACGGCCCGTTCATAAAATCGTTTTCCATCTCCCAGTTACCGCGGGTTTCAAAAGTGCGCTTATCTTTAAAACTGGTCATGTACAGGTAAGGTGAATACGCTTCTTCCGTAATCATGAACGTAGACGGTTCCTGGCCGTGTATATACTGGCTGCCAATAGAATCGCGCATTTTAATGATATTCGTCACGATAGTTTTATCGTGTTCAATAACATCGTAAGGCACTTTGTAAATAAGAATGTTAGTATTACCGCTGGGAATATCTTTTTTAAGCCATACAAAATCATTGTTTTGTAAAGCATAGCTGTAAGTAACCGGTACGTTGATAGAGATGTTGTACTGCGACTCTATCTTTTTTTCGTCCAGTAACCCAAGCTTTATATTTCTCTGCTGGTTTTCGGCGATTTCGGTTTCCCTTATCTTTCGGATTATCTCATCCGAATGCATGTCTATAAGATCCAGTATTTCGTCTATAGATTTGCCTTTAATGGTAAATACATTCTGCGGGGCGCAGTAATTATTCCGTTTAAAGTCGAATACTTTTTTTACCGCTTTATCAACAACGATAATGTTGCGGCCCTTTTTCATAGGGCCGTCAAACGATTTGTCGTGAACCTGGTTAAGGGTAAAAATAGGTTCTTCCAGTGTAAGCCCGTCTACCGGAGCCGCAAGCTTTTTACGAAGGCTGTCGCCCACCTCGCCGTTCCATAATACATCGCTTATTACAATGGAAATCTCGTTGATGTTACCCTTAGAAGAGTCGGCATCATCGTGCTTATCTTTTCCGCATGCTGCGAAACAAAGCACAAAAACCAGTAATACCGCAGCTTTAAGGCTTTTCATCAAATTATATTTATCGGGTAAATTTAAGATTAGTTTACCTCAAGAACTTTAAGTTTCATTCCCGGCTGAATACTTTCGCCTTGTATCTTGTTCCAGTTTTTAAGATTTTCAACTGTTACACCAGGGTGCTTTCTTGCAATACTAAACAGTGAATCTCCTTTTTGAACAACGTACATACGCTCCTGCTCATAGTTAACTTCCCTGTTTCTTTTAGCAGGTGTAACAACCACAGGTTTAGTATCATTAGCAGCAACCTGTTCTTCGTTATCAGTAGTATCGTTATTATCTTCTGAACTATTCACAGCAACAGCAGTCTTAGCATTTGCCGTGACCGATGCTTTCGACGTTTCTTTAGGTTCTTTTGCAGCAATAGCTTCTTCTTTAACCGGTGTAGTAACCATGATCGTTTTCTGGATCCTGATTTTTTGTCCGGCCATTATATTATTGCCTTTTATTTTATTCCATTTTCTTAGCTCAGCAACGCTAACATCATACTTAGAAGCAATTGCACCCAGATTGTCACCCCTCTTCACGGTGTGGACTTTGGTAGCTACAGATGCAGTTCTTTCTTTTTTGTAAGGCGATGTAGATGCCACAGCTTTTGATATTGAACTGTCGCGCTTAATAGAAGCAATTGCAGTTTCTGGCTTGTCTATAAAATAAGGCCTTTCCCTTTTGCTGTCTTCATGATCAAGATAAGCGTAAATAGCATTCTCATTAGATGTAAACAATCCTATCTTTTCTTTAGGAAGCCTTAAATAATGGGCTTTCTCAGTAGTGTACGGAATAACATCCAGTTTGTAAATTGGGTTTAGCAATTGTAGTTGCGATATCGGTACATCAAGCAATTGAGCAACCTGTTTGAAAGACATCTGGCGCTTTACCATAATAGTGTCTGTTTCAAAATAGGTTACGGGTGCTTTTTTACCTTTAATGCCATGCTCTTTTGCATATTCGTAAATGTACATTGTGGCAAGGAAGGTTGGTACATAAGCCTGAGTTTCTTTCGGAAGGTTTTTACGGATGTTCCAGTAATTGCTGTAGCTTCCTGAACGGCGTATAGCTTTAGTAACGTTACCCGGACCCGCATTGTACGATGCCAATACAAGATCCCAATCGCCAAACATATTGTAAAGGCTTGTTAGATATTGGCACGCAGCTTCTGTAGCTTTAATAGGATCGCTCCTTTCGTCTACATAGCTGTTAACCTCAAGGTTATACTGCTTTCCTGTAGGATACATAAATTGCCAAAGTCCTGTAGCCCCTACCCTCGATTTAGCTCTCGGGTTTAGTGCAGACTCTATAACGGCAAGATATTTAATCTCAATTGGCACGTTGTATTTTGCAAGGTGCTCTTCAAACATCGGGAAGTAATACTCTGATATAGCCATTAATCTTTCATAAGATCTCGGCCTGTTTTTCAGGTACGACTTAATTATGTTTTCAAGGCCTTTGCTGTATTCGATATTAAATGGCGATTTAGCATCCATTTTAGCAAGCCTTTCTTTTAGTAAATCAGTTGAAAGACTGTAATCTACCTCTTCATCAGGGTTTAACCTTTTAAGATCGTCCTGCATGTTGTCAAAAAGATCCTGATTGGTAAGTTCATTAACCCAAAGGCTGTCTACACAAGCCATATCGCTATGACGAACGAATGATGATTTAATAGAATCTAAGAACGAAATTTTAATAACAGGGGTAACCGGTGAAATGTCGGTTTGGGCACTTTCCTGGGCAAACGCTGCGAAGGATAGCAGTGCGAAAACTAATGACAATGTTTTCTTTTTACTCATCTAATTTACTTTTTTAATCAGTTAAATTACAATGCATTACAAAGTAACAATGTATGATAACTTTACTATTTGAATTCTATTGCAAACTTTAACACTATTCTCCCTGTATCGCAGCGATACCCGGTAGTGTTTTGCCTTCAAGCATTTCAAGCATGGCACCGCCTCCGGTAGACACATAGCTCATTTTTGACTCAAGGCCAAATTGCTTAACGGCTGCTACTGAATCTCCTCCTCCTACCAGAGAGAAAGCGCCTTTATCTGTAGCTTCGGCTATAAAATTGCCAAGTTCTATTGTTCCTTTGGCAAAGTTTTCCATTTCAAAAACGCCTAGCGGGCCATTCCAAAGAATAGTTTTCGACTCAAGAATAACTTTTTTAAAGTTTTCCAGCGATTTTGGCCCTGCGTCAAGCCCCTGCCATCCGTCAGGAATTGCAGTTACATCAACAACCTGTGTGTTAGCGTCATTCTTAAAATCATCCGCAGCAATAACATCAACAGGAATGTGTATCTGTACGTTCTTTTCTTTAGCTTTCGCTAAAATTTCAAGGGCAAGATCCTGCTTATCATCTTCACAGATAGAATCGCCTATCTTACCCCCCTGAGCCTTAATAAATGTAAAAGTCATACCACCACCAATAATCAGGTGGTCTACTTTATCCAATATATTTTCTATAACCGTGATCTTAGACGATACTTTAGATCCGCCCAAAACAGCCGTTACCGGCTTTTCACTGTTTCTTAATACTTTGTTAAGACTGTCGATCTCTTTAGCAAGAAGCTCACCAAAAACTTTATTTTCAGGAAAATAATTTGCTATAATCGTTGTAGAAGCGTGTGCACGGTGAGCAGTACCAAAAGCATCGTTTACATAAACATCGCCAAGAGAAGCCAGTTTTTTGGCAAAATCTTCATCACCCGCCTCCTCTTCTTTATAAAAACGAAGGTTTTCAAGAAGCAATACTTCACCGGGATTTAAATCTTTTGCTGCCTGTTCTACTTCGCTGCCAATGCTGTCAGCAACAAATTGTACTTCAACACCAAGAATTTTAGAAGCTGTATCTACAATATGTTTTAATGAATATTTCTCTTCAACGCCTTTTGGCCTGCCTAAGTGCGACATTAAGATAACGCTTCCGCCATCTTTTAATATCTTGTCGATTGTTGGTTTTGCTGCTTCAATTCTAGTGGTGTCTGTTACTTTAAAGTTCTCATCCAGAGGTACGTTAAAGTCAACACGGATTAAAGCTTTCTTATCTGCAAAATTAATATCGGCAAGGGTTTTCATTAATGTGGTTTTTAGTTTTATTTAGAAATAGTACAAAGGCAAATATAGGCGTTTATGTTAATAAGTTGCCAACAAATTGTTCAAAAAGATTTTTAGATACAATGCAAATATCTACATTTCAATTAATTACATTGGTGTTAAATTTTCATTTAACACATGAAACGGTAGTATTCTGTAACAAAACTTTTGTAGTCTGTATACACTATAACGTGTTCGCAACCCGTTATACAGTAAAAGTAATCTTACATCAATCATCTCTAAATCACTACCATGAAAACAGCAACTACATTTTGCTTTACGCTTGTAATTAAAAAACAAGTTAGCGTGTTTACACCAAAAAATTAACCCATGAAAATATTAACCACAATCATACTGCTGTTTATTGTTGTTTATTGTTCCGCACAGGACAAGATAATTACCGAAAAAACAGCACGTGAATTCTTCGCGACTGCAGCCGATACCGCCATAACAGACTTTGCAGTTTTAGAAGCGGATGGCGATGTATTTCACCTTTGTTCAGATAAAAATCCGGGTGATATTGTTATCAATAGTAATGATGTTTATCTGGTAAGAGCAGTAGAGCAAATCAGTATTTACAATTGTTCTATCATTTCCTTAAATAAGGATACTCTTGGCAATGAGAGCTACCAAAAGTTACAAAAATCAATTCCTATAGAATATAATTTTGGTATTTCATTCAGGCAGATCTCTGACAAATATGGAACTACCGAAACCACTTCTGATAACATTAATTTATTTTATGAAAGTCTGAATGAGGGGATATTAAAAGACGGACTTACCTCTAATGAACCTGGTAAAATGTTTTTAGCAGAACTATCTGAAAACATAAGCTATCTGATAGTAGTCAATAGTCCGCCTGTAAAACAAAAAGCTTTGTTTTTGTCTCAACCTAAAGTCGGTTTAAAATTTTTAGATTAATTCCTAGAGAATTAAGTTACTGAAATGCCCATTGCAACCCTACCACTATTTCTACTATATTTGCTCCATGCTTTTTTCAGAAATTTTAGGCCAGGACCATATTAAAAACTACCTAACCACGAGTGCTTCATCGGCGCGTATTCCGCATGCGCAGCTTTTTATAGGCCCCGAAGGATCAGGTACTTTACCAATGGCTATTGCCTATGCACAGTATATTTTATGCAGCAATAACGGCGGCGAAAATTCAAATGGCAATGATGCCTGCAACCTTAAATTCCGCAACCTGTCGCATCCCGATCTGCATTTTGTATTTCCGGTAGCGTCTAACAGCGAAGTTAAAAGCCATCCCGTAAGTGCCAACTTTTTAAAATACTGGCGTGAGTTTGTTGAGGAAACTCCGTACGGAAGTTTGTTCGACTGGTATAAAAAAATTGATATCCAGAATAAACAGGGTCAGATTGGTGTAGATGAGGCCCTTGAAATTGTAAAGTCGCTTTCGCTGAAAGCCTATGAAGGTGGCTACAAAGTGATGATTATCTGGATGGCCGACAAAATGAATACTGCCACCTCCAATAAACTACTTAAGCTTTTAGAGGAACCACCCGAAAAAACGGTTTTTATTCTTATTGCCGAAAGCCAGGATGATATCCTTCAGACAATACTTTCACGCTGTCAGGTACTTAACTTTGGACCCGTTGGCGAAAAGCCAATTATAGATGCATTGGTTTCACGTGAAAATATGGATCCGCGTGCCGCTCAAAAAGTAGCACACCAGGCACAGGGCAACTACAATAAAGCGCTGCATCTTTTACACAACACCGATGACAACAAACCTTTTGAAGAATGGTTCGTTATGTGGGTGCGTGCCGCCTTTCGTGCCAAGGGAAATGCCGCTGCCATTCAGGATCTTATTGCGTGGAGCGAAGCTATTGCGGGTATTGGCCGTGAAGCCCAAAAGCAGTTTTTAAATTTTTGCATCGATATGTTCCGACAGGCACTACTACTAAATTACAATGCTAAAGAACTGGTTTTCATGGAACCGACTGTTGATAAATTTAAGCTGGAAAATTTTGCGCCCTTTGTAAACGGCAACAACATCAACGACATTTTTAAAGAGCTTAGCGATGCGCTGTATCATATTGAGCGTAACGGAAATGCCAAAATAATATTAACCGACCTATCAATAAAACTAACACGTTTAATCCATAAAAAATAAGATTATGTATACGCATACCGCAATTATCATTACGTTATTGTTTCTTGCCATAACCTTCATACAATCAGGCTACGACAAAATTTCTGACTGGAAAGGCAATGTCGGCTGGCTTAAAGGTCACTTTGCAGCAGCACCTATCAAAAATATTGTGCCGCAATCGCTTTTTTTAATACTGGTTCTTGAAATTTTTGCAGGCGCATTTTCTGTTATTGGTGCTATCCAGATTTTAGTAAACGGTGAAACCGAATTTGCCTTTTGGGGTGGAGTATTGTCTTGCGTAACGCTGCTGTTTCTTTTACTGGGTCAGCGTATGGCTAAAGATTATGATGGTGCAAGAACTATTGTTATCTATTTTATCCCGGCAGTACTGCTGCTTACCTGGTTGTAATATCCGATTATTAGATTTTTGGATTAACACATAGTCCTGAACATATAAAAAATGCGAACCTTAGTGGGTTCGCATCTTTATTTTAATTATCCTGAAGGCTTGCCCTGTAAAGCCTTAATTCGCCCCAGGTAAAGTCATCGCCGAATTTTTCTTTTAGCCCTCCCAGAGCTTCGCCCTCAAAACCTTTAAAAGCTTCTTTTAAAGCAATAATTCTATCCTGCGCCAATACTTCCTCCACTCTCACCTTTCCGGATTGTACAAGGCCGGCGAAATGGCTCAGAATCGTTGTTTCTGTAAGCTTCCTTGTTTTAGCAATATCTTCAATCGACATTTTTTGCATCCAAAGTTCGTGCGTTTCTTCCAGCGTAGTCTTTTTAGGCTCTGCCGATTTTTTCTTTTTAGGAGCGTAACGTTCTGCTGCATAGTCTTCTTCCGGCTCTTCCATAAGCGTTGCCGGATTCTGACGCTGAGCGGCGCGAAGCGCCTCGATTTTTTTAGATTTATAAGACTGTATTTCTGGAGAAACCAAATGCTCACGGCTTATAGGTTTGCCTTCATTTACAATCTGCATCAGCAGTTTCGATTTCATAAGACGGATAACCGCTGCGGTTTGCACCTCTTCCATTTCAGCAAGCTCTTCGTAAAATCCTTTTGCTTTCCTGATACGTTTTACTTCTTCCATTTTTTCCAAAAGCCCTGTTGCCAGATGATCCATCACCGGAAAAAAGTAGTTGTGCGCAGCGTTAACCCTTTCTGCAATAAATTGCATATCAATTGGCTGCTGCCTAAAAAGCTTATCTAGTTGCGATATAAATTTTCGGGACGCATCCAGTAGTCCGTGAATATTATTTTCCTGACGGTTAGCCCATTCGCGGTATTTTGCTTTAAGTGCTTTATCTCCTTCCTGCAGGTAACTCATTTTATGTCGTTGCCAGTCGGTAGCCAGGTCTGCCCATTCAAAGCTGTTTTTCAGAAAGTTGGCTATAAAACGTTCTGTTTCCTGTTTTAATGAATTTTCAAGTTCGCCCTCCTCTGCCCTGCCGGATGCATAACCTATCACATCGGCATCGCTCGAGATACCATTCATGCGTATCGGAGTAAGCAAAATAAGCCCATCTAACGAGCGCAAACGCGAAAGAGCAACGTATGCCTGCCCCGGCATAAAAACCTGCGAGACATCAAGCACAGCTTTGTCAAACGTAAGACCCTGGCTCTTGTGTACAGTAATAGCCCATGCGAGCTTTAAAGGATAATGTACAAACGTACCTAAAACATCTTCTTTTATTTCTTTGGTAACTTCATCCACATAATAGCGAACGTTTTGCCATTCATACTTTGTTGCTTCTATCGTTTCATCTTCTTCAGGGAAATGCACCAACACTTCTTCATCTGATAATGATTTGATTACACCAATTTTTCCATTGAAATATTTTTTCTCCGGCGAAAGGTCGTTCTTAATGAACATTACCTGTGCTCCTACTTTAAGCTTTAGTTCGCTTTCCACAGGATAGATCTTATCCGGAAAATCCCCCACAATTTCAGGATGGTAGGTAAACTGTTTCTCATCCAGTTCTTCTAACGATGTTGCGTTCATAGCATCAGCTTTGGCATTGTGGGTGGTAAGTGTTATATATCCTGTATGCTTTGTTGAATCAAAATCAGGTTGAACAAAAGTGTTTAGTATTTTAAGATCATTTTCTGTTATTACGTTGTTCCTCAGATTATTAAGAACATCGATAAAGGTACTATCGGTCTGCCTGTAAATTTTATCGAGTTCAATATACATTGGCGGATCTTGCTGGACCACATGCGAATGGAAAAAGAATTTACCTTTATAGTAATTACGAAGCACTTCCCACTCTTCATTTCTTACCACCGGTGGCAGCTGTAAAAGGTCACCAATATATAAAACCTGTACCCCTCCAAATGGTAGATTTTTCTTACGAACAGAGCGCAACATGAAATCCATCGCATCCAGGAGGTCGGCGCGAAGCATACTTACTTCGTCAATAACCAGCAGTTCCAGATTATTAATAACCGACTGTTTATCAGCACGCATCCTAAAGTGACGCCTAAGTGTATCTTTGGTTTCAAACTTCACATAATCAGAGAATTGCGGGGGTTGATTGTGCTCCGGAATAAATCCGGCAAAAGGCAATTGAAACATGGAATGTATAGTAACTCCGCCGGCATTTAAAGCTGCAATGCCTGTAGGTGCTACAACAACAACGTTTTTATGTGTAGTTCTTATTATCTCGCGTAACAGCGTGGTCTTGCCTGTACCTGCTTTTCCAGTAAGAAAAACAGACCTATTTGTCTGATTTATAAAACGTAAGGCGTAAGATGCGGCTGTAGAGAGATTTTCCATGAGGCGTATAATTGAAGGTTGCGAAATTACAGATTTTTATACAGATTTATGCGCAAAAAAAATGCTTCCATAAAGGGAAGCATTCTATGTTTCACATGAAAAAATTACTTTTTCTCTTCTGCCTTAGCCGGTTCAACTTTTGGGGCATCTTCTTTCTTAGCAGATCCTTTGTAGCTGTCGTTTAATTCTTTAGTAATTTTATCAGTAATATCATATCCGTCTTTAGCATACATAATACTAACTACATCGCCAGATCCGTAGATATAATCATATCCGTTTTTCTTACCGTAATCTTTAACGTATTTCTTGATTTTACCAATCAGTGTATCGTTTTTAACTCCAAATTCATCCTGAAGTTGTTTAACCATAGTCTCCTGCATAATACCGAGTTCACGCTCTCTTTTCTGTAATTCCTGTCCTCTTAACTGAGCCCATTGCATACCTTTCGCTTTCGCTTCTTCCTGGAAACTTGCAGCATCCAATTTGAATTGGTTTACTTTAGTTTCAAGCTCGCGGCCCATCACTTCCTGTTTTGTTTTACTTTGCGATTCAAGTTCTTTAAACTCTTCTAAGTCCTGAACAATTTTAGAAGTATCAACATATGCAGTTTTTAAACCTGCAGTTGTAGTTGTTGTTTCTTTATTGCATGAGATTACCGCAAGGGCAAAACCGATTATCAAAAGTGATTTTTTCATTTCCTGATTTTAAATTATTTTTTAAAAATTTTCGTAAAAGTAATAATTAGTTGCCAAGTACCAAAAAAAGAGCGTTTTTGACAAAATTTTAAGGTATAAGGAAAATTTATTGAAACACATTAATGCTATAAACATCTTCAATCGAAATAGACTTCATATAAAGCCCCGTAATCAAGTATTAAAAAACGTTGGTACAAACATATCGCTTCTGCATAAAAACGTTTATTAAACGCTTTTTATTTAGTTTTTTGCCATTTTTATCACGTAAATATGAGAAGAATACTCAAAATTTTGCGTTGCTTTCAAATTTGAACGTAAACCAGTAAAAAATCCTTTAATGAAATTCATTTTTCCTGTCTTGTATTTTTCTGACAATAGACTTACATAAAAACTATCAAATTTCATTGGAAGGACTTTTATTAACTCCATCCCTTGCTTTGCAAAAAGTAATTTTATTGAAGTTTTAGAAAAATGCCAAAGATGCCTTGGCACATCATATGCTGCCCAATGTTTTCCATAGTACTGCGCATCGTATGATTTGAAATTAGGCACGGCTATAATTATCGTTCCTCCCGGCTTCAGAATTCGTTTCAATTCGGCAATCTGATTCTCGATATCAGGAACATGTTCAAGCACATGCCACATTGTAATTATATCAGCCGAGCGATCGGGCATTTGTGACAACTCTTCTAAAAAGATAACACCTTTAGCCTGTGCACTAGCTTTAGCTTTTGGATTGGGTTCTAATCCGACTATCTCCCAACCTTTGCTCTTGGCCATAACTAGAAAATCTCCTGTTCCGGCCCCAATATCAAGAATATTACCTTTGCCAGGTTGAAACCCTTCAATCAGTTTTATTTTATCACGTAATGCTTTTTGCTTAACAGTATGATACAGTTTTTCAAATAGAGACCGCTTCCCGTCGGTATGAGAAATATAGTCGTCGCTTTCGTAGTAAGCACCTAGTTTATCCAGAGTAGGTTGCGGATATGTTTTTAGCATTTGAAGTTCTTCATCTAATAGAAGCTGAAATTCTTCACCGGAGACCGAATAATCTTTTACGGTAATATAAATGTTGTTGTTTGAAAAATCCATTAATAGTTATAGTATTCGTATTTTAAATCTTTAAGATATTTTACTGCTATACTTTGAAATAACGATCCCTCGGCAAGGCAATCTTCATTATTATCGTTTATTACCGAGACGGCCAAAAAGTTGGCTGAAGACCCTACCCTGTTTACCTCAGTTTCAAAATTAGAGACCATAAATTGCGAAGTGTCGAAATATTTATTAAGCTCATCGTTGGTATATAAAAAAACTTTAAATCGTATATTTTCGACATTCACGTAATAATTTAATTCCTCTGTAGGACCTAAATTATATTTTGCCATTAGAAACTGCTGAAACGGCATTTTCTTTTGGTTGTTTTCAAAAACAAAAGCTGTAAGTCCTTTCTTGTGACCTAAAAGCTCTTTACCGTCCAACAACAAGATATAATCATTAATTTCAACTGTATGTCTTGGTGTTATACATGATGTAAACATTAAACAGACAAAAAATACAAAAAACCCTTTTAATAAAAAGGGTTTTAAAAATCGTTCCACGTGAAACATTACCATTATCGTCCCATATGTATTAATAGCACAGAGATATCACTCGGAGACACACCGCTGATACGGGATGCCTGAGAAATAGTTACCGGCTTGATTTTTTTCAATTTCTCTCTTGCTTCAAAAGATAAAGACTTGATTTTACTAAAATCGAAATTCTCTGGAATTTTCACATCTTCAAGTCTGTTAAGCTTATCTGCATTATTTTTCTCTTTTTCTATGTAGCCCGAATATTTCACCTGAATTTCGGCCTGTTCAATCACTTCCCTATCCAAATTATGCTCTTCAACATAATTTTTCACTTTTTCGAATTTAAGGATATCCTCAAGGTCAATTTGCGGACGTGAAAACACCTTAAACATTTTATCAGGCTGAGAAATCGGTGAAGAGGCTTTTTCCTCCAGAATTGGGTTAGCCTCGGCAACACTTACGCTTGTGTCCTTAAAAAAGTTGACAAAAGCATCACTTTCGTCGCGTTTTTTCTCCATTTTGCGCATTCTTTCTTCAGATGCAAGCCCAATTTCATATGAAAGCGGCGTTAAGCGAAAATCTGCGTTGTCCTGACGCAATAATGTCCTGTATTCTGCACGCGAAGTAAACATACGGTACGGTTCCTCCGTACCTTTCGTAATAAGGTCATCAATAAGCACACCTATGTATGCCTCATTACGCTTCAGAATTAAAGGTGCCTTATCCTGAACTTTTAGCGCAGCATTTATACCAGCCATCAGTCCTTGCGATGCGGCCTCTTCATAACCGGTAGTACCATTAATCTGTCCCGCAAAATATAAACCATCCACTAATTTGGTCTCAAGCGTATGCTTTAACTGCGTTGGCGGAAAATAATCGTACTCAATAGCATATCCGGGACGGAAGAATTTTACATTCTCAAATCCTTCGACACTGCGCAATGCTTTAAACTGAACATCCTCCGGAAGGGAGGTCGAAAATCCGTTTACATACACTTCCACCGTATCCCACCCCTCTGGTTCAACAAAAAGCTGGTGACGGTCTTTGTCTGCAAAACGGTTTATTTTATCTTCTATAGACGGACAGTATCTTGGACCAAGGCTTTTGATACGACCGTTAAACATAGGCGAACGATCAAAACCTTCACGAAGCACATCATGAACAAGTTCTGATGTGTACGTCATATAACAAGAACGCTGATGCGTCAGCGGCTTTGTTATATCCATATATGAAAACTTATCCGGGTTGACATCACCCGGTTGTTCTATCATTTTTGAGTAATCAAGCGAACGACCATCAACACGTGGTGGCGTACCTGTTTTCATACGTCCGGCTTCAAAACCTGCACGAACTAAATCTTCTGTGATTCCGTATGCAGCACTCTCTCCTGCCCTTCCACCACCAAATTGTTTCTCACCAATATGGATTAGTCCGTTCAGAAAAGTTCCGTTTGTCAGCACCACAGATTTGGCTTTGATTTCAATTCCAAGTGATGTTCTTATACCCGTCACCTTACCATTCTCCATCAAAATTCCAGAAACCATCTCCTGATAAAAATCAAGATTTGTGGTACGCTCCAGCATAAGCCTCCACTCTTCTGCAAAGCGCATTCTATCACTTTGCACACGTGGGCTCCACATAGCCGGACCTTTTGATTTGTTGAGCATCCTGAACTGGATTGCTGTCTTATCTGAAACAATACCTGAGTATCCACCAAGCGCGTCAATCTCACGAACGATCTGTCCTTTTGCAATCCCACCCATGGCAGGATTACAAGACATCTGCGCAATGTTTTGCAAACTCATTGTAACAAGCAGTGTTTTCGAACCCAGATTCGCTGCAGCCGCAGCCGCTTCAGAACCTGCATGCCCTGCACCTACCACTATAACATCATATACCTCGTTAAACATTTTTACTCTCCCTGTTCCACGTGGAACGTTTAAAATTGCATTATAAAATTTTGCCAAGCAGTACGTTCCACGTGGAACGTTCATATATATTGGACTTGAATTTCTGTAAGTGTTCCACGTGGAACGCTCACTAATTAGTTGGATATTTAAGCTACTGTTCCACGTGGAACAGCTGAATCTTTTCGTCTTCTTTAGAACGCATCAATGCTGAATCGTGTTCTGTCTTATCCTTATAACCGCAGTAGTGTAATACCCCGTGAGCCATTACACGCTTCAATTCGTCATCAAAAGAAACTTTAAACTCCTCTGCATTTTCTTTAACCCTCTCTACAGAAATAAAGATATCTCCACTTAAAAGATTACCCATTGTATAATCAAAACTAATTATATCTGTAAGAGTATCGTGATCTAAAAACTCTATGTTCTTTTGAAGAAGGTATTCATCATCACAAAAGATATAATTAATCTCCCCTTCTGTTTTATCCTCAGATTCTATAACACGTGATAACCACTCTTCGTATTGGTTTTCATCCTTAAGCTCAAAGCTCGTTTCGTAATTAAAACTAATCATCTTTTCTGAAATAGGCTTGCACCCTTTGGTTAAAATTTGGGCGCAAAGGTAAGCTTTGTCTATTTAAAATCTCTACACTATTCAAATATTCTTTAAGGGCATCAGGAATACGGTTTGCGCTATTACTAAACTCTTTTGTATTGGTTTGCGACTGCCTTTTGTTTTCTTCACCCTGTTGTTGAATAGCCTTATCTAATTTTAAAAGTTCGTGTTTTAAGTTCTGCATCTTTTGCATCGCATCGCCTTTAAAACCTTTATTCAACAATTGCTTTTCGATCTCTTTCATTTGGCGTGCGGCATTCTGGCCGTTGCCACCCATACCCTCTTTTTCTAAAGCTTTTTGTAACGCTTCCCGTAGCTGTTGCTGTTCTTTGTAAATCTCTAAAATCTCTCCGGCGTCGCCTTCGTTATCTCCATCCTCGCCTTCACCTTCTCCCTGGCCTTTACCTTTTTCTTTACCACCTGGCTTAGGTTCGCCTTCTTTACCTTCACCTTTTTTCCCATCTTTACCTTCTTTGCCTTCCTGCATTTTCTTAGCAAGCTTTTCTTGTTTCTGTATAATATCCGGTAACTGCATATCTCCTTTACCCGACTTACCCGGTTTAGGATCGCCACTACCACCAGACCCTGACATTTCCATTTGCATGTTGTTAAGTGTATCACTCAAAAAGTCGGCCAGTTTATTAGCGGCTGTAATTGCATACTGCTGATTGGATACTCCTCGGGGAACCAGATTCTCGGCTAAGTCGGCAATAGCTTTGTCCGTGTAGTAATGAACATTGCCAACCTCTGCAGTAACCTGTTCTGTAATTTTTGGGTTACGTAACGAGATAGCAAAGATGCTGTCATCAACATGCCTGAACTGCTGCTTTAAATCCTGTTGCTTTTTAAGGTTCTTACCAAACGATGCAGAATGCGTTGTACTACCTTTGAATTTACCCATTACATCTTCCTGAGAAAATGAATACGCAAGTAAGTTATCCAAGATCTGGCGAAGCATTTTTACATCTTCTTCCATCTGTTCCATATCACCACTCATCATACCTTCCATCATCTTGCCTCCCATTTCTTTCATCTTTTGGGCAGCAGATTTTTGTTTAGGCTTCGCTTTTTGCTTACTGTCTTTACTTTCTTTTTTTAGTTCATCAGACGCTTTTTTCATATCCTCCTCTACACTCTTTTCTTCATTTTTATCGGTAGGGATATCCATAGGTTTTTTAAGATCTTCATTTTGCTTTTCAAGTTCACGAAGTTCTTCTTTAATCTGGTCAAAATCTCTCTTTATATCTTCCTGCTTCTCGGCAGAATTCTTATCACTTTCAGAAAGCTTTTCTTCTTTGTCACCAAGATCTTTTAATTTATCCGCAAGTTGTTCAGCTTTCTTTTCAACATAAAAGCGCTTGGTAAGTTCTACCAATTGCTCCAGGTTTTTAGTCTGGCTTTTACTGTTTTTCTTAAGCTGATCTACCTTATCAAACAATTCTTCTTTCTTAAGTTTATTGGCAAGGTCTTTCAATTCATCCAGAAGCTTTTTGTTTTTCTCTGCCTCTTTCTGATTTTTCTCAAGACGCTTCATAAGCTCCTCTTTAAATTCATCCTTCTTTTCGGGATTGAATTTTTCAAGATTATCTTCAAGCTTTTTAGAAAATTCTTTCATCATCTCATCCTGTTGTTTTTGACGGTTAATGAAATCCTGAACTTTCTTCTGGTCTTTAAAATCCATGTTATCTTTCTCCTTGCCCATCTTCTGCAGCTTATCCATTTCGCCAATCTGCTTGTCCTGATTTTTTATAGATTTTTCAAGACTGTTGATGTTGCTATTCTGATCCTGCAATGCTTCTTCACGTTTTTCTTCCTGTGTTTTTTCCCTATGTGAGAACACAGATGACTTAGCCGATTTATAATTATGCACAGCATCATTATCAAAAACTTCAAAATAGTATTCATAGTTAACACCCTGTTGAAGCGTTAACCCATTTGGGAATGTATAGTAAAAACGATCGTACACATCTTTCTTTACTGGTAGTGTTCCACGTTTGGCAACCTCGGGATTATCCTGTGGATAATACACGATCTGTAATTTAGTTAAACCATAATCATCAGAAATCTGACCTAGAATTATTTCCCTTTCAAGCTTCAAACTGTCCGGTGCATTGCTCACAGAGATGGTTGGGTGCTGATCTTTGATAGTTGTAAGCTGATATTGTAGTTTTTCGTGGTGTTTTACCTTATTATTAGAAGTAAGTATCTGATATTCTGTATTCTGCATTATACTTTTAGACAATGAGAAGGTATTTTCATTATTTGCAAAGCTAAATATCTGTCCCTGGCCCGCCCATTCGATAGAAGTGGTTGCAAGAGCATTTACTTTCCATATTACTTTTGTTCCTTCCGGTACAACAGCATTACCACTACCCTTAACAACCTCTGATTTCCTGCCAAGATACAATGGAAAGTTAAGCACCATTTCAAAATTAGCGATAGTTGGTACTGCAACAACATTCAACTGGT
Organism: Flavobacterium psychrophilum; assembly: GCA_001708385.1. NCBI lineage: Bacteria > Pseudomonadati > Bacteroidota > Flavobacteriia > Flavobacteriales > Flavobacteriaceae > Flavobacterium > Flavobacterium psychrophilum. Next base: position 2,340,644 of record CP012388.1, on the reverse strand, counting down.
ACGGCTGAGATGTAACATCATTTGCGTTTAGCTGAAATTCTATATTTTTAGCAGGCTTTTCAAAACGGTACTGAAATACGCCCGGCTTTACATTTTCCAAATAGTAGTTCTCTTTGCCGATAGTTATCATAGCATTTTCAGGAACTACATTACCCTGCGTTTTCACTTCAAGAATAAAATCGGTATCCTGTTGTGCTGTTAGCGAATTATTAATAACAATAAATTCAAACGGAGCGGGCGGTGCGTAATGCTTGCCGTAATGCACTACCCTATCAAGGCTCTGCGTAAATATGGCAGAATTTCCGCTGATCATAAAGAATAGAATCAGCAATACAGGTATGGCAGCATAAGGAATGTACTTTACATTCTTTTTAAAATTAACAGCATTTGTAAAAGGCACCGGCTGAAGATTGTCTGCCTTCTGCTCTATAGATGCCAACAATAATTCTGACTGGTCTCCCTGTGAAGACAGTTGAAGGAAGTTGGTAAGCTTGTCATTAATTTCAGAAAAATGCCTCCCGATAATCTGAGATGCCTGTGTGTAATCTATTCCCTTTTGTAATTTAAAAAGTTTAAATATCGGGAACAGGATAAACCTGAACAGAAGAAAAACTTCTACAGTTATAAACAACCAGAACAAAGTAGTCCTTCCGCCGGAAGATAGCCAGAGGAAATATTCTACAAGTAATGTGAATATAAAATATAGCAGCCCCAGCCCTATAAAAAAGATTGTTCCACGTAAAAGTTCGTTGGTATAATACTTTCTTATAAACGCTTCAAGCTTAGAATAGATAACATTTTTTGCTTCCAAAATACAGACAATTGTTAATAACTGCTAAAAATACAAATTCCCGTGGAGTATTAAACGTAAAAAATCTATTTATCTGATGGGTTATGAGCAATCAACGGTTGTTCTTGTTAATAACTTAACCTCAGTACAAAATTCCCTGACTAAATTAGCTGTCAAGGAAAATTCATAATTGTATCTTTGCAGCTTAAAATTTAACTAACAATGTCTAAGCAAGTTCGCGTGCGTTTTGCACCAAGCCCTACAGGGCCTTTACACATAGGTGGTGTAAGGACAGCCCTTTTTAATTATTTATTTGCCAAAAAACATGGCGGTGTATTCTATTTACGAATTGAAGATACCGACCAAAACCGTTATGTACCGGGTGCAGAAGAATATATTATAGAAGCGCTTAACTGGTGCGGCATCCCGTTTGACGAAGGTGTTGGCAAAGAAGGAAAGTTCGGTCCATACCGCCAAAGCGAAAGAAAAGAAATTTATAAACAGTATGCGCTTACCCTTGTTAACAACGGCTGGGCATACTATGCTTTTGATACTCCTGAAACACTTGACGAATTAAGAAGTACAGCAGAAGCTGATGGTAAAACATTTATATATAACCATACCATTCGTAAAACAATGGACACGTCGTTGAAACTTTCTGCTGAAGAAGTGCAACAGAAACTTGATAATGGTGTTGATTATGTTATTCGTTTTAAAACTCCGGTTGATGAGACACTTCATTTAAAGGATATTATTCGTGGTGATATTAAGTTTGAAACCAATCTTCTTGATGATAAAGTATTATTCAAGAGCGATGGTATGCCAACGTATCACTTAGCAAATATTGTTGATGACCATTTAATGGAAACAAGCCACGTTATACGTGGTGAAGAATGGCTGCCTTCCCTACCCCTACATGAACTTTTATACAGGGCATTTGAATGGGAAGCACCCCAATTTGCACACCTTCCGCTTATACTTAAGCCGGTTGGTAACGGTAAACTTTCTAAACGAGATGGAGATAAACTTGGGTTTCCGGTATTCCCGCTAGAATGGAAAAACCCTGACGGAACTGTATCTTCAGGTTACAGGGAAAAAGGTTTCCTTCCAGAGGCAGTTATTAACTTCCTTGCTTTATTAGGATGGAACCCGGGTACAGACCAGGAGTTGTTTACACTTGATGAACTGGTGAACCTTTTTGATTTGGAAAGAGTTCATAAAGCAGGTGCCAAATTTGACCCTGAGAAAAATAAATGGTTCAATCACCAATATTTTGGAAGACAGGATAACGAAGTCTTGGCAAAAGAACTATCACATCATTTAGTAGAAAGAGGTATTAACAAACCTATTGAAACCGTTATTGAAGTTGTGAGCCTTGTTAAAGAACGCGCAACCTTTGCCAGTGAGCTTTGGGACTTAACTGATTTCTTCTTCGTAGCACCAACAGCTTATGATGAGAAAGCCTCTAAAAACTGGAAACCGGAAACAGCTGAATTGATGAAACAGCTTACCGGTATTCTTGAAAATACCCTTGATTTTACATCTGCAAACGTAGAAAGCGTTGTAAAAGCCTGGATGGAAGAAAATGGTATTGGAATGGGTAAAGTTATGCAACCGCTTCGATTAAGCCTTGTAGGGGCTGTAAAAGGGCCTCATTTGTTTGATATTATCGCACTGATTGGTAAAGAAGAAACAATCAGCAGGATTAATAAAGCTATTGAAACGTTATAGTATTGAAACCTTCCCTAACAGGAAGGTTTTTTATTTTACGAATATTCGTATATTACCACAAATCAATCTTAATCTTTAAAATATGGAAAATGCTTTCTTGTATGTAATCCTCTTTTTCGGACTACTTATTTTTCTTTCATCCTTTTTTACGGTTAAACAGCAAACAGCTGTAATCGTAGAACGCTTTGGTAAATACCACAGCATACGTAATGCAGGACTCCAGCTAAAAATTCCTGTAATTGATAAAATTGCCGGAAGGATAAACCTTAAAATTCAACAGCTGGATGTTATCATCGAAACCAAAACCAAAGAGAATGTATTCGTAAAAATGAAAGTTTCTGTACAATTTGTTGTTATACAGGAAAAGGTATACGAAGCTTTTTATAAACTACAGTACCCTCATGACCAGATAACATCTTATGTATTTGACGTTGTACGTGCCGAAGTACCAAAACTTAAACTTGATGATGTTTTTGAACGTAAAGACGATATTGCTATTGCTGTAAAAAGAGAGCTTAATGAAGCTATGACTACTTACGGTTATGATATCATTAATACGCTTATAACAGATATCGATCCGGATATACAGGTTAAAAATGCAATGAACCGTATTAACGCCGCGGACCGTGAAAAATCTGCTGCTGAATATGAAGCAGAAGCGCAAAGGATTCGTATTGTCGCTAAAGCAAAAGCGGAAGCGGAAAGCAAGAGATTACAGGGACAGGGTATTGCAGATCAGCGTCGTGAAATAGCACGTGGACTTGTAGAAAGTGTAAATGTATTAAACGAGGTAGGTATTAATTCTCAGGAAGCTTCTGCCTTGATTGTTGTTACACAGCATTATGACACGCTACAGGCTATAGGATCTGATACTAACTCTAACCTTATCTTATTACCAAACTCTCCACAGGCAGGCAGCGATATGCTAAATAACATGGTAGCATCGTTTACCGCTTCAAACCAGGTTGGAGAATCTATCAAGAGAGGTAACCAGAAAAGAGCAAATGAGAAAAAGAATCAGAAGAAAGATGATTACACATCTCACGATACACACGAACATGATGATGTTCAACCGGAATAAACGAAAGGCTGCTAATTATAGCAGCCTTTTTATTTACTAAATAACTAGATTATGTTTGAGAATTAACGGAATTTTGTATCTCAATACTTTTTAATACTATGGAAAACTTAAACGGAAAAACAGCACTTATTACCGGTGCGGGAAAAGGATTAGGAAAAGCCATCGCACTTGCACTGGCTGCAGAGGGTGTTAACCTTGGATTACTGGCAAGAACTGAAGCTGACCTTATTGCAGTTGCAGATGAAGCAAAAACAATAAACCCTGAAATTAAAGTTGCGTATACAACGGCAGACATTACAAGTAACGAGCAAATTACAACTGCTGTAGCTACTCTAAAAAATACCTTGGGAGATATAGATATTTTAATAAATAATGCCGGTGTTGGTACATTTGGTAAGTTCTTGGATCTTAGTGTAGAACAATGGGAAAATATAGTTAAGACTAATATTTTTGGTGCTTATTATGCTACAAGGGCTATACTGGCCGAAATGAAAGAACGCAAAAGCGGCGACATTGTAAACATATCTTCTAGTGCAGGGCTTAAAGGTGCTCCTGTAACAAGTGCTTACAGTGCATCTAAATTTGGATTAATTGGTATGTCTGAATCTTTAATGCAGGAAGTGCGTAAAGATAATATAAGGGTATTTACCATGACGCCGAGTACAATTTCTACAGACATGGCTAAAAACCTTAACCTTACCGACGGTAACCCGGATACTACTTTACAGCCGGAAGACTTTGCAGAATTGCTTGTTGGCCATCTAAAATTGCCACGAAGGGCTTTGGTAAAAGACGTAAGTTTATGGTCTACAAACCCATAACAATTAAAAAGGCTGCTTAAATAAGCAGCCTTCTCTATTAAAACATTTTTTTAAAGAGCCAGGTCAATGCCGCACTCTTTAAAGGTCCGGAAAGCGTTCCAAGCACTCCAAGCACTTTTTTAGGGGTCTCCCCTAACATGTTCATTGGCTGCAGGCTTTCCTTAGTTTCGTCTAAACTTCTTTTAAATTTAGCAAGGGCAAGGTCTTTTTCTACTTTTAGTATCTCAAGGTCCCTGTTTATCTCGTCGTAGCTGTTGTATACTTTCGTGTTCATAATTGCTTAGTATTTCTTTAAAAAAATTCTCGAAAACCTTGAAAGCATTGGGCCTTCAACAATTTTATCCTGTACATAATATACAACTATAGCCATTACAAGATAGATAAGGCCTACAATTAGGAAACCGTAGGCAAAATTATCAAGCCAGTAGCCTATGCCTAATGCCAGGGCAATTGAAAAGAACACGGTAACAATCATCAGCATGACAGCCAGAAGAAATAACTTCAGCATCATGGTGGTAGATTTCATTAAAATCTTAAAGCCCCAAAGCTTATAATAATTAACGTTAGCGTCTATAAGCTTTTTAACTTCCTGTTTTAAATCTTCCGCGTTTTCTTTTATTTCTTCAAATGCCATAAGCGGGTTTTATTTATTTTACAGACGATGCTGCATTCTTAGTATCTTTTTTAAGCTCTTCAAGTTTTTTCTCTAATAGAGAAATTACATCTTCAGCTTTTCCTTCTACATTAGAAACTAAATTATCAAGAGAACTTTCAAGATCTTGTTTCGCTACACCAAATTTACTTTTTACAGTTTCGGTAAGCTCTGTAATTTTATCTTTAAGCTCATCTTTTTTAGCTAAAGCTCCATCTTTAATTTTTTTTCTTGTTTTTGCGCCTTCTTCCGGTGCGAATAAAACTCCGATTGCCGCTCCTACTGCTGCACCTGCAAGTACAGCTACTATTGTTCCTGTTTTACCAGCCATAATATCTAATTTTTTTGATTAATAATACTAAGATACCCATTTTAACATTTGTAGGTTGTTAATGTGCCGTTAATTGAAAGCCAAAGTATGTAAAAATTGAAATAAGCCGATTTTAGACAGTTTTTAGAGGTAATATATACAAACACCTTTCTTACAAAAAATAGTGCGATATATTAAATTACATAAAGTCGCTTTTTAAAGTATTTGATTATGGTAAATTAAAAATTGATAGAATATTTATATAATAGAGATAACGGTAGTTTTACAAATATATCAATAGTGATAGTCTATTAACATGACTTTTTACTTCAATTCAAAAGTCAAAATTAAAATAAGACGTTCTAATGATATTATACACATACAAACGTCCAAATACCTTACCTAAAAAAGATAATAGATTACAAGAAATTATGTGAGGTTACTTTTTAAAGATTTTATTTATTATTTATTAAAATATAATAGATTTTATAAATAATAAAAAAGCTCCCTAATATTAGGGAGCTTCTATAAATATAATTGATATTGTTATTCTTTGCTTTCAACTTTTGCCCAAGTGTCTCGAAGGCCAACAGTTTTGTTGAAAACTATTCTTTCGGCATTACTGTCCGGGTCAACACAAAAATAACCTAACCTCTGGAACTGGTAACGCTCTCCCGCTTCTGCACTTTTAAGGCTTGGTTCAAGATAGCCTTTTATAACTTCCAATGATTTAGGGTTAATGTAGTCTTTAAAGTCAATATCCTTATCAGCATCAGGTGCTTCATGTGTAAACAAACGGTCGTAAATTCTAACTTCAGCCTCTACCGCATGCGGAATAGAAACCCAATGAATAGTACCTTTTATTTTACGTAAACTAGCTTCTGTACCACTACCACTCTTACTGTCAGTATCATACGTACAGTGAATTTCGGTGATGTTACCTTCAGTATCTTTAACAACGCTTTCTCCTTTAATGATATAAGCGTTTTTAAGACGTACCTCTTTACCTAAAGTAAGACGGAAATATTTGTTGTTAGCATTCTCCATAAAGTCTTCTCTCTCAATATATAATTCTTTTGAAAAAGGTACTTCCCTAAATCCTGCAGTTTCATCTTCAGGATTGTTTTCTGCCTCAAGCCATTCTTCCTTTCCTTCCGGATAATTGGTGATGATAAGCTTAACCGGATCAAGAACTGCCATTACACGTGGAGCGATCTTATTAAGATCTTCCCTAACGCAAAACTCTAATAATGAAACATCTATAAGGTTTGTACGTTTAGCAATACCAATAGTGTCGGCAAAATTACGGATAGCAGCAGGAGTATAACCCCTTCTTCTCATACCCGAAATTGTTGACATCCTTGGGTCATCCCAACCTTTTACATGGTTTTCCTGTACAAGTTGTAAAAGCTTTCTCTTACTCACTACAGTATGGCTAAGGTTACGGCGAGCAAATTCACGCTGTTTTGGCCTTACCCTTCCCTCTGTGTAGATCTGGTCAAGGAACCAATCATATAACTCCCTGTGCATAAGAAACTCCAGCGTACAAAGTGAATGCGAAATCTCTTCGATATAATCGCTTTCACCATGTGCCCAGTCATACATTGGGTATATTTTCCACGCATCGCCTGTACGGTGGTGGTGTTTGTGTAAAATTCTGTAAATAATAGGGTCACGCATAAGCATATTGCTTGATGTCATGTCTATTTTAGCCCTTAAAACGTGAGTTCCTTCCGGAAATTCGCCGTTTTTCATTCGTTCAAAAAGGTCAAGATTCTCTTCTACAGAACGGTTCCTGAAAGGACTTTCGGTACCGGGCTGAGAAGGTGTTCCTTTTTGTTTGGCCATGTCTTCACTGCTTTGGCTGTCTACATACGCTTTTCCGTTTTTTATAAACTGAACAGCCCAGTCATACAGCTCCTGAAAATAGTCTGATGCATAACGCTCCTCAGCCCATTGATAGCCTAACCACTCTACGTCTTTTTTAATAGCGTCTACATATTCCTGCTCTTCTTTTGCAGGGTTAGTATCATCAAAACGCAGGTTAACAGGCGCATTATACCTTTGTCCTAAGCCAAAATTAAGGCATATAGAACTGGCATGCCCTACGTGCAGGTAACCATTGGGTTCAGGAGGAAAACGAAAACGTAGTTTGTCTTTAGCAAAACCATTTCCTAAATCCTCTTCAATAATCTGCTCAATAAAATTAAGTGATCTCTCTTCAGTCGACATAGCTTTAAATATAAGACTGCAAATGTAGGTAATTAGTTCGAAAGTTTTATTAGTTACTGAGTTGCTGAGGAACTTAGTTACTGAGTTTTTAAAACATTTTTTAATGGAAATTACGGGTAAATAATATACATATTCACTCTTTATAAAACACGCAATAGAAAACTTTGTAACTTTGCTGCCTGACCTCATGAACTAAGAACCTTATTAACTCAGCGACTATCAAAATGGATATCATAAAACTTAAAAACATACGCACATTTTCATATCACGGATGCCTTGTAGAAGAAAGTAAAATAGGATCTGATTACACGGTTGACCTTGAAATAAGGGCAGACCTAAAAAAATCTATGCATACAGATGAACTGGAAGATACTGTTGATTATGTTCATCTTAATAAGATAGTTACCGAAGAAATGGCTATACGATCTAAACTTTTAGAACATGTTGCAAAACGTATTGTAAACAGGGTTTTTAATGAAATACCTGCTGTTATACATACTGTTGTGGGAGTTTCTAAAATCAATCCCCCTATTGGTGGTGATGTACAATCTGTTACCATCGAAATAGAACAGAGCAGATAATAAAAAAACCGGAAATTAATTTCCGGTTTTTTTATGCTTTATCCTGTACTTTCTGTTCTTATAAAGATCTAATGCCACAGTAACATGGCCCAGTGCATCTTTAGCCATTTCCTTATTTAAAGGCACTGGTTCTAGAACGGTATCATTCTTTATTTTAAACTGTAATGCTTCTTTATTTGGTTGCATAATTACTACCTGGTCTTCTATTCTAAAGGCGTTAATTTCATGAAACTGCATTATAGACCTCCCTTTTACATCGGCTTTAAGCTGTTTTAAATTACGCCCCGGCATTGGGGTTTCGGTTTTCATACCAATCATGTCTAATACGGTCGGAGCAAGGTCTATCTGGCTGCATAACTTGTTGTATTTAGATCCTTTTTTTACACCTGGGCCAATTATCAATGCAGGTATATGAAATTTGTGAATTGGTACTAAATGTTTACCATAAGTACGGGTATTATGATCGGCAACAATAATAAATAAAGTGTTCTTAAAATAGTCTTCTTTTTTAGCCAGTTCAAAGAATTTACCAATAGAAAAATCGGCATATTTCATGGCATTGTTTACCGTGTTTTTCTTCTTATCAAATAGTTGTATCCTACCGTCAGGAAACTCAAACGGTTCATGGTTTGATGTTGAAAACATCATAGAAAAGAAAGGTTTTCCCTTTTTTTGATGCTTAAAATAATCATTTGCTTTAACTACCAGATCTTCATCGCTATATCCCCATGTTCCTTTTAGGGCATAATTATTACCATCGTTGTTAAAATCTTCTTCATCAATAATATTTTCAAAACCGTTTCCATTAAAAAAAGAAGCCATATTATCAAAATTGGCCATACCACCGTAAATAAAACTGGTATCATAACCCTTTTCTTTAAATAAATCAGCCAGTGTAAAGAAACCCGATTGCGAATTACTAAGCTTTACAACACTCTCTGATGGCGAAGGCAAAAAGCCCGTAACCACTGCCTCTATTCCCCTAACACTTCTTGTACCTGTACAATACAGGTTAGTAAACAATAATCCTTCTTTGGTAAGTGCGTCAAAATGTGGCGTTAAAGGCTTCCCTCCTAAGCTCCCTACATATTCTGCACCCAGGCTTTCCTGAAGAAATATAACTACATTCATAGGTTCGCCTTTTAAAGTATCCGGAGTTTGGGTATGCAATAATGGGAATTCAGAATCGGTGAAGTCCGAAGGTTCTGCCGTCATGTATTTCTTAACCCTTGTATAAGCTTCTGCAGCGTCCATCTTTCCGTACATTTTTGCGGCATTACCTTCATTTTTTAGGGAATAAGCTGCAAAAGCAACAGTATATAATGAATTTAACCCCATTGTATTGGTAAGCTGATCAAAAGAAAAAACTGCATTACTTGCGTTTATAGGCCTTTTTGAAGTCAAGCTTCCCCTGGCTCCTAAAAACAATAAAAAAGTCACAGGAACAAACATAATTAACTTCCATCTGTATGTTACAGCAGGTGTACTGAATAATGCCTTCCTTTTTCTTATTAAGAGTAGTACAAAGGCACTTATTATAACTACTGAAAGTAAAATGGAACTAAGGTAACTTTTAAACAAAGTGCCCATGACTTCTTTAGGATAAATAAGATAATCGAGAAACAATCTGTTTGGCCTGGTATCGTACTGCCTTATAAAATCTGAGCTTGATAATTCCATTAACAATAGCAACGTTAGTAAAAGTATGTAGTAGCCATTTAAAAACCTATTACAGTATTGAAGGTATTTAGAAGGTGTAAATGTTATTATCAGCATCGGAAGAAACGACAAATAGCATAACAATATCAAATCGAAACGTAAACCTATTGGGAAAATAGCCCAATAATCCGGGGTGTCATCTATCCTATCCTTAAAAATTAAAAACAGGATTATCCTGCTTAATGTGGTAATAATAAGGCCTAAAAGAATGAAATTAGCTATAGATTTAAGGTATACGAATTTCTTCATAATAAAATGTTAAAAAATTTTCACGAAAGTATTAACTAATTATTAATCAGAAACTAAAAATGCTAAAAATTAAGTAAACCAAAAATTGGTGTAATTTTTCTTGCGTTAGAATAAAATATATGTAAATTTGCCAACCATATAATTAATGGCATCTTGGCCGAGTGGCTAGGCTCAGGTCTGCAAAACCTGCTACAGCGGTTCGAATCCGCTAGATGCCTCACAAAAAAAGCTTTCACAATGTGAAAGCTTTTTTTAGTTTATAGCTATTTCTATTTATTTCGCTTCCTGCTCCAGCTTCTCTATCATTTTATTTCCACCTGAGGGAAACCATCCCTGTAGTAACAAAGCTATACCGAAAATTACAAGTATAATGCTTATTGTCTTTTTAATTTTCATGATGTTCTTAAAGGTAAGCTTGCTTCTTAATTGTTTTGCAAGCAGTATTTTGCAAACATCAAGTGCAAAATACGATGCTATTACAGCTATAAAGAAAATCATTATTCTTGATGGCTGCATATCCAGCCTTGGTCCCCATGTAATAATAATAGCCAGCCAGAAACCAAGTACACCTATGTTTATAAAATTAAGCAGGAAACCTTTTGCAAACAGGCTAAAGTAGTTTTTCTTCAGGATGTCTTTAGCATCGGTATCTATAATTTCATTCTTAGCAGTTTTGTTCATCTTTAAAAAAGAAATGACTCCGTAAGTAACCATTATCAAGCCGCCGAAGATAAATAATGACGGGTCATCTTTAATATTTTCAAGCAATTGATAACTGCTGAAATAAGCTATAAGTATAAAAATAATGTCTGATGTTATGGCACCTGCATCAAATGCTACTGCTGCTCTAAAGCCTTTTATAACACTGGTTTCCAGTAATACAAAAAATACTGCACCGGGCATGATGCTCAAAAAAAAACCTAACGGAATGGCGCTTAAAATATCCTGTAACATTAACTCAGATTAAGTGATGCAAGTTAGTATTTTAAATTGTTTAATAAAACATAACTTTTTACGCGTAAAAATAAATATCCCCGAAAAAAAGCATCTAAAAACACTATTTTTCAGGGAATATATAATTTTAATAGTATGTCTTATACTACCTCACGATAGTAATTTCGCCATCGTCGGCTTTTGTTTGATTCACTTTTTTAGGATTACCGTAAATCTTTATAGACCCATCAGAAGATGCTGTAGCATTGACAGTATTCTTAGCCGAAACAGATGCTTCTCCATCAGAAGAAACAACAATATTTGTAGTATCAGTTAATAAATGCTCACTGTTTAAATTTGCATCAGATGCAACTGCTGCAGTATGTTCTGTAGCTTTTCCGGTAAGGGTTACTACTGCATCAGACGCTGCATTTGTATGTAGTTTTTTTACATTTAACTTCAATTCAACCTTGGCATCGGAAGCAGCAGCTATACCAAATTCCTTGGTATTTATTTCATCATTTCCAAAAACTTCAGCATCAGATGCCGCAGTTATACTTTCTAAAGTATTTTTATAATATACAGTAATATCAAGGTCTTCACCCCCGTTAAGTACGAGATCGCTACCTACATTCTGAATTTGAAACTCATTATCTTCATCACTTCCGTTTATAACAAGCTTGTTTTCTGAAGATTTTACAAGTTTAATTTTAGTATCAGCCCCTACGCTGATGCTTTTAAAATCTTTAAGTCCTATTGTTTTCTGTGCCGAACACAACTGAAAAGCTGCGAGAATAGCAAGTGTCAAAATTGTTTTCATAATTGATTGGTTCTAGATTGATTAGTTATATACTAGCAAAGACATATTCTTTATCTAATTGTTACACTTTAACTTAAAAAAAATCCCCGATAGCATTAATCTAAATGTTTTCGGGGACTTACTCTTTATAATTTCTGAAGTTTATAAAACTTTATTTGATAGTGTTGATGCTACCACCTGCAAATGTCTTTTTATTGATTTGAGGAGGATTACCATAAATATTGATGTCGCCCCCTGCCCTGGTTTTAGCTTCAACCAATTCAGTTGCATGAACATCAGCCTCACCACCGGCATTTACACTGATAACCGTTTGTTTGGTGATAAAATCTTTCCCGTGGAATATTCCTCCAGAGTTAATTACGATATCATTGTTATCAGCACTACCGGAAATGTTTAATATACCTCCCGAACTGGCTTTAGTATTTAACTTTTTAGTTTCAATATTCAGTTTAATCTCTGCACCCTCTTTAGCATTTAAAGTAAAAGCCGTTGCTTTAAAGTTATCCTGAGAAGCTATCCTTGATCCTTCGCTGGCTTCTGCCTGGTTAATAGCATCGGTATAATAAACTGTTACACTTATGTCTTCGCCTTTAAGCAGCTTACTAAGCTTCATCCTTATTTTAAGCTCGTCGTTTTTAGTTACAACTTCAACATCTTCCTTACGTGACCCTTTAATAATAACTTTATTTTCAGATCCTTTTACCAACAGGACATCTATCTGGTCAAACGCTTTTATGGTTTTAAATGCTCCTATAGTTTTGGTAAGATCCTGTGCAGATACAAATTGGAACAGCATAACTGCTGCAAATACGATTGCTTTTTTCATGATTGATTTAATTTTTATGTTTTTATCTCAACAAAGACAGTAAAATATTTTCTGTGTTACAGTTTAGTCATTCTTTCTTAAAAACTGGAAATCCAGCTGTTTCTTAACTAGATCGGCATTTTTAACTTTTACATATACTTCGTCGCCCAGCTGTAAAATGTTGTGGGTAACCTCCCCTACCAACGCGTACTGCTTTTCGTCGAATGTATAGTAATCATCCTTAATTTCCCGTATACGGCACATACCTTCGCACTTATTCGATACGATCTCTACATATATACCCCACTCAGTAACGCCAGAGATGACTCCTAAGAACTCTTCGTCCTTATGGTCTAACATGTACTTAACCTGCATGTATTTAATACTGTCACGCTCTGCATTTGCAGCCAGGTTCTCCATGTTGGATGAATGCATACATTGTTCTTCATATACTTCCTCATCTGCCGATTTTCCACCGTCCAGGTAATACTGAAGCAATCTGTGTGCCATAACATCGGGATATCTTCTAATAGGCGATGTAAAATGCGAGTAATAATCAAAGGCAAGACCATAATGCCCAATATTATGGGTAGAATATTTAGCCTTACTCATTGTCCTGATAGCTAATGTATCAACAAGGTTTTGTTCTTTTTTACCCTGTACATCACTCAATAAATTGTTAAGCGATTTTGATACAGAAGATTTATCTTTAAAGTTGATGTTGTAACCAAATTTAGATATTACCGTTTGCAGGTTCATTAGTTTGTCTTCATCCGGCTCATCGTGAATACGGTATACAAATGTCTTATCCTGTTTACCAATAAATTCAGCTACTTTCCTGTTTGCCAATAGCATGAATTCTTCAATAAGATGGTTGGCATCTTTAGCCACTTTAAAGTAAACACCTGTAGGTTCTGCTTCTTCATTAAGATGGAATTTAACTTCAACCTTATCAAAAGAAATAGCGCCATTCGCCATCCTTTTCTTTCTAAGTATTTTGGCAAGGTCATTCATTTTAAGCGTAGCTTCCTGAATATCATTGCTAACGGTATACTCCTGCCCTGTTATTGAAATTTCCTGAGGAATTGTATTTCCTCCTGTTTCAATAATATGCTGCGCTTCTTCATAAGCAAAACGCTGATCCGAATAAATTACAGTACGCCCAAACCACTGGTCTACAACTTCCGCTTTATTATTCAATTGGAAGATAGCCGAGAATGTATATTTCTCTTCGTGAGGTCGTAGCGAACATGCAAAGTTAGATAATACTTCCGGCAGCATAGGTACTACCCTGTCTACCAGGTAAACAGATGTTGCACGGTTATACGCCTCTTCATCCAGAATGGTTCCGGGTTCCAGGTAATACGATACATCGGCAATGTGTACACCAATCTCATAATTACCATTTTCAAGTTTCTGGAATGATAATGCGTCATCAAAATCTTTTGCATCACGGGGGTCAATGGTAAATGTAAGTACATTACGCATATCTCTTCTTTTTGCAATTTCTTCAGGGTGAATAGCAGTATCCAGCTTTTGTGCAAATACTTCTACATCAACAGGGAAATCGTAAGGCAAACCATATTCAGCCAGGATAGCATGAATTTCGGTATCATGCTCACCAGGTTTACCCAATACGCGAATTACTTCACCAAAAGGGCTATCGGCTTTAGCCGGCCAGTCATCTAGTTTTACAAGGACAACATCACCATTCTCTGCTTCACCTTCTTTACCTCTGGGAATAAAAATATCGGTATACATCTTTGGGTTTGCAGTAGATACAAAAGAGAAATTCTTTTGTATATCTATAACACCCACAAATTCTGTTTTAGCTCTTTCTATAATTTCAACAACTTCCCCTTCCGGCTTCCTGCCTTTCCTCCTGTTATATATATACACCTTAACCTTGTCTTTATCTAGCGCTTTGTTAAGGTTATTCGTCGGAATAAATACATCATCTTCCAGCTCAGAAGAAACAAAATAAGCTGTTTTCCTGCTGGTCATATCAATTGTTCCCTCTACATAGTCATGCCTGCCAAGCACTTTATACTTACCTCTTTCGGTCTCCTCTATTTTTTCCTGCGATGCTAAAATCTTGAGTTCTTTTATGATCTCATTTCTGCTTTTGGTATCGTTCAGTTCTAATACTGCAGCTATCTGCTTATAGTTAAAGGATTTATTAGGGTCTTTGGAGAGTATCTTATAAATTCTGGCGGAAAAATCTTTTTCCTTTTTGGCTGACGGTCTTCCGTTCTTCTTACTCATATAATCTTAAAATAATGCTGAAAATTACAAATTACTACGACATATTATGGAATTTTTAATGAAATAATAACTTTTTACTTTCTAACTTTATGGACAGTTACTACCGAAACTCTCTTATATGGAACACTTTGTCATTGCCGCAGTATTTAATTACCCTCACGAAATAGCCATCCTTAAACATCTTTTGCAACAGGAAGAAGGCATACAATTCTATTTCGAGAACGAAACCATTGCAGACATTGTACCAATGTACTCTTTTGCCTTTGGAGGCATTCAGCTTAAAGTTCATCCAAACGATCTTGATACCGTAAAAGAAATTCTGAACTCTCTTGATACATTTGACACAGAAACAAATTTAAAAATCGTTTAAAGTCTGAAATGTTATCAACACTTATTAAAAACAAATAAAAAAGAAGATTTAAATTTAAAAATTTTTAATGATGATTATTGCTTGTTGATAAGTGCGAAAACTTTTTTTTAAGACTGTTGTTTTTGGAGTTATACAATGTTATACAAAGCTATCAACAATGTTAAGAGAATGTAAATTTTTAGAAATCAGCTGTTTTTGTAATTTTAGATAAGAGTTATTAACAATGGTTCATAGTATGTTTTACTATTGTTTTGGTGAAAACTTCCTTTGTTAATATCTGTTAATAACCCGTGTTAATGTTTTAATAACATTTGGCAAAAAAGTAAAAAATAAATTTGGAATTCTTGTTCTCATTTTTGATTAGTAAAATTTATCTTCACTTCATAAAAATCTTGTCTTTTTTCATTTTTAGTTATTAACAAATACTGTTAATTTTCAACTCCCTTAAAACACAGTACATTACAAATGTTATCAACAATGTTGGATTTTAACATATTTATCGATATATTTTAAGTGCATAAAAATGTAAATAATTGATTATTAAGTGATAAAATATTTTCAAATTGCTACAAGCTGATAATTGTCGAAAACCGGCAGGTTTTGGTCTGTATATAATAGGTGCAACGCTAAAATGTCAATGTTAATTTCAACAATTATATAGGTTTATAGCATTCTGCAATGCAATTATTTATAATTTTGCAATCTAAATTATTTTTATGAAAATATCTATCGGTAACGACCACGCAGGACCTGATTATAAAAAAGCTATTGTAAAGTACCTTGAAGATAAAGGTATAGAAGTGATAAACCACGGAACTGATTCTTTTGACAGCGTAGACTATCCTGATTTTGTTCACCCGGTAGCGAATGATGTTGAAAACGGTGTTGTAGATTTTGGTATCATCATCTGCGGAAGCGGAAACGGTGTAGCCATGTCAGTTAACAAACACCAAAAGATAAGAGCAGCACTTTGCTGGATAAAAGAAATCGCGGCGCTGGCGCGCCAACATAATGATGCTAACATAATAAGTATTCCGGCACGTTACACGTCTATTCAGCAAGCTATAGAAATGGTAGATACATTTCTAAATACCGAATTTGAAGGCGGACGTCACCAAAACAGGGTTGATAAAATTTCGTGCTAAGAACAGCACACCAGATATAGTAAAGCGGCAATTGAATTTCAGTTGCCGCTTTTTTGTTTAAAAAAATGGTAACATGAACTGTGTAATGGTAACAATTATGTAATATACATGGCCTGATTTTCTGATACTTTTGGTCGCTAAATTGTATACTGTACCGTGTCAAACCAGCGAATTGAAAAACATGAAGTAGGAGGGAAGAATCTTCTTTTCTCGATACTACTTAATATTATAATCACCACAGCACAGGTCATCGGGGGTATCATCTCCGGAAGCCTGTCGTTATTGTCTGATGCATTGCACAATTTTAGCGATGTACTGTCGCTGGCCATAAGTTTCATGGCGCATAAGCTTTCCCGCAGAAAAGCGTCACTTTCTCAAACATTCGGATTTAAAAGGGCAGAACTGCTAGCCGCTTTTGTAAATGCACTTACACTGGTTATTGTTGCCGTATATCTTATTTACGAAGCTGTGTTACGATTTTTTAATCCGGTTATTATAGCACCAACGCTGGTAATATGGCTTTCGGCATTGGGCATTGTTGCGAACGGTTTATCGGTTTTATTGCTCAAGAAAGATGCCGACCACAGCCTGAATATGAAATCGGCGTACCTGCATTTATTAACAGATATGATGGCATCGGTGGCAGTACTGATAGGAGGGCTGCTAATGAAATATTACCAGGTATACTGGGTAGACAGTTTATTAACTTTAGGTATTGCCATATACCTTATAATTGTTGGTTTTGACCTGCTGAAAAAATCAACGCAGATGCTGATGCTCTTTACACCCGAAGAGATAAGCATTAAAGAAATAGTACGCGAAGTGCATAAAATTCATGGTTGCGGAAAATTGCACCACATACACGTATGGCATTTAAACGAAGAAGAACTTCACCTGGAAGCCCATCTTGATTGCACCGATGATATATCACTATCGCAATTCAACATTCTGCTGCATAACATTGAAGATATGTTGTTTGAAAAATTCGGTATCAACCACGTTAACATCCAGCCAGAATTTAAAAAGATTGACCCTAAGAATTTTATTGTTCAGGATTGACAATATTCAGTTTTCAGTCGCAGTTTTCAGTTTTGGTTGTTTCATTTCTACCGCAACAAGCAAAGTAGAGAAATTTAATAGTGTTTTTAAAATTTCAGCATTTTCGCCAATTTGACACCAATGCCGTAAAAACGCCGTAGCAAAACCGCTATCAATAAGTTATCTTCACATTTAATTTTGAACCATAACTTAAAACATATAGTATGGAACTCATCGGCAAAAAAATTGCAGAGATAAGAAAGCAAAAAGGATTAACACAAGAGGAAGTTTCGGAGCTTGCGAAGATAAACCTGCGTACGTTGCAGCGTATTGAAAAAAGCGATACTGAACCCAGAGGTAACAGTCTAAAGGGGATATGTGAAGCCTTAAAAATAAATATAGAAGACATTATTGACTATGGTAAATTTGAAGATAAAAATTACCTCATGTATTTGCATCTTTCGGTTATAGTATTTCTTTTTATACCTTTTGGTAACATCATATTACCACTTATTTTGTGGCTTAATAAGCGCGACAAAATAACACAGGTACAAAAACAGGGTGCTGATATTTTAAATTATCAGATACTATGGACGATTATAACGAATACAATTTTTGTTGGGTTTTGCCTGATGAAAATTACCCAGACATTTTCGATATGGCCATTAAAAAACCCTAACATATTAATATACATTTTCTTTTTTCTGTATACAATGAACTTTATATATCCAGTTGTAATTGCTATAATGATAAATAAAGGAATCATTAAAAACTTCTATCCCGTACCTTTTAGAATTATAAAATAAGAATGCTATGTTTGTATTCCTATATAATCCAAAATGACAAACTTAGAATATATTGCGGGACAGGTAACTGCCCCAAAAAAGAGTATTGAAGCTACCTTAAAGCTGTTATCTGAAGACTGTACAATTCCGTTTATTGCACGTTACCGTAAAGATGCAACCGGCAATCTTGATGAGGTAGTTATAGAGCAGATCGCCAAACTAAACCAGGGGTTTGAAGCTATCGTAAAACGTAAAGATGCTATTCTAAAAAGCATTACCGAACAGAATGCCCTTACGCCCGAATTATCGACTAAAATAAACAACAGTTTCGACCTTACCGAACTGGAAGATCTATACCTGCCCTTTAAAAAGAAAAAGAAGACCAGGGCCGACGCTGCCCGTGAAAAAGGACTTGAGCCACTGGCTAAAATAATCATGTCGCAAAATGCAGATGATATCGACTTTATTGCGTCGAAATACCTGAACGACAAGGTCGCCAATGAGGACGAAGCATTGCAGGGTGCACGCGATATTATCGCCGAGTGGATCAATGAGAATGTATACGTTCGTAAATCGCTCCGCCGAATTTTCGGCCGCAAAGCGGCTATTACCACTAAGATAACAAAGGCGGGTAAAGAAGACGAAAAGGCCAAGAAATTCGAGCAGTATTTTGACTGGTCAGAAAATCTGACTAAAGCCCCGTCACACAGGCTACTGGCTATGCTTCGTGCGGAAAATGAAGGTTTTATTAAGTTTAAAGTTGAAGTAGAAAACGAGGAAGCCATTGACCTGATGGAACAATCGGTTATAAAAAATAACCGCGACACCGCTGGCCAGCTAAAGCTGGCTATTGAGGACAGTTACAAGCGACTGCTGGCTCCTGCCATAAGCAACGAGGTATTGCAGGAGGCAAAGGCAAAGGCCGATGCTGTTGCTATTCAGGTTTTTGCAGGGAACTTAGGGCAGCTGCTGCTTGCCCCGCCATTGGGCGAAAAACGAATCCTTGCTATAGATCCCGGTTTCCGTACGGGTTGTAAAGTTGTCTGCCTTGACGAGAAAGGCGACCTGCTGTATAACGAAACGATATTTCCGCACTCACCACAGAACGAAACGGCTATTGCAATGAAGAAGATCCGTTCTATGGTAAATGCCTACAAGATCGATGCAATATCTATAGGTAACGGAACAGCATCGCGCGAAACGGAACATTTTATTAAAAAAATCGCTTTTGATAAACCATTGCAGGTATTCGTGGTAAGCGAAGCCGGGGCATCGGTATATTCGGCATCAAAAATTGCGAGGGAAGAATTTGGCAGTTACGATGTAACGGTTAGGGGAGCGGTATCTATCGGAAGACGATTAAGCGACCCGCTTGCCGAACTGGTAAAAATTGAACCGAAAGCCATAGGCGTAGGGCAGTACCAGCATGATGTAGATCAAAGTGCCCTTAAAGACGAATTAGACACCGTAGTAATGCGTTGTGTAAACTCGGTAGGGGTAAACCTTAATACGGCAAGTAAATCGCTCTTAGGCTATGTTTCGGGTATTGGAGAGAAGCTTGCCGAGAACATTGTGGCGTATAGAAGCGAAAACGGCCCGTTTGAAGACAGGAAACAGCTTAAAAAAGTTCCGAGGTTAGGGGAGAAGGCCTATCAGCAGGCAGCGGCATTCGTAAGGATTCCGAATGCAAAGAATCCGCTGGATAATTCTGCAGTACACCCGGAGGCTTATACCGTTGTTGAAAAAATGGCAAAAGACATGAAGCTGAAAACAGCCGACCTGATATCGAACAAAGAAGCGATCGCAAAAGTGCCTGCCGATAAATATGTTACCGATACTATCGGGTTGTTAGGACTAAAAGATATCCTGAAAGAACTTGAAAAACCGGGTCTTGATCCGCGTAAATCAGCTAAGGTTTTTGAATTTGACCCAAGTATAAGAACTATCGCCGACCTGCGTACAGGTATGGTTTTACCGGGCATTGTAAACAACATTACCAACTTTGGCTGCTTTGTAGATATAGGCGTTAAAGAAAGTGGCCTTGTACACATCTCCCAGCTTAAAGAAGGTTTTGTAAGCGATGTAAATGAGGTGGTGAAATTACACCAGCATGTACAGGTAAAAGTAGTCGAGGTCGACGAAGCCAGAAAGAGGATTCAGTTGACTATGATATTGTAGAATATAAAAAACAAACCCCGCTAAGAATATCAGCGGGGTTTGTTCATTTATAGCATTTAGCGATTTATGGCATGCTAATTTCGTTGGACCAAATCACTTTTTTGCGTTCATTGACATTATCACTATGGGTTAACCAATGTTTTTCATCAGCAAGTAGTATCAGATCGTATCCTATTTTAAATTTTAAAGGTATATTTTCTTTAGAGTGTTTTACCATTAAACTCAATACAACGGTAGTACTTTTCCCGGGAGGTATTGACAAACGCTGAGGTACATTTTTATCGCACTCGCTAACAGGAATATTAAGTTTTTTGGTATTAATGGTGTAAAAATCCTGCCATGAGCAGGACATGCTCGTATAATGCAATGTATCTTTTGATGTATTTGAAAGTGTTACCGGAATTTCCCAGAACACGTCGTTACCTTTTTTAACCACTTTACCCTTGGTAATGGTTAGCAAATTGTTTTTGGCAAAATTTTTCTGAGCGTTGGCGCCGTTCGTAAAACAGATAACCAACAGGATAAGTAGTACTTTCTTCATATACAAAAACAAAACCCGCTAATATTCTTAGCGGGTTTTTAAATAACTATATAAATAAAAAATTATAGTTTGTTCTCGTCATTTGACTGTTTTCTTGCAGAAGTCTGATGGTTTTCACCATCTTTAGCAGCGTTCTTGAATTCTTTAATACCAGAGCCAAGCCCTTTCATTAATTCAGGAATTTTTTTGCCTCCAAATAATAGAAGCACAACAGCTATGATTAATATTATTTCGAAGGTTCCTAATTTTCCCATGACAACAAGTATTAGATTAAAAGACAAAGTTAATTATAAAAGTAATTACAACAACTATTTACGACATATTTTTGACTTTGGTTTTGGTTAAATAAAATAAAATTATTAAAACCTTGTTAGTTTATAAGAATGTTTACAATAGATAAAATAATAAAATAGGGCAGTATTAGTATATTTGTCAATTAAAGAGTTAGTATGTGCGCAAAGAGGCTTAAAAGGCAGATAATCAAAAAAAAGCTGTTCACCAAAAACCGTTTGGTGATACTGAATGAGGAAACTTTTGAAGAACTGTTTTCTTTCAAGCTTAACCTTATGAATGTATTTGTAGCCATTACATCTATAAGTATCGTAATGATTGCCCTTACTACCTATATTATTGCTTTTACTCCCCTAAGGGAGTATATTCCCGGATATGCTTCAACCAAGTTAAAACGTGAAGCTACCGAAAATGCCATCAAAAGCGATTCGCTTCAAAAGGTTATAGATGAGAACAGTGTTTACCTGGCATCTATTAAAAAAGTACTTACTGGCGATCTTGAACACACTAAGCTTAGCCGTGACTCCATACAGCCTGCCGACCAAAAAGACCTTAGTAAGGTAGATCCCGGGCCGTCTGAAGCCGATAAAAAACTACGTGAAGAAGTTGCCCTTGAAGATAAATACAATCTTTTTGAACAGGCAAAACCTAAGGTAAGCCTGGTGCTTTTCCCTCCGGTTAAAGGACATATTACAGAACCTTACAGCTCTAAAAATAAACACTTCGCGGTGGATATTGCCCTTGCTAAAGACACTCCGATTAAGGCTGTGGCAGCGGGAACAGTTATCTTGGCCGACTGGACGCCTACTAATGGCAATGTAATAATAATTCGCCATAACGATGGTATTATATCGGCATACAAACATGCGGCATCGCTTACCAAAGGACAGGGAGATATTGTAAAATCGGGAGAGGTTATTGCCATGGCCGGTTCTACAGGAACACAATCTACAGGTGTTCATCTTCATTTTGAGCTTTGGAAAGACGGTTACCCAATTAATCCTAACCAATTTATCGACTTTGAATAATATGAGAGATTTTCTAGATAATACATTTCTTCTTGCGTTACTATTCTCAATTACTTTTTTGATTACAGCAGCTATATTGTATTTTTTTCCGCGTAAGCGAGTTAATCATTTTTACGGATATCGTACGCCATTATCAATAAGATCTCAGGAGCGATGGGATTTTTCTCAGAAATATTGTTCTGTACAAATGACAAAGGCTGCTGTTGCAGTAATTATAATATCCTTTTTTGGGTTGCTTTTGCCAAAATCTGAAACTATGCGTTTATTTGGTTCAGTTTTTATTGTATTTGCAGCTATAACATATATGTATTCAACAACTGAATCGGCACTTAGGAAACGATTCATAGAATCAAAAAATTAAACGATGTCTTTAAAAACGATTGGTGCTAAACTATTTGCTAGTATACTACACAGAAGTACACAAAAGTGGGCTAAAAACCCTGTGGAAACACAGCAAAAGGTTTTTGAGAAACTTCTCGCGGATGCTAAGAACACACAGTTTGGTATGGATCATAACTTTTCTGCTATACAGTCGTATGCAGATTTTTCTGCCAATGTGCCTGTCCGGGATTATGAGGGGCTAAAAACCTACGTTGATAAAGTTGTACATGGCGAAGAAAATGTACTATGGCCGGGTAAACCTGTTTATTTTGCTAAGACATCGGGTACGACATCGGGAGCTAAATACATTCCGCTTACTAAAGAGTCTATGCCTTATCATATCAAGGCTGCACGTAATGCCATACTGGCGTATGTGTATGAAACAGGTAAAGCCGATTTTGTAGACGGTAAGATGATCTTCCTGCAGGGAAGCCCTGTTCTGGATGAGAAGAACGGTATAAAGTTTGGCAGGCTTTCGGGTATTGTTGCCCATTATGTACCGGCTTATCTTCAAAAAAACCGTATGCCAAGCTGGGAAACCAATGTTATAGACGATTGGGAAACCAAAGTTGACGCTATAGTAGGCGAAACCTATAACGAAGATATGGCTGTTATATCGGGCATACCATCATGGGTACAAATGTATTTTGAAAAATTAAATCAAAAAGAAGGCCGCAAAGTTGGCGACATCTTTAAAAACTTTAGCCTGTTTATATATGGAGGGGTAAACTACGAACCTTACCGCGCCAAATTTGAAAGCCTTATTGGAAGAAAAGTAGACAGTATAGAACTTTTCCCGGCATCCGAGGGCTTTTTTGCCTACCAGGATTCACAAAAAGAAAAGGGTATGCTTTTGCTGCTTAACTCCGGCATATTCTATGAATTTATAAAGGCTGATGCGTTTTTTACCGAGAATCCGCGTCGTTATACTATAGGCGAAGTAGAAACAGGTATAAATTATGCGCTTATTATTTCTACCAATGCAGGGCTATGGGCATACAATATTGGCGATACAATTCAGTTTACATCTGTTAGTCCGTACAGGGTAATAGTTACGGGCAGAATAAAGCATTATATATCTGCTTTTGGAGAGCATGTTATCGGCAAAGAGGTAGAAACTGCCCTTAAAGAAGCAATGCAGGATACCGGGGTTAGCGTTAATGAATTTAGCGTTGCACCACAAATTAATCCTGAAAATGGTTTGCCTTATCATGAATGGCTTATTGAATTTGAAAATGAGCCTGAAGATATGGCCGCTTTTGCATTGAAAATAGATGCTTCTATGCGAAAACAGAATGTTTATTATGACGATTTAATAGTAGGTAATGTTTTACGCACAGTTGTGATTACACCGGTGCAAAAAAATGGTTTCCAGGAATATATGAAATCTATTGGTAAACTGGGTGGGCAAAATAAACTGCCCAGATTAGCAAACGACCGCAAAATTGCCGATTTTTTTAAATAGCAGGAAGCAACTATTTGCTGTTTTTGTCATCCTACAGAGTAGTTAGAGCGAACCAATCAACTAAAAATAAAAATCCTACATTTGGCGTAGGTAAAAAAATGCAGGGTATAAAAAACATATCACGATCGAGGGCGCAAGAGTCTTCAGCTGCCATAGAGAGGCTGTATATTACTATGCGCCATCTTTTTAACCGCGGTTTTTACAAACCAATGGGTGTATCGGGAGACAATCTTCGTGAGGCATTACTATCGCTTCGCCCCGAAATTTATGGTTCTATCGCAGAAGAAAAAGCAGAGCTTAATGGGCTGTTGTATGTAATAGAACGGCTTCCTGTTGGAATTGAAGAATGCAGGTTTGTTAACCTTACGTCAGACGAAGGCTATTCAAAATCGCATTTTAAAGCAATTGTTCCGCCCAAGAGAAAACGAAACTGTTATCGTATAGATGACGAGCAGATGAACGTGGAAATTACCCGAGGAAGATCTGACATTTACGATATACTTACCCACCTGACTTTTATTTATATAGAATCGCATAAGATTAAAAATCGTGTGATTATAGATGATAATGGCGAGATAGCCCGCGACTGGCTAAAGCTGGAACAGGTTATTCAGGACAATAAAAAGCTTAACCTTATAGAGCGGGAACAGGCTATATCTCATGCATCAAGCATCTTAGGCAGAACCTTTGCCGAGATAACCGATATTTATGATGCATTTGGAACCACTGCAGCGCCAGACAGGTTTTTACATGTTATTTACTGGCTTGGAAAACTTGCTATTGAAGAGTCTTTAGGAGGTGCCAAGCGGACTATAACGTTTAGCCCGATACTTAGAGAAAGGCTGGGCCACCATATTCATGGAGAAATATGGGCTGATAATATAAAAATGGTGCTTAAGCAAAATGGTTTGCTGGAAAGGCCTATACACATAATAAGTGCCAATATGCACAGTGTTATGAACTCTATTTTTGCGCCTGCTGTGCTTAAGTCTAAATTTAAAGACAAGACCGATTTTTATATATTCGAGGAATTAAGCAAAACCAACAGTGATGCGCTTAGGAACAAGGTAGAAGAAGCTGCACTTAAAAATGGTATGATAGCTATGCCCGATACATCGGGTACTAATATAGATGTGCAGATATTTGATACCGCAAAGATAGATTTTACCAAAACGGCTTTTCCGAATGTGAAAACTGAAGGAGAAAAACCGGTTATCGTGGTAATGGATTATGCTTTTGGAGAGCAGGCCTATGAAACAATAGACGAGTTGCTAAAACCTTTTAAAGAAGGTAAGCTGCGAACATTTTTAAATGTTGAGTCGGTTTCTATAATGGGAAAAGCCGGTATACTGGAAGGTGCAAAAGGAGATATAATGATACCTTCTGCACATATAAACGAAGGTACAGGTGATAATTACCCTTTTGAAAATGAACTGACTGCTGAGATGTTTGAAGGGCAGGGCATACCTGTTTATAGTGGTCCAATGGTATCGGTTTTGGGTACATCGCTTCAAAACAGGGATTTACTGAAGTTTTTTAATGAATCTACCTGGGGTGTAATAGGGCTGGAAATGGAAGGTGCTTATTATCAAAAAGCTATACAATCTGCCTCAAAAATAAGAAAGAGTATTAATCCCAATGTAAAGGTAAGATATGCATACTATGCTTCAGATAATCCGTTGGAAACCGGTAGTACACTGGCCTCAGGCGGGCTGGGCACTACGGGTGTAAAACCAACATATATAATTACGATTAAAATTTTAGAACAAATTTTCAACCTATAATATACCAATGGCAAACTCTACTAGTACCGATAATCAGGATATTGATTTAGGGCAATTATCTAAAAAGGTAAAAAATTATTTTTCAAGTCTTAACGATGCTATTTTTGATGGTATTCTTTTTATTAAAAGAAATATCATTGTACTTGTTATACTAATTGTAATTGGTGCCGCATTAGGATATTATAAAGACAAAACCTCTAACATTTTTGAACAGAAAATATTTGTTATACCAAATTTTGGAAGCGTAGATTATCTATACGAGGAGATAGAAAACATGTCATCAAAAATAAGAAGGGAAGATCCTGAATTTATGAAAGTTTCGGGTTTTAAAAATGCAGATAAATTTTTAAAGATTGATATTAAGCCTGTTGTAGAGATATATGACTTTATTGAAGATAAAGATGTTGATGAGGATGACAGGAAGTTTCAACTGTTTAGATTGATCTCTGAAAATGGGGACATGAAAAAAATACTGGAAGATAAAACCACTGCCAGACATTATAAAAACCACATTATTACCATAACCACAAGTGGCGAAACTGAGAAGTCTGAAATGGTAGATCCTATTTTAAAATATTTCAACAGCAATTCTTATTTCCTTAAGATGAAAGAGGAATATGTAAATAATCTTAACCTAAAGATAATTGCTAACGATACTGTAATTAAACAGATAGATGCCGTACTAAATGGCTTTAGCAACAAAGGAAAAAATGGTAACTTAATGTATTATAATGATAATACCGAATTAAGTGAGGTAATAAAATATAAGAACAAATTAACGAAAGAACAGGGCCAAAACAGGATTGACAAGGTTAATTACTCTGATGTTGTAAAAGATGGAGGAACACTTTTAAATATATATGGTAAAACATTTACTAGTGGAAGAATGAAATTTATAGTTCCCTTGCTATTTGTACTTGCATTTATTGGAGGTGTACAGTTTAGAAACTTTTACAGAAAACAATCTAATAAGAGAAAGTCTGTTATTGTTTAATATATTGGTTATCAAACACAAAGTTTTACACCGTAATAACAATTGCAGCATAGCATGATAGGTAAGCTAAAAAGATTTATACATTCGCCAGATAAGAAAACACTTCTCAAGAATTTTTTCTCATTGTCGGTTCTTCAGGGCTTAAACCTGGTTTTACCGCTGCTTACATATCCATATCTTATACGTGTACTTGGGGTAGATAATCTCGGGCTGCTATTTTTTGCTACAGCACTTATAACTTATTTTCAGGTGCTTACAGATTATAGCTTTAATATGACTGCAACCAAAGATATTGCTGTAAATATTGATGATAAGCAGAAGTTACAGGAAATTTTTAATGATGTTTTTTCATCTAAAATGTTTTTACTGGGGCTCAGTTTTATTATACTTTGCGTATTGCTTTTGTTTGTGCCGTATTTTCAGAAAAACCGTCTTATCTATTTATTAACCTTTGGCAACATAATTGGGTTAAGCCTTTTTCCGGTGTGGTTTTTTCAGGGTATACAGAAGATGAAGTATATTACATATATAAACTTCTTTTCTAAAATAGTATTTACCGCAGCTATTTTTGTGTTTGTAAAGAAAAGTGAAGACGTGTGGATGGCACCACTTTTTACTGCCTTAGGTTATATAACAGCGGGTATATTGTCGTTGTTCTACCTTATTAAAGACTTTAAAATCCGCATACAAAGACAATCGTTCATCAGGGTAAAAGAGCAAATTATAATGGGTAGATATCTGTTTTTATCTGAACTTAAAATAACCCTTTTTACAAATACCAATGTTATACTGCTCGGTTTTATTGCAGGTAATGCCGCTGTGGGTTATTTTTCATCGGCAGAAAAACTGGTTAGGGCAGCAGGTAATTTTTATACACCTTTTACACTTGCACTTTTTCCATACATGTCTAAAGAAATGCACAATGATACAATAGGTGCGTACAGATCTGTTGTAAAAATATCAAAGGCAGGGACACTATTGTTTTTAGTGTTTTTAGTGCCGGCATATATTTTTTCGGAAGAGATTATAACGCTTGTTTACGGCAATGAAATGCAAAATAGCGTACTTATATTCAGAATATTGCTATTTATACCTATAGCGTCTTTCCTGGATAATATGTTTGGCAAGCAAATACTGCTAAATCTGGGTAAAGACAAATATTACTTTAATGTAATTTTGGCTGCCACGGTATGTAACATTATTCTTAATGTGTTTTTAACATATTACTATAGTTACAAGGGAACTGCGGTATCTTTAGTGGTAACGCAATTGATTATAGATGTTGGTATGTATTATTATGCCCGCAGAGAAATAAACAGGTATAAATTAACAATTCAGGATGCATAGTATAGAACCTAAAGTAAGTATAGTAATACCGGTTTATAATGCAGCGCCTTTTATTGAGGAATGCATACAATCGTTAACGAACCAAACGCTTGCCGCTTGCGAGTTTATATTTATAAACGACGGCTCTCAGGACGGTAGTGCGCAGATAATTGAAGAATATAGCCAAAAAGATAATAGGATCATACTTATAAACCAACAAAACCAAGGTATAAGTACTGCGCGCAATACTGGCGTAAACAAAGCTAAAGGCGAGTATATAGGTTTTCTGGATAATGACGACTATATAAAAGCCGATATGCTTGAGGTTTTGTACAGCAGGGCCAAATTGCATGATTTAGATATAGTTGTTTCTAAAACTATTTTAGGGCGCGATAACAAATACATTATTAAAGAATCTATATATCCGGTTGACAAGGTTTATAATGCAGCGTTTATACAGGGCAATATTATACCTGACCTTTTAAAAAGGGAAGATCTTTTTGCGGTGTGGAATAAAATATACAAGCGCAGCCTTGTTGAACAGTACCATGTGAGATTTCCTGAAAACAGGAATATAGAAGAAGACAGCATGTTTAACTTTCAGGCTTTTAATAAAGCTGCCAAGGTTGAATTCTTAGATTACAGCGGCTATTACTACCGGGATGTTGCTATAAACGAATCCCGTAAATTTATAGAGCGCGATTATTTTCAGAGAGCTGTAGAACGATATCATTTTGATTATAAAAACGAAATTGGACTTACTATTGACGATAGTACTCTTGAGAGACTAAAATCTCTACGTTTACTGCATAGAGTGTTTTATCTTATTTTTAG
This sequence comes from Flavobacterium psychrophilum, assembly GCA_001708385.1. Classification (NCBI taxonomy): domain Bacteria; kingdom Pseudomonadati; phylum Bacteroidota; class Flavobacteriia; order Flavobacteriales; family Flavobacteriaceae; genus Flavobacterium; species Flavobacterium psychrophilum. Next base: position 2,311,495 of record CP012388.1, on the reverse strand, counting down.
ATGCGCTACAGATAAGAATAGCCCTAAGTCGGTTCGTAAGGCTTACATACAAAAAATGGTTGTTCACGATGATATACGCAAAATAGTAGCTAAATATTCTCCGGAAGATTTGGAGGTTTATGGTACATATCAAAAATTGGTATTGAACATTATTAAAAAACAGGCGTTATCAAAACTTACATTCTTAACATGGATAATAGGGATGGTATATTCCCCACGACTATCTGAGATGTTGAGGTTATTAAACAAAAAATAAAAAGATAAGCATGTTAAAGCAGCTATATACGATACTTTTCTTTTTAGGCTTATTCTTTTTTGCCTTCAACGAATTTGAAGGCATACCTGCATTGGGAGAATTTCAAAATGAGGCAGGTGCTTTTTTCTTCTTAGCCGGATTTGTTGTTTTATTGCTACATGGAAAAGTAGGCTTACCAACTAAGAGTCCGTTATTCTGGTTGTTAATTGCCTTTTTACTTTGGTGCCTGGTGGCAACACTATTTAACCTGCCAACTGTACTTAATAGTTATTTTAAATACACAGGAGGGTTAAACAGATTTATACGACAGTATATTTCGCTTTTGCTGTCATGTATAGTGTTTTTTACATTGTACTGGAATGTAATTAAGAACATGACTGTTACAGACATACTTTTAAAGATTAGAAAAGTATTTTTCTTATCACTTATAGTAGCCTCTGCTTACGGTTTTATTGAAACAGTATATGTGGTATTTCACATAGGTCCGGCATATACTATATTAAAATTATTTGGCTATTTGCCATTCCTTGAGCCTAAAGTGCATGTAGACAGGATTTCATCTATTTCTTATGAACCGCCTTTTCTTGCCATATATCTTATAACCGTCGCAGGATGGATGTTTAGTTATATTATTACAGAAAAGCGCTGGTTTAAATTTATACCCGGTCTGGCAGTGCTTGTTCTTACTTATTTCTCTGGATCAAGAACAGCTTTACTTGTAATATTTATACAATTGGGAGTGTTTCTTTCTTTTTTATACAAAACGCCAAAGTATAGAAAATATATAGGTTATGCTGCAGGATTTGTAGTATTTGCAGCAATAGCATTGCTGGCCTATAATGCCGAAAAAGTAATAAAATCGGTAGAAACAAAACTAGAATCATTAAACTTTAAAGACAATTTAGCCAACAACGTGTCTAACCAGTCCCGTTTTGGTATGCAATATGCGTCGCTTAAAGTTTGGGAAGAAAACCCTGTTGAAGGTGTTGGATTTGGACAGCAAACATATCATAGCAGGCATCATTATCCGGGATGGGCAACACGTAATAATTACGAGTTTGATTTGTTTTATAAAAACCCAAAAGAGAAATCTTTTCCTCCGGGTTATAATATATACACCAGGCTTTTAGCAGAGACCGGTTTGGTAGGAACACTAATTTTTGTATTCATTATTTACCTTTCCATAAAAAAATCAAGATTTTTGGCTAGAGTTAAAGATGGGGACGAGAAGGTGCTGGCAATGATATTACTTATAACATTTACAGGGTTTGCCATCAACTGGCTTCAAATAGACACTTTTAGAATGTACGGCTTTTGGCTTTCTTTGGCAGTACTTATTAAATTAAACAGTAATAAGGTTATAACCAATGAATAAAGCAATTCTTTTAATTCCACATTATAATAATCCGGAAGGATTAATAGCATCTGTAGGCTCCATCGACAGGTCTGAACAAATAGATGTTTTGGTTGTAGACGACGGAAGCGTAAAAAATAAGCTAACGGAACAAGATGTTATTTCGGCGTTTACTGGTAATGGAGAAGTGTATTTTATTTATTTAGAAGAAAACAGCGGTATAGAACATGCTCTTAACAGAGGGCTTCAATATGTTATTGAAGTTAAGAAATATAAATATATTGCGCGGTTAGACAGCGGCGACTATTGCCTTGGGAAAAGGTTTGCCATACAACAGGAGTTTTTAGAAATAAATCCTGATATAAAGATGGTAGGCAGTAACGTAATTGCTGCAGATACTAATGGCAACTTTTTGTATAACATTATTATGCCTGAAAAAACGCGAGAGATTAGAAACAAAATGTTTTTAAATGCTATGTTTATACACCCAACGGTTATGTTTTGTACTGATATATTGCCTCAAACAGGTTTGTATCCGGTGAACAGGAAATCGGCGGAGGATTATGCATTCTTCTTTATAATATCAAACAAGTTTAAGACGGCAAATATTCAGCAGTTTTTGGTTAAGATAGAAATTAATCCGTCCGGTATTTCTATATCACGTAGAAAGCAACAGGTGGGCAGTAGAATAAAGGTAATACAGGATAATTTTTATTTTGGGTTTTATCCATTATATGGCCTTGCCAGAAATATACTTTTATATATTATGCCTAATAGCATTATACAGTTTCTAAAAAGGAAAAAGGGGTAATGAAAAGAATAGCATCATCGGCATACGATTATATTTTTGCAATGTTATTGCTGATACTCCCTTTTGGTAATGCATTGCCTAATATCGCAATTGCCCTGCTTATTATTTGCTACGCTATAAATTTTAAGAATACAGATTATAAAAGGCTTAAGCATTATCCAGTATATATCTATTATGCATTCCTTGCTTATTTTTTTATACGGGGGGCTTTTACACAAAGTTTATTTACAGAATGGAATATTCATAAAAAGTTTATTATACTCTTGCTTATGCCTTTGCTTTTTATAAAAGTAAGGAGGGTGGCTGTTATAAAAGCAGGTGCTATAGCCGGGGTTATGGCTACTATTGCGATAACGTTATTTCTGTCGGCAAGATACTACCTGCAATTTGGCGGACTTCCTTTTGGCAATGGAGACGTGGTAAATACACTAATCCCTATGGAGCGCCCTTACGCAGGTTTTTATGCCGTGGCGGGGGCAATATTCTCTTTTAGCCTGATAACGCAATACAAGCGCTGCAAATGGCTGCTTATTGTTTGTGGAATCGTTTCAGTAGCATTCATAATACTTATCTCTGCGAGAATTTCTTTCTTAACACTTATTGTTTTAGGAATTGTATATCTGTTATTTTATTTGTCGGTGTCGCCGCTAAAGAAATTTATAATAATTGCTGTGGGTTTAGGTGTTGTAGTAGCAGTATTTATGTTTAATAAAAATATTGCCGAAAGGTTTTTTATAAAAGAGAATATAAAAGAATCGCTTGCTGTAGCTTCTGATTATGAGCCAAGGTTGGTAATATGGCCCTGTGCTTATGAGCTTGCCAACAGAGACGATTTTAATGTACTGTTTGGGTATGAAAACAATACTACGATTGTAAATAATTATTTGGAATGCTATACCCAAAAAATAGAAAATGAGTCGAAAAAAGACTATTTCACAGCGTCGAAATTTAACTCTCATAACCAGTTTATAGACTTTTACTTAAGTGAAGGCCTGATTGGTTTTTTATTGTTTTTTGCGTTTTGCGTTTCGCTATTATATACTATACGAAGAAGTTTTCCAGATACGGCATTACTGCTGTCTCTTATATTTTTTTTACTGGTAGAGAATGTATTGCACCGCCAAACGGGGTGCTATATTTTTAGTATCTTTGCCGCACTGCTATTGATGAGAAATACGAAGGATTGATGACGAAAATTAAAGTTGCCCATATACTGCATTCTGTAGGTGGTGTGGATGTTTCCCTTAGACTGATTTTAGAACATATTGATGACGAAAAGTTTGAAAGTATTGTTATTCAGGGTACAAAAGATAATGACACCCCTTTTCATGATATAAGCAAAAACTCGATAAGAAACTACAGGATCCCTATATTCAGGGAAATATCTCCTGTACAGGATTTTAAAGCTATTCGTACGGCTTATAAAATCGTGAAAAAAGAGAAACCCCATGTAATTCATGCACATAGTGCAAAGGGCGGCGTTATTGGCAGGGTGGTAGGCATGCTTACTAAAACCCCATCGCTATATACGCCACAGGCGTTTAGTTATCTAAGCACCGACAATCCTAAAAAGAGGAGTGTATACCTTGCAATAGAAAGGTTTTTCAAAAAAGGAAACAGCCGTATACTTGCATCGTCAGAATCAGAGAAACAAAGGGCACTGAAAGAAGTAGGAATTCCTGAAAATAAAGTACTACTGTACAATAACAGCATTTTACCAATAAATAGTATACAGCCGCTATCTGTACCTAAAACATGGCCGGATGAATACATTTGTACTGTTGGAAGGCCATCATATCAAAAAAACACCGAACTGCTGGTAAAAGCAGTTTACGAAATTAAAAAACAGCGTAATGTTCATTTAGTGCTTATGGGCGTTGGATACCATTACAGCGAATTGGACACTGTTGTAAAACTTATCGAAGAGCTTGATCTTACCGATAACATTACCATGCTGCCCTGGACATCGCGCGAGGATGTTTTTAATATCGTTAAGCATGCTCAGGTATATGTCTCAACTTCACGCTACGAAGGGCTTCCTTATAGCGTAATAGAAGCCATTGCTCTTGCAAAAGCTTGCGTGGTTAGCGATTGCGATGGCAACCGCGATCTAATAATCGACGGTTACAACGGATTTGTAATTAAAGATGAAAATCCGGAATTGTACAGTGGTAAAATTATAGCGTTGCTTGAAGATGATACGTTAAGAGAAAAATTCTCGTTTAATGCAAAAGTATTCTTTGATGAGAATTTTGATGTAAATAAAAACATCAGAAAAATTGAAGACATTTATACAAAAGTAAAAAATAACCAACTGTAGGCTAATAAGTAGTGTGCACTTTAAAAGGGCAGCTTAATCTGAAAAGTAATGACAAATAATTACAATTCATCCAGAAGTGATTTGCTTAAGAGGATAGGATTATCTCCTAGCAAAAAACTTATGGTTTTTCTTGTATCTGCGGTACTTGTTACCATACCCTTTGGCTATGCTTACAACAGTGTTTGTATAATTTTATTTGTGCTTTATTCTTTCCTTTCGGCTAGGCAAAAGGATTTTTCATTCAGCACATCGCTTTTATTGCCAATGTTGCTATTTACCTTAATGGTATTATCGCTAACATGGTCTATAGATTTTCAGAGCAGTATAAGGGCTCTAAGCAAAGAAGCTGCATTGTTTTTTATTCCCCTTGCGTTTTTCTTTAACAAACAGCTTATACGCATGGGTGTTAGAAAAATACTTAAAAACCTAAGCGTAGGCATGTGCTTTTTTGGTGTTTACTTTTTGGGCAGGGCAGTTTTTAGATATTTACAAACCGATGATACAGATGTTTTTTTATCTGCGGAACTATCAACATGCGTAATAACACCTGTGTATCTTTCGGCGTTGTTTTCCATGGCTCTTTTTTACTTTTTATCTGTAAAAAATAAAAAGTTTTTAGATTATGCAGGTTTTGTATTTGTTGCTTGTATCATCGGTTTATTGCTAAACAAGGTTATAATTATTACCGATGTAATATTAGCTGTAGCGTATATTTTATTTTACTCTAAGTTGAGTAAATCACTTAAAATAGTTTCTGGAATTGCATTTATAACGCTAACTGCGTTATTTGCCTATTATGCAAGAACAAAAGGAGCTTTCCCGGCAGAATACATATCTAACACTCCCGAAATTCAGGCGCTGGCAGTAGAAGGGTTACCGCTGCACAATGTAACGCTTAAAGAAGCTTGGTCTAAACCTGTTTTTAGTGAGAACGACTATTTTAACGGAACAGCATTCAGAACCTATCAGGTGCGCATATTTACAGAGATGCTTGAGGAAGATAAAGTGTTTTTTACCGGGTACGGAATTAGTGCATCTATAGATAAAATTGAAGAGAAAGCAAAAGAACATAACGTGTTTGAAGGAGGCGTTTTAAACCATAGGTACAGCAGGCAAAATTTTCATAATCAGTATGTTGAAGCATTTGCAGATTTAGGAATCGTTGGCTTTATACTACTATTGTTAATCTTGGTTCTTAATTTTAAAAATGCCATTCTGTCAAAAGATTTTATGCATATTGCTTTTGCAATTCTTATGATAGCGTTACTTTTGACCGAATCTTTTTTATGGAGGCAAAGAGGAGTAGTATTTTTTACTGTCTTCTATTGTCTTTTTAACGGTATTCCTCTACAAGCTGATAAAGAAAAATATGAAAAGAATACTAATAACCGGGGCGGCAGGTTTTCTGGGATCGCATCTTTGTGACAGATTTATAAAAGAAGGCTATTTTGTTATAGGTATGGATAACCTTATAACAGGAGACCTTAAAAATATCGAACACCTTTTTAAGCTTGAAAATTTTGAGTTTTACCACCACGATGTAACCAAGTTTGTAAATATACCGGGCCAGCTGGATTATATACTGCACTTTGCATCGCCGGCCAGTCCTATCGACTACCTTAAAATACCTATTCAAACCCTTAAAGTAGGCTCTTTGGGTACGCATAATCTTTTAGGATTAGCCAGGGTTAAAAAAGCCAGGATACTTATAGCATCTACATCTGAAGTATACGGAGACCCTCTCGTACACCCACAAACCGAAGACTATTATGGTAATGTAAACACTATAGGACCCAGGGGAGTGTATGATGAAGCCAAACGTTTCCAGGAATCTATAACAATGGCATATCATACTTTTCATGGCGTAGAAACCAGAATTGTAAGGATATTTAATACCTACGGACCCCGCATGAGGTTAAACGACGGAAGGGTTATACCTGCGTTTATCGGTCAGGCACTAAGAGGTGAAGACCTTACCATTTTTGGTGATGGTATGCAAACCCGCTCTTTTTGTTACGTAGACGATCAGGTAGAAGGTATTTTCAGGCTGTTGCATTCAGATTATGCTTATCCTGTAAATATTGGTAACCCGGACGAGATAACCATTAAAGACTTTGCCGAAGAAATAATTAAACTTACAGGTACACAACAAAAAGTGGTATACAAACCGCTGCCTGTAAACGACCCGTTACAAAGGCAACCCGATACCACAAGGGCAAAAGAACTGCTTGGTTGGGAAGCTAAAGTGGGAAGAGCAGAGGGCATGAAGATAACGTATGATTATTTCAGGACACTATCAAAAGAAGAGCTTTTAAAAGAAGAGCATAAAGATTTTTCAGATTTTATTCGATAAAAATGATTTTATCTGCACGGGGAAGATATTCAAAATATTTAAGGCCAATCAGCATATCCATAGATTTGCTGGTTATTACCTTGCTACCCTTTTTTTTATTTAAGGAACAAGGCGTAAACTATCTTCACTTTTGTGTGTATCAAATAGTTTCATGGTCGTTTATAGCTTATTTTTCAGGATTCTATGATGTTTACAGATATACATCAATCCTAAAGATTTTCTCTAAGTTAATAACACAATGTGTAATTTTCTTATTAACGGTTATAGCGTTCTTTCCTTTTGCAAAAGAGACGGTTTTTAATAGCGAAGCCATACTTTTGTACAGCATTGTTGTATTATGTACCGTTACACTGTTTAAATTGCTGCTGTTTTTTTATCTTAAAAAATACAGAATTGCGGGCAGTAATACCCGCAACGCAATAATTATCGGACATACACAGCAAACAGTTAACCTTAAAAACCTGTTTGAGACCAAAGCAGAATACGGCTATAGGTTTAAAGGTTTTTTTTCGGATAAAAAGCAAGGCGACCTTATAACAGGCAGGGTAGCTGACATTGAAAGTTTTGCACTCGAAAATAAAATAGACGATATTTATTGTTCGCTAAATGAAATAAGCAACTTGAGGTTAAGGGAACTGGTCGCTTTTTGTGATGCTAACAACAAGGTAATTAAATTTATACCGGATACCAAAGAGATTTTTTCCAGAAACCTTACGGTAGACTATTATGAATTTTTTCCGGTATTGTCATTACGCAAAACGCCACTTCATGAACCAATAGCAACTATTGCAAAAAGGGTATTTGATATTGTTTTTGCATTTTTGGTTATACTGCTGGTATTATCATGGCTCACCCCGATTATGGCTTTACTTATTAAGCTGGAATCTAAAGGGCCGGTGTTTTACAGACAGATAAGGGCCGGAATGAATGAAGAGCAGTTTTTTTGCTTTAAATTCAGGTCTATGCAGATTAATAACCAGATGGATCAGCTGGCGGTAAAAAATGACCCCAGGGTTACGAAAGTTGGCAAATTCATAAGGAAAACAAGTATAGACGAACTGCCTCAGTTTTTAAATGTGTTACTGGGCGATATGTCGGTCGTAGGGCCAAGGCCGCACATTTATTCTATAAACCACAGGTATAGTGTTAAAATAAAAAAATACGGAGCAAGGCATACCGTTAAGCCGGGAATAACCGGTTTAGCACAGGTAAGAGGCTTCAGAGGAGAAATTACCAGTGATGAAGACATGATAAACCGCATTAAGTATGATGTGTTTTACATAGAAAACTGGTCTATATTACTCGATATAAAGATAATTTTACAAACAATTGTGGGTATGTTTGGCGATGAAAAAGCCTATTAATGCCACCCACCAGAAATACTTAGCATCATGAAAATTTTATTACTTGGATCAGGAGGAAGAGAACATGCACTGGCCTGGAAAATGCTGCAAAGCCCGCTTTGCGATAAACTTTTTGTAGCACCCGGTAATGCCGGTACGGCAGGAATCGCTGAAAATGTAGACATTAACCCGCTGGATTTTGAGTCTATCAAAACTTTTGTACAGCAGGAAAATGTTACTATGGTGGTTGTAGGCCCCGAAGATCCGTTGGTAAAAGGTATTTACGATTATTTTAAAAAAGACGACGCGCTTAAACATATTCCTGTTATAGGGCCGTCTAAAGTTGGAGCACAGCTAGAAGGAAGTAAAGAATTTGCTAAGCAGTTCCTTGTAAAAAACAATATTCCGACTGCGGCTTACGATAGTTTTACAAAAGAAACTGTAGAGCAGGGCTGCGAATTTTTAGCTACGCTTAAAGCACCTTATGTATTAAAGGCAGATGGACTTGCGGCAGGTAAAGGAGTACTTATTATCCAGGATCTTGGAGAGGCGCAGGAAGAGCTTAGAAACATGCTCGTAGGTGAGAAATTTGGCCAGGCGAGCACTAAGGTTGTAATTGAAGAGTTTCTTGATGGTATAGAGCTTAGCTGCTTCGTACTAACCGATGGTAAGAGCTACAAGCTACTTCCTACGGCAAAAGATTACAAAAGAATAGGCGAAGGAGATACAGGTCTTAATACAGGTGGTATGGGCGCCGTTTCACCGGTACCGTTTGCTGATGCCGAATTTATGGAGAAAATAGAGACCCGTGTTGTTAAGCCAACGATACAGGGACTTAAAAATGATAATATTGATTATAAAGGATTTGTATTCATCGGGCTAATAAAAGTAGGTGATGATCCGTTTGTTATTGAATATAACGTGAGAATGGGTGATCCTGAGACCGAAGTAGTTATTCCGAGGCTTAAATCAGACCTTGTAGCATTGTTTCAGGCAGTAGCTAAACAAGAGCTTGATACTGTAGAGCTTGAACTTGATGAGCGTACTGCAGCTACAATCATGGTAGTCTCAGGCGGATATCCTGAAGATTACGGAAAAGGGATTGTAATAACCGGACTTGAAAACGTAGAAGGATCTATTGCATTTCATGCAGGTACAAAACTGGATAACGGAAACGTTGTAACCAGCGGTGGGCGTGTAATAGCAGTAACATCATATGGAAATGACTTTACAGAGGCCATAAAAAAATCTTACCAAAATATAGACAAGCTAAATTTTGATAAGATGTATTTTAGAAAAGATATCGGCTTTGACTTATGATAAGAAAGAGTGAGCCGTAGTATCCTGTTCGTCTTCGTTGTTTTGCTTAAATATTTTAAGCTGTTTTAGCCAATAGATATTAGCAGCAATACAAATAAGGATAAAAACCCATGTTATAATGTTTGCCAGCCACCAGTTTTCTAGCTCAAGGCTGCGGAAAAAGTTTAGAGGGATGAAAAGGATATCTGTAAACAGGTAGCCTATCGCTTCGAAAAATGCTTTCATTTTTAAACAAGTATTATATTTACAGTCACAAAAGTATAAAATATTCACATGTTAGCAAGTGTTTTTAATAAATCAAGACCGGTAAATTACATTTTAATAGGCTGCGTCCTGGTTTTAACGTACTTTTTGTATCTGTTTGGAGACACAGACTGGACAAAGCAGTATATTTTAATAGCACAAAAGGTTGGTCTCCTGCTTTTATTGGCAGGAGCACTTTTCCTTACTAACTTTATTACACGACGTAATAATCTTAGCAAGGCAAACACTTACGCCATGTTTCTTTTCATGGTTTTTTTAATATTGTTTCCCACTACGCTGGTAAACATCAACATCATTATATCCAACTTCTTTTTGCTTTTGGCTTTGCGAAGGCTTATTTCCCTTCAGTCATTAATTACGCCTAAGGAAAAGATATTTGATGCATCGTTCTGGATATTTGCTGCTGCCATATTCCATTTCTGGTGTATTATATACATAGTGCTGGTTTTCATATCCATAGTGTTTCACGTATCGCGTGATTACAGAAACTGGCTTATACCGTTTATTGCTTTTTTTGCGGTAACAGTATTGTATTTAATGGCAGGTTTTGTAATGGGTGAAGGCTTTTTTGAAACCATGGCAGATAGCATTGGTATCAGTTTTGACTTTACGTATTTTGAGAATATCTATCAGAATATTGCTCTTGCGGTATTTTCGTCTATAGCGGCGTTGTTTGCTTTTCCGTATGCATTTTCAATAACAAGCAAACCGCTTAATCTGCAATCTTCACATAAAAAAATTATTTATTCCTTTTTAATAGGTGTGGCAATATATGTACTCTCGGCACATAAAAACAACAGTATACTTGCCTTTACCTTTGCGCCTATGGCTATTATGGGAGCCAATTATTTTGAAAGTCAGGAAAATAAATGGTTTAAAGAAGTAATGCTGGGCATTATAGTGCTTATTGCACTATTTATATTCGCATCGCAGTTATAATCTGCGCTACAGCGCCTGTTAGCAGTTTACAAGTAATAAACCTATATTTGCATAACACAATAAATAATAATACTATGTTTTCTAAGATTGCCTTCCCAATATTTGAGCAGAGCATAAACGATTATCATCAATATGATAACGTAGACCAGCCTATTAACAATCCTTTCCGTAAGGATAAAATAGAGCATCTGCTATATGCAAAAAACTGGATAGATACCGTACAATGGCATCTTGAAGACATCATCCGTAATCCGGAAATTAACCCTGTAGAAGCACTTGCACTTAAAAGAAGGATTGATTCATCTAACCAGGTGCGTACCGATATGGTAGAATTTATAGACAGCTATTTTTTACAGGAATACAAAGATGTCACTGTAAAAGACGGCGCTAAAATTAACTCTGAAAGTCCGGCATGGGCATTAGACAGGTTATCTATACTTGCGCTTAAAATATACCACATGAACGAAGAAGCTACCCGTGAGGATGCTTCTCCTGAACACAGGGCTAAGTGCAACGAAAAGCTTAACGTGCTTTTAGAGCAGAGAACAGATCTTTCTACTGCTATTGATGATTTGCTTACAGATATTGAAAATGGCGACAAATTCATGAAAGTGTACAAGCAAATGAAAATGTATAATGATGAGGAACTTAACCCTGTGTTGTACCAAAACAAAAAATAATACCCGATCGTTATAATGCCAGGAACAAAAAATATACTGGTGATAAGGCTTTCGGCAATGGGAGATGTCGCCATGACAGTTCCATTGCTGAGAGCCTTAATTGCTAAGTACCCGGACGTAAAAGTTACCATTCTTTCCAGAGCCTTTTTTAAGCCTTTTTTTGATGATATTGAGCGTGTAACCTTTTTTGCAGCCGATGTAAATGGAAGGCATAAAGGTTTTTTGGGGTTATTACGTTTATTCAGGGAACTTAAAGCACTAAAAGTTGATGCTGTAGCCGATTTGCATAATGTGTTAAGGTCTAAAGTAGTTGCTAAGCTCTTCTCTCTTATGGGGAAACCTACCGCTACAACAGATAAAGCACGCTATGAGAAAAAAGCGCTTACACGGGCAGTAAACAAGGTTTTCAGGCAGCTTACACCTATCGTGGAAAGGCATGCGAAAACTTTTGAAAAGCTGGGCTATCCTATTGATATAACATCTATAACATTTCCTGAAAAGCAGCCGTTAACCTTAGAAGTAAAAGCTATTTCCGGAGAAAAATCGGGTAAGTGGATTGGTATTGCACCATTTGCTCAACATCGGGGTAAGGTATATCCAACAGATTTAATGCAGGAGGTTATAGATAAACTCGCCGATAACACAGAATATACGTTATTTCTGTTCGGCGGAGGAAAAGAAGAAACTGTACAACTGGAAAAGTTTGCTCAGGGAAAAAACAATATAGTTGTTACCGCGGGAAGATTAAAACTGGATCAGGAGCTTAACCTTATAAGTAATCTTGACCTTATGCTGAGTATGGATAGTGGTAATGCGCACATGGCCGCCATGCTTGGTGTTAAAGTAATTACCTTTTGGGGAGCAACCCATCCGTATGCAGGCTTTGCACCGTTTAATCAGCCGGCAGATTATGCCATTACTGCTAATAGGGAACAATATCCGTTGTTGCCAACATCTATTTACGGCAATAAAATTGTTGAAGGTTATGAAGATGCCATGCGAACGATTAAGCCGGAAACAGTTGTAGATAAGATCAGTACTGTTTTAAGTTAAGAACCAATAGATTATATAAAAACAAAAACCCGCAATTGCGGGTTTTTTCATATCAGTAAGACGGGATTAAACGTCATCAAAATCTACAAAAATTTCTGCAGATGTTGGGTGCGCCTGGCAGGTAAGTATCAGTCCTTCGGCAATTTCGCCATCGGTAAGAATTGCGTTCTTTTTCATCTCTGCGGTACCTTTAGATACCTTGGCCATACAGCTGCTGCAGATACCGCCCTGACATGAGTAAGGTGCATCTACACCCTGTTTAAGTGCAGCATCAAGAATGGTCATTTGTTGCGACATTACAAAAGTAACTTCTTCATCGTCAACTAACACCGTAATTTTAGTCTGTCCGTCAAGGTTCTCTTCTATTTTCTTTTCAGCTATCGGTGTAGAGAATAGTTCAAACTTAATATTCTTTTCGGGGATGTTGTTTTCCCTTAATACCTCGTTTACAGTAAGTATCATTTGCTCCGGCCCGCACAGGTAGAATTTCTCGAATTCTTTCTCCTTGTGTTTGTTCTTAATTACAAAGTTTACAGCAGCTTTTTCAATTCGTCCAAACAAAGCTTCATCAGCTTTTGCCTGGCTGTAAACAAAATGTACAAAGAAACGGCCTACATATTCTTGTTGTAAGTCGTGAAGAAATTGGTGAAATATAGTGTCTTCGGGCGTTTTATTACCATATACAAGCACAAAAGTACTTTCCGGCTCACCCTGTAGGACAGACTGTATAATAGATAGCACGGGTGTTATACCACTACCTGCAGAAAAGGCTGCGTAATTGCGCTGACGGTCCGGTTTAGGCTCAAAAGTAAATTTACCTTCGGGTGTGCCCACTTCCATAGTATCGCCTATAGAAAGCTTTTCGTTAGCAAAAACAGAGAAGCCCCCGTTTTTTACAGCTTTAATAGCTACACGTAGCTCGTTGCTGCCCGGTGCAGAACATATAGAGTATGCCTTGCGGATATCCTGTCCTTCAAAGTTTGTTTTTATATTAATGTACTGGCCTGCAACGAAATTGTAGTCTTCGCGAAGGTTTTCCGGAATGTCAAAAGCAATAGAAACAGCCTGAGGGGTCTCTCTCCTGACATCTTTTATTTTAAGTGGATGAAATGTTGACATGTTTGTAATTTACCGCAAAAATAAGCAATCCAAACAGGTAAATAAAATAACGTGATGTAAAATAATACATAGAATTGTTATGCATAAGAATATTATGTATATATTTGGCTCAACGAATTAACTATAATGAAGAACTCACAATTATATAAAGGGAGCCTTAATACCATAATAATGAAGCTTTTGGAAGAAAACGGAAGGATGTATGGTTATGAGATCACCCAAAAAGTAAAAGGAATAACCGCCGGAGAACTTAACATTACAGAGGGCGCGCTGTATCCGGCACTGCACAAACTGGAAGCCGACGGCTTTCTGGATGTTGAAGTAGAAAAAGTAGACAACAGGCTGCGTAAATACTATAAACTTACCGAAAGCGGTGAGAAAGAAACCGTAAACCGTCTTGCCGAACTGGAAGAGTTTATACGTAACATGCAAAACTTAGTGAACCCATCGCCTAAACCCGACCTGCAATTTTAAAATTATGAAACTTACTTCTGAACAAATTATAATGATTGAAAGATATCTTAATAAGGACAGGATATTTTATGTTGATATAAAAGCAGAGATGGTTGACCATATTGCAGCCACGCTGGAAGCTGAATTGAATGAAAATGATAATTTCAATCTAGTTCTTGCAAACTATATGAATTCTCATCACAAAGTAAAATTGCTAACTGCTGCCAGACATCAGGAAGAGATGAGGGATAAACAAAACAGAAAGTTTGTACTTAAGCAGTTTTTTAGCCTTCGCGGAGTTGTATTTTTTATAACAGTTTTTGGAGTAGCATTCCTGTCAACATTAAATATATGGGCATATCGTTTTATTGAAGGGACAATGATGTTGTTAATGCTGTTTATATTATTTGGGCAAAAATGGCTGAATAGCAAATATCCTTTTTTTAAAAGGCTTGTAGATATATCGCAGTTTTATTACCTGTTGCCATTCTTGATACTTACACAGGTACACCGTTTTACAGATGAAACAAATTTTATCCATATATGCAAAATAGTTGCTTTAAGTATTGGGCTAACAGGATATTATTTAACGTATAAATCGACCCCTATTTTACAAAGGAATAAATATGCCTAAACTTACATTACAACAGATAAAACAAATTGATGCAGCCCTTTTAACAATCGGGATTATGTATGTTGATATCCGCCTGGAAATGACAGACCATATTGCTTCTGAACTAGAGTGTATTGACGGCGATTTTGATGAGAATTTTGAAAGCTATATAACTTGTCATAAAAAACAATTAAGAAAGCAGAGTACAAAATCGGTTATGGTTGCATGGTTAGACTCGTGGAAAACATTAGTACACAATCTTTTCACATTTAGATTTGTGGGAATTGTTGGCAGCATATTCATTTTTCTGTTAAGCCTCTACCTTTATGTAGACCTGGACACGCTGATGCCAGTTTTGTTTTTGAGCTTCTGTATTACAAATGCTTCGTTTTCAATTCGTTCTCTCATTCCCGTTTTTAAAAATAGAGATATGTATTCTACAGGAGAGGGACTGGGTATAGCAAACCTCTTGGTATTCTTTCCAGGGATAATAGCCGCTAACTTCTTAAGTGACTGGCTAACAGATATAGGGGTATTACTATATTTTACGGCTTTAATTTCAGTTTCACTAGCGCTCGGCTACACTATGAAAAGTTTTAAAGGTCAGATAAAATTAAAGTATCATGGTTAATCTCGCATCGCATCAAACTAAAAAAGTTTCGGCAGAACAAATGGATATGTTGTTTGAGTTTACACGCAAGCATTACGTAGAATATTATGATGTGCAGTGCGAGCTGGTTGACCACCTTGCCAACGCAATCGAGGAACGCTGGCAAATGCAGCCCGACCTGGGTTTCAACGAAGCATTGCATTTTGAATTTAAAAAGTTTGGTATCTTCGGCTTTACAGGAATTGTAGAGCAAAGACAGGGCGTTTTAACTAAAAAATATGGAAATCTTACATGGGCTTATCTTAAAGAATATTTGAGGCTTCCAAAAATTCTATTGACCCTACTTCTTGTTGTATTGGCCTATAAACTTGGCAGATTTAATATGATAGCTTACTCTGTTTTACTATCGGGAGTTGTAATGCTGGGCATTGTTAAGCTCATCATTCTTAATGTGAAATATAGGAGAAAAGTAAAGAAAACGGGTAAGAAATGGCTTTATGAGACACTCATAATGAGGTCTACAGGTTTTATGGTTGCACCCTATCAGATTTTGTATCATGTTTATAGAGAAAATCCGTCGGCGTTGTTAATGTGGATCATGTCTGCGCTCTTTATTATATTCACTCTATACACCTATATTACTTTATATCTTATCCCTTCTAAGGCGGAAGAGCACTTATTAAAAACCTATCCGGAATATAATATGTAATTTTTTAAAAAAGTTTGTAACGTTTTACAAACTTTACTTACCTATTAACTAAACCATCAACCAAATTACAATGTTCAGACAATTTATCCGGCTCGAATGGAAATCATTCACAAGGGCATCATCTTTTGCAGGCAACATGGCGCTAAAAGTATTTATGATACTTGGAGCCATTTATTTTGGGGTACTATTTCTTATAATGGGATTAGCATCTTATCATATTATTAAAGAACAAATGGGACAGGATCCTTTAGTGGTAGTAAACAAGTTCATTATATACTATCTGGTTTTAGATCTGTTGATCCGTTTCTTTCTTCAAAAGGTCCCTGTAATTAACATCAGGCCATTACTTACGCTGCCTATTAAACGAAGTACGATTGTAAATTTCGCCTTAGGTAAAACGGCATTGTCTTTTTTTAATATTCTGCATTGCTTTTTCTTTATCCCTTTTTCTGTAATGCTAATTATAAATGGTTACGATGTTGTAAATGTAATTTTATGGCATTTAGGCATTATTGCGTTAATATACGCAAACAATTTCCTTAACCTGCTTATTTACGATAAGGATTGGTTGTTCTGGACGATTGCTGTTATACTTGCTGCCGTGGGAATTGTTCAGTATTACAGTTTCTTTGATATTACAATTGTTACATCTGTTTTCTATCAGGGGATGTATTCAACGTATTATGTGTTCCTTATACCTATTGTAGTGCTTGCCTTTTTATGGATTACCTGTTTTAAGCTTTTCTCTAAAGAATTATATCTGGATACAGGTCTTAAAGGCAAACATGAAATTGCGGAAACACAGGATTATACATGGCTTAATAAGTTTGGAACGCTGGGTACCTTCCTTAAAAATGATATAAAACTTTTACGAAGAAATAAGCGTTCTAAAACTACCCTTATAATGAGCGTTGCCTTTATTTTTTACGGATTACTGTTTTTTACAAGTGCTATAGAAATTTACGACGGGCCTTTTTGGAAAATGTTTGCGGGTATCTTTGTATCTGGAGGCTTTATGTTCACTTTTGGTCAGTTTGTACCAAGTTGGGATAGTGCCTATTATCCGCTAATGATGAGCCAGAACATTCAGTATAAAGAATACATATCTTCTAAATGGTGGCTGGTAGTTATAGGTACTGTTATCAGTGCAGTGGTAGCAGCGTTCTACCTTTATTTTGGAGTTGAAACGTATCTGATGATACTTGCCGGTGCAATATATAATATAGGTGTAAACTCACACTTGGTACTTTTAGGCGGTGCTTATATAAAAACACCCATAGATTTAGCAAGTAGTAAGCAGGCCTTTGGCGACAAAAAAGCATTTAACGTTAAAACATTATTACTGTCTGTACCTAAAATACTACTGCCTGTAGCGTTGTATGCAATAGGTTACTATTTTATGAGTCCGGAAGCAGGAATGATAATAGTAGTAGCATTTGGTGTACTTGGCTTTGCTTTTAGAAACTGGGTATTCTCTATGATCGAAAAAGTATATAAAATAGAGAAGTACAAAACCCTTGCAGCTTACAAACAAAAAAACTAACATCCAACCAATAGTACTTTATCATGATACAAATAAACAATCTTAGAAAAACATATAACGGGGTAACCGTACTTAATATAGGAAATTTAGAAATTCAGCAGGGTGAGAGTTTTGGCCTTGTGGGTAATAACGGGGCAGGAAAGACTACGCTGTTTAGCCTATTGCTGGATCTTATTGAGCCTACAACAGGTTCGGTGAAATCTAAAAACATACAGGTAAACGAAAGTGAAGCATGGAAACCGTTTACGGCAGCATTTCTTGATGAAACCTTTTTAATTGGATACCTTACGCCTGAAGAGTATTTTTATTTTATAGGCGAATTGCGTGGACAAAATAAAGCCGACGTAGATGCGTTACTTAAAAAGCATGAAGACTTTTTTAACGGAGAGATACTTAATAAGAAAAAGTACCTGCGTGACCTTAGTAAAGGTAACCAGAAGAAGGTAGGTATTATAGCTACTCTTATTGGTAATCCTGAGGTGATTATTCTGGATGAGCCTTTTGCAAATCTTGACCCTACAACGCAGTTTAGGCTAAAAAAAATAATTAAGGAATTGGCAGATGATAAAAATGTAACGGTATTGGTGTCCAGCCATGACCTGGCACACACTACAGAGGTTAGCGACCGTATTGTAGCCATGCACAAAGGTGAAATTGTAAAAGACATAAAAACATCTGAACAAACGCTGAAAGAACTAGAAGAATTTTTTGCGGTTTAGCTATTTAAAGTCCCCCTCGTTAAAGGGGGATTTTTTTTATCAAAAAACATACATATAACAAAAAGAAGCGTATTTTTACCCTCTTTTATACTAAAGTGAGATTTTGAAAGTTAAAGGATAAAAAAGCTTTTACATTGAAAACCAGTACTTCTAAATATTTTATTCTTTTTGGTACGGTAGGTTTCGCAATCGCGTGTTCTACTAAAAAAGATTCGTTTATAAATCGCAACTATCATGCGGTTAACACCCAATACAATGTTTTGTATAATGGTAACCTTGCCCTTGATGCCGGCCTCTTAGAGGTTGCAGGTACCTATCAGGATAATTTTTGGGAGGTTTTACCCATAGAAAGGATGCAGCCTATTGTTTTGAAAGAGGATGTTATTAAAACAGACCCTTCTGCACCGGTTGTTGGTGCCTTACCGGCTTCGCCTGCAAAAGGAGCGGCGGGAGCAGGGTCAATAGCAGGAGTGCCGTCATCTTTTGCGAAAAGTGGTAAAATGGCTATGGGAGCTACCGATATGGCGACCCCAAAAGGTATGGGTGCCGGAACGGTAGGAGTGCCAGGTGCAGCATCTCCAGCGAATACAGCATTGCCCGGGCAAACAGGAAATTTTAAAAGAGCGGAAGAAAAAGCGACAAAGGCGATACAAAAACATTCTATGAATATAGCGGGCAGTGAAAAGAACCCGCAAATAGATGAAGCACACCTTTTATTAGGAAAAGCAAGGTACTATGAAAACCGTTTTGTACCGGCGTTAGAAGCTTTCAATTATATTCTTTTAAAATATCCCGGCAGTGATAAAATAGACCAGGCTAAAATTTGGCGTGAAAAAACAAATATCCAGCTTGAAAACGAAGGTATTGCTATAAGAAACTTGAAAGAGCTTATAGAGAAAAAAAGAGATGCGATGGATGAGCAGACTTTTGCCGATGCCAATGCCATACTTGCCGAAGGATATCTGAGAACTCAGGCTAACGACAGTGCTATAACTGTACTTAGAAATGCGGCTCAATTTTCACGAATTAACGACGAGAAAGCAAGATATCATTTTATACTGGGTCAGCTGTATAGTAAAGAAAAAATGCCGGATAGTGCATATACAGAATACCAAAGGGTGATTGATATGAAGAGAAAATCACCAAGGCGTTATGTAATACAGGCACATGCTATGCAGGCAGGACAATTTGACCATACAAAAGGCGACACCCTTGTGTTTATGGAAAAATACAGGAAGTTGCTTAAAGATAGGGAGAACAGGCCGTATCTTGATATCATAAACCATCAGGTAGGGTTATTTTATGATAAGCAAAACGACGATACCAAAGCAGTAACATATTACAATAAATCGCTTAGGGCTAATTCTCAGGATAAATATCTAATAGCTTCTAACTACAGGAATATCGCCGAAATTAAATTTAAAGAAGCAAAATATCCTGTCGCAGGTAATTACTACGATAGCACTATGGTTTCGCTTGACAACAGGTCGAGAGAATTCAGGGCTATTAAAAAGAAAAGGGACAACCTTGCAGATGTAATAAAATATGAAGCAATAGCTCAGGTTAACGATAGTATACTGCATGTAGCATCTTTAGATGAGCGAGGCAGAAAATCATATTACCAGGGTTATATTGCGGAGCTTAAAAGGAAAGAAGAGATTGAAAGAATCCGACTTGAAAAAGAGGCAATAAGACAAGAAAACCTTGCATCTGCTTCTTCGGGTGGTGGATCTACTTTTGCTGAAAGTTCTCCTTTTGCAAGAAGCGCAGCAAAAAGTGCAGCGGCAAACGATCAGGCTTCGGCTTCCGGTTTTACAGGAGCACCGGGAGGTAAATTTTATTTCTACACGCCGGCAACTGTTTCTTACGGTCAGCAGGAATTTAAAAAGCGCTGGGGTAACAGGGTACTTAGCGATAACTGGAGATGGTCTTCAGAACAGAAAAATAGTCCGGGAGCTACTACCGATGAAGAGATTGTAGCTGACAGCGGAACAGGTAACAGTAAAGATGTTAAGTTAGAGCCTAAATACGATCCTGATTTTTATATATCGCAATTACCAACATCTACGGTTGTTTTAGACAGCCTTGCGAAAGAACGTAACTTTGCGTACTATCAGTTAGGTTCTATATATAAGGAGAAATTTAAAGAATATAAACTTGCGGCAGATAAGCTGGAGACGTTACTTAAAAACAATCCTGAAGAAAGGCTTGTGCTTCCGTCAAAATATAACCTTTATAAAATATATCAGATTATAGATCCGGCGAAAGCCGAAAACTACAAGCAGCAGATATTGTCGCAATATCCTGAAAGCCGCTATGCGGAAATCATCAAGAATCCAACATCTGATGCAGCTAAAAATTTATCTCCCGAAGCAGCTTATGCTACATTGTTTAAAAAATACAATGAAGGCAAAGCGCGTGAGGTATATGCAGAGGTTGATGAATATATAGACAACTATACAGGAGAAGAAATCGTTTCTAAATTCGAATTGCTTAAGGTTAATGTTGCAGCAAGGCTTTTAGGTCTGGAAGAATACAAAAAAGGTTTAAACTTTGTGGCACTTAATTACCCTAATAGTGAAGAGGGCAAGAAAGCTGAAGTTATGCTTAAGTCGGATATTCCGAATCTTGAAAAACTGACATTGGGTCAGCCAACAGCAAGCTGGAAAATTGTATTTAAGTTTGATAACCCTAACGATCCAAGGATAAAACCACTTTCGGACAAAATATTGAAATTTATAAAAGAAGGGCTTAATAACAACATAACGCTTTCTAACGACGTGTATACGTTAAATGAAAACATGCTGGTTATTCACGGCCTTATAAGCAAGCTTGCTGCCGAAGATGCAGTATCTGTGCTTAAAGATTATAAAACATATAAAGTGGCTGAAACGCCGGTTATCATTTCTACCGAAGATTACAAGGTAGTACAGATAAAAAAGAATTTTACCGAATTTTTAGCGATAGAATAAGGATGTTTGAAAAACAACAAAAGTCGTATACCGACCTGCTTGGTAAAACCAACAGGATAGTAGAAGGCACAATTATAAAAGGAGATATTATTTCGCACGCCGACTTTAGGCTGGACGGCGAACTTACCGGTAATTTTACTACCAAAGGTAAAATCGTTATTGGGCCTGCCGGCAGTGTTACAGGCGATATTAAATGCAAGAATGCCGATATAGAAGGCAGGTTTAACGGCAAGATAGAAGTTGCCGAAATGCTTAATGTAAAATCTAAGGCACACATACTTGGAGAAGTTATAACGAGCAGGCTCTCTGTAGAGCCGGGTGCCGAATTTAGCGCATCGTGTATAATGAGAACGCCCGCAAAGCCATCACAAAAACCAAATGACCAGCAACAGCAACCAGGATAAGAAAAAAAGAAACAAGTGGATAGCACTTATTAATATACCTGTTCAAATGGGTGTAGTAATATTCTTGTTCTCATGGTTTGGCAACTGGCTGGACGAAAAGTATGGAAATACATCCAATACCAATCAAATGATTTTTACACTTCTTGGTGTTTTTATTGCACTATATAATGTAATACGTCAGGTTAATCAACTCAATAAATATAATTAATGGATAAAAATTACACTAGCGTTTTTATCAGGACTGCCGGTCTGGCAGTAGTGTTTTTCATCGTAAATTTTCTTGTTTATCAAATTCCCGGGATGGAATATGAGATACAGGGTTTTCAGTATCCACTCGCATTAGTCTATGCTTTTTTTCTAATATTCTCTTTAATTATACTGGGTATTCTTATAAAAGTAAGTACGATAAGCCATACACAAGTAGGCTTCGCGTTTTTATTGCTTACCACTATTAAGATGGCAGGGAGCTATGTTTTTATACGTCCAATATTGGCTAATACAGGTCAAAATCCTACAGAAAAAGTTAATTTTTTTGTGATTTTCATTTTGTTTTTAGCAATCGAAGCATATTATACTGCTCGTTTATTGAACAATAAGCAATAAAGCATAGAATTATCTGAAATTAACCAAAAAAAATTACGGCAGGCATATTGGAATATTAATTTAAAATGTACCTTTGCACAAAATTTTAGGACCGTAAAATTAAGATATTTAATAAGATGGTGTTACCCGGAAGAATAGTCAAAAATACATTAACAGCAGTTTTTGCTGTAGTTTCCTTAGTTTCATTTGCAAATCCTGCAAACGATACAGTACAGTCTCATGTTCAACATGCTGCAACTGCTGAAGTACATACTGATGCAGCAAACCACGCAGGTGGACATGCTCCTGAAAGCAAAAAGGATGCGGTAGATGCATATATTCAGCATCACCTTCAGGATACACACGATTTTACATTTTTCTCTGATGAGGCTGAAGGTAAACATTATGGTTTTCCTCTTCCTGTAATCTTAGTAGATAACGGATTAAAAGTTTTTTCTTCTTCTAAATTTCATCATGGTGAAAAAGTAGCAGAGGTTGATGGTAACTATTACAAACAGTTCCATGGTAAAATTTATAAAACCGATGTACAGGGTAATCTTGATTTAGATACTCATGGCCACCCTACAGATAAAAACGTAAAACCATTTGACTTGTCTATAACTAAAAATGTTGTGACAATGTTATTTGTAGCTGCGTTGATGTTCTTCATGTTTGTTGGCCTTGCTAAGTCGTATAAGAAAGGTCCATTGCCAACAGGTTTTGGTAGAGTTCTTGAACCGCTTATTATTTTTATCAGAGAAGAGGTTGCTATACCAAATATTGGTGCAAAAAAATACAGAAAATATATGGGCTTCCTGCTTACTGTATTTTTCTTTATCTGGATTCTTAATTTGCTAGGTATGACTCCGCTAGGAGTAAACGTTACAGGTAATATATCTATAACTGTATGTCTTGCATTATTTACATACTTTATTACTCAGTTTAGTGCAAATAAAGATTATTGGAAACACATTTTCTGGATGCCGGATGTACCGGTACCAATGAAAATAATCTTGATGCCGATTGAAATTTTAGGTACGCTTACAAAGCCATTCGCTCTTTTAATACGTTTGTTTGCTAATATTACAGCAGGTCACGTAGTAATCATGAGTTTAATTGCTATGATGTTTGTGGGCAAAAACCTTGCGGCAGATATGCCAATATCTATAGGTCTTACATTATTTATCTCTGTAATAGAATTACTTGTTGCTTTTCTACAGGCGTTTATCTTTACAATGCTGTCATCGCTATTTATCGGTATGGCAGTACAGGATCATCACCACGAAGAGGATCATGATCACCACACAGATGAAGAACCAATTATTATCTAATTTAGAAGTTTAATTTTATTTATATATACTCATGGAAGGAACTCTTAATTTAATCGGTGCAGGTTTAGTTGTAATCGGTGCAGGTTTAGGTTTAGGAAAAATCGGTGGTTCTGCAATGGACGCTATTGCTCGTCAGCCAGAAGCTGCTGGAAAAATCCAGACTGCGATGATCATCATCGCTGCTTTATTAGAAGGTTTAGCATTCGCTGCTTTAATCCTAGGAAAATAATAAAGAGAGAAATTATAACAATACCTGTAGCGGTTGGCTACAGGTGTTGTTTTAACTAAGAAATTGACTTAAAAACAATATATAAAAAACAAAAATGGATAAGTTAGTAAATGATTTTTCATTAGGTTTATTTTTCTGGCAGGCAGTTATACTTGTTGTTTTAATACTGTTGCTTGTTAAGTTTGCATGGAGGCCTATTATGACTTCTATCACTGAGAGAGAAGCTGGTATTGCTGCTGCTTTAGCATCTGCTGAGGCTGCACGTAAAGAAATGCAAAACTTGCAGGCTGATAACCAAAGAATCCTTAACGAGGCTCGTGCTGAAAGGGATGCTATGATTAAAGACGCAAGAGAAATTAAAGAAAAAATGATCGCTGATGCAAAAGCTGAGGCTGTTGCACAGGGAGATAAAATGATCGAGCAGGCTAAGGCTGCAATTGTTAGCGAGAAAAACGCTGCTATGGCTGAACTTAAAAATCAGGTTTCTGGTTTCTCTGTTGAGATCGCTGAAAAAATTCTTAAAAACGAATTGTCTAACAAGGACTCTCAAAACGCTTTAGTTGAGAGAATGCTTGAAGACGTAAAATTAAACTAATAGCTATATGACAGGTTCAAGAGCTGCAATACGATATGCAAAGGCTATCCTGGATATGGCGCAGGCTTCAGGAGCTGCAGGGCAGGTAAATGAAGACATGGCCCTTATAGCATCTACTATTAAAGATAATGCCGAGCTTAGCGAATTCGTTCACAGCCCGGTGGTGAAGGCAGAGGCTAAAGAAGCTGCCCTGAAAGAAATTTTTGCACGTTCGCAAAATATCACACAGGGACTTTTTCACCTGCTGCATGAAAATAAAAGGTTCGACATCCTGCCGCTTATCGCTAAGGAATATAAAACCCAGTTTGATGTGCTTAATGGTGTTGAGGAAGCAACAGTAACTACTGCAATACCTCTTACCGAAGAACTTGAAGCCAAGGTAATGGCTAAGATAAAAGAGTTTTCAAACAAAAACATTACCATAAAAAATATCGTTGACCCGGCTATCATCGGAGGATTTATCCTAAGAATAGGCGATAAACAATTTAATGCTTCTGTAGCCAACAGGCTTACGACATTAAAAAGAGAATTGAGTAATTAAGTATTTTATCACACAACGTGTTTAAACTATAAAGTAACATGGCAGAAATTAAAGCTGCTGAAATTTCAGCAATATTAAAGAAACAATTGTCCGGTTTTGAATCGGGTGCTACATTGGAAGAAGTGGGAACAGTTCTTAATGTGGGAGATGGTATTGCCCGTATTCACGGACTATCTAACGCACAGTATGGTGAGTTAGTTCAGTTTGAGAATGGGTTAGAAGCTATGGTCCTGAATCTTGAAGAAGACAATGTGGGCGTAGTATTGTTTGGTACTTCAACAGGTATCAGGGAAGGTTCTACAGTAAAAAGAACACAGCGTATCGCATCACTTAGAGTAGGTGAGCAAATGGTAGGCCGTGTGGTAGACACACTTGGTAACCCAATTGATGGTAAAGGTCCAATCGGTGGCGATCTATACGAGATGCCTCTAGAGCGTAAAGCTCCTGGAGTTATCTTCCGTCAGCCGGTAACTGAACCATTACAAACAGGTATCAAAGCGGTTGATGCTATGATCCCGGTAGGCCGTGGACAGCGTGAGCTTGTTATCGGTGACCGTCAGACTGGTAAAACAACTGTTTGTATCGATACGATCCTTAACCAGAAAGAATTTTATGATGCTGGTAAACCAGTATTCTGTATATATGTAGCTGTTGGGCAAAAAGCTTCAACTGTTGCAGGTATCGCTAAAACATTAGAAGAAAAAGGCGCAATGGCTTACACAGTTATTGTTGCTGCTAATGCTTCTGACCCTGCTGCAATGCAGGTATACGCTCCGTTTGCAGGTGCTGCAATTGGTGAGTACTTCCGTGATACTGGTCGTCCTGCACTTATCATCTATGATGATTTGTCTAAACAGGCGGTTGCTTACCGTGAGGTTTCCCTTCTACTAAGAAGACCACCGGGACGTGAGGCTTACCCAGGTGACGTATTCTATCTTCACTCTAGGCTTCTTGAGCGTGCTGCGAAAGTTATCGCTGATGATGATATCGCTAAAAACATGAACGACCTTCCGGAATCTCTAAGGCCAATCGTTAAAGGTGGCGGATCGCTTACTGCGCTTCCAATCATCGAAACTCAGGCTGGTGACGTTTCTGCATATATCCCGACAAACGTAATTTCAATTACAGATGGTCAGATATTCCTTGAGTCAGATCTATTCAACTCAGGTGTACGTCCGGCAATCAACGTTGGTATCTCTGTATCACGTGTAGGTGGTAACGCACAGATCAAATCAATGAAAAAAGTAGCGGGTACACTTAAGCTTGACCAAGCACAGTTCCGTGAGCTTGAAGCATTTGCTAAATTTGGTTCTGACCTTGATGCTGTAACCCTAAACGTTATTGAAAAAGGTAGAAGAAACGTTGAGATCCTTAAACAGGCTGTTAACGATCCTTATACTGTAGAAGATCAGGTTGCAATTATTTATGTAGGTTCTAAAAACCTTCTGAAAACTGTACCTGTAAACAAGGTGAAAGAGTTTGAAAAAGACTTTATCGAATACCTTAATGCTAAACACAGACCAACACTTGATGGTCTTAAAGCAGGTAAATTTACAGACGAGATTACAGACGTGCTTGAAAAAGCAGCAGCAGAGATCTCAGCTAAATACTAAAAATTAATTTGATGATTTGAAGATTTGAAGATGCGTAATATCATTTTCAAATTTTCAAATCGCCTAATTTTCAAATTATAAAATGGCAAACTTAAAGGAAATACGTAACAGGATTACTTCCGTTTCATCCACGATGCAAATTACAAGTGCGATGAAAATGGTTTCTGCAGCCAAGCTTAAAAAAGCACAGGATGCTATTACGGCCATGAGGCCTTATTCTGAAAAGCTTACTGAGCTACTGCAAAATCTTAGCGCTACCCTTGACAGCGACAATGGCGGGGTATTTGCTGAGCAGCGCCCGGTAAATAAAGTGCTTATTGTTGCCATTACCTCAAACAGGGGATTATGCGGTGCTTTTAACGCTAACGTGATAAAACAAATTAAAAACCTTCAGTCTTCTTACGCAGGCAAACAGGTTGATGTTTTAGCAATTGGTAAAAAAGGTAACGACGTGCTTAAGAAAACCTGCAATGTTGTAGGTAACAAAAGCGAAATTTTTGATACCCTTACGTTTGAAAATGTAGCCGATGCAGCACAAATCCTTATGGATCAGTTTGCAGCGGGTGAGTATGACAAAATAGAGTTGGTATATAACCACTTTAAAAATGCGGCTACTCAGCTTGTTTTAACTGAGCAATTCCTTCCACTTGAGCCAGCTCCGGTTGATGAAAAAGCAGTTAACACAACAACTGACTATATTTTCGAGCCTACAAAAGAAGAAATTGTACTTAGCCTTGTGCCGCTTTCGTTAAAAACGCAGCTGTATAAAGCAGTACGTGATTCTTTCGCTTCAGAGCACGGTGCACGTATGACTGCGATGCACAAAGCAACTGATAACGCAACAGATTTAAGGAATCAGCTTAAGCTGACTTATAACAAAGCGCGTCAGGCTGCTATTACAAACGAAATCTTAGAAATCGTGGGTGGTGCAGAAGCATTGAACAACTAAGAATACAAAACAAGCATATTTTTAAGAGGCTACCTTTACGGGTAGCCTTTTTTATATTGCGTCAAGCAATTGCTTCATCTCTTCGTGAGATATATTTTTTTGGATCACTGTCCCATTTTTATCCAATAAAAAGTTAGTTGGGAATGAGTAGATCTTTTCTGAATTTAGGAATACGGCATTTTCATCAAGGTAATTTTTCCAGACAAAACCGCGTTCGTTAATACGCTTTTTCCAATTGTCGATAAAAGCTGGCCTGGGGCATATTTCCTGATGATAGGCAGTTGATAAAAGCATACTACTGAATAGTACGGTGTCGTTTGGTATTGAGATATAGTCACCGTGCTTTTTGTGAGTAAGCGGTTGCGGGTAATAAAAGGGCTATAAAAACAAACTAACAGTACAATGTATTTAGTGTATAAACGTTTCATAACTAATAGTTTTGTAGGAATTAGTAGGTGCAAATATAATGGCAAATGATATTAATCATTATGGGCATCCTAAAATTGTTGTTTATTGTGCCATGACTTTATAATCGTATAAAATATAATTACTTTTGTTTTAATTAAATTAACACCAACCTCTTTTGAGCCTTTATAAAAATCTTTTTAAGCAAACTGCTGTATACGGCATAGCTACCGTTGTGCCAAGGATATTCAGTTTCCTGTTAACTCCGCTTTATACAGATGTGCTTCCCGATAAAGAGTATGGTGAGACGTCGTTAGTATTTGCAGGTATGGCATTTTTTAATGTTATACTGGCTTACGGAATGGAAACGGCATTTTTCAGGTTTTATAATTCTGACAATAAAAAGAGTGTTGTAAGTACTACTACAATATCGTTGTTCTGGTCGTCTATAGCATTTTTAGTAATTGCTTTGCTTGGGCGAAACTATCTTGCCGAAGCCGGTAAAATTGATCCCGAATTTGTAACATACACCATATGGACACTGGCACTGGATGCATTGGTAATTATTCCGTTTTCAAAACTAAGGGCAGAGGGCAGGCCGATGCTTTATGCTGTAATTAAGATAGGAAACGTGGGTGTTAATCTATTGCTTAATGTGTTTTTCCTGCTGTTTCTAAAAGACCTTGCACTAAAATTTCCGGATAGTTTCTGGAAGCTTATATATGTAGAAGACTTTGCTGTAGGTTATATCTTTATTGCCAGCCTTATTGCCAGCCTCCTTACCTTTTTGGTATTACTGCCACACTACATAAAAACCGACTGGCATTTTGATAAGGAACTTTGGAAAAGAATGATGAAGTACAGTGTTCCTGTACTTATAGCAGGTATGGCGTTTGTAATTAATGAAACCTTTGACCGTTTTTTTCTTGAACACCTGCTTCCTGAAAAAATCGCAAAGTCTGAGATTGGTATATATTCTGCCTGCTATAAACTGGCCGTATTCATGACGCTTTTTGCTACAGCCTTCAGGCTGGGTATAGAGCCATTTTTCTTTAGCCATTCTAAAAATGAAAATGCACCGCAAACCTATGCTACCATTACCAAATACTTTGTAATATTCGGATCGGTTATTTTGTTAGGTGTTGTTGTTTTTGCCGATGTGCTAAAACACCTTATGCTTAGAAATGAAGTGTACTGGGAAGGTATGAGGGTAGTGCCGCTGATAATACTGGCAAACTTTTTCCTGGGTATTTACAGTAACCTATCGGTATGGTATAAACTATCAGACAAAACCAAGATTGGTGCAAACATCTCTATAGTTGGGGCAGTAATAACCATAGCGCTAAACTTTATACTGATACCGCATATTAGTTATGTTGGTTCGGCGATTGCTACAGTTGCAGCATACGGTACTATGATGGTTATATCATATTACCTCGGAAACAAATATTACCCTATACCGTATGACATGAAAAAGATATGCCTGTATCTTGGGCTGTCTATCACGCTTTCCTGCCTGTCGTTCTACATACCAATATTTAGGGAGACCTATATTTTTGGTATAGTATCGCTAATTGTATTTATGGTAATACTGTATAAAGGAGAGAAAGAAACATTGCAAAGGATATTAAAAAGAAAATAATTATTTTATAAAATGACAATAAGCATTATAAACAAATCGGGACACGCATTACCTAATTACGAAACTATAGCTTCTGCCGGAATGGACCTTAGGGCTAACATAGAGGAGCCTGTTGTATTGGCTCCACTGGGCAGGGCATTGGTAAAAACAGGATTGTTTATAGAGTTACCAATAGGATATGAAGCCCAGGTACGCCCAAGAAGCGGACTGGCAATTAAAAAAGGAGTTACCGTACTTAACAGCCCGGGTACAGTTGATGCAGATTACAGGGGTGAAATTGGTGTAATTTTAGTAAATTTATCAAATGAGCCTTTTACTGTAGAAAACGGTGAAAGGATTGCACAGCTGGTTATCGCCAAACACGAGCGTGCTGAATGGCTGGAAGTAGAAGTGCTTACGGAGACTTCACGTGGAGAAGGAGGCTTTGGTAGCACCGGAGTAAAATAATCAATTAGCAGGCTTGTATGAAGCAAAGTTATTTCTTAGGATTGTATTCTGCAGTGGCGGTGTTGTTTTCTACCGGCACTTCGGCACAGGATACATCTGCATCAGCGAATGCTGCCATAAAAATAATTGCTGATAAAGCCTGTGAATGTACGAGGAATATAAGTGCCAGCCAGCCTAAAGATGCTATAATCGGTCAGATAAATAGCTGTATTAGTGAAGCTGTAAAAGCGGATAAAGATTTTGATGCGGTACAGCAATACATGCAGGAAAACTGTTCCCGTGTTGCAACACTCATGAGTACTGATGCCGTGAAAAGGGATTATTCGATGTCGGAAGATGTCAGGGCGTTGCAGTATTATAACGCCGGAAAAGATTTTACCAGGCACGAACAGTTTGAGAAAGCTATTGAAAGTTATAAAAAAGCGTTAAAGGTTGATGATAAATTTGCTTTTGCGTGGGATAATATGGGACTTTGCTATCGCAAGCTCGGGAAATATAAAGAGGCCATAAACTGTTACGAAAAGTCGTATAAGCTTCAGCCAATGGGCACGACATCGGTAATGAATATGGGGGTTGCCTACACCTTTTTAGAAGATTATAAGGCTGCGTCAAAGGCCTATGAAATTCTTATTGCCAACCATCCAAAAGACCCTGAAGGTTATTTTGGTGCCGGGAAAACCTATTTTCTTGCCGGAGACCATTACAAAGGGGTAGATAATATGCTTAAGGCGTATAAATTATATAAAGATGTAAAATCGCCGTATGTAAGCGATGCTGCCAAAATGATTGAAACGTTTTATGCCGAACTGAAACAAAGCGGTAAAGAAGATGTTTTTAAACTGGCAGCAAAAAATAATAATATAGAAATTAAGATGTAATCGGGGGGCTGCATTTTATGTAGTCGTTTGACATATAGAAATACAAACGAACAAATCAATACGTATACAAACCTAAGATGAGAATAATAGTTCCTATGGCAGGCCGCGGATCGCGCCTTCGCCCACATACATTAACTGTACCAAAACCTCTTATACCAATTGCAGGAAAACCAATCGTTCACAGGCTGGTTGAAGATATTGCAGGGGTACTAAATCAGAAAATTGAAGAAATTGCTTTTATTGTTAGCAGGGATTTTGGCACACAGGTAGAAACAGACCTTGTGGCTATTGCCGAAAAACTTGGTGCTAAAGGCACTATATACTACCAGGAAAAACCTCTGGGAACGGCTCACGCTATTATGAGTGCTAAAGAATCTATGAGTGGGCCAATAGTTGTTGCGTATGCCGATACACTTTTCAGGGCCGACTTTACGTTAGATACTTCAGCCGACAGTGTTATATGGGTAAAACAGGTGGAAGACCCAAGTGCATTTGGTGTTGTGAAGCTTAATGATAAAAACGAGATCGTTGATTTTGTTGAAAAACCAAAAGATTTCGTTTCAGATCTTGCCATCATTGGTATTTATTACTTTAAGAGTGGCGAAACACTTCGTGAAGAACTTCAATACCTTTTAGATAATAATGTTACCAAAGGCGGCGAGTACCAGCTTACCGATGGTTTGGAGAACATGAAAGAGAAAGGCATGAAATTTGTTCCGGGTAAAGTAGATGAGTGGATGGACTGCGGAAACAAAAACGTTACGGTAGAAACCAACTCGCGTATGCTGGGCTTTCTTAAAGGCGATGGTGTAAACCTGGTATCGGAATCGGTGCATTTAGAAAACAGTACAATTATACCTCCGTGTTTTATTGGAGAGAATGTAGTGCTTAAAAATTCTACTGTTGGGCCGTATGTATCATTAGGCGATAATACATCGGTAGAAAATACAATTATTAAAAACAGCCTTGTGCAAACCAACGCTACTATTACCAATGCTATTTTAGATAATGGTATGATTGGTAACCATGCATCGTTTAACGGTAAGTTTACCAGCATAAGCATTGGCGACTATTCAGTTATAGAATAATAGAACATGAAATTTAAAATCCTTTTTTGCGGGATGATGCTGTCGGGCTCTTTATTGGTGCCTGACGGTTTATATGCCCAGGACGCTAAGGAACCCGACCAGGTTGCTTTGGCGAATAATGAGTTTGAAAATAACTTTTTTGAAGCACTCAAGCAAAAAGGGATCGAGAATTATGATAAGGCTATAAAGTCATTAGAAAAGTGCCTCGTAAAAGAGCCTTCTAATCCGGTGCTTTATCACGAACTGGGTAAAAATTACCTTTCGCTTAAAAATTATCCCGAAGCAGAAAAAGCATTTATTAAGGCAAGAGACCTTGAGCCGGCTAACCGCTGGTACTGGCAAAGCCTTTATGATGTGTATTATGAAACGAAAGATTTTAATAAATCTATTCCCATAGTGCAAAAGCTTACCGAATGGCGTAAAGAATTCTTTCAGGAAGATCTTGTTTCGTTATATATGTACACCCAGCAGTTTGATAAAGCACTGGCGCTTATTAACGAGATGGAACAGACTGTGGGGAAATCTGAAAAGCGTGAAATGTATAAACTTCAGATTTTAAGCGATAGCAAATACAAAAAGCCACAAAAGGAAACACTGGAAGAAGCAATAAAGAAAAATCCTAAGGAGGAGTCTAACTATCTGGAGCTTATTTACCTGTACAGTGAAAGCAACCAGGAAGCTAAAGCCGAAGAGGTAGCCAAAAAGCTGGAAAAGGAAATTCCATCTTCTGACTGGGCACAGGTAAGCCTTTTTAAATTCAACCTGAATGATAACAACGGCAAGAAAGCAGCAGAATCAATGTTCAGGGTATTGGAAAGTAAAAAGATAGACCGTAAGATAAAACACAGAGTGCTTAACGAGTTTCTTATTTATGCCAGCAACAATCCGCAATTTGCAGGTGATCTTGAAAAAGCAGTAGGCTATTTTGAAGATGACAAGCAGGTAAATGTGCCGAAAGAAATCGGTAAATTTTATTTCAGCAAAGCGCGATATCCTGAAGCTACACACTATTTTGAAAAAGCATTGGCAGGCAAACCGGATGATATAGAAACAATAGAGCTTCTGTTATATACCTATACCGAAGCGGCACACTATGATGCGCTTCAGAAAAAAGCGACGGAATATATAGATGTGTATCCTACGCATGCAAGGTTGTATTATTTTGCCGGGCTGGCAGCTAATAAGGCTAAGCAATTTGCCAAAGCAAAAGATTATCTGGAAACAGGCATAGACTTTGTTGTTGAAGACCCGGATCTTGAATTGAAGATAAGCAAACAACTGGCCGAAACATACACCGGCCTTGGCGACACTAAAAAGAAGGACCTTATGCTGCAGAAGCAGGCAAAACTTGAAAAACCTAAAAGTAATTAATGAAAAAGAGCATAGCCATACTAGTTTTATTTTTATCGCTTGCATCGTGCAAAACAGCTCAGAAAGCTGTAGTTGCCGAAGGTAATGCAGAAGAAGAGAAAGCCTTAAAAGAAATTATAGACGGGCATTATAAAAATGTAAAGAATTTTAAAACGCTTGCTGTAAAAGCATCTGTTGATTATAAAGACAAAAAAACGAAGCAAAGCGTTAGTGCAGATATACGTATCAAAAAAGATGAAACTATATTGGTAAGCGTACGTTTTCTAGGTATTACTATGGCTAAGGCTATTATTACGCCTACCACGGTTAGCTACTACGAGAAAATAAACGGAACTTACTTTGATGGTAATTATGCGGCGCTTAGTAAATGGCTTGGCACAGAGCTTGATTTTACTAAAGTGCAGAACATGCTTTTAGGCGATGCCATATACGATCTTAGTAAGGGTAAATATGCTGCGTCGTTAGAGAACGGTCAGCACAAATTGCAGTCTATGGATAGGTCGGCAATTAGTAAAACATTTCTATTTGAAGGAGCGAACTATTTTTTAAAGAAAGAAGTTATTGCCCAGGCAGGGCAGGAGCCACGTACTTTAAATATTCAGTATCCTGCGTACAAAGAATATCCAAAAGGCATTTTGCCGGCACAAATTAAGATTGAAGCTGAACAAAAAGATATTGTGAACATAGGCATTGAATATAATACTGTTACCTTTGACGAAAATCTTACATTTCCGTATGAGGTTCCCGATGGATTTCAACAGATTTTTATTGAAGATTAAAAACCCTGACACATAATATGACCAGATTATTCCTTACTATTTTCTTTATTAGCTTTACCATGTTAGGTTGGGGACAACAAACCGCCGAACAGAAAAAGCTGGAAAAACGACGTGCACAGATTCAGAAAGAAATCAGTGCGCTTAAAAACCTTGTAAGTAGTCAGGAATCTAAAGGAAAGTCGGTACTTGGAAAAATTGAAGAAAACACCACCAAGATAAAGCTTAGCGAAAAGCTTATAAGCAATACCAGCAGGCAGACGCGTTTGCTTAGCGATGGTATTTATACCAACCAGCTTCAGATAAATAAACTGAACAGGGAGCTTAAGGTACTTAAGGAAGATTATGCAAATATGGTAGTTAGGGCGTATAAAAGCCGTTCTGAACAAAGTCGTATTATGTTTATATTATCTTCAGAAAATTTTCTTCAGGCATACAAGCGCATGCAGTATATGAAACAGTATGCCAGTTTCAGGAAAGTGCAGGGCGAAGAGATACGCTCTAAAATGACAAAACTGGAAGAGCTTGTGGTAACGTTGGAATCTCAGAAAAAATCGAAGGAGCAATTACTTGCCGAAAGCCAGGATGAAAAGAAAACCCTTGAAAAAGATAAGACCGAACAGGAAAAACTAATCAAGGCTATACAGAGGGATAAGAAAAAATATGCCTCTGAAATAAAGAAAAAACAGCAGGAAGCGAACGAGATTGAGCGCAAAATTAAGCGACTGCTTGAAGAAGCAATTGCTGCTGCCAATAGAAGGGCTGCTGCTAAAGCTGCCACTGCTGCCGAGAAGAAAGAGATTACAGATGCTGCCAAAGCTTCTCCGACTAAGATCGTAATGACCAAAGAAGAGAAATTGGTTGCAAGTAACTTTAAAGCGAACAAAGGCAGGCTGCCATGGCCGGTTGCAGAAGGTTTTGTATCATCACGATTTGGAAGACAGGCAAGCCCTATCGATAAAAATATTGTAGTAGATAACAATGGTATTGAGATTACAGCCCATCAGGGAGCTGCTGCCAGGGCGGTGTTTGATGGTGAGGTTATCAGGATAGAAATTATCTCGGGTACAAAAACCGTATATATTAAGCACGGTGATTACGTAACCTTGTACAACAACCTTAGCTCGCTTAGTGTTGGTGTAGGAGATAAGGTTTCTACAAAACAAAACATCGGTATAATACATACTTATCCGGGATCCGGTAAAACAATAATGAAGTTTTACGTTACCCAGAACACATCGTTCCTTAATCCGGAAGGTTGGATAGCAAAATAAAGAGCATAAAAAATCCCGCAATTGCGGGATTCTTTGTTTTATATAAATAAAGCTTTAAGCTCTGTTGCGTCATGCGGATTCATTTTTCCGGCCAGTACAAGGCTAAGCTGTTTGCGTCGTAATGCTGCGTCGTAACGCTGTTTTTCAAGTTCTGTTTCAGGAACTACAGCAGGTACTTCTACAGGCCTCCCTGTTTCATCTACTGCAACAAAAGTGTAAATAGCTTCGTTGGCTTTTGCTTTTATGCCGCTTTCGCGGTCTTCTGTCCATACGTCTATAAATATCTCCAGTGACGTTTTAAAAGTACGTGATACTTTGGCTTCTACCGTAACTACGCTGCCTAGCGGAATAGCGCGGTTAAAAGCCACATGGTTTACCGATGCCGTAACTACTATCCTGCGGGAATGCCTTCTTGCGGCAATACTTGCAGCACGGTCCATACGGGCAAGGAGTTCGCCACCAAACAGGTTGTTAAGAGGATTGGTTTCACCCGGTAAAACCAGGTCGGTCATAATGCAAATAGAGTCAGATGGAGATTTTGGCTGCATGCGTTTTTTTGGCAAAGATAATACAAAGCAAAAAAAATCTCCCGGATGGGAGATTCTTTTATAATTCTTTTACCAGAAGCCAGGCATCCCTGTTTTCTGTTTTGTGTATTTTTCTCATATTTTCCTGTGCTTCAGCGTAGGTAGCGTAACTTCCATAAGCAACACCATACAGTCCACGGTTTTTACCAAGCTGCCTTGCTTTAAAGCCTTTGGCTGTAAGTTGGTTTACTGCCTTCTGTGCATTAGTTTCGGTAGAAAATGCGCCTGCAACCACATGGTATGGCATTACCTGGTTTTCTTCCTTTAGGGCAAGCTTAACCGCCGGCATAGGGATATCTATAAAAAATGTAGCCTGCTGTATTTTGTCGTGTACCTTTTCCTGAACCGATTGTTCTACAAGTAATGTTTGTGTAGCTATCTCGTTGTCACGGTAAAACTTAAAGCCTGTACCGCCTGCACATGCCATAATAACAAATACAGCAGCATATTTAAGATACGAGTAATCTTTCTTTCTCTCTGGTGTAAATACAACCGGAGCAATTTCTTCTACTTTTTGGGCAACAGCTTTAAGCTCTTCTCTTTTTACAGAAGGAGAGATAATCATGCTAAGTCCGAAAGCATCGGTAAGATAGTTTACCGGGGTGTCGGGAGTAAATACAAGGCTGCCTTCAAAGTTGTAAGAAATTGAGCCAAGGTTTTTCAGTGTAAGGTTCTCTCTGTTTTGTAATTTATCAAACCACTGCTCAACAGTCTGGCTTATATTAGCTACAGCCTGATCGTAAGAAATTTTTTCCTGTAATGCGATATGATTGGCTAAAAGCCCGTCATTATTTTTTAAATTCGCGTTGAATGACAGGAGTTTTTTTGGAGGGTAGAAAGTAAAGGTGTCATTGTTTAACTGCGCCGGCTGAGTTTCGGTAAGAAACGCGCCGAAGCCGGGAACGCTAACGCACTGGTAGCGATACAATAAAGCCGATATATGTTTTTCTATCATCATAGCAACAAAATTAACAATTCAACAGTTATTGCAAAATGTTATTCACAATTTTTATTAACAATCCAAAAGAATCCGATAAACGGCATATAAAACCTACTGATGACTGATTTAGAATTACTTAATGTGCTGGCGCTGATGCGTGTAGATTTAGTGGGGGACATTGTGGCGAAACGGCTTATAAATCATCTTGGTTCTGCAGAAGCAGTTTTTAAAGCTAAAAAATCGCAAATTACAGCTATAGAGGGTATAGGCGACATCATTTACAACAACCTTAAAAACACATCGGTTTTTAAACTGGCCGAAGCCGAGGTTAAATTTGTAAGGGAGAATAATATTAAGCCGTTATTTTACCTTGATGCCAATTACCCCGACCGACTTAAGCACTGTATAGATGGGCCGGTTGTTTTATTTACATCGGGCAATATAAATCTGGAAGGGCGCAAAACCATAAGCATTGTGGGTACACGCCAGATGACATCTTATGGGGGTGATTTCTGTAAAAAGCTGATTGAAGATTTGGCACCGTTAAATCCGGTTATTATTAGCGGATTTGCCTATGGTGTAGATATTCATGCACACATTATAGCAATGGAGCAGGGATTACAGACTGTCGGTGTTGTAGCTCACGGACTGAATCAGGTGTATCCTAAAGTGCATAAAAAGTATGTGGCGAAGATGGAAGAGAACGGTGGTTTTATGACCGAGTTTTGGAGTACGTCGAATCCGGATAAGGAGAACTTTGTAAAGCGTAACCGTATCGTTGCCGGTATTAGTGAGGCAACTATAATTATAGAAAGTGCCGATAAAGGCGGATCGCTTATTACGGCGAATATTGCTAACGATTATAATCGCGATGTATTTGCAGTGCCCGGTCGTATTACCGATAAATACAGTATGGGCTGCAATAACCTTATAAAGAGTCAGCGTGCCAACGTGCTTACGGATGCCGCCGACCTTGTATATATACTAAACTGGCAATTGGAGGAGGAAAAGAAAAAGCCTGTGCAGAAACAACTATTCGTGGTGCTCGATAACGACGAACAAAAAGTATACGATTACCTTCAGAAAAAGGGAAAAGAACTTATGGATATCATTGCACTTGAATGCGACATGCCGATCTTTAAAATATCGTCGCTTCTACTCAATATGGAGTTAAAAGGTGTAATCAGGCCATTACCTGGAAAATTGTTTGAAGCTATTTAGAGGTTTAATGTTATAAAAACAGCCACGAATCACACTAATTTCACCAATTTGATTTGTGATAATTTGTGTAATTCGTGGCTACTATAAACTTTTACTGAATACTGTTTATTAAACTATTCGTATCCCAGTTTGGTTCTTACTTTTTGTAGTACACCATTAGCAACAACGCCTGCTTTTTCTGCACCTGCTTTTAATAAAGCATCAACCTCATTAAGGTTAGCCATGTAGTAAGTATATTTTTCTCTTACGGTTGCAAATTTTTCTACTATAAGTTCATATAGCGCCTGTTTTGCATGACCATAACCGTAATTACCTCCAAGGTAGTTTGCCCTCATAGCATCAACCTGTTCGGGTGTGCCTAAAAGTTTGTACAAAGCAAATACGTTACAGGTATCAGGATTTTTAGGTTCTTCCAGTGGTGTGCTGTCGGTCTCAATGCTCATCACCTGCTTGCGAAGCGGTTTGTCTTCCTGGAAAATATTAATGAAGTTATTTCTCGACTTACTCATTTTATGACCATCAGTACCGGGAATAATTTTTGTATCATCGGCACTTACAGCTTCCGGCAAAACAAATGTTTCACCCATCTGGTGGTTAAAACGTGAAGCAACATCGCGTGTAATTTCTATATGCTGAAGCTGGTCTTTACCTACAGGTACAAATTCAGCATCATACAATAATATATCGGCAGCCATAAGCATAGGATACGTAAACAAGCCTGCGTTTACATCTTCCAGCCTGTCGGCTTTATCTTTAAATGAGTGTGCCAGGGTAAGTCGCTGAAACGGGAAGAAACAGCTAAGGTACCATGATAGCTCTGCTGTTTGCGGAACATCACTCTGGCGGTAAAAAACAACTTTGTTAATATCAAGACCACACGCAAGCCAGGTTGCTGCTACGCTGTAAGTATTAGCGCGCAGTGTTTCGCCATCCTTGATCTGCGTTATAGAATGCAGGTCGGCGATAAATAAAAATGAATCATTCTCTGGTTTGTTAGCCATTTCCACAGCTGGGAGTATAGCGCCCAGAAGGTTGCCTAGATGTGGTGTACCGGTACTTTGTACCCCGGTTAATATTCTTGCCATTTTACAAAAATTGAAATTTTTACAAAGGTACACGATTTGGCAGTAAAATAAAGGATTGAATTCTTACATTTGGAAAATATGAAAGCAGTTAAGTATATTTTATGGACGCTTTGGCGCATTTGGTTTTACATCGTTATGGGTGTGCCTATTATTATATTGTCGCCATTGCTGATACTGTCTATATTATCTGAGAAAACGTATCCGCAGTTTTTTATTATGGCAAGGCTGTGGGCTAAGATTATATTATTTGGTATGGGATTACCGTACCGCATAACGCGCGAACAGCAAATGGAAAAAGGCAAGAGTTATATGCTTGTTGCCAACCATACTTCTATGACAGATATTATGCTGATGCTGGTTGTCTCTAAAAATCCGTTTGTATTTGTGGGAAAAAAAGAGCTGGTTAAAATTCCGATTTTTGGATTCTTTTATAAGCGTACCTGTATACTGGTAGACAGGAACAGTTCTAAAAGCCGCTTTGAAGTTTTTCAGCGTGCTCAAAAAAGACTAAGTCAGGGATTGAGCATTTGTATCTTTCCTGAAGGCGGAGTTCCTGAAGATGAATCTATTTTGCTGGATGAATTTAAGGATGGTGCTTTCCGCCTTGCGATAGAACACCAGATACCAATTGTACCCATGAGTTTTTACGATAATAAGAAACGATTTTCTTTCCGTTTCTTTAGCGGAGTGCCCGGGCTGCTAAGGGCGAAAGTACATCGCTTCGTAACTACCGACGGATTGACAATGGAGGATAAATCTGACCTAAAAGAATTAAAAGATAAAGTACGACAGATAATTTACAATGACCTTCTTAAGGTTAGCCAGAAATAACAGAAGCGCTCAACTTATGAGCGCTTCTGCGTTGTATAAAAATAGATAAAATAGTTTAGAAGCTAAAGCTTACACCGGAGTATAACCCGATGAAGTAGGGTTTAAAGTTACCGGCATCCCTGCTGTAGGCATTCACCTGGTATTTAAACATTGGTTCAAAGTTTACCTGAAAGGAATCCCAGAAGTGGTATTTAAACCCAAGGCCTACGTTGGTACTAAAGTGAAGGTTGTTTAAGTTTTGGGCTTCACCTACCTGGGTGCTCATTCCTGTGTTAGAAACCACACTCACATTATTCTGGTTAAGGAATAACGAACTTACCCCTCCGATTACATCAATACCAAATTTCTTGTTCACTAATGAATAACTCATCTCCAGCGGAATCTCAATATACCCTGTTTTTTGAAGCATAGAGCCGCTTACAGCCTGTGCAGGTTGTCCGTCTATCATTACGGTGTCAGGAACATCGTTACCATTCTGAACTACGATATTAGCTGTTTTAGACCCCATGATGTTAGTTGTTATACCGTTTAATGAAGCATAAAAAGCAATATCGTTTGTGGCATAGCTAAGGTTTACAGAGTTAATACCCGAACGTATGGTAATGTTGTCGGTAACGGCATAGTTAACACCTACACCAAAGCTCAGGTCATTATCATACGATTTGCTGTTCGCCGCAAACTGTTCGTTGATTGGTGACCCCGATGAAAGTGAGTTATAAAACACAGGGGCAACCTGTGGCTTAAGTACCCATCTTTCTTTAGGTTTATTTTCTACTACGGCTTTCTCTTCCTCTTTTTCGCCGTTCAATTTCTCTTTCAGTAATTTTTCCAGTTCATTCTCGGGTACAGCAGTTGCAGTAGTATCAACTTCCGTTTGAGCAACTGCTTCGGTTAGCGGAATATTTTTGTCGATTATGATAGTGCCTTTTTGGACAGCATCACTTTCGGCATTCGCCTGATTTGAATTCTGCGTATTTACAGATCCGTTTGCAGCAATACCTTCCGAAACATTATTTCTTGCAGCGGCAGGTTCATCAACAGTTATTTTGTCT
The DNA here is from genome assembly GCA_001708385.1 of Flavobacterium psychrophilum. NCBI lineage: Bacteria > Pseudomonadati > Bacteroidota > Flavobacteriia > Flavobacteriales > Flavobacteriaceae > Flavobacterium > Flavobacterium psychrophilum. The sequence continues at coordinate 2,270,223 of CP012388.1, read as the reverse complement.
GAAACAGTTGTAGAAGTTTTATTCGCCCTATCAGTAATTGTAGCAGCAACACCTTCGTTTGCAGGAAGCGTAGCTACAGCATTGTTTCTGTTAGCTTTGTTTTGAGTGTCGTTAGGGTTGTTTGCAAAATTCCTCGCGTCAGCTTTAAGCTTGGCAGCAGCCAGGGCTTCTTCTGTAGCAGTTGTTTTTATAATGCTGTTCTCATTAGCAGCAGTATTTGCTGTTGGGACAGCAGAACCATTAAGTGTATTTTGTGCTTTTTCGTAAACTACAGCAGTAGCAGGTTGTGTGCTATTGCTTATTGCTTTTTTATTGTTGTTGGTTTTGTTTGTTGTGTTTTTACCTTGATTAGCAACGGCATTGTTGTTTACAATAGGTAATGTTCTGTTGATTTTGGTTGGGTTAGTGTTGTTGCCGTTAGCCGGTGCTTTTACTGTGCCGAAATTGGCATCATCAGCTGTAGCTACAGCAGTAGTGGTGTTACTACCTGTAGTTGTTGGGGTGGTAGTTACAGTATTTTCTGTTCCTGCAGCCGATGGGGCGGCATTAGCAGGTACAGCATCCGGCGATGCTTTAATCGCATCGGCAGGAGATACCGTATTATTATCTATAACCACGGGGTTAGCATTAACCGGGTTATCGGAGTCGTTAAAAAACAGCGTAGCCAGCAACCCGCCTAAAACAAGCAGTGCAGCCACACCCGAGAGTTTAAACCATATAGGTATAACCCTGCGTTTCTTTTTTTCCTGGAGCGCCTCCCGTATGTTTTCCCATACAAACTCAGGAGGGGCTACTTCAAAGTCCTTGAACTTTTCCTGGAATAACCTGTCTAAATCCTTTTTCTCATTCATTTTGCCGAAGGTATACTATTGCCCTGCAGGGCTTCAATTTTTTCTTTTAATATCATCCTTGCGCGTGCAAGGTTCGATTTAGAGGTGCCGTCTGTAATATTAAGCATCTCTGCAATTTCTTTGTGCGAATAACCATCTATAACATACAGGTTAAAAACCATCCTGTACCTGTCGGGAAGTTCCTGAATAATACCCACCAGGTATTCCATAGAAATGGTATCGTGTTCAATTTCAACATCGGCCACATCGGGCATGTTTTCGCTTACCAGCTCAAAGACGCCTTCAGACCGGTATTTTTGCAAAACATTATTTATCATTACCCTTTTGGCCCAGCCTTCAAAAGACCCTTTAAACTGGAACTGCCCAATTTTCTGGAAGATCAGCAAAAAACCATCCTGCAGGTTGTCCTCGGCATCCGCCCTGTTGCGCGAATACTTTAAACAGGCCGCAAACATCTTAGGTGCAAGAAGCTTGTATAGCTGTTCCTGCGCCCTTATGCTGTTTTGCTGGCATTCCTGTATGAGCTGATCTAAACCCAATAGTCCTTTTATTTATTGCACCGGTATATTTACCTGCGTATAGGTTCTGTTTCCGTTAACGTCTAATCCTTTATAAAACTTTAAAATGTAAGAGCCCGATGAATACGTATCGCTGGGTTTAAATGTAAACGAACGTTCCTCGGGTGTAATGTCTGTAACTTTTAAGCATTCTGCATTCGGCCTTACAACAGTCTGCACTGCAATAAGATAGGCGCTACCTTCTTTTTCAATATGAAAGCGTTCAAAAAGGTAACAGCCATTTGGTTTTTGGTATTTTATTTTTATTTCGCAGGGTTTTCCCAGGCTAACATACTCAGGGGTGTGTACAATTTCCATGGGTAAAAATTCCACGAAGAAATCCTGCTTTGGGTCTTCGTCAAGCGAGCAGGCATTAAGTAAGAATAGTGCTGCAAGAAGTAGTAAAATCTTTTTCATAAATCGTTTCCGCGTAATCTCATTTATAGATAGATACAAAAAAAGCAAAAGGTTGCGTAATAGCAATAAAAAAACCCGAAAAATTCGGGTTTCAATAGTATTTAAGAAGCTTGCTCCTTTATCATGTCTTTTATTTTGAGTTCCAGCTCTTCAGAAAGTTCCGGATTATCTTTAATCAGTGCCTTAACAGCATCACGGCCCTGGCCTAATTTGGTATCGCCGTAGCTAAACCATGAGCCCGATTTCTTGATGATCTCAAACTCAACAGCAAGGTCAAGGATCTCACCTGTTTTAGAAACACCTTCGCCATACATGATGTCAAATTCGGCAGTTTTAAAAGGTGGAGCCACTTTGTTCTTAACGATCTTAACTTTGGTACGGTTACCAATTACATTCTCACCATCTTTGATCTGTGCCGCACGGCGAATATCTATCCTTACCGAAGCGTAGAATTTAAGAGCGTTACCACCCGTAGTTGTTTCAGGGTTACCAAACATAACACCGATCTTTTCACGAAGCTGGTTGATAAAGAATACCGTACAGTTGGTTTTGCTGATAGTAGCTGTAAGCTTACGTAATGCCTGCGACATTAAACGTGCATGAAGACCCATTTTAGAATCTCCCATTTCGCCTTCGATCTCGCTTTTTGGCGTAAGTGCCGCAACCGAGTCAATTACCACAATATCAATAGCGCCGGAACGGATAAGGTTTTCGGCGATTTCAAGCGCCTGTTCACCATTGTCCGGCTGCGATATAATAAGGTTTTCTATATCAACGCCTAATTTTTCAGCATAGCCACGGTCAAACGCGTGTTCCGCATCGATAAAAGCAGCGATACCGCCGGCTTTTTGTGCTTCCGCGATAGCGTGAAGCGTAAGGGTTGTTTTACCTGATGATTCAGGTCCGTATATTTCTATTATTCTTCCGCGAGGGTAGCCGTTAACGCCAAGGGCAAGGTCTACGCCAAGCGATCCCGAAGGGATTGCCTCTACTTCTTCCACGGCCCGGTCGCCCAGTTTCATTACCGTTCCTTTGCCATAAGCCTTGTCAAGTTTATCCAGCGTAAGCTGTAATGCCTTTAATTTTGCTTCTTTATCTCCGCTCATTTTTTGTATAGATTTGAGCGTAAAAATAGTTCTTTTTTTTGGTGTGGCAATGTGAGGGTGAGGGTTGTGGATAAGTTTATTTTTGAAAAGTAGAATTGAATAAATTCTTACAATAAAATTATTTGTTAGGAAAAATTTGTAGGTTTGGTTTAAAATATAAATATATGAACAGGTTAAAACGTTTATTCATTTACCAAATATATTTCTGTGCGATAATTTTTTTATTGAGCATAGTCGGGATATATTCGCTAACCAATGAGGATCTTCTAATTTTGCCATATCAGACAACTCTTTTTGTTTCGTTTCTCTTATTTATTATGTCGCTATTTTTAATTTTAAGAGCGTACCTAAAGTTGTCAGAGTTAGATTCTAGATTTCCTAAACATTACTTTGATAAGTCTAAAAATAAAGATAAAGAGGATGATAATAGAGAATCTGCTAGCGATATTTTATTTGACCTTTTAGATGAAAAAAGGTTGGAGAAATTTAGGGAGAAATTTATTGAAAAATTTGAGGAAGCATATTTAGCTAATTTGGCTTTGAATTATGGAAGCTTTACCTATCTTGAAGCTTTAGATGAAATCGAATATAATACAAAGCGACAAATAAAAAGATTGACATATAATTCTAATTTAAATTTAATAATTGGAATTATAATTAATAGCTTGGGGATTTTACTTTTGTTTATTTCATTATATAATTTTGATAGTAAAGCTACAATAGATGTTTTTGCTTTTTTTTTACCTCGTTTAACAGTCGTATTGTTTATACAAATATTTTCTTTCTTCTTTTTGAAGTTATATAAAGAGTGTCTTATAGATATCAAATATTTTGAAAACGAAATTACAAACTGTACTTTTAAAATTATGGCTTTAAAAGTAGCATTAGATCGTAATGACGTGGATACGATAAATAATATTATTTTGCAGTTCTCTAAAACTGAAAAAAATAGTTTAATCGATAAAGGTAAAACTACAGAAAAGATTGAATTATTAAAAAATGAGACCTCATTAGTACAGTCATTATCATCAATTATAGAAAATATTTTAAGAAAACAAAAAGATACATAAAAAACAATATAAAATTCAAGGATTAGATGAGCAGTTCTTGCCCAAATCCCAAAATTTCCTACCTTTGCAGCCGGTTCCGCCATTGTGAACCGGTACATACTGAATATCTCACTTAAAATTGTATAGCATGCAACTGTTCAACACTTTAAGCGCAGAAGAGAGAACCGCCCTTATTGAGGAAAGCGGCAAACAGCGCCTTACGCTGTCTTTCTACGCCTACGCTCACATTTCTGATCCAAAACAATTTCGCGATTCGCTTTTCCTTGCCTGGAACCCACTGGAGGTTTTAGGAAGGATATATGTTGCCAAAGAGGGTATTAATGCCCAGCTTTCGCTTCCGGCAGATCATTTCTACGAATTCAAAGATCATTTAGATACAATTCCTTTCCTTAAAGATATCCGCCTTAACGTTGCTGTGGAACATGACGACCTTTCGTTCCTGAAACTGACGATTAAAGTGCGCGAAAAAATCGTGGCTGACGGACTTAACGACGATACCTTCGACGTTATGAACGGCGGTACACACCTCGGTGCTAACGACTTCAACAAAATGCTTGAAGACCCGAACACTATTGTGGTAGATATGCGTAACCACTACGAAAGCGAGATAGGGCATTTCCGCAATGCTATCACACCCGATGTGGATACATTCAGGGAATCACTACCAATTATCGAAGATCAGCTTGCCGACCATAAAGACGACAAAAACCTGTTGATGTATTGTACAGGTGGAATCCGTTGCGAAAAAGCTTCGGCATTCTTTAAGCACAAAGGCTTTAAAAATGTGTACCAGCTTGAAGGCGGTATTATAGAATATACACGCCAGGTAAAAGCGGAAGGTTTAGAGAGTAAATTCATCGGTAAGAACTTTGTGTTCGACCACAGGCTGGGTGAGCGTATTACAGACGATATTGTTTCACAATGCCACCAGTGTGGTAAACCGTGCGACAACCACACCAACTGTGCTAACGAGGCGTGTCACTTACTTTTCATTCAGTGTGATGAGTGTAAAACTGCTTCTGATAACTGTTGTTCTGAAGCCTGCCAGGATATTTTCCGCATGCCGGAAGAAGAGCAAAAAGCACTGCGCCGTGGTATTATGAACGGTAACATGATCTTTAAAAAAGGAAAGTCAGACCGTTTGAAATTCAAAAAATCAGGTGAAGAAGTATCAGACATTGCATTGGCATCGGCTCCGAAGACTAAATCTGCCGCAAGGCCAAGAATTAAAAAGACGCTTATCGGTAAAGGTGAGCACTACTTCCCTAAAGCAGGCGTGGGTCAGTTTATCGTCGAAAACCAGGAATTAACTATTGGCGACACTATCCTTATATCGGGCCCGAGTACCGGCGAACAGCAGCTTGTACTAGAAGCCATGCGTGTTAACGGCCAGGAAGGTACTGTAGCGGTAAAAGGCGATAAGGTTACGTTTAGCGTTCCGTTCAGGATACGTCTTTCCGATAAATTATTTAAAGTTATAGGCTAACACCTGAAAATATATTTTTAAAAGCCTGCATGAAAATGCAGGTTTTTTTGTTTCCAATCTTCTGTAGAGACGTAGCATTGCTACGTCTTTTGTTTTCACCCCCTGCCCTTCATTCTTAAAAATCCTTTAGAAATGGTTTTTTGTTCCCGATAGAACCAGCCCGGCTTTCAGCCACTCCTCCAAAGAAGGGGAAGACTCGAGGTGAGTCAGCAATTGCTCCCCCTCCCGTTTTGTAAGGGGTCGGGGGGGTGAGGAGTTGTAAATCAGTCCTATTCTCCATTGCAATATCGCAATCCTGCGGTTTAACATGTTTCCGCCAAAAAAATACTATCTTTACCCGCAAAACATTTTTACGAACAAGTAGCGGTTAGGCCGCGATCTATATATAAACACGAACTATGGCATGTACAAGCTGTTCTACGGGCTCCAAAGACGGACAACCCAAGGGATGTAAAAATAACGGGACCTGCGGGACGGACAGTTGTAATAAACTAACTGTTTTCGACTGGTTATCAAATATGAGCCTCCCTGGAGGCGAAGCGCCTTTTGACTGTGTTGAGGTGCGCTTTAAAAACGGAAGAAAAGAATTTTACCGTAATAGCGAGAAACTTACGCTAAGCATAGGCGACATTGTTGCTACTGAGGCTTCACCGGGCCATGATATCGGTATTGTTACCCTAACCGGGGAACTGGTTAAGGTACAAATGAAGAAAAAGAATACAAAGAATAATGCTGAGGTTGCCAAGATTTACAGGAAAGCATCCCAGAAAGATATAGACATCTGGAGTGAAGCACGTGCTAAGGAAGAACCGATGAAGGTAGTAGCAAGGGAAATAGCGATACGACTGGCACTGGAAATGAAGATATCGGATATCGAATTTCAGGGTGACGGATCTAAAGCTACGTTCTATTACACTGCTAATGACAGGGTCGATTTCCGTCAGCTAATTAAGGATTTTGCACGCGAATTTAGTACCCGTATCGAGATGAAACAGGTTGGTTTCCGTCAGGAAGCTTCCCGTCTTGGTGGTATTGGGTCATGCGGGCGTGAGCTTTGCTGCTCTACATGGCTAACCGACTTTAGAAGTGTAAATACTTCTGCGGCACGTTACCAGCAATTGTCGCTTAACCCGCAAAAACTGGCAGGCCAGTGCGGTAAGCTTAAATGCTGTCTTAACTACGAATTGGATACCTATCTGGATGCGCTTAAAGGCCTGCCGGATATGGATACTAAAATATACACCGAAAAAGGGGATGCTTTCTGCCAGAAGGTTGACATCTTTAAAGGGCTTATGTGGTTTGCTTACACTAATAACATGGCACACTGGCATGTTATTAAAGCAGAACAGGTTAAGGAAATGGTTGAGCTTAACAAACTAAAACAGCGTGTTGCCTCGTTAGAGGATTATGCTGTGGAAGAGGCAGCTCCGGAAGTTGAAAAAACATTCCAGAATGCTATGGGCCAGGACAGCCTTACCCGTTTTGATGTGCCTAAGAAAAAGAAAAGACCTAACAAGGATAACAAAAAACACGTTATCGAGAAAAAAGGCGACAGGCCTGCGGGAGACCGTACACCTGCTACCGACAGAAAACCTGCTATTGAACGACCTGTACGTGAGAACAGGCCCGACAGGACAAATAACAGTGAAAGGCCGGAAAGAAAACCTAACGAAAGAGGTAACAACAGGCCTCAGGGCGAAAGGAAACCGAATGAGAATAAACCTCAGGGGGAAAGAAAGCCTAATGAAAACAGGCAGGTAGGCGAGAGAAAACCGAACCCGAGAACAAACAATAACGAGCGTAATAATACTAACGAGAAGCCTGCCGGAGAAAGCAAGCCTAACGAAAGACAACATAATAAGAACCGAAACCATAACAATAGGAATGGCAATAAAAAGAATCCTAACGACAAAGGGGATGGCGGAAATAATGCCGGCGGCGGCAGTGCGGAATAGCATTGCAGCACTGAGCCTTGTTTTGCTGCTGGTTTCCTGCGACAAAAAAAGGGTGTTTGACGAATATAAAGCTATAAATGGCAGCTGGAAAAAAGACAGTATTGTCTCTTTTAGCTTTGACCAGAAGGATACTGTGTCAAAATATAATTTGTTTATTAACGTTAGAAACAACAATAGTTATCCGTATAACAATATGTTTCTTATCGTTCAGTTGCAGCAACCGGGCACTCAGCTTACCAAGGTAGATACGCTTGAATACCAAATGGCTAATCCCGATGGTAGCCTTTTAGGTGACGGGTTTACCGATATTAAGGAAAGCAAGCTTTGGTACAAGGAGAATGTAAAATTCCCTAAGGTAGGCAAGTACACCGTAAGCATTCAGCAGGCTGTAAGAAAGTCGGGCGAAGTGCCGGGAGTGGAAGAGCTTGATGGTGTAACAGATGTAGGTTTCAGGATAGAGTCAACAGAATAATATTTAGCAATGGCAATAAAAAAGAATAATAGCAAGAAAGCTGTACAGCACGATTCTGCATATTATGTGAAAAAGTTTTGGAAGATATTTGGTATCGGCTTACTGTCGGTATTCCTGTTTTTCCTTTTGGCTTCATGGGGTGTATTCGGCAAAATGCCGGACTTCGAGCAACTTGAAAATCCGGATTCTAACGTAGCAACCGAAATTATATCTTCAGATGGTGAAACTATAGGTAAATTTTACCTTGAAAACCGTACTCCGGTAAAATATGCCGACCTGCCAAAACCACTGGTAGATGCATTGATTTCTACCGAAGATGAGCGTTTTTTCGATCACTCAGGTATAGATACCCGAGGTACTTTAAGGGCAATTGTAACCCTTGGAGGCAGTGGTGGTGCGAGTACCATTACACAGCAGCTGGCTAAGAACCTTTTTCACGGAGAAGGCTCGAAGAATATTGTAATGAGGATTATACAAAAAGCTAAAGAGTGGATAATAGCTACAAAGCTGGAAAGGCAGTATACTAAAGAAGAGATTATTGCCATGTACCTTAATACGGTGGATTTTGTAAACAATGCGGTAGGTATACGTTCGGCATCAAAAGTATATTTTGGTAAAGAACCGAAAGACCTTAAGATTGAAGAGGCTGCGGTAATTGTAGGCATGCTTAAAAATCCTTCGCTGTATAACCCAATGAGGGAAAGCAGAAAAGAAATGGTTTTCAACAGGAGAAATACGGTAATGAGCCAGATGGTTAAATATGGTAAGCTTGATGAAAATGTTAAAGAGAAACTAGCTAAAGTTCCTGTAAAAACAGATTACAATCCGGAAAGCCATAACGAAGGTGTTGCTACTTATTTTAGGGAATACCTTAGAGACTACATGAAAAAATGGGTGAAAGATCATCCAAAGCCTGACGGTGGAGAGTATGACATTTACCGTGACGGACTTAAAATATATACTACTATTGACTCTAAAATGCAGAAATATGCTGAAGAGGCTGTAGACGAACATTTAGCGAACCTTCAGGAAGAATTCTTTATTCAGCAGAAGAAAAACACGAATGCTCCTTTCATCAATATATCTAAAGCGGAAACCGACAAGATAATTGAAAGGGCCATGAAAAATTCTGAGCGTTGGAGAATAATGAGCGATCAGGGTAAAGATGAAGATGATATTAAAGCTTCGTTTAAGGTTAAGACTGATATGACTGTATTTACCTGGAAAGGTGAGAAAGATACGGTAATGACACCTATAGATTCTATACGTTATTACAAACACTTCCTTCAGACAGGTTTAATGTCTATGAATCCACAGGACGGACACGTTAAGGCGTGGGTTGGGGGTATCAATTACAAACACTTCCAGTACGACCACGTTCAGCAGGGAGCAAGGCAGGTAGGGTCTACGTTTAAGCCATTTGTATATGCAACAGCTATCGAACAGTTACACGTTTCACCTTGTGATTCTATTGTAGATGAGCCTTTCAGCATGCCTAAAGGGAAATATGGTATTGATGCCGACTGGCACCCGCAAAACTCTAACGGTCAGTTCCAGGGAATGGTAACGCTTAAAAAAGCACTTGCTTATTCTATTAATACAGTATCGGCTAAACTTATAGACAGGGTTGGGCCTAAAGCTGTTGTGGATATGACGCATAAATTAGGAGTAACCAGCAAAATTCCTGAACAGCCTGCAATTGCACTTGGTGCGGTAGAAATTACAGTTAGCGATATGGTAGCTGCGTACAGTACGTTTGCTAATCAGGGTGTATACATCAAACCGATGGTTATTACCAAAATTGAAGATAAAAGCGGAGTTATACTGGATCAAACAGAAACAGTAACCAAAGATGTTATGAGCAAGGATATTGCTTATGCAGTTATAAAACTACTTGAAGGTGTTACCGAAACAGGTAGTGGTGCAAGGCTTAAATGGGGTGGTGCAGGAGGTACGGGTTATAACCGTATGACCGGTTATCCGTATAAGATCATTAATCCGGTTGCAGGTAAAACAGGAACTACGCAGAACCAGTCAGACGGTTGGTTTATGGGTATGGTGCCTAACCTTGCTACAGGGGTGTGGGTTGGTAACGAAGACCGCTCGGCACACTTTAAGAGTTTGGTGTATGGACAAGGTGCTACTATGGCATTGCCAATATGGGGCTTATTCATGAAAAAGTGTTATGCCGATGATAGCATGACCTACAAAATCTCGGAGAAACCATTTGAGAGGCCGGCCAATCTTTCCATCAAAGTAGATTGCGGACGGGCTCCGGTAAAAGATACAACTAAGGTAGATAGCCTCAGTACAGACGAATTTGAATTTTAATACAGAACGCCTTCTTATGAAGGCGTTTTTTTATATATTTATGCGCGAAAACTAAAATCTATTGTATGATTAATAAAAAAGTGCAAAATGTTGGCGAAGCGCTTAACGATATAAAAGACGGCGTGACTATAATGCTGGGAGGCTTTGGCCTTTGCGGTATTCCTGAGAACAGTATTGCCGAACTGGTTAAAAAAGGTACTACAGATCTTACCTGTATTTCTAATAACGCGGGTGTGGATGATTTTGGACTTGGACTGTTGCTTCACAAGAAACAGATTAAAAAAATGATCTCTTCTTATGTTGGCGAGAATGCCGAATTTGAAAGGCAGATGCTTAGCGGAGAACTTGAGGTTGAACTTACACCGCAAGGCACGCTGGCTGAAAAATGCCGTGCTGCCCAAGCTGGTATTCCTGCGTTCTATACTCCGGCGGGTTACGGAACCGAAGTTGCAGAAGGTAAAGAAGCACGTGAATTTAATGGTAAGATGCACATTATGGAAGAAGCTTACAAGGCCGATTTCGCAATCGTTAAAGCATGGAAAGGTGACGAAGCCGGTAACCTTATTTTTAAAGGAACGGCAAGAAACTTTAATGCGGCTATGGCGGGTGCTGCAAAAACAACAATTGCTGAGGTTGAAGAGCTTGTTCCTGCAGGAACGCTTGACCCTAACCAGATTCATATTCCGGGAATTTTTGTTCAGCGAATTTTCCAAGGCGAGAAGTATGAAAAGAGAATTGAACAACGAACAGTTCGCAAGCGATAATTTGAAGATTAGCTGATTTGAAAATTTGAAAATGAGGAACGATAAACCAAACTTGATTGTTGATTTAACCTTCGGCTTTGCATTAAATATTATTGCATATTCTGAAGAAATAAAGTTGACAAAGAAATTTGAAATGGCCTCGCAAATTTTTAGGAGCGGAACTTCAATAGGAGCAAATATTAGAGAAGCACAAAATGCAGAAAGTAAGGCAGACTTCATTCACAAGTTTAAGATTTCAGCTAAAGAAGCTGATGAAGTCCATTACTGGTTGACATTGTGCAAAGCATCAGAGTTTTATCCAAATCCTGATGATAGATTATTTTCAGATTTAAATTCAATAATTTTGATTATTACGAAAATCATTTCTTCCAGCAAGGCGAAGTAATTTTCAAATCATCAAATTTTCAAATCATCAAATATGTTAGGAAAAGAAGAGATAGCAAAAAGGATAGCAAAAGAAGTAAAAGACGGTTACTTTGTTAACCTTGGTATTGGTATACCAACCCTTGTTGCCAATTACGTAAGAGAAGATATATCGGTGGAATTTCAGAGTGAGAACGGTGTGCTGGGTATGGGTCCGTTTCCGTTTGAAGGAGAGGAAGACGCCGATATCATTAATGCTGGGAAACAGACGATCACTACACTTAAAGGTGCATCGTTTTTTGATTCGGCTATGAGTTTCGGAATGATAAGGGCTCAAAAAGTAGACCTTACTATTCTTGGTGCTATGGAAGTATCTGAGAATGGAGATATTGCAAACTGGAAAATTCCTGGGAAAATGGTAAAAGGTATGGGGGGGGCTATGGATCTTGTAGCTTCTGCCGAGAACATTATCGTTGCCATGATGCATGTAAACAAAGCAGGTGAGTCTAAACTTTTAAAACGTTGCTCATTGCCGCTAACAGGTGTAGGCTGCGTTAAAAAGATTGTCACCGAACTTGCTGTTCTGGAAGTAGTACCGGAAGGCTTTAAATTATTAGAGCGTGCTCCGGGTGTTACGGTAGAAGATATTAAAAAAGCTACAGAAGGTAATCTTATTATTGACGGTGATATCCCTGAGATGATAATTGATTAATTCAAAATAATATTTTTATGACGCCCTTTCGAAAGAAGGGGCTTTTTTTATGGGTAATCGAAAAGATTGTTAACTGGTCATTGCGAGGAGGAACGACAAAGCAATCTTTTTATATTGCATTACGCTCGCAATGGCAAGCGATGATTCAAAACTAAGACTTTGGTATAGCCGCAATCAATTTCTTCGTGTATTCTTTCTGCGGATACTCGTATAAAGCGTCAGCTTCGTTCATTTCTTCAATTTTACCCTTGTTCATTACCAATACCTGATCGCTCATGTATTTTACAACGGCAAGGTCGTGCGAAATAAATATATAGGTAAACCCAAAGTTCTCTTTTAGCTCGTTAAGCAGGTTCAGTACCTGCGCCTGAACCGAAATATCCAGTGCCGAAACCGACTCGTCACAAACAATAAGTTTAGGTTGCAGTGCAATGGTTCGTGCAATGCCAATACGCTGTCTTTGGCCTCCTGAGAACTCGTGGGGGTATCGGTTAAAGTGTTCTTCTCCCAAGCCGACGCGGTTTAGTATTTCTATGGTCTTTTCCCGGCGTTCGGTATCATTTTTATAAAGCTTATGCACCTGCATCGGTTCCATAATAGCTTTGCCAACTGTAATACGGGGGTTTAGAGATGAATACGGGTCCTGGAAGATGATCTGTATCTCTTTTCGCAACGCGCGTATATCTTTTGAAGATAACCTGGTAAGATCTACGCCGCGGTATAGTATGCTTCCGGCAGTAGCCTTATCGAGTTGTAAAATAGCATTGCCAAGTGTAGATTTCCCACAGCCTGATTCGCCAACGAGACCTAACGTTTCGCCTTCATATATTTTAAAACTAACATCGTCTACGGCTTTAAATTTCACATCCTTGCCCAATATACCTGCGGAAGAAACATATTCTTTCTCTACATTCTTTACCTCAAGCAGTGGTGTCTGGCTGTATAATTTTTGAAGGCGTTGTTCGCGCTGTGCGGGTGTAACTTCTTCAGGATTGACTGTGTTTTCAAGATAATCCTGAATAGTAGGTAATCTTTTCAGGCGGACATCTAATGATGGGCGTGAACTGATAAGTGCTTTTGTGTAGGTATGGGTTGGGTTGTTAAATATCCCGGCCGATTCGCCCTGTTCTACAATTTCACCCCGGAACATTACCAATACCCTGTTGGCAATTTCGGATACTAATGAAAGGTCGTGCGAAATAAACAGGATGCTCATTTTTGTTTCCTGCTGCAGTTCTTTTAGCAGCAGTATTATTTCCTTCTGAACCGTAACATCCAATGCTGTAGTAGGTTCATCGGCAATAAGTATTTTGGGTTTGCAGGCAATAGCCATGGCTATCATTACGCGCTGCTTTTGCCCACCCGATATCTCGTGTGGATAGCGGTTGTATATTTTTTCCGGATTGGGCAGCTTTACCTTTTCGAATAGGGAAAGCACCGTTGCCTTTATTTCTTTTTGGGAAAGTTGTGTGTGTTCTGCAAGTATTTCTTCTACCTGAAAACCGCATTTTAATGACGGATTTAAAGAACTCATTGGCTCCTGGAATATCATTGCAATATCATTACCACGAAGAATACGAAGTTCCCTCTGGCTCATGGCCGATATATCCTTGCCATCAAACTCAATCCTGCCTTCGGTAATTTCAAGGATGCCTTTAGGGAGCAATCCCATTACTGCTAACGACGTAACCGATTTACCCGATCCCGATTCGCCCACAATTCCCAATATCTCATTTTGATTGAGCGTAAACGAACTGTTTTTTACAATAGGTATCCATTGACCCTCTTTGCGGGCAGAAATGGTAACGTGGTCTATATGTAGCAGGGAATTGTTCATGAGGATAAAAATACAAATTTTTGAGTTTTCAGTCTCAGCCGCACAGTTGAAACAGACACACCCCCACCCCTCTCAAGAGGGGAACACTCAAACCCGCCCCTCTTGCAGGGAAGAGTAAAGCTTGCTCCCCTCTTGAGAGGGGTGTGGGGTGTGTAGCGAATAAATTAAAGTACTTTCTGTAAATAAAATTTGCGGCCATCGGCTGCTACGTGTTCAATGTAATCTACTTTTTTAAAAAGCCTGTAGTAAAACATATAGGGTTTAAGGTTTTGTACTACGCTGTTTAGTGAGATTACAAAATCTTTTAGGTTGGAGCCAAAAACAACTACTTTATTGTCTGTTTGCGCTACATATAAATTTGGAAAGTCTTTCATGCGGTAAAAGTACGGATTTTAATTGAGGAGTTTTCAGGCTTGGATGTACCGACTTTCTACCCCAATTTACACGTGAATAATTTCGTCATCAATTAAAAGTTCTTCGTGCCTGAAACGCAGCAATACCTGTGCTACTGCAATAACATCTTTTTCACAGTAGGTAACAATACGGTCAATGTCTTTTTCAACATGAAACACATGTCCTACCTGGCTGCCGTCGATATCGCCTTTTGGTGACGGAACACCCAGTATTTTGGTGAGCAGCTTTAACGAGGTAAAACTTTTATAGTCGCCAAATTTCCATAATTCCATGGTATCAAGATGAGGTACTTCCCACGGTTTTTTACCAAAAAGGTTCAGCTTTGGCGGAATGGCAATGCTATTGATAATCATACGGCGGGCAATAAACGGAAAGTCGAATTCCTTAGCATTGTGTCCGCACATAATATGCTGGGGCTGGCTAAAATGGTTGTTCAATAAGTTATTAAAGTCTTTAAGTATTTTAGGTTCTTCGCCATGAAATGAGGTAACCCTAAAATGACGGATATCTCCCTTGAACGTAAAATACCCAACTGACAGGCATATAATTTTACCAAACTCTGCCCATATCCCGGCACGTTCGTAAAATTCTTCGGGCGACTGCCCATCCTTACGCTGGTATTGGGTTTTAAGGTCGTAAAGCTGTTTTGTTTCCTCATCGCAAAGCCCAAAGTGCGGCTGCTCGGGAACCGTTTCTATATCAAGGAAAAGTATATTTTCCAGTTGTATTCTTTCAAGCATAAATGCATATAGATTCTGTCATTGCGAGTGTGAAAAAATGTGGCGTGGCAATCTTTGGATTGATCCGTCCTTCTTCTCAATGACTGTAAGTAGATTACTTTTTCGTTCCCTGTGCTTCTGCCTCTTCTTTGGTAAGTGCAAGTCCGTTGCCTTTGCCTTCATTCGGTTTTAAAAGTCCCATCATTTTATAGGCTTCATCTACATACACATAAAAGTCGTTGCTATGCGGGTCGGTATCGGTTTGTAAACCTTTTGTGTGGCCCAGCCTTACAATTATAATATTGTCTTCGGGTATCACAATTACAAACTGACCCAAATGACCGCGCAGGTAGTACATTTTCCTGCCTAAATATGTATTTAACCACGTACCATAGCCATATTGTGGAGAATCGGCAAACTTAGGTGTTACCATTGTTGCTACAGCAGTGCTGTCTAACAATTGTTGGTTATTCCATTTGCCATTGTGTTTAAATAATTTTCCGAAACGGGCAAAATCACGGGCGTTGCTGGCAAAACAGCAATAGGCTTTTTCAATTCCGTTTTCATGGTCTAATTGCCAAAGCGCATCGTTTTCTGCACCCATAGGCTGCCAGAATTTTTCAGCAACATAATCAGATAAAGTTTCTCCGGTAGCTTTGGTGATCACCATTGCAAGGAGTTCTGTAGCGCCGCTTACATATTCAAACTCTTTGCCCGGCTCGCGGATAACCGGAACTTTAAGCATTGTTTCTTCCAAATGGTCGCCAAAATAAGCACGCGTAGTTATAGAGAAGGCACTGCTGTATTGTTCGCCCCAGTCCAGTCCGGTACTCATAGATGATAGGTCTCCCACCGTTAATTTTGCAGCAAGCCCCTTGCTGAATTCCGGAAAGTAATCGCCCACTTTTTGATTGAGGCTTTTAATTTTTCCTTCTTCGATAGCTTTAAACATAGCGGCGGTAACTATGGTTTTTGCCATAGAAAAGGAATTTGATTTTGAATCTTTTCCGTAGCCATCGTAGTAGCTTTCATGCCAGATACTGTCGTTTTTTATAATAAGATAGGCGACAGTACCCAGTTCTTTATGGGTGTCTTCCAGCCTTTGGGAAGCCTTTACTTTATTGTAATTTTTGTGTGTAGCCCATGGCTGACCCGTTCCTTTCTTAACAGTACGGTTATCAAAATGGGTATAGTCGTCTAAGTATGCGGTAGTTTTGCCGTGCAGGTATACCACGCGAACTGCTTTTAAAAGATAATCTACATCAAAAATATATAGCAATAAAACGATGGCAGTAAGCAGGCCTACAAGCCAGAGCAGGAATTTTTTCATACGGAAAGATTAGGTCTTGGTATGACGAATTTACATAAAAAATGTTTTATGGCGGGAAGTATTTTGTTTGCCACGAATTACACAATTTTTCCAATTTGTTTGTTAGTGACCGTTCTAATTCAGGCAAAAATTAAAACAAACTTTGCTGTATTGGAGGGGTTTCGTGTTCCAGCAGCCATTTTTTGCGCCATAGTCCGCCGGCATATCCGGTAAGCGATCCGTCAGATCCTATAACCCTGTGGCAGGGCACAACAATCCATAGTGGGTTTTTACCATTAGCAGATGCTACTGCACGAATGGCTTTTACATCGCCCAGTTGTATTGATAGTTCCTGGTAGGAAGTGGTCTTGCCAAAAGGAATTTCTAATAACGCTTTCCATACTTTCTTTTGAAAATCGGTTCCCTGCGGGTTAAGCGGAAAATCAAAGGTGTTGCGTTTCCCTTCAAAATATTCTTCCATCTGCTTTACGGCATTTTGCAGTACATCAGGAATTGAATTGCTTACAGGCACGTCATCATTTAGTACCCATATTTTGGCAATACCATTTTCATTGCCCTCAATAAGGGTAATGCCGAGCGGTGTTTTTATATGCGCCTGTTCCATAAGGTAAAGATACAGAGGTTTATTTAGAAATAAAAAAGCCACCGCAATGCGATGGCTGTATATAGTAAAAATTAATCTTCGTCTTCCAGTTCAAAAATTTCGTTTACCGGTTTATCAAACAGCTTTGACAATTTTAAAGCTAAAACGGTAGATGGTACATATTTTCCCGCTTCGAGGGCATTTATGGTCTGGCGGCTCACACCGATACGCTCAGCCAGATCCTGTTGGGTAAGGCTAAAAATAGCACGCTGCACTTTTATGTTATTCTTCATCCTGCCTTGAATTTTTGAAACGGTACATCTTAAAACGAAAAAGTGCGATAAAGATAAGCAGTTGCGATAACATCGCGACCATCATTACATCCAGAAAAAACATTCCGTAAATAAAGATATAGCAAACAAAAATAATACTATAATTTACTATAGTTGCCCACACCAGGCTGTGCAGCCGTATCGATGCCACCATCTCGTCTTCATACTTCTCTTTAGAAAATGCATATATTAATCCGGCCGGAATTACAACTATCATAAGCAGTTCATCGGTTATACTATCTTCTATTACGCTGAAAAAAATATAGTCCAGCATATTGTCGCCTACCATTGCAAATACAAGTGACCTGATCTCGAAAATGGACTTGTCGAAGCAAAATACCATTGAGAGACAAAAAAAGCTTATCGTAAAGAGAATGCCACTAATTGTTTTCCATTTGTACGGAAATAAATAATTCGTTTTCATGATTGGTTAGTTTTAATGTTGAAACGAATGTAAAATAAAATTTCCAATATGACAAATAAACTTTACATTTTGTAAAACAAAATATTCTTTATACTTCGAGATGATAAAAATACAGGCATAAAAAAAAGCCACCGCATTGCGATGGCTTTAACTATATAGTGAGATGTTTACCGTAAATTACTGGTTTGAAGCAGGTGTAGCTTCAGTTGCAGGAGCTAATACTTTACCTTTAATAGTAAGTACTTTGTTCACGTCACTGTCATTTGTAGTAACAGTTACGTTTTTAGAGAAGCTTCCTGGGTTAGCAGCATTATAAGTAGCAGTTACAGTAGCACTTTCTCCTGGTTTAACCGGAGTTTTTGTGTAGTTTGTAGCTGTACATCCACAAGATGCTTTTACATTAGTGATAAGAACTGTTTGCTTAGAAGTGTTTTTGAAAGAGAATTCGTGAGAAACCGGTTTTCCTTTTTCAATATCACCAAAGTTGTGAGTATCTTCTTTCCACGTAATTGCAGATGGAGTCATGTTTTTTGGCGCTTCTGTTGCAGCAGCGGCAGTTGCAGCTTTAGCAGCAACAGGTTTTTTAGCAGCAGCCTGTTGTGCAGATGCACCCTGAGATACAAAGAAAAAAGCACCTACAAGAGCAAGAGCAGAAAGTTTAAGCGTTTTCATAATGGTAAACAATTAATATTAATAATAAATTTTTTTCAGTTTGTGTTACACAAATATATCTAGTTCTCTCCACATATTTGTTAATCGCTTTCAAAGTATTGTTAACGACATGTTAACGGGCTGTATATTAGCGATTTTTATAATTTGAGCATACTATTTTTATATCGTGCTACAGTTTATTCTATTTTTGGCGGTATAAATTGATGTAAATTCAATAGCCGGATACCATCTTTACAAATAACATTCCAAAATTGAAATTCAACACGTTAAATATTATAGTTTTAATCGGCCTGCTTGCAATAGTGGGTGTTTTGACGATGCAGCTGGTCATGCTAAACCAGGCCTATACCTTCGAAAAAAAAGAAATGGGCGAGAAGATACATTTTGCTTTGCAGGATGTAGTAAATAAAATCTACCGCGATAATAATAATGAGCTGCCGGGTACAACACCCATAAAAAAAGTATCTGAAGATTATTATGTAGTGAACGTAGACGACGTGTTTGAAGCCCCTGTATTGGAATACTATCTTCAGGCAGAATTTCAGAAGGTAAAACTTGATCTGGATTATGAATATGCCATTTACAATTGCGGATCGGATGAAATGGTATATGGGGAGTACATCAGTGCAAATGGAAAGCCGAAAGCAGATAAACTTAAATGCGAAAAGTGCTTTACTAAACGGGAAGGACTGGTGTATTATTTTGCGGTACGTTTTCCACAGCTTCGCTATAGCTATATAACCTCACTACAACAATACTGGATATATACCGGCGTGCTTTTTCTTGTTTTAGTTATCTATGTATACTCTGTTATATTATTGCTGAAACAAAAGAAATATACAGAGCTGCAAAAAGACTTTATTAATAATATGACGCATGAGTTTAAAACGCCGTTGTCCTCTATATTGATAGCCTCAAACTATGCCATTAAACAGGAGGCTATAGGAACCAACCCTAAACTTAGCCGCTACCTTACCATTATTATAGAACAGAGTAATAAGCTTAACCAGCATATAGAACGTATTCTTTCAGTCGCTAAAACAGAATCGGGTGTTGTATCACTGGAAAAGAAAGAATTTAATGTTGTAGAAACCCTTGAACTTGTTAAAGATAATGCCTCGTTAAAGTTTGAGAAGGCAAATGTGGCACTCCACAGCCCAAAACCGTTGTATCTTATAAAGGCCGATGAATTCCATTTTTATAATATTACTTATAATATTGTAGAGAATGCTATAAAATACGGACAGGCAACTCCCAATGTAAGTATTGATATAGCCGAAAATGGTAAAGGGCTTGCCATACGTTTTGCCGATGATGGACCCGGTATTCATCCTGACCATATAGATTATGTGTTCGATCGTTTTTACAGGGTACCGCGTCAGGACAAGTCGGAAATTGAAGGATTTGGTATTGGACTTTTTTATGTGAAAAAGATATGCGAACTTCACGGTTGGAAGATAAACATTCAAAATAACGAGGGTAGTGGTATAACAATAACCATTTATATTCCGAAAAGCAGCATTGTATGAGCCGAAAGAGAATATTGTATGTAGAAGACGACAACACACTGGCATTTTTAACCGCCGATAACCTCGAGCAGCATTATGAAGTAATTCATTTTGCTAACGGGCGTGATGCGTTTGAAGCTTTTAAAAAAGAGAATTTCGATCTTTGCATACTCGATGTCATGCTGCCCGAAATGGATGGTTTTGAACTGGCTTCAGCTATACGCGAGCGTGATGTGTCTGTGCCTATTATTTTTCTTTCTGCCAAAACACTTAAAGAAGACCGCATAAAAGGACTTAAGCTTGGTGCTGATGATTATCTTGTTAAGCCTTACAGTATAGAAGAACTAATACTTAAAATTGAAGTTTTCCTGCAACGAAGCCATAAGGTTGCTCCCGTTAAAGATACAACCTGCACTATAGGCTCTTTTACTTTTGATCCTGAAAATTACGTTGTAATAAAAGGTGATGAACGTACCAGCCTTACCGAAAGGGAATCGGCACTGCTAAAACTTTTTATAGATAATAAAAATACCATACTTAAACGCGAAAACATTCTTACAGCCCTTTGGGGCACTGATGATTATTTTATGGGGCGCAGTATGGATGTTTTTATCTCCCGACTTCGAAAAATATTTAAAGAAGACGAAAGTATTCGCATAGAAAATATTCCGAGGATTGGTTTTAAGCTTGTAGCACCTTAGTTCAGTGTTCAGTGTTCAGTGTTCAGTGTTCAGTGTTCAGTGTTCAGTGTTCAGTGTTCAGTGTTCAGTGTTCAGTGTTCAGTGTTCAGTGTTCAGTGTTCAGTGTTCAGTGTTCAGTGTTCAGTATATAAAAAAGCTACAAATTACCACAAATTAAATTAGTGAGATTTGTAGGATTCGTGGCAAAAAGAATTACTTAGCAAGGTGGCTGTAAAAATAATCTTCAAGTCCTTTTAATTCTTCATCGGTGAAATTCCTGGTGATAACAAAATTCGTTTTCATCACTTCATATTGTTCCGGGTCAACTAAAGGTTCGCCTTCGCCTTTAAGAAACTGAACCATATCGGCATTTTTCTCTTTGTATATCTTTGCAATTTCCACCACACTTGGACCAATAACTTTTTGATCTGCCTTATGGCACGAAAAACAATTGCCTTTACCATTAAAAATTTCCTGGCCAATTTTTTGTGACGGGGTAAGGTCTGCCGTTGCACCTTCGGAAGCAGTTTCAGAAGAAGGATAAAGTGCGTCTTTTTTTTCTTCTTCTTTACATGAAAAAAGTGACAGGGCTATAAAGGGTATAAGTATTCGTTTCATTCCGGTTTTTTTGCAAAGATAAACAACCGCCCCTCCATGATGAAGGGACGGCGGTAAATTATTTATTTAAAATTATAGCAGCTTCTTTAGCAAAGTAGGTAGAAATTATATCTGCTCCTGCACGCTTAATACAATACAGCTGTTCTATCATAATTTTATCATGATCCAGCCAGCCTCTTTCTGCTGCAGCCTTTACCATTGCATATTCACCCGATACCTGGTATACCGAAACGGGTACATTAACAGCATCTTTTACTTCGCGAACAATATCAAGATAGGCAATGCCCGGTTTAACCATAACAATATCGGCACCTTCTTCTACATCATGCAGCGCCTCCCTTATTGCTTCAAGGCGGTTGGCATAATCCATCTGGTAGGTCTTTTTATCTTTTGGAACTTCCACACCCGACTCTTTTGGAGCACTATCCAGCGCATCCCTGAACGGTCCGTAAAACGAAGAAGCATATTTGGCGCTATAGCTCATAATACCCACATTTTCAAAACCGGCACTATCAAGCCCTTCACGAAGGCGTAACACTCGTCCGTCCATCATGTCGCTTGGCGCTGCAAAATCGGCTCCTGCCTCGGCATGCGACACAGCCATCCGTACAAGTGCCGCTACGGTTTCATCATTGGCTACATCGCCATTTTTTATAATGCCGTCATGCCCATATATAGAATAGGGGTCAAGGGCAACATCGGGCATAACAATCATTGCAGGAACAGCATCTTTAATTGCTTTAATAGCCCTTTGCATCAGCCCGTCTGGATTCCAAGCTTCTTTACCGGTGTTGTCTTTAAGCTTGTCATCTACTTTTACATAAATGTTTACGGCTTTAATACCTAGGCTCCATAGTTCTTTCACTTCTTTAACCGTGAGGTCTATAGAGCGGCGAAATATGCCCGGCATAGATGGGATTGGAACTTCTACATTTGTGCCTTCGGCAATAAACATAGGGAACATAAAATCGTTTGGTGTAAGTATGGTTTCGCGAACTAGTGATCGAATAGAATCGTTGGTACGTAGTCTGCGGTTTCTGTGTAATGGGAACATGTTATTTATATTGTTCCTCGTAAGAGGAGATTATTATTTTTTATGCCGCTCCTCCGGAGCTCAGCGTTGTTGCATGCATATTGCTGCTATAAATATGTCGCCCCTCAGGGGCTTTTAATCTTTACTATGCCTTACCCACATTATCATACTAAGATAATAATGTGCTTGCAACAGCACCAGCGGTGCGGTATATTTATAGCACTATTATTAATGACTGAAGTGAGCTCCGGAGGAGCGGCATATCAAACATCATTAAATATAAATTCATTCTTAAATTCAATATTGTAAAGATTAAGAAATTCTATATACTCTTGTCTAAAGGTTCTTGTTCTATGATGTTCTTCCTGGTTTTGAATATAATTTATAACATTTGTTAACTGGGAGTGGCTATAAGAAAAAGCACCAAATCCTTGTTGCCATTCAAATTTCCCAGCAATCCACTTTTTGTCGTTTATAAACCTGGAAGAATTTGCTTTTATATCTCTTACTATATTGGATAATGCTGCCGTTGGTTTTAGTCCAATAAGGATATGTACATGATCCGGCATTCCGTTAATAGCCAGTAATTTTTGACCCTCATTTATGACAACACCAGTAATGTATTTATACAATTCATCTTTCCATTTATATGAAATAAGATTATCCCTGCCTTTTACCGCAAAGACAATTTGAATATATATTTGCGTATATGTATCTGCCATTAGCTCACCCTTCCTGAATTCTAAAACTTCAATTTCTCTTTTATTTTATTTTTCTCTCGTGTCAAAAAGCCGGGAGCATCAAAACGATACCCAAAGAATGCTGTAACATAACTTACTGCATCATTCATAGTAACACTACTGTGTGTATTATGGCTTGATGCTATTCCTTTCGACTGAATTCCGCCATAAAAGGTGTCTGAATTATAACCGAGTGAAAGGTTTACCGATGCTGTGGTTAAGAAAGTGGTAGTGTTTACTTCTTCGTCTACTGTTTTGGTAAAACCCGCGCCAAGAGACAAACCTCCTGCCACCATGAATTTTTTTGCTATTACCCAGTTATAATTATATCCCGGTGAAAGTGCAACGTCTATAAAATAGATCTTGCCATCTATGCCTTCAGACGCATCACCCGAAAGTTGGGTATAGTAATAAGATAAAGCCGGTATAAAACTGCCTGCACTTTTTAGCTGCCTTTCACTTTGAAAGCTTAACGCGTTAACCGAATAATTCTTGTTGAAAACATAAGATGTGCTGCCACCCAATTTCATTGATTTCATTGTCGACAGGTATATGTTTCCGCCATCGGTTTGCAGCGTCATGCCTTTTTGGTAGATGTAATCGAAATACTGAACCCATTGCCCCGGAAACATACTAAGGCTAAACGATGTCATCTTAGAATCTTTATTATCCCTGTTGTCTACAAAGAATCTAGGGGCAAAACCCACACTAAAAAACAGTATGTCGTACTGAACAGCAACACCCAGTGTTGTCTTTCTATTAGGTGCAAGATCTACTGTAAGGCCATCGTTTTTATAATTGATAGTAAAATTGTTGTAGGTGTTTAGCGTGAAGAGCTGAGTTGAAATCTTATCGGGAAACTTTTCTGTATAAGGATTACTAAGGCTATCCGATTGTGCAAAACAACCGCCACCCGCAAACAACACTACTGCTATGTAGCCTTTTATACCCAATCTACCGGATTTGCTAATATTTTTATCAATCGTTCTTCTTCACTTCCTGCTTCAGGATGGTGGTCGTAAACCCACTGCACATGCGGTGGAAGGCTCATTAATATGCTTTCCATTCGCCCATTGGTTTTTAGTCCAAAAAGCGTACCCTTATCATGTACAAGATTAAATTCCACATAGCGTCCACGGCGAATTTCCTGCCATGTTCGGTTTTCAGCAGTATACTCAATATCTTTTCTGCGTTCAACAACTGGCACGTAAGCTTCAAGGAAACTGTTACCAACTTCGGAAACAAAGTCAAACCAGTTGTCCATACCGAAATCTTCCGTAGCCTTGCAATGGTCAAAGAATAATCCGCCTACACCACGCGATTCATCGCGATGTGCATTCCAGAAATAGTCATCGCACTGCTTTTTAAATTTTATATAAAACTCAGGATCATGCTTGTCGCAGGCTGTTTTGCATGTTTGGTGAAAATGGCTGGCATCTTCGTCAAACAGGTAGTAAGGGGTAAGATCCTGACCCCCGCCAAACCAACTGTCTACAACATTGCCTTCTTTGTCATACATTTCAAAGTAACGCCAGTTGGCATGAACCGTTGGTACAAACGGATTTTTAGGGTGAATTACCAGGCTCAACCCGCAGGCAAAGAAATCTACGTCGCCTACGTTAAAATAAGCCTGCATTGCTTTTGGTAACGGCCCATAAACAGCAGATATATTTACCCCGCCTTTTTCAAACACGGCTCCGTTTTCTATAACTCGTGTACGTCCTCCGCCACCCTCTGCACGTTCCCAGATATCCTCACGGAATTTTGCAGTGCCATCTACCGCTTCTAACTTAGAAGTAATAGTATCCTGAAGGTTTTGTATGTATTGGTAAAATTTATTTTTCATTCTTATTGTATTCTTCTTTTAGCAGCCCAAAATAAACCACATCTTCCAGTTTGCCTTCGCCGCTTTTAAACTCCTGCCTTAAAATGCCTTCCTGTACAAAGCCATGTTTAAGGGCAATCTTCTGGCTTGCAATATTTGATGGCAATGTAGAAATAGTGACTTTATTCAGCTCTAGTTCTCTAAAACAAAAATCAAGCGTATTGCCAATTGCTGTCGTAATAATGCCCTTTCCTTCAAAAGCAGCATCTATAAAATAAGCCAGTTCGCACATAGCTGCATCCGGCTCAATATTTTTAATTACGACGTAGCCTATCAGTATATCTGATTCATTATCTCTAAGATAGAAATAATAATTTTCATTCCATATTTCGTTATCTACAGCTTCCTGTAAAAATGTAATCGTATCTTCTAAAGTGGTACAGCCCAATGCCGTTATAGGAAAGGTTTGTGTAATACGATCCCTGTTGCGGTCAATTAGGTTATAAAACTCTTCAGGTTTTACTGTAACAATTCTTTCCGTAGACCAGTTTAGTACTTCCATTTTTTGTTGACACTTATTTATTAAGCGCGTTTATTTTATTGAAAATATCAAACGAGAACATTTTACTCTCTGCCTGGATAAAATTATAAAGCGAAACCGCTTTTGCCCTAAATGCAGGATTGGTGCTAAACATATCGGCAAGGCGCTCCATATTTGCCCAGTCAAAATGCATTTTGGTTACATGCCTGTTCAGCTCTTCGCCTGTCATAGCATCAAGGCTTTCGTAGGATAATCCTATTTGCGTAAGCAGCGATTGTGCGTCATCC
The DNA here is from genome assembly GCA_001708385.1 of Flavobacterium psychrophilum. Lineage (NCBI taxonomy): Bacteria > Pseudomonadati > Bacteroidota > Flavobacteriia > Flavobacteriales > Flavobacteriaceae > Flavobacterium > Flavobacterium psychrophilum. The sequence goes on along the minus strand of CP012388.1, from coordinate 2,244,596 downwards.
GTAAGCCACCCATCAGGAACAAATGTTAGTTCCATCAGCTTGCCTAGGATGTTGTTTATCCTTTCATTCTCTTCGTCTCTTAATCCTAAACTTAGCGGCATTTATTTTGGTTGTTGGTTACTGGTTGTCAGTTGTCGGCCTTTATCCGGCAACCTATAACAGTCAACTATTTATATTCTTTTACTGCATCAATAAAGGCTTTGGCGTGGTCTACCGGAATGTGAGGTAAAATACCGTGGCCAAGGTTTACAATATAATTGTCTTTGCCGAATTCGTCTATCATCTGGTGCACCATCTTTTTAATGACAGGTATTGGTGATAGTAAACGCGACGGGTCAAAATTCCCCTGAAGGGTTATCCTGCCCCCTGAAAGGTAGCGTGCATTACGTGCAGAGCATGTCCAGTCTACCCCAAGTGCAGAGGCCTTGCTTTGTGCCATGTCGCCAAGGGCAAACCAGCAGCCTTTGCCAAATACAATAACGTGGGTTTCCGGAGCCAGGGCTTCAACGATCTGGTTAATATATTTCCATGAAAACTCCTGGTAATCTACAGGAGATAGCATACCGCCCCAGCTGTCAAATACCTGTACGGCATTTACACCTGCTTTTACTTTTTCTTTAAGGTAAGCAATAGTGGTATCGGTTATCTTTTGAAGCAGTACATGCGCTGCTTCCGGTTGCGAAAAGCAAAAGCCTTTGGCAATATCAAAACTTTTAGATCCCTTCCCTTCAACAGCATAACAAAATATCGTCCACGGGCTGCCTGCAAAGCCGATAAGCGGTACTTCGTCATCAAGCATTTCTTTGGTTAGCTTAATAGCATCCATTACATAGCCTAGTGTTTCGTGAATATCCGGCACACGTACTTTTTCTACGTCTTGTGGAGTGCGTATCGGGTTTGGCAAAAACGGACCCACACTTTCTTTCATAAGCACTTCAATGCCCATAGCCTGTGGTACCACAAGTATGTCAGAGAATAATATAGCAGCATCGGGTTTTACAATACGAATAGGCTGTACTGTAATTTCAGCAGCAAGCTCCGGCGTCTGGCAACGGGTAAAGAAATCATACTTATCGCGCAGTGCACGAAATTCGGGCAAATACCTGCCTGCCTGGCGCATCATCCATACTGGTGGGCGTTCTACTGGCTCATTGCGTAATGCTTTTAAGAAAAGGTCGTTTTTTATGCTCATATGTTTGTTTATATTATAGTGCCTGTCATTTCGACAAAGGAGAAATCTCAGCTTAGAGATTCTTCGACTTCGCTGCGCTGCGCTCAGAATGACAGAACCTTATTAAATATGTTCTTTATAATAATTTATACACTGTATAATCACGTTCTCAACGGTGGGCTTATTTGCAATAACCATATTATAGGTTGTGCCTTTAAGTGCCTCGGCTGTTGTTGTACCTATGCAAAAGCAAACCTCATTGTTTAGGCCGTTTGCTTTAAAATAGCTTTCTACACCGCTGGGGCTGAAAAATAATATCCCACTAATGGTGCTTTTTATAGCACGCGGCGATAATACCGTTTTATATATTTCAATCTCGTTAAATTCAATTTTGGCATTGGCCAAAGCTTCAGGGAGCGTATCTCTGCGCATGCTGCCCGAAAAAAATGTAAAGCTTTCGGACGCATGGTTGCTAATTATAATTTCGGCTAGTGCTTCGGCATAATCTGCAGATGCCACAACTTTATAACCTGCTTTTTCTATAGCTTCTTTTGTTTTACTGCCTACGCAGAAAACAGGATTATCCTTAAAATTAGCGCTTTTTTTATTGAGCAGGTAGCTGTTAAAAGCATTTTGACTGGTAAATAACAAATTCTTATGAATGTTATCTAATTCAAATTCAGTATTCTGTATAGAAATAAAATCGGCTTCCACTACTGAAATACCCGCATTTAGCAGAAACTGCTTATGATTGGGCAGCAGCTTTTTTGTAGACAGTATACGGATGATCTCCATTATTTTTTAAGTTCGTTCCTGATCTTCTCCATCAGTTCATTACCACCGTTACTTAATATCTCGTTAGCACATGCATTACCAAAAGCAACAGGATCTTCGTAAGCAGACATCACTTTTTCTAAATGAATACGCTCCTTGCCGTCAATAGAAAGCAGTACGCCTTCAAAACGAATCTCTCCGTCAATAGCCGTAGCAAGTGCGCCAATAGGGGCAGTACAGCCACCTTCCAGCGTTCGTAAAAACTGGCGTTCAATGCGGGTGCACAATTCGCTTTCAGGATGATTCAGTTTTCCAACAGCTTCAAGGCAGTAATCGTCGTTTTCCATTGCAACAACTACCATAGCGCCCTGCGCAGGAGCCGGTATCATCCAGTCAAGATCTATATAATTGTCCGGAAGCAGGTCAATGCGTTCCAGTCCTGCAGCGGCAAACACAGCGCCGTTCCAGTCGTTATCTTTAAGTTTTTGAAGCCTTGTATTTACATTGCCGCGAAGGTCGGTCACATTATGATGCGGGTATCGGTGCAGCCATTGAGCCTGTCGGCGAAGGCTTCCTGTGGCAATAGTTCCTGCATCGAGAAGAAAATCGAGGCTGCCCTTATGTACAAGAATGTCGTTAACATTGGCACGCTCTAAAACAGCGGCCTGTACAATACCTTTAGGCAGGGCAGTAGGCACATCTTTCATAGAGTGCACTGCAATATCTACCTCGCCTCTAATCATGGCAACATCAAGCGTTTTGGTAAAAATACCGGTAATGCCCAGTTCGTAAAGCGGCACATCCAGTATAAGGTCGCCGGTAGATTTTACGGCAACAATTTCGGTGGCATATCCCAGGTCGTTCAGTTTCTTTTCCACGGTGTGGGCCTGCCAAAGGGCAAGCTGACTGTCGCGGGTGCCTATTCGTATGGTTTTACTCATTTGGTTGAAGCTTCAATCCTGAAAACCTTTTCTATCCATTCGATGCTTTCATCTACCATGGTGTCGCGGTCTTTCAGATGATTTGCAAAGTGTGTTGTAATTTTATGGATAATGCGCTGGCTGATAATTTCGGCCTGCTCTTCATCAAAATTACTTATTTTTTTGCGTTGAAAGTTTAGCTCGGTATCTTTTATAGAGTTAAGTTTCTCCTTAAGGGCGTTAATGGTAGGTGCAAATTTGCGTGCACTTGTCCATTCGTTAAACTCTTCGGTTACTTCCTCAATTATTCTCTCAGCAGAAGGAATATGTTTTTTCCTGTTTTCAAGGGTAACATCGGTAATTTTAGAAAGGTCGTCAAGGTGAACCACAGTTACACCTTCAAGGTCTTTTACGTTATCGTGTACATTCTTAGGAATAGAAAGATCGAGAATAAGTAACGGCTTATTGGTTACCAGTATATCCTTATCAATAGTAGGAACAGATGCTCCGGTAGCAACAACGAGTACATCGGTGTTGGGCAGTTCCAGCGGAAGCAGGTCGTAATCTTTAACGATGAGGTTAAATTTCCCGGCAACTTCTTCGGCTCTCTCGCGGGTACGGTTTATAAGGGTAATATGATCGTTCTTGGTGTGCTTAACAAGGTTCTCGCAGGTATTGCGGCCAATTTTTCCTGTGCCGAAAAGCAATATGTTCTTGTTCTGAATATCGGCCACATTATTCATAATGTATTGTACCGATGCAAAAGAAACAGATGTTGCACCGGAACTAAGCTCGGTTTCATTCTTAATTCTTTTGCTTGCCTGTATAACATTGTTTACAAGTCTTTCTATAAACGCATTTGTTAACCCGAAAGCTTTAGACTCGTTAAAGCTGTTTTTTATCTGGCTGATAATTTCAAAGTCACCCAATATCTGGCTGTCAAGACCCGATCCCACACGAAATACATGGTCTATCGCTTCGGCATTTTTATAAACAAAAGCCACACGCTGAAATTCTTCAACGGTGCCAAGGCTGTTATCGCAAAGTAATTTTATAAGTTGAAAGGGGTGCTGGGCAAAACCGTATATCTCGGTCCTGTTACAGGTAGATATAACCACAAGGCTTTCTATACCTTCCTGTTTTGCCTGCTGAAGCAAATTTGTTTTTGCATCATTGCCCAGGCTAAATTTCCCTCTTATCTCAGCATCTGCTTTTCTGTAACTCAGTCCAACCGCATAAAAGTACAGATGTCTGGATATGTTATTGTTCTCCATAGTGTCACTTATCCTAAAAGTTCTACAAAAGTATTGTGAACGTTTTCTAAAAAATAACGCTCAAAGTCCTATTTGTATCGCTGCGGGATATTTTGGCACGAAAATGTATTTATTTGCCCAAATAGCATAAATTTGCAATAGAATCAGCACATTGCGAAAATATTGTTTAGAACTATTCTAAATAAAGACAGCTTTGCTTTTCGCAGTTGGCATAAAAAAAATACCGCTATGGGTTCTCATGAAGAAATATATATTGAAGATGATTTCGTAGTGCTGCGCTTTCAAAACGACAGCGACGAAACCTCTCATTATGAACGGGAAGTGGGCGTAGACCTCATACAGTTTCACTTTGGTATAAAGGGCCGCGCCAAGTTTATTTTTAACCAGGGGCGCTATGCTTTGGACCTTCGTGAAGAGGTATCACTGTTTTTGTATAATCCACAAAAAGAGCTTCCGGTGCATCTTGAAATCGCCCCGCACAGTTGGGTAATTTCGGTACTTATATCTATTAAGAAATTTCACGGTTTCTTTTCAGAACAAGCCGATCATATCCCTTTTTTAAGCCAGGATAATATCGACAAGAAATATTATAAAGACGAGAAGATAAACCCGGCAATGGCTGTAGTGCTTAGTCAGCTGTTCCATTTTAACCTGCACCAGTCCATAAAGAAATTATACTTTAAAGGTAAGGTGTATGAGTTGCTGAGCTTGTATTTTAATCGTTCTGAAGATACCAATATAGAGTCATGCCCTTTTCTGGTAGATGAGGATAATGTAATAAAGATACGCAAGGCCAAAGACATTGTAATAGCCAACATGGCCGAACCGCCGGGGCTTCAGGAACTGGCCGATCAGGTGGGTATTAACCTTAAGCGTTTAAAAATGGGCTTCCGCCAGATTTATGGTGACAGCGTGTATAGCTTTCTGTTTGATTATAAGATGGACACAGCCCGAAAACTACTGGACAGCGGATCTTATAACGTAAATGAAGTAGGCCTGAAAATTGGCTACAGTACAGCAAGCCATTTTATTTCGGCCTTCAAGAAAAAATTTGGTACAACCCCAAAGAAGTATCTTATGAGTATGAATGAGAAGGTGTAGGTAGCTCGCTTTCTCCAATGAGGGTTTGGGTTTACCTGAGTAGCTCCTGCAAGGTTTTTAAAACCTTGTATAATTGGTAAATAAAGATGAAAATTAATCTGGTTCGGTGAGTTTTTTGGACGAGATAAAGAAATAAATAATATGTGGGAACCAATTTCTTTAGAAGAATTAAACTCCGAAATAGGCATCGCTAAGTCTTTTCTTAAAGATGAGCTTTTAGCTTTTTGGGAATTAATAAAAATAGAACCTGAAAAATGGCTGGAAGCTGAATATGGAAATGAAAGTGGTGGATTTTGGGTAGTCGGCCTGTTTGGAAATAAGGCTGTATGGTATAATGATATAGAAGAAGGATTTAATGTCTCAACGTACAACAATTATGGTACGCTAGATGAGTATGGAGCAGAGCAGGATAAACTGAACTGGACGCTTGGAAAGATATTTAAGGTTAAATAATAAAAACAACTGCCTTTCGCACGGTTTTTGAGAACCCGTAGAGGCGTAATAGCAAACAAAGAAAAAGATAATGAAAGGAGTACTGTTAGTAAACCTGGGTTCGCCCAAAAGTCCTACCGCAAAAGATGTAAAGCCGTATCTGGACGAATTCTTAATGGATAAATATGTAATAGATGTACCTTATCTTTTAAGGGCTTTATTAGTGCGGGGTATTATTTTGCGCAAAAGGCCTGAAGAGTCGGCGCATGCTTACCAGAAAATTTGGTGGGATGAAGGATCGCCTCTTATTGTACTTTCTGAAAGGATGCACAAAAAAATCCAGAAGAAAACAGAATTGCCTGTAGCACTTTCTATGCGTTACGGACAACCCTCTATAGAAAAGGGACTTCAGGAACTATCTGATAAAGGAGTTACCGAAGTTTTGCTTTTTCCATTATACCCTCAGTATGCAATGGCTTCAACACTTACTATTTTAGTATTGGCCGAAGAGATAAGGAAAAAGAAATTCCCGCACATGAACTTTACCGATGTGCCTGCATTTTACGATAAGCCGGATTACATAAAAGCGTTGGCTAATTCTATAAAAAGCTCGCTACAGGGCTTTGATTACGATCATCTTTTGTTCTCGTACCACGGTATCCCCGAGCGTCATATCCGTAAAACAGACGTAACTAAATCGCATTGTAAAATAGATAGTACATGCTGCGCTACACCATCTGCGGCGCATAAATTCTGCTATCGCCACCAGTGTTATGAAACTACAAGATTGGTAGTTGAAGAACTGGGCATCCCTAAAGATAAATACTCACTTACTTTTCAGTCGCGCCTTGCCGGCGACAAATGGCTGGAACCGTATACCGATGTTGAAATAAACAATATGCCGCCAAAAGGTATTAAAAACCTTGCGGTAGTAACACCTGCTTTTGTAGCCGATTGCCTTGAAACGCTTGAAGAAATTGCTATGCGTGCTAAAGAAGATTTTGAAGAGCACGGAGGCGAAAAATTCCTTGCAGTACCATGCCTTAATGATGGCGACGAATGGATAGATGTTGTTGCAGGCTGGATTAGCGAATGGGCACATGCTGAAATACCCGTAGTTTAATGGAGGTATCATCCCGCGATCTCGCAAAAAAGGATATTAAATCGCTGTTGATAAAACAGTCGGTGCCGGCATCTATAGGTATATTATTTATGACGGTAAATATCCTGATAGATACCATTTTTGTGGGGCGCTGGATAGGTTCTCTGGCTATTGCTGCCTTATCGGTAGTAATGCCTATTACGTTTTTTATATCGTCGTTGGGTATGGCAATTGGTACGGGTGGAGGCTCGGTGCTTTCGCGTGCGCTCGGTGCTAAAGACCGTGAAAAAGCGCTGTCTACCTTTACGCACCAGATCATGCTAACCTTCGGACTTTCATCACTGTTTGTGGTATTTGGAATCTTTTTTAGCGATGAGATTCTATATGCTTTTGGCTCTGCCGGAGAAATTACAAAGCCGGCAAAGGAATTCTTTTTTCCTATACTGTTAGCAGTGCCTTTTCAGGCATTGTGCATGATGGGCAATAGTGTTATTCGTGCCGAAGACAAGTCGAAACACTCTATGATATCCATGATCATATCGGCCATATCAAATGTGGTACTGGATGTTGTGTTTATAAAGATCTTAGGCTGGGGTATTTTTGGAGCTGCGCTGGCTACTGCTGCGTCCTTCTTTTTATGTTTTGCCTACATACTCTGGTTCTTTATCTATAAAAGTGAGCTGCGTCTTAAATGGAGTCATTTTTCATGGCACAACAAAATTGCCGGGGAGATTGCTTCTATGAGTTTTGTAACCTTTGCCCGCCAGGGCGTTATAAGTGTACTTGCAGTAATATTAAACCACACCTTGTTTGCTCAGGGTGGCGAACACGCCGTAACGGTATACGGAATTATAAGCCGTATGCTTATGTTCGCGCTGTTCCCGGTATTGGGTATAACGCAGGGCTTTTTGCCAATTGCCGGATACAATTACGGTGCTAATAACCATAGCAGGGTGCGGGAGTCGGTATCTATATCCATTAAATATGCCGGGGCATTGGCAATACTAATATTTGTGGTGATTCTGATATTTGCCAGGCCTATAACCGCAATATTTACAACAGATGCCGATGTAATTAAAGATACACCCAAGGCATTACGCTGGGTGTTTGCGGCATCGCCTATTATCGCAGTTCAGCTTATAGGAGCTGCCTATTTTCAGGCGGCGGGTAAGGCAACTAAGGCGTTGCTGCTTACGCTGTCTAAACAGGGATTTTTCCTTATTCCGCTGGTACTTATTTTACCGCATTATTTTGGTATTTTTGGTGTATGGGTGGCCTTTCCCATTGCTGATGTGCTCTCTACCATAGTGACTGGTATTTTTTTAAAGAAAGAAATGGCCGAACATGTTAATGATAACTAATGGAATACTATAACTATATAAAATCACTGCACCTTATTTTTGTAATCACCTGGTTCGCCGGGCTGTTTTATATTGTAAGGCTGTTTGTGTACCATATAGAGGCTAATGATAAGCCTTCACCAGAAAAAGAGATCCTTATCAAACAATACAAGCTAATGTCGTACAGGCTTTGGTATATTATTACCTGGCCCTCGGCTGTACTGGCAACCCTTTTTGCCGTAACGCTTTTACTCCTTATGCCGGAATGGCTTCAGCAACCGTGGATGCACGTAAAGCTTACGTTTGTATTCCTGTTATTCCTGTACCATTTTAAATGCCACAGTATCTTTAAGCAATTGCAAAAGGATGAGGTTAAACATACCACGGGCTTTATGAGATTGTGGAATGAAGGCGCTACCATTATACTTTTTGCTGTAGTATTTTTGGTAATCTTAAAAAGTGCCATTAACTGGGTATTTGGGGTAGTGGGTATTTTTGTATTTGGTATATTGCTTATGCTGGGCTACAAATTTTATAAACGAATAAGGGAAAAAAACCAATCCTGATATGAAGGAAAAGTTTAAAATAAAACGCTGGTCGCTGCGGACAAGAATTTTCCTGTCCATGATCTTTATTACCCTTATTGCATCGCTGCTTATAGCGGCAGTAAGTATTTACCAGTTTAAAAAAGAAGCTAAAGATTACCACCAGGACAGGCTGGAGCGTAAGGAGGCTGCCATCAAGGCACACATCAATTATATTCTTGCAAATACCACCTATCCGCTTACTACAGAGAATCTTCCGCTTATCTTCCGTGAACGCATTCACGAACTTTCCAACATCCACGGAATGGAAATTAACATCTACGACCTTAATGGACATTTGCTTAAATCCAGTAAAGCGGCTTTTTCGGTAGATACTATAAACACATCCATACCAGAACCAATACTGAAAGTTATACGATCCACTGCCGAGAAACGCTATGTAGACTTGCGTGTAAGTAATGAAAACAAACGTTTCAGGTCGTCTTTTAGTTATATAAAAGATACAAAGTTTAAGCCATTAGGGATATTAAACCTGCCGTATATTGAAGACGATGGCTTTCTGGATAAAGAGCTTAACAACTTCTTTACGCGTTTCTTTCAGGTATATTCGTTTATGTTGCTTACGTCAATAATCATTGCTTATTTCTTATCCAGTTATATTACAAAATCTATAAAGGAAGTCAGCGACAAGATTAAAGAAACACGCCTAGCTGAAGTGAACGAGAAAATTGACATGGGTGACACACCACAGGAAATTAGCCTGTTGGTTGATGCTTATAACAACCTTGTAGATGACCTTGAAACCAGTGCTACCAAATTAGCACAAAGCGAACGTGAACAGGCATGGCGCGAAATGGCAAAACAGGTAGCCCACGAGATTAAAAACCCGCTTACGCCTATGCGCTTAACAGTGCAAAGCTTTCAGCGCAGGTTTGACCCTCAGCATCCCGATATAAGGCAAAAGCTTGATGAATATTCGAGTACGCTTATACAGCAGATAGACACCATGAGCTCGGTGGCTTCGGCATTTTCGAGTTTTGCCTCTATGCCGGCACAGCAAAACGAAACCCTTAATGTGGTGAAGATCGTTCAGCTTGCGCTGGAAATTTTCAACGAGAATTATATTACCTACCATGCCGATGAAACGCACATTATTACACGCATGGACAGGACACAGCTGATACGTATTATAACAAATCTTGTTAAGAATGCAACACAGGCTATAGCTGAAGATGAGGTTAACCCGATGGTTGATGTGAGGGTTTTCCGCGAAGGCGGTATGGCAAAAATTTCTGTTAAAGATAACGGAAAGGGTATAAGTGTAGAAAACAAGAGCCGTATTTTTGAGCCGAAGTTTACCACTAAAAACAGTGGTATGGGACTAGGACTGGGTATTATAAAAAACATCGTTGAAAACTATCACGGTACAATTACTTTTGAAAGCCGTGTTGACGCGGGTACCGAATTTTTGGTTACCCTGCCTATTACCAATGCCCAGGGCAACGAAGAAGAAGACAAACAACAAACAGATATACAACCATGATGTACGAAAACATACTTACAGAGCAAACCGGCGGGCTTGCCGTAATTACAATTAACAGGCCTACAAAACTTAATGCGCTTAACAGGGCTACAATTACAGAACTTCACGAAGCATTTAAGGCATTAAATGCTGATGCGACAGTTAGAGTTATTATTGTTACCGGAAGCGGAGAAAAAGCTTTTGTTGCCGGTGCAGATATTGCCGAATTTTCGAGCTTTACAATAGAAGAAGGTCAAAAACTTGCCGCATTAGGACAGGAGCTATTATTTGATTTGGTACAGAACCTGTCTACACCTGTTATTGCGGCAGTAAACGGATTTGCTCTGGGTGGAGGTCTTGAGCTGGCTATGGCAGCACATTTCAGGGTAGCGTCAGATAATGCTAAAATGGGTCTGCCTGAAGTTTCTCTTGGGGTTATTCCCGGGTACGGAGGTACACAGCGTTTGCCGCAGCTTGTAGGTAAAGGACGTGCTATGGAAATGATAATGACAGCGGGTATGGTTTCTGCTGAAGAGGCTAAAGCATACGGATTGGTAAACCACGTAGTACCTCAGGCAGAACTGCTTGACTTCTGTAAAGGTATTGCAGCTAAAATTATGAAGAACTCTCCGGTTGCTATAGGCCGTGCTATAGAAGCTATAAATGCTAATTACGAAGACGGTGTTAACGGTTATAATGTAGAGGTTACCGCTTTTGGCGAATCTTTTGGGACTGCCGATTTTAAAGAAGGTACCACAGCATTTCTTGAAAAGAGAAGAGCTGAGTTTTCTGGGAAATAAATTACAACATCTTTATAAACAAAAATGCCTCACATTGTGAGGCATTTTTTATTGGTGATTTTTATTCTTATCCCTATTCTTTATTACGTATTCTCTAATAGGCATCCCGTTGATAATAAGATCCTTTAAAACCGAATTTCCTTTACGTACTGCTACCACTGCATACACCGGTTTGTAGTCCTGGTTCGCGGCATATTTAAAGTAAGCAGATTCTGCCGCCGGGGCTTTGCTTTCTTCCATATAGTAACGATCAAACGGAAGACTTACAAAAAGAAGGCTGTTGTCTAATAAACGCTTTGCTTTGGCGGTTAAGTAATCTACAGCGCCGTCGGGTTTTTCACGGCTTACGGCCTTTCCTTCAGCAAATCCGTTTTCGTCTTTTGCTAATATAATGTAGGCTGTATCACCTTCCTGCCATGTAGTATCGTTAGTGGCAACGGCTTCCAACTCAAAATCCAATGTTATAAATTTCCCCCTAAACGGATCGTTAGGATCTATCGGCCTTGCCTTAAAATGATATTCAACGCCTTCAGTTTCGGTAATGTAGCTGTCATAAATCATTTTCAACGGTATAAAAAGCTGTACTAGTGCTGTAACCGCAAAAGCTATGAGTATGTTTTTAGTTTTCATAAGTTGGGGTTTCAGGTTTGTTTTTCTTTTTTTGGATAAGGATATAGTTGGCAAGGAAGAAACCGACACCAACGCTTATAAATAACAGTCCGCGTACAACAAACGACATATTTACATCGAAAAAACGGCAGGCAATAAGTACAGATGTTATGATAAGCCCAAAGTTTAAAATGGCGAAATCGAATTTAGCAACACCCTCACGTATTACAGCAATACCCAGTCCGAGTACAAGAATGTTGGTAAGTATAGATGGTATAAGGTCATCAAAAGTGCCAATAAAATAAATAACCGGGAAAATAAGGGCTGCAGACCTGAATGGTTCAAAACGTTTTGAAGCTCCTTTGTGGAAAAACGAAAAATAAATATTTGTGATTAAAAATACCGCCCACAGTAGTATAAAATATGTTCCGGGAGGCGATCCGGCTATTACATCGCGCCACACCCAACGGAACGATCCCATAGTAAGTATAACAACGATACTCATTTCGCCCAGGGTAAGAAAGCCATTTTTCTTAGGGCTGTCTTTAAATATTTGTAAATGTCCGACACTATGCAATAGTCCCGCAAAGGCAAGGTAGATAAGAAGCCCGAACTGATCTGCACCGCTTAAAAATCCGCCCAGGGAAATCAATCCGCTAAGAGGTAACAGCCAGTTGAGTGCTGCTGTACCATTGTTACGTTCTTCTTTTAATTGCTGTATGTAGAATGGTATCAGTATGGCAATAAACAACACATATCCCCAAGGGTTTACCGGGCTAAAGTAGCCTTCCTCGACAGCGTAATATGTAGCAAATAAAACATGCAATACTGCAAGGGCATGAGATCTGAGTATGTAAATAAGTGGCGAACACAATAGTATCCACATAAATAGGAAGCTGCCGAGGTCGCCCGGAAGGTTATATATCTGTGCAATAAGTGCTATTGAAGATCCTACCGAGAAAAAGAGCAATGTACCCGAAGCGTTTTTCCAAACGCTGCCTTTGTTTTTAATGATAGTGTAAGCTGTTAATGCCTGAAAAACAACAAGCGGCAGTACGGCCAATGTGGTTTTGGTAGATTTGGAGAAGTCGTCCCAGTTATGGGCAAATATCAGGATAATGCCTAAGCCAACAAGTATACCGCCAAGCGCTGCAAATATAGAAAGCATTCCGTTGCCTTGAGGCACTTTCCGCGTCGCATAGTAGTTTTGTATATCTTTTGCCGTTTGTGGACTAATAATGTTATTAGCTACCAGTTCGGGCAGGTCTTTTTCAATTAATGCCATAATATGGAAATTTATCTAAATATAAGAAAATACTGTTTACTCTTTGTGTACATCTTTAAATTTGAGCATATCGAGCAGGCGTTGTTCTTTCTCATTATCAAAACCACAGGAGGTTTTAAATTCTTTTGGGTTCTCGTAAGTGCCAAACAACATATCCCACCAAACAATGTCACCATAGTTGTTAGTGTGCTTGTTGTATTCATGATGAATGCGGTGCATTTCGGGACGTTGAAAGATATAGCCTATCCATTGTGGGGTTTTAATATTAGTATGATAAAAAAATTCTCCCAGTGCCGTGCATAATGTATAGATTCCTGCCGCTTCAAGGCTAAGGCCAAGCAAGGAATAAACAAGCAGGCTGCCAATAATCGAGTTAACAACCATTTCTACAGGATGTTTGTAAAATGAAGTTATAACTTCTATGCGCTGCGGGCTGTGATGGATCTGGTGAAAGTGCGTCCATAGAAAATCAATACGATGTCTCCATCTGTGCCACCAGTAAAAAATAAATGTAGCTATAAAATAGGCTATAAGTCCTCCTATGACAGGAGAAACATAACCTGAAAGATGAAATACAGAAAATGAAGAGAGCCATTTTTCCCAGCTTATTCCGGCAAGAAGCACCACACCAAGCTGTATGAAGTTAACTCCTAGAACTCTGATAGTCCAGGTTGGCACTTCGGGCAGTTTCCAGCCCAGGTTTAGTCGTTCTATTATAAAACATACGGCAAATGATACAAAGATGATGATTAGCATAATTGGTTGGTTTTTTAGGTTTACATCAGTGTAAATATTTGCCAAACGAATAGCAATATCGAAAGTGCCATAAGTACTATCGAAATATTTTTACGATAGTTGTTCTGTACTGCCTTTGCAAATATTGGTATCGCAATACCAAGAAATACAATGCCTATGTGTGTTGTGTAGCCGGCAAGCCATTTAGGGAAGTAAGCGAAATAAGCTGCCTGAGACTCTAAAAACGAAGCGTGCTGGGTCGTAGTGTATATCCATAAAGAGATATTGGCTATTACAACGGTTAATAGCGATATCGCAATTGAGTATTTTGTTTTCATAATAAAGGTTGATTGGTATAATTAGAAAAGCCCCACAGCCGCCATGCTTTTGCATAACAGCCATGAGGCACCGCTAAGGGTTAAATATTTTGAGATTCAGATTGTTTTACGTCACGGGTATTTTTCTGTACGGCTATGGCAGAGAAAAGGCTAAGTGTAAATGCCATTGCAAAAAAGCCTTTTTCACTCAGTAGTAAGTCGGCATTCCAAAGCCCTATTATCAAAAGTACTACAGCTGCTATGGTAGAAAACCAGCTTATGCCATAGTATATATCGGTAACGGCTATACCTTCCATTCTGTCGCGAACGCTTTTCTGAACAGATATTACCGAAAACAATCCAAAAAGCATAATTGTAAAGTAGTACCCTTTTTCGTTAAGTCCCATTTCGGCATTAAAAAGCCCGATACAAAACGAAGTCATCCCTATTAGCAGGGCCATCCACGACGCGCCTATAAAAGCGCCACTTGGTTTAAGCGGATTGCCATTAATTATTGTCATGCTTTTGTTTACTGCACTGTTGTTTTCATCATTTATTTTTAGCGGTTCCATGATTGTTGTTTTAAAATTATAAGGCAAATCTCCGCTAAAAACAAAAGCGGTAAAAATCAGATTATTAAAAAAACTGATGATATAAAAATGATATTTTATATATTTATAATCTTAAACAAGGCTATTATGAATGCACTTCAGGAGGTTGTAAATCTTATGAATAATGATGATATAAGAGCTTTTACGGCTTATTTGTCTAAAAAGAACAAACGTAAAGATGTAGGTAATATAGACTTGCTTAATTCTATAAAAACTGACGATATAAATGTTGAAATAAAACCATTTTCCGATAAAAAAAGTGCCGATGCCTATTACGCGCTTCGAAAAAGGCTTTACGACAGCCTTGTAGAATTTATGGCGAACCGCACTTTTGAGAATGATACGTCAGAAGAGCATGCCGTATTGCGGTTGTTGGTTGTAAGCCGCCTTTTCTTTGAGTATAAGCTTACCAAAGCTGCCTACAAATGCCTTGCGAAAGCCGAAACCATTGCCGATGGATTGGAACACTTTAGCCTGCTTAACGAAATTTATCATACCCAGATACAATTCGCGCATCTTAATCTCGCACTTCCGTTAGATGAAGTGGTACAAAAGTTTAAAGATAACAGGCATAAATTAAATCATGAGGAACAGCTTAACCTGGGGTATGCGCTTTTAAGGCGCGAACTTGCAGCTATATATCACGAGGGGAGAATAGTAGATTTTCAGGCACTTATAAAAAATACTATAGAGGCCAATGGCATTTCGCTGAAGCAGGCGTTAACGTTTAAATCGCTGTACCAGATATTGTTTATTGCCAATGAATATGCCTCCATCAATAGCGATTATGCGCTTATTACACCATTTGTTACCAAGAGTTATGCATTTATAACAGGCAGGGAAGAATTGGCCGGACGGCATCTGTATTACCATATTTACATATTGTATTTTATGGCGAACTTTCATTTCAGGAGCGGGCAGTTTACCGAAGCAACAGGATATTTGGAAAAAATGAGCATTCAGTTGCAAAAGCAGAATGGTAAATATTACAACCGTTTTTGCTTGCGGTATTTTCTGCTAAAGTCGTTGGTAGAGAATTATTCAGGGAATCCAGGGAAGGGCATTGACACTGCTGAAAAAGCCTTGGCACAGCATAAAAAAGCCGATGCTATAGATGTAAACGATCTTCGCCTTGCGCTTATAGTGTTTTATCTTCAGCACGATGACGGAAGATCGGCTGCAAAAGAAATGATAAAGCTTGGACATTCTGATAGCTGGTACGAAAAGAAAATGGGTATGGACTGGGCTATTAAAAAGTGCCTGGTAGAAATTCTGCTGCATACCCAACAGGAAAATATAGAACTTTCCCTTTCGCGGATTAAAAGTTTTAAGCGTAGATACAAAAAATACCTGCTATCTGTAAACGAAGAAAGAGTGCTTCAGTACCTTGCCTTGATTGAGCGCTATGTGCTAAAGCCCGAAATAGCCACAACACCTAAGTTCGCCGCAATGGTAGAGCAGTTTATGGCTCAGGCACAAAAAGGCCCTAAAGATATTTTTGTAATGAGTTTCCTTGCCTGGCTATTGGCAAGGGTTAGAAAGAAAACGATTTATGATACTACTTTTGATGTGATGCAGTATTATTTCTCGCCATCCCATTCGGCATAAAACTGCGACAGGAAGCCTTCCATATACTTATGGCGGTCTTCGGCGATGGTTTTTCCGGTTGGGGTATTCATACGGTCCTTAAGTAGTAATAGTTTTTCGTAAAAGTGGTTAAGGGTAGGGGCAGTTGTAGCCTTATATTCCTCTTTGGTCATGTTGAGGTTAGGCGCAATCGACGGATCATACAACGCCCTGTTTTTAAAGCCGCCATAATTAAAGGTACGTGCAATGCCAATAGCGCCAAGCGCATCGAGCCTGTCGGCATCCTGAACGATATCCAGTTCCAGAGAATGGAATTTCATGTCGTGGTTGCCACCTTTAAAAGAGATGTTTTCAATGATATTTACCACGTGTATAATTATATCCTCGGGCACATTCTGCGCCGATAAAAACTGCCACGCCATAGATGGACCCACAGTTTCATCACCGTTATGAAATTTGCTGTCTGCAATATCGTGTAGCAGCGCACCTAACTGAACAATTTCAAGGTTACAGTCTTCACCCTTTGCAATAAGCATAGCGTTGTTATATACACGTTCTATGTGAAACCAGTCGTGGCCGCCTTCGGCGTGTGCCAACTGTGCTTTTACAAAAGCTTTGGTAATTTCGATTAGGTTGTTCATAATGTAAATTTAGTTTTTAGCCACGAATTACACCAATTTCCACAAATGATTTATGTGAAATTTACATCAAGGATTTAAACTTTTCAAAGGCTTTTATGTAGCAATGCTCTGTACTATCTATGAAAAGATTTGTGGAGATTCGTGTAATTTGTGCGCAGACTTAAAAACAAAAAAGCCGCTTAGTAAGCGGCTTCAAGTTATTTTATAAGGGCAGGTGTAACCCATTTAAATATGTGTGATTCTTCGGGGATAACAAGTCTCTCAGAGATCCTTGCCATCCTGTCCGGAAGCTTCATAAGGAAATCACGTGCTTTTTCTGCTTCAGACGTAAGGCCGTTGATCTTGTCTATCTGCCATTTGTCAATAAGCTTTCTAAGAATGTCTACATAATCGTGAGCGGTGTAAACACCAATACGCTGTGCAGAATCAGAGAATTGCTCAAAAGCTTCGCCTATTTTCTGTCCTGATTCCCTAAGGAAGTGTGCAGGCATAACAATCTTTTGCTTCATCATGTACTGGAAAGCCAGCATCATTTCGCTTGGATCTACCTGGAAAATACGGTTTACGAATTCGCTGTAAGCATGGTGGTGACGCATCTCGTCGCCCGCAATAAGCTTACACATCTTAGATAGTTTCTTGTCGCCGTACTGTTTTGCAATTTGCGAAACACGGTTGTGCGACACATAAGTAGCAAGCTCCTGGAAGCTTGTATATACAAAGTTTTTGTACGGGTCACGGTCGGTGCCAATATCAAAACCATCGTTAATTAAGTATTGTGTAGTAATCTCTACCTCGCGCATGTTAATACGTCCAGACAGGTAAAGATATTTATTTAGCAGGTCGCCGTGGCGGTTTTCTTCGCCTGTCCAGTTGCGAACCCATTTAGACCAGCCATTTCCGCCATTGTCTATCTGGTTAACACCTTCCACGTCCATTAGCCATGATTCGTATGTAGGCAAAGCCTCTTCAGTAATTGTATCGCCAATAAGTACCACCCAGAAATCATAAGGCAGGTCTTTAGCTATTTCGCGCAGTTCTCTAACCTCCTCAAAGAAATTTTCATTTTGGGAGTCAGGCAGCAGGTCGCTTGGCTGCCAGATGTTTTCGACCGGTATAAGGTAGTTCTCAACAAAAGAATCGATATTCTTTTCCAGGAGCTGCATTACTTCCAGGCGAACATTTTTTGTAGACATAGTTTCTAATTTTTTATTCCTTGTATTACTGCATTCTCTGTTCTCTCCATCACTTCTTCAAAAGGAATATTTTTGATGGCAAAAGGTTCCTGTATTGTAAAAGTTAAACGATTGCCCAAACCTAACGGGAACTTGCCAAAACGGTCAAGCCTCCACGAATTGTTTATACTAATAGGTACAATGTACGCAGAAGGGGCGAATTTGCAAAGTATTTTAAGTCCGTTTTCACTAAACTTCTTAGGAACTCCGGTCTTGCTTCGGGTACCTTCGGGGAAGATTACGGTAGAGCGATTGTGCTTTTGTATGTATTCGGCCATGCCTTTAATTGCCGGCAGTGCCTGTTTAGGATCTTTCCTGTCTATTAAAACGGAACCACCATGCCTTAAATTGTATGACACACTAGGTATTCCTTTCCCTAATTCTTTCTTACTGATAAATTTAGGGTGAAATTTACGCATAAACCAGATAATCGGCGGTATGTCGTTCATGCTTTGGTGATTTGCCACTATAATAAGCGGTACACCTGCAGGTATTTTTTCACGGCCTTCAATCTTATACGTAGTAAATAGTATAAGCGATGTTCTTATAAGACACGCATTTAGAAAGTCTACACTTTTTTTATGAGCCTGGTAACCAAACAAATTAAAGCATATCCACTGTACCGGATGAAAGATTAAAAGGAACAGTAGGAATACTATATAATAAATTATGGATAAGGGATAGGATAATATCTTTTCCATGTATGTTGCTAAAAATTCGCGTAAAAGTAGTGCCTTTTTTGTTAATACTAAAAAGTTTTAGTATGCCTGCATAGTACCCTAAAAATAAAGCCACGCTTGTGGGCGTGGCTTTTATCATTTTGTTGTTTGCGGTTTAGCAAAACTCGTCGTAAGCATCTTTTAGGTTCTCTGCGATCATATCGGCAGGTCTTCCTTCAATGTGGTGACGCTCAAGCATGTGCACAAGTTCACCATTTTTAAATAATGCCATACTTGGAGATGATGGAGGGAAAGGGAACATATTTGCCCTTGCCTCGTCTACCGCGTCTTTATCAACACCCGCAAATACCGTGATAAGATGATCAGGTTTTTTTGCGTTGTCTAAGCTCATTTTAGCACCCGGCCTTGCGTTACGTGCTGCACATCCGCACACAGAATTTACTACTACAAGTGTAGTTCCTTCTTTAGATATTGCATCTTTTACCGCATCGGCTGTATATAGGTCTTCAAAACCAGCGTCAGAAAGCTCTGCGCGCATTGGCTTTACTAATTCTTCTGGATACATAGTATAGTATTCTTTAATAAGTTAATTAACTGCTACAAAGATACGCATTTTTTATGCCAAACATAAAACCGCAAACTTTTTTGTTACAGATTGCCTATCCGGCGAAACAGCGCTGCAATAAATAATCCTTTCGGGCATTTGGATATAACGCCCAGATCTTCAGAAAATGTAGTTTCTTCATCCAGGAATTTAAAGATAGGTGCCGCCTTGCCGCCTTTAAACATCGACGAGAAAATAGCCGATCCTTTTTGGTTGGTGCGTGCCAGTATATCCAAAAGCAGCAGGTCGTAAAACCAAAACTTATTCTTTTTATGAAAAGTGGTAAAATCATCCTGAGTTTGCAGGAAATGCACCAGTGCTTTCGATTTTTTATCGGCATGCCTAAAAGTATAACCTGTGCTGGCTTTCGTCCATCCGCCGGCAGAACCAATATTGATTATGTTTTCCGTGTTGTTTTTCCAGAAAGGGAAGGATGTCATGGGTATACTTCCTCTTTCTTCGTCTACAATCTCGTAACTATCTACGCCCAGATTTTTCAGGTATTCCTCAATAGCCTGTTCGTATTCGGCATCTGCCAAAAGATCCTTCGAAAATAATGTATACTCTACGATAGCTTCCGTAGCACTAAATGGCAACACATACATAAAACGGGTGTTTCCTTTTTGCTTAATGCTAAAATCCATGAAGGTGGGCTTGTCAGCTTTAAATACAGGTTTGGTTGTCTTTACATGCCAACCAATAAAATGCTGCTGTAATAGCGGGTATTTTGTTTGCGATGCAGGAATTGCAGGGTTGTATATGCTATTAAAGAGCTTATTGCAGGTATAATTTTCGGTTCCTGTTTTTACAAGCACATTAAAACCGGAATCTGCAAAATCAATTACTTTCTGCTGAACGAACGCTACGTTCGGATACTTTTTAAGTTCTGACTGTACATAGCTGTAAAAATCTGCACCGCGAATCATTTTGTAGGTGTAACCATCAAAGTCAAGATCGTTACTGAATTTCTCGTTTGCAAATACGGCAGTATTCCACTGTTTGAATAATATTGTGTCCCAATATCCTTCGCCTTTCTGCCAAAAACACCAGGTCCTGTCGTTAGCCTGTTTGATTTCAGGATCTATTAGGAGTATCGACTTATCCTCAAATTTACCCGACTGCACCATACGGTATACTGTCATTAACGAAGCCAGTCCGGCACCTGCAAATATGTAGTTATAATGTTTCATTCACTATCAAAAATAGGTAATTGTCCTGTTAATAAAACTTTAAATATTTAGCCTTGCCTAAAAAAGTTTTTACTCTAATCAAATTAGCGTATATTTGTTATTATTATAATGCTGAGAATGACCTACTCTGAAGAGAATTACCTTAAAGTTATATACCATCTTTCCCTTAACCAGACTAAAGGAATTACCACAAATGCCATCGCCAATGTAATGGAGAGTAAGCCGTCATCGGTTACCGATATGGTTCAAAAACTTGCCGACAAAAACCTGGTGATCTATAAAAAATACCAAGGCGTTTCATTGACTGATGAAGGCCGTTTTATGGCATTGATGATTGTGCGCAAACACCGCCTTTGGGAAGTTTTTCTGGTAGAAAAGCTCGATTTTTCGTGGGACGAGGTACATGATGTTGCCGAACAACTGGAACATATTAAAAGTGAAAAGTTAACGGATAAACTGGAAGAGTTCTTAGATTTCCCTACCGAAGACCCGCATGGTGACCCAATACCCGACCGTAATGGAAAAATTGCCAATGTAGATAAGAAGTTGCTTTCTGAAATGATTGTTGGCAAAAAAGTAATATGTGTAGGGGTTAAAGATAGCTCTTCGGCATTTTTACAATACTTAGACAAACAGCAGATAGCACTTGGTTCTGCCATAGAAGTTATCAGCAAAGAAGATTTTGATATGTCCTTAACCATTAAGCTTGGCGACAAGCAGGTAACGGTGTCTAACAAGATAGCGGCCAACCTGTTCGTTAAATCTGTATAATTATGCAAAACCGAAATAGCCATTCGCTGGAAGAAGTTCACGAGTCGGTAGCTGTAGGGCAAAATACCTCAGTCTGGAAAAAAGTGCTGGCCTTTTTTGGCCCTGCCTATATGATAAGTGTTGGTTATATGGACCCCGGAAACTGGGCAACCGATATTGCCGGAGGTAGCCAGTTTGGTTACTCGCTGCTGTGGGTATTGCTTATGAGTAATATTATGGCGTTGCTATTGCAAAGTCTTAGTGCCCGTCTGGGAATAGTTAGCCGTAGGGATTTAGCCCAGGCATCGCGCGAGACTTATTCAAAAGGAATCAATTACTTTTTATATGGCCTTGCCGAAATTGCCATTGCTGCCTGCGACCTTGCAGAGGTACTGGGTATGGCTATCGGTTTAAAATTGTTGTTCGACCTGCCTTTATTATGGGGTGTGGGTATCACAATGTTTGACACCTTCCTTCTGTTGTTCCTGATGAATAAGGGTATCAAAAAAATGGAAGCGTTTATCATAGGCCTTATAGCTATCATCGGCCTATCGTTCATGGCAGAGATGTTCTTTGCACAACCCGATATGGGAGAGGTGGCGAAAGGGCTTATTCCGTCCATTCCAAGCGATGCAGCATTGTATATTGCTATTGGTATTATAGGCGCTACGGTTATGCCACATAATCTCTACCTGCATTCATCTTTGGTACAGACACGTAAATTCGACCGTACATTTAAGGGTATAAAGCAGGCTATACGCTATAATTTTATAGATTCTATTATTGCGCTTAATATGGCATTTTTTGTCAATGCTGCCATATTAATATTAGCCGCAGCTACTTTCTATACTGCCGGAAGGCACGATGTTGCCGATATTCAGGATGCCCACCAACTGCTTGCCCCTATGTTAGGATCGGGTTGGGCGGCGACGCTGTTTGCGCTGGCGTTAATTGCCGCGGGGCAAAGTTCTACCATTACAGGTACACTTGCCGGACAAATAGTTATGGAGGGTTACCTTAACCTGCGTATACAACCCTGGGTGCGCCGTATTATTACACGGTTAATAGCCATTGCTCCGGCCTTTTTTACAATCTTATATTTTGGGGAAGAATCTACCGGAGAGCTATTGGTTTTCAGCCAGGTAGTATTGAGCCTTCAATTGGGCTTTGCTATTATTCCGCTTATCCATTTTGTGAGCGACAAGAGCAAGATGAATGAGTTTACTATAGGTAAATTCACTAAAATATCGGCGTGGGTTATTGCCCTTGTTATTGTTTCGCTTAATGCAAAACTGGTTTACGACGAGATAGGCAGCTGGCTTGCGGCATCTGAGAATCCTCTATGGATATGGCTTACGGTAATACCAATTGCTTTTATAGCAGGAGGGGTGTTGTTGTATATCATCATCAATCCGTTTGTTAGAAAGGGCAGGGCAGAAGTACCTCATGTGCCACATATCGATGAAGTTATTGTTCAGGAGCAATCGGGTAAGATAGTTTACAACAATATCGCCATTGCGTTAGATTTTTCTAAAGCCGATGTAAAAAGTGTTGCAAGTGCTATGCAGCTTGGTGGTAAAGATGCTACGTATACCCTTATACATGTTGTTGAAACCGTTGGGGCTATGCTGCACGGCGATCTGGCAAGCGATCATGAAACTGCATCCGATAAAGATTACCTTTCTAAATACAAACTGGCATTAGAAGAAAAAGGCTATACCATAAACACTCAGCTTAGTTTTGGAAGCCCCAAAAAGCAAATACCTAAAATTGTAAACGAAGCCGGTAATTTTGATATCCTTATCCTGGGAGCTCATGGACATAACTGGATAAAAGACCTCATTTTTGGTACAACTGTTGATGCTGTTCGCCATAAGGTTACTATCCCGGTGCTTATTATTAAGGATTGAAAAAAGGTTTACAGATAAGTAAGATTTAACTACACCCACAATCAGGGCCGCAATCGCCAGACTTTTTCTTTTTAAAGAAGTATTTCTTTATTAAAAAAGCTACTGCGCCGCCTACGATTATGTATACTAGTATGCTTTGTATATCCATGATATTATTTTAAAAGCTGATAGGTAATCAGCGATACCACATAAGCAAAACCGCTCATTCCTATTAACTGTATAAGAGGCCATTTCCATGAATTGGTCTCTTTTTTTGTAATAGCCAGCGTACTTATGCACTGCATTGCAAAAGCATAGAACAGCAATAATGATACCCCGGTTGCAAAATTGAATACTTTTTTTCCGGTAAGTGGATCAATTTCAGCATTCATACGCTGTTTAATAGTGGCTTCGTCTTCCCCACTGCTGCCAATATTATAGATGGTAGCAAGAGTTCCTACAAATACTTCACGTGCAGCGAATGATGATACTATGGCAATACCGATTTTCCAGTCGTAACCCAATGGGCGAATTACAGGCTCAATACTTTTACCCATAATACCTATGTAAGAGTTTTCTAATTGGTATGATGTAATTTTATCATTCAGTTCATTTTCCGGCAGCGATTTGTTTTCCGGTTGATGAGAGATAATTTCTTCCGCATTTTTAAAGCCTTCACCCGGGCCATGCGATCCTAAGAACCAGATGATGATAGACAATGCCAGTATTATTTTACCCGCACCATATACAAATGCTTTTGTTTTTTCTAGCACATTAAGCCCTACATTCTTAAACAGCGGAAGTTTGTAGTTTGGCATTTCTGCCACAAAAAAACTCTTATGCTTTATTTTAAGTATCTTGTTTAATATCCAAGCCGAAAGCAATGCGCCTCCGAAACCTAAAAGGTACAGCAGCATAAGCGTTAGCCCCTGAAGGTTGAAAACGCCCAACACCATTTTCTCCGGAATGATAAGTGATATTAATATTGTGTAAACGGGAAGCCTTGCAGAACAGGTAGTAAATGGCGTTACTAAAATAGTAATTAGCCTTTCGCGCCAGTTCTCTATGTTTCGCGCCGCCATAATAGCCGGGATAGCACATGCAGTACCCGATATTAACGGAACCACACTCTTACCGCTAAGGCCAAAGCGTTTCATTATCTTATCCATTAAAAATACTACACGGCTCATGTAGCCGCTTTCTTCAAGGACGGATATAAAGAGGAATAAAAATGCAATTTGCGGAATAAATATAACCACACCACCAATACCCGGAATGATACCCTGGGAAATAAGGTCGGTTAGTTTACCCGGTGGTAAATGGGTTTCGGTATAGCTTGCGAGTGAAGCAAAACTCTCATCGATAAAATCCATAGGTATGCTGGACCATGAAAATATCGACTGGAATATAAGCATCAGTATTCCAAAGAAAATAATGTAGCCAAATACCTTATGGGTAAGTACACGGTCTAGCTTTGCACGCAGGTCATTCGCTTTACTGTTATCAACGGTTTGCCCTTCTTTAAGCACGTCATTAATAAACTGGTATCGCTTAATAGTTTCCTTCTGCTGCATACGTTTCAGGTCGGCCTTGGTCTTAGCGAAAGAACTGTTGTTTTCAATTTCTTTACGTTCCAGCTGTCCAAAATTAACATCCTGCGTGATTACGAGCCAAAGCTTATACAGTAAATGGTTTGGAAATGCTTTTCGCAGTCCGTTAAAATAGTCGGTATCTATGCTGGAAGCATTAAGGCATGGCTCTGTAGGAAGTGTGCCATAATTAACTATTAGTTCTTTAATGTCTTCAATACCGGTGCCTTTACGCGAACTTACAAGTGCTATACGTGTTTTAAGCAGGCGTTCAAGATAAGGTATATCTAACGAGATGCCTTTGCGATCCATCCTGTCGCTCATATTGATAACAAGTATGGTAGGTAGTTCAAGGTCTTTTATCTGGGTAAAAAGCAGCAGGTTACGTTTAAGATTTTCTACATCTGTAACTACGACGGCAACATCGGGATAATCTTTGTCATTTTTATTTAAAAGCAGTTCTATAACCACATTCTCATCCATAGAGCTGGCGTTAAGGCTGTAGGTTCCGGGAAGATCCATAACAGTGCCCTTTGTGCCATTAGGCAGTTTGCATGAGCCTATTTTACGCTCTACTGTAATACCGGGGTAGTTGCCCACCTGTTGGTTAAGGCCCGTAAGCTGGTTAAAAACCGAGGTCTTTCCGGTATTAGGGTTACCAATAAGTGCAATTTTTATGTTTAAAAGATTGTGAGCTGCCATGCGGGTAGTTATGGTATAAGTTCAACGTCAATTTCTGCGGCAGTTTCCAGCCGTATGGCCACATGGCTTTCATTAACGTTGATGTAAATAGGGTCGCCCATAGGGGCTACCTGTAAGAGTTCCACAGTGTTGCCGGGCAGGCATCCCATTTCAAGAAGCTTTAACGGAACCGCATCGATATTTAGATCGGTAATTATGGCTTTTTGGCCTTTTTTAAGCCCTGCAAGAGTGGTTTTCAATGCTATTTAGAATGAATTTAGATTGCAAAAGTATGAATTAATATTCAAACCCTCCTAGTTTTCATTGGCTGATAACCATTTAATATCATCCAGAAGCTGCTTAACATTTTTTTCACCTTCCACCTCTTTATCAAGGTTGGTACCATTATAAAAACCGCGTATACGGCCTTTTGCATCTACAAGTATAAAGTTTTCGGTATGCACCATGTCGTATAACTCCTTAGAGCTTGTGGTTTTAACGGCCAGGTACGATTTACGGGCGATGTAATAAATGTCTTCTTTCTTCCCGGTAACCAGGTTCCATTTACTGTCTATAACACCTTTCTTTTTAGCATATTCTTTAAGTACAGGAACGGTATCGATATCCGGGGTTACAGAGTGTGATAATAGCATTACTTTCGGGTTGTCTTTAATCTGGCTTTGCAGCCACTCCATATTGGTTGTCATTATAGGGCAGATGGTAGGGCAGGTGGTAAAAAAGAAATCGGCTACATAAATCTTTTCTTTGTAGTCGTCCTGTGTAATGGTTTTTCCGTTTTGGTTGGTAAAGGCAAAATCGGCTATTTTGTGATTTTTGGCAACATATTGTACCGTGCTGTCTACCAGTTCTGGGTTAACGTCTGCCGGGCTATACACTTTAAGCTGTTTTTTCGGAGTAAGCGCACCATTAAAAAGAAAGAGGATACCTGCCGATAGAATAATAAGCACGATAAAAAAGATCTTATATTTTTTGAAGAATTGTAACATTGGGAATAGTTTTTGCAAAATTAAGAAACAACGGCTTATAAAAATAAAGTAATAGCATCCTAATGTGCTTTACGAAGAGTATTTCTGCATATTTAACAGATTTACCCCTTCTTATATAGCCTAACTTTATATTTTTGTAAGCTACACGATTAAAACACGAATTATATGAAAATACCTTTCAATGCAAAATATGCCGCTGCAGCACTTGTGCTGGGTGGAACAGTTTGCAATGTACAAACGGCGAATGCTCAGGAGAAACCGGGCATTAATGTTTCTTATATGGATAAGAAAGTAAAGCCGGGCGATGATTTCTTTAGATATGTAAACGGTACGTGGGTAGATAATACCCAGATTCCATCGGATAAAACCCGTTGGGGAAGTTTTGATGAACTTCGCGAAAACACCAATAATGATGCTCTTGCTATTCTTAAGGAAGCAGCGGCTAATAAAAACCTGAAATCTACATCAGACCAGGGTAAAGCAGCCAACCTGTATAAAACCATAATGGATACCGTGTCAAGAAACAAGCAGGGTATTGCTCCGCTTAAACCTTACCTTGCTAAAATAGACAAGGTAAAAAATGCTAAAGACCTTGAAAAGCTGCTTATAGAAATGGAGCCACAAGGGGGTATCGGCTTCTTTGGTATGGGCATTGGTGCCGATGCAAAAGACAGTAACAGGAATATTGTAAACATTGGTCCCGGAAGCCTTGGTTTACCGGACAGGGATTATTATGTTTCTGACGATGCCGACAGTAAAGAAAAGCGCGAGCTTTATGTTAAGCACGTAGCACGCATGCTTAAATATTTAGGCTATAAAGATGCCGATGCGCTTAAGCAGGCTAACAGCATACTTGCACTCGAAACGGCTATGGCACAACCAAGACTTGACAGGGTTGAGCGCCGTGACAGGAGAAAGACTTATAACTTTATGACTGTTGCCGATCTTCAGAAGCTTACACCATCTATCAACTGGGTAACTTATTTTAACGGTATAGGTATAAAATTTAAGGCTACCGATTCATTAAACGTTTCGCAGCCAAAATATATGGAGGCTTTTGAGCAAATGCTTAAAGCAAACAAAGTAGACGAGTGGAAAGCCTACATGAAATGGACGGTTTTAAACCATTCGTCAGACCTGCTTTCTACCGATATAGAAACTGCTAACTGGGAGTTTTACAGCAAAACCCTTAGAGGTGCGCTAAAAGAAGAAACCCGCGATAAAAATGCACTTCAGACTATAAACGGTACTGTGGGTGAGGCATTAGGAAAACTTTATGTAGAGAAAAAATTCCCTGCAGAGGCTAAGGCCAAAGCCGAAGCAATGATTAAAAATGTAATGCAGGCTTTTGAAAACCGAATTAACCGCCTGCCGTGGATGGCAAAATCTACAAGGGAAAATGCGGTAACTAAACTGCGCAAGCTTAATGTAAAGATTGGCTATCCTGATAAATGGAAAGACTATTCTGCACTTACACTACAAAGCCCTGCCGAGGGTGGTACCTTCTTTAGCAACATGCAAAACGTTACAAAATGGAGCTTTAAAGATGATCTTGATAAGCTGTACAAACCTGTAGATAAAACAGAGTGGGGTATGTCTCCGCAAACAGTTAATGCTTATTTTAATCCGTCTTACAACGAAATTGTTTTTCCTGCTGCTATCCTTCAGCCGCCATTTTATGACTATAAAGCCGATGAGGCTGTTAACTACGGTGGAATTGGTGCAGTTATAGGCCATGAAATATCGCATGGTTTTGATGATTCAGGATCACGTTACAATGCAGAAGGTAACCTTGTAAACTGGTGGAGTGATGAAGATCTTGAGAAATTTACAGGCCTTGGCGGCAACCTTGCCGATCAGTACAGTGCGCTACAGCCACTACCGGGTATTTATGTAGATGGTAAATTTACACTTGGCGAAAACATTGGCGACCTTGGTGGCGTTAACGCTGCATACGACGGACTTCAGCTTTACCTTAAACAAAATGGTAACCCCGGATTAATTGATGGTTATACGCCTGAGCAGCGTTTCTTTATTTCATGGGCAACCATATGGAGAACCAAAGCAAGGGATGAAGCTGTTAAGAACCAGGTAAAAACAGATCCGCACTCTCCGGGTATGTACAGGGCGTATGTGCCGCTACAAAATGTTGATGCATTTTACGATGCATTTAATATTAAACCGGGTGATGGAATGTATGTTTCTCCCGATAAACGTGTTAAGATCTGGTAAGCTTTTGGCTATCAATAAATAATATCTTTAAAACCTGCGATTTATGTCGCAGGTTTTTTTATTTTTATATTAATTTACTGTAAATGAGGTTTCCCGTAACCACAATTGAAAGTTTCGGTATTATTTTTGGCGAATAATAAATGGAGGTATTGGCAAAAGGTTTAAACGTATTGGGTATAGACGACCATATGGTTGTATTAGAAGGGTATCATTCTATATTTAGGTTATTGGATTACGATCAGGAGCTTAATTTTACTAAAGCAAATGATTGTAAGTCCGGATATGAAATTATAGAAAGCCGCAAGGCAAACCCATTTGATATTGCTATTGTGGATTATAGTATACCGGATTTTCCGGAAAAGCAGCTTTATACGGGGCAGGATATGGCTTTGCTGTTAAGGCAGACTATGCCTGCATGCAAAATTATTATGATGACCATGCATAAAGAAATGGAAATCATGTCGGGTATACTTAATAGTATAAAACCGGAAGGCTTTATAAACAAGAGTGATTGCAATACCGATGAACTTGCTGATGGTTTTAAAACAGTGCTTACCAATAATACTTATTACTCTAAAACTATATCAACTTATCTTAAACGAATAGAAAAAGGCAATCTTCTTGACGATGTTGATATTAAAATTATAATGCTACTTTCTAAAGGTATTAAAAACAAAAACCTTAGCAAATATATACCGCTATCGGATAGTGCCATAGAAAAAAGAAAGTATAAAGCAAAAAAGATACTGGATGTAACCGGCGACGACGAAGCTCTTATTGCCGAAGCAAGAAAACAGGGTTATATGTAATTAGGATATTATACAAGATATTTCTTATTTAATGATTTTCAATTCGACAATTTCGGTAACTTGACGGCTGAGATCCCGGGAAACAACATACTACTATAGAAATTCTTTTGAATTTTTCGGCAAGGTGGAAGCGCAATGCGTCCAATCTATATAAAAAACTAAAATATGAAAAGGTGCTTTTTCCTGATATTGCTGTCATTACTGGGTTGTAGTAGCTACAAAATTAAAGAAAATCGACCGGAAGGTTTATACGAAACGAGGTCTCAAAAATTTTATGGTAAAATCGAACTAAGTGAAGATTTCTCGTTTACGTATAACTATAAAATTGGTCTTATAGATACACAAAGTAAAGGAATATGGGTTAACAAGGGTGACAAATTACTTTTACAAAGTGAAAAAAGCTATTTGACAAATAGTATGACTGTCGAAGAATTAAGAACTAGTAATGGAGAGCTTATAATTCAAGATGCAAATAAAATTAGAATTGAAGGTGCTGTTGTCTCATTTAATGATGATAATAATTCTTTTGAAAGTAATGAGGAGGGAATTGTTCGGATATCCCAAAATAAAAAAGTTACTAGTATAAAAGTTTTTTTCTTGGGAGAAAAATATGTGTACGATTTGCTATTGAAGAATAGCAATAGTTATTTGTTAACTATTTATTTATCTGATTTAAGTAAAACATATTTTGATAATGAATTGTTAAAAATCAAAAATGGCTATATATCAAATAAATCCGGTATGAAATTTTATAAAACTGAAAATTGATTAATCTTCATAAATATTTATAATAAATCTTACAGCGTCAATTAAACTAGTAAGAGACAACAAAATCAATTACATTTCAATCCTAAAGCTTAAAGGATATTTCGTATATTATTACGTTATTTTAATTTCAAAATGTACAATTCTAATCTCAAATTGTATTTTCCAATTTTAAAATGTAATCGACAAAAGATGTCAATTGTATTTGTTAAAATTTTGTTAAGTGCGGAAAACCCGCAACAGGCAGGATTTTGATTTTCCTTACTTTGTTATAGTTAATACAGCAGATCTTTTAGTCCCCAAGTACCTTAAGATAAGCATATAGAAAGCCGGATTTGTACCAATCAATCAAATCTAAAATCCGGTTTTCATTCAGTAACCTGGTACTGCTGCCGGCCTTGTTTTTCTGCTAGATTTGCAGGCATGGCAGTGTAAACCCGGTTATCACGTAAAATCTTCACGTGTGTGGGCCGACGGGCGAGACCTTTGAATAACTTAAAAGTCTTGCCCCAGAGCCTCTTTAAAATTGTAACCCAACACCTTTATTACTTTTTCAGCACTTATTGCTTTTCCGTTGGATGGTTTTTTATGGTTGAATTTTGGCGAAGGAAGCCCTAACGATAATGCTTTTTTTGTATAATATTCTTCGCGGGTAGGATGGTCGGGATGTACACCGTTAAAAATTTCTCCCCATGCATTTTTTTCAATGATCTTCTCAATAATTCGGATACAGTCATTACGGTGAATAAGATTTACCGGTCCGTAAGGATTTTCAAGGTTGTCTCTACCGGCAAGGAATTTTACGGGCTGGCGGTCTTCACCTATCAAGCCACCGAAGCGAAGCACTGTTGTTTTAAAATTGGGATTTTGTAGCAGTAATTGTTCTGATTCCAGTAATTGTTTACCGCTTTCGGTTTCAGGTGCCGCCGGGGTTTCTTCGGTTACAACCGAGTTATCATCTGAATATACCGATGTAGAGCTTACAAACAGTACGTTTTTAATCCCTGCGGTTTCAATATAAGGAATAAGTATTTTTATCTTATCGGTAAAACTCTCTTTGTTTTCTCCCCTTAATTTGGGTGGAATATCAATAATAAGTATATCGCTTTCGCGGAGAAAGGATTCAATATCACCGTCGGCTCCATCAGCCGTAAGGCTAATTAAAAACGGAAGGATACCCGCTGAATTAAACCCATCTACCTTCTCGGTTGAAGTTGTTGATCCCTTAACGGTGAATCCGTTTTTAAGTAACGATTTTGCTAACGGAAAGCCTAGCCATCCGCAGCCCAAGATAGATATTTGTGGCATTAGGATATATCTTTTCTAACCAGTATATAATAGTCGTTTTCCAAAGGCATGTAGCCCTGCTCGTACACAAAGTAGTAAGTGTTTCCGGTTTTAGTGATAAGCAGGTTGGTAAAATATTCAAAGTCGAAACCCTTGCTCATAAGCTTAGATTTCGTGGTTTTGGTTTTGCCTTCTACATTAATTTCACTTAAAATACGGTTATTTTTGCGCAAACGGTTATTAATGTTGCGCATAAAATTATTGCTGTCTTTGTTTATTTTATTGTTCCAGGCATTACGGCAGGCATCGCTGCAAAACTTCTTGTCTTCGCGACCTACAATTTTTTCGCCGCACTCGGGGCAGTTACGTGTCATAACTTACTAACTCTTTTTAGTTCTTGTACTGGTTTTAGCAGCAGGTTTAGCTGCTGCAGGGCTTGCACCCGATATTTTTGGTGGCTTTGCAGCACTTGCTTTTAGCGTTGTTCGTGGTGCTTTTGCTGTAGCTGTAATTTCCTTTTCTTCAATTTTGGGGTCTGCAGGTGTTTCAGATTTAGCTGTGGCTTTTAATTTATACAGGTCAAGGCGGCGGTCTTTTAATATACGCACACTTCCAAATTCATGTAGTTCCTTAAGTAAATCCAGATCTACGTCTACAATAATGGTCATCTCTGTATTTGGCGTAGCTTCTGCCTTAATACCATTACTTGGAAATGAAAAATCAGATGGCGTAAACACTGCCGTTTGCGCATACTGAATATCCATGTTGTTAACCCCCGGTAGATTGCCAATACAACCCGCAATCGCCACATAACACTCGTTCTCTATAGCCCGAGCCTGTGCACAATGCCTAACACGGGTATAACCATTTTGAGTATCTGTTAAGAAAGGTACAAATAAAATCTCCATGCCTTCATCTGCCATAAGGCGCGACAATTCAGGGAACTCCACATCGTAGCATATCATGATACCGATCTTTCCACAATCGGTGTCAAATGTACGAATTTCGTTA
This sequence comes from Flavobacterium psychrophilum, assembly GCA_001708385.1. Taxonomy (NCBI): domain Bacteria; kingdom Pseudomonadati; phylum Bacteroidota; class Flavobacteriia; order Flavobacteriales; family Flavobacteriaceae; genus Flavobacterium; species Flavobacterium psychrophilum. Next base: position 2,212,104 of record CP012388.1, on the reverse strand, counting down.
CCACCTACCATGCCCCAGTAGTTAACCTCGTTGGGAGTAATGTGAATTTTAGTATACATTTCTGATGTACCATCGCGTTTGCACAAAAAGCCAACGTTGTACAGGTTGCCATCGTCTACCATTGGCATACTGCCTGTAATAATATTTATATTGTAGGATATGGCCATTTCCTGAAAACGCTTACGTATAGGTTCGCTATAGCGTGCAATTTCCCTAATGGCATCGGCTTCGTTAAGGTGGTTAAAATCGGCCATTAGCGGAGCGATAAATAGTTCCGGGAAAAGCGCAAAGTCGCTACCATAACCCGAAACAGCATCAATAAAAAACTCAGCTTGTTCAAATAGTGCTTCCACATTAGCAAGCGGACGCATCTGCCATTGCACTAATCCCAGACGTATAATGCTTTTACGGGTGTTAATAAGTACCGGGCTTTTGTCGTAGTAAATATTGTTCCACTCCATTAGTACCGCATAATCCTGCGAGTTTTTATCGCCTTCCAGATAATTGCGCATAACGCGTATAACGTGAAAGTCGTTACTCAGCTGAAAAGCCAGTACCGGGTCGTGTATTTCTTTAAGGCGTACTTTTTCTATATATTCTTTTGGGGTAAGGTCGTCGGCATGTTCGTCAAAGCCGGGCATCCTTCCTGCAAAAATTATAGAGCGCAGGTTAAGCTGTTCGCAAAGTTCTTTACGGGCTTCGTACAAACGACGGCCTAAGCGTAGACCCCTGTATTCCGGATCGATAAACACGTCTATACCATAAAGTACTTCGCCATCGTAATCGTGGGTGTCAAAACTATAGTTTCCTGTAATTTTCTCGTAGGTGTGATTGGTAGTTGCCTTTTTATGGTCTACAATAAGCGACAGGGCAGAGCCCACCACCTTGTCATCTACCAGCACTACAAGCTGACCTTCGGGGAATATATTTAAAAGCCTCTGAATGTCTTTCTCTGCCCAGTAAGGTTCGTCCATATCAAGGTCAACATCCTTATAGGCATGCTGCATAGAAACGCGCAGTTCTTTATAATCTTCTATTCTTAAATTTCGTAACTCTACTTTGTTTATCTCTGCCTGCATAAATCTGATTGTCTTTTTTATAAATATACAAAAACAATTCCGTTTGTAAACGTTTGCAACGGGTTAAGGTGTTGTTAAGATTGGAATGCAATATGAAAAGCTGAAAAATTTATGTTTTTCTACTCTAAAAGAGAATTATGTTATTTTTTGATTATCAGATGCAATTTCCGTTTGTAAACGCTTACAAATAAATACAACCGACCATAAATAGTTATTAACCGGATAAATCATAGCAACCGGCGCAACTTTGCAATGTTGAATTTCAATAGTAATTCGGCAGCAGCTTGAAAAGTATATAACGATAACAACATTAAATCTACACGCCATGAACGCATTAAAAAACAAAGTACAGCTGATAGGAAACGCAGGAGCCGACCCTGAAATAAAAATATTTGAAGCCGGTAAAAAACTTGCCCGTTTAGTTTTGGCAACCAATGAAAGCTACACAAACGACAAAGGCGAGCGCGTAACCGATACCCAATGGCACACTGTGACCGCATGGGGTAAAACTGCCGAAATTATTGAAAAGTATGTAACCAAGGGTAAAGAGCTGGCCATAGAAGGCAAGCTGACGCATCGCAGCTACGACGACAAAAATGGAGACAAGCGCTACATTACAGAAGTTGTTGTTAGTGACGTGCTGCTTTTAGGTAAATAAAACCGGTGTAAGGAGGTTTTAGCCCTTTTCCGCTTTCCCGGCGGAGAGGGCTTTTTTACGTTGATTGATTCTTAGCATAAAAAATTGAAAGCCTTTAAATTTTGTTTCAAGACAAAAGAAAACCTTTAATACAACCCCCTTGCAATTCTGTATGTGTTGGCATGTGCTTCGATGATAACCTTAATATCTGGGCTGTAGCCGCCACCCATACTGCATTGAACCGGGATCTCCAGCTTGCGAGCTAATGACAAGACAAATTCATCGCGTTGTTTACAGCCATTAAGCGAACAGCCCAGTTTGCCAAGCTTATCAGAATCGAGTATATCAACGCCACTCAGGTAAAAGATGAAATCGGGCTTTTGCCGGTCAATTAGTTTTTGGAGTGTTTCTTTAAGAATAGACAGGTACTCGGCATCTCCGGTAGTATCGGGTAGGGCAATATCAAGATCGGATACTTCCTTCTTAAATGGATAATTGCTTTTGCCGTGCATAGAGAAGGTAAATACATTATTATTACCTGTAAATATTTCGGCAGTACCATTACCCTGATGCACGTCTAAATCTACTATCAATACCTTTTTTGCCAATTTGTTGTTGATGAGATACTGTGCGGCAATCGCCTGGTCGTTCAGCAGGCAGAAAGCTTCACCGCGGTTACTATAGGCGTGATGCGTACCTCCGGCTATGTTGAAAGCAATGCCATGTTGCATAGCCTGATGCACGCCCCAGATTGTGCCTTGTGCAATACGCAGTTCGCGCTCTACCAGCTCTGCCGAAAGTGGGAAGCCAATTTTTCGAACTGCCCTTGGATCCAGCGTAAGGCTGATAAGTTCATCAACATAGGTTTTGTCGTGTACTGCCAGTATGTTTTGCATATCGGGCATGCCGGGTTCGTGAAAGTCGGTGGGTACTGCCGTTCCCTCGTACAATAATTGCTGGGGCAGCAGTTCGTACTTAATCATTGGGAAGCGATGGCCTTCCGGTAATGGGTGTTTGTATATGGGATGATATGCTATTGGGAGCATTAGCGGACTAAATAAAATTTAGGAGTAGGCAGCAAAGATAATTTCATAGCAGCTAATATAATAATTAGCATTTACATTAAATAGTACATCTTCCAGATGATAACCAGTGCCAGCACTGTTGCAATAGTTGCGGCCACTACTTTAAAAAAGTTGGTTTTTACCGATCGTATAAATACCAAAGAAGCAAATACAAGCAGGATTAATGGCAATATACCCAAACCCTGAGCATTTCGCACTGCCGATGGATACTGTTCAAGATACCTTTTACTTAACGTTGCCGGATTCGTGTATTGGTTAGTTAGGTTTATCCATACAAAAATATCGCCTAATATAAACAGCAGCGACAGTAAGGCAATGAAAGTTAAGAAGCGTTTTGTATTGGTGTCCATACTTATTGTTTGTGGTTATCCTTATAAAGTTAACGAATATTTATAAGCTACTAAAAAGTATATAGCCGTATTTTTGCCGTGTATCTAGCAAACTGCTGCCTGACACGGTAAAGTTGAGGCAGTAGTCCTCAGGCTATAGTATTTAATAATTAGAATTATGGAATTTTTAGAACATTTAAACTGGCGTTATGCCACCAAAGCCATGAACGGCACTACCGTTGATGATACCAAAATAGAAACAATACTTGAAGCCATTAACCTGGCTCCAACATCAAGCGGACTTCAGCCTTTTGAGGTTCTGATAGTTAAAACAGATGAGCTTAAGGAAAAGATTTTCCCTATAAGCAATAACCAGTCGGTTATAAAAGACTGTTCTCACTTGTTGGTTTTCACTGCATGGGATGATTATACTACAGAGCGTATTAATGAAGCTTTTGAGAGCATGTATGCTGTACGTGGTTTTAGCGAACGTTGGGATGAGTACCGTAAGTTTTTGCTTAACACCTATATTGGCCGCGATGCCGAATTGAATTATCAGCATGCCGCACGCCAGGCATATATTGCCTTTGGTTTTGCTATTGCCGCTGCTGCCACCGAGAAAGTAGACACTACACCGATAGAAGGTTTTGATCCTGATGCCTTGGACGCTTTATTAGGGCTTCGCGAAAAAGGGTTGCGAAGCATAATATTATTGCCATTAGGCTACCGTGATGCCGAAAAAGACTGGCTGATTGATATGCCCAAAGCCAGAAAAGCCCAAAGCATTCTTATAAAAGAAATAGATTAAACGAAAGGCTCCCAATGGGAGCCTTTTTTATACTGCCTGATTTTGCTTTTTACTATCGAAGAATAAATGGTCAAGACTATATGTGCCTGGCCCGGTAAAGAAGAAAAACAGGAAAAGTAAAAAGAAATTAGATGCTGTTCCGCCGTTAAAAAAGTTTCCATCAGACATATACCAGATAATTACCCCCATAGTTATCATAAGCGGAACCACAATAAGCCTTGTAAATAGTCCAAGTGTTAAAAGTATTCCTCCTCCCAATTCAATAATTTTAGCGAGATAAGCACTAAATAATGGTGCAGGAAATTGACCCTCTTTCAGGAATTTTGCATAATCAAACATTAGCTTTTCGTCGAATATTTCTTTTCCGAACATAATTATTAGTATTCCTGTCGCTACCCTTATAAGAACGATACCATTTTGCCATGCAGGCGTCGCGGTGAAAATTTTTGCTTTCATATTTTATTTAAGATTATGAGGCAAAACTAAATATCACATTTTGCAGCGCGCGTAAAAGCTTGTAAAACGAATGTAAACAATTGTAAAATCTGTATTTTGAATACTATGAAGTGATTCAAATTGCTATTTTTGAACATGCTTAGATATTTCTCAATACTTCTTTTTTCAGTAACGGTTTCAATATTTGTTTATATGGCTTCCGATGCTTTTACAGTTCCCGAACAACAGCAAACAGTTTCCTTTAGAAGGATAGGGCATAAGTTGTTATTAGTAGGCAGAGATAGCACATCGAGAGTGCTTCCTGTAAAAAAAGTTTCAGATAATACATTTGAGATACATTTTGAAAAGCCGTTTACACTTAACCCCGATACACTTGTAAACATACTTAAGGCGGAAGAAAAACTGGGGCTGCTTCCTGAAAGTTATATTGTAAACGTGCGCGACTACAAAGATAATATACACTATGCGTATAGTATGCCTTTGGAAAATGGTGAAAGCCCTCCTTGTTTGGCACGCTCGTTACCTAAAGCAAGGTACTACATAACCATAAGTTTTACACATCAATCAAATATTGCATGGCTGTCGGCAGGTATGTTGCCGCTATTTTTAGTAGTAGGCTGGCAATTTTACAATAAAAAGAAGTATACTTCTGTGAATACTAAAAATAGTGATAAGGCAGATGATTATTTAAAAATTGGTGAGGTGAACTATTATCCTTCGCTTCAGAAGCTTACTGTAAGAGGGGAAAATATACCCCTTACAGCAAAAGAGGCCAGGGTGCTAACCATCTTCGCCCAAAACATTAATAAAGAAGTAACCCGCGAACGCCTGCAAAAAGAAGTTTGGGAAGATGAAGGCGTGATTGTGGGCAGGAGTCTGGATATGTTTATATCTAAACTGCGTAAAAAGTTTAAAGACGAACCATCCATCCAGATAATAAATATTCATGGTAAAGGCTATAAGCTAATAGTGGAGTAATAAAAAAACAGCCGTACTTAAAAAGTACGGCTGTTGTATAAATAAGTCTTTTAACTTTTTTAGCTGATCACTTCGCCATTACCAACACCGTCGGTATTAGGATTAATAAATACCAGTTTTCCTTCGGCGTTTTGTGTCATAAGTATCATTCCCTGGCTCTCTACACCACGAAGGTTACGGGGAGCAAGGTTAACCAGTACGGTAACGCGTTTACCAACTACTTCTTCGGGCGTAAAGCTTTCTGCAATACCCGAAACTATAGTACGCACATCAATACCTGTATCTACCTTTAATACTAAAAGCTTGTTTGCTTTTGGCATTTTCTCGGCCTCTATAATAGTTCCGGTACGGATATCCATTTTCGAGAAGTCCTCATACGTTATAAGGTCTTTTTGCGGCTCTGCCTTTTTGTTCTCTGCAATGTTTGCAGTTTTGGTAGCCTCAAGGCGCTCTACCTGTTTTTGTATCTCTTCGTCTTCAATCTTAGCAAAAAGCAGTTCGGCCTGGCCTATCTGGCTTCCTGCCGGAAGAAGGTTTTCTTTAAGTGTAATGTCATTCCATGATAAAGTACCCTCGCTTATTCCGAGCATGGTTTTAAGCTTAGCAGCAGTAAACGGAAGGAATGGCTCAGAAAGTACAGATAGCGCAGTAGCGATTTGCAGGGCTACATACATTTGTGTTTGTACCCTAGCAGCATCTTCTTTGATAACCTTCCACGGCTCTTCGTCTGCTAGGTATTTGTTACCAAGGCGGGCAAGGTTCATAAGTTCTGTTAGTGCTTCCCTAAAACGGTAACGCTCTACAGAAGATGCTATAACCGCAGGGTATGCACGCATTTCGGTAAGTGTAGCCTCATCTACATCGCTAAAAGCATTGGGTTGAGGTACAGCACCTTCGTAATATTTGTTTGTAAGCACTACCACACGGTTAATAAAGTTACCGAAGATAGCTACCAGCTCATTATTGTTTCTTGCCTGGAAATCTTTCCATGTAAAGTCGTTGTCTTTTGTTTCCGGCGCGTTAGATGTTAAGGCATAACGCAATACATCCTGTTTGCCAGGAAAATCTTCAAGGTATTCATGCAACCAGACAGCCCAGTTTTTAGATGTAGACAGCTTGTTGCCTTCAAGGTTTAGAAACTCGTTTGCAGGAACATTGTCCGGCAGTATGTAAGATCCCTCTGCTTTAAGCATTGCAGGGAATATAACGCAATGGAAAACAATATTATCTTTACCTATAAAGTGAACCAGTTTGGTATCGTCACTTTTCCAGTACGGTTCCCAGTCTTTACCTTCACGAAGTGCCCATTCTTTAGTGGATGAGATATAGCCGATAGGCGCATCAAACCATACGTAAAGTACTTTTCCTTCAGCTCCCGCTACAGGAACAGGAATACCCCAGTCAAGGTCACGGGTTACGGCACGGGGTTTAAGTCCGTCGTCCAGCCATGATTTTACCTGTCCGAAAACATTAGGCTTCCAGTCATTTTTATGGCCTTCCAGTATCCATTCGCGTAAAAATGCATCATAGCGGTCTAACGGAAGGAACCAGTGTTTTGTTGATTTTAATACCGGTTTAGAACCTGTAATTGTAGATTTTGGATTGATAAGGTCGGTCGCATTAAGAGACGATCCGCATCTTTCGCACTGGTCACCATACGCTTCTTCATTGCCACATTTAGGGCAGGTGCCAATTACAAAACGATCGGCAAGAAATTGCTCTGCCTTCTCGTCATACAGTTGCTCTGTAACCTCTTCAATAAATTTATCTTCATTATACAGTTTCTTAAAAAATTCGGAAGCTGTATCGTGGTGTATTTTTGCAGAAGTACGCGAGTAGTTGTCAAAAGAAATTCCGAAATCTTCAAACGACTGCTTAATGATAGCGTGGTATTTGTCTATCACTTCCTGTGGAGTAATATCCTCTTTCTTAGCCTTCATAGATATGGCTACACCGTGCTCGTCGCTTCCGCAGATAAATGCCACATCTTTACCCTGAAGTCTCAGGAAACGGGAATAAATATCAGAAGGTACATAAACACCGGCAAGGTGGCCTATATGTATAGGGCCATTAGTGTAAGGCAGCGCCGCAGTAACAGTATATCGTTTTGGATCTTGTAACATCGTGTATCGTAAATTTAGAAATGCAAAAGTACGAAATTATTAGCTATAATAATTTGCCGTTCCCTGCACTGTAACAGTAATTTATTTTACACTATGTGCAGCCAAACCACAGTTTGTTTTACTAGGTGTTTAACGCACGCACAAATGGGTTGATTTGTACTATTTTACTTCTTTTAACGGCGTGTCTTTTTTTTAATTATGTTTGTTTAAAAAACCAGCCGCTATGAAAAAAATGTACCTTATCGCCCTGTTATGGTGTGCAATAGCGCATGCGCAGGAAAAAACAAACCCCATACTCTTTTTAGATGGTTCAGGAGGCTATGCTATTGGCAAAATAGAAGGGCCTATGTTAAATGTAGGCTTACATTATCAGCACAAGAATGACCTGTTTACACTTAGATATCAATATGTCTCGGGAGATGACATTGGTATACTGGCGCCGTATCCATTTTATGAATTATTCAGGATTGATGAAGAGATCAACGAATATGCTGTATTATATGGCAAACGATATATTTACGACAATAGTGCGCTAAGTTTTTCTCTTGGTGCAGGCTATATAGACCACAAAGTAGCGTCGGCAGACAATAGCAGGGGATATGAGCATGATGGAAATATAGGGCTTCCGTTTGAAGTGAATTTTAAATGGTTTAAGCGCGAAAAAGCACCTTACCGTATTTATGGCGTACTACCTGTGGGTGGCAAAACATCTTTTGGAAATAGTTTTGGGTTTAAATTATCAGGTGCTGTCTCAAAAACCTCGTATATTGGCATCGGCTTATGCTTTGGCATTGGCTACCATAAAGAATATTAAACATTTTATAATGCCTTTACGCTTAGTTATCCTCCTGTTATTTGCTAATATTGCTGTTGCCCAGACTGTAAAAATTCCTCCATACCTTAAAAAGGGAGATACTGTAGGCATACTTGCTACAGCCCGTAAGGTAGATATGGCTCCACTACAGCCAGCTATTAAACTGCTAAAAAGTTGGGGACTAAATGTTGTAATAGGTAAAACAGTAGGACTGGATAACAATCAGCTGGCAGGGCAGGACTGGCAAAGGGCGACCGATTTTCAGCAAATGCTGGATAATCCTTCTATAAAAGCGATATGGAGTGCAAAAGGCGGTTACGGCACCGTGCGCATGATAGACAGGCTTAACTTCAGCAAATTTAAACAAAACCCAAAATGGATAGTAGGCTTTAGCGATGTTACCGTACTGCACAGCCATATTAATAATTTTGATATTGCCACGCTGCATTCTATAGCATGCATTAGCGTAGGCGGGGCAACCCCTGAAGCTATTGAAGGTTTAAAGAAGGGATTGTTTGGTGGTAAAATAGACTACACAATTCCGGCGCATGCCTATAATAAAACAGGGAAGGCACATGGCGAACTAATAGGCGGAAACCTCTCTGTGCTATACAGTATCATGGGTTCTCCTTCGGAAGCAGATTACAAAGGAAAGATTATATTTATTGAAGATCTTGATGAATACCTGTACCATATAGACCGTATGATGATGAATTTGGAACGCAACGGCTATTTTAAAGATGTAAAAGGTATTATTATTGGCGGAATGACTAAGATGCGCGATAACGATATCCCTTGGGGACATGATGCGCTGCAAATAATTCAGGATATCACAAAAGAATATAAAATTCCTATTTGTTTTAACTTTCCGGCAGGACATATCAAAGATAACCGCGCCCTTGTTTTTGGAAAACAGGTTACACTGGATGTAACCGCATCGGGATCTAAAATTACGTTTGACTGATGGCAGAGCATAACGACTTAGGCAAGCTGGGCGAAGAAATGGCGGTAGACTATCTGCAAAAAAATGGATACGCTATTTTACAAACCAACTGGGTATTTTTAAAAGCCGAGATTGATATTATTGCCAAAAAAGGAGATATGCTTGCCGTTGTTGAGGTAAAAACACGATCATCGGCAGAGTATGGTTTACCGCAGGAATTTGTAAAGCCAAAAAAAATACAGTTGCTTGTTAAAGCTATTAACGAATATATAATTCAGAACGATCTGGATGTAGATGTCCGCTTTGATATTATTTCTGTATGTAAAAACGGAAAAGCCTTTGAAATCGATCATTTGGAAGATGCATTTTTTCATTTTTAACACGGAAATTTTAAGACATAACTACAAATAACTGTCCGTATAACATATTCAGAGCTATACACTTTTTAGTGTAAATACTGGCAAATCAGCTTGTAGTCACATAGACAATACTCACATTTTACATATTATTTAAGGAAAAGTCGTTTTGGTAAATTAACATTGTTAAATATTTAACAAATTGTTTATTTTTTTATATTTGTTGGCAAAACAGCTACAACTCAATTATTTAGGTATGAAGACAATTTCATCTGTAGTAGAGCACTACATTAAAACAAAACCATTTTTGTTGAGCGCGCTTTCTCAGGGTATTATTAACCTTACTTCGCTAGCGCGAAACATGATGCCGGAACTGGAGCAGGAACTTGGAAAGGATGTAAAGCAGGGTGCTGTGGTAATGTCTTTGAAGAGGCTTTCTGAAGATCTTGATTTTAGGGTAAATCACAAAATTGTAAAAGTACTAAGGGGCATTGGCGAAATAACAGTTCGTTCATCGCTTACAGACTACACTTTTGCAGTTTCAGACACTATCCTGAACAAACAGGCCGAACTTATTACCAGTATTAATGCAAACCCGGAAGTGTTTTATACATCTTCTCGTGGTGTAAACGAAACTAATATTGTAGTAAGTTCATCAATGAACGCAACTGTAGACCGCCTTTTTGCTGACGAAAAGCAAATTGAACGTACAGAGAATTTAGCATCTATTACCGTTAAGCTTCCTAAAGACAACATTTCTACGCCAGGAGTATATTACTACATATTTCAGCGTCTTGCCTGGGAAGGAATTATCATCAGTGAAGTAATTTCTACATCGTACGAATTTACAATTCTTGTAAGCGAGCAGGAAGTAGACCTTGCCTTTAAAGTTATTAAAGACCTGAAGAGCCTTTAATAATTATTGCCTTTTAACACACACACGAAACAATATACTAACCCTTCTTTTAAGAAGGGTTTTTTAATTATTTTATATACCATGTTAATCGCATTATAAAACTACATATCTTTGTAGAGTGATTAGTCAATCTGTAGATAAAAGAAAAGATTTGTTAGCGGCGGCCCTTAGGCTGTTCGTTCAGCATGGCTTTCACGGAACACCTACCAGTAAAATTGCTAAAGAAGCCGGTGTAGCCAATGGCACACTCTTTCATTACTACAAAACCAAGGAAGATCTTGTAGTTAGCCTGTATATAGATATTAAAAGCAGAATGTCTGAATACATATGGTCAAAAGCGGAAACGACTACGGATATAAAAGAACGATTCAGGATTCAGTTTACAGAAGTGTTAGCATGGGCGTTACAAAATCAGGATGAATTTTACTTTATCCAGCAGTTTCATACCTCGCCTTTTGCAGGATTGCTTTCTCCTGAAGAAATTAAAAAACAAATCAGCAGAAGTTGCCATGAGATAGAGGAGGCTATGCAAAGCGGAACCATCAAAAACAGGGATATAGAATTTGTGCTATCTGTAATGTCCAGCCATCTTTTTGGTATAAGCCAATATTTAACCAAAGCAAAACTTACAGACGTTCAAAAACAAAAAGTTATAGATGACGGATTTGATATGTTATGGGCTATGATTGCCTAAATTTTTTTAAAACATGTAGAGTGATTAGTCAGTCTATATTTATATAGTGAACCAAAAACAAATGAAAAAAAGACTTAAAAAGATATTTATGATACTAGCTATTGTAGTTGCACTTATTGTTGCAGGTGTTTTTGTTTTTATGCAGACACCAAAGTTTGGAAGAAAGCCCCAAGGCGAAAGGCTTAAAAAGGTGGAACTTTCACCCAACTATAAAGACGGTTCTTTTCAGAATCTCAACCATACACCCGATCTTGCCGAGGGCGTAAGTATGGCTAAAGTGCTGAAGGAATTTTTCTTTAATAAAAGCAAGAGGGATAAGCCTAAAAGAGTACTCCCTTCGCAAAAAACAGATCTTAAGAATTTAGAACCCTCCGAAAATGTAATAATATGGTTTGGGCATTCGTCTTACTTTATTCAGGCCGATGGTAAAACGGTGCTTATGGATCCTGTTTTTAGCGGAGCAGCATCTCCTATAAGCTTTACAACGAAGGCATTTAAAGGTAGCGATGTATATACAGTTGATGATTTCCCGGAAATTGATATCCTTTTCATATCGCATGACCATTGGGATCACCTGGATTATGATACGGTGCTTAAGCTAAAGGGCAAAGTAAAAAAGATAATAACAGGACTTGGTACCGGGGAACATTTTGAACGCTGGGGCTTTGATCTTTCAACAATCGAAGAGCGCGATTGGAATGAAACTATTGATTTGGGAGATGGTTTTGTTGTGCATATCACACCGGCACGCCATTTCTCCGGAAGGGGCTTAAAACGTAATACAGCAATATGGTCGTCATTTGTTTTAAAGACGCCTACGCTGAATTTATATTTGGGTGGAGATTCAGGCTACGACACGCATTATAAAGCCATAGGCGATAAATATGGCCCGTTTGACCTTGCTATATTAGAATGCGGCCAGTACAACGAATACTGGAAATACATACACATGATGCCCGAGCAGGTGGTAAAGGCTGCACAGGAACTACAAGCTAAAAAGCTTATGCCGGTGCACTGGGCAAAATTCTCTCTTGGCCTTCACGACTGGGATGAACCGATACTAAGGGTTTCGGTAGAGGCCAAAAAACAAAATATGACATTAATAACCCCTATGATTGGCCAAAAAGCGAGCCTTACCAAGGATGAGGTGTTTACCGAATGGTGGAAGGGATTAGAATAAAACAAAAAAGGGTTAAGCAATGCTTAACCCTTTTTTGATAATTGTTTGTTTTAGTTAATTGTAGCATTTGAAACAACAGCTACAATTCCATCAGAATTTGCTGTTCCTTCTACAGATGCTTTTTGAGTATCCCCCTGGAATATTTTAATTGTTATTTTTTCTCCGGGTACTGCTCCAAAACCACCGGCGGAAAAGCTAACCGCTCTTGTGTCAGCATTTGCTGTAAATGTATAGCTCCACGGAAGTGAAGTTACTTCATCATTTGTAGCACCATTGTTAACTGTGTAAGTCGCATCAAGAGACTCTCCTGAGAATTCTCCTGTAATTTCATATCTGATTTCTCTTGAGCCTTTGTTATCATCGTCACTTGAACATGAAGTAAGTGAAGTAAGTGCCATAAAAGCAACAAGCAAATAAGTGATTGGGTTTTTCATTATATTGGTATTAAATTGTTAGTGCGCAAATATATATTTTCACTTTGCTAACTATTTCTAAAAAGTAGGATTTAACCTATTTTTAACCAATTTATAAAGGCTTTTAACAACTTTTAACAAGATGTAAATTTCTTATACTTCAAACACCATTTCCAGCAGATCCAGGGCTTTCTTGAGCGATTTGATATTTTCAAAAGTAAGAAGCAGCCTGAGTCCGTTTTTGGTTTGCTTCTCTTTCATTTTGGCCAGCGTCTGGTGTCTTTGCACAAATTGCAGCACCTTACGGAAAGCCGGCGACTGATAATAGTCTGATTGTTGGTCGCCTACAAAATATCCAACCATTTTACCCTGTTTAAGCACCAGTTTTTCGAGTCCCATCTTGGTGGCTATCCATTTTATGCGCATGCTTATAAGCAGCGCCTGTGCCTGTTTAGGTAACGCACCAAAACGGTCAACCAGTTTGGCTTCAAAGGCTACAAGGCCTTCCTCGTCTTTAATCGATCCAAGCTCATTGTACAGGTTAAGACGCTCGGTAATATTATTTACATATTCGTCAGGGAACAATAGTTCAAAATCGGTATCAATCTGAATATCTTTTACGTATTCTTTTTCTGTCTCGGCTTCCACATCATCATACAGGTCTTTAAACTCATTTTCTTTAAGTTCATCAATGGCCTCATTCATGATCTTCTGGTAGGTTTCAAAACCAATTTCGTTTATAAATCCGCTTTGTTCACCACCAAGTAAATCTCCCGCGCCACGAATTTCAAGGTCTTTCATAGCTATGTTAAATCCGCTGCCTAGTTCGCTAAACTGCTCTAACGCCTGTATACGCTTACGCGCATCATCTGTCATTGCAGAATAGGGCGGTGTGATAAAATAGCAGAATGCTTTTTTATTGCTTCGGCCTACACGTCCACGCATTTGGTGAAGGTCAGATAGTCCGAAATTATTAGCGTTATTAATAAATATGGTATTGGCATTAGGTACGTCCAGTCCGCTTTCAATGATGGTAGTGGCTACCAACACGTCAAACTCTCCGTTCATAAAAGCAAGCATAAGTTCTTCGAGCTTTTTACCGTCCATCTGCCCGTGCCCCACGCCAACTTTGGCACCAGGAACCAAGCGCTGTATCATACCGGCAACTTCCTTAATATTCTCTATACGGTTGTTGATAAAGAATACCTGCCCGCCACGCTGAATCTCGTACGAAACAGCATCGCGTATTACTTCCTCATTAAAGCCTACCACATGCGTTTCTATGGGGTAACGGTTGGGGGGCGGTGTTGTAATTACAGATAGATCCCTCGCAGCCATAAGCGAGAACTGAAGTGTTCTTGGTATGGGTGTAGCAGTAAGGGTAAGGGTATCTACGTTTTGGGCTATGGTTTTCAGCTTGTCTTTTACGTTAACGCCAAACTTTTGCTCTTCGTCAACAATTAAAAGCCCAAGGTTTTTAAACTGAACGTTTTTATTTACCAGCTGGTGAGTACCAATAACAATATCAAGCTTACCATCGGCAAGGCCTTTAAGTGTTTCTGATTTTTGTTTTGCCGTACGGAAGCGGTTAAGGTAACTTATGTTTACCGGCATGTCTTTAAGCCTTTCGCTAAAGGTGCGGTAATGCTGGTAAGCCAGTATCGTGGTGGGCACTAAAATAGCAACCTGTTTGCCATTGTCTACTGCTTTGAAGGCGGCACGTATGGCAACCTCTGTTTTACCAAAACCAACATCGCCACATACCAGGCGATCCATTGGTCGTTCGCTCTCCATATCCGCTTTTACGTCGCGTGTTGCGGTGATCTGGTCGGGAGTGTCTTCATAAATAAAAGACGATTCCAGTTCGGCCTGAAGATAACTGTCTGGCGCATATTGAAAGCCTTTTTCAAGCCTTCTTTTTGCGTACAGCTGAATAAGGTTGAACGCAATGTGCTTAACACGCGCTTTGGTTTTTTGCTTAAGCACTTTCCAGGCATTGCTGCCCAGTTTGTATATTTTTGGCGGTGTACCGTCTTTACCGTTGTATTTAGATATTTTGTGCAGCGAGTGAATGCTCACATATACAATATCATTATCGGCATATACAAGTTTTATAGCTTCTTGTGTTTTACCGTCTACCTGAATTTTTTGCAGTCCGCCAAATTTACCAATACCGTGATCTATGTGGGTTACATAATCGCCAACCGATAATGAGTTAAGTTCCTTTAGCGTAATGGCACCTTTTTTAGAGTAGCCATTCTTAATACTGAATTTATGGTAACGCTCAAATATCTGGTGATCTGTATAGCATGCAATCTGGTTTTCCTCGTCTATAAAACCTTCATAGATAGGGAAAACAATGGTTTTATACTGCTTACGGATATCTTCATGGTTGGCTTCGTCAAGGCTTTCAAAAATATCGTGAAAGCGTTTTGCCTGCGCCTCGTTACTGCAAAATATATAGTTCTTGTAGCCATTACCGTGATTATCGCTCAGGTTATTAAGCAATAAGTCAAACTGCTTGTTAAACGACGGCTGCGGCTGTATGTGGTATTCAAAAGTTTTTTGTGTCTTAAAGATGGCTTTACTACCCAGTTCGGCAATGGTAAAGTCTAAAGCCTTTTTTATAAAAGTTTCCTGGTTCAGGAATAGCTCTTCGGGTGATGCGTGCTTTATGTCTTTAGAAAGTTTGTCGAAAGCTTCGTTGGCTTTTTTAAACTGAACATCGAGCTGGGTAAAAAGAGCATCGGTATTCTGAATGAAAATAACCGTTTTTTCGTTGATGTATTCCAGGAAGCTTTCACGCTTTTCCTGTAACTGCTTGTTCTCAACGTTAGGTATAACTGTAATTTTGTTCTTTTTATCCAGCGAAAGCTGGGAAGCAACATCAAACGTACGAATACTGTCTACTTCGTTACCGAAGAATTCTATACGGTACGGATTATCGTTAGAGAAAGAGAATACATCGACAATACCCCCACGAACAGAGAATTCTCCGGGTTCGGTTACAAAATCTACACGGCGAAACTCGTATTCAAATAATACCTCATTTATGAAATCTATAGAAACCTGATCGCCAACAGCTACTTTTAGGGTGTTCTTTTCAAGTTCCTTACGGGTAACTACTTTTTCGAACAGTGCTTCGGGGTATGATACTATAAGTGCAGGCTTTTTGCGGGAGTTAATACGGTTAAGCACTTCGGCACGCAAAAGTATGTTAGCATTATCGGTTTCTTCTATCTGATACGGGCGGCGGTATGATCCGGGATAAAACAATACATCCTGGTCGCCAACCAGTTGTTCCAGGTCATTCAGGTAATATGCAGCCTCTTCCTTATCTTTAAGGATAAGAAGAAACGGCAGTTCTGCCTGCCTGAAAAGCGGATCTATAATAAATGACAGTGCCGAGCCCAAAAGTCCTTTAATATGAATTTTGTTCTCACGCTGCTGCAGTGCTGCAGCTATCTGTTTTACTTTGGCCGACTGGCTGTATTTATCTAAAATTTCCGGTTTCACTGTTATGTTCTGTTACGTCCTGCCATAATTGCGGCAGGGTTAGGGCGTGGTGTTGTGGTTTGCGATTGTGGCGGCAACATATCGGGGTTTGCCATACGCACTGTATCCAGTGCTTTTAGCATTTCCTCTTCGCCTGTTTCTTTTGGTATTTCGCTTTTACGAACCAGCTCATCCATCTGATTTTGTAATGCTGTGGTTTCGTGAGTAATCTCTTTTATCAGGCTTATTACCTTTTTGTCAGGAATAACATCTACGTTAATATACGTTGAAAGCGATTGCGTTTTTGTAATAAGCACAGCTATACGTGAGCGTAGTTGCGGCTTGTTATAAAATGCAGGAATGTTGTTGTTAAGCTGCTGTGATTTGCTTACAATGTTTTTTGTTTTTTCCTTGTATGCAGTAAGAGAGCCCGTCGGTTTCTGGCTTATCTCGTCTATATACTGGCGCCATTCGTTCCAGGGATTTAAGTATTCTGAAACCTTTGGGCTAACAGGTGCTACATTAAACCTCCAGTTTTCGCTTATTACTTTTAGTATAGAATCGTTTTGTTTAGCTGTCTTTACAGTCTCGGCCCTGCGTTGTGCTTCGTCATCTTTGCACGAAAAAAGCAGTACTGCCGTGCAGCAAAGCATAATGAGTTTCAGGTATTTCATGTTTCAGGGTTGAAAAAGCAAATTTACAAATGTTAGGCCAATATGCAGTTGCCGTGGGTTAATTCTTTGGAAAGTTTTAATAATGCTTGTGCTTCTTACATGATGCTTACTATAAATTACAATATTACAGTAAGGCTGAAACTAAATTTAATTTTCAGGATAATGCAGTGATGCGGCTTTTAAAATCACAATCTTTCAAAAAAATGTTACAACAGGGTAATAAGAGAATGAAAATGATAATGCGAAAGCAGTATATTTGTGGCGTTAAAACCAACAATTATGGCAAAGATTTTAATTATTGGCGCATGTGGCCAGATAGGTACCGAGCTTACCAAAAAACTTAGGGATGTATATGGAACAGACGCCGTAATAGCGTCGGATATACGCAAAGGAGATCCTGAATTTGTGGCTTCGGGCCCATTCGAGGTAATTAATGCCCTTGATTTTAATCAGATTGAAACTATAATTGAGCAAAATGGTGTAGAAGATGTGTACCTGATGGCAGCACTTCTTTCGGCAACAGCCGAAAAAAATCCTGCATTTGCATGGGATTTGAACATGAACTCGCTTTTCCACGTGCTTAACCTTGCCAAGGCAGGTAAGATCAAAAAAATATTCTGGCCGTCTAGTATTGCCGTTTTTGGCCCTACAACGCCAAAACAAAATACGCCACAGTACACGGTTATGGAACCGTCTACTGTTTACGGTATTTCTAAACAATCGGGTGAGCGCTGGGCAGAATACTACCATAACATCTATGGTGTAGATATCCGCAGTATCCGTTATCCCGGCCTTATCAGCTGGTCTACGCTTCCGGGCGGTGGTACCACAGATTATGCTGTAGATATTTACCACAAAGCGTTAAGTGATGGTAAATATACCTGTTTCTTAAGCGAAGAAACCCGTTTGCCAATGATGTATATGGATGATGCTATTCGCGCAACGGTGGAGATCATGCAGGCTCCGGCAGAAAACATCAAGATCCGTTCTTCATACAACCTTTCCGCGATGGACTTTACTCCAAAGGAAATTGCAGAGGCTATTAAAAAAGAAATTCCTGATTTTACAATTGACTATGCTCCCGACTTCCGTCAGAAAATTGCTGACAGCTGGCCGCAAAGTATTGACGACAGCAGCGCAAGAGAACACTGGGGTTGGAAACACGATTTTGACCTAACAGCTATGACAACCGACATGCTTGAGCATTTAAGCGCAAAAGCAGAGTAAACACAATATATACGTTATAAGAGAAACGCAGATGATTCAATAGATTCATCTGCGTTTCTCTTTTCCCTCGCCTCAGCCCTCTGCAAAGAAAAGCGGGGCAGCATCACTCAAGTGTTTACAAATTGAATGAGTTCCAATTGTCGGTTTCGGCTCCCTCTCCTTTGGAGAGGGCTGGGGTGAGGACTATAATGTTTTAAATAGATTATTATTTATTTTTCCTTAGTTTCTCAATCAAAGCATCTTCATATTTTGCTTTTACAGGGATGATTTCGTCTATAGCTTCGTTAGGAAAAGTCATAGACAAAACGTATTGTTTAATCTTCCATTCTTTTCCAACTTTTTCTAACACACCAGATCCCTGGCATACTTTCATATGCGTATCTAACAACTCATTAAACCATGCGGTCTTTCCGTCCTTACTAAAAAAGATGTTGCGTTGTAGTGCTTTAAAGTCCCATGCTGCACCTTTGTCGAAATAAGGTTTAGAGAAAGCTTCAAATTGTTTCTTCGTCCAGTTTTCTGTAGCATCCGTCCCTATGTAAATACCGTCTTCAGCAATTTTATCAAAGTAGGCATTATAGTCGGCCTTACCGGCAGCAGCATGCCAGGTGTCTAAAAAGACATTGATGGTTTTTGTTTCATCTGCAGTATTTATAGGAATTTCTTTGAAAAAAAATACTGTTGTTGCAGAAAGCGATAGTACAGATAGTACAAGATATAATTTTTTCATCGGATAACTTTTTGCTAAAAGTATAAAAATTATCCGATGTATAAATTACCCCAGCATTTCATTGTGTTGCGAAAGATCCAGCCCCTGTTGTTCTGCTTCTTCCGAAACACGAAGCGGTATAAACCAGTTTGTGACTTTATACAGCAGCATTGCTCCAAAGAAAGAGAAAGCAGCAACCAGAACCATTGCCATCATGTGGTGGGCAAATATATTGAGTCCGCCATGCATAAGGCTTGCGTTTTCGCCTTCTGCAAAAATTGCAGTTAGTATCATTCCCATAATACCTCCCACACCGTGGCAGGCAAATACGTCAAGGGTGTCATCAATACGTTTAAGCGGTTTCCAGTTTACCATCATGTTCGATACAATAGCAGCTGCAAAACCAAAGAATATACTTTTAGGCACCGATACAAACCCGGCAGCAGGTGTAATAGCTACAAGCCCGACTACGGCACCGATACAGGCACCAAGCGCAGAAACTTTTCTTCCGTTAAGGCGATCAAAAAAGGCCCATGTAAGCATAGCAGAAGCCGATGCTATAGTTGTAGTAGCAAAAGCCATCGCAGCGGTATGGTTAGCCGATAGTGCCGATCCGGCATTGAAGCCGAACCATCCAAACCAAAGCATACCCGTACCTAATAATACAAACGGAATGTTGGTTGGTATGTATTCAAGATTTTTACGTTTACCCAGCGATAATACACCGGCAATAGCGGCAAACCCGGCACTCATGTGTACAACTGTTCCACCGGCGAAGTCTTTTACGCCAAAGTAGCTGCCCAATAATCCGTTAGGATGCCAAACCATGTGGCATAGCGGTGCATATATAAATAATGAGAAAAGGCAGATGAAAAGCAGGAACGATATAAAACGGATACGTTCTGCAAGTGCCCCGGTAATGATAGCAGGGGTTATGATGGCGAATTTCATCTGGAAAAGTGCAAACAGTATAAAAGGCAGTGTAGTAGCAAGTTGCTTATGCGGATGCTCGTCTACATAGTCGAAAAAGGCAAAGTCGGTTGGGTTTCCGATAAGCCCGTAGTGGGTTCCTGCAATATCAATACCAAGCGGACTCCCAAATGACAGGCTAAAACCGACTACAACCCATAGTAAACTTATGACGCCCAGGCAGATAAAGCTTTTAAGCATGGTAGATATTACATTCTTTTTGCCTACCATACCCCCGTAGAAAAAGGCCAGTCCGGGCGTCATTAACAATACCAGGCATGAAGCTGTAAGCAGCCATGCGACATCAGCAGGGACAATAGCATCGGTTGAATTAAATTGTGACGACGTCTCAGTTACTGTTGCATGTTCCCAAAAGAGTCCGGTTATAGCAACAGCAGCGGTGATTAAAAAAGCAACAATCCAGCGTTTTTCTATTTTCTTTTCCATTTTACCCTATAAATTATGGGGTAAAATTAAATAATATATTAATTGGTTGTTTCGGTACGTGTAATTTTTAGGGGATTGATAATGTTATGATGATTTTTAACCAAAAAATTTCACAATCAATAATAATGCATTTTTGGCATTGATCAGATTTTTTTACTCATGTGACAAAATGTTTTTAAGAAGTTGAGGTTAATTAAGTTACAAGTTTAAGTTTTGCTTTATGTAAACTACAGCGTTTATAACACTGTAAGGCAAGGTTTACAATGAGGTTTTCCGTAAATTTTTGGCAAAGTAATTGTATCATAAAATTAAGTTAAAAAATGTAAGAAACGTTCGACAACCTTCTGTAAGTGAGAGTGTTAAAGTTGTAAAATTCTTTAACATTTATAGTGTGCGTGTCGGGTATTTTTACAACATTTGCAACCTCAATCAATAATAAAAACCAAAATCAAACCAATCAAATGAACACTTTACAACACACCGTCGAAGACTTCAAGCTCTTCGAAGCAATCGCAGACATTGCGTTTATTGCAGGACAAAAAGGATTTTTCTCCGGAGATTCAAGAACAGACATTGCCGAGTTTATTACCTGGGCAAAAGAGTTTGAGGGTGTACACGAAGAAACCAATTGGGATGAGATCGATTATCAGGAAGCCATTGAGGCTTTCACAGGCCACAAGCTTAGAGTCGATCTTCAGTAATCCTTAGGTTGTTTAGCCCCCAAAACGGCTGCATTGTCTATCAAGGCAACGCAGCCGTTTCATTTATATGAGTTTAGAGAGGAACTCTTCGATAGTTGTAAAATACGTTTCATCTTTCGTGGTTTGAATGCTTTCAAATTCATGTAGTTCATGATCATCTATATTTGAAACTTCGAAGAATAATAAAGGTAATCCAACTTTTGCTGCGTCAAAATACTCTCCGTCAATAAAATAACCTCTTAATGTATTTTCGATATCTAGCAATGAGATGCTATTAGGATTACTGAATACCACATTTCCATACTTTTTGTAGTTGCTGTAATCTCGATATAGATAATTGAATAGAATATTTGTATTTAAATTTATCATTTCAGCTGCTTGAAATTAAATACAAATATAAAAATACCCCGACTATACTCCGTTGTTTTATAGTCTACATTTTTCAAATTTTGTTAATATGGATATTAAGCAAAAATTTGGACTTCGAATAAAACAATTAAGAAAGGTTAAAGGACTTTCGCAGGAAAAACTTGCCAACTTAGCTGATATAGACCGAACCTATCTTCCTACGATTGAAAAAGGAGAGAGAAACGTGTCTATAATTGTGATCGAAAAATTGGCAATAGCTCTGGGTATAAATATCAAAGATTTGTTTGATGAATAGGGCTTACTATGCTAATTCTATAGCTGATTTTTTAAAAGAGGATGCTGATAAGATTTATGGGAAAATCTCAGGTCACTATGATTTAAATAAATTAATAATACAGCAGTCTAACGCTTGGAAATCACAAGTTATAACTCTTCAAAAAAAATTAGTAGGTTTTGATGGAGAAATTTACTTTGAGTTTTCAATTCCAAGAATGGGTAAACGAGTTGATAATGTTATAATTATTGACAATTGTATTTTCGTTATAGAGTTTAAAATAGGATCCTCAAAGTATGGTAATTATGGGCAGGAACAAGTGTTCAATTATGCATTAGATTTAAATAACTTTCATGAAGGAAGTCATAACAAGATTCTAATTCCAATTTTGATTGCAGATTCGGCTGCAGATGTAAATAACATTTATAGTAAAAGCTTAGATAATTTATACGACACGATCTATGCAAATTCCGAAAACTTGGCACAAGTTATTCGGAGTACACTATTGTACTTTAGTCAAAATAAGACTGAGATTAATGTGCAAGAGTGGGTAACTTCCATTTACAAACCTACTCCGACAATTATAGAGGCAGCAACAGCTCTATATAAAAATCATAATGTTGAAGAAATTGCTAGATATGATGCAGGAGCTGAAAATTTGGCTTTAACGTCAGTATGTATTTCTAAAATAATTGACTATTCAAAACTGCATAAGAAGAAATCGATTTGTTTTGTAACAGGTGTGCCAGGAGCGGGGAAAACTTTGGCAGGGTTGAATATTGCTAATTTAAGGTCTAATTATAATGAGGAAGAACATGCAGTCTTTTTATCAGGCAATGGACCATTGGTAGACGTTTTAAGAGAAGCTCTTGCTAGAGATAAATATGAATCATCCAAAATAGAAGGTAAACAACTGACTAAAGAATCGGCCAAATCGCAGGTGAAATCGTTTATTCAAAACATACACCATTTTAGAGATGCTTCGCTTAGAGATTCTAAGGCTCCGATTGAAAAAGTTACGATATTCGATGAAGCCCAACGAGCTTGGACTAAAGAACAGGCTTCAAATTTTATGAAAAGGAATAAAGGATATTCTGATTTTAATAAGTCCGAGCCTGAATTTCTAATTGAAGTGATGGATAGGCATAAAGATTGGTGTACAATAATTTGCTTAATTGGTGGTGGGCAAGAAATTAACACTGGTGAAGCAGGATTGGAAGAATGGATTAGACCATTCTCAGATAAATTTAAAGATTGGAGTATTTATTATTCGTCTAAGATTATTGAAGATGAAAACTATATAAAAAAATCGTCGGTGCTTAAAATTTTAGAGGATAATGCTGTAAAAAAGGAAGAACTTCATTTATCAGTTTCTTTGAGGTCGTTCCGTAGCGCTCAGTTGTCAAATTTTATTCAAAAGTTAATTAGTAATGATGCTAATGCTGCTAGAAAAATCTATTTAGATTTTATAATAAAACAATATCCAATTATGCTAACAAGAGATTTAGCTATTGCGAAGGGATGGTTAAAATCTAAAGCTAAAGGTAATGAAAGGATTGGTATAATTGCTTCCTCTGGAGCTATCAGGTTGAGACCGATTGGGTTGAATGTTAAGGTAAAAGTTGACGCTCCGAAATGGTTTCTTAATGATAAGAATGATATAAGATCGTCGTCATTTTTAGAAGAGGTCGCTACGGAATTTGATATTCAAGGATTAGAATTGGACTGGACTTGTGTCGCATGGGATGCAGATTTGTATTATTCTGATGATAGATGGAATTATCAAAAATTCAAAGGTACTAAATGGCAGAATATTGGTAGCGTGGAAATAATCAATTATCTATTTAACTCATATCGTGTGCTTTTGACTAGAGCAAGACAGGGAATGATTTTATATATTCCAAACGGAGACAACACCGATGTTACACGGAAACAAAATATGTATGATGGAACATATCAATTTTTCAAACAGATAGGGATAAGAGAAATTTAACTTCACAAAAAAACCGGCCTCTAAGCCGGTTTTTACGTTAATGTCTTCCATGATGCCCGTGATGACGGTCGGGACCTCTGTGTTTTTTGTGGTGTCCGTGGTGTTTATCGTAATGCTTAACCACTCTTGGAGCAGGCCTGTAATGTTTTACCCTTACAGGTTTGTAATAGGTGTAAGGTGTGGCGCCGTAATAGTTCTCAACAACTACTTTGGGACCGCGGTAAAGGTTATAGTCTCTGTAGGCAACTGGCAGGTAAGTGCGGCGTGCCCATCGGCCACGGTCAAGGTAAATATAGTGTCTGGTGTTAACATCATAGTAAGTTTGTATCTCGGGCAGGTAGTAGTAACGTACTTCTGTGTGTACAGGCGGTGGGGGAGCCCATGCCGGTGGCGAACCAATATTTACATTTAGGCCAACGGAAACCTGTGCCTGAGTGCTGCCGGTAGCTATAAACGCTATTGCTATCAGCAATGTTTGAAACGTTTTCATGATCTCTCGATTTAGATTATTAGTTATGATGCTAAAACCAACTTTTGTGCCAATACTTTTTCGTTAAGAAAATTTTAGCAATACCGATCATATTGTAATATAAAAAAATCGGCCTTAGCCGATTTAGTGTTTCCCTTTATCATGGCCCTTGCCGTGACCTTTCCCGTGTCCCTTTCCTTTCCCTCCACCGTTGGGGCCTGCCGCCATTTTTTTAGCATGGCCGGGAGGCACACCAATATTTTTCTGTGGTTTTCCTTTATAACCTTTAGGGTATTTTACCTTGTATGTATTATAATACGTGTAAGGTGTCGCACCGCGATAGTCTGTCATTACAACTTTATATCCGTTATAAAAGTTATATGTTCTGTAAGGAGCAGGCACTGTTACAGTACGCATCCATTTGCCATTGGTCAGGTAAATGTATTCACTGGTATTTACGTCATAATACGTTTCGATATCAGGTAGGTAATAGTAGCGCGCCTCGGTATATCCGGAAGGTCCCCATGCCGGAGGTGTGCCTATATTTACATTTACCGATACTTGCGCACTCGCGCCGGTAGAAACGATAAACGCTATTGCAACCAGTAATTTTTGGAAGGTTTTCATAGTAGTAAGATTTTGTGTTCACGTAAAGGTAAATCCAACTCCTTTGACAATGTAATTTTGTTAAGAAAAATTTAGGATACTGCAAAGGTCAATAACACATAAAATTTATTACTAAATTTACAGTATACTCAAAACCTATAGTTATGGAAAGCAAAAAAGAACTCACCGAAAAAATACTTAAGATAACGATACTTATACAGGAAAAATACCCTGAGCTTTCTAAATACCTTAGCGAAGTAGAAGACACCCTGCCTACTTTTGAACATCCGGATGTAGATGCAGAAGCACTTGCGAAGTATTATCAAACGATAGACGAAATGCTTAAGGATTACCTTTTAGAGCATCCGGAACGATAATATACGTATTCTCATTTCCCCTGCTTTGGAAAGGCTCGGAGGTGAGGCCAAAAGATATATAAAAGTTAAACTTCCCTGAAAGCCCCTCCATAAATAAATAGTACCGTTGTAACTTTATAAGTACTCAACAACAACGGTATGAAACAACCCCTGCTGGCTTTCAACGATAAAGGTATCTAT
Organism: Flavobacterium psychrophilum; assembly: GCA_001708385.1. Lineage (NCBI taxonomy): Bacteria > Pseudomonadati > Bacteroidota > Flavobacteriia > Flavobacteriales > Flavobacteriaceae > Flavobacterium > Flavobacterium psychrophilum. The sequence continues at coordinate 2,186,803 of CP012388.1, read as the reverse complement.
TGCGCTCAGGCCAATGTATACCTCGACCCATGGCGTCCGGTGGATAACGCCATTATTACGCATGGGCATAGCGATCACTCGCGGTGGGGGCACAAGCAGTACATTACCCATCATATGAACGTGCCTATTATTAAGCACAGGCTTGGTGATATTAATGTAACCGGTAAAGACTGGGGAGAAACATTTACCATTAACAGCGTAAAATTCTCGTTTCATCCTGCGGGCCATATTATTGGCAGTGCGCAAATACGCGTTGAATACAAAGGCGAAGTATGGGTGTTTACCGGCGACTACAAAACCGAAGACGACGGAATATCTACTCCGTATGAAGTGGTTAAATGCCACACCTTTATTACCGAGAATACTTTTGGACTTCCTGCTTTTAAGTGGCTGCCACAGGCTGAGGTAATGACCGACGTTAATAACTGGTGGGCGCAAAATAAGGCAGAAGGCAAAACGTCTGTGCTATTTGGGTATACATTAGGTAAGGCTCAGCGATTGCTTAAATACCTGGATACCGATATTGGCAAAATATACACGCACGGCGCTGTTGAAAACATGACGGAAGTACTGCGTACTATGGTCGATTTTCCACCCACTACACTGGTAACACGCGATACTAAAAAAGACGATTTACTTGGTTCAATTGTACTTGCACCGCCTAGTGCGCATGGCAGTACATGGATAAGAAAAATGACACCCTTCGTAACCGGGTCGGCGAGCGGATGGATGGCTTTTCGTGGTGCGAGGCGCAGAAGGGCTATAGATAAAGGCTTTGTACTAAGCGATCACTGCGACTGGCAGGGATTACTGGAAAGCATTAAAGCCACAGGGGCAGAGAAAATAATTTGTACTCACGGTTACAGCGATATATTTTCGGCTTACCTGCGCGAGCAGGGTTATGATGCGCGTACCGAACAAACTCAATATGAAGGTGATGAAGGCGAAGCGGAAACCAAAACGCCGACAGAAGTTAGTGAAGAAGGAGGTGAGCTATGAAGAATTTTGCAGAACTCATAAAAGCGCTCGACAGCTCTAATAAAACATCGGTTAAGGTTGATGCCTTAACGGAATACTTTCGCAATGCCGGTGATACCGATAGAGTATGGACAATCGCGATACTTTCACACCGGCGTCCGCCACGCCCGGTAAATACTACGCTACTGCGTATGTGGGCTACAGAACTGGCAAATATTCCGCTTTGGCTTTTTGAGGAATCGTATCACATTGTGGGCGACCTTGCCGAGACTATCGCATTGGTAATCCCTACAACTAAAGAGCATTCTGATAAAAGCCTGACCGAATATGTTCAGGAAATGATTGCACTCAAGAAGAAACCCGATGATGAAAAGCGGGAGTACCTGCACACGAACTGGCTGGCACTGAATTATTACGAACGTTTTGTGTTTACTAAACTTATTACAGGTAGCTTTAGAATCGGCGTAAGCCAGAAACTGATGACCCGTGCCCTTTCTAAAGCTACTGGGGTTGATGAAGATATTCTGGCTTATAAGCTTATGGGCGACTGGGATCCGAATCGTATTTCATTCCAAAATCTGGTGCTCGATGAGAAAGCGCAGGACTTCCTTTCAAAACCGTATCCGTTCTATCTGGCGTATGCCATAGAGGGCGAGCCCGAATCGCTAGGCGATGTTTCGCAATGGAGTGCCGAACATAAATGGGATGGAATTCGGTCGCAGACTATTATCCGCGAAGGGCAACTATATGTGTGGAGCCGTGGTGAAGAACTGGTAACCGATAAGTACCCCGAGTTCAATAATTTTTTGGGTATAATTCCTGACGGTACCGTTATAGATGGCGAAATACTGCCTTGGGTGGATGACAACATTGGTACCTTTAACGATTTGCAGACAAGGATAGGAAGAAAAACAGTTTCACCGGCACTGCTAAAAAAGACGCCCGTTATTATTAAAGCCTATGACTTGTTGGAATGGAATGGTGAAGACATCCGTCAGAAGCCATACGAGGAACGAAGGCAACTACTGGAGCAATTATACGAACAGGTAAAAACCTTTGCGATTCCGTTACAGCTTTCAGAACGCATAGCATTTGATAGTTGGGATGATGCCCAGCGCGAAAAGCAACAGGCACGCGAACTTAGAAGCGAAGGGCTGATGTTTAAGCGGAAAGACTCTCCGTATCTCGTCGGTCGTAAAAAAGGCGATTGGTGGAAATGGAAACTAGATCCGTTTGCTATAGACGCCGTACTTACTTACGCTATGCGCGGAAGCGGAAGACGCTCTACCCTGTTTACTGATTATACGTTTGCCCTTTGGCAGACCAATGAAGATGGCACAAAAGAACTTGTGACTTTCGCAAAAGCATATAGCGGACTTACCGATGCCGAATTTAGACAGGTAGATGACTTCATTAAAAAAAATACGCTCGACCGTTTTGGCCCTGTAAGAAGCGTAACTCCTAAACTGGTGTTTGAGATAGGTTTTGAAGGCATATCGCTTTCCGGGAGGCATAAAAGCGGGGTAGCAACACGCTTTCCGCGGATATTACGTTGGCGACTTGATAAAAATATAGATGATGCAAACACTATTGACGATCTGAAAAATATGATACCGAAGTAAGATAAGCCACGAATTACACTAATTGCGTCACACTATGATTTTTGAAATTAATACAATTTGTGGCAAAACTATAACAAATGAACAGGGAACAACTATTTGATATTGCTAACGGCTGGTTTGAAGGCAGGGGATGGAAACCTTTTCCGTTTCAGACACAAACCTGGACCGCTTTCCTGCAAGGGAAACACGGCTTGCTTAACGCACCTACCGGTAGCGGTAAAACCTATGCCATGTGGTTTCCTGTGGTAATGGACTATATCAAAAAGAATCCTGAGTATAAAACAAAGCATAAACCTGGGCTAAAAGCCATTTGGATTACCCCGCTTCGCGCGTTGTCTATAGAAATAAAACAGGCCGCCGAACGTGTTGCCGATGATCTGGGTACACAATTAACTGTTGGTGTACGTACAGGTGATACTTCTTCAACCGAGCGGAGCCGCCAGAAAACCAAAATGCCCGACCTGCTGATTACAACTCCGGAAAGCCTTCAGCTATTGCTGGCATCTAAAGGATATGATGCGGTATTTAAAGGGTGCACTGCCATAATTATTGACGAATGGCACGAGCTATTGGGTACAAAGCGCGGTGTGCAGGTAGAACTGGCTTTATCCCGTTTAAAAACCGTTGCGCCAAAAATGCGCATATGGGGAATATCAGCCACTATTGGTAACCTTCAACAGGCAATGGAAGTACTGCTTGGTCCCGACTCTGAAGCCCTGAAAAATTCGACACTTATAAGGGCACACATCAATAAAAAGATAAATGTACTTTCAGTAATCCCCGAAAAGATGGATGCTTATCCGTGGCGCGGGCATATGGGGTTGCATCTTGTAGATGAGGTTGCAAAGATCATTAAGCAAAGCCGTACTACGCTGATATTTACAAACGTGCGTGCACAATGCGAAATATGGTATCAGAAACTGCTAGAGAAATATCCTGAGTTTGCTGGTGATATGGCTATGCATCACGGCAGCATAAGCCGCGAAACCCGGCAATGGGTAGAACAGGCCATACGCGATGAACAGTTGCGTGCCGTTGTATGTACCTCGAGCCTTGACTTAGGCGTAGATTTTGCTCCTGTAGAAACCGTAGTGCAGGTAGGTGGGCCTAAAGGTGTAGCACGCTTTTTGCAGCGTGCAGGGCGTAGTGGCCACCGTCCGGGGCAGGAGAGTAATATTTACTTTCTGGCAACCCATGCTATAGAATTGGTTGAGGCATCAGCTTTGCGCAGGGCAGTTCAGGAGATTGTAGTAGAAGACCGTGTGCCGTACCTTAACAGCTGGGATGTGTTGGTACAGTACCTCGTGACGCTGGCAGTATCGGACGGGTTTTATCCTGACCAGATATTTAAAGAAGTGAAAGATACGTTTTGCTTTCAGGGGATTAACGAAGACGAATGGCAATTTTGCCTTAATTTCATTACCAAAGGAAGCCAGAGCCTTCAGGCGTATGACGAATATAAAAAGGTAGAGATTGAAGCCGACGGAAAATTTAAAGTGAACAGTAAAACCATTGCTTTGCGCCATCGTATGCAAATGGGAACCATTGTTGGCGATGCTGTAATGAATGTAAAATTTCTCGGCGGCGGATTTTTGGGCACGATAGAAGAATGGTTTATCTCTAAGCTCAACCCTGGCGATGTATTTATTTTTGCAGGGCGTAAACTGGAGCTATACCGTATAAAGAATATGGAAGTTTTAGTGCGCCGTGCCGACCCCGGTGCCAAAGCGCAGCATGCCAGCTGGATGGGTGGGCGTATGACGCTATCGGCACAAATGAGTGAACTGCTTCGGGAAGAATTATATGCAGCAAACGGCACCAATATGTCGACAGAGCTGAAATCGCTTGCGCCGATGTTCAAGCGTCAGCGAAAGGAATCGATCGTGCCAACAGCAGATGAGTTTCTAATAGAAACGTTTAAGACCCGGGAAGGTTTTCATGCGATATTTTATCCGTTTGAAGGGCGATATGTACACGAAGCACTGGCAAGTTTGATGGCCTACCGAATAAGCTTGCTTATGCCTATAACTTTCTCTTTGGCATACAATGATTACGGATTTGAATTATTATCGGATAAAGAAATAGACATGCAACAGGTGCTGGATAACGAACTTTTTACGCCGTTACACCTGCACCAGGATTTGCAGGCCAGCCTTAATGCGACAGAAATGGCAAGGCGAAAATTCCGGGATATTGCCGTGATAGCAGGATTGGTGTTTACGGGCTATCCGGGCAAGGTTGTAAAGACTAAACATTTGCAAAGCAGTTCGCAGCTTATATTTGAGGTGTTTCGCGATTATGAGCCAGAGAATTTATTATTTCAGCAGGCCTATCGTGAAACCTTCGAACATCAGTTGGAAGAAGGCCGTTTGCTAATGGCGTTGGAGCGTATAAAGCAGCAGGAAATAGTGTGGAAGCAATGCGATAAGCCAACGCCGTTTAGCTTCCCTATAATAACCGACCGTTTGCGCGAAAGGCTTACCAGCGAAACCCTGGCAGAAAGAATACAAAAAATGACGGCGAGTTATATGAAGGGGAGTTAATAATCTTCTTATTGGTAGAGGGGACTTCATTTTAATATTTGGCATCAACACAAGTAAGTATAATCTCCTGCAAGGTTTTAAAACCTGTAGGTGTAAAATATTTAAACCTACTGGGTATTCCAGACCTTACAGGTTAGTAAATAAGAATGACATTAGAAACAACTATAAACAATAATACATTTGTACTGCACTGCTCGGGGGCTATGTACTGGGTAGAAAAACGCATGCTTTTAATAAGCGATGTGCATTTGGGCAAGATATCTCATTTTAGGAAATATGGATCAGCATTGCCGGGCAACGCTATTTTTAAGAATTTTATCAAGCTGGATAGTGCCGTGGAATATTTTAATCCCGAAAGCATTTGCTTTTTAGGCGACCTTTTTCACAGTACCTTAAACAACGAATGGGATCTTTTCACCGAATGGGTAAACCGGACACAACTTCCGGTTATACTTGTTGCGGGTAATCACGATATTATTTCGCCCATTAAGTATGAGGAACTGGGTGTAACCGTTGTAAGCGAATGGACGATTGGCGGTTTTCTGCTGACACACAATCCTGAAGAACGTGAAGATTATTACACCATTTCGGGACATATACACCCGGCGGTACTATTGGCAGGATCAGGGAGGCAGTTCTTAAAGCTACCGTGTTTCTTCCGTACCCCAAATCAGATCATTCTTCCTGCTTTTGGCGAATTTACGGGTACGTATGTTATGGAACCTTCTGAAGAAGATACGGTATATGTAATTACGAAAGATATTGTTGTTGAGGTAGCGCGGAAAGAGCGTTCAAAAAATTAGCAATTAATTACTTTTATAAAATAAAAACCGCCTCTTTCGAAGGCGGTTTCAGTATTTAAAAATTTAAGCTTAGAAAATTACCTTATTATTCAGTCGGTGTGAACTTTCAGATACCAGTATCTCATGAAGCAGCGCTTCGTTAGATGGTGTTTGTTTGGTAACCACTACAGAGTCTACAGAGAATGCATTAAGTGCTTCAAATACAGATAAAGTATTTTCGGCAGAATCTTTACGCCCGTTGAACGGGAAGGTATCAGGTCCGCGCTGGCATTGTACATTAATATTGATACGGCCCAGCTGTCCTGCAAGCTGATCGATATAGAATGAAATGCGTTCCGGGTTTTCACTAAAAATACTTGCCTGCATTCCGTATTTCGATTCGGTTACATAATCTACAGGAGCAAGTTCATCATCAAAAGCTACAACCGGAATAACCGGGCCAAACTGCTCTTCCCAATAAATTTTCATATCGCGATTTGTCGGGTACAGTATAGCAGGCTTCATTAACGAATACCCCTGATTACCTCCTCCATCTTCAGCATTGATGATTTTAGCACCATGTGCAATAGCATCGTCTATGCATTCTTTTAGGTAACCCGGTTTTTCGGGTTCCGCAAGTGGGGTAATAGCAACACCCTTGTCCCATGGCATACCTAATGGCAGCTTGTCTATAGCTGCAGCCAGTAGTTTGTTGAACTCATCTACTACAGATGAATGTACAAAAAGTATTTTAAGGGCGGTACAACGCTGCCCGTTGAACGATAACGTACCTGTAACCACTTCTTTTACGGTAGCTTCTAAATCGGCATCCGGCAATATTATAGCTGCGTTCTTGGCATCAAGTCCCAATACGGCGTGAAGTCGGTTTGATTTAGGGTGCATTTTTTTAAGGCTGTCTGCCACACGGCTTGAACCTATAAGTGCCAACACATCTATCTTGCCCGATTCCATAAGGAACGGAACAATGTCTCGTCCGCGTCCATACACTGTATTTACAACTCCTTTAGGGAAATGTTCTTTAAACAGGTCTAACAGCGGATTGAACAACAGCGTGCCATATTTTGGTGGTTTGAATAGTACCGAGTTACCATTGATAAGTGCCGGTATAAGCATGGTAAAGGTTTCGTTAAGCGGATAGTTAAACGGACCCATACAAAGCACTACGCCGTAAGGTAGTTTTTTTATCTGCCCGATAAAACCACTGGTAACTTTAAACATAGAAGATTCATTGTGCAGTTGTTTCACTGTTTTGATCGTTTCCTCTATGTATTCGATAGTACGGTCGAATTCCTTTTCGGCGTCTGCCACGCTTTTAGCAATTTCCCATACAATGAGTTTTACAATTTCTTCGCGATGCTCTTTCAGTCCTTTTGTAAAGCCTTCTAAAGCTTTAATACGGCCTTCGGCACCCATAGATGGCCATTCGCCTCGACCGTAGTCGTGCGCGGCTAAAGCCGCTTCCAGTGCCAGGCTCGCTTCTTTTTCGGTGGCAAGCGGGTAACTTCCTATTTCGAGCGGTGCAGCTTCCTGTCCGTCCTTCTTTACGAATATTTGCGAGTATACAGTATGTACGGGTCCTTCCCACGGGAGGAATTCACCATTAATAAGTATGCGTTTTTGATGCAGTGGCTGAGACAGCCTTACGCTCTCGGGGATATCTTTTTCCTGCGGAAAAGCCTGCTGCAGATTATTTGTTGTTTGCATATAGAGAATTTTAGATATACAAATTTCAATAAAAATTGTCTTACAAAGATGTTAATAGCCAAACAATTACTTGTACAAATCAACCATATTATTGTCCTTTTTTACTAAAAATCGTTTTCGGTTGAAAAAAAATACGCAATTGCAAAATCCTGCTGACATAGGGCTGTCACTTACCACCCCTAAATTTGTATCAGAATAAAATATCAACCATTAATTTTTAAACGAAGACATCATGGAAACTCAGACAACAACAGTAACAGTAATGACATCTGACATTTTATTAAAGCATTGGCAGGGGCACAGGGGATTAACCCGAAAAGTGATTGAGGCCTTTCCTGAAAAAGACTTGTTTACCTTTTCTATAGGAGGGATGCGAACATTTGCCGACCTGGTAATGGAGATAATTGACCTGTCTAATCCCGGGATGATAGGTTTGGTTACCGATAAATGGACAGCCATGAAAGACCTGCCGCACCACTCGGGAGAAGGCATGCCGAAGACTAAGGAAGAACTACTTATACTTTGGGATGAAACGACACAACAGATAGACAGGCTTTGGGAACAGCTGACACCGGAACGTTTTACTAAAGCTGTACTTGCTTTTGGTATGTATCCGGGTACAGTATGCAGCACACTATTTTATTTTATAGACAACGAGATTCACCATCGTGGGCAGGGCTATGTTTACCTGCGTGCGCTAGGCGTTGAACCGCCTTTTTTCTGGGACAGGTCTTAATTGGGTTCAGCATCAATCATTCAAAAACAAAAGCCGCTTAACTAAGCGGCTTTTGTTTTACTAACTATATATAAAATATAAATAGTTTTTAGAACATGATAAATATCATAATCTGCTGAAGGTAAGCGAGGTAAATTTGTGTAGGTAAAATTTAATACACTTAGTTATGAGCACTTATCAAAAATATTTAGACAGTTATACAAGAGGTTTCATGGGGTTTAACACGCTTGCTATATTAGGCCAGAGTTCTTTGGGCGGATTTGCAGCAATGCTAGTACTGCACCACGGAAATTCATTATATCAAATGATTCAGTTGTTCTTTGTAATTATACTTACCAGTATATTTAACGGAACTGTACTGGCACAAATGAAACCAAAGTTTGTTTTTAATATGTTACTATTCACAGTCCTTTTTAATATAGCTGTGATTATAGCCAACCTATTCTTTATACATTAATTATCATCTGATTTATAGAGAAAAAGTCCGCACCATGCGTAGTGCGGACTTTTTTATTTTACCAAGGTGTTTCACCAAAATCACTAAAGAATTTTCCTGTTGGGCCGTCGCTTCCTATAGTAGCGTATTTAACAATAGGTTCGGCACCTTCCTGTACCGATTTAGGACCCTGATGGTGATTGAAGTCGGTTGCCGTATATCCGGGGTTTACGCTATTTACTTTAAAGTTAGTGTCTCTCAGTTCGTAAGCCAACATAACAGTATAGGCGTTAAGTGCAGTTTTAGAAGAACAATAAGCTGTAAGCTTAACATCATAATGATCATAGTCAGGGTTAGTGTGATTTCCCAAAGAACCCAGGTCACTTGATACATTTACGATGCGTGGCTCATCTGATTTTTTTAATAGCGGAAGAAAAGCCTGTGTGGTTTGTATCACCCCAAAAAAGTTAGTGTCAAATACAGCGCGAATATTTTCCTGAGATACCTGGCTGGCCTCCTGCGGAAATATGCCCGGGATACCGGCATTATTAATAAGCACATCAAGATGGGGAATCTTTTCTGAAAGTACTGCTGCTGCATTATTTATTGATGCCTCATCGGTTACTTCTATCTGAATTACTTCTACATCGTCAAAACCTTCGGCGTTAAGCTCGTCTATAGCCTTTTGTCCTCTTTCTTTATCGCGGCTGCCAATAAATACTTTATATCCTAAAGCCAGCAGTTGCTTTGCTGTTTCAAAACCAATGCTTTTATTGGCTCCGGTAATTAATGCTGTTTTTTTCATTGTATCATCTTTTAAGATTATAATGCAAAGGTGAAGCAGCGCAGCAAATAAAATTTTGCCATTTGGCAAAAAGCAATGATCAGATGTTTTTTCTGATCCTGCTTAAGGAAGACTGTGTAATACCAAGATAGGAGGCCAGGTTAGAAAGTGGTATCCTGTTTGCCAGGCCCGGATATTGGGTTAAGAAAGCAAGATAACGTTCCGAGGCATCCTGTGTGAGCATGACACTGCTGGCGCGGGCTTTAAAACCAAGCGCACTGGTGGATATTTTAGTGAATATCTCATTCCAGCCAATTATAGTATTGGCAAGATGGTGAAAATCTGCTTTTTCAAAAATAATTAAGGTGCAATCGGTGACGGCCTCTACATATACAGAGGATGGTATCTCGTTATAAAAACTGTCAAGGTCTACCACAAACATATTTTCTATTATAAAGTAGCGCGTAAAGTCTTCACCCTTTTTTCCGTAGAAACATATACGGAATACACCATCGGTTAAGAAGCCTACCCGTTTTGAAATTTTCCCTGCCTCAGAAAAGTATTCTCCCTTTTTAATATGAAGTTCAGCTGCATGCTGTGTTATGAGTTCTATTTGCTGCGGGTTTAAATTTCCAAATTGCAGCAGCTTGTTTATAATCTGTTCCATACAATAAAGGTAATAAATGAGGGTACATCATTATTTGCCATATGGCAAAAACGCTAATATTTTGTGGACGTTCTACAAAAATCTGTGGAATTCCTCAGAAAAACAGCCATTTACAAAATGTTTATTTGCCTGTAAATAAAGTATTTAGGTGTTTTTGATTGCTGTGGTATGGTTCTTTCATTAACTATAAGCAGATAACAACAATATAAAATATAAGATTATGAAAAATTTATTTTTAGCAGCTGCATTAGTTTTAGGACTAGCAGTAAATGCACAAACTCCAGCAACACAAGTACCGGTAACAACACAAACAACACCTTCTACAGCGCCTGCAACAGCAGCTACAGTAGCCCCTGCTACGACAGCTTCTGCTGATCAGGAAAAAGAATATACTAAAGTACAGCAGGCAGAGATTGCCCCGGAAGTACTAAAAGAAGCGGTAGCTAAGTACCAGGGATATTCGTTGGTTGAAGCACTAAAAGCTGAAGACGGATCTGAGTACAAATTAGTACTTACTAAAGATGGTAAAGACGTAGCCGCTTATTACAAAAATAACGGTGAATTTATAAAAGAAGTTGCGGCTTAATAAACCGACTGCAAACAATTGGAAAAGAGGCTTTCTTAGGAAGGTCTCTTTTTTTATACAATTAATGGAGATTTACCTTATTTTTCGTCTACACTTATATCAGCGATATTTAATTCTTTTATATCGGTAAAATTCATAGGCAAACTTTCCTGCTTTATTTTGTTGTCAATATCAGTAGTATATAGCATATACATGATCAGATTTCCTTTACCTTAACAGGTTTTGCAAATTGTACAAAATTTAACCAAATGAGCTGCTTTGATTGATGATGAGAAAGTGAATACTACACGAATTATTTTTCCTTTCTATAAAGAAGCAGCAATAATCCCAGTGCAAAGAGCAGGCAGCTTAATACCATGTAAGTTCCGTTTTTTATTATAAAAAATGAAAAGCCTACTGCAGGCGCTCCGATTATTACCATTAACGAAGGTATTGTATTGGCTTTAATAAAATTTAGGGCATGCATTGCTAACCCTACAAATAGTAACGATGGACCAATTATTATAAAAGGATATAAAATGGAAGGGGTATTGCTAATATGTTCTCTTAATGCTGTTCTCGCTATATCGTCGTTTCCGAAACTCCACATTATAAAGTCGATGGTACATAGCCCTATATGAGCGATAATGCCTAGCGTGGTTACAAAAGCTGCTGTGGTATTAAGAGTGTTCTTCGAAAATACTTTGTTAAATGAAAAAAGCAATATAGCGCCGACGAGGTTAAACCAGTGCGCAAAATCTATTGGCTTCTGAAAGTATGCTAGTTTAGAACCCTGCGCGAACATTATATAGCTCAGGACAAAAAAGAATAGTCCGATTGCACAAATACTTTTTGGGTTCATAGGTTTTGATTGTTTATGTGTTTCTCTATTCCCGCTATATGATTTGATTATTGATTAATGCCATTTTTACTTGAATAGAAAAACGAATATAAATAAAAAAGCTGCTTTAATAGCCAAAAATGGTGTGTATAGTTTCCTTATCTATAGATTCTATTACAACCGATTCTAAATAGTTATTATCGTTTAATCCTATTGAACACTTTTCGCTTATCCTGTAATATTTAATTTGGGAAACATTCTCTGACCAGTAGATTTGAATAAAGCTATTACCTTTTAGAATCTTAGTCGGGGCTGAAGTATTAATAGGTACACGTCCATCTATATAACATAAATATAAGTTATCATCCTTAGGAAATAATGGTGTGTAGTCTACACTTTCAACATTTTCTTTATTGACACTCACTAACAGAATGCCAAAAAGTATTTTTGATTTTTTTACAAAATTAAACTCAATAAAATTTCCATCATTCAGGTTACGGGCATAAATTATTCCGGAACCCATTTCGTAATTATCTAGTTGTAATTCAAAGGGAATACTATTAATACAATCGTATATAGTGAACCTCTCGTTAATCGGATTGTGGTTTTTCTTGACTTTTACCCTCATTAGATGATTTAAGAAATTGATCATAGAAAGTTACAAAATAAAAAAAAACCGGAAAAAAGATGATTTCTCACTCCTTTCCGGTCTTGTAGCCTCGCCAAGAATCGAACTTGGATCAAAAGTTTAGGAAACTCCCATTCTATCCGTTGAACTACGAAGCCATGAAAAAAAAAGGCCATCATTTCTGATAGCCTTTAGTTGCTCCCCCTCTTGGGCTCGAACCAAGGACCCTCTGATTAACAGTCAGATGCTCTAACCAACTGAGCTAAGGAGGAAACTGTATATTGTTGTTGTAACGTTCTAACTAGTGTTAGATTTTATTACATTATGTGTCGTAAAGAACTTGTTTTGCTTACTGGCGTAATGCCTTTATTGCGGTGCAAATATATAACGATTTTTAGTTTCTGCAAACAAAATCGGAAAAAATTTAAAAGAATTTTCGAGCTATAATCTCGTAGATATCTTTACCGAAAGTTAACACCATGAGGCTTAATAAAATAACCATACCCACAGTTTGCACTACTCCGGCAGCTTTATCATTTAATTTTCTTCCTGTTATCATTTCTGCTATGGTAAAAATGGCGTGACCACCATCTAATCCCGGTATTGGCAGTATGTTCATAAAGGCAAGACCAATTGAAAATAGTGCTGTAAATTTCCAGAAAAATTCCCAATCCCATGAAGTAGGCATAGCGTTGGCAATACCAACAACACTTTTTACGTGCTTGTAAGCACCCGTTGAAGGGCGAAGGATAAGCTTAAACTGTTTTACGTTATAAACGATAAGGCTGTATGATTCTTCTATAGCTTTAGGTATAGCGGTAAAGAAATTATATTTTTCTACTATAAGTCCTGTAGGCAGCTGCCTGAATCCAAAAGTACCTTCATTGCTCACCAAACCTTTAACAATTATGGGGCGGTTGTCGCGAATTACGCTTAATCGAATACTGTCGTTTTTATAACTCTGTATAATTTCGTTGCTATCGCCAAATTTCTCAAATTTTCGGTCGTTAACTGCCGTAATCATATCACCTGCTTCGAGACCTGCCTTTTCAGCGTTAGATCCTTCTGTAACTTCTTGTACATAAACAGTCTTAACAGCTTTTGGCTGTATAAACTCCTTGCCTTCTTTGTCAAGTATGTCCTTTTTGTTTTGATCTGTGAGCTTGACGTCGATAATTTTCCCGTCGCGTTCTACTTTAACGTCATCTCCTAAAAGAACATCAAGTATCATTCGGTCAAATCGCGCCTGAAATTTACCATCTACGCTAACAATTTTGTCACCGTCCTGAAATCCTGCTTTTTTTCCAACCTCACCAAAGGCAAGTCCGTCTTTTTGAATAAGCTCTGTAGAAACATATTTTTTACCATAGGTGCAATACACCATAGTAAATATAAACCAGGCAAGAACTACATTAACAATAATACCGCCAAGCATAATAATAAGCCTTTGCCATGCCGGTTTAGAACGGAATTCCCACGGCTGTGGCTCGCTTTTCATCTGGTCGGTGTCCATACTCTCGTCTATCATCCCCGATAGTTTTACATACCCGCCGATAGGCAGCCACCCGATTCCCCATTCGGTTTCACCTATCTTCTTCTTGAAAAGCGCGAATCCGGCATCCATAAAAAGGTAAAACTTTTCTACCCTTACCTTAAACATTTTAGCAGTTATGTAATGCCCAAATTCATGAAGAATTACAAGTATCGACAACATGAGAACTAATTGGGCAATCTGTACGAGTGTATCCATTTTAAAGTATTAAATTCCTTATATAAACGCACAAAAATAGTGTTTTCTGTTTTACAGTGATTACTTTAATTGTAGCGTTAAGGGTTTAAATGTTTGTTAATAATTAAATTTTACCCTTGCAGTTTAAATTTTGTAGGGTAAATTTACCGTACGCGTATTTACTTGCAAAGGGCGAACCCCTTATAATACTGCCTACCGCGCCATTTTTGGCTTCACCTTAACTACTAAAAGATAAAACTTATGGCTTCACCATTGTTTTCGCTATTACAGATAAAAAGCATCATTTTAAAAAACAGAATCGTAATATCTCCTATGTGCCAGTACTCTGCCGAAGACGGCTTTGCTAATGACTGGCACCTTGTACACCTTGGCTCGCGTGCAGTGGGCGGTGCAGGGCTTATCATACAGGAAGCTACAGCAGTATCACCGGAAGGCAGGATATCGCCGGAAGACCTGGGAATCTGGAAAGATGAGCACATAGAAAAATACAAACAGATAACATCGTTTATACTTCAGCAAAATGCATTCCCCGGAATACAGCTGGCACATGCAGGCCGGAAAGCAAGTACATCGTCACCATGGCAGGGAAACAGGAAATTAACGCTTCAGGAAGATGGCTGGCAGACTGTTGCACCCAGCTCTATACGCTACCATGATGAAGAAGCATTGCCTCCCCTTGAACTCGATACCGATGGTATAGCCAAGGTTATTCACGATTTTAAACAGGCAGCAGGGCGTGCACGCGAAGCAGGCTATAAAGTACTTGAAATTCACGCTGCGCATGGTTACCTTATTCACCAGTTCCTGTCGCCGCTATGCAACCAGCGTACCGACAAATACGGCGGAAGCTTTGAAAACCGAATCCGACTTCTTTTAGAAATACTTGACGCAGTAAAACTGGAATGGCCGGGCGACCTGCCATTGTTTGTAAGGATTTCCGGTACCGACTGGGCTGAAGGCGGATGGAATGAAGACGACTCTGTTACGCTTGCTAAAGAGCTTAAGCAAAATGGCGTGGATATAATAGACTGCTCATCGGGTGGGGCAGTTTCACATCAAAAAATACCCGTTGGGCCAAACTACCAGGTGCCAATTGCAGAACGTGTTAAGAAAGAAGCACACATTTGCACGGGAGCTGTTGGGCTTATAACCGAGGCAGAACAGGCAGAAGAGATAGTAAGCAGTGGCAAGGCCGACCTGGTTTTCTTTGCCCGCGAAGCACTTCGTGACCCTTATATCGGGCTTACTTTTGCCCACGACCTACATAACAAACAGGTAATGTGGCCTAAACAATACGAACGCGCTAAACTACAGGATTAATTTTCAGTGATCAATCGCAGTTTTCAGTTTTGTCAATCTGACGAAGGAAGAGTCGCTGAATACTGCTTTAGATTTTATTAATAAATATAATGCCACTCGCTCCCCTCTCTTTCGGAGAGGGGGTCGGGGGTGAGGAGAAAAAATGAAAAAAATTAAAACAGCACTGCTGTCTTACGGAATGTCGGGGCGCGTATTTCATGCGCCGTTTTTAACGCTGCACGAAGGCTTTGAACTCACGGGCTCGTGGGAGCGCAGTAAAAAACTAATACAAAACGATTACCCACAGGTAAAAAGCTATAGTTCGCTTGAAGAACTTTTGGCAGACGATGTAGACCTTGTGGTTGTAAATACACCCGTAGAAACCCACTACGAATTCGCAAAAAAGGTTTTACTTGCCGGCAAGCATGCATTGGTAGAAAAAGCATTTACTACTACAGCAGCCGAAGCAGAAGAGCTTAATACAATAGCCAAAGAAAAAGGGTTGAAACTAACCGTATACCAAAACCGCCGTTGGGATAGCGATTTTAAAACGGTAAAGCAGGTGGTAGACCAAAACCTGTTGGGCGATATTGTTGAAGCAGAGTTCCATTTCGATAGATATAACCCCAGCCTTAGTCCTAAAACCCATAAAGAAACTGCAAATGCAGGTGCCGGGGTATTGAGAGACCTTGGTCCGCATATTATAGATCAGGCATTGCATTTATTTGGCTATCCTGAAGCTGTGCATGGCGATGTAAGGATAACAAGAGAAAACTCATTAGTTGATGACTGGTTTGATATTACACTATACTACCCTGAAAAAAGGGTAAGGCTTAAAGCCGGATTTTTTGTGAGGGAGGCAGTTCCTGCCTATGTGGTTCACGGTAAGAAAGGATCGTTCTTAAAAGAGCGTGGCGATATTCAGGAAGATGTACTCAAGACAGGCGAAAAGCCAAACAGGAATGAATGGGGTACAGAGCCGGCTGGTAAAGAAGGATTGCTGCATACCGATATAAACGGCAAAGAAGTACGTAAAACCCTACCTACGCTTCAGGGTAATTACTACGACCTGTTTGATGGTGTTTACCTAGCCATAACAGAAGATAAAGAAGAACCTGTAACTGCTGCAGATGGTATTAAGACCATGAAAATTATAGACGCCGCAAGTGCAAGCAGCGAACAGAAAAAAATTATAGCATTAAAATAAACACCATGGAAAAAAGACAGCTTGGCAATACGAATTTGCACGTGTACCCCGTAACTTTTGGGGGAAATGTTTTTGGATGGACGATAGACGAAAAACAATCTTTTGAGATACTGGACGCCTTTACAGGTGCAGGTTTCAACTTTATAGATACAGCCGATGTATATTCAAGATGGGCTCCCGGAAACGAGGGAGGAGAATCGGAAGTAATTATTGGCAACTGGCTGAAGAAAAACAACAACCGTGATAAAGTTATCATTGCTACAAAAGTAGGCAGCGATATGGGTAACGGTAAAAAAGGATTGGCTAAAAAGTACATTATTCAGGCAGCTGAAGACTCACTTAAAAGATTGCAGACTGATTATATTGATTTGTATCAGACGCATTTTGATGATGAATCTACCCCGATAGAAGAAACACTTGAGGCCTATGCCCAATTGATAAAAGAAGGTAAGGTACGCCACATTGGTGCATCTAATCTTAGTGCCGACAGGCTTAAAGAATCGTTACAGATAGCTTTTGAAAATGGGCTTCCTGCATACGAAACTTTTCAGCCACATTACAACCTGTACGAGCGTGAAGTCTTTGAAAACGGACTTGAGCCTGTATGCCTGGGCAACAACCTTGGCGTGCTGAACTATTATTCGCTTGCCAGCGGATTCCTTACCGGCAAGTACCGTTCTAAAGATGACCTGAACAAAAGCCAGCGTGGTGGGGGTGTAGAAAAATACCTTGACGACCGCGGGTTTAAAATTCTTGCTGCCCTGGATGAAGTTGCTGCCGAGCTGGACGCAACTCCTGCAACGGTGGCGCTGTCATGGCTTATACACAGGCCGTCGGTTACGGCACCAATTGTAAGTGCTACCAGCACAAAACAATTAGATAGCATAATCAAAGCACCGGATTTGGCTATAACGGCAGATCACTTGCATTTCTTAACATCAGAAAGCGCATGGTAAGTTTGGTAAGTTTGGTAATTTGTTTTTAGTAAATGCTCTACAATATCCTACTCGCTCCGTCTCTAACTGAAGGGGCTGGAATGAGGCCTAAATAAAAAAAATGAAAATATTCGCAACACGACAACTTCCCGACCCTGTTCTTAAAACCCTTAAAACTGAAGGCGCAACTGTAAACCTATGGCAAGAGAAAAGGGAACTTACCAAAGAAGAATTTATAGAAAATGCCAAAGATGCCGAAGGGCTATTTGTTATGGGCGGTTTTAAAATAACGGAAGAGATTATTGACGCTTTACCGGATTTAAAGGTAATTTCATTAATGTCGGTTGGTTATGATAATGTAAATATTAAGGCAGCTACAAAGCGTGGCATTGGTGTTGGGCATACGCCCGATGTATTAAGCCAGGCTACTGCCGATACTGCTTTTTTACTGATGCTTGCCACTTCGCGAAAAGCATTTTACCACCATAAACGTATTCTTGATGGCAACTGGAAGTTTTTTGACCCGATGGCGAATGTGGGTATTGATATCAGGAACAAAACATTAGGTGTTTTTGGTTTGGGAAACATCGGTTTTGAGATGGCAAAGCTCTGTAAAAATGCCTACGGGATGGATGTTATTTACCATAACCGCAGCAATAATGAACAGGCCGAAAAAAAACTCGGAGCTAAAAAAGTATCATTTGATGAATTATTAGAGCAGAGCGACATTATATCTGTACATGCTAATCTTACTCCCGAAACGAAAGAGGTATTTAATGCATCGGCTTTTGCCAAAATGAAGCCTAATGCCATATTTGTTAATGCAGGGCGTGGCGGTATTCATAACGAAACCGATTTGCGTACTGCCCTTGAAAACGAAACTATTTGGGGTGCAGGACTGGATGTTACCAACCCTGAGCCTATGGATAAAGATAACCCATTACTAGGTATGCCTAACGTGTCGGTATTGCCGCATATTGGGTCGGCAGTAAAAGAAACCAGGGAAGCAATGCTGGAGTTGGCTACCAGAAATATATTGGCGGGACTAAAAGGCGAAAAACTGCCTGCGTGTGTAAACCCCGAAGTGTATAACAAATAAACTATGGAAACATTTCAATTTCAATTTGAAGACGACGGCAAGATACCCAACAGTGTTTTTCCGCTTATTATTTATAAAAATGCCTTTCCGTTTGCCGATTACCTGGATAATGTAATGGAAAAGGCTTTTGCCAGGCACAACTGGACAAACTCTTGGCGCAATGGTGTGTATCCGTACCATCATTACCACAGTATAAGCCATGAGGTTTTGGGAATTTATAAAGGTTCGGCAGAATTGCAATTGGGTGGAGAGAACGGCAAGAGGGTAGATGTTGTCGCCGGAGATGTAATAATTATTCCTGCGGGAACCGGGCATAAGAAAATTTCGGCTACCGATGATTTTGCTGTGCTTGGGGCATATCCTGACGGGATGGATTATGACCTTATGAAAGGCGATGAGGATGACCGTCCTGCTGCCGACGACCGTATTGCTAAAGTACCATTCCCGGATAACGATCCTGTTTTGGGCGAAAGGGGAGGTATAATAGAATTCTGGAGATAAAACCTGTTCAAAAATCAATCAAAATGAAAAAATTACTGTTTGTACTGCTTGTTGCTTCATTTACTTCGGCTTTTGCCCAAAAAAATATCGAGGCTACAGGCATTAGGATGGAAAATATAAAGTACCCGTTTCCGGTAAAAGAACTTTCGCTTAAAATACAGGGACAGGACGTTAAGATGGCTTATATGGATCTTCAGCCTAAAAAGCCTAACGGAAAGACGGTAGTTTTGCTGCATGGTAAAAACTTTCCTGCCATGTATTGGGAGGATACTGCCACAGATTTAGCGAAAGACGGTTACCGTGTTGTAATGCCCGACCAGATTGGTTTCGGGAAATCGTCAAAGCCTGGAAATATTCAGTATACGTTTCAGCTGTTGGCGCAAAACACTAAAACTTTGTTAGATACGCTAAAGCTGGAAAAGGTAAATGTGGTAGGTCACTCTATGGGTGGTATGCTGGCAACACGCTTTTCGCTGATGTATCCTGAAACTGTTGAAAAACTTATTCTTGAAAACCCAATAGGGCTGGAAGACTGGAAAACCGTTGTGCCCTACCAAAGTGTAGACGAATGGTATGAGGGCGAATTAAAACAGGATTACCACAAGATGAAAGACTATCAGCTTAAATTCTATTATGACAATAAGTGGAAGAAAGACTATGATAAATGGCTGCTGCCTGTTGCAGGATGGACGGTTAATAACGACTACGCTATTGTAGCTAAAAGTTCTGCCCTTACGTACGACATGATATTTACGCAACCGGTTTGTTATGAATTCCAAAATCTTAAAATGCCAGTACTGCTTATAATAGGGCAGCGCGACCGTACCGCATTAGGTAAAGGCAAAGCGCCAAAAGAGGTTCAGGAAACCCTTGGCAACTACCCCGAGTTGGGTAAAGAAACCGCACGAAAAATACCAAATGCAAAATTATCTGAACTGGATAATGTAGGCCACCTGCCACATATAGAGGCGTATAATAAATTTATAGGTCCGCTTAAAGCATTTTTGCAGCAACAATAGTAATTTTGCACCCATGGAGGGAGAAGTAAAAATAACCGATAAGCCGAATGGTGCACTGGCCTATAAAAAAGCGTATAAAGATGTAAGAGCATCTTACCTTAACCGGGTGCGCTGGGCGGTTACATTATTCTACTTTTCTATGGGGTTAAACTTCGCCACCTGGGCAAGCCGTATTCCCGATATTAAGATGGCACTTGGCCTTACCGAAGGCGATTTGGGTACCATGTTATTCTCTATCCCGGTGGGGCAGCTTTGTATTATGCCGTTTTCGGGCAGGCTTGCTGTAAAATACGGCAGCCACAAAACAGTGGTTATTGGTTTGAGCCTGTATGTAACCACACTAATTTTTTTGGGTTTTGCAGAACAAAAATGGCAACTGGCATTGGTGCTGTTTTTCTTTGGCGTATGCAGTAATCTCACTAATATATCTGTCAATACGCAGGGTATTTATACCGAAGGGCTTTTTAAACGGGCGGTAATGTCGTCGTTTCATGGTGCCTGGAGCCTTGCCGGATTTACCGGAGCACTTATAGGTATTGGTATGAAAGCACTGCAATTAACTACTTCAGTACATTTTATAATTGTGGCAGTGGCAGTATGGATTGTTATCCTGCTAAACTATAAATACCTTGTGAAAGTGAAAAGCCAGCCCAAACCTGCCGAAAAGAACAGGCTATTTTCTAAACCCGATACCGTATTGCTATGGCTTGGTGTTATGTCGTTTTGCTGTATGCTTAGCGAGGGCATAATGTTCGACTGGAGTGGGGTGTATTTTAGCGATGTTATAAAAGCCGATGGCCCAATGGCGGTATTGGGCTACGCATCATTTATGGCGATGATGGCAACCGGTCGTTTTCTTGGTGATAAAGCCATACGAAAACTGGGCAGGAAAAAAGTGCTTATCATTAGTGGGTTCCTAATTTCTACAGGTTTGTATACGGCGGTACTGTTTCCGTATATACTACCTGCTACATTTGCCTTCATGCTTGTAGGCCTTGGTGTAAGTACTGTTGTGCCGAGCGTTTACAGTATAGCAGGAAGGCGACCTAATATAGAACCGAGTATTGCGCTGCAAACTGTATCGAGCGTAAGCTTTTTAGGCTTTATGCTTGGCCCTCCGGTTATAGGCCACGTGGCACACTTAACCAGCCTTAGGATATCGTTCGCAATAATAGGGGTATTTGGTGTTATGATCGCTTTTTTAGTATACAGGGTAAAAGCTATTACCGAATAAAAATCCTAAATATTCCTTAAAGCCCCGTTTTTTCCTAATTCTTTCCCATTTGCGCCAATAGTTTTGGTATCAAATGAAATGAATTATGAAGAACATCATCACAATCCTCTTACTTACACTATCTGTTTTTTCTGCGAATGCACAACAGTTAAAAGACTCTGTTGTACCACCTGCAAAACCATTAAAGCTTAGCCATGCCGAGCCTCTATTTATAGATCTTATCCGTGACCTTGGCGCACGCAAAGGCGAGAAAGAAATTAATGTAGGTTTTGGTGTTAACGACGAAAAGCAATACCTGTCTTACACTGGTTTTGTGGAGTACGAATTTGCTGTTGCCAACAGGCTTGGACTTGAGATAGAAGTACCTTTTGAGATATACCAACACAACCATCAGCAAACGCTATCTATGCCCGATAACAAGATAGAGGGTGTTAAGCTGGCTACTCAGTATACATTTATGGTTTCAGAAAAATACCAGACTTCTATGGCGGTAGGGTATATTCAGGAATTTGAATTGTCTTCGTTTTCAGATATCGATCATAACGGAAGGTTGTTTGAAGGAACATTATACAACCCTATATTTATTGCTGCCAAACGCTGGACACCAAATATTCATACCCTTTTGTATACCGGGCCTGTTTTTGAACAATTTTTTGCCACTAACACATGGGAAACATCGGCACAGGTAAATGCTAACCTGCACTATGTTTTTACAGGCGGTAATTTTGTTGGATTGGAAACCAATATGGAATTCTCTCACGAAAAGCCATCTTTTGTATTCCGGCCGCAGTTTAAGCTTCAGTTTTCTAAAAAAGTAAGCTTAGGATTCCTGGCAGGAATACCCGCAACCAATCATTCGCACCAGGGGCTAAGCGGTATGACAAGGTTAATATGGGTGCCGTAATTCGGAATAAATAATCTGCGTAGATTCGCCCTTATCCGCGTCATCCGCGTTCCACTAAAATCATCAATTCTTAATAAACTTTAAATCGGTTTTACCTTTGGTTGTTTGCAGCGCAATAAAATAAACGCCATTGGCAAGGTGTGAAACATTCCAGGTGGAGTCTCCATATGATTCGCCTACTTTCTGCCCTATGGCATTAAAAAATATCGCTTCCTGTGGTAAAACGCCACCCGGCAGAATAGCAGAAATTGTATTTCCTGTTGGGTTGGGTGACAGGTAAGGCGTAAAATAATTACCCGTAAAAACTTCGATAGTATTGTTTCCTGAAATGATATCGCTGTCGGGATCAAAAGCTGCATCTGCAACTTCAAAAGGAACGTCGACGGTAAATTCCTGTCCGTTTTCTGTGTTTTCCAGATTTAAGTAATGGAGTTGTTGTTCTTTCCCTGTGAGTAATATGGTAACAGGCATTTTGAAGAAGCTTACGGAAGGGCTGGACTGCGATTGATTTATAATGATCTTTGCTTTGCCTTCTTCCCTGTTTTCAACAGTTATGTTATATATGGGGAAACCTTCTTTGTATACCCAGTCATCAAAAAAACCTGTAAGGTTAAGTCCTGATGCTGCTTCCAGGTGTGCCTGTAACTGAGGCGTTTTTGCGTAGGCGTAAGCAAGTTCAGGATCGGCAAGGTAATTTTTAAGTGCCTGAAAAAACGCGTCGTCGCCTAGTTTATGGCGTAGCATGTGTAACACCATTGCGCCTTTGTTATAGCTAAGCCTGCTGCTGAAGATACGTGAAGAACTTAGCGTATCGGTATCTGTAAGGTAAACAGACCCACCTGACTGCGATGTTATATTATTTATGTTTGAGCCTTTCCAGCTTCTAAAGGCATCAAAACCGTCAAGGTGTTCAACAACCAATCCGGACAGATACGTAGCAAAACCTTCGTTCAGCCAGATGTCTTTCCATGATCCGCAGGTAATTTTATCGCCAAACCACTGGTGTGCCAGTTCGTGGGCAATAAGGTTTCGGCCAAAACTTCCCATAAAAGAAACGGTTGTGTGTTCCATGCCTCCGCCAAAACCGCATTGGGCATGCCCGTATTTTTCCAGATGAAACGGATAGGGTTCAAAACGTTCCTCAAAAAAGTTCATTATTGGGATGGTAACGGCGAGGCTTTGTTCGTTTTGTGCCTGTGTTTCCGGGTACAGGTAATTAACTATCGGAAATTCGTTGGGCGCTGTACCCGCCTGTTGGGTGTAAATACTGTAATTGCTCACGGCAATGGCAAGCAAGTAGGCTGGGATGGGATAGTTATGCTGGTAATGTGTGGTTTTTGAAATCTCTCCATTACCAGGCATAGGCTGCTCTACTCCGTTAGAAACGCTTACATAGCCAACAGGGGTAGTGATAAATACATCCAGCTTATCTATTTTGTCGTTGAGGTCCTGTTTACACGGCCACCAGTCTTTTGCGCCATAGGGTTCAGATAGTGTCCATAATACAGGTGAATCGCCATGTTGGGATACAACAAAAGACGAATCTTCTGTTGGCGGCGCACCCGAATAGGTAACTGCTATAGTAGCCTGTGTGCCTGCTGATTGTATGCCCTGAAGCGTAATAACCAATTCGTTGTCTGAGTTTTGAGTAAAAGCCAGTTCATTGCCGTTTTGTACAATATTGCTAACCGTAAGCTGTGGTGATAGATCAAAGGTAATAGAAGACATGTCTTCTTTGGCAATATAATCTGTAGTTATGGTGCCGCTTATAAAATGCATTGTGGGGTCGGCAGAAAGATCCAGTTTATGATAAATTACGTCATAATTGCCGGTATTGCTGTTTGCCGTAAAAGTAGTTAAAGCATGTGCGGCTTTTCTTTCGGCTTCTGCAATTTCGCTTACATCATCGCCATATTGCTGTGCAAAAGCAGTAAGGCTGCATAACAGACAGGGGAGCAGGAGGGTAAAAAATCTTTTCATAGGCAAAAGGTTTCTTCAAATGTAATGAGAAATCGCTATTGTTGGTGTTGTAAAAAACTTTAAAATGAGCGGTTTTAAACCATAATTGCAAAGGGATTAATTAAAACAATTCATTAAATTTGCTTCCTTTATTAAAAAACATAACCATGTTACAGACAGCATTTATCAGAGAAAACAGAGAAAAAGTGATTGAGGCGCTGGCAAAAAGAAATTTTGATGCCGCCCCGTTAGTAGACGAAGTGATTGCCCTTGACGAAAAAAGAAGGCATACACAAGTAGAACTAGATACTGTTCTGTCCGAATCCAACAAGCTGTCTAAGGATATTGGTGAACTTATGAAAGCGGGCGAAAAAGCAAAAGCAGCGCTTATTAAAGAAAAAACGGTTCAATACAAAGAAAGAAGTAAAGAACTGGGTGATACATTGGCATCGGTTAGCGAAGAGCTTTTACAGGCACTTTACAAACTGCCAAATACCCCTGCCGATATTGTTCCGGTTGGTAAAACCCCGGAAGAAAACGTTGAAGTTTATGCCGAAGGCGAAATTCCAACATTGTTTGAAGGTGCCTTGCCACATTGGGAACTTACTAAAAAATATGACATTATAGATTTTGAACTGGGTGTTAAGATCACTGGTGCCGGTTTCCCTGTTTACAAAGGTAAGGGAGCAAGGTTACAGCGTGCGCTTATTACCTATTTCTTAGATAAAAATACCGATGCCGGGTATAAAGAATACCAAGTGCCTCACCTTGTAAACGAGGCTTCGGGTTTTGGAACAGGACAGCTGCCGGATAAAGAAGGGCAGATGTACCACGTAGGTGTAGATGACCTTTATCTTATACCTACTGCTGAGGTTCCTGTAACCAATCTTTTCAGGGATGTTATCATCGAAGAAAAAGACCTGCCGGTATTGTGTACAGGTTACACACCATGTTTCCGTAGGGAAGCAGGCTCATACGGTGCACACGTAAGAGGGCTTAACCGCCTTCACCAGTTTGACAAGGTAGAGATAGTACGTATCGAAAAACCGGAGAACTCGTATGCTGCGCTTGACGGTATGGTAGAGCATGTTAAGGAATTACTTGTAGAGCTTGGCCTTCCGTACAGGGTGTTACGCCTTTGCGGCGGCGATATGGGCTTTACATCTGCCCTTACATACGATTTTGAGGTGTTTTCTACAGCGCAGGACCGTTGGCTTGAAATAAGCTCTGTATCTAACTTTGAAACATTCCAGGCAAACAGGCTTAAGCTGCGTTTTCGTGATAAAGAAGGTAAAAATCATTTGGCGCATACCCTTAACGGAAGCTCGCTGGCATTGCCAAGGGTGCTTGCAGGAATCCTTGAAAACTACCAGACTCCGGAAGGTATCGTAGTGCCGGAAGTTTTGAGGAAGTACACCGGATTTGATATAATAAATTAGTAAATTTGTTTTATACCGAACGCGGGTAATGCTAAAAAGGTGTTATCCGCGTTTGATATTTAAATGGTTTGATCCGAATGAAAAAACTATGCTGCATCCTTCTTTTATTGGCCTCGTCCTACACTTTTGCACAGAACGAAGTGCAGCTCCCAGCTCATGGTAAAGACACCCTTGCCTTTGTGCCAAAAGCATGGCGAATTGTAGCCAGGGCAACAGGCGATCTTAACAAAGATGCGAAAGACGATATTGCACTTGTTATTGAAGACACCAATAAGGAAAACTTTATTGAGAACGAATCGCTCGGTGCAAGGTCACTTAATGTTAACCCTAGATATCTGGTTATCCTTTTTAAGGATAGTAAAGGCTACAGGCTGGCTGCATTACATAAAAGTTTTATTCCGCCCGAGAATGATGAAGATGCTACCTGCCTTGCCGACCCACTTTTACAGGATGGCGGTATAGACATAAAAAAAGGAGTGCTGTCTGTTGATTTTAATTACTGGGTAAGCTGCGGCAGTTATGGTGTAAGCCATAGCACGTATAAGCTAAGATGGCAGAATGAGCAGTTTACGCTTATAGGTTACGACAGCAGTGAGTATAGCCGAAGCCTTGGTGATGAGAGTTCGATAAGCATAAACTTCATTACAAAGAAAAAAGCAATCACCACAGGTGGCAATATGTTTGATGAAACTCAAAATAAGCCCAAAACGGTTTGGAAGACAATAAAAATCGATAAATTTATTACATTGCAGGACCTGGACAGGTCTACACAAATTGATTTTTAACTATGAAAAAGATACTTGCCATTATAGCGTTTTTCTGTTCGGTTGCGGTGTTTGCGCAAAACGAGCAGCTTGCCTACAATTACTTCGAAAAAGGGGAGTTTGAAAAAGCATTGGTAATGTATCAGGAACTGGAACAGAAACAGCCCAATAATACGTTTTTCATTCAGAAGATAGCGGCTTGTTACCAACAGCTTCAAAAATATGCGGAGGCCGGTAAATTCCTGTCAGATAAACTTGCGAGGTCAAATCAGCCATTATTATATGTCGAGATAGGGTATAATTATCAGTTACAAAAAGAAACATCTAAAGCAAATAAAAACTACGATCTGGCGATAAAAGCAGTAACCGATAATCCGTCGTATGTTTATACTATTGCCAGCGCATTCGAACAGAAAGTACTTTTGGAATATGCTATTAAAGCCTATGATACGGCAACAGCCATAAACAAAAGCATGAATTTTGATTACCAACTGGCGCTTATTCAGGGGCAGTTAGGTAACACCGACCTGATGATAGAGAAATTGCTGTCATACGCATATAACAATCAGCAAAGCCTTCCACTGGTTCAAAATCAGTTAGGGCGTTTTATGAATGAGGAAAGCAGCGAGACATTTAACGCTTCCCTGCGAAAAGCTTTGTTGGTAAATACTCAGAAGACGCAGGATATCTTCTGGAACCAGTTTTTAAGCTGGTACTTTGTTCAGCAAAAAGACTACGGTAAGGCGTTTATCCAGGAGAAAGCAATCTTTAAAAGGCAGCCGGAACTGTTTATGAATATTGTAAACCTGGCCCATCTTGCTATTGAAGAAGATGAAGATGCGGTTGCCCGCGAGATACTGGACTTCATCCTGAAAAATACCGATGAGCCGGATTTGCAGATGCAGGCGCAGTTTGACCTTTTGGCTATGGACATTGAAATAGCAAAAGATAAAGACTACCCTGTATTAAAACAGCGTATAGAAGCATTGCTGGCACAATATGGTACAACGCCTTATACATTAGATCTACAGGTACTGAAAGCCGACTTTGAAGGCTTTCACCTTAAAAACACCAAAGCAGCCATAGAAACCCTTAACGCTGCGCTTAAATTACAGTTGAACCGTTATCAGACTGCTGAGGTCAAAATGAAGCTGTCGGATATATTACTGCTGGATGAAAAATTCAATCAGGCTATAATTTACTATGCGCAGGTTGAAGAAGATCTTAAAAATGATGCGGTAGGGCATCAGGCGAGTTTTAAGGTTGCACGCACCAGTTATTTTAAAGGCGACTTCGACTGGGCACAGAAACAGCTTAAAGTGCTTAAATCCTCATCATCACAGCTTATTGCCAATGATGCACTTGAAATTTTCCTGCTTATCATTGATAACACTGTTGAAGACAGTACACAAACGGCACTTAAAAAATTTGCCAAGGCCGACTTTAAGCTCTACCAAAATAAAAAACCAGAAGCCCTTATCATGTTTAAGGAGCTTATAGATAAAGACCAGACCAAAAGCATTAAAGATGTTACGCATCTTCGACTTGGTAAAATATACGAAAGCCAGGGGCAGTATGATCTTGCCCTGCAAAATTACCAGCAGATTATAGACAATTATAAAGAGGGTATTTATGTAGATGAGGCGCTTTTCTTCTCGGCAGAGATCTACAATGAAAAGCTAGCCGATCCTGAAAAGGCAAAGTCACTCTATGAAAAAGTGATCTTTGAGCACCAGGACAGCATCTATTTTGTTGAGGCCCGTAAGCAGTTTAGATTACTTCGCGGAGATACCAATAGTTAATTGTAACTTTGCACTGTGCATCACTGATAACCAAATTACCGCATCACCAAAAATCAAAAAAACAATGATAATATATAACGTAACCGTAAATATAGACGACAGCGTACATGACCAATGGCTTTTATGGATGACTGAAAAACATATTCCCGAGATTCTTTCAACAGGAAAATTTATAAGAGCTACGCTTGTAAAAGTACTGATTGTTGAAGAAATGGGAGGGTCAACCTATTCTGCCCAGTATTTTGCTGAAAGTGCAGAAAAGCTGGAAGCGTATTATGAAGAAGATGCACCCCGTTTCAGGGAAGAAGGAGCACGCCTGTTTGGCGACAAAATGCTTGCCTTTAGAACGGAGCTTGAGGTACTAAAAGAATTTAACGCTTAAAAAAGCCGCCCCGGCCTGTTGCTGCGGGCTATAAATATGGATAAAGTTAAAGCCAAAAAACACTTAGGGCAGCATTTCCTTAAGGATGAAAGCATAGCAAAAGACATTGCCGATACGCTAACGCTAAACGGCTATAAAAAAGTGCTTGAAATAGGCCCCGGTATGGGCGTGCTAACCAAATATCTTTTAGAGAAACCCATAGAAACATATGTAATTGAGATTGACACCGAATCGGTAACCTATCTTAATGCGCATTACCCAAAGCTTCATGGTAAGATTATCTCTGAAGATTTTTTAAAGTACAACATCACCAAAGATTTTGCCGATGAGCCTTTTGCTATAATCGGTAACTTTCCGTACAATATTTCAACGCAAATTGTTTTCCGTACGTTAGAGCTTCGCGACCGTATTCCGGAATTTTCGGGCATGTTCCAGAAAGAAGTAGCCGAGCGTATCTGCGAGAAAAAGGGTAGTAAAACCTATGGTATCTTATCGGTCCTGGTACAGGCTTTCTATGATGCCGAATATCTTTTTACGGTATCAGAGCATGTGTTCAATCCGCCGCCAAAGGTAAAATCGGGAGTGCTTAGGCTTATCCGTAAAGAAAACTATCACCTTCCGGTAGATGAAAAACTGTTTTTTGCAGTAGTAAAAATGGCATTTAACCAGCGCAGGAAAACCCTTCGTAACAGTTTAAAAACATACAACCTATCTGAAAATTTAAAGGAAGATACTATCTTTGACCTCCGTCCGGAACAGCTTTCGGTGGAGCAGTTTATAGATCTTACCCAAAAAATAGCGGCGAATGGAGTTTAAAATCAGCAAAGATTTTATTGCTCAGATTGAGCAATATATAAGTGAAAACCGTGAGGAGCAATTAGTTGCATTACTCGAGGATATTCACTACGCTGATATTGCCGAGATTATGGAGGAGCTGGACAGCAGTGAAGCCAGCTACCTGTTCCATATCCTTGACAGTGAAAAGACAGCAGAAATATTGCTTGAGCTGGATGAGGAAGTACGTGAAAAGATATTAAAAGACCTTTCGCCAAAAGAAATTGCAGAAGAGCTTGATGAGCTTAGCACCGATGATGCTGCCGATATTATTGCCGAACTTCCCGAAGAAAGAAAAGAGGAGGTAATACAGGAGCTTCTTGATGCAGAACACGCTAAAGATATTGTAGACCTGCTTCGTTACGACGAAGATACCGCAGGTGGTTTAATGGGTAAAGAGCTTGTAAAGGTAAACGAAAACTGGACCGTCCTTACCTGTGTCAGGGAAATGCGCGTTCAGGCGGAAAACGTTCAGCGTGTGCATTCTATTTATGTGGTAGATGACGAAAACAAGCTTAAAGGCAGGCTTTCGCTAAAAGATTTACTTGTTACCTCTACCAAAGCGCCCATTAGCGATGTTTATATCCCTAAAGTAGATTTTGTAAAAGTTACTACCCCGGATGTTGAGGTTGCGCGTATCATGCAGAAGTATGACCTTGAGGCTATTCCTGTGGTAGATGAGCTGGGTAGGCTCGTAGGGCGTATTACCATAGATGATATCGTAGATGTTATCAAGGAAGAAGCCGACAAGGATTATCAGTTAGCAGCAGGTATCTCTCAGGACGTTGAGGCGGATGACAGCATACTTGACCTTACCAAAGCACGTTTACCGTGGCTTATACTGGCATTGCTGGGTGGTTTTGTAAGCGTAAAAGTGCTTGGCATTTTTGAAGGCGCTATGGAAAACCACAAACAGCTTTTCTTTTTTACCCCGCTTATTGCAGCGATGGCAGGTAATGTTGGTGTACAATCGTCGGCGATTATTGTACAGGGTCTTGCCAACAACAGCATTAGCGGATCGTTATGGAACCGTTTGGTAAAAGAGGTATTGCTTACCCTTTTAAACGGATCTATACTGGCAATTATATTAATATTAGGAAGCCATTTCCTTTTGGATGTTGGTTACGAGGTTGGCCTTACTGTAAGCGTATCGCTAATATCTGTAATTGTAATTGCATCGCTTATAGGTACGTTTGTGCCTATACTTCTTAATAAATTTGGTATTGACCCCGCTTTGGCTACAGGGCCTTTCATTACAACGAGTAATGATATATGCGGTATCCTTATTTATTTCTCAATCGCTAAGATTATTTTAGGGTTTTAACAACTTACTTTTTGCCTTTACCATTTTGTTCTTTTTCTTTGGTCCGTTTGGATATTTAAACTCCACATGGATTGAGTATATTATTTTATTCCGCACCGTGTACCGGACAAGGCCTTCCATGTTGTTGAGATAAACCTCGTAGGTGTAGTAATTATTTATAGCACTTAGTGGCGCATCCCAATTTTTTAGCGAAACTGAATTGTCATATTTATTGCATAGCACGTCTTCGGGATCACCCAATTTTACGCCATCTATATAGACGATATCGTTAATTCCGGGATTGGCCGAATACTTGTCAATAAGAAGTTCGCTTATCATACCCTCGAGTCCATCAAAACTAAATTTGGTATCGCCGATGTAGTAGGACTTAACTTCCCTGAAGAATTTTCCGTTGGGCATATAGGTAGAGTCGGTTCTCGTAAAGCTAAAATAGCTTATTTCTTTTTCAAACTCTTTTCTTGTCATTCCATAAAAAGATTTTTCTTTGAGTCTGATGCTTTTTGCAGGGATAGAATCCATCTTCCATAGATAAATCTCGGTAGCGAAATCCCTTTTAAAAAAGTCGGTTATATCCCTAGTAAATACAGATGAAATATTATTTTGAGGAGCATGGTACTGATGTTGCTCGTTTGGAAAGAATACTGCCTTGTTATCGGGTGTAGTAAATACGGTATCCTTCTGGCTATTTACTTCTATAATAAACATATTGGTTACAAGTGCTTTTCCGACTGATTCTTCTCCACAGATTAAAGGTTCTTTATTCCATGTCAGGGCTTCAGTTTTCAGTTGCAAAAGGTTATAGGCTAATGTATCGTTAAAAGATTCCATTGCCTGTATGTAATGGCCTGTACGCTTTAGTTTTTTAGCGTAATATTCTATGCTGCAAGGTCCTATTTCATCATAATTTACAAGCCTGCAAATTGTAACTTTTGTGTTGTTTTTAAATTGCTGCTGAGCAGAACAAACACTACTAAGTAATAAAAAAAGTAATAGGTGTTTCATAGCTTTGACAGTTTACAATAAAAGTAATGATTTATCTTACAACGTAGTCATTAAATATTTAGTGTAGCATGAAGCGCGCTATACAGTAAGTGATTAACTTTGCTGTATAACTTTTTTACAATGAAAAACACAGTAAAAATTCTCCACATAGATAGCAACAATCCAATTCTATGGAATCAGCTGGAGGCAGCAGGTTTTGAAAACCATTCCGACTACACATCATCTAAAGAAGAAATTGAGGCTAAGATAGCAGATTACAATGGCATCGTTATTCGCAGCCGTTTTGATATTGATAAGACCTTTCTTGATGCTGCAACAAATCTTAAGTTTATAGCACGTGTTGGCGCAGGGCTTGAAAGTATAGATTGCGATTATGCTGAGGGTAAAGGCATTCACCTGATTGCTGCACCCGAAGGCAATCGCAATGCGGTAGGGGAGCAGGCATTGGGGATGTTACTCTCGTTATTCAATAATCTTAACCGTGCCGACAGGCAAATTCGCAACGGGCAGTGGATTCGTGAAGGCAACCGCGGACATGAGTTGGATGGAAAGACCGTTGGTATTATCGGTTATGGTAACATGGGTAAATCGTTCGCAAAGAAGTTACGAGGCTTTGATGTGGAAGTGCTTTGCTATGATATAAAACCAGCTGTTGGCGATGCCAATGCTAAACAGGTTTCGTTGGAAGAGTTGCAGCAAAAGGCTGATGTGCTTAGTCTGCACACGCCGTGGACCCCTGAGACTAACCGAATGGTAAATTCCGATTTTATTAACGGATTTATAAAGCCCTTCTGGTTAATAAATACAGCAAGGGGTAAAAGTGTGGCGACACATGACCTGACTGAAGCATTGCAGTCCGGAAGGATTTTGGGTGCTGCGCTTGATGTACTGGAATACGAAAAATCGTCATTTGAGCATTTGTTTAGTGACGGAACAATACCGGAGGCTTTTCAATATCTTTTAGAAGCAGATAACGTATTGTTGTCGCCGCATATCGCAGGCTGGACTTTTGAAAGCCATGAAAGACTTGCACAGGTAATTATAGATAAAATAAAAGCTGTTTATTTTGGTGAACCTGATATTGACAAGCAAGAAGAACGTGTAACAGGAGTAGGTGGCTTTTTCTTTAAGTCGGAAAATCCGGCAGCGTTACGGGACTGGTATAAAAAACACCTGAGTCTGGATACTAACGATTACGGCTGTACTTTTTTATGGAAGGATGCAAACGGAAATGATGCTTCTACGCAATGGTCGCCATTTGCTGCCGATACCAATTATTTTAGCCCGTCGCAAAAGCAGTTTATGCAGAACTTCAGGGTAAGCAACTTTGATAACCTTATAGAAAAACTAAAAGAAGAAGGTGTCACTATTATTGGTGAACCCGAAGCTTATGATTATGGTAAGTTTGGGTGGATCTTAGACCCCGAAGGCAATAAAATAGAATTGTGGGAGCCTGTTGGGTAAGTTCTTTATAAAAGTTAATTAATTGTTAGAGTTGGAATTGTAGATTAAATTGTAGGATAAAAGGGCGTATTTTAGTATTCATATTATGGAAGCTGAATCCATCCTAAAAACGGGGAGTAGCCGAAAATCCTTACGAGTAGGACAACCAACATCTAAATAATTATTAACATGGTACAGTGGTATTTAAAAGTAGTTAAAGAAAACTACGCTAACTTTTCAGGACGCGCAAGAAGAAGCGAATTATGGTATTTTATGCTGGTAAATTTTATTATATCTGCAATTCTGGGAGTTATAGATAGTGTGACCGGTATAGGGTTTTTAGCAGCTATTTATGGACTTGCAGTGCTTGTTCCTTCTATTGCTGTTGGAGTAAGAAGATTACATGATATTGATAAAGAAACTATTATGATCGTCTTAGCCTTCATTCCTGTTGTTAACTTTTACGTTATCTACCTGTGGACTATTGAAGGTGTACGCGGCCCTAATAAGTTTGGTCCCGATCCTAAAGCAGTTGAAACAGGTTTTTCAGATCTTACAAATAGTTCATTCTAATAAAAATGCCCTCACAAGAGGGCATTTTTATTTTAGATATGTTCTTCTCCCTTTTCGGCAACCTTGCGTTCCAGTTCTGCCTGAAACTCTTCCATAACCGGTTTAACAGTACTTTCAGGAAGATCGGCAATGCGTATGTACATTAGTCCGTCAACAGCGTTGTTGAATAGCGGGTCTACGTTAAAAGCAACAACCCTTGCATTCTGTTTAATGTACTTTTTAATCAGTACAGGCAGCCTAAGGTTACCCGGCTCTACTTCTTCAATAAATTTATCAAACTTGTTAAGGTCGGATTCAGCTTCGTTAAAAACAAAGTCTTTATCGGCATCCTTAAGTTTTACTTTATATTCTTTCTTAGGGTGTATGTATTGTGCAATATACGGATCATAATAATGCGATTTCATAAACTCAATCATCAGTGATTTAGAGAAATCAGAGAACTGGTTACTTATACTTACACCACCAATAAGAAATTTGTGTTCAGGATAACGTAACGTAGTGTGTACAACGCCTTTCCATAAAAGGAATAAAGGCATTGGTTTTTGCTGATATGCCTTGATGATAAAAGCACGTCCCATTTCTATAGACTTGCTCATCATGTCGTATAATTCAGGCTCAAACCTGAACAGGTCATGCATATAAAACCCGTCTATACCATATTTTTTATAGATCTCGGTACCAAGCCCCATGCGATAGGCTCCTGCAATTTGTTTTGTTTCATCGTCCCAAAGGAACATATGGTGATAGTACTTGTCGTACTGGTCAAGATCCAGCGATTCGTTAGTACCTTCCCCTACTTCCCTAAAGGTAATTTCACGAAGGCGGCCCAGCTCGTGTAAGATATTGGGTATCTTATCTGCCGAAACAAAGAACACCTCATAGTTTTTACTTTGCAGCAGGCGGTAATCACCTTTGCGCAGTGCAGCTACCTCTGCCATAATTTTGTCGTGGTTGGCAGGCAATGCAATGTCCTTAGGTCCTCGTGAAGACATCTTAAGGTTAAGGTGGGAAGTGTCTATAAGTTTGGTTTCTTTTTCAAAAGGGTTAGCCAGCATATACGTTTTTATACGTATAAATTCGGTGTAAGATTCCAGTGTTTTAAGGTCATCCTGTTCAGATACAGGAATTGGTTTTCCAATACGTACCTTAATAACACGGTCTTTTTGGGTAAGCAGTTCCGATGGCAGTTTTGCTGTTCTTAATGTGTCGCTTAACTGAGAAAGCCAGTAGAACAAACGGCTGTTTTTAGCATGGAAGTAAATTGGTACAACCGGCACTTTTGCTTTTTTAATAAGCTTCATGGCGCCTTCTTCCCAAGGTTTGTCTACAACCAGTTTGCCGTCTTTGTATGTTGAAACCTCTCCCGCAGGAAAAATTCCAAGGGGTTTGCCATCGCTAAGGTGGCGAAGCGCATCTTTAATACCTGCAACGCTCGATTTGGCATCTTTATGGTTTTCAAAAGGATTAACCGGCATTACATACGGCTTAAGTGGCTCTATACGGTGCAGCAAGAAGTTCGCTATAATTTTAAAATCAGGGTCTCTTTCTACCATTAATTTTAAAAGGAGAATACCATCTATACCACCAAGGGGGTGGTTAGAAACGGTAATATATGGTCCTGTTTTAGGAAGTCGTTTAAGGTCTTCTTCAGGAATTTCAAATTTTATCTGAAATTCATCAAGTATTGCATTCAGGAACTCAAGATCGGTTAGATGCTTGTTCCTGTCGTATATTTTATTCATTGTGGAGATCTTTAGGATCTTCATCAGAAGCCAGCCTGAAAAAGTACCTAAAAACCCATATTTGTCAGTCTTTATTGCTTTTGCAACTTCTTTAGCTGTAACTAAACTCATCTACATTTCGTGTTTCGGGCGAAAAACAAAGATAACAATTATAGCGAAACGTATAGGACGATTATTTT
This sequence comes from Flavobacterium psychrophilum, assembly GCA_001708385.1. Lineage (NCBI taxonomy): Bacteria > Pseudomonadati > Bacteroidota > Flavobacteriia > Flavobacteriales > Flavobacteriaceae > Flavobacterium > Flavobacterium psychrophilum. The sequence goes on along the minus strand of CP012388.1, from coordinate 2,151,105 downwards.
ATTTAATTTTTTTATTAAAATGTTGTGTATCTGCCTGCTGTAAAGGCTATTATGGCTGAATATTTTCAAACTATTCCATTTGTTTGGTTTTTTGGTTACTTTTGGAATTCAAACTACACACAATGAGGATTATTTCTTACAATGTAAACGGTATTCGTGCCGCTTTTACAAAGGGTTTTATGGACTGGCTTAAGCAGGCCGACCCGGATATTATTTGCCTGCAGGAGATAAAAGCTACCCATGATCAGGTGGCTATTCATGAAATTGAAGAAGCAGGCTACTCTTACCATTATTGGTTTTCGGCACAAAAAAAAGGATACAGCGGTGTTGCGGTGTTTTCTAAGCACAAACCCAACAATGTGGTTTATGGTACTGGTATAGAACATATGGATTTTGAAGGCCGTAATTTAAGGCTGGACTTTGATGACTTCTCTGTAATGAGCCTGTATCTTCCGTCAGGCACTAACATAGACAGGCTCGATCATAAGTTTATGTACATGCGCGATTTTAATGCGTATGTAGACAACCTTAAAAAGGAGATCCCGAACCTTATTATATGTGGCGATTATAATATTTGCCATGAAGCAATAGATATTCATGACCCGGTGCGTAATGCAAAAGTTTCAGGGTTTTTACCCGAAGAAAGAGCATGGCTTGACGCATTCCTTAAAAACGGATTTATAGATACTTTCCGTCATTTTAATAAGGAGCCGCACAATTACAGTTGGTGGAGTTACCGCGCAGGTGCGCGTGGCAATAACAAGGGGTGGCGTATTGATTATGCACTTGCTACAGAACCTATGCGAGAGCGTCTTACACGTGCAGTAATCTTACCGGAAGCCAAACACAGCGACCACTGCCCCATACTGGTAGAGTTTGAGTAGATTTAGATTACCAATAAAACAGAAACATAATGAGAATTAAAACAATTTCGGCGGGATTGCTGGCTTTGGCACTAATGACCAGCTGCGTGTCTAAAAAGGTATATACCGATTTAGAGACTAAATATGCCGACCTTAAAAAAGAAAACAGGACACTTTCTGACGAAAATAAAGCCATTAGTAAAGAGCGTAATGAACTTGATCTTAAGTCAAAAGACCTTCAGGCGCAATTGGATAAGCTAAAATCTGAAAGGGATAAACTATCTAAAGACTACGCTTCTACAAAATCAGGATTTGATAATTTACAGTCGTCTTACAATGATCTTGAAAAAAGCAGCGGCGAGACCAATGCTACTATAAGCAAGAAAAACCGTGAACTTTTAGCAGAGCTTGAAGCAAAGCAAAAAGCACTTACCGCAGAGCAGGAAAGGCTTAATAAGCTTAAAGCGGAATTGCAGGATCGCTCTCAGCGTGTAGATGAACTGGAAGGAATGATCGCTGCACAGGAAGCCGGACTTAAAAAACTGAAAGAAACGCTGTCTAAAGCGCTAAACGGTTTTGAAGGTAAGGGTCTTACCGTTGAACAGAAAAACGGTAAGGTATATGTTTCTATGGAAAACAAGCTATTGTTTGGGTCCGGAAGCTGGAATGTAGGTGCTGAAGGTAAAAAAGCGGTAGTGGAAGTAGGTAAAGTACTTGCTGCAAACCCCGATATTTCTGTGCTTATAGAAGGTCATACTGATAATGTTGCTTACAACGGCAGCGGGCAGATTAATGATAACTGGGATCTTTCTACAAAACGTGCTACTGCTATAGTGCACATACTTCGCGAAAATAAAGGTGTGGATGCTAAAAATCTTACGGCAGCGGGCCGAAGTGAATTTGCTCCTGTAGCCGGAAACGATTCAGCCGAAGGTAAATCGAAAAACAGAAGGATAGAAATTATCCTTACGCCTAAACTGGATGAAATTTCTAAAATGCTTAACGAGATTTAATACATTTCGTTATTGTATAATAAAAAATACCATCCGCGCAGGCGGATGGTATTTTCATTTGTAACTCAACCTATTGTATTAATTCTTGATGAACTTGTTATTGTAAACCGCATTGTTAGCAGCAGCAACTTTAACAACATATACACCCTTTGCAAGCGGGGCAACGTCAATTTGTTGTGCATCGCCGGCAGTTTCGTGTACTAGCTGGCCTGCTACCGTGTAAACAGATGTGTTTTTAACACCTATACCATCAGGTAATGAAATGTTAATTACGTCTGTTGCAGGGTTAGGAGATAAGGAAACCAGTCTTTTATTAAATTCTGATGTGCCAAGGAAATTACATTCGGCAGTTAGCTCATATATCTGTTCTAAATTTGTAAGCTGAAACCATTCTCCTGCTCCCATTGCTAAAGATTCACCCACTACACCTTCTCCTGTTAAATAATGTGAAGTACTTGCCCATGCATTAGCGTCAGAGAGTACGCCCATCCAGTAACGGTCTTCCACATTGTCACCGTTTAAGTGAATTGGCTCGGCTAGATTTACAGTTATATTACGAATGTAGAAATCATGCATTTCATCGTAGGCAATAACTTCAAATTCGCCTACTGTTGTATTTGTAACGTCAAATAAAGTTTCATTAGGAACATAAGAAGACGCAACTTCCGGATCTTCAGGAACACCCAGTATATTGTCGTAAAAACGGAAATTGATGTAAGTAGGCACTTCTTTACTGGCAAGGGTCACCTTTATTTGGGAAATAATGATTTCCTGCCCGGCTGTAATAGGAATGTCTGCCGCAGCTCTTTGCCCTTGTTGTCCGCTGATAAATGTACCGTTCTGTTCTTCGGTATCGTTAATAACCACAGTGTTGCAAGTTGTGGTTTGTGCAAAGCCTGTTAGTGAAGCAAGCGCAAGCACGGTCATGTAAACTTTTTTCATAATTAATTGGATTTAATCGTTATCCCTAAATTACAATGTTTTTCTGTCTGTAAGATACCCTTCACAAATTTGTTTTATTTTGGCGTAATTGAGTACAAAACATATTTTTAGTTGTATTTCTGTTAAATATTTTTTTCGGCATTGTAATTGATGGAGTATGTTTAGCAATAATGTTAAAAAGCCCTGCTGAATAGTTCAGCAGGGCTTTTTGGTTTTGGTGTTTAAAAGGAACTATTAATTGATAATAAGCTTTCTGTTGGTTTTTGTACCTGATGCTTCTAACGACAGTATATACACTCCCGTTTGCAGCATTGAAGTATCTACTTTAGATTCGTTACCTGCTATCGGCTGGTCAATAATCAATTGCCCACGTATATCATATATACTTGCACGGCCTGAAGATGCATCTTTAAGCCCGATGTATACTTCACTGTGCGCAGGATTAGGGTAAAGTGTGAACATGTTATTTGCAAAATCGTCAAGACCTGCTACAGACGTATCTGTAATTTTATATACAGTTCCTCCTCCGTCTGCTATATATAGCTCACCATCTGCATCTTCGCCAAATGTTGTAAAACTTCCGCCAAAGTCGCCCAGCCACGCAAGTGTGTTTTCAGCATCTACAGTGCCTATTTCACCGGTACAGTAATCGGCAAAAAAGTATTTCCCAACCATATTAGGATATGCGGTACCGTTATACACATATCCACCGGTAATAGAGCAGCGTGATGTGCCTTCGTGTATATATTGAGCTACAGGGGCAGTGTAATTTATTGGATCTGTACATTGGCTAAGATTATATTCAAGTGTACCTTCATAACATCTCCAACCGTAATTAAGGTTTGATAGTGATGATAATGATTTATTTATTTCTTCTGCCGCCCCCTGGCCAACATCAGCTATCCATAAATCGTCATTGGCTTTGTTAAATGAAAATTTCCATGGATTACGCAATCCGAAAGCCCATACTTCATCGGCGCCATCTATACCAACGTAAGGGTTACCGGCAGGAATATAAGGTGCAGCAGCATTTACATCAAGGCGTAAAATTTTTCCTAAAAGAACGTTTATATTCTGTGCTCTGTTTTCCGGATCACCGGCGCTGCCCCCATCACCCATAGCTATGTAAAGATAGCCTCCCGGGCCAAAACGAAGGCATCCTCCCTTATGGTTGTCATAAGGCTGATCTACAGTAAGCATAATCAATGCAGATTCAGGATCGGCACTGGTAGCACTTGCGCCTCTTGTATAGCGGGCAATAACTGTATTGCCGGCAGTGTTAACATAATTTACATACAGGTAGCCGTTATTTGAATAGTCGGGGTGAAAGGCAAGTCCCAGTAAGCCTTTTTCACCAGTAAAAGATACCAGAGAACTTAAATCCAGATAATCTGTTTCCTCAACCGAACCATCTGCATTCAGTATCCTTATGTGGCCGCTTTGCTCTGCAACGAATAATCGTGCGTCTCCGGCATTAACTATTTCAGAAGGGCTCTCAAACCCATCTGCAAATTCTTCAAGCTCTAATGTTTGTGAAAATCCTATTCCGGTAAATAACAGGGATAGCCATAATAATTTTGTCTTCATAGCAAAAAAGTTAATTGGTTATTGTATTAAAATTACTATGAAGATTTGATATTAAAATATTGGTTAACAAAACATTATAAGTTATCGACACTTCTGTTTTTGGGATGTTTAACTTTGTAGCTAATCCTCAGTTTTTTATTTTCTCCCGGTTTAAGATTAAGTTCCCATGTAAGTATTCCCGATTCTGCTTCCACTTTTGCGCCGTCACTTTGCAATAATAAGGTTTCAATCTCCTTATCGGTACTGATAGGGTATTGATCTTTAACCGTAATTTTTGCACCCTCTTTTTTATTATTACGGATAATAATGTCATAAGTAAACATCTGCTCCCTGCCGGAAGAAAGGAATTTTGTTCCCGATTTTTCGGCTACTTTTTCGCGCTCAACCGATATTTTCTTATCTCTTCCCATGCTAAGGTTTAGTGTATCTGTTGTTTGCGACGGATTAATACGCGTCTTACCAATGTACATGCCCTCGAAAATAATATTGGCTTCGCCTTTAAGAAGATTGTATTTAGAATAGTCGTTTATCTCTGCCAGCAGAAAGGCCTCCTGTTCCAGTTTAGGTACGGTATAATGCTTGTAGGTAGCGGGCAGCTTTATTTCTTTAAGCGTAACGCTGTGCTGTTTCCCATTGCTAAGAATGTCATACGGCAAATCAATATCAAATGAAATATTCATTTGGTTTTCAGTAATAGTCGTATAATTTGAAATTGAAGATTTTGTTTTGGTAGTAGTACGATAGCCTTCTACGACAACTTCCTGAAGTGCCTGAGGAGCAGCAACGGCATACTCTTTATCAAATGAGCCTTCAGCTGTATTGGTAGCTAAACTCAAAAACCATGTGCTAAGCTCGGGGGCGTAGCTGCTTTGGTTGGGCATACCGCTTGATAATGTTAGCTTTACTTTTTTCCAGTCAATACCCGTTTGTTGTACTACCTGTGCCTTATACAGCATATTAATTGGGGAGGTGGTATTGTCTGCCTTTAGATCATAAAACGGAGTCCAGCCTGCATTCTGCGTAAGATAGCTAATGTCGAGGTTTGTGCTTATGGTGGCATCGCTCATTACCTGCAATACCAGTTTGCCTGTAGATGTTTTTTCTTCCTTACTGGTGTTGATTTCCAGTTTGCTATTAAGTCGCGAAAGTGTTTCGGTTAGTTTTTGCTCTTTTAAAGTAAAGGCATTTATGGCGTTCGCTGTTTCGGTACGTTTTGCTTTGTAGTAGTCTACCATCTTGATAAGTTCTGCAACACTAAGTCCCGATTGCTGACCGTACACCTGGTTGTTTTTGTCTAATAGTTCAAGTATTTTTTGTTCGGATGCTTTTTGATTGGCAACTAATGCAAGTTCCTTATGAACCAGTGTTATGCTGTCGCGCACTTTTTTAATAACGGGCGATGTTTCATCGGGTTCAAATTCTGAAATGTAATCGTTGGTGAATTGTACCGACAGAACAGTGATATTCGCAGGAACACCAATCTGAACCGTATTTTCATTAAGGTAGTTAGCAACGTTTTTAATAACAATTTCAGAAGTGCCCGCAGGCAGGCTAACAGCCGCCGACTGTGTAATTTCGGCAGCATTAAAATATACGGTGGCCGCTTTAACCTTTGCGGTTGTAAAAACGGGTTTTTGGGCAAATGTACTTGCAGATACCAACAAAAATAGCAGGAAAATCTTTTTCATAATAAAGAGTATTTATTACTATAGATTATCCTGCTGCCTAAAAGGTTGGGACGAACCCAAAATATTTTTTAAAAAGCGCGTTTTGTAAAGTTAATAAGGAAATCCTGTACCCCGGTAGAATCGTTCTCAAAAGGGTTAACTTCTTTAATTCTTATTCGCGAGCGCGCACGGCCTATAACATTTACCTGCCCGGATTGTGCAATGGTATCTTCTGGGGTAAGCAATCCGCGCCTTAGCATAATGTTTTTAATATATTCGCTGTGTCTAACTGCATGTGGCTTAAGTTCGCCCTGTTCATTAAACTGCCACATAAAGCCTTTTGGCCTTGGTATAATACTAGCCAGGTATACGCATTCGTCAAGGGTAAGCTGGCTTGGGCTTTTGTCAAAATAATACGCAGCTGCCTCGCCAATACCATATACATCGGGTCCCCATTCTATAACATTAAAGTACACTTCGAGCATACGTTCTTTGCTGGCAATGCGGTTGTTCTCCAGTATGTAAACCAGTAATATCTCTTCAAGTTTTCTCGAAAGTGTTTTTTCGCGGGTAAGAAAAACATTCTTAACCAGCTGCATACTTATAGTGCTGGCTCCACGTGCAAACTTTTTAGTTCGTATGTTCTTAACAATAGACTGTTTAAATGCCTCGTTGATAAAACCCCTGTGACTAAAGAATGAGGGGTCTTCGCTGGTTAACACCGCTTTACGAAGGTAGGGCGATATGTTTTCCATAGGCGTATAGTACGGATTGCCCGTTGTTAACGAAACAGCGCGTTGTGCCCTTCCGTTCTCAATAGCCCTGTATGTAAAACCTGTATTAAGTTTGGCAAGGTCGGCCTCGCCATATTTTATAATCTTAAGTCCTTCTTTTTTCAGGCTGCTGTCAAACACCACCTTGTTAGGTTTGTTTTTATTGTACATAAAGTCGAGGCTATAGCTAAAGCTTCCCTCGGCTTCCATGCCTTCAAAGTTTGTAAATAATCCGTTAGGTAATGATACTATAAAATCCTGCGCCTGCATTTTTGGGATTCGGGCTTTCATTTCGTAAATAGTATCTTCTTCCACGCTGTATTTTAAGAAAGGATGTACCTTAATTTTATTAAGCTGCATTGTAGACGTACTATCCAGCGCAACGAAATCTTCTCCGAAAAGAAAACGGTAATCAAAACGGGCATCGTCTATAACTACATCCTGATTAGCAATACGCTTATGGTTTACCATAAAATTCTTGATAGATGCGTAGCCGTCTAAGTGCAATTCACCACCACTCATGTCAATCTTATCTACATTAACATGTATGGCATCAAAACCAGATTTAAGTCCGTAACGCTTATAGATAAAAGGAATCTCAATGCGGGTTGTGTCGGTATTAAAAAAGTCAAGGTCGGCCTGTTTGTTACGCGGATCGGCAAAACCTTTTACTTTCCAGTTCTGTACAATATTTTCGCCACGTACTCCAATGGTAGATTCCAGTTGCTTATCGGCTAGTGTAAGGTTACCCAAGTGCAGCGATACCTTCCTGCCCATATCTTCAAGGCGAAGTGTAAGGTTGGTAAGGTTCATGTCTGTTGGGACAAGGTTTAGCGCACGGTTAAGTATCCTATATGCTCTGTCTGCATAATTAGCACCGTCGCTGCTGTCGTCTTCCTCGTCTTTGTTTTTGTTTTTCAGGAAAGCGTCAAAGTTTCTTCCATTCGAATTTTTTACCAACTGAACAAAACCATGTTTCATTTCCAGCGTACCGAGCTGAACATCGCAGGTAAGCAGCTTTGCCAGATTTATACTGGTTTTAAGTTCTTTTACCTGTAAAAGGGTATCTGCATTTTTAGGAACAAGAGTAATGCCTTCCATTTCTATATTGGAAAAGCCTTTGAATTTTGCCGATTTTACAGTAAATGTACTGTTGTATTCGGTGTTCATCTTGTTGGTAATCTTTGTAATTGCTTTATCCAGCACCATGTTACGGAAAGCAAAAAAAGATGCTACCGAAAGTATGATGATTACAACAGCAATTTTTAATACCAGTATTGCTATGCGTTTTCCGCTTTTTCTTTTTCGCATTATATATAATTGTCTAACCGAATAGGTGGCCTGCTACATCTTCAATCTTTGCCACCAGCCTGATGTCAATTAGTGTGTTTTTTAATGAAATTTTATTGTACTTAGATACAAAAATAGTAGAAAATCCTAACTTTTCTGCTTCCAGTATGCGTTGTTCTACCCTGTTTATCGGGCGAATCTCTCCCGAAAGGCCAATTTCTCCCGCAAAACAAAAATCTTTATTTATAGGAATGTCTTCGTTACTGGATAATATTGCCGCTACAACTGCCAGGTCTATAGCAGGATCATCAACATTTATGCCACCCGTAACATTAAGAAACACGTCTTTCGCGCCAAGCCTGAAACCGGCACGTTTTTCCAGCACTGCCAGTATCATGTTAAGCCTCTTGGCATTGTACCCGGTTGTAGAACGTTGTGGAGTTCCGTACACAGCAGAACTTACCAAAGCCTGTATTTCTACCATTAGCGGGCGCATGCCTTCCATAGTAGTAGCAATCGCGGTACCACTAAGTTCTTCCTCTTTATGCGAAATTAATATTTCCGACGGATTAGTAACTTCTCTTAATCCGGTGCCAAGCATCTCGTAAATACCCAATTCGGCAGTAGAACCAAAACGGTTTTTAAGCGATCGTAGTATACGGTACACGTGATTACGGTCGCCCTCAAACTGAAGTACAGTGTCTACCATGTGCTCCAGTATCTTAGGTCCTGCAATACTGCCGTCTTTGGTAATGTGCCCAATAAGTATTACCGGTACATTGCTTTCTTTGGCAAATTTTATAAGTTCGGCAGTGGTTTCGCGGATTTGCGATATGCTTCCAGCGGTAGATTCTATATAATCGGTATGCAGTGTTTGTATAGAGTCGATAATAACCACTTCTGGTTCTATGGCTTCTATCTGCTTAAAGATGTTTTGTGTTTTTGTTTCGGTAAGTATGTAGCAATTGTCTGCCGAAGGTGTAATCCTTTCGGCACGCATTTTTATCTGCTTCTGGCTTTCCTCGCCGGATACATATAATGTGCGGTAAGGCAGCTTAAGCGATATCTGCAACAGAAGTGTACTCTTACCTATACCCGGTTCGCCGCCCAAAAGCGTCAATGATCCCGGTACCAGGCCGCCACCCAAAACGCGGTTCAGTTCTGCATCGCCTGTGTTAAGACGTATTTCCTGAGCCGAATCAATCTCATTTATCTTTAAAGGGCGTGCTGCTTTTTTAACCTCTCCGTTAGAGGGTTTCCACGCCTGCTTCTCTTCTTTTTGTATAACTTCTTCAACAATGGTATTCCATTCTTTGCATGCATTGCACTGCCCCTGCCACTTAGAGTATTGGGTGCCACAATTTTGACAAAAAAAGGAAGTTTTAAGTTTAGCCATGTAACGGGTGTAATCTGTTATAAGCCTCAAAAATAGATAAAAGGACTCATTTTTAAAGTTAAAAACGCTGTTTTGTTTTATGCGTATTGCTTCCCTTATTACCAGTAGAGACATTGCATAGCAACGTCTCTACATATGTTTAAATGGTATATCGGCATTTCTATAGTCAGGCAGCTTTACTTAAGATTATCGGCCTTTTCCAGCATCATATCTTTAGAATATTCACCAACTTCGCTGAGGCTATAGGCTTTCATATAAGCATTTATAGCTTTTTTATTATCGCCTGTTTTCTCGTAATACAGTCCGGTGTAATATTCTGCAAAAGTTGTTTTAGGGTAGTTTTTAGAAGCCACGTCAGATAATGTTTTCAGTTCTTCGTAAGCACCGTTTTTAAGTATGGCAGCTTCAATAGCCCTAAAATCATTTAGCCTTACAGGAATTTTAACCCCAAGATCTTTCTGAATAACATCATATTTTTTATTCAGGTAATCTACATAACCGCTTTTAAGAGTAACTATCTTTTCTTGGTATTCGGTAGATGTTATGGGCTGGTATACTGCAAATATGTGGTACAGCGCATCAGGGATGGCATATGTAACCAGTGAGTAATGCGACGCCCCTTTAATGTCATCAAAATAATATTTAAGCGTAGGGTTGCTTAATTTTTTAATGTTTTCGTCAAGGGTTTTTACTTTTTTCTGCATTTTAGGCACATCGCCATCGGCAGTAGCCAGATAGTAATACACAGGAGTCTTAATCTCGCCAAGTCGTGTAGCAAGGTCTGTTTCCATTTCTTTAGGAAGTTCAGGGCTTAACGCTATATATGCACTAAAAATTGGATTTTCTTTATACAAAAAGAAGTTAAGGTAACCTGCAGTAAGGTCGTGTCCGGCAATCATTTTAAACGGAGAAACGCGGTATTTTTTTTCTATTTGCGGCAGTAGTTCGGTCACCATAAAATCGAAGAATTTTTCTCCGAATTCGTCAGGTAGACCGGTTTCTTTATCAATACGGCAGTCGGTCTTGCGTTCGTTATTTTTGTTTTGATTAATACCAACAATAATAACTTCGGGCAGGTCGTTCCAGTATTCTGTGTACGATAATGTTCCGGCAAAAGGGTCTACAAGATAATCGCCATCAAGCAAAACCAGTAAAGGGTATTTTTTATTCTTGTTGGCAGGAGCATCATACGATGCCGGTGTTACTATGGTAATCTGCCTGACAGCATTTAATTTTTGCGACTGAATGTCTTCGGTAGTCTTTTTTTGAGCAAAAAGCGAAGTGGTAAAAAGTAATAAAAATAGTAAGGTTTTGTTTTTCATTGCTTAGCGGTTAGTTGATAGAAACGCCAGGCAAGGTAGCAATTATTTACGTTTGTAGAGTAACGGTAATATTAAAAAAGACAGTGCTCCTAAAAACACAAGCATACCTGTTTGCGATGCCCATGTAAGCCATCCAAAGGCAGTTCCTGCAGCTTTAGGTACGGCATAAAGGCCAAGCACTCCGGCAAGTGCGGCAGGGTATACTCCAAAACCACCATTGCTAAAAGTTATGGCAAGGCTGCCTATAACAAAACCTACACATACAACGCCAAAACTAAGTTGTGCTGTTTGAGGCAATGCAAATATGGTAATGTAAAACATTAGCACATAGCTAAACCATATATATAATGATAGTAGTAGAAACGGCCATTTGTTAGGCATTTTAATCACACTTAAAACACCTTCCATAAGGCCGGATATTTTTTGTTTCAGTTTTAAAAGCCATTTGTTTTTACTGTACATGTAAAAAAGTACAGCACCTCCCATAAGTACAGCGCAGCAAATGCCGTATATAATAAGGTTTTGGTAGGGTATGTTTTCACTAAGGTAATCTTTAAGGGTGCCAAACTGAAGAATAACCGTTCCGGCAACGCAAAACAGCAACAGGAAAAGATCTACCACACGTTCACTAATTATAGTACCAAAGGCTTTGTCAAAAGGAATATTGCTGTAGCGTTTTAAAACAAGCGCCCGGCTCACCTCTCCGCTACGCGGCACCGTCATATTCATAAGGTATGTAATGCATACGGCACTGAATTTAACCATAAACGGACTTGTATATCCTATATGTGCCAGGGTGTACTTCCAGCGGTATGCGCGTGCAATATGACCTGTAAGGCCTACAAATAAAGAAAGGTAAATATAGAAATAGTCGGCGTTTTTAAAATAGCCTTTTATTTCTTCCAGCTGTGCCGGTGTAAACTGATTATAAGTATATATAATTAAAAAAACTCCCACGGCTAGAGGGAGTGTTATACTTAAAATTTTGCTTAATTTCTTGTTCAAACCTACGTAAGAGTATTGTTTAGTTCATTAGGAAAAACAAGTGACGGCTTGAAAGTCTTAGCTTCTTCAAAATCTAGTATACCGTACGATATAATGATAATGATGTCGCCTTTTTGCACTTTTCTGGCAGCAGGGCCATTAAGTGTAATGTCTCCGCTGTTCCTGTTTCCTTTAATAGCATAAGTTTCTAATCGTTCACCATTATTAATGTTCACGATAGCTACTTTTTCACCTTCAATAATATTAGCAGCCTCCATTAAAACTTCGTCAATGGTGATGCTACCTATGTAATTTAAATCAGCTCCAGTCACCGTAACACGGTGAATCTTGGACTTTACAACTTCAATTTGCATGGCGCAAAGGTAATCAATTTAATGAAATATTGTCAATTAACCTAACATTGCTTAAAAAAACCGCAATAAAAGCCCTGTATTTCTTGTTTTCCTTAATAACTGCGGGCAAAAGATTATCTTCTGCAGCTATCTCAAAATAGTCCATAGCAAATTCAGGATGCGCTTTGAAGGCGTTGTTTACATAGCTTTTTACGTCTTCAATACTTTCGGAAGCAAATTTTTCACGAGCTTCACTTAATATCTTATAAACAAGGGCTGCTTTGGTTTTGTCATCTTCAGACAGCCTCTGGTTTCTTGAACTCATTGCCAGTCCGCTTTTTTCGCGACTGATAGGACAGCCTACTACCTCTAAAGGCATGGCTTCTTTTTCCACCATCTTTTTTACGATCTGCAATTGCTGAAAATCTTTTTCACCAAAGTAGGCACGGGTAGGGGTAACAATTTCGAAAAGCTTTTTAACGATTGTACCCACGCCATCAAAATGGCCGGGACGGTGGCTGCCTTCCATCTGGTGTTCCAGCCCATCGAATGAAAAGTGTCCGGATACGGTGTTTCCATCATACATTTCATCTACCGAAGGGGCAAAAACAATAATCTTATCGCTTACTGTTTTTATCTTTTCTACGTCGGCATCAAGCGTTCTAGGGTATTTTTCGAGGTCTTCGGGGTTATTAAACTGCGTAGGATTAACAAAAATGCTTATAACAGTAACATCGTTTTCCTGTGCCGATTTTTCCAGCAGGGAAAGATGGCCAATGTGCAGTGCACCCATTGTAGGCACGAAACCTATTGAAGATTTGCGGCTTACGTAAGTAGATAATAGCGAGGTCAAACCTGCTTTATTATTGAAAATGAGCATCAATTTCGGATTAAATATCACCGCAAAATTAATATAATAGTTACATAATGCGCAAAATTGTTTAATTTTGCATGTTTTTACACCAACAACTAAATACAAGTTTTGAACATGGAGGATAAGAGGATATTATATGTATCATCTGAAGTAGTGCCCTATTTGGCTGAGAATGAAGTGTCTTTAATGTCGTACGATGTGCCAAAAATGATTAATGACCAGGGTGGGCAGATAAGAATTTTTATGCCCCGATACGGAAATATTAATGAAAGAAGGCATCAGCTTCACGAGGTAATACGCTTATCAGGAATGAATTTGGTGGTTAACGACATGGATATGCCGCTTATTATAAAAGTGGCTTCTATACCAAAGGAAAGAATTCAGGTATACTTTATTGATAACGACGAATACTTTAAGCGAAAAGCTACTTTATCTGATGAAGACGGTACTTTATACCCGGATAATGATGAGAGAGCAATATTTTTTGCAAAGGGCGTTGTAGAAACCGTTAAGAAACTTAACTGGGTTCCGGATATTATTCACGTTCATGGATGGCTTGCAGGTATGCTGCCGGTTTACATGAAACACTATTACAAAGATGAGGCATTGTTTGCCGACACCAAAATAGTTACTTCTGTATACAATCAGGGATTTGAAGGTACACTTGATAAAGACATGCTTAAAAAGGTATTGTTTGATAATGTGCCTAAAGATGACGTTGCAATGCTTGAAGTGCCTAATTACGAGAATGTAATGAAGGCTTCGATAGCACATTCTGATGCTGTTATCATTGCTTCAGATAACCTTTCAGATTCGTTGGTTAAGTTTGTTGAGGCCTCAGGAAAACCTTTCCTTCCATTTGTTGGCAAAGATAAATTTGCAGAGGCGTATACTAATTTCTATAGAAATCAGGTTTTATAGTAAATCTAACAAACATTCTAATGACGAACAGTTCATTTTTTAAAAAACTAATTTTAGCGTTAAGCGTTGTATTTTTTATATCATGCGATAAAGATTTTAACCAGTTAGAATCTGATATTATCGATGAGGATATTCATAGTGATCTTCTTAGGCAGGAAATTGCCGTTGTTGCTCACGACAGGGCTTTAGGTTCTGTACAAAGTAATAATGCTGCTTTAAATCAGCTTGGGGTTTATGATAATCCTGTTTTTGGTAAAACAGTATCGCATTTTGTAACCCAGATGGAGTTTGCAACAAATAACCAAAACCCAACATTGTTTGAACCTACGGTAGATTCAGTCTATCTTTATGTGCCGTATTACAGTAGAGCTACAGGAACGACTACAACTTCCGGGGAGACATCAACCCAGTATGAGCTGGATTCAATATACGGAAATAAAGAAGCGTCTTTCAGACTTCAGGTATATGAAAACGGCTATTACCTTCGTGATGCAGATCCTGCAGCTGCCGATGGTGTTCAGCGTTACTATTCAGGAGACAGGACTATGGTGGAAGAGCGTAAAGTGGGTAATGCTCTTAACAATGGCGATGCTACAGAAAATGAGAATTTTAAATTCAGTCCTTTAGAAATAGTTCGCAGATACAAAAAAGGGACTAGTGATAAAGTAATTGAGCGCCTTGCTCCGGGTATTTTTCTTAACCTTGATAAAGCAGTAATAAAGCAAAAAATATTTGACACAGATGCTGCTAACCGTTTAAATAATAACGTGTTTAAAAATTATTTTAGGGGTCTTTATTTTAAAGTAGAGCAAAAAACGGATGCTGTTATGGCTATGGCTAAGTTTCAGGAAGGTACTGTAACTGTTAAGTATACAGACTGGCAAATTAAGACAAATTCAGATGGAACAGTTGTTGCCGATAAAGACAAAGAAAAAATAGTTAAAACATTGGTGTTTAACCTTACCGGTAACAGAGTGAATTTCTTTGATAATACGTATAACTCTACGTTTACAGATGCTTTAGCTACTACTAATGCAGAAAAAGGAGACGAACGCCTTTATGTAAAAGGAGGAGCGGGATCTATGGCTGTTATAGATATAGATAACGAGGCACTAAATGCTTTAAAAGCAGACAAAAACCTGCTTATAAACGAGGCTAACCTTGTTTTCAACGTCGACGATTCTCAGGATGGTATGGGTAAAACTGCAAATGGCAGTAAAGCTATTGAGCCATTCAGGGTATATTTATATGATTTAAAAAATAACCAACCGATATTTGATTATTATGCCGATGCGACGTCGAGTACATCGTTTCCTAAGTATAATAAAGCAATTCATGGCGGTATACTGGCTTTAGATGCTACAACTAAACGTGGTACACAATACAAAATCAGACTTACAAACTACATTAGCAGGGTTGTAAGGGGAGATTCAACAAATGTTAAGCTTGGCCTCGTGGTTACAGAAAACATAAATGTTATTTCGAGCGGCTTAATTAAAGAGCCATTTAGCGAGGGTGATATACAGGTTAAACGAACTCCATCTTCTTCTGCAGTACATCCGTTTGGAACTGTACTTCACGGAAGTAATTCGGCAGACGAGAAAAAGCGTCTTAAATTAGAAATTTATTATACTAAACCAAACTAACTATAAATATGTGTGGAATTGTAGGTTATATAGGTCACAGAGAAGCGTATCCCGTAATTATTAAAGGTCTTAGAAGACTGGAATATAGAGGATATGACAGTGCCGGTGTGGTTATTTACGATGGCACCGACCTTAAGCTTTCTAAAACTAAAGGAAAAGTATCTGACCTCGAAGCAAGGGCAGAAAAAGAGATAACATTAAATGGTGCTATTGGTATAGGTCATACACGTTGGGCTACACATGGTGTGCCAAATGACGTAAACTCTCACCCGCATGTTTCTAACTCGGGTAACCTTGTAATAGTTCATAACGGTATTATAGAAAACTATGAGCCGTTAAAAAAAGAACTTATTAAAAGAGGGTATGTTTTTCATTCGGATACTGATACAGAGGTGCTTGTTAACCTTATAGAAGAAGTTCAGAAAAACGATAACCTTAAACTTGGTAAAGCTGTTCAGGTAGCGCTTAACCAGGTAGTAGGGGCATATGCTATTGCTGTTTTTGATAAAAAGAAACCTAACGAAATTGTAGCTGCCCGTTTAGGCAGCCCGTTAGCTATAGGTGTAGGTAAGGACGAGTTTTTCATTGCGTCTGATGCTTCGCCGTTTATTGAATATACATCGAATGCTATTTATCTTGAAGATGAGGAAATGGCAATTATAAGGCTGGATAAAGCACTTAAAATAAGAAAAATTAAAGATGACTCATTGGTAGATCCTTATATCCAGGAGCTACAGATGAACCTTGAGCAGATTGAAAAAGGCGGTTACGACCACTTTATGCTTAAAGAGATCTATGAGCAGCCAAGTGTTATTAAAGATACGTACCGCGGAAGGCTACATGCTAACGAGGGGCTTATTAAAATGGCAGGTATAGAAGATAACCTTCAGAAGTTTATTAATGCCGACAGGATACTTATTATTGCTTGTGGTACTTCATGGCATGCAGGCCTTGTGGCAGAGTATATATTTGAAGAATTTGCACGTATACCTGTAGAGGTAGAATATGCATCCGAATTCAGGTACAGAAACCCAATTATACGACCTAATGATGTGGTTATTGCTATATCGCAGTCGGGTGAAACTGCTGATACTCTTGCAGCTATTAAACTTGCTAAAGAAAACGGTGCTTTTGTGTTTGGTGTTTGTAACGTAGTAGGTTCGTCTATTTCGCGCGAAACACATGCAGGTGCTTACACACACGCAGGTCCGGAAATTGGTGTAGCTTCAACAAAAGCATTCACAACACAAATTACCGTGCTTACACTTATAGCACTTCGTTTGGCTAAGGCTAAAGGAACAATGAATAACTCAGATTTCCACAGGTACCTGCAGGAGCTTGAGCTTATTCCGGAGAAAGTACAGGAAGCATTGGAAACAAACGATGTTGCACAGCAAATAGCAGCTGTTTATAAAGATGCACCAAACGCGCTTTACCTGGGCAGGGGTTATAACTTCCCTGTGGCTTTAGAAGGTGCGCTTAAATTAAAAGAGATATCATACATTCATGCAGAAGGCTATCCTGCTGCCGAAATGAAACACGGGCCTATTGCGCTTATCGATGAGCACATGCCGGTTTTCATTATCGCGCCACAACAGGAGCATTATGACAAGATTGTAAGTAATATACAGGAGATTAAATCAAGAAGCGGAAAAATTATCGCTGTTGTAACAAAAGGAGATACACAAGTAAAAGCTTTAGCTGACTACGTTATCGAGATACCGGCTACATCAGATGCTTTATCGCCGTTGCTTACTACAATTCCACTTCAGTTATTATCGTACCACATTGCGGTATTGAGGGAATGTAACGTAGACCAGCCAAGAAATCTTGCTAAGTCGGTTACTGTAGAGTAGTCTTTCTTCAATAAAACAAAAAACCCGTTAGGAATTTTCTTAACGGGTTTTTTTTGTAGTTTGGTGTCCTGAAAAAAACTACTTATGAAACATTTAATTTGGGCATTCGTTAGTGTTGTGGCTTTATTCGGATGTCAGGGAAATAAGCAGGATGCCGCTTCAACTACTGTGAAAGTTGAAGCAGCAGCAGATTCTGTAGTTACTGGTGCAGAAGGAGTGGATGATGCTGAACAGGTGACAGATTCAATTGGTAGGCAATATGCTGATGTTGCCTTGAAATTCATCAATGCGTATACAGAAGACTGTGATAATCGGAGTAATGGGAAGGGTATAAGGGTATTTATATCTGAAAGCCCTTATGTAACGCCTGGTTTTAAATCTGAACTAAAAAGAATCCTTGACGAGGCAGATAAAGTAGATCCTGAAATGGGACTCGGTTTTGACCCGATTTTCGACGGACAGGATTATCCTGACCAGGGTTTTGAGATCAAGTCGGTTGATGAAAAGGAAGGATATGTAGTAGTTCGGGGAAAAGACTGGAAGGAATTTACACTACCCATTAAGATTGCTAATGTAAATGGTGATTGGCTGGTTGATGGTAGCGGTATAGTTAATATTCCTCAGGATAAAAGGAGGAAGGATTAAGGGTGTTCTGGTTGGAGATAATACTAAAATCTATTAGATAATTTTCTTTGAGGTTTTTTATTCGTTTTATCGTGGTGTGTGTATAAGTGTTTCATTCGTTGAAATTAACAATATCACAGGCTAACGGATAAGAATTGACGCAGTGATTTTCAAAATTCCTGTTTTTTATTGAAAAAAATGCAATTAGGGTATTGCATAATTCACAGATAAAAAACTATCTTTGCACTCGGAAAAAATAGGTTTTTTCGCAAAACGTAAATAGCTGTTTAATAAATACATAAGCAATGTCTAAAGTAATAGGAAAAGTTGCACAGATCATCGGGCCGGTAGTAGACGTGGTGTTTAACACCCAAAACGCTGAGCTTCCTAAGATCTATGATTCATTAGAGATCACTAAAAAAGATGGTACAAAATTAATCCTTGAAGTACAGTCTCACGTAGGTGAAGACACTGTTCGTACTATCTCAATGGACTCAACTGACGGTATGAGCAGAGGCCAGGAAGTTATCGGTACAGGTGCTCCTATCCAAATGCCAATTGGTGCTGACGTTTACGGACGTTTGTTTAATGTTATTGGAGACGCTATCGACGGACTTGGCGATTTGCCAAAAGAAGGTGCGAATGGTTTACCAATTCACCGTCAGGCTCCTAAATTCGAAGAACTATCAACTTCATCGGAAGTTTTATTCACAGGTATCAAAGTAATCGACCTTATCGAGCCTTATGCAAAAGGTGGTAAAATTGGATTATTTGGTGGTGCAGGTGTTGGTAAAACTGTATTGATCCAGGAGTTGATCAACAATATTGCAAAAGGTCACGGTGGTCTTTCTGTATTCGCTGGAGTAGGTGAAAGAACACGTGAAGGAAACGACCTTCTTCGTGAGATGCTTGAGTCTGGTATCATCAAGTATGGTGATGAGTTCATGCACTCTATGGAGAACGGTGGTTGGGACCTTGCTAAAGTAGACAAGCCAGGTATGAGGCAGTCTAAAGCTACATTCGTATTCGGCCAGATGAATGAGCCGCCAGGAGCACGTGCACGTGTTGCGCTTTCTGGTCTTACAATCGCTGAGTACTTCCGTGACGGAGCCGGAGACGGACAAGGAAAAGACGTTCTTTTCTTCGTTGATAACATCTTCCGTTTTACACAGGCAGGTTCTGAGGTGTCTGCACTTCTTGGACGTATGCCATCTGCGGTAGGTTACCAGCCTACACTAGCAACAGAGATGGGTGCTATGCAGGAGCGTATTACATCAACTAAAAAAGGTTCAATTACATCGGTACAGGCGGTTTACGTTCCTGCGGATGACTTAACTGACCCGGCACCGGCTACAACCTTTGCCCACCTTGATGCAACAACAGTACTTTCACGTAAAATTGCTGAGCTTGGTATCTACCCTGCGGTTGACCCTCTGGATTCAACTTCAAGGATACTTACACCGCAAATTCTTGGTGATGAGCACTACAACTGTACACAAAGAGTTAAAGAAATTCTTCAAAAATACAAACAGCTTCAGGATATCATCGCGATCCTTGGTATGGAAGAGCTTTCAGAGGAAGATAAACTATCTGTATCACGCGCTCGTCGTGTTCAGCGTTTCCTTTCTCAGCCGTTCCACGTTGCTGAACAGTTTACAGGTATCCCTGGGGTACTTGTAGATATCAAAGACACGATCAAAGGATTCAACATGATCATTGATGGTGAACTTGACCACCTTCCGGAAGCGGCTTTCAACCTTAAAGGTACCATTGAAGACGTTATCGAGGCAGGACAGAAAATGTTAGCTGAAGCGTAATTGGTTGATGGTTGATTGTTGACGGCTGCCAAAAGCTTCCGACAACCGACAACCGACAACTAAAATAACTAAAAAGTATGTTATTATTAGAAATAGTATCTCCGGAAGGCCATTTGTTTAAAGGAGGCGTTACATCGGTAACGGTTCCGGGTGTAGATGGCGAATTCCAGATGTTGAATAACCACGCTAATATTGTTTCAATATTAACAGAAGGTAACATCAAGATCGCAGTGCCTGATTTTAAAACAAACACCGAGTTCTCGGTTAAGTTCCAAAAGTCAGACAAAGACCAGAAATTCCTTTTGCCAATAACATCAGGTACTCTGGAGCTTAAAGACAACAGAATTATTATCCTGGTAGGTTAATCCCTCCACGAAATATAAAGTAAAAGCCCTATCCGCGTAGCGAGATAGGGCTTTTTTTAATTTATGAATCAGGTAAATCTACTTGGTTTTTGTGTGATTTAATTATTTACCCTTGTATTGTAAATAATTAAATCCAATATGAAATTCTATAGAGGCTTTATTATTATAATTGTTTCTTTGTTGGCATTTTGCCTTAAGGAAAAAACAGTTGTGGGTACTTATGTGAGCAGGAGAGCTACAAGTATGGAAGCTGTACGTTTAATGTATTTAAAAGGATATTATCCATTCTTAGAAATACCCGACGATTATATAAAGCTTATAATTAAAAAAGACAGTACTTTTTTATATACTATTAATAGTAAAGAGCATTCAGGAATATGGAGTGTTAATGGTAGAATTCTTATCCTGGATTATACTGAGACTTCAATTGATGACCTTAATCTGAAAATAAGGGATAAAAAGCTTTATAATATTACTGAAGCTACATTATGTAAGAGTAAGGAGAAGATGATGCGTTTACTATTGCTAAAGAAAGAATGACATATTGCAATCACTTGAATTATAAAATTTACTCTTAGCAATTCAATATTTAATATATGGGGTTAGTCCTCCACGAAATATAAACTGAAAGCCCTATCAGCGTAGCGAAATAGGGCTTTTTTGTACAAAGTTATGTTATTAGGTTGATTATGTGAATGATGCATAAAAGTAGTCCGATAATGTTTATACAGACTATTGTTTTATTTTTTGTGTTCCAAGATTTATATATGGCGAGGATGTGGAAAATAACATAAAATGGTGCGGTAAATATTGTATTCAGTAGTAGTGAAAACCCGATCCATGCCGGTTTAACATTATGTGACAAAAATAATCGATCGTACCATAAGTAGCAATAGTATGCATACATAATCGAGACAATGATGATATGTAATTTTAGGTTTTTTTCAAAAATAGCCACTATTGCAAAAAAAGCAAGCAATACATATGCTAATAAAAATAGTGCAATCATACTTCATTAGATTCATTACCGTCTTCAATATACTCCATTATATCGCCGGGCTGGCACTCTAGAATCTTGCAGATTGCTTCTAACGTTGAAAACCGGATAGCTTTTGCTTTACCGGTTTTTAGGATGGATAGGTTGGCTGTGGTTATGCCTACTTTGTCTGCCAGTTCGTTTGAGCGCATCTTACGTTTGGCCAGCATTACATCGAGGTTTATGATTATTGGCATAATTAAACGGTTAGGTCGTTTTCTTCCTGCATTGCTTTGGCAGTTCGGAACACCTCACTAAGCACAATAAAAAATAATCCAAGCACAAGGGTGAATAAGGTATCTCCTGTAAACCAGCTTTCATCGTTTTTTAGCAGCAATACCGTTTCTGCAAACATTGTATAAAAATATAGGGGCATCGTTGTTATAAAAAATCCGGCGATTATAGCCTTGCCAATACGGTCGAAGTTAATAATTACCTGATTGTCGAAAAATTTATTTTTTTTAAAGAGAGTGAGTGTATTACGGAACAAATACAGGGCGTACATATATAACACCAGCCCCGGGATAGCGATGAATAAGGCAATAACTTCTCCGGTCGGTATATCTGTTGGGGCAACGTCGAATAGTTCAAAGGGGATCATTTGCGGCATTACCGCCAATATAAATGCAAATGGTACAGTAAAAAACATGATGATTACAGATAGTACAAAAAGTATGTCGGTAAGTGTCTTTAATATTGGCAGTCGTTTCATGGAATTGGTTTTAAAATTTCTGTAGTTATACTGACGCAAATATATTAAAATTATCGATAAACAATAATTACTATTAGGTAAACATAAAAAAATCCTGCTAAAGTAGTTTTAGTAGGATTCTATTAAATTTGGTATGTGTTATATCGAATTATATTTTTATAGCATTGCTGTAGTGACTACTATATAAACTACACATATATTTCATTGTACGTGTTTAACCTTATATGTGCTGTGTAGTTATTTCCTTTTCATGAAAGTATAGGTTACGCATACAGAAAATCGCTTAAAGCGCCTTTGTGCGATATGCTAGTTAATCATCCTTCTTCATTATCTTTTTTACCTTGCGTGTAGTCTTTTCATCCTGTTCTTTCTCTGCAGGCGGCCTTTTCGACCTTCTTTCCCTCTTTTTAAACCAGTTGTTGTCTTCCTCTCCAAAGAGGTAAGCATATGGCTGTGTATCGGGACTCAGTTCAAATAGTTTCTTAAGAATAGCAATAGTTGGTATTATCAATATCATGCCTGTTACCCCCCATATAGCGCCACCAATAAGTAAGCCAAGAAACGTAACCAAGGCATTAAGATTAACATTACTTCCGGTGATTTTAGGCGTTAAATAAGCGCCCTCAAGTAATTGTACCAGTGTAAATGATGCTAGTACTGCTATGGGGTAAAATAATGTGTCTTTTGTCATTAAAGCGAATGTGAAAGGTAATACCACGCTCAGCGAAGGTCCCAGGTATGGAATAATGTTCAGTAGCCCCGATAATACACCGAAAAATATGGCATGCTTAATACCTAGAGCTAATAGTATACCTGTGTTTACTACCGCAAGTATCAACATTACTTTTCCTGCACCCATTATATAGGCGTGTACAATTTTACGAATAGACGTAAGCTTCTCCAATAGAAAATTATTGTCCTGTTTGCTAAATACCTTTGTAATAAATACGGCCAGATGATCGCGGTAAATAAGCAGGAAGAATATAAACACAGGAAGTAGAATAATATCTGAAACCGTGCTTAGTGTGCTAAATATAATTTGCGTGGGCTTTCCATTTTCCGGCTGAACGATCTCCACGGCTTTTTTCATTTCAAAACCATTTGGCATACCGAGGTCAAACCCAAAATTATCCATGGTCCACTTGTTAGCCTCAATAACAAACGAATTTACTTTTGTAGAAAGATCGCCCCCAATATCGCCCATGAAACCACGAACCTGAAGGTATATAAAGAACAGTATACCCCCGATAACTGTCATGAATATTATAAGGCATATTGCAGCACTTACCGACCTTGGAATTTTTCTTCTTTCCAATGCATTGCACGGTGAGGTTAGCAGCATGGCAATATATCCTGAAATAAGTAACGGCACAAGCAGCTTCTTTGCAATTATCATGAAAAAAACAATAATGATAATTAGTAGTGCTATGTAAACCGTTTTAATGTAATTGGGTACGCGTAAGGTGTCCATAATCAGTAAAAACGTGTTAATTTTTAATACTTTATATCAAAATTAGTCATTATATAACCCGTTTGTGATAATATTATATTAAAATTATGCGTACATATAAAACGATGGGGCACGTATTTTTCATGGAGAAATGTTGCAAATATAAAATTACGTAATTGAAAAAAAAAAATAGAATCCCGGCTACTACCCCGGGATTCTGCATCCAACTAAAAAATTACTAAAACATTATGAGCGAGGCCCATAACTATTGTTCTCCGTGGGAGTATCTTTATTTAATTTATGAATATTATAAATTAAAAATTATTTAAACTTTTTGCAAATATATTGATATGTAAGCATTTAATAAGGTGGGGCTGAAGATTTGCTAATTATTTATAAGTAACTCAATATATTTAAATAATAGATATTTTTCATATCAAATTTACACATTATATTTAATTTTAACAAAATACTTTAAAAATATCGCAAATAGTTTAAGAACGTAAAGTGTTGATACATCATGTATCTGTGATTTTTAGATACTTAAAAAGCTATTTTAAAGCATTTTTTTACACTTTTCGCAAAAATAAAAACCCGCAACGTAATTAAACGCTCCGGGTTTATTCCAACTAAAAAATTTACTAAATAATTATAAAGGCCTTACCCAATATAATTAATCTTAAATCAGAAATTATTCTGAATGCCATTATGGCTAAGCTTTTATAACTGAGGTATTATTTTTTTTGAGATAACACTAGTATTGCTAAGTGTGATTTTGGCGATAATAACCTGCTTAGTATTTATCTGGTCGCTTGCAAAGGTTACATCATTTATATTATTGTTCTCAAATAATGTCCTGCCAAGTAAGTCATATACAACAACCGATTGTATTTGCTCTGTAGATTCTATCTTAAGCTTGTTGTTACTGCTATATACAATAACTTCATTAAATTCATTCCCCGGATTGTTCGTTCCCAAAGTCTGGGTGTACACTATCGTAAACCTGTCTTCAAATGTACCTGCAGCTGACGTAAAGCTGTAGCTTCCGTTAGTAAGGTCATGTATTGCACCGGTTGTTTTGTCTTTTAAGTAAATGTCCTGGCCTTGCGCAAACAGTCCGTCCATGTGGTCTAGAGCTACTGTAAATGTGCCTGCCGACTGTGCTTTAAAACCCATACGTACAACGTCTGATGCTGTAAACGCAGGGCGTGCCTGTATTGCTAAATTTTTACCTGCGGCAATGCTGTAAAATGTGATGCCGCCATCCATAATAGACTCACCATCCATACCATAATCAAAATCAATTGTGGCTTCCGGTGTGTAACCTATTAAGGTTTGCGAGAATACGTTGTTAGCTGTAACGTTAAGCCAGAAACGGCTTACGGTAACAGGATCTGATTCGGTCGCAGTACGAAAGAATATATCTGTATTTACAGCCTTACGGATAGTATTATTAAATACAAGGTCTTTTGCTACTTTAGCCTTAACAACAAAGCCTTGGCCGGTATTTATAATTCCTTCTGCATCCAATAGGTACGGATTCTGTATTGAATTATTGCTATCGTAGGGGGTGTTAGCCTGGTAACCTAGTTTTGTAAGTGCTGCATAGCTCGATTTTGCAGGATCATCTGTTTTTCTCCATAACCACAAAGTACCGTCTATAACGTTGCTGTTATCGTTTAGAAAACGTGTCACGCTGATTGGTGATGGATATGGATTTCCAACTGCATTGTACGCTTTAGTGTCGTTAACATAGCTTAACGGAATGGTTACTTCGCCTGTGTTTGGAACGCCTGTAAATGTAGCTTCCCATTTTTCCGGAGATTCAGAATGATCTTCACCTATACGGATAAGGTAGCCTTTTCCTGCTTCAAAAGTAGTTGTAGCAGGCGTTTGTACAGTGTTGTAAATGTTTTCTGTTGAGTTGTACGTGTAAAAACGATTGGTAAGTGTCTGTGGAGAAAATCCAAGAAGGGTTTGTCCGATAACCGGAGAAGACCATAATGTAAAATCGTCTTTTTTTACTTTAGATGATTTTCGTTTTACCGTAACTTTTCCTGTGTTTTTGTCTCCAAGCGTCTGTATCAGGTTGCTATCGCTTTCAAATATAAGAGTCGCGGTTTGCGCAACAGTTACATTATGAACAATAACAGCGTTGGCTTTTTCTGTAAAAAGCACATTTGCACCGTCTAATACAAAAAGGGAACAGGCATTTAGTGTTTCACCGTTAAAAGTATAGTTGCCATTAAAGATAACATCTTTATTTGCAGATGGTTGACCATTACTCCAGTTAGTTCCGTTCCATGTAGTTGAAGAACTACAGTAGATACCGGTATCCTGAGAAAAGCCTGCAACAGGCAATAACAATAGTAAAGTAAATAGCAATTTAGCTATTACGTTGTGTATGTAAATAGTCATTTGGGGGGGAATAACTTATTATCAGTTTCAAAAGTACAAATTATATATTATGCACACATAATTGTAGCTATAAATAATTACTATAATGGAATAGGTAAGTTTTGGGGGCACAAAAAATAACTACATTTCACTAATCAGATGTTTCACTGCTTGGGGGCAAAAAATGTAGAACGGGGGGCGCGTTTTACATTTCAAAGGTTTGTATACTGCCATGGGGGCAAAATGACAGCATACCGAAAATTCTTAAATATTTATTTAGTCACTAGTTTAAGGTTATATTTTTAAAGAAATAACAAACTACATTTTGTAAGGGCTGTCGTTCTATTATTTCTGAGACAAAGTAACAGCAAAAAAACATATCCTTTAACAAAATATTAATAGACAAAGTATAGACAGTTTCAAAATAGCGTTATTTTTTTATGCTGATTATCAGTTAGTTTCAGATTATGAAGCGTTTTAATAGACAAAATGCATAGACAGTCAGTAGAAAATTGTACTATGTTAACAGAAAATTCAATTTTATAAAATTTTGACTGCTTTAAAAATGCGGTTAAATTTCTGTGAGCATTTTCTCAAATTCTTCATCGTCATTTATGCCCATTTTCTTTTTAATCCTGTACTTTTTTGTAACAGCACTTTCGTAAGAAATTTGTAAAAGAGATGCGATTTCTTTATACGACAGATTAATTTTTAGAAGTGAACAAAACTGAATGTCGTTTCGGGTTAGTACCGGAAAACGATCCATCAGTTTATTCTCAAAGTACGGATTTGCATTTTTGAATCGTACCTCAAATTCTTTCCAGTAATCTTTTTGACGGATTAAATGCTGAAGCTCTTTTTTTACATCTGTCAGTTTAGAAAATGCGCCGGTGTCCAATTTTGCAATTACAGAATATAAGCTGTCGTAGTAATTAGCCATTTGCAATGCCATGGCTGTGGCATCACGCTGTTTCTCATCAATGATTTGCTTTTGCGAGTGGCTAAGCTGTAATTCAAGTTCATGTTGCTGTTCTAAAAAGCTTTTTTCATTTTCTACAGATTTTAATTCCTCCTTCTGTAATTTATTTTTAAGCCAATAAGCCCTTAGAAAAAGAAGAATAAGAATAATCACGACTAGCATTGTAACAAGGTACATTACCAAAAGTCGCTGTTCTGTCTCTACTTTCTTTATAAGGTCGTCATTATGAGAAGAGAGTATAGTGTTTTTTTCACGCTGAAAATCTGTCTGAAATTTAGCCTGCATCTCGGTAATGCTGCCATTTTTCCACTGGCGCAATGTGTCGCACATATTCATTGCACGTTTGTAAGCTATAAGCCCTTCTTTCGTGTTGCCTGTTTCTTCATATATGGCAGCAACAGCTTTTTCATATTCAAACTTCTCGTGAAGATGGCTTTTACGATAGGCGGCCGATTTCCTGAATTCATTTATCACCTGTATGGCCAAATCGTATTTTTTTGAGGCATTAAGTGTTTCTATGTAGTTGCTTATAATAAGCATAGAATACTTAGACTTCTTTTCCGATAACAGAATATACGCCCTGTCAAATGCCTCTAACGCCATTTGTGTATTGCCGCTAATATCATGTATGTAGGCAACTTTAGCATACAAAACAGCTTCAAGCTCTTTATCTCCCGATTGTTTTACGTACGGTATTATCTCATTAAGCAATTGCAGTGCCTTTTCTTTCTGGCCAAGTTCTATTAGGTTCTCGGTATAGTTAACAGTTGCTATTGCATAAATTTTATTGTCTTTTTGGTCTTTGTTGGCGTTAAGGTATTCTTCAATAAGGTCGGCAGCAAAGCGATAGTTGTTCGACTGAAGATAGCTCCCTGCAAGCGTTAATTTTAACTGTGGCAGATAGCAATGGTCGTTTCTGGTTTCCAGTATTTTTATGCCTTTCAGTATATTACTTAACGATTTTTCTACATCGCCCATATATAGGTATGATGCAGCCATCAGGTGATATACCTGCGCTTGTTTAAAGTCGTTAGGATGTTTTTGAGATAGTTTCAGGGCTTTGTTTGCCCAAATAAGTGCGTTTTTAAAATCGCCGGTGATATTATACTCAGTGCCCAGATTTATCATAACAGCAACCTGTTTTCCCGGATACTTCTTTAAAAAAGTAAGCGATCGCTTAAAGCATGTAATTGCCGAATCTGCATTTCCCGAAAAATCATGGTAAAGGCCGGTTACATTGTTTGCTTTGGCATAGACAGTATCGTGAAGCTTTTTTGTTTTGAGAATTTTGGCGTACCTGTCTTTTTCAGTTTTAGCATGTTTTAAATTCTTATAGTCGGCTTTAAGCCAAAGATCCTGATAACTGCATTTTTTAGATTGTGCAGTAGTTGCAATAGAAAACAACAGCATAATCACAGGAGTGATTATGCGGAGATTAAATGTCCATGAGCATTTTTTCAAATTCTGCATCATCGTTAATTTCCATTTTCTTTTTTATCCTGTACTTTTTTGTAATTGCACTTTCGTGCGATATCTGTAAAAGAGAGGCTATCTCTTTATTGGATAAATTTAGTTTAAGTAAAGAACAAAATTCAATGTCGTTTTTAGTAAGCTTGTAAAAGCGTTTTGTTAATGTGTTTTCAAATTCGGGGTGCAGGCTTCTAAAGCGTTTTTCGAACTGTTTCCAGTAATCTTTTTGCTTTATTAAATGCTGCAATTCCTGTTTTATATCTGTAACAGTAGCATCATTGCCACATTTTTCAATAATAGTATTAATGCTATTCTGGTAATCAGCCATTTTTAATGCGGTAGATGATAGCTCCTTTTGCTTTTCATCTATTATTTCCTTTAATGCATTTGCATATTCATGTTCATGCTCCTTCTGTATTTCTATAAGACTTTTTTCTGCCTCCAGACTCTTAAAGGCCTGGTTTGTCAGCCTGCTTTTAAGCCATAAGCTTCTAAGCAGCAGCAATACCATAATTATTAAAACAAGGCTGGCAAAAACATACATTTTTGTTAGCTTACTTCTTGCTTCTACCTCTTTTTGCAGCCTGTTGTTTTTTGCTTTGAGGGCAAGGTTCTTTTCATTCTGTAATTCATTCTGAAATTTAGCCTGCATTTCGTTTACATAGCCACTATTGTTACTGGCAGTTACCGAATCTTTTGTCAACAATGCATTTGTAAGGCCTTCAAGGGCTTCTTTTTCGTTGTGTGTGTTTTTAAACGTTTCTGCGGCAGCTACTTCAAAACGTAGCATATCCTCAGAATTTGCGCTTTTAAAGATAGGTGCTTTTTTTGTTGTCTCAATAATTTTTAGAGCCTCTTCGTATTTCTTCTGTGCATTTAGTACCTCAATAAATTCTGCTGCAATAATAACAACATTTAATGAATTTTCCTGCAAAAGTATTGTATGGGCTGCACTATAGTTTTTGTAGGCATCGTTTTTTCTCTTTTCTATATTAGCAATGCTAGCCAATTTAGAGTAAGCAATCGCGAGGTTGGGATTGTTATTGACCTGGCTGAGCTGCACTATTGCTTCTTTAAGGGCGCGTTTTGCATTGTCGAGTTCGTCCATATGCTTAACGCATTCTGCATAGTTGATCAGCGTAAGCGAATGATTTTTAATATCGTTTGCAGCTTTAAAAGACGCCAGACATTCGGCATACAAGTCTTTGGCAAACGTAAAGTTTTCCATTTTCATGTATGTATTGGCCAGCTTCTGCCTAAGGCCTGTCAGGTATGTCTTGTCTTCTTCATTCTTTAAAAGATTTATACCTTTCAGGAGATATTCTATAGCTTTGTCATATTGAAGCATGTATTGGTAGTTAGATGCCATGTTGCTGTAAATATTGGCCTGATTAGATTTTAGTCCAAATTTTTTACATAGTTCAAGACCGTCCTCAAGATGCTGAAATGATGTGTCATACTCACCTTTGTTTCTGTAAGCTACCGAAATGTTCATTAAAGGCATTACCCTTATTCGGGGATAATTTTTTAGTGCAGACAGCGATTTCTTGTAGTAGACTATGGATGAGTCCATCTTGCCAAGATTCATGTAATAAATACCGTAAATGTTTAACAGGTTTCCTCGTATACTGTCCGGAAGTACCTTCTGACCCAGTGCATAATTAAGATAATAGCGCGTGCTGTCCGGGGCAGAATAAATGTATTTCTTTATCTTGCCTTCTACAGCCTTGTAGTTAAAAGCTTTATCCTGAGCCTTTATAAGTACAGGACAAACAAGCAGCAAAAACAGTAGAAGCTGTTTTATGCTAAATTTCCGTAAGAAGTTTTTCGAATTCCGCATCATCATTAATCTCCATTTTCTTTTTAATCCTGTACTTTTTCGTAATAGCACTTTCGTGCGATATCTGTAGTAAAGACGCTATTTCTTTATTGCTCATATTAAGTTTAAGCAGAGAGCAAAACTCGATGTCATTTTTAGTAAGCTTAGCAAATCTGTTACTAAGATTAGCACCAAATTCGGGATGCAGGTTATTAAAACGGGTTTCAAACTGTTTCCAGTAGTCCTTTTGTTTCATTAGGTGCTGCAGGTCTTTTTTAACGTCTGCTATTTTAATATCGGCATTATTGGCACATTTGTTTATAATCTCACTAATGCTGTCCTGATAATTAGCCATTCTCAGTGCCGTAGAAGTTAATTCACGTTGTTTTTCCTCTATAATTTCCTTTTGGGCATTGGTAAGTTCCTGCTCATGCTGGTGCTGCTGCTGAATAAGATTTTTCTCCGTCTCTATAGATTTGAGCTCTTCGTTCTGAAGGCGGTTTCTAAGCCAGTAACCCCTTAAGAAAAGCAGTATAAGCACAATGATAGATAAGCTTATAAATGCATACAAAAGCATAAGCATCTTTTCGGTTTCCATTTCCTTTTGCAACGCCATATTGTTGGCCTCTAGCGCTATGTTTTTTTCACGTTGCAATTCTGTCTGAAATTTTGCCTGGATTTCCTGTATTGAAGCATCTTTCTGCACCTTGGCAATAGAATCCATTATTGTTATGGTATTCTGATAGGCGTTTATCGCCGCTTTGTCATTATTAGTTGCTTTGTAAGTATCGGCTATAGCATTTTGGTAAGTAAGCTGATCTTCACGGGTAGCATACCTGAATTTTTTAGAAGCTTCAACAATACTAATGATCTTAAGGGCATTTTCATGATCCTTTTTATCATTGAGGTATCTTATGTACGACCCGCCCATGCCTATAAGATGTACCGACTTGGTTTTATTAAGATTTTCTATAGCATTGCTGTACAAATTACCTGCTTTCGCATTTTGTCCCTGCATTTCTTCCAGCTCGCCCATCCTAAAAGCACTTAAGCCTTTAAGTTCGCTGTTATTAAAAGTTTGAAGGCCATTTGCGGCTTCATTTAAAATACGCCTTGCTTCTGTGTATTTTTTAGCACGCGATAAAGCATTACCAAGATTAACAAGTGTAAGGTAATAGTTTTGGTCTGTATCAGCCGCTTTAAAATCTTTTAGGCAATCCCTGTAAAGATCTATTGCAAATTCATAATTGTGCTGTGCCAGGTACGTATTGGCAAGCTTTTGCTTTATAGCGGGCAGTTGTTTATTGTTCTTGTCTGTTTTAAGCAGATTAATAGCCTTTACAAGAAAATCTACCGATGTTTTATAATCGGTCATGTAGCTATAATTGTTAGCCAGTTCACTATATGCGGTGGCAAGGCCTGTATTGTTTTTCAGCTTTTGGTGAATTGCAACGGCATCTTCCAGTAAGTTTATAGATTTATTATAATCCCCTTTATTCCTATAGCCAAGGGCAAGGTTCATAAGGCTCTTCACCTTAAGCTTAGGGTAGCCGTCCAGATATTTAAGCGATTTTTTAACGTAGTAAATAGTGGAATCCGGCTTTCCTTTTACACCGTAATAGGTGCCATACAAGTTGTAAGAAGCACCATAAATAGTATCATGCGCATCTTTCTGCGCAAGGGTTTTCTTTATAATTTGGAGTGCTTTTTCGGGAGTATTATAAACAAGTCTTCCTGCCAAATTTTCGGCAGCTTTAAAGTCGTAGCCCTCATTTTGGGCAAATGAAAATGCAACTACAAATAACAGGGGGATGTGTAGTTTTTTTACCATAGCACGCGGCATTAGGTTAAGTATTTTTGGGTAATTGGCAACTGCAAATTAACAAAATTTTGTGAATTTTGAATTTATAGTTTAGTAAAAAAATATTATGATAAATCGCTTAGCTTTTCCTGTACGATATTACTTTCATATCCTTTTCTTAGTAAATAATCCATGACCTTTTTTTTCTTCTTCATTATATTCACTTCTGTAATTATTTCCCACTGTTTATCGGCTATCAGATGAAATGTAGTATAATATTCATCTGTGCTTATTTCTTTTAATGCCCTGTCAATATTATATTTAGAAATATTTCGGGCTTTTAGCTCATTGGTTATCCTTCGCTTGCCCCAATGCTTAATTCTAAATTTTCCACGGGCAAAACTACAGGCAAAACGCTCTTCATTTAAAAAATTATTGTCCAGCAGATGTACCACGATAGTATCAATAGCCTGTGGTATCATGTTATAGCTTTTCAGCTTTTGTATAACTTCGTCATGGCAGCGTTCCTGGTAAGCGCAATAGTGCTCCAGTTTTTTTGTGGCTTCTTCTACCGTATACGATTTATACATTGTGCTGGCTTAATTCGTGCTAAAGGTAAAAAGAAATCCCATTCTAAGAATGGGATGTGTCTTTATACCGGTAAGTTTAACTTTTTGTGGGTGTTAACCACTGCCTGCTGATTTTTATAGTCTATCCATGCCTGGCCTTTATATCGCCTCATTAGATTATCAAAATGCCTCATAATTAGTAGATTATATACAGCCTTGCCCAGATTGGTTACTTTTCTAGGGAAAGCCCTTAGGCTCATAGAGAATCCCGGTGTTACATATTTCATGTAGTGCCAGTATCCTTCGGGCATGTACAGCATTTCGCCATGTTCCAAGTCGGCTACAAGGCCTTTAGCCTGCTTAAGTGCAGGCCATTTATCAAAGTCCGGATTGTCAAAATCAATGTCTTCCCTCGATATTAATGCATGCGGAACTTTGTACAGGTATGGAGTTTGGGCCGGATCGAAAAGGATACAGCGTTTTTTACCGTGAAAATGAAAATGCAGTATGTTAGAATAATCTATATCATAATGAATAAACACTTTAGAGTTTTCGCCTCCAAAAAACAACATAGGCAGTTGCTTTACAAGCCGTAGCCCTATGTTGGGCCACTTAAAGTCGTTTTTTAATGAAGGTACTTCCTTCATAAGGTTGTAAAGAAATATCCTGTAGTTGGTAGGCTTAGACTGCAAAAGCTCTATATATTCAGACATTTTCATCTTGGCATGTGCCTCATTAAAACCATCTTTGTGTGATACCGGGCGGTCGTCATACAAAGGCACTGTTTTATCTCCTGCTATGTCTTTTATATAGTTAAGCTTCCATTTTTCATAAGCTGGCCAATCGTGGGTAAGTTGTTCAATAACAACAGGTTTCTGCTTCTTTACATAATTGTTGTAAAAGTCATCTCTGCTGATGGTTTTTACACGTTCAATTTCTGTCAGATCTAAAGGCATCAGATAAATATTTAGCGAAAACAAAATTACTAAAGCGTTATGAAATTGTAAAACAAGGTTTTCATAAATTTTAAAACCATTTTAAGTTATTTTTCATTACAAGACTATTTAAATAAAAAAACCTCCCTGAAGTGGGAGGTTTTAGCTGAACATTTTAAACAGAATTATTTTTTAACGATGAGGAATTCAATCCTTCTGTTTTGTGCATGCTGCTCTTCAGTACAAGTTTCGCATTTTACTTTCGGCTGGCTCTCGCCATAACCCTGTCCGGATAGCCTTGCGCTGTCTATACCTTTAGAAATTACATACTGTGCCATTGCTTTCGCCCTGCGGTCAGATAGGGCAAGGTTATATTCGGCACTTCCTCTGTTATCGGTATGTGCTTTAGCCATAATTACCATATTTGGCTTCGCTTTCATTACCTGAACGAGTTTGTCAAGTTCTGCTGCGCCTTCAGGTGTTATATTACTCTTGTCGTATTCAAAATAAATATCTTTAAGCTGAACTACATCGCCAACAATAAGGGTTTCAACCGGAACAAGATCGGCAGCGATATTTACTATACGTTCTTTAGATTTTGCAACCGGGAAGGTACTTTGCAGGTAACCTTCTTTAGATGCCTGTATAACATAAGCCCTGTCGCAATCTACATTATAAGTGGCTACACCATTAGCATCGGCAGTAGTGGTTTCTATTACGTTGTTTTTGTCGTCGAGAATTGCTACAGTAGCGTTAGCCAGTACTTTGCCTGTTTTTACATCTTTAACCGTTACAACAGCTTCTACGCCGCAAATAGGGGTAGCTTGGTAAAGGTTGTCTTTACCTGCTTTGTTGCTGCTAAAGAAACCAATGTTTTTGCTGTTATTAAACGTAAAGGCAAAGTCGTCTTTAGGGGAGTTTACCGGAAGACCAACGTTTATAGCTTCGGTACCCTTATTGAGGTCTATCAGGAAGATATCCATACCACCAAAACCTTTTCTGCCTTCAGAGGCAAAGAATAGTTTATTGTCGTCTGTTATGTACGGAAAGTTTTCCCTGCCTTCTGTATTTACTTTTTTCCCAAGGTTTTCAGGCTTACCATATTTGTTGTTACCCAAAACTTCTACTTTCCAGATATCAGTACTTCCTCCTGTAGATCCCGGCCTGTTCGATGCAAAATAAAGTGTTTTGCCATCTTTTGTTACAGAGGGGTTACCGGTAGAGAATTTTTTTTCATTGAAAGGTACAGCCCTGACATTGCCCCATTTGCCATTTTCTTTTGTAGCAACAAAAAGGTAAATAAGCCCTGTTCTTTGTCCCGGAGTTTC
The DNA here is from genome assembly GCA_001708385.1 of Flavobacterium psychrophilum. NCBI lineage: Bacteria > Pseudomonadati > Bacteroidota > Flavobacteriia > Flavobacteriales > Flavobacteriaceae > Flavobacterium > Flavobacterium psychrophilum. The sequence goes on along the minus strand of CP012388.1, from coordinate 2,116,316 downwards.
TTTTTCAAAGCTACCTTCTTTAAAACTTTCGCTTGCAAAATACATGGTGTTTCCGTCGCCTGTTACAGATACAGGCCCGTCGTGCCATTTTGTATTAAGTTCAGAAAGGGGAGTAGGTTCGCTAAGTGAGCCGTTTGTATTGTATGTAGATGTGTAAATATCCATGTACGGTTCCTCGTTCCTGCCATATGTTCTTCTGGCTGTATTACGTGTACTCGCAAAATAAAACGTATTGTCATCTGTCACAAAACCACCAAAATCGGCATATTTAGCGTCGTTAATGTCAAGAATCTTCTCGTCATATAACTTTGTCTGCGTTTTAAGTTTTGGCAGGTAATCAGGATCCTGATTAAACAACACTGCCCTTTGGTCCTGTGGCGCCAATGATGCAAATTTTTGCATTTGCTTATTGGCCTCTTCGTAACGGCCCTCTACTTTTAGCATTTGTGCATAACGGTAGTAGGTCTCGGCATCCTGGTCTTTTTTAACTTCTATAAGTTTTGCGTACCATTTGGTAGCCTCTTTTGCGCTAAAAAGGTTATAGTAGCTTTCTGCAATTTGTTTGTATACGTAAGGATCTTTACCTTTTGATGCCAGCTTTTCGTAAGCTTTGGCGGCATCCAGGTATTCAAACTTAGCAAACAGTTTATCTGCCGATTCGGTGTCTTTATTTTGTGCTGCTACAGACATAGCCATAAGCAGACTTAAGGAAATATATAATTTTTTCATGTTGCTAACTTAGGTTATTAGAAATAACGTGGTGAACGTGATACTTTTTTAGGGAAGTTCAGGTCAAACAGTAATATTACCTCGTGTGATGCAGGCGTAGTTACATTAAGGTCTGACACAATGTGGTCATACGCATAACCTATCCTTAGGTTTGGTGTAATGGCAAAGTTTACCATTCCTCCAAAACTATCATCAAGCCTGTAAGTTGCCCCTATCTCAAAACGCTCAAAGAATAAGAAGTTTAACGATCCGTCTACTGATGGTGATACATCAAATGATGATTTTAACATGAATGATGGTTTCATCTTTAGGTTATCGCCCAACTGGAATACATAACCTCCTGTTAAGAAGTAGTGTGATGTCTCTGATCCGAATTGCTTTGTACCGTTAACATCCCTGTAATCAAGGTGCTTGCTCTTAAGCATGTTTGGTACCGAGAACGCTAGATAATACTTCTGGGTGTAGTAAAAGAAACCTGCACCTACGTTAAAGTATGTCCTGCTGATGTCTTCGCTAAAGGCAGGGTCGCCCGGTTGCGGTACATTGTCACGTCCAATGTCTGTAAATAAACCTACTTTGTGAAAAGTAGCTCCCGCTTTTAATCCTAATGCCAAACGGTGCTCGCCACCTAAGTTTAGCGTATAAGAGAAATCTGCGTATGCATTGGTCTCCTCTACAGGACCAATCTTGTCATTGATAACCGATAATCCCAAACCTACGTTCTTACCTACAGGGCTGCTCCCTGAAAAGGTCATCGTAGTGGGTGAATCTTCAATGTCAACCCACTGCTTACGGTATAATAACCCGAAAGATAGGTTTTCCTTACTACCGGCGTATGCCGGGTTAATCACGTTCATGTTATACATGTACTGTGTGTAATGAGGATCCTGCTGTGCAGTAGCATCCGCAAGGCCGCCCAGCGCCAATAGTGCTGCAAGGTATAGTTTCTTCATTTGGTAGTTAAGTTAGTTTTAGTTAGCGATATAGGATATTTAATAAAAAATGCTGCTGCTACCTACTAATAGGCAACAGCAACATTATTTTAGACTCGATTAAACACAAAAGGTTTAATCCGGTATTTAAAAATTAATTATTCCTCTCTGTTAAGATACACCCATCCGGTTACTGATTCACCGTTTTCGCGTTCTATCATATAGAAATAAGTACCTGTTGGCAATTCGTTTCCGCCTTTGCCTTGTCCATGCCACTCGTTCTTATAGTTAGATTTGGTGTAAACTTCCTGTCCGTAACGGTTAAATATGGCTAGTTTCCTTACATCAAGAGAGCTAAGGTCAAACGTGTCATTTTTCTCGTCATTGTTAGGTGAAACACCACGTGGTATTTTACAAGTAGTACTTGTAACAGGGTAAGAATCTTCACCAATACATCCGTTCTCAGTTACTATTGTTACAGTATAAATACCCTGAACAGTAGGTGTAATTGTACGGTCTGTAGAAGTAAATCCGTCCGGTCCTGTCCATTCATACGTAGCTGTATCAACGTTAAACGAACCATCGTCATCACTTGCAGTAACTTGGTAAATACCAGTGTCGCAATCATCAGAAATTGATAATGCTACACCATTAGTATCCTGCGTAATAGTTGCAGATTTTGTTGTAGTACAATCTCCTATGGTTATTGTAACTTCATAAGTGCCAAATTCTGTGCCTTCAATGCTGCTTCCTGTGCCAACAGTAACGCCATTTAGCGTCCATTCGTACGTTGCCTCATTAAGTTCAAAGTTCTCCGGCGAAATAGTAATTACACCATTTTCAGCTAAACATACAACAGGATTACTAAGAGTAAACTTAGGCGTTGCATTAATTGTAACAACAAAACTGTTCTCTGATGTACAATCCGGTGTAGTAGGGCTTTCTGCAAAAACATAGATTGTCTGTGTTGTTGTAATAGCCGAACCGGCAGCAATTTCTGTACCTGTTCCATCAGGGCCACCTGTTGCAGTAAAGTACCTGTTTCCTGCGCTTAGCGGTAACAATGTGTAAGTATCGCAAGCTTCAGCATTTGCAGGTGCATCTGCTACAGGAGCTGGTAGAATAGTTGCAGTAACACTTTTTGTAGCAACGCAGTTTCCGTTAGTTACGGTAACTTCGTAGACTCCAGATTCTGTCACAACAATACTTTTTGTAACATTTGTAAGTGCTACGCCATCTTTAGTCCATGCATACGTAGCAACAGTATCGTCAAAGTTAACTGCGCTAACTTCAATCGTCGAATTTGTGCCTTCACAAGCAGTAAAGTCTTCTCCAATACTAAAATCAGGTAAAGCATCTACTCTAAGAGTAAACGATTTTACAGCGTAACATGGGTTACCGTCCTCAACTATCCTTGCATAGACAGTTTGAGGAGTTGATGTGTTTTCGTAAGAAAGTGGAAGAGCATTAGCTCCTGCTTCAGCGTCTGCTTCACTTGTATGGTATGTTACAGTATAATCATCTGCGTCAAGTCCGTCAAGTATAGCTGTAGTGTTAAGCTCAAGGTTAAAAGTAGCTTTACCACCATCGTTACAAGCCGACAGGTTTTCAGGAGCATTTGTATCTTCATCAACATCAGGGAAGTACTCAACTCTAATGCTATCGTTTACATTACATAGCGACCCAATAAGCTGAGCATCTATAGTATATAATCCAGATTCTGAAACTACAAGAGATGATCCTGTTTCACCAGGTATTTCTACATTGTCTTTAAACCATTTGATAATAAATGCTTCAGCATCAAGGTTACTTACAAGAGTAGTTTCGGTTTCAGAACAAAGTGCGTTACCCTCTGAAACTAATAAGTCAGCTCCAAGATCCATTTCACCGATATCGAAACTACCAGCCCCAAGGAAAACAGCAGAGTCAACTCCGCTATCACCTTTGTCTGCAATTACCATTTTTATGTGGTAAGAGTTACCCGGTATAACGTTAGCTTTTGCCTGTAATACAACAGTCTGTCCATTATAGTTTGTCGCAGACTTATCACCGAAGTTTTCGCCTTCAACGATACCATTATAGACATCAAAATATTCAACATTTTGAGAATCACATTCGTCGTTATAAAGCTCATCTCTAATTGTAACAACCGAAACCGGTATTTCAGTGTTCGGAAGTACAGCAAGATTTTTCTTGTCACCCTGTGAATCGGTTAATATAAATGCAAATGAGTCTGAGAAAAAACACTGGTACTGACCATACTCTTCTGATGCAAATAAGAAATCAAAAGTCATGGTATCTATCAGAGGTATAAAATCGAACTCAAGTATAGTTGCGTTATGAGAATCCATAGGCACACCTGTACCCTCCAGGATTATGTCTTCAAGTTCAGTGTCTCCTGCCCAATCAAATTCTCCGCCTGCGCCCAGGTTATCATGGTTAGGTCCCGGAGACTGAGTTGCTTCTCCTGTAGTTAAAACTATTCCAGACTCAAAAGGGAAATCAGATCCGTTTTTAGTGAATGATCCGATACCGTTAGGCCCTCCAACGTTTGTTCCTGTAGAATACGTAATGTTGCTTATTTGTGCACATTCCGATCCTATAAGTAATTCCCTTACCAACTGCTCAGGAGTGTAGTCTGTAGAGCTTACTGCAATAGGGGTAACAGGCGTTGTTATACAAACTTCAAAATTTTTACCCCCGTCAAACGCATATTTAAATACTCTTAACGTATACGTTTCTCCTACAGTTAAGTTTCTTAATACTGTTCCTGTATAGCTGCTGCTAGGACAGATAACTGGCGTTAATGCGCCGCAACCGCCTTCGTATACTGCAAACTGTACAGAGTCGAATTCAGGTAAACCTCTAAAGTTAATAGTGTGGATGTCCGATAGTGCTTCAAATGTAAACCAAACATCATCGTCAGATGACCATTCGTTACATTGTTCTTCTGCAGACATCGTAGCGCCTATTGTTGTAGCTGCACGGAATAGAATACAATCTCCGGTTAGATTTACAGGAACTGTAATTGCATCAACACATTCGTCGTTGCTTATTATAGTTGTAAATTTAAGTACATCACTCCAAACGCTGGCATCGCCAGGGTTACATATCGCTCTAACATACACTTCGTATGTTGTTCCCGACTCAAGTGGAGTTCCGTCTGTTAATTCTGTAACAGTGAAAGGACTTGTTGCAGGTGTTCCTGCGCCTGTTGGTAGTCCCTGACCCGGTAGCTGTACAAAAATTTCCCATTGTGTTTCTGCTCCACCTGCAGTCCAGCTTACGTCTACCGAAGTTTTCGTTAAGTTGTCAATAGCAAGTTCCAGTGGCTCAGGACAAGATGGGATAGGTTCTACTATAAAATTATCGATGTTTATATTAGAATATCCTCCTGATGGCGGATCAGCATGAAACGCAATATATACAGTGCCTGAATATGCTTCAAGCGATACGATCTTTTTAAGGAAACCGTCTGTGTCGTCATATACTTCTGAAGGTACAAGTACTTCGGTAAAGTTGGCAATATCTGTTCCGGTTGTAGAAAGCATTACTCTAAATCTACCACCGCCGTCTCCAACTTCATAATGGTATTTCAGCCTGTCGTTACCTGTAAGCATAAGGGCAGGAGAGATTAACCAGTCGTTTATATTTTCCGGGCCTGCATAAATTGATGCATGCTCATCACCTTCAAAAGAAGTTGGGAAGCCAGAGTTAACATTCCATACAGACCAGTCGTTATTAGCGTTAACTATTTTCCAGCAGTTTTCTGTTTCAGAATCTGAGTTAAATCCTTCCTGGAATGGTACAGCGAAAGGTAAACATGCTGTCCTGAAAGTAAACGGACCTACCCATTGGCTTACATTGTTAGGACCGCACGAAGCTCTTACATAATATGTGTAGCTTGTATTAGGTTCTAAGTTTGTTGCTGTGTAAGGGTTTGTTGAAACGTTTAGAAGCGTATCTCCCTGTACCGGAGGAACAGGACCGCCTGTAGCAGGTGTTTCCTTTATTCCAATCTGCCAGGCAGTTTCGTTGTGGCCTTTAACCCACCCAAGTAGTGCTGTTGTTGTAGTAATGCTACTAGCCGTAAGTTCCGTAGGCTCAGCACAAGCAGGCCATGGCTCAATAATTATATCATCTATATAAACGTTACCACTGCCGTCTTCTCCGGGTGGTACATGCCAAGCAATATTTACATTCTGGCCTGCATAAGCAGTAAGGTCAAGTATTCTTGTCTTAAACTCGCCCAGGCTATACGCTTGAAGCGGAAGCAGCTCTGTGGTAAAATCTGCAGGGTCTGTACCCGTTGTAGAAAGTGTTACTTTAAAAGCTGTTTCATTCCATGAATCTGTCCTGTATCTAAAACGTAATCTTAAGTTTGGTTGAATAGTTAATGTAGGCGATATAAGCATATCGTCATTATCTGCGCTACCGTCTGTGAAAAAACTTGCGCTTTGGTCACCCTCAGATGTAGTCCATTGTGTATTCAGATCCCAAACCTTTCCGTCATTATTTATGTCGGCTACGCTCCAGCAGAACTCTGTTGCAGAATCTGAGTTAAAGTTTTGGGTGTATGGCGTACCAAGAGGATCACATTGTGTGTTAAAATACAATGGATCAGACCAGCTACTAAATGTGCCATCACCACAATTAGAACGAACATAGAATTCATATTGAGTTCCTGCCGTTAATGTTGTAGCATTATATGATAATGCTGTTGTTGTAGTGCCAGCACCTTGCGGTAAACCTGTTCCTTTAGGTACAAGTGAATATTGCCATGATGTTGCAGTACCTGTTTCTGTCCATGACAGGTTTGCGCTGCTTGTAGTTAGGCCTGTAGCCTGCAATGATGCAGGAGTATCACAGTATTCTCTCTGAATTGTAAGGAAATAAGGAGTTGTATCCCAAGATGTTGAGAATAGAATATAATAAGTTGTTCCTGCCGTAACATTTAAAAATGGTATACTCAGGTTTTCTAAAGAAAATTCATTAAAATCAGATGCAAAACAGTTTGTTCCTATGTCAGCGCAAGAAGTATAAACAAACATAGAAGAATATTGATTTGTTAATCCTGATGCTTTAATTGTAATAATCTGATCTTCTGTAGGTGTAAATTGATAGATAACATCATTACCTTCTATGTAAGAACCCCATTCGAATGTGCCACAGTTTGTACCCGGAGTGCCATTGTAATTGTTGGCAGCATCGGCTGTATCATCAGTATTACTGTAAGGTAGTGTGTTTACAACTATAGGATCTGTACATATATCTCCTTTTCGGCTGGTTTTAAACCTTGCAGCACCTATCCATTCGCTTTTTCCTCCAAGTGGACATACTGCTCTTACCTGATACTTATACCTTGTATCTTCCTCTAATGTTGGTACATAAGGTAAAGTTCCTGAGTAAAGTGTACCGGTTCCTGTAAAAGGAGCGTTTTCTTCTACAATTTCAACCTCCCATTGTGTTGCAAGGCTTGGGTTATCCCAGCTAAGCTCTGCACTTGTAGTAGTAAAGTTTCCAGCAATTAAGTTGGCAGGATCTAAACAGTTTTCTGTTACGCTTACATTATCTATAAGCCACCTGTCAGCAAAATCAGCTTTCATTATAAAGGCTACATACACTTCCTGGTTGTAAAATTCAGGAGCAAAGTTTAGTGTTTTAAGCACATATTCACGCTGTTGTACACCGTTAATCTGTGATTCTGTCCATTCCTGCATCAGTGTGTAATCTGCCAGTGAAGACTGATCAGGCGAAGTAGAAATTTTTACCTGGTAAATGCCACCCTGGTCACCAACAATGGTAAGCCTTGAGTAAAAGCTAATTTTTCCGTTATTAGGTACCGTGAACCTTTTGGTTACAAGCCAGTCTTCCGGCATTCCTGTTAAAACGTCTTCACGCTGAATAAATGCAGCGTTCGTACCCTGATAAGCAGGTTGCTCCGTGTTGTTCTGTCCATTTTTTGTCCAAGAAAAATTGATTCCGATGCCGTTGTCGTACACTCCCCATTCTGGCGGGGGAAACGTGGCACCTTCAAATGTTTCTTCCATCTGTGCATAGCCAAAAAGGCAACACAAAAAGAAAAGAAAAGTTAAAGTAATTTTCTTCATAAAGTTAATTTAGTATGTTTAGTTTATTGTAAAGGCTAAATTTCTAAAAAAAAATCAACATATCGATGTTAAAATTGCACTAAATTATGTGACAAAATGAGTTAAAACGCATAAATAATGTGACAAAATTCAATTAGCCTGTTATTTAACATTAAATTATTGACAAATAATCGTACAGTGAGGTATTTTCAGGAATATTCATCTTTGTAGCAATGCGTTCTTTTCGTTTACGGCATGCCTCGGCGGTGATATTAAGCATAGCTGCAATTTCTTTAGTACTGAGGTTCATGTATATGTATGAAATAAAACGTATATCGTTTGCAGTTAACGATGGATGGAGATTTTTTAGCTGATTTATAAAACCGTGATTCACTTCTTCAAAATGGGTAATAAAGCTGTCCCATTCGTCATCGGTTTTAAGGTGTCCTTTTAAGGTTTTTATCTGTTTGTTAAGCGCAGGATTTTTCGCCAGATCCGGAACTTCGGATAATGAGGATAACACTTCTTCTATAAGCTGGTTCCTGCCGGAAAGATATAAAGCCTTTGCAGACAGTTTTCTGTTTCGGGCTTCAATTTCATTTTTAAGGCGTTCCTGTTCTAAAAGAGCACTGGTTTCTTTTTCGCTTATTTGTTTTTCAAGCAGCAGGTTGTCCGTTTTTTCTTTTTCCAGTTCAAGGGCAAGTACCCTTTCATTACGTTCTGCGATAAGTTTTTTCTGTTTGTGCTTTATAGACAGGTTTCTAAAAAATAACACAACTATAATAACCAATATTACAATAAATACAATAATAGAGTAAAACAGACGTCTTTCGCTTGATAGCTTTGCTTCATTTATTGCAATTTCGTTCTGGTAGTTCTGAATTTCAAATTTAACCCTGTTGTTTTCAAAAAGCCTTCCGTTTTTTATGTCGTTAAGCTGTTCTTCTGTTTTTAGCAGAGAGTCTTTGTATTGCAGCGCAAGATGAAGTTCGCCTTTTTGGGTGTACAGTTTAGATAATAAATTAAAGCACGACCTGCGCGTGTCTTTGTTATCGTTCTTCGCCAGTAGCTTTTTAGCATCTGTTTCGGCAGTTTCAAAATTTCCTTCTTTAATAGAGGCTTCAATAATTATAAGTGATAGTTGGGTGCCAATGTTATTAAACCCCAGGTCTTTTGCATTTTTATACAATTCCTGAGCGTTTTCCCTGGCTTGTCTTGCATTGCCCGTAAGTAAATCATTTTGGGCGAGCGTAATAAGGCCTAATGTATAGAGATTTGGGTCTGCCTTAAGGTAAGGTAATGACTCTATTATGTATTTTTTTGCCGTAGCAGCGTCGCCGGTTTCATTGGCCATACTGCCAAGGTTCATGGCATACAGTCCTATTTTAATCTTGTTCTTATTTTCTTTGGCAATTAAATAGGCTTTTTTAAAATACTCGCCGGATTTTTCATAGTTCCTTTCGCGTGAATATAAAATAGCAATATTGTTTAAAACCACCATTTCAGATGTTGGTTCAAGGTGTTTAAGTGCTATACTATAACTTTCAAGATAGTGGTTAAGCGCTTCGCCATAATCCAGCATTTCGTAGTAGTTGGCGCCAATGTTATTGGTGGCTAAAAACATCTGTTTGTACCAATTGTTTTTTTCGGCAATGTTTTTGGCTTTTGTTAGCAGTTCCAGCGACTTTACATGATCTTTTTTCCACATGGCGTCTACGCCTTTCTGGATGAGGATCTCGCACTGCTCAGGACTCGAAGCATGTGCAGGAATACACATAAAAAGGCATAGCAGCAGTAATTGTACTGCCGTAATAATCCTGTTATGTATATGTATTTTCAATTTAGGCGGGAGTTATGGTACGCCAAATATAAACAAAGTAAATGCAAATAAAAAAGGCTTTTCTATGTATAAGAAAAGCCTTTCTGTATTAAGATTTTAATGTCTCGTTACTATTAATGCTGATTGTGTGCAACGTCATCTACTTTATTAATTTTTTCTACTTTATCTTTCCAGTACTGCATTAGTGCAAAAGATACAATTACCGATGCAGCAACACCTTCTACAACAAGTCCTATACAAAATTGGTATAATGACGGTTCGCCACCTCCAAAAATGTAGCTTTGTTCAAATCGGTTAAGGTATTCGTTACCGCCTTTGTATTCTATATAGCCAATAAAGCTTAGTACACCTAGCGCAAGGCTTATTAAAGCTGTAAAGATACCCGCGGTAAGATTAGCAAAGTATCCGTCTGTATGGTCTTCGTAGTTTGATTTTATGGTTTTGTTTACTCCGTATATTACGAAGATGAAGTTTACCAGTCTCAGATATACCTGATCCGACCAGCCTAAAAGTTCCATTAGTATAAAAAATAGAGCAATGCCTATATAAATAATGAAGCCGTTTATTATTACTCTTTGATAGTTCATAGTTTTTGTTTTTGTGTGTTTATATTCAGTTAATAAATTGTGTAACAATATATTGTTGAAAACGCATCAAAACGAACTGTATGGTTATTGATGTATTTATCCTCGAATTTAGCGATAATACGGCATATACGGATGAGGATTAATAAAATTTTAATAAAACAAGTATGATTAAATAACCGATTTATTTAATCTTTTGCAGATTGTTTATTTTCAGGTAGTAAGACCCATTTGCAGTGAAAAAAATAATCCCACTTTGCGGCAGCAAGATCTGTTTTTTCGTCGATTAGCCTTTCATACGGGCCACCGTTTATAGATACTTTGGTATCTGCATAAACAGCAGCTTCTATGCCCTGTTTTAGGTAGTGCTGTTTAATGTGCTGGGCGGTTTGCCAGATCATATCAGGTTTGGTTTCCATACTGCTTATTTGCTTCGGGGTAAACTCCTCAGTAAAATTATAAAACAGTATTTGTCCTGTTTTTTTATCTATTATTCTAAAGTTTGTATAGCCGGTACGGGAGCGCAGCATCATCCTCCAGCTCATACGGTGGCCTTCTTCTGTCCATAGTACATCGCCCTTAATGGCATAATGCCTTAACGGAAGCAATACCTGAATTATAAGATAGGGAACAAAGAAATAATAGAATACGGAATTGCCATCGGTAGTTGGCTGTCCTTGCTCAGTTGCGACAGGTTTCTTTTTAAAGAATAATGCCCTGATTTTTTCCGGCGGATAAAAGAACACCGCAAAACTAAGAGCGAAGAACGGGAAGATACCTATCTGAAGGGTAATTGAATTAAAGATGTGAAAAATTAAAGATGCAACAAAAGCAATTGTCCTTGTGCGTTTAAACAACATAAGCGGTACCACAAGCAAATCGAAAGCCATACCTGCATAGGTGATAAACAGGTAAAAGGCTTTGTGTGTCATAACTTTATTCAGGCCCTCATGCGTTACCGAATAGTCCAGTAAATTGCGTACAAAAGTACCGTCGAGCCAGCCGGGATAAAACTTTGCCAGTGTGGCAAAAAAGTAAACAATAAATATCTGAATAATCATAACCCACGAACACCAGGCGGGCATGGTAAGTTTTTTAATTGAAGGATTTTGCTTTGCATCTATAGAGGCATATTTGTGCGCCGGAAGAAATAACATAACAAGGCAAACCAGTAATAACAGGTAATAGTGGTTATTGTATGATGTCTTCTGCATAAAATAGGCCCCTGCCCAAAGCAGGGTGTATAGCCCAAGGCTGAAGCGGTATTTGTATCCTATCATTACAAGCAGGCCCAATACCCCCATGGTGCAAAAATAGGCATACATGCCATAGCCGGGTAGTGGCTGCAGCCATTCTAAACCAATAAAAGAAAAAGTGTACTTAGGGTCTACAAGATTACTTTTTACCCATCCGGTAGCAATAGCGCCAAAGGTTTCGCAGGCCAGCAGGAAACCCAGAAATATCCTGAAAATAATTAACGGAGCGTTATCTATTTGGAGGAAGAGGCGCTGTTTCATAGGCTGTGGTCTTTAAAGTAGGCGAGTGATTGCTCCTTGTCTTTTTCCAACTGAAGCTTAAGTGCGTCAAACGATTCAAACTTAACCTCGTCGCGCAACCTGTGGTGAATATTCACTTTAAGCAGCTGTCCGTAAAGGTCTTCGTTAAAGTCGTGATAGTGCACTTCTATAGTTGTGCCAACGCCGTCAACAGTGGGGCGGTTGCCTATATTCATCATGCCATAAACAGTTTTTCCGTTTAAAACAGATGATACTACATAAACACCATTTGCAGGTATAAGCTTGTAGCTTTCTGTAGGCTGAATGTTGGCTGTTGGAAAGTTAATGGTCCTGCCCAGTTGTTTGCCATGAACTACACTGCCGTTTATAAAATATGGATAGCCTAAAAAGTTATTGGCATAATCAATATTTCCTTCGTTAAGGGCATTGCGTATTTTAGTAGAGCTAACCGATATTTCGTCTACGGCAAGTGCCGATATTTTCTCAACCTCAAAACCAAACTCTTCGCCAAACCTTATAAGGTCGTCTATAGTAGCGGTCCTGTTTCGCCCGAAGCGGTGGTCGTGGCCAATTATTATTTTGTGTATGTTAAGCTTGTCTACAAGAATATCTTTTACGAATTCTTCGGCAGTAAGCCTTGAAAATGCGTGGTCAAAAGGGTGAATGATAAGGTTATCTATACCTTCTTTTTCAAGCAGGGCAGCCTTTTCGTCTATAGTATTAAGGAGTTTTAGGTCGGTATTTTGCTGCAACACCATCCGCGGATGCGGAAAAAATGTAAGCACAACGCTTTCGCAGCCCGATGCTTTGCTGCTTGTTATGAGTTTATCAAGTATACTCTTATGGCCTTTATGTACACCATCAAAAGTACCCAGCGTAACAATTGTTTTTGTAGCTGAATCAAACTCTTGTATTGAATTGAAGATTTTCAAACCGAATCATTAAAGTTCAGCAAATTTAACTATCTGCTTTCAATAAAGTTATCATCTGTGGCTAAAAATTAAGCAATATTTGGCTGTTTTAGAAAAAGTAGATTGCTGATAGTGAAGTTTAGTTGAAAGTAACGGTTACCTCCTGTATCTTTTGGCCTTCGACAATGCCCGGCACTTCTATGTGCAATTTGTTTGCGGTGTAGGTCATTTTACCGCTTTCTATCTTGTAAAATCCGGATTTGCCACGGCAGAAACATTGTACACCAAGCAGCATTTTTGTGTTTTGCATATTTATGCCACTATTGTTAAGGTTAGATAGCCTATCGTCAGTTTCAAAAATTACGGTTTCGCTGTAGCCGGCATCCATAAGCTGTGGGTCGGTTACTTTACTGGACGTAAACTGTACCACTTTTTTGCCGGCTTCATCCTGAATCTGATAATACAAATGCCCTGTATCGTCAGACTTTACCAGCAGGCTTTTGTTTTCAAGTACTTCGAAAGTGCATTCGGTGTTTTCGGGACAAGAACTTATAGCAGATGCATTTTTCCATGAATTAGCATTTTGGCTTTTGCATGAAACGAGCAGAATGGCTAATACTACAATGGCAATTTTGTTTTTCATATTCTAAATATACGAAAAATCGTCGAGACGCCCTATTGCTTCATAATGATGAATATATCAGGACGTTAACCAAAACGTGTAGTGTTATTTGTTATATTAGCGGCAAAAAAAAGAAAAATTCATGAAAAAATTATTATTCTTCTTAATTTCTGTACTATTATTCTGTAATGGAGTGTATGCACAGAAAATTTGGCAAAAGGCAGATGGCGGCTATATTAAGGCGTCTGACGTGGTTTCCCGGATGTCTGTCCCATCGAAATACCAGCTTTTTTCGCTGGATATTGAAGCCCTTAAAAAAGAACTTGTCAATGTACCTTTAAGGGGTAAAGGCAAGTCTTCGGTTATTGTTCAGTTTCCAGATGGCAAGGGAGAAATGAAAAACTTTAGGATATACGAAGCCCCTGTTGTGCAGAAAGGCCTTTCTAAAAAATATCAGGATATAAAATCGTATGTGGGGCAGGGTGTTGATAACCCATCAGAGATTACACGTTTCAGCCTTACAGTATTTGGCCTTCATAATATGATGTTTACTGAAGAGGGAACATCGTATACCGATCCGTATACAAAAGACAAGCAGTTTTATATTGTATACAACAGGACAGATCTTTCGGCACCGCGCACCTTTAAATGTGGTGTTACAGAAGCCAGCCCTAAAAAGAAAAACAAACAGCCGCAACTCACTACGTTTAGCACAACAGCCAGCGACGGTGTACTTAGAAAATATAGGCTTGCTATGGCTTGTACTATAGAGTATGCTGCATTTCATATTGAAGCGGCTAATCTGCAAAACGGAACAGAAACGCAACAAAAAGAGGCTGTACTTGCAGCTATGAGTGTTACTGTAACGCGCATTAACAGTGTTTATGAAAAAGAATTGGCTATAACACTGGAACTTGTTGATAATAACGACTCGCTTATATTTATTGATGATGATGAGTTTGATAATGAGAATGAAAACTTTATACTATTAAGCCAAAGCCAGCAGGTTATAGATAATATTATAGGTTTTAATAATTATGATATTGGCCACACAGTAAGTACAGGTGGTGGTGGTGTGGCACAGCTATATTCGCCATGTTCAGACAATAAAGCCATGGGTATTACAGGACTTTATGCACCTGTTGGCGACCCCTATGATATTGATTTTGTAGCCCACGAAATGGGACACCAGTTTGGGGCAAACCATACCTTTAATAATTCATGTGACGGTAACAGGAACAGCGATACCGCTTTTGAAACCGGCAGCGGAAGCACAATTATGGCATATGCCGGTGTATGTTTCCCAAGTGTCCAGAATAATTCTGATGCTTACTTTCATATCAGTAGTATTGTAGAAATAACCGAATTTATAAAAGACTGGGGTAATTGTTCGCAAAATACAGCAACGGGCAATTCGGCTCCTGTTGCCGATGCAGGTTTAGATTATACAATTCCGAAAGGGACACCCTTTATATTAAAGGGATCGGCTACAGATGCTAACAGTGATGCGTTAACCTACAGCTGGGAGCAAGGCGATATTGAAGTTTCAATACAGCCTCCGGTGGCTACATCGACCGAAGGACCAAACTTTAGGTCGCTATTGCCTAAAACAACACCCGAGCGTTATTTGCCGAGTATAACGGCAGTACTGGTTAACGATCTTGCTCCAACATGGGAAGTGATAGCTAACGTTGCACGTACTTATAATTTTGCCTTCACAGTTAGGGATAATAATATAGAAGGCGGTCAGGTAGCTTACGATGATATGCAGGTTACGGTATCGGGTATTGCGGGTCCATTTTTGGTAACATCGCCCAACACTAACGTATCATGGCAGGCAGGCAGTAACCAGACTGTAGCCTGGGATGTGGCGGGTACAACAGCAAATAATGTGAATACCGCGTTTGTAGATATTTTAATGTCTAACGACGGAGGATATACCTATCCTGTAGTACTGGCAAGTAAAGTGCCTAATGACGGAAGCGAAGTGATTACGGTTCCTGTTGGTAACGGATCGGACAAAAGAATTATGGTAAGGGCAAATGGCAATTTGTTCTATGATATATCCAATACTAATTTTACGGTTACATCTGCGGCATCTACCTTTGCTGTTACCGTAAACGGGGAGCAGCAGAAAACCATTTGTACTGGCGGAGAAGTTGTATATGAATTTACGTATGAAGCTCTTGGCGGCTTTACAGGTGAAACTACCTTCACGGTAACGGGAAATCCGGAAGGATCTGTTGCGGTTTTTGCTCCGGAAACTATTTCGGCAGACGGAGTGGTTGCGCTCACTTTAACCCTTCCTGAAACAGTTGCTATAGGTCTTTATCCTATAACAGTTAAAGCTACATCGGGTGATGTTTTAAAAACAATTAATGTATATCTTAATGTGCTTACTACCAATTTTGGTGAAATCGTACTGAGTTCGCCCGCTAACGGCGCAGAAAATATTTTATCGTCTGTAAACCTGCAGTGGCAGGCGGTAGAAAATGCAACAGCTTACCAAGTTGAAGTTGCCACCGATGAAGCTTTTGATAATATAGTGGTTAACGAAACAACAACTTTACCGGCGTTTAGTGCATCACTGGAAAATGACACAACGTATTACTGGAGGCTAAGCCCCGTTAACATTAGTTGTGCTGGTAGAGCGAGTGCTGCATTTAGCTTTACTACGGGAGATACGGTATGCACAAACCTTATTTCTGCAAACGTGCCTGTAGTTATTTCAGATTCAGAAGCAGTAACTATAAATTCTACCCTTGCTATTGTTGGAACAGACCCAATAGAGAAGTTAACGGTTCAGTTAAAAATAAACCACAGTTATATGGGCGATCTTACAGCAATATTACAAAGCCCGTCGGGGACAGAGGTTGTGCTTTTTGCCGGTGCCTGCGATGACCTTAATAATGTTGATGCGATTTTTGACGATAATGGTACAGTACTGGTTTGCGGAAACACTCCTGCTATTTCGGGAACTGTATTGCCTGTAGAGGTGTTGTCAGTTTTTAACGGACAGTCGCCTCAGGGTACATGGACGCTGCGGATTGCTGATGGTTTTGAACAGGATGGTGGCCAGCTTGTAAGCTGGGGATTAACAGTATGCAGTACAGAAGAAGAGATCGTAGGGTTAAAGGATAATGTTATCGACAATCTATCGGTTTACCCTAATCCAAATAAGGGTGACTTTACGGTGAAGCTTACTTCTGTAACCGGGAACGATATTAAAGTAACAGTGTTTGACATCGGCGGCAGGCAATTGTTTGCTTCGTCATTTGCTAATACAGGTGCTATAGAGCAGCCAATATCTTTAAGGAATGCGCAGGCAGGTGTTTATCTTGTCAGTATTCAGGATGGTGATAAAACAGTAACAAAAAAAATAGTAATACAATAATGGAAAGGGGATGCAATAGCATCCCTTTTTTATTCACTATACTCACTGATAGTGCTATCAGCAATTATAGTAGCGTAAAACCGCCTGATGGGTGTTATACATTTGCTTTTGGAATTATTTAAATAAGAAGTAACGATGAAAAACATACTCAATATCACATCAAGCATAAGCGGAGAAAACTCATATAGCATAAAGCTGGCAGATGCAATTATAGCCCGTATTCAGTCGGAATATCCGGGTAGTACTGTAAAAACGTACGACCTTGCCAAGAATCCGTTTCCGCATCTTGATGCAGCACATTTTGAAGCTTTTAATGTACCTGCCGATGTTCGTACTGCCGACCAGCAAGGTGCAGCACACTATTCTGATACAGCAATAAGCGACCTTCTTGCAGCAGATTATGTAGTTATAGGTGTGCCGTTTTATAACTTTAGCATACCGTCTACGCTTAAAG
Organism: Flavobacterium psychrophilum; assembly: GCA_001708385.1. NCBI lineage: Bacteria > Pseudomonadati > Bacteroidota > Flavobacteriia > Flavobacteriales > Flavobacteriaceae > Flavobacterium > Flavobacterium psychrophilum. The sequence continues at coordinate 2,099,244 of CP012388.1, read as the reverse complement.
CGTGGTTAGACCACATTGTAAGGGCAGGAATAACTTTTAGCTATGGAGAGCAGGGTCCTGTAGGTCTTGTAAACGGTAAAAAAGTATTTTTAGCGGTTGCATCAGGCGGTGTATATTCAGAAGGGCCTATGAGTGCATACGATTCATCGGAACCGTTTTTAAGAAACGTTCTCGGCTTTTTGGGTATGACGGATGTAACCACTTTCCGTGCCGAAGGGGTAAAGATTCCCCAACTTGCAGAAACGGCATTGCCAAAGGCTGTTGAAGCGGTAACAGAATATGCTTTCTAAAGGGTGCAAGACATAAAAAAACCGCAACGAATTTCACAAGAATACCATTAATTAGTGTGAATAGTGAAATTCGTGGCGGTTTTATAACTATTTTATTTCCCGTTAAAGCTGCTCATGCTGTTGGCAAGCCCCGACAGCACAAACGATTTTACAGCTTCTGATGAGGTGTCCAGTCTTTCGGATAGTTTTGCTTTTTCTTCCTCGCTCCATTCGCCTAAAACGTAGTCTACCTGCTGTCCTTTTTTAAACTCATCGCTAATACCAAACCTAAAGCGAGGATAATCGGCAGTGTTTAAAAGCTGTTGTGTACTTTTAAGTCCGTTATGGCCTCCGTCGCTGCCTTTAGCTTTAATACGAATAGTGCCGAATGGCAGGTTAAGGTCATCGGTAATAACCAAAAGATTTTCTATCGGAATGTTTTCTTTATCCAACCAGTACTTAATAGCCTTTCCGCTAAGGTTCATGTAGGTGTTAGGCTTAAGAAGGAATAATGTCCTGCCTTTAATTTTTACTTCGGCCATAGCGCCAAGCTTAGCGGTTTCAAAAGAGCCGCCTTCCTGCTGTGCCAGTCTGTCTACCACCTTAAAGCCTATATTGTGGCGGGTATTCACATATTCTGCGCCAATATTACCAAGGCCAACGATAAGGTACTTCTTCATAGGGTCTGTAATTTCCTGAGTGTCTTTTTTACTAAAAAGGGTGTTTAACCATTTCATGGTGCAAAGATAGAATTTTTAGGGAGTTTGTGATTTGGTAATTTGTGGATTTGCTTATTTGACAGCCAATAGTTTGATAATCCCAAAAACTAATAACCAAAAAAAAGCGTCCCTTTTGAGGACGCTTTTCTGTATATGAAAAATAACGAATTATTTTTTCTTTCCTTTTGCAGGAGCTTTTGCAGCTTTTGCAGCTTCTTGAGCAGCTTTCATAGCAGCACGAGAAATTCTTACCTGTGCAACAACAGTGTTGTCCGGGTGAAGTAATTTATAGTTCTCAGCAGGAAGTGAAGTAACATAAAGTTTGTTACCCATTTGAAGCTCGCTGATGCTTGCTTCAACAAAGTCAGGAAGGTTTTTAGGCAAAGCTCTAACTTTAAGTTTACGTTGGTTAAGACGTAAAACACCACCGGCCATAACACCTGGAGAATTACCTGTAACTTTAACAGGAACTTCCATAGTGATTTCTTTAGCTTCATCAAGTTGATAGAAATCTATGTGAAGAATTTTATCAGATACCGGGTGAAACTGGATATCCTGAAGGATAGCGTTGTAAGTTTTTCCACCTAAGTCAACTACTACAGTGTGTACGTTTGGAGTGTAAACTAAGCCTTTAAATGCTTTTTCTTCTGCAGTAAAATGCACTGGCTGATCTCCTCCGTATAACACGCAAGGTACCATTCCAGCATTACGTGCCGTACGCGTTGCCGCCTTACCCACGCTTTCTCTTTCAGATCCATTGATCGTAATTGATTTCATTTGAAATAATTAATATAGTTAATAAAAATAAATTACATTATAAACTTCCCGCTTATGGAAGTATTGTTCTGCACCATGTGCATAACATCTGCAAACAGGTCTGCACATGTTACAACCTTAATTTTAGAGGTTGTCTTTTTTAGAGGAATACTGTCGGTAACAATAAGTTCTGTAAGCTTAGAGTTTTCAATTTTCTCGTAAGCCTCACCCGAAAGTATAGCGTGAGTACATATAGCCCTAACGCTAAGCGCTCCTCTTTCTATCATTAGGTCGGCTGCTTTTGCAAGCGTACCACCTGTATCAATCATATCGTCAACAAGGATTATGTTCTTTCCGGTTACTTCACCGATAAGTTCCATTGTCTCGATTACGTTTGCTTCTTTACGTTGTTTGTAGCAGATAACTACGTCTGACCCTAAAAATTTAGAGTAAGCATAAGCCCTTTTAGAACCTCCCATGTCCGGAGACGCGATAGTAAGGTTTTCAAGGTTAAGGCTCTTAACGTATGGTAAGAAAATAGTAGAGGCAAATAAATGATCTACCGGTTTCTCGAAGAAGCCCTGTATCTGGTCAGCATGAAGATCCATAGTCATAATTCTTGTTGCACCTGCCGATTCCAGCAGTTTAGCCACAAGTTTAGCTCCTATTGGTACCCTTGGTTTGTCTTTCCTGTCCTGTCTTGCCCAACCGAAGTAAGGTATTACAGCAGTAATGTGCCTCGCCGATGCTCTTTTAGCAGCATCTATCATAAGCAAAAGCTCCATAAGGTTATCTGAACTTGGAAAAGTAGAGCATACAAGAAAAACTCGTAATCCTCTTATAGACTCTTCAAATGAAGGCTGAAATTCGCCGTCACTATAAGTTGAGAACGTAACTTTACCCAGTTCCGCGCCATAGCTTTTAGCTATTTTTTCGGCCAGGTACACACTTTGAGAACATGCAAAAATTTTTGCTTCAGGCTCGTGGGATGACATTTTAAATAGTTGTTTTGTAGTTAGTTAGTCTTGTGACTCATAAACGAAGGTGCAAATTTAGGAATTTAATTGAACTCTGGAAGTAAATTGTAATGTATTTTTACTCAAATTAAATATTTATTTTTACATTTGCACCCACAAATTAAGGCATCGCGAATTGATTTGTACAGATTGACATTACAATCTACAAGCCTGAATGGCGGAATTGGTAGACGCGCACGACTCAAACTCGTGTACTTAGGTGTGTGGGTTCGATTCCCACTTCAGGTACTTTAAGAAGCTCTTCACATATTGTGAGGAGCTTTTTTTTTATAGTGTCGGATTGTGGTTCCGAAGGTCGTGGGGGCAGATTTAACAAATTAGCAAAATCACAAAATCCATATTTAAATAAATAGTAAGTTTGCGCTGATAAACCGGTCATTATGAGCAAGCTTTATTTTTCAATCACTACATTTTTACTACTTATATTGTGCAGCCCACTGTATGCACAACCGAGAACAGGGGAGTTTATCGATGTTTCAGCAGGTTTTGGCCTGGCTGCACCCTACGATGAGTCAGAGATTACAGGATCAGGATTTTATGCGCAGGCAGAATACGTCTGGAGTCCGAAGACCTGGTTTGGAGTAAGGCCATATGCAGGAGTAATTATAGCTTCTGATAAAACGGATGAAAACGGAATAAGAGAGTCAATAAAATCTAATGCTTTTTTATTGGGGGGTAAAATTCGCCTGGCAGCGCCAATTCCATATGTCGCACCGTTTTTTGAAGTTGGCGCCGGTATGTCTATTGGTTCTTTCCAGACAAATACACAATATACCAGCCTGAATAAAGATGGTGTTTTGTTTCATATCCCGGTTACACTGGGGTTGGCATTAGGGCGTAAGAGTGGTACCGAAATAAAATTCACCTATTATTATCATGACGCTGTCGAGCAGTTCTCCGGAGCTGTCGCGGTAGGTTTTTCTATTCCTATAAATGAAGACTAGTTTTTTTAAATATACAGTTTTTTGCATATCCTATATGGTTATGTCTTCTTTTTGTTTAGTTAACCTGCAGGATGAGAACAGGATATTGTGGAGTAAAAGGAAGCTCACTTACGAGGATTTTACAGGTATGCGCCCGGTTGGTACAAGTGATATTGTTGGTGCTGAAATTAAAGGCTCGATAGAAATTGTAGATGTTCCTGTAGAAAATATGATACCTAAGCCGATAGTTCATTGCTACTTCGTTAAAAATGAATCATGGATAAGAACTGACAGTAAAAATGAAAGAACGCTGGCGCATGAGCAGCTCCATTTTGATATATATGAAGTCTACGCCCGTAAGATAAGGAAGGCCTTTACAGGAATGAATAACAGGAAGATTTCTGATTTTAATGAATACCAAAAAGTATACAGTCAGCTTATTAAAGAATGTATTGCTTACAATGAGCTATACGATAAACAGGTGTATTTTAATGATGTTCGTCAGAACAACTGGATAAAGAAGATTGCCGCCGAACTGGAAAAATTAAAGTTATACGACACCTCTCAATAATGAGAGGTTTTTTTATATCTGTTCAAGGGACTCTCATTTATTTATGACTATTCTTGTTTCTTTTATGATAGATTTGACTAAGCACTATAATGTCATGTGTTTATTTACAAAATTTACATTTTTATTTACAATTCAAATCTATTAAGTCGACAGCTGCCGAACTAATTTCGCAGAAATCAATTAGATAAGATATGAAAAATAAAAGGAATGTTTTGTATAGCCTGATTATCATGCTGGCAGGTGTAATGATTTTTTCCGCGCAGGCGCAACAAAGAAATGGTGCTCAGGCTGCCGTTGAGATAGAAGGTATATCCACTTCTTATGGTCCCAATGGTATCGTTCGCACCATCAAGCAGGATACAAAAGGCAATATTTGGGTTACCTCATGGTATGGTGTTTTTAAATATGACGGAAAATTGTTTACTAATATCACCCGTAATGTGAGTTCGGCACGCTTCTTTTCTGTTTTAGAAGACAGCAAAGGAAATTTTTGGTTCGCTTCTATAGGTTCCGGGGTTTATTACTATGACGGAAAATCGTTTCAAAATTTCACAATCGTTAACGGACTTGCCAGTAATGAAGTTACAAGCATTTATGAGGATAAAGCCGGTGTTGTTTGGTTTGGTACCGAAAACGGGGCAAGCCGTTACGATGGAAAATCCTTTAAAAATTTTAAAATGAGCGAAGCCCCTCCCGTTAATGAGGCTGATTCTGTTCATGTTTCATCGTATCAAAATTCGCTTCCAAAAGTTCATCGGATGCACAATGATGTTAATGTTATTATTGAAGAAAATACAGGGAAACTATGGTTTGGTACAAGGGGATATGCTACTGTTTATGACGGAAAGGCTTTTACCACGATAACAAATAATAACGGCAAACCTTTTACAAACGTTCGGTCGATACTAAAAGATAAAAAAGGTAATATGTGGCTTGGTGGCGCTGATGGCCTTTGGCGTTATGACGGCAAGACATTTACCAGATTTACCCCGAATTTTGTTGGATACATCTACGAAGATAAAAAGGGTAATATCTGGACCAGTTCAGAAAATGCTAATAAACAGGGCTGGGCACTTTCCCGTTATGATGAAAAGTCCTTGTCGGGTAAAAAACCGATTGTAACCGAAGTAAAAGCAAATGAAAAAATGATATTTGGAATTTTAGAAGACAATAAAGGAAATATTTGGTTTGGATCTATGACTGGAGTATATCGTTATAATGGAAAGACCATAACGGACTTTAAAAAGTAAAGGATTAAGAGTAATGGTTTAAACTGACCTGATAAACAACAAACCTCTCATTTTTGAGAGGTTTGTTATTATGAGTTGTTTTGTATCGGACTTTCTGCAACGGTTTCAGGTTGTGCATTTACGGTAGTACTAATAGGTTGACTTGTTGTTGATAATGTTGGAGAGGGCGCAATGGTGTTAACGCTATTTGGGGTTTCATTTGTAACGTTTGTGTTATTTGGAGTGCCTTTATTTTCATTCAGTTTTAATCCCAGATAGGCAGCGGTGCTTATACCCATTAACCCCAAAAGATTACTGGTTAATATGGTGTCGTCCGGCAATGTGGTATGCCCCGAAACATAAGCAATATAAATACCTCCTACAATAACTGTCCATATAACATTTTGGAGCCTATGGATGCTCACACCTTTTTCATCGGAAATAATATCTATAAAGAAACCTTCAGACGGATAATCCTGTTGAGGTACACTTCCGTTTTGGTTTTCCTTCTGGCTCGAATCTATTACTTTAGAAATTACCGTAGTACCGGCAGCAATACTTATTAATGTAAGATTTACAGTGTCAAGCACCGGAACCAGTATTTGAGGATATGCCGATTGCGATAGCAACAGGTATACAAATGATGATGCTACAATAACCGTCCAGAAAGCAAGCTGAGACCGCCCAAGGCTATAAGAAGCTTTCGGTTTCTTTATCTTTTCTGTTTTGGCTATGGCAGCAAAATTTTCTGCATTAAATATGTTATTTCTCAACATGGATGATTTTTCAGATATCCATATCATTAAAATGGCAAAGGCTATTAAAATAATGTAATACATAAGGTAAGGTTTATAATTGGTTGTCTATAAAAGTATACCTTACGCTTTACTCTGAGATGAGTAAAAATACCTGATTTTCATTGTAATAAAAAAAGCATCCCTTTCGGGATGCTTTTAGTCTTTGGTGATTGGATTGTATTGGGGTTACAAGTTGCGATTTGCCTAAGGCAACCATATGCGGCTTTAAGCTTTAATTGGTTTGTATGGCAAATCTAACGCATAGCGCCGATAAAAAACCACGTACTTTTACCTGTTTTTACAAAATGTAGATAATACTTTTGTGTTTAATCATTCCTTAACCCTCGCTTAACCCCGTGCTTTACCGCTAAGCCTAAGTTTGCATTTCTTATGTAAAGTGCTAATGAGCGTAAAGCTGACTGTTCCCGTACTATTTTGTGTTATCGCAGTGTGGTTTTGGCATTCGCCCGATGTATACACCACCGGATATTACCAGGATGAATTTCGTCCGGTGGTAAACCATCAGGCATTTGCACTTGCTAAAGAGATAGAAACACTTAACGCCGTTGCACAAGATTACGGACAAAAGTCGGCTACGCTAAAACAACTTCGCGCACAGGTGGCTAAAACACGGATTGCATTTAAACAAGCCGAATGCATATTAGAATACTACTATCCTAAACATATAAAGTCTTATATCAATGGGCCACCGTTAAATCACCTTGATCCATATCCGGTTAAAGAAGAATTTCACGATAACAACTACTACGGGTTAACACCGCAGGAATACAGCAAAACACAGCCTATAGATCATTTAAATACCGATCATTACCGTGGTGCGCCGCGTGTTGTGGCTCCCGTTGGGCTTCAGGTGCTTGACGAAACCGTATTTGGCGATGCTGTTGAAGCTAATGCTGTACTGCAACTCACTGCCGACCTAAAAGAACGCTATGCTATTTTAGTTAAGGCGGTTGAGTTTAGAAACTACTACTACGACCACGAAATAATGGAAGCGGCAAGGCTGGAACTGGTGCGTATTTTTACAATGGGCATTACCGGCTTTGATACACCAGGATCGCTTAATGCTATGGAGGAAGCGGCAGCTTCGCTACAGGGTATGCGTGAAATTTTACAGCCATTTTTATCACGGCTAAATGCTACTCAAAAACAACAGGTAGAAAAGCTGCTTGATGAAAATGTCAAATATCTAACTAAAAATAAAGACTTTGATAGTTTTGACCGTTTGGTGTTTATGACCGATTATTATAATCCGTTATATAAAGCCCTGCGTGATATGCAGTTAAAACTGAGCATTAAAAGCTCGCAGGAAGTTAGCGGGGAAATATCGGCGTGGAATGCTAACAGCGACAACCTGTTTGCCGAAGATTTTCTTAATCCGTATTACTATACCTTATTAAAGGAGCAGGACGACAGCCCCGAGCTTAGGGCGTTGGGAAAAGAATTGTTTTACGATGCAGCGCTTAGCAGCAGCGGCACTATGAGTTGTGCTACCTGCCATAAGCCCGAACTTGCCTTTTCTGACGGCGTACCAAAATCGTTGGCCAGTGCAGAAGGTAAAATTGTATTGCGCAATTCGCCATCGCTTATTAATTCTGTCTTCTCCGATAAGTATTTTTACGACCTGCGGGCGGTAGACCTTGAAGAGCAGGCAGAGCATGTTATAGAAAACCACTTGGAGTTTAATACCACATTTACAGAGATACTTAAAAAACTGGGGAATAGTACAAAATATAAAGCTGCATTCGAAAAAGCATTTGGTAGCGGTAGTGAGGCAAACCGTTACCGCTTTTCGGCGGCGCTTACCTCTTATGTGGCTTCGTTACGGTCTTTTGATAGTCCGTTTGACAGGTTTGCCCGTGGTGAGGCCAATACAATTTCACCGCAGGTAAAACAGGGTTTTAACCTGTTTATGGGAAAAGCGGCCTGTGCTACCTGTCATTTTGCACCAACCTTTAGCGGACTCGTTCCGCCGTTGTACCACGAAAACGAAAGCGAAGTACTGGGGGTTATGACGAATCCGTCTACTATGGTTGTTGATACCGACTCCGGGCGCATAGCCAATAACATTATAGAAGACGCCGAAGAAATTTACAGGCACTCTTTTAAAACCATGACCGTACGCAATGTAAAGCTTACGGCACCCTACTTTCATAACGGGGCTTATAGCACTTTAGAGCAGGTTATCGACTTCTACAATACGGGCGGCGCAGCAGGTGTAGGCATGGCGTATGAAGTACCCAACCAAACCCTTCCTCCCGATCATTTAAACCTGTCTAAAAAAGAAGTGGCTGCACTTATTGCTTTTTTAGAATCGCTTACTATAGATACTAAACCGTTTTAGTAGACGGTAATTCGCGGTTTTAGAATTTACATGCAGACTATTCTTAAACTTGTCTTAACCTTTCTGTTTATAGTTAAATTATGATTAAGACACGTGAAATTTGTAATGATTTTGTGCTCACCCTCAGTTTTTTTGTCTTTTACTACTCAGTATGCTGTTATTTCAAAAAAATATAACAGTTCAGCAGTTTCGTTCCACATTAAGTTACGTTTCTAAAAGTTTAATATATAGGAAAAAACTGCGATTCTTCATGTTTAGGTAAACTAATCTTAAACCTGTTTACCCGTCATCAGCCGTTTTACGGGGCTAATTTTGGCCTTTTAATAATCAACAAAAACATCTAATGACAAACATGAAAAAGAAATTACTCTTTTTAGGTTTACTGTTTTTCTTAGGATTGAGCTACGGGTTGCAGGCCCAGGTCATTCCCGGAGACTCGTTAGTTTACGGCCCCATGATGAGCCCGCCTTACAATAATAAGGTGAGGGTGTGGGTGCTAACGAAAAACAACACCGGATCAGGAAATGCTTTATCTATTTCCATGTCCGAAAATGCCGCACCGGGCACACTTTTAACCGGTACGGTGTACAATTCTGATACCCGCTTAGGGTATAACCTGCGCTCTTTTGAGTACACAAACCTTGTGCCGGGCGGCAACTACACTGCCAAGCTTATGGTTAACGGTACGGCATCAAGCAGGGTAGCAACCGTTAGGAACGAACAGGAGATCATAGACGATTTCGAGTTTCTTTCGGGCGGATGCGGTAGGATATACGACCTTACACGTTGTATAGACATACCGGAATCTGCAACACACATTAACGGTGACCCGGAAATGTTTAACGTTATGGCGCAGGAAGGCAGCGACATGATGGTATGGCTAGGCGATGCCGTATACCTTTTAGGCCTTCAGCATGCTATGGGGCAGTGTCCCGATGGTGTTGATGACTGGGCGAACAAAGACATGGCTTTTGCCCGTTATATGTTCTACAGGGATTATCATGATAACCTTACTAAGGCAATGCCGCAACTGGCTATTACCGATAATCATGATACGGGACCTAATGAATTCAACAAAACCATGCCTACGCTTGGTGAGATGAAAGAGATATTTAAAGACTGGTGGCCAAACCCGGAGTACAAAAGTACTGCCGAAGGTGCAGGTCTTTTCTCTTCGTATGTATACAAAGATGTAGAATACTTTTTGTTAGACAACCGTAGCTACCGCGATGGTACGCTGGCACACCTTGGCCCTGACCAGATGGCTTGGTTTAAAGGTGCGCTATTGGCATCTACAGCTAAATTTAAAGTGATAATTAACGGTACGCCAACTTTTGAGCGTAACTGTGGCGGAAGAAACTTTTGCGCAAGTGCACAGGGTAACGAGCTTGTAAACTTTATAAGGGATAACAACATTAACGGTGTACTTTCTTTAAGTGCCGATATTCATGAGCAAAAATTCATGATACGCGAAGGCAGCGATGTTAAGTACCCGCTTTACGATATCTTATCGGGTAACCTTAACTCTGATATTGGTAACGGACAACACAACGTAAACTACGGAAGCGACTACCTGATGACAGGTGTTAAGCAAACGTATTTAAGAATAAACGTTTTTGGACCGGAAGATGACCGTAGGATGAAAGTAGAATATGTAGGCCCAACAGGGGTTGCCTATTTTGAGACTATCATTCACGAAGACATGCTTACCAGCCAGGATGCCGATGCGCTTAAGCTTCAGCTGAATGTTAGCAATTCGGTAGTAGACGCTTCATCATACAACCATGTAGCTACTGCTACAGGACATACTTTTGTAAACGATAAAGATGGTGTGGCTAACGAAGCAATTGCTTTTACAGCAAACACATCGGTTACTATACCCAATGCATTATCGTTAAACTTCCACAACCGTCCGTACAGCTTAGGATTCTGGGTTAACCCGTCTGAATTTGCAGCCAACGGATCGACGATACTTTCTAACGGCGCTGCGGGTGCAGGTGTATCTTTTGGTATAGATGCCAATGGTAAACTTACATATAAGGATCATGCATCTAACGCAAGTTATACAAGCCAGTACAGCCTGTTGCCTCACACATGGGCATATATTGTTTGGAAGTATGACAACGTAAGAAGAAAGCTAACGCTTTACTACAATGGTTTTGTTATCCAGTCCTGGAGTAACGTAATTTCTCCGGTAGCGTCGTCTGCCGAGATTAAAGTTGGTAACAACTTTGAGGGTAAAAAATTCATTGGTGCGCTTGATAAATTAGTACTTTACGGAAGGATCATCTCTGATGACAGCATCCTTAACGAAGCTGATTTTGAAACAACACGTGGCGAAGTGCTTAAAGTTGCGGGAGCTCCGCAAATGGCAATTCCGGGATCTGTTATCAATCCACTATTGGCGGAAAACTTCTCTATACAGTTCTGGGCTAAGCTTAACGGCGATCCGGGTACTAACTTTAAGATGATTGCCAGTAACGGAAGGGTAAACGGTAACTCTACCGGTATATCTTTTGAGTTTCCTGACAGTAACAAGCTAAACGTTGTTATTGGTAACAATACATCGGGATGGAGCACTATTTCTGAGCAGGGTGCTACATGGAATGTAGGTGAGTGGAATCAGGTAACGGTTACTGCCGTTAAAAACGGACAGCTTAAATATTATGTAAACGGTGAGTTTGTGGAACAAACTAACTTTGCAGGATATGTTGGTAACGACTGGGGTCTTGGCCTTGGTTACAGCCCTGCATATTCGGGTGCGGTTCAGGCAGAGCTTGACGATATGCGTATCTGGAAAAAAGTACTTACTCCCGAAGAAATTAAGGAGACAATGCACTATGGCCTTACAGGTACAGAGCAGGATCTTGCTTTATACTACGATTTTGCACCTACAACAGAAGGCGCTAATACCATTACAAGTAAAGGTAGCACGCCCCATGTAATAACACTTAATGGTGGGATACTTGCACCGGCTACATCTCCTGTGGCTAACGTTGCAGCAGATTACCAAAGTGTTGTAAAAGGTAAATGGAGCAAAAACAACACAGTAAATGTGGCGGGCTTAAGCCTTCCAGATAACATTACCAACTACGCAAGCAATGTGGTTATTGGTAAAAACAACGATACTGCTGTTGCAGCGGTACCGGGGAGCATTACGCTTTCTTACCTTAAAGGAGGCTGGAAGATAGATCCTGTAAGCAACCCGTTTGCTACCGTAAAAGTTAACCTTGCCGAGGCATTGGTTAAATATGACTCTATAAGCAATGTAGCAGGTAAATACCTGTTGCTTAAAAAAGAATCTGACACATCGTACCTTACTGTTGCAGAAGGTGACTTTGACGGACAGAATGCTACCTTCCACAATGCGAACCTTACAGAAGGGGAGTATTTCTTAGGTTGGAATATTGCAACATTCAGCCAAGGCAGAGGTGGTTCGTTATCATTAACAGGAGGTCACATTGTAGAGATACCTCATGCTGATATCAACCCTACATTAGGCGGTGAGTTTACAATGGAATTCTGGGTAAATATGTCTCAGGATCCGGGTAATAATACTCCGCTTGTATCTAGTCACGGAAGGGTAAACAACAACACTACAGGTTTAACACTTGAAATGCCGGATAATAATTCAATATCTGCAGTGTTTGGTACTAACACACCTAACTGGAACAGTATAAACTCTAGTACTCCGCTTACTATTGGCGAGTGGAACTATGTAACCGTTACGGCTAAACCGGGCGATTCTATTAAGCTTTACCTTAACGGAGATCTTAAAGCGAAAAGCGCGTATACTGCTTTTGCACCTAACAGCAACTGGAATTTTGCTTTAGGACGAAGCACCAACTACAATGGTCAGACGCTTTCTAAAATGGATGAGTTCCGTATCTGGAATAAAGTTAAGACAGCTGACGAGATTAAAGCTGAGATGCATTATGGTATAAAAACGCCTAACGATAACCTTGTGTACAACCTTACTTTCGATCAGGAAAATAATGGTACAATTACTAACACAGGTACTAAAGGCGGAACAATAGCATATACAAGCGCACAGATTATAGACGGTACAAGCCCGGTAGCAGAATTTAATACTGCTTTCCCTGCGGTTACAGGTAACTGGAGCGTTCAGAATGAAACAAGAACAGGTTTATATGTTAAGACAGATATTGACAGTTTTACATCTAATCTTGTTATAGGCAGTAATACAGACAGTACTGTATTGCCGCTTGGTACTGTTGAAGATACATCGTACGTAAAAGGAGGATGGAACTTTAATACTATGGGTCTTGAAACGGCTACGCTTCAGGCAGACCTTTCTAAGATATTTGCTAACCCAACACAAATAGAAAACCTTGCAGAGCAGTTTATGCTTATAAAAGGAGATCCGTTAAGCAACTACCAGACAGTTGCAACAGGTGTTGCGTTAGATGGTTTAATTGATTTTGCCGATGTAGCAATTACAGCCGGTAACTATTATCTTGCGTTTAAAACAGACGTAAACTCGGTAATTGCACAACAGGGCGGATCGCTTAACCTTGAGGCAAACCACTCGGTGCTAATCCCTAAAGATGGTGTTAACACAGCACTTTCGGGTCCGTTTACTATTGAGCTTTGGGCTCGTTTAACGCAGCCTGCGGGTAACAATACCAAACTTGTAGGATTTACAAGTCTTACAGGTGGTAACTTTGGATGGGAAATGGAGTTCTTGAACAACCAGACACTACAAACCATTACAGGTAAAGGTGCTGCCGGAGGATGGAACTCGCTAAACTCTACACACGTTTGGAAACTTAACGAATGGAACCACACAGCGGTTACATTTACACCAAACGGTGAGTTTAAATTCTACATCAACGGAGAGCTTGCAAGCAGTACACCGGTGGGTCAGTTTACAGCAAATGCAAACGACCTTGCTTTTGGTAAAAACGTTGCAAACAACTCGCCGACACGTAGTAATATAGATGAATTCAGGATATGGACAAAAGCAAAAACGATCGAAGAAATTCGTGAAGATATGCACCTTACCATGCCGGAAGGTACGGCAAACCTGCCATACAACTACACCTTTAACCATGACGACAATGGTTTCATTGTAAACAGCGGATCGCAGCAGGTTGAGGTAGCTTACACTAATGCTTCAATTATTCCTGCAACAGACCCAGTACGTAATATAGAAGCGCCTTTCCGTAATAAAGTTGCAGGTAACTGGAGCCTTAAAAACGATAACAGAAATGGTCTTTACCTTGCCGATGTTATTGATAACGTAGACAGCAATGTTGTTATTGGTAAACAAGCCGGTGGCGAAGTGCTTCACGTACTTAACGAAACGGTTAACGATACACTATACCTTAGCACACCATGGAAAATGGCTACGCTATATATAGAGAACGGTTCGCCAAAAGCAGACCTTTCTAAGATATTCACAAACCTTAACGATGTTCAGCTTATTGCTCAGCAGTATTTCTTACTAAAAGGCAATCCTGCCGAAGCGATAGAAATTGCAGCTACAGGTACTAAGTTAGGTAACATTATTACCTTCTCTGAAATGGCTATTGACGGCACACCTGTGTACCTTGCCTGGAAAAACGAGCCGGAATATCCTGTTGGGACTTTCCCTATTGCTGCTCAAAGCATCTGGAAATATAACGACAGCGGTGCTAACCTTGGTACCGAATGGAGGGCTAACGAATATGACGATACCGAATGGTTCTTTGGCAATGGTGTATTAGGTTACGGAGACCCGAACCAGAATACTACCCTTAGCTATGGAGACAATGCTCAGAACAAACACATAACTACCTACCTAAGGCATACCTTTAATGTAGAAGACGCTGCGGCTATAGGTAACCTTAAATTTAAGGTACTTAGAGACGATGGTGTTGTAGTATATGTAAATGGTGTAGAAGCATTCAGGGATAATATGCCTCAGGGTGATATCACTTCGGCTACCGTTGCGCTTGCTGCTGTAAACGATGCTGCTGAAACTACATTCTACGAATTTGAAACGGCTAACCTGCTGCAAACAGGAGAGAACGTAATTGCGGTTGAGCTTCACCAGGCTGCTGCAAACAGTTCTGACCTTGGTTTTGATATGGCGGTAGACTTTGAGCTTCCTCCATTACCTGCAGCGGCTTTCCCGCTACCAAAAGGAAGTGACTGGACGTACCTTGATAACGGAACAAACCAGGGCACAACATGGAACACTACTTCTTTTGACAATACATCATGGAGCAAAGGAACGGCACCACTTGGTTATGGCGACCCAATGAAAACGGTACTTTCTTTCGGATCGGATTCAGGTAACAAATACATCACGTCATACTTCTCAAGAGATGTGCAGGTAACTGCTGCAGACCTTACTGATACGGTAGAGTTTGGTATCCGTAGAGACGATGGTGCTGTTGTTTATGTAAACGGTGTTGAGGTTATCCGCGACAATATGCCTGCGGGAGCTATAGATTATCTTACACATTCTGTAAACACTGTAGATGGTGCCGATGAGAAAAGATATCAGATACACTTTGTGCCAAAAGCAGCATTTGTTGATGGTGTAAACAGGATATCGGTTGAGATTCACAACCGTGACCAGTCAAGCTCTGATATAGGTTTTGATATGTATGTTAAAAACACTCAGGACTTAAGTATTGAGTGTGATGCGCCACACATTGGCTGCTTTACATCTATTGCGCCTACAGCACAGCAAAACCGTTTAATTATCGCGGAAGACCACCGTTTCCAGCTGATATTTAAAGAAGGAGAGCAGTATACAATTGGTGGCGGTAATGTACCGGGTAACCACGATTATACAGCTTATATACCGAAAGCGGGTAGCAGCACTAACGGATACCTTTCTGTTAACCAGGAAAACGGACCGGGTGGTGTATCTATGCTTAACCTTCATTTAAATGAAGACACAAACCTTTGGACGGTAGACAGCTCTCAGGCTGTAGACCTTTACAATAATGACCTTGTAAGCACGTCAAGAAACTGTTCCGGTGGTATTACACCTTGGGGAACTGTAATTACAGCTGAAGAAGATACTGCAGGTGGCGACGCTAACGGCGACGGTTACCAGGATCTTGGATGGCTTGTAGAAATAGACCCTGCAACTGCTAAGGTTAAAGATTACGGTAATGGCAAACAGGAGAAACTGTGGGCTATGGGTAGAATGAACCACGAAAACGTAGTGATTGCTGCCGACCAGAAAACAGCATACTATGGTGAAGACGGCGGTACACACTGTGTATACAAATTTGTAGCCGATACGCCGGGTAACCTTACTTCGGGTAAAGTATATGTACTTAAGCTTGATCTTGCACTATCTAACGATGAGCCAAGTTCTGCTATTGGTACATGGGTACAGGTGCCTAATGCTACACAGGCAGACCGTAACAATATTACCAATCTGGCTGCTAACTTAGGCGGTACACGTTTTAATGGTGTTGAAGACTGTGAGATAAGCCCGCTTGATGGTAAGATCTACTTTACGTGTAAAGGTCTTAACCGTGTATATAGGTTTAAAGATGACGGAGAAACATTCTCTGAATTCGAAACTTTTGCAGGTGGAAGAAGTTACGATATTGAAACAGCTAACGGTACTGTAACCGAAGACTGGAGAGATGGTAACGACAACCTTACGTTTGACAATAAAGGTAACCTTTGGGTACTTCAGGATGGTGGATTAAACTACATCTGGGTAATTCGCCCTGACCACACGCAAAGCAATCCGAATATTAAATTATTCGCGTCTATGCCTGCAGGTTCAGAGCCAACAGGTTTAACCTTTACACCAGACTTTAAATACGGATTTTTCTCTGTACAGCACCCAAGCGGTAACAATCCTGACCAACAGGATGCAACCTTTGGTAATGTAGCGTTTAACAAGTCGGCGTCGGTAGTGTTCTCATTAGATCAGGATCTTGGAGCACACACGCCGGTGGCAGACTTTACAGCGAATGTTACAACAGTAAAACCAGGCGAAACGGTAACGTTTACCGACTTAAGTACCAACAAGCCTACAACATGGGCATGGGCTTTTGAAGGTGGTAACCCTGCAACATCTACAGATAAAGAACCAACAGTTACTTATGCTGAACCGGGTACTTATAACGTAAGCCTTACTACAGGTAACGTGGCAGGTACAAGTACAGCAGCAGAGAAAGTAGATTACATCCTTGTAAGCGAAACTGTTGGACTGGAAGAGAATCCGCTTAAAAATATGGTAAGCCTTTACCCTAACCCTACCGATGGTAAGGTTACTATAGAGGTAAACGGCGATGCAGCCGGAGAGAATGTTTCTGTTGAGGTATTCGACCTTCTTGGAAGGAAAGTTACCGAGGCTAAAGGACAATCTGCCGGAGCAACACAGAAAATTGACATCAACCTTTCAGGCGTTGAAGGAGAACAGGTATTTATCATCCGCGTACATGCAGGCGAGAAAACAGGCTCTTACAAACTAATGAAAAGAAAGTAGTAGTTTTAGTTTAGGATAGTTTTTTGAAAGTGAGAGGCCACGCATTTGCGTGGCCTCTTTTTTTATGCCGGGGTGCCGGTGCGAGTGTCATGCGTAGCTAAAACTTTACTCAATCAAACAAATAGTAAATTGTGTAACGTTACCTTCGTTTTGGTAGGTAAGGTAGCCACCGTGGGCTTCAATAATATTTTTAGAGAGGGTAAGTCCAATACCTGCGCCTTCTTTACGTGTGGTAAAAAATGGCAAGAATATTTTGTCTTCAATGGCGGGGTCTATGCCGTTTCCGGTATCGGTAATAGTAATAAAAATACGCCCGTTTCTAAACTCGGCAGTAATGGTGATCTCTTTTTCAGACAGCCCTTCAAGTGCATAAATACTGTTGGTGAAAAGATTAATAAGCACCTGTTCCAGTTGCAGTGCATCAGCCATAAAGCGGCGGTTAAAGCCAATGGTGTTGTGAATGGTAACCCCGGCATTTTTAAACAGCGGTGCCATAATTTTAAGCACGCCATTCATCGTTGTTTCAAGGTTCAGCACCTCTTTATTGGGGGATGGCAGCATGGCAAGCTTTCGGTAGCTGTCTATAAAGTTTTGAAGGTGGTCGCTGCGGTGTATCATCGCAGATACACTTTCCTTGATGTCGTTAAGATCGTCTTTAGAAAGGTCATCCTGCGCCACGATCTCTTCCATATTCTGCGCCAGCGATCGTATGGGGGTGATGGAATTCATCAGCTCATGTGAAATGACCTTCATTAGGTTAATCCAGGCATCCTTCTCTTTTTTTGCAATTACTTTCTGTATAGAATCTAAAAGGATAATATAATAATCGGTATCGTATGTTTTGGTTTTAGAGGTTTGCAGCATAAAGGTCTGGCTGTCTGTATTGCCAACACGCACCTGTAATGAGGTACGCATATCGCTAAAATCGCGCTCCTCTATAATAGAGCATAGTGCCGGAATCTGGTTGCGCAGGTAGCTCCACTTTGAAACTTTAGGAACAGTAAAATGCTCAGAAAAGTAATCATTCATCAGGAAAATACCCCAGTCGGCTTCCTTTTTTTCCAGTATAAGCACCCCGGTCTCTATATTATTCAGGATAGAACGATACACGATATCTTTAGATACCTGTTCGTTCTGCATATTTTTAAGCCTGTCATATAATCTGAAAAGATTCCGGTAATTCTCGAAAGAGCTAAGCCTTGAGAAATCGGCAGAAAAATCATTGTTGAGTATAGCACTTATGGTCTTGTCGTAAAATAGGAATGTATTACGGATAAAGGCGAACAGCTCGAACAGCAATAGTATGAACACCAAAAATATGAAAGAAGCGGTATATACCAAATCTTTTTGTAACAGCAGAAAGCCACTGCCCACGGCTATTATAATTAGCACAATGCGCAGGAAGAGCAGTTGGTAAAGTTGTAGTTGTTTCATTTAGTGGTTGCCAATTTCGTGTTTTTCCATCCTTCTATACAATGCAGCGCGCGAAAGTCCGAGCTCTTCGGCGGTTTTACTAATGTTGAAGCTATGTTTTTGCAGTGCTTTTTCTATAGTTGCTTTTTCAATGTCAGAAAGCTGTGCCTCTTCTTTTGCAGATACAGCAGTAACGTGTGTAAGGTCAAGGTCGCCCGCAGTAATAGTGTTGTTTTCACAAAGTATAACGGCACGCTCTATACGATTTTCCATTTCGCGGATGTTACCATTCCAGGAGTGCAGTGCCATTTTTTGTAATGCATCGGCATCAAAGGCAATACTGTCACGTTCGTATTTACCCGCAATCTTTTCCAGTAAAAATTCTGCCAGTGGAACAAGGTCTTCACGACGTTCGCGAAGTGGCGGAAGGGTAATTTCCATAGTGTTGATGCGGTAGTATAAATCTTCCCTGAAATTTTTAAGTGCAGCTTCCTGCTTCAGGTCGATATTGGTAGCCGTAATAATGCGTACATTAAGCGGTCGGGCTTTGGCCTCGCCTAATCGGGTAACCGATTTATTTTGTAGTACCTGCAACAGTTTCGACTGAAGGTGAATTGGAACGTTGCCAATTTCGTCAAGAAAAATAGTTCCGTTGTTGGAAAGTTCAAAACGTCCAGGGGTATCAAGTTTGGCATCTGTAAAAGCACCTTTGGCATAACCGAACAATTCGCTCTCAAAAATGGTGTCGCTAAGCGAACCCAGGTCTACATGCATAAAAGGCTGCGCAGCACGGTTAGAATTTTGGTGAATGTAATTTGCCATTACATATTTACCTGTGCCGTTCTCGCCAAGTATAAGTACGTTGGCATCGGTTTTTGCTACTTTTTCTGAAAGCGAATACGCGCGTTTTATGGCAGGCGAATCGCCCACAAAAAAAGCTTCTTTTTTAGGCAGGCGTGCTTCTTTTTTACGCTCTTTGCGGCTTTCTTCTACTGCCGATTTTACCACGAACAACAACTTTTCGTTATCCCACGGTTTCAGTATATAATCAAAAGCGCCGAGCTTTAGCCCTTCTACAGCAGTTTCTACCTTGCCAAAGGCTGTCATTAAAATTACTGTGGTTTGTGGCGAAAAGGTTTTTATCTCTTTAAGGGCATAAATACCTTCGCGGCCGTCTTCAAAACCTATACGGTAGTTCATATCCAAAAGCACCACATCTATGGGGTGTTCTGCCAGGGTTGCGAGTATTTTTTTAGGGTCGCTCAGGGTATAAATGGTCTCAAAATGCTTCTTTAAAACCATTTTAGAGGCAAAGAGTATATCTTCCTGATCGTCTATTACTAAAATATTGGCCTGTGTTTTTTTCATGTACTGTACGTTTTCGGACAAAAGGTGTTCATTATCGGACACTTGCAAAGTAAAGTGAATTTATAAGTTGTTCAATTTCAGCAAATTGTTGGTTTTAAAATTGTGGCACAAAATTGCATTACTGTAAGATAAATAAGCTGAAATGGACACTATCGTTACCCGTAAAAATAGAAAAAATAAGTATCTGCTCATGGCGCTGCCCGCTTTTTTATTGGCAGGCTATTTTGTGTATGCATCGGTAACCAAAAAAAGAGGACTAACCGTTAAAAAGAGTGAGATTGCAATTAAGGCGGTAGAGGATAATTATTTTGAAGACTTTATTGTATTTCAGGCAAAGGTAGAGCCGCTAAACGCGATGCTGCTAAATGTTATTGAAGGAGGATCGATTCAGGAGATATTTGTATCTAACGGCGATATGGTTACCAAAGGGCAGCCGTTGGCAAGATTGTATAACCCAAATACCGAACTGGGCTATGTTACGCAGGAAACATCTATAATAGAACAGATAAATAACCTGAACAAAGCCAAGCTGGATTTAAGAAACCAGGAGCTTAACATGGCAAAAGACCTGGTTGCAATAGACCATGACTATCAGGATGCCAAAAACCTGTATGACCTTAATGAGAAGTTGTTTAAGGAAGAGATACTTTCTAAAAACGAGTGGGAAAAGACAAAGGAGAATTTCAGGTTCCAAAAGGAGCGTAAGAATATAATCCAGCAAAGTATACAGAAAGAAAAACAGGCCAACCTGATGCAGATAGGCCAGATGAGCCAGTCGCAGGCGATAATGTACAAAAGCCTTGGCATACTGCGTACCAACAAAAAGAACTTTTTGGTTACCGCGCCAATGGCAGGAAGGTTAACATCGTTTGAGCCGGTGCTGGGTAAAAACTATATTGCAGGCGAAAGCATAGGTAAGATAGACGTTATGAAAGGGTATAAGCTTATGGCAGATGTTGATGAGTTTTACCTGGAGCGTGTAGGCGTAGGGCAAAAAGGAAAGGTAGACTTTAAAGGCGAAACGCTGGATGTTGAGGTAATGAAGGTTATACCGGAAATTAAGGGCGGCCGCTTTATTGTAGAGCTTAACTTTATTGGCAAAGTATTGCCCGATGTTAAGCAGGGGCTTAGCTTTGGAGTAAGGCTTATACTTTCTGAAAAATCTAAGACTACCGTATTGCCTAAAGGAAGCTTTTTTGATGTTACAGCCGGGCGTTGGATCTTTGTGGTAAATGGCGATAAGGCAGAAAAGCGGGCTATTAAAACGGGGCGCGAAAATCCGCTGTATTATGAGGTTACCGAAGGGCTTAAACCTGGCGAAAAGGTGGTTACATCATCATATAAAGATTATGAAAAAGTAGAAGTTTTAAATATAACAAACGAATAAGAATTATGAAGAAGTTAGTTTTATTATTTATTGTCATAGTTATGTCAATAGTAAAAATGGCAGCGCAGGAGGGGACAATTAAGGCTACGGGGCTGCATTTTATACAGCCTGTAAAAGATAAGCAATGGACAAACCATCATACCGATACCTATAGCGATGCAACATACAAAGAGTTTACAGGACAGGTATATTTTACGCTTACTCCCGGTAAGGCTGCCAACGTTAACCTTGCCTACGATATTGTAGTAAAAGAAGGTAAACTGGAAATGGAAGTAACCGACATCGATGGTAACACATTGTTAGAACACACTTTTAATGAAAACAAAAAAGACACTGAAATAATTTCTCTTGCAGCGGGCAAAGAGTATAAAATTAAATTTACAGGAAAGCAAACCAGCGGCTCGTATAAATGTAAGTGGGGTTTGAGTAAATAACAGCGGAGAGTTCAGTCATCAATCAAAAAAATCAGAAAAAACAATCATTAACCAAGCTGTATGTATGGAGCGTAATCAACTCCGGCAGGCAGCAGCCAAAAATCAATAGTATGATACATATTAAAAACCTTTCAAAAGTATTCAGAACAGAAGAAGTAGAGACCAAAGCACTTAACGATGTTTCGCTTGAGGTAAAACAGGGTGAATTCGTAACCATAATGGGTGCTTCGGGCTGTGGAAAATCGACCCTTTTAAATATTGTTGGTATGCTGGATAGCGCATCGGGCGGAAGCTATCAGCTGTTGGGTAAAGAAATAAACGGACTCAGCGAAAGCGAAAAGTCGAAAATGAGAAAAGAAAACGTAGGCTTTGTATTCCAGAACTTTAACCTTATCGACGAGCTTTCGGTTTACGACAATATAGAACTACCCCTTATTTATAACAATGTACCATCTGGCGAAAGAAAGAAAAAAGTGGAAGCTATTGCAGAAAGGCTTGCCATTTCGCACAGGCTGAAACATTTTCCGCAGCAGCTTTCGGGAGGTCAGCAGCAAAGGGCTGCCGTAGCAAGGGCATTGGTTAACGACCCAAAAATTATACTTGCCGATGAGCCTACAGGGAACCTTGACAGTAAAAACGGTAATGAGGTGATGGAACTACTTACCGACCTGCATGCAGCAGGGGCAACCATACTTATGGTAACCCACTCTGAATATGATGCATCGTTCTCGCAGAAAACCATAATAATGAAAGACGGTATGGTGCTTAGCGAAAGAAAAAACAGCAGGAATACAGATGTTTTTGTAACGAATGAGGCATAAATAGTTTTTGGTTATCGGTTGATGATTGTCAGATCAGATATTGGCTGAATGCCTCCATCAGAGTGAGTTCCGACAACCATCAACTGACAACCGTCAACAAACTAATCATCATCAATCAAATCACGGATAATCAAATCCACAAATCACATGTTAAAGAACTGGCTAAAAATATATTTATATCAGATAAAGAACAACAAGTTCTTTACGGCGCTAAATGTGCTTGGGCTTAGCCTTGGTATTGCCGGGCTGGTGTTTGCCATATTGTACTGGAACGACGAACATTCGTACAACCAATGGAACCCCAATAAAGACAATACCTTTCAGGTAATAAACGATTTGGGGAACGGTAATGTATGGGCAACAAATATCGCACAGACAGGCGCATTGGCAAAGGCACTGCTTCCTGAGGTTGCCGACTATTGTTATATGGACGACTGGTACCATGAAAACGTAGTAAGTTATAACGGAAAAGGTCAGGTTGTCAGCAAGATTATAAGTGCACAAAACAACTTTTTTTCTTTCTTTCCTTTTGAGTTTGTAAAAGGAAGTGCTGCTACTTCGGTCACGCCAAATTCTGTTGCAATATCTGAAGCAGCGGCTAAGCTGCTGTTTGGCGATGCCGACCCGATGAACAAGACCATAAAGTTTGCTAACGGTGGTGTATTTTCGGTAAAGGGAGTATACAGGCTTAACCAAAAATCGTCGTTTGAACCTAACATGGTATTTAACGGCATAGACAGCAGGCTAAAGGATAATAAAGATCAATGGGGTAACTATAGTTTTGGGTTATTCTTAAAACTTAAAGACCCTGCTAAAGCAAAAGCAGTAGAAGCAGGAATAAGAAAAATATACTTTGAGAACAGGACAAAAGCAAATGCTAAAGAAGAAGGACTTACACCAGAAGAGTACGTAAAAAAACATGGCGAAACCATGGTGTACCTTGAAGCGCTTAAAGATATCAGGCTGCATTCTGTAGCGCATGGCAGCCCGGAAGGGAAAGGTAACTACCGTTTCCTGCTTATTATGGCAGGATTATCTGTACTGGTGCTTATACTATCTATTGTAAACTATGTAAACCTAGCTACTGCAAATGCGGTTAAAAGGGCAAAAGAAGTTGGGGTGCGTAAAATTTTAGGCGCAGGAAAAGGCAATATTATAAGGCAGTTTATTTTTGAAACAATACTTACGACCTTATTTGCAATTCTGTTGGCCTTGGTAATAGTAGAGCTTTCGTTACCCTATTATAACGACTTTTTGGGCAAAGAACTCGCTATACACGGCAGTCAGTTTTACGTGCAGCTGATAGCCATTTTTATAGTGGTTATAGTGATGTCGGGTATATTTCCGGCGGTGTATGTTTCCAATTTCGAAACGCTGAATGTGCTTAAAGGCAATTTCGGGCGAAGTAAAAGCGGGGTATGGCTGCGTAATGGTATGCTTATACTGCAATTTGCAATAGCGTCTTTTTTTATTGTAGGATCGTATATAGTATACCGCCAAATAGAATACCTAACCAATAAAGACCTTGGCTTTACAGGAGACCAGGTTATACAGGTGCAATACAGGCAGCCCAATTACGACTGGAGTAAAAGAGACTGGACACCGGTTATGATGCAGCGCTATGAAACCGTTAAGCAGGAGGTTCGAAAAATAGAGGGTGTAGAGGAAGTCTCTGCAGGGGCGTTTACATTTGGCAGTGAGGCAAGTTCATCGTCTAACTTTAGTTATCGCGAAACAGTTAATGTGCAGGCTAAGAATATGGCAGTAGATTTTGAAATGCTGGATATGCTAAAGATAAAAGTTGTTAAGGGTCGTAATCTATCGCCTGCTTTGTCATCAGATACTATTAATTCTGTATTGGTTAATGAAACGGCCGTTAGAATGATGGGCGAAAAAGACCCTATTGGCAAAGAAATAAAATGGAATGATGAAAAACTGAAAATAGTGGGTGTGGTTAAAGATTTTCACTTTCAGAACATTAATGAGCCAATTCCGCCGATGACGTTTTTTCATTTTAAGACTATCGACTGGATGTTTGGCAATGTAAACGGTATTACCATAAAAGTAAAGGCCGAAAACATGGAACAAACCCTGGCCGGGTTGGAAAAATTATGGACTACCAAAATAGATACCGACTACCCGTTTGACTATGCTTTTGTAAATGCCAATTTTGCGAACACCTACAAGGCGTATGTAAAACAAAAGGACTTGTTTTCGTTGCTTAATGTTGTGGTAATTCTTATTGCACTGTTTGGTTTGTTTGCCTTGTCATCGTACAGTATTCAACGCAGGATGAAAGAAATTGCCATACGCAAAACTCTTGGCGCCGATACCGGTGTGCTGTTACTAGCCCTCTCAAAGCAATATGTAGTGTTTTGCATTACAGGTTTTCTTATTGCTTATGTACCGGCATGGATGCTGCTGGACAAGTGGCTTGAAACCTTTGCCTACCGTATCGATATTTCTATACTTCCGTTTATAATTGGATTTACGGTACTTATGGTTTTAACGCTTGCTGTTGTACTTTCAAGAGCCTACCAGGCTACCAGGGTAGATGTACTTACTTACCTTAAATACGAATAACGATGCTAAACAACTGGCTAAAAATATATTTATATCAGATAAAGAACAACAAGTTCTTTACGGCACTAAACGTGCTCGGTCTTAGCCTGGGTATCGCAGGGCTTGTGTTTTCTATATTGTACTGGAACGACGAGCACGCGTACAATAGCTGGAATCCTGAAAAGGACCGGGTGTTTTACAGTGTTATAGATATGGGCGAAAATAAGTTATGGGGAGCGAGTGCTGCACCCGTTGGTCCGCACCTTACATCTATACCCGAAGTAACCGAATACTGTTATATGAACGCCTGGTACAATAACGCTGTTTTAGAATACAAGGGCAAAAAGGAAATGATAGGCAAGGTTACCGATGCCCAAAAGAATTTTTTTAGCTTTTTTCCTTTTGAATTTATTCAGGGCAATGCCAAAACAGCTTTAGATGAAGGCAGCATTGCATTGTCTGAAACTACTGCCAAACGCCTGTTCGGAAGTCAGGCTCCAATGGGGGAGCAGGTACGCTATGGCGAAAAATTGCTTACGGTAAAAGGAATATACAGGCTTGACGGAAAATCGTCTTTTCAGCCGGATATCGTTACTAACGGCATTGATCCTAAACTGAAAGAAAACGAATCGCGCTGGGGTGCTTTTAGCTTTGCTATGCTTGTAAAACTTAAAAACGCCGATGACGCTGCTGCTGTAGAGCAGAAAATTGAAAAGCTGTATTATGATAACGCGACAAAATTATATGCTGCCGAAAATGGTATTTCGCCCCAGGAATATATAAATCGCTATGGCGATACTAGGGTACACCTGGAGTCGCTTGCCGACCTTAGGCTTCACTCTCGTGTTCGCGATGTGCCCGAAGGCAGGGGCAATTACCAGTTCTTAATGATAATGTTAGGGTTGTCGCTGCTTATACTGCTATTGTCAATCGTAAACTATATTAACCTTGCCACAGCCAACGCCATTAAAAGGGCAAAAGAGGTTGGGGTACGTAAAATACTGGGGGCTACAAAAAGCAATATCATAAAGCAATTTGTGTTTGAGACAGTGCTTACGACATTGTTTGCTTTACTGCTGGCAATGGTAATTGTAGAAATTTCGTTGCCTTACTACAATATGTTTCTGGGTAAAGAACTGGTTATAGAAAGTAGCCAGTTTTATATACAGCTTATCGTAGTGTTTATAGTTATAGTGCTGCTTTCGGGTATATTGCCTGCGGTGTATGTTTCGAAATTTGAGTCTATAAATGTGCTTAAAGGCAATTTTTCCCGAAGCAAAAGAGGGATATGGCTTCGCAATGGCATGCTCGTACTTCAATTTGGTATAGCGTCGTTTTTTATCATCGGTTCGTATATTGTTAACCAGCAGGTAAACTATCTGGCATCTAAAGATGTAGGTTTTAAAGGCGACCAGGTTATAGATATAGCCTACAGAAACAGCTACGATTTTAAAGATGAAAAATTCAGGGAAAAGCTTGCCCAAAAATACAGTTCGGTTAAGCAAAGATTGCTGGCTATAAAAGGGGTACAGAAGGTATCCGGCGGTACTTTTAAACTCGGTGGCGGATCATCGCACTCAAGTTCTTTTACCTACGGCGATGCAGAAGTATCGCTGCAATATATGGTAACCGATTTTGGACTGTTGGACATGATGAAGATAAAAATGGCGCAGGGTCGCGATTTGTCCCCCCGTTTTGCTTCAGATACTATCAATTCGGTTCTGATAAACGAAACGGCAATGAAGATGTTTGGTGACAAACAGCTTGTAGGTAAGTTCATTAAATGGGATAAAGATGACTATAAGGTTGTGGGTGTTGTAAAAGATTTTCATCTAAACAATCCGCAGGATCCTATTCCACCAATGGTATTTGCGCACCAAAAAGCAATGAACTGGATGATGCAGAATACTAACGATATTTATGTAACAGTAGACCCTACCCATATGGAATCGGCTCTTGCCGAAATGGAACAGCTATGGCATTCTATAGACCCGGATTATCCATTTAGCTATGACTTTGTAGATAAGTATTTTGCCCGCTCATACCAGAGTTATGTACACCAGCGTAATTTGTTTACCCTGCTGAATATTGTAGTTATGCTGATAGCCTTGTTCGGTTTGTTTGCCCTGTCGTCGTACAGCATTCAGCGCAGAATGAAAGAAATAGCCATACGTAAAACACTGGGTGCGGAAACAGGCGTACTGCTTACAGCACTTTCTAAACAGTATATCGTGTTCTGTATCGTAGGGTTTGCAATTGCCTTGTTTCCCGCATGGCTGCTGCTTGATAAATGGCTGGAAAATTTTACCTATCGCATAGATATATCGGTACTGCCGTTCCTGGCAGGTTTTATAGTGCTTATGGTCCTTACACTTATAGTTGTAATAAGCAGGGCCTGGCATGCTACCAGGATGGATGTACTTACTTACCTTAAATACGAATAACCATGATAAACAACTGGCTTAAAATATATTTATATCAGGTAAAGAACAACAAGTTCTTTACGGCACTAAACGTGTTGGGGCTTAGCCTTGGTATTGCAGGGCTTGTATTTTCTATACTATACTGGAACGATGAACATGCCTATAATAACTGGAATCCGGATAAGGATACAATATTCTATTCGGTGGCAGACCTCGGCGAAAACAAAATGTGGGGTGCCAGCGCAGTACCGGTAGGTCCTCATCTGAGGGCAATACCCGAAGTAACAGAATACTGCTATATGAATGCGTGGTACAATAGTGAAATTTTGGAGTACAAAGGCAAAAAAGAGATTGTACAGAAAGTTACCGATGCGCAAAAAAGCTTCTTCAGCTTTTTCCCTTTTGAATTTGTTCAGGGTGACCCTAAAACTGCCCTGGACGAGGGAAGTATAGTATTATCTGAAGCTACAGCAAAGCGCTTGTTTAATGATGTAAACCCTATGGGAGAACAGGTAAAAGCCGGCGATAAAATGCTTACTGTAAAAGGGGTTTACAGGCTTAATGAAAAGTCGTCTGTAATGCCCGATATGGTTATCAATGCGATAGAAGCCAAGTTAAAAGAAACCGAAACGCGTTGGGGTAGTTTTAGTTATGCCATGTTCGTAAAACTAAAAAGCCCCGAAAATGCAGTTACGGTAGCGGAAAAAATTGAGCGTTTATATTATGATAATAACACAAAAGTAAGTGCTGCGCAGAGTGGAATTTCTCCTGAAGAATATATTAAACGTTACGGGAAGACTAAAATATACCTGGAAGCATTGGCCGATGTAAGGCTGCACTCCCGTGTTGGCGATTTCCCCGAAGGCAGGGGCAGCTACCAGTTCTTAATTATAATGTCGGGCTTATCGTTACTTATATTGTTGATATCTATAGTAAATTATGTAAACCTGGCTACTGCCAATGCCATTAAAAGGGCAAAAGAGGTTGGGGTGCGTAAAATACTGGGTGCCACTAGAGGCAATATTGTAAGGCAGTTTGTTTTTGAAACTGTGCTTACTACCCTGTTTGCCATACTGCTGGCTATGGTAATAGTAGAAATCTCGCTGCCGTATTATAATATGTTTCTGGGTAAAGAACTGGTTATAAAGAGTAGTCAGTTTTATATGCAGCTTGTGCTGGTGTTTATTATAATAGTAGCATTATCGGGAATTTTCCCGGCAATATATGTTTCAAAGTTTGAAGCCGTAAACGTACTTAAAGGTAATTTTTCAAGAAGCAAAAAAGGAATATGGCTGCGTAACGGTATGCTTGTATTTCAATTTGGTATAGCATCGTTCTTTATTGTAGGCTCTTATATTGTAAACCAGCAGGTAAATTACCTGTCGTCTAAAGACCTTGGGTTTAAAGCCGATCAGGTTATAGATGTAAGTTACAGGGATGCGTTTAATGTTAGGGGAGAAGGTGCTGAAAAGATACTTGCCCAAAAATATGAATCGCTAAAAGAGAGGATCAAGGCTATTAAAGGTGTTAAGCAGGTTTCTGGCGGTACTTTTAAAATAGGAGGAGGAGGATCGTACCAAACCTCTTTCAATTATAGGGAAACAGAAGTTTCATTACAATATATGATACTCGACTTTGATCTTATGGATATGATGAATATAAAGGTTACCCAGGGTAGAAGCCTGTCCCCCAACTTTGCTTCAGATACCATCAATTCGGTTTTGGTGAACGAAACGGCTATGAAGATGTTTGGAGAAAAAAATCTTTTAGGTAAATCGGTCACCTATTGGGACGATCAGAAATTTAAAGTTGTGGGAATTGTAAAGGACTTTCACCTGAATAGCCCGAAAGACCCTATTCCGCCAATGATCTTTTCCCATTACAAAACGATGAACTGGATGGTGGCGAATATCAATAATATATATATAAAGGTAGATCCTGCCTATATGGAACCGGCTCTTGCCGAAATTACAGCGCTATGGCATTCGGTAGATCCTGATTATCCTATTAACTACGATTTTGTAGATAAAAATTTTGCCAGGTCATATCAGGGATTTGTACACCAGCGCAATCTTTTCGGCCTATTGAATGTCGTGGTAATACTCATAGCTTTATTCGGGCTGTTTGCTTTATCATCTTACAGTATACAACGCAGGATGAAAGAAATAGCCATACGCAAAACACTGGGTGCCGAAACCCGTGTACTGCTTGCAGCACTCTCTAGGCAATATGTGCTCTTCTGCATTATTGGTTTTGTAATCGGCCTTGCGCCGGCATGGTGGCTGCTGGATAAATGGCTTGAAAATTTCTCATACCGTATAGCAATTTCTGTACTGCCGTTTCTTGTTGGTTTCCTTTCGCTAATGGTGCTAACACTTTTGGTGGTGCTTTCAAGGGCGTGGTACGCTACCCGGGTAAATGTTCTTGCATACTTGAAATACGAATAAAACATACTATATAATTACTTTACGCCTGCGGCAGATGTTGCAGGCGGAGGTACAATACTACCCAAAATGAAGGCTTTATCGCGATACCTATTCCTGTTTTTATTACTATCATCCGGCTTTATGCAGGCGCAGGAAGTATGGACATTTGAGCAGTGCATTGCTACAGGAATGCAAAACAATCCCGAATTTCAGTTACGCCAGTTAGAGATATTGAGTGCCGAGACTACGCACCGCAGTCCACTATTGGAGTTCCTGCCAACGGTGGGGGTATCGGCATCACACAGTTATAGTATCGGGTCAACTATTGATCCTTCGACCAATAACAGGGTGAGCAGGAACATACAAAGCGATAATGTATCGCTGGATGCTAATATGAACATCATCAACTTTAATACCTTTACCACGGCACGCAGAAATAAGATCGCAGTGCTTAAGGTAAAAGCTGATAAAGAGGCCACTGCTGCCGAATATCAGCTTACGGTACTGGAAAATTATTTTAATGTGCTTTACAGCCAGGAATTGCTGAAGATTCAGTTAGGAAGGTTTGAAAATGCAAAGTTCAATCTTAACAGGATAGATAAGGAAGTAAGCATTGGCAGCAAGCCTAAGAGCGACCTGTACGACATGCAGGTAAGCTATGCGCAGGAAGAGAATAGCATAACGCAAACCAAACAACTGCTTTACAACCAAAAGCTTACATTGTTACAGCTTATGAATGTAAAGGATACAGATCCTGACAACATCATCTTTGCCAATATAGAGCGCATAGATCTTGCCGGTAAACCTGCGGCTGAGGTGTATACCAATGCTTTACAGCATTACCCTAAGATACAATCGGCACAATTGAGTGCAGACGTTGCTAGGAAAGACATTACCATACAAAAGAATGCTTATCTGCCGGTGATATCGGCGTTTTACAGCTATTCGTCTTTTTACTACCTGCCTTTAAATGAGCCGGGTAACATGGTAGACCCGTTTTGGACACAGCTTAACGATAACAAAAACCATTATATAGGTTTACAGCTTAGAGTGCCTATTTTCAATGGATTAAAGACGCATCGCGACGTTCAGCTGGCAAAAGTAGAGTTTCAGAAGCGTAACGTAGAAACCGAGCAGGAAAAGATAAAGCTACGACAGACAATCGAGCAGGAAACGGCTAAAAAACAGCAGAATGAGGTGCTTGCACTACAGTTAGAACAAACAAGAGCTTATGCTCAAAAGTCGTTTGAGACCACGCAGGCAAAATTTAGTAGTGGGCTGGTAGAGGCCATTGTTTTTACCACATCAAAAAACCAGTTGCTCACTACCGAATACGACCTCCTTAAAGCACAATTTACGATGAGGTACCTGCAACTAAAATTGAGTTTTCTTGAGTTTAATACTTTCACTTTCTGAAATCCGGGTGCCGGGTTTGTTGAGTGATCCGGTGCCTGGATTTTTAAAAAACAAAAAGTGCAACATTATTTATAATGTGCACTTTTTCAGTGTTTTAAAAAATGCCTGTTTTAGCCAAAATGGATCAAAAATAAGCATTTTGATGTACCAATTGTGCACTATTAATTGCTAAAAACAGCTGCCATTTTTGCTTTTATCTCATTAAGGCACAGGTTGTTAATGCTGCCTTCGTGGGTGTGTTTAGTGGCCTTTGGCGACTGGAAAGAATTATTTTCTACCTGTTCGCCCACTATTTTATAGGCATCCCTAAAGGGTACTCCGCTGGTTACCAGCTCGTTTAGTGCATCTACAGTAAATAGGTAATCGTACTTTTTGTCGTCCAGTATGTTCTGGTTGGGTTCAATCTCCCTGATGCTGAAAATCGCCATTTCAAGACACGATTTCAAAGTTTGGAGTGCAGGAAACAACCCTTCCTTCAGCAACTGCAAATCGCGGTGGTAGCCACTTGGTAAATTATTGGTTATCAAGGTTATTTCGTATGGCAATGCCTGAATTTTATTGCATTTACCTCGTATAAGCTCAAAAATATCAGGGTTTTTCTTGTGCGGCATAATGCTGCTTCCTGTTGTAAGATGCTGTGGCAGAGTAATAAAGGCAAAATTCTGACTCAGATACAGGCAGATATCCATCGCCAGTTTAGACAATGTACCCGCTACCGATGCCATAGCGAAAGCAGCCGTTTTCTCAGCTTTTCCACGGCTCATTTGTGCTGCTACCGAGTTGTATTTCAATGTATTGAATCCTAATTCCTGCATTGTGAATGTCCTGTCTATAGGAAACGAACTGCCATATCCTGCCGCAGATCCCAATGGGTTTTGATCGGCTACAGAAAGGGCTGCGTTTAGCATAACTACGTCATCTACAAGGCTTTCGGCATATGCCGAGAACCACATTCCGAAAGATGATGGCATTGCCACCTGAAAATGAGTGTAACCCGGTAAAAGTATGTCTTTGGTAGCTTCGGCTTTAGCAAGTAATAGTTCGAATAACTCGTTGGTTTGCTGCTTTATAGCTGTTAATTCAGCTTTTAAAAACAGGTGCACATCTACTAAAACCTGGTCGTTTCGCGAACGTGCGGTGTGTATCTTTTTACCGGTATCGCCCAGCTTTTCTATCAGCAGGTATTCTACCTTACTGTGCACATCCTCAAAGGATTGCTCAATAAAAAAGTTGCCTTTTTTAATGTCGGTCAGTATGTCTTCAAGGGCCATTACCAGATCTTGTGCTTCTTCGGTGGTTAGCAGTCCGGTTTTTGCCAGCATTTTAGCGTGAGCCATAGATCCAACTACGTCATATTCAGCTAAAAGCAGGTCGAGTTCACGGTCGTTGCCTACAGTAAAGAGGTCGGTTTTTATGTCGGTAGGTATTCCTTTTTCCCAGAGTTTCATGGTAAATTTTTTAGGTCGGATAGTAGTACTTCCGAGGGTATATTTTGCTTCAGGAAAGTAGCCAGTATATTGATATACAGTGCTATTCCTTCTTCAATTTCATTAATAAAAATAAATTCGTCTGCTGTGTGCGACCTCGGCGAGCTGCCCGGGCCCAGCTTAAGCGACTGGCAATACAGCACCGATTGATCAGACAATGTTGGCGACCCATAGGTAGTTCTTCCAAGGGCTATCCCTGCCTGTACAATAGGATGGTTTTTATCTATAGATGAGGAGTTTAAGTGCAGCGATCGCGGTTTTACTGTTGCCTTACCTTCAAGCTCCTTTTGTATAATTTCGAGTACTTCGGTGTTGGTGTATCGGTCGTTAACCCTCACGTCTACAACCAAATGGCATTCTGCGGGTACAACATTATGCTGCTTGCCGGCATTGATGCCTGTAACCGTCATTTTCATCGGGCCTAATACATCGCTTACCTTGTCAAAACAGTAATCTCTAAACCATTCTACAACACCTAAAGCATTGTAAATAGATACGTTATCGTTAGGATGTGCGGCATGCCCCGGAGTTCCTTCCACAATAACGTCAAGTACTAAAAGCCCTTTTTCAGCTATCGCCAATTGCATTTCGGTAGGTTCGCCTACTATAGCACAATCCAGTGTTGGCAGGTGTTTTAGTACACTATTCAGTCCGTCGGGGCCACTGCTTTCTTCTTCTGCAGATGCCACAATAACAAGGTTATACGGCAGATTTTCAGCGTCATAAAAGTAAGTGAACGTAGCAATTAGCGATACTAAACAGCCTCCTGCATCGTTACTGCCAAGACCAAAAAGCTTACCATCTTTTACGATAGGTTCAAGTGGGTTTAGCGTATAGCCCTGATTGGGTTTTACCGTATCATGATGAGAGTTCAGCAGCAGAGTAGGTAATGCCTCATCGTACTGTTTGTTGAAAGCCCAAATGTTATTCTTTTCCCGTTTAAAAGGTATGTTATTAGCAGAAAACCAAGCTTCTATAAGCAATGCGGTACCTTCCTCTTCCGATGAAAAAGACTGTGTTGCAATTAGCTGTTTTAATAGTGCAATGGCTTCCTGGGTAAGTGTCTGTATGGTTTTAACGGCCATAATAGTGTTTTTTGGTTAAGGCGTAATAAGGGTGTGGGCTTCGCCGTTTATCATAGCGGGACTGCCAATACCTATCTGCGTAACCCCTTTATTCAGAGCGTTAAAGCAGTTTTCCAGTTTAGGCAGCATGCCGCTGTGTATAGCACCCTGTTCCCTCAGTGTGCTGAATTCCCAAAAAGTAAGGGATTTTATGACTGAATCGGCATCATTTACGTCGAGTAACACACCTTTTTTCTCAAAGCAATACAGTAGCTTCACATCAAAGTATTCACTGCTTGCAACCGCTAATTCGCTTGCAATAGTATCGGCATTGGTATTCAGCAGTTGCCCGTTTCCGTCGTGAGTAACAGCGCAGAAAACCGGCACAATACCCAGTACTGTAAGTAGTTCCAATAGTTTTGCATCCACCGAAACCACATCGCCAACGTAGCCGAAATCTACCGCTGCATTCTTCCTTTTTTCAGAGCGTATCAGGTTACCATCGGCACCTGTAAAGCCCATAGCATTGCTCCCAAGCGCCTGAAGATTAGCGGTAATACTCTTGTTTATACATCCTGCATAGGTCATAACGGCAACTTCCAGCATTGGGGCATCGGTTATCCTGCGGCCTTCATGAAAAACAGCTTCAATACCAAGGCTTTCAGCGGTTCTTGTGGCGAGTTTTCCACCACCGTGTACCAGTATTTTGGCACCTTCTATAGCTGCAAAATCTTTTAGGAAACTGTCAAGAGCAGCAGCATCGTCAATAACATTGCCACCAATCTTTACTACGGTAAGCGGTGTTTTATTGCTCATTGTCAAGTATTTTGGTCAGTATTGCCTGTGTGGCAAACGTACGGTTATTCGCCTGCGGAATCACTATAGACGCGTCGCTGTCAAGCACGGCATCGGTTACGATCATATTCCTCCTTACAGGCAGGCAGTGCATAAATTTGGCATGGTTGGTAAGTGCTATTTTCTCTGTAGTTACTGTCCACGAAGGGTCTTTGCTCAAAATCTGACCGTATTCTTCATACGAGCTCCAGTTCTTGGCATAGATAAAATCTGCATTGGCAAAAGCCTCGTCCTGATTGTGTGTAATAGTAACACCCTCAGTAAATTCAGGGTTTAGCGCATAGCCCTCGGGGTGTGTAATTACAAAATCTACATCAGCCTTTTTCATCACTTTCACAAAAGAATTCGGTACAGCATGAGGCAACGCTTTAGGATGCGGTGCCCATGTAAGCACTACTTTAGGGCGTGCCTTTGTTTTGTATTCTTCTACCGTAAGGGCATCAGCTACAGCCTGTAACGGATGCTCTGTAGCGCCTTCAAGGCTTATAACGGGTACCGAAGCATATTTAAGAAATGCACCTATAACGTACTCTTCTTCATCTTTTTCCTTGTCTGTAAGGGTAGGAAAGCTACGGATAGCAATTATATCGCAGTATTGCGAAACTACCTGCGCTGCCTCTTTAACGTGTTCAACACTGGTACCATCCATAATAGCACCATCTTCAAATTCCAGCGACCAGCCTTCGGTATTCAGGTTCATTACAATGGCATTCATTCCAAGGTTAAGTGCCGCTTTTTGGGTGCTGAGCCTTGTTCTTAAACTAGGGTTAAAGAACAGTAAACCAAGGGTTTTTTTTTTGCCTTTTTCGGGGTGGGCAAAGGGAGCCGCTTTTATTGTTTTTGCTAATGCTACCAGACTTTCAAGATCCTGAATATCATCAACAGAAGTGAATTTTTTCATTGTTTTTAAATTTAAAATCAACGGTTTACAACCTACAAGGTTTTCAAGATATTGCAGAAATTGCATCTTCAGATACAGCCTCAAGCGCTTTCTTCAACCCTGCAAAAAACACATCTACATCTCCTTTGGTTATAGACAGTGGCGGCAGTATGCGCAACAGGTTCTTCTGCGAAGCATTGCCTGTAAAAATGTGTTCGTCGTAAATAAGCTTCTTCCTCAGTTCGCCCACTTCAAAGTCAAATTCAAGGCCCAGCATCAGGCCGCGTCCTTTGATGTTTTTTACCTGCGGAATCTGTCCTGCAAGCTCCCTAAAGTAGTTGCTTACCTCGTTTACGTTTTCGATAAGGTTTTCATTTTCTATAATTTCCAGTACCGATAATGCTGCCGCAGATGCCAGATGATTACCACCAAAAGTGGTACCCAGCAATCCGTGTGATGCATTAAATTTAGGCGAGATAAGAATACCCCCGATAGGGAAACCGTTACCCATACCTTTGGCAAGGCTAATGATATCGGGCTGTATACTATGGTGCTGGTGTGCAAAGAATTTACCCGAACGCCCGTAGCCGCTCTGTATTTCGTCCAGTATCAGCACTACATTATGGTCATTGCATGCTTTTTCTATGTGCTGAAAGAAGGCTGTTGTAGCTTCATCCAATCCGCCAACACCCTGAATGCCTTCTATAATAACCGTACAAGCATCGCCATTTGCAATTTCTGCATCAAAAGCATCAACATCATTTAGTGGAAGAAATACTACCTCATGGCCTGCATTTATCGGAGCCACTATTGAAGGATTATCAGTTGCTGCAACAGCTGCCGATGTCCTTCCGTGAAAGGCTTTTTTAAAAGCGATCACTTTCTTTTTCTGGGTATGGAAAGATGCCAGTTTCAGTGCGTTTTCATTGGCTTCTGCGCCTGAATTACAAAGGAATAGCGTGTAGTCAGGGTAACCCGATTGCTGCGATAACTTTGTTGCCAGTGCTTCCTGAACAGGATTGTAAATAGAGTTAGAATAAAACCCTATTTTACCCGCCTGATCGCTTACTGCTTTTACATAATCCGGGTGCGAATGTCCTGCCGAAATAACGCCGTGGCCTCCGTAAAAGTCAAGGTATTCCTGTCCTTTATCGTCCCACACTTTTGCCCCCAGTGCTTTTACCGGGGTTATATTATATATTGGATATACGTTGAATAAATTGCTCATTTTCTTAAATTTTTTTATCCTCACCCCAGCCCTGTTCAGAGGAGAGGGGGCTGGGGGTGAGGCCTTTTCGTGATAGATATGTCTAAAACCCTGCCGGTTTCAGTCTCAATCCTGTAGTCTCATCAAGCCCAAACATCAGGTTCATGTTCTCAATTGCCTGCCCCGATGCGCCTTTTACAAGGTTATCAATCACCGAAGTAATCAGCAGGTAACTGCCTTTTTGCTCTAAGCTTATAAAACATTTGTTGGTCTGCACTGCCAGTTTCAGGCTTATAGCATCGGTTGTTACATTTACAAATGGCTCATCTTTATAATAGCTGTTGTACAATTCTACAACTTCCTGGAAATCTGCTTCTAGCTTAGTATACAGCGTTGCAAATATGCCACGGGTAAAGTCGCCACGATTGGGGATAAAAAGCAGTTCAGCTTCAAAACCCGATTGCAATTGGGTAAGGCTTTCGCCAATCTCTCCCAAATGCTGATGCTCAAATGCCTTGTAGTGCGACATATTATTGGTTCGCCACGGGTGGTGCGATGTTGCCGATGGCATAACACCTGCGCCCGTACTTCCTGTTGTTGCATTAATATGTACCGTGTCCTGCAACAAGCCCTTTTGCGCCAGTGGCAGTAATGCCAGCTGAATTGCAGTTGCAAAACATCCGGGGTTGGCAATATATTTAGCTTTGGTAATAGCTTTTCTATTTAGTTCCGGCAGTCCGTAAACAAACTGTTTTGCGTCAAAATTGCTGTCCTTTTCAAGCCTGAAGTCATTGCCCAGGTCGATTATTCTGGTAGTTGACGAGAATGGATTAGCTGTTAAAAATGCTTTCGACTGACCGTGGCCTAAGCACAAAAACACGACATCAACATCCGGATTTACGTTTCCGGTAAAGTTAATGTTAACATCGCCCAGCAAATCCTGATGAACCGATGTTACGGGCTTATCCGCGTTGGTTGTGCTGTATATAAAATCAATAGATACGTTTGGATGGTAGGCCAGCAGCCTAAGCAATTCACCCGCCGTATAACCAGATCCGCCTATTATACCTGCCTTAATCATAACTTTCCTGGTTTACCTGAGCATATATATTTTGGGCATTGCCCACAATTTTAATAAAGCCTTTAGCATCGTCTGCCGTCCAGGCATTGTTTACTTCACCATACTGCCCAAAGCCTGTGTTCATTAAATCGTGAGCCGATTCAATACCGTCAAGCGAGAAATGGTAAGGTTTCAGGGTAACAGTAACCGTACCTGTCACCGTTTTCTGGGTGTCTGTAAGGAAAGTTTCAATGTTACGCATTACAGGGTCAAGGTATTGCCCTTCGTGAAAAAGCATGCCGTACCAGTTGCCCAGCTGCTCTTTCCAGTATTGCTGCCATTTGCCAAGTACGTGCTTTTCAAGCAGGTGGTGCGCTTTAATTATGATAAGCGGAGCCGCAGCCTCAAAGCCGACACGCCCTTTAATACCTATAATAGTATCGCCCACATGTATATCCCTGCCTATGGCAAATGCCGATGCAAGTTCTTCCAGTTTCTGGATGTTTAATGATGGTTTTTCGAAAGATCCGTTAAGGCCTGCAAGCTCACCTTTTTCAAAATGGAGTGTAACTTTTTCGTGCTCTGTTTTTAGTAACGGAGAAGGGTAGGCTTCTTCCGGTAGCGGCTGACCCGATGTAAGGGTTTCTTTTCCTCCTACACTTGTACCCCAAATGCCTTTGTTAATGGAGTACTGCGCTTTTTCCCATGAGTATTCCACACCATTTTGCTGAAGGTATTCTACCTCCTGCTGACGGGTAAGCTTAAGATCACGAATAGGTGTAATGATCTGCATTTCCGGAGCAATAGTCTGGAAAACAAGGTCAAACCTAATCTGGTCGTTACCTGCTCCGGTGCTGCCGTGTGCAATGGCATCGGCACCCTCTTTCTTAGCGTGCTTAACAGTTTCCAAAGCCTGAAAAACCCTCTCAGCGCTCACCGAAAGTGGGTATGTATTGTTCTTAAGCACATTACCAAATACTAAGTACTTAATAGCTTTTTCGTAATACGCATCTATAATATCCAGGTTGGTATGCTTTGCAGAACCTAATTCGTAGGCTCTTTTTTCTATAGCTGTAAGTTCTTCAGGAGTAAAACCTCCTGTATTTATAAGCAGAGTATGTACTTCATACCCAAGGTCGTTCTTTAAATATTTAAGGCAGTAAGAGGTGTCAAGGCCTCCGCTGTAGGCTAAAACTACTTTTTTCATTATGCTTTTTCTTTTTTAAGGAAGAGTGCCTGCTTAATGCTTTTAAGCCTGGTTAGCACTTTCTGATTAAAATTGTATTTTTCTTCTTTTTGCTTTTTGTCTGCAGGATCATACAGCATGCCGGTGCACAGGCACATCTTGTATTCTTTGCGTTCAAGGATATCAAAATTGGTGCAGCCACGGCAGCCGTTCCAAAAGGTAGGGTCGTCTGTTAATTCGCTAAAGGGTACAGGCTTATAGCCCAGCTCGCTGTTAATCTTCATAACGGCAAGCCCGGTGGTAATACCAAATATTTTGGCACCCGGATACTTTTCCTGCGAATAGTCGAACACGCGCTCCTTGATCTTTTTGGCAAGCCCAAGATTTCGAAAATCGGGGTGCACTATAAGTCCGGAGTTTGCCACAAACTTACCATGCGACCAGCTCTCTATGTAGCAAAAGCCTGCAAATGCGCCGTTTACTAATGCTATAACAGCGTCGCCGTGCTCCATCTTTTTTATGATGTAGTCAGGACTCCTTTTGGCAATGCCTGTGCCTCTTATAATGGCCGATGCCTCCATGGTATCGCATATCTGCTGCGCAAATTTGTAATGCCCTTCGTGGGCTATCACAATAGATACATCCATTGCAAAAATGTATTAAAATTATAATTATCGGTTCAAATATGGGAATACAAACCGGGCGGACCGGTTTAAATAATAGATGTAGACCCTATGGCCGGAACGGTCTGGGACTGAATAGGATATTAAGTGAAGCAATTAATATAAAGCCTGTAAATACAGGACTCCCAATAAAAAAGGATTGTGATTTCAATTCAGAAGAAATAAATAAAAATGAATATTCGGGCGAAAACTTAGCGGTATAGTTTACCGCACCATCCGGCTGGGAGCCGTGGTGTTTGTCCGTGACATATTAGCAATATGTAATTCAGTTCTATTCATCAGGGTGCAAATGTATATAAATTATTAATTAACAGCGGTTAAAAATTTTATAAAACGTAATTTTTGTGAAAATGAGCATATTAAGGTGCTAAAATTATACATATTAAATAAATCTGGCTTAAGTGTATCTTTTCTTCAGGTTATATGTCATAACGTGAGGGTGGGGTAGCAGTGTGAATAATTAGATACTATAACATTGATTTAATAGTTAAAATATTACTATTTCAATTTTAGTATATAGAATTGTTTAACATATCTATTGTTTATTCCTACAATAAAAAATGCAAATGCGAGTTGCAGCTTTCACGGACTCTTAAAATTTAAATATTGATAAATAATGGAATATCTGTCAGAATCAGCTTTCAAAATTGATTGGATATGATCTCAATTGCTTCAATTAGAAGAGTAGGTATTGGAGTGTAAGTGTTTGACTTTTAAAAGAGTTGTGCTGTCGATGAAAATGAAATATAAAACGTTCAATTACAAAAAATTAACGTTTATATTACTGTGAATTTATTGACTATTCTTCATCAAAACAGGTATTTTTACGGGTGTCCGACTAATTATAAAATAGATATTTTAACAAATTTTTATCTATTATGCATAAAACCGCAACTGTTATTTTGACGTAAATTAGTTCTTAATTAACATATTTATGTAACAATTTGTTGCTTTTGTAACATTTTGAAAAATCTGTATTGTTAATTAAAATCTAAAATTTTGTAAAAATTTCAGTTATAAAATGAATATCAAGTTGAGTTTTATCGTGTTTTTATCTCCGTTTATCGAATTTAATTTTTGATAAGAATTTGTTTACATAGGTTTATTCTTTTAAGTTGATATTCGCACATTCACCATTTCCCCTAGATGAATAAAAAGAATAAAATTTTTTATTTAATATTTAGCTTTCTGCTTTGGCTTGCCGGCAGTGTTTGCGCGTATTCGCAGGTGAATATTTCTACACCTACATTTGGCTTTACACGGGCATGTGCTTCTTCATCTTTCAATTCCTTCACAGTTAACTTTTCAGTAGCCCCGGTTTTAAACCTTGGTCCCGGTAATCAGTTTATTATAGAAATGTCGGGGCCTACCGGCAGTTTTTCTACCCCAACAATTGTGGCTACGCTGCCTACAACTACCACAACGGTAGTAAGCGGTACCTTTAGTGTCCCTACTAATGCATTTGGCGAAGGGTACAGGCTTAGGGTAAGAAGTACCAATCCTGCAAAAACAAGCCCGCAAAGTGCAGCATTTCCTGCATACTATGCAATACACAATCAGCCCTATGCTATCAATAATAATATAGGGCAGGTAAATATCTGTTCGGGTACCGGCTACACACTGGCTATAGATAATACAGGTACACCGGCATCGCCGTTATATTACCCAAACCTTACCTATAAATGGTATAAGGATTATATAGAAATACCGGGTCAGACAGGCTCGTCTATAAATGTAACCGAAACAGGGAGTTACTACGTAACCACAAATTTTGGCAGCTGCGTACTTAACTCCTATTCAAATATTGTTAATGTAACAGTACAGTCTATACTCAATCCGCAAATAACAACCAATGATAATACGGGCAATCTCTGTCCGGGTGTCCCTAAACTACTCACCAGCGATGTACAGAAC
The DNA here is from genome assembly GCA_001708385.1 of Flavobacterium psychrophilum. Lineage (NCBI taxonomy): Bacteria > Pseudomonadati > Bacteroidota > Flavobacteriia > Flavobacteriales > Flavobacteriaceae > Flavobacterium > Flavobacterium psychrophilum. The sequence continues at coordinate 2,057,522 of CP012388.1, read as the reverse complement.
AGTAATTTTGTATATAAATGGTATAAAGACAATATACTAATAGCGGCGGCTTCGCAACCCACGTATCCGGCTACCGAAGCAGGAATCTACCATCTCGTAATAACAGGTGGTGGCTGTGTTTTTGAAACGAACGAAATTGAGCTGGAACCGGTAGATTTTAACCTCGATATAGATCCGTCTGCTACCACGGTTGTTATTCCCGGAGAAACCGAAATACTTACTGCCATTACAGATGCAATTAACCCTTCATACCAATGGTACAGAGATAATACGGCTATTAGCGGTGCTACGCAGGCAAGCTACAATGCTACACAAAAAGGCACTTACAAAGTGGTGGTAAATGATGCTGTTCCGTGTAATATTACTAAAGAAGCATCGGTAAACATCATATATCCTGATAGTTTTAATGTTGCAATACAATCAGATGCAGCATACCAATCGTGCGTAAGCACTGCCACAACATTAAATATCGAACAATTTAATGTGGTAACGGGAGCCCAAACTACAGGTATTCTAAATAATTCTTACGGTTACAGCTATCAGTGGTATAAAGATAATGTTGCGGTTGCAGGGGCAACTACACCACAGTTAAATGTTACAAGCCCTTTAGATAACGGAAGCTACTCCCTTACAGTTACCATTCCGGATTTTGGTGATATAACTTCAAATGCGGTAACCGTTAACCCTTCTGTAGGTAACGTTATAATATCTGGGCCAACAAGCATCTGCGAAGGTGCTATTGCACCGCTTACATCAAACATAAACAATTCTCTATATACGTACGAGTGGTATAAAGACGGATTCCTGCTTCCTGCAATACTTTCGGGCACTCTTGCTGCCGATGATGCAGGAGACTACTATCTTAAAGTTACAGGCGGTGGCTGTACATCACAGTCAAACACGATTCATATTGATATCGAACAGATAACGGTTAGCAGTACCAACCCGGTTACCGATGTTTTACTGCCCGGCCAAAACAAAACGCTAACCGTAACTACCGATGCACTGGGACCGGAATATGTGTGGTACAGAAATAATGTTGTTATTTCGGGCGCATCTTCGGCATCGTATACAGCAACTCAGGATGGTGAGTATAAAGTAGTAGTAACACAGACTCTCGGTTGTAATGCTGTTGCAGAAACTACTTTCACGCTTAACTTCCCTACAGGCTTTACGCTTACAACGGAAACAAATTCAGGATTTACACCTTGTGTTAGCACTACTGCTATGCTAAGTGTAGCTGCTTTTACGGCGCAGACACCTTTGGGTGCTGTTGATGTTACAGGCTTAGGGTACCAATACCAATGGTATAGAAACGATGTTGCTGTTATAGGAGCAACATTGGCAACGCTTACTATAAACAACGCTGCCGATAACGGAACGTATAAACTGGAAGCAACCATACCTTATTTTACTCCGGTAACATCTAACACTACAGCCGTTAACCTGGCACTTCCTGCAATTGTAATTAGTGGCGACACTACGCTTTGCGAAGGCGCTACTGTTAGCCTGACAGCAACACTGGCCGATTCAAATTATACTTATCAGTGGTTTAAAGATACAGTTGCTATAACGGGAGCAACAAGCGCAACGCTTTCGGCAGATGCCGAAGGTGCTTACTATGTTGTTGTAACAGGAGGAAGCTGTACGGCGCATTCTAATACGCTAACTGTTGATGATGCTGCTATTGCTGTAACAGTAACTGCTGCTGCCAACGATTTTATTCTTCCCGGGCAGCCAAAAACTGTAACAGTAACTACAAACGGTGTAGCGCCGCAGTTTGCGTGGTACAGAAACAATGTGCTTTTGGCAGAAACATCGGCAACGCTTACAGCAACGCAGGATGGTACTTATAAAGTTGTGGTAACACAAACATCGGGTTGTACAGTAGCTAACGAAGCTACATTTACATTGGCTTATCCGTCGGCATTTAGCCTTGTTGTCGCTGCCGATGCCAATTACATTTCGTGCGACAGCACTATTGCATCTTTAGCGGTTACCAACTTTACAGCTACAGTTACTTCAGGTAGCGTAGACGTTGCAGGCCTTGGTTACCAATACCAATGGTTTAAAGATAATACAGCGGTTGCAGGAGCAACATCGGCTACTTTAGTGATAAGCGATGCATCGCAAAACGCAAATTACAGGCTGGAAGCTACAGTACCCGATTTTGGCACAGTTACATCTAACAATCTAACTATAAACCTTGAGGTAGAAGATGTTGTTATTACCAATAATACCGCTTTGTGCGATGGTGGTACGGTAACACTTACAGCAAGCATTAACGGTTCGGGTTACGCTCACCAATGGTACAAAGATGGGGTGGCTGTTACAGGTGCTACATCGTCTACCCTTACAACTACAGATCAAGGTAACTATTACATTAATGTAACCGGAGGAATATGTGCTAAACAGTCTAACAGCATACAATTACAGATTGCGGCTATTACGGTAAACACTACAAACCCTGCTACAGATGTTATACTTCCGGGTCAGCCGAAAACACTAAGTGTTACTACCGATGCTGTTTCGCCACAGTTTGTATGGTACAAAAATGGTGCAGTTGTAACGGGAGAAACAAATGCAACGCTTAGCGCAACAACAGACGGCGAATACAGGGTAGTGGTTACTCAGGGCGCAGGATGTGCCGCTACTGCCGAAAAGATATTTACACTTACCTACCCAACAGGATTTACAGTTACCATTGCTACGAATACAGGATATACTGCATGTACAAGTACAACGGCAACGTTAAGCATAACAAGCTTTACTGCGCAAACGGCAAATGGCAATGTAGATGCTTCTACCCTTGGTTACAGCTACCAATGGTTTAAAAACGGAACTGCAGTTCCAGGTGCTGTCGCATCATCATTGGTTATTGCAGATGCTGCGCAAAACGGCGAATATACGGTTGCTGTTTCAATACCAGACTTCAGTCCGGTTAGCTCTAATACGGTAGCGGTTAATATTGCTATTCCGGCAGGATCGGTATCCATTTCCAAAAGCGGTGTGCTTTGCGAAGGATCAACAATTGTTCTATCATCAAGCCTTACAGGAGTCGGTTATACCTACCAATGGTATAAAAACGGTGCGCAACTGGCAGGTGAAACAGCGTCGACATTAACTACAGGCGATGCGGCTGATTATTACCTTATTGTAACAGCGGGCACATGTACATCGCAATCCAATACGCTTCAGATACAAAATGCTGCTATTGTAATCAACAGCAGTAATCCTTCTACAGATGTTATCCTTCCGGGGCAAACTAAAACGCTTACCGTTACTACAGATGCTGTTGCACCACAATATACATGGTACAGAAATAATGTGCTTTTAACAGAAACTTCGGCAACGCTTACAGCTACACAAAATGGTGAATATAAAGTAATAGTAATCCAGACATCGGGTTGTGCTGTTACTTCAGAAAAATTATTTACACTTAACTATCCAACAGGGTTTACGCTTACTATTGCAACTAATGCAGGGTATACTGCATGTACAAGCACAACGGCAACGTTAAGCATAACAAACTTTACTGCGCAAACAGCAAACGGCAATGTAGATGCTTCTACGCTAGGCTACACTTACCAATGGTTTAAAAACGGAACTGCGGTTGCAGGTGCTGTAGCATCATCGTTAGTTATTGCAGATGCTATGCAAAATGGCGAATATATGGTTGCTGTTTCAATACCAGACTTCAGTCCGGTTAGCTCTAATACGGCAGCGGTTAATATAGCTATTCCGGCAGGATTGGTATCCATTTCAAAAAGTGGTGTACTTTGCGCAGGATCAACAATTGTTCTTTCATCAAGCGTAACAGGAACTGGCTATACGTACCAATGGTATAAAAACGGTGTACAACTGCCAGGCGAAACAGCGTCGACATTAATTACAGGCGATGCGGGTGACTATTACCTTATTGTAACAGCGGGTACATGTACATCGCAATCCAATACGCTTCAGATACAAAATGCTACTATTGTAATCAACAGCAGTAACCCTTCTACAGATATTATCCTTCCGGGGCAAACTAAAACGCTTACCGTTACTACAGATGCTGTTGCACCGCAATATGCATGGTACAGAAATAATGTGCTTATAGCTGAAACATCGGCAACGCTTACAGCTACACAAAATGGCGAATATAAAGTAGTGGTAACCCAGACATCGGGCTGTGCTGTTACTTCAGAAAAACTATTTACACTAAACTATCCAACAGGTTTCCAGTTGACAATTGCCGCAGATGCAGGTTACACTGCCTGTACGAGTGCCGCAGTAACATTAAATGTAACAGGATTAATAGCAATAACTCCTGCTGGAAATATAAACGCTGCCAACCTGGGTTATACATACCAGTGGTACAAAGACAATTTGCCTGTGCCGGGTGCAGTATTGGCAACCTTATCGCTTAACGATTCATCTCAAAACGGAATTTATAAACTGGAAGTTACCATTCCCGAATTCGCTCCTGTGTACTCTAACGCAATTACAGTGAACCTTGGTTTTGGCCAGGTAGCTATAACTGCTGCGGGTAAGCTTTGTGGGGAGAACTCTCAGGTTGTTATAAGCAACAGTCTTACTACTACGGCTTTTGTATACACGTGGTATAAAAACGGTGTTCAGGTAACATCGGGCAACGTACCCGATTTTACCGCTACAGAAACAGGAAATTATTATGTAAGGGTAACCAACGGATCTTGCTCTGCAATATCTAACACGGTAACCATACAACAAAGTGACTTTACACTTACACCCGCCAGTCCGCTTAGCGATATAATAATTCCGGGTCAGGTTAAAAGCCTTGCTGTTGTTACAGATGCACTATTGCCAACTTTTGTATGGTACCGTAATGGTATTGTATTGGCGGGTGAGAGTACAGCATCTATTTCTGCTACCCTTGCGGGCGTATACAAAGTGGTGGTAACCCAAAACGACCAGTGTGTAATGACCAAAGAACTGGTGTTTGAACTGGTTAATCCGTCAGGCTTTGCACTTACTGTAGCAGCAGAATCGTATGAAAAATGTGTAGATACACAGGCGATATTATACATAGCAGAATTTAAGGCGGTTACAGCGCCGGGATTTGTAAACCTTATAGGCAACAATTACGACTATGACTACCAATGGTATAAAAACGGTGCCATTATAGGCGGAGCTACTCAAATAGCGTACACCGCTACCGAAACAGGAATTTATACGCTTGAGGTGAATATACCTGATTTTGGAATAGTAACATCTAACGGTATCGCTGTTGAGCTTGCTTTTGTTAGCGGGGTTACAATTGATATGGATGGCGCGTTTTGTGCCGATGGTACAGAAGTTACATTGTTTAGCGACGTGACTAATGCTGAATATTTGTATACATGGTATCATAACGGTACGAGCCTTATAGGTGGGTCTGCGCCATCTATTACGGCTAGCGAAAAAGGCAGCTATTATCTGGAGGTTAGCTACAACGGATGTACTATAACATCTAATACAATTGTATTACAGCCATATGATATGGACCTGATTACTATTAGCGTAGGCGAAAATGTAGAAATACCGGAAAACACAAGTATTACTGTTACTGCCGGTGGTGCAGAGAGCTATGTGTGGTTCTTAAACGGGACTCAGATTGGTAACGGCCCGAGTATAGAAGTTAGTGAACCCGGAACGTATACCCTTGTTGCGACAGTAGGAGAATGTGAGGTTACAAAACAGTTTGTAGTGAGCATTAAAGAGAATAACCTTATTGCCATTCCTAACCTTATTTCGCCAAACAACGATGGTAAGAATGATAAATGGTCGTTGCCATTACAATATTTAAATGAAGATACAGAAGTTGTTGTATATGCACCCGATGGCACAATTGTACTTAGGGCTACACACTACAATAACAGCTGGCCTGATAGCGATTTTACATGGTCGCAGAAAAACCCAGTATACTATTACACGATAATGGTAAATAATAAAATTACCCGTAGGGGCTCTATAACAATTATACAGTAAGCTTATGATAAAAAAATACGCTGCCTTACTGCTTCTGTTATTTATAAGTGCATTTAATATTTTAAATGCGCAGGATGCCCCTGTGCTAACCTTTAGCGTTCCGTACCAAAACAATGTAAGATATAACAGGTTTTTGGTAAACCCTGCTTTTTCTTTTGTTAGGGAAGACAATACTTATATAACCCTGTACCACCGTAACCAGTGGGTACAGTATGACGATTCTCCTAAAATGTACATGCTGTCGTACAACGGCAAATTTACCGATAGAGCCGGTTTTGGGTTTGGTATCTATCAGCAAAGGCTGGGTGTTATAAGCAGTTTTGGCGGTATTGCCAACTATGCCTATAACGTAAAAATTAAAGATAAGTTTAATGTTACGCTGGGCTTTAACGTAGCGTATTATAACAGTGGTATCGATAAGAACAGGACAATTACCGAAGAGCCTGATCCGGTGCTTATGGCCATGCGAAATAATTCTCTGGTAAGCATAAAGCCGGGTATCAATGTGGGCTACAAAGGTTTTGATGTTGGTTTTTATGCCGAGAATTTTGTGGATTACGATTTTAAATCGGCAGGTATGGCAAAGCTGTTTACAAACAAAACCTACTCAGGTCATTTTATGTACACCTACCCAATTGCCAATGGTAAAGATCTTTTTAAAGACAGCGATCTAAGGCTGATGCTTCGCGGTAAAACAAGCGAAGAATTCGGGTTTGGGCTTGGCGGTTCGTTAATGGCAAACTTTCCAAGTTTCGGATGGCTTCAGACAGGTATAGACGATTATTATGGGGTAGCTATAGGAGCAGGTTTTCATTTTACCAAAAGACTTTCTTTAGGATATACGTTTGAAAGGACAACCAAAGAAGGATTGGTAAACCTGGGGCCAACGCACGAAATCACAATGATTTTTGCCTTTAAAGACAGGGAAGTAGCAAAGAAACAACTGCTTGAAGAACAAAATAAGCCTAAAGATACACTGGCCGCGATTGAGGAAAAACTGAAAGAAGATCTTATAAAACCTAAAGACTCTATCGAGGTAAAAAGAGATTCTATAGCTGCAGCCGAAAAAGCAGATGCTTCTTTTGACAGGAAAGCAGAACTGGAGAAGCTTAAACTGGATATGGACAGCGATAACCAGCATCTTATAGATGCTTTAATAAAAGAAGATTCGGTAGCTAAAATACGAAAAACTGAGTTTGACCAAAAGGTAAAAAACCTTAAGGAATATGCCGAAAAGGAAAAGGCAGCCAAAGAACAGGCAGGAGAAAACAAACCGCTGGAACTTAAAAATATCAAGCAGGGAAAAAGGATTGCCGACCCTAAAACGCTTGAAGATCTTAAACATGCCGAAGACGGATACTATATAGTTTCCAAAGACATTAAGGCAAAAGACAGCGACAAAGCAGTAAAAATAGAAAAGCGTAAAACGTTTACCGAAGCTGCAAATACTGCCGGAAAGAAAAGGGAGTCGGGTAAAGAAAAGGGTGTGTATATAGTACACGTAGATAACAACCCTAACCCGGAACTGGAAGAACAGATAAACGAAAGTAATAACAAACCAATAACAAACACCTTACAAAATGAAACCCCACAAAAAAACCAGCCGAGGGAAACCTCGATCTCATTATCAAGGCCTCGCGATATAGCAGCAGAGACCGGATCGGAGGCAAAAGAAGGAGTTAAAAATACTTCATCGGCAACACCCGAAAAACCACGGGAGGGACTATTTTCGTTATCCCACCCGCGTGATATTAAAGAAGAATCTTTAAAAACGGAAGAGGATATTAAAGAATTTTATTCAGGCAAAACCGCAAAGCCAAGGGAAACTGTTAAGAAAGTGAACAGGCTGTCGGTTGAAGGCATGGAACCGGGCTTTTATATTATAGCCAATGTGTTTTCGGGACAGGAAAACGCAGAGAATTTCGTCAACAAAATGGGCGAAAGAGGTTTAAAAGCCGGGATATTTTTAAATCCTAAAAACAATTTCAGGTATGTGTACTTAAAAAAACACTACACCTGGCGGGAGGCACTGATCTCGTACTATTCAAACGTAGACAATACTTATTTTGACTCGATTTGGATTATGAGCATCAATACCAACTAACACTAAAGAATATCAAAAAGAAAACACCAAGAAACACCTAAAAACTACCAAAAACCCAATGCATCATCTTACACTAAAAAAGTTAAGGATAACCATCCTACTGGGGGTATTATTGTCTTGTTTTGCTGTACAGGCACAAGTGCCGGTAAACTTTTCTAAAAGAAAACAGTACACAATTAAGGGCGATATGACAATGATTGCCAATAATATTGTAAACAGGAATGTAAACGGTAGTCCCAACAATTCCTATAATACAACAGGGGATAATTCGTCATATAATGACAATGTAGACATGTACTATATTGATATTGATAACGATAATAGTACTACCAGCTCAAGTAAGGCTACATTGTCTATACCAGACCCTTTGTGTAGTAAGGTAGTATATGCAGCATTATACTGGTCGGCAACTTATGCTAATACCAGCAATAGGGAAGATATTACCAAGATAAAGTTTAAGGTTAAAAACGGTGCTTATCAGAATATTACCGGAAATGTAATTTACAACGGTTACAACACCCCTGCTTTTGGCAGTAATGGAGTATATGCCTGCTACGCAGATGTAACGAGTTACCTTTCTACACTAACAAATCCTAATGGCGAGTATACAGTCGCAAACATAAAGTCTAGTCAGGGAAAAGTTTCCGGTGGTGTTTCGGGAGGATGGACATTATTTGTGATATATGAAAACCCTTCAATGCCGGGTAAGTATATTACGTCATTTGACGGCTTTGCTGGTGTACATGAAAACCTTGGTGCAGTGAATATTGATTATAACGGGTTCATTACTGTACCGGCTCCTCAGCCGGTTAATGCTAAAATGATAGCCGCTGCCTTAGAGGGCGACAATAGGATTACTGGTGACAGGCTTAGAATAAAAGCGGGTAACTCTACTGGTTTCACAACGCTTAAGAACGATAAAAATCCGCAAAATAACTTTTTCAATAGCAGTATTACGGTACTTGATGCGCTGGACCAGTCTGTAAATTTCTCAGACAGAACACCAAAAAGTGTGAATACACTAGGGTATGATTCGGATATTATAAAACTGGATTCAGGGGTTATACCCAATTCGGCAACGTCTGCGACAGTTGAAATAACATCAAGTGGAGATAGTTACTACATGTTCTTTAATGCATTAAGTATAGACGTTATTGAACCAGATATTACAATTGTAAAGACGGTACAGAGACCAAGTGGTGAAAACTGGGCAGGAAAAAATGTAGATCTTGGATGGGTTTTACAGTATAAGCTGACGTTTAATAATACAGGGAAAGATGACGCTCATAATTTTACAATAAAAGATGTATTGCCGCCAAATACAAGTTTAAGATCGGTAAATTTTAGCGATGTGCCCGATGCTTCTTATGTTCCGGGTGCAGTTCCGGGTGAAATTATCATTTCAATACCCGATAAATATGTTACTAAAGAAAGTGGGAACGGCGAGCATTATATAATAATTGAAGTAAAAGTAGCAGAAAACTGCAACGACTTTACAGATGCCTGTGCGAACAGGATTGCAAATATTGCATATGCAACCTATAGTGGTATAAAGAACTCTAACGTTATTTCAGATGACCCCAGCGTTGCCGGTATTGGTGCCTGTAATAGGCCGGAAGAAGGGCCTGCAAACTTTATAGTAGATATTTCCCGATGCGAATTTAGAAGGTCGGAAATTATTTGTGGCGGAACTTTAAATATTAGTGCCGGAGCCGGATATGGACAATATGAATGGTATTTAAAAGATCCTGGCGGAAATACTGCAAATGATATCCCTATGGGCAATACACAACAGATAACGGTTACAGTGCCCGGTGAATATTATGTAAAAACAACACCAATTGCACCTTGTCTTGTAGGAACAGAAGAATACATTACAGTAAAGAATTTTAATGACCTTTCTTTAATTAATCCTGTTGCAGCCGTTGCAGATAAAGAGGAAAGGTGCGAAAATAATAATCTTTTAATTCCGAAGATATTTTTATGTGGCTTTAACGACAGTCGCTTTATACCAAGTAATATTTCTTCGGGTACTGTAAGATGGCAAAAACTTGATAAAACAGCGCCTGGTTGTAATGTAAGCCTTCCGGATCCATGTCCGCAAAACCAATGTATGACCGGATGGAATACCGTTTTTACAGGGCCAAACTATACTGTTGAAAACGATGGTGAATATCGTATAGAAGTTGACCAGAATGGCTGTCGCAGCTATTACTATTTTAAGGTTTCTAAAAACCTTCTTAACCCAACTATAGAGGTTAAAGATGTTATTTGTGGTAATCCTGGAGAGATAAAAGTTTTGGGTGTTCCTGCTCAAAATTATCAGATAAGACTTCTTGATCAGGATACAGGAACTGTGCTTGTAGATTATCCAAATACTAATCCGGTATTTCCCGTTTCTGCGCTTGGCGTCTATACCGTAGAAATAAAACAAACCGATGTGCCTGCGGGATCTATCGGTTGTGAGTTTAAGCTTAAAGATATTGGTGTACAATCCAGAGCAATAAGAGTTGTACCAGTTGTTACCGACAAAACGTGTGTATTACCCGGAAGTATTACGTTAAGGGTATTAGACGTAAAACCGGAATATACGTACCTGCTTAAAGGTGGGCCTAACAATATACAAATAGGACCAATAGGACCTCAGGCGAGTAATATTTATTCGTTTGACGATCTTCTTCCCGGTTCTTATTATGTTGAAGTAACAACGGATGACTGTACCTATACCAACACTTTTGTAATAAATGATTACAGCAATCCGCAAATAACTGCATATGTACGCCCTCATGTATCGTGCGATCCCGGTCTTGTAAACTTTGAAGTTACAGGTGGTAAGTCGCCATTTACTTATGCCATATATAGTTTTAATGATGTTCTTAAGGATCCGCAATTAGAGGATTATATATTAATAAATCCGGCTGAGGTTGAATTGGCAGAAATTGGCAAATATGTATTTATTGTTAAAGATGCCAACGGCTGTACAGCAATTTCTGAACCTGTAATTATAGAAAATGTACCGGGAGTAAAATATACATATACATCTCAAAATATTTTATGCCAGGGAGGTACAGATGGGAGTATTACGTTTGCAATAACAGCAACTGGTGCACACGCTATATCTTTTGAGTTAGTTGACCCATTAGATCCTGAAACAATACTTAAGACCAATGCGACAGGGCAGTTTACCGGCCTTACAGCAGGAGATTATATTGTAAATGTTGTACAGACAGGCAGCAATAATACCTGTAAGTTTCCGGTAAACTTTACCATTACAGAGCCGGCTGCATTAGTGGTTGGTGCAGCAACAGTAATACAGCAATATACATGTACTACGACTGCAACCATATCTTTTGATGCTTCTACGGTATCGGGAGGTACAGCTCCTTATACATATAGCATTAATGGTACTGCCTTTGCCGGCACCACTACGTTTACCGGACTTACTGCGGGTACGTATAAAGTTACGGTAAAAGATGCAAGTGGATGTACAATACAAACTCCTGCTATAACCGTTGATCCTTTAACCCCCGTAACTGCCATTACCTTTACGGCAACCGATGTAGAATGCCCTTCGCTTACATCAGATGTTACCCTTGCGGCTACAGGTGGTTTCGGAGCGTTAACATATAAAATTATTGCACCTGCAGGTAAAGAGGTAGACAATACGTCTAACCCTCTGTTTACAGGATTGGATGCAGATACCTATACTTTTGAAGTTACCGATGCCAAAGGCTGTGTGTATACACAAAACTATGTAATAGACCCTATAACGCCTGTTACGGTTACTGCGCAAAAGATAAAAGATATAGAATGCCTTGGTGATACAAATGGCTCGCTTACTTTTACAGTAGGTGGTGCTGCAACGTATGATTATACAGTTATAGCAACAGGACCCGGCACTGCCGTTCCTGCTGTTACAGGCGAAACAAATGCTACAATTACCATTACAGATCTTGCCGCCGGAACCTATACTGTTACAGTACAAGACCCTGTAACAAAATGTACAGACGATGCTACAATTACAATAGATGCTCCTCTATCAGCCTTATCAGTAACCGAGACTGTAGTGCAACCTACGTGTACTACTGGTGGTAGTATTACTGTTAATGCAACAAATGGATGGGGTAACTATACTTACATACTTTCAAATGGTACAACTACCATAACACAATCTAACCCTGAATTTACAGACCTGGCTAACGGCACGTATGAACTTGAAGTAAAAGACCTTAACGGATGCCCTTATTCTGCTACTATTACATTAAATGCTGCCGTTTCTCCGGTAGTATCAATAGTTACAGCATCAACAGATTTATGTTATGATGCCGATGGCGCTTCGGCTACAGTTGCAGTAAATGCAGGAACGGGTAAAGCACCTTTTAGATACAGTATTAACGGAGGTACTACTTATCAGGCATCTGAAACTTTTGCAGGCCTTGTACCGGGAAGCTATACAATCACAGTACTGGATGCCAACAACTGTACGGATGATGTGCAGTTTGATATAAACAACCGATTATTGGTTAGCGGAGACTTAAAAACAGCCTTTGATTGTGAACCTGCTCCAGATAATAGGGCAGTGGTTGAAGCAACTATAACAGGAGGTAAAGCTCCTTACAAGTACCAGGTATCTAACAGTAACCTAAACGGAGGTGCTTACGGATCGCTAATTACAGCGGGCAGTGCTACTGTAACTCTTGATATTGCCCCTGCCGATTTTGGCGATTACAAAATAAAGATTATAGATGCTGCCGGATGTACGGTAGAAACGAGCGCAATTAATGTTCCGCAGTTAAGCCAGCCGGAAATAACGTTACTTAAACCAACTAATATATTATGTAATGGAGCCAGTACAGGTGCTATACAAGTTGATATAGATACAACCAAAGGCCTTGCTCCTTATGTAATTAACGTTAGCACTGCCACTCACGATTATGGTACACAGACAACGGGGCTTCCGGCAGGAGATTATACGGTAAAAGTTACCGATAGCAATGGCTGTAGCGTTACCGATACTGCATCTATTACAGAGCTTCCAGCTATAACTTTCCTTACAACAGAAGACAACATTCGTTGTATTGAAGATCCTGATAATCCGGGAACAAATATTTCTGCCGGAAAAATCAGGATACATACTGTTGCAGGGGGTACAGCTCCGTACACCTATGAACTTACTAACAATTTTGGATACTCTGCTGTTCCGGTAACTACATCTACAGCTTCCCATGAGTTTATAATTTTAAATTACGGTATTTATCAGGTTGTTATAAAAGATGCTAACGGCTGTACCGCTGTTAAGCAGAATATTATCATGGCTTCGCCTCCTAATCAGCTTGACATTAATATAGACACTACATGGCCATCTACCTGTGCAGGTGGAGGTAAAGCGGTTGTAACTGTTGGTGCGGCAATAACTAGTGATAATTACGAATTTGCTATACTGGAGACAAATGAATACCCTTACTCTACAGACTGGAAACAGGCTGATGATCCTGACGATGCACCTAGAACAGCTTCGTTTACAGGTCTTGTTCCTGGAGTAATCTATACGTTTGTTGTATATGATAAGGATACACGTTGTCACTACTTTGAAACGGCTAAAATTACTGATGTTACACCATCTGATCTGGTAGTTAATATACTTGCTGTAAACGATGTTGCCTGTAAAGGTGCGGGTAACGGTAATGTAATATTCAACTTTAGTGGATTTGATAGTGGTGCTTCGCAGGTAACATATCAGGTATATAGGGCACAGTCTAATACAGCTGTTACAGGGATACAGGATGCAACATTAACCCCGTCAGGTACTATAACCGATACATTAACTGGATTGACACCGGGTGTTTATTACATCCAGTTCCAGGAAGTTGGGGGTCTGCATGCAGGCTGTAAAATGGCTTCCGCACAATTTACAATTACCGAATCTGTAAACGAATTATTAGTTAATGCAGAAGCTAAAAACGCAAATTGTAATCCTAATTCCGGCGAAATAACGATTACAGGCCAGGGTGGTGCAGGTGATTATAGCTATCAGGTTGTAATCGATGGAGCTCCTCAGCCTACTACATGGGTTTCTACCAATATGTTTAAGAGAAATAGCGGAAATTATGATGCTTACATAAAAGATGCTAATAACTGTATTGTAAAAGCAGATATTTTTGTACCTCTGGACGCTACACCTGTAGTAACTGCATCTGTAGCTACACAGTGTAATACCGAAGATGGAAGCTACACGATTAATGTAGCAAGAACTAGTAACGCAAGTCCGGCACCATTTACATATAGCATAAATGGAGCCGCTTTCCAGGCTAAGGCCGATACCTTTACCTATGATAACCTTACTTCAGGTACGTATCAAATAAGAATAAAAGATGGTAATGGATGTATATTCCAGGCGGCAGACGTAATCATACATGAACCGTTAGACCTTATGGCATCGGTATCTACACAACCAACTTGTGATGATAACGATGGCGAAATAACGGTGACAGGTATTGGTGGTTCTGCGACAGCAAACTACGAATACGAGTTGCAGGGTGCTGTTACAGTGGCAGCACAGCCGTCTAATATTTTTACAGGTTTAAAAGCGGGAGATTATACCGTTATTATACATGATACTACTACAAACTGTACTGCTCAGGCAGATGTAACCCTTGAAAAAGCCATCGAGGTAGATTTTACGCTTACAAAAACAGATGTTATTTGTAACGGTGGCAATACAGGTACTGTTACAGCTAAACTGGATGTGACTAGTACAGATCTTCCATATACATATAGTATAGCGAATGTTGCCGGTACATATACACACAATAATGTTAATAACCCGGTATTTACAGGCCTTGAGGCAGATGATTATATTGTCACGGTAACATCGGGCAAAAAATGTACAAAAGATGTAGCAATAACTGTAGGAGAACCGGATGCACTGGTTGCCAATGCTACAGCTACAGCATTTGAATGTGCTACAGACAATACCGTAAAAACATCTCTTGTTACTATTACAGCAACAGGAGGAAAAGGTACTTACAGATACAGCAGGGATGGTAGTAATTATATAACGTCTAATACTTTTGAAGTAATAGATAACGGAAGCACTCAAAGTGTGACGGTCTACGTAAAAGATGCCAACAACTGCGTTAATTCTTATAACTTTAATATAGATCCGCTTCCTGCAATGGGTACATTTACCCTTAACACGGTAACTGCTATGACGTGTACAAATGATGCACTTGTTGAGGTTGCAGTGTCAGGTGGCTCAGGCAACTTTAAATTCGAAATGCTGCCTTCGGGAACATTGGGTACAGCTTTACCTGTTCCTGATGTACGTAAATCGAGATTTACACTTACAGAAGTAGGAACATATACTTTTAAAGTTACCGACCTTGATACAGATTGTACAAAAACCCTAACACATACCATCGCACCATTTAATACTATAGAAGTAGAAGCTGTTAGCGCTACGGCTGTAAATTGTTATGGCGCAAGCGACGGTTCGATCACGATAAACGTATCGGGTTATACGGGTGCTTATAATTATGAAGTGTACAACGGAACAACAAACGTAGCAAGCGGCACAGGCGATTTCGCGGTTAATCCGTTTGAAATTAACGGTGTACCTGCGGGCAATTTATTCGTAAGGATAATAGCTACCGATACGCCATTCTGTTCTGCCGATACAGCAATAATTACAGTACCATCTCCGGCAGAACCGTTAAATCTTCCGTCTATTATAACTGCAAATGTTACCTGTAGTAATGACAAAGGTGAAATTTCGGCACAGGCTAAAGGAGGCTGGGGTACGTATCAGTATAAGCTGGAAAGAACGATACCTTTTTACGAATTGGTTCAGGATTTTGATTTCAATAGTGCATTTACAGCACTTGAAGAAGGAAGTTATACACTTACAGTTAAAGACAGTAGTGGTTGCGAATACAGCGAAACGGTTGACCTGGTTCGCCCGACACCGATTACTGCTAATATTATAGCCTCTGATACCGATGTATCGTGTTACGGCGATGGTGGTATAACAGTTCAGGCCACCAATGTATCAGGAGGGCGTGGTGTATACCAATATGCGCTTAATACCTACGATATTGCCGGCACTGCAATTGCAACAACGACAGGCGGACAAACGAGCCCTGTGTTTACAGACCTTCGTGCAGGAATTTACTCAATTATAGTAACCGATGGATGGAGTTGTGATGTAGAGACAACTAAAGTTACTATTAACCAGCCCGAACCTCTTGTAGTGGGACTCTCATTAGACAAGGGCTTTACTTGTGATACTGATGCCCAGCTAATTATCTCGGCAACCGGAGGCACTGCTCCATATCGCTATAGCACAACAGTTAATGGTACATATACAGCGTTTACCAATGGCGACACCAGTACTATAGATATAACTGCAAGTGGCACTTACAAATACCTAGTTAAAGATGCTAATGATTGTACTGCAGTATTTACCAATTCGGTTGCAATACCTGCTGTACAACCTATAAACATTAAACTAAACTTTGCAGGCGCAGTAATTAACTGTGCAGGAGAAAATTCAGCCGAAATTTCAGCCGTAGCAACGGCTGGGCTTGGCAATTATGAGTATGCTCTTTACAATGTAACAGCAAATACTACAACAGCTTATCAACCAAGCGGTGTATTCCCGGGACTTTCTAAAGGCACTTACCGTATTTTAGTAAAAAGCGGCGATTGCGATGCTACTTCGGCAGATGTGATTATAGAAGAACCGGAACCGTTTGTAGTGACACCTCAAGCTACAGATATTGTTTGTTTTGGAGAAGTTAACGGAAAGATTACAATTACAACTACAGGTGGTACGGGCAAGGTACAATACGCCATTTCTCCAAACCTTAATGAGTTTGTAGATACTAACGTTTTCCAGTTCCTTAAAGAAGGATTCTATGATGTTATTGCACAGGACGCTAACGGCTGTTTCGAGATACATAGGGTAGAGATAAAAGAACCTAAAGAAATAGAAGCGAATGTAACCAAAGTTACTAACGAAACCTGTTTAGGTGCTAACGACGGAACAATAGCTGTTAGCATAAAAGGTGGTACAGGTGACTATGTAATTAGCCTTGATGAAAACGGCCCTTACGTGCCGGTAACAGGATCTACTTATTTATTAGAAGGTCTTCCGGCAGGAACGAGTACAATCTACGTAAAAGACGAAAATGGTTGTTCGCTTAATCCACCTATTGATAATGAAATATTACAAGGTGTAGACCTACAGCCATCGGCAGAGGTAAGTGTAACATGTGATAATAATACACCTGCAAACAATGTAACAATTACTATAAATTCTGCTGTAGATACTACAAATGTTGAATATTCTATAGATGGTACAACTTACCAGCCATCTAACGAATTTTTAAACGTATCCCTTGCCGCGGGTACACATACAGCCCATATAAGACATACTGACGGTGACGGACTTATTTGTATAAAAACAGATGACTTTGTTTTAACAGATTACGATGCTTTAACAGCTACGGCAGATGTTACTACAGAAGTGCTTTGTTACGGTGAAGCCACAGGAAAAATAACTGTAACAGCTTCTTACGGAACAGCGCCTATAAAGTTTGCAATTTCTGATGAGGTTGCTCCGGTATTCGTCGATAGCGACTATGGAATTGAGGATGTTTTTGAAAACCTTCCGGCAGGAAATTATACTATCAGTGTAAAAGACAGCATAGGTTGTGAAATTGTTATCACAAAAACTATTATAGAGCCAACAGCTGCTCTTATAGCTACGGCAGTTTCTACTAATGAAATCTGTATTGGTGCGAACGATGGAACAATCACCATCACCGCGCAGGACGGTTCAGGTCCGTATGAGTCAAGAATCCGTTCTACGGATGCTTTCTCCACAGATATGACCTACACCGACCTTACACCGGGCAGCTATACAGTAGAGGTAAAAGATGCAAACCGATTGTACTTACACTATCCCTACAGCAATAGAGATCGAAGAAGGTGTTGACATTCAGGGTGACGCTAAAATTGAGGAGGTATGTACAGCTAATGTACCGGGTACTATTGTAACAATAGATGTAAACCCGTCGGCGGTAGTAACTCCAAATTGTGTAAATAATGCGCCAAATAATGATGTAGCGATAAATATCGCTGCAGGTGTTACAGGTAATGTAATGTATTCAATAAACGGTACAGATTACTTTAACTCAAATATATTTACAAATGTTGGCCTGACAGCAGGTACATATACTGCTTATGTTAAGCATGATAACGGATGTGTGCAGACAACTACGTTCACTATAGATGCACATACACCAATTGATGCAACGGCAGCAGTTACAGAAAATGTATTATGTTTTGGAGCAGCTACAGGAGAAATTACTGTAACGGCTGCAGGAGGTACAACGCCGCTTCAGTATGCTATAAGCCCTGCTTATGTGTACGGGCCGTCTAATGTGTTTACCGGACTTGCCGCAGGTGAATATATCGTTCGTGTAAAAGACAGTATTGGTTGTGAGTTTACTACATCAGTTGTAACCGTTACCGAACCAACAGCCGCTCTTACAGCTATAGCAGTTCCGACTAATGAAATTTGTATCGGTGCGAACGATGGAAAAATCACCATCACCGCTCAGGACGGTACGGGTCCTTATGAGTCAAGAATCCGTTCTACGGATGCTTTCTCCACAGATATGACCTACACCGACCTTACACCCGGCAGCTATACAATAGAAGTAAAAGACGCCAACGATTGTACTTTCACTATCCCTACAACAGTAGAGATCGAAGAAGGTGTAACCCTTAACGCATCTTTAGATATTCAAACTACCTGTAATAGTAATACAATAGGCAATGTTGTGTTTGTACTTGTAAATCCGGATGTACAGGATGATGTGGAATACGCTCTTGACGGCGGTGCTTTCCAGGATCCGTTAACAGCAGAGTTTATTGACCTTGCCGATGGCAGCCACACTATTATCGTAAGGCATGAAAATACCTGTGAACAGACACTAAACTTTACGATTACCAGCCCTGATAATATCACGGCATCTGCATCAGCTACGGCTAACGTACTTTGCTATGGTGGTACAGGCGGTATAATAGAGGTTACTGCTACAGGTGGCACAGGGACATTGTTATACAGTATATCTGATGCGACACCTCCTGTATTTGCAGATTACATCTCATCGAATGTGTTTGGTGATCTTGCAGCAGGTACGTATACCATTAGTGTTATGGATGATAATGTAGGTTGCGAAACGCAGCTATCGGTTACAATTACACAACCGGCGGCAGCATTAGCAGCTAAGTTGGCTCATACCGATGAAATATGTTTTGATGATGAGAATGGTACAATCACTGTAGATATTACAGGTGGAACTGAACCTTACCAAATAAGCCTTAATGGTGATGTTTACGAAACAGTATCAGCAACACATGAGTTTACCTCACTTCCTGACGGGACCTATACTGTAGATGTAAAAGATGCTAACGATTGTGCAATAGCACAGTTTACACAAGTAATACAAAATGGTGTTAACATGCAGCCATCGGCAGTAGTAACTCCAAATTGTGTAAACAATGCGCCAGATAATGATGTAGTGATAAATATTGCGACAGGTGTTACAGGTACGGTAACATACTCAATAAACGGTACAGATTACTTTGCCTCAAATATATTTACAAATGTTGGCCTGACATCTGGTACATATACTGCTTATGTTAAGCATGCTAACGGATGTGTGCAGGCAACTACATACACGATAGATGAACATGCACCAATTGATGCAACGGCAGCAGTTACAGAAAATGTATTATGTTTTGGAGCAGCTACAGGAGAAATTACTGTTACGGCTACCGGAGGTACAACACCGCTTGAGTATGCTATAAGCCCTGCTTATGTATACGGGTCGTCTAATGTGTTTACCGGACTTGAGGCAGGTACCTACAATGTAAAAGTTAAAGATGCAATATCTTGCGAAGTTACAACTACATCTGTAACGGTTACACAACCGGCGGCAGCATTGGCGGCTACATTGGCCCATACCGACGAGATTTGTTTTGATGGTAACGATGGTACGCTGACTGTAAATATTACAGGGGGAACCATACCTTATGAAGTAAGTATTAATGGAGGAACTTATACAACAGCAACTGTCTACACCGACCTTACACCCGGCAGCTATACAGTAGAGGTAAAAGATGCAAACGATTGTACTATATCTCATCCCTGCAGCAATAGAAATTGAAGAAGGTGTTGACATTCAGGCGTCGACGCTAATAATTGAGGAGGTATGTACAGCTAATGTACCGGGTACTGATCGTAACAATAGATGTAAACCCATGTGTTGGTAGCAGATGTAACTTACTCTCTTGACAGTACTGCACCAGGTTAGCTACAAGCACAATAAACGAATGTTAACTTTACAGATGGAGGATCTCACATTGTGTATGTAAAACATACTAATGGTTGTATTTTCGAAGTGCCATTTACGATTAACAACCTGGTACCTGTTAGTGCAAACGCATCGGCAACAGCAGCTGTACTTTGCTATGGCGGTACAAATGGTGTTATAGAATGTAGCAGCTACAGGTGGAATTACAGGGACATTACAATATTCAATCTCAAAAAATACAACCCCACCTGCTTTTGGAACATACCAAGACGATAAAGAGTTTACCGGCCTTACCGCAGGTGAATATGTTATCCGTGTAAAAGACAGTATTGGTTGCGAGTTTACAACTACGGTTGTAACCGTTACCGAACCAACAGCTGCTCTTACAGCTATAGCAGTTCCGACTAATGAAATTTGTATCGGTGCGAACGATGGAAAAATCACCATCACCGCTCAGGACGGTACAGGTCCGTATGAGTCAAGAATCCGTTCTACGGATGCTTTCTCCACAGATATGACCTACACCGACCTTACACCTGGCAACTATACAATAGAAGTAAAAGACGCCAACGATTGTACTTTCGCTATCCCTACAACAGTAGAGATCGAAGAAGGTGTAACCCTTAACGCATCTTTGGATATTCAAACTACCTGTAATACTAATACAATAGGTAATGTTGTGTTTGTACTTGTAAATCCGGATGTACAGGACGATGTAGAGTACTCGCTTGACGGAGGTGCTTTCCAGGATCCGTTGACAGCAGAGTTTATTGACCTTGCCGATGGCAGCCACACTATTATCGTAAGGCATGAAAATACCTGTGAACAGGCATTAAACTTTACGATTACCAGCCCTGATAATATCACAGCAACCGCATCTGCAACGGCTAACGTACTTTGCTATGGTGGTACAGACGGTGTAATAGAAGTTACAGCTACAGGTGGCACAGGGACATTGTTATACAGTATATCTGATGCGATACCTCCTGTATTTGCAGATTACATCTCATCGAATGTGTTTAGTGATCTTGCAGCAGGTACGTATACCATTAGTGTTATGGATGATAATGTAGGTTGCGAAACGCAGCTATCGGTTACAATTACACAACCGGAGGCAACATTAGCAGCTACGTTGGATTATATTGATGAGATTTGTTTTGATGGTAACGATGGTATAATCACTTTAAATATCACAGGTGGTGTAACCCCTTATCAAATAAGCCTTAACGGTAACGCTTACGAAACAGTAACAGGAACAACGCATACATTTACATCGCTGGCAGACGATACGTATACTATAGATGTAAAAGATGCTAACGATTGTGCAATAGCACAGTTTACACAAGTAATACAAAATGGTGTTAATATGCAGCCATCGGCGGTAGTGACTCCAAATTGTGTAAACAATACACCAAATAATGATGTAGTAATAAATATTGCTGCAGGTGTTACAGGTACGGTAACATACTCAATAAACGGTACAGATTACTTTGCCTCAAATACATTTACCAATGTTGGCCTGGCAGCAGGTACATATACTGCTTACGCTAAACATGATAACGCATGTGTGCAGACAACTGCATTCACAATAGATGCACATACACCAATTGATGCAACGGCAGCAGTTACAGAAAATGTGTTATGTTTTGGAGCGGCTACAGGAGAAATTACTGTAACGGCTACAGGAGGTACAACGCCGCTTCAATATGCTATAAGCCCTGCTTATGTATACGGGTCATCTAATGTGTTTACAGGACTTGAGGCAGGAACTTACGATGTAAAAGTTAAAGACGCAATTTCCTGCGAAGTTACAACTACATCTGTAACGGTTACACAACCGGCGGCAGCATTGGCAGCGACGTTGGCCCATACAGACGAAATTTGTTTTGATGGTAACGATGGTACCTTAACAGTAAATATTACAGGCGGTACAATACCTTATGAAGTAAGTATTAATGAAGGAGAATATACAACAGCAACTGTATATGCCGCCCTTCCAGACGGTACTTATACTATCGATGTGAAAGATGCTAACGATTGTGCGATAGCACAGCTTACGCAAGTAATACAAAATGGTGTTAACATTCAGCCATCGGCAGTAGTAACTCCAAATTGTGTAAACAATGCACCAAATAATGATGTATTGGTAAATATTGCTGCAGGTGTTACAGGTACGGTAACATACTCAATAAACGGTACAGATTACTTTACATCAAATACATTTACAAATGTTGGACTGCCAGCAGGTACATATACTGCTTACGCTAAACACGCTAACGGATGTGTGCAGATAGATGAGTTTATCATTATAAACCATACGCCATTAATGCATACGGGAACTTCTACATTAAATATAACGTGCTACGGTAACGACACCGGAGAGGCTACACTCTCGGTTAGTGGAGGTACTGCTCCTGTTCAATATGCTATGGCGCCGCTTTATGTTTACCAGGATTCTAACCTGTTTACAGGTCTTGCACCGGGTACTTACGATTTTAAAGTTAAAGATGCTATAGGATGTGAGATTGAGGTTAACGATGTTACTATTACAGAACCGTTTGGCCCTCTGGCAGCAGATGTTATCCATACGGATGAGACTTGTTTTGATAGTAATGACGGAAGCATAACTGTAAGTATAACAGGCGGAACACCTCCATATTTCACGAGTCTTGACGGAGGTCCGTTTATTCAGGATCAGACCGCTTATACAGATCTTGCAGATGGTACACATACAATTAATGTAACCGATGCATTTGCTTGTACAATTCCGCAACAGTCGGTAGTTATTGTTAACGGGGTAAATATGCAGCCTGTTGCAACAGTTAATCCTAACTGTGTAAACAATACACCAAACAACGATGTTGTAATAACAATTGCTTCGGGTATACCGGCATCAGATATAATGTATTCAATAGACGGAGGAGCTTATCAACCATCAGGCACATTTAATAATGTCGATCTTCCGGCAGGTGACTATGTAGCGTCAGTAGAACATAGTAACGGCTGTATACAAACCGTGCCGTTTACAATAGCACCTCATGCTCCGGTAACGGCTAATGTTGCCAACATAGTGCATGTACTGTGCTTTGACGAAACTACCGGACAAATAACAGTAACAGCTTCGGGTGGTACAAATCCACTTGAGTATGCTATTGCTAATGAAGATACAACACCGCTACAGTTTAGTGCTTACCAGCCATCGGCAGTATTTGAAAATCTTGCAGCAGGTATGTATACAATTAGCGTTAAAGACGCTATAGGCTGTGAGGTACTGCTTAGCGGTAATCAGGTAGATGGCCCGGCAGCTGCACTTGTAGCTTCGGCAACACCAACACACGAAAGCTGTATTAATGATGATGACGGACAAATTGATATTACCATTTCCGGAGGTACTGCACCATATGCAACCAGTTTAAACGGAGCTGCATATGTAGATGGTCAATTATCATACGCAGGCCTTGATGGCGGTACCTACACTGTTGACGTTACAGATGCTAACGGATGCCACATTGGGGCGCCTATAGCTGTAACAATAAACGATGGTGTTCAGCTTCAGGCATCGTTAAACGTTACACAGGTTTGTGAAGATGTACAGGTAGTTGTAAGTGTAAATCCAACAAGTACAGGTACTGTTACCTATACGCTTGACGGTGTTTATACGCAATCATCAAATACATTCAATAGTACTGTTACGCCAATGGCTGCGGGACAGCATACTATCGCTGTAACGCATAGTGCAGGCTGTACAGAAGAGCTTTTATTTAATGTAGCCCCTCGTGCTGCAATTACTATCAGCTACACCAAAACAGATGTGTCTTGTAATGGTACAGATACAGGTGTGGTAAACGTAAATGCTACAGGTGGTACAGGTGCCTTACAATATGCCCTGACATGGGATATATGGCCAACACCAATTTATGGTACCGATACTTCTTTCGACGAATTGCTGGGAGATAAAGACTATACTATTTGGGTTAAAGATGCAATGGGCTGTGTTGAAACTACAACACTTCGCATAAACCAACCGGCAGAAAAACTGCTTATTGCAAGTACAGCTGTACGTCCGGAAACATGTATACTGGACAGAAATGGTGGTATAGATATTACTATAACAGGTGGTACGCCGCCATATTTAACAGCGCTTAATTCGCCAACGCCAAATAACTTCCAGCCGGTAACAAGTTACAACAACCTTATTGGAGGAGTTTATGATGTGTATGTGATGGATGCAGCTGGCTGTTATGTAAAAACAACAGTAACGGTAGAAAGCGGTGTTAATTTAGATCCGTATGTAGAAACAGTGATGAGTTGCGATAATAATGTACCGGTTAATACGGTTACGGTTAAGCTTCGCCTTACGCTTAGTGATGTGACCTATTCATTAAGCCCGGCAGGTCCGTTTACAGCAAATAATGTGTTCGAAGTGCCATCTGGCCAGCACACAGTATACGTTAGGCATAAAAACGGTTGTGAAGTAGCATATCCGTTCACAATTCAGGATCGTCTTCCGGTTACAGCACAGGCAGCTAGTGTTGCAGCTAAATGTAACGGAGAAGCAAACGGAACTATTACAGTTACAGCAAGTGGTGGTACAGGAGCATTTAAGTATGCAATTGCAGATGCAAGCGTATCACCGGTAGTGTTTGGTAATTTACAGAACTCTAATGTGTTTACAGGTTTGGCAGCATCTAACGCTTACATCATAAGAGTACAGGATGCTTACGGATGCTTTACCGAAGTTGGCGGTATAATAGTTAGCCAGCCCGATGCAATAGTACTTTCTACACCTGTAATTATTCAGGAGGAGATATGTGTTAATGATAACGATGCAGCTATAGAACTTGCTAATCCGACGGGAGGTACTGCACCATACGCTACCAGCTTAAATGCAGCAGGTCCGTTTGTAACAGATCAGTACTTGTTTGACAATCTTGACGGAGGTAAAACCTATACTATCTATGTGCAGGATGCTAACGGATGTATTGCAAATACAAGTGTAACGCTTGCAGCGCCAATGGATATTAATGCAAGTGCCCGCGTAGATTATAATTGCGAGGAGAATACAGTAACCGTACTTACCAACAATAACATACCGGTATCTCAGCTTACATACATTATATCGGGGCCTAAGGGTAACTATCCTCCGCAGACAACTAATGTGTACGCAAATCTGGAAGATGGTAAATATGTAGTAGAGGTTATAAATACCGTTACCGGATGTAGCGATACTACAGAGCAGTTTACTATAGAGAGTGCACCTGCACTAGCCCTTTCGGTTATTAAATGGGGTCTGAACCAGATAACTGCAACTGCTGTTGGCGGATCAGGATTGTACCGTTATACTTTTGACGGTAACGATACCGGAACTAAAAACACGTTTACGTATTACAGGACCGGAAGGATTTTAGTAACGGTAACAGATAGCAGAGGCTGTATTACAGAAGCCTTTATAGATGCTGTATTTGTAGATATTATTATTCCGGATGTTATGACACCGGATGGTGACGGACAAAATGATACATGGTCACCGGGTAATACACAAAACTACCCTAATATCAACACAGATATTTTTGACAGGTACGGAAGAAAACTTGCTACCCTAAGGCAGGGTCAGGTGTGGGACGGTAAATACGATGGCAACGAAATGCCAACCGGAGATTACTGGTACCTGGTAAAACTTGGCGATGCAGAAGACAGGGACTTTGTAGGACACTTCACTATTTACAGATAAAAATTAATAACGGCCGCACTTTAAACGGTGCGGCCCGAATTAAAAATTTCAATCAGCATATAACACGCACCCGAAATGAAAAAAATATATAGCTTCTTACTACTAATTTTAGCTTTACCCTTACTGCACGCGCAGGAACTTAACATACCAACCTTTACCCAGTATCTTGCTGACAATCCGTTTGTGATATCACCCGCATATGCAGGTATCGGCGATCATGTTAAGATAAGGCTTAACGGTCTTACCCAATGGGCAGGTATTAAAGATGCACCCGATAACCAGTCGCTGGCTGCCGACATGAGGATATCGTCTGATACAGGTATTGGTGTGTTTTTGTACAATGATAAAAACGGATATACAAGGCAATACGGAGGGAGAGTGTCTTTTGCCCACCACATTATACTGGATAAGTATTACAACCAGTTCCTTTCGTTTGGTATATCGTATAACCTTAACCAGTTTAAAATTGATATTGAAGATATACAAACGCCCGATCTTTCTATAACGGACAATCGATACACGGTAAACCACAATTTTGATGTAGCATTGCTATACCGTTTCCAGGATTTCTATTTAAGCTTTAATGCGGGTAATCTTTTAAATAAGAGTGTCGATATATACGGAATCAATGAGCCAAAAAGACTAAGAAACTACCAGGTGTATACTGGTTATACGTTTAAGACCGACAGTAACCTGGAGATAGAGCCCTCTGCTTTTGTACAGTATTATGAATCTGACGGGAGGTCGAGTACCGACTTTAATATTAAAGCACGCCTAATGGCGGAAGGGGATGATTACTACTGGGCAGGGGTAAGCTACCGTTTTCTTAACGACCAGTTTGGTAAGCCTATTAACATCGGACCAATGGCAGGTATAAAGTATCACAACTTTTACTTTGCCTATTCGTACCAGTTAACCACAAACGAACTTTTAGCCTATAACAGCGGTACACACATGATAACCCTTGGCGTAGACATTTTCCAAGGAATAAGCGATTGTCCTTGTACCCACTAAACAGAAACTATGTACCCTATCTATTCAATATTGTTTTACCTGTCGGGTGCCTTTTGTATGATGGTATCGGGAAAAAACATCCTGACATCTATAGATGCTGATGATTTTAAATTCAGGTCGCACGGAATTTGTACGTTGTGTATATCTATTATCCTTGTAATAATAGGTAGCATAATACAATGATAATATCAGGATATATTTTAAAACCTCAGTTTAAGCTGAGGTTTTTTTATTGTTGTCGTCTTCTTTTCCGTAAGGTTCAATAACAAAAAAGCGTTCGTTAAGGCATTGTAGCTGTTCTTCGACAGAAAAAGCACAGTTTGCCAGCTTTTGGGCAACCGCAATATTTATCTCTCTATGATTGGCATCGGGATTTTCTAAAAAGTGGTTGTCTAATGCTATAATAATATCAATATACGATGCCTCTTCATCCGAAAGGTCACATTCATGGTGCTGCGGCTTTTTGTATTCTGCTACAGAAGTTATGGTTGCATCGTCAAGATGCTGCATTAGGTAATCTGACAGGAAATAGGCAACCGACCCGCTTTCATCGTCGGGAAGTCGTATTAAATCATCAAACTTATATTGTACTACAGCCTTTATCATATCCATAAAGTTACAGATTGATAGAAGGCAGAAGCGTTAAAGCTTCGGTAAAAGTCTGGTAATAAATGTAAAAATTAAGGCGTTCTAACCTTATAAACCCTAAACGGATAGTTTACTTTGTTTTTACCTTTATTGTACTTGGGCATACGGTTAAGCTGGGCAGCACTAAAATACAGGAAACCGTCGTTACCAATTCCAAACGAATCGGGCCACACAATGCGGCTGTCTGTAACCAGAGTATGTATCTTACGATCTGGCGAAACATATTTAATAGACTGGCTTTGCGAATGCCCAAAGTAAATATTGCCCTTAGCATCTACTTCCAGACCGTGAGTGGCACCGGTATCGGCAACAGCCTCTACTTTTGCAGATAACTCAGCAGGTTTTAGTTTTTTGTCGGCAAGGTCTTTTGTAGCAATGCGGTACAGCTTGTCTTTATTAATAGGCTTGTAGTAAAACCATTTGTTGTCTTTAGTCAGGGCAATACCATTAACGTTAGATGAAAACGGCCTGCCTTCATTGTCTATCATATCTGTTCCACCAATGTTAAGTACATAACCCTTATCGGCAGTGGTAGATACATCACCTTCTAAAACAATACGCACCTTATCGGTCTTCAGGTCCAGTACAACAATAGCTTTAAGGGCAGGGTCAGAAAGGTAGGCAAGGTTCTTATCGGTGTCAATACGTACATCGTTAAGTCCGCTTTTGTCTTTAGGCAGCCCTTCGAATTTGTAAATACGCTCTACCTTATTGGTCTTAAGACTTATCTTAACCAGTTTGAATTTACCTTCTTCTTTTTCGTTAGTGGCATCTTTTCCAAAAACAGATGCACTCGCAGCAGGTTTAGAATCTAATACCCAAAGGCTGCCCCTTCCGTCGGCATACAAATCCTGAACATTATAAAAATGATTGTCCAGGTCTCCCGGCACATATTTATTCCATTCAGCATCGGGATAAGGCCTGCGCTGCCCTTTAACCACATCTACCAGTGCAAACAGGAACGGCTCGTTATGCGGAAAAGAAACGAACAGATGGCTGGTAGCATAATCTACCGCCACACCTATAGGCTGGTTCTCCCCAAAATGGGCGACTTCTATAAGTTCAGCAGGTTTCTTTTGTGCGTGTAATACGGAAGTAATTATAAAGGTAAGTGCAAGTATTTTTTTCATAGTAATGTATTTCTAATTGGCGAATTGCTTAGAATCGTAAAGTTATAAAACAGAATAACGTACAGCAAATTATTATTATCACTTTATAATATAGCTAATGTATAACCTTAACCCTTCCTCATTCCCCAAAGGGCAATAACCAGGCAAGCAACGCTCCATAGTAAAAGTTGCGCGGTAACAAGTGGCCAGCCTCTGGCCTCCCAGCATTGTATGCCTATAAAGGTACCAATGGCGCCGCCAATAAAATAGCTGGTCATATAGGCTGTGTTAATACGGCTGTGTGCTGTTGCATCGAGCGAATAAATGGTAGCAACGTTAGTAACCTGCGTTGCCTGTACGCCAACATCAAGTAAAAGCACGGCAGCCACAAATGACGGTACAGATAACGGCCATATCATTACCAGTAGTACTCCTACCAATACAAGGGCTATAGAAAGCACAAGTGATTTTGCAGGGCTGCCTTTATCAGCAAGTTTACCAAACAGTGGCGCCAGCATGGCACCGCCAATAGCCAGTAATCCGAAAAGCCCGATAATATCAGCGCCATAGTTAAAAGGTTCTCCGCTTAGGTGGAAGGTAAGCGTAGTCCAGAACGAACAGAACACGCCAAAGGCAAGGCCGCCCAACAGGGCAGTCCTTCGCAACAGCGGGAAACGTTTAAATTGCAACAACGCAGAGCCTAATAGCTTGGCATAATTACCACTAAACATAACCTGATGCTGATTGGGTAAAGTAAAATAAAGTGAGATAGTACCTAAAAACACCATACCCGATGAGATACCATAAACGTACCTCCAGTTTAGGCTCTCGGCTATGAGTCCGCTAAAAACCCTCGCGGCGAGTATGCCTACCAATATTCCGGTAAAGATAATACCAACGTTTCGCCCGCGATTTTTGCTGTCCATGCTTGCAGCAAGTGGTAATATGACCTGTGCAGCAACACTCAGCACACCCATCATAAGACTAAAAACGCCCATCCAGAAAAAGTTCTGAACGAATGTGGTGCCTATAAGCGTCAGTATTAGTATAACATGCAGGGAGAGAATCAGTTTCTTGCGGTTTATTTTATCGCCAAGCGGGGTAAGAAAGAAAAGCCCCAGTCCGTAACCTGCCTGTGCCAGTACCGATATAATTCCCGCCCGGCCTTCGGCAACACCAAAATCGTGGGCAATATCTTTAAGAATGGGCTGGTTGTAATAAATGTTTGCCACACAGATACCCGCAGCTGCCGACATAACTGTGAGCTGGGTTTTGGTAATGGGAGTGTCCTGCATAAATAGATGTTGTTTCTGTACTATAAAGGTCGGAAATATAATGACAACCGGAATAGTAAATTTATGACATATTGTTGTAGATTTATGTTACATAAAAAGTCAAACCATGCTGCTGAAAATTTATATAAACATCTACCGCATCGGTATCATTATCCTGTTAGGGCTATATATTCTGCTTATGGTAGCGGCAGCTTCGGGAGGGTATGGCAACAGCGATCCGGATTGGACGGATTTCGTTGGATTTGCCTATATGTTTGGCGTTTTTGCGGCACTTACCGCTTTTATAAGAGGTAAAGACGGCAAGGCCAAAAACACGGCCCGCTATGTGTCTCTAACATTGGTGCTGTTACTGGTAGCAGGTTTTACGGCTTTGTTAGCATTTGTAGAAACATCTCCGGAAATACTATTTGTTTATGTACTGTTTACAACCCTAAGCGGACTGCTTTCCTTCGAACTGATTCGATATAAGTCGACTAAAGACATAGGATAGTTACTCTTTCTCTTCCAGGATCTTTATCATCTTAAATGATTTCAGTAGGTGAAATAACCCCGGTATAATTAGCAATCCACCAATAATAAGCGATATACCCAACACCTGAATAACACTGTCGGGCGCCATGCCATCTAAAAGGCTAACCGGGCCTGTTTTGGTAATAATCAGATTAGGAAAATGTGTGCCCACCGCTGCCCAAAGTATAAGTAATACCTGTAGCCCCGCAAAGAAACGGCAGGTAATGGTGTGTCCTTTTTTTATACTTCGCCATAGCGGAAAAAGCAATAGTCCCGATACCGCTACTGCACCCAGGGAATAGTAGTTGGCAAGGAAATCGGTAATAAATTTCATGTCTTCCAGATAACCTGTAATCAGCACAGCCAATCCTAAAAGTACAACCACGAAAGTGGCAATACCCGCTTTACGCATATACATTCGTTTCTCGTATTCGGTAGCTTCACCGATTAAGAATGTTGCCGAAAGAAACACGCACAGTGCACTAAAAAAGCAACCGGCCAGGATAGGGAAGGGCTGCAGCCACGGATGTATGTATATATCGGCAAAATTGGCTGTAGCAGGATCTTCGGGTATAATAATGTTTCCGCTTATAAGTGTACCGAAAGCCATTCCTAAAAAGATAGGCGTGACGAGGCAGGAAAACTCAAACATACGGTCGTACAGCTTTTGCGATTTGTCTTTTACGGCATCATAATGACGGAAAACAAAGGCTACTCCGCGAAGGGTAATGCCCAGTAGTACTAAGGTGAGCGGAATATGAAGGTATATAATAATGACGTTGTAAAAAACAGGAAACGCAATCCAGAGTATCACAATAAGGATAATGATCCAGATGTGGTTGGCTTCCCAAACCGGACCCAAAACACTATACACCGTTTTCTTGATCGATTTTTTATGATCGGCAGAAGAGAAGAGTTCGAGTATGCCCGCACCAAAATCGGCACCGCCAAGCAGTACATACAAAAAGAATGAAAACACGGTAAAAAACAAAACTACATACAGCATAGGGCTTACAGTTTAGTTTGGTTAAGAACTTTTATCTGGCGTGCCATAAGCCATGTAACAGCAACAGAAAGCACGATGTAAAGTACTACATACATATAAAAGCTGTATATCATTCCCGGCATTGGCGTTACGGCATCTTTAGTGCGCATTACATTATGGATGATCCACGGTTGGCGGCCTACTTCGGTAACGATCCAGCCTGCTTCTAAGGCTAAAAATCCAACCGGGCTTAGCAAAGCAAAATACAGCCAGTAACGCTTTTTGTCCTGCCAGTGTTTCTTTTTCATACTGATGAAATAAACCATAGCAGAAAACATAAGCAGTGTTCCTAATCCTACCATTATCTGAAAGGCATAATGCGTAATCGCAACCGGTGGTCGGTCTTCTTTAGGAAAATCGTTGAGTCCTTTCACCTCCGCATTAAAATCGCCAAAGGAAAGAAATGACAGGGCTTTTGGTATTTCTATTTTATGGGTCACCTCGCCTTTTTCTTCGTTCACAATACCGCCAATATATAGGGGAGCACCGCGTTCGGTTTCGTAGTGGGCTTCCAGTGCAGCCAGTTTAACGGGCTGGCGCTGTGCGATATCTTTGGCTGACAGATCGCCACTGAGCGGTTGTAGTAGCGCCGCAATAGCACCAAACAATATAGCAATCTTAAAAGCTTCTTTGTGCAGGGAAATGTTTCTGTTTTTATAGATCTGCCAGGCGTGTATACCGGCAACAGCAAACGATGTGGCTGCAAAGGCGGCAAGCGTCATGTGCAGTGCCTGGGTAAACCATGCGGGGTTAAGAAATGCCTTAACCGGATCGATATTAAGAAACTCGCCGTTTATATAATCAAAGCCCGATGGTGCATTCATCCAGCTATTTGCCGATACCACCAGTATACCCGAAAGTATCCCCGACAGACCTACAATAATACCGGTAACCAAATGAAACCTTTCGTTAAGTTTATTCCATCCGTAAAGGTAAAAGCCCAGTGCAACAGCCTCTATAAAAAAGGCGGCACCTTCTAAAGAAAAAGGCATGCCAATAATGGGTCCGGCGTGTATCATAAACTTAGGCCAGAGTAATCCCAGCTCGAAAGAAAGGGCAGTACCCGATACAGCTCCGGTAACAAAAAAGATAGCAACACCTTTTTGCCAGGACTTGGTAAGCGTAAGAAAAATTGGGTTTTTGGTCTTTAGCCATTTATAATGCGAAATCACCATGAAAAAGGGCATGACCATGCCTATACAGGCAAAAACAATGTGAAAAATGAGGGTGAATGCCATTTGCATTCGTGCTGCATCTAAATTATCCATGTAGTGTGTTATTTAGGCCTATCAAAGATAAGTTACAAACCCCGTAATACCTCGGATAAAAGGTTAAAATAAGCTAATAAATACTGTCTTTTTGGGTAGATGAAGTGTCATTATAGGAACAAATCAATACGGATCTGAGAGTATTAAAAAAAACCTAAATAATTAGACGGGTGTTAAGGATAAACTTACATTTATTAAATATTTAGTATTGATAATCAAATCATAAGGGTTTGACTCACTTAAATTACAACCAGCTAATCAATCGGAATAATGAAAAATTTGTACAATTTAATTTTTGTAGCCCTTATGGTGCTCACCTTTTTATCGTGTGCAAAAAAGGGAGAGCCTTCTAAAAGAGGACAAGCGCTTACTACGGAACAGATTAAGAATTTAAAAACCGATCAATCCCTTAACGGAAAGCTAGTTGAGGTAGAGGGCTACCCGGCATTTTGCGGGATGATGGCAAACGTTACCCTTGGTGCCAAAAGTAAAATGGAGGTGCATACAGAGGCTAACTGTGATGGCGAAGAACTAATAGAGGTGAATCTTTTATTTGGAGGAAAGACTACTAAGCTAAGTGGCGAAAAAGAAAGAAATTATGTTGCTGCAGATAAGGATTTTGACAATAGCACACTGAGATTCACTACAGATGATTATCAGGAGTTGCCCAATGGCAAATTTAAATTTACCGGCATCCTTATTTACATGGACAATACCTATTACCTGGATAACGTAATTATAAACAAATAAGCATGCAAAGTAAAACAGCAAAAGTAGTATTCATCGTTCTTATCGTGCTTGCCGCATTAGGGTTTATGTATTTAAAAAAATACGGTCCTGAAACATTTACGCAAAATGAAACAAGAAAAAAATATAAAAGTTATATAAAAGCACAAGCTGGTATTCTGGCAAAGGAAACCAGCGGGCGGGTAGGCAAGGGCGAAAATATAACATTTACCATTCAGTTTAAAGATTGTTCCGGAAAGTTGCAGACATCCGCAATTATGGATAACTCTTTTGCGGGTAAAGCGTTAGGCGATAGCCTTACAGTGTATTATGACCCCATTGATCCGGCAGATGTTATAGACGAGAACAGCTACGATGAGATAATGCCATAAACTAAATCATTATGAAAAAAATATTGTTGATATTGGCCGTAACAGGTGTGAGCATACTTAACGCACAAGATTATAAAGCGCTTTCTGAAGATGAGGTGCTTGTAATACGCAACACCGACAATAACTATAATATGCGTATACTTAAAAAAGACAGTACCGCATTAGCTACAGGCTACTACAGCGCGCCGTTTGAAAAAGAGAATAGTAAAATATCATTCTATATTGCACCAAACGGAAAACTGAACCAGACATTGAAAATTGAAAATGGTAGCATATTCGGCACTATACCTTTTAAAGATAATCTTGCAGACGGAATGCTTACGGCATATAAAGACGGAAAGTTGTTAATGGAGGCCCAGTTTGATAATGGCGTGATGAAAATGTCTAAAAAATATAAAGAAGACAGGCGTACCGAAGAAATTTTCTCTCAGGGGAAGCCGGTATCTGAAAAGGTATTTGAAAATGATGTACTTATTTACCACACCGCCGTTAATAACGGTAAGACTCTTACCAAAGAATATAAAAATGGGAAACTCATATCGTCATACGATCAGGCGACAGAAACAACGCTGAATTATGACGAGAAGGGAACGTTACTACGATCGATTATAGTAGCAAAGAATGGCGACAAAACTACAAAGGAATTCAGTATCAGTGGAAAGCTTACTATGCAACAGGACTATAGTGGAGCAACCGGAGATGCAATGACAAGGTATTACGACATCAACGGAAGGCTGAAGGAAACGGAAGAAGTAACAGCCATAAAAGTTACCCATAAGAATTATGACGCTAAAGGAAAAGTTATCAGGACACAGTCTTACGACGTTTTAGGGCCACCCACCATGAAAACTGATTAATATGAGTAATCGCAATAACTGTAAATAATAGTAATATGAAAAAGGTATTTATTTTACTGCTTATAATAGCAGGTCTGGTAAGTTGTAAGCATGAAGATCATTTAAAATGGCCAAAGGCGAAGGGAATTATCGTTGGAGACGGCAGCAATGGCAGGTTGGGTAAAGGATACTCATCACACTTTGAGGTAAAATTCACAGGTAAAGATGGAAAGGAATATACAGGTGAGTATAAAGCTGAAACTACTTTTACCACCGTATCTATTGGTGATAGTGTAGAATTTTATTATGATCCGGCACATCCTAAAATGTTATATGATGAAGATACTTACGACCAGTTACAGCGTCAAAACTAGCTTTTCAACACTAATTAAAGCTTCATTGTGAAGCAATTGTTAAATTCAAGGTTAAGTATTGTTGTGCATACAAGTGATGCCTAGATATTTTGTAACTTTAGGATACAATATTAAAAACACAAATTATGTCATTACTTAAAGACAAGGTGGCTGTTGTTTCCGGAGCGGGTTCTGGAATTGGCCGCGCCATTGCAGAAACGTATGCCCGTGAAGGCGCAAAAGTTGTTATTACAGATATAAACGAGGCTCACGGTAACGAAACTGTTGAAGCTATTAAAAGTGCAGGTGGAGAAGCTTTCTTTGTAAAAGCAGACTCATCTTTGGCTGAAGATAATAAAAAACTGGTTGAGGCTATTGTACAAAAATACGGAAGGCTTGATATTGCCTGCAATAACGCCGGAATGGGCGGGCCGGCTACACCAACCGGAGAGTATGATATCGCCGCGTGGGACAAAGTAATTGCCCTTAACCTTAACGGCGTATTTTATGCCTGCCGTTACCAGATTGAACAAATGGAAAAAAATGGTGGAGGCAGTATTGTAAATATTGCATCTATCCACGGTACGGTTGCTGCTCCAAACAGCCCTGCGTATACAGCATCTAAACATGGAGTAGTGGGGCTTACAAAAAACATTGCCGTTGAGTATGGTGAGAAAAACATTCGTTGTAATGCTGTAGGTCCGGGTTATATTGAAACACCATTGTTAACAGATCATCTTAATAAAGAAATGATGGAAGCTGTTGCACGTAAAAGCAGCATGAACAGGTTAGGTACACCTCAGGAAATCGCAGATCTTGTAACATTCCTTAGTTCAGATAAATCATCGTTTACAACAGGAAGCTATATTATTGCAGACGGCGGATATACCGCAGTGTAGTACAAAACGAATTCGCTATAAAAATAAAAAACCACCGTGTGTATCGGTGGTTTTTTGCATTAGTGTAGTTTTTGTTTTATATAAGATCTAGCACAAACGATGGATAAAGACCCAGTATTATGTTAAGAGCTATAGACACTACTGCTACAGCGGTGTACATAAATGGTACGGGCTGTTTTTCTGTAATGTTTTCCTGAGTGTACATAGCGAATATCAGTTTAAAATAATAGCCAACACTTATTATAGAATTTATAATTGCGATGATAACAATAGCGACGTGGCCTGTTAAGAATACATGGTTAAAAAGGAATGCTTTAGCAAAGAATCCTGAAAATATAGGTATACCCGCCATAGATAATAACGCGCATGTCAAGATGCCCGCCATTAAAGGGCTTCTTTTTCCGAGGCCGTTAAAGTTGAATACTTCTTCTTTGTCTTTATCGGCGCTGTTTCCGGTTACAGAAAGTATTACAGCAAATGCAGCAATACCTGCAAGTGCATACGCAGCAGTGTAGTATAATAGTGTACCCGCAGTAACTGTAGGGTTATAGAAAACCATCAGCATAAATCCGGCGTGTGATATACCCGAAAAAGCAAGCATACGTTTTACATTCGTTTGCCTTAATGCCGTAAGGTTACCGATTGTCATAGATAATATAGAAACAATAGTAATAATAGTTACATAACTTCCTGGAACAGTCCTGTTAAGGCTTACCATTATTTTAAAGAAGGCAGCAATTGCAGCTACTTTTGCAAGTGTGCTCATGGTTGCCGTTGTAAGCGCAGGAGAACCCTCATACACATCAGGAGCCCAGAAGTGGAAAGGCGCTGCTGCAATTTTAAACAGCAATCCTATGCTTAACATTACAATACCTATAAAGTACCATCCGGGTAAACTTTCTTTGTCCAGAATCTTACCATAAATAACTGCAGTGTCAAACGAGCCTGTTGCACCATAAATAAGTGCAATACCAAATAATAATATCCCCGACGCAAATGCTCCCATAAGGAAGTATTTCATACCGGCTTCGTTACTTCTAAGGTTTTTAGGCTGGCTGGCTGCCAATACATAAAGCGATATAGAAAGTATCTCTATACCAAGAAAGAACATTGCCAGGTTGCCAAAAGAAACCATAGCTATAGCTCCTGTTAAAAGGAAAAGCTTTATAGCAACAAAGTCAGATATCTTGGCTTTGTGTTCTTTATGAAAATCAGGAGTTAGTGCAATCAGAAAAATGGTAAGTAAAATAAACAGTCCGCTAAAAGCAACAGAATAATTATTTACGGTAACCATATTGTTGTAAAAACTCGTATGGGTGCCATATTCAGAAACTGTAAGGCCTAAAGTACCAAACAAACCAAGAATGGTTACAGGCACGATGGCTTTCCTTAAATTAAAAATTTCAGCTATAAGGCATATAATCCCTAATCCTGCAATAGCTATTAATGTATACATCTTATATGGCTTGTTATCTGTTTATTATCAGTAAAAGTTTTTGTAAATCGGGTGTAATAAGGTCTACTATCGGTTTAGGATAAAGACCAAAGAAAAGCAATACTGCAAGTATGATTACAAAAACAAAACCTTCACCAAATGTAACATCGGCAAATGGCCTGCTGTTGTGCTCTCCAAGCATAACCTGCTGAAACATTCTCAGCATATAAAAAGCACCCAGTATAATTGTTGTACCTGCAATTACAGCAAACCAAATGTTAGTTTGTGCCATACTGTAAAGCAGTTCAAATTCTCCTACAAAGTTAAAAGTTGCCGGTAATGCAACCGATGCAAGAACAAGTATCATGAACATTGAAGTAAACTTAGGGGTTTGTACCCTTATACCTCCCATTTCGCTGATCTCTCCTGTAGCATAACGACGTGATATAACTTCGGCTGCATAAAATAAACCTACAACCACAAAACCGTGCGCCAGCATTTGCAGTACAGCACCACGAAGACCGTCCAGTGTTAGTGTATAAGCACCTGCAGCTATAAGGCCAACGTGCGCAAGAGATGAATAGGCAAGAAGTTTTTTTAAGTCTTGTTGTTTTAACGCCAATATAGATCCGTAAATAACACCGGCAATACTAAGTCCAACAAAAACATACATTAATTCAGCGGCAGGTTTTGGTGCTATTGGCAACTGCCACCTGATGATACTGTATATTGCCATTTTTAGCATAATACCCGATAATAGCATTGTCCCTGCCGATGGCGACTTTTGATACACATCCGCCTGCCATGTATGGAAAGGTATAATCGGAATTTTAATGGCATAAGCCAGAAAGAAAGCTATGAATATAAAAAACTGCTCGTTTTCAGTAAGAAATGCTTTGTATAAGTGTATGCTTAAGAATGAACCTGTTCTTTGATACAGGTAAAGAAATGCAGCAAGCATAAAAAGCGATCCGGCAAACGTGTAGATAAAGAATTTAACTACCGCTTTTTTCCTTGCTTCATAATCGCCGTTACCCCATATAAGTGATATAAAGTAAATAGGAATTAGAGAAAGTTCCCAGAAGATATAGTATACAAATCCGTCAGCAGAAAGAAAAGTACCCGCCATAGCAAATGCCATGAATAATATCAGCGCGTAAAAAGACTTCGCTTTTACAAAAGTATTTTTAAATGTTGTAAGTATAATTATTGGTGTAAGTGATGTTGTTAGCAATAGCATTACTAACGAAAGACCATCAACTTCCAGGTCTATTACAATACGTGGAAGCCTTATCCACTCGTGTGTAAAACTAACAATTTCGCCCTGATAGTATAGGTAGCCAATGTAAACAGAGGCTGCAAAAGCGGCAGTACTAAAAATAAGTGCTGCTTTAGAGGCCCACTTATCGCCTACAAAGAAAGTAGCTGCTGCCCCGAATAATAAGATAATAAGTACAAATGATATGTCCATCAGTTATGAATTATTTTGCCAGAAAAATATAAACAATTATTGCGCATACACCCAAAACAAAGCTAAACAGGTAAAAACCTATACTACCGTTCTGAAGTGTTTTTCCTTCGTTACCAAGCGAATTTGCGGCTTTGCCAAGTCCAAAGATGAACCCGGAGAAAGCGGCTTCGGTAACATTTTTAAAGAAGCTGCCTATTGCATAAATTGGTTTTACAATTATGGCGGTGTAAATCTCGTCTACATAAAATTTGTTATACAATACTTTTGTAAATCCTGTAATCTCGCTGTCTTGCTCAGGAACACTAGTTTGTTTAATGTATTTAGCATACGCAATACCAATACCTACAAGTGCCCCTACAACAGCAATACCCATAAGCATATAAGCAGTTCCGTCTAAATGATGGTGTTCTGCCGGCTTTGCCAGTACAGGCGCCAGGTAACTGTTTAACCAGCTTCCGGTAGGAAGGCTAATTGCACCACCAATAAGAGCCAGTATAGCAAGGATGATTAGCGGTAAAGTTATAAGTGCCGGAGATTCATGCAGATGATGTTTTTGTTCATCTGTACCTCTAAATTCTTTAAAGAAAGTAAGGTAAAGTAAACGGAACATATAGAAAGCCGTCATAATGGATGCCAGTGAAGCAATAACCCAAAGTGCTTTATTGTGGTGGAAAGCCGTCATTAAGATCTCGTCTTTAGAGAAGAAACCTGAGAATGGCGGTAAACCGGAAATAGCAAGTGTAGAGATAAGGAAGGTGATGAATGTAATTTTCATTACTTTTTTCAGTCCGCCCATATTACGCATATCCTGTTCTCCGTGAAGTGCGTGAATAACAGATCCCGATCCAAGGAAAAGACACGCTTTAAAGAATGCGTGTGTTATTACGTGGAAAACAGCAATTTCATAAGCCCCAAGCCCAAGAGCAAGGAACATTAAACCTAACTGAGATACTGTTGAATATGCCAGTACTTTTTTAATATCATTCTGAACCAGTCCGATTGCTGCCGCAATAAGCGATGTTACCGCGCCCACAATAGCAATGATGTCCTGAACATCCGGGGCCAGGTTGAAAAGGAAGTTCATCCTTGTGATCATAAAGATACCAGCTGTTACCATCGTTGCAGCGTGAATAAGTGCCGACACAGGTGTTGGTCCTGCCATCGCATCGGGTAACCATGTATATAATGGTATCTGCGCACTTTTACCACAAGCACCAATGAAAAGGCACAATGCGGCAACGCTTAACCATGCCATATCTATTTTCTGTCCTGAAGAAAGTGCAGCGTTGATAGTGTTATAATCTACCGAATGGAAAAGGTAACCGATTATGAAGATACCGATAAGGAAACCAAGGTCGCCAATACGGTTCATGATAAATGCTTTCTTGGCAGCATCATTATAATCCTGGTTTTTGTACCAAAACCCGATAAGAAGGTAGGAGCAAAGCCCAACGCCTTCCCAGCCAATAAACATTATTAGTAAGTTGCTTCCCATTACAAGCGTAATCATAAAGAAAACGAACAGGTTTAGGTAAGCAAAGAATTTATGCATGTTTTCATCGTCATGCATATAGCTTATAGAGTAAA
Organism: Flavobacterium psychrophilum; assembly: GCA_001708385.1. Lineage (NCBI taxonomy): Bacteria > Pseudomonadati > Bacteroidota > Flavobacteriia > Flavobacteriales > Flavobacteriaceae > Flavobacterium > Flavobacterium psychrophilum. The sequence continues at coordinate 2,016,722 of CP012388.1, read as the reverse complement.
TATGGATAAGCGTACCAATACCGGTAACAAACATTAACCATAATAGTGAAAGCTGATCTAACTGGAAACCAAAGTTTACCTTAAAGTTGGCTAACGTAAGCCACTCAAAAAGGTCGAGTATTACAGGTTTTCCTGTATTGATTACCTGAAGGAAAAAAGTTAGGGTTACAACAAAAGATGCCGTAACTGCAAGAGTTCCTAATGTTCCCGAAGCGGTTTTGCCCAGTTTTTTTCCGAAGAAAATATTAAGCAAGAAGCCGGCGAACGGGGCTAATAATAATAGTAAAGCCAAATTTGTATCCATTAGGCGCTATCCTTTTAAATTTTTTAAATTATCTATATCAATATTGCTCAGATTCCTGTAAACCGCTACAAGTATGGCAAGTCCTATTGCAACCTCTGCTGCGGCAACTGCCATAGAGAAGAATACAAATACCTGGCCCTGCGCATCCTGATGGTATGTAGAGAAAGCAACCAGTAATAGGTTAACTGCATTAAGCATAATCTCTATAGACATGAACATTACGATAGCATTCCTTCTGAAAAGTACACCGAATACACCTACACAAAACAATAATGTGGAAAGATAGATGTAATTCTCAATGCCTATTTCCTGTAATATATTTTCCATATTAGTTATTGATGTGTTCTTTTTTAGATAACAATACCGCTCCTATCATAGATACAAGCAATAGTACCGATGCAAACTCGAACGGAACCATGTATTCGTTAAGCAATACCTGACCCAATACTTTTATCGACTGGTAATCCTGACCCGATACTTCATATTTTGTAATAGCGGGCTGTGCTTTCATAAAGGTTGCCAGTAACACAAATGCCACAAGGCAAAAAGAAACTACAGCAGCAATACGCGAAAGCATGGATTTATTTTTTTCGTCTTCCTTATTAAGGTTCATAAGCATTATCGTAAACAGCATAAGGATCATGATAGCTCCCGAGTACACAATAACGTGTACAATTGCTAAGAACTGTGCATTGAACATTAGGTAATGCCCGGCAACAGAAAAGAAGCATATTACAAGGTAAATAGCACTGTGAATAGGGTTTTTGCTAAAGATGGTCAAAAACGCAGTTGCTAATGTAATGGCCGATAGAATATAAAATATAGTTAGAAGCATCTTAGTTCGCCATTTGAGGTTTAGTGTTGTTAATAGCCATATCAAGAGGCATAACCAGTTTGTCTTTACCATAAATAAAGTCTTCCCTGTCGCTGCTTGATTTTACCATTACCCTAGATTTGGTTAGGTAGATTGCCTGTTTAGGGCAAGCCTCTTCACACAATCCGCAAAAAATACAGCGAAGCATGTTTATCTCATAGATAGAAGCATATTTCTCTTCCCTGTAAAGGTGCATTTCATCCGGCTTTCTTTCGTCTGCTTTCATGGTAATTGCTTCCGCAGGGCATGAAAGAGCACAAAGCCCACATGCAGTACAACGCTCACGGCCTTCGTCATCACGCATAAGCATGTGCTGTCCGCGGTATACAGGGCTAAGTTCCCTTGTCTGTTCAGGGTATTTAATAGTTACCTTCCTTGTAAATAAATGTCGGATCGTAATAAACAATCCCTTAAAGATCGCTACAAGGTAAAGGCTTTCCAAAAAGGTCATCTTTTTGTTAGATACCTCCTTTTTCCTTCCCGATAATGATATGGTTTCTATTGACATTATACTATTTTTTTTGCCCTAAGGCGTTTCTTCGTACTTAATTAAAGTTTACCGTCGCTTATTAATATTACAATTCCTGTAATGATAATGTTTGCTATAGCTAGAGGAATAAGCATTTTCCAGCCCAGTCGCATCAGTTGGTCATAACGGAAACGAGGTATTGTCCAGCGTACCCACATATAAAAGAATATGAAAGCACATATTTTAGCGAACAATACAAATATTCCAATAACGTTAGCAGTGTTAGCACCAAGCGTTTCAGAAACCCAGTCCATACCAGGATAGTTATAGGCACCAAAGTAAAGTACTGCTAATATGGTAGACGATATAAACATACTTGCGTATTCAGCAAACAGGTAAAAGCCCATTTTCATTGATGAATATTCGGTATGGTAACCGCCGATAAGCTCAGCCTCACATTCGGCTAAGTCAAACGGGGTACGGTTAGTTTCTGCGAAAGAACATACAAGGAAGATTAGAAAACCAACAGGCTGGTAGAATACATTCCAGTCCATCCCATGCTGACCTGCCGATATTTCGCGAAGGCTTAATGAATCCGTCATCATTGTAAGTGCAATAAGCGAAAGACCCATAGGCACCTCATACGATATCATTTGTGATGAAGCACGCATAGCACTCATAAGCGAGAATTTGTTGTTAGAAGCCCATCCGCCAATCATGATTCCGTATACACCAACAGACAGTACGCCAAATACATAAAGCATGGCAACATCAATATCTGTAGCCTGAAGGATAACATCACGCCCAAAAATGTGCAATTTGTCACCCCACGGTATTACGGCACTCGTCATAAGTGCTGTACTCATAGATATAGCAGGCCCTGCTATGAAAAGGAACCTGTTTGGCGTGTTAGGAAAGAACTCTTCTTTAGAGAAAAGTTTCAAACCATCGGCCAAGGGCTGAAGGATACCGCCTTTACCGGCACGGTTAGGACCTATACGATCCTGAAGCCATGCAGCAATTTTACGTTCTGCCAGTGTTTCGTACATGGCAAAAAGCATAGTGATTGCAAAGATTACTATGATGAAAATACCTTTTTCTATAATTATTGCCTGATCCATAGTTATATATTTCCTTCTTTAAATACCTGTACTTCGTCTTTTTTAAGCGGAATGGCAGGCATACTTATTTTCTTCCTGTCCTGGTCACGGCCTAATAGGATATTTTTCTCAGTTTCAATAGTTACTGTATCCAGTTTACGTGTATAGTTATTTTGGTTGATAACAGAATCTTTCTCAAATTTCCTCGGGCCTTCAATTACCCAGTCTTTAGGGTCTTTGTGGTCAAAACGGCATTCGTTACAGATAAATTCTTCCACTTCGTGGTAAACATCTTTACGTGCCGTAACCCTTTGTATCTCTTCACCAAACATCCAAAGTGTTGTTTTTCCGCAGCATTTATCACAATCCCTGTGCGCGTTGTATGGTTTGTTGAACCATACTCTTTGCTTAAAGCGGAATGTTTTATCTGTAAGAGCTCCAACAGGGCACACATCGATCATGTTTCCTGAAAACTCATTATCAATAGCTTTAGATATAGCTGTAGAAATTTGCGAATGATCGCCTCTGTTCAATACACCGTGTACACGGTTATCGGTAAGCTGGTCGGCAGTCATGACACAACGGTAGCACAGGATGCAACGGTTCATATGAAGCTGAATCTTGTCGCCAATGTTCTCGGGTGCAAACGTACGTTTCTCTTCAATAAAGCGCGTTTTAGAAGAACCGTTCTTAAAGCTTAGGTTCTGCAGGTCGCACTCACCGGCCTGGTCGCACACAGGGCAATCCAACGGGTGGTTTATTAAAAGGAATTCTGTAACCGATTTACGGGCATCTATAACCCTTTCAGAAGTAATGCTTTTTACCTCCATACCGTCCATAACACCTGTAACACATGATGCTACCAGTTTTGGCATAGGTCGTGGATCTGCTTCACTACCCTTAGAAACTTCTACAAGGCAGCAACGGCATTTACCACCGCTCCCTTTAAGTTTAGAGTAGTAGCACATTGCGGGCGGTACAGATTCCCCGCCTATCATTCGCGCAGCCTGCAGGATGGTGGTCCCCGGTTCTACGTCTATCTCCTGTCCGTCTATTGATACTTTCATCTTTATGCTGTTTGAAAGCTGTAAAGCGCGTGACTTTATGACTTTCGACTTTTAACTTTATACTCCTTAAACTACTTGTTTCGCCACCAGGTGTTTTACCTTTTCAAAAGGCTCTGCAACAAAGTGGTCTCTGTTTTTTATTTTTTCAGGGAAACGAACGTGGTATTCAAACTCGTCCCTAAAGTGGCGTATCGCTGCTGCTACCGGCCATGCTGCTGCATCACCAAGAGGGCATATCGTATTACCTTCAATTTTGCGCTGTATATCCCAAAGAAGATCAATATCTTCTTCACGGCCATGGCCGTTTTCAATACGGTGCAGTACTTTTTCCATCCATCCTGTACCTTCACGGCATGGTGAGCACTGCCCACAGCTTTCGTGATGGTAAAAGCGTGAAAAGTTCCAAGTGTTACGCACTACACAAGTAGTGTCGTTATACACTATAAAACCTCCCGAACCCATAGACGATCCGGTAGCAAAGCCACCGTCGGCTAACGATTCATATGTCATAAGGCGGTCTTCGCCTGCTGCTGTTTTATAAATAAGGTGTGCAGGAAGAATCGGCACCGAAGAACCTCCCGGAATAAGTCCCTTTAAAGGCCTGTCATCCATCATCCCGCCAAGGTACTGGTCAGAGTTCATAAACTCCTCTACAGTAAGACCCATCTCAATTTCGTAAACCCCCGGGTTTTTAATATGCCCTGAAGCCGATATAAGTTTCGTTCCTGTAGAACGGCCCACACCAACTTTAGCATATTCTGCACCTGTGTTGTTCACGATCCATGGCACAGCAGAGATAGACTCTACGTTGTTTACCACAGTAGGGTTAGTCCACAATCCGCTGATAGCAGGGAATGGTGGCTTAATCCTTGGGTTACCTCTTTTGCCTTCAAGCGATTCTATAAGGGCAGTTTCCTCACCACAAATGTAAGCTCCTGCACCACAGTGAACGTGAAGGTCCAGGTCGTAACCTGTACCCAGTATGTTTTTACCTAACCATCCGGCAGCATATGCTTCTTTAATGGCTTTCTCTAATATGCGGTAAACCCACATATATTCACCACGGATGTAGATATATGATAAGTTGCATCCAAGAGCGTAGCTTGAAGTAACCATACCTTCAATTAAAAGGTGCGGAATGTACTCCATAAGGAAACGGTCTTTAAACGTGCCCGGTTCAGACTCATCGGCGTTGCAAACCAAATGTCTTGGCTTACCCGATTTTTTGTCGATAAAACTCCATTTCATACCTGTAGGGAAACCTGCTCCACCACGGCCTCTAAGTCCCGAAGTCTTAACTTCTTCAACCACTTCATCAGGGGTCATAGCCTTAAGTGCTTTCTCTACCGATCGGTAGCCGCCATGCTGGCGGTACACTTCGTAGGTTTTTATCCCCGGTACGTTTGCGTGCTCTAATAATATTTTCATAGCCATTGTTTCTTGGAATGGTCTCTAATTAGTGTAAATTAACCTGTCCGTTTCTGCACTCGTCAATAAGCGCATCTACTTTCTCTTTTGTCAGGTTCTCCCTGTAATAATCACCCAGCTGAAGCATAGGGGCATAGCCGCATGCGCCAAGGCACTCAACACCAACAACGGTAAACATACCGTCGGAAGTTGTTTCGCCTTCTTTAACGCCCAGTTTCTCACAAGTATAGTCCATCAGGTTTTCTGCCCCGCGTATCGCGCAGCATGAAGTCCTGCAAAACTCAAACATATATTTACCAATAGGCTTTTGGTTGTACATGGTGTAAAACGATACAACCTCGTATACCTCAATTGGCTTGATATTCAGAATTTCGGCAACTTTGTCCTGAAGCTCAATGCTCAGCCAGTTTTCGTGCGCATCCTGCACTTCGTGAAGCACAGGCAGCAATGCCGATTTTCTTTTATCTTCAGGATAGTGGCTAATCAGCTCATTGATACGCTCAGTAAGCTTAGCATCTATATTTATAACCTGTTTTGCGTGTGAAATTTCCATAATCTTAAGCGTCTAGTTCGCCTGCAATAACATTCAGGCTGGATAATGTTGCAATGGCATCAGAAAGCATCTGTCCTTTTACCATTTCGTTAAAGGCCTGGTAATAAATAAAACAAGGCCTGCGGAAGTGTAGCCTGTAGGCAGTACGGCTTCCGTCTGTTATAAGGTAAAAGCCAAGTTCTCCGTTACCGCCTTCTACCGCGTGGTATACTTCGGTTTTAGGTACCGGCACTTCGCCCATTACAATTTTAAAGTGATAGATAAGTGCTTCCATGTTGTTATAAACCTCTTCTTTTGGAGGAAGGTAATAATCAGGCACGTTAGCATGGAAAGGCCCTTCTGGAAGTTTTTCCAGAGCCTGGCGGATAATGCTTAAGCTTTCCCAAACTTCGGCATTACGAACGCAGAACCTGTCATACGTATCGCCCGATTTTCCAACAGGAACGTTGAATTCAAAATCTTCGTAAGAGCTGTACGGCTGCATAACACGAATGTCATAATCTACACCGGCAGCACGAAGGTTAGGCCCTGTAAAGCCGTAGCTCATTGCCCTTTCGGCAGATATAGGTCCAACATCAATGGTACGGTCCATAAAGATCCTGTTTCGTGAAAGCAGGCTTTCAAACTCCGTCCATATTTTAGGGAATTCGTCTAGGAATTCGTTTATTTTTCTAAAAGCAGCAGGGCTCCAGTCTCTTTCAAAACCGCCAATCCTTCCCATGTTAGTGGTAAGGCGTGCACCGCATATCTCTTCGTAAATTTCGTAAATTTTTTCCCTGTACTGAAACACGTAAAGGAAACCCGTAAGGGCACCCGTATCTACACCCAATACCGAGTTACAGATAATGTGGTCGGCAATACGCGCCAACTCCATTACAATTACCCTTAGGTACTGCACTCTTTTAGGAACTTCAATATCAAGAACTTTTTCAAGTGTCATCCACCATCCCATATTGTTGATAGGAGAAGAACAGTAGTTCATCCTGTCGGTAAGCGGGGTAACCTGGTAAAACGGCCTGTTTTCGGCAATTTTCTCAAACGCACGGTGAATGTAGCCAACAGTTCCTTCGCCATCAAGAATCCTCTCACCATCCATTAAAAGGATGTTCTGAAAGATACCGTGGGTTGCAGGGTGTGTAGGCCCAAGGTTAAGTATAGAAAGCTCGCTGCCGTCTTCATTCTGCTTCTGCTCGATCATCTTGGCATAGCGATGCTCTGGTGGTAATAACAGGTCTGACATTTTATATAAAAATTTGTTCCTTGTTCTTCATTAATTAACAGTTATCCTGCGTACGGCCAAAGAAACGGTCATCTTTGTCGGTTCTTCCTCCGTCTTCCATCGGGAATTCCTTACGCATCGGGAAAGAGGTCATCTCATCCATGTTCAAAATTCTTTTCAACTGAGGGTGGCCTTTAAATATAATCCCGAAGAAATCATACGTTTCGCGCTCCTGCCAGTTGGCACCTAAAAAATGCTCGGTAGCCGTAGCAATTTCAGGGTTATCTCCGTTAAGGAAACATTTAAAGCGAATCCTTACGTTGTCATACCAGTTGTGCATGTGGTATACAACAGCAAACTGCCTGTCTTTTTCAGAATCTGGGTAGTGTACCCCGCAAACATCAGTAAGGAAGTTGAAACGAAGCACAGTGTCGTTTTTAAGGAAACCCATAACTTCAGACATTGCGTCCGGAGCTACTTCAAAAGAAAATATATCGTGTTGCTGGATAAAGCCGGTAACATGTTCACCGAACTGTCCGGTAAGTTTATCCTGTATAACTGTTGTTTCTAAAGCCATTTTTAACTTATGAAATATTATAAGAAGCCAATAGTTCTTTGTACTCTTCAGAGCTTCTTCTTCTAACTGATTCAGATCGTACAATATCCTGAAGTTTCATGATACCGTCCAATATCTGCTCCGGCCTTGGAGGGCATCCCGGTACATAAACGTCTACAGGAATTACTTTGTCTATACCCTGAAGTACAGAGTACGTATCAAAAATACCACCTGAAGATGCACATGCGCCTACAGCGATAACCCATCTTGGTTCAGCCATCTGTTCGTATACCTGGCGTAAAATTGGTGCCATTTTTTTAGCGATGGTTCCCATAACCAAAAGCATATCTGCCTGGCGTGGCGAAAAACTCATACGTTCCGATCCGAAACGCGCCACATCATAGTGTGCCGCCATTGTTGCCATGAATTCTATACCACAGCATGAAGTTGCAAAAGGCAGTGGCCAAAGTGAGTTGGCACGTGCCATACCTACAACCGTATCCAGTTTAGTTGCAAAAAAGCCGTTCCCTTCGTATCCGTCGGGAGCGTCGACTAATTTTATGTCTGATGAATTGCTCATTGTAAATTTAGTTTTTGATTATCAGGGTATTAATTTCAAAAATCATACCCATTCCTCCTTCATTTATTCCCACTCCAAACCTTTTTTCTTCATCACGTAGAAAAATCCTACTACAAGAAGCGTCATAAAGATTCCCATTTTTATAAGTCCTTCCACACCCATTGTACGGAAGTTAACCGCCCATGGGTACATGAATATTACTTCAACATCAAATAATACGAAAAGTATAGCTACCAGGAAGTATTTTACCGAGAACGGTATACGCGCATTACCAACTGATTCTATACCACACTCAAAATTCTTGTCTTTGTTAACCGAATTTCTTTGAGGTCCCAGTTTGCCAGACACGAATATGGTGCCGGCCACAAATCCAACTGCAAGAAGCATTTGCATTAATATTGGAAAATAATCTGCCTGATTTGTCTGCATAGCTAATGTTTAATTTAAAAACAATTCACAAATATAACGCTCGCTGATGAAGAAACTCAACGTTTTTTTGAGAGAAAAGGAATAAAACCTTAATTTTTATTGGTTCTAAATAAATTTGGATTTGGTAATAATTGCAGACTTGCTAAGGAACTTACCCTATAAATTTAAGATTGTTAAGGATATCTTAATAAAAGAGTAAAAAAATTATATTTCGAAATGATTTTATACTAAAAAACCGTCCAATAGGGCGGTTTAATTTAGCTTAAAGGTTGGTTGGTAGATACTATATATGGCTTAAAGTGCTGCGACTTTAGCAGCTACTTTGCCTTTTTTTCCTTCTTCTTCTACAAAACTAACTTTGTCGCCTTCCTGCAGATTTTCTGCGTTTAGACCTGTAGCATGAACGAAAATGTCTTTTCCTGTTTCGTCGTCAGTAATGAATCCATAACCTTTGGATTCAATGAAAAATTTAACTTTGCCTGTTCGCATTTGGTATAATAAAAAATAATTAATAATAATCAAAGATAAAATTAATTATGATATAATGAAATTATGAGTTAAAAAAGTTAATATAAATTTGTTTAACTGATAATTAAAAACAGTATTGATAGTATTTTGTCAATCATTCAAAATATTCCTGAATTTACTATTCTTCATTTGTAAGCAATAAGGTATTTTTGGTTTTCCAGTTTTCGATTATAGCAGATGCTTTTGTAAATTAGGCTTATTTGCAGGTTTATATCGAAACTTAAGTTGTCAAAATTGCAAGAAAAGCTCCTCAATTGCGAGTCTTCTTATTTAAAGAAATTGTTACAGTATAGATTCGAATATAATAACCAGATTTAATGCATTTGTTCGTACATCTGCGCCCATCTTACTAACGTTAGCAAGGCCCAGGTTGTTTCTCACGCCAATACTTAGGTTATGTTTCGGGTCGAGGCTAAATTGTGCGCCTGCTCCGGCTGTAATTCCAAAATCAAGCGTTTTAAAATCGCTGCTGCCGGTAAGTTCCCGTACTTCGTCACCGTTAAATTTAAATTTATCATCTATAAACACGGCTGTATATGGTCCTGCATGAACATAAAAGTTTTTCTTAGTGCCAAAGTAATACTTAACGTTTATCGGAACAGATATGTATTGAAGTGTTCCTCTTAAATTAGCTTTGTCAATATTATCAGGGTTTATTACAGGATCAAACCCTCCGGACTCAAATTGTATCTTTTGTACAAAACTTTTCCTTTCGTAGTTTACATTAGCAAATACCGAAAAGTTATCATTTAAAGGAAGTTCTAAAGACAAGCCAACAAGGTAGTCTAATGCGTTTTTGTAACGGTCAAGTTCTTCATTACCTCTAACATCAGATAATGTAGCCCCGGCATTAAAGCTAAATTTTAGATTGTTTTGTGCCGATGCAAAGAACGATGCTGAAAGCGCCAGGGTAAGTAATAGTTTTTTCATTTGATTATGATTGATTGAATTACGAGGCGAAAGTATTACTATTTTTACAATCTGGAAAAAAATATGATGTATGAAAATAGATAGAAAATTCAACACGTTTACTTTTAAAGAGTACTTTGATTGTATAGAGAACCATAAAAAATATACCGACTTTAATACGCTGGGTCTTTATCGTTCGCTAACAGAAAATGAAAAGCTGGATACAGAACAAAAAATTGAGGTTAGGGAGTATGCACATTCTTTTTTTAAAAAGCAGTTTGATTTCTTACAGATAAAAGATCCTGAAACGTATATTGGTGTTAGTACTATAGGGCAGGAGTTGACAGAAGGTGATACTCACCAGATGTGGGTAGATTTGTGGAGTTATCAGGAAAAGACACTAAAAGACAAACGTATTAAGCACCGTAATTTTGGTGTTTATTCTAAACACAATTGTCCATATGAAGATTGCCGGTTCAATGGCATGATGGTTCGGCAGGGTTCCGGTTTGGCTGAAAGGAGTTTAAGGGGAGCTAATTATTATGGGAAATGGAAGGCCGGAGAACTTAAATCAGAAAGAAAGAATTCTGGTAAAATCATCCAAAAAGAAATTAATCTCGAAGATACTGAGAACCTATAAAAAGAAAAGGCAGCACATTGTGCTGCCTTTGTAATATCATAAAATAGCTTACTGCGCTACATTCGTTTTAATGCTAAGTTCTGTAAGCTGTGCTTCATCAATAACAGATGGTGCATCGATCATTACATCACGGCCCGAATTGTTTTTAGGGAATGCAATAAAATCACGAATAGTTTCCTGTCCGCCAAGTATCGCAACAAGCCTGTCAAAACCGAAGGCAAGACCACCGTGTGGCGGTGCTCCGTACTGGAAGGCATCCATAAGGAAACCAAACTGTGCTTTAGCCTGTTCTTCAGTAAAGCCCAGGTATTTAAACATAAGTGCCTGCGTAGCTTTATCATGAATCCTGATAGATCCTCCGCCTATTTCGTTACCGTTAAGTACAAGGTCATACGCATTAGCCCTTACAGCGCCAGGGTTTGTTTCAAGAAGTGCAATATCTTCCGGCTTAGGCGACGTAAATGGGTGGTGCATCGCGTGGAAACGCTCACTGTCTTCATCCCACTCTAACAGAGGGAAATCTACAACCCATAGCGGAGCAAATACTTCAGGGTTTCTTAGGCCAAGGCGTGTAGCAAGTTCCATACGCAATGCGCTAAGGCGGGTACGTGTTTTAAACGCATCTCCCGAAAGTACTAATATAAGGTCGCCCGGTTGCGCACCTGTAATCTCTGCCCATTTCTTAAGGTCTTCCTGATCGTAGAATTTATCTACAGATGATTTTATTGAGCCATCTGCCTCATATTTTGCATATACCATACCGCTTGCACCTACCTGAGGGCGTTTTACCCACTCGATAAGCCCGTCTATTTCCTTACGTGTGTAAGTAGCAGCGCCCGGTACTGCAATACCAACTACAAGTTCTGAAGTATTAAATACTGCAAAATCTTTATGTTGTGTTACTTCGTTTAGTTCTCCAAATTCCATTCCGAAACGGATATCCGGTTTGTCGTTACCATATTTTCTCATGGCTTCGTCATAGGTCATCCTCGGGAATTTTCCGGTGTCAATACCTTTAACTTCTTTAAGAAGGTGGCTGGCAAGCCCTTCAAATACACCAATAATATCTTCCTGCTCAACAAAAGCCATTTCACAGTCAATCTGTGTAAACTCAGGCTGGCGGTCGGCACGTAAATCTTCATCACGGAAACATTTCACGATCTGGAAATATTTATCCATACCACCTACCATAAGCAATTGCTTAAATGTTTGTGGTGATTGCGGTAACGCGTAAAACTGACCCGGGTTCATACGTGAAGGCACAACAAAGTCACGTGCGCCTTCCGGTGTAGACTTAATAAGTACAGGTGTTTCTACCTCTACAAAACCTTGTGTCGAAAGATAGTTCCTTACTTCCATAGCCACTTTGTGACGGAAAAGAAGGCTATTTTTTACCGGGTTACGGCGAATGTCAAGATAACGGTATTTCATACGGATATCTTCACCACCATCGGTTTCGTCTTCTATAGTGAAAGGAGGTACAATTGATGCATTAAGTATAGTAAGCTCACTTACCAGGATCTCTACATCTCCGGTAGCCATGCCTGCGTTTTTAGATTCACGCTCTATAACAGTACCTTTAACCTGAATAACAAATTCACGTCCTAATGTAGCGGCCTTTTCAAAAACTTCTTTTTGTGTACGTGCCTCATCAAAAATTAATTGTGTTACACCGTAACGATCTCGTAGGTCTACCCATATAAGGAACCCCTTGTTACGCGATTTTTGCACCCATCCGGCTAATGTTACTTCCTGGTTGATATGTGAAGCTGTAAGCTCTCCACAATTATGGCTTCTATACATTACTTGATAAAATTTTGAAGTGCAAATTTAGCAACTAATGTTTACAAAGCACAAAAAACATTGCCTAGTATTAATTTTTGCTTTTATCGGTCTCTTTAAAGGAGTTTATAATAGCCTGCATTTCTTTTTCATGTTTCTTGTGATTGTCGGCGAGCGTCCATACCATAATTTGATAATACCGGTTATTGCCTTCAATAAAAGCAAGCTTCCAGTACACACGGTTACCCGATGAAAGCCCTTCAAAAGAAAGCTCCCGTGCTTTTAACCCATTGATAGTCTTGTTTACAAAATCGGGCATCTTTTTAATGGAGATAGAAGCATCCATTCCATCTGTAATCAATTTAGAATAGCCTTCCAGTGTATTACTGTAGGTGTCTTGCAGCTCATTTTCGTCAATAGCCTTTGTAAGTTGCGATTTGGGTTCGTCAATTACGATTACGTATAGTTCCTTTAATGCATTCTGATATTGTAATGATGCTTCTTCATTAAGGTCTTTTACCTGTTTAAAGTCGGCCGGCACATCAAGAGAATACCTGTTTTCTACATTTACAGTTTCAACTTTTCCTTTACAGGAAACTAAAAATACAATGGTAAAAACAAGGTATAATGCTTTTTCTTTAATAAAATAGTAAGGCAGTGTTTTCATAAATAATGCTTTATTCCGTTTATAAAGTTTTGGCAGGCATAGCAATTTAAGTGTAAATGCACAAAAAGTCTGCCCAATTTGAGCTTTTTAGATAAGATTGTTAAAATATTAACCTCGTGTTATACTTTTAATGCTATTGAATATCTTTATACCATCAACAAAAACCTAAAACATGAAAAAAATTGCATTGCTGCTTCTTTTTGCTTTTGCAGGTGGAGCATACGCACAAGACGTAAAATTTACGGCGAAAATACAGAACCGTAACAGCGACACATTAAAAATACGCGGCCAGCGTAATATTATTAAGGTAATGACATCTAACGCTAAAGGCGAATTTAAGGGTGAGTTTCCTGCAGACCCTGGTTTCTACCAGTTATTTGACGGTGCCGAAACAACATCATTGTACCTTAAGCCAGGTTTTGACCTTGCCCTTACAATGGATGCCAAGATGTTTGATGAATCTATCAAGTATAAAGGTAAAGGTGAAAAAGAAAACAACCTTTTAGCTAAAATGGCGCTTGACCAGGAAGCTTTTGGTGAGAAGATAGGTAAAGTTACCGATCCGGCAGAACAAACTAAATTGATCAATGACTTTTTGACGAAAAGCGAAAGTGACCTTAAAGACCCAGCATTGGATTTAACTTTCCGTACGGTACTTACACAGCAATTAGCAGGTCAGAAACAGCAGATAGCTGCAGAAGCAGAGCAGGCGGCTAAAGCAGCTAAAATGATAGGTCAGCCTTCACCTTCTTTCGCTTACGAAAACTTTAAAGGCGGTACTACAAAACTAGAAGATTTTAAAGGTAAATATGTTTACATCGATATGTGGGCTACATGGTGTGGACCATGCCGTCAGGAAATTCCTTTTTTACAAAAAGTAGAAGAGAAGTACCACGGTAAGAAAATCGAGTTCGTTAGTATTTCTATCGACCAGGTTAAAGACCATGAGAAATGGAAAAAAATGGTAACTGAGAAATCTCTTGGCGGCGTTCAGCTTTTTGCAGATAAAGACTGGAGTTCATCATTTGCTCAGGCATTCGGGGTTACCTCTATACCAAGATTTATTCTTATAGGCCCTGATGGAAAAGTTGTTGATGCTAATGCTAAACGCCCATCAGATCCGGAACTTACAGCACAACTTGATACACTGCTTAAATAAGAAAAATACAATGTTAAGTTAATGTTACCAAACCACGTTCAGGCGTGGTTTTTTGTTTTATAACAGTCTTTGAAGTGCATTTTATACAGCATAAAAACGGAAAAATTAGAAAAATGCTATTTTGCGCATATCGTTGTAAACACTAGTTATTATTGGTGTTTACGCAGATTTTACAATTTTCCAATGTTAAGTTTTCATGTATGTTACCAAATTGTTACGTAATTGTGTCTTTTGTGTAAATTTAATTCTATAAATTTGTTATAGAGATTGATACTAATTACAACTTTAAAACACAAAACTGATATGAAAAAGATATTATTTGCCGGATTGCTGCTGTCAGCAGGTGTGTTATCTGCCCAAACTCAAACAAACGATCATAAATTCTCTGTAGAGAACAATATAGTAAAAGCCACTTATTATTACGAGAACGGTAACATTAAACAAGAAGGTTTTTACAAAGACGGTAAACTGCACGGAAGCTGGACTGCTTTTAACGAAAACGGAACAAAACAATCCATGGGAGAATATGCTAACGGACAAAAGACCGGGAAATGGTTTTTTTGGACGGGAGCTGTTTTAAACGAAGTGGACTTTGCCGACAGCAGAGTTGCTGAAGTTAAGAAGTGGGCACCAGATGCTGTTGTGGTAAATAAATAGTATAACTATTATTTATTTTGGAAAAGGCTGTAAGATAACTTACAGCCTTTTTTATTTTGTATTGTTTTAGGCTTTCTTAGCCTTTTTTTTATTGGTACGGCCCCACCATATTAAAAAGCCTGATATTGGCAGCAGCATGCATATAAAGCTGGCAATAAACACAAGTATTTTACCCGGAAGACCCAATATGGCACCTACATGAATATCGTAGTTAGCCGTAATAAGCTTCTCTCCGAAGTTCTTGTCTTTATGCAGTTTTTCTTTAAGGAACTTGCCCGTGTACTGGTCAAATTGGGCACTGTGGTACACATAGTACTTGCCGGGATATTGCTGTATGTAAACATCAATTACGCCTGTAGTAGCGGTATCTGCCGGTTTACCGATACTAAAAGCGTCTGCATCTTTGTATTTCAGTTTTGTAAATTCGGCTGCTTTATCAAAGGCAATGTCTTTGTCGCCATTGGTTACTACCGATTTTTCAGCTAATGCTTCAGGAGGGGTGATGCTTAACGATCCTGCTACATATACTAGGGACTGAAACCATGTAAACGCCCATACCATTCCAGTAAATGCCATTATTATTGCTACTGATGCTACATAGAAACCAAAGATGTTATGCAGATCGTAGTTTTTTCTCCTCCATTTTGTGCTGTCTTTCCATTTAAACCAAAAACGCTGTTTTCTAGCGGCCTTGTTTTTTGGCCACCATAAAATGATGCCAGTAATAAGCATGATAACAAAAATAAAGGTTGCCCATCCCGTTATCTGCTGACCGATAGGGTGGTTGATCATAAAGCTCCAGTGCAGCATTTTTACGATGTTAAAGAAATCTCTCTCCTCATCATAAATGGCAAGCACTTTCCCTGTGTAAGGATCTACATATACTTTATAGTAATAGTCTATGGCATCAGAATACCAAAAGGCATCGGTATTTTCACTGGCTTTATAGCAATGAAATTCCAATGACTTTGTCTGGTCTTTATAAACGTGCACATCGTTCATTACAATGGTGTCGCCGAGTGCTTTTTTAGTATCCTTCCAGATAGTGCTTAGCGGTATCCTTGTTTCCTTTACCTGGGGAACATATATGGCTTCCTCACGTTGCCAGTCCTGTATCTCCACGCTAAATACATATATGCACCCGGTTATGCTAAGGAATAAAACAATAAGCCCGGATGTTAGTCCGAGCCAAAGGTGAGCGACACCTATCCATTGTTTAAAGGTCTTTTTTTTCTTAGGTTTTGTCATCGACACTTAGATTTTTCCGGTTATATGCATTATTCCGGATAAATGATATTCTTTCTGATACACGTACCTGAAACTATTTTTTTTCAGGCGCAAAAATAGAGCATCTTTCCCGGTAAAGAGAAAGATGCCTTTATATTTTTTAGAAATTGTATGTTAAGTTTGCAGCGAATATTCTTGGCCTTTGCGGGTTAATTGTAGACCATCCTTTATAATACTCTTCGTTGGTAAGGTTATCTACTTTAAGAGTGATTGCGTAAGAATTTACGTTGTAGAATACAGATGCATTAAGTACAGTATATTCCGGAAGGGCAAATGTACCACCAAGGTTTCTGTTAAAGATTCTGCTTTCAGAACCGTAATTTCCACCAAATCCTACTCCGAAACCGTTCAGTTTACCACCGATAAACTTATAGCTTGCCCAAAGGTTTGCCAGGTTTTGTGGACCTGCGCTTTCCGGTCTTCTGTTAACAAAGTCAGGATCACCTGCGCTTGCATTACTATCATTATAGCTGTAACCTGCAAGTATGTTAAGTCCTTCAACCGGGTTAGCAGTAAGGCTAAACTCTATACCTCTGTTGGTTTGTGCGCCATTATTAAAGTTGTCCTGGTTGTAGAATGTTTCTCCAAGGCCTATTTCACCGTTTCCATCCAGATCGACTTGTTCTGTTGAATACAATGTATAAACCATGTCTTTAACTTTAGTCTGATAATAACTTACACTACCAGATAGACGGTTGTCAAATAAATCTGCCTTAATACCAAACTCTAACTGGTTAGCCTGTGTAGGGTCAAAAGAAAGAACAGTTTGTACGTTGCGGTTAATGTTTGTAGCAGGATCTGTATTAACAAAACCATTCATGTAGTTGGCAAATAAAGCCAGTTTCTCAGGAATTGGTTGGTATACCATACCGAATTTTGGAGAAAGCCCGGTCTGTTTTCCGTTGTCATTAGTAAAATGGTCTATTCTCAAACTTGCCATTACAGATAAGTTTGGTAACAGGTAGGCAACGTCTGATACGTAAGCACTAAATATTTCCTGAGTAGCTTTGCTATAGTAAGGTCCACGGTTATTTATACCTGCATCTGCTCCTGCCTGAGTAAGTACTCCTGTATCATCAGGATTGCTATTACTTAAAGGTATATTGTAGGCGGCGTTAAGCATGGGAGCTATGGTTGCGAATATATCAGCATTCACACCAATATTTACAAAGCCATGATTTCCGTATTCTGTGCTGTTATTTTTTATATATCTGGTAAAGTAGTCAAGTCCACCAACAAATTTATTTTTAACAGAACCAATGTTGAACTCTCCGATAAAGTTTTGCTGAATATCTGTACCTGATGTTTCAGAATCCTGTTTGCTTGTGTAGCGCGCAAGAATAATACCTTCGGGTAAGCCACCAGGTAGGGCTGTAGCTAATGCACCCTCAATAGTGCTTGTCGCTTCATAAAGATAAGAATAGTATCCGTTAGATTTTGCAGAGTTTCTTGATAGAATGGTTTGAGAAGTCCATTTATCAGAAAGCTTGTAGTTCATAAAAGCTTGCATGTTGAAAGAAGGTGTATCAACATATAGGTCGTTGCTAGTGTAAGAGCGTTTATTGTCGTAGCCCAGTTCTTTCATGTTGTTAACCCTTAATGGATTACCCCTGTCAAGGAAAAGCATTGTCTGGTTAGTGCTTCTTCCGTTGTAATATTCGGTGTTAACTAGGAATGAAAGCCTGTCACTTGCTTCGTAAGAAAGCGAAGGAGCTACAAATAATGATTTTTTAAATCCTGTATCCTGAAAACTGTCTTCAGTATGGTATGCAGCATTAAGCCTTAGGTTTACCTTTTTCTCTTTGCTTAATGGTGTGTTAATGTCTAGTGTCGTCCTATTAAGGCCATACGTTCCCGATGTATAAGAGATGTTTCCGCCAAAATAGTCGTACGGTCTTTTAGTAGATACGTTAATTAAACCACCGTAAGAAATAAGGCTGCTTCCGAATAAAGTTCCTGATGGCCCTTTAATAACTTCAATTCTTTCAATGTTTGCCGGGTCAGGACTTCCGTTTGTAAGTCCCGGTACGCCATTTGTCATAGTTGGCTGAACTGCAAAACCTCTTAAAGAGTAATAAGCAGCTCCATCTCCGCCACGGCCTGTAGATTCCCAAAGTTTATCTATGCCGGGTGCATTTTTAAGAGCATCGTCAAAATTTGTAATTACCTGTTCTTTTAAAATTTCAGCAGTGATCGTGTTGTATACCTGTGGGTTCTCAATGTCTTTTAAAGGCATTTTAGAAACAACGTCGCTTTTTGTTCTGGTAAATTTATTTCCGTTACCATCAATAACTACTTCTTTAAGCTCTTCCTGTTTTTCAGCAAGGTTGAAGTTTTTAGTAAGTGTTTCACCAGCTTTAAGTGATACGCTTTGTTCCTGAGATCTTGCGCCAACAGCAGAAATGCGTAGTGTGTAGGTGCCTGGCTCTATGTTTCTAATTTCATAGTGGCCGTACTCATTAGTAACAGCAGAGTAAGAAGTTCCTGTTAGTATTACAGAAATATTTTCTGCGGGAGTAGTCCCGTTTAAAGAAACCGAACCATTAATATGGCCCTTCTCTTGTGCCCATAACGTTATGTTGCATAGCAACATAAGTAAAAGGGAGATTTTTTTTAAATTAATCGTGTTCATTTTGTTTGGAGTTAAATGTGCGGCAAAAGTAGGTATGCATATATTATAATCCAAATTATTTTTACTTGTTCTAAATAAGAATAACGTCGTTTGATACTGATGTTTTGTTATAATATTTGGTTATTTTTTTCGGAAAACTTAAAATATCCGTCATATAGCAACGTGTAATTGTAAATACTTACAGGTTTTGTTGTAAATAAAACATTTTAACAATTTTAAAAAATTTTGGGATAAAAAAAATCCCGCTTGAATAAAGCGGGATTTTTAAGTACAAATTATATTAGTTTTTTAGTGCTTAGCTGTAAAGCCATCTTCACTAATTTCACGGTGCTCATAATCAGCAACCATTTCTTTTTCGTAGTCTGTTGGTTTGCCTTTAGAGAACTTAGCTATGAAAATATCGAATATCATATAAACCACCGGTACAATAATCAGGGTAAGGAATAATGAACTTGTAAGTCCACCGATAATTACCCATGCAAGTCCGTTGTTCATTGCGGCAGCAGCACCTGTTGCCAATGCAATAGGAAGCATACCAAATACCATCGCGATAGTTGTCATAAGAATCGGACGAAGACGCGCGTGGTTGGCCTGTACCAAGGCATTAAATGTAGTTTCACCCTGTTCTTTACGATGATTGGTAAAGTCTACAAGTAATATCGCATTCTTACACACAAGCCCGATAAGCATAATAACCCCTAATATGGTAAATATGTTAAGCGTGTTGTTGGTAAGCGCAAGTGCAAGGAGCGCACCAATAAACGACAGCGGTATAGAGAACAGTACCACAAACGGATACACAAAACTGTTATAAAGACCTACCATTACAAGGTATACCAATATAATACCGGCAAATAGTGCAATAAATAATGTACCAAAACCTTCGGCCTGGTTTTCCTTATCACCACCCCAAACATAGTTTACACCTGTTGGTCGCGGCATTTTGCTGAATTCCAGTTCCCAGTTGTCAGCCACCGTACCACTAGATACACCCGCTGCCTGAGCCTGTATAGTTACAGATGCACTCTTATCTCTACGCTCCAGGAAGCTAGGCCCAGAACTTTCGGTTACGGTTGCAAACTGAGACAGTTTTATCTGTTGTCCCTGGTCGTTAATAAACACAAGGTCTCTTACATCACTAACGCTTGAACGGTTGTATTCATTAAAACGAATGTTGATGTCATATTCATATTCACCTGCACGGAATTTACCATCGGTATTACCGTTAAAGGCAGTCTGCATGGTCATACCAACTGTTTGTAATGATAAACCAAGAGACGACATTTTATCACGGTCTACCTGAACATTAACCTCGGGGCTACCACCTTCAGATGTCAGCTTGATAGCCGTTGCACCATTAATTGTAGCCAGTTTAGCGGCAGCTTCATTAGCAAACTTCATCGCGCTCTCTAAATCAGGGCCGGTAATGGTAAGGGCAATTGGCGCATCATCGGCTCCACCCATAATACTTACCGGTACGGTTTTAATTTTGGCGCCAACAAGTTTCTTTTCGAGTGCTCGTTTTACCTCTGCGGCAAATATAAAAGTGTTGTCAGCACGTTCTTTACGGTCTACCAATGTTACTTTTATTTCTGCTTTATAGGCGGTAGACTGCGTAGCACCCATACCCTCGCTGGTTTGTCCAACGGTAGTAATAAGTCCTTCAACTTCTTTTTGCCCGCTAAGATAATCTTCTGCTTTTTGCGTTAAAAGATTCGATTGTTCTACCGATGCATCTTTAGGTAGCTCCATTTGTACAAGGAACTGGCCCCTGTCCATTTTAGGGAAAAACTCACCACCAATATATCCTGCGAACAATAATCCTAATGATGATACAAATAATAGTACTACAATTAGCAGTGTCCATCTTTTATGTCCAAGACACCATTTAAGAATGCCTGTAACCCAATGTGTAAATTTATCAAGGCCTCTTTCAAACGCAAGGATAATTTTTTCGAAGAAATTTTTACCTGTAAGGTGCTCCAGTTTACCAAAACGTGAAGATAACCACGGAATTAATGTAAATGATGATAATAACGATAGGGCAGTTGCAATTACTACGGTAACACAGAACTGTGATATAATGTTAGATACAAGCCCTGTACTCATTGCAATTGGCAGGAACACCACTATAATTACAATGGTAATAGCGGTAACGGTAAATCCAATCTCGGCAGTACCATCAAAGGCAGCACGCACCCTGTTTTTACCCATCTCCATGTGGCGGTAAATATTTTCAAGTACAACGATGGCGTCATCCACAAGAATACCAACCACAAGCGACAGTCCAAGTAAGCTCATTAAGTTTAGCGTGTACCCCATTAGGTATATACCAATAAAGGTTGCTATTAGCGATGCCGGTATAGACACCATCACAATAAGTGCATTACGTAAACTGTGAAGGAAGAACAACATTACAAATGCCACAAGGAACACCGCGATAAATAAATCGTGTATTACACCGTCGGCAGCCTCTAATGTAAAGTCACTGCTGTCATCGGCAATCTGTAGTTTAAGTCCGTTGCCTTTATAGTCCTGTTCAATTTTAGCTATAGCAGTTTTAACATCTTCACTTACTGATACCGCGTTCGCATCAGTCTGTTTAATGATCTGTACAACTATAGCGTTCTTACGGTCTACACGCGATACTTTCTCAACTTCTTTTTGTGAATCCTGAACATCGGCAATTTCGCCTAGGCGTATCTGTATCCCATTTTTAGACGATATAACAAGGTTACGCATTTCTTCTACGTTACGGTATTTACCCGATAAACGTACTAGCATCGAACTTTCCCTTGTCTGGATATTACCTGTAGGGAAGTCAAGGTTAGAGCTTAATATAGCCGACTGAACTTCCGGAATTGAAAGGCCGTAACCTTTTAGTTTTTCCTGATCAAGGCTTACCTGAATTTCTCTTTCTTCACCACCAACAAGGTTTACCTGTGCCACACCGTTTACACGTGCAAGAATAGGCTCAATCTTTTTGTCAAGAAGGTCATAAAAAGCAACTTCGTCCATTTTTGCCGTAGCGCCAATGGTAATAATAGGTAAGTCGCTTAATGAGAATTTACTCAATGAAGGCGGATCTACGTCTTCCGGTAAATCTTTTTCAATGGCATTAATTTTACGCTGTGCATCATTAAGGGAGTAATCGGCATCGGCTTCCGGCTGAAGCGTAACCATTACAACCGAAAGGCTTTCGTACGATTTAGATTCTACCTTTTTAACCAGCTCCAGCGATGATACCGCGTCTTCTATTTTCTTGGTTACAGTGTTTTCTACCTCGCCGGGCGATGCACCGGGATATACCGTAGATATTGTAACTACGTTGATCTCGAACTTAGGGATAAGCTCATAGCTCAGGTTGCTGTAGCTAAAAAGCCCACCCAGCGTAAGTATAATGAACAACACTATAATAAGCGTTGGCCGTTTTATGGATATTTCTGCTATTTTCATTAATTATGTTTTTAAAGTTTAAGCTACTGTAAAACAGTAAACCAACTTATTTAATAGGAGTTACTTTAGAACCGTTGGTTAGATTGATCTGTCCGCTGGTTACAACAATCTCACCTTCGTTAAGGCCGTCAAGCACTTCTACCTGGTCGCCTAAAATTCTGCCTGAAACAATTTTCTTTAAGCTTACAACGCTGTCTTTAACCACAAATACCTGGTTTCCGGCTACACCGCCAACAAATGCAATACGAGGTATTGTTTTAATAGGTGTTGCTTGTGTCGTACCAGCAGTAAAGTTTGCAGTACCGTACATACCGGCTTTAATTTCATTGTCAGGATTGTTAGCAACTTCTATCTCTACAGGGAAGTTTAACGAGCCGTCTGCTTTAGGAGCGATGAAAGATATTTTACCTGTAAATTCTTTATCAGGGTAAACACTTGCTTTTACTTTAATAGTGTTGCCTTTTTTAAGGCCTGCAACATGCTGCTCATCTACATTAACTTTAAGCTTAAGGGTAGATACATTTACAAGTTCAAACAATACAGTTCCCGGAGCCACTACAGATCCTGGCTCTATATTACGTTTGTTTACAATACCGTTAATGCTCGATTTGATCGTAGCATCACCGTAGTTAATTTTCGCCTGGTCTAATCTTGCTTTAGCATTTACAAGGTCAAGTTTGGCCTGGTCTAACTGCTGTTTTGTTACACCACCTGTTTTAAAAGCGTTTTCGTAACGCTGGCTGTTAGTAACTGCATTCTGGTATGCTGCCTGAGTGTTTGATACCTCGATAGAAAGCTGATCGCCTTTAATAATTGCAAGGGTCTGGCCAATGCGAACAGGGCTGCCTTCATCTACTAATACTTTTACAACCCTGCCCGAATTTTCAGCGGGAAATTCAAGTTCCTGAGAAGGGGCAAAAGTTCCGTTAGCAACGTAATCAAGGTTAGGGACTTCTGTTTTTACAGTATCTATACGAACAGCTACAGAGCTGTTTGTTTTAGATATCTGTTCGGTTTCGTTTTCGTTCTTCTTTTTATTGTTCGTCAGTACAAAAGCGATAAGGCCTAAAACGGCAATACCGGCTACTATATATAATACTTTTTTCATCGTAATTAGTTTGTTAGGTTTTTAAGTTCTCCTTTTGCTTTTATCAATTGAATTTCTGCAAGCTTAAAGTCAAGCAGGGCAGAGGTATAATTATTCTGAGCTTCTATATATGAGTTTTCAGCATCAAGCAGGTCGGTAAGTGTTGCAAGGCCGTTTTGGTAGTTGTTCTGGGTATCGTCCAGTACTTCCTGTGCCAGTTTTGCATTTTCTTTCTGGTTGTTAATGGTAATGATGCTATTGTTTATCTGAGTCTTAGCATTTTCAAAAGCAAGGTCTAACGACAGTTTAGTGTCTATCAGGTCTTCCTGTGTTTTTCTAAGCGTTACATCAGCCTGTCTTACTTTGGCACGTGTACCAAACCCGTTAAAAATAGGTACGCTAAGGTTCAACGCTATGGCAGAATAATCGGTCCAGTATACACCGTCAGCCGGTTTCTTAAACCACGGCATTTCAGGCCCCTGACCAAGATAGTTATATCCTGCGCTAAGGCTAAGTTTAGGGTAGTATTCGGCTATGGCAGCTTTTTTATTAAAAAAGTATAACTCTTCCTGTTTTTTAAGGAGTTGGTATTCTGTTCTTAAAGTGCTGTTAGACGCTTCGTTTAAAGCAACCGGGGTAACCTGAAATTCTGTTTCCGGAAGCATTATAGGAGTTTCAATTGGCATACCCATGTAAAACTTCAGGGCATTTTCCTGCTGCTGAACAGCATTAATAAGTTGCTGGCGCTGTGTGCTGATGTTGTTTAGGTTAACATTCATCCTGTCAAGGTCTATCTTTTTGGCAAGGCCGTTATCAAATTGTCCTTTAATGATGTTCCTTATTTTTGTAGTGTTAACATAGTTACTGTCTATAACTACAAGCTTTTGTCGCTGAACATATACCTGATAGTAGTTGTTGGCAACACGCTCTATAACCTGCTCGTCGGTAAGCTGGGCGTTAATACGGTAAAACTCACGGGTAGTTTTCGCCGCTTTTAGTCCGGTAAAAACCGATTGGTCAAAAAGGTTCTGCGTAAGGTTTACACCCGCAGTAGATGTCCATTTTTGCCCTAACGGTGCAAGTATTGTAGTTCCCGGTGCACCAAAAAAGTCGCCCGGTAATGCATTTTGCTGTAGTATCGGGTTGTAGGTTAAATTACCGTTTGCACTAATAGTAGGTAAAGCCCTTGCGCGTACCTCTTCTATCTGGTACTGGCTGTTTTCTACCTCCAATTTTGCTTTTCTGGCTTCTACTTTATTTTCCAGCGCATAGTTAACGGCATCTTTTAGGGTAATTTCTTTTGCGGGCAGGGTTTGCGCCTGCAGCGAAGAAACAGCTAAAAGCACCATTAGCAAGGCAAGGCCTTTTGCAGAGAAGCTTTTGAAATCAGTGATGATTCTCATGGTCTAACTGTGTTTATTGAATGATGATTATTGTTTAAAAAGTGTTCTAAGTATAATTTCCTTACGCTCCTCCAGCAGTGTGTCGTAAAGCTCTGTTGACAGCCCCATCGTTTCCTGCAATAGTGGACGCATAGAAGTGGGGAACGACAATAACGAGATAAAATTCAGTACAAATTGCTCGGGCCTCATGCGGTCTATGGTTCCTCTTTCCATTTCAAGGGCTATTTCAAGGTAAAATTTATCAAGAAGGAGAGACATCTTTTCCTGATCTTTCCAGATGCATCCCTGGTTCATTTGCGTTACCATATAAATTTCCAGGTAAGGGTATTGTTTTGCCTGTTCTAAAAAAATATCTAAATGGCGTGAAATCTTTTCTTTGAATGGAAGGTCAGAGAATACAATCTGTTCTGTTAATTCCTGTTCTTTTATTTGTGCATCGTCAAAAACAATCTGGAACAGTTTATCTCTCGATCTAAAGTAATAATTAATTAGTGTGCGGTTAACTCCTGCTGCATCGGCAATCTCCTGTGTGGTGGCGTTAAATTTACCTTCTCCGAAGAACAATTGCTTGGCTGTATCTTTTATCAGTTTCTCAGTATCCTGATCTGTAACTTTTGCTGACATATTGTTTAACTATTTTGTTTGACATTTTTGTCAATGCAAATTTACATCCTTTTTTAAATCAACAAATGTTAATATTTTGTTAATATTTTATAAGTGCGTTTTTTAGCTCGGCAATACCGGTTTCTGTTGCAATAGCTCTTACATGATATTCTAAAAACTGTCGTGTAACTGCGTTAATGTTATGTGTGTCGGGAAATATGTCGGTGTCTTTAATGCCGCTAAGTCCGGTAAAGTAAATTCGTGATGCAAAATCTATATCGACATCATTTCGGTATAAACCGGCCTTTACACCTTTTTCGATACTCGCCATCATACAGCCGTGCATTTTCTCAAATTGTTTTTGCCTTAATGCCGAAAAAGTGTGAGGGAAGAACTTCTGAAGCTGAAAAAATGGCGACGCTGTTTCGTTGTTCAGGTGCTTCATTAAAAACTGACGAATAATAAAAATCTCTTCAATAGAATTGTGTCCGAAAGTGCATATTTCATCTATCCCTTCAGAAATAGTTATAAAAAGTGATGTCGTACTGGCTTCTACCAATTCATTCTTGTTGGCAAAATGCTGATAGATTGTTTTTTTAGATATGCTCATTTCATTGGCTATATCATCCATCGTTACACTTTTAAAACCAAGTGTAAGGAACATATCGTTCGCTTTCTGTAAAATTGTCTCTTTCATTATCATGATTCGGGTGCAAAAGTAGTTCAGGAAACTTTTAAAACCAAAAAAGTTTCCAAAGTTTTTTTATGATTTTTGTAGCGTAATAAACTTTTGGTAAGAGAAAGAAAAGAGGTACTTTAGCAAAAAAAAATACTACATGCAGCCCATAGTGCACTACCAGCAAATCGTTTCCGATTATTTTGCAAACACATCTATAGTAAAAGAACCTGTAAATCTTTACAACCCTATACAGTATATATTATCGCTTGGCGGTAAGCGTATGAGGCCTGTGCTAACACTTATGACTGCCGATATTTTTGGTGCCGATTGCCGCGAGGCATTACCGGCTGCCGTTGCAGTAGAGATGTTTCATAACTTTTCTTTAGTGCATGATGATATTATGGATGATGCCCCGCTAAGGCGCGGCAATCAGACAGTGCATGAAAAGTGGAACCTTAATACGGCTATACTTTCGGGAGATGCTATGCTGATATTGGCGTACCAGTATTTTGAAGAATATGAGCCGCAGGTTTTCAGATCGCTTGCAAAATTGTTCAGCAAAACAGCATTAGAGGTTTGCGAAGGCCAGCAGTGGGATGTTGACTTTGAGCAACGTAACGATGTTTCTCAGGCAGAATACCTTAAGATGATAGAATATAAAACAGCGGTGCTTGTTGCTGCTGCCATGAAAATGGGTGGTATAGTGGCACAGACTTCCGAAGAGAACTGTGACCTTATCTATGATTTTGGACTTAATCTTGGTATTGCCTTCCAGCTTCAGGACGACTATCTTGATGCCTTTGGCGATCCGGCTACTTTTGGGAAGCAGATTGGTGGCGATATTATAGAAAACAAAAAAACATACTTATATCTAAAAGCGTTAGAACAGGGTAACCAGTTCGAAAGAGAAAATCTTTTACAGTGGTTTGCTGTGCAGCCGGAAGATCATGATGATAAAGTGGTGGCGGTAAAAAATATATTCAGGCATACAGGTGCAGATGATGCTACCAAAAAAGCCATTGAAGATTATACTTTTAAAGCTTTTGCTACACTTGAAAAACTAAATATTACCGACGCTAACAAATTGCTTCTTAAGAACTTTGGAGAAAGCCTAATGCAAAGAAATGTATAATGACGTTTACAGCACCCCTTAATACAGACCTTTTATTATCTGAGGCGCAAAAAGAACAGCTTTATGTAAAGCTGGTAGAGCAGCTTAATAAAGATTTTACCCTTGCCAACGAATCGGTAGATTTTGATACCGACATTTCGCCTATTAATTTAAAGCTGGGTGTGCAGGACAAGGTGTATAACCTCATTCAGCATAAATTTGCAGAGTATTTAAACCTGCTGTATATTATAGATGTTCCCGAAAAAGACATTAAAGCCTTAAGCGGTGGAGATATTGGTGAACTTGCCGAACAGGTTGCCTTTTTAGTTTTAAAAAGGGAGTGGCAAAAAGTATGGTTTAGGAATAGGTATTAGTTTTCCATGCGAATATAGCGCCCACTCTGTGGATATATTAATTCAACGAGATAATCTTCTTTGGTTATGTATTGATACCATCTTTTATATTTTTTATCCCTAAAGTCATATACATCGATAATTAAATAATGTTGATTCAATAATTTCTTGTTTAATTCAACGTGAAAATTCGCAATCTGCTGTTTTCCTTTTTTATAAGTATAATAGTCGAAATTAAGCCTGACTTTTCCTATGCTGTCGGAGTTAATTTTATTCCAGATTTTTTCATCAAAAATTAAATCACCTGGGTAATATTTTAAATAATATTTTTCAGGAATATCTGAATTTAAAATATCAATATAAAGATTGCTCACTTCTCCATAATCAAGCGTTTTTTCATTTACCTGAAGGATTATATTTGTGTTTTGAGAAAGAAGGCTAAGAGAAAACATTGTAGTTAGTAACAAGAGTGTATTCTTCATTTTTTAGTACTTAAAAATACACCCTTACAAACGGCATCCATGCCTGGCTATATACAAAGTCATTATCGTTATATAATACGTTGTAGCGTATGCCAATTGTAACGTTATCTACTACGTTATATCCTGCGCCTAAAAACAATCCGGTATTCCAGAAATCCCTGCTGTAGCCTTCGTATTGTCCAAAGCGGTCAGTGTCTACATCAAGGTTAACCCTTAGTTGTTCTACTTCTGCCGAAAGCTGTACTTCGGGTATAGGGTTAAATAAAACTATACCATTGGCACCATACATCTTAGCGGAATAAAAGTTCTTTTGGTCTACATAACTAAACTGCAATCCTGCGCCAAGCGCAACATATTCGTTAAACTGATAAATAGCACCGGGAGCAATCGTAACATCGGTATATCCGCTGCCAAAACCAAGGCCTAATCCGCCGCCGAAACGAACCCTATCCCAAAAATCACTGTCCTGCGCATTAGAAATGACAGAAAACAATAGCAAACACACTAATAGTGAACGTTTTGTTAAAAAAATGAAAATGCCTGATTTCATGATGCGTATTGTGAATAGTTGTAAATATAAAAGTATAAAAAACACTGAAAGATTATTACAATTATTGTACTTTTGCAGTAAATTTTTTAAAAACAAGGTCATAAAAGACATAAGTATGGACAGGTTTTCCTTTTTAAACGCAGCACATACTGCTTTTTTTGCAGATTTATACGATCAATATATAGAGAATCCCGACAGTGTTGAACCAAGCTGGAGAAGTTTTTTCCAGGGGTTTGATTTTGGTAGTGAGAGCTACGGGTCTGGTTTCGAAACGCTGGATGTGCCAGGTCAGGCAGCTACAGTAGCGGCCCAGCCTGTTTCTGATTACTCGGGTATTCCCGAAAAACTTCAAAAAGAATTTAAGGTTTTAAACCTTATCGAAGGTTACCGTACACGCGGCCACCTGTTTACCAAAACCAATCCGGTTAGGGACAGGAGGATTTTTACCCCATCGTTAGCACTTGACAATTTTGGCCTTTCTGATGCCGATCTTGATACTGTGTTTGATGCAGGTAAAGAGGTAGGGCTTCAAAACGCAACCCTTAAACAGATCGTTGACCATTTAAGGCAGGTATACTGCCAGCACATTGGTATCGAGTACATGTACATCCGTGACCCGGAAGTACGCAAATGGATTCAGAACAAACTTTCTGCTAACAATAACCAACCGGATTTCTCTGCAGAGCAGAAGAAAAACATTCTGGGCAAACTTAATGAGGCTGTTTCTTTTGAGAACTTCCTTCATACAAAATACGTTGGACAGAAACGTTTCTCACTTGAGGGTGGAGAATCGCTTATTCCTGCACTTGATGCACTTATTGAGGCAGCTGCGGATAAAGGTGTAGAGCAATTTGTTATGGGTATGGCGCACAGGGGTCGCCTTAACGTACTTGCAAACGTATTTGGTAAGTCAACTTCTGATATCTTCAGCGAGTTTGACGGTAAAGACTACGATGACGATGCTCTTTTTGATGGCGACGTAAAATACCACCTTGGCCTTACGGCAGACAAACAAACAAGGAACGGTAAACATATAAACATTAACCTTGCTCCAAACCCTTCGCACCTTGAAACTGTAGGTGCAGTTATAGAAGGTATTGCAAGGGCTAAACAGGACAGGCACTATGCCGACGATTTCTCTAAAGTGTTACCTATCGCGCTTCACGGTGATGCCGCTGTTGCCGGTCAGGGTATTGTTTACGAAATTGTTCAGATGGCTAAGCTTGACGGTTACAAAACCGGAGGTACAATTCACCTT
This sequence comes from Flavobacterium psychrophilum, assembly GCA_001708385.1. Lineage (NCBI taxonomy): Bacteria > Pseudomonadati > Bacteroidota > Flavobacteriia > Flavobacteriales > Flavobacteriaceae > Flavobacterium > Flavobacterium psychrophilum. Next base: position 1,986,900 of record CP012388.1, on the reverse strand, counting down.
GTGGTAAATAACCAGGTAGGTTTTACAACCAACTATCTTGATGCACGTTCGTCTACCTATTGTACAGACGTTGCTAAAGTAACATTATCACCGGTACTTCACGTAAATGCAGACGATGCAGAAGCGGTAGTTCATGCTATGATGTTTGCCTTAGACTACAGGATGGAATTTGGCAGCGATGTATTTATTGACCTTTTAGGGTACAGAAAATACGGTCACAACGAAGGTGATGAGCCTCGTTTTACGCAGCCTAAACTATACAAGATTATCGCTAAGCACAAAAATCCAAGGGATATCTATGCTGAAAAGCTGGTAGAAGCCGGAGTTATTGCTGCTGATTACGTTGGCGGACTTGAAAAAGAATACAAAGCCAAACTTGAGGAAAACCTTGAAGCATCAAGAAAAAAAGACCTTACCATCATTACTCCGTTCATGCTGAACGAGTGGGAAGGATATGAGCAGGCTGACGAGCAGGAAATGCTTAAAAAAGTAAACACTGCTTTCTCTAAAGATATACTTACCGATATCGCTAAAGTTATAACAGAGCTTCCTTCTGATAAAAAGTTTATAAACAAGATTCAAAAGCTTATAAACGATAGAAAGAACATGTACTTTGAAACGGATAAACTGGACTGGGCTATGGCCGAGCTTCTTGCTTACGGATCATTGCTTACAGAGGGTTATGACGTGCGTATCTCAGGACAGGATGTAGAGAGGGGAACCTTTTCTCACCGTCATGCGGTAGTTAAAGTTGAAGATTCTGAAGAAGAAGTAATTCTTCTTAATAACCTGAAAGACCAGAAAGGTAAATTCCATATTTACAATTCACTGCTTTCAGAATATGGTGTTGTAGGTTTTGATTATGGTTATGCCCTTGCAAGCCCTAAAACACTTACCATTTGGGAGGCCCAGTTTGGTGACTTCTCTAACGGTGCGCAAATCATGCTGGATCAGTATATATCTGCTGCCGAAGACAAATGGAACAACCAGAACGGACTTGTAATGTTATTGCCTCACGGTTACGAAGGCCAGGGTGCAGAACACTCTTCTGCACGTATGGAGCGTTACCTTCAGCTTTGTGCAAACCACAATATGTATGTGGCAGACTGTACAACGCCGGCAAACTTCTTCCACCTTTTAAGAAGGCAGATGAAAACAAACTTCCGTAAGCCGCTTATCGTGTTTACACCTAAGAGCTTACTACGTCATCCGCTTGTAGTTTCTACAGTAGATGAATTTGCAAACGGAAGCTTCCAGGAAGTGCTTGACGATCCTGCAGCAGATGCTAACAAAGTAAAAACACTTGTATTTGTTACAGGTAAATTCTACTACGACCTTATTGCAGAAAGGGAAAACCTTAACCGTGATGATGTAGCTTTTGTAAGGATAGAGCAGTTATTCCCATTACCGGTAGAACAGATTAAAGAAATTATAGCTAAATATCCTAATGCCGATGATTATGTATGGGCACAGGAAGAGCCAAGAAACATGGGTGCTTACAGCTACATGCTTATGAACTTTACGGAAGTGAAATTCAGGCTTGCAGCCCTTAAAGCTTACAGTGCACCGGCAGCAGGTAGCTACACACGTTCTAAAAAACGTCATGCAGCTGCTATAGCAATGGTTTTTGATAAAAACTTATTTAATTAATTATCGTACTTTTGATATTTCAAAAAAGATAGGAACACCAATAAAATTATACTGACATGATTTTAGAAATGAAAGTCCCTTCACCGGGGGAGTCAATTACAGAAGTTGAAATTGCAACATGGCTGGTAAAAGACGGAGATTATGTAGAGAAAGACCAGGCTATTGCCGAAGTTGATTCAGATAAAGCAACCCTTGAGCTTCCTGCCGAAGTAAGCGGTATTATTACACTTAAGGCAGAAGAAGGTGACGCGGTAAAAGTTGGGCAGGTAGTTTGCCTTATTGACACTGAAGGAGCTAAACCGGACGGTGCTGCAACAGAAAAAGCTGCTGAAGCTCCTAAAGAGGAAGAGAAAAAAGAAGAGCCTAAGAAAGAAGAAAAGAAAGAGGAGCCAAAAGCTGCCCCTGCTGCTGAGAAAACGTATGCTACAGGTACACCTTCTCCGGCTGCAAGAAAAATATTAGACGAGAAAAACATAGATTCTTCAAGCGTTTCCGGTACAGGTAAAGGCGGAAGGATTACTAAAGATGATGCTGTAAATGCAGTACCGTCTATGGGAACACCAACAGGTGGTAACCGTGGTTCTGAGCGTACTAAGCTTTCTATGCTTCGCAGGAAGGTTGCAGAGCGTTTGGTGTCGGCTAAAAACGAAACAGCAATGCTTACTACATTTAATGAAGTAAACATGACGCCTGTTAACAATGTAAGAAACGAATTTAAAGATGCATTCAAAGCTAAACACGGTGGTGTAAGCCTTGGTTATATGTCTTTCTTCACTAAAGCAGTTGTAAGAGCTTTACAGTTATTCCCTGATGTTAACTCAATGATGGATGGCGACTATAAAGTGGCTTACGATTTCGTTGACGTTTCTATCGCAGTATCGGGTCCTAAGGGGCTAATGGTACCGGTTGTAAGAAATGCTGAAGGACTAACTTTCCGTGGTATCGAAGCAGAAATCAAACGTCTTGCACTTCGTGCACGTGACGGCCAGATTACTGTTGACGATATGACAGGCGGTACTTTTACAATTACTAACGGTGGTGTATTTGGTAGTATGTTATCTACGCCAATCATCAACCCTCCGCAGTCTGGTATCCTTGGTATGCACAATATCATTGAGCGCCCTATCGCTGTAAACGGTAAGGTTGAAATTCACCCAATGATGTATGTTGCATTATCGTATGACCACAGAATCATCGACGGACGTGAGTCAGTTGGTTTCCTTGTAGCGGTTAAAGAAGGTTTAGAAAACCCTGTAGAACTGCTTATGGACAACAATCCTAAAAAAGCGCTTGAACTATAGTTTTCAGGCCCGATTATAAAAAACAAAACCCGCTCATTGAGCGGGTTTTGTTTTTTATAATGTTCAATAGTTTACTATGTAAAATAAAGAAGCCCCATGTGTACATGAGGCTTCTTCGGGGTTGGTTGGTTTGTACGTCTTATGGTAACGCGTCCAGAGCAGCGATAAGCGAAGCTTCTGTGGTAAACGATATGTCAGACTGGTTGATTGTAATTACGCCGTTAGCGGCAACTACTGCAGGTTTTACAGCGTAAGCCCACTGGCCATTTTGTTCTGACACTAATATTGCATAACAGTTTAGTCCAATTGGCACTTGCCCGTAATGTTCTTTAAAGCTGTTTGTGCTGTAATCAAATTCATCCATTGGCGCTAAAGAGTTACTAATGGCCTGATACGCCAGGTAACATTTAGAATTACCAATGTTATATGCAGCAGGTACTTTAATAGAAAGTGTAGTTGTTGGGCCGGGAACCTGGCGAAGCTTGTCAATGTTACACCAGCCGAAGCTTAAGATCTCAAATATATATTTTTCATCTACAACAGGTACTACAACTTCCCCTTCTCTTGGTGGCTCCCATGTTACATCTCCTTCAAGATCTGGTGCGCCGTCACCATTAGTATCTTCTCCCGTAGATACCCATCCTAACATACCCTCTGACCCTGGATCTCTTGGATTATCTGGATTTTCGGTAAGTTTTACCGGAACTGTTAGTGTAATGGGTGTTCCGTCATCTAGTTTTACCCCTTGTTCGTTTGTCATGTTAATGAAAAACTCCCCGCCGGAAACTAAAGCGTTTAATCTTCTTTCTGCCGGCTCGCGCGAGCTTCCCGGAGCATAAGCCATTGTAGTTTTATTGGCAGTAACCATATTTCCAACACTAAATATCTCGATAAATTCAACATTTACTGTTCCTGTTACAGGCTGTCCGTTTAAACGTAATTCCTGTGGATTAAGGCTAATAACAACTCCTTTTTTAGTTTCGAACTTTACCGCTTTCTCTTTAGCATTAAAGGAAAACTTTTGAGTAAGATTTAGATTGGCTTTTCGTTGTAGCTCTCCCAGTTGCGAATTCGCTTTAGTAGGTATTTTTCTTGAATCTGGCGAGTTGGCCACATTTTCTTCGCTGCTACATGCGGCAAAGAGTAAAGCCACGATTGCAGCTTTAAAAAGTAAGATTGGTTTCATAAAATAATTAGATTTTGATTGGTTCAATTCTTTTGTAGATAAACGTCAGATAGCTAGCATTTTACTGTTGTTTAACTGCCTGACGAATGTAAAAAAGTAAAGTTTACAATCTCTAAATATTCTTTGAATGACACATAAAACCGATGTAAGTAAAGTCTTAAGTTAAAATTTTCTTAACATTGGTTGTTTGGTTAAGTTGTTGATGATGAGTTTTTTGTTGAAAAACGATCATTTTATCACAAGAAGTGAATAATTAACTTTTAATTAATATTGGATTTGTTATATTAGAACAAAAGTTCATATTTGTTAACTTTTTTATCAGTTAGTGTTGTAATAGTAAATGAGCTTACTGCATAAGCAGAACGATTTTTTTAATCAGTCACCCTAACATAGATAATTTCTGTATGTGGTTTTATATTGTAGTAGCTCCATGCTTCCTCAAGTGGTGCTATGTTAGTTATAGCCATTTCTTCCGACTCAAAATAATGTACCGTATACTGCGTAATGTCAAGTCCCTCTAGTACGGCATCGTTGTTAGTGTAAAGGTTAAAAACAGCAAAGCCGTCACTGTTGTTATCTATTGCGGTAAGGTTTTTTGGGTTGCCTATTTTAAAAGTAGCTGTACAGCTACCTTTTTGAAAGAGGTTTTTAAGTAACTTTTTCATGGTGGGAATGAAATTAGTAGTGGGGTAATTGGCTGATGATTATAAGGTATAAAAAAATCCCGTTGTTTTAAAACGGGATTTCTTACAATTTAGTGTGTTATTCTTTAATTATCTTAAGGGTTTTGTAATGATTGCCCGAAGCGAGTTTTATAAAATAAATTCCGCTTGATAAATAAGATAGATCCGCTTCTATATTACCGCCTCTAACAATTGTAGAATTTAATGTCTGCCCTAAACTGTTAAGTATTGTAACAGATTCAATTTCATTGTTATTGTTAATTGTGATACTATTTTTAACCGGATTAGGAAAATATTGAAGTTCTTTGAAAGCAATATTATCAAGTCCCAGTGTAAAGTTTACTGTTACAGGCAGGCGGTCGTTGCTTTCTATTCCATAGACAGTTTGAGTTGCATAATATGTTTTTCCGTCTTCAAGTACTGTAGTAGATGGTAGCGCGTCTGCGTCAGGGTCAGGAGGTAATGTGATTGTGCCATCGGTACTGTACCATAGTATGTTTTCCCCCTCAAGTTCAATATCTCCAAGAGTATCGCCTTCGGTAAATGTCAATGCTACAGGAGCAATAGGGGCAGGAGTCTCATAATCTCCGGGAAGCACTATTAACGTAAAGCTGCTACTAAAAGAACACCCTTCAGCGTTTTGTATCACGTAAAATATGGTGTCTTCTTCGGTAACTGAATAAGTATTAGCACTTAAAATTGGGTTGGTGTTATTTTGAGAATCTTCTAATGAAGTATAAAAATTAATAATTACTCCTTCAATATTCATGTCGCTTGCCAATTCTTCAATATAAGCTGTAAGGTTTACCTGTGTTGTTAAGTCTTCGTAAGGCAGTTCGTTATCGAAAGCTATTAATGGCTGTATATTCACTAAAACAGGTGCGGTGTTCACAATAAGCTTAAATTCGGTAGTTGCAAATTCATCGGCATCGGTTATACTTTGCACTTTTGCGTAGATCGATTGTGAAAAAGCTACTGTGTTCACATAGTTTTCAGGAGTGAAAATTGCGTTTGCATTAAAATTAGCCTCACTCTCTGTTTCAAAATAAGCAACACTATATTGCGAAGGCGGTAATCCGCCAAGTAAAGCTGCATCTTGAATTGTCAGGTCGAAAGTAGTAATGCCATCTCCATCTGTATCGCACACTACAATGTCTGGTGACTCGGGGATATTTAATTGTGCATAGCCTGCTGTAGATAAAAGCAGAAAAAGTAAAAGTTTTTTCATAATTTATTGATTTTAAGGTTGGTTACAAATCTAACGAAAAAAAGAACCCGCTAAATAGTATAGCGGGTTCCGGAGTATCATTCTTTGATTATTTACACTCTTATGCTATTTAAGATAAACGCAATGATTATAATAATCAATAATTGCCTTGCCTTTCATAAGTATATCGGCACCAATAATGCCATGCACAGGTTTGGCCTTATACTGGCGAAGTGCCTCGTTTACGTGCGACATATCAAAAATTACCAGTCCGAAGTTTTTGCTGGCCCACCGTCCCAGTTTAAGCTTGTTTTTTAAGGATGTCTGAGTAAGCATACCTGTTCCTCCGGCGCCTGCCGCTTTAGTGTCAGAATCGGTAGCCGAAAGCTCAAAGTGTTCAATGCCTTCAAATCCTACACAGCTGTTAGAGGCTCCGGTGTCTAATATAAAATTGCCCTCAATACCGTTTATTTTTCCTTTAATCAGCAAATGCTGGGTTTTAGATAGCTTAAATTTTATTCGGGTGTAGCCCTTATCTTGTAATGTGGCGTATAAATTTTCCATTTTTCAGGGTTTGCTTTATTTCAAAAATACTTTAAATTATCATATAATTATATTAAAAGACAGGTCAACTTTGTAATTTAGCAGACCAAAATTGCAATGATGATCCTTACCGATACCCATACCCATATTTACAGTGAAGAATTTCAGCAGGACCGCGATGCCATGATGCAGCGCGCTTTTGATGCAGGTGTTACACGCCTGTTTGTGCCTTCTATAGATTCGTCGTACACACAGCAGATGTACAGCCTGCAGGAACAGTACCCAGAGAATGTTTTTCTTATGATGGGGCTACACCCGACTTATGTAAAAGAAAATTATGAAGAAGAGCTGGCACATGTAGAGCGCGAATTGGCAAGCCGTAAATTTGCTGCCGTAGGGGAAATTGGTATTGACCTGTATTGGGATAAAACCCGACTTGCAGAACAGCAGCATGCGTTTAAATACCAGATTCAACTGGCTAAAAAATATAAGCTGCCAATAAATATTCACTGCCGCGACGCTTTTAACGAGGTTTTTGAGGTGCTGGAGTGTGAAAAGGGAGACGGTTTGTATGGAATATTCCATTGCTTTACGGGCGATTTTGAGCAGGCACAAAAAGCCATCTCCTACAACATGAAATTAGGGATAGGAGGGGTCGCTACTTTTAAAAACGGAAGGATAGATCAGTTTTTAGCAGATATAGATCTGAAACACATTGTATTAGAGACAGATTCGCCATACCTTTCGCCTGTGCCGTACAGGGGCAAACGAAATGAGAGCAGCTATACATTACTGGTGGCAGAAAAACTTGCCGAAATTTATAATTTGCCGGTAGAAAAGATCGCCGAAATTACCACCCAAAACTCGAAAGAGGTTTACGGGATTTAACAAAGAATATCCGTTAAATTCATAATTTTTTTGTTCATTTGTGAATTGTTTTAACCATAAAGAAGTACATGTCGAAATTTGATCATATAAGGCCTTTTTATGATAGTGAGGTTAACGAGGCTCTATGCAGTGTAGTACAACACCCTATGATGAAGGCGCTCATGAGCTTCACATTCCCGGACGTGGAAGATGAGGTATGGGCTAACCAGCTAAAGAAGACACACTCTAAGAGAGATTTCCAGATTAATTTTATTTATCCTGCCATTCAGCAGGTATTGCAAAAAAGTTCTGACGGGCTTACTACTTCGGGGTTCGAAAAGCTGGACAAACATACTCCGTACCTGTTTATTTCCAACCACAGGGATATCATATTAGACACGTCTTTAATCAATGTATCGCTTTACGATCACGGATTAATAATGACGGCTTCTGCAATTGGCGATAATCTTGTGCAAAAAGCATTTTTACATACATTATCGCGCCTAAACAGGAACTTCCTGGTACAACGCAGCCTTACACCAAGGGAATTGCTGCAAAGTTCTAAACTAATGTCTGAGTATATTTACCAGTTGCTATCGCGCGAAAACCGTTCGGTATGGATAGCACAGCGTGAGGGGCGTACTAAAGATGGTAACGATACTACCCAGCAGGGTGTTCTTAAGATGCTTGCTATGGCATCTGACGAAAAAAACCTGATGGACTATTTTAAGAAAATCAAAATTGTTCCGGTTTCAATTTCTTACGAATACGACCCAACCGATATGCTGAAGATGCCAAGGCTTATAGCAGAAGCTAACGACGAAGTATACATTAAAGAGAAAAACGAAGATTTTACCACACTTATTAGTGGTATTATGGGGCAAAAGAAACGTATACATATTTCTGTTGGCGAAGTACTGGAAGAAGAGCTTGATGCCATTACCGCTCAAAACGAGAATCAGAACAAACAAATACAGGCACTGGCTCAGGTAATAGACGACTCTATTATTACGACCTACAAGCTTTGGCCTACCAACTATATTGCTTACGATCTGCTTAATGATACCAATCATTTCGCGGCTCATTATACCGAAAAGGAGAAGATGCTTTTTGAAAGAAGGCTTGAAATGCGTATAGACATAGAAAACAAGATAATTAGAGACGGTTTTCTTGCTATGTATGCAAATCCTGTGGTTAATAAAATGAAATACGAGAATGCAATCTAAGCCAAACATCTTACTTGTTTACACAGGCGGAACCATTGGTATGGTTAAGAATTTTGAAACCGGAGCCTTAAAGGTATTCGATTTTAAAAAATTGCTTCAGCGCATCCCCGAACTTAAACAGCTGGACTGCGTTATACAAACAGTATCTTTTGATAAGCCAATAGATTCATCAAACATGGATGCGTCTAAATGGGTTAAGATCGCTTCTATAATAGAAAACAACTACGATTATTTCGATGGTTTTGTTATCCTTCATGGGTCAGATACCATGTCATACTCGGCATCAGCACTCAGCTTTATGCTGGAGAACCTTAAGAAACCGGTTGTGTTTACAGGTTCTCAATTGCCCATTGGCGATTTGCGTACCGATGCTAAAGAGAATCTTATTACAGCTATACAGATAGCCTCGTTAAGGCATAAGAATCAACCTGTAATTCAGGAAGTATGCCTTTACTTTGAGTACAAGCTGTATCGTGGTAACCGTACCACAAAAATAAGTGCCGAACATTTTAATGCTTTCACTGCACCCAATTATCCTGCCCTTGCCGAAAGCGGCGTTCACCTTAAAGTAAGCAACGACCTTTTGCTGCCTGCAAGTGGCGATGCCGACTTTAAAGTTAGCATGGATATGGATTCTAATGTGGTTATTGTGAAAATGTTCCCGGGAATAAGCGAGGCAGTATTGTCTGCCATTGTAGCTATACCAGGATTGAAAGGACTGGTCTTAGAAACCTACGGTAGCGGTAACGCGCCATCTGAAGACTGGTTTATAAACATACTTCAAAAGGCTATTAATTCCGGACTTCATGTTGTAAACGTAACCCAATGTTCCGGAGGCAGCGTAAATATGGGGCATTACGAAACTAGCACTATGCTTAAGGAAATAGGAGTGATATCGGGTGCAGATATAACGACCGAAGCAGCCATTACAAAAATGATGTACCTGTTAGGACAGCAAATACCGGATGCACAATTTAAACCACTTTTCGAATCATCGCTGCGTGGTGAATTGTCATAATTAAGTTTTTTATATCCATATATATAACCTATTTTTGCCCGCATAATTAGAGAGGTGGCCGAGTGGTCGAAGGCGCACGCCTGGAAAGTGTGTATACTCCACAAGGGTATCGAGGGTTCGAATCCCTTCCTCTCTGCTTTAAAAGTCTGCATTAAGCTTATTTATAGCTAATTGCGGGCTTTTTTATTTAAAATTAGTCAACATATAGTCAACGTTCTGTTATATACGTATGAACGGCAGCAAATAGAATTATATCGCGATTGCTTAAATATTATGATACAATGTGTTTGCTTAAGTATTATTGTGTTAAATCCCCGTAGTTGGATATGTCTTTATGGGAATGTCAAACTATTAATGTATATATTGTTGTATAGGGTATCTCACACATGCCGGAGGCAATATAAAAAAGTTCAAAACTCTTTTGCAGTTTTGTTCTAAATTGACCCACCTAGTCAAATTATTGTCATTTTCCTTTTTGAGGTGGAGGCGTGTATTTCAATACAGTATATAACGCAGGTGCGTTATATATTTTTTTTTGTATTTTTTTTTGTGTGGAAGGATAGTAAGAAATGACAAGAAATAACTTATTCTGTATGATAATAGATATTTAGGATGGGATATTTTTATAATAATGTAAGATTATTTGTATTATTGTAAATGTAAATATATGTCTATGAGTGGTCAGGAAAATAAAGAAGTTTCCGGAGTAATACAGGATTCCGGATTTATTGGAAAAATAAAAAGTTATATTAAATTCGTCAGTGAACATATAACGATTATTCTCTTAATTCCAACCTTGTTAGGTGGACTATGGCAGGTTGTCTCATTAGGAACTACGTCTATTTCATATATAAGGTTTTTTTCAATTAGCCAACTTCTTTCCGATGGTATTATATTAATGATTTGGCTTTGTTTGTGGGGTATGTTCATATACATAGGCTACAGATTCTTCAAAAAAAATGATAACCAAGAGAAGATAGAACAGAGTTCGGAAAAAACGAGAGGGGAAAGAATTGCTACTACTATTGGCTATCTTGGTTTGTGTGGTGGTATAGTGCTTTTCTTAATTAAGTTAGACAGGTTTATGTACCATGACTTAGACTTTGTTAAAGTTGTAATGATCCCAATCATTATTGCAATTGTCATAACTTTTATGCTTTTTTTCTCTTCCGCTCTAATGGCAATATTCAATTTAAAAGCTGAAGACATTCATGCCAGTAAGTTGCTTAAATTCAGCACGAGTGTATTATCCATTTTAACTACACTATATGTCTTATATGCTTTCTTTAATGTGTTATCTAACTTTAATAAGGCGTTTGTACTGCCTCAGAACATTGAAAATGCTCATAACTTGTTGGAAAGTATGAAAGAAGAAGATTCTACTTGCATATATCGTATCGCCTATCTAAATGACCTCTATGTTTTTGTTAATGTTGAGCGCAAGGAAGATACGACTGTTCAGGCGGTAAAAATTATTAAGACAGATGTTTTTTTTGAAACTAAGAGCTATAGGGAAGCTGGCGATGTTGCAAAGTTTAAGGTTCAACTCGATAGTATGAGGGCTAAATGGAAACAAATGGATAGTATTACGGATGTTAAAGTTGAAGCTTATATAAAGAGTTTAGACTCTGTAAGAAAATAGCAGTTAGAAATAGAAATCTCCTGCCATAGCAGCTTTTATATTATCATAGACTGGTATGGGTGAGAATTAAGCGATTACTTTTAGTTGCTGACTTCAGCTTCTTTTTGTTTTAGGAGGCTTAGAAAGGTCTCTTTAAATGTCAGATGCTGTTCATAATTTCCTTTCATGGCTTAAAGTCTACTTTATTTAATTCTCCAGGCTGTGTTAGAACTTTAAGGCTACCTTCAAGTATGAGGTAAGTTTTAACAGATTCTATAATCTCTTTTGAACCATTCCTCAAAACTTTCTCAACGCTGGCAATCACCTTCTGTAGAGTAGCACCGAATCATAAAGGATTCAGGCTCTTTTCATAAAGAGATTGGAACTCATCAGTATACTCATCTAAAATAAGTAGGTTTGTTATGTTTCTTTCGGTAAAAAGATTTTTTCTAATAATGTCATTTGTGTAGCTTTATTAGGTTCTTAAATTCATACTTGGTCTGATAGGTGTGTTCTAACTCCACAGAGTATGCATATTTGTTGGCAGTGCAGACACTTAAAAGAATGTCCTTTGCGTTGGTTGCCGAACATTTGAACGTTTCGAAAGAATCCTGCCAATGTCCATCATGCGTGTACGGCATTTCTAATTCATACGGCTGTAGCAGTACGTTTGTCATAGTTTCAATTCGCCCAGCATCCTTACCTGAAATGGCATATAAAATCTCCCAATCATTGAATCCTGCATACCTTGTCCTGTTGAGGGATTCTGCACGTACTTCTATGGCTTTAGTGAAGCCAACTTTTATAATCTGTCCAGTAACCGATCCAGCAATATAAACCATCCCTTCGGAGTCGTGTCTTGTCTGAAATGCTAAGCGAGTAGTATCACACTGGCAACAATGCCCAGTTCTTGTTCGCAGGGTATGTCCGGCTACTTTACAGGCGGAAACGTTGAAGGTTACTCCCTTATTCAATTGTTTCATGATTGGGCGGTACTGAGCCTGATTCATGCCTGTACCGTCAAAAACGTATCGGGGATGAATCTTGTGTTTCTTTAGGAACTCAACTTGCTCCGGAGATAGACCTTCTTGATACTTTGGTTGATCATTCATGTCTTACTGCTTTTGGTAAGTCTCTTTCAAATTTCCTTCTCCACTGATGTTTGTACTCCATTTTAAGGAGGTTGCCGACAGGTCGGTAACAGTTAGGTAGTAGGTTTCCTTTCCTGCATCTGAATCGTCCCATGATATAGTAACGTTGTTGCCATCTTTTGTCCAGTCACCCTTCTCAACAGCATCCACTGTGCAAGCACTGCTACCGAGGTAGTACGTGAACTCGACACGACCATTGTCGGTAAACTTCACAGTATTCTTTTGTTGGCAGTTACTTAGGGTGAAATCTTGATTGTTTAACGAGCTGGCTTGCAATCGCCATGCGCCTAAGATAGAATCGTTTTGTACAGGGGAGACACTGTCATCACCTGAGCAGGCCAGTAGGGTTACGGCAGCAAAAGCCGTTAAGAAAAATTGTTTCATGGGTTAAAGAAATCACCCAGTCCCTAAGTGAAGTTTATATAAACAAAAGAAGCGTGGGACTAACTAACTTTATTCGTTCACAAGGCACTGGTATACCCATACTCCAAACAAAGCAGTAGCCCACGCCTTTGAAGGCGTAGACACTGAACTTTGTTCTTGGAGTATCTTTAAAATTACCAGTTTCTGTGATACAAGAACATAGCTAACGCTACTATAATATTTTATTCAACTTTTAAATACTATATTTCATTTTTATCAATTACATTCTAAATATGGCACTAATGCATTATGTATCCTATATCTTTTTGAATTTAGCTTTTGAGCTAGCAACTTTATCTTTTTGAAGTTGTCAACATCATATTCATATTCAAAAGTATTATCTTTTATCTCTCTTCCTAAAATAGTTAGATCAACTAAGTGATCAACAAATCTTTCTATGTCTTCATCTGTTTGTACAGGAATCCCTGAATTAATCATTGCTGACACTATTTCATCCTGTGCTATAACTTGATTGCTGCCGACAAGTTCATAAAGAAAATCTTCCATTTGTTTACTTGCAATATTGTTCTCTACAAGTAGAGCCTTAAATACCCAACTTGAATAATCCTTATATGCTTGTACAACATCACTTTTTTGCATCATTTCATGACCTCGTGATACTGCGGTGTCCTTACAGCTTTTAAAGAAATATATAAGGTCTCTAGGGCGGGGGAAAATACACTGTTTAATGTATTGCCTGATCTCAATTCCGTCAATACTATCTACTAAGAATTTAGAATACAAATCGCTTTTGGAATATTTGCCGAAACACAACTCTACAAATCTTTCTTCTATGATTCTAAATAGTATCTCTTCATCTTCCCACTTAAGTCTTGAAACTTCGATTTTGTCGGGTTCCCGTGCAAAGGTAATTATATGTTTGAAAATATCGCTTCTCAAAAAAATTGTTAGATGGAAAGAGATGTTTGTATGGACTGATTTGATATGTGACAATTCCTGGTAAATTCTTCCGGAAACCCCCAGTAGTCCAAGAATATATGTACTCAAAAGATTAATACGAGCATCTTTTTTCCACGATTTGTCCAAATTGTCTATTAGGACGATAAGTTTGTGATTCTTAGGGATGAGTACTCCGAAGAATTCCTTCATTTCATTGAAAATTCCTAGATGAAGTATTTCCGAAACTTTTAGTCTAAAGTCATTATTATTTCCGGTGCCAATTTTTGATATCTCTGCTTCCTTAAGTTTTTTCATTTGTTCTTCTAACCGAGTAGAGAAGTCGGTTAGAAACATACTAGAATTTGCTTCGATAAATGAAAGAAATTTATCTTCCTCGTCGGATATTGCGTAAAGAGGTTTCTGTTTTACAGTGTCATAAAGGAACTTTGCAATTTGGGTGTATATTAAAAATTTCCATACTGTTTCTATAAGGAAGCCCTTCTCAAATTCACTATTTGAAGCCTCCATTAATTCTACTAACCCATCCACCTCAAAATTTATTGGCTTAATAAGCACCACATAATTTCTCTTATCTTGAATTAAATCTTCATACAGGTAATATAGAGTTGCAGTTTTTCCTGATCCTTTTCTCCCAACAACGATGTTGTACTCATTCTTTATCAATTGTCTTGTGTGTGCAGTATCAACATAATAATTATAAAGTTTATTACTTTCATGCTCAGCGATTGCTTCCCCAAAATCAATGCTTTGTAATTCACTTATTTTTTTCTTTGTATCAGTACGTTCCTTCTCTCGTATGAGCAGTGTGGCAATGTCTTTTTGTAAGGACTCTAAAAAATCTACTAGTTGACTTGAACACTCAGCCCGATTACTAAATTTTTTAAGGAGATCTTTATAGTCTAATGGAGAATCATAGGGTTTCTCTGCAATCAATTGTGTTCTCAAGTCCAATCCAACTGCCATTCCGGCTACTAATGCTGATTTAGAGTTATGTATTTCATAACCTCTTCTCGACGTTGAGGAGAATTGTATTAATACCGCAGGAACTGAGTATAATTGCTGTATATACCAGCTCAAAGGGAGGATGACATTTTCGCTCGAATCATCAACTACTTTTGGAAATTTAAAATATTCAACCTGATTAATAATTTCCAAATTGTAATTAGTTTCAACTTGACTATTGATAATTAAGATTGCCTTTGAATCTTTGTTTTTAACGACGGTTTTAGTTAGATCAACCCAAATATTACCTATTGGGTCATATGGTTTCTCCTTATAAAAGGCTTTTACTATATCGTGTGTATTTGTATAGCTAGAATAACCAACAGTTGTAAGTAAATTAAGTTCCTTAAATCTTCTGATCGATTCTTCATGAGATACATCATTGATTATAAAAATTGGTTTCTTCTTAGCTAACGCATATCCTAACTCAAACAAAACATTGTCATTCATACCTGTTAGATCACAACAGAAAAAATATGCTTTATCAATAGCTTTTAGAACCTCAGATATAATAAACTTTCCAGAGACCTGTAGTTCTTTCCAAGAAGAGATATGTACTTCACCACCTTCGTTAATTTGTAAGATTGCTTCTTCAATACACTCACCACTAGAGTGGTATTCTGATCCATACGCGAAAAATCCTGATTCAGCCATACGATAAATTTAAGAATCGAATTTAAGAAATTAAAATTGAATCAGTTAAGAATCAAGATAAAACTTAAATAAAATTCTTATTAATATTAAACAGCGATCAATTCTTAAAATTATAGCTTTCTCAGACCATGTTATAGTTGGTTTGCCTAAGAGGTCAGAGAAGAAAATGATTAAGATTTTAAATAAAAAATATTATCTTCTGAATAGATAATTTTAACTTGCCGACTTAAATAAATAGTTTGAAATGACGCATGATCAAATAAAGGAACTCGAGAAAGAATTATGGGATGCTGCTGACTCCTTAAGGGCTAACAGTAAGCTTACGGCAGCTGAATATAAAGATCCTGTGTTAGGATTAGTTCTGCTACGATTTGCCCAAAACAAATATGAGGAGGCTAAACCTATTGTCGAGAGTAGAATTCCTGATAACCCAAGGGGTAAGAGATCAGCAACAAAAGAGGATTTCCTGGGTGCCGGAGCTATCATGCTGCCGGAGGTGGCACAATATGAATACCTGGCAAATCTACCGGAAGGTGCTGATATAGCAGATGCAATTAACAATGCAATGAAGACTATAGAGGCTGAATATCCCGACCTTGAGGGTAACCTGCCTAAAAACTATCAGGAGTTTGAAAAAGACCTTCTGAGAGAGCTAATACGTGTCTTTAATAAAGATGCTGTGCGTAAAGCTACAGGGGATGTTTTTGGTAGGATTTATGAGTACTTCCTGATGAAATTTTCGATGCAGGGAGCAGGTGCCCAGGAGGGTGGTGAATTCTTCACGCCTCCAAGTTTGGTGCAGCTTATAGTTAACTTTATTGAACCTGATCATGGTATTATACATGATCCGGCATGTGGTTCCGGAGGTATGTTTGTGCAGACCGGATACTTTGTAAAAGATCATACGAATAAAGAAATAAACGAAGCAATTACTTGCTACGGTACTGAACAAAAAACCAATAATACAAGACTGGCTAAGATCAACTTAGCAATACATGGTATCGAAGGGAAAATTAGAGAGGCTAATAGCTTTTATAGTGATCCTCATGACCTTTATGAGAGGTGTGATTTTGTCATGGCTAATCCTCCCTTCAATGTTAGTAAGGTCGACAAGGGCAAAGACTTTGTAAAGAATGACCGAAGGCTACCCTTTGGGCTGCCAAAGAGTGACAATGCAAACTATATGTGGATGCAGTATTTCTATAGCTATCTTAATGCTACAGGACGTGCAGGATTTGTTATGGCAAGTTCAGCAACAGATGCTGGTCATAGCGAGAAGTTAATACGCAAAAAGCTTATTGAAAGTGGAGTTGTAGATTGTATAGTGTCTGTCAGTAACAATTTCTTTTATACTCGCTCACTACCCTGCCATGTTTGGTTTTACGATAAGGGTAAAAAGCCTGAGAACAATGAAAAGATATTAATGATTGATGCTAGGAACATTTTTAGAAAAGTGACAACAACCATCAATGATTTTAGTGAAGATCAATTAGAAGGTCTTACTGCAATCATGAAACTTTATAGAGGGGATGTTCCTGAAGTAAGCCCAGATAATAAATGGTTTAGAGAACTATTCCCTTCAGGTCAATATACAGATATTGAAGGACTATGTAGAATTGTTACCGTTGATCAAGTAGCTGAAAATGATTATAGCCTCACGCCTGGCAGGTATGTTGGAGTAACGATTGTTGAGAATGAGGATGTAAATTATAAATTACGTTTGAAAGAGATAAGTATTGAACTTGATATTTTAAATCAAGAAGCTCAATTTCTAAGCCAGGAAATATCTACCAATTTGAATAAGCTAATATGAGAGAATGGAAAAATGTCGAGCTTGGATCTATTATAGATACTCTGAAAGGAAACGCTTTTAAGAGTTCAAATTATGTGGACATCGGCGTGCCAATCGTTCGAGTTTCCGATTTCACTGACAATTCGATTTCTAGTGAAAGCTTAAAATATATTGATTCTGAATATGCAAAACTTTATAAGAAACACGAACTCCTTCATTGGGACATCATAATACAAACAGTTGGGTCTTGGCAACATAATCCTGCATCAATAGTGGGAAAGGTCGTAAGAGTGCCTAAAGAGCTACAGTATGCTCTTTTAAATCAGAATGCAGTAAAGATAATTCCAAAGGAAATCCACCCTAGATTCTTATATTATAGGTTGAAGAATGATGACTTTAAATTTTATCTTCTCGGGCGGGCCCAGGGTGCTGCAAATCAAGCGAGCATCACACTCAACACTATAAGAAATTTTAATTTTTTGATCCCGGAGTTAACAGAACAAGGAAAAATAGCAAGTATACTTTCCTCTTACGACGATCTAATTGATAATAATCTTCAACGTGTTAAGCTATTAGATGAAAGTGTACGAACAATCTATCATGAATGGTTTGTGAAGTTTAAAATATTTGAACAGCACTTAGAGATTAACGAAAATACGGGCTTGCCCAAGTTCTGGGAGAAGATTTCATGTGCTGATGCAGTAGAAGTGTTTAGTGGGGGAACCCCTAAAACGACAATTTCAGATTACTGGCATGACGAAATTCAGTTTTTTACACCTAAAGATGCGAGTCCCTACGCTTATACAAATGGGACAGAAAAAAAAATTTCGAAACTTGGACTACAGAAATGTAACTCAAAATTGTATCCCACAAATACTATCTTTGTAACAGCCCGTGGAACCGTCGGAAAATTGAATATGGCTCTAGAGCCAATGGCAATGAATCAGTCATGTTATGCTCTACAAGGGAAGCATGGTATAAGCCAAGTCTTCTTATACTGTAGTTTATTGGATACAATTGATCACATTAAAAGTGCTGCAAATGGAGGCGTATTTGATACTATTGTAGTAGATACGTTTAAATACTTGTCTTTCATCAGGCCCAGTGAGGATATAATTGACTTATTTACAGCTCATGTAGAACCGATGTTTGAGATGATCAGATACTTGATAATTCAAAATCAAAAGTTAAGAGAGGCTCGTGATATTTTATTGCCAAGATTAATGAGTGGGGAGATAAATGTTGAGGATGTTCCGGAGGAGAAGTTAGAGAGAGTTGTTAAAGAGGAAGTGTGTAACTAATAATGCGGTATGGGAAGAACTGATTTTAAGGAGGAGTTTTATAAGTACCTAACAGGTAAACGAAATAGTAACAAAGATCATGAATCTTTATACAATTTTGAAGCTGATAGGAGTAAGTTCGATAGGATAATTAATAGAATTTCGGGGTACTTTGGCTATGACATATGGCAGGTTGAATCGGATCTATCTAATGTAGATGACTTGACTAGATACGTCATGGAGGATTTTGAAGAGTTGAAAGCCAGTAATGAATCTTATATCACATTTAATAAAAATACTGAGAATGGTATTCCAAACTCTATAATAAATAAGCACTACCCCGCTTTTTTACAGAGTTTAAAACATCTGCCTATGACTTTTGATGAACTTGTAACTAACCTAAGAGAGAACCAAAGTATTCATTTTAGAGTATTACCTCATAAACCTGGAACAAGATGGGTTTGGATTAGAAACAACTCAAATCCTAGCTTTATCGGTAATAATGAAGCTCATTATGAGGTTATAATGAGGTATAGAAGAGTTTATGTTGAATTGCACTTCGAGGGTTCTCAAAAGCAGAAAGATATATTTTATCAAAATTTGCAATTGCCAAAAGATTTAAACTGGATTGATTGGCAAAACTCCAAAAGTATTAGCTATGTAGATAACTATTCTTTAAATGACCCTAAAATTGTAGAAAATATTGTGAAAGCATTAGATTACATGGAAGAAGTCCTGGGAAATGATGTAAGAGATTTAATTTATAATCATCCGACGGATACGTTTCAAAGTGATAATAGATCTAATTTGAATAGCTCATTGAATCAAATCTTATACGGACCTCCGGGTACCGGGAAGACTTTCAACACAATTAATAGGGCACTGGAGATTACTGGTGGAAAACTGGAGGCGATAGAAAGACCTGAAGTTAAGAAGATGTTTGATGAAAAGTTAGAGCAGGGACAGATTGTGTTTACTACCTTTCATCAAAACATGAGCTATGAGGATTTCATTGAAGGCATAAAGCCGAAGGAGGTAAACGGGGGGGTAATCTATCGTACAGAGGAAGGAATTTTTAAGATTATAGCAAGAAAGGCTTTTAATAATATCCTTTCTAAGAATGCAGTTGTTCCTGCGCTTACATTCGATACTCTCCACCAAGAATTTCTGAAAGAGATTGAACCTTGTAAAGGAACAGAAGATTATATTTTCTCCACATTACAAGGAAGTAAACTTAAATATGTTGATCTAAAAGGATCAAGTATTAAAGTAAAGTTCAGGTACACAAATGCTAAGAGCAAGGTTGCAGCAACCGAGGAATTTACCATTACTAAGGATAAATTAAAACAGCTATTTGAGGCAGGGGTTGATCCTGATAATGTAAAGACATTAAGAGAAACATTTCGTCCTTTTTTTAAGCATAATCTATCTGTTTATTATGCTGTCTATAAAAAGTTTTATGACTTTGCTAAAGAACATTATGATGCAGAGGAAATAGAAGATATAAGTAACGATAGATCTTTCGTAGAACTAAAAGAGGACTGGGATAATATTGAAAAAGTACAGCAGGATGAACTGTTGTTAAAAGCAGATAATTTTGTGATTATCATTGATGAAATAAATAGAGGAAATGTTTCAAAAATATTTGGGGAGCTTATAACTCTGATAGAAGAAAGTAAGCGATTAGGAAAGCCGGAGGCAATTACAGCAAAACTTCCGTATAGTAAAGATGAGTTTAGTGTTCCTCCTAATCTCCATATTATTGGAACAATGAACACAGCAGATCGTAGCGTTGAAGCATTAGATACAGCGTTGAGGCGAAGGTTTGATTTTGAAGAGTTTCCGCCACAACCGGAGTTGCTAAATGGATATGCAAGAGCATTTGGTCATGAGGTAAAGGAGATTTTGATAAAGCTAAACAAGCGTATTGAAGTACTACTTAATAAAGATAACCTAATAGGGCACTCCTTCTTTATGGTTGATGAGAAAGATCAAAACAATGGCGAGGTACTGGAGAAAAAAGTGGTAAATGCTTTTCATAAAAATATCATACCATTGCTCCAGGAGTATTTCTACGGAGATTATAACAAGATTGGATTAGTTCTTGGTTCAAAATTTGTCTCTAAAAAAGATGTTGAAAAAGCAGCTACTCTTTTTGCCAGTGATAAAGAATTTGGAGGTAGTGACTACATTGGAGATAATTTTATCTACTGCATTGAAGATATAAGTAAAGATGATTTTGATTTCCAGAAAGCTATTGATGTATTGATGGATAAGGTTTCAACTGTAACAACTGATGAAGCCTAAAAGCCAAATAACCATATATGAACATGGTACCCTAGTTTTAGGTGAACACTATGATGGAATAGAATTTGAAAAGAGACATCTCGAAGCCTTAGAGAAATTCTTTGGAGACGGAACTCATAGGTCTAATCAATTTCTAAATCTAACAGTTAAATCTAAGTTTACTAAGGATAGGGTATTCTCTTTTTATAGCCTGATACGAAATGGTGTGAAGTTTTGCCATTTTGTTGGTGTGCTACAATTGGACGATCTTATTATTGAAGTACTCCCAAAGGCAGACAAAGGGTGGGGAGGTAGTGTTAAGGAGGAGCAGTCAAACTGGCGTTCTGTGCTCGTAAAGATGTTGCAGACCGTGCGAGCGTTTGATGTTCAGGCTAC
The DNA here is from genome assembly GCA_001708385.1 of Flavobacterium psychrophilum. Taxonomy (NCBI): domain Bacteria; kingdom Pseudomonadati; phylum Bacteroidota; class Flavobacteriia; order Flavobacteriales; family Flavobacteriaceae; genus Flavobacterium; species Flavobacterium psychrophilum. Next base: position 1,965,693 of record CP012388.1, on the reverse strand, counting down.
GAGTTTTAGTGCTCTTAAATTAGCCCCCAATAGCTTCCTGGATGTTTATTACGAGCTGTTTGTTGCTGAGGTAGAAGCTCTGCTGCATGCGGGATTGATAAAGCGTTATAGGGAGATTGAAGAAAATAGAAAAGCATTGAGTGGTAATCTTATTTTCTCCAAACAAATACAGCAAAACTTGGTTCATAAGGAACGTTTCTATGTTCATACAACTGAATATGATACTCAGCACCAGCTCCATGTGATACTTTATAAGGCTCTAAAGGTACTTCAACATAACAACAACATTAAGCTCCTTAGTAGTAGGGTCAATAGGCTTTTACTCAGTTTTCCGGAGCTAAAAGATATCAATGTATACAGTAGCACATTTGACAAGATTGTTTTTAACAGGAAGTCGCAATCATATCAGACAGCTCTTCTAATTGCTAAAATGATATTGCTAAATTTTCATCCGGATGTGTCCCGTGGCAAGGATGACGTGGTTACTATTATGTTTAATATGAACGCACTTTGGGAACAATTTGTATATTACAGCATTAAATCTAATCCAAGCTTTAAAGTCGAGGATCAGAAGAAGACTGATTTTTGGAGTACAGATGGTGTCTGCCATTCCTATTTCAAGGCAGACGTTCATATTCAGTATGAGAAAAAGAATTATGTGTTAGATACTAAATGGAAAAATATTGAGGATGGGTACCCCTCAAATGAAGACCTCCGGCAGATGTTTGCCTACCTGCATTACTATAATGCTCCAAAAACTGCCTTAGTTTATCCAGGGAAACCGGGAGTAAAAAAAGGTAAATACATTGAGAGAACTCATGATCTTAGAGGTATTGAAGAAAAGACAGAGGAGTGTGCAGTCATTAAAATACCTGTTGAGAAAAATATTAGAGAATGGCAGGAAAGGATAAATATTGATATAGAGACTTGGATTAAAAATTAGATAAGTATGAGCTACGAATACTCTGAAGACGGACTTATAGAAAGTGCTACCGTTGAGGTTCTTGAAGACTTGGGATGGGAGATCAAGACAGCCTGGAGAAAAGAAACTTTTGGGGAGGATGGTCTGTTAGGTCGTGAGAACAAATCTGAAGTTATTCTAAGGCGATATCTGTTAGCTGCATTAACAAAGTTTAATCCAGGGTTACCGTATACGGCATATCAACAAGCAATTGAACAACTTGAGCAAAGAAGTGCTGATAAATCGAGAGAAACTGTCAATAAAGAAAAGTATGAGTTGCTAAAGGAAGGTGTTCCTGTAAGTTTTACGAATGTTGATGGTTCTTTAGAAAAGAAGCGATTAAAGGTTTTTAATTTTGATCAATATGCTGAAAACCATTTTTTAGCAGTTCGTCAGCTTGAAGTTGTAGGAGAGCTATACAGTCGCAGGCCGGATGTAATAGGATTTGTAAATGGCATTCCATTGATTTTCTTTGAACTTAAGGCTCATCATACTGATTTACGAAATGCATACTCAGATAATATTACCGATTATAAGGATACAATACCACATGCTTTCCACTGCAATGCATTCATTGTGCTAAGTAATGGAACAGATGCCAAGGTAGGGACGATTACAAGCCCTTACAAGTACTTTTTAGATTGGAAACGTATAACGGAGGAAGAGGAAGGAATCGTTAGCTTAGACGCGATGCTACGAGGTACATGTGCAATCAACAATGTCATGGATATCTTTGAAAACTTCTTGCTGTTTGATGACAGTGGAGGCGATGTTGTAAAGATCATGGCGAAGAATCACCAATTTATTGGGGTTAACAAAGTTATTGACAAAGCAAACAGCATAGAGCAGCTTAAAGGGAAGCTAGGGGTGTTTTGGCATACTCAAGGCAGTGGTAAGTCCTATTCAATGGTTTTTATTAGCCAAAAGATTCATAGGAAGTTTGGTGGGGCATATACCTTTTTAATTGTAGTGGACAGGAGTGAACTTGAGCGACAGCTATACGATACATACACCGGAGTAGGAGCAGTTTCAGGTAAAGAAGTTGTGGCAAAGAGTAGAGACCATTTAAGGGAGTTGCTGAAGGTCAATCACCGTTATGTTTTTACCCTTATTCATAAGTTCTCTATCGATCCTAAAAAGGAAAGTGAATATCCTTTAATCACAGACCGACAGAATATTATTGTGATATCCGATGAAGCACATAGGACACAGTCAGGGACATTCGCCAGAAATATGCGTTTCCAGGGTATACCTAATGCTTCATACCTAGGCTTTACCGGAACACCAATTATAAAGGAAGAGGAGGAGCTTACCAAGAACATCTTTGGAGAGTATGTATCCGTTTATGATTTTAAACGTGCTATCGAAGATGGAGCAACACTTCCCCTCCGGTACCTCAATAAAGGTGAAAAATTAGGTCTAGAAAATCCGGCTATTGACGATCAGATGGCTGAGGTGCTAGAAGATGAAAATATCGATGAAGATCAAAGAAGTAAGTTATCATACTTGTTTCAGAAAAATTATCCAATTCTTACTGCTAAGTCACGGTTAGAGTCGATTGCTAAAGATATTGTTTGGCATTTTAACGAAAGAGGTTATCAGGGTAAAGCTATGCTTGTAGCTCTTGATAAACCTACTGCTGTCACAATGTACGATATGATTATGAGGCATTGGGATTCGTACATCGAAGAGCTTAAGCTAAGGATATCGAAGGCTGCTGACATTGAAGAGCAGCAGGACTTAAAACGTAAGCTGATAAAGGTACAGGAGACCGAGGTTTGTGTAATTGTCAGCCCGGAGCAAAATGAAGTTGAGAAGTTTAGAAAGATGAAATTGGAAATCGCTCCTCATCGAAAAAAGATGGTGGAAAGGGATCTTGAGAAAGAATTTAAGGATGAGGAAAATCCTTTCCGCTTTGCTATCGTTTGTGCGATGTGGATCACAGGGTTTGATGCTCCTTGCATCTCCACGGTGTACCTTGATAAACCCATTAAAGGACATACGCTGATGCAGACTATAGCAAGAGCTAACAGAGTCTACGATGATGAGAAAGAGAATGGACTAATAGTTGATTATGGCAACGTTTATACCCAACTTGAGAAGGCTTATTCAATATATGGAGAGGGAGGAAATGGGAATGGTAAAAAGGGAGAGAAAGACAAGGGAATCGAACGGCCATTCGAATTACTAGAAGGTTTAGCTGAGGAACTCGCTAAGACTATTAAAATAACTAAGGATTACCTCATGCAACTTGGTTTCGACCTAGCAGATCTGAGCAAAGTTAATGCTACTCCTATGGGTAAGATTGCAAGTGTGAAGAAAGCTTCAGATTGTATTTGCCTAAATGAAACTACAAGAATTCAATTTGAGGTTTATGCCAGGGATGTATTTAGGAAATACCATGCATTGTATCCTGAGGAACAGGTAAAAAAATATATTAGACAGTTTAATGCTATTGAAGCAATATATCAGCAGCTAAATCAGAAAACGAAATCAGCAGATGTGACATCAATAATCATGGAGCTGCAACGAATTGTAAACGATAGCATCACTGTTACTCAAGTATCCGAGCCTGAAGATATATATGTGGATCTTTCAACTTTAGATTTTGAAAAGTTAAAAGCTGCTTTCAACAAGGTAAAGAAAAAGAATACCATGCTATATGATTTGCAACAGGCTGTTGAAAATCAACTCGAGCAAATGCTGAAGGAAAATCCGACTAGGGTTACATTCTATGATCGTTATCAGGAAATCATTAATGAATATAACAAAGGTAAAAGCCTTGAAGATACCGTAAAGGCATTTGATAATCTTAGCAATTTCATTCGTGATCTTACTTTTGAAGATGCAAGGGCTTACCGTGAGCAACTTGATCAGGAATCACTGGCTATATTCGATCTTTTACGCAATGATAAAACCTTAAGCACTCCGGAGCTAAAAGAGGTGAAGAAAGTAGCTGTTGAGGTGTTAGCACGACTAAAGGCGGAGAAGCTAAAAGTTGACCGTTGGAGGGAGAGCAGGCAAATTAGGGCTCAGGTAAAGACTATTATCTATGATAGCCTACAGTGGCTTCCTCAAGAGACTTATTCTGACCAGGAGGTAGGAGAGAGGACAGCGAATGTGTACCAGCATATTTACACAAATTACCCCGGAGGATCTGTGAATTTATATAGTAGAATGTAATTTTTAAAAAAAATAAAGTTCATGCTGATACAGCATGAACTTTATTTTTGCAAGCAGTATTATAGTTTGCATTTTAGGTTTGACTATACGGGAATAGCATCTGTGAGTCCTTGCAAAGTATAGTACTTAGCCTCAAGTTTCCCAATCAGCATTTTCTTTGTTGAATCCAGTCGGTACTTTCTGATAAGACTGGCGAACTTTCTAATTAGTTTATCCCTTGTAAGGGGATGCTTAGTTTCGGCAGCATCTATCCAATAGTTAGGGTTAGTGAACTGGGTAAGGCGTGCTACGTCTCTCTTTAATATATTTTGCCTGTTGTAGAAGCTATCCACTATCACAAGTTTATCAAATTGCTTCATGAGGAATTCGAAAAGATTTTGAAGTACTGAAGTACTCTTGAGGTCTTCGAGGGTCTGGACACCTAAGGATTCAAGTTTTCTCTTCATTGTGAATTTTACTTCAACTCTGAGTATATGCTTATCCTGTCCGTACTGTTTGGATTTGTTATAGATCTTGATACTATAATCGGTTTTAATAAACTCCTTATAATCGCCCTCCCCTCTAAACTTTAAGTCCTTACTATGGTTTTTGAAATTACTCATCAATAGCCGATGGTCTATAATTATTTGAGGGTCTTCATCAAGTGGGATATTCAAGCCAAATTCCAAGTTTGTTATAGAAGTCATTTCAGGGGAGATTCCAAAAGTATTGGTGATCTCATCTGTAGCAAACCGGATGTCACGTATATCAAAGTCATTATAGTTATGTTCCTCGTCGTCAAGGAACATGTTGATGAGCTTGTGCAGGCTCCCTTGAAAGAAAGCCTGCTGCTCGGTTATCCGGACGTTCATGTTATAGAATTTTCCAGTCTTTGGATAATCTGCCACCTCGGAGGTTATAGGGCTGTAGAGGGTGTTTAAATCAATAATTGCATTTTTGCAAAGATTTTCTTCGAAATTCTTAAAGTCCTTAATGAAGAATTTAATGTTATCTACCATTCGACATGCTTTCTTACTAATAGAGCTGCCTCCAAGTCTTCTGCCTTAATGTAGACCCTATTGCCGATTCCAAAAGATTCGATTTTACCTTGTTTCAACCAGTTGTTTAATGTACTGAGACTAATCTTAAGCCTATTGGCTGCCTCTTTTTTTGTCCAAAGTTCTTGCTCGTACGCTGGCTTTATGTAAGCAACAATACTATTTAAAACTTCTTTTACTCCATCGACAATCATTGTCTTTAATTCTTCAGGGGTTACCTGAACCATTTGCACTGTTCCCATAGGTTTGCATGTTTAAGTTATTACTGATGCAAAATTCTATGGGGGAATACAGGGGGAATCCCACGAAATGAAAAAGCTAACCTTAGTTGGTTAGCTTTACTCCTAATTTTTGTAGTTTGTCTTTAATTGCCTTTACTTTCTTTGGATCTCTCAAAGGATTGTTTTTACTTTCGGGATGGTCTATTCCAGTTAAGTAACTCTTTAAAGTTGTTCCGTCGACTCCTGTAAATCCCGACAGGACAGAGGATAATGCTGTTTCTGAAATGTTATCGGTCTTCTTCTTGATGAATTCGATAACCCCTAAAATCTCCAAATAAGCAACACGCTCAATTTTACTATTGTCACTATAGTCTGGACTGTATAAGGTAGGGGAGATCTCTACTATATCCTTTTTTTTATAAGTGTATTGAGGTTTGCCGGAGTCATTGATAGATGCTAAAACAGTGTAACTTGTCTTGGCTACTTCTGTATCAAGAAATTCTCTTGTCCTTATTATTGAATGCTGAATGGACTTCACTACGTTTGGAAGTGTGAGGTCAAATACTGGCAGTGCAAGATTTTCGTACTCCGATAGAAAAAAGTCAATATCTAATGTGTCAGGATTACTAACCAAATAGTTTCTTTTTCTACGATGGAAGTCCTCTTGATATATATGAACGGGGCATCCCGTAAAGTATTCCTTTTCTTTGATGAGATCAGTGTATTCTTGTGCGAAAGTATTAGAAAGTAGCATATCCCATCTCTCGCCAGTCAATGGATCTTCTATAGTGTCTTCTAAGTCCATGTCGGAAAGTTGTTCGTAATATTCGTCAGGGAATGTCAGCATAAACTCTTTGTATCTTTGATAAAGTATAGCTGTTTTAACAAATTGTTCAGGGATCATAAAATTGTTCTAAGGTGTTAAGTTGTTTACGAAGGTTGATTTTTCTTGGTTTTTTTTGCTGGGGTCGACTGTGACAAATTTTCCCATATAGCTGCAAGTTGTAACGCATAATCCACAGGCTTTTTACCGATGTACACTAAGAACATCTTTTCGGTAGTATGCCCAGTTACGCTCATTAACAATGGTGTTGGGTATTGTTGTTGACTGTAAAAGTTTGTTGCAAAACTACGACGGCAAATATGAGAGGATACTAATAAATGCTTGGCGTATGTACCTGTGCCATACACTCCGGAGTCAGGATCTTTGAGGTTGCCAATTGTAGGGGAGTCAATCTTCGCCTCTTTGCAAACATCTTTAATGTATAAATTAAACATAGCACTATTGCTGTCCGGAGTATTTGCAAAGACTGGAGGGAATTCTCCGTTACGTTTATCAAGTATCTGCTGAACCTCCATGTGAATTGGAATTTGTACTGTGCTACCTGTTTTTTGTTGTTTTAAGGTTATTAGATTGAAACGACCAATTTTAGTGATCATTCTTTTGTTCATTCTCAAAAGATCACCAACTCTTTGTCCAGTGTAGCATCCGATTATAAGCCAATCTCGTGCTATTTCATGCTTAGGGTTTGATAGCTTTGCTTCCTTGATGGTGCCTATTTCGTCAAATGAGAGTGTTACGATAGGGGCTGCAACTGTGTATCCACGAAAATCTGCAATTTGATGGCTTATCTCATATCCGTTCCTTCGAGCATCAAGTATTATAGTCTTGACAAAACTTATATATCTTCCAGCAGTATTGCTGCTTATATTTTCAACATCGATAAGGTATCTAATGAATTCATTCCTGAAATTGATTCCAACATCCTTCAGAAGGTATCGTTTCTCGTTATAGTCTTCAAAGCCCTTAAGCTTATCTACTATAGTCTGATATTTACCTATAGTATCTGCTTTTACGGAGCCAGAGGATGACTTCATTGCTGCAATGTATGCATCGCCATATACGGTGAGAAAGTCCTTTTGTTCAGGCTCTGTTCTGTCATGAAAACTCTCGATTACATTTGCAAGCCAAATCCCATCTATCTTGAGACCTTTAGCATTGTCATTATTGTATTGGGCTATAATGTGGGCTGATAATGTGCCCAGATCGCTTTTTAAGTTTTTTTGAGTAACTGATCTTTCTTTTGGGAAGCCAGTGGTACTGCTCCAAGCTTTGGAGTCTATTATGTAGCCTGTCTTTCGTTTTGGTGTAGCTCCCCTGCCGAGTGAGAGTCTTACATATATAGGAGCTGTTGCAGTGGTGCTTTGAAGCAGGAACTTTATAGTAGCCATGTTGAGTATATTTCATGGCAAATATAATAATAGTTGCTAAAAATTAGTCAACATATAGTCAACATTAATTGTATATAGCTATACATAGATGTATAATGTTGTGTATAGAATACTTGCTAATCCCTTTGTATATAAAGATTTTGCTGTTTAATATTGAGTAAAAGAAAATAAGCATGTGTAGTTATTCGAGAGCCTTCCTCTCTGCAAAAGAAAATCAATGCTCCTGGATAAGGGAGCATTTTTTGTTTAAGCGCTTAATGTGTTTGGGCTGGCCCCAGGTAACACTTCATGTTTTGTGTTTTAATATTGTTTGCTGTTATTTTATTTTGATAACTATTTTGCCTTTGGCCCGGCCACTCTCCACATACTGTATTGCATCGTTAGTCTGTTCAAAAGTAAATACTTTATCTATTATCGGTTTAAGGGTGTTAGCTTCAATCAGTTTGGTAATTTCCTGTAGCTGGTTTCCATCAGCTTTCATAAAAAGGAAAAAATAATCAATAAGGTTTTTTTTAGCTTTACTCCTAATACTAAAACTAAGTAATGATAAAATTGCTTTCAGATACCATGGTAATCCTATTTCAGCAGCGAATTCTGGTGTGGGCGGACCTGAAATAGAAATAGCATGGCCACCGGATTTCAGGATTTTAAGTGATTTTTCGAGTGTTTTGGTATCCTGGCTATTAAGTACTACATCATAATCTTTAAGAACGTTTTCAAAATCCTGAGTTTTATAATCAATCAATACATCAGCGCCCAGGCTTTTAAGTAGTTCAAAGCTTTTTTTACTGGCAGTTGTAGCAACGGTTGCGCCTAAATATTTTGCCAGCTGGATGGCTATAGTGCCTACGCCACCAGAACCTGCCTGGATAAATATTTTCTGGCCTTTTTTTAAATTGGCCCTTTTAGCCAGTGCCTGCCATGCGGTAAGTGCTACTAGCGGAATGGAAGCGGCTTCTTCCATACTCAGGTTTTTAGGTTTAAAAGCTACATCCTTTTCATTTATGGCAATGTATTGGGCAAAAGTGCCTATATGGTGGTCTGGTGTGCGTGAATATACCTCGTCGCCAATTTTAAATTTTTTGACATTCTTACCTGCTTTGGTAACTACACCGGCCACATCATGCCCTAGGATTAAAGGCATTTTATAGGAGAGTATCAGTTTAAATTCTCCTGTTTTAATTTTTGAATCCAAAAGGTTAACCCCTGCCGCATGAATTTCTACCAAAACTTCATTTTCGCCCACTTTTGGAGTAGCAACATCTGCAAGTTGCAGGTCGCCTTTGGTATACTTATTTATTGTAAATGCTTTCATCTTATTTTTTTAAAAGTTGATGACTTTTCTTTGGGTTAATTATCTTAAAGGCAGTTTTAGGAAAAAACCTGTTAACCAGGTTAAACAGTTTTGCGTCGCCCACCCTAATTGTATAATGTTCTTTTTGCAAACCGTTAATAAGGCCTTTTACCATTTCCTGCGGAGATATTTTTTATCGTTTCTGTCTGCGGTCATTTCTGTAGCAACAAGTGGCGGAATCAGTTCAAATACTTTCACGTTACTGCCAATGATTTTTAAATGTTCACGGAGTGATATGGTATAAAAAGCTAAAGCTGTTTTAGAAGAAGAGTATGTGGCTTCAATTAAAGATGGAGCCTGGCTCAGTATCGATGTTGTGTTTATTATTGCAGCTTCTTTTCTTGATTGCAGCATGCCCATAAAAAGGTTATTTAACCTTAGTACACCCAGGTAATTAACTTCCATTTCGTGGGCCGCACCATCAATATGTTTGTCATTGGCAATGCCTAAATTTAATGGCGGGACTAGTACGGCTGCATTATTATACAGAATGTCAATACCGCCAAGTTCTTTTACTTTATTAAAAAGCGACTGTGCATCGTCTTTATTTCCTGCATCACTTTGTATGGCAGTAATAGCAGGATGTGCTTTTTTAGCAGCATCAAGTTTGGCATGGTTTCTTCCGGTAATAATTACTTTAGCACCAATTGCTAAAAATTGTTTGGTGGCTTCAAGGCCTATACCCGATGCCCCACCAGTTATCAATATTGTTTTATCCTTTAAATTCATATTCTTGTGTTTTTAATATTATTACTAATCAGTAAGCGTTCAGTTATTGTTTTGCATAAAAAATTTTTATTTTAAAATATACTTTTTGGTCTATTTTAAAATAAAAAAAATCAAGCCTTATATTGATCTAATTCTGCCTTTAAATTTTTTATTAATGATTGCATTGGTTTCATGGTATTCAATGTACGGCACATTACAATGCCACCTTCGGTAGCAGCAACAAGTTTAAATGCCATAACAACAGGGTCAAGCTGAGTAGAAAATTCTCCATTTTCAATACCTTCTTTTAATATATTGGTAAGGCCCTCTTGTCCCAGTCGAAATACAGCAGCTACTTTTTCTTTAATCAACGGAAAATTATCATCTACTTCAACTGCAGTGTTAAATATTGGGCAACCCCCTGATATATAAGTATCAATTGGGTCTTTATAGAAGTCAAGAAAAGCAAAAACTTTAGCCCTTGCAGTTTTAGCATTTGCTACGGCCTGGTACACTCTATCAGAAACCTTTTTCAGCATCAGGTCAACAACCTGTACGGTAAGATCGTCTTTGTTTTCAAAATGGCCATACAGGCATCCTTTTGTTAATTTAGTTTCCGCAAGCACGTCATCTATATTTACGCCAGAAATACCCTTTTTATTATAAAGAGGTGCTGCTGTTTCAAGTATAAACTGTTTTGTCTTTTCTGCTTTTGTCAACATGGTTAATTGTTTATGTTACAAATATACTAAAAAGTATATTATAGGGTATGTTTAATAGTATTTAAAAATATTAAAACTTCTATAAGGTGTTCGACTGGAGTCCCTCTCAGCCTGCTGAGACGTTTATTTTTAGCTTTTCAAAACAAAGCAAAATTTTCAAAAAACTTCGTAAACCCCGAAAAATGTTGATTTTTCGGGGTTTTTATTTTGTTATGCTGTCCTCAAATTTTCAAAATAGATAAAATTTGTGGCAAATCATAACCAAAATATTTTAGAAATTTCGCCACAAAACACGAATTAAAACACAAAGCTTAAATCATCTTATCAAAGAAAAATGTCCCTTACGCTCAGTTCCATCGGCTCGTTTAACTACAAACCAATAATCTGTAGAAGGTAGATGATGTCCTTTAAGCGTTCCATCCCATCCACTATCTTTATGCGACAGTGATTTGATAGTCTTTCCGTATCTGTCATAAATTTCTACAATTAAACCCGGCTCCCAAAATGAGAATTCAATTTTCCAAACATCATTTTGTCCATCGTCATTAGGTGTAAAAAATTTGGGATAAGATAATAAAAATATTTCCTCGTAGTCTACTCCACAGTCGTTTTTATCTTTTACATAAACTTTATACTTACCGGTAGGCAATCCGTAAAAGTAATTACTATCCTGATAATTCAGCCCATCTAAAGAATATTGAAAGTTTCCAATTTCAGAAGTAAATACCGCAATTGTATTGTCACTATCTGTCCAGTCCTTTATTTCGATAGTTTTTATACGCGGTTTTTCAGATAGAACAACTTCAAAATTTTTCGTGTCGGAACAGACAATCCCTTCATTGTTTTTAGTTACAGTTAGCCAATAATCACCGGGTTCATAAATTGTTGTCGAAGAAGATTCAGATCCATTTGACCATTCATAACTATCATAATTACCGAAACCATTTATTGTAACAGAGCCATCCTCGCAAATTCCGTAAATATCTTTTAGATTAATATCGGGTGAGGAAATTAATTGCATTTTCAGTTCTACAATTTTATAGCACACAGCGTTTAACCTTATATGTACGTATATTATATTAATACCAGGATGAAGTGAAAAACCATTACTGCCATTAATTAATTCTGAGACAGATTCGTTCTCGGCTCCCAACAAACTTTTGTAGTACGTAAAATTGTAGTTTGCACTGTTGCTAACGAGGGAGTTGTTATATAAAGTAAGATCTACACTTTCGAATCCGTCGTTTAAATCATCACATACAGATACATCATAATTACTAGCAGGAAATTCATTTGTAATGCTGGCCTTAATAACGAGCCTTTCTGTACTTTCACAGCTATTTAACTTTTGAGTTACCCAATAGTTATTGCCATTGGTAAGTGCGGTTGATAGTGGCAGGATGTTTCCACCTGTTTCAGAATCATAGAATGCTATATTAGAACCATTTACAATTAAATCAGCTAAAGAAGGATTTTGGTCATTACAGAAATGTTGCTCAGGATTGCCTGTAGGTTTTGGGGTTGAATGTATTGTAATAGTAATTGGTATTCTTTCGCTCTCGCATCCCCCGATAGTTTGCGAAACATAATACGTCATGCCGGATGTTAGTAACGAAGATGATTGCAGCATATTTCCATTTAATACTGCGTCATACCATTTTATATTTTCGCCTGTAATTAAAATATCACTTATACTTAATAATGATTCATAACAAAACGATTGGCTCGGCTGTGCTATAGGAAGCGGTTGCGCTGTGACAATTATTGTCTGATTTTGATGCGAAATATTATTATTGTTATCCTGATAATCCCATACAATAGTGTATGTTCCACTTGTCGTATAGTTTAACGGAGACATTGTTGTTGCTGTGACTTCTTCCATGCAATTGTCTGTCGCAGTAGGAAATGTTATGACCAGATTATTACAATTACCGGATAGAACGGGTAAGTTTACTACATTAGGCAGGGGAGAAATATTATCACCAACCGTTACATTTACCAATATTGTACCGTCGCATTTACCGTTGCCGGTAATAAGGCATTTATATTCGCCACTGTTTACAACCCCCGCATTATCTATAATTGGGTTTTGCTGATTTGAAGTAAATCCATCTGGTCCTATCCAGCTATAGTTTATTCCTCCGGTAGCTTTAAGCTCAATGGTTTTTCCTACGCAAACCGGGCTATTACTTCCTGCTATTACAGGGGTATCACAGTCTCTAAATTTTGCAAGAAAGCAATCCCTGTAATCATTTCCAAAATTCGTTTGGTGTGCACCTGGTGAGGCTAATCCTTCTGTACTATTAAATGTATCACCAGTGATGTAAATGTTATTATCTGAATCCAGGCTTATGTGGTTGCAATATATTTCCTGATTCTGATTGTCTTCGTCGCCATTACCACCGTAATACGTACCCCATACCCGTTGCCCGTCCGGGCTTAGTTTTATAAAATAGGCATCTCCATATTTTTTTTGCTCAGAATAGCTACCAGGCGTTGCGATGCCCTCATTTAAGTTGGTACATCCTGTAAATAATAAATAGTCATCATTATTAACAGCTATATCCTGAATGTATTCGTTAAAATAGGTTCCCCACAGCTCTTCCTGATTTGCAACATTAAATTTTATAATATAAGAACTGCTACCCGACTCAAGTCCGAGAGCAAGTGGCATATAGTCAGGGTTAAAGGTGCCGGCACTTTTTAGGTCGGTATTGGTTGTAACTCCGTGAAGGTAGAGGTTGTCTCCAATAATTGAGGAGCCCCGTATATTTATATTCCCGGTTTTACCAAAGTAAGTACCCCATATTCTTTCCCCGTTTGTATTAAACTTTACCACCATTCCTTTTTGCCCTAATGTATAGGTGGGTATGTAAGCGCCGGGTGTGGCAATTTTATCGGTGCTTATTGTATTTCCTGATAAATAAATAAAACCGTTAGAAAATACAACGGAGGTTATTCTGTCTGTACCTGTTCCTCCGTAATAGGTACCCCATAATTGAGTACCCGTAGGACTAAATTTAGTTAAAAATCCGTCGGGATTAGTACTTCCCCCATCTTGAGGCTGATGCGATCCCGGAGTAGCTATATTGGTAGGGCTATATGTATCTCCTGCCAGGTAAACATTGTTTGCATCATCAAAACAAATTGATCTACCATACGTCGAATCAGATCCTCCGTAATAAGTTCCCCACTCTCTTATACCGCTATTGTTAAATTTTATTAAATAAGAATTGGTTATACTGAGCCTTTCCGGCTGATGGCTGCCTGGAGTAGCCAGATTATCTTCCAGAAATGTACTACCTGTAAAATAAACGTTTCCGTTAATATCCACGTTCATAACGTCTGCCCGCCCTAAGTAGTATATACCCCAAAGGCGTTCTCCGTTGGTGTTGAATTTCACTACAAAACCATTGTAGATATAGATTGGTTCTATAAATGAACCTGTCGTGGCTATATTATTTGTACTGCTCGTAATGCCACACATATATACGCTATTGTTAGGGCCGTTAGCAACATCCAGGGGATAATCCAGTAGGCCACCACCATAATAGGTACCCCAAAGCCTATCTGGTACAGGGTCTATTACAAGCGTTTTCTGAGGGTTGTTTATCGCAGCAAAACCATATACATTATTTTTAATTTTTCTATAGTAAACCTGAGCCTCCTGCTTACTACCGCCATCTTCCTGCCAGCTTAAAGGAAGGGTTTCCTCCATTACTCCGAAACGAAAGTTCATTTTTATTTTATTATCCCTAAGTTCTGTAGCCGCACCTTTAAAGCACATTTTAATATCTGACACCTTGCCTCCGGGGTGAATAATAAAATTATATTCTACCGGCTTAGACTTGTCACTAGGAATAAAAAATATAACATCTACGTTCGGGTAGATGTTACGGTACGTTACTTTTTCATATTTATAAACATATAAAATGCCTTCGGGTGCATGAGAAGTGGTGTAATAATTATCATAGTCTGTAGATTTTCCTGAGGCAGTAACAAATGCACTTTTATTACTACCTAGAAAATCGATATCTACGCGCTGAAATTTATAACCGAATGCCTCTTCACCCGGGCTGTTTCCTGTTTGCTTTTTTGTTTCCTGTTTTTTATCAATATGTTTTGCAACCTCATATACATCATAAGAAAAACCACTTTTTCTTAGTTGTACATTTAGCCCATTGGTATTTAAAAGGTATAAAACCTTGTCGTTTTTTTTACCCTTTTCGTCTACTATCTGGCCCTTATTCTCAACAAAACCAACCGATGTTGTTTTTTGCTGGGCAAACGAAATTGTAAGTGTGAACAATAGGGTATAGAGTAGAGCGAGTTTCATTTTCTTAAGATAATATATTACTGACTTAAATACAGATGGATTATAGCTTATTGTTTTGTAAAATAAATATCTCTAACAGTATTGAAATTTCTAAAAGATAATATGATCGTATCAGGTGTAATTGGTTTGTTTTTTGTAAGAAAATTTATTGATAGTAATCCCGATGAGATACCCACACCATTTGTATAACCATATGTTTCTCCCTTGTATTTAATGTTTTCTACGGGAAGTGCTTTTCCATCATGTGTTTTTGAAAATTTACCGGTTTCCATATTTTCAATCGAGACGTAGAATTCATAAAATTCTGTATTAATTTCTTTTGATGTCCTCGATTTTAACCAATGTGTAGTCCAGGCATCCTTGATTATATACCTCTCTCCTTTAACCAAAACAGTATCTTGTGATGCCTTGTATCTGGAAAGCAATAAACCTTTTTGTTCTGATTCTGCACTTGTCTTTGGAGGGCGAGCGGTATCGATTCCAGTGCATGAATTCGCTGTTAACACTAATATTATAATCAACAAAAAGCAACGATATTTCTTATAATTTGTTAGTTCTTTCATATTCACTATATGTAAATTTCCTAATTAAAAAATTAATTCTCGGAATATTGCCTTCAACTGCTGGACTTATATAATTCGTGAACATAGTGCGCATTGTATTTGATACAAATGTAGAACAATTTCCTCCTAACAACATATATGTATTTCCTACGTTATTATGTGCATATTGAGTGCCTTTTATTATCTGACTTTTTGTAGCTCTATAAAAAGCAACTCTATCATATTTATTACCTGTTTTGTTTGTATAATATCTTTCAATTGACTCAAAATCGGGTAGGGTGACGTCCGTAAAATCTGTCTTTCCAAAAGCTCCAAATTCGCCGCCATCTCGAGAGAAATATCGAACATTCCCCTCCTTTTGCTGTATACCTACCCCTTCATGTCCCATATTAGCCGCTGCATCATCATCCATATAAATTCCGACAGTATATTTTTTTGAGAAACCACCGTGCATTGCATGATTAAATGTACTAACTGTTAAACCTATTGCAGCACCCTGCCAAAAATTACCGCCAGATAATTCGGCACCAACCCCTCCAGATACAGTACCAAACGATATTATGCCAGCAGTACTTTTAGAAAATTCTCCACCTAGACCAGCAATTTTGCCGTCTCCTGAATAGAACGAAGATGCTAAAGATGACACTGCACCTGCCGTAAATGCATTTTTAAAACTACCTCCTTGAATAGCGCTTAATGTGCCCTGTGCTAGCCCGTGTGCCGCTGCCTGCACTGTTGTTTTGAGCATAAAATTAGATATAGCCTGTGTTGCCTCACCAATTCCAAACGTTATTGCACCACTGGCTGCGCCTACAAAGGCTGCGGTTATAATACCACCTGCGGTGATGGGTACATTATTAGCAATAGCCGTAACAGTATATGTAAGCGTAGATATTAATGCACTAAAGCCTATTATTGCAAGTGCAGATAACTCTTCTCCATTGTAGTCTGCATATAACAGAGGGTTGTTTAACGCATAACTATAGCGGTTAAAGTTTTGTGTATCTTCAGGATTCTGTATAAAGTTATCCGGCTGAAGGAAAGAACGTAATTTTGGATCGTACAGCCTGCCATTCATATGGATTAGCTTTACTTCATCTAAATGTTCATGGCTTGTATAGCCCCTGTCTAAAAACTGAAGCCCATTTTCTATATTTAAGGCAACATTGTTTTCATTTACTATTTTAGAAAGATTGCCCCACGCATCAAAGTGCCTTTTTTCTTTTGCTATTCCGGCTTCATCTGTTATTGCCAGTATACTTCCCAGGTAATCACGGTGTATATAATACTTCTTATTGGTTTCTATACCCGTTTGCCAGTTGTACGAGCTTTCATAATACAATGGTGCACTGTACGCATCTCCACCAATAAAAGTACGAATTTTTACAACTTTTGCAACCCTGTCTACAACAATTTCATTTTTGCCATCATCACTATACAGTTTTCTTTTCGTAAATTCTTTGCCGGCACCGGGTGTCATCTCGGCATAGCCATATTCTAGTTTTGCACGGTTAAGGCTGCTGCCGTAATATGAAAATTTCAGTTTTTTATCACCCTCGGTTATCTCATTGGGAGCTTTAAACATGGTATAAGTAATTGCCTGTACCGGCCTTTGCTGGTAATAGGCCAAACTCTCCGGTGTAAGGTTTACACTGCTTTTTCTATAAAGCTTAATTTGATCATAGCCAATTTGTCCTATGGCGTTGTTCTCCGTAATCCTTCCACGGTTGTCGTAAGTGTTGTAATCATTTGTCCCGGTTACAGGGTTAGTCCATTGCGTAAGCCTGTCAAGCGTGTCAAAGCTAAAAGTTTCGCTTATTCCCAAAACGTTGTTAGTCCTACTGTTAAGCAAACCGCGCTGTGCATTAAAATTATATGTATTATACAATACGTTAGTACTGTTCTTACTATGTCTTTGCGATGTAAAGAAATCATAATCGTCATACGTGTTCGCAATGGTAACGCCGTTTCCTAATGTTTCAGAAAGCGGACTTCCTCCTGCTGTTACACTATTTAACTGCCATAAAACTAATCCGTTTGCGTCAGTAATTTTATCCATCACACCATTGTAGGCATTGTATGAATATTTCTCGGTAACGTATGCTGTATGGGCAGCTTCAAATCCGTCTTCAGATGCCTGAATATCCTTTGAAATAAGCCTTCCCAAAGCATCATAAAGAAAAGTTTTATACTGCGACATATCGTTGCCATAAAAGTTACTTATAAAGTAGGGTCTACGGTATTGGTCATACATAATTGCCTGAAGATTAATCAGCTCGTTGCTTATTGGCTTGTACGAATATTCCTGAGTAACCTGCGCGTTTGCATTATAGGTATATTCGGTTATAAAATCCGCCTCATCACCTGATACCTTTTTAGTCGTTAATTTGCCTTTATCATCATAAGTGTATTCATAATTGCCTTTGGGAGTTTCTTCTTTTGTTATTTGACCAAAAGCATCATAGAAATATCTGTAGAGACCTGCACTTGGGTCCAATAGCGATGCCTTATTACCCCATCCGTCTATTGCGCTTATTAGCTTGTGACCTCCATAATCGGCTTCTCTTAGCTGCCCTGTAGCGTAATACGTATTATTTATTGTACCTCCATTATCGGTTACAGAAGCATCCCTGTTAAAAGCATCTTTAAGAATAGTTTTAAATCTCGAGCCATCATTTACAGAAACAGTAAGCCCGCTATATGTCAGCGTTTCTATTTTACCTGCCGGTGTTATTATTTTGGTTGGTCTGTGTAGATAATCATATTCAAAGGTCTTCCATTTAGGAGTACCAGTAAGTTCGTAATACGGAAGGCTTTCTTTAATTTGTCTGCCTAAAACATCATATTCTACAGACGTTGCGATAGATGTATTAGCGGCCATGCCATAAGTAGATTTTTTTATCTGACGGCCTAATACATCTAGTGTAGTTACATTATAATCGTTTAATGCCTGGTTATGCTTAATGATATTATACCCTCCGTGAGCCAGCTTGATATAATTGAACGTTGTTTTTTGGGCAGATGTTGAAGCATTGGTTATTAATTCTTCGGTTAACTTACCCCAGTTATCGTAGGTAAATGTTGTAACTATCCCAACATGGTTTGTAGATTTTTTTACCTGACCGGCATTATTATATTCTAAGTTTGTTATAAAGCCATGATGATCTGTTTCCTTAAGCACAAATCGTCCTGTAGGATCATATTCGCTGCTGATTGTCCTTGATGCTACACCGGGTGCAGACGTTGTTTTTGTTAGTACATTACCAAAAGCATCATAGGTCATTTCTTCGGTAATAGCTGTAGTCTGATTCCCTGTTCTCTCAACTGTTTTTAAATTTCCTTTGGCGGCAGCGCCATTCATGTAGGTATATTTTACAGATGAACTCCTAGTATCGGCAATTCCATAATTGATAGTGTTGGTTGTTTTTAATGAGGAGATTCTACCAATAAAATAATTACTGTCTATTTCATTAACCGTGTTATCGTATAGTTTGTCAATAACCTGAGAACCCTTAGCAACATTGCTCAAATAAGTTACGGTAGAGGTTTTTAACGGATTACTATACGTATCGTAAGTATATGTTGTAATGTTAGATACATTAGTAAGGTAATCTAAAAACGTCTGTGTTTTAAGCCTTATTGTATAAAGGCTGTTTGCACCATTTATAGTCTCGTAGGTATTTGTTTTTTTATTTAAAATACCTAATGGGGTGGTATTAAACAGAGTGTTAGTATCTGTAGTTGTCCAGGTAATTGTATTAGCACCTCTTAACAACGGATTATTATTATTTACAGTATATGTTTTGGTAGTTGCTCCGGCTGTATACCAACTGCTTCTTGCCGTTTTTGTAAAGCCTATTATTCCAAGGCCACGAAGGTGTGTTACAAGCCCACGGTATTTAAAATCCTGAAATTTAGACCTTCCATTAACTGTTGCTGTTAATTTTGATACCAAATACATTGTTGGTGCTTTGCTTAATTCTACATACGGGTACAATTGAGCATTTGAAGATGAATAAAAATCAGTAGCAGCATTAGTTCCCGGTTCCATTGGAAGGTAATCTATAGTATGTACTATATTTCCCGATGCTTCGGAAACAGATTTAAGCTGGTAATCTTTTATTACATCTTTATTGAACTGGAAATGATAAAGCCCATTATGGTGGTTTCTCACAAATATCACATGTGAATCGCGACGATTATGGCGGTATTGCGATACAATAGGCACCGGTAACTCAGGCGAACCACTAGTATTAGGGGTGGAGCTAAATGAATTTGTAAATTTATTGGTAACGGTAGTATTGCCAATATTATTACTATATGCTGTAATACTAAATTCTGTGTCGTTATTTAAATAACCTTCCTTATATTTTTTTCTAAATACCTGAACTATGTCTGTTTTTCCATCATTGTTTAGGTCTGATGTATAATAATCGTTGAAATATACCATTGTTTTTAAATCGTCCTCGTAAGAGTCCGGTTTATAATTGGTTATATTGTGGGTTTCGGTATAGAAGCTTCCTACAGTTGAAGACGGCTTTGCGAAATAAATAACCCAGTTTGAACTATTTACAGCAACCGGCATTATAAGGTCTGTTTTAGCATCGCCATTAAAATCGCCAAAAAGCATTATATTATCTTTATCATAATCGGTAAGCACACCTTCAGCCAGCTTTTCAAATGCATGAAAAGGCGATGTAGTTGTCTGTCGTAACCCTAATACTATATAAGCTTTTGTGTCTTCATTAATAAACAAGATATCCGATTTACCATCACCATTGTAATCTATAACGTGCTTTTTCGCTGTTAAATCAAATCCTGCATTATTAAGTATTGTTGGTATCAGGTAGGTATAGCCGGCACTTCCAAACGTCGTTGACGCTGTTGGATTTAGGTCTATAATGTTAATATCCCTATATTTTCTGTCAATTTCAAGCTCAAGGTGACAGAAATTATATTGTGTGCCAGGGTTATAGGTACCACCTCCTGGTAATGCAGGGAATAATCCCGGATCCCAAGGCTGGCCCTCAGGAGGAACAGTATATGTAACCCAATTAAAAACACGTTTAGTTGTGTCATAAAAAACAACGATTTCAGAGATTCCATCACCATTAAAGTCACCTTCTATCATCTCTGAACCTTTCAAGTCATAGGTGTCACATTTTCCCTCGCCACAGTTATCAATACAGGGCGCCGTATTGTCAAAAGGTATAGTTTTTGTATAGCTATTTACCATGCTGTTTCCCTGTAGATTGTAGACCTTAAAATCGGTGGTAGTCTCTTTTTCATGTACAAACAGAAGAGACTGGAACTGGTTAATTTTAGAACCGGTTAATGTTGTTCCGGTTAACAGTCGCTTACGTTCTTTTTGCCATATAACGGACGGAAAATTTAAATTTGTAATTGTAGGATTCTGATTGCTAACAAATAGTTTACTGTATAGCTTAGTATCGCTTAAAAAATCAATACGTCCATCACCATCAAAATCTCCGGAAAGGTCTACATCTCCAAAATTTATATGGTCCATATAAGTACCCATTGTAAAATCGACAGTATTAGGAGTGGTGTTGTAAGTAAAAACAATCGGGTTTGAAGCCTCATTTTGCCCGTTAAATTCCTGTATTTGAGAAACTCTTTCATATCCTAATACAGTGTCTGCAATATGAGATATTACATATTTTCTAAACAATGTTCCATTAGTAAGAACTTCAACACTGCTCAACAGCGATACTTTTTCATATCTAAGATTATTTACGAAGGTGAAGTTTGATCTTTTAGCTGTTTTATAATTAAACTTGATGCTGTTTGCCAGCGTTCCATTGTTATTGCCACTAAACTTAATTTCAGATAATCGTGTAGCTCCTGCGATATTGGTATAATGATAGGTCATATAATTACCATTAATATCAGTATGGCGTACTATATAGAAATCTGTAGTGTTGTAATTCTCCGACACATTCAGATAATTTGATATACTTCCATCCGGACTAATTGCCTTGAAGTTTGTCAATATGCCAGTCCCATCGGTCATACCAAGCACTTTTATATTCGAGTCCATTTCTGTTCTTAAAACGGCAGTATCTCTGCCTCCAGTACCTGTAGACGGAATTAGCCTTTGTCCATCCAATGCATATTTATCATTGCTGTCAAAATCTACCCCGTCCTTAAATCCATCTATATCTATCCTGGTTGAGATACGACTAATAGATGAGATATTGCTAATATTCCATCCCTCTCCAACTATTCCCCCCTGAGTGCCGCTGCTATATATAAGGCTAACAGTTGGTGCAAGATCTCCTACACTTGGAGGTACAGCAATAGGAAGCGAATAGGAAGCGCTTCCCATATCAGATATCTGCAATTCTCCCTTAGTATCGGAAAAATTTTGAGCATAAGAATTTAGGCTTATAAGAATAAGTGCTAATAAAAAGTATTTTGCCTTCATAATTATTTTTTAATGACTTGTAAATTTTTTTGATCACCGTTACTATATATCATAACTACATTATACATTCCTTCGGAAAGATTCTGGAAAGAAATTTTAGTATTATCTGTATCCAATAAATCTTTATAACTGAAAATTATCTGACCTGTATTTGTATACACCATTATTTCGGTAACATGAGAATTCTCATTTTGCCATTTAATATAAAGTTCTTCCAGTACCGGATTGGGATAATACATAATGTCTGCGTATTCTGAACTTTTGGTTAATTCCCTTGTGTTTTCAACAGAAGATGTTGAATTAGATTCAGAATTAGAGGTTCTACAACTAATACAAATCAATTCTCTCTTTGTTTGATTACCAGCGTTATCATAGCTAAAGGATAATGTGTGTTGCGAATACGATACTGTTGAAATTAACAGAAACACAAAGAAGTGTAAATATTTCATTGTAAGATTTTTTTTATTTTCGTGCAAACATAATAAAAAATAATGAAAGAATTTACCTCTTTATATTATCATAATAATATAAGGTTGAGTACTGTAGTAAATTTTAATAATGAAACTATTTTAGTACATAGTTTAATAACTTGTTAATTGTCGGAAATAATCAATTAGGTGAAATGTTTTTTGTGGTGTCGTGAATAATAGTATTCATAAACCCAATCTAAGCGCATTTATTTAGGCTATTTCCTGCTATCGACTGTATCTGCCCTTTGGCTTTGCCGGGTAGGATGCCGCCTCTATCAGGGCTAGGCATAAACGTTAGCGTTTTCTTTAAAATTATAAAAAACAAACCCCGGGCAGCGAAAGCTGCCCGGGGTTCTTAGTTATTGTGGTTTTCTCTTTGTTTATCTCTTCAGTGAGAAATGCGATTTAAATTCTTTGGTTGCCGTTGTGGTGCCATCAAACTCAGGGTAGGTCACCGTGAACCAGTAGTCCGTTGCCGGTACCGGGGTACCGTTTAGTGTTCCGTCCCATCCGCTGCTCTCAAGGTCCGGGCTTATCTGTTTGATAAGCTTGCCGTAGCGGTCAAAGATATAGATCACCGATCCTGTACCGCTTAAGCCTATGATGTTCCACGTGTCATGGAAACCATCACCGTTAGGGGTAAAGAAGTTAGGGTAGTCTACAATGCTTACTCCATTTAAGACCAGCTCCTGGCATGGAAAATCTGTTTTCTCATCCCATACCGTTACACTGTGGTAGCCCGGGGATACATTGGTGAATACAGGAGATTCCTGCCTTGGGCCGTTATCCAGCTGGTAGGTGTACTCCCCGTTTCCTTCTATGGTTACCGTTATGGTCTGGTTATCGCTAAAGTAGTTGGTTACATAGTACCCCTGGCCTATTGCTGATGCCTGCCCTGATTCGATTACCGTAAAGCCTGCCGATTCATCCGACACACATTCCAGTGGCGCAGGGCCCGTTACTACTACGGTGTATACGCCGCCTGTTTTGGCGATGTAGCTTCCTGAGTCATCACTATCGGTTAGCAGTACCCCGTCTTTGTACCAAAGATAGGTGTGCCCGTTTGGTACTACACCACTGTTAAGTTCCAGCTCGCCTTCGCTTGCCCCCCATTCGATACATACTGTATCGCTGCCATCTGCTGTGGTGATAACAGGCTCTGCCCTGCGCTCTACCCTTAGGGTTACCGTAGTGGTGGCACTGCATGGAGTGTCCTGTACCGTATCGCTGTTGGTTACTACGATCCAGATCACCTGGCTCTCCGGAGTCTGGTTGGTATAGTTTTCAGGGTCTTGTATCGGTTGCGGTGCAGGTACTGTAGACGGGTCAATATCGTAATAGCTTACAAGGAACACAGCCGGGTCCTGAGCGCCAAGTACTTCAGGTGCAAGTAGGGTTAAATCCCATCCTGAGGCCCTGCCGTCATTCTGGTCGTCGGTATCACATACCGCCGCAGGGTCTGCCACAGGGTTGGCTACTGCCTGCTGCTCTACGATAAGCTAAGCTCTTTTACGATCCTGCACCCTGTGTCGTTGTTAACTACTTCTATGTATACCGTTGCACTGCCTGTTACGACATACCCTGTTATTGGCGTGGCACGTGTGGTAAGGGCTGCATCGCTAAAGTAGCCTATAGTGTAAATGGTACCTGTATTACCGCCAAGGGCTGTCTCTACATACTCCTTCAGGTTAAAGGCTGTCGGGGATGCAGGGGTGTCGTTACAGATACCATAGTCGGCAAGGTCGGCTATCGGTGGCAGTGGGTTCACTATTAGTTCAAGCTCCACTATCTGGAAGCACCTCAAATCAGATGGGTTATTGGTATTGGCCTCAACCCTTACCCATACACTGCCACTGGCACTGTTGTGGCTGGTTGGGTCAGGTATCGCATTGGTGCCTGCCTGGGCATCCTCTTCTGTGGTATAATAGCTGAACAGGTAGTTAGTACCGTTGTTGCGGATATCATCCTGTGCAAGGGTCAGGTCAAAGGGCTCACTGCCTACCTCTGTAGTATCCTGGTCGCATACCTCAAGTGGGGCTGGGTTAAAGTTGGGTACAGGTAGCGGAAGCACCCTTATGGTTAGGGTGGTATAGCTAACACACCCTTGGGTGGTGGTTACCCTTACCCAGATCGTTCTTGGGTTTTGGGCTGCTCCATTGCTGTCTGTATTTACATACGCCTTAGGGTCAGCGATTGCCACGGCGGTGCTGTCTGTTTTTGGGTCGGTGGTAAAGTAGTCTACAACGTAGTCCATGCCTACCCCATCAGGGCCCAGTATCTCATCGTCTTTTTGTGTAAGGTCAAATTCTGCAATACCGTCATTTGGCAGTGCCTCGTTACATACGGCAAGGGGTGTTGGGGTTACCAACTGGTGTGGCTTGTTGATATGGATGGTAAAGCTCGTAAGGCTATAGCAGCCTGCGGTATTCTCTACCCTTACCCAGATCACCTGCCCATCCCTGGCAATGTGCCTTGCAGGGCTGGCAATACCGTTACTACCCGCATCAGCATCAGCCTTGGAAAGGTAATAGGTGATTGTTACTTCCACAGGGGCTACTGCTTCTTTTATCTGTGTTTCATATACTGTAAGGTCTGTCCTTAGCGCCCCGTCCTGCCCATTGTTGTCGGTATCATCACAAAGGGTGATATCCTGTAGCTTTGGTGCCTGCGGTGCAGGGGTTACTATAAGGGTAACCGGGAATGGCGTGGTGTTAAAGCAGCCTGTGGTACCACTCACTGCCCTTACCCAAAGGGTTTGTGTGCCCGGGTGGTCATTCCTGTAGTCGGTCGTGTTGCCGATCGGGTTGGCCCCCGATAGTGCTTCCTCCGCCGTTAGGTGGAAGGTAATCACAAGGCTCGCATCGCCATTGGCAAGGACCTCTTTTAAGGCTTCAAGGTTAAACTCACCGATACCGTTGCCATCGGTATCACATACCGTTAGATCATCCTGTGAGGGAAGGGTTAATACCGGCTGGGGCTCTACCCTGATATCAAGGTAGCCAAGCCTAAAACAGCCTGTAGTGGTTACCGTAAAGCGCACATAAAGGCTCTGTACCTGTGAGGTGTTCTCATACGCCTGTGTCTGTTGGTCGGTAAGGGCATTGGTGTTCCCTTGCGCATCGGCAAGGGTGGTATGGAAGCTTACCTTTACTCCGTTTAGGTTTTCATCGGTGATGAAATTATCGATGGTAGTAGTAAGGTCAAAGGTCTCTTTGTTGGCCGGCAGTGTGGTATCACACAGCGAGTAGCTGTACTCATTGGTGATAAGCACCGGAAGTGCATTCACCACAAGGCGTACCGGTACGATATAGAAACAGCCTGTGGCTGTATTGGTTACTTTGGCATATACTATAGCTGTTGCCGATGGGTAGTTGCCCGGTGTACCGATAAGGCTGGCAGGTGTAGCTGCAGCGTCGGTGTAATAGTCTACCGTGTACTGCGCAGGGTCTAAGCCTGCAAGTATCTCAGCACTCTGGCTGTTCAGGTTAAAATGGGCTATGCCATCACTATCGCTGGTACCGTCATCACACAGCGCATAAGGCTGCGCAGGGCTGTGTGCATCAGGCCTTGGGTTTACGATCAGCACAAGGGTTAGAGTATCATAGCAGTCCGTAAGGTCCGACTGTACCCTTAGGTACAGGGTCTGGGTACCTACTACGATATTGTCATAGGCCTGGGGCGACGGTATCGCATTTACATTTAGGTCGGCATCGCTCTGGGTCTCAAAGGCACTTACCGTTACATCGGCAATAGCAGCCTCAATAGCCTGCATTGTAGGTACAAGGTTAAACCTTGCAAAGCCGTCGTTGTTATCGTCACACTCTGCAATGGGTGCAGGGGTGGTGGCTATAGGTGCCGGGATGACCCGTAAAAGAAGCTCAACCACTGTAGCACATCCTGTGAGGGTATCTTCAACTCTTGTATATACAATCTGATTGTCAATTCCTTCAAATGCGGTACTGCTTACAGGTGCTGTTGTACCACTTAATGCATCAGCCTGATTATCGTAATAACTTATAGTATAAGCAGGATTAAGCGATATTTCATCATTTTTTAACAACAGGTTAAAGGTAGCTCCTGTGAGAGAATCACTGCATTCAACTAATGGGGTTGGTGTGTTGGCCTGAGGAGATACTACATTAAATCGTACCTGACCAACTGCTACACAAGATTGAGCAAGATTGTAACTCACCCTAATGTATATAATCTGCCCGTTAGTTGCGCTATATCCATCGGCAATAGCATTATCTCCCGTAACGGCATCAGCCTGTAATAAATGGTAGGTAATAGTGTAATTGGCTAAATCAGTGTCCTGAGTCACTGCAGGATCAAATAATGCTAGCGGCTGCAATGCCTGATTTGTCAAATTACTTGCAATACCAGCAATAGTTACAGGTGCAGTGTTGCTACCCTGGGTAGCGCATACTGTATAGTAAAACGGGTTGCCTGCAGGGTTTATTATTTGGTTTTGCGTAGTAGTAAGGGTAATAGAAGTTGTTTGGTAACAATCGGTTGCTGTACTATTAAAAATGCGGGCATAGATCGTAGTATCGCCGGAAGTGTAAGTTTCCGGTGTTGTTATTTCTGTGCCTGTTGTACCGGCATCGGCAAGAGCTGACGTAGTGTAATATTTTACATCAAAAACAGCAGGATCCTGATTGCCAAGTATAAGAGGGGTGTTTGCAGTTAAATCAAATAGGGCAGTGCTGCCGATACCACAAGCTTTTAAATTTTCTTTGCCATCAATAACAGGCGAAGCATTTCGTATCGTCTCAAACTCTGTAAAAGAAAAACATCCTGTAAATGTATTGGTAACTTTAGCAATTATAGTTTGCGAATCGAGCGAATGTGTAATAGAAGTAACTGCAGTATCATTATCTAAATCTTCCTGTGAAGCATAATAAGTCACGGCAAAATCTATAGCGCTCTGCCCGTTTAAAATAGAGGTGGTTTGCTGTGTAAGGTCAAAAGTTGTTGGGCCGCCTGTTGTGCATGCAACCATTTCTGCTGGCTGGTTAGCAACGGGTACGGGTAATATCGTTATATCTTTACTAAGATGTATAACAGTACTATTGGCATCAATAAAAAAGTCGACTTCAACAGTATAGGTTCCCGGCAAGGCATATGTATGTGTTGCATTAATATCGGCAGAAGTTGTTCCGTCGCCAAAATTCCATTGGGCACTAACTATATTAGCATTTATGGTAACTGAAAGATTGGTTGGGGTCTGGACACATAAATTTTCAACTTCAATATCTTGTTTAAAGAAAGATTGTATAAATGGAGGCAGTCCTAAATCACTGTTCCTGCCTCCCAGAGTTACACCAATATCCTGAAAATTACATGCTGCACCTAAGTTATTAGGTGAATTTATAACGGCAAGGCTGGTTCTGCCGGAGCCGTTTTTTGTAACGTAAATTTTCCCGTCAAGTGCCACTTGTAGAGAAACATACTGACCACCTGCGGCAATAACAGTTCTTGTTGCTTTAATGGCTTCTAATGTTCCTGGTGTAATATCATACTGAAATATATCATTTGAAAATGTGGTAAAATAAACCCGCTTACTATCGGGAGAAAATTCAACCCCATAACCTGCATCTGTGCTGCTTAGTTTCATCGGGTTTGAAACCACGCCCGTTGCATTATTAAAATCAAACAATTCAAAGTCTGTAACTACATTTTGTTTGGCAGAGGCCAGTTTTTTTCCATCCGGAGATGCTTTTAAATAGCCTATTGCAGAAGATCCTCCAATACCTACAAACGATCCTGTAGCACTAATTACAGGTGTTGGGTTAAGCCCCGAAGGAGAAACTAAAAATGCGATAAATCTATTACTGTCCATCCTGTGGCTTATAACCCATATGCTTTCACCATCGGCATGCCTAACAGCCGTAACTTTTTCGGCAACCAGATTAGGATTATCCAGGCGAATATTTTTCTCTGATGTAACACCGCCAAGTCCGCCATCAAGTGTCATATCTACTACGGAATAGTTAAATCCGGCGTTTCCTGCCTCTGCAGGTACAGTGAAAATATAATATTTATTTATATTTCCTGGGGCAGGCACAATCATGGCCGATTGCGTACTTGAATTATGGCCTAGTAAATCTGTGCCATTCATCATTACCCCGTGATTACGGTTATAAACGGTAGTGCCATCAGAATAAAATTGTAGTGCCCCATCTCCTGTAGAGATCGTAGCACAGCCTTCTTTTGTAACCAATTGACCATCTAAAAGAGGTGTTGGCGGTGAAGTATTAAAGCTTAATCCTGCATTTATTCCAAAATACCAATTGGCTGCTTCTTTTTGGGCGAATGCTCCACAAGAGCATAGTACCGCTAAAAAGCAAAGGTAAATGCGGAATCGTTCAACATTTTTTGTAACTGATTTCATAGCTTTTTTTATCAATTATATAACGCATAAACCTGGACTGATAAATCAATCCAGGCTGCTTCCTAAAACCTACTGCAATTTCTCACTGTAAAAAAGGAACCATTTCTTTGTTATACCTGCCCGCTTTATACGGCAGTCTAAAGCAATACTATTGGGTGTATTGTTTTATATGTCTTAT
Organism: Flavobacterium psychrophilum; assembly: GCA_001708385.1. Classification (NCBI taxonomy): domain Bacteria; kingdom Pseudomonadati; phylum Bacteroidota; class Flavobacteriia; order Flavobacteriales; family Flavobacteriaceae; genus Flavobacterium; species Flavobacterium psychrophilum. The sequence goes on along the minus strand of CP012388.1, from coordinate 1,936,889 downwards.
TATAACAGTATTAATTCTCCCTGTTAATGTAAATCCATCCTGTTTTGCTTTCACCATTTTTGCGCTCTATCATATAGAAATAGGTGCCGGTAGGTAATTCTTTTCCGTTACTCTGTTGCCCTTCCCACTGGTTGGTATAGTTTGCCAGGCTGTATACTTCTTTACCATATCGGTTAAGGATAATAAGCTTAGCTACTTCAAGGTGTGTAAGGTCAAAGTTGTCATTTTTAGTATCACCATTCGGCGATATACCTTTTTGGATATCACAATCTCTTGTCAGAGTAATACCTGCTAAAGCAAAGCATCCCGAAGCATTTTCTGCACGTACATATGTAATACCGTTGGCCGTATCTGGGCTGTACTCTTCAGGATTAGAAATTGTATTATTTGCTGTAGCAGCATCAGCTTCGGAGGTGTAGAATGTATAGGTAATACCCGATTCCGCTTCAATAGCATCATTAAGGTTGAAAGGCGAACATCCTGCAATGGCTAGATCTGAAGGAAGTTCAACGCCTGCCGATTTATTGATGGTAACTTCGAATACGTTAATACAGTTTGTATTTATTCCGCGTACGCGTACGTATAGCAGCTGTCCGTCATTGGCAATACCAAAGTCAGCTGCATCAGCTATTGCATTTGTTTGTGCTAAAGCATCATCCTGGCTGTTATAGTAGGTTACTTCTACTGTATTTGCAGGAACACCAAGTTGAGAAACAACATTGGTAAGATTCACAGTTTCACATCCTTCTACCGCTAAGGCTGCCGGAGGTGTAATACCAGGATTAAGATTTACCGTTACCGCAGCTGTACTGATACAGTTTGTAGCAGTTTGTACAATGCGAATGTAAACTGTAGCTGTAGTGCCTGTTAGAGTATAATCAGTACCATCCATACCACCGGTTCCCGTAATAGCATCAGCTTCATTGTCGTAGTAGGTTACAATGACATCTGTTGCAGGTACTCCAAGTTGATTTGTTACTGATGTAAGGTTTATAGGAGAACATCCAACTACTTCAAGCGGGGCAGGAGGTGTAATGCCGGGGTTCAGGTTTACTGTTACCGGAGCAGTGCTTATACAGTTTGTTGACGTCTGTACAATACGAATATAGACCGTAGCTGTCTGGCCTGTTAAAGTATAAACTGTTCCGTCGATAGCGTCGGTTCCTGCTATAGCATCAGTTTCATTAGTATAGTACGTTACTGTAACATCTGTGGCAGGTACGCCTAGCTGAGTTGTTACGCCTGTAAGATTGATAGGTGAACACCCAACTACTTCAAGCGGGGCAGGAGGTGTAACGCCAGGGTTTAGGTTTACTGTTACGGGAGCAGTACTGATACAATTTGTTGACGTTTGTACAATACGAATATAAACCGTCGCTGTTTGTCCTGTCAAAGTATAAGCTGTCCCGTCGATAGCGTCTGTTCCTGCCATAGCATCAGCTTCATTAGCATAATACGTTACTGTAACATCTGTAGCGGGTACGCCTAGCTGCGTTGTTACAGATGTAAGGTTGATAGGTGAACATCCAACTACTTCAAGTGGAGCGGGAGGTGTAACACCCGGGTTAAGGTTTACCGTTATCGGTAAATAGGTAATACATCCTGTAGCTGTTTGTGTTACGGAAATATAAATTCCAGCAGTTTGTCCCACAAGCGTATAAGCTTCCGGAGCTGTTATTTCATTGGTATCCTGTTCTGCATCTGCCAGGGTAGGATAGTATTTTAGTGTTACATCTGTTGCGGGTACTCCTAAGTCGTTGCTAACCTGAGTAAGGTTTATAGGTGAACAACCTATAGCTTCCAGTGGAGCAGTGGGCACTATAGGGGCAACAATAATAAGATCAAAATTTGTTACTGCGTGACATCCTGTTGCATTGTTTGTTACCCTTGCATAGATAGTTTCTCCCTGAGACGGGTAAGCTGTAAGATCTCCTGTAATTGCTGCATCGCCTGCATCAGCATCAGCTTGGGTGTTGTGGTATGTTACTGTAAAGTCTGCTTCGTCCTGTGTTCCAAGAATTACCGCATTTTGTGCAGAAAGATCAAAATTGTAAGTGCCTGTGCTTTGCGGGTCGCAACCGTTAACATCGGCAGGCGCTGTAGCGGTAGGCAGTTCTGTGATTACAACCTGGTTTGTGGCTGTTTGTGTACCGCCATTACTGGTAATGGTAGCTGTTACTGTGTAAGTTCCAACAGCGCTATATACGTGTGTAGGCAATAAATTTGTAGATGTATTGTCGGTACTTGCCGTGTCTCCAAAATCCCATGTTATGGCAGTTACACCGGGAATACGGATAAGCGAAAAGGTAGTAGCATCGCCTATACAAGTATTTTCGAATAAAATACCCGATTCAAAATACGTTTGTATAAAGTTAGGAAAAGCCTGTGTTGATGTAGCTGATACCGGACTTGAATTCTGATATGAAAACCCTGCTGCTACACCTGCATTATTAGGATACTGGATTACGCTATGATAATCCCTGTTATTGTGCGCCATATAAATTTTGCCATCAGGCCCTGCCTGCAAACCGTAAAAAGTTTCCAGGAATTCTACTTCTCCCAGAATAACTTCGGTATCTCTAATTTCCTGATCGCTGCCTGCTGTAAGGTCATACTGGTATAACCTTGAGCGGGATTCTATTTCTGTTACATAAATTAGTTTGCTATTTGGCGAAAATTCCAGACCCCAAACACTCGAAAAAGAAGAAAACCTGTCAGCAATAGAAAGTATCGGGCCTGTTATAGCACCTGTTGTATTATTAAAATTGAAAACTTCAAATACATTCGGACCAACGCTACCCTGGCTGTGAACCAATGCTATTTTAGATCCGTCGGGCGAAATTTTCATTTGCCCGTCTTTAAACTGATGGAAAGCCTGACCCAGTTTACTTACAACAGGTGTAGTTGTAATACCTGTTTCTGTAACAAGAAAAGCTACAAACTCATCATTTTCTGCCGGAATGGCGTTGTTTGCCTTATGGCCAACAACCCATACCTGTTTTTCATCGGCGTGGTATACAGCAGATAGCTTTTCGGCTACTCCTTTGGGTTGTAATGTTTTTTTCTTTTGTCCGCTAACTACGGCACCAAGTCCGTTATCAAGGGTAATGTCTACTATAGAGTAAAATATACCGCCATTACTGTTGCTTTTGGCTACAGTAAACACATAATATAAATTTGGGTTACCGGGGTCTTTCACAATAAGGCCACTTTGTGTAGCTTGTGCACCACCATTTGTTATACCTGTACCATTAACCATAGTAACATGGTTTTTATTCCAAATCTGCTGCCCGTCCGTATAAAACAGAAGTTGACCGTTAGCATCTGATACTGTCCCTCCTCCTTTGTCTCCATACGATACACCATCTACAGAAACTGCCGGCGGTGTTGTAGCAAAATCGAACGCTTTTGGTCTGCCCATATACCAGCGGTATGCTTCTTTACCTGTCCATAGTCCGCTCTGAAACTGGGCATGCAGAACTTGCCCGCCTAACAGCATGCACAATCCGCATAATTTGATTAGTAAAAGTTTTTTCATAAAATGTAGTTAGTTTTGAGTTTGCCGCCAAGAAGGCCAAATACCTTTTGTTTGTTCAACAAATATTAATATATAATTAACCCTTCGTTAAAAAAGCCGCGGAAAAAACAAGACAAACGTTTGGTAATAATAAGACAAGTGTAATTTTATTATTCCTAATGGGTTGATAATAAAATTATTATACTGTTTGTTCTGTAATAACATGAGTAGATACTATTTAAATATGAATTTTAAGATTTAAATAGATTTCAAGAGGAATCTGAATTAAGAAATAGCTAACAGATAATCAAAAAGTGATTCATCCGAACTTAGGTTCATTTTTTGTAATAATCTTTTTTCTCTCCTTCTGCACGCATCTGGTGTAATGTTAAAAACCATAGAAAGTTCTTTCGCATCCAGGTTCATGTACACATAACAGATAAAGCGAATATCTTTTGCAGTAAGGTTTGGGTGTTTTTCTTTAAGGGTACTTAAAAAAGCTGGATTAACCATTTCGAAATAGGCAATAAAATCATCCCATTCGCTATCGGTTTTAATGTAATTTTTAAGTGCAGCCATTCCTTTAGAGACATCTTTGCTCTTGGTTATATCCGGAATTTCAGACAGCGAATTGATAACTTCCTGTATAAGTTCGTTACGACCGGAAAGGTAAAGTGCCTTCGCGCTTAGTTTTCTGTTCTTTTCTGCAATGCTATTATTAAGATTTTCCAGTTCCAGGGTGTAAATCTTTTGCTGATTTTCGGCAATAATTTTTTCCTGTTTCTGCTTAATGATTCTTCCTTTTTGAGATCTGTAAATAAAGAAGAATAACAACAGTCCAAAAATAATGAGTATGATAAAGATGTTACGCTCGGCAACCTGTTTCTCTCTATTGATCTTTAATTCATTCTGGTATTCCTGAACTTTCGATTTTATCTTATTTATTTCGAAAAAGCCTTTGTCCTTAAGGCCTGCAGCCGAATCTTTTGTGGCGATTACCGAATCTTTATATTGAAAAGCAGCGCCAAAATCTTTTTTCTGAATGTATAATTGCGAAAGCTGGTTGTATAAATCCATCCTTCCCTGAAGCTTTGGTGTATATTTTACACCCTGTTTTGCAAAAGCAATAGCTCGGTCTATATCATTTTGCTTTGCATAAATGCGTGTAAGAAGTTCAATAACATAAGGGTAGGCGTCGTTGTCCTTTTCCGGGCCTATTTCTATAAGAAGTTTTTCGAGTATGTTTTTAGCTTCGGCTATATTGCCTTCCAGTAAAAAGGTCTCAGCATAATTTAGCTTCCAAAACCTGTAGAAGGCGGTAGGCATATGCATATCTTTTACATCAACAAGGTATTGCCTGGCCTCTTTAAAATCGCCAAGTTTATTATAATTGTCGGCCATATTGATAGCTAAAAATAACCTGCTTTGCCCGGATTGTTTACTCTTATCTTCAGAATAAGCCTTCTTGTAATATTTTATTGCATTCTTATAATCTTTCTTGTAGCCGTAAACATTACCAATGTTGTTAATAGCTATAGATGCTTTTTTACGATCGTCTTTCGCAATGTTCAGTGCCAGGAAATAGTATCCGAGTGCTTCTTCATAATTAGAGAGGTTAACATACATAACCCCTATATTTAGTTCTATATAAAAAAGTTTGTCGTTTAGTTGCTTGTTTTGGGCAATTACTTCTGCCTGTGTATAATACTCGAGCGCTTTTACATAATTTCCGGCTAGATTTTCTTTTTCACCTTTATCCATTAACCGTTGACACTCCTCTTCCGTATTAATGTGCTCAGAAGCAGCAGCAAAAAGGCAGGAAGTAAAAAAAGCAATAATAAAGAATAGCTTTTTTAGATGGTTAACTTTAATCATGAGGATCTAATAGTTTTATGCCGCGAATAATAGTAAGTAGGCAAATATAGTAAACCCCTTTATAAGAATAAGACTCTTTTTTGTTAAGTATTTGGCATTTCGGCAGGCTGGGCTATTAGGCTTTTCTATAAAAAAACCATCCGTTGTAGCGGATGGTTCTGAATATTTTAAAGGAAAGAATTTTATAAAAGCTGCATATCCTGAGTTTCTCCCTGAGACGCTTTTCTTACGTTAATTACCGTACCGGTTTCATCTATTACAAAAGCAACAAATTCAATTTTTGAAGCGTTTTCTACAGATTGTGGTACAGGTACATTAAACGATTTTGTGTACGTATTTGAAAATACAGTCTGATCGGCTGCGATATCTTCACCTAATATCGGCGTAAGGCAGGCTCGTAATACATGGTTGTGCTCAAAGTCTACCAGAAGTTTCTTGCCTTCATAGTACGAAGTGTAATTATGCTGATCATGAATAAGTCCATTTTCAAGTACATACACTACCAGTTTAATGTTGTTGGCAAAGTTTTTACCAAACGTTACATTTACATCAAGGTTAATATTTCCGTTATTTACTTTAGATTCCATAGAAAGTCCCAACTTAGGATTAACACCCTGTGTAAGGGCGATAATCTGGTCTATCTTGTCCGGTTCAGGAAATTCCCATTGTATGGTCCTGTTTAGAAAACCTTTAGGGTAGCCTTGTGCGCTAAGTGTTTTTTCAAGCTCTGAAGAATCATAAGTATACGGGTCATAACCGGTATCAGACGGATTTTTACCGGGTCCATGTAAAGCAACTGCAACCGTGTTTTCGGTTTGGCTATGTACTTTTTCAATACCATAAGCCACCCTTGGACACCATCCGCACCAGACACCTGTATAATCTTCTATCAGGACATTTTTCCTAAAGTTTATTTCTGTACCATCATGAAAATAGATCAATGACGGAACCGATTCAATAGAAAAATACACAGCCTTAACAATATAACTTCCGGCCTTTTCAGATGTAAAAGACTTATCTTCTACAAGTACGTCGTCTACATATATGGCTGCGTCTTCAGTAACGTCGTTACCGTTGCTGTCTGTTACCTTAAAGGTTATTGTAGACCCCATTTTTTTTACCGAGCTATCTGCCGTCAGACTTATGTTTTCCTGAGATTTCAGTATTTCATAGTCAGAAGAGCAACCCAGAGCAACTAAAAGAGTTGCAGCTATCAGGATAAAAATCTTTTTCATTGTAATTCTTAATCATTGCTGTTGTATCCTTTTGTGCGGAATACTAACTGCGGAGTATTAGTTCTTAACGATCTTAATTTGAGCTGTTTTGTTTTCTGCATTTGTGAATTTTGCAAAGTAAATTCCCGATGCAGTACCAGATACATCTACCGACTGAGAACCGCTAACGATAGCTGTTTTTTTTACAGACTGTCCGTTAATGTTAATTAGTTCTACAGTTCCGTTTTGTGTAGCGTTAATGTCAAGTGTGTTTTTAATTACAGTGCTATTTAGGCTTATTCCCATTTTTTGTAAAAGTGCAAAATCACTCAGGCCAGCTGTAGCATCATACACATATGTAAATGTAATAAGCGGTTCTCCTACCTGTGCGCCCGTGCCGTCTATCTGAATAATTCCCAGTTTATATTCAACCGCTTGTCCCGGTATATCACCTGCGTGGTTATTAAAGAAGTAATCTTGAAGACCACTTGCTCCCCCTGGAGATAGCGCTATTCCTGTACTTCCCGGAGGCGCAACCTGTCCTATAGGAGCATCATTATAACATAATTCCCCGAAACAAAACTGAACATTATTGCCTCCATCGTTGTTTTTAATGTCTATCATCTTCAACTTGATGTTTATAGCATTTGAAGATACATTAAATACCCTTAAATGAAGTTTTGCAAGTTCGCTTCCGGTACCATTTCCATTAAGAACACTGTATTTATATGTCTCGTTATTTTCAAGTTTTTGTTCTCCATTGTATACTTCAACCACCTGAGCTTGTGTTAAAGCAGTTAAGAATAAAGCAGTTGCAAGAATAATCTTTTTCATTTTTTTTAAATTTAATAGTGTAATGTGTTTTATTAAAAAGGCTATCAGTAACCGGTAACCCGTTTACTGATAGCTAAATTTTATTGCGGATTTAAACCGGCTTGAAATTATTTGATGATAAGTTTTTCAACTCTTTCGCCAGATTCTCCTTTAATTTTAGCAATGTACATACCTGACTGTAATGCACTAAGATTAATAGAGCCACCGTTTTCAATTCCTTTTGCAGTATGAACTGTTTTGCCTGTAATATCTAAAACTACTACGTCAATAGTTTCCTCTGTTGTAAAGTTGAATACTCCAGTTGAAGGGTTTGGATACACAGCAAATGTTGAAGCTTCAAATTTCTCGTTATCAAGTAATCCGTTTGTTTTGAAGGTAGCATCCTGCCATAGTTGCTGTCCAAAAGAAGAACCGTCGTGAGAAAATAGAGTAACACCATTAGATTCTATTTTAACGCCATGAGGCACTTCCGGACCTGATTGGTTATAATTCCATCCGTCGCCGTAAGCATCTTGTAGTACAACACCATAACATTCGTTTGCATTAAGCGTTGTGTAATAAGTAAATGTTTTCTCCCTGTTTGCTGCTATTGCCGGATAACTAGGAGTCTGGTATGCAACTTTGGCTACATCGCCATCATAATAGATGATATAAAGTGCAATTTCTTCAGGATATTCGTCTGTGTTAAGGGTGATTTTCACATTATTATATGACTCTACTGATGCTAAAGGCGATATATTAAATTCTTCTGAGGTATTAAACTCAGGGAATGTTGTAACCGGTGCACCATCATTTATATTTAAAAGAGTAACTTTATAATCAGCGTTAGCTTCTCCCTGTACATCGTCAAATGTTATTTTAACTGTTTGGAAACCTTTCGCGTTAAGGTCGCTAAAAGTTTGTGTAGCTACAACTTCACCATCTTTTGTAAGTTGAGCCTGCACACTTGAAAGTGCATGTCCGTAGCTTTCCACGTATGCAGATACAGGTGCTTCAGCATCACAATATCTAAGATCCTGAGTTGTTACTTTTGCCCAATGGTCAAGTCCTTCTATAGCGCCACAAGCGGTAGTCATAGATTCTGTAAGTTGCGCAGGTGTTCCTCTCTCTATTTCTTTGGCTATTCCGGGTTGTCCTGGTACACCGCTTGGGCATATTGCAAACATTGTTGGAAATCCTGGAATATCATATTGTTCAGCTACCTGATCATTGTTTATAATTAGATAAGGGGTATCTTCAGTCCAGTCGCCAAGAGGCATAGGAGGTGCAGGAACACCGGCAGGTAATCCGGTTACAGGAGTAGGTATTCCTTTAATGTGGTCTACCGGAGTTCTCCAGTCGGCCTCAATATATACAATTACTACTTCATCACTACCATTTTTTCCAAACGCATTATAAATGTCCGTTAGATAATGAGTGTTGTGAAAAGACCAACATGGCCCACACCATGCAGCAGACATGTAAGCAACTACAGTTTTTCCCTGGTCCAGGTAAGCCTGAAGTGATACTTCTTCTCCGGTAAGTACATCTGTTCCCGTAAAGTTTGGAGCCGCAACATTGTCAATTTGTGCATTTACATAAATGCTTCCAAGAAGCATCATGCCCATAAGTAATTTTTTCTTCATAGTTAGTAGGTATAATGTTATTCGGTTAAAATCTTTAAACTATAAATAGGTTAAGATTAAGTGTTTAAATTTTTCCGAAATTATGTAAAAAAATGACACTATGAAATTTTTTTTCAAAAATCGTTACCAAATGTGTTGTTTTTCGATAAAATGCCTGATAATTCTACTATTCCGATAGACTTTTAGTGCGAAAATTTGATGTTTTTTGACTTTTTATGCTGTATTTTTTATTTTTTAACGGATACATTCTTAATTGCTGTTAAAATTTTTTTAATATTGCCCACGCAACTCAAAAGTTAGTCAATAAAATTTCCAAACATGAAAAAATTAGTAGTGCTGTTTTTATTTCTTTCAGCTTCATTGTATGCCCAAAAAGAGATGCCATCTGTATCGATTAAGTCGGTAGACAACAAATCGTTTAATGTAAAAAGTGATTTCGCCGAAAAAGACAAACTTTATGTTTTTTCATTTTGGGCTACATGGTGTGTTCCATGCATTAATGAACTTGATGCCATTAACGATAACTATTCAAAATGGACAAAAGAGCTTAATATGGAGGTTGTGGCTGTTTCTATTGACGATTCACGTACTCAGAAAAGAGTAAAGCCTTTACTTAATGGTAAAAAATGGCCATACACAGTATTGCTTGATACTAACCAGGATCTTAAAAGAGCGCTTTCTGTTGCTAACGTACCTTATACAGTAGTAGTTAAGAACAAAAAAATAGTTTACATACACAATGGTTACAGCCAGGGTGCCGAAAAAGAGCTTTATAACAAACTGAAGTCGCTATAGATTGATGAAAAAATTACTTTTGTTGCTGTTGTCATTTGCAGCCGGTTCGGTATATGCTCAGGAAAATGATACTATTGAAAAGAAAGATTACGGCAAAATTTACGGTGGTTTCGAATCTAATGCCCAATGGTATTTAAATGATAAAGGGCGTAACCTTCAGCATCCCGAAGATCCGGTGCGTTCTAACAACTACTTGCTTGTTAACTATCAGCTAAAAGGATTTTCTGCAGGAGTGCAGGTAGAATCGTATGAGCCAAATGCATTATTAAATTATAACCCCGGTTTTAAAGGAACAGACCTCGGAACCTACTACGCTGCTTATAAAACAGGTAAGTTTGAATTTACTGCCGGATATTTTTACGAACAATTTGGTAGTGGTATGCTGCTTCGTGCATGGGAAGACAGGGCACTGGGCATAAATACTGCATTAAGGGGTGGGCGCATTATATTTCGCCCCAGCGATAATGTAAGGCTTACAGCACTTTACGGCAGGCAGCGAAGTGGTTTTGGTGTTGCAGCCGGCGATATTTATGGATTTGACTCTGATTTTAACCTAAGCAACTTATTTAAGTTTGAAGTTAGCGATCTTTCTTTTGGTGCAAGCTACGTAGGTCGTTATGAAAAAATAAAATTGCCCGATCCTACTTTTGATGCCCTTACAAATGCTTTTTCCGGAAGGCTGAATTTTATTCATGATGCATTTTATGCTTCTGCAGAATACAGCTATAAAGACAAGGACGGAGTATTAGGTACGCAAAATAATCTGACCAATATCTTCGTGAAGTCCGGAAATGCAGTATTGCTTAACTTTGGATATTCTAAGTCAGGACTGGGTATAGATGCAACCCTTAGAAGAATGGAAAACATGAAATACCTTTCAGAAAGGGTGCCAACTTCTACAGGCGATTTATTAACTACCAGCCTTAATTTTAACGATAAGGTACTAAATTTTACACCGGCGTTAACTAAACAGCATCACTCTAACCTTGCAAACATTTATGTTTTCCAGGCGCAGAGTAAGGTAGACTATGTAGATCCTACAATTATGAAGGCAGGGGAAACAGGCGGTCAGATCGATGTTTTTTATGATTTCGCAAAAGGAACTGCAGTTGGAGGTAAGTACGGAACCAAAGTAGCGGTTAATATGTCCAGCTGGTATAACCTTCCGGGGTCATACAGATCGGTTCCGGCAGATTACAGTACAGACTTTTTTGGTGTTGGCGAAAAATACTTCTCGGATTATAACATCGAAATTAAAAAGAGGCTCTCTGACAGCTGGCTTACCGGGTTTTACTACATCAACCAGTATTATAATAAAAAATGGCTTGAAGGTGGTGAGATCGTTAAAACCAACATAGTTACCGGAGAGGCTACTTATAACTTTACCGAAAATAAATCGATTAGAATAGAGGCAGAGCACATGTGGGCTGATGCCGATAAGAAAAACTGGGCTGGAGGTACAATCGAGCTTAACCTGAACGATAAATATTCGTTCTATGTATGGGATATTTATAATTACGGTAACGACGATAGCAGCCAGCAAACGCATTACTACAATGTAGGTGGTGCTTACCGTGTAGGTGCTACGCGTATCGCTGCCAACTACGGAAGACAGCGTGGCGGGCTTGTATGTGTGGGCGGTGTATGCCGTTTTGTGCCCGAGAGTACCGGTTTTACGCTAGCTATTAGTACAGCATTCTAAATATACTACATAAACTATCCTGCAAACCCCAATGATCATATCGTTGGGGTTTGCTTATTTAAAAAAAAGAAACAAACTTATATAGTCTTTTTGACTATAAGTTGCTTCTGCGAAAAAACTTCTTTATTTTTAGCATCTGATAACAAACCGACCAATGGAAAACCAATCTGAATTTATACGCTGGGGCATTATAGGCTGTGGCGATGTTACCGAACGCAAAAGCGGACCTGCCTACCAAAAAACCGAAGGTTTTGCGTTACATGCCGTTATGCGCCGCGATGCCGAAAAAGCTAAAGATTATGCAGAAAGACATAACGTACCTAAATACTACGCAGATGCTGATGCGTTAATAAACGATCCTGAAATCGATGCTGTATATATTGCTACGCCACCTGATAGCCATAAGCTATATGCACTAAAAGTAGCCGAAGCAGGTAAGCCTTGCTGTATAGAAAAACCTATGGCGCCATCCTATCAGGAATGCCTTGACATTTGTGCTGCTTTTGAGGCGAAGGGCTTGCCGTTGTTCGTGGCGTATTACCGACGTTCTTTACCACGCTTTCTAAAGATAAAATCATGGATTGATGAAGGCAGGATTGGCGACGTACGACACATAAATTGGTATCTTAGTAAAATACCTTCGCCGGTAGATATCTCGGGAGAATACAATTGGCGTACTGATGCTAAAATTGCTGCGGGGGGCTACTTTGAAGACCTTGCCAGCCATGGGCTGGACTTCTTTACTTTCCTTTTTGGGAATGTAAAAGAAGTATCGGGAACTTCGCTTAACCAGCAGGGATTGTATTCTGCTAAAGATGCCCTTTCGGCATCGTGGCAGCACGAATCGGGTGTAACGGGTACCGGAAGCTGGAATTTTGGAAGTTTTGAAAGAGCCGACAGGGTAGAAATTATTGGCAGTAAGGGTAAAATTGAATTCGCCGTTTTCGAAGATGTACCGCTTGTACTTACAACTGCAGATAACAGGGAGGAACTGAGTATTGAACATCCTGAAAATATACAACTGTACCACGTTAAGAATATGCAGCAACACCTGGCAGGCAAGGGTCAGCATCCGTCATTAGGGCGCAGCGGAGCACATACCAACTGGATACTGGACAGTATTTCCGGGATACTATAGAACAAAAAAAAGGCTTCCCCAACAGAAGCCTTTTTTGTAGAACAAACCTAACCTTTTGCTGTTACCTTGCGGCAACAGTCTCAACAAACATTTTGTTATTGTACTTCATTACAAATGTGAATTTCTCAGCCTTAGTTTTGTTAATGTCAAAACGTTTTGCAAGATTAGCTTCACCTGTAAAGGTCTCGTTGTATAGTTCAACGTTATTTTCGTCATATAATTTAATTTCTACCGGCGTGTTAGCAACATCTTTAATGTTTACAGTAACAAATCCACCTTTAGAAGTAAGTACCGGTTTTAATACCTGAGCAATTGCTTTTTGAGAAACTACCGCTGTTTTAGCATCAATAGTAATTTCGTAACGCGAAACTTTGGCGCCGTTTTCTGCTTCAAGGAAGTAGCTTCCTGCAGGAAATGCATTCAGGTCATAAGTTCTACTTATTTTACCATCTTTAGATTTAATGTTTTCTTCAAAAAGTACTTCACCATCTCTTTTTGAGATAGATACGTGTGCTTTTGTATTATTAATCGAAAAATTGATCATTTTTCCAAGACCGCTCTTTACACTTACAGTAAAATCTGCATCATTTGCTCTTGCACCAAACGCAGTTAAAAACACTACAAGGGCTAAACCTAATTTCGCTACATTTTTCATACTATTCTATTTTTTGCAGGTTAACAAATTTCTATGGTGCTAAATTATATATAACCTCTAATAGTATATACTCCTATATTTTCTAATATGTATGCTATATTAACCTTTCGAAAACGATATAGGTTATTTTAATGTAAATATTGGCTATTTTTGCATAACTTTGGTAATAGAAATCATCATTAAAAAATGAAAAATCTAAATGCAACCTACGAAGTTATCGAACCTTCTTTTGGGAGTTCTTTTGCCTATTCTAAATATGTACAGAATGCTAACATTAAGGCTCACGTGTGGCATTACCACCCCGAAGTTGAACTTGTCTTTGTGAATGGTGGTACAGGCAAGCGTCAGATTGGGAGTCATATATCCTATTATACAGATGGCGACCTTATACTTATAGGTAGTAATTTACCTCATTGCGGATTTACCGATGACCATACAGGTAATAAAAACGAAACGGTAATTCAAATGAAGCCCGACTTTCTGGGAGAAGTGTTTCTGGCACTCCCAGAAACTAAGAGTATCCTGCAATTGTTTGAAAGGGCAAAAGGGGGTATTGCCTTTGGTGAAGAAACAAAAGCTCTTTTAGGTGAAAAGCTGGAAGCTATGTCAGAGCAGACTCCTTTGGAACGATTGTTAACCGTTATCACTGTACTAAAACAACTCGAAAAAGCAAACGATTATAAGATATTAAACGCAGAAGGTTTTGCCCTGGAAACACAATTACAGGATAACGACCGTATTAATATGGTGTTTAATTACGTAAAAGATAATTTCAGGGAACCCATAGTACTGGAAGATATGGCGAATATGGCAAGTATGACGGTGCCATCGTTTTGCCGTTACTTTAAAAAAGTGACTAATAAGACTTTTACAAAGTTTGTAAACGAATACCGTATTGTGCATGCCTGCAAGCTACTTGCCGAAAAGCAAATTAGTATTGCTGATGTATCTTATGAAAGTGGGTTTAATAACTTCAGCCATTTCAATAAATCGTTCAGGGAGTTCACGGGTAAGAATGCTTCGGCCTACCGTAATGAGCTTAAAGCAGTAGTACAATAATTATACAACTTCTATCCCTAAATTTTTATATGCTTTTAACGATGCGTGATCGGGATCTGCTTCGGTGATAATCACGTCGGCATCGGTAACCGGACAAACGTAAAAAGATTCTACCGTATTGGTTTTTTCGAGAGTAGATAAAGCGATGGTTTTCTCGGCACGGTCTATCATGATTTTATTTATCTGCGCATCTTCATAGATCATAGATGTTATGCCCATAGTGTGGTGAAGGCTGCAAATTCCCAGAATACAAATATCGGCACGTACATTCTTAAAGGTATCTATCGTTTCCTGTCCCATAGTGGTGAATGCAGTTTTGTGCAATCTTCCGCCTGCAAAAATAACTTCGGCATTAGGGTGGTCTTCCAAAACGTTCACTACAGGGAAGCTATTCGTCACTACCGTAATCTTAAGTTCTTTTGGCAATACAGCTGCGAGTGCTACTACCGATGTTCCTCCGTCAAAAAATACTACCTGTCCGTCTTTTAAAAATTGAATCGCTTTATGGGCTACCGTTATTTTATGCGGTTGATTATATTTTTCCCTGTCCCTGTAATGCTGCGGAATGGGGGAGTGTGCTATCGCTCCGCCACGCACCGCTTTTAGCAGGCCTTGTGTATCGAGCTCTTTAATATCACGGCGCACGGTATCTTCCGATACATTAAGCAGGCTGCTTAACTGATCCAGCCTTACCTTATTATCTTTCTCCAGTGTATCTATTATTACCTGTAGTCGTTCTTCTTTTACCATGTTAACTGCAATATATTGCAAATATAACAATTTGTTTGCAAATATTTAGTGCAATAATTCGCAACATATTGCAAGGTTATGTAATTTTGTTGCAAAATATAGCAAATATGAGAAAAACAATTGCCATTGATATGGACGGCGTATTAGCCGATGTAGAAGACCAGATACTAAACTGGTACAAAGAAGAAACGGGTATTATCATGACCAGGCAGGACATGAAAGGCAAGCAGGAAGAAGAGCTTTTTCCTGACAGAACGATACTAAGAAAAATTTTAAACAAACCGGGATTTTTCAGGACACTGCCTGTAATGGAAGGCGCAAAAGAAGCCGTTGAGAAACTAATGGAAGAGTATGAGATCTATATAGTGTCGGCTGCGATGGAGTTTCCGTTATCATTATTTGAAAAACGTGAATGGCTAACAGAGCATTTTCCTGCAATAGGCTGGAAGAACATCGTTTTCTGTGGTGATAAGAGCATTATAGATACCGATTACCTTATTGATGACCACTGCAAGAACCTTGATTTCTGTAAAGGCAAACCATTAATGTTTACCGCATTTCATAATGTAGATAAAGACCATCACCAAAGGGTAAGTCACTGGAATGAGGTTGTAGCACTTTTAAAAACGCTGGAAGAGGTAGAGGCATAATTCGCCAAAATAAAAAACCTTCAGGGTCACAGGGAGCCTGAAGGTTGTGGGCTGTAATTATTTCAATTCTAATTTAATAACAAAAGCCTTTTCATCTATTTTTTTGGATGGTGTTTTTAAATGTACACCTATTGCATCTTGTGTAAA
This sequence comes from Flavobacterium psychrophilum, assembly GCA_001708385.1. Lineage (NCBI taxonomy): Bacteria > Pseudomonadati > Bacteroidota > Flavobacteriia > Flavobacteriales > Flavobacteriaceae > Flavobacterium > Flavobacterium psychrophilum. The sequence continues at coordinate 1,920,928 of CP012388.1, read as the reverse complement.
GACGGTATTTTCGGTACTACCCAGTATCGACGCCCTTTTTACTTTAGGCGCTTTTTTATCTGCTGTACCTAAAACCGATAATGTTATTGCAACATTCTCGCCTGGCCAGCCCAGTACTATAGCATAAACTGTATTGCCTTTTCGGGTGTAGCGGATATCCTGTGCACCATAGGTTATTTTGTCCAGGAACATTCCTGCTTTTTCCTGTTTGGTTGGGCCTTCGCCAAAAACCTTAAACGGACGTGTACCATAAATAGCCTCACCATTTACATCAAGCCATTTGCCTATCTCTAACAATATGTCCTGCTGGTTTTGCGGAATAATTCCGTTTGCCATTGGCGATACATTAAGCATCAAAGCACCGTTTTTACTGACAATGTCGGCAAGCAGGTCAACAATATCATTGGCCGATTTTAGCCCCAGATCATTCGTATAGCTCCAGCTGCCAACAGAAACAGTTTCATCGGTAAGCCAGAATTCTTTGGTAATGGCATTTTGACGGCCTTTTTCAAAATCTTCCACACTAACAGATTTTGGCAATTCGCCTTCTTTGTGTGTAATAACAACCTGTTTGCCTTCTTTCACCGAATGGTTAAAATAGTAGGCTACAAATTCTTGTTTTGTTTTCTCGGGAATCTTACTCATTTTGCTGTCAAAATAAATAAGGTCGGGAGAATAGTTATCAATCAGTTCTTTTAGCTCACCATACCAGTTTTGATAGAATTTCTCTGCCGGAATGTTACCGTACATCTGCGCCAGTTTAGGGTCTTCAGATGAGGTTGGCATATCGGGGTTATAAGGGAAGTACGAGATATCGTCCAGCCACTTGTCCTTATTGTTCTTGTTGATCTGTTGGTTACGGTCTTTATGAAAAGACGTTATCAGTTTCATTCCCCTGCCATGTATGGCTTTTTCAAGCTCGCCCACAATATCGCGGTGCGGACCCATAGCCATACTGTTCCACGGGTTTATTTTGCTGTTCCAGTTGCTCCACCCATCGTGGTGTTCGGCAACTACACCTGCAAATTTAGCCCCTGCTTTTTTAAATAGCTCTGCCCATTCATCAGCATTGAATTTCTCGGCATGAAACATCGGCACAAAATCATGATATCCAAATTTTGAAGGATGTCCGTAAATAGCAACATGATGTTTGTACTCGTCGGTACCTTCTATGTGCATATTTCTCGGATACCAGTCGTTGGCATATGCAGGGACTGACAGTACGCCCCAGTGTGCATAAATACCAAACTTGGCGTCCTTAAACCATTCGGCAGTTTCGTCGTATTTAGCAAGTGATTCCCAGTTGGGCTGGTAAGTAACATCTTTGGTTTGTGCAAAGCCTGTAAAACTTGTTACTGCTAAAGCGATCAATATTGTTTTTCTCATTTAGTATAAAGTAAAAGCCACGAATTACACGAACGGCACAAATTCAATGATTTGTGAAAATTAGTGTAATTCGTGGCTGAAAAAATTATTTTACGTTTACCGTAACTTCCTGTTTGATATCTCTTGATGAGCTACCTAATTTAAACGTGTAAGCACCTGGCTCAACCGTCCATTTTTTAGTAGCGTTATCGTAGTATGCCAGTTCTTTAACCGGTACAATAATTGTAGCTTTCGTTGAGCTTCCTGCTTTTACAAGTACTTTAGTATAGCCTTTAAGCTCTTGCGTAGCGCGCTCTACTTTAGATCCTGTTTTTGCAGCATACAACTGTACAACCTCTTTACCATCTACCTTGCCTGTGTTTTTAACGTCAACAGTAACTGTGATGGTAGCATCGTTATTGTATTCTTTCTTATCTGCTTTTGCATTAGCAAATTCAAATGTAGAGTATGACAGTCCGTAACCAAAAGGATAAAGCGGTGCTATGTTTTTAGTATCAAACCAACGGTAACCAACAAGAATACCTTCTTTGTATTCTACAGTTGCACCACCAGGGAAACTTTTTGTAGCATGTGCCGGAGAATCTTCAATTTTCTTAGGCATAGTCCAAGGCAGTTTACCCGACGGGTTTACTTTACCTAATAATACATCCACTATAGCATTTCCGGCTTCAGACCCGTTGTACCATCCCCAAACAATAGCGGAGTTTTGAGCTACTACGTTGTTGATGTCATAAGGAGCACCTGCAACAAAAACAACAATAGTTTTAGGGTTAGCAGCTTTAACGGCAGCAATAAGTTTCTCCTGTCCAAAAGGCAGGCTTAGGTCAGTACGGTCAGAAGCTTCTGTCTCGTAATCGCGGTTTGCTCCAACAAATAATACAGCTACATCCGATTTTTTAGCAGCAGCTACAGCTTCCGCAACTAATTTAGGGTCAAGGTCTGTTACAGTTTCTTTTACTTCCTGTGTTACCTCGCCAAATTTCATTTCTTTTTTAGGCTTGAAAAGCGTTTTGTAACCTTCGGCATAATTAATAGCAACCGATTTAGGCAATTTCGCTTTTAATGCATCAAGCGGCGTAACCTCATGTTTTGTCTTAACACCTGCACCAAAACCACCCTGAGCGTGTTTTTGTGTTGCATTAGCACCGATGATAGCAACGCTTTTTAAATCAGAAGTATTTAATGGTAAAAGGTTTTCTGTGTTTTTAAGAAGTACAACCGACTCAGAAGCGATGTTATACGCATCTTTATAATGTGCATCTGTAGAAATGCTTCCTTTAGCACGGCCGTTTTTTTTACCCATTGCTTTAACATTGTAAAGCAGTTTTAGTATTCTTTTTGCATGCTTGTCAACTTCTGCTTCACTAACAGAGCCATCTTTTACAGCTTTAAGAAGTGGATTAGCAAAGAAATGATCATCAAACGAAGCAGTTGGTGTTCCCATTTCAAGGTCGGTTCCTGCTTCAAGGGCTTTTTTAGTGCTGTGTACAGCAGCCCAGTCAGAAATTACAATTCCTTTAAAGCCCCACTCATCCCTAAGAATGTTCTGAAGCATATATGGGTTTTCACATAGGTAATCACCTCTAAATTTATTGTAAGCGCCCATTACAGTATACGCATGTCCTTTAACAATAGCATCGTGGAATGCGGGCAGGTAAATTTCGCGAAGCGTACGGTCGTCTGTTAGTACATCAACAGTACCACGGTTCGTTTCCTGGTTGTTTACCGCATAGTGCTTTATACATACCGCAACGTCATTCTGCTGAACACCTGTTACATAAGGAACAACAAGTGTTTTGTTCAGGAACGGGTCTTCGGTCATGTACTCGTATGTACGTCCTCCAAGAGGTGTACGGATGATATTGAATGCAGGAGCAAGCAAAACGTCTTTATCACGTGCGCGTGCTTCTTCACCTATACTTTTACCAAATGTATGTGCCATTTCTGGGTTCCATGTAGCAGAAAGTCCACCACCGGCAGGGTAGTAAGTCGCAAAATCATCAGTATTTCCGGCAGGTGCCCAGCTGTTACGCGATATTTCTTCACGAACACCAAGGGGACCGTCAGCCATGTGTACTTCAGGAACGCCAAGACGCTCTATGCCCTTGTTGGTAAACATACTGTAACCATGCAGAAGGCCAATTTTTTCTTCAAGTGTCATTTGAGAAACGATCTTGTCGATCTCTGCATCATACTCGTCACTCATAGGAGTACCCTCATAGTTTGCAGCAATAGTTCCGCTGTCTGCCTCTACGGCATCACCATCTTTTTTACATGATGCCACAACCAGCACAAGTGCTGCCGAAAGGCATACCATTTTATTTTTCATAAGTATAGAAGTTTATTGTGTCTTAATTGTTTTTGTTACTTCAATAGCGTTTGATGCTCCGCCCGCCTGTAATTCTAAAGTTCCGTTTTCCAGCTCAAAGCGATGGTTTTTGGGATTCCAGTATTCAAGGTCTTTGGCTCTTACGGTAAGTACCACGGTTTTGGTTTCACCCGCTTTTAGTGCAACACGCTTAAATGCTTTAAGCTCTTTAGCAGGACGCTCTATTTTAGAGTTAATGTGCTTTACATAAAGCTGAACCACCTCTTCGCCATCGCGGCTGCCTGTATTGGTAACCGATACATTTACGGTAAGGTTTTCCCCTTTTTTGATTACATCTTTATTGGTATTAATCGTTTTGTACCCAAAAGTAGTATAGCTTAAGCCGAAACCAAAGTTATACAAAGGTTTCCCTTTAAAGTACATATAAGTACGCCCGTTCCTTATGTTATAATCCAATAGGGTAGGCAGGTCAGTAATATCGCTTACCCATGTCTGGGTTAACCTTCCGGCAGGGTTGTAGTCGCCAAATAAAACATCGGCTAGTGCAGTACCCGTCTCCTGGCTGTTGTGCGTCATGTGCACAATAGAAGGTATATGCTCCTGTGTCCAGTTTATAGCATACGGAAAACTGCTCATTAGTACCACAACCGTGTTAGGGTTCGCCTGATGTACTACTTTAATAAGGTCTTCATACTCCAGTGTTATCGATTGCCTGTCTACCGATTCTTTACCATCGCTCGGCACAGGGCAATCTGCCCAGCCCGCATCGCACCACGGGTGGTTACCTGCAATTACAATGGCAATATCGGCTTCCTTTGCCAGTTTAGCGGCTTTACCGTCAATGTTGTTAAGTGCATACGTTACCTCTATGGTTTCACCGGCTTTGGCTTTAATGCCTGCAAGTGGTGTAACGGTATAAGGAGGTGTTCCGCTATACCAATCCAAAAGTACTTCATCGGCACGGGGGCCGATGACAGCAATACGTTTTATTTTCTTTTTATCTATCGGAAGCAATTGCTTCACCGGATCGTTCTTTAAAAGTACGATTGATTTTTGCGTAGCTTCCAATGCCAGTTTTTTGTGTGCATCGGTAGTCCACGGGTCAACAGCATTTTTATCGGTGCCTATTGCTGCATACGGATTACCTTCTGCCGGATCCAGCATTCCCAGTGTTATCATTACACGGAAATCACCGCGAATAACTTCATCAATCTCTTTTTCTTTCAGGTAGCCGTTCGCCACAGCACCATACACAGCATCTATATATTCGTCTAAAAACTGGTTGATGCCCGCTTTTACGGCTGCAGCAGCACCCAGGTATTTATCGGCATAATATTTATGATCAGATAATAATAGTGTAAAAGCACCACCATCAGTACAAATAATACCGTTCTGCCCCCATTCTTTAACGGTAATGTCTTTAAGTATAGGGTGAACCATTCCTGGAATACCGTTGATCTTATTATAAGCCGCCATGTACGCACGCGATCCGCCGTCTACAACACCCATCTGAAAAGGTAGGGCATAGTACTCACGTAATAAACGTTCATCAAAATCAGATGAGGTATACGTACGCCCGTCTTCATTGCTGTTGGCTAAAAAATGTTTCATTAACGATGCAGTCTGCCAGTATTTAGGATGTTTACCCTGAAGCCCTTTTACAAAAGCTACTGTCATAGTGCCGTTAAAAAAGGCATCCTCCCCATAGCTTTCTTCGGTACGTCCCCAGCGAGGGTCGCGGGCAATGTCTGCGTTTGGTGCACGCACTACCAGTCCGCCGCGGTTATACTTTTGTAATGCATAGCGGGTTTCAAAAGCCTCTACATTGGCTACTTTTTCAAGCAGTTCGGTGTCCCAGGTTTCGCCCAGTCCGTAAGCTTGCGGAAATGTTGTAGTAGTAAGCGGCTCTTTGCCTTTACCACCCCAGTTTCCCGGAGCTCCGCCAAGTGCCAATCCATGCAGGCCCTCTACATGCCCGGTGCCTTTAACACCCAGGCGTGGAATTGAAGGGTTGGTGCTTAATACCTGTATCTTTTCATCCAGCGTCATAAGCGAAAGCAGGTTGTCAATACGCTTTTCGGTATCCAGATTTGGATTCTGAAATGGATATTTCTGCTGCGCCGATACCGATGCCGTTACCAGTAACAATATGTATAAGGCATACTGTTTCATGGATTATAGTTTTTTAAAGCGGATAGCCGTACCACCCGAAATTGGCAGTTTCAGCGTAAGTTTATCTTTAGCGGTAACATTCTTTTTAGATACTGCTACATCGCCCGGGTTGTGGTTTTCATCTGTACCCGGCGCATCAGCATATATCTGGGCTTCGTATTTTGCTTTCGGATCAAGAAAAGACAACGAAACATCAAGTGTACGTGCTTCTTCATTCGTTAAGCTCCCTAAATACCAGTCGTCGCTGTTGCGGTCTTTACGGGCAGTAGTAATGTATTTGCCAATTTCACCATTCACGATTTTAGTATCTTCCCAATCGGTAGGCACATCTTTCAGGAATTGAAATTCCGGCTGTCCTTCATAGTTTTCAGGAAGGTCGGCAAGCATTTGTATTGGCGAATATAGTACAACATACAATGATAACTGTTTGGCAGCTGTAGTGTGTACGCGCCTGTTATTAAAGCCCTTTTTTTCTTCAACATCAATAACACCCGGTGTAAAATCCATAGGACCTGCAAGCATACGTGTAAATGGCAGTATTGCTTCATGGCTAGGCGGGTTACCTTCACTCCACGCATTATATTCCATACCGCGTGCACCTTCACGTGCCATCATATTGGGGTATGTCCTGCGTTCTCCTGTATCTTTTATAGGTTCATGAAAGTTTACGGCAAGGCCGTACTCTGCCGCTTTCTCTAATACAAAACGATAATAGCGCACCCCGAACTGACCGTGGTGCCATTCTTTCATATTTAGTTTAGAACCAACCTGACCTATCTTGATATCATGTATTCCTAATTTTTTATACAATGCAAAACCTTCGTCAATCTCTTTAAGGTAGTTTACAATGTTAGACCCTGTTTCATGATACCCTATAAGGTGAACATTTTTTTTGTTACAATATTTTACTACCTCTTCCAGGTTAAAGTTATCGGCGCTTTTCGTAAAGCTAAACATGTGCATCCTGTTTTCGTACCATGCAGGAGTCCATCCTTTGTTCCATCCTTCAATCAATAAGTGCTGAAAACCTTCTTTTGCCGTAAAGTCTATGTATTCTTTTGCATTTTTGGTAGTGGCACCCTGTTTTTCACCTTCCCAAAAGGTATACTTGCTAATGTGCATACCCCACCATATACCTAAATATTTAAATGGCTTTATATAAGAAAGGTCTTTAAGTTTGTTAGGTTCGTTAAGGTTCAATATAATATAGGAGTCAATAAGATCACCTGGCTTTTCGCCAATCTGTATAGTCCTCCAAGAAGATGTAAAACTCCCTTTATAACGTGCTTTAATTCCATCTGCCCATGGCACAAGGTCAGATTTTAAGTTTGAACCTTTAGTATGCTCAAGGACCATACTAGGCCAGTCTACAAGGTTAGCTTCGTGAAAACTTATTACAGTATTTTTGTTTTCAACGGTCATTGGTGTATGTACCGACCCCAGTTTGCTCACCGCAGATGCAGTATATAAGTATTCGTATCTGTTCTCCTGATATGCAGGTATAGACCATGCTTTACCATCTTCTTTTAGATTAAAAGCGGTAACTTCATCCATTACAAAAATGCTGTCTTTAATGCCCTGTTCAGGATATACGTATCTAAAAGCCACACCGTCATCAAACGCGCGAAACTGAATTTCAAGCTTACGTTTATTGGCATCTTTGCTGTTTAGCATAACAACCAGCTCGTTATAATGGTTACGTATGTTTTTCTTTTCGCCCCAAACCTGTGTCCAGGTATCATCGTGCGATGTCGTTTTTACGTCGGCAATTTCAAAGTTTTTGGTAAGGTTTTCGTCTTTTAGTACAAAACCCATTGCCGATGGCGTAATGACATCTGTCTTACCGTGCTTAACCGCATAGGTAGGTGTGTTATTAACCAATTCGAAATTAATAGTGTTTTTGCCTCCGGGCGATTTAAGCTCGTAAGCGCTTTTTTTGTTCTGCGCAATTCCGGCAATTGCCGAAATTAAAAGTGCAGGAAGTATAATGTGTTTTAATGCCATACTATTGGTTTATGCGGGTGATTTTTTAAAAACCCGGGAACCGGAAGTCAAGCGGTTCCCGGGGAACTTAAGAACTAACCCAAATAGTCACAAAAATTATTTTATTAACTCAGTTGCGATATTGTTTTCCGTTGAATGGATTTAGACTTTCGAAACCGTCTTTATTTACAATTTATTCTGCCGAAACTTTAATCGTTTCGCTTTTTAGTCCGTTTGCACTGGCGGTAAGCTCAATGCTTCCTTTTTTGTCTGTAGACTGTACAATAACAAGGCATTTACCGTTTAACGCAGTATGTTTTGTGCCTTTGTACGATTCATGGCTCACAGGGTCGCCACTGCAAACACCTACAATTTTGCCATTACCATTTACACTAAAGTTTATTTCGTTGTTTGCTGTTGCGTCAAAAACACCTTTAGCATCATAAATATCAACCGTTATAAAGCTAAGGTCGTTACCGTCTGCCTTAATGTTGGTACGGTCGGCAGTAAGTTTAAGGGCAGCGGGTGCGCCGGCAGTTTTAACCTCTTTTTCAAGAACTGTTTTTCCACCTTTACGCGATACTGCCTTCAACGTTCCCGGAGCATAAGGCACACGCCACATGACATGCAGGTCGTCTCCTTTTTTGCTTTGCTTCCCTACCGATTTTCCGTTAAGGTAAAGCTCTACTTCATCGGCATTGTTATAGTAAGCCCAAACATCAACCGTTTGACCTTCTTTCCAGTTCCAGTGCGGTAAAATGTGCAGTACATCTTTTTTAGTCCATTCACTCTGATACATATAGTATACATCTTTCGGGAAGCCCGCTAAATCTACTATACCAAAATAAGAACTGATAGATGGCCATAGGTATGGCGTTGGTTCACCTATATAATCAAAACCTGTCCAGATGTAAAAACCTGAAAGGTAGTCGTGTTTCTTAATTACTTTCCACGTAGCTTCATGTGTTGAGCCCCATGGTGTCTGCACCTGATCGTACGCCGAAACAGTATTGCCCGGGTTACCATCATGAAACGGAATATCCCAACGTTTAGGCCATAGCTTTATAGTATCCGACTTTTCATCATAATACCCTCTTGTCTGTAAACCCGAAGTTGTTTCGGTAGCAATAAACGGAGTCTTAGGGAAGTTGATCTTATGGTTGGCATAGGTTTGGTGTGCGTAATTGTAACCTATAAGATCAAGTGCTCCAGATCCTGCCAATGCATTAGGCTGTGCGGCCGTTTCTGCAAACTGAATATTAATGTCGCCATTTACAATAATCGGCGGATTCATAGCTGCCGTTACAGGGCGGGTCGTATCAAGTGCTTTTACAATAGCAGTTAATTCTTTACCTATCCTTGCGCCATTCTCATTCCATTGTTCCGGAATTTCGTTGCCAATACTCCAAACAAATACACTTGGGTGGTTCCTATCCCTTAAAATTTGTGCTTCAAGGTCAATTTTATGCCACTCTGCCCATGCAGTACTGTAGTCGTCTTTGTTTTTTGACTGTTCCCACATGTCAAAAGCTTCATCCATAACAATAAAGCCCATTTTGTCGCAAAGGTCTAGTAACTCGGGAGCAGGAGGGTTGTGCGATGTACGTATGCCGTTAACGCCCATTTCCTTCATGATTTCAAGCTGGCGTTCTATAGCCCTTGTATTAATGGCAGTTCCTAACGGACCCAGATCGTGATGAAGGCAAACGCCTTTAATTTTAAGTTGTTTTCCGTTTAGTAAAAAGCCTTTATCAAGGTCAAATTTAAAATTACGGATACCGAAAGGTGTGCTGTAAGTATCTACAACATCGTCACCTATTTTAATTTCGGTTATAGCGGTGTAAAGTTCCGGCGATTCTACATTCCATAGTACCGGGTTGTTTACATTGTTTTCCTGTTTAATGGTTTTTTCGGCATTCGCCGGAAGAGAAACTTTCTGGCTTGCAGATGTTACCTCTTTATCTCCTTTATATAAAGTAGTAGTAACCGTAGCCTCTTTAGCATTGGCATACTCATTTTTAATAGTAGTTTCTAAAGCAACAGTTGCTTTTTCTGCAGAAACCTGTGGTGTAGTAACAAACGTTCCGTATTGTCCTACGTGTAGTTTGTCGGTAGTCTGTAGCCATACATTACGGTATATACCCGAACCCGAATACCAGCGTGAGTTAGGCTGTTTTGAGTTGTCTACTTTTACAAGAATTTCATTTTTGGCATCGCCATAGTTAAGGTAGGGGGTAAGGTTATATTCAAAACCTATATAGCCATTAGGGCGTTTGCCTAAATAGTGTCCGTTTATATATACCTCGCTGTTGCAGTATACGCCATCAAACACTATAGATGTAATTTTAGTGCTGTCGGCAGCGGTAACGGTAAATGTTTTTTTGTACCAGCCAAGTCCGCCAACAAGTGCGCCTCCGCCGGTGCCCGTTGGGCTATTCTCATCAAATTTACCTTCTATACTCCAGTCATGGGGAACAGAGAGGGTTCGCCACTGTGTGGCAGTGCTAATAGTATCTTTATCTTTAGCAGCATCATTTAAATGAAACTGCCAGTCTTTATTAAAGGCTACTTTGCGGTTGTTTGCTTCTTTAGTATCTGTACTGCTGCAACCGGCTATGGTAAGTAGCCCGGCAATAGCAAATGCTGCGAATATAGATTTGGTTTTAGTCATAGTTGTTTTGGAAAAAATGCCGGTAAGCGGTTTTTTGGATTCGCTTACCGGCAGTATGCTTATTGTTTTGGTTTAAAGTGGAAAACGATTTGCCATAATCCTTCGCCAGACCTACTTTGGTCACGCATAACAGAAAGTCGCATTGAGTTTTCGCTTATCTCCAATACCCTAACAGATTTCCAGTTGCTTACATCCAGGTAGTAGTTACCTCCGTAAAGAAGTTCTGCACCACCACTAAAATTCATGGTTTTACCTTCTAGGTTGTAGTTAAATGTACCTGTTTTAGTTGTTTGAGCATTACCTGTAAGAGCGGTTTGTGTTACACTCATGTTGTAACCACCGTCAAGGTCAAAAGTCATTTCGCCCCAGTTCTTATTTTCCATTACCCAGCTATTGCCTGCATAGTCAGGGTACCAGTGGTCTTCTGTAGTTTCAGGATATCCAGGGTTTGCCCATCCCACAGGGCTTTCCATATCCAGTACCCATGTTTTACCATCGGCACCGTTAGTAAGCCAGCCCCATTCTTCAGCGCTGAAAAATTCTTCATCATTTTCTGCAATAGTTACTTCAACAGGAGCAGCATCAACCCTTCCGCCTCTTGTAAAAGCGGTAAAGTTAATATTGTATTTACCTGCAAAAGGTAAAGTAACCTGGTTTTGATTTTGGTTAGAATGCCCAAGATCATTGCCTTTAGCATCTACATAACTCCAGTAAGGTGTAATACCTTCTGTAGTATTTGTCATAGTAACCACGTTACCATTAGTAGTTACGTTTATATTTATGTCTGAAGGTTTAAGTGTTACAGCAGGAAGGCTCTCACGATCTTCAACCGGCTCGCATGCAACTACGGTTGCCATTGCTACAAAAGCTGCGAGTAATTTTATTATTTTCTTCATGATCATTTAAAATTTTTAGTTGTTATTACCAACCCGGGTTTTGCTGTATAGTTCCGCCTGAAATAAGTACCTGAGATTGCGGTAAACCAAACCAGCCCAAAGTTTCTGTTCTAAAGTTTACTTCAAAACCATTCGGCATGCTTGTAGCATCTACAGCAGCTTTTGTAGTAGCCATATCCTGTCTGATAAGGTCAAACCAACGGTGTCCTTCCAGTGCAAGTTCCAGCCTGCGCTCGTTCATAATAGAAGCTTTGCTTACAGGAACATTGTTTGTGTCGTTACCAAATGCACGTTCACGAACCCTGTCAAGACATAATTGTGCAAAAGATGCATTAGTGTCAAGGTTAAGCTCTGCTGCCATAAGAAGTACGTCAGCGAAACGGATTACAGGATAATCTTCGTAGTTATCAATCTGGAAATCACCACCACCTGCTACCACAAGACCTTGTCCGGCTTCGTTAGTAATAGGCATCATTTTTTTCCAGGCGTAACCTGTGTACTGGCGTTGTCCGCGTGCATCTGCTTCGAATCCAAGGTTTTCTGCCTCGAAATCAATGATTGTAGCGCTTTTACGAACGTCTCCAGGCTGATAAGCGTTAAACAAAGCAGGTGTTACAGGAGCGCCACCCCATCCTTGTGCATACGGTTTTAGGTCTCCACCTCTAATAGCGATGTTTACAGCAAAACGGTTACCTTCATGAAGATCCCATATTGCGTTACCAGAAGCATTGTAACGAATAGCAAACAGCATTTCGTTGTTGCCTTCTCCGGCATATTCTACTCCCGCAGAAGCAGCCGACGCAAGCCAAAGGCTTCTAAAGTCGCCAATAAGGTCATGACCGCTGTTAGTTACAACATCATTAATATAGGTTACAGCATCTGCTTTAGTAATTACACCTGCAAGATCCGGTTTCTCATAATAGTCAGTGTAGAATATAAAGGCTTTGGCAAGGTATGCCGCTGCAGCCCATCTTGTTACACGTCCGTAATTAGCATTAGAAGGCTGAGAGTAATTTTCTGTACCCAGGTTATCTGCAGCAAATTTAAAATCGCTTGCAATAAGTGCATACGTTACTTCTGCCGATTCTCTTGGAAGTTTAAACTGGTCTTTAGAAACCGTGTGGTCTAAAGGAACGATGTCTCCAAATACCCTTGCAAGTTCAAAATGAAAGTGCGCTCTTAAAAAACGGGCTTCTGCCTCGTAACGAGTTTTAAGTGCTGTATCGCTACCCCATTCTACCTTGTCAAGGTTTTCAAGCAAGATGTTAGCCCTGTAAATACCAAGGTAGCATGTTTGCCAGATTGGGCCGTTCATCTCTTTATCCGTTGAAAACTGAAAACGGTCAAGATCTAAAGCAACGTTACTATCGGCTGTACCAAAACCACCGTAACAGTCATCAGATGCTGTTTCTGTGTTTAGTAAAAACCCTCCGTAGCCTTCACGCTGAAGCACGTCATAAACGGCTACAAGTCCCTGATAAGCATCCTTTGGTGTTTTGTAAAAGTTCTCCTCTACTTTATCAGTATAAGGTTCATTTGTTATAAATTCTTCAGAACACGCCCCTAAAGCAAGCACTGACGACAAACATACTATTTTAATATACTTTTTCATTTTCAAAACTTTTTAGAAATTAGCACTTAAACCAAACATAAATGTTCTTGGCTGTGGGTAAAAACCAACATCAATTCCTCTTGCCCAGCTTTGGTTTACGTTACCAAAACCAACCTCAGGATCCATACCAGGATATTTAGTAAAAGTAAACAGGTTGTTTGCAGATACATAAAGTCTCAACTGGCTGAAGGTGTCACCTATAACATCGCTTAGTTTAGCAAGATCGCATCCTAAGGTAACAGTTTTTATCCTGAAGAAATCACCATCTTTCATATAAAGGTCAGAGAATTTCGTCTGGTTACCATTATCTGTTGTACCATATGTAACCCTTGGTGTAGTGTTAGATGTACCTTCTCCGGTCCATCTGTCAAATACATCTGTAGTATAGTTAAAGAAAGGTCTTCCGTAATCACGTACACCGTAAGCAATCTGGTTACCGCCAACACCGTAAGTGTATACAGAAAGGTCAAAAGCTTTATAGTTTAATGTGAAGTTAAGTCCATAATAGAAATCAGGATTCGGGTCACCAATTTTAGTTTTGTCATCTGCGTTGATAACGCCATCGCCATTACGGTCTACAAATTTAACATCGCCGGGTGCAGCACTTGGCTGTACAGGGTTGCCGTTTTGAGCGTAGGCATCAATTTCTGCCTGGTTCTGGAAGATACCATCTGTCTGAAGTCCGTAGAAGAAGCCGATAGGCTGACCTTCCTGAACACGGTTCATCTCATCAATTCCCTGGAAAAGAAGGTTAGATTCTCCATTGATGATACCATTTTGGTTGGCAATACGTGTCACCTCATTTTTGTTATGAGAGAAGTTTGCATTTACAGAAAGTCTCCAGTCTTCGCCAAAGCTTTTTGTGTAGCCAAGTGCAACTTCAAAACCTTTGTTGGTTACGTCTCCACCATTGATGAACGGAGCTAATGCACCCGCATATTGCGGAGCAATTGCCTGTACTAACCAGTCTTTTGTTTTCTTGTTGTAGTAATCTACAGTAAGGCTAAAGTTTTGGAACAGTGTAGCGTCAAAACCAATGTTTAACTGCTCAGATGTTTCCCATTTCAAGTCAGGGTTGCTAATGTAATCCGGGCTGGCACCAACTTGCAGAGGGATTTCGTTATCGCCTGTACCAAAGTGGTAGTTTTTATCGAAGGAACTGATGGTAGACATATACGCGAACCTTCTTGGAAACTGGTCGTTACCGTTCTGACCCCAGCTACCGCGGATTTTAAGTGCGTTGAGTAATTTCGGATCATCAGAGAAGAAACCTTCCTGATCTACGTTCCAAGCACCCGAGAATGCAGGGAAAACAGCATATTTATTGTTAGGTCCAAATTCTGATGAACCGTCTCTTCTTATTGTAGCTGTTACAATATATTTATTGTCAAAGTCATATAATAGCCTTCCAAACAATGAAGCAATATTGTATGGTGTTTTTCCACCTGTTACAGTGTTCTGTGTTCTGTCGGTAGTATTGCTAAGGTAAGCATGTTTAAAATCATCAAAGATCAGGTTCTTACCTGTACCACCTGCATATTCTGAGATAAATGAACGGGCAGAAGTACCTGCAAGGATATCAAAGTTATGTTTTCCAAGGCTAACTTTGTACTGTAGGGTGTTATCCCATGTCCATGAAAAATTGTTGGTGTTGTTTTGTGTAACCGAAGATATAGTGTTGTAAGACACTGTAGATAATTGATATATTGGTAAGAACGAACGATAAGAAGTGTCGTTTACATCTATACCAAACGATGTCCTGAAAGTAAGTCCTTTTACAAGATCTACTTCTGTAAATAAATTACCAACATAACGGTTTGTTTTAGTCTCGTTAAAGTTGTTGTAGTATAACAATCCTGCAGGATTGGTAATGTCAGAGCTAATGTCTGAAGAACCGTAAGAACCGTCTGCGTTGTACGTAGGGAAGTTTGGAGGTGTATTTAAGAACCCTCTTATTGAGTTGTTATATATACCATCATCAGCAATACCACTGCTTTTTACGTTACTATAAGTAAAGTTTTCTCCAAATCTCCAATTGTCTTTTATGTTATATGTACTGTTCATTGTAAAACTTACACGGTCGTATTGCGACTGACCTGTGTTTCCGCCTATAACGCCTTCCTGGCCGTAGTAAGAAAGTCCTGCGTTGTAAGTAGCTTTTTTATCCCCACCCGAAATTACTAAAGAGTGGTTTTGTTTTACAGCACCATCTTTAAATAGTTCTTTCTGCCAGTCGTTTGTTTTTGCATTATTAATTTGCTCCTGAGTGTAAAGTGGTGCCATACCGCTGTTTACACGAGCCTCATTCATAATAATGCCATACTCTCTTGCATCAAGCAGATCCAGTTTTTTGTATACGCTTTGAAAACCTGTGTAGCTATTAAATGCTACATTCATTTTGCCTTCGGCTCCTCTTTTAGTAGTTACTAAAATTACACCGTTAGCAGCACGAGCACCATAAATAGAAGCAGCAGCAGCATCTTTAAGAACGTCCATCCTTTCAATGATAGACGGGTCAAGATAGCCAATACCGTTATCTACGATAACACCATCTACCACATAAAGTGGGTTGCTGTTACCTGTAGTACCTGCACCACGAATGTTTACCACCATAGCTGCACCCGGCTGACCTGATGAAGATGTAATGTTAACACCCGAAGACTGCCCTTGTAAAGCACTTGTAGCATCTATACTGTTTGTTTGCTGTAAATCTTTACCGTTTACAACAGTAGTAGCCGCACTGGATACTTTTCTTTTTTGGGTTCCGTAGCCCACAACTACCACTTCTGATAGTTCTGAAGCTTCAGCTTTTAAAATTACTGAGATAGCCGACTGATTGTTTACAGCAACTTCCTGTGGCGCGTAGCCAACAAAGCTGAAAACCAATGTTGCATTTGGGCTAACTGCAATTTGATAATTTCCATCAATGTCTGTTGATGCACTGTTTTGTGTGCCCTTTTCTAAAATGCTTACTCCCGGTAAACCCATGCCATCATCGGCACCGGTTACCACGCCTTTCACGGTTTTTTGTTGGGCAAAAACCGATGAAAAGCTTAGCATAAATAGAAATGATAAGCAAAAGGTAGCCATTTTAGGCGAAACGCAAATTTTACTTTTCATAATTAATTAGAGTTGTTAGGTTATAGTTTGTTAAATGTTGGGTAATCTCCTAGTAAGCGTTGGCAACAAGCTGTTCAAATAATTCCTGCTTTCCGCTTATAGGTGTAGGTTCTCCATTTCTACGGGCAATGTCGTTAAGTCCTTCTAAAGTAAGCTCTCCCTTTTCAAACTTAGCGCCTTCACCGCCGTCAAATGATTTGTAACGCTCTGTGCGTAACTTCTTGTAGTCTGTATTTTGTAATATATGGTCTGCACATATAAGGCCACGTGCAAAAGTGTCCATACCCGAAATGTGGGCAATGAATTTATCGTCAAGATCAATAGAGTTACGGCGTACTTTAGCATCAAAGTTTACACCACCGCCCTGCATTCCTCCATGCTCAAGGAAAACAAGCATAGCCTGCGTAATTTCGTAAACATCTATAGGGAACTGATCTGTATCCCATCCGTTTTGGTAATCACCACGGTTAGCATCAATACTACCTAACATACCTGCATTAGCAGAAACTAAAAGTTCATGCTCAAAAGTATGGCCTGCCAGTGTAGCGTGGTTTACCTCGATATTTAATTTAAAGTCGTTCTGAAGTCCGTATGTGTTAATGAAGTTAATACATGTAGCAGCATCAAAATCATACTGGTGTTTCATTGGCTCCATAGGTTTTGGCTCAAGTAAAAAGTTACCTGTAAACCCTTGTTTCCTTGCATAGTCACGGCACGTTGCTAAAAACTGACCCATATGGTCCTGCTCGCGTTTCATGTTAGTGTTTAAAAGGCTCATATAACCTTCACGGCCACCCCAGAATACATAGTTTTCTCCGCCAAGTGCAACAGTAGCATCAATAGCAATTTTAGCCTGTGCACCTGCATAAGCCAAAACATCAAAGTTAGGGTTGGTAGCAGCACCGTTCATGTAACGAGGATTGCTAAAAAGGTTAGAAGTACCCCAAAGCAGTTTTATACCTGTTTCATGTTGTTTTTGTTTAGCGTACTCAACCATTTCCTGAATACGTCTTTCAAACTCAGCAAGCGTGGAAGCCTCATCTACCATATCCACATCATGGAAACAGTAGTAAGGAATTCCAAGTTTAGACATGAATTCAAAACCGGCATCCATTTTTTCTTTAGCTCTTGCTATAACATTTTCGTGGCTGTCCCATGAAAAAGTTTCAGTAGGGCTTCCGAAAGGATCTCCGCCTTTATTGTTAAGCGTGTGCCAGTAAGCCATTGCAAACTTAAAGTGGTCTTTAAGTGTTTTGCCCGCTACCACACGGTTTTCGTCATACCATTTAAAGGCAAGAGGGTTATTGCTTCCTTTGCCTTCGTATTGTATTTTATCTATGTTTTTAAAGAATGATTGATTTGTCGTTGTACTCATTTGGTTGCATTATATTAATATTGTTCTTCCATAATTCATAGATCTCAGCATACTGCTGGATCAAAGCAGGGTTTGGCTCTATGCGGTCAAGGCAGGTAAGGCTTTCAAACGCTTCGTTAAGCGAGTTGTAGTAGCCGAAACCATAAGCCGCTCCACGCGCTGCACCATCGGCACCCGCTGTGTTGTAAAGCTCTACCGTTGTTTGTGTAGTGTTGGCAAATATCTCACGGAACACAGGGCTTAAAAACAGGTTGGCTTTACCGGCACGTACTACAGTACCCGATACACCTACCGATTTCATGACATCAAAACCATAGTTCATTGCAAACACGATACCCTCGCAAGCAGAGCGTACCAGGTGTGACGACTGGTGTATGTTGAAATTCAGGTTTTGTATGCCCGATGTAGCCTGTTTGTTGTTAAAAATGCGTTCAACGCCATTGCCAAACGGGTAAAAACGAAGTGCTTCGCTGCCCGGTTGCGCTTTAGCAGCCTCGGCATTAAGCCTTTCGTATGATATAAGTTCGTTGCCGCCCAGAGACATTATCCTGCGCAGCCATTGGTATAATATACCCGAGCCGTTAATGCAAAGCATCACGCCATTACGTTTTTCGGTTTCGGTGTTGTTTACGTGTAAAAAGGTATTGATGCGGTTGTTCGCATCGTACGTGTCGTTTTCGCTAACAGCATATACTACTGCCGATGTTCCTGCTGTAGTAGCTATTTCGCCCGGGCGAAGAACATTAAGCGATAATGCATTGTTAGGCTGGTCTCCCGCTCTATACGTGATTTTTACAGATGGGCTAAGACCAAGGTCTACAGCGACTGAAGCGCTAATGTCTGCCTGATGACCAAAGTTGGGTACCACTTCGGGCACAAGGCTCGAAGGTATATCCATAGCGTCGAGTACTTCTGTAGCCAGTTGTCCTTTAGTAAAGTTCCAAAGGGTAGCTTCAGATAGTCCGGATGTGCTGGTTTGTGCTTTGCCTGAAAGTTTTGCGGCAATAAAATCGCCGGGAAGCATAAAGTGTGCTGCTTTAGCAAATACTTCGGGTTCGTTATCTTTAACCCACTTAAGTTTAGATGCTGTAAAGTTGCCGGGGCTTCCTAAAATAAGTTTCTGAGAGTTTAAATGACCCAGTTGACTGTAAATAGCGTCGCCAATTTCAGCAGCACGGCTATCACACCATATGATTGAAGGGCGTACCGGGTTAAGATCTTTATCGGTTAAAACCAAACCGTGCATCTGGTAGGCGATGCCTATACCTGCTATGCGTTTTAGGTCTACATTGTGTTTGCTGCCCAGTTGGCCAATTCCGGTTTTTACATATTCCCACCATTGGTTAGGGTCTTGTTCTGCCCAGCCAAATTTTGGGGCAACCATCTCCATTTCAAAATCTGGGACGCTTACCGAAGCTATAATGCTTCCTTTTTCGGCATCCAATACCGAAAGTTTAATTGATGAGCTTCCTAAATCTATCCCTAAAAAATACATAACGTGTGTTTTGTTTGTTTTATAAACCAATCATGAGCAAAATTCCGGGGCAAATATACTACAACGTTTTTCCTTATGGTTAATTTGACCACAAGTATAGAACATTATTTTCATATTAACAAAATATTAAGTCAAAAAAAATGCTATTACCATTTGTAGGTTAGAATATTAGGTATATTCTTAAAAAAATGCAGCATGTTAGTTATTTTAAAAAAATGCCTATATTCGTTGAGATTTTAAATGAAGTGATGGTTAAGAAAGTTATCGACAAGGAATCGGGTAGAAGTAGCGAAAGATCTGTAATGAATGCCATTACAATTGACAGCGTTATTTTTGGCTTTGATAAAGGGAGTCTTGAAGTGCTGCTGGTGCAGCACGCCGAAGGTATTCGTAAAGGAGACTGGGGTTTACCGGGGGGATGGATATTAGAAAATGAAAGTATAGATACTGCCGCCCACCGACTGCTTGCCGACCTTACCGGACTTGATAACATTTACCTTGAACAGCTAAAAGCTTTTGGTGAAGTAGACCGTTTCCCTCTTGGGCGTGTTATTACAATTGGCTATTATGCATTGGTGAAAAGAGAAGATTATAACATTCGTGCCGGTTTTACCGCATCTGATGCGAAATGGTATAAAATTGCCGATGTGCCTAATCTTATTTACGACCACAACGAAATTTTAAATTACAGCCTGTCTAACCTTCGTACCCGTGTAAAACAGGCGCCAATAGGGTTTAACCTGCTTCCTGAGAAATTTACTTTGTTTGAGCTGATGCAGCTGTATGAAGAAATACTTGGAGTGGAAATGGATAAGTCAAACTTTCGTAGAAAGATACTTCGTATGAAACTGCTCGTTGCCCTGGGCGAAAAACAAAAGGATGTTTCGCACCGCGCCGCAGAGCTTTATGAGTTTGATCCTAAAATTTATGAGAAGCTCACCAAAAAAGGTTTCAATTTTGAGTTTTAAAATATACGAAGAGCCCCAGGGCTCTTTTTTTTGGCCTCATCTCAAATTTCTCTAAAGGAGGGGGAGCGAGCTTCACTTTGGAATATTAGAGAATGATTAAGTCGGCATAAGTCTTCCCCTTCTTTGAAGGGGTGCCCGCAGGGCGGGGTAGTTAAAAGTTATAATAAACCACCCCGGCTTTCAGCCACCCCTCCAAAGGATGGGAAGCTTACTTTTACTTAACGAATCTTTTGAATGTCACAACGATCCCCTCTCGATCAGTCTACTTTTGTTTTCAATGTCGCCCTTATCGTTATTAATTATCATTTGTGCTAATAATTGTCCCATTTCTCTAAAATCGGTCGATATTGTGGTAATGCCGTCGCCAACTACTTTTTTTAGCGGAGTGTCGTTATACGATATCACGCCTATGTCTTTTGCAATTTTTAGTTTCTGAATCTTCGCCTGTTCCATAACGCTAACCAGGTGGCGGTCGTTAGGTATAACATAAACTTCACCGGGGGTTATGGTGCGGTTTTCAAAATCGGCAATGATCTCGTAAGCAAAGCTATGCTCATCGCAGAATTTAATAAAACCTTCTGCCATGCCGGGAGGTTGCTTAAAGGCAGGGAATATTAGTATAAGCTTTTTGTATTTGCGTAGTTTGTCTTTACCGGCACAAAGTCCATTGTACATATCGCTAACAAAATTCTGATGGACAGATGGATAGTCTTTCAGTTCGGCATTGGTCTGGTCTAAAATGTATACATCATTCTTTGGCAGTGTTTTTATAATAGATGCCACACCCTTTAAGGTAGTAGGCATAATAATATATTTAGAATAATCGCCGTTGTTTTCGTTTATCAGTTTCCTGAATACATCAATACTGAAGTAGTGAAAGAAGATATCTATCTGAGCATTGTTTGCCATAGTCTCCATAAAGGCATTGTAGAGGTCTTCCTTAAAAGAGTTAAATTCATCAAACAGCAAAAAGATGCGCTGCTCAAAACTAAACTCTTCGCTTTTTATGTAGTAGCCTTTGCCGAGACGCGCGTAGATGATCCCACGTTTTTTAAGTTCGTCGTAGGCCTGTAATACGGTATCCCGCGAAAGCGAAAATTCAAGGGCTACTTTATTGACCGAGGGGAGCTTATCGCCACGTTTCATGCGTTTTTCAGATATGGCAGTTTCTACCGATAAAATTATCTGTTTGTACTTTGGCAGGCTGTGCCTGTTGTCTATATCTATTATTTTCATACAAATTCAAACTGGTGGCTAATATACAAAAACTGGTAGGTACTGGTATGCTTAATTGACAATTACTTTTACATTTGGTGCTGATTCTATAAAAATATAATGGAAAAAAATCACATTTCACATTTTAGCGATAGTACTGTTGCGAAATTATTTGGGGTGCTTCCGGATGGTAAAGAGGTGCAGGAATATACCCTTACGAATGGCGGCAAACTTGAGGTTAGCTTTATAAATTACGGGGCGACAATAACGGCGTTACGCGTAAAAAGCAGCAACGGAAATACAACTGATGTGGTGTTGGGATTTGAAACTATCACTGATTATATAGAATCGTACGCGCTGCCCAGCCCCCCTTATTTTGGTGCGGTTATAGGGCGTTACGCAGGGCGAATTGCCAATGCACGATTTAGTATAGACGGTAACGATGTTGCTTTAGATAGCAACCACGAAAACAATACGCTACATGGTGGTAAGCAAGGTTTTTGCAGAAAATTCTGGGAGGTAACAGCTTTAGAGCAAAATGCAGATAATGCTTTTATAACCTTTAGCTACACAAGCCCTGAGGGCGAAGAACATTTTCCGGGGGAGTTACAGGTAAATGTTACCTATACGCTTACGGCAGATAATGAAATTAAGATAAGCTATTCGGCAACCACAACAGAAGATACGGTTATCAACCTTACGCAGCACAGTTACTTTAATCTTGATGGCCATACGGCCGATGTTCTAAGCCAGCAGCTTACAGTAAATTCTCCGGCAATACTGGAACTTAAAGAAAATGGAATACCAACAGGTAAATACATAAAAGCGGCAGATAAAGGGTACGATTTTACATCTCCTGCCAGCTGCCCTTCATCAATAGATAATTCTTTCGCGCTGACTGATGCTACTTTACCTGCGGCAATACTGGTTAGTAAAAACACCGGAATTAAAATGACGGTGTATACCGATCAGCCGTCGGTGCATATTTATGTTGGAGGCAATTGTTTTGGTAAAGTTGCCGGAAAAGAAGGTGCTGCCTACCATCCGCAAAGTGGTATCTGCTTTGAAACGCAAAACTACCCCGATGCACCAAACCATACTAACTTTCCTAATTCGGTACTTCGTAAAGGCGACACGTACCGCCAGGAAACAACGTGGAAATTTGAAACGATATAAGACGCTTACAGCATAATGAAAAAGAAATTAGTAAAACAGGTTACAAGTCATTTTAAGACTGCTTTTGGTGCAGAACCTAAGTACACATTCCTTTCGCCGGGAAGAATAAATGTTATTGGCGAACACGTAGATTATAACGATGGTTTTGTGCTTCCGGCAGCCATAAACAAATACATTTGCTTTGCAGTGTCAGAGTCGGGTAGTGCCACATCTACCATCATTGCAAAAGACCTGGGCGAAACCTATACGTTTGATATCAATGACGAACTAAAACCTACAGATATAATGTGGGTTAACTATATTTTGGGCGTAGTACACCAGCTTAAAAGCCTCAGTACTAACCTAAAAGGGTTAAATATTGTTTTCAGCAGTACCATACCAATGGGAGCAGGGTTATCGTCTTCGGCGGCGTTGGAGTGCGGTATAGGTTATCTGTATAACCACATCTTTGGTATCGGTCTTACGAAAGAAGAAATTGCACTGATAGGACAAAAATCTGAACATACCTTTGTGGGGGTAAATTGTGGTATTATGGATCAGTTTGCCAGCGTGTTCGGTAAAAAGAACAGTGTGATAAAGCTGGACTGCAATACACTGGAATATGAATACCATAAGGCGAATTTTAAAGAATATTCACTATTATTGCTGGATAGTAACGTAAAGCACACGCACCTTACCTCGGGCTACAATACCCGCAGACAGGAGGTTGAGCAGGGATTGGCTATATTAAAACAAGCTTATCCTGAAGTAAAAACTTTCCGCGATTGCTGTGAAGAACAGGTGCTTGCACAGCGCGAAAATTTGGGTGAGACTATTTTTAAACGCTGCCTGTTTGTAGTACAGGAAATACAAAGGGTACTTGATGCTGTTGATGCGCTGGAAGCCTCAGATTTTGCAGGTCTTGGTGCGCATATGTTTGCTACCCACGACGGACTTTCAAAAGAATACGAAGTAAGCTGCGAAGAAATTGATTTTCTGGTAGGTGAAGTTCGTAACGATGAAAATGTACTTGGATCGCGAATGATGGGCGGAGGCTTTGGCGGATGCTCTATCAATCTTGTAAAAAAAGGATATGAAGATGCTATTATAGAGCGTGTAAGCGCTACATATAAAGCAAAATTCGGCATCAGCCTAAAGGCGTATAAAATTAAAATTTCAAAAGGTACAACCCTTTATACAAAATAAGAATATGCAGTCATTTGATAATAACGAACATCCGCACAGGCGCTATAACCCCTTAACGGGCGAATGGATACTGGTTTCTCCGCACCGCAATAAAAGGCCGTGGCAGGGGCAAAAGGAGGCTGCAAACAATACCCGGTTGCCGCAGTATGACCCGGAATGTTACCTGTGTGCAGGCAACACCCGATCTAACGGGGTGACTAACGAACAGTATACCGATGTATTTGTTTTTGATAACGATTTCCCGTCGCTGCTTACAGACGAAGTGACTACTCCCGAGAGCAGTTCGCTGTTTCAGCTAAAACCGGAAAGAGGCATTAATAAAGTAATATGTTTTTCGCCAAGGCACGACCTTACCATTCCCGAAATGGAGGTAAGCGCGCTTGTTAAGGTAGCAGAAGCCTGGAAACAGCAATACAAAGAGCTTGGCAGCAAGGACTTTATAAACCACGTTCAGATATTCGAGAACAAAGGTGCCGTAATGGGGTGCAGCAACCCGCATCCGCACGGACAGATATGGGCACAGTCGTCGCTGCCTACACGGGTAGAAAAAACGCAGGCCAATCTGTTAGCACACTACGAAAAGAATGGTACCAGCCTTTTAGCCGATTACCTTGCCGAAGAGCTTGTAAAGCAGGAACGTTTAGTCATAGAAAACGATCATTTTGCGGTTGTGGTTCCGTTTTGGGCTACGTGGCCTTACGAAACCATGATCATCAGCAAAAGGCATTTTGGAAACATAACCGAAATGACTGATGAAGAAACGCAGGCGTTCGCCGAAATACTAAAAAGGGTAACTGTAAAATACGATAATCTTTTTAACACCTCATTCCCGTATTCATCGGGTATACACCAAACGCCTACGGATGGTAAGCCTCATCCGGAGTGGCATTTTCACATGCATTTTTACCCGCCGTTATTGCGTTCTGCCACAGTAAAGAAATTTATGGTAGGCTACGAAATGATGGCCGAAGCCCAAAGGGATATCTCTGCCGAAAAAAGCGCCCAGATTTTAAGAGACCTTCCCGAAACACATTACAAACTCCAATAAAACAACTCTAACCCCGGATTTCCCAACAATCCCAACAAACACGATTCTATGAAAGCATTATCTACTGCCGACTATATCGTTTTCTTATTCTACTTTATACTTATTGTAGGATACGGATTCTGGATATACAACCGCAAAAAGAAAGAAAGCGCAAGCAGCAACGATTACTTTTTAGCCGAAGGTTCACTTACATGGTGGGCTATTGGTGCATCGCTTATTGCCAGTAACATTAGTGCCGAACAATTTATCGGTATGAGTGGCTCGGGCTTTAAAATGGGTCTTGCTATTGCAACCTATGAGTGGATGGCGGCAATATCGCTCATCGTGGTCGCGGTATTTTTTATACCGGTGTACCTTAAAAACAAGATATTTACCATGCCGCAGTTTCTTAACCAGCGGTACAACGGTACGGTAGCCATGATCATGGCGGTATTCTGGCTGTTGCTTTATGTGGTGGTAAACCTTACGTCGATACTTTACCTTGGTGCACTCGCTATAAGCAGTATCTCCGGTTTCGACCTTAATTTATGTATGGCGTTCCTTGCATTCTTCTCTATTATGATTACCCTTGGCGGTATGAAGGTTATTGGATTTACGGATGTTATACAGGTATTCTTCCTGATATTAGGTGGTCTTGCAACTACATATTTAGCTCTTAACCTTGTGGCCGACCATTTTGGCGGATCTGGTGTTGTAGATGGCTTTAACCTGATGACAACCCATGCGAGCGACCACTTTGAAATGATATTTGACAAAACAAATTCCAATTATGCCGACCTTCCGGGGTTATCGGTGCTTGTGGGGGGTATGATCATTATTAACCTTAACTACTGGGGATGTAACCAATATATTACGCAGCGCGCCCTTGGTGCCGACCTTAAAACAGCACGTAGCGGTATTTTATTTGCATCGTTCCTTAAGCTGTTAATGCCTATAATCGTAGTGCTTCCGGGTATTGCGGCCTATGTGCTGCACCAGCAGGGTGGATTTCAGGCAGAAATGCTTCAGGGTGGTGAGTTAAATCCAGACCGTGCTTATCCGGTACTGCTTAACCTGCTTCCTTCAGGATTAAAAGGACTATCGTTTGCAGCACTTACAGCAGCTATCGTAGCATCGCTTGCGGGTAAGGCAAACAGTATTGCAACCATATTTACGCTTGACATCTACAAGCAGCGCCTTAATATAGATGCCAGCGAAAAGAAACTTGTAAAAGTGGGTAAAATCACTGTGGTAGCGGCTATGGCAATTGCTATACTGATCGCTCCGTTTATGGGTATCGATAAAAAAGGTGGGTTCCAGTTCATACAGGAGTTTACAGGCTTCCTTAGCCCGGGTATCTTCGCGATGTTTATTCTTGGTTTCTTCTGGAAAAAAACAACGTCAAATGCTGCCTTGTTTGGTATGATAGGCGGCTTCCTGTTCTCAATATTCTTTAAATTCCTTCCGGGCTTTATAGATCTGTCGTTCCTTTACGACTGGGGCTTTGCCGTGGCAAATGCCGATGGGATCTACGAAATACCATTTATCGACAGGATGGGCTTTGTGTTCCTTATCTGTGTAACAGGTATGTTCTTTATTAGTATGAAAGAAAGCCAGAAAGGTGTACGCACTAATGGCCTTGAAATAGATACAGCCATGTTTAAGGTAACACCTGGCTTCGCAGTAGGGTCTATCATTGTAACAGCTTTAATTGCTGCATTGTATATATTCTTCTGGTAAAATATTTTTGTGATTTTTGGGTAAAAAGAAAATCCTTTAGGCAGCAATGCTTAAAGGATTTTTACCTTTTATAAACCTGTGGAAAGCTCGATTACTTCGCCTTTGTAGAAATCGAACAGAAAGATTTTATCATAATCGGTTTCAAAGGGCAAGTGAAGTATATCATCGCTTATGTAAAAGCTGTCGCACTGGCTTACAAGCCTGTCCAACACCAGTACCAGCCAGTTTTTGTTTCCGGTTTCATTAGCCTGCGACTTGCCGATGGCGTGGTGAATGTCGTTTCGGGTGCAGTCTTTCACTACAACATTGGTGTAAATGCCGGCTGTAGCATTTAGCTTGGTTATTTTTTTAACCTGATTGTAGGTGATTAGTTTACCTTGTATAGCATTGATTATTTCTTCTTCAAGCTGCAAAAGCCTGTTGGCAGTGAAATTGTTTTTCTGCTCATGTAGCTCTATATAATAGGCATCATCCCGCTTTTTGTCGAGTACAGGCGTTATGGTGTTGAATATATTATGAATATAATTACTCTTAGGCGCAGCTCTTAGGCACATATCGGTAAAGGTTACCGATATATTATTTTGCGAAGCAGTATCCAGTAAAGAGTCGTCTGTAATTTGGGTTTCGTAATTGCAGCAGCTTGAAAACTTCCATAAATTAATAAGGTTTTCAATGCGCTTGTCTTTATCGGTAATAAAATCGTTATCTTCAATTACGCTTATCCATCTTTCAATCGTTACGGCATCCATAAGTACAATAGTTTGCTCAAATGTACTTTTCAGATGTCATGTACAATTGGTTTTTATACCAAAGCCATACTATTTTATACTAAAGGCATTTATTGAATATGTATTTTTAATGAATTAGGGCTTTGTATAAAATAAACAGGGTTTGGTATAAATAAGTTTCATTATAGATTGTTTATACCGTATTTCGCAATGCATAAAAATGAGAGTTGTAAATGGTTGCCATGAATTGTCCTCAAAACGGTTTTGTAGATTTCCTTGTAGATAAAAAGTACAGGGTATATCGCCATTTACTAATATGGGTCTATCTGGGCATAACACTTTTTGATAGCGGTGATCCTAAAGAATTTGAAGATCCGTACAATTTGTACATACGTATCATGTGGATGATATATTTTCTTATCATGGTATACCTCAATATGTATGTGCTTATACCCCGCTATTTATTTAGAGGTAAATATATCAATTACCTTCTTATACTCGTGGGTATTATTTCGGTAACATTTGCGATGATAAGGCAGGTACACGTTATTTATTTCGATCCGCACCGTATCATTCCAAGATCTGTGAGAATGGGCGTTTTCAGAGAGATACTTGCGGCGGCAAATATTCTTACTATGGTTGTATTTTCTTCTACAGCAATAAAGCTTTTCCAGCGCTGGCAGGAAGATATTTTAAAAATGGCAGAGCTGGAACAGACGACCCTTGCAATGGAACTGAAAGAGCTGAAGAACCAGATCAATCCGCATTTTTTGTTCAACATGCTCAACAATGTAAATGTGCTGGTGACCAAAGACCCCGCAAAGGCATCATTGATCATCATGAAATTGTCCGACTTTTTGCGCTATCAGCTGTATGAAAACAATGCTGCATCGGTACAATTATCGTCGGAAATTCAATTCCTTAATGATTTTATGGAACTGGAAAAAATAAGGCGTGACGATTTTACGTTTCGGCTTACAGTAAACGACCAGGCGTATAATAAAGACGAATTTAAATCGATAAGCCTGCCGCCCAGCCTGTTTATTGTGTTTATAGAAAATGCTATTAAGTATAGTATAGACCTGGATAATCCGTCATACGTTCATGCCGGTTTTACCATTACGAATAACAGCCTACATTTTAAATGTATAAACAGTAAAGCCAAAGAGCCGATAGAATTTAGCGGAAGCGGAGGCCTGGGGCTGATAAACATTAACCGGAGGCTTGAACTTTTATATGGCAATAGCTTTGTTTGCAATATAAAAGATACCCAGTACGAATATGAAGTTAACCTAACATTACCGCTGTGAATTGTATAATTGTAGATGATGAGCCACTGGCACGCGAAGGTATGCTGTTGCAATTGCAGGATATACCCGATGTTACCGTCATAGGAAGTTTTAACGGGGTAAAAAAGGCACGCGAGTTTATGAAGGATAACCCGGTTGACCTTATATTCCTTGACATACAAATGCCGGGCATAACGGGGCTGGAATTTGCAGCGACTATTCCGAGGGAAACTCTGGTAATATTTACAACGGCCTATTCGCAGTATGCATTGCAAAGCTATGAAGTAGAAGCTATAGATTATCTGGTTAAGCCGGTAAATAAGGAGCGCCTGGTAAAATCGGTACAAAAGGCTGTGGTGTATAAAAACCTTTTAAGCGGGCAAAACGCTTCTATGGAAAGCATTGATGCCGAGTTTATGCTTATAAAATCAGAAAGGCGCTTTCATAAGATATTATTTAAAGACATATTATATGTAGAAGGACTTAAAGATTATGTTGTTATTTATATTGAAGACAATAAGGTAATTACAGCAATGAACCTTAAAACTATTCACAGCCACCTTAACCCTGCAATGTTTGCACGGGTAAGTAAATCGTACCTGGTGAATATAAACCACATCGACTCATTTGATAATCATACCATATACATAAAGAATACAGAAGTGCCTATAGGCGATGTGTTTAGAAAAGATTTCCTTGAACTTTATTTAGGAAAAAACCTGTCGGATAAATTTTAGGAGTTCAGTCATCAATAATCAAATACCCTTAATTGGGACCAAATCAAAAATCAACCATGAAAAAAACGCTGTTTTTATTTTCATCGGCATTGCTATGCCTAAATGTAAGTGCTCAGGAGACGGAGCCAACCGGTAAGCAGAAGTTCCAGTCGGCCATAGCCGATAAATTTCCGTTTGCAAGGGTGTTCGATGTAAAGTATGTGCAATACCTGCCCAAAGATTTTGACAGCAAATTGTTTGATGAAAACTTTATCGATGGGCGTATCAAAAGCCAGGGTAAGCTGAATATTGCGGCTAACGTACCTGTAATAATGAAACCCAAGTGGAATATTACAGCCTCTGCGGCCTACAAATATGAATTTGCAGATATTGAAGGCGTTAAAAATCCTGAAGGCATAGCGCAGCCTTTTTTCGATAAGAAACAGGAGTTCCATTACCTTTCAGCGGCATTGAGCTTTACGTATTTTTCGAAGTTGTTTGGTAAACCGTTTATTTATAATGCGAGCTTTATTGCAGATGGAGATGAGCGTGCCGCCCAGCGTATAAAAGGTTTTGTAGGAGGTACTATTGTACTTAAAGCCAATGCAAAAACCAAGATTGCAACGGGATTGATTATCCTTATTGATCCAGCGTCTCCGGTTCCGGCCGCGCCTGTTTTTACGTTAGAGCATAAATTTAATTCAGGTTGGATTGTAGATATCATACTACCGCAGCGCATTTTTATTAAACACGATGTGTTTGCTAATGGCAGGTTATCGCTAGGTACAGAGCTCATTGCCGATGGGTTTTATCTAAATACATCGCAACCCGGCTTCGCGAAAGTGTATGACTACCGCCAGCTTGAAACACGATCGGGAGCTACGTACGAGCATTGGTTTGGCGACGGGCTTATTGGTACCTTTAAAGTTGGTCTTGCCAATGTATTTAACTCAAGGATTACCGAAAGGGGAGAGAATACCAACGATTATATTTTCTCTACAACGCAAAACGGTACAGGCTATTTTAGCCTTGGCTTCTCCTACAATCCGTTTACAAAAAGGGGCAATAAAGCTAAATAAGTTCAAAAGCCAGTAGAGGGGCTTTTTCTTCACCGTTAATAATGATGGAAACCTTATGTTCTCCGGCATGAAAAACCCTTGTGGTGATGGCCCTGAATGATTGCTTTCTAACAATCACCGCCTTTTCTGCGGGTTGGTAAATTCGCTCACTTATTTTAAAAACCTTTTTAGCAAGGTGCCCTTTGGCTTTCATGTAGTACAAGCCATATTCCAAACGAACGGTTTGCGGTTCAACTGAAGTGTTTTGTATAGCGAAAGTAAATTCTACGCTGTCGCCCATTTTTACCGTTGGCGTAAATACTTCAAAACCGGAAAATACAATGGCAGCAGCATCAAGCCCGAAAAGCTTCAGTATTTCTGTATGTCCCTGCTTTAGCAAAGTACGGCTGCCATGTTTAACAATAGCATCGGTTTCTTTGCCTGCTCCTTTCCATTTTTTTGCGATAGCTACAACCACATCAGGATGGTCTTTGGCAATGTCGTTAATGTTGTTGGCAACACTTCGGCGCACAAAATCAGACGGGTCATTTTTTAGGTTTTCCAGTATGGGCAGTAAACGCGACGGATCTTTTTTAAGTGACGGAATTGCCATAGCCCAGGGCAAACGCGGACGTGCACCTTCACTGGCAAAACGGCGTACCTTATAATTATTATGAAGCGACCAGGCCAGCATCTGTTCCAGCATTTTGTCCTCATACTTCAGCAGGAACGGGCGAACGGCAAATTCGCAGCTGGTAAACTGTGTAACATATTCTAAAGCTTTTATGGCATCGTCGTAATGATCAAGTCCATACACTTCTATATAATCGGGCAGGAACATGCATGCAAGGCTGTCTTCCCCAAAATTATCTTCCCTTAAATTCCCTATGATTACCTGCAACGCTGTAACTGCTTTGCCGAAATCCTGTGGCATAAACTGATGCAATACTACGGCAGTATGCCGCATGCGTGCTTTCAGCTCCTTATCCTCAAATCCGTCTGAATTGATAAGACCGATAAATTTTGCCTTGTCAAAACCGGTCAGTGACATAGCAAGCACTGCAGATAATCTATCATAAAAAGCAAGAGAATATAAGTTTTTAAGAGCACTCATAAATAATGATTTGGTGCTACAAACATACTAAAAAAGCAAAAGCCCTGTGGTACGTACCGCAGGGCTTTTGTATATAAAAAGTCTTTTGTTTTTAATGGCTTTTCTGAAGTTTGCCATAGCTGTGCTCCAGTGCATTTTTAAGTTTGTCGATAGCGCCTTTAATGGCTTTCTCTACCGTATCAGCGTGATTGGTTACAGCAAGGGGTTTAAGTCCCTGTGCGTGGGCCTCCATAGTACAGCGTTTGTCGTCCGGGCCGGTTTTAGCTCCGTTCTCATCGGCAAGGTGTACTGTAATGCCCGTTATTTTATCGTCGTATCTTTTTAGGTTATCGTTTATTACTGTTGTAAAATAGTTTTCAATTCTTTCGTGGCCTTCATCGGCACAATCTATACTAAACTGGATCTGCATAATTGTCGTTTTTTAGGTTTATATCTACGTAAATTTACCTAAATTTCATTTGAAAGAGAAATTTATTAGGTTAAGATTAGCAATTAATCGTCTATTGCACCATAGAAAAAATAAATCGAGTTTTATTTGTTGGAATATACCGATTGGTATATTTTTGTAGTATAAAAAGTGATAATGCCATGATGACGAAAGCCGAAAAAACCAAACAATACATTATAGAGAAAACAGCACCCGTATTTAACCGTAAGGGTTTTGCCGGGACGTCTATGAATGATATTGTTGAGGTTACAGGCCTTACTAAAGGAAGCATTTATGGTAATTTTGAAAATAAAGATGAGGTTGCCCTGGCAGCTTTCGATTATAACTATAGTGCAATATCGGGTGTGATAAGAACAAAGATGGCTTTAAAGCCGCACAGTATAGATAAACTTAAAGTATACCTTTCGGTATTTTCAGATTTTGTAAACATGCCAATGCTGCATGGCGGATGCCCTGTGCTTAACACTGCTATAGAAGCAGATGATACTCATGGAGAACTAAGGGCGAAGGCTGTAAATGCGATTGAAAACTGGTACGCTAAAATTGAGACGATCATCAAAGACGGTATCGATGCTGGACAGATACAGCAGGGTACTAATGGTAAAGATTTTGCCGGAGCTTTTATTGCCCTTATAGAAGGCGGTATTATGCTGGCTAAGGTTACCGGGAAAATGCACGGTATTAAAGCTGCCGTTAAACAGGGAGAAAAAATGATAAAGGAGATCACGGTGTGATTTTTTTTTGAGATAAAATATACCGATCGGTATATTCTGTATAACGAGTATTATTTTTTATGATGCGTAGCGGAAAAAAGGAATTTTAAAGGAGGCGCAAAGAATATTTTTTTAACAAAAATATACCGATCGGTATAAAATAAATATAAAATTATGTTTTCTAAAGCAGCAGAATACTTAAAAAGCCACATAGGCAAAGAAATTACCGACTCGCCCTCACCCTTTATGGCGTGGCTAAAGCCTGTTATACTGGCGGTAGAAGACGGTAGCCTGACATTTCAGCACACTATCCGCAAAGAAATGACCAACCCGTTCGGCACATTGCATGGCGGCATTACCGCGGCCATTATAGACGATGCCATTGGTGCTACGCTTATATCCTATGGTGAGCCGTATTTCTATGTATCGGTTAACCTGGTGGTCGATTATTTATCGGCAGCACGTGAGGGCGATATTATACTGGCGCAGACTTCCATCATTAAAAAAGGCAGCCAGATTGTTAATGCCCAATGCGAGGTTTGGAATGCCGACCGCTCAAAATTAATTGCCAAAGGGTATACCAACCTGCTTAAAACAGAGATAAAGAAATAAAAATGAAACGAGTAGCAATAACAGGGCTTGGGGCGATAACGCCACTGGGCAATACAGTAGCCGAATTCTGGGCAAATATACTTGCCGGAAAAAGCGGTGCAGGGCCTATAACCAAATTTGACAGCTCTAAATTTAAAACTCATTTTGCCCACGAGGTAAAAGGCTTTAATGCTGAAGATTATATTGAAAGAAAAGAGATTAGAAAATACGATGTCTTTACCCAGTACGCCATTGCTGCTGCCGATGAAGCCATAAAAGATGCAGGGCTCGATTTTGCAACTATGCCACAAACGGAACGTTTTGATGTTGGCGTAATATGGGCATCGGGCAACGGAGGCATCGGTACATTTGAAGAACAGCTGAAAGAATTTTATTCAGGCGATGGCACACCACGTTTCAACCCGTTCTTTATTCCTAAAATGATAGTGGATATAGCTGCTGGTGTATTGTCTATACGTTACGGGTTGCATGGGCCAAACTATGCGACAGTATCGGCATGTGCATCTTCCAATACGGCTATTATTTCCGCTTTTGATACGATACGTCTTGGTAAAGCAATAATTATGATTGCCGGAGGTAGCGAGGCGGCATTAACACCTGCTTCGATAGGAGGATTTAATGCTTCGCAGGCATTGTCAAAAAGAAATGACAGTCCGCAAACAGCATCCCGCCCTTTTGATGCCGACAGGGATGGTTTTGTGGCAGGCGAAGGTGCCGGCGCACTGATACTGGAAGACTGGGACTATGCCGTAGCAAGAGGCGCAAACATTTATGCAGAGATTGTAGGCGGTGGCATGGCTGCCGATGCCTACCATCTTACCGGTACACCTGCCGATGGTCTGGGTGCTGCCCTAGGTATGCAGAAAGCCCTGGCAGATGCAGGATTATTACCTGAGGCTATAGACTATATTAATGCGCATGCTACTTCTACACCTGTTGGCGACCTAAGCGAGCTCAATGCGATACACTCGGTTTTTGGTGGGCAGGATGTGGCCATTAGTGCTACAAAATCTATGACCGGGCATCTTCTCGGCGCAGCGGGTGCTATAGAAAGCATCATTAGTGTGCTGGCGGTTAAATATGATGTTGTTCCGCCAACTGTAAACCTTGAAAATCCGGACCCGAATATTCCACAGGGACTGCATTTGGTTAAGAATACTCCAGAGAAGCGCATAATCAACTACGCTCTTAACAACACGTTTGGCTTTGGCGGGCATACCGCAACATCTATATTTAAAAAATCAGCATTATAAATAAATCAATAAAAATGAAAACAACAGCAAATACAATATTAATAACCGGCGGTAGCGCAGGTATAGGTTTGGAAATGGCACGCCAGTTTGTGGCATTAGGCAACCAAGTAATAATTACGGGAAGGGACGAACAGCGACTTAATAAAGCTGCTGCCGAATTAGGCAACGTAACCGCTATTCCTTTTGATGTTAGCAATGCCGACAGTGTTAACAGTCTTGTAGACCGGATTACAAATGAATTTCCCGATCTTAATGTGCTTATAAACAATGCGGGTAGCGCAGCTGTGCATAATCTTGGAAAGGGTAGTGGTGCTTACGAAATTGCTGCCGACGAGATTGCAACCAATTACCTTTCGGTGATCCGTCTTACCGAGAAGTTACTATCGCTGCTTAGTGCTCAGAAAGAAAGTGCAGTAGTAACGGTTTCTTCAATTGTGGCTTTTGCACCTACGCAGCATCTTCCAACGTATTCTGGCAGTAAAGCGGCATTGCACTCGTACACCCAATCGCTTCGCCTTGCATTAAGAGATACGTCTGTAAAAGTATTTGAGCTTATGCCACCTTTAGTGAACACACAATTCTCTGCCGAAATTGGAGGCGAAAAAGGCATCGCACCGTCTGTACTGACAGAAGACCTGATTGATGCTATGAAAAACGACAGGTTTGAAATACGCACCGGTCAGACCGAAGACGTTTACAGGCTTAGCCTTGCAGATCCGGCGCATGCCGTATTGGTAATGAATGGACTTGACTAAAGAACTTCCGGCGTATGCCGTCACTATATTTATCCTGAACCACTGTAAATGCAGTGGTTTTTTTGTGGGATTAGCTAGGTGTAACTAAGGGTTAATTTTTTTATACATGCTAAAGGTATTGCCTAAACTTTTTGCATCTTTGTAAGACAAGAATCCCGAATATACCACTATGAGGTTCCCGCTACTGTTTATATGCTGTTTTATGTCGTTTTTTGCAACGGCGCAGGTTTTTGAGCCTAAGGTAAAAGATACTATCGAACTGGATAGTGTGGCACCTGTTGTTGATACCAAATACCGTGAAGACCAAATGTATGCTTCTTTTGCATATAATATGATACAGAGCAAACCGGGTAATTATTCGCAGTATTCATTTTCCACGAATCTTACGGCAGGCTTTTTAAGGGATATGCCTATTAATAAAAGCCGCACCTACGCCATAGCGGCGGGATTGGGCTATTCGTATAATAATATCAAACATAATATGGTTGTTCAGCCTATAGAAAATGGCGTTAACAGCTATCAGCCTGTGGAAGAAGGAAGTTTTGATAAGAACAAGCTTGTGCTGCATTACCTTGAAGTGCCTATCGAGCTACGCTGGAGAAACAGTGATTCTATAAGCCATAAATTCTGGAGGGTATACCTGGGTTTTAAGGTAAGCTACCTGTTTGCGGATAAAGCGTTATACAAACCAGGCGACAGTCCGCCTATAAAAATTAAGAACGACAAGAATCTAAACGATTTTGTGTATGGGGCTTACATATCGGCAGGGTGGAATACATGGAATTTTTATGCCTATTACGGACTCACTCCTATATACAACAATGCACCGATTGTAGACAGCGACCAGAAACTCACCATGAAGTCGCTAAACTTCGGGCTCATATTCTATATCCTCTGACGCATGGATGCTGTATTGCGTGCACATATAGAAAAGATAGTACCGCTTACCGATGCGGAATTTGACTTTGTACGTGCACATTTTTCGACCAAAAAATATAAAAAGCACCAGTTCCTTATACAGGAAGGCGAGCCTGTAAATTACTCTTATTTTGTAGTTTCGGGGCTTTTAAAACTGGTACATACCGATGCTTCTGGCAAACAGCACATAGTTTCTTTCGCGATGGAAGACTGGTGGGAAAGCGATTTTCAGGCTTTTCATAACCGTACCAATGCTACTATGTCGCTCGACTGCCTTGAAGATACCGAGGTGTTTTGCCTATCGTTAGAAAACTATCAAAAGCTTTGCGCAGGCCTGCATAAAATGGAACATTTTTTTCTGGCAAAAGCCAATGGCGGGCATATTGGTTCGCAACAGCGAATACTTTCTCTTATAACCAGCACCGCAAAAGACCGCTACGACCAACTACTGCAACGTTATCCTTCTTTATTTCAAAGGGTATCTAAAACCCTTATTGCTTCTTACCTGGGCGTTTCGCGCGAAACACTCAGTCGCCTTTCCAATTAATGTGACAAACCTCACTTGGTATCCGTGACGTTTGTCATGCCTGTTGTCTTTCATTCTTCAGAACTTTGTAGTGTACATTTTTAATACGATTATGAAGCACACAGCAACAATTTTAGTATTTACACTATTAACTTTTGTGTCGGCAGCGGCACAAACAAAAAAAGAAAAACAAATGGAAAAGAGAGAATTTAGCCCATGGCAATGGCAGGATCAGCGTAGTTATGTTCAGGCTGTTGAAGTAAAGAATGTTCAGGGAACATTATATTGCGCAGGCCAGGCTGCGGTTCATGCCGATGGCACGTCGAGTACTGCCCCAATGAAAGATCAGATAATTGAAGCACTTCAGAATTTAGAACTGGTAATTAGTACTGCAGGATACGAGAATAAAAATATCGTAAGGCTTAATATATACACAACTTCGGAGGAGGAGCTTTTCGCTCATTTCGATATCTTCCAGGCATGGGTAGCCAAACATGGCGTGAAACAGGCGAGTACGGTATTTCAGGTGAAAAGCCTTTTCGAAACACTTAAAGTAGAATTTGAAGCTACTGTGGTAAAATAATTAAGATGACTTCAATAAAAGTAAAAAGGCTTTATACCACGGTATAAAGCCTTTTCTGAATATAAATAACTCCTCAAAATAATTAATTTCTGTAGTTGTAAGGGGCAGAAAATTTGCCGTCGGTTACGGTGATGTACTCTTCACCGCCTGTGAGTTGCAACACACCCGAAAATGTTCCTTCAACGCCCCAGTCATGAAGGCCGGTAATGTTTAAGACAAAGCTTGTGCCATCGCTTCCGTTGCCATGATAGGTAGTAGTTCCTGTAATGTTACCATTACTGTCCAGATTCTGAATATAATAATTGCCATGCAGTTCAGAATCTGCTGAAGTATATGTAGTGGCAGTTGCACCTTCTGTTGATACTAACTGGAAACCGAATCCGGGCGATGTAAAGTCGTTGGTTTCATGTCCGCCAATCGTAACAAAATGTATAGTTTCTTCTGAAGGTGGGTCGTTTGCGCTTACTAGATAGCTGAAGTTGTGTTCTTCGCCATTTATTTTACAAGTTAATGTGCCTTGTTCAGCGGGATTATTCGTGCTTCCGCCATCATCATCGCTACAGCCTGCAAGAGTTAATGCGGCAATAAACAATGGTAAAATAAATGCCTTCTTAATAATTAATTTAAGCGGTTTCATGTAGTAAAAATTGTATATATTTCTTAAAAGTAGCTACAATTTTTGCAGCGTCAAAATCGCGATTGTTAAAGGCAATTCTTACGCGCTGTTAAATTTGTTAAGGAAATTAAAAAAAAGCTTTTGTAACCATATTCTATGAGTTTTGAGTGCGATTGGCCTTGTGCAGGTTTAACTTTTAATTAACGTGAAGATTCCCTAAGAAAATAAGGTGTTGCGGTTATTTGCTTTGGAGGTTATCGCGTAGTAGGAAATTAATTTGCTAAACCGACGGCAACAACCACACAAACCATAACCCTATTTGCGGAATTATGCCTAATAGTGTTCCCAAAACAACCTCGCCCATGCTGTGTTCTTTCGCCTGTAGCCTTGAAGTGGCTACAACACCCGAACATAATACAAAAAACGCGATGAGGTTGAGAAATCTTATATGGTAATAGGCCGAGATACTTATTATAAATACGGTAAATGAAGCCATAGCAACCATATGAAGGCTGGCTTTATGTCCCGTTAAAACCAATGCCAATGCGAGCACAGTACTTATAAGACATCCGGTAAAGTAATAGTATAGCTCGGGTATTACAACTATCGAAAGGCTGTACTTAATAAGGAAGAGCAGGAGCATGGCATAAATAGCCAGTGGCAGCCTGCGTTCTTTTTTCTCGAACATCCGGGTTTTCATCATGCCGAGCGATCGCAGCAGGTAGAATATAGACAGTGGCAATAATACGGTTACAATAAGTATCTGTATAAAAGCCAGGTAAATTTCATGCTTATAGAAAAAAGTATTGGCTACCAGAAAATAAAACAGGGTGGCATACACCGGTACAAATAACGGATGAAACAAATAGGAAAATATGGCAAGAAATTTTTTCATGCCGTTTATATTTTCTTCCTCATCCTTGCAACGGGAATATCTAGCTGTTCGCGGTATTTGGCAATAGTACGGCGTGCAATAGGGTAACCTTTTTCTTTAAGTATATCTGCCAGTTTATCATCGGGCAGGGGTTTGCGTTTGTCTTCTTCCTGTATAACTGTTTCCAGTATTTTCTTGATCTCAATAGTAGAAACATCCTCTCCCTGGTCGTTTTTCATCGCTTCAGAGAAGAATTCCTTTATCAGTTTCGTCCCGTATGGCGTTTCTACATACTTGCTGTTCGCTACACGCGAAACGGTAGAGATATCAAGGCCAACCATATCTGCGATATCCTTTAAGATCATCGGTTTCAGTTTGGCTTCTTCACCATCAAGAAAATACTCTTCCTGATAGTGCATAATAGCATTCATAGTTACAAAAAGGGTTTCCTGGCGTTGGCGTATCGCATCGATAAACCATTTGGCAGAATCCAGTTTTTGTTTGATGAACTGCACCGCATCTTTCTGTGCGTTGTTCTTTTCACGGCTGTCCTTGTAGGTTTGCAGCATTTCCTGATAATCTTTAGACACATGCAGTTCGGGTGCATTCCTTCCGTTAAGGGTAAGTTCAAGTTCGCCGTCAACAATGCGTATGGCAAAGTCGGGCACAACATGTTCTACCGCTTTAGAACTGCTTTCGTAAGCACCTCCCGGTTTAGGGTTCAGTCGTTCAATCTCGTCAATCGCGGCACGAAGCTGATCCTGTGAGATATCATATTTTTGCAACAGCTTGTCATAATGCTTTTTGGTAAAGGCATCAAACTGCTGTTCGAGTATATTAATAGCAAGGTCTACCGCTGCGGTAGGGGTTTTATGCTTTAGCTGAAGCAGCAGGCATTCCTGCAGGTCGCGTGCGCCCACACCCGATGGTTCCAACTCATGGATAATGTGCAGAATACGGTCTACCGTTTTCTCGTCGGTGTAAATACCCTGAGTAAACGCCATATCATCTACAATATCCGGGATGCTTCGGCGGATGTAGCCCATATCGTCTATGCTTCCTA
Organism: Flavobacterium psychrophilum; assembly: GCA_001708385.1. Lineage (NCBI taxonomy): Bacteria > Pseudomonadati > Bacteroidota > Flavobacteriia > Flavobacteriales > Flavobacteriaceae > Flavobacterium > Flavobacterium psychrophilum. The sequence continues at coordinate 1,881,312 of CP012388.1, read as the reverse complement.
CTAAGAATTCCGCGATCTCGCGTTCTCCGTCAGAAAGTATAAAAGTGTTCAGCTGGTCAATAAGGCTCTGGTGAAAGCTAACAGGCGCGGCAAAAGGCATAGTGCGGTCTTCATCATCGTCACTATAATTATTAGCTTGAGTCTTATAACCCGGAATTTCGTCGTCGCTAAGGTATTCGTCTATGTTAATCTCGTCGGCATCTATCCTTTCGTTATCATAGTCATCATAGTCGTCAAAATCCTCTGTAGTATCGTATTCGTCCTTTTCATACTCGTCCTCAACGCCAGATTCAAGAGCAGGGTTTTCAACCATTTCTTCTTTCAGGCGCTGTTCAAAAGCCTGCGTAGGAAGTTGTATCAGCTTCATCAGCTGAATTTGCTGAGGCGATAATTTCTGGGATAATTTTAATTGTAAGTTCTGCTTAAGCATAAGTAAACACGGTCATTTTTACAGTATAAAGTTACAAAAAGAAGGCACACTTATTGATGCTTTTTAGATAAAATTAATATCGGACGTTTTATAAGGCTGTTAAAACCTTCTATTTTATTGAGGATTTTAGGGTTACGGATTAGTTTTTACTCTCTATTGAAATTGTGTAACAAAAAAGCATCACAATTAAAACTGTGATGTCTTTTATATATTGTGGGAATTAGATTAAATTCTGTGTCTTATGGCAGACGTTGCAATGCAACGTCTCTACGATATAAAAAAGCCTCACATTGCTGCGAGGCTCTCAATACTAATATCTTAATTCTCAATGCTGAGATTAAAATTCTGCGTTTTGTGGCAGACTGTGCAATGCAACGTCTCTACGATATAAAAAAGCCTCACATTGCTGCGAGGCTCTCAATATTAATATCTTAATTCTCAATGCTGAGATTAAAATTCTGCATTTTGTGGTGTCCTTGGGAAAGGAATTACGTCACGGATGTTTGTCATACCTGTTACGAAAAGTACAAGGCGCTCAAACCCAAGTCCGAAACCTGCGTGCGTTGCCGTACCAAAACGACGGGTATCAAGGTACCACCATAATTCTTTTTCGTCGATACCTAACTCAGCGATTTTTTCAAGAAGTACGTCAAGGCGTTCTTCCCTTTCAGATCCTCCAACAATTTCACCAATACCCGGGAATAAAATATCCATGGCGCGTACTGTTTTCTTGTCTTCGTTAAGCCTCATGTAGAATGCTTTAATGTTTGCCGGGTAATCGTAAAGAATTACCGGACACTTAAAGTGTTTCTCTACTAAGAAACGCTCGTGCTCACTCTGTAGGTCGGCACCCCATTCTTCAATAATATAGTTGAATTTCTTGTTCTTATTCGGTTTAGAGTTTTTAAGGATGTCGATAGCCTCTGTATAGCTTACACGCTTAAAGTTGTTCTCCAGTACAAACTGAAGTTTCTCTAATAAGCCCATTTCGCTGCGTTCTGCCATCGGTTTTGTTTTCTCCTCGTCTGTTAAGCGCTGGTTAAGGAAAGCAAGATCGTCTTTACATTTATCCATCGCATATTTAATAACATACTGGATAAAGTCCTCCGCAAGATCCATGTTGTCGTCAAGGTTATTGAAGGCAACTTCCGGCTCTACCATCCAGAATTCTGCAAGGTGGCGCGATGTGTTAGAGTTCTCTGCACGGAATGTTGGTCCGAATGTATAGATCTGACCCAATGCCATTGCAAAAGTTTCGCCCTCAAGCTGACCCGATACGGTAAGGTTAGTTTCTTTACCGAAGAAATCCTGTTTGTAATCAATCTGACCTTCTTCATTCAACGGAGCGTTGTTCAAAGGGAAAGATGTTACCTGGAACATTTCTCCTGCGCCTTCAGCATCGCTTCCGGTAATAATAGGCGTGTTTACATATACAAATCCTTTTTCCTGAAAGTACTGGTGAATAGCAAATGAGAGTACTGAACGCACCCTCATTACTGCACCAAATACGTTGGTACGTACACGTAAGTGAGCGTTTTCACGTAAAAATTCCAGTGAGTGTTTTTTAGGTTGCATCGGGAATTTCTCCGGATCGCTGTCTCCCAATATTTCAAGGCTTTTAACCTGAACTTCATATTTTTGTCCTGCGCCCTGGCTTTCTGTAAGGTTACCCTTTACAGCTACAGCAGCACCGGTTGTAATGCGTTTTAGTGTTTCGGCAGGCGTATTTTCAAAATCAACAACACACTGAATATTATTTATAGTAGAACCGTCGTTAAGGGCTATAAACTGATTATTCCTAAAAGTTCTTACCCATCCTTTAACTAATACATCATCAACAGGCTTCGCGCTGTTTAGCAGGTCTTTAACTTTTGTGTGCTTCATTTTTTAAAAATTTAAACTTGTTTTAGTGGATATGCACCCAAGTGTTGCAGGATGCAAATGCCTGCAAATGTACTAAAAAGCATAAAAGGTGTAGTGTACTTGCGCCACGAATTACACTAATTTTCACAAAATTGTTATTAGGAGGTCAACCGAACTTGATTAATTCATATTTAACATATGTAAAATGTTATTATTCGCAGTACAGCTAACTTTGTAAAAAATATAATCATGAACTGGATATTGCTTATTATCGCCGGGTTTTTCGAGGTTGGATTTGCTTCATGCCTTGGCAAAGCCAAAGAAACTTCGGGGGCGGAATCTAACTACTGGATGGGTGGTTTTCTCGCCTGCTTGACTATCAGTATGGTGTTATTGTATAAGGCTACGCAAACACTGCCTATTGGTACTGCTTATGCGGTATGGACAGGCGTTGGTGCCGTTGGTACGGTGCTGGTAGGTATTTTCGTGTTTAAAGAACCCGCAGATTTCTGGAGACTGTTTTTTGTTACTACGCTTATTGCTTCGATAATTGGGCTAAAGTTTGTGTCGCATTAAGTGTTTTATTTATTGCTTAGTCCTCACCCTAAGGTTTAATAAGGTATCAATTCTTCTCAGAGAGGTAATGTAGTCTTCTAAAACAAGTTCAACACAAACGACAGTTTAAGTGAAATGTTCTTATCAAACTGGGGTAGGTTATACGGCCCGTAACGGTAAAATGCAGATATGCCTACGATGCTGAAAATTTCATTAAGCTCTACACCACTTTCGTAATAACCTTTTTCGAGGGTGTTGTATTCAATACCCAAATGCTGACTCTTATCGTGCATGTTACCCCATGCTGCACGTGTAACTAAAACAGGGGCCATTTTAAATTTACCCGAAATAGTAAATTTCCTGAAGGCATGTTTTACCTGCCCCATAATATACTGACTTGAGAAGAATTCATTAAAATACATCGTCTCAAAACTGTTCTTGCCTGCAAACGTAACACGTGCCAGTACACCATCTTTATTAAGGTTGTTGGGCGATGTACTGTAAAGATGTGTTAATGGAGTATCACCAACAGCTACACCGGTTTGTACCAGTGCCGATGACTTTTGTCCGTTAAGGTATTTCTTTTCGTATTCTGCCCTGACATCAAGCTTACTGAAGGTAAAGTCGCTATCAAGGATATTGGATAAGGATTGTGTGTACTGAAAAGCAAACTTAGGGAAACGCTTCTCCGACTCTATTCTTCCCTCAGGCGTCTGCATATAGTCGCTAAACGGATTCCATTGTATGGCTACGGTTGCGGTTGTAAGGTTAAACAGCGTGACAGGCTGATCGTCCGGTATGTAAACATAACCAAATTTAGGATCGATACGGCTGCGGGTCAGCTGCCATACACTCGATGTTTTTGGCAGTAGCTTTGTTTCTATATACGCCTGATACGTTTGATGGTTGTAAAACGTCAAAAGGTTAATAAGTCGTGGGTCGTATATTTTGAATGTCTTTTTATCGGTGGCAAAAGAAGTACTCGCAATCTCTGTAATGTCATCGGCATACGATACACCTATCCATGAATTAGAGAAATTGCCAAGTCGCACCGCGGCACCCATACCATATTTAAACATACCGTCTTTCGTACCGTAAGCACCATAACCGCTGATCCTGAAGGTTTCGGCAAATTTATTGTTGGTAATAAAACCGGCACCCAGCCTAAAGCCTTCATAGTTATTATAACGGATAATCCTTTGCAGGTCAATATCAATAGGGCCCGCCGGATAATAACCGTTTATGATCTTTTTTCCTTTAATGATAATCTGCTCCCAGTTTTCTTTGGTAACAAGGCTATCCATTGCGCTATATGTGGTTATGCTTCGGTTGTCAAGTGTTTCCGGGCGAAAGTTCTGCCAGTAGCTCTCAGGCCTGTTAATAGCATCTTTGGTAATGTCTATGGCAACAGCCGCACGCCTGATAGTAACCGGAATATCAAATTTCTTGTCGAAATTACCTGCTTCCATATATACGTATACAAGGTCAGACGGTTCTGTGTCGCGTTTGCGTTTGCCCGTGCTTTGTTCATCGAACTTTATGGTTTCACCTAAGATTTTAATATCAGATTTCCCCGTTCCTTTTGTGATTCTAAGTGTTTTCCTGTCGGGGAACCAAAGGCCTTTCTCTTTCTCATAGCTAAAAAAGTGGGTAGAGGTAATGTCAAGTACGTTGTTGACCCTGAATACGGCTTTCGCCATGCCGTAATTTTTAGTGTCTATGTATACAACACCTTCCAGCTTTTTCTTCTTTTTTCTGTTTTTAGGGAAAAAGTGAATCATATATACGTCACGGTTGTCTATAGATACAGTGTCAAGTATTTTGTAATTGTATTCTTTTAATGCATCAGAAGCTAACGGGCCTGCGTATTTCGTTTCCATCAGATCGATATTATCCGTGTAAACCGAATACGACTGTAATTTAAGTCCTATAAATTCATATAAAGGCTGTTTAAAGCCTGCCATGCGGGTGGCGAGTACATTTTGTTTAAGTCCCTGCTCTCGGTTGTACAAGTACTCCGATACCTTTTCGGTTTGGTACAGGTGTCTTTTTTCTATAAGTTTTTTGAATTTATATTCGGTAGAATCTATCTTTTTAAAGATGCGTCCTGCTTTTTCATATTTGTAAATAGAGTCGAGTGTTCCGGCAATAGAGTCGGGGTTGGCGGTAACAATAAGGCGCTCGTAAGTCTTATAGCTAAAGCTGCTTAGTTTTTGCTGAGGGTCGTTTATTATTTTTCCGCGAATGGCACGTTTTATAATGCCAAGTACAGGATTTTCACCTTCTATAACCAGTTCGTTAAGCTGTTCGGGTTTTGGTTCCAGTGCAACAGAGTAAAATATTCTCCCGGGTGTAATTTTAAAAGACCGTTTTTCGTAACCGATGTAGGCTACCGTAAAAATTTCGTGAAGTGTGGCATGTTCAATAACAAACTTGCCATCCATATCGGCAATAATACTTTTACCATTTTGGGTATAAACGGTTGCAAAGGGTAGTGTCTGCTCCGTTCCGCTGTCTTTCACAATGCCGGTAATGGCAGATTGTGCCCCGCAAATCGTGGTAATAAAGAAAAGCAAAAACGTAAGGATTCTCATTGAAGACTTTATAGCTAAACGATAGAAGCTTGATTTTGTTACTGCAAAGATAGTGTATTATAAAAAAATCCGCCACAGTGGGCGGATTCAATTATACTTTCATTATCTCAGCTTCCTTAACAACTAGCAGTTCGTCAATTTTCTTGATGTAGCTATTTGTCAGTTCCTGAACGCTTTCTTCAGCACCTTTGCAGGCATCTTCAGATACACCGTCTTTTTCCAGCTTTTTGATATCTGTGTTAGCATCTTTACGAACATTTCGTACGCCAATCTTAGCGTCTTCAGCTTCGGCTTTTGCCTGTTTTGCCAAATCTCTCCTACGCTCTTCTGTAAGGGCAGGTACACTGATGATTATATTATCACCATTGTTCATTGGGTTAAAACCAAGATTAGCGATCATGATCGCTTTTTCAATTGGCTGCAGCATGCTTTTTTCCCACGGCTGGATGGTAATTGTCCTTGCATCGGGAACGTTGATGTTTGCAACCTGAGAAAGTGGTGTTGCAGAACCGTAGTAGTCTACAAATACACCGCCAAGCATAGCAGGTGTTGCCTTTCCGGCACGGATATTAAGAAATTCTTTTTCAAGGTGGGCAATAGACCCGTCCATTGATTCTTTTGCACTATCTAAAATGAAATCAATTTCTTCCATGGTGTAATTTTATGCTAAAAAATTAAACGTTTACAGTGGTTCCTATAAGTTCGCCTTCGCAAATTCTTACCAGGTTGCCTTCTTTGTTCATATCAAAAACAATAATTGGCAGTTCGTTTTCCTGGCTTAGTGTAAAGGCAGTAGTATCCATCACATTAAGGCCTTTTTGCAGTACATCGTTAAAAGTAAGCGTGTCGTATTTTACAGCCGTAGGGTCTTTCTCCGGATCGGCAGTATAAATACCATCTACACGTGTACCTTTAAGAATAACATCGGCATGTACTTCTACACCCCTAAGTACGGCAGCTGTATCGGTAGTAAAATAGGGGTTACCTGTACCGGCACCAAATATTACTATCCTTCTTTTCTCAAGATGGCGTACAGCCCTTCTTTTAATGTATGGTTCGGCAATAGCCTCAATTTTAAGAGCAGTTTGCAGTCGTGTTGGCATACCGGCATCTTCCAGGGCGCCTTGTAAAGCCATACCGTTAATAACGGTAGCAAGCATTCCCATATAATCTCCCTGAACCCTGTCCATACCATTGCTGGCTCCTGCTACACCCCTAAAAATGTTGCCTCCGCCAATAACAATAGCTATTTCTACACCTTTATCGTGTATTTGCTTGATTTCCGCTGCATATTCGGCAAGTCTTTTAGGATCAATGCCATATTGCCTGTCGCCCATAAGAGCTTCGCCACTCAGCTTTAACAGGATTCTTTTGTATTTCATAGGGTAAATTTAGAATGGTGCAAATATAGTAATAAATGTTTTTCGAGAAATACAAATTTACAGCTCATTACAACCATTTTAACAGAGCCGTGTCAGGGATGGTGTTCTACAGGGATAAGTTCCTCGTACGATTTTTTAGCCGCCTCATATCCAATCTGGAATATCTCATCCATTTTGTTCTTATTTGTCTCGAAAGTACTGTATAAAGCCAGTTCATCGGGCGCAATAACCCAGTCACACAGCGTAAACTTCTGCATGTTAGTATTAGCAGAAAGTAAATCGTACGCACGTGTGGTTACCGAACGTATAGTACGCAGGTCGCCCGCGTCGATTTTCTGGATCGGACTCACATAAATTCCAATCAGGTTATCGCAGCGCCCCTGTAGTATATCGGTAGGAAAGTGGTTGATAATTCCGCCATCGCTGTACAGCCTTCCGTCAATTTCATACGGAGAGATAATCCCCGGAAATGCCGACGAAGCCAGTACGGCATCGGCTACTTTGGTTTCTGCGCCAAAAATTTTCAGCTTGCCCGATACCAGATCGGTCGCAGTAAGGTGCATCTTGTACGGCATATCGCCGAGGGTAGCATCTTTAAATACCGATGAAAAATAATCGCGGAAGGCTTCAGAATCTATAAACCCGGCCTTACGGAAGGTAAAGTGCTTCCAGTGGAAAAAATATATCGATTTAAAAAATTCAAGTATTTCCTCGGGTTGTTTTCCCCAAGCGTATAATGACGACACAATGGCACCCGAACTGGTTCCTGCAATGTGCGAAGGCTGTAAGCCAATCTCATCAAAATATTTTAAAACACCTGCATGTGCTATGCCTTTAGAGCCCCCGCCCGAAAGTACAAGGCCTATAGTACCACCGTCAATTTTCATTGGTTTGATTATTTACTGACTAAATTACAGTTTTTTGTTGAATGGCGTTTTTTTTGATATATTAAAAGTTAGATTAATTTTGCTAAAAATTGACGGATATGAATGTGACGACATCTTTAATTGAAAACAGCTTAAAAAACAGCTTTTCATACAATCAGTACAGGAGCCATATAACAGACCTTCTTGAAAAAGGACTGTCTACAGGCAACACACAAAGCGAAGACCTGCACCATTATACAACCCTTAACGAGGTACGTATGAACCGTCTTGATAAGACGATCATAGTACCCGATGAAGTAAAACATAAACTGGGTAAGCTTAAAAAGGAGCATATATTGTTAGTAATCTCTGAAGGATGGTGTGGCGATGCTGCACAGATTGTTCCGGTTATTAATAAAATAGCCGAAGAAACAAGTGCCTTAGAGCTTAAGATCGTACTTCGTGATGAGAACGACGAACTAATGAACGATTACCTTACCAACGGTGCACGTTCTATCCCAAAATTAGTATTAGTAGAAAAAGAATCGCTTACTGCCCGCGGTAGCTGGGGGCCGCGCCCTCACGATGCTGCTAAGCTGATAACCGACTTTAAAGCGGCTCATGGTGTTATTAACGAAGAGGCTAAAACCGCACTTCAAAAATGGTACCTTCACGATAAGGGACACAGCACTATGGAAGAAATAACATTGCTATTGGAGAACTCTGAGAATATGTAATATGGAAGCCGGTTAACGGTTGTTGGTTGCCGGATATATCCACTTCAATATAATTGCCCCTGACTTTGGTTGGGGGTTTATGTTTATTGGAACGCGGATGACGCGGATATGGGCAGATTGACGCGGATTTTAGCTATAATTCACAGTTAATACGTTCTGTCATTGCGAGCGGAGTGAAACGGAGCGAGGCAATCTCTCTTTTAGATTGCTTCCTGCCTCGCAATGCCGAGCCGCTGTGTCATTCCGATACAGGGCAGCTGAATTGAGGAATCTCACGAATTTCTAATACATATATTTTCTCTGTGCCACTTCTTCGCTTATGTTTAATAAAGACGGTGAGCCTCCTCCTTGTAATTCACTTTTTTCATAAACAAGTTCCCATAAGCGACTGTCTTTTGGATCCTGATACAAAGTGCACCACCCATCATGTGATGTTCCTAATTTTAAGAGGTGGTTGTTTGTTAAAAATTTAATTCTACTAGTAACTTCATCTTCTAAAATTTCATCATTCACGATTACCCAATTTCCTTTCAATTTGAACTCGTCGCTTTTTAACATGATGTTTTATTAATTTGGATAAATGTATTGTTGATATTTATACGATTAGAAACACTGTTCATTTCGATCGAATGGAATGGAGAAATCTCTTTCAGATTGCTTCGTGCCTCGCAATGACGCGCCGAGTGTCAGTCTGAACGAAACACATTGGAGCGAAGAATATCTTACTTATTATTCTCCTTAACCAATACCTCAAGTTTTTTCATGTATTCAGGAGTACGAAGAAACATCGAGTCGATTACGAAGCGGAAACTCTTTATTTCGTTTCCTTCACGGTACTTTACAGTATAAATGTAATTTGGGGGAATTCTTTTCATTGAAATTATATCTTCAATTAGTATCTTCTTATTTCTAACTATAAGGTCGTTCTTGTCAATGTAAACAACTTCAAGTTTTCTATATTTTACAAACCAAACAAAGGCTGCTAATAAAAGGATAACAACAGGTGCGGTAAAGTCCTTAATATTATGGTTGCTAAAAATCATATAGCCAATAAGAATAATTGCAGCTACTGCTAAAATTAACGGAAGTAAGTACTTTGTGGTATATGTAGAGTTACTGGATATTTCTTTCATACGCTCTTATTCCTATTCTTCTCAACCAACAACTGCAACTTTCTCATGTATTCATGCGAAAAGAACAAAAAGGAATCCACTTGGAAGGTGAAATTTTTAATGGCACCTTCATCGTCATAATACTGAACATCATATCGATGCAATAAAGGCTTTTTGGTGATTGAAATTACATCTTTTATTAAAATTTTCTTACCTCTTACGACAAAGTCATTTTTATCAATATAGACAACTTCACTTTTTCTAAAATAAACTAATGCGGCCATGATTAGTAAAAATACTACAGCGGCGATTGGGGGTGAATTTTCTTTTCTTTGAAAGATAATTAAATAGGTAAGAATCAATGCTATTGTAAGTGCAGCAATACTTAAAGTTTTTCTGACGAATGGCTCGATTTTGCTTGATATCTGTTTCAATGTAAGTTGGTTAATGTTGTTAATAAGAACTCTTTTAAATATTGAAAGCATTTCATTCTCTTCAACGGTGTCTTCAAGATTGAATTTTTTCAATTCTTTACTATTTTCGGAGATATAAAATTCCAGTTGTCGTATGATAATAGAAATTCAAAGTTAAAGCAGTTGCATTCAAAGGTAGAATGGAGCGTGTAATTTGTTTTTCCGTCGTATGTACCACTAAATCCTTTAAAATAATAGTTGTCTATAACAAGATTGTGAATGCTTCTTCCGTGGAAGATAGATTCCAGTATAGTAATGCTTGCAATTTGCAGGGGAGAATTGCTATATGTGTCATAAGCCAATACCTTTTCAAACATATTACCAATTGTTAATTTCATCAACCATCAACCAAACTTACAACGCCCCGATAATATCAATCTTGTCTGAAGTTGACATACCACCCGGGTTACAGCCCGGCTTGCCTTCGGGTATATCTTTGCCAATATTTTTATAGTAGTCTACCCATGCAGGGAAAAACTCGTTGGTTCCCGGTTGTTTGTAGGTCATAGGGAAAAGCTCAAAGAATGGTTTTTTATGGTTGGCCGATTTAAATGCATCGTATATCAGTTCCGAACAATAATAATTGCCATTATCGTATATATACTCCTGATCGTACGGAACACCAACCTGTCGTAATGAGAAAGAAATAGCTTGTGGAATAAGCGGCTGGTATTTCTTCTTTAACCGGCCTATAAGCATTTGCTTTTTACTATTCTTAGAGAATTTTTCTAACGGCGTAAGACGTACGGCACTGCCGGCTGCTTCTATAATGAAAATAGAATCATTGCGGTGCACTACCATACCCATATGGCTAAAGTCTTTCCCTTTGTAGCCTTGGGTTACAGCTTCTATGGCATCGCAAAGCGGACCGCAGTCCAGATCCTGAAAAAGCAGGTCGCCATCTTTAAGTTTTATTTTTACAGGCTGCCTGTCCTGAGCAAAAGCGCTCATAATGCAGAAGCATAAAAGCAGGGTTAGTTTTTTCATATCAGTTAAAATTAAATATGCAGATTCCCAGGTTAAGGGAGCTTATCTGTTTAATGTCATATAGCCCAAATCCATAATAGTTGGCTTCTATAAAAAAGCCAATGCCTTCGGTATCGCCAACACCAAAGCGGTATTTTTGGTATAATCCGGAAAGGTCGCCGCGCCCCAATGCAAAGCTATGGCCTACGCCGGCCTGAAAGAACAGGGAAGTATCTTCGTTAAGGTGTGGATTAATAATAATTGAAGCATATACGGGAACTGCCACAAGCTTCGGGCTAATAAGTCCGTCGATGCCGCTGTTAATGCTTAAAGCTATAATTTTGGTAGCGTGAACTCCAAAGCCGCCCTGAATGTTAATACCGTCGGGTATAAACCAGGTGCCATTGCCTTCGTTATAAGGGTCGTTCGTGCCATAGGCAGGATTTGCTCTGAAGGGCGCAGAAAATGAGAAATTAGAAAACGCTCCGACTTCACTAAAAAGTCCTTTTAGTTCTTTAGTATCTTCAATTTCACGGGTTACAAATACGGTTTGGGCATGGCCGTAAAACCCCGCTAAAAGTACTGCGATTAGTAGTTTATGCAGTTGGCGTAACTTCATCTTCAAAGTCTTGTGGAGATATAGCACCTTCAACAGAAAATTCGCCAATTTTGGTACGGCGTAATACGGTAAGGTGTGCGCCCGAATTTAATGCTTTACCAAAATCGTTTGCCAGCGATCGTATATAAGTACCTTTGCTGCATACCACCCTAAAGTCAACTTCGGGTAGGGCAATGCGGGTAATTTCAAATTCGTATATGGTAGTTTTGCGGAAAGCAATTTCAACTTCTTCTCCGGCGCGGGCGTGTTCGTACAGCCTTTTGCCATCTTTTTTAATAGCCGAAAATACAGGTGGCTGCTGGTCTATTTCGCCCATAAACTGATTTACGGTGTCGTGCACCAGTGTTTCGGTAATATGTTCGGTAGGGTAAGTAATATTTACTTCGGTCTCCAGGTCGTATGATGGGGTAGTGCCGCCCAGCATAAAAGTACCTGTATACTCTTTGGGCATGCCCTGAAGTTCCATAATGCGTTTGGTAAATTTTCCGGTGCAGACAATCAATAGTCCGGTTGCCAGGGGATCTAATGTTCCGGCGTGGCCTACTTTTATTTTTTTAAGCCCCAGATGTTTCTTAAGAGCCCATTTTACTTTATTCACTGCCTGAAAAGAACTCCAGTGCAATGGCTTGTCTATCAGTAAAACTTTTCCTTCCTGGAAATCTTCGGGTGCCGTCAAAATAAAATTATTTGTTGATTGAAAAATAAGCCAATAGCAGTGCGCCAACTACTATTCTGTAATATCCCCACGGCTTAAAACCGTATTTTTTAATAACACCTATAAAGCCTTTAATGGCAACAATAGCTACTACAAAAGCAATAACGTTGCCCACTAGGAACATCTTAATATTATCGTTGCTCTGCATAAGTAATTCGTAGCCTTTAAGTCCGGTTTGGTGGTAGGTCTTTACAAAAACCGAATATACCGTAACCGCAGCCATAGTAGGTACAGCAAGGAAGAAAGAGAACTCGGCAGCATTTTCGCGGGTAAGCTTTTGCTGCATACCACCAATAATAGAGGCTGCTGCACGGCTGGTACCAGGCATCATGGCAAGGCATTGCCAAAAGCCGATAGTTATCGCTTTTTTAAGGGTTATCTGTTCTTCGGTATATACTTCGGGGTTTTTAAAGAACCTGTCAATGAATAATAAAACGAATCCTCCGACTATCAGTACAATAGCAATCGGAATAGGATTTCCTAATGCATCGTCTATTAAATCATCAAATAAATAGCCCAATAAAAGTGCGGGAACTACTGCGCAGGCTAGTTTTACATAAAAGCTGAATTTACTGAAATCTAAGAATTTTCTCCAGTACAAAGCGACTACTGCAAGTATGGCACCAAATTGTATAGATACCTGGAATAGTTTTACAAAATCGTCTTCCTGAATGCCGTAATAAGAACTGGCGAAGATCATGTGTGCGGTAGACGATATAGGCAAATACTCGGTTAGCCCTTCTATAATGGCAAGGAAAATGCTTTGGATAAAATCCATTTATTTAGTTCTTTTTGTTGGTAAAATTCTTAATTGGTTTTTCTTCGGGGAAAATTTCGCCTGTAGGGTTTACAGCCGGTGCCGGATTTTTAAGTATGGCATAAATGGTAATTCCGAAACCAATAAGCACCACGGTAGGAGCAAGCCTTATCCTTCTCCAGTTAAAAATATCTTCACTAAATACGTTAGGGTCATCGCTGCCTCCGCCCGACATTAGTATGAAACCAAGGGCAATAACAGCAATGCCAATAAGTAATATCTTGTAGTTTACCTTTTCAAAAAGGAAATGTGTTTTTATTTCGTTATCCGATCTCATCGTTTTTTTGTTTAAGGTTAAGGTTTAAAGCTGCCAATCGTACCGCAACTTCTGTCTTAAATCTATTATCTATCTTCTGTTATCTAAAATCTTACCTCTTGTTGCCTAGTAAAGATCGTCTGTCCTTAAGTTAAGGAAACGCTGTGTAGCAAAGAAGGTACTTATAATGCTTATAAGGATACCGAAAACCAGTACGCCCGAAAGCACAATAGCAGTTGGCATCCAGTCTTCCCAGATGTTTAGTACAGGGAAAGCACCGTCCAGGTAATATACCAGCCATACAAGGGCAGCCATAGCAAGTGCCGAACCAATAATACCCAGCTTAATGCCTCTCCATACAAACGGCCTGCGTATAAATGATTTGGTAGCACCAACCATCTGCATGGTTTTGATGGTAAAACGGTGGTTGTAAATAGACAGCCTAAGCGAACTATTTATTAAAAGCATAGATACAAATACAAGTACACCGCTTATGATAAGTATCCAGTACGTGATTTTTTTTATGTTCTCGTTGGCAAGTTCAACCAGCGCGCTGTCGTAGCTAACATCGCCCACAAAAGGGTTAGAGCGTAGTTCAACCTCAATTTCCTTTATTTTTTTTGGCGATACATATTCGCCTTTAATACGAATATCGTAAGAATCTAAAAGAGGGTTGTAGTCCAGCAGGGTTTCGTGGTCGCCTACAATGTCGGGGTTGTTTTTAGCGGCATCTTCTTTAGAAACATATTTACTGTCCTTGATGTACGCTGAGTTGGTAAGCTGAGTGCCAAATGCTTGCTTAACGCTGTCTGTAGCTTCCCTTTTAAAATATACCGTCATAGGAATGTTTTCCTTAACATGGCTGGATATTTTTTCGGTGTTGATTACAAACAGCCCCAGTGCGCCCAATAGGGTAAGCACAATAAAGATGCAAAGGATAACAGAAAAATAAGAAGAAATAAGCCTTCTTTTCTGGAACTTTTCAAAAGATGGAGCCATAGATTAGTTTTTAGGCGTAAAAATAAATAAAGTATTTTGTTTATGCGTAGTTTATAACAGTCAAAGTTTTGACTTTCGTACAATAAACGTAAATTTGCTTTCCTTTGAGGAGCTGAGGTACTTAGGTGCTTAGTTTCTGAGGTTTTCTCAGATTCGGGTGGTAAGCCTAAGCAACTCAGGGACTAAGTAACTTAGAACCTACGATAAAGAACTTAATTACAGCGATGAGATACAACCCTAACGAAGTAGAGGCCAGATGGCAGAAATACTGGGCAGAGAACGGCACTTTTAGTGCAGAAGATATATCGGATAAACCAAAGTACTATGTACTTGATATGTTTCCGTACCCATCGGGGGCGGGGCTGCATGTGGGTCACCCGCTCGGCTATATAGCATCTGATATTTATGCGCGCTACAAGCGTCACCAGGGGTTTAATGTGCTTCACCCTCAGGGGTATGACAGTTTTGGCCTTCCGGCAGAACAGTATGCCATACAAACAGGGCAGCACCCTGCCGTTACTACCGAAGATAATATTGCACGCTACCGCGGACAGCTTGACAGGATAGGTTTTTCGTTTGACTGGGACAGGGAAGTGCGAACTTCTAACCCTGAATATTATAAATGGACACAGTGGATATTTATCCAGTTGTACAACTCATGGTACAATAACGATACCGATAAGGCAGAAGATATTAGCACGCTTGTGGCTAAGTTTGAAGCAACAGGTAACGCTAACATAAATGCAGTAAGCGACGACAATATTGCGGGATTTACCGCCGAAGACTGGAAAGCCTACAGCGAAGCCGAACAGCAAAAAATACTTTTAAAATACAGGCTTACCTACCTGGCTGAAACAGAAGTTAACTGGTGCCCGGCATTGGGTACTGTTCTTGCCAACGATGAGATCATCAACGGAGTTTCAGAAAGGGGAGGCTACCCGGTTATCCGTAAAAAGATGACCCAGTGGAGCATGCGTATTTCGGCGTATGCCGAAAGGTTATTACACGGACTTGAATCTATCGACTGGACAGAATCGCTTAAAGAAAGCCAGAGAAACTGGATAGGTAAATCGGTTGGGGCAAGCGTTACATTTAAAGTGCTTACTCCTGAAGAGGCAGAAGATGCAAAGGATACCGAAAAAGGTTTAGGCGTAAGGGCTTTTCTTGATGATATCTTCAGCGAAGTTGGCGAAGAGGAAAAAGGACATACGATTGAAGTATTTACTACACGCCCTGATACAATATTTGGCGTTACGTTCATGACACTTGCGCCTGAGCATGACCTTGTTTCTAAAATTACAACAGCACAGCAAAAACCATTGGTTGATGCCTATGTTGAAGCAACATCTAAGCGTAGTGAGCGCGAGCGTATGGCCGATGTTAAAACCATATCGGGTGTGTTTACGGGAGCCTATGCAGAGCATCCTTTTACTAAAGAGCCAATTCCGGTTTGGATAGGCGATTACGTATTAGCGGGCTATGGTACAGGTGCCGTTATGGCTGTACCTGCGGGCGATCAGCGTGATTTTGACTTTGCGAAGCATTTTGGTATCGAGATAAAAAACATATTTGATGGTGCCGATCTTTCGGAAGAGGCATTTGCATCTAAGGATAATGTAAAACTTCAAAACTCTGATTTCCTTAACGGAATGGGGTATAAGGAGGCGACTAAAAAAGCTATTGAATCGCTTGAAGATTTAAAACAGGGCAGGGGCAAGACCAATTACCGCCTTCGAGATGCTGTATTCAGCCGCCAAAGGTATTGGGGAGAGCCGTTTCCGGTATATTACGTAAATGGTACGCCGAATATGATCGCTACAGAACACCTGCCTGTGCGTTTGCCGGATGTAGAAAAATATTTACCTACCGAAGACGGACAGCCACCATTAGGTAACTCGAAAGAGTGGGCTTGGAGCACTCTTGAGAGTAAAGTGGTTGCTAACGACCTTATAGATGAGGTTACCGTGTTTCCATTAGAACTAAATACAATGCCAGGCTGGGCGGGTAGCTCATGGTACTGGCTGCGTTATATGGACCCACACAACAGCGATGCATTTGTAAGTGAAAAAGCAGAAGCCTACTGGCAGAATGTTGACCTTTATATTGGTGGTAGCGAACACGCTACAGGTCACCTATTATACAGCCGTTTTTGGAATAAATTCCTTAAAGACAGAGGTCATATCAACCAGGATGAGCCGTTTAAAAAGCTTATCAACCAAGGAATGATACTGGGGATGAGTGCTTTTGCAGTACGTATAAACTTTGAGGGTGAAATAAACAAAAACGTTCCTCCAATATTTATATCCTCTAAAAAATATTATGCTGAGAGAGATGAGGCTACACCGGCTTACCGTAAGCAGGTTGAAGATATACTTTCGCAATATGCATCGGCAGAAGATATAGCAGAAGCTAAAAAGATATTTACCAATATTCACGTCGATGTATCGTTTGTAAACGCATCGGATGAAATGGATATTGACGCATTTAAAAACTGGAGGTCAGATTATCAAAACGCTATTTTCTTGTTAGAAGATAACGATAAATTTACTGTTAGCCGCGAAGTTGAAAAAATGTCGAAGTCCAAATACAATGTGGTAACACCGGATGATATCTGCGAGCAATATGGTGCCGATACACTTCGCCTTTACGAAATGTTCCTTGGGCCGTTAGAGCAGGCAAAACCGTGGAATACTGCCGGTATTACGGGGGTATCCGGGTTCCTTAAAAAGCTTTGGAAATTGTATTTTGATGATAACGGACTTATTGTTACCGCTAACCCGGGAAGCAAAGAAGCCTACAAAACGCTGCACAAAACCATTAAAAAGGTTCAGGAAGATATAGAAAATTTCTCGTTCAATACATCTGTCAGTTCGTTTATGATAGCGGTTAACGAGCTTACAGCTATGAATTGCCATGAGCGCACTATACTTGAACCACTAGCTGTACTTATTTCTCCGTATGCGCCGCATATTGCGGAAGAGCTTTGGCACAGGCTGGGTCACCAGGGTAGTGTATCGCGTGTTCCGTTCCCGCTTTTCAATCCTGAATATCTGGTAGAAAGCAGTAAGGAATATCCGGTATCTTTTAACGGTAAGACCCGTTTTATGATAGAGCTGCCAATGGATATGAGTGCTGCGGACATTGAGAAAGTAATCCTTGCTGATGAGCGTACAGCGCAGCAGCTTAACGGCGGTGCCCCTAAAAAGGTTATCGTTGTACCGGGCAGGATTATTAATATTGTAATGTAAAGGCTTAACCCCAGAGGGGCAGCATATTTATAGCGCATAAGATTAATTTATATTGAGCTCCGGAGGAGCGGCATAGTATATGTCGCCCCTTCGGAGCTCTTTTCGTTACGCTTTTATGTTCCATAAATATATCGCTCCTCCGGAGCTTACCAAGTGATTATTTCCTCACCTATTTATATTTTTTAATAAAAATATCCACCTGTCCCAATTGTACAATTTTTATACGTTTTTTCCGTTTAAATTTGCGGCATGAAACAATAGCCGCAACGGTGTAAGGTCTTTACTTTAAAGGTTTTGTATTGGTTTTATAAGAAATTTTTGGCACGCTCTTTGGTTTCAGTTTTTCAATCAATTAATCTACACAATCATGAAAAAAATCACACTTACTTTACTTGCCTTTTTCGGGCTAAACGCGGTAGTAACTGCACAGGAAAACGACACAATAACTTCAGGAAAGAGTCATGAGTCCTATTTTTACGTAGGGTTTGGTGCTGCGGTAAACGACGGCTACAAAATTAATGACAAGCTAAAAGCAGCAGGAATGCCCGAAATTGGTGGGGCAGCTTTTGAGAGTTCTCTTGGCTTCAACGTTCTGTATGAAAAGTTTACTTTCGATTTAGAGTGGGCTACCAATTACATGGACGAAAAAACAAGTACCGCCAGGATTAAGACCATTAATACAGGATTAAAATTCCGTCCTCACTATGTAATTACAAAAAGCAAACGTTTTGCGCTTACTGCGGGTGCCGATGTTTCGTATATGTTCAACAGTTTTAACCTGTATAACCGTGGCAGCAGGATAGATCTTAATGACCTCGACCCATCTGCTAACCCGGGCGTTATCAGCCTTAATAATCAACAGCTTTTTGTTGGGCCATCAATAGCAATTGGCCTGCTTCGAAATACAGACTGGGCATTAAAATTTAATACCGGTTATGAGTGGGCTGTTGTAAGCGGTAAATGGAAATCGGAATTTGCCGAAGTAGATAACAGCGTAAAAGAAAACGGGCAAGGACGTTTTTACGCAAAAATGTCGTTGATCTTAAACTAGTAGATTCAGTCAGCAATGTTATAAAAATGCCAGCTTTAAAAAGCTGGCATTTTTGGTTCTTAAATTTAACAGCGAATTTTAGAAATACTGGTAAAGTGTTAACATCGGTAATTATAACTTTGCGGGAAACCAATCCATATAATTATGAAAAAAATAGTTACCCTTTTAGCATTAATCATCCTGGCGTCTTGCTCCAGTGACGATAATAATGATGTAAACAACGGCAGTAATAAATATCTATCTTCATTTAGCATTGGTAGTGACGACGGAACGGAGCAATCTGAAGTTGTTACTGTTATATATGATGATAATGATAATATTAAAGCTTTTGTAGCCGACGACGATATTATTTTTGCTTACAAATATGACTCGGACAATAACTTGATATCTATGAGTAGAGGGTTTAATTCTGATGCGGAATACACATTTCAGTATACAAACGGAAGGCTGTCTGGCTATACAGATGTATATAGCGGTACAACAACTGCTATAACCTATAATGATCAGACTAAAATGTATGTTATTGGCGATTCTGATAGGGAAATTGGGCTTAAAGGTAGAGATATAGGTGTTGTAAACGATGTAGACGGAGAAAACATGTATACTTTTAATTATGATGACTCAAAAAAGGGGGCGCTATACAATGTTAAGGGCGATAATCTGTTTGTACTGAGTCTTTTCTCTGAATTTTATCAATATTTATCTGTAAGGCCAATGACAGGAATTTCAGTGTTTGAAAACACCTATACTCTTGAAAACACATACGATTCTGATGGGTTCCTTACAAAAGCAGCTATCACGACTAACGGAGAATCTCAAGGTGTACTCATGTACCAATATACTGAAAGGTAGGTTATGACGATTAGGCGTCTCTACTGTCAATATTTCATATATAAAGCTGGTCGTAAAAGATTGGCTTTCTTTTTGATGTATAGCTAGTAAACCAAAACTTAAAAGAAAATGATAGGATATTATATATTATTAGGACTAATTGCACTGGTAAGCTTTGCGGTAAGTTCAAAGCTAAAATCAAAGTTTGAGTATTATTCTAAGGTGCGTCTTCGCAACGGAATGAGCGGGGCAGAGATAGCACAGAAAATGCTTGATGATAACGGAATTTATGATGTAAGAGTAATTTCTACTCCGGGTCGTTTAACCGACCACTATAACCCAACCGATAAAACCGTTAACCTTAGTGAGGCCGTTTATAATGAACGAAATGCCGCTGCCGCTGCTGTTGCTGCTCACGAGGTAGGTCATGCTGTACAGCACGCTACGGCTTACAATATGCTTAAGCTGCGTTCCAGCCTTGTACCTGTGGTAAACATCGGGTCTAACCTTGCGCCACTGGTTATTGTTATTGGGCTTGTTATGGGGGCGGCTGCGCAAATAGGCATTGGGTATTACATTGCCATTGCGGGGCTTGTGCTTATGGCATTTGTAACGCTGTTTAGCTTTATTACCCTTCCGGTAGAGTATGATGCCAGTAACCGTGCGCTTGCCTGGTTAAAGAATAAAAATATGCTTACGCCTCAGGAATATAATGGTGCCGAAGATTCCCTTAAATGGGCTGCACGTACGTATGTGGTTGCTGCAATTGGCGCGCTTGCTACGCTGTTGTATTGGGCACTTCAGGTATTTGGCGGATCAAGGAGGTAAAACTCCTTTCTATATATAGAAGTGGAAAAATCCGCTCCGGTACACCGGGCGGATTTTTTTTATGCTTTCATCTCAAGTAACTGGTAGTTGTTTTTATAGTCATATTATTTTGACTAATTGACTCGCATATAAATTGGAGCCACCTTTGTATAAATTTGAAAGGCTATTGGTGATGGTGCCGATAGTGAAAATTAGTAGTAATGAAAATAATTGCGCTTACTATATTACTGACGTGCTCTTATGGATGCCAGTCTCAAATAAAAAATGAAATGAACGATACTAGAGTAAACCCGTTGCTATGCGACCCTGTAACCGGTACATGCGAAATTTTACCCGAAGGGCAGTCCGCAGAAAAAGTAACAATTGTGCCTGTAAACAAGCCTGTGAAAATAATATATTATACCGACCCTATTTGTTCTTCCTGCTGGGGAATTGAGCCCCAGCTACGAAAACTAAAGCTTGAGTATGGCGACTATCTTGAAATAGATTACCGCATGGGCGGCCTTCTTCCCGACTGGAGTTATAATAGCGGCGGAATAAGCAAGCCTTCGGACGTTGCCCATCATTGGGATGAAGCGAGCCTGCATTATGAAATGCCAATTGATGGTGATGTGTGGCTGGAAGATCCTTTAGACTCTTCTTATCCTTCCTGTATTGCTATGAAGGCAGTACAGCTTCAGGATAAACAAAAGGCAGTGGTGTTTATGCGCGTTCTCAGGGAGATGGTATACCTCGATAAGAAAAACATTGCGAAATGGGAAAATATTCTTGAGGCAGCTAAACTTTCCGGACTGGATACCAAAAATCTCGAAACAGATTATAAGGGTGACGCGAAGAAACTTTTTGAAGAAGATTTACAAATGGCAAAAAACCTCGGTGTAAGAGGGTTTCCTACCTTGTTCTTTTCGGATAATGATAACAATCAATTAAAGGTGTATGGATCTAAGCCTTATGAATCGTACGAGAATGCTATCCGTGCGTTATATCCCGACGTGAAAAAGAAACCGATTGTGTCTGATGATCCGCTTAGTATATTTTATGTTTATCCTACTTTGGCGGTTAAAGAATATGCTGTGATTCTTGATATGAGCACAGATAAGGCTAAAACTATACTGGACGACCATTATCGTAAAGGCAATTTGAATATAAAGAAATGCAAAAACGGTGTTTTATACGTCAGGAAATAAGTACAGCAACGATAGTAGTTATAAAAATCCGCTTTGGTATACCGGGCGGATTTTTTTTGTGGGGTGTTGAAAGTCATAATCATACACTCTTTTTTTGTAGTATTGTAATAAAATGACAATGCAAATTTCACGATGACTTTTATACATACCACTTATGAGAGCAATTAACCCATGGATCAACTTTAACGGCAATGCCGAAGAGGCATTTCATTTCTATAAATCAGTTTTTGGCGGAGAGTTCACAAAAGTTATTCGCTTTAAGGATTTAGCAAGCGCTGAATTTCCGGTACCGGCAAGTGAAGCCGATAAAATAATGCACATTGCGTTGCCTATTGGTAAACAGAATATATTAATTGCCAATGATGTTCCCGAATTTATGGGAAGGGTTAGCGAGAACGAAAACAGGTCTAAAATAGCAATAGCTGCCGAAAGCCGTGAAGAAGCCGACCAGCTATTTAACGGACTTTCAGCCGGTGGAGACGTGGAAGGACCTATCGGCGACAGCCCGTGGGGTACTTATGCAGGAATGTTCAGGGACAAATACGGCATTGAATGGATCATTGAATTTGACCCAAATTATGAGAGGTAAATTCACCAGAAGGATTTTCGTGGGGATTAATTAACAATATTTAATCTGCCCTGAACACCTTTACCCAATCCACATACATAGACGATGGCTGAATTTTTGACGGGTCGAGATTCTCAAACATTGTTCCGCCAACAGCAAGATTTAGTACTATGTTTTGTGTTTTTCCGAACATGTAAGGTATGTATTGCTGCCCGGGTTCTGATGCTGCTCTGGTTTCAACAATTTCGCCATCAAGTAAAAAAGTAATGCTGCTTTTTGTCCATATCAGTTCGTATACATGGTAACTATTGGCAAGATCTTTTTGGGTAGTTATCTCTTCGGATGTCAAATCGTCATTGGTAATAGGTACATCAGGTTGGTCGCCATAATAGTAGTTAGTCGTATAGCCATTCTTTTCTCCCGTGGCTTCCAGAATATCAATCTCACCGTGCGTAGGCCACGGATTGCCATAACTCCAGAAGGCAGGCCACATCCTGTAGGCTTCGGGGAGTTTTATACGTGCACTGATCCTTATCTTTGGATTTGTTTGAGAAGCAGCAATTGCGAAGTTCGACTCAATCCTGCCTGATGTATAAGCATAGTCTGAAAGCTCATCACTGTGGGGTAATACGGGACCTGTAACGTTTTGTTTAACCGATTTTATCTGTAATATTCCGTTAGAAACAATAAGGTTTTGCCTTTGGTAGAGCTGAAGCTCTTCGTTAAAAGCGCCTCCTTCCCACACCTGCCACTGACTCAGGTCGCCCGTGAAATTCTCCTCATAAATTTTAGAATACCCCGATGCCGCTAAAGCCGATTCGTCCAGGTCGAAATCTTTCGTTGCCGAAGGTGTCGGTGTTTTAGTGTCATCGTTCTGGCTGCATCCAAAAAGTGTAAAAAGTAAAAATGATGCCGACAGTATAATTTGTTTTTCGATTTTCATGAGGGGGAGCAAGTTTATTAAAAAACGAAATATACGATAGAATAGTATTTCAAAAACCGACTCATAACTGCCGTTCACCTCAAAAACCAAAAGCGTAACATTGTTTTTTACATCTTTGATTTTTAGTTAATTAAGTGTGTCTAATTTTACGCATAAAAACCGCATTTTGAGAATAAAAAGTGCAATAAAAGCAGCTTACATTATTATAGCTAATAAGCTTAATTTAAGTGTAAACTGTAAGCTACTTAAAGCTGTATCTGCCGCTCTATCTGCTGTTCCAGCGAGATGAATGTCTCTGTGCGCGAAACACCGTCAATAGGCTGTATTTTGGTGTTAAGCAGCTGCATAAGGTGCTCGTTGTCGCGGCAGATAATCTTTATGAGTATCGACCAGTTTCCTGTAGTATAGTGGCATTCCAGGACTTCGGGAATCTTGCGGAGTTCCTTCACTGCTTCAAGGTTACTGGCGGCTTTCTCAAGAAAAATACCCACAAAAGCCATAGTACTGTAGCCCAATACTTTTGTGTTCACTACAAATTTAGACCCTGCTATAACACCCGACTGCTCCAGCTTTCGCAGCCGTTGATGTATAGCCGCTCCCGATATGCCTATTTTACCCGCAATTTGTAATATGGGCTTACGGGCATCTTCCATAAGGTAGCGCAGAATTTCTTTGTCTATACCATCTATTTCTATCTGTAGCGAATTGATTTTCATAACTTACTAAATATAACCAAATATACCAATTTTGCTTTACGATAGTAATTACAAAAACAAAACCTTTCCGATAAGGGAAAGGTTCTGCAGCATTTGGTTAGTTATTGAAGGCTTTTTATATGGCTACGTTGTAGGGATTGTATCCCATGTAGCTGCGTTGTTTTTCGTGAAATACAACTCCAAATTGTTCAAGTTCTTCCAGTATGGGTTGGTAAACTTCTTTGGTTATAGGCAACTGAACGCCCGGAGTTGTAATATTGCCGTTAAGTATTTGCAGGGCTGCAATAGCCACCGGAAGCCCAACGGTCTTAGCCATAGCAGTATACGTTTGGTCTTCGCCTATGCAAACCATAGTGGCATCTATCTGGTCTTTAATGCCATCCAGCTCGTAACCTACCTTGTGGTACATAACGATCATGTCTTTATCTTCAGGGCTTAATGTCCAGCTGTCGGCTAAGATTTTTTCGAGTATCTGGGCAGGGGTAGCGTTGCGTAAACCTATGATCTTGTTCGGATTAAACAGATCTAGTTCCACTAACTTATCCCATTGAATATCGTCCTGTTCAATGTTAAGCATATGCCTAAGCTTCAGCTCAACAGAATCGGTATGGTGATAGGGCAGGAAAGAGTTAGTAAATTCCCTGTAACTCATTGTCTCAGAGTTTTCCATGATATAGGAGTCGTCTGTCATACCCATCTGAACAAACATATTCCATGATTTGGAGAAACCTACTCTGCGCAGCGTTCCGCGGTAAAGGGTAAGAGCATCATCAAGTCCGTAAACACTGCGGTATTTAAGCGAATCGCGGTTGGCATAGCCCTCAAACCGGCCATAGCCTTCTACTTCCATAAATTCTGTCCTCCTGAAAAGTTTACTGTACGGAATGTATTTGTACGTGCCTTCCTGAATGAATTTGGCTGTACCACCCTGACCCGCAAGTACTACGTTTCTGGGGTTCCAGGTAAATTTATAATTCCACAGATTGGTGTCGCTTTCTGGAGCTACAAGTCCGCCGCAAAACGATTCGAACAGCAGTATTTTTCCGCCTTTGTCGCGAATATCATCTATAATTTTCATGGCACTCATATGGTCGATACCCGGGTCAAGGCCAATCTCATTCATAAAAACCAGATTGTTTTCTTTTACCTGTTTATCGAGCTCCTGCATGGCAGGGCTAATGTAAGATGCTGTAACCATGTGCTTTTTAAAGGCAATACAATCTTTGGCGACCTCAAAATGCAGGTGCGCCGGAAGCATGGAAATTACAATATCTGCTTTGCTTATTTCCTGTTGGCGTTGCTGTTCGTTAAAAATGTCGAAAGCAATAGCTGTAGCATTGGCGTGGCCTTTGGTTTTTCGCGCTGCAAGCTCGACAGACAGGTCGCCTATAGTAAGATGAAGGTTTTCGGAAACCGATTTATTCAACAGGTAATCAATTAATGATGATGCCGAACGGCCAGCCCCGATTATTAGAATTTTCCTCATAGCGTTGGGTAATTATCACACGAAAGTAGCAATTTGTTATAAAAGTCAAAATATAATCGATGAAAAATTGCATAAAGTTTTTAATTTTACAGGATATTATTACAACGAATGAATAAGAAAATTATTACTGTTGCCGCTGTACTAGGGGCAATAGCCATTGTATTAGGCGCTTTTGGTGCGCACGGACTGAAGAAACTTATTTCTCCTGAATCTATCGTAGTATTTGAGACGGGTGTTAAATACCAAATGTACCACGCGCTGTTTTTGTTATTTCTTGGTTCTACGCCCTTAGTGTCGGACAAAGTAAAAAATACAATTTTATTGCTGATTGTATCGGGTGTTGTGCTTTTTTCAGGATCGGTCTATTTTTTGGCGTGTAATGACCTGTTTTCTTTTGATTTTAAGAAAATTGGCTTTGTTACGCCAATTGGAGGATTATTATTAATACTGGGTTGGGTTGTGTTATTTTTACATTTAATTAGGCAAAAACGATAATTTTTTTGCAAATTAATACTTTGTAACAAAAATATTTTTACTTTTGTGCCTTGTAACAATGCAACTTATATCAAAAGTATGGATAACTACGGCCTTTCTACGAAAACGATTTCGTTGGAGAACTTGGGAATAAAGAATGCGAATGTGAGATATCAGTTGACTCCCGACGAGTTACATGATATCACGATTGAAAAAGGACAGGGTGTTGAAAGCAGTACGGGTGCACTTGCAATCAATACCGGGGAGTTTACCGGAAGGTCTCCTCAGGACAGATTCATCGTTCGTGATAGTATTACTGAGGACAAAGTATGGTGGGGAAATGTAAACATACCGTTTGACAGTGCTAAATTTGAAGCACTTTACAACAAAGTTACAGACTACCTGTCTAACAAAGAGGTATTTGTGCGCGACAGTTATGTGTGCGCAGATGAAGATTACAGGCTTAATGTAAGGGTGGTAACAGAGACTGCATGGTCTAACCTGTTTTGCTATAACATGTTTCTTCGTCCTGAAGATTCTGAGCTTGATGATTTTACAGCCGACTGGCACGTAGTATGTGCTCCGGGCTTTATGGCAGATCCTGCTGTAGACGGTACACGTCAGTCTAACTTTGCGATACTGGATTTTACAAGGAAAATTGCTTTGATAGGCGGTACAGGATATACCGGTGAGATGAAGAAAGGAATTTTTTCTGCACTTAACTTTATCCTTCCTGTAGATAAGAACACATTGCCAATGCACTGTAGTGCTAACGTAGGTAAAGATGGCGATACGGCTATTTTCTTTGGTCTTTCGGGAACGGGAAAAACGACGCTTTCTGCCGATCCTGCCCGTAAGCTTATTGGCGACGATGAGCACGGATGGACAAGCGATAACACTGTGTTTAACTTTGAAGGTGGCTGCTATGCAAAGGTAATTAACCTTACCGAAGAGCATGAGCCGGATATCTTTAGGGCTATTAAAAGAGGAGCGATACTTGAAAATGTGATTTTCAAACAAGGTACTAACGAGGTAGATTACGAAGATGTTTCTATCACACCTAATACGCGTGTTAGTTATCCTATTTACCATATTGATAACATTCAGCCGGACTCAGTAGGGCATAACCCTAAGAATATTTTCTTTTTGAGTGCCGACTCGTTTGGTATCCTGCCTCCAATCTCTAAGCTGACACCGGGTCAGGCTGCTTACTACTTTATTTCAGGCTATACCGCTAAAGTTGCGGGTACCGAAGCAGGAGTAAACGAACCACAGCCTAACTTTTCAGCGTGTTTTGGAGCACCTTTTATGCCATTGCACCCTGCAAAATATGCAGAGATGCTAATTAAGAAAATGAAGGATGCCGATGTGAATGTATGGTTAATCAATACCGGCTGGTCTGGTGGTGCATACGGTACAGGACAAAGAATGAAACTTAAATATACCCGTGCCATGATCACGGCTGCGCTTAACGGTGAGCTTGATAATGTAGAGTATGAAAATCATACTGTATTTGGACTTGCTAAACCGCAAAGCTGTCCTAATGTGCCTTCGGAGATATTAAACCCAAGGAATACATGGGAAGATAAAGATGCTTATGATGCTAAAGCCCTTGAACTGGCAGCCGCATTTAAAAATAATTTTGCAAAATTTGAGGAGTTTGCAAATGAAGAAATTATGTCCGGCGGACCGTTGGCATAATGTGAATTTTAGAATAGATGTTTTTTGGAAAGAAGGCTGTCTCAGAAATGAGGCAGCTTTTTTGTTTAGGTGCAGTCAGGAAGTGACTTAGCCTTGCCCTCCGACCTTCCGAAGGAGAGGGATCAGCTTCGCTTAAGTACAGCTTTTGCTTCGATTTTACCTATCTGATCCAGAGCCTATCTCCCGGCGACAGCAGGTTGAGGGGTGAGGTCTTATGTATTTCACTATAACAAAAACAGCCGCTCATTGAGCGGCTGTTTATATTGTAAAGTAAAGTTCTATTTTTCCTTAATCTCTTTATTAACTTTAGTAATGTATTTTTCAAGAGCCATAGTCATAGACGGTGTTTCCGGTGTTGGAGCCATAATGTCTATTCTAAGTCCGTGTTCCAGGGCTTCCTTTTGTGTTGTGCTTCCAAAAACAGCTATACGTGTGTTGTTCTGCTGAAAATCGGGGAAGTTTTTAAACAACGACTTAATTCCTGTTGGTGTAAAGAATGCAAGTACATCGTAGTATACGTCTTTAAGGTCGCTTAGGTCGCTCATTACTGTTTTGTAGAACGTTCCCGGTGTCCAGTCTATCTTAAGGGAATCAAGAACCGGTGGGATATCGTGATTCAGCTGGTCTGACGATGGTAATAAGAATTTTTCATCCTTATATTTCTTAATCAGCGGTGCCATATCAGCAAAGTCTTTCTGGCCAACATAGATTTTTCTCTTACGGTATACCACATATTTTTGCAGGTAGAAGGCAATAGCCTCGCTCTGGCAGAAGTATTTAAGGGTTTCCGGCACTTTATAGCGCATCTCTTCTGCTACGCGAAAAAAGTGATCTACGGCGTATTTACTAGTAAGGATAATTGCTGTGTAATTGTTAAGGTCTATTTTCTGAGCCCTAACATCTTTAGCGCTTACACCCTCTACGTGAATAAATGACCTGAAATCAACTTTTACTTTTAGTTTTTGCTGAATTTCGAAGTATGGTGAATTTTCTACTTTAGGCTCCGGCTGCGAAACCAAAATTGTTTTCACTTTCATATTTGACATGTTATATCTAACTTTTTGTAAACCAATAATACATGAAATAATAGGGTGCTATTTCAAGTGTGCAAAGATACAAAATAAAGTAGAATAATTTGCCGATGATCAAATTTTGATAAATCCTTAATGAAACAATGTAAGAAACGATACTGGCGGCAATTATAAGGCCTATAATTGTGTATATGATAATAGGGTGCTGGCTATCGTTGTAAAACAGGAAAATGTTTACGGGAAAAAGCAGTAGGCCAATATAGGTTCTGTAGTTAACTTTGTGTAAATTGAACTGTTCGTTAAACTCTTCAATGTTGAACGATGTGGCGATAATTTTCTCTATAAGGTACTTAGAGAGGATAAAAGCCGCTATTAAGGTGAAATATTTTATAAATGCTACCCAGCTGGTTTTTTCTGCAAGGCCAAAATAGCTCAGTAAGAACTGAAGCAGGAATGTAAACGAGATTACCTGGATGAAAAAGAAGGAGATGGTAAAACCGCTCATCATGTTACCGCTGTCCTTATATATTTTGGTGTATTTGTCGGATACTGCCAGTTTGATAAATTCGGCAAAACGATTCTCAAATACGGTACGGTTTATAGCAATAAGCGCAAAACAGGCTACAAAAAGTATTGTTGCCCAGTCTTTGCCTCCTATAATCCTATCGCTGTAAAACAGTTCCATCATGGTGCAAAAGTAATATTTTTTGCATTCTCTTATTTTAATTATAATTTAATTATGTGTCAGGCGTTAGAAATACATTATTTTTGCACAAAAATTTACTGCATCACATGAGCGACGGCATAGTTATAGTTCCTACTTATAACGAAATTGAAAATATTGAAGCTATTATCAGGGCAGTTTTTGTGCTGGATAAAGCTTTTGACGTGCTTGTAGTAGATGATAATTCACCCGATGGCACTGCCCAGAAGGTGCGTGAGCTACAGGCTGAGTATCCCGACAGGCTTTTTCTGGAAGTAAGGGCGGGTAAATCCGGGCTTGGTACTGCTTACGTACATGGTTTTAAATGGGCAATTGCCAAAAAGTATGATTACATTTTTGAGATGGATGCCGATTTTTCGCATAACCCCAACGATCTCGAAAAACTGTATGCTGCCTGTGTAAACGGTGCAGATGTGGCTATAGGGTCGCGTTATGTTACGGGAGTGAATGTGGTAAACTGGCCGCTTAACAGGGTGCTTATGTCATATTATGCGTCGAGCTATGTACGTACCATTACAGGTATGACAATCAGGGATGCAACGGCAGGCTTTATCTGTTACCGCCGTAAAGTGCTGGAAAGCGTTAACCTTGACAGGATTAAGTTTGTAGGTTATGCTTTTCAGATAGAAATGAAATACCGCGCCTATGCTAATGGCTTTAACATTACAGAGGTGCCAATTATATTTACAGACCGCACAAAAGGCGAGTCGAAAATGAGTAATGCTATTATCAAAGAAGCTATCTTTGGGGTAATTGCGTTGAGGATAAAACGAATGCTAAATAGACTATAGAAAAGAATTAATGAACAGGATTTTAATAAAAAATGCCAGGATTGTAAACGAAGGGACCATTTTTGAAGGTGATGTTTTGGTGGAAGATAAATTCATCAAGGAAATTGCCGAGAAAATAAGCCCTAAATCTTCTGATGTGCAAATTATAGATGCCGAAGGAAGTTTCCTTATACCGGGTGCTATTGACGACCAGGTGCACTTTCGTGAGCCGGGGTTAACCCACAAAGGTACTATTGAAACCGAATCGCGTGCTGCTGTTGCCGGTGGTATAACATCTTTTATAGAGCAGCCTAACACGGTACCCAATGCGGTAACCCAGGAACTTCTTGAGCAGAAGTACCAAAGGGCGTCAGAATCATCGTATGCCAACTACTCATTTATGATGGGCGGTACAAACGACAATCTGGAAGAGGTATTAAAAACCAATCCAAGAAATGTTGCAGGTATTAAGCTTTTCCTTGGTTCGTCTACAGGTAATATGCTTGTTGATGATGAGGCTGTACTGGAGAAAATTTTCTCGAGCACAAAAATGCTTATCGCCGCACACTGCGAAGATGAAGCTACCATCCGTCAGAACCTGGAGAAATACAAGGAAGAGTATGGCGATGATATCCCTGTGAAATTCCACCCGCTTATCCGCAGTGCAGAGGCTTGTTACATATCGTCTTCAAGAGCTATAGAGCTTGCAAAGAAAACAGGCGCAAGGCTGCACGTTTTCCACGTGTCTACAGCAATTGAAACCGATTTGTTTACCAACAAGATTCCGCTTGAAGATAAAATGATTACTGCCGAAGTATGTGTACACCATCTTTGGTTTAGCGATGCCGATTATGAAAAGAAAGGCGCGCTTATAAAATGGAATCCCGCAGTTAAAACTGCCGAAGACCGTCAGGCATTGTGGAATGCCCTTCTTGATGACAGGATAGACGTTGTGGCTACAGACCACGCGCCTCACACTCTTGACGAAAAGAAAAATCCTTACACAAGCTCGCCTTCAGGAGGGCCGCTGGTACAGCATGCTGTAGTAGCTATGTTTGAGGCATATCACCAAAAGAAAATATCGGTAGAGAAGATCGTAGAGAAAATGGCACATAACCCTGCCAAGATCTTTAAAATCGAGAAACGTGGTTTTATAAAAGAAGGCTACTATGCCGATCTTGTTATTGTTAACCCGGGTTTGCCTTGGAATGTTAAGAAAGAAAACATCCTTTACAAATGCGGATGGTCTCCGTTTGAAGGTGTAAACTTTAAATCGAGGATTACCCATACTTTTGTAAACGGATCTTTAGTATACAACAACTTTAAAGTAAAAGACGTTCGTTGTGGCGAAAGACTTTTATTTGAAAGAGAATAACAAAGTATATTCGCTTCCCTCTTTTTTAGGAGGGAAGTGTTTAAATAATAAAAGAATGAAAAAGGTCATTTTGCTTTTAGCATCGGTTATATTGTTTTCCTGTGGTGATGGTGCCGCAGAAAAACCAAAACGCTTTCTTACTGAAGATGAGATGGTGAATATATCGTATGATCTTTCGTTAATTCAGGCTATTAAATCGTACCAACCACAGGCATTAGACGATAATAAGGTTGATAGCAAGAATTACATCTACAAAAAGTACAAGATAGACAGCCTTACTTTTGCACAAAATAACACATGGTATGCCGGTAATTTAGAGCAATACGAGAAAATTCAGCAAAGGGTAACCGAAAAGCTTAATAAGCAAAAAGAGATTCTTGCTCCTAAAAAAGACTCACTTACGCCACCTGTAACAGATGTGCCGGGTGCACAGGCTAGGAGGGATAGCGTTCGGAAAGCTGCCTTAGGTAAGAGACAACCTCTAAAAAAGTAAAATTGAGCTTTGAAACAATTTTAGAATTATCGTAATTCTCAAAATTGTGCGATGATTTTGCCATACTGCGCGTAAGCTTACGCTTTTGCCTCAATAATTTAGAAAACAGCCAGTCCATGCGCCATGCAACAGATGTTAGCCATGGAGATGCATACACTCCCGGGCGTGATTTTTTCATGCCGTCGGCAATGGTATCCAGCATTTCTTTGTATGAAACATCGTTGGCAACAATAGTATAACGCTCGCCGTTCGTATCGGTAGCAACAAGCTGTATCATGGCTTTTACCACATCTTCAACGGCTACAATACCGCAGGTTCCCTTGGTGTAAAAATACTGGCCACCGTGTACAGCCTTAAATATTTTGCCGCTGCCGGCATCCCAGAAGCCTTCGCCAAAAATAAGCCCCGGATTTACAATTACCACATTAAGGCCTTCCTGCCAGGCGCGCCAAACTTCCATTTCGGCACCATATTTACTAATAGCATAGTCGCCGTGGCGTACTTCGGGATTCCATTCGGTTTCTTCGGTAATTCTTTCACTACTGTCTTTTGCATCGCCAAGGGCGGCAATAGAGCTTACATGGCAAAATTTTGTAACGCCAAAATCTAAAGCACAGTTTACCATGTTGGCAGTACCCTCAATATTTACTTTACGGAGAATGTCCTCGTCTTTCGGTTCAAAAGAAATATATGCTGCACAGTGGTATACGGTATCTATACCTAAAAAAGCATCTTCAAGCGAAGGGATATCGTTAATATCGCCTTTCACCCATTCGATTTTTTCAAAATTCGGGTTGTTTTTAAGTGTAAAAAGATTACGGGTTTTGGCAACCGTTGCATCACTTCTGTAAAGCGCACGTACTTTTTTATCATTGCCTGCCAAGTGTAGCAGTAAATGAGCCCCAACCAATCCTGTTCCGCCTGTAACTAGTATCATATATGCAAATGTAGATTTTAGTGGAGAATATTTTACAAATGTTAATCAAAAATGTTGCGCAGGTTTGTATTTTTGCACGACATTAATCGGGAATCATGAAAAATTTTATTGAAGAAGTAACCTGGAGGGGTATGCTTCACGACGTTATGCCGGGTACTGAAGAACATCTTTTGGAACAGATGCGTGTAGCGTATGTGGGTATAGACCCAACAGCAGACTCACTGCATATAGGGCATTTAGTTGGTGTAATGCTGTTAAAGCATTTTCAGCTTAGCGGCCACAAACCGTTGGCTCTTGTAGGAGGTGCTACAGGTATGATTGGCGATCCGTCAGGAAAATCCAACGAAAGGAATTTGCTTGATGAGGCTACACTACGCCATAACCAGGAGTCTATTAAAGAACAGCTTGCCCGTTTTCTCGATTTTACAAGCGATGCGCCGAATGCAGCAGAACTTGTTAATAATTACGACTGGATGAAGGAGTTTTCATTCCTTGATTTTATTCGTGATGTGGGAAAACACATTACTGTGAATTATATGATGGCTAAAGATTCGGTTAAAAAGAGACTTTCGTCCGAAGCGGCAGAAGGTATGTCTTTTACGGAGTTTACGTATCAGCTGGTTCAGGGGTATGACTTCCTTCATTTATATAAACATAAGCAATGTACGCTTCAGATGGGCGGTAGCGACCAGTGGGGTAATATTACTACGGGTACAGAGCTTGTGCGCAGAAAAGAAAGTGGAAAGGCATATGCCTTAACCTGCCCGCTTATTACAAAGGCAGACGGTACAAAGTTTGGTAAATCTGAAGGTGGAAACATCTGGCTTGATGCCAAAAGGACTTCGCCGTATGCATTTTACCAGTACTGGATAAATACATCTGATGCAGATGCTGAAAAATATATTAAGATATTCACACTGCTTACTGCAGAAGAAGTAGATGCACTTGTTGCACAGCACAACGAAGCACCTCATTTAAGAGTGCTGCAAAAAAGGCTTGCTGCCGAAGTAACAACGTTTGTTCATGGGGAAGCTAGTTTAGAGGATTCTGTCAAGAAAACTGAATTTGTATTCTCTAACTACACACGTGAAGATCTACAGGGGCTTAGTGAAGAATTCTTTACCGATATTTTTGGTGAGTTTTTTGTAAAAGGCATTAGCCTTACGGATTTTTCGGCAGATACTGATATTATCAATATCCTTGCTGATCAGACCGGTATTTTCCCTTCACGTGGTGAAGCAAGAAAGGCATTGGCTGCCAATGCAGTTGCTATAAATAAAGTGAAAATTACCGATGCTTTTCAGCTTACAGCAAGCGATGCATTATTAGGTAAGTTTGTTCTGGTATCTTTTGGAAAGAAAAAGAATTTTGTAATTCCGGTTGAAGGATAGTCAATCAGGAAATTTAGATATGAAAGGAGCTTTATGGCTCCTTTTTTTATTCTCACCCCAGCCCTCCGCCACCGCGAGACAGGCTCTTTGAAGGGGAGGGGAGTCAGCTTCATTCATACCTCTGGTTTGTTGGCAGGAGTAAGTTTCCCCTCCAATGAAGGGGAAAGCTCATTTGTATGGCTAGTGTATTTATAAGGGATTCTTCACTCTGTTCGGGATTACAGAGTGAATAGTAAAGTTGTGTTGCAGGTAAAAAAAAGATTGCTTCGTATTGCCGCCTCGCAATGATCTAACCCGCAACTCAGCAACCCGATAACTAATATACCATCAGGTTACAACCACGAATATCAGAATTGTCAAATCGTCCCAAAACTTCAAAAGACTGGTTTGGGTATTTTTTGCCGAGGTCTTGTGTTGCAATAAACGAGCAGGAGTTAATATTGGCAAGGTCAATAACATTAATGCCGCCTGTTTTGCCGTAATCAATATAGCTAAGGGCATCTTCGGTATCGCGTACAAGGATATCCATCCACGGCGGACACTCAAAAATACCATCACCTAAAGAATAGGCCTGGGACAATAGTTCTGTCATACCATATTCCGAATGGATCTTGCTTACGCCAAAACCTTTGCAAAGCACATCGTGCAGTTCTTCGCGTATCATCTCTTTACGGCGGCCTTTCATACCTCCGGTTTCCATGATAATAGTGTTTCGCAGGTCAAAGTTTTGTTTTTCTACTAAGTCCAGTAGGGCATAGGTAACGCCAATTAGCAGTACGTTTTGCCCGGCTTTATCGAGTGCGGTAAGCTTTGCTATAAGTTCGTCGTAGTTGTGCAGGTAAAAGCCGCTATCAGGGTTGTTGGAGCCTTCTATAAGGTCTTCTACCATATAGATTAGAGAAGAGCCTTCACGTTCCAGGTAAGAGGGCAGAAGGGCTAGCACAGCATAGTCTTCTATATTGCCGTAAAACTGAGAGAATGCTAAGCGGAAACTTTGTTCGTAGTAAGTAAGGTCGGTTACCAGATGGCGGCTTGTAACCATGCCGGTGGTGCCGCTGCTGGTAAAGGTTTCCTGTACAGCATCGGCAGAGTTTATTACTTCATGGCTCTTAAAGAATTGTATAGGCAAAAACGGAATTTCTTTTACCGATTTTACATTATGCTTGTCTTTCTTTAAAAAAGTACAGAAATCGCGGTACACAGTATTGTTGTCATACTGATGGCGGAAAACCTTAAGGGTTATCTTTTCAAATTCTTTTTTAGAGGCAATTGTAAATATGTCTTGTGAGGTAACCAAAGGGTAAAAGTTTTAGCAAAAATACAAATAAAAAAAGCACCGCGATTGCAGTGCTTTGGTAAATTATATGTTTCGGGATTATTCTACAACAAGCTTTCTTGTGGCAGAAGCATCACCTTCTTTAATTTTAATGATGTACACACCGCGTGTAAGGCTCGAAATGTTAAGCTCTTTACCGTTAAGTGTTGTCTGGATTATCTTTTTTCCAACCATATCAAATATTTCTATCTCCTTGCTTAGGGTTGGCTTAGCAGTATTAATATAAATCCTGTCTGCTTTTGCAGGGTTAGGATAGATATTAAGTCCTTCTATAGGTTCTTTACCTGCGGCAAAGGTTTGCTTGTTTTCCTGGGCAACAGCGCCAAGAGAAAACAGGCAGAATAGAAGTAAGGCGGTATAAAAGTATTTTTTTGCCATATAGTTAAATGATTGTGTAAATATATAAAATATAATTCAAATATTATACCAAAAAAATAGCCCCTCATAATGAGGGGCTTAATTTTATATTTTTTTTGGATTATTTGATATTCATCCAAGAAGCCCAAGTTGGTAGAGCAGCACCGTTACCAGCACCTGTAGCACTTGTAACAACTGTTAATGCGTTAGCAGAACCATCAAAAGTATTTGTGTTAGCAACTACGTTTGTAATCTGAACACCTGTTACAGGGTTAGCAAGGAACCAAGCCTGAGAATCTGTACCATCAAATTTGATAGCAGCACTTCCTGTACCTTTGAAGTCTTTGATGAATACGTTAGATATTTTACCGTGAGTACCTCTTCTTAGCATGATACCAGCTTCACTTGTTACATCTGCACTGTTACGACCGATAAGGGTAATGTTAGAAAGTGTAGGGTTAGATATTGGAGCGATAGTTGGGTTTGTAGAGTTACTGTCAGCTTCCATACCACGGCTATCAGAAGAGAATGCAAGAGCAGAAGACTGATCAGAGTACATGTTAGAAACTGTACCATTCCATCCTTCAGTCCAGTCAAAAGTATCATCCTGGTTTCCTATACCTACAAGGTTAGTTGCGTTTACAGTTCCACCAAACCATTCGAAAGCATCATCAGAACCTTGGTATACAAGGATATTGTCAACTTTAGTTCCTGTACCAACAGCGTAGAAAGTAACACCATTAAATTCAGCATCTTTGTTGATAAGTGCACCAGCATATTCCACTTTAAGATAAGAATAAACACCAGAGTTATCAGCAGCGTTAGTACCACCGTAAGTTAAACCTGTAACTTCAGCAGCTACGTTAACACCAAGGTTTGTAAGCGATTTTCCACAGATTACAATTCCACCCCAGTCACCAGGTGCAGGAGTAGCAGAGTTTGAAGTAAATACGATTGGGTTTTGTGCAGTTCCCTGAGCATTAACTTTACCACCTTGTCTTACAGCTAGTACAGAAACCTGAGAACCATTAACGTTACCTTCAAGTCTTGTTCCTGCAGGAATAGTAAGAGTTACACCATCACCTACATATACAGGACCATCTATAGTGTATACTGTGTTTGCGTCTAATGTCATGTTAGCAGAGATGTTTCCAGAAAGCGTTGCTTCTTTTGTACCACCATCATTTGGTTTTGAATCATCATCTGAACAGCTTGTGAAAATTGCAGCTACAATCGCTAGGCTAAGAACTAATTTTTTCATTGTCTTGAATAATTAATGTTGTTTAATTTTTGTATTGCAAAGATGGTTCAGCAGGTCGTTTTAGCGGTTAAGCACGTGTTATATAATCTTTACTGTAACATATACTTTTGGTTAATTTAATGTTATGAATGTTAACAGAATAGATGTAAAAAAAAGGGCAGCCATATGGCTGCCCTTTGCTTGTATATAAGTGTTTGTTTATTAGAAGATATTGTATTTAATACCAAGGCTAAAATCTGTACCTGCTTTATAGTTGTAAGCGTCAAGATCGCCGTTCTGGTTTTCCTGTACTCTTCTTATTTTGCTGTTAAGAATGTTTTCTACAGTAAAGCCTATGCTCCATTTTTCGTTGATGGTAGTATTAGATACAAAGTTTAGCATCATGATGCCTTTTTCTACCAGGTTACCTCTTCCGAATGATCCAAGAGAGTAAATCCTGTCATGGAAATAATTTCCTACTATAGATACTGTCGGTCTGAAAACTCCACTTTCTATACGGTAAGTAAGGTCGGCATTAAGTAGTAGCGGAGAAGCTCCCTGTAATGCATCGCTTTTATCATTAAAGTTTACACTCAATGTGTTGTTACTGTCTTGTGCAACTTTGTCTGTATCAAGTTCCTGCTTAGAGTACATAACTGTACCGTTAAGGCCTGCGCTAAGTGTTTGTTTTGTTACGTAGTCTACCTGCCAGATGTTTTTCTTTATCTCAAATTCAAAACCGGCAACGTATGCATATTTACCTGCGTTAACAAAAGTATTGTCATTAAGTGCAGAGTTAAGTAATACCTGGCTTATTGGGTTGTTGATGTATTTACCAAAAACACCTGCCGATATAACTTCGTCTCCTTTAGGGAACATCTCCCATTTAATATCAAGGTTGTAGTTGTCTGATGGCTGAACAAATGCATTACCTACAGAGTTTTCACCTACACCTTCGTAACGGAAAGGTGCTTTTTCTTTAAACTGAGGTAGTGTGTATGTTTTACTTGCAGCAGCGCGAAGGTTAGATGTTTCGTTAAGGCTGTATTTTAATGTAGCAGCAGGAAGCACATATACCTTGTCTATTTTTGCATTTTCAAAGTTTACGTTCGGTAATTGAATGTTAGTGTCCCACTCCAGTTCCTGAAGTACTTTTTCTGCTCTTAAACCTACAGTGTACGTAAGTTTGTCTGATGTAGAATGTTCAAAGTTAACTAAACCTGCATGTATGCTAAGGTCTCCGTTGTATGTAAACGGTGAAAGGTTTTGTTGTCTTCCGGTATTGATGTAGAAAGTACCCGGTATGTTTTGTGTAAGTGCTTGGTTAGAAGCATTAAGAAAAGTATCAACATTATTACGGTCTACCGGAATGTTTTCTGCCTGAGATACCCTGAAGTTAAACTGTGTAGCTTCAAAATCTCTCGATTTCATTCTTCCATTATAACCAAAGCTTAATTTGCCTTTGTAAAGATCGTCATCACCTTTAAGTACTTTTAAAGTTGCGATTGCCTTGGCAGCATACTCGTCTTCTTTTATATACTGGAAGTAACGGTTGTTTGCAGTTGGCGATGCCGTGTTGAAAATGTATAATCCGTCAGTTCTTGCTACAAGGTTGTTTGTAATCCTGTCCGGCATATCTGCATTTACAGTGCTGTACGATGCTCCCCAGTCAAGATCAAGCCTTTCGTTAAGAACGTGCTTACCTAGTAACTGATTTACAAAAAGTTTGTTTTGTTCGGTAAGTGTCTGTCTGTTAAATTCGGTACGGTTATCTCCCTGCCCTAGGAAGGTGTCATATTCGTTTACCGAACTTTTAGATGCATTTACAAAAACACTGTTAGCTTTAATGGTGTTATTGCTGTTTATTTTGTAAGCAACATTTGCCATTAAGGTAGTTTTTGTAGAGAACTCATATTTGTTCACGTCAAAGAAATCTATAACAATCTCATCGTTAGCTGCAATGTTTCTTTGAGAACCTGTTCTGTACGTATAGCCATTTCCGTAGTTAGCCGTTCCGAAAACGCTAATGCGTCCTTCTTCACCTACGTTAAAGTTTTTTCCGCCTGTTAAACCAAGGCTTCCGTTAACCGGGCTAGATTCTGTAACCGGGCTCCATTTTGTGCCAAATTGGTATTCTCTTATAGATGTAGGAGCGTTTACATTGTAAAAACCCGACTTGTTAGCACCATCGGCCATTTTAAAGTTAGAGTCGAATGCTTTGTTGTTAAGCCCGCTCCCAACTTCAACCTGAAGTTTGCCGTCTCCGGTGTGCTCTTTAGATGCGATATCTACGTTAGCACCACCCATATCTCCGTACTGCATTACATCATACGTTTTGCTGATGCCTACCGACTGGATAATGTCTGTAGAGAAAAGGTCAAGTGCAATGTTTTTGTTTTCCGGCTCGTTAGATGGTAACGGTAAACCGTTTAGCATTGTACTGTTGTAACGGTCTCCAAGGCCACGAACAAAAATTCCGCTGTTACCTTCTGTTTTAGATATACCTGTTACTTTGGTTACAGCTGCAGCAGCATCGCTAACACCTTTACGGGTTAACTCCTGCGCGCCAATACTTTGTTTTATAACCGCAGCGTTTTTCTGGTCAAGCAAAAGTGCTGTCTCTTTTTCGCGGCTTACGGTTTTTTCTATTACTACGTCTTCTAACTGAACGCTGGTAGATGCTAATCCCTGGTTAATGGTCTTAGTTTCTCCGGCTTTAATGCTTACCTGTACTTCTTTGCTTTCGTAACCAAGAAATCCAAATACTAAAGTAATGTTTCCCGGTTCTACGCTTAACGAGTACTTTCCGTTCTCGTCTGCATTTGTGCCGTTCGTTGTACCTTTAACTGCCACGCTTGAAAATGGAAGCGTTTCGTTATTCATGTCTTTGTCGGTAATTGTACCGGTAATCGTACCTTTGGTTTGGGCAAAGCCTAACGATAAGGTAAACAGTGCAATTAATAAAAATTTAAGTTTCATTTCGTGTGTTATAATTTTGGTGCAAAGTAACCTCCGCGATTTGGATGCTGTGTTACTTAATCGTTATGTCTGGATTTACTATTTATTATTAAATTGTTAAGGCATTAAATAATTGTTAACACGTTTGTTGGTTTTGTATTATCTTTACCTTTGAGCCCGAAAACATACATGGATTGTCATTATGAAGAAAAAAGAGATTAAGATCTTATTGGTTGACGATGAGCAGGATATCCTGGAAATTGTGGGCTATAATCTAACGCAGGAAGGCTATCAGGTTTCTACTGCTGTAAACGGCAGGGAGGCAGTAGCCAAGGCTAAAAAAGAGCTTCCGCATCTTATTATTATAGATGTTATGATGCCCGAAATGGATGGTATGGAAGCTGTAGAGAACATCAGGAAGATTCCGGAGCTTAGCAACGTTATCATTACTTTCCTTACTGCAAGAAGCGAAGATTATTCGCAGGTTGCAGGATTTGATGCAGGGGCAGACGATTACATTGCTAAACCTATTAAACCGAAATTGCTTGTAAGCAAAGTAAAAGCATTACTTAGAAGGCTTAAGGATGATGAGGCAAAAGAAGATGTACTTCGTGTAGGAACTATCGAGATCAACCGTGAAGAGTACAAGATCGTTATGGAAGATAAAGAGATTGTTCTTCCAAGAAAAGAGTTTGAACTGTTCTATCTTTTAGCGTCTAAACCGGGTAAAGTATTCAAGAGAGAAGAAATTCTTGATAAGGTTTGGGGTAACGAAGTAGTAGTGGGCGGCAGGACAATAGACGTTCACATAAGAAAACTTCGCGAAAAGATTGGAGACGAATTATTTAAAACAATAAAAGGTGTGGGCTACAAGCTCGAAATTTAGTGTCAATAAGCTTTAAAAAAACATATAAGTTCGCCGTTAAATCGGCGCTTTATATTTCACTTTTCTCAACCGCCTTCCTGGCGGTTATGTTGTATTATTTCCTTACGTTAAACTGGAATTTTGTAATACTGTTTTCTATATCATTATTCATATTCTCGTTTTTTGTACTGCAATACAGGGTAGAGCGTTTTATCTACCGCAGGGTAAAAAAAATATACGACGATGTATCGCTGCTGGAATCCAGCAGCTTCAGGAATAAGGCCATTACTACAGATATGGCTACCCTTACACGTGAAGTAGAAAAATTTGCCCGCGATAAAAAGATAGAGATCGAAACCCTTAAAATTCGTGAAGAGTACCGAAGGGAGTTTCTGGGTAATGTATCGCACGAACTTAAAACGCCTTTGTTTACCGTTCAGGGGTACATACTCACCCTGCTTGATGGTGCCATGAACGATAAAGAACTTCGTAAAAAATACCTGCAACGTGCCGAAAAAGGTGTTGAAAGGCTTATTTACATTGTTCAGGATCTGGATATGATCACTAAAATGGAGGTGGGCGACCTTAATATTACATCTACCAAGTTCAATATTATAGAGGTTATTCAGAATGTGTTCGACCTGTTAGAGATGAAAGCCGATAAAAAAGGCATCATGCTTATGTTTGATATGAAATACATAAGGCCAATAATGGTATATGGCGATCAGGAGAAGATACAGCAGGTGGTAACCAATTTAGTGGTAAACTCAATAAAATACGGTAAAGAAAATGGTACTACCGAGGTTGGCATAGAAGACCTTGTAAATAACAAAGTTATTGTAAGAGTTCGCGATAATGGCGAGGGTATAGAAAAAAAGAATATCCCACGTCTTTTTGAGCGTTTTTTCCGTGTTGATAAAAGCGGTGCACGTACCGAAGGCGGTTCGGGCCTTGGCCTTGCCATTGTAAAGCACATTATTGAGGCACACGACGAAAAAATGTACGTAGAAAGTAAATTCGGCGAAGGATCGGAGTTTTCATTTACACTCGAAAAGACAAAATAAGTCTTTCCACTTCATATCGCCGGCGATATGCTTTAATCCCTTATACTGATCTGCCTTGTGCAGATCTTTTATTTTAAAATCGTTTTGGGTAGCATACGGCACAAGTCCCGATTTTTTTAGTTTCTTGGCAAGGTATTCCTGCTCATACTGTCCCGGTGTGGGTATAAAAAAAGCTTTTTTACCCATTTGTGCCAAATCCATAATGGTGCTATAACCCGATCGGCACAGTATCATTTCGCTTTGGTTAAAGGCTTCTTCCAGGGCGGTACTGTTCATAAAGTTATAGTAGGTAATGTTGCCTTCTTCTGTAACCTTTTCTTCGGGCTCAATAATACCTCGTACAAAAACTATCTTTCCGTTGTAGTTGGTAAGTTCTTTCTTTATTTTTTGTTCCAGCAAACTACGCTGAGGTTCGGGCCCCGAAAGCATGACCATAAGGTCGTATTTTTTTGCAACTGGATTTTTGTGCAGGCGGCTAAGCGGCCCAATGTATTTAATGTTGAGCGAATCGTCTTCGGTATGGCCGAGTTTACCCGATAAGTTTGGAGCATGCTCTACATCGGGAACCCAGCATTCGTTGTATTTTTTAATGAATCGCTGATGCAGCGGAGTGGTAATAAATGTAGTAGTACCCGTAAGAACATTAAGCTGATGGGTTATAAATACAGAGGGTATGTTTTTAGATCTTACGCCAAGTCTGTTATCTGATATTATCCCCGAAATGGTATGGTCTTTTACGATCTGTCGTACCGCTCTTTTTTCTTCACGAACGGCGCGGAGCATTTTGGGCAATAACCTAAAGAGCTTCAGTTTCCAGAAAACACCTTTTTTAGTGTATTCTATATGATAATGCGGAAGTTCTAACGCGGTAAGATGCGGAAATTCTTTCTTTAATAATTTTAATGCTACGCCATCAGATGCTATAATGGGTTCGTA
Organism: Flavobacterium psychrophilum; assembly: GCA_001708385.1. Classification (NCBI taxonomy): domain Bacteria; kingdom Pseudomonadati; phylum Bacteroidota; class Flavobacteriia; order Flavobacteriales; family Flavobacteriaceae; genus Flavobacterium; species Flavobacterium psychrophilum. Next base: position 1,838,418 of record CP012388.1, on the reverse strand, counting down.
TCCGTGGTTTTCTAAAGCTTCAATAACAGGTATGCATCGTGTGGCATGCCCAAGACCCCAGTTAAGAGGAGCAACAAGTATTCTTTTTCGTAGCAGCAAAGTGGTGTTTTTTAATAACTATTTAATAAGTGCAATCTAAAATTATTTCCATTGTCGTATATTTCCCTAATTTTACCAAAAATTTAAATTAAGAAGTGGGAAGCAAGAACAAACTAAAAAGGTTTAGGGAAAACGAAACATTTGGCAATGTAATGCAGCCTTCAAGAGAAGAAGCTGTAGCGGGAGATTTTCACCTGAAAGGCAAATGGAATGAATTTTTTAAGAATGATAACCCAATAGTACTGGAGCTTGGCTGCGGTAAAGGTGAATATTCGGTAGGGCTTGCAGAGCGTTACCCCGATACTAATTTTATTGGTATAGATATTAAAGGTGCCCGTTTTTGGAGAGGTGCTAAAACCGCTGTTGATAACGGACTGCACAATGTGGCTTTTCTTCGCACGCAGATTGAGCTTATAGAGCATTTTTTTGCGGCAGGTGAAGTGTCTGAAATATGGATTACTTTCCCAGATCCGCAAATAAAATACAAGCGTACTAAACACAGGCTTACCAATAGCGAATTCCTTCAGCGTTATAAAAAGATATTAAAAGCAGACGGTTTTATGAACCTTAAAACCGATAGCGAATTTATGCACGGTTATACCCTTGGCTTGCTTCATGGTGAAGGGCATGAGGTGGTTTATGCTAACCATAATGTATACCGTAACGAGGGTTCGCCCGAAGTTGTTACGGCAATACAAACATTTTATGAGCAGCAATACCTTGAACAAAACAAGCCTATAACCTACATAAGGTTTAAAATAAAATAAATTTATGGATATAATCCTTCCTCTGCTTTTAGGTATAGTTATTTCTGCTGCCGGTATAATGCTGCCGGGGCTCATAAACATGACAGCTGCAAAAATAGCTATAAAAGAAGGCAGGAGAAGGGCTGTGGTTTTTTCACTTGGCGCTACAACTATAGTGTTTTTTCAGACCTATATTGCAGTATCATTTGCTAAATTCATAAATAGCAGGCCCGACGTTATCTCCCTTTTACAGGAAACGGGGCTGGTGATTTTTTCATTGCTAACCATCTTCTTTTTATTTATAGCCAAGAAAAAGAAACCCAAAGCAGAAAAAGATATCATAAAGCAAAAAAGTTTTACCGGTAACTATTTTCTGGGAGCATTACTATCGGCGTTAAACTTTTTCCCGATTCCGTATTATGTATTTGTAAGCGTTTCATTGGGGGCAAACGGATACTTTTCGTTCACGCCACTATTTGTGTTCCTTTTTGTAATGGGGGTAGTATTGGGTTCGTTTGGTGTGTTTTACCTGTATATAGTATTCTTTAAAAAGATTCAGCACAGGGCCGATTTCTTCATGCGAAACATCAACTATCTTCTAGGTTCTGTAACCGGGCTTATTTCTATAATAACACTTATAAAGATTCTCCGTAACCAGTAATTTTCGTGCCATGCCTGACAAAGATAATTTTTTTGAAAAGGTGTACAATGTAGCAAGGCTTATTCCTTACGGAAGAGTTACGTCTTATGGCGCTATAGCAAAATTTCTGGGAGCGGCACGTTCGGCACGAATGGTGGGCTGGGCTATGAATGCCTGTGGCGGTAGGGAAGATGTTCCTGCGCACCGCGTGGTAAACCGTGTGGGTTTATTATCGGGCAAGCATCATTTTGAAGGGACTAACCTTATGCAGCAGCTGTTAGAAAGCGAAGGCGTAAAGGTGAAGGAGAACAAGATCGTAAAATTTGAAAAGTACTTTTGGGATCCGGCGAAGGAACTGGATGCTACATCCTAATGCATAAGTTTATGAAAAAGCTACTAACACTCGTTTTGTTTTTTACGTTGCTTGTAAGTTGTAAAAAAGATGTTCCCGCAGCACAAAATACTCAGCCGGAGGCTACACCTAAAGATTCTGTTAGTCCTGCTTTTGCTGTAAAGGTTGAAGAGAGCAGCGTAGAAGAGTTCGGAGGCGGAACACCTGTTGCGTTATTAGAAGGATTTAAAAAAGACAATCCGGGTGGCGATACCCTGCAAAAACCCTTTGTCGTAATTAATACTCAAAAGCAAAAGCTTACTTTTAAAAATATCAATCCGGCTATGCAAAAGGGATATTATGACGAAGATGAGCTGATTTACACCGATCTTGGTTATAGTAAAAAAATAAATAGGCATTTATTACATGCCCAGTATTATGAAGGGGATGATTATTTTCTGATTGATAATACAACGACTAAAACAGACACTATTAACGGATTGCCTGATTTTTCGCCCGATGCAAGAAAAATGATCTGTTATTACATCAATCCGTATAACGAGCGCAAATACTTACTAAGCGCAGATATTGAAATTTATGATTTGACAGAAAACGGACTGATAACGCTGCACAGAGAAACGTACGATTATATTCCCTGCGAGATACGATGGAAGGATAATAACACCATTTTATTAAAAGTTTTACCAGGAGACGAATTTGATAAAATGCAGAGCGACACGGTAAATAAAACCAATTATAATTATTTGTATAAAAAAATACATCTTAAATAGTATTCTTTTTCTGTCTAAATAATTTTATACCTGTTTTGGCGCAAAGTATGCGTCCATAAAACTTTACCATATAAACTTTTCATACTATCTTTGTAATTTGAAATCAGTCTGAATAAGCGACTGTTAGATTAATATAAATCATGAAGTTAGATAGAAAAGAGATACTAAGCGCGCTTGAAACTATAACACTTGCCGGAGAAGGGCAAAACATGGTAGAAAGCGGAGCTGTTACAAACGTGCTAACGTTTGGCGATGAGGTTGTGGTAGAACTTACAATGAGTACTCCTGCAATGCACATCAGAAAAAGGGCAGAAGCCGATATTATAAAAACAATCCAGGAAAAAATATATGCCGATGCTAAGGTTAAGGTAAACGTAAAAGTTGAAACGCCTGAAAAACCTGAGATTAAAGGTAAAGCCATACCGGGCATCAGCAATATTATTGCTGTATCGTCGGGTAAAGGTGGTGTAGGTAAATCTACCGTAACGGCAAACCTTGCTGTTACTTTAGCCAAAATGGGCTTTAAGGTAGGTGTACTTGATGCCGATATATACGGACCGTCTATGCCTATGATGTTTGATGTTGAGCGCGAACGCCCAATATCAATTCAGGTAGACGGAAAGTCTAAAATGAAACCGATTGAAAGCTACGGCGTACAGATACTTTCAATAGGATTTTTTACAAGCCCTGAGCAGGCAGTTATATGGCGTGGGCCAATGGCTTCTAAAGCCTTAAACCAAATGATATTTGATGCCGATTGGGGCGATCTTGATTTTATGCTTATCGACCTTCCTCCGGGAACGGGAGATATTCACCTTTCTATTATGCAGTCGCTACCTATTACGGGCGCGGTTGTAGTGAGCACGCCGCAGGCTGTTGCACTTGCCGATGCCAAAAAAGGTGTTGCAATGTTCCAGCAGGAGACCATCAATGTTCCTGTACTGGGTATCATAGAAAACATGGCTTACTTTACTCCAGACGAATTGCCGGATAATAAATATTACATCTTTGGTAAAGAAGGTGCACGTAACCTTGCCGAAGATCTTGATGTACCTTTCTTAGGTGAAATTCCGATTGTACAAAGTATACGTGAAGCGGGTGACTATGGCCGCCCTGCTGCCCTTCAAACCGCAACCCCGCTAGAGGGTGCTTTTGAAGAACTGGCGCGTAATGTGGTTCAGGAAACTGTAAACAGAAACGACAGCCTTCCGCCTACAGAGGCGATTAAAATAACTACAATGGCCGGATGTTCGGCTGTTAAAAAGAAATAATAATGACTACAGAAGAAATTACACTTAGTGTGGAAAAGGCATTGGATGAAATCCGCCCGTTCCTAGAGTCAGATGGTGGTAATATTACACTTATTGGTATAGAAGACGATAAGCACGTAAAAGTGCGCCTTGAAGGTGCATGCGTAGGCTGTAGTGTTAACCAGATGACGCTTAAAGCCGGTGTAGAAACCACAATAAAAAAATATGTGCCACAGATAGAAACGGTTGTAAACGTTGCTTAAACCTGCTGGCATACAGCTAAGGTATTAGCTGATAATTATCATAAATATTAAAAACAGTTTTAAAGACATTTGTGCTTTAAAACTGTTTATCTTATTACTTCACAATGATTACAACCGATATACTAATTATTGGCGCAGGCCCTACAGGCCTTTTTGCCGTTTTTGAAGCCGGACTCCTAAAATTAAAATGTCACATTATAGATGGACTTCCGCAACCGGGCGGACAGCTTACAGAATTATATCCTAAAAAGCCTATTTTCGATATCCCGGGATACCCATCGGTACTTGCGGGTGACCTGGTAACAAACCTGATGGAACAGATAAAACAGTTTCAGCCGGGCTTTACCCTTAACGAAAAGGCAGAAACGATACAAAAACTGGAAGACGGTACTTTTATCGTAACAACAAATAAAGGTACAGAGCACCACGCTAAAGCTATTGCTATTGCGGGCGGACTTGGTAGTTTCGAGCCCCGTAAGCCTATCATAGAAGATATTGCGTTTTATGAAGATAAGGGTGTAGAGTACTTTGTAAAAGATCCGGAACTTTTCCGCGATAAGAAAATAGTCATTGCAGGCGGGGGCGACTCGGCACTGGACTGGAGTATTTTCCTTGCCGATGTGGCTTCTCATGTTACGCTTATTCACCGCAGGAATGAATTTAGAGGTGCGCTGGATTCTGTAGAAAAAGTACAGGAACTTAAAAAAGCGGGTAAAATTCACTTAGTTACACCTGCAGAGGTTACCGGTATTCACGGTGCCGAAAGGGTAGAAGCGCTGGATGTGGAGATTGACGGTGCACACCAGAAAATCGAGACAGACTATTTTATTCCGTTATTTGGCCTTACGCCTAAATTGGGTGCTATTGCCGATTGGGGACTTGAAATAGAAAAGAACGCTATTAAAGTTAACAATGCGCTGGATTACCAGACCAATATAGAAGGTATTTACGCTATTGGCGATATTAATACTTACCCAGGAAAATTAAAACTTATCCTGTGCGGATTCCACGAGGCTACGTTAATGTGCCAAAGTGTTTTCAATAAGCTTAATCCGGGTAAAAAATATGTGCTTAAATATACTACCGTAAGTGGTGTAGACGGTTTTGACGGTACCCGTAAGGAAGCCGAAAAACAGGTTGTTAAAGCGATAGAGTAGTGATCTGTTTAATGTTTAAAGTTTATGTTGCCCTCGTATGATTTATAGAGTGATAAGCAACCTTAAACCTTAAGTTTTAAACGTGGAACAAAACAAAGAAAATGGACGTTACAATAAAAATAACCGATCGTGAAGGGGTAACTCACGAAGTGCAGGCACCTACAGATATGTCTATGAACATAATGGAGCTTTGCAGGGCTTACGAGCTTGCTCCAGATGGTACCATAGGCGTCTGTGGCGGTATGGCAATGTGTGCATCGTGCCAATGCTACATTCTTAACGATGTTGAACTTCCTGAAATGGGGCCTGATGAAGATGCTATGCTTAGTGAAGCTTTCAATGTAAAGCCAAACAGCAGGCTTGGCTGCCAGCTGGCTATTACGCCCGAACTGGAAGGCCTCGAACTTGAACTTGCTCCAGAATAATAGGATATAATGTATAACAGGAAAGCCCTGCACTTGCGGGGCTTTCCTGTTATTAGGATTTAATATAGGCGGCATATCAAAAAAGGCATCCATTGGGATGCCTTTTCATATTCTTATATCAAATTAGTTTTTGATGAATTTGATTGTTTTAGTTTCGCTTCCTTTATCTATTTTAAGGAAATAGATACCATTAGCATAACTAGAGATATTGATGCTTAAATTAGCGTCAGATACGTTTGAAACGGTAGTTATTACTTGTCCTAAGTTGTTAAAGATAGTATAGCTGTCCGGTGTTTCAGTTTCTGTTGTAATATTAATTACGTCCTGTGCAGGGTTTGGAGATACAAATACTCCTTGTAATGATTTAAAATCAGGAGTTCCCAAAGTTCCGCACACTGTAGATGTAAGTAGCGATTTTCTTCTTGGAGAGTTTGCAAGAACTGTTTCCATCCTCGTTCTTTGGTCTTTTGTAAATACACTCATGCAAAGATCATCAGTATAATCCATGAAGTTTTGCCACATATCCTGACCCGCTTGCGGACATGTATCAGTTGTGATATCAGGACATCCTGAACTTTTGTTGCTTTGTACAGGTGTGTCATTACAATAGTCGTTACCCGCACACTGTATCTCATCGCCCCAAATATGCCTTAATCCTAAAAAGTGTCCTACTTCGTGTGTTGTAGTTCGTCCATATCTATATGTAGGGTTAAAATTTTGTGAGTTAGGATTTGACATCTTATCTCTCGAGCCAAAACTTTTCCAGTCAACGGCTACCCCATCAGTAGTCTCGTCATTTGCTTGTCCAGTAAGGCCTTGTAAAGTTGAATTTGTTGGAAACTGTGCATATCCTAGTAATCCGGGTACATCTTCTAAATTCCAGTTAACAGTCCAGATATTAAGATATTTGTTAGGATCCCACTGTGTTTCACTTTTCATCTGATCAACTTGTTGCATAGTTGTATATTGGGGAACATTCACATATACTCTGTCTACACCGTCAAATGTTGAGCCATCGGGCCTTATTTTTGCAAGGCAAAACTGTACTCCTGTATTTACAGCTGCCTGTATTTCATAAAGGTTTTCAGCGTTTGTTCCTGCTGCCTGTGAATAGTCTTCGTTAAGAACCTCAATCTGAGTTTGCACACGTGCTAACGAAATATTTTCGTTTGATCCTAATGCATCGCCATTATGTATTACGTGAACAACAACAGGAATCATTTTTACAGCATTGCCGGATTTTGGGTTAGCCAACCTTTCCGCTTTTGCTTCTTCGATTTTTGTATCAATCCATTTTTCAAATTCTAACTCACTGGCTCTTTTAGCAAACTTGTCTCTAAGGTGGAGTTCATTTTCAACAGTTGCACAACGAACAAATCCATCAGGACCGGGAGTTATTGGGTATTTTCCAAATGCTTTTGGCTGTTCCTGAGCATTAGATAAGAAAGATGCAGCCAGGAACATAGTAAGCAGCATGCTTTTTGGAGTAATAGTTTTTCTCATTTCAAAGGTAAATTTTTGCGCAATTTATTTAAATTCAGCGTAATGTAAAAGTATTTACTGTTAAATATTAAAGTTTTGTTAATCTAATCCATTTTTTATTCTGTAAAACATGGTTATATTAAGAATTTCTTTAATAACGTAAGATGGAAAATTAATTGAAACAAATAATTTGTAGCCTGCTAACAGTGTGTTTAAAGATGTTTGTTTACTTCGTCTTTATACGTGTCTCCGATTGGTATTACAAAATCTTCAATCTGAATCGTCTTATTGTAAAGAGTTTTTACTTTTTTAATAGGTATAATGTACGATCGGTGAACTCGTATAAAGAGTGCCGGTGGCAGTTTTTCGAGGATGCCTTTCATTGAAAGCCTGGCCGTAATAACAGATTTGGTTTTCAAATGTATCCGTATATAGTCATCTAACCCTTCAATAAGCATTATATCCTCAAATTCTATTCTGTGAAGTTTATAATCTGCCCTTATAAGTAAATGATTGTGCTCTATAGTGTTTTTTCTGCCGTTAACTTCTTTCTTTGCTTTTTCGGCAGCCTGCATAAATCTTTCCTGAGAAAAAGGTTTCAATAAATAATCTAATGCATTGATGTTAAATCCTTCCACCGCATATTCGCTATACGCTGTAGTGAATATAACCATAACCTCGTTATTTAATTGTCGGTAAAAATCGATGCCGTTTTTACCGGGCATCTGTATATCAAGAAAAAGAAGGTCTACAGGGAATTTTTTTATATGCTTAAGTGCTTCATCGGTTTTTGTAAAAGTTTTTTCAAGCTCGATAAAATCTACCTGCTTGCAAAAATGTTCAATAATTTTTAACGCCAGGGGTTCATCGTCTATAGCAATTGCTTTTATCATGACAGATTTATAGATAAATTAACTGTAAATGTAGTTTCTTTATCAAAGATAAGCAATTTATGTTTATTCGGGTAAAGGTATGCTAACCGTTGGCGGGTGTTTTCTATACCGTTGGCGGTTTTTTCATCTTCAGTAATCTGTATGTTTACCTTATTGTTTTTTATAGTGAGATCGATGCCGTTATCATTTATATCTATGTTTATTGCTATAGCAGAATCTTCCTCTGCATTTATGCCATATTTAAAAGCATTTTCTATAAAGGGTATGAGTACAAGCGGGGAAATGCTTTTACCAATAGCGCTTCCGGTAATTTTAAAAGACAATGGCAAACTATCATCCATTCTTAACTGCTGCAGGCTTATATAATTTTTTATGTATTCTATTTCCTTGTCAAGCGATACACTTTTACGGCTGCTTTCGGTAACTACATAACGCATCATTGACGAAAGTTTAAGAACGGCTTCGGGAGCAGAATCTGATTTTTCAAGCGTTAAGGCATAAATGCTGTTAAGTGTGTTAAACAAAAAATGAGGTTTTATCTGCGCTCTTAAATAGGATACTTCTGATTTTAATTTTTCATTTTGAATGTATTCCAAACGCTTGTTTATTTTTAGCAGAAAGCCAAGTGTAAATACCAAAAGGAAATTGAATATCGATCCGTTTTGCAGCATCGGTATTACAGTATGTACAGGTGTGCCGGGAGGCGGAAGCAAAGGCTGGCGAGATGAGAGGCCATCATGAATAAGCAACGCGGGTGCAAAAGTTATGATTGCGTAGCTAAAGGCAATACAGACGATAAATACAATCTTTTTTTCCTTAAAATAAAACCTTGGCAAAAAATAGGAATAGTTGGCGTAGAAAAACACCAGTAACAAAATGTAATTAAGGAAATTTCTTTGAAAAGGAGCAATATCAAACAAATGAGAAGATCTCCCAAAATCGGGCGATGAAAATATAGGTATACTTATAAAAAGAACGCTTCCTAAAATATGAAGAAGGTAAAAAGGAACTTTTTTGTTAGGTGTTTGCATAATCACCAAAACTACTCAGAAAACCCTGTTCTGTAGAATAATTGCGGTAAACCCTATTTTTTTAGCGGTAAATCAGATTGCTTAATATCTCGCGATAATTTGTTGTTAAAAGATTCTACAAATAAAAAGCCCCATATATTAACTATGGGGCTTAAGTATCAATGTATAATTTTAGTTTTTAATAAACTGAAGCGTCTTAGTTTCGCTGCCTTTAGTAAGCTTAACAAAGTAAACGCCCTGTGCATATTTCGCAATATCCAATGCTTGAAGTTCAGATGTTACTGTGCCGCTGCCCATCACTTGTCCAAGACTATTATATACTGTATAGTTTTCGGGCATATCCGCTGAGTTGGCAGTTGCAATATTTAAGATGTTATTTGCCGGGTTAGGGTATAATACGATGCCATTGCCTTTTTCAAAGTTTTTATTGCCCAAGACAACATTGATACCAATTAATGCCTCAGAATAAAAACCATAGTCGCTACCTTCTGTTATAACAGTTCCATCACTTGTTTCTACTCTAAAGAAACCGTTGCCATTTGTACAGCAAATTCCGTTTTCAGCCATATCAATAATAACAAAGGCATAACAGGCATTGTTGTCTACAGTTATCGTCTGTACATCGGCAGCAGGAAGTTCTCCGTCTTCAGAGTCCGGATATCCAAATCCGTAAGCAAGGATCTCCTGATTGCTATCCATAAAGAACCATTGTATTTCAGACCCTTTTAAGTCAGGCTGAACGGTAATTTTAATCGTTTCTGTATCATATATAGAATTTTCATCTATAGGCTCGTAATAAAATTCATTGGTTCTGGTGTTATTATTCACCAAGGCCATGTTGCCGTTAACTGAAACCAAAGTTGCAGAGAAAGTATGTTCGCCTTCGGCAAATACTGATAATTGTGGCAATTCTATCCTGGCATCAGTTGCAGTGTTAAGCGAGCCTGTCCAATTGTATGTTACAGCAGGATTATTATCTACCTGGTAGCTAATAATAGCAGATGTTATTTCGTTTGAACCTGTGTTAGCAACCGAAATTACCGGTGAGAAAGTATTTCCACAGTTTGTAGCGAAAGGTAGCAGATAAATTGCTCCATCATTATCAAGACTGGCTGTACCCGGTACAAAGCTATCCGATGTAGTTAATGACTTTCTTCGTGGAGATGCATTTAAAACGGCCTGCATCCTGTCTTTCTGATTTTTAGTAAAGATATTAAGGCACGAGTCGTTAGTGTAATCCATGTAGTTTTGTATCATGTCGTTACCCGGTTGAGTAGGGCATGTGTCTACAGGTCCTTCAGGGCATCCTTGTGTTGCAGTAAATGCAAACGGAGTATCATCACAATAATCTGAACCTGTGCAGTTATTCGTATCGCCCCATATGTGTCTTAAACCAAAAAAGTGACCAATTTCATGGCTTGCAGTGCGTCCCATATTCCTTGCTTCGTCATAAATACCTTCCGGATAATATACTTGAGATCCTACATATTTTGCGCCCAGGGCAACACCATCTGTATTAGCTGTCTCTGTTTGGCCTTCAAGTCCGTCAAGTCCGGATTCTGTAGGAAATTGTGCGTACCCTGCAAGGTAACCACCAGCGATATTTATTTCGTCAAATATCCAGATATTAAGATATTTAGAAGGGTCCCATTGTGTTTGTGTTTTTATGAGTTCAACTTCTTCCTGAAGCCATCCGTTATCATCTCCAATATTATAACGCACAATACCTGTAGAAGGTAGGCCGTTAGGAGTACGTTTGGCAAGACCAAATTCAATTTCCATATCGCCTCCATCTGCATGGTCATTAAATCCGGGAGTATCTGCGGCTCTTCTAAAATCGTCATTAAGAACACGTATTTGAGATAACAATTGTTCTTCTGATAGATTTTCATCTACACCAATGGCTTTATCATTGTGAATGACGTGGAAAACAACGGGGATGGTAACAACCTCATTAGTCCCTTGTCCATCTTTTTGAAGTCTTTTTGCTTTTGCTTCTGTAATTTTTGGCGCAAGCCATTGTTCAAATTCTTGTGCTGAAGCTCTTTTAGTGTCTTTTAAACGTAGTTGTTCTTCGTACTCCTGGGTTGCACAATAATTTGAAACTGCTGTAAAAGGTTTCCCGAATTTTTTGGTTCCGTTTTGTTTTTGCTGTGCGCTAGCAGTAAAGACAAACATACCGGCAAAAACAAGAAATGAAACCTTAAAAGTAATTTTTTTCATTCGTGGTTTTTTTAAATGGTTTATATGAAATTATCAAATTTCACATTGATTAGCTAAATAGCTACAAAACAAGCTAAAAAACATCAAATAAAAAATACAGGACTGTTAAAGTTTGAGATATTTTGTAAGAAAAAGAAAACCGGCCTAAGCCGGTTTTTATTATATAGATGCCATATCGTGCTGCATCATATTTTCTTCTATACCATTCCAGAGGCCTATCCTCTTTTCTAGTGCAAGTATAGATATATCTTCCACTTCTTTCCATTTCTGGGCATCGCTACCACAAAGCTCGGCTATCATCTGCATTGCCATAGGGCCATGCTCATCAGCGTCCAGCTCAATATGCCTTTCAAAATAGTAAATAAGCTTATCCAAGTTTGTTTCGGGAAAATTATTCTGAAAATTTCTTAGTATCTCTGTAAACATAGATGGTATAAGGTCTTCGCGCCCAAACGTAAATGCGGCGGCAATTTCGTGCGGTTTGCCCTGTTCTATAACCCTGAATGTAAAATCGAGAAAAGCTTTAATGTTATCATTAAGTCCGCTTTGTTTAATAGAAACAAAAATATTCTGGGTTGTTTCTACATCGTCAAGAAAAGCAGCAATAGTGGCTGTGTCTGCCCCGCAGGCATCCATAGCATCTACATACATTTCATAATGGCTCTGCCTTTTTCCGTCGGCATTAATGTCTGTCTCTTCGGCAAGCACTATCTCGTTTATAAGATAGCGTATCTCGGGATTGCCAACGGGCAGCCACGGTGTAGAAGTACAGGTAAGTTTAGACTGCAACGCTTTAAGTAAAGACATAAAATCCCAAACGGCATATACATGCCCTTCAAGAAAATGTCTAAGATCTTCAATTGTTCTTACTTTGCCGTAAAGTGAGTGTTGTAACAGCAGCTCCTTTTGGGGATTGATACTACTGTTAATAGTAGCGGTGTTCATAGCGATATTTTTTACAAAATTAAAAAAGCTTCGGCGAAATGTCCGATTATTTATATCAATTTTATCAATACAAAGATAATGCCCGATTATTTGCCTAACATAATACTAACGCAATCTAAGCTGGATTATTGAGGATTGCCGTTTTTAAAATATACGTTTTGTGTACCGAAAAGGTTTTCTGTTAACAACTTTATTGCAAAAAAAACACCGCAGGATAAATTGCGGTGTGGTATAGAAAATAGGTTAGGTTGTATTTTATTTAAACGCGGCGTGGCCTGTAATATCCATACCTGTAATAAGAAGGTGTATGTCGTGTGTACCTTCATAGGTAATAACACTTTCTAAGTTCATCATATGGCGCATGATAGAATATTCGCCGGTAATACCCATACCACCTAATATCTGGCGGGCCTCTCGTGCTATGTTTATAGCCATATCTACGTTGTTGCGTTTTGCCATAGATATCTGTGCTGTTGTAGCTTTGCCTTCGTTACGGAGTACACCCAGCCTCCATGTAAGTAGTTGTGCTTTAGTGATTTCGGTAATCATTTCGGCAAGTTTTTTCTGCTGAAGCTGCGTTGCGGCAATGGGCTTGTCAAACTGAACGCGTTCCTGAGCGTAACGAAGCGCAGTATCGTAACAGTCCATAGCAGCACCTATAGCGCCCCATGCGATACCGTAACGTGCAGAATCAAGGCAGCCAAGTGGCGCGCCCAGTCCCGATTTGTTAGGCAGCAGGTTTTCTTTAGGTACCTTTACATTGTCAAAAATAAGCTCACCTGTTGCCGAAGCCCTAAGCGACCATTTATTATGTGTTTCCGGAGTTGTAAATCCTTCCATACCGCGTTCCACAATAAGTCCGTGAATACGGCCTGCTTCATCTTTAGCCCATACTACTGCAATGTCGGCAAACGGAGCGTTAGATATCCACATTTTTGCACCGTTTAAAAGATAATGGTCGCCCATGTCTTTAAAGTTGGTAATCATACCGCCGGGGTTAGATCCGTAATCAGGTTCGGTAAGGCCAAAACACCCCATGAACTCGCCTGAAGCAAGTTTAGGAAGGTATTTCATTCGTTGCTCTTCGTTACCGTATTTCCAGATTGGGTACATAACAAGAGATGATTGCACCGATGCAGTAGAACGAACACCACTGTCGCCGCGCTCAATTTCCTGCATTATTAGTCCGTACGAAATCTGGTCAAGGCCTGCGCCGCCATATTCTTCGGGTATATAAGGGCCAAAAGCACCAATGTCTGCTAAGCCTTTTATAATTTGTTTAGGGAATTCTGCTTTTTGGGCATAGTCTTCTATAATAGGAGATACTTCACGCTTAACCCATTCGCGGGCAGCGTCGCGCACCATTTTATGTTCGTCAGATAAAAGTTCGTCTAACAGGTAATAATCGGGTGCCTGGAAAAGATCGGGTCTCATTTGCTTGATGTTTTAACGGGAACAAAAGTAACTAAGTATTCTAACAATTCAATAAAAAAATGTTGTAATTTTTAAAGCTATATCGTTATAGCTTGCGTTGGTTTGAAACTTGGTTAAAATGAGGTGTAAAAATTTATGTACATTATGTGAATGTAATTTGTAGTTTTATATGTCTCAACCAAATCCAATTACATTATGAAACAAGCGCTACTTATTTCCGCTATTTTTTTTAGTCTGGGTCTGTATGCCCAGGGCAATGTTTTGGCTGCAGCCGAAATCGCTAACAGCGAAAAAATGACTACCTATTCACTTAATGAGGTTGTGGTAAATTCTCCGGGTGAAATTTTACTGGGAGAATTTAATGATAAATCAAGGAAAAGGCAGGGGTTGGGCAAAGAGGCATATTATTTTGAGAATACTATAGGGGAGGGTGCCGCTCTGAAAGCGTTTCTTTTTAAAGTAGATCGCGCTAAATACAATACAAAACTGCACGTGCGTTTTTATGAAAAGAAAGGGTATATGCAGGATATCTATGTTGATAATGATACTATTTCATATCCGTCTTATATTCCGGGTAACGAGATTAAGACAAAAGAAATTACAGTAAATATTGATCCGGGACAAAAAGGTGTGGTTGAAGTTGATTTATCCGAATATGTAATAATAATGCCTCAAAACGGACTTTTTGTGAGTCTTGAACTTGTGGGGTATTTTGATGATAGTGGTAATGCGAAAAAAGGGATTAAATTTAAAGATTTAACCAGGATTGATTTTCATCCTACAACTAAAGAAAATTATTGCGGTTGGGCAGAAGTATATGGAAGAAAAGACAGTGGTTTTTGGAAAAACTGCAATAAGTCTATAAAGGCTGATTTTAAATATAGCTTTAAAAAGGAGCCTTCGAAAAGTATACTTGTAGCGCCAAACTTTGGGTTAAAAGTGGTGCGTAAGTAATTACATTTTCAGGTAAAAATCTTTGGTAAGGGAAATATAGGCATCGGTATAATTGTGGCGTTCAATTTCTATGGTAAGCTCATCGATTGCTATTGCCTTTTTATCCCTGCTAAACGCCATAAGGCTGCGTTTAACTTCGGTAGTGGGAGTTCCTTTTACACGGGTTATTTTAAAAGGATATAGTTCTTCTTCCTTAGCGAGTTCTATAAATTTTTCTTCTTCCTTAAACGGAATGATAACTGCCAGTACGCCATTTTCAGAAAGTAATAGCCCTGATGCTTCTGCAAGGTCTTCAAAGGGGAGCGATTCTGTAAAGCGAGCTTTGTTGCGTTGTTCGTCATCAGAAAAATACCCATCGGTATAAAAAGGAGGGTTGGCTACTATAAGGTCGTATTCATCTTCCGGCTCATCCATAAATTCGTCCAGTCCTGCGTGGTAGCAAAACAGACGGTCAGCCCACGGTGAATTCTCAAAATTATCTACTGCCTGTTCGTAAGCATCTTCATCAATCTCAATACCATCAATTTGTTCGGCATAGCTGCGTTGGGCAAGCATAAGTGCTATTACCCCGGTGCCTGCGCCAATATCCAGTATGCTGTAAGGAGTATGGTCTATAGGAGCCCATGCGCCAAGCAATACACCATCGGTGCCTACTTTCATTGCACATTTATCCTGCTGGATTGTAAATTGCTTGAATTGGAACATTTTTTAAATGAGATGTTAGAATTGAGATAATACACAGGGGAGGATAGATGACAGACTTCAATACTAGATACAATACTATGTCCAGCAACTTACAACTATGAACCGGTAACCTAAATATTAACTATTAAGGTATAGGTCTACTAATCCTTCCGGAGTGTTAAGTACAACTTTTTTGTTTTCGCGGTCTATCTTAACGATAAAGTCGTCTATCATCGGGATAAGTATTTCTACTTCTCCTTTAAGTATTTCAAAAAGTGGTTGTGCAGAGCTGTCGTTTATAGATACGATCTTGCCAATGTTACCTAAGCGTTCGTCTTCGGCATCAAAGCCAATAACTTCATGGAAATAAAATTTATCTCCTTCCAGTTTTGGTAATGCAGTAAGGGGTAGGTAAACTGCAGAACCCATAATTTTATCGGCATCTTCTTCACTGTCTATATCTTCAAAGCGGGTTCTTAGGAAATCGCCTTTGTGTAGTGAGGAGCTAACAATAAAAAATGGAACCAGGTGTTTGTTTTGTTCAACAAACACCGATTCCATGTCTTCATACAACTCGGGTTCGTCCGTATCTAACCAGATAAGGACTTCACCTTTGTAGCTAAATTTTTTAGCGATCTTACCTAAATAGAAACAATCTTCTTTACGCATATATCGCTAACTATAATTAAGCTTGAGTTTCTTCGTTGTTTTCTTCCGTAGTTTCTGTTTCAGCAACTTCTTCAGCCGGAGCCTCTTCTGCTGGCGTTGCAGCAGCGATAGCGTCAGCTTCAGCTTGTTTAGCAGCAGCAATACGATCTGCGTTAACTTTCTGTTCAGCAGCAAATGCTTTAGCTTTAGCATCAGCTTCAGCTTGAGAAAGTCCTTGTTTTTTAGCGTCAACTTTTCCAGCTTTCTCATCTAGCCACTGTGCTAATTTAGCATCAGCCTGCTCCTGAGAAAGTGCACCTTTACGAACACCTCCATCAAGGTGGTGTTTAAGTAAAGCACCTTTATAAGAAAGGATTGCTCTTGCAGTATCTGTGGGCTGAGCTCCGTTGTGAAGCCATTGTACAGCGCTGTCAAGATTAAGGTCAATCGTTGCAGGGTTAGTGTTTGGATTGTAAGTTCCTAGTTTTTCAAGGAATTTACCATCTCTTTTAGAGCGGCTGTCCGCTGCTACTACCCAGTAAAAAGGTTTTCCTTTTTTACCGTGTCTTTGTAATCTGATTTTTACAGGCATAATCTTGTGATTAATGTGAGGTTCCCGACCTCGTTAAAATTAGGGTGCAAATATATAAAACTTTACTATACTATAATGTGTAAACTGTTTTTTTATGATTTAGTAGCCTTAATTTAATCCTGTTTTTTAATTTTTATTGTGATTTATTCTATTTTGATTAGGATATATTCTATAAAAAACTATTTTTGTCGTTGTAAAATTTGAATGACCCTTTCTAACTATTTAATAATGAAAAAAATTTTATCACTTTTAGTATTGCTGGTTGCATTTGCCTCATGTGAAGAAGATGTAAAGTTCAACAACCCGGCAGTGCAGGGCTTTAAAGATGATGAGCTGTGGAAAGCGACAGAATTTTCGGCGGCTAAATCGGGTAATTCGGTAAGTATTACAGCTACAAACGGCTTCGAAACAATAACACTTAGAATAGCTAACCCTGTTCCGGGTACTCCGGCAGATAAACCTCAGGATGGTATTCCTGTGGCGTCTGTACATATTTTAGGGAACGATGAGCTTAATAAAGCAACATATTCGCTGGATGTTGACGGTATAACTGAGCTTTACCAGACAGGCGCGCAGTTAGGTAACGGACAAATTACAATGGGTATGCCGGGTGATAATAATCTTGCTGCTACAGATGGAAACGGATATATTTCGGGGTCATTTTACTTCAACGCTGTAAACAGCCTTGGTGAAATTGTAAACTATCAGAGAGCGGTATTTTATAAAGTGCCTCTTACAGTGCAACAATAATGTAACATATTATAATATAATAGATAAGCCACCCTTTAGGTGGCTTTTTTAGTACATAACCAAGGCTAAGTCTTAAATTTGTATTAAAAAAAAATAATAAGTTGTTTTATAACTAAATAAGGTTACATTTGTAAGAAGTATAAACACCGAACAAATTTTTTTTTTATGAACATATTCGTAGGTAGCCTTCCGTTCAGTTTAGAGGAGGCAGATTTAAGAGAGTCTTTTGAGGCTTATGGCGCTGTAGAATCAGTGAAAATTATTACTGATAAATTTACAGGTAGAAGTAAAGGTTTTGGCTTCGTAGAGATGTCAAACGACGATGAGGCTCAAAAAGCTATCGATGAACTTAACGGTGCTACTGTAGCAGGCAGAACTATTGTTGTAAATAAGTCTGAGCCGAAACCGGAAGGTGAAAGAAGAAGCTTCAACAATAACCGTACAGGTGGTGGTTTCAACAGAGACAACAACCGTAGCGGTGGTGGTGGCTTTAACAGAGACAACAACCGTGGTGGTGGAGATTACAACCGTGGAGGACGTTACTAGTAAGTAACTAAAAATAGATATTCCAAATACGATATATATATTTTATCCCGGCTCTTTTGAGTCGGGATTTTTTTATGCCTACTCCTAAAGTAAAATAAATCGGTTTTCTGCCTTTTAAAAAAAAAATAAGCTTTACTGATATAATGAAAGAAAAGTCCTGTGTTTCTATGTCGGCGTTTGTTCATAACTTAATGCTTCCTTATTTTTTAAAAAATCGTATTTTTGGGGTGTATGCTGCTAAGTATATGCTTTACAATAAAACTTCCACAATAAAATCCTTAAGTTGGTATGTACCTGATATTTGACACTGAAACAACCGGATTACCCAAACGCTGGGATGCCCCAATTACCGACACTGATAACTGGCCGCGCTGTATACAGATAGCATGGCAGCTGCATGACGAGATGGGTAGATTGGTAGAGCACCAGGATTATATGGTAAGGCCCGATGGCTTTAATATTCCGTATGATGCCGAGCGTATTCATGGTATTTCTACAGATCTTGCCATAGAGCAGGGTGTAGATCTTGCCGAGGTATTAGAGAAGTTTAATATAGCACTTTCTAAATCTAAATTTATAGTTGGGCAGAACGTAGGTTTCGACGTTAACATCATGGGGTCTGAGTTTTACCGCATGGGTGTAGACAGCCCTATGGCGTCTATGAAAATACTGGATACCTGTACCGAGGTTACTGCCGATTTACTTAAGCTGCCGGGTGGTCGTGGTGGTCGATTTAAACTTCCAACGCTAACCGAGCTGCACCAGTATTTATTTGGAGTGCCATTCGGCGAAGCCCACAATGCAACTGCCGACGTTGAGGCTACAACACGCTGTTTCCTGGAGCTGATAAAAAAGCAGGTGTTTACACCTCAGGAGCTTGATGTGCCATCAGCCTATTTTCAGGATTTTGCTTTAGCCAACCCTGAACCTATTCAGCTTATTGGTTTAAAACACATAAATCTTAAGCAGGCATCAGAGGAAGTTAGAAAACGCCTTGAGAAACTGCAATCTGCACAGGCGGTACAGCAGCCACAGTCGCCGGGTGTTTCGCTTAATATTGCCGATGTAGATTTTGTACACCTGCACAACCATACACAGTTTTCGGTATTACAATCTACCATTTCGGTGCCCGAATTGGTAAAAGCTGCTGCCAGATATAAAATGCCAGCTGTAGCCATGACCGATCACGGTAATATGATGGGGGCGTTTCATTTTGTTAGTAATGTTTTAAACCACAATAAGGCTGCCGAAGCAAAGAATAAAGCTGCTGTAGAAAATGGTGAACAACCTACAGAGGTTGTTATGAAGCCTATAGTTGGGGTTGAATTTTTTGTGTGCGAAGACCACAAGGACAAAACCCGTAAAGACAACGGTTACCAGATAGTATTGATGGCCAAGAATAAAAAAGGCTATCATAATCTGGCTAAAATGTCGTCTATAGCCTATACTGCCGGATTTTATTATGTACCGAGGATCGACAAAAAAGTTATAGAGCAGTACAAGGAAGATATCATGGTACTGTCGGGTAACTTATATGGCGAGGTGCCTAATAAAATCCTGAATATTGGTGAAAACCAGGCTGAAGAAGCATTGTTATGGTGGAAAAACATGTTTGGCGATGATTTCTATATAGAATTAATGCGCCACGGGCAGGAAGATGAAAACCGTGTTAACCAAACGCTTATATCGCTGGCCCGTAAAAATAATGTTAAGCTTATAGCTACTAATAATACCTATTATGTAGATAAGGAGAACTCGCATGCACACGATATTTTACTGTGTGTAAAAGACGGTGAAAAACAGGCAACGCCAATTGGCCGTGGCCGTGGTTTCCGTTACGGGCTTCCAAATAACGAATACTATTTCAAGTCGGGCGATGAGATGAAGGATCTTTTTAAAGATATACCCGAGGCTATTGCTAACATTCAGGAGATAGTTGACAAAGTTGAAATTTATTCCCTGTACAGGGATGTACTGCTTCCTAAATTTGATATTCCGGAAGAGTTTCTTGTTGTTGAAGATGAAGCCGATGGTGGTAAACGTGGTGAGAACAAATTCCTGAGGGATCTTACCTATAAAGGTGCTGCAAGGCGTTACCCTGAAATTACAGATGATATTCGTGAGCGTCTTGATTTTGAATTAAAGACCATTGAGAACAGTGGTTACCCGGGATACTTTCTTATTGTACAGGATTTTATCGCCGAAGCCCGTAATATGGGTGTTTCGGTAGGGCCGGGAAGGGGATCGGCTGCGGGATCTGCGGTGGCCTACTGTTTAGGAATCACCAATATTGACCCTATTAAGTACGACCTCCTTTTTGAGCGTTTCCTTAATCCTGACCGTGTATCAATGCCCGATATTGATATCGACTTTGATGACGAGGGGCGTGGGCGTGTTATGGACTACGTTATCAATAAATATGGCGCAAGCCAGGTAGCGCAGATTATTACCTATGGTACCATGGCGGCAAAATCGTCTATTCGTGACACAGCAAGGGTGCTTGACCTGCCATTGTTTGAAGCTGATAAAATTGCTAAGCTTATTCCTAACCTTAAGCTTGCTAAAATATTTAACCTCGATGCCAATGCGCTTAAAGCTGCATTGCGCGCCGAGGAATACGAAAAAGTTGTTGAGCTTATTGCCCTTGCCGATGGCGGCGACCTTACCGGTGAAACCATCCAGCAGGCAAAAGTTCTGGAAGGGTCGTTACGTAATACAGGTATCCACGCATGTGGTGTAATTATTACACCTGATGATATTACCAATTTCGTTCCGGTATCGGTCGCAAAAGACTCCGACCTTTATGTTACCCAGTTTGATAACTCGGTCGTAGAAAGTGCCGGATTGCTTAAGATGGACTTCCTGGGTCTGAAGACCCTTACCCTTATTAAAGATACGGTTAAGCTTGTAAAATATAAGCACAATATAGATCTCGACCCTGAGTCGTTCCCTATTGATGATGTTAAGACGTATGAGCTGTTCCAGCGTGGTGAAACGGTAGGGGTGTTTCAGTACGAATCGCCCGGCATGCAGAAATACATGAAGGATCTTAAGCCTACTGTATTTGCCGACCTTATTGCCATGAATGCCCTTTACCGTCCGGGGCCTTTGGAGTATATTCCGAGTTTCGTACGAAGAAAAAATGGCGAGGAAGAGATTAAGTATGACCTTGATGCCTGCGAAGAATACCTAAAGGAGACCTATGGTATTACGGTATACCAGGAGCAGGTAATGCTTCTGTCGCAAAAGCTGGCTGGCTTTACCAAAGGTGAGGCCGACGTTTTGCGTAAAGCGATGGGTAAAAAACAAAAAGACGTACTGGATAAGATGAAGCCTAAGTTCGTAGAACAGGCTGCTGAAAAAGGGCATGACCCTAAAGTACTCGAAAAAATATGGAAAGACTGGGAGGCCTTTGCAAGTTACGCCTTCAACAAGTCGCACTCTACGTGTTATGCATGGGTGGCTTATCAAACGGCTTACCTTAAGGCACATTATCCGGCAGAATACATGGCGGCGGTACTTTCCAATAACATGAACGATATTAAGCAGGTTACCTTCTTCATGGAAGAATGTAAACGTATGGGACTTGAAGTTCTTGGGCCGGACGTTAACGAGTCGTTCTATAAATTTACGGTAAACGACAGGGGTGCGGTACGTTTTGGTATGGGCGCTATTAAAGGTGTGGGTGCAGGTGCTGTAGATACCATTGTAGTGAACAGAAAAGACGCGACTTACAAATCGATATTTGACCTTGCTAAACGTATAGACCTTCGTGCAGCTAATAAAAAAGCATTTGAAAACCTTGCGCTCGCAGGTGGTTTCGATTGCTTTACAGCAACGCACAGGGCGCAGTATTTCCACATGGATGCCAGTGAGAATATTTCTTTCCTTGAGAAAGCCGTGCGGTATGGTAATAAATTCCAGGAGAACGAAAACTCCTCGCAGGTAAGTTTATTCGGCGAAGCCAGTGAGGTTCAGATTCCGGAGCCTGTAGTGCCGCCATGCGAAGAATGGAGTACAATGGAAAAACTGGCGAAAGAAAAAGAAGTGGTTGGTATTTATATATCGGGGCATCCGCTTGACGATTATAAGTTCGAGATGAAATACTTCTGTAATGCCAGGCTGGAAGCACTTAAAAACCTGGACCAGCACGTTACCAAGACGCTTAGTTTTGGAGGTATTATATCTAACGTTATGCACAGGGTTGCCAAAAACGGCAAGGGCTGGGCATCGTTTATGCTGGAAGGTTATGACGAGAGTTACGAATTTAGGATATACGGCGAAGAATACCTTAAGTTCAGGCATTTCCTTATTGGTAATAACTTTACCTATATGCGTGTGCTTGTTAAGGAAGGGTGGACGAATGCCGAAGGTAAAAAAGGAGAACCGAGGCTGCAGTTTATTGCGATACAGTATCTTCAGGATGTATTAACCACCTTTGCTAAGAAACTTATTATTCAGTTTAATATAGCAGAGCTTCAGGAGCAGGTTATAGCAACACTTAATGAATTATTCAGGGCCAATACCGGAGACAATAATGTAACTTTTGAGGTAATGGAACTTAAAAAAGTTATCAGGCAGGTTGAAGTTGCTGCTTCGGCTGCGCCGCCAAAAGAAGCAACTGACGAAGTAGACGAGTTTGATCAGGAAGTTGTAGAACCTGTAATGACAGACGTTGAAGATATACAGGTGGTAACCAAACTGGTTATGCCAAGCCGCAGGTTAAAGGTCAAGATTAGCAATGAGTTACTACAGGAGCTGGAAAAACTTCAGTTGAACTTTAAACTGAATTAAAATTCCGGATAAATTACGTCTATCTGTGTATAGCTAAAACTAATATATCTTTAACAGAAAAATTAATATTAAATCGTAAATTTGTTATCTAAAACTAATTTTAAAGAAAAAATATAATGGCACAAGCAATAACCGATGCTACATTTGAAGATGTAGTATTAAAATCAGACAAACCTGTATTAGTAGACTTTTGGGCAGCATGGTGCGGACCATGTCGTATGGTTGGTCCAATCATCGATGAAATCAACACAGAGTACGAAGGTAAAGCTGTAGTTGGTAAAGTAGATGTAGATGCTAACCAGGAATTTGCTGCTAAATATGGTGTTAGAAACATCCCTACGGTATTGGTTTTCCAAAACGGAGAAGTAGTAGGCCGTCAGGTAGGTGTTGCTCCTAAAAAGACATACACAGATGCTATTGACGCTTTATTATCATAAGCACAAAGCCTTTCAACATAAAAGAGCCCACTAATTATTAGTGGGCTCTTTTATTATAAATCGGCAACAGCAGCTTCTGTTGCTTTTGGGTGAGACAGTTTGTTGTGCTCATAATGTTCATTATCCCATTTGGCAAGCTCTATAATTATTGGTAAAAGCGTTTTTCCTTTTTCGGTCAGTGTGTATTCTACCCTTGGCGGAAGTTCTTTAAATTCTTTCCTTAATAGGATACCATCTGCTTCCAGCTCTTTTAAAGTAGAAGTAAGAACTTTTTTAGAGATTGATCCTATGGCAGCATGTATTTGTCCGAAACGGGCGGTGCGTGACCTTAAAACATAAATAACTATCGGTTTCCATTTGGTGCCGAGTATTGCCATAGACCGGTGCATCGGACAATTGCTATATCTAAAAACGTCGTTTTTCATGTCAGGTTACTTGGAGGTTACCACAATATACTATTGATAGTTACAAATGTAGACTATTATGCTTTACTTTGCAATGCTAAAATAAAATAAGACAGATAGCACTTTGCTGTCTCTAATTAAATAATGTATACAATGAATTTCGAATCGCTTTTTGCTCCCTTTCAATACAAAGGCCTAACCCTGAGAAACAGGTTTGTAATGGCTCCTATGACACGTACTTTTGCTACCGACGGCGTACCAACCCAGCTTGTTGCCGATTATTATGCACGTAGAGCAGCGGCGGAAGTTGGCCTTATTATTACAGAAGGTACAGTTATTAATCGCCCATCAGCTAAAAATCAAAAGGATATCCCCGACTTTCATGGAGAAGCTGCCCTTAACGGATGGAAAAAGGTAGTGCAGGATGTTCACGCTGCCAATGGTAAAATTGCGCCTCAGTTATGGCATGTTGGTAATACACCAATGGGATGGGAAGCACCTGCCCCATTTGAAAGCCCCGATACAATGACGCTTCAGGATATAGAAGTTACAATTAAAGCTTTTGCCGATGCTGCCCTTAATGCTAAGAATCTTGGATTTGATGCTTTTGAGATACATGGAGCACACGGTTACCTTATCGATCAGTTTTTCTGGGAGACCACCAATAACCGTACAGACGAGTATGGTGGTAAAACATTAAAAGAAAGAAGCCGTTTTGCTGTAGATGTTGTAAAAGCGATGCGTGCGGCAGTGGGGCCGGATATGGTTATTATTTTCCGCCTTTCGCAATGGAAACAACAGGATTATGCTGTAAAGCTTGTTGATAATCCGTCAGAAATGGAAGAATGGCTAAAACCGTTGGTTGATGCGGGTGTTGATATTTTTCATGCATCACAGAGAAGGTATTGGGAAAACGAATTTGAAGGCAGCGACCTTAATCTTGCCGGATGGATTAAAAAAGTTACAGGCCAGCCTACCATAACCGTAGGGTCTGTCGGCCTGAACAGTGATGTAATGGAATTGTTTACAAAAGGTGGAGGATCTGAAACTGCCGAGATGAGCGATATGCTTCGCCGTTTTGAGCGTGGCGATTTTGATATGGTTGCCATAGGGCGTGCATTGCTTCAGGATCCGGAATGGGTGCAGAAAGTAAAACTGCAGCGTTTTGATGAATTGAAAGCGTTTGATACCGCAAGCCTTCAACAGTTATACTAAAGGATACTAAAATCGATTATAGAAAGATCTGTGTGGTTAAAGCCATGCAGATCTTTTTTGTTTACACCGATTTGGGCTTGCAAATCCATTAGTTTAATTTGAGTCAATTCCTTACATTTGAAATTATGAAGTTAGAAGGCCAGTTACAAAAAATATCCAGTTTTTCGCATCTCGAATTATTAGCCAACCAAATCGTGGAAGGTTTTATATCGGGTATGCATAAGAGTCCGTTTCACGGATTCTCTTCAGAGTTTGCCGAGCATAAGGTATATAATCCGGGAGAAAGCACCAGGCATATCGACTGGAAGCTTTTTGCCCGTACCGACAGGTTGTATACCAAGCGCTATGAGGAAGAAACCAACCTGCGCTGTCATATAATAGTAGATAATTCATCATCTATGCATTATCCTAAGCTTAAGCAGGGGCAGCAGTTCTATGAAAACAAGATAGGATTTTCGGTTTTGGCATCGGCGGTGTTAATGGAGCTGCTAAAGCACCAGCGCGATGCAGTAGGGCTAAGTGTGTATTCTGATAGTTATGAGTTCTACGCGCCCGAAAAAGGCAGCGGAAGACATCATCGTATGCTGTTGAATAAACTTGAAGGTGTCTTGGAATCGCCGGGCAGAAGCAAGGCTACCGATACAACAACCTTTTTACACCAGATTGCACAAAAAATGCACCGCCGT
Source organism: Flavobacterium psychrophilum (assembly GCA_001708385.1). Classification (NCBI taxonomy): domain Bacteria; kingdom Pseudomonadati; phylum Bacteroidota; class Flavobacteriia; order Flavobacteriales; family Flavobacteriaceae; genus Flavobacterium; species Flavobacterium psychrophilum. Next base: position 1,812,998 of record CP012388.1, on the reverse strand, counting down.
TCTATGATCATATTATTTACCGATATGTTTCAGCCCGGAAATGACGAGGCACTATTTAATGCACTGCAACATTTAAAACATAATAAGCATAAAGTGGTTTTGTTTCATGTAATGGACAAGAAAACCGAGTTTAATTTTGATTTTGATAACGCTCCGAGGAAATTTATTGACCTTGAATCGGGGGAAGAAGTGAACCTTTTTGCAGAAAATGTAAAATCGGAGTATGAAAAATTGGTAGATGCCTACTTTAAAAAAGTAGAGGAGACCTGTATGCTGTACCGAATTAAGTATGTCCCGGTTTCAGTCGATGAAAAATTTGAAAAAATTTTGACGACTTACCTTGTTGAGAAACAAAAGTTTGGCTAAAAACGCCAAAAAAAATTAAAAAAAAGTTTGCGAAACACTTGCAGATATGGAAAACTGCCGTATATTTGCACTCGTAATAATGACACACACAATAACACATTATGTGAGACATTAGAAACGCTGGTTTGGTAGTTCAGTTGGTTAGAATACATGCCTGTCACGCATGGGGTCGCGGGTTCGAGTCCCGTCCAGACCGCCAGTAAAGGAAAAAACAGCCTCGCAATTTGCGGGGCTTTTTTCGCCTAAAATATTTAAGATAGTTGTGTTGTTTACGTTATGCTTCGGGCATAACAAGGTTTAGTAGTTAGACCGATGAGAAGCTTTCCATTTAATTGGAGGGCTTTTTTGATTTTATACTTTCTATTACTACACATAACATACAGGTAAGAATTATTGAAGTAAATTTATAAATTGAAAAAATGATGATTATGAAACGAGTTACTGTGTTTTGCGGTTCCAGCTTCGGAACAAATCCCCTCTTCGAAGAAAAAGCATACCAATTAGGCAGGGCCTTAGCCTTAAAAGGCATTGGGCTGGTGTATGGTGGTGCCAACGTTGGCCTTATGGGTGCTGTTGCAAATGGTGCGTTAGAGGGCAACGGAGAAGTTATTGGGGTATTGCCGCATTTTTTACAGCAAAAAGAAATTGCACATGCAGGGCTGTCGCAACTTATCCTTGTAGAATCTATGCATGAGAGGAAGACAAAGATGAATGACTTATGCGATGGTGTAATCGCCTTACCTGGTGGTTTTGGTACATTAGAAGAGTTTTTTGAGATGCTTACCTGGGCGCAACTCGGGCTTCACAGGAAACCGATTGCTATTTTAAACGTAAACGGATTTTACGACGCTCTGGTAGCTTTTATACAGAATATGGTAGACAATGGTTTCCTGAAGGAAATAAACCGCGATATGCTTATTGTTAGCAGCGATATCGACGAGTTATTATTGCTTATGGAAAACTATAAGGCTCCCGAGGTTGGGAAGTGGATTACCAAGCAGACTACATAAAAAAAAACAGCCGTAAGGCTGTTTTTTGGTTATATATTATTTGATAATAATGTTAGTTAGTTTAAACCAATCGCAATAGTCTTCATTTTTGCCTTTGTTTACTATAATAGTAATTTGTTTTTTGCCCGATACATCAAGGTTTATATTCTTTTCCTTTTTGTGTGTAAGGTATAAGGTTTTTATAACGGCACCATTTTCTTTAATTATCAGGTTAACCTCTCCGTCTTTAGCCGAATTGCACTCGCTGGCAATAGTTTCCTTGTTGTTAAATGTGGCAGTAAAACTTAGGTTTGTATCGTTCTCATCAAACATAAAGCTTATCTCGCTTGGCCTGGTTGCACCGGGGCAAAGATTTAGGGTGTTTTCGTTTTCAAAAGATACAGCGCCATAGCCGTTGCCAACAGTAATACCAGATGTTTTAAGTATAGTCCTGTTTATGGCAAACATCTGCTCATACTCCGGGTACGCAGTCCGGAAATAATCATGTATCGTTTGAATCTCAGCATTGTTTAGTGATGATGTTTTTTTCATCAGGTAGGCGGTAACGTTATTCTGAAGCGTGTATTCTTCTACTTTTTCGTAATGTTGTTTGAGGTCGCCTTCCATAATCGCATTGTTGAAATATGCTATAACTTTTTGGCTTTCTGCACCAAGGTGAAGTTCTGCCGGTAAAGTGGTTATAACATAATCGGCTAAAAACAATTCGTTAGGAAAACGGTCGCGTTTGTCAAGATGCTGTGTGCGCTGTAGTTTAAATACAGGGTTGCTAAGGTCGGGCAATTTGATGTTTTTGATAATGTCTTCGTTAAGCGCCCCTGCGCTGGCAAGGCAGTAGACATAGTTACCCTTATTATGTAATTCGATAACTTTATCTGCAATTCGTTCAATTTGATCGTAGTCCGGCCTTGAAAATGCTTTTCCTTCTATAGTAGAAAACACATAGGCATTTCCGTCGTATGGATTCAGGGCAAAAACAAAAAAGCTGTTTATCAATAAGACGACAAAAAGTGCCGGTGCTATATATTTTTTTCGGGATGCATAAATAACTGCCTGAAGGAAAAATATAAGGAAGAACGGGACAAGAAGATAGTAATGTTGTAATCCTCCAAAGTCGTTAACCCTCATAAATAGCACAACTACAATTACAGAGCTGATACAGAAGAAGCCCAGTAACGATTTCTCTTTTTTAAACGAAAGCACTAATCCGGCTAGGGCTGTAAGAATGATAAACATTCCGAAGAAAAGATTAAAGTTATTGGCCTGATGCAGAAACCCGGCACTGCGGTATGCAGAATAAATATCGGTATAGTCTTTTAATACCGTCATTTTAAAATACGGGTAAAAAAGGGTTAACATAATTACCATAGGTACAACTCCCGCTACTCCCAGATTGATAATACTGTTGATTACAATTTTACGATCCTTATATTTAACAGCTGCAATCACATTTACAGCAAAAACCGAAACATAAAAAGCTACAAACCAGAAGGCATACCATCTGCGGTTGAATATCAGCAGTAGTAACATTAGCCCGATAAATACCGATTGCTTTATTTTTCGCTCTCTTAAATAATTGCTTCGGATAAGAGTTGATAATACTAAAGCGATAAACACAAGGCCTACAGCATCTAGGAATCCGTAACGGATTGGTAACAGACATGGCGCAAAACATAGTATGAAAAAGGGAAGGGCAAGTTTTAGCCTGTTGCTGATTTCCGGATGCATTTTGATGATCAGTGAAGATAGTACCAGCGCAAAAGGAACCAGGTATATAAGGTATATTGAAAAAACGTAATTATTGAAATTAAGGCCAAGCAAACGGTTTGCAGGAGCCAGTAGAACATTAGGGAGAGAGTTGTACTCTTCATGCCTTACCGATTGATAAACGCCTTTTAATGCCTTAAATGGCGATTCGAAAAACTCGTTTGTGAATGATATTGCCCTGTGCCAGTAACCGGAATAGTCCCAAAAATAAATAAATTTCTCATCTTTAAGTAAAAAAAACAATAATAAGCCGGGCAGTAAAAGTGCCGCACCGTATGGCGCATAGAATAATTTTGTTTTTACATTAAATACAGCACTCCTTATTTCTACGGAGAACTTAAAAATGGTAAAAAAATAGATGCCGAGTATTACAAAAGACAATAGTAGCGCCATTAGTGTCAGGAAGTTATAATTTGGTTTGGTTTGGTTTTTCTTTTAAGATGTGCCAAATATACTTATTTTCCTTATTTTTGGGGTTTAAGACACGTTTGTTATCCAATTCTTTAATGAAAAAAATCGCAGTATTATTTATCCTTACATTTTTTAGCTCCTGTAGGTTCTTTGACGGACAGGTGCCTAATGAGGAAGAGTTGCTGCAAAAACGTTTAAAGGAAATCAATTGGAAAGAAGTAAGCAGTTATCCTTCGATAGCCGAGTGTGATGCTATACTGGATAAGGACATGAAAAAAGAATGTTTTTTCTCATCTATGGCAGCGCTTATTCAGCAAAAGCTGGATATAGATACCATTGCCATGTTATATCCCGAAATGGATACTATACAGGTAAAAGTAACTGTGTTTTCTAATGCTACTTTAAAGTTTGAACCCGAAATCCCTACAGACAGCGTGAATTACAATAGGGTTCAGGTAGACAGCATCATCAAAGCAAGGCTTGTCGATTTTCCTAAAATTGAACCGGCGCAAAAAGAAGGTGTGCCTGTAACTACGCAATTTATACTGCCTGTTATTCTTGATGTGAAGTAACAGTTTCGACTTCAGGTTTAAAAGTAAATACAAAATAACTCCCTATTGTTACCGGAATAACTGTGTTAAGCAACCATATTAATGTTGCAGTGAAAACCACGATCCATTCGTTTACGCCCAGTATTCCGAAAAAGAACACAGCTACGCTTCCCTTTACGGCAAAATCTAAGAATTGAAAACTTGGTAGTGATGACCCCAGAAAATAAGTTGCTGCTATAGTACTTACAAGTATTGGATAAGGTAACTGAATATCGAACAGTAAGAAAAATAAATAATACTGGTGCACTATTGTTAAGTAACGCAAAACAGCCAATACCATATTTTTACGGTGTACTGTTTTAGGCATGGCGTTTATTTTTTCTCCCAGCTTTTGTAATGAATATCCTTTTACAGTAATTTTTCGGGCGAATGCCAATATGATAATTACTAGAAAAATAACCCCAAGAATCGCTAAAGCTAAACCGGCAGGCACTGCGGGGTAATTATAGTTGAAAAAGAACAAACCGGTTAATCCCGCTGCTACTGCAATTATTAACTGTATGCCGTTGCAGATGAGGTTAAGGAAAACAATTTCGCCTGCTTCCGACTTTTTGTAATACATAGCTTTTGCTGCATATTCACCAATGCCATTGGGTGTAAATAAGGCCACTGTGACAGCTGCCAGTACTTCTTTAGCCGATCTGCCAAGAGATACAGGTTTTACTACAGATACCAGGTTCTTCCACTTTACAATTTCCAGGAATCGGTTTAAAAAGGTAAGAAATAGCAAAAGCGCTATAATGCTATACGCATGCGGCCTATTGAGGGTATCGGCAAAGCGTTGCCAGTCGAGCTGCTCATTATTGGCAAGCCTGTCGTATATAAAATAAAATGACCCGCCCACTATCAAAACTTTGATAATGGCAACGAGTAATTGCTTAGCTTTGCGGGTACCAGACATGGCTGCAAAAGTAAAGAAATAAAATTGGCAAACGAGCGTATTATATTAGGGATAGATCCGGGTACAACCATTATGGGTTTTGGCCTTATTAAGGTTATTAATAAAAAAATGGAATTCCTGCAGCTTAACGAGTTGCAGCTGCACAAGTATGACGATCATTATGTAAAACTCAGGATTATATTTGAGCGTACTATTGAGCTTATAGAAACCCATCACCCAGATGAAATCGCTATTGAAGCGCCTTTTTTTGGTAAAAATGTACAGTCTATGCTAAAGCTTGGCAGGGCACAGGGAGTGGCTATGGCTGCGGGTTTATCGCGCCAGATACCTATTACCGAATACGAACCCAAAAAGATAAAAATGGCAATAACAGGAAATGGTAACGCCAGCAAAGAGCAGGTTGCAAAAATGCTGCAACAGCTATTGGGGTTAAAAGAACTTCCTAAAAACCTGGATAGTACAGATGGCCTTGCTGCGGCGGTATGCCATTTCTTTAACTCAGGCAAAATTGTAGCCGGTAAAAGCTATACAGGATGGGATGCTTTTGTAAAGCAGAATGAAAACAGAATAAAATAGGCATCGGTTACTAACAATATCATGGCGGGCATTTATATCCACATACCTTTTTGCAGGCAGGCATGCCACTATTGCGACTTTCATTTTTCTACTTCTATGAAAAAGAAAGACGATATGGTTTTGGCAATAGCCAAAGAAATTGCCATGCGCAAAAATGAGTTTGCTAATGATATGGTGGAGACTATCTATTTTGGAGGAGGAACCCCGTCGGTGCTGACGAATGCCGAAATACAGTTTTTAATAGATGCCGTATACAGCCATTATGATGTAGCGGCTAGTCCCGAAATTACACTTGAAGCTAATCCGGATGATCTGTCTGCCGAGCGAATAATCCAACTGTCTGAAAGTCCGGTAAACCGTCTGAGTATTGGTATACAGTCATTTTTTGAAGATGATCTTAAGATGATGAACCGTGCCCATAATGCTACCGAGGCCGAAGCATGTCTTGCTGAAGCGGTAAAATATTTCAACAATATATCTATAGATCTTATTTACGGCGTTCCGGGTATGACAAACGAGCGCTGGATGCATAATGTAAACAAAGCACTGTCGTTTTGTGTACCGCATATATCTAGTTATGCACTTACCGTTGAGCCAAAAACAGCACTGGACAAATTCGTAAAGAAAGGTGTTATAGCCCAACCCAGCGATGAGGCCGCGCAGGAACATTTCTTGTTACTGGTAGATACACTTGAAGCGAATGGCTTTGTGCATTATGAGCTTTCTAACTTTGGTAAAGAAGGCTTTTTCTCGCGGAACAATACAGCCTACTGGCTCGGTAAAAAATATGTAGGTGTTGGCCCATCGGCGCATAGTTATGACGGTATTCACCGGAGCTGGAACATTGCAAATAATGCGCTGTACCTTAAAGGAATTGAAGAAAACACACTACCTGCCGAAACCGAAAAACTTACCCCGGCCGACAGGTATAATGAATATGTTATGACCGGGCTGCGTACCATTTGGGGTGTATCTGTACAAAGGGTACACAACGAATTGGGTAAACTTTTCAGCGATTATTTAATGAAAGAGTCGGCTAAATTTATAGCACAGGGACTGCTTACTAACGATAACGGTATTATAAAAACGACCCGCGAAGGAAAGTTTTTAGCCGATGGTATTGCAAGCGACTTGTTTTTTATAAATTTGGACTGAAACTCTATGTAATGAAAGCAACCGTACACTATAATGGGGAAGCCTTATCGGCCGACCTTTCTCAGCCTATAGATATATCTATTCCGCTTACCGATAACGAAAGCAACCCAATTGCCTGGTATCTGGACAAACCCGTTATAGAACCTGTTACTATGGGCGACTGGGTAGGGAAGGTAAGCGAAGGGGCGTCTACCAATTTTAATAATATATTTTTTAACCCGCATGGGCACGCTACGCATACCGAATGCCTGGGACATATAACCCGCGCGTTTTTTAGTATCAACCAGGCTTTAAAACAGTTTTTTTTTACTACTGAAGTGGTCTCGGTTCAGCCGGAAGAACAGGGTGAGGATTTTGTTATCACCAAAAGTCAGATTGAAGAGGCACTAAGTGGTAAAACACCCGAAGCTATAGTTATCCGTACGCTTCCAAATGCAGCTGCTAAAACGTCAAAAAATTACAGCAATACTAATCCGCCCTATCTTGAAGAAGGTGCTGCGTTATTCATCCGCGAATGCGGTATAAAACATTTACTGATAGACCTGCCAAGTGTAGACCGCGAACAGGACGAAGGTAAACTTGTTGCCCATAAAGCGTTTTGGAATGTAACTGATGTTAACAACCTCAACGCCGATGCCCGTCATGATGCTACCATAACCGAAATGATTTATGTAAATGATACTGTTATTGATGGCAGCTACCTGCTGAATTTACAGATAGCATCTTTTGAAAATGATGCCAGTCCAAGTAAACCTGTTTTATACCAGTTATCATGAATACATTAATTAAATTAGAAGAGGCGGCACTATTTGCTTTGGGTTTTTTCCTGTTTAGCCTTTTAGATTACGCATGGTGGTGGTTTCCTGCATTACTACTCGCCCCCGATCTATCAATGATTGGTTATGCTTTTGGTAACAAGACCGGTGCTTGGATCTACAACGTAGCTCACCACAGAGGGCTGGCAATTGTTGCTTATTTATTAGGTTTCTACCTTGAAAATAATGCTTTGCTGTTAACGAGTACAATTCTGTTTGCACATTCCAGCATGGACAGGATGTTCGGCTACGGACTTAAATATGAAAAAGGATTTAAATTTACGCACCTTGACGAGATAGGAAAGTAGACTTTAGATGACAGATAATAAAAGTGAGATATTAGGTAAACCAAAAAGCTAAAAACCTAAGTCGCTTAGTAATTCAGTAACTTTTTTTAAAATGAATATACAGGCTTTTTACGAATACTGCCTTGCAAAAAAAGGTGTAACAGAACATTTTCCGTTTGACGAGGACACCCTTGTTTTTAAAGTAGGCGGAAAGATGTTTTCTTTATCATCGTTATCGCAGTGGGAAAAAGGCGATCCGTCTATCAATCTTAAATGTGATCCTGAAAAGGCTTTGGAGCTGCGTGCAGAATACGATGGTATAGAACCGGGCTATCATATGAGCAAGGTACACTGGAATACGATTGCCGTAAATAGCGATGTTCCGGCAAAGCTTCTACGTGAACTGATAGACCATTCGTATGAGCTGGTATTTAAAAGCCTGACGAAAAAGCTTCAGGCAGAAATTACGGAAGCTCATAATTAATTAGCAAATTAAAAGCCGACTTTGTAACTTTGAACCTATAATCACTTTGTAAACCAATATGAAAGAGCATATAAAAAACTTCCTTAACGAAGAACAGGACCCTAAAGCGGTTGAGAAAATCACCTCTAAACTTAGCGATATCTTAATGAGAAACGAAGAGATTGGCTATATAGGTGTTCAAAAGAAACCTGCTATCAATGTTTTTCCAGACAGTATAGTGCTTACCAATAAAAGAATTATTATCTGTAAGCCTAAAAATCTTGGGCTTTCTATGGATTTTATCGATTACGGCTGGAACATTGTTACGGCTACATTTGTAAAAGAAAATATTCTTGGTTCTGAATTCTCTTTTACAACCAATACAGATATTACTGTTTCTATAGACTATATCCCAAAAACACAGGCAAGAAAAATAAATACGTTTGCTAAAGAGCAATTAGAACTGCTTAAAGAAGCTAATGCTCCTGCTAAGCCGGAAACATTTTTTGCTGAGCCATCGGCAGAACAGCATCCGCCTGTTGAGGCTGAGCCAGTTCAGGAAGAAGAAGTTGAAGAGGTAGAGACAGAAGAAGTAAATGACTATGCCCAGATAATAAGCCCGGTGCCGCAACCTGCAATACCTGTTTATAACGAGCCTGCTCCGGTAGCTGAAGAAAAAAGCAATAAAGACAAATCGCTTGCTGAACTAAGCAAAGAAGAACTTTTTGACAAACTTCAGAATTATAAAAAACTACTTGATAACGGACTTATTCTTCAGGGTGAGTACGACACGCTTAAAAAAGAAATCTTAAGTTACCTATAATCGGTTGCTTAAATAGTATATACTAAAATGCCCCACATTGTGGGGCATTTTTTATTTTACATTACATCTTTTTGCTTGTTGCTAAAGCTGTCGGCCTGTAGTTCTAAAAGTTCAATAGCTTTTTTCTTTTTGTAGTTATACAGTTCCCGGTCGTTTCGTATTTCGGCATAGACATCGTCATAAATACCCGCATCGGTAGTGCGTAGAAGTTCGCGTTGGTAATTATTTTGCGACAGGTTCGTTTTAACCGCCATCTCGGCATCTTCCAGTTTAAAGTCATATTCTCCCTTAGGCGAAAGCAGTTTGGCGATTATAGGTGATGTTTCTATCGCCAGGAATAAAAGCATTATAAAGAAGGATGGTAACCAGGGCAATTTGTTTAGCGCATTGATACGTGCCATAAGTCCGTCAAAGCCGTCAATAATGGGCTGCGTTTCGGTTACTTTTTTATCAAGGTCGGCCTGTAATGTTTCGCCCTGCTTTTCTTTAGCGGCTATCTTTTCGAGATTTGTTTTTCGTAAAGTCTCAAGCTCTAAAAGGGCAGCATCGTGTTTTTGGCGTTTTTCACCATACACGGGGCCTTTACCGAGTTTCATGGTTCCCTTTGTTCCTTCGGCTTCCGTAATGTAGGTACTGTAAAGCTCGTTTACTTCTTTTTCTTTTTTAGAAATAGCCGATTTTAAGCTATCTGTCTCCGCCTTATTTTTGGCAAGATCGCCCTGGAAAAAATTAGCTACCTGCTTTTTATTAGCCATAGCCATATCATTTTTCTCTTTAAGCAAAACGGTGTCAATTTCTTTTTGGAAGATCTTTATTTCAAGGGGTTTAGAGATTACAATAGCAATGATCATCGCCAGGATAATACGTGGTGTAGCCTGAAGGAATTCCTGCCCAATGCGGTCGCGCTTACGAATGGTAGACACAATAAAACGATCCAGGTTAAAAATAAGCAGGCCCCATAGCAAACCAAAAAAGGTTGCAGTATACGCGTTATCAAAAACGGTGTAAAGGGCATAGGAGGCGGCAAGCCAGGCCATAAGTGCTGTAAAAAATACTGTTGCACCAATACCGGCATACTTGTTCTGTTCGCCGTTAGAACAGCTGTACACGAGGTCTTTGTCGGCCCCGGAACAGGTAATAAAAAAACGTTTTAACATGATTAGTGTTTTTTGATGATGATGTGTACAAAGGTAACGCGTTTTTTTATAGAATGGTATAACCGACTGATATGTTTTGCTTTAGGGTAAGAAAAATCCGCCACAGTGGACGGATTTCAATTTAACTAAACAAATTATAAATAGATATTGGGTTATTGATAGCAGCTGAACAACAAATTACTTATCGGGATGTTTTTCGTAAGTGGTTTGAGAGACTAGGTTACCATTCTCGTTTACATAACTAATTTTTACAGATTTATATTCTTTAAGTGTCTTGTCATTGTATTTTTCAGGATCAAGGTTTTTTAAAGTGCTCTTTTCAAATTCTGTCAGATGGTTTACCTCAATTGCTTTCATTTTGTCACTGTCAATCTTTGAGTCTGAAAGGAAAGTAGATTTGGGTTTTGAGCCATTAACCGTTATAGGTAGATTGTAAATCGTCCTCACTTTTTTCTCGTTTAATTCTGCCGGGATCCATTTTTCAGATTCGTTCAGTAATCTAATGGCTTCTACACTTAGATCCATATTCGGTGATCGCATTATTTTTATATCAGAAAGGCGTCCATCTTTTTCTATAATAAAACTAACATAGATATGGGCTGTGCCGTCAAGGTTTTCCGGAATTCTGAAATTCTGATTTATATATCGGTAAAATGCTCCTAAGCCTCCGGGATATTCTGCTTTTCTGGTAAGTTCGTTTACCTTGTATATATGGTCTTTTACTGTGTCCTGTTTAACCAGAGGTTGTTTTAAGGGAATTTGCTCTTCAACGGATGAAATAGCCGGCTTAGTGTCAGATTGTGTAGGCTTGTCTTCTGTTAGTTTGTTGTACGCATCCTGTGCTGCTGTAGGTAGTGCATCTATTTCGATATTTTTAAGTGCAGGTGTATGGGAGTAGGTTATGAATACAACCCCTGCAAGTAAAGGGAAAACTATTATTTTTTTCAATAGAGCGTTAAAGCGGCTGGTGGTTTTTGTCATCATAATTAATCGTTTTTTAGTTATGGAAAAATTCAGGTTACTCGCCAGGGGCAAGCTTCGTGCGCCTACGGCTTTTTTCAATAACAGATTTTGATAAGAAATCACGTTATCATGAGTGATTACCACGCTTTCATCTGCCAGGAATTCATGGTTAAGCTGTATGGCTTTTTTGTATATATAAAGCACCGGATTAAACCAGAAGATTACTTTGAGGATTTCAATGAATACGATATCCAGAGTATGTCTTTGCCTTATGTGTGTCAATTCGTGTGTATAGAGTTCGCACTCTATTTTTTGCTGCATATAATCATCTTTGTTGACGAAAATGTAGTTGAAAAAGGTATATGGCAAAGTAGTTTCCCCAACTAATACTAATGTAGCTTTTTGATACTTAACCGTTTGGTTCTTTTTTGCTTTACCGATAAGATACAGCGAGTTTTTAGTAAAACGGAATAACAGTAAAATACAGATAGTCAAATAACCAAACCATAGTGCTTGTGTGTAATTATTGCTGGCATTGAGTGTCGGTTTTACAGTAACCGGAGAGCCAATTACTACTTCTTCTAAAGTAATCGACGCAGTATTTACAACAGATGGTGTGTTAGTACTCAGGCTAATAAAAGGAACTATGAAAGAAAATAGGAGTGATCCAAGTAAATAAAACCTGTTGAAACGGTGCATTTTTTCTCTTTCAAATAAGATGTAGTAAATGCCGAGCAATACTCCCATTGCCAGGGTCGATTTGATAAGAAAGTCTGTCATGATTGGTTGATTTGGTTTAACAGAACATCATTTTTTCTTTTTCTGGATCTCTTTATCAATGATCCTTTTTAGCTCTTCCAATTCAGCTGAGGACATATCGGTTTCCTGTGTGAAGAAAGACGCAAACTGTGCTGCCGAATTGTTAAAGAAACTCTTAATCATTCCGTTCATTTGTTTAGAGAAATAATCTGACTTCTCTACCATCGGAAAGTATTCCCTCGATTTGCCATATTCTTTATAGCCTACAAAACCTTTATCTGCCATTCGCTTTAATAAAGTAGCCACAGTAGTGGTTGCCGGTTTCGGATCGGGAAAGGCATCAAGCAGGTCTTTCATGAAAGCCTTTTCCTGTTTCCATAAATATTGCATTAGCTGTTCTTCTGTTTTTGTCAATTGCATTGCTCTACAGTTTTAGAGTTGTTTCTACAAATGTAGAGTAAAAATATATTCGTTCGACATTTTCCATAAAAAAATCTGCCTCAAGGACAGATTTTAATATTTTAAAGAGTTTTATAATTATTCCGAAATTCTCTCTTTAGTGTCTGTAATAGAGTCTTTTGTCGCTCTGTTTTTGAAAGATATTGTGTCAGGGTTTAGTTTAGGAATCTTTAGTGTTGGCTTACCGGGTCCAAGTATAGGTAATACGGTATTTAGCTGCATCGCTTTCACGACAAGCGAATCTTTTACTGAAATGGCCTGCAATGTTTCGGTCTTGTTGAGTCCTATTACTACCCTGAACGGCTTGTGTCCCGGTGCCTTTATGGTGAGTAGTGCCCCAATAGATTTTTCATGCTCATTTAGCATATCGGCTATTAGCTGGTTATATTCGGCATTTGTAATTTTCTGTTTTGTTGTAATTATAATATTGCCAAAAGTTTCTTTTTTCTGCACCTCAAAAGTTGGCGAATCTTCTAGTGGCGCTATAGTTCCTTTTGTATAGCTCATAAACTTTACATAAGGTTCAGTAGCGGTCTTTTCGGTTGTGGAAACAGGTTTTATTTTAGCAGTCCTGACTTTTACTTTTTTTACCGAATCTTGTACCTCAGCAACAACGGTTGCCGCATTTTTTACAATTACTGCCGTTTGGGTTGGTGCTCGTTTTTCGGCATCCACCGAAGCGGAAGGCAATGTATTTATCTGCGGATTGTGGATTGTATTATTCTTAAGTCCTGATGTTTTTATAGTAACAGGTTTAACCGTGGGGCTAATTTTGGCTGTAGATTCCGGAGTGGCGAAGTACCACACGATTAAAGCTGTTAGTAAAATACCGCATACTGTAAAAAGCAATAGGTTCGATTTACCTGTTGATCTTGTGTTGTCGAGTCCGCTTTCTATTTTTGACCACAGGTTTTCGCCCGGCATCTCATCAAATGCGGCACTATGGTTTTTAAAATGATTAAACAATTCGTTATCTGTCATGGCCTGCGGTTTTTGTGGTTGTGCTAAAAAATATTTTCTTTAGTTTCTCTTTGGCGTAATTAAGCTGCGATTTAGATGTACCCTCACTAATGCCCAGCTGCTTGGCAATCTCTGCGTGTTTGTAGCCTTCAATAGCATAGAGGTTAAATACAATTCGTGCGCCTTCGGGTAATGTTTTAAGCATCGACTCTATGTCGTTATCATGAGCGGGCAGCTCTTCCGCAGCGGGCAGCTGAATAACATCAGGGGGGACTTCGAGATTAAAATTGGTTTTCTTTCGCAGTTCCATCATGCAGCAATTGACAGCTATCTTTAGTATCCATCCTTCAAAACTACCATCGTTATTATACTGACCGATTTTTTGAAAGACCAGTAAAAACGCATTCATAACCATTTCTTCGGCACGCTCGCGATCCTTCATATACCGTTTGCAGGTACCGAGTATCTTAGCACCATAGGCTTTGTATGCCTCGTGTTGAGAAAGCCTGTCCTGCCTGAGGCAGCCCGCTATGATTTCTTTTTCGGTCATGTTATTTGGCCAGCGTTGGTGTGTTTTTCAGTTCTTCAATTTTAGAGTAGGCGGGTTTCACAATTTCCTCACCGCTGCAATCAATATATCCATAGAGGTTGTTTCTTTTCACCATTATCCACCCGACTTTAAACTTGTCTGTTTTCGCTATCATTTCATATTGTACGCTAACCATTTCATTGCCATCGGTATCAATAAGCCCCATAAGTCCATTTTTGGTTACAACAGCCATATCTGTACAATATTCGCCAAAATCGCCGATACTATCATACACGGGAGGAATTATTTCCAATCCTGTTTCGTCAATATATCCAATGCTATTGTCGCTGTATACTTTGGTCCACCCCGAAGGCATTTTTGATTGTGTTTTTTCCTGTGCCCAAACGATCAGGCTAAGCGTAAGTAATGTTGCTGTTAATAATGTCTTCATGATAAATAGATTTAAGTAATGCTGTTTATTACAAAGATGCGGTGGTTTTAAAAAGGGTTGGAATGAGCCATAAAAAAATCCGCCACAATGGGCGGATTAAATGGTATAATTACTATTGGCTAACGATCGTCGGCCAACAGCGATTACTATTTCGACATTTCTGTAAAATGCTTGTAGAATAAAGGAATAGTCTCAATACCTTTAAGGTAATTAAATACACCAAAGTGCTCGTTAGGAGAGTGTATGGCATCACTGTCAAGACCAAAGCCCATCATAATAGTTTTGCTTTTAAGCTCTTTTTCAAACAAAGCCACAATAGGAATACTTCCTCCCGAACGTACAGGAATCGGCTTGATACCAAAGCTTTCTTCGTATGCAGCAGCAGCGGCGCGGTAACCAATACTGTCTATTGGTGTAACATATGCCTGACCTCCATGATGAGGTGTTACTTTTACCCTTACACCTTTAGGTGCAATGCTCTCAAAGTGTTTTGTAAACAGGTCTGTAATTTCTTTCCAGTCCTGGTCCGGTACCAAACGCATCGAAATTTTAGCGTAGGCTTTGCTTGCAATAACCGTTTTAGCGCCTTCACCTGTGTAGCCACCCCAAATACCGTTTACGTCAAGCGTAGGGCGTATAGAGTTTCTTTCGTTAGTTGTATAGGTGTTTTCACCGTAAACATCTTCAATATCAAGCGCTTTTTTATAAGCATCAAGAGAGAACGGAGCTTTAGCCATCTCATCTCTTTCCTCACGCGAAAGTTCTTCAACCCTGTCATAAAATCCGGGGATAGTAATATGGTTGTTCTCGTCATGAAGCTGTGCTATCATTTTAGCAAGAATGTTGATAGGGTTTGCTACAGCACCACCGTAAAGGCCTGAGTGCAGGTCGCGGTTAGGGCCAGTAACTTCAACCTCTACATAGCTAAGTCCTCTTAGTCCCGTAGTGATAGATGGCTGCTGATTAGATATCATTCCGGTATCAGAGATAAGGATAACATCATTCTTAAGTTTATCCTGGTTGCGTTCTACAAACCAGCTAAGGCTTGGCGATCCTACTTCTTCCTCGCCTTCAATCATGAACTTTACGTTACAAGGCAGGTTGTTGTTGGCAATCATGTATTCAAAAGCTTTTACGTGCATGTACATCTGGCCTTTATCGTCACATGCGCCACGTGCAAAAATAGCGCCTTCAGGGTGAAGTTCTGTTTTTTTGATAACCGGCTCAAATGGCGGAGATGTCCATAATTCAATCGGGTCTGCCGGCTGAACATCATAATGTCCGTATACTAATACAGTGGGGAGGGCAGGGTCAATATTCTTTTCGCCATATACAATTGGGTAGCCCGGTGTTTCGCAAAGCTCTACAAAATCGCATCCTGCTTTTTCAAGGCTTTCTTTAACTGCTTCGGCAGTATTAATTACATCCTGAGAATAGGCGCTGTCGGCACTAACCGATGGCGATTTTAATAGTTCTATAAGTTCATCCAGGAATCTTTGTTTATTTTCCTGAACGTAGTTTTTTATGTTATCCATTATAAATTAGTGATATACGATTGAAGCACAAAAATACAGAAAAAATAATTTTAATTTTTTGCAGAATTTACTTTGAAAGTATAAAAACAGTCGTATATTTGCACCCGTAATAATGAAACAAATTATCGGTTTTATTATCAACCTGCGGGTGTGGTGAAATTGGTAGACACGCCAGACTTAGGATCTGGTGCCTCACGGTGTGAAGGTTCGAGTCCTTTCACCCGCACAACAAAAAACCTCTGATGTCTCAGGGGTTTTTTATTTTTATAGTCTTTTGATAGTTGAGTTTTATATGTAGGTTTTAGTCGTCTATATGTTTGCTTATTAATAAACTGTCTTTTGGATTAAAGGCAAAAATGTAAACATCCCAACCTAGAAGGTCTTTTCTGTATTTGTAAATGATTACTTCATTTGGAGAACGATGATAAAATTCTTCATCAGGTTTCCCCCAATTATCTACCAACTGGCTTAAAGGTGTATTTTTCCTGGTTTTTGAATATTTTTCATTATAATATTCACTGTTAGAAAAATAAGTTTTAAGAAGAATAATAATAAGAATAACGATTGTTACTGTTGCAATGCTGGTGATCTTTAAAAATTGTCTCAAAAGGGTTGTTGTTGTAGGTTGTTGATTGTAAAACGAACAAAAATTTAAGTAAGTATATCTTAAATTTAATTTATTTAGGTAAACAAAACTTGTTACCTTTCGTACTCAATGTTTTCTTGAAATATTCTTAGGGTTTTCTTTGAAAGTCCAAAAACAGTTGTATATTTGCACTCCTAATAATGAAACACTACTGAGTTTTATTGTCAACCTGCGGGTGTGGTGAAATTGGTAGACACGCCAGACTTAGGATCTGGTGCCTCACGGTGTGAAGGTTCGAGTCCTTTCACCCGCACAACAAAAAGCCTCTGATTTTCAGGGGCTTTTTCTGTTTTTATCTCTCCCTTATAAATTTACCATATCAAATACCATTATCTTTGAGTAAATTTTATCTTACCCTCTCATGGAAACATTGGCTGCTGTTTTTGAAAAAATAGGTTTACAGGCACATCACCTGGACGATTTTCAGCGGGAACTCCGAACCAAATCCTTAAAAAAGAAAGAACATCTTATTCAGGAAGGTTCAGTGTGCGATTTTATTGCGTTTGTGTATTCAGGAACATTACGGTCGTACGTACAGAATGATAATGAAGAGTTTAATAACGATTTTTATTTTGAAGGTAATTTTGCCAGTGCCTATACCAGCTTTTTAACGCAGATGCCGACAAATTGCAATATTGAAGTGTTGGCAGATGCCGATATAAGCCTAATAACGCATAAGCAGTTTACAGCCTTAATGCTGAAAGACAGTGAATTCCTTAAGCTGGCAAAATACATTTCAGATAATTACTTTATAAGAAAGTGTAAACGGGAAACATCATTTCTTAAAAATTCTGCTGCTGAAAGGCTAGACGTTATAAGGGGGTTGTATCCCGGTATAGAGCAGCAGGTATCTCAATATCATATAGCATCCTATATGGGTATTAAACCCGAATCATTAAGCCGTTTAAAAACTCTTAACCTACATCAATAAATAAGATAATGGCTTTGTAGAGCTTTGTACTTCAATATTAAAAAATTTGAAGTATGCCTATAATCAACTTAAAAGTCAGCGGAAACGAAAACCCGGCACTCGCTAAAGAACTTGCTTTAACTATTAGTAATCTTACCAAAGCCTTTTTAAAGAAAAAACCGGAGGTTACCGTTGTTACAATTTCATTTACTCCAAACCAGCTTTGGTTTGTTAATTCGCAATCGCTCGAAGAATTACAAATGAATAGCTTTCATCTGGATATCAAGATATCCCAGTCTACCAATCTAAAAGATGATAAAGCAGCCTATATAGATGCTATTCATAATTCTATAGGTGCTATTATAAAAAATATACATCCCGTAAGCTATACTGTGATCAATGAGATTCCTGCTGACGCTTACGGATACGATGGGCTAACCATTGAGTACAAATACATCAACAACAAGAAAGTAAACGCATAGTATGAAAAGCTCAAAGATACTTATAGTGCTGCTGCTTATTGTTGCGCAGCAATTATCGGCACAGCAAAAATCAAATGATAAAGAACAGATCAGTGCTGTTATCGAAAAATATAGTGAAGCTGTTATCAAAAAAGATTCTGTGGCGTTCTATAGTTTGTTTAATGATGACAATGTTACCTGGTGCGCATCGGTTACAGATAAATCCCAGCGTAAAGAAATTAAAGCAAAAGGATTAAATGAATCCGCGAGGGGTTATTTTACCGGTAGTTACAAAGGGTTCATGAGAAGTTTGTTCAGGTATAAATCCACCGAAGATAAATTTGATAATATCAGGATTATTGAGGATGGAACTGTGGCTTCTGTAACTATGGATTATAGCTTTTGGGCAGAAAACAAAATGACAAACTTTGGAAGTAAATTTTTGGGGCTTATCAAAAAGGACGGGCAATGGAAAATTACAAGTGTTATCTATTCGTTAGAGTTAACTCAATATTTTGAGCAGCCCCCACTTAAAAAGAGGATAAAAGGGAACGGGTAAAATGTGAGTAGCTCTATTTATATCGTAATCAATTTTGTATCTTCATGATTCAAACTGTCGTATATGAGAGCTTTTTTATTTGCCTGGAATCCTGATAAATGGGAGTGGCCGGATTTGGAACAGGATGTAAAAGACCTTGCCGAAACAGGTGTTTTTGTTGATGCCTGGAGTTGTGCCAGCCATAAAGCAGTCCGGGAAGGCGATAAAGCCTATCTTATTAAGCTTGGTAAAGAGCCTAAAGGGATTATGGGGTCGGGGTTTATTTCGTCAGAACCTTTTATGGGCGAAAACCATCGCGGTCAGCCCAGGATGCGAATACTGGTAAATTTTGACAGATTGCTGAATCCTTACAAAGAAGAAATACTGTCGTTAGATACATTAAAATCCGGTGCTTTGGCAGCGCAGCATTGGTCTACACAATCGTCTGGCATTGCTATTAAACCACACCTTGTAGAAGAACTCGAATCGGTTTGGCTCGATTTCCTGCGGAATAAGTACCGCAACATATAATTGATGCAAGTATAAATGAAAAAGTGCCCGTAATTTTCTTACGGGCACTTTTGTGTATAATCTTATCTGTTTTATTAAACAATAAACAAGCTTGCTATACTTGTAGCAGTTGCTCCAGTAATAGGTTCGTCAAAAGACTCAGGTCCTGCCTGTGCAGGTATTCCGCTTACTGTAGCTGTATTAAAGCCGGCTTGGTTTGTAACCTCTTCTCCGGTATATACAGCTTGTGCAGCTGCAGGTAATCCGCCGCGGTCACTTCCAACAATCCAGCCTTTCTGGCCTCTTAGTCTTCTTACCTGAGATGCGTGCATTGCCTCAACAGAGTGTATCTGTAGTGCAGTAGTCAGTAAATCTCCGTTAGAGATAAGATTAGCTGCCTGTCCTTTGTATGCGCGTACTCCAGTGTCTTCAAAAGCCTGTGCTAAAGCAAAGAATGTTTCCAGGTCGTTAAAAGGGTCAAATGCACCGTCTGCAGTAAAGTCAAAAGTTGGCTTAGCGGGAGCGTTTGCGCCTAGAGCATTAGCAAGTAGTGCAACGTGGGCATTTTCGTGTTTTGAAATTTGTGCAATAATAGTTCTGTCGGTACCTGTTAGTAATCCCGGAGAAGATAATGCCATGTCATAAAACTCGTCTTCCAGGTATTCCAGTGTTAATGCAAGCTGTAAAGCTTCAGTTGGTGTTTCTGTAGGGCCAAAAAACGTTGTATTTTTAGCATTTGCTTTATTGGGTGCCAAAAACGCAGCTAATCCAAGTGGTACGGCAGCAACAGCTGCTACTTTACCCATGTTTTGAAACTGGCTTAGGCTATCTCTTCTTGAGCCTTTAGCGCTAAGGCTATTTATCATACCTTCATTGGTAAATGACTCTATAAATTTTAAAATATTCATGATGTCGAAGTTTAGAGGTTAAGATTATGGTAAGAATTGAGCTGTAAACGGTGTCTTAATAATTTCCAGCGCACTAACAGCAGTAATAACCTGTGAAGGTTTTAAAGCCTGTCCCAGTCCGGTGTCTGAAGTTACTACGTCATCACCTGCAAAAGCTGCAGTGCCAGGGTTTAATAAGC
Source organism: Flavobacterium psychrophilum (assembly GCA_001708385.1). Lineage (NCBI taxonomy): Bacteria > Pseudomonadati > Bacteroidota > Flavobacteriia > Flavobacteriales > Flavobacteriaceae > Flavobacterium > Flavobacterium psychrophilum. The sequence continues at coordinate 1,792,851 of CP012388.1, read as the reverse complement.
TACGTATAGCCGATGCGTGTCTTGCTTCTACCGAAACAATCTTACCTGCAAGTACAAGATAGTCAGGAGTTGTAATGTATCTTCCTGCTCCGTTGTAAGCTGCAACCCCGGTGTCTTCTAATGTTCTTGCTGTAGTAAGAACCTGTGTCCTGTTGCTAAAGCTTAAGCTTCCATAATCAAATTGTAAAGCGGGAAGTAACTGATCCTGACTGGATATTACTCCTGAGATAGCCGCTTTAAAAAATTCCCTGTGAATTACCTCATGGTTGTAAAGGTCTTCAAGTACTTCTCTTTCTTCAGCGTTAAATGTGCTTCCAAAACTATTGCCGTTTACAACACGTGTGTAAAAATCGGCTTCAAGCTGTTCAAGTGCATAAGCATAGGTTAGTACGCCAAGGTCGCCTCCTCCTAAATCAAATTTTCCGTCTCTTACTCCGGGCAGCTGATTCGAATTGCCGTTGCTTCCTTTGTCGTCGTCGCTGCTACAGCCTGCCATTACAAGTCCTGCCCCTGCAAGTGTAATTCCGCTGATCCTAAGAAAGTTTCTCCTGCTGTGCAGTGATCTTACTTCCTCTACTTGTACTTTTTTCATAGTATAAAAGTTAATAGGTTAATAATGTGGTAGGTGTGGTAACATAAATATGTTGGTTACCAAAGTTACTATTAACATACGGTGATAATCAGGATGCGGTTTTTAACAATTAAGTATTTTATTGCTATTTAACGAATTTTTAATAAATATGTTATCTCTACATTGTTGTAGGGTGTTGATTATTGCTTGATTTTTTATTTATTCCTGAGAGATAGAAGAATATAGGTTGATGGTATAATTTGGCAATAAATTAACTATTACAATCTTTTAAAAATTATAAAAAAATATTTTTTTGTTAAAAATTAACTTACATCTGCCTACTAATTGTGTGCATTTCTCAGGTTTTGTTATAAAATGTAAGATATATTTAAAGAAGAACGAATAAATCAGCAATTTTTTGTTTCTTTACAATATAAATTCATTTTAAGGCCATGAAACAAAAAGCTACATTAAAGCAGATAGCAAAAGAGTTAAACGTATCTGTATCTACAGTATCTAAAGCGTTGAGCAATAGTCCTGAAATTAGTGAGCCTACAAAAATCAAAGTACAGGAGTTTGCCAAGCTTAAAAATTATAAGCCAAACAATATTGCTGTAAACCTTAAAAATAAAACCACAAAAACTATCGGGGTTATAATCCCCAATATTCTGAACCCGTTTTTTGCCAAAGTATTTAGCGGGATAGAAAAAGCGGCTAACGACAGGGGATACAATGTTATTACATGTATCTCTAACGAGTCCCTGGAAAAAGAGATCCATGCTATGGATATGCTTAGCAACGGAACGATTGATGGTTTTATCCTTTCTATTTCGGAAGAAACACAAAAGGAACAGGAATTTAAACATTTTAAAGAGGCAATTGCCGATGATCTTCCTATTGTAATGTTCGACAGGACATCTGATGAGGTAAATTGCGATAAAGTTATTGTTGACGATTTTGATTCGGCTGTAGATGCTACTTCGCATCTTATAAAGCTTAAATGTAAAAATATTGCGCTTTTATCTACCATTCATAACCTTAGCGTGAGTAAACTTCGTGAAGACGGTTATAAAAAGGCACTTGCCGATAACGGATATACTATTGATGAAGATTTAATGGTACTTACCGATAATACCGATGAGTTTGATGAAAAACTTAAGGTAGCATTTGATACTAAAGCTATAGATGGTGTTTTTGCTTTAGATGAGCATGCTTCTGTAATGGCTATGAAAATTGCTATTAAAAAAGGTATCAAAATTCCTGAAGAACTACAAATGATAGGCTTTGCCGATGGTGTATGGTCTAAGAGGCTTACGCCCAGCCTTTCTACCGTTAGCCAGCATGCTCCGGAGATCGGACAGGCTGCCGCCGATATGCTTATCGACAGGCTTGAAGATAAGTCTGACGAAGCACCGGAATATGTAACTAAAGTTATTAAAACCGAACTTAGGCAGCGCGAATCAACCAAAAAGCTGTAACAGCTTATTGACTACAGATTGGTAAATACCCTAAATAAAATAAGGTCTATATACCCCGTTAGCGATGCGTCGTTAGCAAAACTCACTGCACTTTTTGTTGAGAGGGATTTTCCGCGTGGCGAAATTATAATGAAAGAGGGCAGGGTTGAAAAATCCATGTTCTTTATAGAAACCGGTCTTGTACGGGCGTATTCAGATCTGCCCGAACGCCAGGTTACTTTCTGGCTTGGGCTTGAAGGTGATTATGTAATTTCTATGCGAAGCTTTATTAATAACAAGCCAGGCTATGAAACCATTGAGGTTTTAGAAGACAGCGTTTTGTATGAAGTTAATGCCGAAAAGTTAATCTCCCTTTTTGAAACCGATATTGAACTTGCTAACTGGAGTCGTAAACTCGCAGAGCACGAAATGCTTAAGCTCGAAGAAAAGTTTATCTATCGACAGTTTAAAACCGCCACCGAAGTATATACCGAACTTCTGGAAAGAATACCGTCTCTGCCTAATAGGGTTGCCTTAAAACACATAGCTTCTTATCTTGGTATCAGTCAGGTTTCTTTAAGCCGTATACGCGCAAAAATAAAATAATCTAATTATTTAACAAATGTAAAATGCTGCCCGCAATGCCGGTTCTAACTTTGCATCAAATTAAATGAAAAGCATTATGAACTGGATTTATCTTATTATTGCCGGTATACTGGAAATTGGTTTTACAACCAGCATGAAACTGTCTAACAACTTTACCAATTATAAATGGGTTGCTGTATTTGTAGCGTGTATTATAGCCAGTTTTTATTGTATCAATAAAGCCTGCCAGACATTGCCCTTAGGAACGGTGTACGCGGTATGGACAGGTATTGGTGCTTTTGGTACTGTTATTATAGGTATGATTTATTTTGAAGAGCCTGTTAATTTCTGGCGTATCTTTTTTATATCGACGCTGGTGTTTTCTATAATCGGACTGAAATTTTTAGGAGGCGAAGCAGCACAGTAAAATCTTGATTTATATACTAGAAAGGCCTCCGTTTGGAGGCCTTTCTTTTTATTCTTTTGTAAACTGAGATATAGAACCGTCTGCCTGCCTCAGGGTGAAACCCTTTGCATTAAAGGTTATTGTAATACCCGCAGGAGGATAATTAAATTCATTTTCACTTACCGGGTTTAGCGGGAAAGATCCTTGGTTTGTAGCGTGTGCTACGAGTTCGCCCTTCACTAATTTTATGTCTACTTTAAAAGGCAGGGAAGGGGTACTGTAAATGCCTTCGTGAACTTTTAAAGCGCTTTCGTCAAGAGCTACGCTGGTAAGATTAGGAAAGATGAATGGCTTTTTATAGTAAATGCTCAGTATGCCCAGTATAATATCGTTGGTGTTATAATCGCCGCCGTTTACCAGCACGGCAAAGCCCATTTCCTCTTTCGGATAATAACTCACCACCGATTTAAACGATTCTATACCGCCATTGTATCCAAAGAACTTTCTTTCCAGGAACGGGTAAGCCAGTAATCCTTTGCCAAATCCCCAGTCGATAGTCATCATTTGGTCGAGGGATGATTTACTAACTATTTTACCTGTAAACAATGTGTTTATAAACTTAGTAAGGTCAGTCGCGGTAGATTGTATAGCACCGGCTGCTCCTGCTACAGATTCATGCCATTCTTCTGTCCTGTCCCATTTACCGTTAGTAAAAGTATAGGAGTAAGCCTCGTTTCGTTTAGGGTTTATTTTTGTATAGTAGTAGGTGTTCTTAAGTCCGGCCTTACCTGTAATCCTTTTGCTTAGGTTTTCTTTATAGCTTTTCTTGGTAATATCCTGAATGATGTAACCCAGTAAAATATAATTAGAGTTACTGTATTCTCCTCGTATGCCGGGGTCAAAAACCGGTTCGCCCGATTCCAGTCGCGCCAGCATATCTTTCTTTGTTTGCTGTTGCGTTCGGTAGATTTCAAAATCGGAGCTGTCGGTATAGTTGGCAATACCGCTTTTATGGTTCAGTAAATGACCAATAGTAATTTTATCGGCATTCGGTATTTTCGGGTAAAACTCAGATAGTGGACGATTGAGGTTCAGCTTTTTCTCTTCGATAAGCTGAAATATCATGGCAGCGGTAAATATCTTCGTTACCGATCCTATTTTGTATTTGGTATCAGGCTTTGCGGCGAGTTTGTTTTCGGCATTGGCAAATCCGTAGGCTTTGTCAAATACAACTTTGCCTTTTTCCTGAATAGCCACCGACCCCATAAATTTATTATTAGCGTTTAAATAGGTCAACAGGCTGTCAATCTTCCTGAATTTTGCAAGATCTGCCTGCTGGGCAAACGAAGGCCCTGCTATAAAAATAGTAAGTAAGCTTAAAAGTGTTCTTTTCATAATAGTAAATTGACTTATAAACTACAGCAAATAAAGTGCCTGATTAATGTGCTTCAAGCCAGTTTCTTCCTTCGCCCAAATCTACTTCAAGAGGTACGTCAAGTACAAATGCACTTTCCATTTCCTGCTTTATCATTGGTTTTATTTGCTCCAGTTCACTATTATGAACGTCAAAAACAAGCTCATCGTGTACTTGCAGTAACATTTTACTCTTCCAGTTCTCGTTTATCAGCCTTTTCTGTATGTTAATCATCGCAATTTTAATGATATCGGCTGCACTTCCCTGTATAGGTGCGTTTACCGCATTTCGCTCTGCGCCGCCACGAACCACCTGGTTTTGCGAGTTGATATCTTTTAAATACCTGCGCCTTCCCGATATGGTTTGCACATAGCCCTGTTCGCGGGCAATTTCTACCTGCTCATTAATATATTGCTTAAGCCTTGGATAGGTTTTATAATAAGCATCGATAAGATCTTTCGATTCAGATCGGCTTAATGATGTCTGGTTGCTTAGCCCGAAAGCAGAAACACCATACACAATACCAAAATTTACGGTTTTAGCATGGCTACGCTGTTCGCGGGTAACTTCTTCCAGTGCTACGTTAAATACTTTTGCAGCGGTTGACGCGTGAATGTCTTCACCGTTCTTAAATGCGTTTACCATTTCGGGGTCGCCACTTAATGCAGCAATAATTCGAAGTTCTATCTGCGAGTAATCGGCAGAGACAATAGTATACTCATCATTTCGCGCAATAAATGCTTTACGTATCTGTCTTCCTCTTTCCGTACGGATAGGAATGTTCTGTAAGTTAGGGTTGTTAGAGCTTAAACGCCCTGTAGCGGCAACCGTTTGCATATAATCGGTATGTACGCGTCCGGTTTTGCCTTCCACCTGAAGCGGTAGCGCATCTACATAAGTGTTTTGTAATTTTACTAATTGCCTCCATTCTAAAATTTCGGCTACAAAAGGGTTTTCCAGTGCCAGGTATGAAAGTACTTCCTCGCCGGTGGCATACTGGCCCGTTTTGGTTTTCTTTTGCTTAGCACCGCCTATTTTAAGCCTGTCGAATAATACTTCGCCCAGTTGTTTTGGCGATGCAAGGTTAAAAGGCTCTCCGGCAGTTTCGTATATTTTTTGTTCCAGCCTTTTTATATCGTCAGATAGTGCTGTAGAAAGTTCTTTTAAATATGTTGTATCAAGGTTAATGCCTTCCTGCTCCATTGAAGCAAGTACCGGCATAAGCGGAATTTCTATGTCATCAAACAGCTTTCGGGTATCGGTTTCGTCCAGCATTGGGGCGAAAATTTCCTTTAGCTGAAGTGTAATGTCGGCGTCTTCCACAGCATACTCCTTGATAAGTTCCAGTTCCACATCGCGCATGGTTTTCTGTCCCTTGCCTTTTTTACCGATAAGCGATTCGATAGGTACAGGCGAATACTTAAGGTAGGTTTCTGCCAGTATATCCATACCGTGGCGCATATCCGGATTGATAAGGTAGTGCGCAATCATGGTGTCGAATATCTTACCTCTTACACTAATGTTATATTGAGCAAGTATCTCAAGGTCGTACTTAAGGTTCTGGCCTATTTTCTCTATATTCTCATCCTCAAAAAACGGAATGAATTTGTTTACCAGTTCCTGCGCTGCTTCGCGGTCTGCAGGAACCGGGACGTAAAATCCTTTTCCTTTCTCCCAAGAAAAAGAAAGCCCTACCAGCTCGGCAGTAAGCGCGCAGATGCCTGTTGTTTCGGTATCGAAACTTACACTGGTTTGTTTTAGCAGGTCGCGTAGTAAGAAGTTGATAGCCATATCTCCCTGAACAGCCTGGTAGAAATGGTCGGTATTTTCAATAGTATTGTAAAAGCCCGATGGTGTATTAATCGCATTAGGATCGGCGGCACCTTCATCAAACAAAGAAAACTGCTGTTCGTTCTTAAGGATAGTCTTGGTTGGCGAGTAGCCCTGAGAAGAGATACTGTCAAATTCCTGGCCTTCGTCAAACAGTTTATGAAACTGTTCTGCCATACGGCGAAACTCAAGCTCATTAAATAAAACCTCTACCTTTTCGGTATCAGGTTTAGTAAGTTCATAATCTGTTTCGTTAAATGTAACATCACAGTCAATTATAATAGTTGCCAGTTTTTTAGACATAATGCCTTTTTCGGCATTGGCTTCGATATTTTCACGCATTTTACCTTTTAGCTCATGGGTATTGGCAAGCAGGTTCTCCATAGAGCCGTACTCTTTCAATAATTTTTTGGCTGTCTTTTCGCCAACACCTGGTAACCCCGGAATGTTATCAACAGCATCCCCCATCATCCCTAAAAAGTCAATAACCTGTTCCGGGCGTTCAATCTCAAAACGCTCTAAAACTTCGGGTACACCCCAAATTTCTATACCGTTACCCATACGGGCAGGGCGGTACATAAATATATTTTCGCTAACTAATTGAGCAAAATCCTTATCAGGTGTAACCATAAACACTTTATATCCTTGCTTTTCGGCTTGTTTTGCAACAGTACCAATAAGGTCATCGGCTTCACAGCCTGCAAGTTCTATAACAGGAATGTGCATTGCTTTTAAAAGCTCCTGAATATACGGAACGGCAATCTTAATAGCCTCAGGTGTTTCGTCGCGGTTTGCCTTATAGGCGGTAAACATCTCAGTACGCACGGCACTGCCTTCCTTATCAAAAGCTACAGCTAAATGATCAGGCCTTTCACGCTTAATAACATCAAGCAGCGAGTTCATGAACCCCATAATTGCAGATGTATCCATGCCTTTGGAGTTGATCCTCGGGTTTTTTATAAAGGCGTAATATCCACGAAATATAAGCGCGTAAGCGTCTAAAAGGAAAAGGCGTTTTTGTTCTGACATGAAAAATGAGATTTGCCGTAAAAATAAGCAAACCAATGCACATTAAGAAGTACCAGCCAAACGAACTTTAAACAAAAAGTTATGGCAGGTAAGTTGTGCTATTTTTAATCTATTTTACGAATTATAATTATTTGTAGCTACAAATGTGTGTATCTTTGCTATACGAAAGTAAGTACTGTACCGTTGTATAGTACAGTTGATATTGTTATATGAAAGATGTAAGTCACTTAGACCATGAAGAATGCCGCGGGATGATACTCCCCGTGCGTGATGCACTCGATGTATTAAACGGCAAATGGAAACTGCCAATACTTATTTCCCTTACACTGCGTAAGAAACGCTTTGGTGAAATGGCAAAAGAAATACCTAAAATAACCGACAGGATGCTTTCTAAAGAGCTTCGTGAGCTTGAATTACACGGACTTATTAAGCGTACCGTTTACGATACTATACCTGTTGTAATAGAATATTCGGTAACCGAATATGGACATTCGCTGGATGGTGTTATTATCGAATTGCGTAAGTGGGGCATGCAGCACCGCCAGCGTGTAATTGAAAATTATAACACTTCTGACTAAAGCCTGTAACAATTCGCTGCTTTAGTCGTTAACCTCTATAAACACACATTCATGATCCGTTGGATACTCTTCTTTGTCTTTGTTACCCTTGTTGAAATTTATGCTTTTCAGGCTGTACGAACAGTCACTAAAGTTAAATGGGTACACTATACCTATATTATAGTCTCAATACTAATAATTCTCTATATCGCCTATCAGTTCACGCAGTTCGACAGGAGTGTAGGGCAAAATAAAACTACACTTTTCACACTTGGCCTGCTGCTTATAACCTTCCTTCCTAAAATGGTGGTTATGGTGGTTATGTTTGGTGAAGATGTTATCAGGATATTCGATGGCCTTATGAGGGAGTTCCTCGGGAATAAGAATGAATCTTTCCTGCCCGAAAGGCGAAAGTTTGTAAGCCAGGCAGCACTTGGCCTTGCGGCAATTCCTTTTCTTTCGCTTTTATATGGAATGACAAAAGGGAAGTACAATTTTAAGGTACGAAAGCAAACTATATTTTTTCCTGATCTTCCTGATGCTTTTGACGGAATGACGATCACGCAGATATCCGACATTCACAGCGGAAGTTTTGACGACCGTGAAGAAATTGAGCATGCAATAAACATGATCAACGAGCAAAAGTCGGATATTATTCTTTTCACGGGAGATATTGTAAATACACACGCCGAAGAAATGTACCCTTGGATAGATGTCTTTAAACGCATTGAAAAAGCACCAATGGGTAAATATTCAGTGTTAGGTAACCATGATTACGGCGAATATGTAACATGGCCTACACAGGCAGAAAAGGATAAGAATTTTGCAGATATTAAAGACCTTCACCGCCAGATTGATTTTAAGCTGTTGCTTAATGAAAATATAAGATTCGAAAAAGACGGGCAGCAAATTGTGCTGGTAGGAGTGGAGAATTGGGGCGAAGGCTTTAAACAGGCGGGCGATTTAACAAAAGCGTCTGCCGGAACAACGCCGCAGGACTTTAAAATACTTATGAGCCATGATCCGTCGCATTGGGAATATGAAGTTAAGGATAGTCCGGGTAATTACCAGTTAACCCTTAGCGGACACACTCACGGATTACAGTTTGGTATAGAAATTCCGGGTGTAATTAAATGGAGCCCTGTGCAATATCGTTACAAACAATGGGCAGGCCTTTACGAAAAGCTTGGTCGCTATATTTATGTAAACCGTGGTTTTGGCTTTCATGCCTATCCGGGGCGTGTAGGTATCTGGCCGGAAATTACAGTGTTGGAGCTTAAAAAAAAGTGAAAAAGTAGGCTCATTTGGTAAAAATGCTATATTTGTATAATATTAATTTGTAAGAAGTTTTTAAATTCAATTTAAAATTTCATTTTATGTCAAAATTCGGAGAACTTATACACTCCCAGGTACCTGTACTAATCGATTTTTATACAGAGTGGAATGAGCCATCTGTATCTATGCATCCTGTTATCAGAGATGTGGCGGCAGCGCTTGGCGACAGGGCCAAAGTCATAAAAATCGATGTGGATAAAAACCAGGAACTGGCCGACGCGCTAAGGATTAAAGGTCTTCCAACGCTTATGATCTATAAAGACGGGCAAATGGTGTGGAGGCAATCAGGCGAGCTTGATGCTAATACTATTATAGGTCTTGTTCAGGAACAGATCTAAGCGATAGCCCCAAAGCTAAATCCATTTTTCTTAAGATATTCAATAACTCTAGGTAAGGCATATTCCAGATTTGTGAATGCCTTTATACTGTCATGAAATATTATAACGCTGCCATTGGCGGCGTTTTTTATTACATTCTGCAGGCATTGCTCTGGCGTAATTGTGGTGTCAAAATCGGCACTTAAAACATCCCACATAATTATCTTGTATCCCATTTTTTTAACTGCCGTAGCTTGCGATGGCTTTATTTTGCCATATGGTGGGCGAAACAGTTTTGCATCGGTACGTACGCCTTTGATAATGGACAGCCTGCACTCTTCTACGTTCTGTAAATAAGCAGCGTCGGGGGTGTTCCAGCCATTAATGTGGTTAAAGGTATGGTTACCTATGGTATGGCCTTCATCAATTACTTTCTGAAAGATATGAGGATGTTTTTCGATATTATCACCAATACAAAAGAATGTTGCTTTAATATCGTGTCTCTGTAAAATATCAAGAACCCATTGTGTAATTTCAGGGATGGGGCCGTCGTCAAAAGTAAGGTACACGGTTTTTTGCTCTGATGGAACATCCCATACAAACCCCGGAAACACCTTTTTTATAAACCATCTCGTTTTTACCCAGTACGATTTCATAACATTGCTTTTTAAAAAAAATGCAGTACTAAAAAGTACTGCATCTCAAAGTTACAAATAGTTGGTTAACTATTCCTTGTCTCTTTTATATCTTCCTGCTTTTTGGTTAAAGTCATTAAATGTACCCTTGGCAGCCTCGTAATATTCGGTGTCGCCATTGTCTTTCATAACCCAAAGAAGGCTTCTGTAACGCTCAATAGCTGTTATAATATCTATAGCAATAGATCTTTGGTCGCCTACAGATAATCCTCTGTAATACACAAGGTTCTCCTGGTACTTCTTAATAAGCTTATCTAACAGCTTGCGTGCCTCCTGTTTTTCGCCAAGTTGGTAATAACCCGAAGCAAACGGTTCAAGAAGGGTATAGTACTCGTAGTATTCTACGGGAAGCTTGGTCATGGTAAGGTCAATAATTTTCTTAGCCTTATCTTTTTTGCCTTCATTAATTAGTGCTTCCATTAACCTTGCAAGGTTGGTACGGTAGGTAATACTGTTTTTACGTGTTTCAGGATCATGGTAAATTTTAGGGCTTTCGCTGTTGCCCCAATCCCATTTCGTAACAATATCATACATCTTGTCGGTATCGATGTAACCCATGTCAAGCGGACTTCCGTCTTTAGGGATAGCTGTCCTTACCGGTACAAGTTTAAACACCATACCATCTAACTGAAGGTAATCTTTCATCCATAGGTAATCATCATCGCCAAAACTACCACCTGTAAAATATATAGGTCGTTTCCAGTTGTTATTGTTGATGATATCCAGCATGATAAGGCGGTTTTTGTATAACGCATCGCCTTTAATTGTAAGGTCGATATAAGGAACGATAGAGTCAGCCTGTTTAGCAGATACTATTTTGTTCTTAAGTACTTCTTTCCTACTAACAGGAACCCTGATTTTGTTGGTAGGGTAGAAGTTTACAAAGTGTCCGTTGTTAAGTTCTTTCTTAACATCATTACTGTCCTCTTTAAGGAAGTTGATAAAGTCTTTAAGTGCCCATCGGTTGTCTACTTCCGGTACGTAAAGGCTGTAGTCGCGTGTTCCCTGTTTGTATTGGTCGTATGTAAAGTTTATCGGCACCGGATCAGAATCATATGCTTTAGCCTTCATCTGCTCAATATACCAGTCGGTCATTAATAAGCTGGTATTAACAATCCTTACGTCGGTACGGTAGCCTTCTATTTCCTGGGCATACCATAGTGGGAATGTATCATTATCACCAATGGTGAACAATATTGCGTTTTTATCACAAGACGACAAATAAGCCTTAGCCATAGCTATCGCTGTGTATTTACCAGAACGGTCGTGGTCATCCCAGTTTTGCGAAGCCATAACTACCGGAGCGGCAAGTAGTGTAACTGCAATAACTACAGGCCCCGAAACTTTAGGCTGAACATACTTTTTAATACCATCGTAAATGGCATAAATACCGTAGCCTATCCACATTGCAAATACATAGAACGAACCTACAAGTGCATAATCCCTCTCGCGTGGTTCAAACGGCCTTTCGTTAAGGTATATTTTTAGTGCTATACCTGTAAACAGGAACAGTGTTAGCAGCACGTAGAAACTTTTAGGGTCTTTCCTGGCATGGAAAGCAATACCAATTAGTGCAAGTATAAACGGAATGAAATAATAGGTGTTTCGCCCTTTATTGTCTTTACGGTCTGACGGAAGGTTTTGCTGAGAGCCAAGGTGAGCCTCATCTATAGGGGTAATACCACTTAGCCAGTTACCGTCAAGGTTGTCATAACGTCCCTGAACATCATTCTGACGACCGGTAAAGTTCCACATAAGGTATCTCCAGTACATATAACCAAACTGGTACTCAAACATGTATTTCATGTTGTCACCAAAAGTTGGTTTTTCTATAATAAGGTAGTCACCGTATTTTTTTAGGAATTTCTCGTATTCTTCCTCGTCTGCCTGCCCTGAACGGAAAGCAGCACGGAATTCTGTAATTGCCTGCTCAATACCACCTCTTACTTGTGTAATTGCAGTATTATAATCTTCCTCAGACATTTGCTCTACCGGAAGTCCATATTTTCTAAGGTCGTCTTCGTAGTTATGAGCCGGGTCTAGCCTAAACTCTAACGGGTTTGAAAAACGCATATAATTAGCGGCGTGTTCTGTGCTCCACATCCTTGGCATAAAGCCTTTGTGGTTGTCGTCTGTGTTTTGTTTTGCGTTCTTGAAATTGTTTACAATAACGTATTTGCCAGTCTTGTAATCCCTTTGGTAGTTAGGCTTTTCATCCTCGTACGGATTGTTTTTATCCAAACCTGCAAAAGCATCAGAATACATTGGTCCGTAGAAAAGTTTTTGTTCGCCATACTGCTCACGGTTGTAGTAGGCAAGAACTTCGGCAGCATCCGATGGCCTGTTTTCGTTGATAACTACGTTAGCGTTGGCACGTATAGGTAGCATCATCCATGTAGAGAAACCGATAAAGATAAACAGTACGCACAGTAGGATGGTGTTATAAAACGGAAGGTTTTTCTTTTTTGTGTATTGAAGTCCGAAATAGAAAAACGCAACAATAGCAATGGTAATAAATATAGTTCCTGAGTTAAACGGAAGCCCCATGCTGTTCACCATAAATATCTCTGTTTTACCAAAGAGTGCCATGGTGTAGGGTAGTAGTAACTTAAAGATAAATAGTAGTACAGCTACAATAACCACATTGGCAATAATAAAGCTTTTTACTGTTATTTTCTGGTAGTTTTTAAAGTAGTAAATAAAACCTATAGAAGGTATAGTAAGCAGGGCCATAAAGTGAACCCCGAATGATAAACCTACAACAAGCGATATGATCAACAACCATTTATTGCCACGTGGCGTATGCATTTCCTGCTCCCAGCGAAGGCCAAGCCAAAGCAATAGCGAAATAAACAACGATGCCATAGCATATACCTCTGCTTCAACAGCGTTAAACCAGAAGCTGTCGCTAAACGTATACACAAGGCTGGCTACAGCCGAAGCACCTAAAATCACAATAGCATTACTGTTATTAAGCTCTGATACCCTGCCTATAAGATTTTTAAGCAGTATTGTAAGCGACCAGAACATGAAAAGAATGGTAAAAGCACTTGAAAATACCGACAACATATTTACCATTAATGCTACCTTATCCGGTGCTGTGGCAAACATAGCAAAGAAAGCACCCATCATCTGGAAAAGCGGAGCTCCCGGTGGGTGGCCCACTTCAAGTTTTGCAGAAGTAGCAATGTACTCGCCGCAATCCCAAAAGCTAAGGGTAGGTTCTACAGTAAGGCAGTAAACAAGCAGAGCAATGGCAAAAACAGACCATCCTAAGATGGTATTCCATTTTTTGAAATTGAATGTTATCATGTAATGATTGTTGTTCGGTGATGTTTTTAGTAAATGCAAAGAAACTATTTTTTTCGTTAAGCTAAAGCCTAAAATCTTTTTTTAATACAGCCTTAAAGCAAAAAAGCGGCAATACTTTAAGGGTATTGCTGCTTTTTTAAGATAGGAAGAAGTGTTATTCTGCTTCTCTTTCAAACTGCCTGAAAGCTTTGTTTAATTTATTAAAACCGGGCTTTAGTGTATTGTACAGTTCGGTGTCGTTATTATTTTTGGCAGCGTGTAACAAACCGCGGTACTGCTCAATTTCGCGTATTATACTTTGGTACTGGCTGTTTTGGGTTTGTACCGGCTGCGATTTGTAATACTCCAGCTTTTCTTTGTATTTGTTTATAAGGGTTGTAAGTAGTTTTCTTGCCTTTTCGGTATTGCCGGTCTGGTAATAGCCGTTAACAAAAGGTTCGTAGATAAAATAGAACCCATAATACTCAGGCGGATAATTGGTCATCACAATATCTGCTACTTTCAGGGCCTTATCTTTTTTACCCTCTTTAAGCAGCTGGTCTTCCAATAAAGCCATATTCCTTCTGAAAATCCTGCTGTAACGTATCGTTTGCTGATCGTGGTAAATATCGGGGCTGCCGCTGTTACCAAAATTCCATTTGGTAACAATGTTGTACATTTTCTCAGTGTCTATATAGCCAACATCAATCGCACTGTCTTCGTCTGTAATGGTTGTTTTAATTGGTACGAGTTTATACACGAGTCCGTCCAGCTGAAGATAGTCTTTCATCCAGGCAAAGTCTTCGGGATCGGGACTTCCTCCTGAAAAATAAATCGGGCGTTTCCAGTTGTTATTGCGGATGATGTCCAGCATTATGATGTTATGTTTGTATAATGCCTCTTTGGGAAGGTCTACATCTATAAACGGTACGATAGAATCGTAATACTTTGGCGATACAACCTTATTCCTAATTACATCTTCTTTATTTACTTTAATGCGAACCTTATTTGACGGATAGAAGTTAGTTTTTTGTCCGCTGTTCAGCTCAATTTTGGCTCTTTCATCTTCCAGTTTAATAAAGTCCATGAAAGTATCAATGTCAATACGGGCTTCTGTGGTAGGATCATAAAGGATAAAATCTCTGGTACCGTCTACATATTGGTCGTGCGTAAATGATATTGGTGCAGGAGCCGACTCATAGGCCTGGCGTTTCATCTGGTCGATATACCAGTCGGTAGGCAGCAGGGTAGAGCATACAATCCTCACATCCGTTCTGTAGCCTTCAATTTCCTGTGCATACCATAATGGGAAGGTGTCGTTGTCGCCTACGGTAAATAGTATCGCATTAGGCTCGCAGGAATCAAGGTATGACTTTGCAAGTGCTATAGCAGTATATCTTCCGGAACGGTCATGATCATTCCAGTTTTCTTTTGCCATAAGAATCGGGCATGCCAGCAGGATAACGGCTAATACAACCGGGACTGCTGTTTTAGGCTGGATGTATTTTTTTACGCCATCGTAAATAGCATATACGCCAAAGGCAATCCAAATAGCAAAGGCATAAAAAGCGCCAACCAGAGCATAATCCCGTTCCCTGACTTCAAAAGGTTTTTCGTTAAGGAAGATTTTCAGTGCTATACCTGTAAAGAGGAAAAGCACTAAAAGAATATAAAAGCTTTTAAGATCTTTCTTTGCGTGGAAAACAAAGCCTGTCACAGCAAGTATAAACGGTAGAAAATAATAAACATTACGTCCTTTGTTATTCTTCATGTCTGATGTCAGGTTGCTTTGCGGACCCAGTCTGGCTTCATCAATAAAAGAGATGCCGCTAATCCAGTTGCCGTTTTGCGTGTCATATTCGCCTTGTATATCGTTTTGGCGACCGGTGAAATTCCACATCAGGTAACGCCAGAACATAAAACCAAACTGATAGTCGACCATAAATACCATGTTCTCGCTAAAAGTTGGTTTTTCTACAATAAGATATTGCTTGTAGGATTTCAGGAATTTATCATATTCCTCCTCGCCCAGCTCACCTTTGTTGTATGCAGTCCTGAATTCGCCGACAATACCTTCAAGCTGACCTTTAACCTGGTTTATCGCCTGTGCAGCATCTTCTTCGCTTATCGTATTTATATCTATTCCGTACTTCAGGAGTTCGCGTCCGTAATCATAGGCTGGGTCAAGCCTGAATGCGGGCGGATGATTAAAGAACATATAATTGGCTGCGCTCTCGGGCGTAGACATGCGGGGCAGGAAAGCACTATGATTGCTGTCCGGGTTTTGTTTGGCGTTCTTGTAGTTGTTTACAATAACGTACTTGCCTGTTTTGTAATCGCGTTCATAATTGGGTTTTGAGTCAGAGAACGGATTATCCTTGTCAAGTCCGGCATATTTCTCGGTATATAGCGGGCCGTAGAATGTTTTTTGTTCGCCATACTGCTCGCGGTTGTAGTAGGCAAGTACTTCGGCAGCATCCGAAGGGTCGTTTTCATTAATTACCGTATTGGCATTAGCTCTTATCGGAAGCATTATCCATGTAGAAAAACCTATTAGTATAAAAAGAAGACATAACAGGATTGTGTTATAGGTTGCCAACCCTTTTTTTCTGGTGTAGGCAAGCCCAAAGTAAAAGAAGGCAACTAATACTACGAACATAAGAATGGTTCCTGAATTGAAGGGCAGCCCAACCGAGTTTACCATAAAGATCTCTGTTTTTGCGACAAGCGCCAGAGTGTACGGAAGCATAAATTTAAAGACGAAAAAAAGTATCGCTATCATAACCAGGTTGGCTATGATAAAGTTCTTAACCGTAATAGTCTTGTAATTCTTAAAGTAATAAATAAGTCCGATTGACGGAATGGTAAGCAGTGCCATAAAATGCACCCCAAAAGATAGCCCTATTATAAGCGATATAAGCAACAGCCACCGGTTGCCCCTTGGGGAATGCATTTCTTCACCCCATCGCAACCCTGCCCACATAAGCAGAGCTATAAATAACGATGCCATAGCGTATACTTCGGCTTCGGTGGCGTTAAACCAAAAGCTGTCGCTTACTGCAAAAGCAAAACTGGCTATAAAAGCACTGCCCAAAACCATTATGGCATTGTTTTTATTCCACTTGCTAAAACCTGTTACAAGGTTTTTTAGCATAATGGTTATCGACCAAAACATAAGCAGTATTGTAAAGGCACTGGATGCTACCGACAGCATATTTACCATAAGGGCTATATTTTCTTTACCAAAAGCAAACATAGAAAAGAAGGCTCCGGCCATTTGAAAGAGGGGTGCGCCTGGCGGATGGCCTACTTCCAGCTTGGCAGAAGTAGAGATATATTCCCCGCAATCCCAAAAACTAAGGGTGTGTTCTACGGTTAAGGAGTAAATAATAAAGGCAATGGTAAAAATAATCCATCCGGTAATTGAGTTCCATTTTTTGAAGTTAAATTGGGTCATTTGATTGATGTGGAATGTTTTATGTTTCGTACAAATATAAAGGGTTTGAGGCTTAAAGAACGCGGGAAAATATTTTTTAATATTTTTTACTTTAAAAATTTGCAAAAAATAAATTATGTGGTATATTTGCACCGCAATAAAGCACAATTGGTCTATGGTGTAATGGTAACACTACTGTTTTTGGTGCAGTCGTTCAAGGTTCGAGTCCTTGTGGACCAACAGAAAAGCCTCTCAGAAATGAGAGGCTTTCCTTTTTTATAATTGTATGTTTTTGATGAAGCCTTCAGTTCAATATTTTGGTATTGATCTGAAGGTTTTTTTAGTTTGTATATGTGGTTGTTTGTCTTTTTTTACTGTTTTTTGATTTAACAAGTGAAAATTATTAAGGATGCCAAAAGTGGTTAGGGTGTTGTCGAAATAAACGCTTTTGTAAACTTTTTAGAAATAAAAAAAAGCGGCTCTCAAAAGGAACCGCTTCATGTTTTATATATTGTTGTCTAAAATTAGATTCTGAAGGTTACAACAGGTCTAACGGCATGGTTAACCAGGTCTTCGCTAACGCTTCCGTTAAAGAAGTGTGCAAGCCCTTGTCTGCCGTGTGTGCACATCCCGACAAGGTCTGCGTTTACACTGTTGGCAAAATGTAGAACTCCTTTTTCGATGTTTACATCATTGTATACGTGAGAAGTGTGTCCGTTTACAAGGGTGAACTGAGATACGAAATCGTGAATTATTTTTTCTGCTGCGTGAGTAGATTTAAAGTTGTTTGGTGTATTGATGTATACCAGGTGAAGCTGTGTGTTGAAGCTGTTAGCAAATTCAACCACTTTAGCAAAAGGTTTTTTTATTTCGTCTGAGAAATCAGATGCAAATACAAATTTTGCAGGGTTAAAGGCTGCTTGTTCTTTTTTAATTACAAGGACAGGAACGTCTGATGTTCTAACAACTTTTTCTGTATTAGAACCAATAAACATTTCATGGAAACCGCTTGCTCCGTGAGAGCCCATTACGATAAGGTCTATTTCGTGTTTTTTGCTGTTGTTTATAATTCCGTCGAAAGCTTTTTCAAACTGAATCGCTTCTGTTATTTTAATACCTTCAAGATATGGAGACGCTACTAGGTCTGCAAAACGCTCGCGCGCTTTCTGCATAAAAAACATAATTTCCGGAATATCGCTCCCCTCGTTAATAGCGTCGCTTTCCTGACTAGGCAATTCCAGCATGTGGAATAGGAATATCTCGCCATTATTTTTGCGTGCAATTTGTGCTGCAACTTTTAAAGCGTATTCTGCATGGTCAGAGAAATCGGTGGGAACTAAAATTTTCTTCATAGTTTCGGTGTATGGTTAACAAAAATTTGGTTAGAATTTAACAAGATAAAGGTAGGAATTAATTTTCCATTATCCAATGATTTTCAAGATATAAAAAAAATTACTATATTTGCATCGTTATTTATCAAATACTAAATAATGAGGGGACGGGAGTCCCCTCTTTTTATACAATATGACATTTAAGGAAAAAGTTGCAGACCTGCTTAATAAAGGCCTTGAGGAACACCCAGAGCTGTTTCTTATAGAGCTTTCTATAACCGGTGCAAACAAGATCATGGTAACGCTTGACGGCGATAATGGAGTTAACCTTCAGGACTGTATAGATATCAGCAGGGCGATTGAGCATAATCTTGACAGGGAAGAAGAAGATTTTTCACTGGAAGTGGCTTCATCCGGAGCTACAAGCCCGCTTAAATTGCCAAGGCAGTTTAGAAAAAATATTGGCAGGACCCTGAGCGTTAAAACCGCTACAGAACAAATTGAGGCAGTTGTTACAGGTGCGAATGAAGAATTTTTCACACTGGAGTGGACCGCCCGCGAACCTAAACAAATAGGTAAAGGAAAAGAAACAGTATCCAAAAAGGCAGAAATACCTTATGGAGATGTTAAAGAAGCAGTTGTTGTAATAAAATTTTAAAAAAAATAAGAAAGTTGGCATGGAAAATCTAGCATTAATCGATTCGTTTTCAGAATTTAAGGATGATAAGCTTATAGATAGAGTTACGCTTATGGCTATCCTGGAAGATGTATTCAGGAATGCACTGAAAAAGAAATATGGTTCAGATGATAATTTCGATATCATTATCAACCCTGACAAAGGGGATATGGAAATTTGGAGAAACCGTGTGGTAGTTGCTGATGGTGAGGTGGAAGATCCAAACCAGGAGATATCGCTTTCTGAAGCAAGAAAAATAGAGCCCGATTTTGAAGTGGGTGAAGATGTGTCGGAAGAGGTTAAGCTAATACAGCTTGGTAGAAGAGCGATACTTGCACTTCGTCAAAATCTTATTTCTAAGATACATGAACATGATAATACAAACCTTTATAAGCAGTTTAAAGATATAATTGGTGATATTTATACCGCAGAAGTGCACCATGTTAGACCAAAAGCTGTAATTTTGGTGGATGATGAAGGAAATGAGATAGTTCTTCCGAAAGAAAAACAGATTCCGTCTGACTTTTTCAGGAAGGGAGATAACGTTCGTGGAATTATTGAAAGCGTAGAGCTTAAAGGGAATAAGCCTCAGATCATAATGTCAAGAACATCAGAATTGTTCCTTGAGAAATTATTTGAGCAGGAAATACCTGAAGTTTTTGACGGCCTTATTATGGTTAAGAAAGTTGTAAGGATTCCGGGAGAAAAAGCAAAAGTAGCTGTAGATTCATATGATGACAGGATAGATCCTGTTGGAGCATGTGTTGGTATGAAAGGATCTCGTATCCATGGTATCGTTCGTGAGCTTGGTAATGAGAATATTGATGTTATCAATTATACTACAAATACACAGCTTTACATTTCAAGGGCACTTAGCCCTGCTAAAGTTTCTTCTATTAAACTAGACGAGACAAATAACAGAGCTGAAGTTTTCCTTAAATTGGAGGAAGTTTCTAAAGCAATTGGCCGTGGCGGTCATAATATTAAACTTGCAGGCCTTTTAACAGGTTATGAGCTTGATGTTATCCGTGAAGGAACAGCTGCTGAAGACGAAGACGTTGAATTAACAGAGTTCTCTGACGAAATCGAAGGATGGGTAATAGAGGAGTTTGCTAAAATAGGACTTGATACCGCAAGAAGCGTATTGAACCAGGATGTGCAGGATCTTGTAAGGAGAACCGATCTTGAAGAAGAAACGATACTTGAGGTGGTGAGAATACTAAAAGAAGAGTTTGAAGATTAAAAACAGGTTTACATTACAGCACACCAACACAACACAGAAGTAAAATTAAAAAGATTGTATGTCTGAAGAAAGAGCAATAAGAATTAACAAAGTACTAAGGGAATTAAATATTTCGCTGGACAGGGCCGTGGAGTATCTTAAGGACAAAGGCTTTACTATAGAGTCAAGCCCAAATGCTAAGATATCCACAGAGGAATCTAATGCCCTTTTCAACCAGTTTTCTGCCGATAAAGGTAAGAAAGCAGCTTCTCTTGAGGTTAGCGAAGAAAAGCGTAAAGAGAAAGAAGCGCTTCGTATAGAAAGAGAAAAAGAGATTGAGGATAAAAGGAAGCAGGACGAAGAAAGACAAAGACAGGAAGTGATCAAAGCGAAAGCTACACTATCCGGCCCGGTTGCTGTCGGTAAAATAGACCTTAATGCTAAAAAAGCAGAGCCTTCTTCAGTCACTCCTCCAAAAGAGGAGCTTAAAGCACCTGTAGAGGAGCCTAAGGTGCAGGAAGCGCCAAAAGCGGAGACTCCAAAACAGGAAGAGGCTCCTAAAGCTGAAGCGCCAAAAGCAGAAACACCAAAAGTGGAAGCTCCTAAAGCCGAAACTGTGGTGCCTGAGCAAAAAGCAAAGGAACCTGCTATACAGCCTAACAAGCCTGCCGAAGAAAAACCGGCTGCTCCTGCAGAAAACAAACCGCAAGCTGACGCCGCTGCTCCTGCAGCATCTGCCGCCGCTCCTGAAGAGGAGAGGATTAAAACGCAGTACCAGAAGCTTACCGGTGCAACTTTTACAGGGCAGACTATTGACCTTTCGCAGTTCAATAAGCCTAAGAAGAAAAAAGAGGAGTTCAAAAAAGATGCTCCTAAACCAGGCGGGGCTGTGGGTAACACCAACCAGCAGAACGCAGATAAAAACAAACGTAAAAGGATTACTCCTAAGCCTCAGGGCCAGGGTGGTGCACAACAGGGGCAAGGCGGAGCCAGGCCACCCGGAGGTCACCAGATACGTCCTAATACACAAGGTGGCGGACAAGGCGGCAATAAATTTGGCCCTAACAAACGTCCGGCTATCGTATCTAAGGTAGAGCCTACCGAAGAAGAAGTTAAAAACCAAATCCGTGAAACCCTTGAAAAACTTCAGGGTAAAGGAAGCAAGTCTAAAGCGGCTAAATATAGAAGAGACAAGCGTGATAGCCACCGTCAGAAATCTGATGATGAACAAAGAATGCTTGAAGAAGGAAGCAAAACTATCAAAGTTACCGAGTTTGTAACTGTAGGTGAAATTGCAACCATGATGGATGTGCCTATTACTAAAGTGATCTCTGTATGTATGTCACTTGGTATCATGGTTACCATGAACCAGCGTTTAGATGCTGAAACTCTTACTATTGTTGCAGATGAGTTTGGTTTTGAAGTAGAATTTATTACTACAGATATTGAGGAATCAATGGAGGTAGTTGCAGATAAAGAAGAAGATTTATCGTTCAGGGCTCCGATTGTGACTGTAATGGGTCACGTTGACCACGGTAAAACATCCCTTCTTGACTACATTCGTAAAGAAAATGTAATTGCAGGTGAGTCGGGTGGTATCACGCAGCACATTGGTGCTTACGGGGTAACTCTTGATAACGGCCAGAAAATTGCATTCCTTGATACACCGGGTCACGAGGCGTTTACCGCGATGCGTGCACGTGGTGCTCAGGTTACGGATATCGCGATTATTGTAATCGCAGCAGACGATGATATCATGCCTCAGACAAAAGAGGCAATCAATCACGCACAGGCAGCAGGTGTACCAATTATATTTGCTATCAATAAAGTAGATAAACCAAATGCTAATCCTGAGAAAATTAAGGAAAGGCTTGCCGGTATGAATCTTCTTGTTGAAGACTGGGGTGGTAAAATACAATCGCACGATATTTCGGCTAAAACAGGTTTAGGTGTTAAAGAGCTTCTTGAAAAAGTATTGCTTGAGGCAGAGATCTTAGATCTTAAAGCTAATTCTGATAAAGCAGCTGTTGGTACTGTGGTAGAGGCTTTCCTTGATAAAGGAAGGGGTTACGTTTCTACAGTGCTTGTACAGGGTGGTACGCTTAAACTGGGAGATTATGTTCTTGCAGGTAAGCACCATGGTAAAATTAAAGCGATGCACGATGAGCGTGGTCACAATGTAAAAGAGGCAGGGCCATCTACACCTATATCTATATTAGGTCTTGACGGTGCTCCGACTGCAGGTGATAAGTTCAGTGTGTTTGAAGATGAGAGAGAAGCGAAGCAAATTGCTGCAAAACGCACACAGTTAATGCGTGAGCAGTCTGTTCGTACACAAAGGCATATTACGCTTGCTGAGATTGGACGTAGGATTGCGCTTGGACAATTTAAAGAGCTTAACATTATCCTTAAAGGTGACGTGGATGGTTCGGTTGAAGCATTATCTGATTCATTCTCTAAACTTTCTACTGAAGAGATTCAAATCAATATCATACATAAAGGTGTAGGTGCGATTACAGAGTCTGACGTATTGCTTGCATCGGCATCTGATGCGATTATTATTGGATTTAACGTTCGTCCTTCTGCAAGTGCAAGAACTCTTGCTGATAAAGAAGAGATCGACATCAGAAACTACTCGATTATCTATGATGCTATCGATGACCTTAAAGATGCGATGGAAGGTATGCTTTCACCTGAGCTTAAAGAAGAGATCACCGGTACTGCAGAGATCCGTGAAACGTTCAAAATATCTAAAGTTGGTACCATTGCAGGTTGTATGGTAACTGATGGTAAAATATTCAGGAACTCAAGGATCAGGTTAATTAGAGAAGGTGTTGTAATATACACAGGAGAACTTACGGCTCTTAAACGTTTCAAAGACGACGTGAAAGAAGTTTCTAAAGGTTATGACTGTGGTATGCAGGTTAAGAACTACAACGACATCCAGCAGCTTGATATCATTGAAGCTTACCAGGAAGTTGAAGTTAAAAAGAAGCTTAAATAATAAATAAGTTTGTTTATATATAGAATCCCGCAATTGCGGGATTTTTTATGGAGTAAAACGAAATAAGGATATCAGTATTTGGTTTTTTAAATTGTTGTGAATAGTATTGAAAAGGGCGCGGTAACGCTTTTTGAAAGCTTCAAATATATGTTTGAACTAGGTATATTTGGGGTGTTTGAGTGGGTCTGTGGTTCTGGCATTAAGCATTGAATAATAAGTCTTTTTGAAGTTGTGTATTGTTGTCTGTGATGCGGTAAAATGTTTGTTGATGTGTCGGTTTAAGTATATGTCTGAAGATTCTTATGAAGTAAAGTATTCTACCACGACGAATAGCTCATGATATGACTGTTTTTTGACAGTAATAGAGTGAAGACTTTGGTTCCAAAATAGCATTTGTGAAAACTGAACAAACTCATTAAAATTGAAAATTGCCTCCGATGTAATAGTGCTACAAAAGTGTGAAATAAAAAAATCCCGCAATTTTGCGGGATTTTCTATGAGTACATACCTACTTGTTTGGCTTAATTAGTAAGGCGTGCGGGTATTTCTTTTTGATGTCGATCAACCGTTTTTCAGCGTCAATTCGCGACTTAAAGTTACCAACCCATACCTTATATGTTGGGCTTTCAAATATTATAGTGCCATCAAGGTCTTTAAAATCTCTTCTGAAATCAGTTAGTGTTTTACGTGCTTTGCTGTTGTCTCCGTAAAATATTTGTACCTTATATTTATCGTTAACGGTAATAGATGAGTTAATTTTACGCTTTTCGGCTAGCAGTTGCTCAAAGCGGGAGTCCTGTGAAACAGAAACATTACCTTCCTGTGCCATTGCTTTTGTGGCGAAAAAGGTAAGTGAAATTAGGGCGATTTTGTAAGTCTGTAGGTTTAAAATTCTCATAATGAACTGTGTTTAACGCAAAAGTACAACTATTTATTTTACGGGCGAAAGCCTGATTTATTTAGAATCTTTATAAATTATAGATTAAGATTTATTTAAGGTTTGAGAATAATTCTTAAGTCGTATTTTTGTGGGAGTTTTAAAAAAGGCATGGTGTATTATGTCATGTCTTGAAAAAACTATACCAATTTAAGTCGATAATCATTTTTAATATGAAAAAAGTGGGTAACCATACTTCGTTTTCAAGAATTTTATTGTTCTGTCTGGCGTTCTCGCTGTCATTTTCCATTACATCTTATGCACAGGATGCTGCGGCTCCTGCGCCTGCAGCTGATGCTGCGGCAGCACCGGCTGATGGGGCTGGTGACCCTGCTAAGGGTAAAGAGTTGTTTAATACTCTTTGTGCTGCATGTCACAAACTTGATGCCAAATCTACGGGTCCGGCTTTAAGGGGTGTTGCAGATAAGCATGATCGTGCATGGATTTACAAGTGGGTTCAGAACAGCAGTGCAATGATTAAAGCAGGTGATCCTGTTGCAGTAAAACTTTTTGCTGAAAATAATAATGCTGTAATGACGCCGTTCCCACAGCTGTCTACAACTGATATTGATAATATCATGGCGTATACATCTGAGCCGGCTGCTGTTGCTCCGCCTAAAGCTGCGGGTGCTCAGGGTGCTGGTGCTGATGCTTCAGGGGGTTCAATGTCTAACAATTTAGTACTTGGTGCTCTTGTTGTTGTGTTGGGTGTTCTTATTGTAATGCTTGTTCTTGTGAAAAGAACGCTTACAAGAATATCTTCTGCTAACGGGGTTCAGGTTGCTAAAGAGCCGGGTATTTCTGTGTGGAAAGCATATGCTAAAAACCAGTTTCTTGTTTTGGTGACTGTTATTTTGCTAATGCTTGCGTCTTCATACTTCCTTTACGGTTACCTGATGCAGGTAGGTGTAGATCAGGGGTATGAGCCAATTCAGCCAATTCACTTCTCGCACAAAATTCACGCTGGTGATAACGGTATCGACTGTAAGTACTGTCACTCTTCTGCAAGGGTAAGTAAAACATCAGGTATACCATCTCTTAATGTGTGTATGAACTGTCATAAAAACATTTCTGAGTTCCAGGGTGATAAAGATTCTATATATGTAGATCATTCAAAAGAATTCTACTCTAGTCAGATTAAAGAATTGTATAATGCTGTAGGATGGGATGCTACGGCTCAAAAATATACCGGAAAACAAAAACCAGTTAAGTGGGTTAGAGTTCATAATCTTCCGGATTTCGTTTACTTTAACCACTCTCAGCACGTGTCTGTTGCAGGTGTTGAATGTCAGACATGTCACGGTCCTGTAGAGACTATGGAAGTTATGAGGCAACATTCTCCATTAACAATGGGATGGTGTATTAACTGTCACCGTGAGACAGATGTTAAAGTAGAAGGAAATGACTACTACAAGAAAATCCACGATGAACTTGCCAAAAAATATGGCGTAGTTAAGCTTACTGCTGCAAACATGGGTGGTACAGAGTGTGGTAAATGTCACTATTAATAAATTTTTAAGAAGCTAATATCTATATACAACATGGCATCAAACAAAAAATACTGGCAAAGTGTTGAAGAGCTAAATGAAAATAGTTCTATTGTTGAGACGCTAAGAAACAATGAGTTTGTTGAGGAGATCCCTACTGATGAATTTCTTGGCGACAAGGAAGCTCTTGCCTCTTCATCAACAAGCCGTCGTGACTTTTTGAAATATGTTGGGTTCAGTACAGCGGCTGCATCGCTTGCTGCTTGTGAGGGCCCGGTTATCAAGTCTATTCCTTACGTAGTTCAGCCGGAAGAAATCATCCCGGGTGTTGCTGATTATTATGCAACGACCATGAATGATGGTTTTGATTTCGCTAATATATTAATTAAGACGCGCGAAGGCCGTCCTATTAAAGTAGAGAACAATGTGCTTGCAGGTGCTAAGTATGCTGCAAATGCTCGTGTTCATGCTTCTGTGTTGTCGCTTTATGACAGCATGCGTTTAAAACAGCCGGTGATTGAGGGTAAGCCTGCATCATGGGAAGAAGTTGAAGCGAAAGTAAAAGCAGGTCTTTCTCAGGCTGCTGCAGGTGCTGGTCAGGTTGTCGTGCTTACAGGTACAACAGCAAGTCCTTCTACTGATAAACTAATTGCTGAATTTGGTGCTAAATATCCTGGATTCAAACATGTGGTTTATGATGCAGTATCTTCATCTGAAGCTTTGGATGCGTTCCAGGCTGTGTATGGTGAAAGGGCTCTAGCTGATTACGATTTTGGTAAAGCTGATGTTGTCCTTTCCGTAGGTGCTGATTTCCTTGGCGATTGGCAGGGTGGAGGATTTGACGGAGGTTATACTAACGGTCGTATCCCTAAACAAGGTAAAATGTCTAAGCATATCCAGATTGAGGCTAATATGTCGCTTTCAGGTGCTAATGCAGACAAACGTATTCCGTTGACTGTTACAGAGCAAAAATATGCTCTTGTTGCTATATACAATGCTATTACAGGTTCTGGTGTAAGTGTTCCTGCAATTGCAAACAAATCATATGCTGATGCTGTGGCTAACGCTGCTGCTCAGGTTAAAGCTGCTGGTTCAAGAGGTGTAGTTGTTACAGGTCTTGATGATGTTAATGCTCAATTGCTTGTTCTTGCAATAAACAATGCATTGCAATCGGCTGCTTTCAATCCTGGTGGTGCACGTCTTACTCGTAAGGGTGATGCTAAAGCGGTTGCTCAGTTAGTAGCAGATATGAAAGCAGGAAGCGTTCATACACTTATCATGAGTGGTGTGAATCCGGTGTACACACTGGCAAACAGCGCTGATTTTGCTGAAGGTCTTAAAAAAGTGAAATTATCAGTTTCTTTCTCTCTTAAAGAAGATGAAACTGCTTCTATAACAACTGTAGCTGCTGCTGCTCCTCACTATCTTGAGTCTTGGGGTGATGTAAGTGTTGCTAAAGGATATTATGCGGTTACGCAGCCAACTATCCGTCCGTTGTTCAAAACAAAACAATTCCAGGATGCATTACTTGCATGGTCTGGAAGTGCTCAGGACTATTATGGTTACGTTAAAGCTGCTTCTGCTTCTTACGCAGGTGGTAAGGCATGGAACCAGTTAGTTCATGATGGTGTTTATATGGCTGAAGCTACTCCGGTTGCAACTGCTGCCGGTGCTGATTATGCAGGTGCTGCTTCTAAACTAGCTGCTGCTAAGGCGGAAGCTGGTAAATTAGAATTGGTACTTTACACTAAAACAGGTATGGGTGATGGCCAGCAGGCTAACAACCCATGGTTACAAGAGTTTCCAGATCCTATCACAAGGGTGTCTTGGGATAACTATGTAACTGTTTCTAAAGCTGATGCTGAAGCTCTTGGCCTTGAAAACTGGAATGTTGCTAACGGTGGTCTTAACGGAAGTTATGTAACTATCGAGGTTAACGGTAAAAAACTTGAAAAAGTACCGGTTATCATTCAGCCGGGTCAGGCAAAAGGTTCTGTTGGTCTTGCCCTTGGGTATGGCCGTCAGGCAGCAATGAAAAAAGAAATGGTTGTAGGTGTTAACGCTTACACACTATATAATAACCTTAACTCGTTCCAGTCTGCGAAACTGACTAAAACAAGTGGTGAGCATGAGTTTGCCTGCGTTCAGCTTCAAAAAACATTAATGGGTAGAGGAGATATCGTTAAGGAAGCTACCCTTAAAGATTTCAATGAGAAAGATGCTTCTGAATGGAACATCATGCCGGTTGTATCTTACGACCATAAAGAAGTGCCTGCTGCATCAATTGACCTTTGGGAGTCGTTTGACAGAACTACAGGACACCACTTCAACTTATCTATCGATCTTAATGCCTGTACAGGTTGTGGTGCTTGTGTTATCGCATGTCACGCAGAAAACAACGTTCCTGTAGTAGGGAAATCAGAAATAAGAAGAAGCCGTGATATGCACTGGTTGCGTATTGACAGGTATTACTCTTCTCAGGATACATTTGCAGGAGACGTTACTAAGAAAGAAAGTGCTTCAGGATTATTTGATTCTGTATCTACTTTCAATGAAATGGAAGACCCATCTGAGAATCCTCAGGTAGTATTCCAGCCGGTAATGTGTCAGCACTGTAACCACGCTCCGTGTGAAACTGTTTGTCCGGTAGCGGCAACGTCTCACGGTCGTCAGGGTCAAAACCACATGGCTTATAACCGTTGTGTCGGTACTCGTTACTGCGCAAACAACTGTCCTTATAAAGTACGTCGTTTCAACTGGTTCCTTTACAACAAAAACAGCGAGTTTGATTACCACATGAACGATGATCTTGGTCGCATGGTTCTTAATCCGGATGTTAACGTTCGTTCTAGAGGTGTTATGGAAAAATGTTCTTTCTGTATCCAGTCTACTCAGGCAGTTATCCTTAAAGCGAAACGCGAAGGAAGAACAGTTGCAAAAGGTGA
This sequence comes from Flavobacterium psychrophilum, assembly GCA_001708385.1. Taxonomy (NCBI): domain Bacteria; kingdom Pseudomonadati; phylum Bacteroidota; class Flavobacteriia; order Flavobacteriales; family Flavobacteriaceae; genus Flavobacterium; species Flavobacterium psychrophilum. Next base: position 1,764,326 of record CP012388.1, on the reverse strand, counting down.
GTTCAATGATGCTTGTGCTTGTTCTGCAGCATGCAGCAGCGGTGCAATGGTATTTGGTGACGTAAATGAAAAAGAAGATCCAATTGTGGCCCTTAAAGAGGATGAGAGGGCATACCACCTTCTTGACCACATAGGAACTAAGCCAAATGTATTCTACCACGTTAAAGTTAGAAATACATAATAAGAAGTTAATATTAATAAGAAACACTATAAAGGATTATGTCGTCTCATTACGAAGCACCCATTAGAAAACCTTTAATTATAGGTGACAAAAATTACCATGATGTTACCGTTGATGTTGCTGCTCCTGTTGAGGGAAGAGCAAACAAACAATGGTGGATCGCATTTTCAATTGCGCTTGCTGCTTTCCTTTGGGGAGTAGCATGTGTTAGTTACACAGTTGGAACTGGTATCGGTACATGGGGTTCAAATAAAACAATCGGCTGGGCCTGGGATATCACCAACTTCGTTTGGTGGGTAGGTATCGGTCACGCAGGAACACTTATTTCTGCAGTACTTTTATTATTCCGTCAAAAATGGAGAATGGCAATTAACCGTTCTGCAGAAGCGATGACCATCTTCTCTGTAATCCAGGCGGCAATGTTCCCTGTATTCCACATGGGTCGCCCTTGGTTAGCGTACTGGGTTATGCCAATCCCGAACCAGTTTGGTTCGCTTTGGGTAAACTTTAACTCTCCGCTACTTTGGGACGTATTCGCGATCTCAACTTACCTATCAGTATCATTGGTTTTCTGGTGGACAGGTTTACTTCCTGACTTTGCGATGCTTCGCGACAGGGCGGTAACTCCTTTCACTAAAAAAGTATATTCTGTATTAAGTTTCGGATGGAGCGGTAGAGCAAAAGACTGGCAGCGTTTTGAAGAGGTGTCTCTTGTACTTGCAGGTCTTGCTACGCCACTTGTACTTTCTGTACACACCATCGTATCTTTTGACTTTGCTACTTCGGTTATCCCGGGATGGCATACAACAATCCTTCCGCCATACTTCGTTGCGGGAGCTATCTTCTCTGGATTTGCAATGGTGAACACCCTTCTTATCATCATGAGAAAACTTTCTAACCTTGAAGCTTATATTACCGTACAGCATATCGAATTGATGAACATCATTATCATGATTACAGGTTCGATTGTAGGTATTGCTTATATCACTGAGTTATTCGTTGCCTGGTATTCGGGTGTTGAATATGAGCAGTATGCTTTCCTTAACAGGGCTACAGGTCCTTACTGGTGGGCTTATGCACTGATGATGACTTGTAACGTAATCTCTCCGCAGGTTATGTGGTTCAAAAAGATCAGAACAAGCATCTATGTATCTTTCGTAATTTCAATCGTGGTAAATATCGGTATGTGGTTTGAGCGTTTCGTAATTATCGTTACATCTCTTCACAGGGATTACCTTCCATCTTCTTGGACAATGTTCCAGCCTACTTTTGTAGATGCAGGTTTCTTCATCGGTACCATTGGTTTCTTCTTTGTACTTTTCCTTCTTTATTCAAGAAGCTTCCCTGTAATCGCTCAGGCAGAGGTTAAATCTATCATGAAAACTTCAAGTGAGACTTACAAGAAATTAAGAGAACAAGGCGGTCACGACAATCATTCACATTCAGAACATAATCATCACTAAGATCATGAGTAATAAAGTTATACATGTACTATACAATGACGATGATATCCTTATGGATGCAGTAAGGCAAACACGTGCTGCGCATCATCACATTGAAGAAATTTATACGCCATTCCCTGTTCACGGACTAGATAAGGCAATGGGGCTTGCTCCGACAAGACTTGCTATCTGTGCCTTTCTTTATGGTTTAGTGGGATTGTCTGTTGCAACTGCAATGATGAACTTTATCATGATCCATGACTGGCCTCAGGATATTGGTGGTAAGCCGAGCTTTAGCTATATCCAGAACATGCCGGCTTTCGTTCCGGTTATGTTTGAGATGACAGTATTTTTTGCAGCTCACTTAATGGTTATTACTTTTTATATGAGAAGTAAATTATGGCCGTTTAAAAGCGCAGAGAACCCGGACGTAAGAACAACAGATGACCATTTCCTTATGGAAGTTTCTGTTCACGGCGATGAGAATCAGCTTGTTTCTTTCTTTGAGAACACAGGTGCTGTGGAAGTAAAAGTAATTGAAAAGCATTAACAGAAGTATGAAAGCGTTATATAAAATAGCATTATTAGCAGTTGCGGCAAGCTCGCTTACTGCCTGCTTTAATAAATCAGAGCCTAATTACCAGTACATGCCAAACATGTATGAGTCGGTAGGATACGAAACGTATTCTGAGTCTTCTGCATTTGCTAATGGTAAAGAAGGCCAGCTTCCTGCTAAAGGATCTGTGCCTAGAGGATTCACTCCATACGAATATGAAAACAGCACTGCGGGTTATGATTTAGCGAAAGCTAATCTTAAGTCACCTCTTGCTCCGGATCAGATTGATGATGCAGAAGGTAGCCAGTTATTCACTATTTACTGTGCTATTTGCCACGGTGATAAAGGTGATGGAAAAGGAAACCTTGTAAAAAGGGAGAAATTTCTTGGGGTGCCTAACTATAAAGACAGGGAAATTACTGAGGGAAGTGTATTCCACGTAATTACTTATGGTCTTAACGCAATGGGATCTCACGCTAATCAGCTTTCTCAGGAAGAGCGTTGGCAGGTTACTCATCACGTGATGAAACTAAGGAGTGAATTATAATTGTAGAACACTGAAAGCATAAATATATGTACACATTTTCAAGTAGATTAAAAACAATTGCATTTGTCCTGATGATATTAGGTGTCCTTGGGATAGGCTATAGTTTTTTGACTGCACCAAAAACCGTTGAAGACGTAGAGAAGATACTAGCGGCCGACAGCCACCACGGTGGTCATGCTGATGCTGCACACCATGATGGTGCTGCACATGATGCTCACGCTGCAACTGAAACAACTCACGCTCCTGCTGCAGAAGAGGCTCACGCTGAAGCTGCTCATGACACCGCTGCACACACTGTAGATACTACTACAGCTGCTGTTGCACACGATACAACTTATGCAGAAGCTGCTGTTGCTAACCATGACGATCATGGTCATGCTGCTGCTGTTCCTGCACATGATGCACACGCTGCTCATGGAGAGGATGCACATGATGCTCACGCTGAGCACCAACACCATTTAGAGCACGTTCTTGGTCAGTTACAAAACAAACCATGGTCTGCTGTTTATGTTGCTGCATTATTTTTTATGCTGATTTCTTTAGGAGCTCTTGCTTTCTATGCTATCCAAAATGCTGCTCAGGCCGGATGGTCTCCTGTCTTATTCAGGGTTATGGAAGGTATTTCAAGCTACCTTATACCGGGATCTATCATTGTATTCCTTCTACTTGTAGCAGGAACATTAGATCTTCATAAAATATTTATCTGGATGGATGCTAAGGTTGTTGCAGAAGATCATCTTATCCAAGGTAAAGTAGGTTATTTAAACAAACCTTTCTTCCTTATCAGGGCTGCTATCTTTATGGCTGGGTGGATTCTTTACCGCCAGTATGCAAGAAAGAACTCTCTTGCTCAGGATGAAGCTACAGATAACACATATTACAAGAAAAATTTTAAGGCGTCTGCCGGATTCCTTGTATTCTTTATTATAACAGAATCGATCATGTCTTGGGACTGGATCATGTCTGTTGACCCACACTGGTACAGTACACTATTCGGATGGTATGTATTTGCAAGTTTCTTTGTAAGTGGTATTACTGTTATCGCATTAGTTACTCTTTACCTTAAATCTCTAGGACACCTTGAGTATGTTAATACAAGTCACATACACGATTTAGCTAAATTCATGTTTGGTATCAGTGTATTCTGGACATACCTTTGGTTCTCTCAGTTCATGCTAATTTGGTATGCTGATATCCCTGAAGAGATTGTTTACTTTAAAATGCGTATAGAAAATTATAACCTTCCGTTCTTTGGTATGGTTGTAATGAACTTCGTATTCCCTGTATTAATCCTTATAAACTCAGATTTCAAACGTTTATCATGGATTATTGTTATGGCTGGTATAGTTATCCTATTGGGTCACTATGTAGATTTCTTCAACATGATCATGCCGGCTACAGTAGGTGACCAGTGGTTCATTGGTGCAGGCGAAATAGGTGCGATATTATTCTTCCTTGGACTATTTATATTAGTAATATTTACAGCTCTTACAAAAGCGCCGTTACTTGCTAAGCGTAACCCATTAGTAGAAGAGAGTAAGCATTTTCATTATTAATATTTAAAGAAATAAACAAATGACAAGTTTATTGATAATAGTAGTTTTAGTTTTATTAGGCATTGCAATATGGCAATTAACTAAAATATTTGACTTGACACAGGTTGGGGCAGGCCACACTAGCGATAATAGTGGGATTGCTAACGACAGGGATAATAATATTAATGGTTACCTGATGTTTGCCTTTTTAGGTTTCATCTATGTGTTTACAATTTATTCGCTATGGAAATGGGGTCACCTTGTACTAGGAACTCCTGCTTCAGAGCACGGCCCTCAGTACGATAACCTTATGGCTATCTCTATGTGGCTTATCTTTATCACACAGACTATCACGCAGTTCCTTCTTCACTACTTCAGTTTTAAATACAGAGGTAAACAAGGTAAAGTAGCTTTCTACTATGCAGATAATGATAAACTTGAGTTTATCTGGACTATCATCCCGGTAATCGTTCTTGCTGGTCTTATCCTTTACGGATTATATGCGTGGACTAACATCATGTTTATTGATGAAGAAAAACAAGACAGCGTTTTAGTTGAAGTATATGCAAAACAATTTAGCTGGGAAGCACGTTACGCAGGCGCGGATGGTGTACTTGGTAAAGCTAACGTAAGATACATTGAGGGCGTAAACACTCTTGGTGTTGATATGTCTGACCCGAATGCTCAGGATGATATTACATCTACTGAACTTCACTTACCAAAAGGGAAACAGGTAATATTCAAATTCCGTTCTCAGGATGTATTGCACTCTGCTTATTTCCCTCACTTCAGGGCTCAGATGAACGTTGTTCCAGGTATGGTTACAGAATTTGCATTCGTACCTACAATGACTACAGATGAGATGCGTCAGGATCCTAAGATCATGAAAAAAGTAGCTAACATCAACGAAATAAGATCTAAGAAAAGTGCTGAGCTTGTAGCTGATGGAAAAACGGCTCTTGATCCTTATACTTTTGATTACCTGCTTCTTTGTAACAAAATATGTGGTATGTCTCACTACAACATGCAAATGAAAGTTGTTGTTGAAGATGATGCTGATTTCAAAACGTGGTTAGCAGGAAAAGAAAAACTTTCTGCAGCAGTTAAGAAATCTAAAGATGAAGCTGCAGCAGCAGCGGCAGCGCCTGCAACAGAAGCAGCACCTGCAAAACCCGCAGATACGGCAGCAGCAGCTAAACCGGATTCTACATTGGTAGCACAGGTTATAAAAAAATAATTCTTTTTAAATATATTCAAATTAAAGAAATATGTCAGCAGTAGGACACGAAGCACACGGTCACGAAGATCACGGTCACCACGATGCTCACGAACATCACCATAAAGATACTTTCATAACGAAATATATCTTTAGTATCGACCATAAGATGATCGCTAAGCAGTACCTTATTACAGGTATCTTCATGGGGATTATCGGTATTGTAATGTCATTATTATTCCGTATGCAAATTGCATGGCCGGAAGAGTCGTTTACAATATTTAAAGTTCTTTTGGGCGAAAAATTTGCTCCGGGAGGAGTAATGAAAAACGATATTTATCTTGCGTTAGTAACGATACACGGTACCATAATGGTATTCTTTGTACTAACCGCTGGTTTAAGTGGTACATTTAGTAACCTTCTTATTCCGTTACAGATTGGTGCAAGGGATATGGCGTCAGGATTTATGAACATGGTTTCATACTGGTTGTTCTTCCTTTCTGCTGTAATCATGATCTTCTCTCTTTTTGTTGAAGCTGGTCCGGCATCGGCAGGGTGGACAATCTATCCTCCATTAAGTGCTTTACCACAGGCAATCGGTGGATCAGGAACAGGTATGACGCTTTGGTTAGTTTCAATGGCTATCTTCATCGCTTCATCACTAATGGGATCTCTTAACTATGTTGTAACTGTTATCAACCTTAGAACAAAAGGTATGTCTATGACCAGGCTTCCTCTTACAATCTGGGCGTTATTCATTACAGCTGTTATCGGTATCGTTTCATTCCCGGTACTATTATCTGCTGCATTACTACTTATATTCGATAGGAGCTTTGGTACTTCATTCTTCCTTTCTGATATCTTTATTGCAGGTGAGGTGCTACACTACCAGGGAGGTTCTCCGGTACTATTCGAACACTTGTTCTGGTTCCTTGGTCACCCTGAAGTTTACATTGTAATCCTTCCTGCGATGGGTCTTGTATCTGAAATTATGACATCAAATGCGCGTAAGCCAATCTTTGGTTACCGTGCGATGATCGCTTCAATATTAGCTATTGCATTCTTATCAACTATCGTTTGGGGTCACCACATGTTCATCTCCGGTATGAATCCATTCCTTGGTTCGGTATTTACATTTACAACACTACTTATCGCTATACCATCGGCTGTAAAAGCGTTTAACTGGATCACAACATTATGGAGGGGTAACCTTCAGATGAATACTGCAATGTTGTTCTCTATCGGTTTCGTTTCTACATTCATAACAGGTGGTCTTACAGGTATCATCCTTGGTGATAGTACACTTGATATTAACGTTCACGACACCTATTTCGTTGTTGCTCACTTCCACCTTGTAATGGGTATCTCAGCGCTATACGGTATGTTTGCCGGTATATACCACTGGTTCCCTAAAATGTTCGGTAGAATGATGAACAAAAACCTTGGTTACATCCACTTTTGGGTAACTGCAGTGTGTGCTTACGGAGTATTCTTCCCAATGCACTTTATCGGTATGGCAGGTCTTCCAAGACGTTACTATACTAATACAGCATTCCCATTATTTGATGATTTAGCTGACGTTAACGTACTAATTACAATGTTCGCTCTTATTGGTGCTGCATTCCAGTTAGTATTCTTATGGAACTTCTTCTACAGTATATTCAGAGGTACAAGAGCTGTTCAAAACCCATGGAGGTCTAACACTCTTGAGTGGACTACTCCTGTTGAACACATCCACGGTAACTGGCCAGGTGAAATACCTGAAGTTTACAGATGGCCTTATGACTATAGCAAACCGGGTCATGATGATGACTTCGTTCCGCAAACTGTGCCAATGAAAGAAGGCGAAGAAGAACTTCACCACTAGGATTTTAAAAATCTATATACAAAATGCCCACTATACAGTGGGCATTTTTGTTTTACACTAATTTTTGATTTTGGCAGTAACGAAGTAATTGCTAAAAGCTGAATTTTTTTTGGTTACACCTTGTTATTTTAAATTTGGATTGGGAATTACTTATACTAAGCCATAAGGGTAGGTTAAGCTTTGGGTTATCATAACATGAAGTATTGATTGATAATGAATACTTTGCTTGGCGGTTTGCTTCACCATATCTTTTAAATCTCGCTTGATTAAAAATATTAAATAACTGAAATACAGGTTTTTGTGTTGTTGAGCTAGATAAATATTTCTGTTTTGTTTCAGTTTTGTTGACTCGTGATTAGCTATTGCTTTATCAGTGTCTTATAGATTGTTTTTACCTTTATTCCGACTTACACTACGGCCTATATAAAGGTATTATAACTAAGGTTCTAAATAAATATCCCTTAAAAAGAAACTTAAATATCTCCCCAAAAAAAATAATCTAAAAATGTCCTTCAAAAGCGGAAGGCGACTTTTTGAATTATTCTTTTCTCTTTTTTTTCCTTTTGATGTTTAATGAGAAGTTACGTTCGCAATGGGAAGAGATCCTTCCTTCGTCAGGATGATACGATTCACCCGGGGGCGGCGCGAGTGGTGGTATAATACAATTAAGATAACCATATTGGCTGCCTTTGTTTATCTGTTTAATTGTTTTAGCTGTTTGGACACGAGCAAGATGCTCGCGCAAGCGGCGAAAAGGTTATTTTAATAAATTTCAACATGCCATCCTAAACTTTCTAAATCTCCAATAGAGAGTTCAATCTTTCTTTCATATTCATTGTTTGATTTGATTTCTTCCCAACTGTGTTTTAATATTGTATCTTCCGGGAACACAAATATGAACAAAGATTTATTTTCTTTCGATGTAGCTAATTGATACCAAGAATTCAATCCATATTTTTGGATTCTCTCTTCGCTATTACTAGCAATCTTTCTAGTGTAATAATATTTATCATCATCATTATTTAATGACAATTCAACAACGTTATCAAGATTGTCTGCATTTGCAATTGCCACATAGATATCGTCTACTCGTTTACTAGAGACTGCCATACGGCCATCATATTTATCGCATGATATAAATACCAATAGAATAAATGGTAATAATTTTCTAATCATAATACTATTTTATAAATCCACTATCAATACCATATTGTAGCCAACGTAAAAACATATTAACTTTAGGTTGCTTTACGTCAATGGGTTGCTTTAGTCTAACATTCTTTCCTGCATGATTTTTATAATGATCTATAGCCGCCGCTCGCGCGAGCATCTTGCTCGTGCGCATACTAATTTAGTTCAATTTTTAAAATTGGCATTATCAATTTAAGGCTGGCACAAGAGGATTAGACTGTAATAAGGCACACAGAATACATATAGTTTAAATTTCTCATCTATTTCTTCTTTTATACGCTGTGTTATCTTATAGTTTCTAAACCTCCTTCGGCTTCGTTAAATAGTAAACCGGTATACCTGCAAGCATAATCAATACACCCCATCCGCAGGTGCTTGTTCTGTCTTTTAGAAGGAAGAAACAGAAAGTAGCAGCAAGGATAATGTAGATCATCGGTAGTACAGGATACCCAAAAGCTTTATATGGGCGTTCTGCATTTGGCATTTTTCTGCGTAATATGAAAATACCATAAATGGTTAGTATATAAAAGATAACAACGATGATCATAACAAAGTCCAGCAGGTCGCCATATTTACCCGTTAAGCACAATGCCGATGCCCAAAAGCACTGAAACCAAAGTCCCCAGCCCGGTACACTGGCGCTGTTCAGGTTCGCCGCTTTCTTAAAGAACAGACCGTCTTTTGCCATTGTATAATATACCCTCGCACCGGCCATAATAAGTCCGTTATTACATCCAAATGTAGATATCATGATCATAATGGCAATAATATACGTTCCGATGTTTCCGAAGATAGGGTGCGAAGCCGCCACAGCCACACGGTCAGACTCCGCGAAAGCAATAGCATCATTCGGCATTACCGCAAGGAACATAATATTAGCAGAGATATAGATTATTGTAACGATAAGTGTTCCGAAGAAAAGGCTAAGCCCCACATTGCGTTGCGGGTTTTTTATTTCGCCCGAAATAAAAGTTACCCCGTTCCACGCATCACTCGAAAATAAAGACCCTACCATTGATGCTGCTATAGCTGACATTAAGACCGTTCCACCGATGGGCAGCCACGAATCGGTGTCTTTATTAAACGACTGTGCGTTCCATGCGTCAGACCAGTTAGCGTTCCATATATCTGCTTCAGCAGCCAATATCAGTCCGAATACAATAAGCCCGAATAGCGAGGCGATTTTTGTGATTGTAAAAATTGTCTGTATCCACTTTCCGTTCTTAACGCCTCTGCTGTTGATGTAGCTCAGTATCACGATAGTTGCTATTGAGACCAATTGCGCAGCATTCAGCTTAAAGTTTATAGAACCCATCTCGTACAAAATATTCTGGTCGCTTACAGGAGGGTAGAGGTACGCCATAAACTTAGAAAAGGCAACACCAACGGCAGCAATTGTTCCTGTCTGGATCACTGCGAAAAAACTCCATCCATACAAAAAGGCAATGAGTTTGTTATAGGCTTCTTTAAGGTAAACATACTGTCCGCCTGCCTTTGGAAACATAGCACTCAGTTCGCCATAACTAACGGCAGCGATCATAGTCATTAGCCCGGATATCACCCAGATAAGTATAAGCCATCCGGCACTGCCTACATTACGCATTATATCGGCGCTTACAATAAAGATTCCCGAGCCTATCATTGAGCCCACTACAAGCATAGTTCCGTCCAGCAGGCCTAATTCGCGCTTTAAGTGTTTGTCTTCGTGTTGATCTTCCATAATTGGTGTTTGGTTTTATGTTGGCTAAAGATATTTAAAATATCCGTTGCTTAGCGTTTGTGCCAAATTATTGATAATATTGATTGTACCCGGTTTGGTTTTTATCATATTAATTATACCTTTAATTAAAATCACTGCTATGAAAAATAATGCCGACAGCAATTTTAAGGTTAACGAAGATGGTAAACAATTTGAATTGCATAGCCAGGGCGGTATTGCCTTTCTGGAATTTTACCGTGAAGGCGAAAAAATATTCCTGACACATACCGAAACTCCCGAAGCCCTGCGCGGAAAGGGTGTTGCTGCCGAGCTGGTAAAACGTACGCTTCAGTGCGCTAAAGATAACGGACTTACCGTTGTGCCATTGTGTTCTTATGTGGCACATTATATTAATGAGCATCCGGAGTGGAATGATGTTTTATCTGATGGCTATCAGATGTAATGCAAAGGTAAATTCAGTTATCTTTGCGGTATGAATGAAAATTTAGACCCTACCAATACAAATTTTAATGCCGAAGAGCTGGATCTTGAGAAAAAGTTAAGACCCCTCTCGTTTGATGATTTTACAGGACAGGAGCAGGTGCTTGAGAATCTTTTGGTGTTTGTGCAAGCAGCCAATATGCGTGGCGAAGCACTGGACCATACCCTTTTTCATGGCCCTCCCGGACTTGGTAAAACTACGCTGGCTAATATTTTGGCCAACGAGCTTGGTGTGGGTATAAAAATTACTTCGGGTCCTGTACTGGACAAACCCGGCGATTTAGCCGGACTGTTGACCAATCTTGATGAAAGGGATATCCTGTTTATTGACGAGATTCACCGCCTTAGCCCTGTTGTAGAGGAATACCTTTACTCGGCGATGGAAGATTTTAAGATTGATATTATGATCGAGTCGGGTCCAAATGCCCGCTCGGTTCAGATAGGGCTTAGCCCGTTTACCCTTGTGGGTGCTACTACACGGTCAGGATTACTAACCGCACCAATGCGTGCCCGTTTTGGTATCTCCAGCCGACTTCAATATTATACTACCGAACTGCTTACTACAATTGTTGAACGTAGTTCTGCCATTTTAAAAATGCCTATCACTATGGAGGCAGCTATTGAAATTGCAGGCCGAAGCCGTGGTACGCCTCGTATTGCCAATGCACTATTACGCCGTGTGCGTGACTTTGCCCAGATTAAAGGTAATGGAAAAATTGACATTGAAATTGCACGTTATTCACTTAAGGCACTGCATGTAGATGCACATGGCCTTGACGAAATGGATAACAGGATTCTTACCACTATTATAGATAAGTTTAAAGGTGGCCCGGTTGGATTATCTACCCTGGCAACTGCTGTGTCTGAAAGTGGCGAGACCATTGAAGAAGTATACGAGCCATTCCTTATTCAGGAAGGGTTTATTATTCGTACACCAAGGGGTAGGGAGGTTACCGAGAAAGCTTATAAACATTTAGGCAGGGTGCATCCCGGTCAGCAGGGTGGTTTATTTGGGTAATTGTAATTGCTTGTCGTTTAACGGCGACCCGCAATTAATGAAAGTGATAATGTTGGCAGATTGCTGTGATAAACAATAAGGAAAAATATACATCATTTATTAAAGCCGAGGCAAAACGCCTTGGGTTTATGTCGTGTGGTATTTCTAAAGCCGGTTTTTTAGAGGAGGAAGCTCCGCGTCTGGAAAAATGGCTCAATGATAACCGTCATGGCAAAATGCAGTATATGGAAAACCATTTTGATAAGCGTTTAGACCCAACCCTTCTTGTTGATGATGCCAAAAGTGTGATCTCGCTATTGCTGAATTATTATCCGCAGGAAACCCAGACCGATACTACCTTTAAGATTTCTAAATATGCTTACGGGCAGGATTACCACTTTGTAATTAAAGAGAAATTAAAAGAACTGCTTCATTCTATTCAGCAGGAAATTGGCGAGGTTGGCGGAAGGGCTTTTGTAGATTCGGCACCGGTGCTGGATAAGGCATGGGCTTCTAAAAGCGGACTAGGATGGATCGGGAAGAACAGCAATTTATTGAGTAAACAGGTAGGTTCTTTCTTTTTTATTGCCGAACTTATCATCGACCTTGACCTTGACTATGACCATGCTGTAACCAACCATTGCGGCAGTTGTACTGCCTGTATAGATGCCTGCCCCACGCAGGCTATTATTGCCCCTTATGTGGTAGATGGCAGTAAATGCATTTCGTACTTTACCATTGAACTTAAAGAAAATCTGCCTAACGAAATGAAAGGCAAATTTGATGAGTGGGCTTTTGGCTGCGATACATGCCAGGATGTATGCCCCTGGAACCGATTCTCAAAAGCGCATAGTGAACCGTTGTTCAATCCGCATCCCGACTTATTATCACTCACCAAAAAAGACTGGGAAGAAATTACCGAAGACACCTTTAGGGCTGTGTTTAAAAACTCTGCTGTAAAGCGAACAAAATTTGAAGGGCTTAAAAGAAATATAGATTTTTTGAAATAATTATTCGAAGAAATTCATCTCAAACAATATATAATGCTTAATCCCAAATTCCTGTCCCCATTGCTCTATGTCTTTCCCGCTGCTTTCAACCGCACACCACGAGCTTCCGCCGTTATCCAGTTTATAGGGTAATATATAGGCGAAAGCGTAAAATGGCTTTCCGGGTTCTATGGTCATTTCTGTGCCTACATCACGAAGGCTGTAACTTTCAGAAGCAGTGCATTTAAATTCTCTGTACAGTCCAACACGATCTAAAGAAAAATTTACCCTCAGTTTTTTTTTACCCGCTTTTGACGCCATAAGGCTAAATTTCAACGAGTCCGTTTTATGCTTGCCTATAAAAGCAAGCTCTCCTTTAGACGAATCAAATATAGTATCGGTTTTAGTAACTTTTCCGTTCCATATCTCTTTTGCAGTAATAGAATAATATTTGCCCTTTATATTGCCTTTTATGGTTGTCTGATAATAGTCGATATTCTGGAAACGGAAAAGATCCAGTAGTTCCCGTTGTTCAGACAAAGGTTTTGTTGTCATAACAATACTGCCTGTTGGCTTCTGTTGTGCATATAATGAATAGGTAAAGCACAATAACACTGCTGTGAAAAATAAAATTCTTTGGTTCATGATTGTTGAATTAGGTTTGGTAAATGTAGAACGAACACAAAAGCAGGGAAGTGAAGCGCAGTTAACTAGCGTTAATTAGCGTTAATAAAAATAGCAGGCCTGTTTTTAAACTTTTATTTTTGACATCAGAGATGAAGAAGAACATACTCCTTGCTTTTATACTTATGCTGGTTTGCGTTATTGGCGTTGCCGGGCTTCAGCTGTATTTTACCTTTACTAGCTATAAGGTGGAGTCGGCGGTATTTGAGCGCAATACCAATGAGGCACTTAAAGAAGCTGTAGACAGTGCTTTTGAAGAAAGGCACCAGGAAGTATTGCATAAATTAAGGGGGTGGCTTAACGATACTACATTCGTTACCATTTCCTGTGCGTGGAATTCGCAGCATAAAAATACCGTCTTTACAATTAAGCAGGTGGTGCCATTTCCAAATGAGCAAAATGAGATAAGCATGAGCATGGAAGATTATCATGAAAGGCTGGATAGTATAACACCGGCAGGTAAAAATGTTTTCATAGCTTATATGGTAGACTACGTAAGCAGGGAACTTAAAAAAGGTTCAGGATGGTATTATACGTATAAGCTTGGCGACAGGATAAACAAGGAAGCGTGGGAAATACCCCTGACAACCAAAAAGCTTTCAAAATTTTATAAAAGGTCACTTAAAAAGAGAAATATCAAATTGCCTTTTACTTTTAATAAAGACAGTATAAATGCTAACGTTTACGAGACGCAAAAAATAAACATATCAGTAAAAAGACCGCAATATGGAGTGTGGGTTAAAGCCTATTTTGCCGATACCAATCTATATGTGCTTCAGCAATTAAAATGGGTTATAACAGGATCGGTTATATTGATACTGATCACACTGGGCAGTTTTTTATACATGGTAAGGCTTTTACTGAGCCAGCAAAAATTAAGCGAAATGAAGGATGACTTTATAAGCAACATGACTCATGAGATCCAATCGCCTTTAAGTTCGGTCATGATTACTGCCGAAGCCCTAAAAGAGTTTGATATGAACAAACACGAGCGTGAGAGTTACCTGGATATCATTTTGCATCAGTCTAAAAAGCTTTCGGCATTGGCCGATGAAATCCTGGCAGGGGCACAGTTAGAAAAGAAAGGTATAACGCTAGACGATACTATTGTACTTAATGACTTATTTGCGGATTTAGTGTCGGCCTATAAGGAGAAGGTTGTAATAGGTTTTACAATTGATGATGTATTGCAATTTAAAGGTAATGCAGTCCACTTTACAAGGGCACTGACCAATATTATTGATAATGCTTTAAAGTATAATAATGAAGATGAAAATGCGACTGTTTTTATTTCAGCTGCAATTAAAAATCAAGGTATAGCCATAGAAATAGCAGACAACGGAACGGGCATACCCGATTCCTATAAAGAAAAGATATTCGACCAGTTTTACCGTATTCCGACAGGAAATGTACATAATGTAAAAGGCTATGGATTAGGGTTGAGCTACGTTAAAAAAGTAATAGAAGTACATAAGGGAACTGTTGCTGTGAAAAATAATCAACCGAAGGGGAGTGCCTTTGTAATACGGTTACCACATGAAACATAAGATACTTTTAGCCGAAGACGAGCCTTTTTTAGGCAAGGTTATCATGGAAAGCCTTGAAAAGAAAGGTTACGATGTTGTTTTGGCCCCCGATGGTAAAGCGGCATGGACTTTATTTAACAAAAACCAATTTTCGCTTTGCATTCTCGATGTCATGATGCCTTATAAAGATGGTTTTACACTGGCATCGCAAATACGGGAAACCAACCGTAAAATACCCCTGATGTTTCTTACCGCAAAAGCCGATATTAAGGATGTGGCACAGGGTTATGCGAGTGGCGGTAATGATTATCTTCGTAAACCGTTTAGCCTTGAAGAACTTTTCTTTCGGGTTGCCGAATTGCTCAGCAGAAGTGAAGCGACAGAAAACAGCGGTTCGAATGAAATGAAAATAGGCACGTACGCTTTCTTGCCGAAAAGGCAGGAGCTTATTGGTGTTGATAATAATGCGGTAAAACTGTCCTATAAAGAATCGAGGTTACTGGAAATGCTGATTGAAAACAAGAACAATGTACTGGACAGAAAAGAAGCGTTAATCAAGCTTTGGGGCGATGACAATTTTTTTAATACCCGCAATATGGATGTCTACATAACCAAACTGCGCAAGAAACTGCAACAGGATACAACTGTTGAGATTGTAAATATCAGGGGATTTGGTTATAAGCTTATCTGCTAAAAATAAACATTATGGGATTTAAACATATATTTAAAGCTGAAGCATTATGGCTGTCAGACAGGAATATAGAAAATATAAAGAAGTACAGCAGGAACCATACGGTAACTATAGAAGGTAAGCCTGTTTTAGATGTATCGGCAGCGAAAGTTTTTAAAGGTGATGCAACATTGTATAATCCCGAAGATATGTTATTAAGCAGTCTAATTTCCTGCCATATGATGTCTTACCTATATGTTTGCTCCCAAAGCGGAATTGAAGTGCTGAACTATTCCGATGCTGCTGTTGCCACTCTTGAAGTAGACGCTGATGGCTCAGGACGATTTACAGAAGTAATACTAAATCCAAAAGTAGTAATTGCTCAGGCTGACAGGGTAGAAGAAGCATTGGCATTGCATAAAAAAGCAAATCAGTTATGCTTTATTGCTAACTCCTGCAATTTTCCAATTTTGCACAATCCGGTTTGTGAAGTGGAATAAAAGAAGGCTATCCCAAAAGGCTTCAATAGCATTTTTAGGGACAACCTTTTAGTACTGTGATATGTTAAGGATCGACTATTTTTTACCCGCAATCCATTTATCAATTTTTCCTTCCAGTACTTTCAACGGCAGGCATCCTGCGTCAAGTACCTGGTTGTGGAATTCTTTAATACTGAATTTATTTCCTAGTTCCATTTCTGCTTTGGTACGCAGTTCGCGTATTTTAAGCTGTCCGATCTTGTAGGATAATGCCTGACCCGGTATTGCCATATAACGCTCAATTTCCGAGATAATGCTTTCTTCCGGTTCGGCTTCATTTTCCATAGAATAGGTAATAGCCTGCTCCCTTGTCCATCCTTTGGTATGAAGTCCTGTATCTACCACAAGACGAATGGCGCGGTGCATTTCGGCACTAAGCATTCCAAAGTACTGGTAGGGGTCTGTATACAGGCCAAGTTCTTTACCAAGCGATTCGGTATACAATGCCCAGCCTTCGCCGTAGGCATTAAACCATATTGTTTTTCTGAATTCCGGTAGCTCTTTGTTCTCCTGCTGAATTGATATCTGGTAGTGGTGACCCGGGATAGCTTCGTGAAGAAATAGATCTTCGTCGGCATAAACGTTATACTTTTTCACATCGGGTATTGGTACATAAAAAATGCCGGGGCGTGTACCGTCAACCGATCCCTGGTTGTACTCGGCACTTGCCGATGCCTCGCGGAAAGCCTCTGTCCTTCTAACCTCAAACGGAGTTTTAGGCTTCATATCGAAAAGCTTTTCAAGGTTAGGTTTCATCTTTTCATGAATAGCATTAAAGTTGTCTATAACCTGTTGCGGCTGGGTAAAAGGCATAAGTTCCTTTTTAGCACGAACGTAATTAAAGAAATCTTTAAGCGGCCCTTTAAAGCCAACCTGCGTTTTTACTTTTTCCATTTCTGCCGAAAGGCGTGCTACCTCTTTTAAGCCCAATGCGTGAATTTCATCGGCTGTCATATCGGTAGTCGTGTAGCGTTTAATAAGGTGCTTGTAATAGGCAGCACCGTTGGGTATAGCCGCTATTCCGCTGGTGGTACGGCTGGCTTTCAGGTAATCGGTGGTAACGTAATTATATAAGCTTTTAAAAGACGGAATGATCTTGTCTTTTAGTATTGCAGTGTATTTAGCAGTCAGGTCTTTTTTCTCTGCATCGGTAAAAGTATCAGGAAACTGCTTAACAGGGCTGTACAACAAATGAGAGGTTACATTCTCATTTGCCATGTCCTTTAACTGGGGAATCATTTTTTCGGTCAGTACTTTTGGCAGCACATAACCTTTTGTCACGCCTTCTTTCATACGCTGCTCAGCAGACCCAAGGTACGTGTTGAACTGTGCAAGCCTTTCCAGCCAGTTGTTATAATCTTTTACCGTTTTAAAAGGCTGTGCCCCGGCACCGCTTCCCCATTGGCCAAGTGTAAGTATAGGGCTCGTAAACTGGTTCAGCGGTAATAATTGCTCGTTAAGTCCCCATTGTTCAAGGTTAATGTCGCATTCCCACGCAAGAAGTTCTTTGCTTATCCTGTCGTTCTCAGAAAGTTCGTCGTCATTATATTTAGATAAAGAATCCCTGTATTTAGAAAAGAAAGCCTTTACCTGAGCTATGTACGCATCGCTAACAGTATTGGGGTAAATATTGTTGTAGCGGTCGTCGCCTGCCTGAGTAGCTTCCCACGGAAAAAGCTTAAGGCGCTCTTCCTGATAATCGCTAAACAACTGTGTAATTTCTTTGTTGGAAGCCTGTGTTGTTTCCTGAGTTTCTTTCTTTTTGCATGACATAATAGCTGCCGCAGCAAAGAGTACTATAAATGTTTTTTTCATGGTTGGTAAACATTAAAAAATTTGCTTAAAGGTACATTTTTCGCATAAAAAACGTTCGTAAAAAGAATAGCGTTAAAAATTTCACAATTCCGCTGATACGGTTACCTTTGTGGGTTCCAGAAAAAACGTATTCAAATGAATCAATACAGCAAGCGAAGAGAAGCACTTCTTTACCACGCAAAACCACATCCCGGTAAAATACAGGTAGTGCCAACAAAACCTTATGCTACACAAAGGGATTTATCATTGGCTTATTCTCCGGGGGTTGCAGAACCATGCCTTGAGATAGCAAAAGATGTAAATAATGTATACAAATATACCGCTAAGGGTAACTTAGTGGCAGTAATATCTAACGGTACGGCAGTACTTGGCCTGGGCGATATAGGCCCGGAGGCATCTAAACCCGTAATGGAAGGTAAAGGCCTTTTATTTAAGATTTTTGCCGATATAGATGTTTTTGATATTGAAGTAGATACTAAAGATATTGACGCGTTTATTGAAACCGTAAAAAACATAGCTCCGACTTTTGGAGGTATTAACCTTGAAGATATCAAGGCACCGGAATCTTTCGAAATTGAAAGAAGGCTGGTAGAAGAACTTAATATTCCTGTAATGCATGACGACCAACATGGTACCGCGATAATATCGTCTGCGGCACTTATAAATGCGGCAGAACTTGCAGGTAAAAATATTGCAGATATTAAACTGGTAGTTTCGGGAGCCGGATCGGCTGCTTTGGCGTGTGCTAACCTTTATGTGTTGCTTGGCGTAAAAACCGAGAACATAACCATGTTTGATATAGATGGTATGTTGGTTACCAGCCGTGAAAACCTTTTGCCGCTGCAAATGAAATATGCGCAGCCGGGCGAGGCAAAAACACTTGCCGAAGCATTAAAAGGTGCCGATATGTTCCTTGGGCTTTCGGTAGGGAATATACTATCGCCGGAAATGCTGCTAAGCATGAACAACGATCCTATTGTGTTTGCTATGGCAAACCCGATACCGGAGGTAGATTATAACGTGGCTATTGCTACACGTCCCGATATTATTATGGCAACGGGTAGGAGCGACCATCCTAACCAGGTAAATAACGTACTTGGTTTTCCATACATTTTTAGGGGAGCACTTGACGTACGTGCTTCTAAAATTAATGAAGCGATGAAAATGGCTGCCGTTCATGCCCTTGCAGAACTTGCCAAAGCCCCGGTTCCGGAGCAGGTAAACATTGCCTATGGTGAAACGAAACTGAATTTTGGTCGCGACTATATCATTCCTAAACCATTCGACCCAAGGCTTATTGCTGTGGTAGCACCTGCTGTTGCAAAAGCAGCTATGGATAGCGGCGTAGCGAAAAACCCTATTGTTGACTGGGATAAATATACCGAAGAGCTTTTAGAGCGTCTTGGTAACGATAATAAAATGGTTCGCCTGCTTACCAACAGGGCTAAAAGCGAACCGAAACGAATTGTTTTTGCAGAAGCAGATCATCTGTCGGTGCTAAAAGCAGCGCAGATTGTTATGGAAGAAGGTATTGGTACGCCTATACTTTTAGGAAACCGTGAAACCATTACAGAGCTTAAGCAGGAGATAGGATTTGATGCAGAAGTGCAGATATTAGATCCTAAAACAGATGAAGAAGACGAGCGCAGGCTGCGTTATGCCCAGTCGTACTGGGAATCGAGGCAGCGTCGTGGCGTTAACCTTCTGGATGCGCAAAAGTGGATGAGGGAGCGTAACTATTTTGCTGCAATGATGGTAAATGAAGGTGAAGCCGATGCAATGCTTACGGGGTATTCGAGAAGTTACCCGTCTACCGTTAAACCTATTATGCAGGTTATAGACAGGGCACCGGGTGTTAGCCGTATTGCAACAACCAATATGATGCTTACCAAGCGTGGCCCGATATTCCTTTCAGATACTGCTATTAACCCTGATCCTTCAGCAGAAGACCTTGCAAAAATTGCACTGATGACGGCTAAAACGGTACGTATGTTTGGTATGGAGCCTGTTTTGGCAATGGTATCGTTCTCAAACTTTGGGTCGTCAACACATCCAAATGCTGTTAAGGTAAGGGATGCCGTGGCAATTTTACATAAAAACTACCCCGACCTTATTGTGGATGGAGAAATACAGGCCGACTTTGCGTTAAACCCTGAAATGCTTAAAGATAAATTTGAATTTTCTAAGCTTGCCGGTAAAAAAGTAAACACGCTTATATTCCCTAATCTTGAGGCGGCAAATATTACCTATAAGCTTCTTAAAGAGCTTGATAAAGTGGTTTCTATTGGGCCGATTATTATGGGTATGGACAAACCGGTGCACATTTTCCAGCTTGGAGCAAGCGTAGAAGAGATGGTAAACATGGCCGCAGTAGCGGTTGTAGATGCCCAGGAGAAGGAAAAACGCCTTAAAATGGCAAACAAATAGTTTTTAGCAAAGGGTTAAAGAATTTTATTATTTTTGGGAACGGCTTAAGAAAAAATTATGATAGCACACCTTCAGGGGAGATTAGTGGAAAAAACACCTACCGATGTTGTAATAGACTGTAATGGTGTAGGGTATCAGGTTAATATATCGCTGCATACGTTTTCGCTGCTGCCTGACTCAGAAAATATAAAATTATATACCTACTTACTTATAAAAGAAGACTCCCATACGCTTTTTGGCTTTGCCGAAAAAGCGGAAAGGGAGCTTTTTAAATTGCTTATATCCGTTTCGGGGGTAGGTGCGGGCACTGCCAGGACCATGCTTTCGTCTCTGGAGCCTAAGCATATTATTCATTCTATTGGTTCGGGAGATGTAGGTACTATACAGTCTATTAAGGGTATAGGGACAAAAACTGCGCAAAGGGTTATACTCGATCTAAAGGATAAAGTGTTAAAACTATACGATTTAGAAGAAGTTTCGGCAATAGGCTACAATACAAATAAAGAAGAAGCGTTATCTGCCTTGGAGGTATTAGGCTTTAACAAGAAATTGGCAGAAAAGGTTGTGGAGAAGGTTGTTAAAGAAAATCCATCGGCGAGTGTAGAGACAATTATCAAACAAGCATTAAAAAATTTATAGTCCTTGAAAACAGAATACTCTAAAGATTTTTGCATTAACTTTAAATTCGCCCTTTCTGTAGTATTTTTATTTTTTGGTGTGGCACTGCAGGCGCAGGTTACCGAAGAGGAAGAAGAAAGTCGTGATACTATTAAAGGGTATAATACCGGTAAGGTAGAAATTGCTAACCCAAAAAGCATTGTAGAGGCATATACCTATGATCCTGTTACAAATCGCTATATCTACACTAATAAGTTTGAAGGTTTTAATATAACCTATCCGATAATCCTTACTCCTGAACAATACCAGGAATTAGTATTGAGAGACTCCATGCGTAGTTATTTCCAGGAGAAATCTAACGCAATGGATGGCAAGGGAACGGAAGAACAGCAAAAAAATCTTTTGCCCCGTTACTACGTAAATTCCAGCTTTTTTGAAACCATATTTGGTAGTAATACTATAGACATTAAGCCTACAGGATCTGTTGAGCTAGATCTTGGTATGCGCTACACAAAACAGGATAACCCGTCTATTTCTCCACGAAACAGAAGAACATTTACATTTGATTTTGACCAGCGTATCTCGATGAGCCTTCAGGGTAAAGTAGGTACCAGGCTTGCGGTTTCGGCAAATTATGATACCGAATCTACCTTTGCTTTCCAGAATCTTGTAAAATTAGAATATACACCTACAGAGGATGATATCATCCAGAAAATTGAAGTAGGTAACGTTAGTTTTCCACTATCTAACTCATTAGTTAGAGGTGCGCAAAGCCTTTTTGGTGTTAAGGTAGCCCTTCAGTTTGGTAAAACGACCGTAACGGGTATTTTCTCGGAACAAAAATCGCAAACCAAGACCGTAACGGCACAAGGTGGCGGTACACTACAGGACTTCTCACTATTTGCGCTTGACTACGATGCCGACAGGCACTTTTTCCTATCTCAGTTTTTTAGGAATGAGTATGATTATTCATTGAGGCGTTATCCACAAGTAGATAGCAGGGTAACTATTACCCGTATGGAGGTGTGGGTTACCAACAGGCAGAACCGTATAAACGCTGCCGAAAATAATTCAAGGAATATTATTGCCATTCAGGATTTAGGTGAAGGTAGATTACAAAAAAGAGGTACAACAACAGATATTACAAATCAGGCTGTAAAGTTTGGTAATATTCCTAATTTCTTTGAAACTCCTGGTGCTGCTCCAAACCAGCCCCCTCAAAATAAGAACAATAAATTTGACCCTGCACAGATTGGAACTACGGGGTGGTTAAATCAGAGCGTAAGACAAATTGTTACTGTTGGTGCTTCAAGTTTCGCGAATGTCTCTGCCAGAGAAGGTCGGGATTATTCCAAACTTGAAAATGCAAGAAAGCTTACATCGAGCGAATATACCTACCATGAAAAGCTAGGGTATCTTTCGTTAAACCAAAGGCTTAATAACGATGAGGTTTTAGCTGTTGCTTACCAATATACCATAGGTAATGATGTGTATCAGGTAGGTGAATTTGGTACAGATGGTGTAGATGCTACAGTTGTAGATCAAACTAACCCGTCAGGAAACATTCCAATTACGCAAACCCTTGTTCTAAAGTTGCTTAAGAGTAATCTTGTAAATGTTGATGAGCCAACATGGGATTTGATGATGAAAAACATCTACCAGGTTCCGGGAGGTTTCCAGCTTTCACAGGAAGATTTCAGGTTTAATATATTATATACCGACCCGTCTCCGTTAAACTATATCTCAGCCGTGCCAAATACAACTTTGCCTGTTGATGATCCTGCAACTGAAGATGATGAAGGTGTTGCAGATACACCATTATTGCGTGTATTTAATGTAGACCGTTTAAACTATACCAACGACCCGCAAAGGGGTGGAGATGGTTTCTTTGACTGGGTACCGGGAACAACTATAGATCCTCAGAATGGGCGTATTATATTTCCTGTCGTAGAACCTTTTGGAGAGCATTTATTTGATAAAATGTTAGCGGAGGGCGAAGTTCCTGCGGACTATAATGGTCCTGAGTCTTCATTTAACCCTAATCAGAGACAATATGTATACAGGAGAATGTACAACAGTACACCTGCTGACGCATTACAGGATAGCCAGAAAAACAAATTCCAACTTAGAGGTCGTTTTAAATCTACCGGTGGCGATGGTATATCGCTAGGTGCATTTAATGTTCCGCAAGGTTCTGTTGTTGTTACAGCAGGCGGAAGAATACTTGTAGAGGGTGTAGACTATACGGTAAATTACCAGTTAGGGAAGGTACAGATATTAGATCCGTCACTTCAGGCATCAAACACGCCTATCGAGGTTTCGGTAGAAAACAACTCGGTATTTGGTCAGCAGACAAGGCGTTTTGCAGGATTTAACGTTGAGCATAAATTCAGCGATAAATTCCTCGTAGGTGCTACGATGATCAATATGTCTGAAAGGCCGTTTACAAATAAAACTAACTACGGACAGGAGTCTGTAAATAATACGATATACGGTTTTAATACCAACTTTGCTACAGAGGTTCCTTTCTTTACACGATTAGTGAACAAGCTTCCTAATATGGATACCGATGTACCATCTAACTTCTCGTTTAGGGGAGAGGTAGCGTACTTAAAACCGGGAGCTTCTAAAGCTGACCAGTTTGATGGTGAAGCCACTACTTACGTAGATGATTTTGAAGGTTCGCAATCTACCATCGATATGCGTTCTGCGCAGGGATGGTCGCTTTCCAGTGTGCCTTCAGACCTGTTTCCACAGGGTGTTCCGGATGGTTTGCCTTCAGGATTTAACAGGGCTAAACTTGCCTGGTACAGTATAGACCCTGTGTTTTATGCACAGAGCCAGAGACCGGACGGGATTAGTACTGATGACCTGAATTCCAACAGGACAAGACGTGTGTATTATGATGAGCTATATCCGGAAACAGATGTAGCACCGGGGCAGACCCGTGTTGTAAATACACTGGATTTAACGTATTATCCACAGGAACGTGGTCCATATAACTACAACAGTGTTTTACCGGCGCAAAACTTTACGTTTAATGAAGGCCAGGCTACACAAAACTGGGCAGGTATTATGCGTGCTATAAGCTCAACCAATTTTGAACAGACCAATGTTGAGTATATGCAGTTTTGGGTTATGGACCCTTACTATGGACCAGACAGCGATGTTGCTTCTCCAAACAATACAGGTGTGTTAGAGATAAACCTTGGTGAACTTTCTGAAGATATACTTAAAGATAATAGAAAGCAGTTTGAGAATGGTCTTCCTGAAGCAAATGGCAACCAACCGGTGTTTTCAACAGAATGGGGAGATGTGCCGGTGTCGCAATCGCTTATCTATGCATTTGATACGAACACAGCAAACCGTGCTGTACAGGATGTTGGTTTTGATGGTTTAACAGATGATGAAGAACGCGCTAAATTCCAGAGTATTGGTTTTGGAGGCCTTGATGACCCTGCAGGAGATAACTATCAATTTTATCTTGCAGCATCAGGTAATGTGTTAGACAGGTATAAAAATTATAACGGTACTCAAGGCAACTCGCCTGTAGATGTGGGTAATACTAACAGGGGATCTACTACGCTTCCTGATACGGAAGACATCAATAGGGATAATACAATGAATACTATTGATGCTTACTTTAAATATACAATTCCAATTAGCCAGGGTATGCCTCTTGGACAAGGGTATCTTGTTGATGAGAGAGTTACTGAAGGTAAAGGTGCTGACGGTGAGCTTGTCCCTGTAAGATGGCTGTTATATAAAGTGCCTATACAAGGTGGTGGTGAAGAAAATATTGGTGGTATAAACAACCGTTCTATCCGTTTTATGAGGTTAGTGATGAAAGGCTTCAGGGAAGATATTACACTTCGTTTTGGTGCGCTTGATCTTGTAAGAGGAGAGTGGAGAAGATACACAGGTGTATTCGATCCTAACGATACAGACCCTACAGACCCTAATACAGGTTTTGATGTGGTATCTGTAAACGTACAGGAAAACGGTTCGCGTAAGCCAATACCGTATGTAACGCCTCCGGGAGTAAGAAGAGAACAGTTGTATAACAATAATGCTGTTATCAATCAAAATGAGCAGTCGTTATCATTAAGAGTATACGAACTGCCTGCCGGAAGTGGCGGCGGACTTGAGCCTAACGATGCACGTGCGGTGTTTAAGAATGTAAACGTAGATATGCGTCAGTTTAAAAAGCTGAGAATGTTCCTGCACGCTGAGCCGTTAGTAGGATCTTCATGGGCACTGGGTGATGACCAGATGAAAGCCTTCCTGCGCTTTGGTAACGATTTTACAGATAACTTTTATCAGGTGGAGCTATCGCTTAAGGTAACTCAGATACTTGGTAAGGCTACATACACTCCGGAAGAAATATGGCGTGTAGAGAATGAATTGCTTGTAACGCTTGAAGCGCTTACCAAACTTAAAATACAAAAGTTAAGCGGTGTATTGCCTCCACCTGATGAAAATGGAATTAATTTTGTGTCCGCACAGTCGCTGGACTCTTCTTTAAGTCCTGATATGACCATTGGTATTAAAGGTAATCCCAACTTTGGAAGTATACGTACCCTGATGCTGGGTGTTAAAAACGGAATCGACCAGCCTATTACAGGTGAAGTTTGGTTTAACGAACTTCGTCTATCTGATATGGATAGCCAGGGCGGTATGGCTGCTGTGGCAAGTATGGATACTAACTTTGCTGATTTTGCTACAATTTCTGCCACAGGTAGAATGAGTACTATTGGTTTTGGATCGGTAGAGCAAAGCCCTAACGAAAGAAGCAGGGAAGATGTTAAGCAATATGATATAGTAACCAATGTTAATGTGGGTAAATTGCTTCCTAAGAAATGGGGCGTTAACATTCCGTTTAACTATGGTGTTGGAGAGGAAATTATTACTCCTGAATACGATCCGTTCCAGCAGGATGTTAAGCTGGATCAGCTTATAGATGTTACGCCAAACCAAGCAGAGAAAGACAATCTGCGCGACAGGGCTATAGACTATACAAAAAGAAAGAGCATTAACTTTATTGGTGTTAAAAAGGAAAGAGGCGCAGAGCAGAAGCAACGTATTTACGATCCTGAAAACTTAACTGTGAATTACTCTTTCAACCAGACAGAACACCACGACTATGAAATTGAAGATCTGATAGATCAGCAATTAAGAACAGGGGTAGATTATAACTTTGCCTTTAAACCTAAACCGGTAGAGCCGCTTAAAAATGTTGGCTTTTTGAAAAAGAGCCAGTATTGGAAACTGCTTCAGGATTTTAATTTTAATTATCTTCCGGCAAATATTAATTTCAGTACAAACATTATACGTCAGTACAACAGGCAACAGTTTAGAAATGTTGAGGTTGAAGGAATTCCGATTAGTCCGCTATACAGGAGAAATTACTTCTTTAATTATCAATACGGATTCAATTATAACCTTACCAAATCGGTTAAGCTAAATTATAAAGTTGCTACAAGTAACATAGTAAGGAATTATCTTGACGAAAACGGTGTACCTATTCAGGACTACACAATCTGGGAAGATTTCTGGAACACGGGTGAAGCTAATACGCATTCACAAGAATATGTGGTTAGCTACGAATTGCCATTGAATAAACTACCGTTCTTAAGCTTTATGAAAGCAACGTATAATTACACCGGTAACTTCAACTGGCAGCGTTCGTCAGATGCGTTATCTAACGTAACACGTGTAGTAGATGGAGTAGATGTTAACTTTGATTTGGGTAATATAATCCAGAATGCAAATACGCATAAACTAAATGCGGCATTCAATATGGATTTACTATATAAGTACGTTGGGCTAACAGGTAAAAAACCTGCTAAAACGCCTAACACGCCAAAAGTTGCACCTAAGCCGGGTGAGAAAATTACAGCTGCTCCTAAACCGACAGCTTCGGGTAACACATTTGTAAATGGGCTTATTGGTGTTGTAACAAGTGTTAAGACCATTTCGGCTGTTTATTCTGAAACTAACAGTATGGTGCTTCCGGGTTACCTTCCTTCTATTGGTTTCTTTGGTAGTTCTAAACCAACGATGGGATTTGTTTTTGGTAGCCAGGATGATGATGTTCGTTATGAGTTGGCAAAAAGAGGTTATCTTACTAAAGATCCGGAATACAACCAGAACTTTACGCAGGTAAATAACAAAACGCTTAATCTTACGGCAGCTGTAGATTTATTCCCTGATTTTAAAATAGATCTTACCGCAAACAGAGGAATAAGTGATAGTTATTCAGAACAATACGATGTAAGTGCAGACGGTACATATAACTCTTTATCGCCATATACATTTGGTAATTTCGAGATATCTACCATTATGATAGGTACGGCATTTAGTAAGAGTGATGTAAATAGCTCTGCTGCGTTTGACCAAATGAGGGAAAACAGAATGGTTATTGCAGAACGACTTGCAACTAGTCGATATGGTTCAACAGAATTTCCAAGATACAATGGGCCTGGTGATCTGAATGCAGGAAGTGAATTTAGTAATGCCAATGCGGGTTACCCTGTAGGGTTTGGTCGTAACAGCCAGTCAGTATTGCTTCCGGCATTTACATCTGCTTATACAGGGCAGGATGCAGGTAAAGTATCTACAGGTGTGTTTAGAAGTGTTCCGTTGCCTAACTGGGTAATTAAGTATACAGGACTTATGCGCTATAAATTTTTTAAGGACAGGTTCAAACGTTTCTCGCTTCAGCATCAGTATAAGGCATCATACAATGTTAATTCATACAGGTCTAACTTTGAAGTCACTAATCCTTCAGAAGGCAGCAATGGTCAGGATAATAATGGGGTAGGTAACTTTTATAGCAAGTATATCATATCCAACATCAACCTCTCAGAGCAATTCAGCCCGCTCATACGTGTTGACTTTGAGATGAAGAACTCTATAAAAGTACTGGCTGAAATACGTAAAGACAGAACGCTTAACATGAGTTTTGACAATAACCTTCTTACCGAGGTTAAGGGTAACGAATATATCGTAGGTCTTGGTTACCGTATTAAAGATGTTATCATAAATTCATCACTGGCCGATAACCCAACGAATACCATTAGAAGTGACATCAACCTTAAAGCAGATTTCAGCTTAAGGAAAAATGAAACGATAGTGCGTTACCTTGATTATGATAACAACCAGCTTGGTGGAGGACAGAACATATGGTCGGTTAAGATGACGGCAGATTACGCTTTCAGTAAAAACCTTACCGCTATTTTCTATTATGACCATTCATTCTCTAAGGCAGTTATATCAACAGCGTATCCGTTAACTAACATCCGTGCAGGATTTACCATCAGGTATATTTTTGGAAATTAATGGAAAAAGATTTTACAGTTATTTTTATAAAACATACATTTGCGAAAAACAAACTTACATGAATATTCCAGCAGATTTAAAGTACACGAAAGACCACGAGTGGGTTAAAATAGAAGGTGATGTTGCAACAGTAGGCATTACAGATTTTGCTCAGAAAGAGTTAGGTGATATCGTTTATGTTGAAGTTGAAACACTAGACCAAACTCTTGATAAAGATGAAGTTTTTGGTACAGTTGAAGCTGTTAAGACAGTATCTGATCTTTTCCTTCCATTATCAGGTGAGATAATTGAATTTAACGATTCACTAGAAACAACTCCTGAAAAAGTTAACACAGATCCTTACGGAGATGGATGGATGGTTAAAGTGAAGATTTCAAACTCATCTGAAGAAAGTGAATTGCTTACAAGTGAGCAGTACAAGGAACTTATAGGTGCGTAATATATTTTTATTAGCTGCTGTCTCCTGGACATTGTTTATAACATATGCATGTCTTACGGCTGCCGCTAATGTTCCTAAAGCTGCATGGCTAAACATTCAGCACAAAGATAAAATAGTACATTTTACTTTTTATCTTGTGTTTACCCTTTTATGGGTTCTTGATTTAATAAAGACGAAAAGATTTTCTCCAAAAAAAGCAAGGATAGTTGTTTTTATAATAGCCGTTTTATTCGGTATCATTATAGAAATATGCCAGGGATTGTTTACCAAAGAGAGAAGTCCTGATGCACTGGATGTGTTAGCCAATACCTCGGGCAGCGTCACAGCAATTCTGTTACTGTGGATTTTTGATAAGAAAAAATAACATGATCCCTTTCCGTTTAACGGGGAGGGATTTTTAGTATAAGCAAAATGGATATAAGGCAATATTTAGATTCAACCTATTTAAAAACACCGGAGCAGGCAGGCCTAACAAAAGAAGAAAACCTGGAGGTGGTAAAATCGTTTATAGGTGAGGCAATAGCACAAAACTTTAAGCTGATAATGATTCGTCCGGACATGGTAAGCATCGCTAAAGATATGATTGCAGATGCACGTTCTAAAGTTGATATAGGTACCGTTATCGATTTTCCGTTAGGGCAGGGCAGTCTTGAAGCAAAACTTGCGGAAGCGCAGGAGGCGATAGATAATGGTGCTGATGACCTTGATTTTGTTTTGGATTATGAGGGATTTAAGGCAGGTAAAACAGAGTTGGTAAAACAACAGGTTTTAGAATGTACCAGATTAGGGCTTACGCATGGAAAGATTGTAAAGTGGATTATTGAAGTTGCGGCATTAAACGACCATGAAATTGTGCAGCTTAGTGCCCTTGTGAAAAATATAGTGCTTTCTAATTTTGATGAAAGTAATTATTCGCGTGTTTTTGTAAAATCGTCAACCGGGTTTTATAAAACACGTGACGGAATTCCTAATGGGGCGACACTGCCGGCAGTAAAACTTATGCTGGAGAATTCCTATCCATTGTCTGTAAAAGCGGCAGGAGGGGTGCGCACACTTGAAGAAGCGCAACAGATGATAGCCTTAGGGGTAAAGCGTATCGGTACATCTTCGGCAGCAGCAATAGCAGCCGGAACTTCCGGATCCATAGGGTATTAAAACAAGAAAGCCTTCCTGTAGCGGAAGGCTTTTCTTTTCATAGCAATTTCGATTGATGATTATTTCTTTTTCATAGCAATGTTTCCCAAACGAAATTTTTCTTTTTCAAAGCAACTTAACTAAACGCAAACTTTTGAAGGTTTACACTTATTAGATGCGGCATAATTAAAAAGGTTGCGTGATGGTGTTAAATTTTTTTCAAAAATTATTTATACTCTTTCTTTTTTACGCTCGTTTTGTGGTAAAAGTAATTTTTGAAGTATCTTTGCGCCAGTTTTTACAACCCAATGAAAATCATTTTGAACGTTCAGGACAATCAGTTTTCTATTAAATCACTTTTTGCAGATTTTGTAGCAATTACAAAAGCCAGGCTGGCTATAAGTGTTGTTTTTTCATCTGTGGCAGGATACCTCCTTGGCTTTTCTGACGACTATCCGTTTAGCTGGGCAACGCTTATATTGCTAACAGTTGGTGGCTACTGCATGGTAGGAGCTTCTAATGTTTTTAACCAGATCATAGAAAAAGACCTTGATGCACTAATGGACAGGACAAAAAACCGTCCGGTTCCTTCGGGTAAAATGTCGTCTAAGAATGCCTTTATACTTGGATCATTGCTGACGATATTGGGAATTGCTATTTTATATAGCATAAACCCAAAAACGGCAATGTTTGGTGCTATCTCCATCTTTTTATATACCAGTATTTACACGCCATTAAAAACAAAAACGCCTTTAGCGGTATTTGTTGGTGCGTTTCCCGGAGCTATACCTTTCATGTTAGGATGGGTTGCTGCAACGGGTGATTTTGGTGTTGAAGCAGGAACTTTATTCCTTATTCAGTTCTTCTGGCAATTCCCTCACTTCTGGTCAATAGGCTGGTTTTTATTCGACGATTATAAAAAAGCAGGTTTTTTTATGCTGCCTACAGGCAGGAAAGATAAAAAGACTGCTTTGCAAACTATACTGTACACGGTTTGGCTTATACTGGCTTCGTTGCTTCCTGTAACAGGTTTTACGGGCGAGTTAAAGCTGAGTATAATTTCGGCAGTTATAGTTTTCCTTTTAGGATTATGGATGCTTGTTTATGCTGTGAAGCTTTATAAGCAAATGGATGCCGCGGCGGCTAAAAAGCTGATGCTTGTAAGTGTGTCTTATATATCGCTGCTTCAGGTAATTTATGTTTTAGACAAATTTATACGTTAATATATGGAAACGATGTCGCTTAAAGATCATGCCGACAGGAATGCACGCTCTAAAAAGATGCTGCTTTGGTTCGCTATGATAAGCATGTTCATGATGTTTGCTGGTCTTACCAGTGCTTATGTGGTAAGTACGTCAAGGCCGGACTGGCTTAAAGATTTTGTATTGCCGGATGCTTTTATAATAAGTACTGTAATAATTGTAGTAAGCAGTCTTACTTTTCATATGGCTAAAGTCACAATGAAAAAAGGCGACAGGAATGGTACCACAATGTGGCTTTTTGCTACTCTCGGATTGGGTATTGCTTTTGTGGCTGCTCAGATTTACGGCTTCGGAAAAGTCATAGAAAGCGGGTATTATTTTACAGGTCCGGAGAGTACGGTTACTACTTCTTTCCTTTATATTGTTACAGTTGTACACTTAGTTCACCTGTTTGCAGGGCTTATTGTGCTGCTTGTTGTAATTTATAATCATTTTAAACAAAAATACAGTTCTTCTCAAACCCTTGGAATAGAGTTGGGTGCAATGTTTTGGCACTTTCTTGATATTTTATGGGTATATTTGTTTTTATTTTTCTATTTCTATTAATAGAAAAATTAATGTAAATTTGGAAACTTTTTAACCAATAACTTTATATGGCAGCGACAGTTACTTCTACAGCTACTACTACAGGTAAAACATGGGGCGGAGGAAACGAGCCTATGGGAGCTAGTTATGGCAAAATGATGATGTGGTTTTTTATCGTATCAGATGCCCTTACGTTCTCAGGATTCCTTGCAGCTTACGGTTTTTCACGATTTAAATTCATTGAAACTTGGCCAATAGCCGACGAAGTGTTTAACCACTTTCCGTTTATGCATGGTACAGATGCACCGATGTACTATGTGGCATTGATGACATTTATACTTATCTTTTCATCAGTTACAATGGTACTTGCAGTAGATGCAGGTCATCACCTTAAGAAAACAAAAGTTGCAATATATATGTTGCTTACTATTGTGGGTGGTTTTATATTCCTTGGCTCTCAGGCTTGGGAGTGGAAAAACTTCATTAAAGGAGAGTTTGGTGCTGTTGAGACAAAAGGTGGTGCAATACTTCAGTTCGTTAGAGCAGGAGAGAACGGTAAATACGAAAGGGTTGCCCTTGCAGAATTTGCTGCTCATCTTCCAACAACACGTGTTGATAAAGTAAGAAGCAACGGTATCTGGTTTGAAGAAAATGCAGCGTTACCAACTTACTCTGTTGAAGAGATACAGGAAGGTTTAAAGGCACATCCTGAAGTTTTGGTAAGGACTGAAAAAATTGTAAAAAAGCATAAAGAAGTACTAACAAGAGAGCAGTCGTTAGCAAGAATTGCAGATGCTGTTTATGTTGTAGAAGGTGCTAACCTTGTGAGAAATGAGTATGGACACAAATTGTTCGCTAACTTCTTCTTCTTTATTACAGGTTTCCACGGTTTCCACGTATTCTCTGGTGTTATGATCAATATCCTTATTTTCTTTAACGTATTACTTGGTACTTACGAGAAAAGAAGAAGCTACGAGATGGTTGAAAAAGTTGGTCTTTACTGGCACTTTGTAGATTTAGTGTGGGTGTTTGTATTTACATTCTTCTACCTTGTTTAATTATTAAAAAAGAATCTTTATCATGGCACATTCGCACGAATCTAATACAAAAAGAATCTGGGTTGTTTTTGGTCTTTTATCACTAATAACAATTGTAGAGGTTGCATTCGGTATTGTTAAGCCGGCTTTCCTACACGATTCACATCTGTTCCAGATGAACTTATTGAACTGGATATTTATAATCCTTACAATTGTAAAAGCGTACTACATTATGTGGGCGTTCATGCACCTTGAAGGAGAGAAAAGCAGTTTAAGGTGGTCTATTGTGGCACCTTTGGTATTCCTAATTATCTATTTAGTGTTCATCTTGCTTATAGAAGGTAATTATGTTTTTGACGTGTTTCATACATCTCACTACAAGTGGATTTTCTAACACATTTACTATAAAAAGGCGGTTTTTCAACCGCCTTTTTTTTAATTTTGCAACGGAATACTTTTTCCCGTTATCATGAAAAAAAAGATAGTTCTTATCGTCCTGTTTATATTGCCGCTTTCGGCATATATCTACTTCTCTTTAGCAAAGCATAACCAGCTTTTTTTACCGGTAGTTACTAAAAATGTAGCCGAACTTCCCGCCGGAAAAACACTCGATGCCAATCCGATAGGATTGCAGGGTAAAATCACCATTATTGGTTTTCTTGGCAATGATATGCTTAAGAAGAAAGAAACCATTTTTAACATCAACCAAAAGATCAACGAAAAGTATAAAGGCTTTACCGATTTTCAGATGGTAATGCTGCTTCCCGAAGGGGAACAGGAAAAGGTAAAACAGATTACTTCTGAAATTAAGGTAATGGCAGACATCTCTAACTGGAAATTTCTATTTACCAGTCCGGAGAATATTGCTAAGTTCTACCAGACGCTTAAAGTGAAAGAACCTTTGAATGCCGATTTTGGAACGTATAATCTTTTTATTGTTGATAAAGACCGCAGCCTTAGGGGCAGAAAAGGTGAAAACCCAAAAACGGGTAAAGATGAGTATAAAGATTCTTATAACTCCTTACTTGTGGCTGAACTTCACAATGAAATGACGGATGATATTAAGATACTGCTTAGGGAGTACCGCCTTGCCTTAAAAAAGAATAACGACCTAAAAGGGGTTAAGAGAGAAATATAATCATGAACAATAAATCATATTCATACATTGGCATCTCGTTTATCGTGCTGATATTTGGCATATGGGCTGTGCCGAAAATTGTTGCTAAATTCCAGAAATCTGATTTGGTAGAAATTGGTCCGGTTCCATCCTTTGAGCTGACGGATCAGGATAATAAGAAGATTTCTGACAAAGATTACTTAGGTAAAGTATATGTTGTAGAGTTCTTTTTTAGTACTTGTCCAACTATCTGCCCTAAGATGAACCAGAACATGTTGTTGCTTCAGGAGGAATTTTATGGTAATCCTAAATTTGGTTTGGCATCGGTAACAATTAATCCTGAATACGATACGCCAAAAGTACTGAAAGAGCATGCCGAACAGTTGGGTGTAAAGCATTATAACTGGCATTTTTTAACAGGTGATAGCGAGTATATTAATAACCTCGCTATAAAAGGTTTTAATATGTATGCGGGCGCCGATAAAACGGCTCCGGGAGGATTTCAGCATTCAGGGCTTTTTGCGCTTGTAGATAAAGATGGCAAGATCCGTTGCAGAAAAGACCAGTATGGTAACCCTATTTTATACTACGACGGACTTGAAGACAGCGGGGTAAAAGCAATTAAAGAAGATATTAAAAAATTACTTGAAGAATAACAATGGAGAATACAGCTAAAGCAGTTGAGCAGAAATATAAAAAATGGATCATCCTTTTGTCGGTAGTTATACCTTTGGCGGTGGCACTACTTTTTGGTGTTAAGCTTAAAGATTTTGGTTATGATGTTAAGCCTTTATCGTTTCTGCCGCCTATTTATGCAACAATAAACGGTATTACAGCAATTGTGCTGTTTACAGCAGTATGGGCTATTAAAAACGGCAAACAGCAGCTTCATGAAAACCTTATGAAATTTGCTATAAGCTTATCGGTTGCCTTTCTTGTTATGTATGTAGCATATCACATGACATCAGAATCTACTAAATTTGGTGGCGAAGGTGCTATAAAATATGTGTATTATTTTATCCTGATAACGCATATTGCGCTTTCGGTGATCATTATACCTTTTGTATTGTTTACTTATGTGAGGGCGTTGTCTAAAAGCTTTGTGAGGCATAAAAAACTGGCAAGGATTACCTATCCAATGTGGTTGTACGTTGCAGTTACCGGTGTAATTGTTTATCTAATGATATCTCCGTATTACGCTCACTAAAAAATTACAATTATGGGTTTTAAATCAAAACATATATTTTTCGCCTTAGTGATGCTGGTGTTTTCGGCCGGAGCCAATGCACAGTGCGCTATGTGTCGCGCAGCTTTAGCCAGCAGTGACGGAAACATAAAAGCACAGGCCGTGAATGACGGTATCGTATACCTTATGGTATTTCCGTACTTACTGGTAGCTCTTGTAGGTTATGCCATTTACAGGATGCGAAAAAAAATGAAAGACAAACAGACGGAAGTCTAAATATAGAAATAGAAAAAGCCACAGGTATCTGTGGCTTTTTTGTTGTTGGTAAATCGAGGGTTATTTCATTCCATCGATTTTCAGGTCCATTTTTCCTGATCCTTTTATAAATGCTATGATCGCTTTATCCGTAAGTTCTACTTTATCGAATTCAAAATCATTCAGCGATCCGTTAACAAATATGCCCGGCATAGGTGAATAGTTGTTTAAGTAAGGCTGTAAGTTCTTCTTGCCTTCTTCCAGATTTGTCTTGATGGAGTAACGGCAGCTCTCCTGTATTTTTCGTAAAACAATACCTTCGGCAAGCCAGTTGGCAGTTCGCATCAATACGCTCTTGGTGTTTAGTACATAATCCATCTGGTCGAAATAGATTTCTTTGGTAACAGCATTGTAGTTCGGGTATCCGGTAAGGTATATCGTTCCGTTAATACTGCCTGTCATGTCTAAAGCAATAACCATTTTACCGTCTTTATTCCAAAGGTCTACTTTCTGAACGGTAACTTTTTTACCTCCCGACCCAAATTCCTGTCCCTGGAAATTTTTAGTCATTACTTTAGATGCGCTCTCGTAGGTAGATACGGCAGCAACAACTGCGCTAACATTATCGGGCATTTTAGATACCGGCTTTAAAACTACGTCTTCTTTCCTGAAAGTACTTTTAGGCTTTTGCCCAATCATTGTAAGCATCGTACACTTAAGCCCCATCTGAAGAGTGACCTGTTTTTTTGTAAGTACAGCATCGGTTACATAAAGCTCAACGGGATTCAGCTTAAACCAGGCTTCATATTGTTCATTCGTTAAAAAAGGAGTGCTGATTTTTTCAAGTGCATCAAGAACCTGTGGTTTAAAGTCCATAGTCTTGGCTATGGCATCGTCAAGTTTATTCTCAATTTTAGATTTGAACATCTTAACAGCGGGATTGATAAGGTAAGTAATAGCTACCCTTTTCCCGGCAATAGTTACTGTTGGGCTTTCATTCCACTCTAACGATTCAATAGAAGTATCAGTGCTCATTTTCCAGTTGGTAAGGCTCACTTTACTTTTAAAAGTAACCACACCGTCAAGGTTTACTTCTCGTGTATCATACATGTCCATTCCCAAAGCAGATGTACCGTACCTTACATTGGCTGTAATTTTGATAGGTACTACCGATTGCAGTTTTCCATTCGACTCAGAAAATTTTATAGGAGCCGTTTTTATCACTTTCATGGCAATGTTGTCATCTTCCAGAACTTTGTCTTCGTAAACCATTCCCGGCAGGAGCTTATTTACCTGCGACTCGATATCGGCTATGGTAATGCTCACCGGCAGGTTAATGAAAGAAGTTGTGCTTTGGTATACCAAAGGTGCATTGTTGCTTGGTTCGGGCTTTAAAGCCTCTATTCTTTTTGCGGTAGAACATCCGGTTGCCATAAATAGCGATGCAATTCCCAAAAACAGTAAGGTTCTCATTTTTTGATATGTGTATAAATAACGGGGTAAAATTAGGATTTTATTTGTAACAAAATCGGTACGAATTAGTCTAATAAAAATATATTGAGTGTAGTACCGTTAAATAAATTAGGTAAATTTGTAAACTCATCAATCAATCTATGAAAAACAAACTATGTATACTCCTTGTTCTGGGTGGTGTGTTTTTTTCAACCGGTGCGCATGCACAGTCGAAAAAATGGACATTACAGGAATGTGTAGAATATGCTTTAAAGAACAATATTTCGGTACGACAATCTGAACTTGATTTAAAGCTAACGTCAGTTGATAAGTTGGACGCAATAGGCGCTTTTTTACCAACCGCCAATGGTAATGCCCAGCACATATGGAACAGCGGTCTTAGCCAGGATCCGATTTCGGGACAAAATAAAATTCAGACAACTGCATTTAGCACTTTCGGTTTTAATACTCAGGTAGATATTTACAAGGGGCTTCAAAACCAGGCACGATACCGTAAGGCAAAAATGTCTATTGTAGCGGGGCAGTACCAGCTGCAAAAAATGAAAGACGATATTTCATTGAACGTTGCTAATGCCTTTTTAGATATCCTTTTCAATAAAGAAAATTTAAAAGTACAGCAGGAGCAATTGCAGATTGATACCAAGCAGTACGACAGGTCTTCGCAATTACTTGAAGGCGGACTTATACCTAAAGGAGATTTATTAGATATTGACGCTACAGTAGCGTTAGATAAGCAAAAAGTTATTCAGGCCGAAAACCAGCTTTTGATATCTAAATTAAGCCTTGCACAGCTACTTCAGATAGAGGATTTCAAAGAATTCGATATTGCAGACGACGACTACGAAAAGAAGGACAGCGAAGTTTTAATGCAGACACCTTCTGCTATATTTGAAAAAGCGAAAGAAACCAGAACAGAGATTAAACTGGCACAAGCTAAACTTGAAGTTGCAAAACAGGATGTAAAAATATCCAGAGCTGCGTATCAGCCTACACTTAGAGGATTTTACAGTGTAGATACCAGGATAGGGTATAGCGATATACCAAAGTTTAATCCTGAAACATCGCAGTTTGACCTTCTTGAGAGTCCACCGCCTTTCTGGAATCAGTTCTGGGATAATAAAGGACATTCATACGGTTTTCAGTTAAATATTCCTATTTTGAACGGCTTAGCAACGAGGAATAGTGTAAGCCGTGCAAAGGTAGAACTGGAGCGTTCTCAGCTTTCTTATGAGCAGCAGGAACTAGATCTTGAAAGAAATGTGTATACAGCGTTCGCTGATGCGCAGGGCGCTATTAATACCTATGATGCGGCTGTATCGGCGCAGATCGCCAGGACACAGGCGCTTGAATATGCCAAAGAACGCTATGAAGTAGGCTTAATTGATGTATTTACCCTTAACCAGGCGCAAACGCTGGCAGTAAATGCAAATAGCGAAGTGCTGCGTACCAAATATGATTTTATCTTTAAAGTAAAAATACTGGAGTTTTACTTCGGAATTCCAATCTACCAAAAACAATAACCATGTCAAAAAAAACAATTTATTTTTTATTAGGCGGAGTTGCCCTTATTATAGTGCTGCTTGTAGTACTTAAGAAAACAGGTGTTACCGGAAACAAAGATGAAGGTAAGGAAGTTGAAACGGCCATTGTTAAAGAGATAAATCTTATTGAAACGGTTTCTGCAACCGGAAAAATACAACCGGAAATTGAAGTTAAAATATCATCTGAAGTTTCAGGGGAAATTATAGAATTGCCAATCAAAGAAGGTCAGGCTATTAAAAAAGGTGACCTTTTGGTGCGCATAAATCCCGATCTATATGAGTCTAGCGTAAGCAGGACAGCGGCATCGCTTTCTACGGCAAAAGCAGGCCTTAGCCAGAGTGACGCACAGCTAAAAGAAGCGAAAGCCAACTACGAAAGAAACAAACGCCTTTTTGAAAAAGGTGTCATATCTAAGTCGGAATGGGATAAGATTACTTCTGCGTATGAAGTCGCTGTTGCAGGTAAGCAATCGGCTTATTACGGTGTTGCAAGTGCTAACGCAAGTGTAACCGAAGCAAAAGATAACCTTAACCGTACAACTATTTATGCTCCTGTAGATGGTACTATATCTAAACTTGATGCAGAACTGGGTGAGCGTGTGGTAGGTACACAGCAAATGGCAGGTACCGAGATATTAAGGGTTGCTAACCTTAATAATATGGAAGTGGAAGTGGATGTTAACGAGAATGATATCGTTAAGATCGAAATAGGTGATGCTGCCAATATTGAAGTTGATGCTTATCTTAAAAGACAATTTAAAGGTACGGTTACAAGTATATCTAACTCAGCGAGCAGCGACCTTACTGCCGATCAGGTAACGAACTTTAAAGTAAAGGTTAGAATCCTTAAAGAGTCGTATGAAGATATGGTACAGGGTAAACCTGCAAACTACTCACCATTCAGGCCGGGTATGACTGCAACGGTAGATATCATAACCGAGAACAAAACTAACATTCTTGCAGTGCCAATAAGTTCTGTAGTTGTAAGGGCAGATACTACAGCGGTAAAACGTGATGTAGTTGCCGAGCTTGAAGAGAAAGAAAAAGAACTTAAAGAAGGTACAACTACCAAAAAACACGAATGTGTATTTGTAAAGTCGGGAGATAAAGCAGTGCTTAGGCCTATATCTACGGGTATTCAGGATGATACTAATATAGAGGTGATAAAAGGGCTTAAAAAAGGAGATGAAGTTATTATTGGGCCCTATAACCTCGTATCGAAAGAACTTAATCCTAATGATAAAGTAAAAACCAAACCTAAAGACAAAGCAGCAAAATAATAATGGCTTTTATTCTTAATATTGAAACGGCAACCAAAAACTGTTCGGTTTGCCTTGCTGAAAACGGAAAACCTCTTGCCATAGCAGAATATGCAGGAGAGGGGTATGCCCATGCAGAAAAACTTCATGTTTTTATTGAAGAAATCATTCAGAAAGCAGGCATAACTTTTAAAGACCTTACGGCTGTTGCGGTAAGCAAAGGGCCTGGATCATATACAGGATTAAGAATAGGCGTTTCTGCTGCTAAAGGGCTTTGCTATGCGCTTAATATACCATTAATAGCAATTGATACCCTAGAGCTGATTGCACGTAAAATAAATATTGATAGTGGTGTTATCATTCCGATGATAGATGCCCGCAGGATGGAAGCCTATACGGCTGTATTTGATACTGCTTACAATAAGCTTAGGGAAATCAAGGCAGAGATCATCACAGAAGAGTCTTTCTCCGATTTTGAAGGCGAGATACACCTTGCCGGCGATGGTGCTGCAAAATGCCGCGAAGTGCTTACTTCAAGCAGGTTTGTATACCATGAAGATATTTTATACCCATCGTCAGCTGAGATGGCAGGATTGTCGTATGATAAGCATAAAAAAAGCGACACCGTAGATGTCGCTTATTTTGAACCTTTTTATCTAAAGGATTTTATCGCTGGTAAATAATCTTAGATTATTCCGTCAAGATAAGTTCCTAATTGTTCTAAGTCTGATTCTTTTTCAAGATCCAGTTTATTCTTTTTTATGTAATCAAGAATTTCTTTGCTTTTAGCAGGGAATATTTTTGATAGCTCTTTCTTGCTTGAAAAATAAAGTGCATCCTGATCTTTAACCTTTACGTAAAACTCATTGTCAAGTTTTTTGTAGTGTGCAGGTTTATAAGTCTGGTAGCTGCTTGCTGGGAAAGATTCCGGTTGAAGGAATACTCTTTCTCTCTTAAATATTTTTACGTTAGGCTTATCGCTTATAGCACTAAGGTAACCCGTTTTCACTTCGTCTTTATTTGTTTTGTACTGTTGTATAGAATACGATTCTCCGGTAGAATTAAAAGTAATTGTAACACCGTTTTGCATTGACAGGATGCTTGTAGTTCCTGCCTGTGGATCGCTGATTTCAAAATTATCAGCATAAGCATTGTAACGTGCTAAAACCACTTTATCATTGTTAGAAACTTTAGCAGGCATGTACTTGTCGTTAGCAAACATAGAGCCTGTAGCTGCCTGGCTTTTTTCTTTCATTACAGTAATCTGTCCACCGCTGTGTACAGGAGTCTGGTTAACCTGGGCAGTTGCAAGTGCCGATGTAAGGGCAATTGCAACAACGTGAAATAAATTTTGTCTTTTCATTTTTGGAATATAATTTTTTGCAATTTTTTTAATAGGAGGCAAATATACTTTTTTATCGTATAAAAGTTATAATTTTTAGTTAAATATAATAACCAAAAAGCGTGCCGTTTCTAGTAACGGGCTGACTTTAAAATTATTGTAAAAGGCCTTTGGTTTTTTCGCCGCCACTAATATGAAGATCTCTCTGAGGGAAAGGAATTTCAATTCCTGCGTTCTCAAATGCTGTTTTTATGTTCTCATAAAAGTCAGAAACCATAGCGCCATAACTGCCTCTTTCTGCCCAGATCATTATATTAAGGTTAACCGCATTTTCTGCAAGGTCCTTAACTTCAATGCCCGGAGCAGGAGTTTTTAAAATTTTAGCGTCGTTTTCGATTACTTTGTATATAACGTCTTTTACCTGCTTGAGGTCACTGTTATAAGATACGCCAAGTATAATGTCGGCACGGCGTAAAGGCTCTTGTGAGAAGTTTTTAATGGTGTTGTTCGATAGCGTTCCATTAGGCATATACACAACCTGATTGGTTGATGTAATAATTTTTGTACTGAATATCTGTATGCTGTTTACTGTTCCTCCCTGGCCCTGCGCCTCAATATAATCGCCAACCCTGAAAGGTTTAAACATTACGATTAATAGACCTCCGGCAAAATTTGACAGTGAACCTTGTAAGGAAAGGCCAATTGCTAATCCTGCTGCTCCCAGAGCGGTCATAAAGGAAGTAGTCTCAACGCCTAATTTCGTAATTACACTTATTAATAATAGTACTCTGAATATCCATGTAAATACGTCAAGTACAAACTTTAAAAAGGTTGGATCAAAATTCTTTTTTGTCATTAATCCGGTAATGACCCTTCTAACCACTTTTATAACGATAAGACCAATAACCAAAGTTATCACTGCTGAAATTATATTCGGAATATAATCTGCTATAATAACTATAAAGCGGGTTAAAAATGTGTCTACTTTGTCAATCTCAATAAAAAAAGGAATCATAGTGCTTGTAAATCGTTTAATGTTTCTTGAATAGTGTTTTTTGGAAGCCCACAGGTTTTATTTTGGCAAATATAGAACAGCTGTTCGTTTTGCACAAAGCGGTCTTTAAGAAAAGGTATAGAAGATTGTAATTCGCTGCCTGCAATAATAACATGCGGAAGGTAAGCGCTGTTTATTTCTTTTATAGCTTCTGCTGCATTGCTGCCGCAAACGGCCAGTTCTTTATTTTGGTTTG
Organism: Flavobacterium psychrophilum; assembly: GCA_001708385.1. Taxonomy (NCBI): domain Bacteria; kingdom Pseudomonadati; phylum Bacteroidota; class Flavobacteriia; order Flavobacteriales; family Flavobacteriaceae; genus Flavobacterium; species Flavobacterium psychrophilum. The sequence continues at coordinate 1,722,165 of CP012388.1, read as the reverse complement.
ATAGCTCTAACCACAGATTAAGCCAGTTTGAAAACGCCGATGGATAATCAAGGTTTGGAATGATAAGGTAAAGCATCTGCAGGGCAACTCTTTCGTAGTATTCATTGTCAAATAAAATGCTGAGTTTATACAGGACATTTGCCATTACCGAATTAGAAGCCGGTATTACGTTGTCTTCCGTTTCGTAATGAGCAGCAATAAGTTGCTCTTCGCTATTAGAGGTGTAGGCTAAAAACTGCTGTTTTTCATCATAAAAATGTTCAAGGCAATAATCTGTAAGTTGCTTGGCATAAGTGAGCCATTTTTCCTGAAGGGTAGCTTCGTAGAGTGCGATAAAGGCATCTGTTGTAAGTGCGTAATCTTCAAGGAATGCTTTTATTTTGGCGGTGTCGTTTTTATAGGTACGCCATAAGTATCCGTCAGGGTGCCAAAGTTTATCACAGATAAACAATGCGTTTTTACGGGCTGCTGTCAGGTATTTTTCATCGCCTACAGCCTTATACGCATCGACATAGCCTTTTAGCATCAGGGCATTCCATGAGGTAAGTATCTTGTCGTCAAGACGGGGTTTAGAACGTTGTTCTCGAACTTCATACAATGTCTTTTCCCAATCCAGCTTTTTCTGCTGAAGTGTGTCTACAGGCATCCCTGCTGCTTCTGCTATATTTTCAAGCGAGTCATTCTGTATCAGTACAAAATGTCCGTCTTCCCAATAGCCAAATTCATTAATATTAAAAACTTTCGCAAACAAAGCGAATTCGTCTTTAAGTAAATCTATTAGTTCCTGTTTTTCCCAAACATAAAATGCACCTTCTTCAAGGTGGCCTTTGCTGTTAAGGCTATCGGCATCCAGGGCACTGTAAAAAGCACCGCCGTCGGTAGTGAGCTCTTTTTCTATAAAGGAGTGTGTCTTTTCAATTATCTCTTTGTAAAGTGCGTTTTTTGTGCGTTTGTAGGCATCTGCGTACAGGCTCATAAGCTGTCCGTTATCATATAGCATTTTCTCAAAGTGGGGTACATGCCATTTCATGTCTACCGAATATCTTGAAAAGCCGCCGTCAAGAGTATCAAATAATCCGCCCCATGCCATACGGGTAAGGGTAATGTCTACAAATTCAAGTATATCCTCCCTTTTTTCCTGAAAGCCGTAACGCTGAAGGAAAAGATAATTGTTTGGCATCATGAATTTTGGGGCACGGGCATAGCCTCCAAATTCCCAATCAAAACTTTTAGACCATTTTTCAACAATGGGTGCGATATTTTTAGGATGCTGAATTTCGCCTGTAGTATTCTCACCAAGCAGTACCAGAGACTTTATGCCCATCAGCAATTTTTCGGCGTAGTCAATAACCTTTTCCGGTTCTGTACTGTATAGCTGCTGTAGTTGTTCCAGCGATTCTATCCAGTTGTTTTTCCTAAAATAAGTTCCACCCCAAACGGGTCTTCCATCGGGAAGGAGTACGGCATTCATCGGCCAGCCCCCCTGTCCGGTCATTAGTTGAACGGCTTTCATGTAGGTGGCATCAACATCGGGGCGTTCTTCGCGGTCTACTTTTATAGAAACAAAGTTCTTGTTCATAACCGCAGCCACTTCTTCATCTTCAAAGCTTTCATGTTCCATAACATGACACCAGTGGCAGGCAGAATAGCCAATACTAAGTATTATAAGCTTATTTTCCTGCTGTGCTTTTGACAGTGCGGCCTCGTTCCAGGCTTTCCAGTAAATTGGATTATTAGCATGTTGTAGCAGGTAAGGACTGGTTTCAAGGTGTAGCTCGTTCATAAATTTGTTTCTAAGAATGCCAAATTTACTAAAAGCAGAAAGGGCCTCAAAGGCTTTTTGCAAAACATACAGATAATAAGGGGCAAAATAAAAAGCGCCCGGAAATTCCGGGCGCCATGATGGTGATTGATTACCAGTATGTGTTATAACTTATCAATTTTTGTAATGTAAGGTTTTCCGGTAAGTGGAGCATGAATCTCTACAATAGCTTTCCATGATTCACCACCTGATGGTAGCGAAGCGTTACAATTGTAGCGATAGTTAGTTCCGTTTACAACTTGTGTTGAAACAGATTCAGGAACGTATTTTACGCCTACGAAACCTTCCAGTGCTTCTGTAAATACTTGTTGGTCGTTTTCTGTTAGTTTGTGGAACGCAGTCCATGCGCCTCCTGTTAATGTTGCTGCTAAATCTGACATAATTTTAATATTATTGATTGTTTTTCCTACTCGTAAGGTTTTTCGGAAAACACCCCGTTTATTAAAGTGGGTTCTGACTCCACTGATTGATTGGTAGGTGCAAGCTAGGATTAAAAATCAACAATAAAATGCGTGTAATTACCTCTTTTTCAATAAAGTGTAATTACGTGGTGATTCATGTAGAATTTGAATTAAACTACCTTTTAGCATTTAATATTCGGTTGCAGTATTCGGATTATAATTAATTTTACGGAAAAATTAAGCTATGCCCAATGTTATTATTAAAGAGATTAATCACGAGTCTACATGGAAACTACGTAACGAAGTATTGTATCCTGATGGAAAACTAAACGAAATGGGGATGAATGAAGATATCAAAGGAACTCACTTTGGTGTTTTTGAGGGAGATATTCTTGTGGCGATAATTTCATTATTCTTTGACGGAAGCAGTTGTCAGTTCAGGAAGTTCGCTGTAGATGCGTCGATGCAGGGAAAAGGAGTGGGCAGGCTTTTGCTTGCGCATGTTACTGAATATGCTATTAGTAAAGGTGCAACAATTTTATGGTGTAATGCCAGGGTAAGTGCTATTGGATTTTACACAAAAGCCGGCTTTAAACATACCGGGAAGTTTTTTGATAAAAATGGCTTTGAATACGAAATACTGGAGAAGAACCTGTAGCCTTAAAATAAAAAAAAAGCCTCTTGCACAGCAAAAGGCTTCTTTGTGGTACCTCCAGGAATCGAACCAGGGACACATGGATTTTCAGTCCATTGCTCTACCAACTGAGCTAAGGTACCATTAAGTATTTTTGCAATAACGTTATTTTTAGTATTCAAAAATCGAGTTTTGAATAAAAAAGCCCCTGAACAATCAAGGGCTCTTTTTAGCAGTGGTACCTCCAGGAATCGAACCAGGGACACATGGATTTTCAGTCCATTGCTCTACCAACTGAGCTAAGGTACCGTTGTTATTGCGGGTGCAAATATAGAACCATTTTTATATTATCCAAAACAAAAGATAAAAAAAATCAATCGCTATCTTTGCGGTCTAAATAAAAGGTAAATGCTTTTAGCGGTAGATATAGGTAATACAAAAATTAAAGCAGCTGTTTTTGAGGGTACTGCGCTTTTAGAAAAGGTTGCTTTTAACAAAGATGAAGCACGGAAAAAAATCGAAGAAATTTTTGAAAGGCATAATAAAATAGAACAAAGTATACTTTCTTCGGTAAGTGACAGCTATCCGGAGCTGTTATTTCAGTTAGGACAAAAGAGCAATTTAGTTACTATAGATCATTCTTCATTATTTCCATTTGATAATAAATATGGCACTCCGCATACTTTGGGTGTCGACAGGATGGTACTTTCTGCCGGAGCCGTCCTGCAATATCCTGCAAAGAACAGGCTGGTTATAGATGCAGGTACATGTATAACTTATGATTTTACAGATAGTTCAGACAGCTATCTTGGAGGTGCAATATCTCCGGGTTTGCAATTAAGGTATAATGCTATGCATAATTTTACAGCAAAACTTCCGTTGTTATATCCGGAAATGCCTGCCGGCTACATAGGTACAAGCACAAGTTTATCTATGCATTCGGGTGTTGTAAATGGTATGCTGCATGAGATAGAGGGGTTTGTTGAGCAGTATCGTGAACAGTATCAGGAGTTAACAATAATATTAACGGGCGGGGATGCTGAATTTTTGGCTAAAAGATTAAAAAACACCATATTTGCCAATTCAAATTTCCTACTGGAAAGTTTGAATCTTTTATATCTATATACGATCACAAATGATTAAAAAAATTATTGCAGGCGTTTGCCTGATTGTTTCGGCCGCAGGTTTTTCTCAGGAAAATAGTGCATCACCATATTCTTATTACGGTATAGGAGATGTTAAGTTTAAAGGTACTGTAGAAAACAGGTCTATGGGTGGTTTAAGTATCCTGCCGGATAGTATCCATATCAATATGCAGAACCCGGCTACATACAGTGCTCTTAAATTAACCACCTACACAGTTGGTGCCAGCAATACTTCAACAGGTTTTAAAACTAATTCGGGTAACGATAGCGCTAACAGAACAACGTTCGACTACATTGCTGTTGCGATACCTTTCAATAAATTAGGAGTTGCTTTCGGTTTAATGCCGTATACAACAGTAGGCTATAAAATTGAAAATTCGGCAATTAACCCTACGGATGGGTTAGCCCGTTCAAGGCAGTTTGATGGTAGCGGTGGCCTTAACCGTGTTTTTGCCGGAGCATCCTACCAAATTACACCTAAATTTAGCGTGGGTGCAGATTTTCAGTATAACTTTGGAAATACGCAGACAAAATCGATCGTAAATATTACAGATGTTGTTTTACAATATCCAACACGAGAGCTTAATGATACCGATTATAGCGGGGCATCGTTTAATATAGGAGCTGTTTATAAAGGCAAACTTAAAAAGCTTGACTGGATTACAAGTGCAACATTCTCCCCGGAAAATACACTTGGCAGTACCAGTGAAAGACAATTCGCGACGATAATGCTAACAAATGCAGGTAACGAAGCTGTTGTAGATCAGCTTGATGTTGCAACAGCAAAAGCTGATGTAAAAATGCCGTCTAAATTCTCAATTGGAACAGGTTTTGGTGAAGCCAGAAAATGGTTTGCAGGTTTAGAGTTCACAACACAGGGAAGTAATAAGTTTGGCAACAGATTTGATAATATTACAAATGCAGGTTTTGAATCTTCTCAGAAATTTACACTGGGAGGATATTATATCCCTAACTTTATGTCGTTTAGCAACTACCTTAGCAGGGTTACCTACCGCGCAGGTCTTAAATACGAAAAAACGGGATTGGTTGTAAACAGCCAGGATATAAACGACTTTGGCTTTACACTAGGTATGGGGCTTCCTTTAGGAGGTACAATTGGAGGTTCAAATCTTAACTTTGGTTTAGAAATGGGGCGCAGAGGTACTAAAAAAGCTAACCTTATCCAGGAAAATTATGTAAATGTGATGATAAGCCTTTCGCTTAATGATAAGTGGTTTATCAAAAGAAAATACGATTAAATTTAAAAAATACAGGGTTTATGAAAATACTACTTGCTTTTTTTATAGGAGTGCTTAGCCTGACGGCTTCGGCACAGGGTGCTTATAAATGTGAAGATAATTTTAAAGTGTTTGAAAGTAAATACCTGGCAAAAGAATATAATGATGCTTACGGGCTTTTGGGGGAATTGAGAAAAAAATGTCCTAAGTTCTCAGAAGCACTTTATGTTTATGGTGAAGGACTTTTACAATATAATATAGAAATTGCAGAGACATCAGAAAAGCAAAAAACGTATATAAACGATCTTGTTGATCTTTATGGCGAGCAGGATGCTAATTTTCCGGGCAAAGGCAGTGATATCAAAAAAACACTGCTGCAATATGATAATAAGATTATAAAGGCTGATGAGGCCTATAAAGCATTTAATGTCTCGTTTACTAAAAACAGGCAGGCTTTTACAGATTATAATGCTTTGTATGCATATTTTCAACTGTTCTTTGATCAGTATAAGTCGGGTAAAGGAATATCTGACGATCAGTACTTTGAGCGTTATTCTGAAATATTAGCCCAAATCTCGGCAGCTCAGAATAAGATTGCATCAGATAAAGAAGCATTACTTAAAAAGCAGGAAACTGTGACTATTTCTGATGGTGAAAAACAATTCATCGAAGATGCAGATGCGCGTCTAGATGCGTTAGAAAATGTAAATAAGTTTATATCTAAACAAAGCAGCGATTACATCTCTTGCGATAAAATGGATGTATATTACGCTAAAAACTACGAAGCCCATAAGGGAGATGTTGCTTGGCTTGATGCTATGGTTGGTGCTTTGTATGGGAAAAAATGCTTTAAATCGGCTACGTTGTACAATGGTGCTGTAGCGGTTCATAAAGCATCACCTTCAAAAGAGTCGGCTTACAGGATGGCTATTCTTTCTCAAAAGAAAAATGAAGTTAAAGAGGCTGTGGCTTATTTTGACCAGGCAGCCTCTATGGAGACGAGCCCGCTTAAAAAGTCGATGGTGTATTATGATATTGCATCGGTTATAAGAAATTCTGACAAGGCGGCGGCTAAAAAATATGCATTGCTTTCTGCTGAGGCTAATCCTAAATCAGGGAAAGCCTATGTGCTTCTTGCTGAATTGTATGCGTCTGTTACGGCAAACGATGAATGTAAGCTAACAGATTTTGAACGTAAAACGCTTAACCTGCTTGCTATAGAAAATGCCAGAAAAGCACAGGCTGCAGAGCCAAGGCTTAAGGCTGCTGCTGATGCTATGGTGGCAAGGTTTACCAAAAACCTGCCTACAAAAGCTGAACTTAAAACTGCCGGTAAAAAGAAAGGTGATGCTGTAACCTATGGTTGCTGGATAAATCAAACTGTTACACTTCCAAATTTATAAGGAATGAAACTGTATAAATATGCGTTGCCGGGACTCTTTTTTTTGGTACTATTTTGCTCTTGCGAAAGTAATTTTAAAGATGTGCAGCGAATTAATAGTGTTGCGTTTAGCCCTTCCGGTGAAACCGAAAACATTAATTTGAAATATACCGATTCGGGTAAAGTAAAGGCGATACTTATAAGTCCGCTAATGCTGGATTTCTCTAATCTCCAATATGGTTTTAACGAGTTCCCAAAAGGTGTTAACGTTACGCTGATTGATGAAGGCGGTAAAAATACCTATGTAGTGGCTGATTACGCTAAAGCATATTCGGCACCCGACATTATCGATTTGCAGGGTAATGTTAAGATCACCACAGATGATGGTAAGAGGCTGGATACACAACAGCTTTTTTACGACCAAAAGAATGAGTGGTTTTATAGCGAAAAAAACTTTAAATTTACAGATAAGGATGGCACTTATCTTGAAGGCCCGGGTCTTGACTTTAGTAAAGACTTTAAAGTGTTTAACGCACAACAAAACCGAGGCCTTATTAATAATATAGACGAATAAAAATGAAATATCTTACAGTTGTATCTTATTTATATCTTGCAGTAGCTGTTTTCTTTATTGTGGACGGCGTAAATGCAATGCGAAAAGGAGAAAACTATATTATTAGTTTTCTTTTTGCCGGCCTTGCGGTCTTTATGTTTTTCTTCAGGATGAGATTTGCAAAAAAATACCAGAACGGCAACAAAGACAACTAGGCTGTTATGGAAGCAGCAACAATAATAGTATGCTTACTTCTTTCAGCTTTCTTCTCTGGGATGGAGATAGCTTATATTTCTTCCAACAAAGTATATCTTGAGGTAGAAAAGAAGCAATCCACCCTAATCTCCAGAATTCTTACCCGGTTAACCGAAAAACCTGCGCAGTTTATCACTTCAATGCTTGTTGGTAATACTATTGCATTAGTGCTGTATTCCTATCATATGGGTAATGCAGTCCTGCGTTGGGTATATCCTTCAGGGCACGATATGCCGCTATTCTGGCAGGTGATGCTTCAAATTGTAATATCAGGGTTTGTGCTGCTTATTACTGCAGAATTTCTTCCGAAAATATTTTTTCAGGTCTATGCAAATACGCTTATAAAGTTTTTTGCATTGCCGGCATATCTGTTTTATTACCTGTTTCATTGGGTTTCAAAATTTACTATAGCTATATCCGATTTTATTCTTGTAAAGGTATTTGGTACTAAGGGTGACAGGCAGAAAGCCTTTTTTAGCCGTGGCGAACTGGGTACTTATATTACGGAACAGCTTAATGGTGCAGATGACCAGGAAGAGGTAGATTCTGAAATTCAGATATTTCAGAATGCGCTCGAGTTTTCAGACGTTAAAGCAAGGGATATCATGACGCCGCGCACCGAAATTTCGGGTGTCGAGATTAATGATGCTGTGGCTGAACTTAAAGATATGTTTGTTGAGACCGATTATTCTAAAATAGTTGTGTATCAGGATACGCTCGACAATATTATCGGTTATGTACATTCGTTTGAATTATTTAAAAAGCCTCAGACAATACAGGCGGTCATGATAAGTATTGAGTATGCTCCGGGAACGGTGTACGTAAAAGATTTGCTAAACACGCTAACGCGTAAGCGTAAAAGCATGGCTGTAATACTGGACGAGTATGGAGGTACGGCAGGTATTGTTACTGTAGAAGATATTATTGAGGAGCTTTTTGGTGAGATTGAAGATGAACATGACGATGAAGAAGAATTTGAAGAAAAACAACTTCCTGATGGGGCATACCTCTTTTCTGCCCGCCTCGATGTGGAATATATAAATGAAACCTACAATTTAGGGATTCCAGAGAGTGATTCATATGTAACACTAGGTGGTTTTATAGTGCATAATGTTAAGGAGATACCAAAAACAGGCGAAAAACTGGCATTTGAAAACTTTGAAATTTTTATTGAGCAGGCATCAAATAAAAAGATAGAGCTCGTAAAAATCGAGCCTTTACGGGATAAATAAAAAAAAATGCAACTTCGGCAGAAAATATATCGTCACTCCTTTTATTATTAAACAGATAATTGTATTTTCGCCCACTGATATAAAATTTTAACAAACGAAATACAATGGCGGTTTTACAAAAAATTAGGCAGCGCTCATTAATTCTTATACTAGTTATAGGCTTTTGCTTACTTGCTTTTATAATAGGTGATATTGTAAACAGCGGCGGTTTTGGGATTACCCGAAACGTAGGAAGCGTAAATGGTAAAGATATTCCTGTACAGGATTTTTTACAAAAAGTAAACGATGTTCAGGCAAGGCAGCAGGGTATAAGCCCTACGCAGGCGTCTAACGCAGTGTGGAGCCAGGAGGTTGACAACATACTTTTTGAAGACAGATTCGAAAAAGCAGGTCTAAGAGTAGGTAGAGATCATATATTCAATGTATATGCTCAGGATCCACAGGTTGCTCAAAATCCGCAATTCCAAAATGCATTAGGTAAATTTGACAAGGCTAAATTCAATGAATTCCTTGTAAACCTTAAAACTACCAATCCTCAGCAATGGCAGATGATTGAGAAAAATAAAGGTTTAGTTGAAAATGCAGCTAAAAAACAATTATACCTTAACATGGTTAAAGCAGCATTCTTTGCTACTGATAACGATGGTAAAGCTAAATATGAGTCTGAAGCAAACAAAGCTACTTTTGATTATGTATTCGTGCCTTACAGCACAATCAACGATGATCAGGTTAAAGTATCTGATGATGAGCTTGTGGCTTACATGAAGAAAAATGAGAAAAAATATAAATCTGAGGCGTCTCGCGACTTAGAATATGTTTTAATCGATAACAAACCATCTCAGGCTGATGAGGCTGAAATGAAAAAAGACATCAATGCATTACTTGCTCCAAGAGTAGAATACAATGATGTAACTAAAACAAATGATACTATTGCCGGTTTTGCAAGTGTTTCAAATGTTGAAGAGTTTGTAAACAAGAATTCAGATATTAAATACGATACTACTTACGTTACAAAAAAACAACTTCCTTTAGAATTTGCTGAGCAGATTTATAGTTTAGGTAAAGGTCAGGTATTTGGACCATACATTGATAACGGTTATTACAAGCTTACTAAGATGGTTAACAAAAAAGGAAATGCTTCTGCTAAAGCTAGTCATATCCTTATTGCTTACAAAGGTGGTAAAGCTCCGGATCCTTCAATTACAAGAACTAAAGAAGAGGCTAAAGTTAAAGCTGATGACCTATTGAAACAAGTTAATGCTAACCCTGGCAACTTTGCTATGCTTGCAATGACTAATACTGATGACCCGGGATCTAAACAAACAGGTGGTGAGTATGATAATATTGCGCCTAACCAAATGGTTAAGCCTTTTAATGATTTCGTATTCAATAACCCGGTAGGTACTACAGGTGTAGTTGAAACTGAATTTGGTTACCACGTAATTAAAGTTACAGGTAAAAACGAAGCTGTACAATTAGCTACTATCGCTCAGAAAATTGAGCCGTCTGAAGCTACTACAGATGAGATCTTTACTAAAGCTACCAAGTTAGAAATGGATGCAGAATCTAAACCACTTGCAGACCTTGCTAAAAGCTTAAACCTTACAGTTACTCCGGCTAACAAAATATTAGCTAATGATGAGACTGTGCCTGGTGTTGGTGCACAAAGAGGTATCGTTAAATGGGCTTATGCTAAAGATACTAAAGAAGGTGATGTTAAGAAATTTGATATTCCTCAGGGTCACGTTATCGTAAGGCTGAAAAGCATCAACGAAAAAGGACTTCTTTCTATAGAAGAAGCTAAAGTATCTGTGTTGCCAATTGTTCGTAACCAGAAGAAAGCTGAACTTATCAGGAAAAAAATGGAAGGTGCTACACTTGAAGCTGTAGCTCAGAAAACAGGTTCAACGGTTGCAAACGCTACCGATACTAACCTGGCTAGTGCTGCTATTACTAACGTAGGTGCAGAACCTAAAGTTGTTGGTAAGGCATTTGGTCTTGCAGCAGGTAAAACATCTGGACTTATCGAAGGAAACCTTGGTGTTTTCATGGTAAGAACTAAAACTATTACTAAAGCTCCGGCATTACCTAACTATACTTCATATACTGCACGTTTAAATAACGAAGGCAGAATGCAGGCTCAGGGAAGACTTTCACAAGCGCTTCAGGATGCTGCTGATATAGAAGATAACAGAGCTGAGTTCAACTAATAACTGAATTCATTAAGATAAATTAAACCGGCTTTTACGCCGGTTTTTTTGTGCGTAAATCTGCAGTGCGTGATTTTTACAGGGTTTTAATTGTAAAATAGTCGTTAATTTTCTGTTATTTATTGTTGACTTATGGTAATAATATATATTTGCGAAAGTATTTTTACCAATTGTTAGTCATAACCCAATAAATGGGCAGTTACATATCCTAAAATAGTTCTATGTTTAAAACGAAAGTTAATGCAGTAAGGCGAAAAATAATGAAATCGCTTACCGGCAATGTGGGTGAGTCGTTTATAGATTCCAAAAATGGTACACCTGTAATTAAGCGTGTTCTTATTACGCGCCCGAATCACAGGCTTGGGAATCTGTTGCTTATTACGCCGTTGGTTCAGGAAATCACTGCAACTTTTCCGGATTGTAAAATAGACCTATTTGTAAAAGGGGGGCTTACACCGATAGTGTTTAAAAACTACCCGGCTATAGACAGGGTTATAACGCTGCCCAAAAAGCCATTTAAGGAACTGATTAAGTATGCTAAGGTTTGGGTGTCGTTAAAGCGATACCATTATGATATGGTAATTAATATCGATAGCGGATCTTCTTCCGGAAGGCTTTCAACGCGATATGTAACCGCAAAGAATAAAATTTTCGGAGAAAATATTGAGGCGCTTGCCAATAAATATAATGACTATATGCACATGGCAAAAAAGCCTGTGTATAATTTAAGGTATTTCTTAGGCTTGCTTGGTTTTAAAGAAAACAATGCTCCGGTTCCTCCTTTAAACCTTAGATTGGATGCAGGGGAATTGGCAGATGCAAAACAGGTTCTTGATAAACTGGTTCCGGATACTAAAAGAACAATTGCTGTTTTTACGTATGCTACGGGTGCAAAATGCTATTCGGAAGAATGGTGGGGTGCATATTACAACAGCCTGACAACAGCATTTCCTGACTATAATTTTATTGAGGTACTACCGGTTGAAAATATATCTAAGATAGGATTTAAAGCCCCGTCTTTTTACAGTAAAGATGTACGTGAAATTGCTGCATTGATTGCTAACACGGCTGTCTTTATAGGTGCGGATAGTGGAATCATGCACTTAGCAGCTTCATCACTAACTCCAACTATAGGTTTGTTTTCGGTTACCAATCCTGTAAAATATGAACCGTACGGCAATGGTAGTATTGCGATAAACACCAATGAAGATACTGTAGAGAAAACGATAGCTGTTATAAAAGAAATACTGAACGAAAAGCCGTTTACTGCACAATATGCTTAAGCCTTTCGGTTTAAGATCATGTCTCGGTAGCGTATCACGGTTTCAAATCCTTTAGATTTAAAATAATCAGTTGGGTCTTCTATTGAAGTTGCCATTACAAAATCGCCACCCCAGGCACCAAGGCTTTTGATGGCTCCGCTAAAATCGGGAAATACCAATGATTTCATAGTTGGGATGCCCAATACACCCGACATTATCATTTCATGCTCTTTTAGTATAGCGCTAAAAGTTTCTATGCTTTCTGCCAGAACTGTTTGTTGGGTAAGCGCATCTACTTTTGTAATTATTGGTGCGATGCTGTTACGGCGTTCTCTGTAGCCTGCAATGGCCTGTCTGCTGTTTTGTTTTCGGTTTAAGTAAACAAAATAGATGTTATCTGCAAATGCAGGATTAAAATCGATTCTCTCAGTAACAGGTTTTCCTCGATCTAAATGGTACAATATAGGCGTGTTGTTTTTAGCGCAGGCAATATCGTAACCGCTGCTTCCAAATGTCTTAGATTGCAAGGCGAAAGCATCAATTTCGAACCATTGTGCAATATTATTTATTAAGGTAGAAGAGGTGCCGAGCCCCCAGTGTTTTGGGAACGTAAGTTTTGTTTCTACTCTGTAACCCAAACCCGTTTTTAAAATGTCAGGTTTGGTAAGCCATGATTCGTGGAGAATCTCAATTAACTTATTGGTTGTTTCATCGCTATTCTGTGTGTTATCGGTAATAGCAGCAACGGGAAACTCAGCCTCAAACCAAATCGATCCGTCGGCATCAAAACTTTTCCAATGTATAGTATTGCCTGTGGTGGGCTCAACTTCTAAAGTCTGCCCGCCTATAGTAGGTAATGCAAGTGCTGTTGCGCCATCGAGCACAGTATATTCTGCGGTAATAAGTAGTTTACCGTTACTGTAAAAAGTCTTCTTCAATGCGGCTTGGGTCATTGGTGCGTAATTCGGTTATATAATCAGCGGCAGCAGAATGGCTCACTGTATTTTTTTCAAAATGTTTTATTGCTTGTTTTTTCTCGGCATCATTAGCGCCAAGCTGGTTCAGGATATTCATAAGGTGCATTTTCATATGGCCTTGCTGAATACCTGTTGTAGTAAGCGAACGTAGCGCGCCAAAATTTTGTGCAAGGCCTGCCACCGCCACGATCTGCATTAATTCCTTAGCCGATGGCTTACCTAACATTTCAAGGCAGAATTTTACAAGAGGGTGAAGAGTGGTAAGTCCGCCTACAGTGCCAAGAGCTAATGGTAAATCTATCCAAAACGTAAAAATACCATCTTCGACCTTTGCGTGCGAAAGACTACTATATTTACCGTCTTTAGCAGCATAAGCGTGAACTCCAGCTTCAACGGCCCTAAAATCGTTACCGGTGGCAACAACAACGGCGTCCACACCATTCATGATACCTTTATTATGAGTTACCGCTCGGAAAGGTTCGATCTCTGCAATTTTAATGGCTGTAATGAATTTTTCTGCGAATTCTTTCGGGCTGATACTAGCATCTTCCTGTAGGTCTTCAACCGGACACGAAACTTCAGCCCTCACAACACAGTTTGGTACATAGTTGGAAAGGATGCTCATTATCACCTGGATATTTTTCTCATCTTCGGCGAATGCCTTGTAGTTTAGGGCTTCTTCTTTTAAAATTTTAGAAAAACGCTCTAAACACGAGTTTATAAAATTGGCCCCCATGCTGTCTTTGGTTTCAAAAGTAGCATGCAACTGAAAGTAGTTGGCAAGATCGGTGGTTTTGTCTCTTAATTCAATATCAAGTATGCCACCGCCACGTGCCTGCATGTTCTTGGTAAGATCCTGAGTTCCTTCAAAGAACTTAGATTTTATAGCAGCAAAAAAAGTAGTCAGCCTATCAAAATCACCATTGAATAGAAAATGCACCTGGCCAATTTTCTCGGTATCAATAACGGTTGCTTTAAAGCCGCCGCGTTTTGCCCAGAATTTAGCCGCTTTTGCCGCTGCAGCTACAACAGAACTTTCTTCAACGGCCATTGGTATAGTGTATTCCTTGCCGTTAATAACAAAATTAGGTGCTATGCCAAGGGGTAAATAAAAGTTGGTAATGGTGTTTTCTATGAATTCGTCGTGCAGTTTTTGCAGTGTTTCGTCTGTATTCCAGTAATTTTTAAGCAGGGTAACCGCATCTTTTGGTGCCGAAAAGTATTTATTGGCAATCCATTCAATTTTTTGTTCTTTGGTAAGTTTAGAGAACCCCGCTATTGCTTTACTCATTTTCAGTTGCTTAAAATAATAATGTGGTGCAAAGATACGCTTTAGCCAATGCATTTACCAGAAATAAATAAGGCCAAAATTCCACTATCTGCATTTAACAAAAAAAAGAACAGATTATTCATAAAAATTTACTAAAATTGGAAGTTTTTTACCATCTGCAAAATGAAATACATTAAAAGGTCACTTTTCTTATTTATACTGGCTGTAATGCCGGTCGCTGCACAACAAAAAATAACACTTGAACAGATATGGGGAGGCGCCTTCAGGACCCAGATGATGGACGATCTGCAGGCGATGAAAAACAGCAACCAATATACGGTGCTAAACATTAACCGTACTTCCGGTTCTGCTACTGTAGACCTGTATGACTTTGCTTCTTTAAATAAAGTGTCAACTCTTATAGATACTAAAAGTTTCCGCGAACTGGAAGATGGCATTGACAGCTACATCTTTAGTGCCGATGAGAAAAGAATGCTTATCGCTACAAATTCGGAGCAGATCTTCAGGCATTCGTTTACCGCCGACTATTATATATATGATATAGCTGGTAAATCACTTATAAAACTAGCCGAAGGCAAAGTGCAGGAACCTTCTTTCTCTGCCGACAATTCTAAAGTAGCGTATTCTTACCAGAATAACCTGTATGTTTTTGATATTGCTGCGAAAAAAGCAACACAGATTACTACAGATGGCAAAAAGAATGCGGTTATTAACGGTATTACCGACTGGGTATACGAGGAAGAATTCGCCTTTGTAAAAGCATACGACTGGAATAGCGCAGGAGATAAAATAGCGTTTATCCGTTTTGATGAAACCGAAGTTCCTGAATTTTCTATGGATATTTATAATGCAGGACTATATCCAACGCAATATGTGTTTAAGTATCCTAAGGCAGGAGAGAAAAATGCGGTAGTGTCATTACATATATATGATGCTAAAGCAGGAACTACAAAAAAGATAAACCTTGGCAATTATAATGACTTTTATATTCCGCGAATTAAGTGGACTAACGAGGCGCAGACATTAAGCGTTCAGGTTATCAATAGGCACCAGAATAATCTTGACCTTATTTTTGTTGACGCCAATAACGGTGCTGCAAAAGTAGTGCTTAACGAAAAGGATAAGGCTTATGTTGATATTACCGATAACCTTACTTTTTTAAATGATAACAGCTTTATCTGGACAAGCGAGAAAGATGGTTTCAACCATATATATCATTATGCTAAAACAGGTAAGCTTATCAAACAGGTAACAAAAGGAAACTGGGAAGTAACTGCTTATTATGGTTTTGATAGTAAAACGGGTGATGTATTCTATCAGTCTACAGAGATAAATTCGATTAATCGCGACGTATACAGAATAGGACTTAACGGTAAAAATAAAGTCAGGCTTACACCAAATAGCGGAACTAACGCGGCGACTTTTAGCCCGAACTTTGAATACTTCATTAATAATTATTCAAGTTCTGTAAATCCTACAGCATTTACATTACACACAGCAAAAGATGGCAAACAGGTAAAATCTATCGTAAATAACGATGCGCTTAAATCTAAGCTTGCCGACTTCAATCTGCCTGTTAAAGAATTCATGGTGCTTAAAACCGAAAAAGGGCAGGAGCTTAACGCATGGATGATTAAGCCGAAAGATTTTGATCCGAATAAAAAGTATCCGGTATTTATGTACCAGTATAGTGGGCCCGGCTCTCAGCAGGTAAATAATGACTGGAACGGCTATGACGATTACTGGTTTATGATGCTTGCGCAGCAAGGTTATATTGTGGCTTGTGTAGATGGCCGCGGTACGGGCTTTAAAGGTGCGGAATTTAAAAAAGTTACCTATAAAGAACTTGGTAAATATGAGGTAGAAGACCAGATTGATGCAGCAAAGACCATTGGTAAATACAATTATGTTGATGCATCGAGGATTGGTATCTTTGGCTGGAGCTATGGCGGATTTATGTCGTCTAACTGTATTTTAAAAGGTGACGATGTATTTAAAATGGCTATTGCGGTTGCCCCTGTAACCAACTGGCGTTTTTATGATTCGGTATACACCGAAAGATATATGCAGACGCCTCAGGAAAATGCATCGGGTTATGATGATAACTCCCCTATAAACCACGCGAGTAAATTAAAAGGGTCTTATTTATTGATTCACGGAACTGCAGATGACAACGTGCATGTGCAGAATACTATGAGAATGGTTGAAGCTTTGGTGCAGGCCAACAAACAGTTTGACTGGGCTATTTATCCTGACAGGAACCACGGCATCTACGGTGGAAAAACAAGGCTTCAGCTGTATACTAAAATGACAGACTTTATTAAAGAAAAACTATAAAAACAATTTTACTAATAACTATTTAATATTACACGATGACAGAAAATCAGGTTAAATCAGGACACCCAAAAGGGCTCTATGTTTTGTTTGTCACAGAGATGTGGGAGCGTTTTAGCTATTATGGTATGCGTGCTCTTTTTATCCTTTTCATGACTAAAGCACTATTGTTTGACAAGTCGCTGGGGTCTCAAATTTATGGGAGTTACACAGGTTTAGTTTACCTTACTCCGCTAATTGGAGGATATGTTGCAGACAGATATTGGGGTAACAGGAAATCTATCATCATTGGTGGTATTATAATGGCTATAGGTCAGTTTTTTATGTTCCTTTCAGGTAGTTTTTACACAGAAGTAGGTTTCGCAAGTGTCATGATGTACACAGGTCTGGGTTTTCTTATTTTTGGAAACGGATTCTTTAAACCGAATATCTCTACAATGGTAGGTCAGCTTTATCCTTTAGGAGATAAAAGAGTAGACTCTGCCTTTACAATATTCTACATGGGTATTAACCTTGGTGCATTTATTGCGCCGCTACTTTGCGGTACATTTGGTGATACCGGAAACCCCGCCGATTTTAAATGGGGATTCCTACTTGCATGCGCAGGTATGATAATAAGTGTGGTATTCTTTGTACTGTTTAAAAACAAATATATTGTTACGCCTGAAGGCGAGCAGATTGGTACAGCGCCAAACAGTTCAAGAGAAGAGAAAAAGGATGATGTAGTAGCTGTTCCTGTTTCAAAGAAAACACTTTTAACATGGGCTACCATTTGGATCGTACTTTTAGTGTCGCTATATTTTGCATTAGATAAAGATATTATTGGTGCATTTATTTTCTCTCTTACACTTGCTGCTCCGGGTTATATTATTTCAGATCCGGGATTAACTAAAATCGAAAAACAAAGAATTTGGGTTATTTACATTGTAGCTTTCTTTGTGATATTCTTCTGGTCTGCCTTTGAGCAGGCAGGTGCATCATTAACATATTTTGCAGAAGAGCAAACTAACAGGGATGTATTTGGTACAACTGTGCCTGCATCATTCTTCCAGTCGGTTAATGCTATTGCGATCGTTGTTTTCGCTCCAATCTTTGTTTGGTTGTGGGGTGTGCTTGGAAGAAAAAACATGGAGCCTGCATCGCCATACAAACAAGCAGTAGGTTTATTTCTTCTTGCAATAGGATATCTTGTAATTGCTTTTGGCGTTAAAGGCCTTGAGCCGGGTGTTAAAGTAAGTATGATGTGGCTGTTAAGCTTATACACAATTCACACACTTGGTGAGCTTTGTCTTTCTCCAATCGGACTTTCTATGGTAAATAAGCTTGCGCCGGTTAAATTTGCATCTCTTCTTATGGGTGTATGGTTTTTAAGTACTGCTGCTGCTAACAAATTTGCAGGTACTTTAAGTGAGCTTTACCCTGAGGCAGTTGTAGCTATTGCAGATGTAGAGTCTGTAGAATCTGCGAAAACACTTCAATTGTTCCCTGAAGGTTTTGAAAAAACAAATGCACCTGAAATTAACGGGCAAAAAGTTATTCCTTTTGAAAGAGTAAACTTTGCAGCTGCAAAAGACGAAACTGTAAAAGCAGAGATTATAAAAGAACTGACTTCAAAACAGGTAGAGAACGTTAAGAAATTTATGGGCTTATCTATTGCTAACCTTTACGACTTTTTTATGTTGTTTGTAGGTATGGCAGGTGTAGCTTCAATCATATTATTTATACTTAGTAAAAAGCTAATGCACATGATGCACGGCGTTAGATAAGGTATATTTAAAACTAAATATTTTAAGCAGAAAGCCATTTAACGATGGCTTTCTGCTGTTTTAGTAGTATCTTGTCGCCTTTAAAAATAAAATAGATGGCTATACAAACCACTAATCAGGATTTTTTTAAATCTAATGTTTTAGGGCACCCGGCGGGGCTGTTCGTTTTGTTCTTCACCGAAATGTGGGAACGTTTTTCGTATTATGGAATGCGATCGCTTTTGGTAATGTTCTTAACTGCTGCCATGATGGGCGATCACCCGGGATGGGGATGGTCGCGTGAAAACGCTATGGCATTGTTTGGTTCATATACCGCGTTAGTATACCTGTCAACAATGTTAGGTGGCTACTTTGCCGATAAGCTTATCGGTTATAGATGGGCAGTTATCGTTGGGGCTTTTTTAATGACTTTGGGGCATGCCGCTATGGCTGTAGAAACGCCGTTTTTTATTTATTTAGGACTTGGACTATTGGTTTTTGGAACTGGTTTTTTTAAACCCAATATGACTTCTATTATATCTGAAATGTATAAAGATACCCCTGAGAAAAAAGACGGTGCTTACACTATTTTTTATATGGGGGTAAACGCGGGTGCATTTTTTGGAATATTGCTTTGTGGCTACTTAGGAGAAAAAGTGGGTTGGAGCATAGGCTTTGGACTTGCCGGTATATTTATGCTTTTTGGTTTATTGCAGTTTTACTTTTCGCAAAGTATTTTTGGCAGTATTGGATTAAAGCCTAAAATGGCAGATAATCTTGCGTTGGCAAATTCTGACGCAATGGAGATCAATACAAATATTGCAGCAGAAAGCGAACTTCAGGACACAAAAGATAGTGATAAAAAAGTACCTTTTACTTCATGGCAGCTGGGAGTTATAGCAGTTAGTATACTACTGGGGCTAATATGGGTAATCAACGATCCGGTATCTAAGATATCGGAAGGTGCAATAAACTTTTTTGAATTTGGAGGGAGAAATTTTTCCAATTTAGCTATTGTTACTGCGTTGGTGCTTTTCTTTTTCCTTTTGGTTTACAGGCTTACACAGTATTCTACGGTAACGCGTCAAAAACTTATTGCGGTAACCTTTTTTGCAAGTTGCACTTTTTGCTTTTTTGCAATTTTTGAGCAGGCTCCGGGTTCGCTTACTATCTTTGCACGCGATTATACCAACCGCGTTTTAACAGGAGGCGCGAGCCTTACCTTTTTAGTAATAAATACATTTATCTCTGTTGGGCCGCTGGCTATAATTACATGGGTGCTTTACTTACTATTCAAACAGACATTTAAAAGATATGCACTTGCAAATATATTGCTAAGCATAAGTTTTGTAATTATATGGGCAATTACAGTATGGATGCTTATTAAAGATTTCTATTCTGCGGGATATTTAGAACTGTCCGACGGCTTTAGGAGTTCCTTAATGATTGATGAAGTTACCACACCGCTTACAGAGATACCGGCATCGTGGTTCAATGTACTTAATTCACTATTTATTATTACGCTGGCACCGCTGTTTTCTAAATGGTGGGAAAGTAAATACAATCCGCCTGCCACGGCAAAATTTGGTATTGGTTTAATTTTGTTAGGACTTGGAATGGGCTTTTTAGCATATGGAGGTATGGATATTGCCCCGGGTGCTAAAACGGCATCGGTTAGTATGTTCTGGCTGGTGTTTGTTTACCTTTTCCATACTATGGGAGA
Organism: Flavobacterium psychrophilum; assembly: GCA_001708385.1. Lineage (NCBI taxonomy): Bacteria > Pseudomonadati > Bacteroidota > Flavobacteriia > Flavobacteriales > Flavobacteriaceae > Flavobacterium > Flavobacterium psychrophilum. The sequence goes on along the minus strand of CP012388.1, from coordinate 1,701,962 downwards.
GTTATGTATATCACCTGTAGGATTATCTTATGTAAGCAAGCTTGTTCCGGGTAGGATGATCGCCTTTATGTTTGGTGTTTGGTACCTTGCTATTGCTATTGGAAATAAAGTAGCAGGTATAATAGGTGAGAATTCTGCATCGGTAGCAGAGGAGAAGGGAATAGGTGTTTTCTTTTTTGTAATTATGATTGTAGCGGTAGCTGTAGGTATAGTTGCGATATTCTCTAACAGGTTTATAAAAAAATTAATGCACGGTGTACGATAAATTCGGCACTGTTTTTGAAAACCCAATTGTAAATTTTAATACTATTATGAAAAAAATACTTTTAGCGCTGTTTTTAACCCTTGGCGCAATAACTGTTCAGGCTCAGGAAATCAAATGGATGAGCATGGATGAAGCCCTTACTGCTCAGAAGAAAAAGGCAAAGCCAATTTTTATGGATGTGTATACCGACTGGTGTGGTCCATGTAAAATGCTTGATAAAAATACGTTTCACGATCCCGAAGTAGTTAAGTATATCAATGCTAACTACTATGCCGTTAAGTTTAACGCAGAAGGTAATTCTGAAATAACATATAAAGGTAAAAAGTATACAAACCCTCAGTACGATGCTAACCGTAAAGGTAGAAACGGAATGCATGAGTTTACCGGATTATTAGGTGTGCGTGCTTATCCGTCTATGATGGTGTTTGATGCTAAAGGAGAGGTTAAAGCTCCTATAGTTGGTTACCATCAGCCGGATCAGCTACTTGAGGCTCTTAAAGCAAAATAATTTTAAGTGATAGTATATAAGATCCCTTTTTGTCATTTAGGCATAAAGGGATTTTTTTATGGAATCTTTTGCTAAATTAGTGGCGTTATAAATGATGATTAAAATGAAAAAGACAATCCTAGTTCTTCTGCTTGTTTTAGGTGGTTTTAGCGCACATGCTCAGGCATCTGCCGAATGGCATACCGATCTTAATAAAGCAATGGCAATATCTAAAAAAACCAATAAGCCCTTGTTTATGTTCTTTACAGGTAGCGACTGGTGTGGATGGTGCATGAAGCTTCAAAAGGAAGTGTTTAAAACACCTGAATTTGAAAAATGGGCTAAAGAGAATGTTGTGCTTCTGGAACTTGATTTTCCCAAAAGAACCGAGCAGCCCGCTGAGATAAAACAACAGAATGCCAACCTTAATAGTTTCTTTAAGGTAAGGGGTTATCCTACGGTATGGGTTGCAGATGTTAAGAAGACTGACGACGGAAAGATTCAGTTTACCGCACGTGGCAGCAGTGGCTATGTTGCAGGAGGCCCATCAGCATGGCTTGAAGGTGCTAATAAAATATTGGCGAACAATAAATAATCTTATTCAATTATACAGAATCCCTTTTCGGCAGTAGCATGGAAAGGGATTTTTTGTTTCAGGCAGGTAGTTTTCCAATAGGAAATGCTGTTTTTGTAATTGCTCCCGTCAGCAATAATTCTTTTAGGGTGTAGTTGTTTTATAAGCCGCTCCAGGTTTATTTTGGCAGATTGGGTAAGGATTAGTATGTCGGGATTGGTTTCTGTATCGTAAACCACCTCTTTGTCTATAATCAGAATCTTTTGCCGGTTGTGCCAAAGCGCATTCGGTACGTTATTGTAGTTTAGCTGTGGATTGAAGTTTGCTCTCTTATATGAAGTGATAAGATTATTTGCAGACAGGCTGTCATTGGTCATTACCAGAAGGCTTTCTCCATCCTTATCTGCAATTGTTGTGTTTTTGTAACTGTTAAATACAACTACTTCAGTTTTGTTCTTAGCCTCCGATGCGCTTATTATATAGATGCATTGAAAAATAAGTAATGAAACTAACATAATTGCAGTTCTTTTATAAGTCTTTTTATAAAGCCAAAGCCCAAATGATGTAATCACTATATATAGCGCAACAGTAAGTAATGCTGTAAAGGGAATTTCTTTTAGTATTAGATTTTCAAAGGAAGCTATCCATCCTATGAAGCTGTTCATAAGCCCGGTTAACATGCCTAACGCTTCTCCGAACAAAAGGGCAGCATCCGTCCAGATGAAATTCAAGACTAGCACAAAAAGCCCTAATACAAGTATTATATTCGAAAGCGGGATTACAATTAGGTTCGCAATCAGGAATAGTAACGGAAAGCGGTTAAAATAGAAAAGGCTTAGCGGTAATACCCCGATTTGTGCTGCGAGTGAAACTAAAACTGTGTCGCCAAAGTAATTAATTGCTTTATATTTTGAAAGTTTTAGTCCGGTGTAAAAAGGCTGTAGCCATACAATTGCAAAAACAGCAAGGTAGCTTAACTGAAAACCGGCATCGAACAGGAAATTGGGTTCGGCAATTAATAGCATCAGCATAGATACCGCGAGCGAATTGTAAATGCCGGCATTACGGTTTAAATACTGGCCAATACTTATAAAGCTAAACATAACTACCGACCTGACTACCGATGCCGATAAACCTGTAATAAATGCAAAGCCCCATAAAAGGCTTAGTATTACAATGAGCTGCAACAGTTTGCCTTTGTAGCTAAAACGCTTTAAAGGACGCAGAAAATAGGTGAGGATGTAGAATAAAACCGCAAAATGAAGTCCTGATATGGCAAGTATATGCAATACCCCCGCATCTTTATAGGAGTTGTTGGTTTCGGAGTCCATATCCTGGCGCTGGCCAAGCAATAGAGCATTAAGAGTGTTCTGAACCTGCGGGCTAAAGTGGTGGATTGCAAAGCTGGTAATCAATTTATGTCTTAACCTGCCAATATAATAAGCAAAACTATAGTCGGTACCTGCCGGAACATAATTGTCTTTCAGTTTTAGCTGATGAAAAACATCCTGCTTCTGCATGTAAGAAGCATAGTCAAACTGGTAAGGATTAAGTGGTTTTGTAATAGGTAATGGTGTGTCCGCAACTATAAGAATATCGCCCGGCTTGAAAATAGAGTGTAAGCTGTCTTTCGTTTTAGATAGAAGTATTCTGCCTGTAGCTGTCTTTTGGTTTACCGATGTTACGTCAAAATAATACTTTTCGCTGTACTTATTTGGTTTTAGCCTTTCGGTGACCACGCCTTTTAGTACAGAAACATCGTTAGTTATAAAGTGAGAATAATGCAGCCTGTTGTTAGGGGCGTAATGTAATGATTGTGTCAGTATGCCTAAACAAAAAGCAAACAGGAAAGCTGCAATACTAAAATAAGGCCTGTTGAGGAGCGATTTTTTAGACAGCCAGTGCGTAAAAAGTAATGTTACAATAGTAATGGCACTTAGTATAATTGTATAGAGTAGAGGAAGGTTAAAGTAATTGCCTGCCAGTATACCAAGTGCTAAAAATAATGTGAGTGGTGCAATAGGATATTTCAATACCGGCATAGGTCGGGATCTCGAAATAATCATAGTACTTTTTAAAATGAAAGATATTGACTAGTCTTCTACAACTCTTTTTGCCTTAACAAAAGTTCTTGAGTGGTACGCTTCGTTCATAGAAGATACAATAACGCCGGAACTGGTAGAAGAATGAAGGAATTTAACCTCGCCTTCAGGTGTAACTTCTGTTACGATTCCTACGTGGTTAATTGTATTTCTTCTGCGGTTGTTGTTAAAGAATAAAAGATCGCCGCGCTTAACATCGGTAAGTGTAACATCAGAACCGATTTTTGCCATTTCGTGAGAACTTCTAGGAAGTGTTCTGTCAAAAATCTGGAAAGAAGCATATACCATACCCGAACAATCCATACCGTCTTTTGTAGTGCCTCCGCCTCTGTAGCGAACGCCTTCAAACTGCATAGCATTGTTTACAATTTGTGTAGCAAGGTAATTTTCTTCTGAAGGAGTAAAATCAGGATCTTCTTTGTCCTCAATAACAACCTTTCCTTTTTTAACAGGGTTGGTTCTTAAGCTTGGGCTGTCAGATTTGTTTGGGCCACCTTTTTTTACTGTCGGCTCGTAAGCAACAATTTCGTTATTGTTTAACGAAGCTACCTCTTTAACTACTGCTTTTTTATCAATAGAAGGGTTAGCTTTTTGTTTTTCAGAGTAGGAATAAACTCCCTTTTTTTGGGCTTCCTTTTTAGAGGTGATTATTTGCGCTGATGATTTCGCAGAAACCAGTAAAAGCAAAAACAGGGATATAGACAGTAGGTTTTTCAAATCTTTTATTTTATCAAATTTCGAATCGTGTTTTTACAAATATAGATAATTTATTTTAATTTAAAATTGGGAAATTATGTTAAATGTTTGATAATGAGGTTTGCTGTTTTCTGGCTGGCACCAAATCCGCCTAATTTTTCTTCCAGTAAATCGTACTGTTTCAGTAGGTTTGCACGATATTCGGGTGTTAAAATTTTTAGTAGTTCTGCCCTTATGTTTTTTGTGTTAAATTCATCCTGAATCAATTCCTTAACAATTTCTTTATCCAGAATTAAGTTTACAAGCGAGATATATTTAAGGGTAATAATACGTTTTGCAATCTGGTACGATATCCAGTTTCCTTTGTAGCAAACTACCTCCGGAACTTTAAATAATGCGGTCTCTAATGTGGCAGTTCCCGACGTTACCAATGCAGCATGGGCAATGCTTAAAAGATCGTATGTCCTGTTGGAAATGAACTTTACATTACTACTTCCTAAAAATTGCTGATAGAACGAATATTCCTGCGATGGTGCCCCTGCAATGACAAACTGGTAATCGGGGAAATCATTTACAACAGACAGCATTCCGCTAAGCATCTTCGAAATTTCCTGTTTGCGGCTTCCCGGCAGCAGGGCAATTACAGGTCTTTCATCAAGACTATATTCCTTACGAAACGTAGCCTCGTCGGTAGTTGTACGGTTTTGTATGGCATCAATAAGCGGATGGCCTACAAACTCAACGTTAAAGTTATGTTTGTTTTCGTAAAAATCTTTTTCAAACGGCAGTATAATGTACATATGGTCTACATCCCGCTTAATGGCTTTAATACGGCTTTCTTTCCATGCCCATATTTGCGGAGAGATATAATAGTGGGTTTTATACCCGCCTTTTTTTGCCCATTCGGCAATACGCATATTAAAACCGGGGTAATCTATAAAAATAAGCACATCAGGATTAAAGGCGGTAATATCCTGTTTGCAGAATTTGATGTTATTAAGGATGGTCTTTAAATTCTGAACTACTTCGGCAAAGCCCATAAAAGCGAGGTCGCGGTAATGCTTTACAAGTGTTCCGCCAGCCTGTTCCATTAAGTCACCTCCCCAAAAGCGAACCTCCGCCTGCGGATCCTGCTTATAAAGTTCTTTCATCAGGTTAGCGCCGTGCAGGTCGCCCGAAGCCTCTCCCGCTATAATGTAGTATTTCATTTGCCGTAGTTTACTCCCCAAAAGTACTATTTATTTATAAATACTAAAAAACACTCCGTTAGAAGTGTTTAGTTGTTAAGGATGTTGTCAAACATTAATCGGTCTCAGAATTACCATCACTTAATTCCCGCCAGTCTTGTTTTGTAATTTCATATACAAAATTAAGTTTTGTTGCTTCGCCGAAATAGCGTACTTCCTGCTCGGCAATTTTTACAGCACCAATACGGGATATAGCGATTTGCGAACGTATATTATCGGCCCCAATGTGAAAATGTACTTTTTCAACAAATTGAAAAATGTAATCCAGCATCAATGCCTTTACAATTTTATTGATACCCGTGCCCCAATATGCTGTGGCGTAAAAAGTGTAGCCTATAAATATGCTGCTGTCCGGCTCATTATAATCATAAAAACGGGTACTTCCGATTGTTGTGCCTGTTGTTTGGTCAATAATCTTAAAAGCTCCTTTGCTGATTATGGCTCCTTCAAAAAAAGTTTTAAAAACCTCTTTCTTCCATCGGTCTTTATTGGGGTGTTGTTCCCATATTTTAGAGTCGGAAGCAACGGCGTATAAGGCATCAAAATCTTTTTCGGCTAAAGTGTGCAAAGCCACTTTTCCGTTCTCAAGGATTGGTTGAATATCGACTGCCATTATTCAATCGTTCAGGTTCCAGGTGTTCAGCGTTTGCATTGCATGATGCGCAGTAAGATCAAATTGTACCGGTACTACCGATATGTAACCATGCTCTAAAGCCCATTCGTCAGTGTCTTCGCCGTTGTCAAGGTTTACAAACTTGCCCGTAAGCCAGTAGTAATCTTTACCCATTGGGCTTTGGCGTTTGTCGAAACGTTCCTGCCACATGGCTTTTGCCTGTCGGCATACTTTTATGCCTTTAATTTCTTTCTCTTTCAGTTTTGGGAAGTTTACATTCAGAATTACACCTTCCGGTAATCCGTTTTCAAGGACTTCGGTCGTGATTTTTCGTATAGCAGATTTAATCTGCTCAAAATCGGCGTTCCAGTTATAGTCCAGAAGCGAGAAGCCGATTGCAGGAATCCCCTCGATGCCTGCTTCAACCGCAGCACTCATCGTTCCCGAATAAATTACATTAATAGAAGAGTTCGATCCGTGGTTAATACCAGATACACATAGGTCGGGTTTACGGTGCAGTATTTCGCTTACAGCAAACTTAACGCAGTCTACAGGGGTGCCGCTGCAGCTGTATTCGGTTTCTATGTCCGGGTCAATATCAACCTTGTTTATGGTTAGTGTATTGTTTATAGTTATGGCATGTCCTGTAGCCGATTGCGGACTGTCCGGGGCTACCACGGCAACGTCTCCGAGTTCTTTCATAACACTTATCAGGGCGCGTAGTCCCGGTGCAGAAATGCCGTCATCGTTGGTCACCAGTATTAAGGGTTTTTTCTTCATTGTTTAGAAAAATCAAATAAGTATTGTATATTTACGTTTGCTAAAATACGTAAATTTTAAAGTGGAGCCTTTGTTGGCGGCTATTGAGAATAAAAAATGTGAAACTGCGCATTTTGGCACGCTTTTTAATGTACTACAGATATACGATAATTTAAATGAATGCCATTTTAAGCTATATGAAGAGAAATTATAAGATACTAGCGTTTGTTGCCTTGTTGGCAGTTGCGCTGTGGAGCTTTATGCCTAAACAAAAGGTAGAAAGCGACCCCGGAAGAGATAAACTCCTTATGGAACTGATTACGTTTGTTATAGAAAAAGGGCATTACGATCCGGCTAAGATTGACGATACATTCTCTAAAGCTGTTTACAAAAGTTACTTTGAATCGATAGATCCTTCTAAACGATTTTTTATACAGTCCGATTTAGACGAGTTTTCTAAATATGAAGACAAGATCGATGATATGATCCTGGCTAAAGACCTGACATTTTTTGACCTGACATACGATAGGTTAATGAAAAGGATCAAAGAATCTGAAGGGTTTTACAAAGACATACTATCTAAACCGTTCGACTTTTCTAAAGATGAAGAGTACAACGTAGATTATGAGAAAATGCCTTATCCTAAAAATGATGAGGAGCTTAGAACCCGTTGGGAAAAACAGCTTAAGCTGTCTGTGCTTTCTACAATTGTTGATAAGCAAAAACTTCAGGAAACGCCTGTAGACAAAAATAGGAACAACAATAAAATCGATGAGCCTAAAGTTGAGAAAAAAACTGATGACGGAAAAAAGAAAACATTCGCCGAGCTTGAAAAAGAGGCACGTGAGTCGACCCTAAAATCGCTTAATGATTACTTTGGAATGATCGATGATCTTAAACGTGATGAGTGGTTTACAATATTCTTAAACTCAATTGCAGAGCGTTTCGATCCGCATACTTATTATTTTGCACCTGACGATAAAGAGAAGTTCGATACCAGTATGAGAGGTTCCCTTGAAGGTATTGGCGCTAAACTTCAAAAGAAAAGCGACTACGTTGAAATTTCTGAACTTATTCCGGGCGGACCTGCATGGAGAGGTAAAGACCTGGAGCAGGGTGACCTTATCATGAAAGTTGCTCAGGGCGATAAAGATGCCGTTGATATTGCAGGTATGCGCCTTGACGATGTAGTTAAAAAGATCAAAGGGCCTAAAGGTACAGAGGTTAGGCTTACCGTTAAAAAAGTAGACGGTTCTATAAAAGTTATTCCTATTGTAAGGGAAGTGGTAGAGCTTGAAGATACGTATGCAAAATCCAGTGTTGTAAAGAAAGATGGTAAAACCTATGGTATTATCTACCTTCCTAAATTTTACATCGACTTCGAAAATAAAGACAACCGTGATGCCGCAAAAGATGTTGCCCTTGAAGTAAAAAGGCTTAAAGAGCAAAAAGTTGACGGTATTATCATGGACCTTAGGGATAATGGTGGTGGATCGCTTAAAACTGTGGTAGATATTACAGGATTATTCATTCCGCAAGGGCCGGTTGTTCAGGTGAAATCTACAGGCAAACAAAAAGAAGTATTGGCTGACACTGATTCTTCAGTACTTTGGGATGGCCCTCTTGTAGTTATGGTGAACAATTTCTCAGCTTCGGCTTCAGAGATATTTGCAGCGGCAATCCAGGATTATAACAGGGGTATTATTGTGGGTAGCAAGCATACTTATGGTAAAGGTACGGTTCAGAACCTGATAGACCTTAACCAGTTTGTCAGAGGTAATGACCTTGGCGATCTTGGTGCACTTAAAACAACTACACAGAAATTCTACAGAATTAATGGTGGTTCTACACAAAGAGAAGGTGTTTCAAGTGATATTGTAATGCCGGACAGGTATTCTTACATCGATATGGGCGAGCGTGATATTGACAACGCAATGCCTTGGGATAAAATAGACGCTGCAAACTATAAGGCTGTTAAAAGTAATTTTGACGCACCTATTGCCAACAGCAAAAAAAGAATGGCAGAAAACGAGCAGTTTAAGCTTATGGATGAAAATGCTAAATTCATCTTTGCTAAAAAAGACGATAACACATACAATCTTAATGTAGATAAGTTTAAAGCAAAAGTTGCCGAAACAGAAGCTGTCGCTAAGAAGTTTAAAGCACTTAGCGATTATAAAAATAACCTGACTTTTGATGCGCTGCCTTACGAAAAAGCAATCTTTGAAAAAGATGCTTCGCTTGCAGAGAAAAAGAAAAGATGGTATGAGAGCCTTTCTAAAGATATTTATGTAGAGGAGGCGTTAAATGTACTTGATGATATGCAGCCAAAAGGTGCAAAGAACAATGCACTTACGGTGAATAAAAAAGAAAAACAGATAAAAACAAGATAAGCCCCTGATGGATAAAACCAATCATTCGCTTACTGGCTTAGCGCTCCAAAAATTCAAAAAGAATTTTTGGGGCGTTTTAAGTTTAGTATTCATTGCAATATTAGTACTCATATCCATTTTTGCGTATGTACTGGCGCCGGACACTACTCAGAATGCCAATTGGGGCGATCTTTCCATACATTCTAAATCGCCGGGATTTACGGTAACGATGCTTTCATTTCCTTCGGATAACAAAACGCACATAGCAGATTACTTTGTGGGTAGAACAGAAGCTCCGTCAAAGATCCCAATATTAAAATATGCTGTTACCAAAGACAGCCTTACCTATTACGAATATACCGATGAGCCCGATCTTGCGGTATCGAAAACACTTCCGTTATCGGTTTTTGGAAAAGATGCAACAGCCGAATCAGTAGCGAAAGATTATGTTACGAAACAAAAATTCATATTGGGCACCGATAGCCAGGGCCGGGATCTGTTGAGCCGCCTTATAATTGGCTCCAGGGTGTCTATAGCTATTGGTTTTGTGGCGGTGTTTATATCACTCGTCGTGGGTATATTCTTTGGGGCTATAGCCGGTTATTATGGGGGTAAAGTTGACGCCTTTGTAATGTGGCTTGTAAATATCATCTGGAGTATACCAACACTGTTGCTGGTAATTGCAATAACGCTGGCTTTAGGCAAAGGCTTCTGGCAGGTTTTTGTGGCAGTAGGCCTAACTATGTGGGTTGAGGTTGCAAGAGTCGTAAGGGGGCAGGTAATGAGCATTAAACAGATGCAGTTTGTAACCGCCGCCAGGGCTTTAGGATATAAAAATAGCAGGATTATCTTTAATCATATCCTGCCAAACAGTATGGCGCCGGTAATTGTTATTTCGGCAGCTAACTTTGCTTCTGCGATACTTGTAGAAAGCGGACTAAGCTTTCTTGGATTGGGAGCACAGCCGCCAATACCAAGCTGGGGCGGAATGATAAAAGACCATTACAACTACATTATTTTAGGAAAACCATATTTAGCAATGGCTCCGGGTATAGCAATGCTATTGTTAGTACTTGCATTTATGATGGTAGGTAATGCATTGAGAGATGCACTGGATGTGAAAAGTGAATAAATAGTAGGTATGCCTGCAGTTTTAAATCGAAAATAATTGATGTTGGTCAAGTTGTCAGATTGATAACTGAAAACTGCGACTGAATACTTTAGTTTACCACTCATTAACCTTGTTGGCATCCATTTTAATAAAAATGAACAGCAATATGGTAAATGCCCACAAACTCGATCCTCCATAAGAGAAGAACGGCAGCGGAACCCCAATAGTAGGGAATAGCTTAATAAGCATGGTAATATTTACAAAGAAGTGCATAAACAATATTGCAGCTACGCAGTACCCATATGTACGGCTGAACTTTGATTTTTGCCGCTCTGCCAGGTAGATAATCCGTAGTAACAGGCTAACGAACAGTCCTATTACGACTAAAGCTCCTACGAAGCCCCATTCTTCACCAACTGTGGTAAAAATATAATCGGTATGCTGTTCCGGTACGAAACCACCCTTTGTTTGTGTGCCTTCAAGATATCCTTTTCCAAACCATCCTCCCGATCCAATGGCAATCATGCTCTGGTTAAGGTTATAACCCTCTGCTTGCTGGTTTACATCCTTATCAAATAATACATTGATACGGTCTTTCTGGTGGGCTTCAAGTACATTCTCATACACAAAATCTACCGAATACACAAAGCCAACGATCCCCACAAATATAAGCGTAGAGAGTATTGGGTTTCTAAAAGCTCTTCGGCTAACAAAAAACTGCGCGAGGATTATTATAAAAGCCAGTAATACTATATAAAACGGCTTTACCAATAGTGCTAAAAGGAAAAGTACAATAGCTACTGCTCCTGTCGCCAAGTACCATCCTGGTAATCCTTCGCGGTATAATACAAGTGTAAGTGTTGCAAATATCATGGCGCTACCGGCATCGGGCTGCATCATAATAAGCAATACAGGGAAACCTATAATGGCAAAAGCTAATAGTTGATGATTGATGTTCTTCAGGTTTATCTGTACGTCACTTAGGTATTTTGAAAGCACCAATGATGTGGCGATCTTAGCAAATTCTGATGGCTGTAAACTGAATCCCCCAAAGGAATACCAGTTAGTTTGTCCCTTAATGGTTTTCCCCAAAACAAATAAGCCTGCAAGAAGCGCTATACCGACTCCATAGAACACAAGGGCGTACTTGTCATATATCTTGGCATCTACCGTAAGCACAACCATAATAAGCGGTATACTGGTTACAATAAACATGATCTGTTTACCGTAAACCTGCCCAATATCAAATATAGAGGTAGTCTGATCCGGCAGTGAAGCCGAATAAATAGTTACCCACCCCGCAATAACCAGCACTGCATAAAGCAGTATGGTAATCCAGTCGATATTGTTAGTTACGCTTTGGTTTTTCATTACGGAGTAACCAGGATTTTATGGTAAATAGTTTTGATTAATTTTAAATGGCTGTCCGCTTAACGGTTTTTCGTATTCGGCTTTCAGGCCGTGGGTTTTAATCCACTCTTCACGTGGCTTTTGTGTTAAAGCCTCACCTTTAAGGTACTTCTCTATCATTAAACTTGCGATAGGCCCTGCCCAACGCGCACCCCAATAACCATTTTCTACGAAAACCGCAATTGCGATCTTAGGGTTTTCCCTTGGTGCAAAAGCAACGAATATAGAATGGTCGGTAAGCTGTGTTCTTTTGCCGTTTATTTTGGTAAAGTTTTCGGCAGTACCGGTCTTTCCGCATATTTCAATGCCTTCAACCCGTAATGACCTTGCCGTACCGAAGTTGTAAACGTCAAACAATCCGTTGATAACAGGTTTAAAATGCTGTTTGTCAATTGAAGTGTGGTGTTTCGTCGTAAATTTCTTGTCGATAGTTTTGCCTTCAATCTTTTTAATAACATGAGGTGTATAATACCAGCCTTCATTTGCAACAGTAGCCATCATGTTGGCTAATTGAATAGGCGTCATGGCAACCTCTCCCTGGCCAATTGAGTTAGAAATGATCGTTGAACTTCTCCAGCCTCCGTTAGGATAAAATCGTTTGTAGAATTTAGAGGTAGGAACCCTTCCCGGTCTTCCCGGAGGTAGATCGTATCCTAAAAATTCACCTAAACCAAAACTTTTAAGATGGCTTGCCCATGCGTCAACGCCATACTGCGGCTTAGGATATTTATCTACTGTAAGCTTAAATACGTTTGCAAAATAAGTATTACATGAATTGTAAATACCGTTGTTAAGGTTATGCGGGCCAAAACCGTGGCATTTCATGAACGCACCGCGTCCGTACGAAAAACCGTGATGACACATAAAGGTGGTGTTTGGGTCTACCACTTCTTCCTGAAGACCGACAAGGCCGGTAAGAATTTTAAAAGGCGATCCAGGAGGGTATTCAGCCAGTAATCCTCTGTCAAACAAAGGCATTGCGATGCTGTCATTGTACATTGCACTATAGTTCTTGGAACGCTCGCGGCCTACAAGTAGGGAAGGGTCGTATGAAGGTGCGGTAACCAATGCCAGTATCTCACCTGTGCTGGGTTCAAGAGCAACAATACCGCCACGTTTTTCGAACATAAGTGACTCACCATACTTTTGCAGTTCCATATCGAGGGTAAGTGTAATGTCCTGCCCCTGAACAGCAATCGTATCGTATATTCCTTCTTTAAAAGAACCGATCTCCCTGTTGAAACGGTCTTTCTGAATGTATTTTACGCCTTTTACGCCACGCAGAATTTCTTCATACATTTCCTCAACGCCTTGTTTACCGATGAGGTCACCACTTTTGTAGTAAGGATGTTTTTTTATGATAGCATCATTTACCTGGGCAATATAGCCAAACACGTTAGATCCTGCCGTGGTTTGATAGTCGCGCAGTGAACGTTTAACAATATCAAATCCCTTAAATCGGCGTATTTTTTCCTGGAATGCAGCAAATTCTTTTTTATTCAATTGAGGTAAAAAAACGGAGGGTAGCCTTCGGCTGTATACATTCGCTTTTTCAAGTCGCTGGATAAAATATTCTTTAGTTACGCCGAGAAGTGAACATAGCTCAAGCGTGTCCAGATTCTTCATTTCTTTTGGGGTAACCATGATATCGTATGATGGCTGGTTTGCCACCATAAGCTTACCGTGCCTATCGTATATATATCCCCTTTCAGGATAGTCGTATTTTATCTTGATGGCATTGTTGTCAGACTTCTTGATGTAAGAGTCATCAAGTATCTGCAAATAAAAAAGCCTTGCCACGATAATAATAGTTGCGGCAATAATAATTGTTGGCAGTAAGATCTTTCTCATTGTTTGCCCGGCTTAATTAAGTAGATTATAATGATGCAAAGTATCAGTGTAAATACGGTTGTAAGCAAAGTTCTTAGCAGTACGTCAAGAATAAGGCTAAACCTAAATACCTCCAAAAGGTATAAAATAAAATGATGCGTTACAACAGAAATAAGGATAAATGAGAATCTTTCGGGCGAAAGCCTGTCGTTTATTTTTACGGTTTGGTATTCGTAACTTATACCAAATGAGAACTTAAAGAATGTTGGCCGGAAATAAGCAAGCGTAACACAGGCAACCGCGTGCGACCCTCCAGAATTTAAGAACATGTCTAATATAAGTCCTAAAAAGAAAGATGATACCAAAAGTCCCGCCTTGCTTCCGTTTACCGGATACAGGAGTATAAATAGTATATAAGGGTAGGGGTTAAGAAACCCAAACAAATCCAGCCTGCTAAAAATAACTACTTGTAATAGCAGCAGGATGATAAACCTGAATATGTTTATAATAACGCTACTGCTCATTCGGTTTGGTAGTTTGTTCTTCCAGTTTAATTATTTCGTCCCTGTCTTTGTTTTCTATTATGTACACATGCCCAAGACTAGTCATGTCGTTAAACAATCTAACGTCAAGTGTATAATAGTTTGTTTTTTTGTCGATGTATACTTTCTCGATTGTACCGATTGGTATATTTTCGGGGAATATCCTCGATTCTGCACCGGTAACAATAGTATCGCCTTTACGTACGGTGGCAAGCCTTGGTACATCAATAAGCTGTGCAAAGCCGGTGTTTTTACCGTTCCACGTAAGGGTGCCAAAGTGATTGTTCTTTTTGATCTTGGCGTCAAGTTTAAACTTACGGTTCAGGATACTAATAACCGTTGCATAGTTGCCGGAAGTGTTTTCTATAATACCAACAACCCCAAGGCTGCTTACGACGCCCATATCTGGTTTTACGCCTTTATTATGGCCTGTGTTAATGGTAAAATAGTTTTCCTGGACGCCGTATGAATTACGGATGACTTTAGACTGTATAACAGCATAATTACCTATAACGTCGGGTAATTGTACAGGAGGCAGGTTGGCAGTGTCCTGAGTGTTGAAAAGCATCTTTTTAAGGCGTGCATTTTCTCCGGCCAGTGCTTCATTCTGTTTCTTGAGGCTTAAGTACTCTTCTACATTGTTCACCTGTTCATACACATAGCCCGATATGGCATTCGCCGAAGATACGGCCCTGCTTCTGTGGTAGGAATGCGATTGTATGGTGAGCGATAACGAAATGCCCAAAAGCAGCAAAAACAGTAATAAAATACTGTTTTTAAATATAAAATTAAATATTTGCTGCATTAGTTAAGCCGTCTTTATTTGATAAGTATGCTTCTGAATTTTTGTATGTTTTTTAGGGCCATTCCCGTTCCTCTTACAACTGCCCTTAGCGGGTCTTCTGCGATGTAAACAGGAAGGTCTGTTTTTTGCGAAATACGCTTGTCAAGACCTCTTAGCATAGATCCTCCGCCTGCAAGGTAAATACCCGTGTTGTAAATATCTGCTGCAAGTTCCGGAGGCGTTTGCGATAATGTTTCCATAACCGCATCCTCAATACGCTGAATGGACTTGTCAAGCGCTTTTGCAATCTCGCGGTATGAAACGTCTACCTGTTTAGGTTTTCCCGTTAAAAGGTCACGTCCCTGTACCGACATATCTTCAGGAGGAGTTTCAAGGTCCTCTATGGCTGCACCTATTGTAATCTTGATTTTTTCTGCTGTGCTTTCACCCACAAAAAGGTTGTGTTGTGTACGCATGTAGTAAACAATATCGTTGGTGAAAACGTCTCCCGCAATCTTAACCGATTTGTCGCATACAATACCGCCTAATGCGATAACAGCAATTTCTGTAGTACCACCACCTATATCCACGATCATGTTACCTTTAGGCTGCATGATGTCTACACCAATACCTATAGCCGCTGCCATTGGCTCGTGTATAAGGTATACCTCTTTACCGTTTACTCTTTCTGCCGACTCTTTTACCGCACGCATTTCA
Source organism: Flavobacterium psychrophilum (assembly GCA_001708385.1). Taxonomy (NCBI): domain Bacteria; kingdom Pseudomonadati; phylum Bacteroidota; class Flavobacteriia; order Flavobacteriales; family Flavobacteriaceae; genus Flavobacterium; species Flavobacterium psychrophilum. Next base: position 1,686,453 of record CP012388.1, on the reverse strand, counting down.
ACCTCTGTAATTCCTGATGGAATACAGATAACCAGGCGAAGTGCAGGCGTGAAAAGTTTCTTTTTAAGGGCCGGTATGCTTTTAATGAACATTGTAAGCATCTTTTCAGAAGCATCAAAGTCAGCAATAACACCGTCTTTAAGAGGACGTATGGTCTTTATGTTTTCATGGGTTTTGCCCTGCATCATGTTAGCTTCCTTACCTACGGCAATTATTTTGCCCGATATCCGGTCGCGTGCAACTATAGACGGGCTGTCTATAACTACTTTATCGTTATGTATGATTAGGGTATTTGCGGTACCAAGGTCGATGGCAATATCCTCGGTCATGAAATCAAAAAATCCCATACTGGTTTTGTTGTATTAAGGTTTTGGTAAAAAATATTTAAGCTTACAAAAATAGTAAAATTAATGTTTGAAATGACGGGTTCCTGTAAATACCATTGCAACATTGTTTTCGTTGCAGTAGTTAATACTAAGTTCGTCTTTAATTGAACCTCCGGGTTGTATAACCGCAGTAATTCCGGCGTTTTTAGCTAGTTCAACGCAATCCGGGAAAGGGAAAAACGCGTCGCTGGCCATAACAGCGCCATTTAGGTCGAAGTTAAAGGCTCCGGCTTTTTCTACAGCATGCCTTAAAGCGTCAACTCGGGAAGTCTGTCCTGTTCCCGAAGCGTAAAGCTGTTTATTTTTAGCAAACACGATCGTGTTAGATTTTGTGTGCTTGCATATTTTAGAAGCAAAAAGCAGGTCTTCAATTTCCTGTGTAGTAGGTGATGTTACTGTAACGGTAGTAAGGTGCTCTTTATTGTCGGTAATATTGTCTTTATCCTGAACTAATAGTCCATTAAGACACGTACGAACCTGTTTTGTAGGTAGTTCTACCTCGTTTTGAACTAATAAAATTCTGTTTTTCTTCTCCTGAAGCACAGCTGCTGCATCGTCATCAAATCCGGGAGCGATTACCACTTCGCAGAAAAGACTGTTTATTTCATCTGCTGCAGCCTTGTCAATTTTTACGTTAGAGATTAATACACCGCCAAATGCAGATGTAGGGTCTCCGGCAAGGGCATCAAGGTAAGCTTCTTTTACTGTTTCTCTTGTAGCGATACCACAAGCGTTATTGTGTTTAAGGATAGCAAACGTAGGCCCGTCGTTTTTAAATTCAGCTATAAGGTTAACGGCAGCATCTACATCTAGTAAGTTGTTGTAAGATAACTCTTTTCCGTGAAGTTTAGTGAACATTTTGTCGAAATCTCCAAAGAAGAAACCTTTTTGGTGAGGGTTTTCTCCGTAACGAAGCACCTGGCCATTACTAACGCTTTCTTTAAAGAAAGTCTCGTCTTCATTAAAGTAATTAAAAATAGCAGTATCGTAATGAGACGATGTGTGGAATGCTTTAGTCGCGAATTGCTTACGCTCTTCAAGAGTTGTGCCTCCGTTGTTTTTAGTAATTACATCAAGGAAATCTGCATATTCGTTTACCGAAGCTACAATTACAGTATCCTTAAAGTTTTTGGCAGCTGCACGGATAAGTGAAATACCGCCGATGTCAATTTTTTCTATAATATCAGCTTCAGAAGCTCCTGAAGCTACAGTTTTTTCAAATGGGTAAAGGTCTACGATTACAACGTCGATCTGCGGGATATTGAATTCCTGCATCTGCTGAACGTCGCCTTCGTGGTCCTGACGGTTAAGGATTCCTCCGAAAACTTTTGGGTGAAGGGTTTTTACCCTTCCGCCAAGAATAGACGGGTATGAGGTAACATCTTCCACTGGCACTACCGGTATGCCCAGGTCTTTAATGAAAGCTTCGGTACCGCCTGTAGAATAGAACGTTACACCCTGCTCATGTAGTTTTTTTACAATTGGTTCAAGACCGTCTTTGTCAAATACCGAAATAAGTGCTGATGAAATTTTTTTGATGCTCATTTTTGTGTGTATAAATAAAGATGCAAAAGTAGTTATTGTACAGCTAACATTCAAAAGCTGTGAACACTAAATTTTAATGATTTTTAAAAAATATTTGAATTTGGTTCGCACCATTTAAAAAAAATGCAGAATTTTACAGAAGTCAATCAAAAACAATCATGCTTTTATACCTGCGTTTACTCAAAGAAAGCCTTTCATTTGCCATGAATGCGCTTACCAATAACAAGCTGCGTACGTTTCTTTCGCTGCTTGGGGTTACTATAGGCATCTTTTCTATCATTGCCGTATTGGCAGCGGTAGACTCCCTGGACCGTAAAATTAAGAAAGACATGAGCTCGGTAGATAAAAACACGATGTACCTTAAGCGTTTTTCTTTCGGGCCCAGCGAAATCCCAAGGTGGAAGAGGGAGCAATTTCCTGATGTTAAGTTTGATGAATATCAGTATTTAAAAGATAATGTGTCTTCAATACAGGAAGTTGCCTTTCAGATTTTTACCAAAAGCGAAACTGTTCGTTATGAAAATGAATCGGCAAGCAATGTAAATGTTGTACCTGTGTCGTATGAATTTACAGATATCCAAAGCTTAAAAATTGAGCACGGGCGTTTTTATAACGAGTCCGAATCGAATTCCGGTACTCCCGTTGCAGTTATAGGATTTGAGATAGCACAGACGCTTTTTGGTGGCGCAAATCCGCTTGAAAAGAAAATAAGAATGTACGGTAAGAAGTTTACCGTTATCGGGGTACTCGAAAAGCAGGGGCAGGGTATGTTCGGCGAAAATAACGATACGGCTGTAATTATCCCTGTTAATGTATTGCGCAACATGTATGGCGATCATAACGATTTTATGACACCTATTATAATAATAAAGCCAAAAGCAGGTGAGGATGCAGAAGCCGTTAAAGCAGAAGTAACACAAAAACTTCGTAATTATAGAGGTATTAAGGCAACCGAAACAGATAACTTTATTATAGATATTTTATCGGGCTTTACCGACCTGATTGATAATATAATAGGACAGCTTAATATTATCGGTTGGATCATTAGCTGCTTCTCATTACTGGTAGGCGGATTTGGTATTGCGAATATTATGTTCGTTTCTGTAAAAGAGCGTACTAATCTTATAGGTATACAAAAAGCCTTAGGTGCTAAAAACAGATTTATTTTATTTCAGTTTCTTTTTGAGGCGGTAATTCTTTCGCTCATTGGCGGAATATTTGGTATGCTAATGGTTTGGGGTATTGCAGTGTTGGTAAGTAATATGATTGACTTTGAGTTTGTGCTTGGCTTCTCTAATATTATTATCGGTACCGGGCTGGCAACTTTTATTGGATTGCTTTCGGGTATCTTACCTGCAATATCGGCATCGAAACTAGATCCTGTTGAGGCAATACGAAGTGGAATGTAAAAAATGATACAGTAAATATATTAGCTCTCTTCGGAGAGCTTTTTTTATGCCGTTGCCAGATTGGTAAGTGAGGGGCGCTAATTGTAAATGTGTATAAATAAAAACGCGATACGTATTAAGCCCCCACTTTCAACGTACCGCATTTTAATAATAAAAACAATTACAAAACACCTGCTTAGGTTGTAAGCGGTATTCTAAAAATAAAAGCACCAAGCATTTATTTTCATTGCAAAACTAAATACTTTTGTCAGAAAAAGGTAAAAATTAGTATAGACAAAACACGGACAAATGCTGATTTTATTGCTTTTAGCGACTTAAAAGCTGGTTTTTTGTACATTCCGAAAAAAATTATCGGTTTTCAAATGTAAACTATAAAGAGGTGTTAGTAAGAACGTTTTCGAGTTCCTGTTCGTTCTCAATACCCATTCGTTTTTTAATCCTGTATTTTTTCTTAACGATACTTTCCGGGGAGACCTGCATAAGTAATGCCATGTCTTTGTAGGGAAGATTTAGCTTTAATAAGGAGCAGAAAAACAAATCGTTTTTTGTGAGAACCGGGAATTTGTTTTCAAGGTTTTTCTGAAAGCCGGCGTAATTTTCATTAAAACGTTTCCTGAATAATTTCCAGTAGTCATCATCGCTTGCCAGCGATTTTAACTTTGTATTTATTTCTTCAATGCAAACATCCGCGGGATTTTGGCTGCAATGATTAATCAGGCTACTTATGTTTCCTTCAAGATTAGCTATTGAGATCATTCCCGATACCAGTTCTTTCTTTTTAATATCCAGACTTTCTTTGTGTAGCCTGTTTATTGTTTTGATGTTTTCATATTCTCTGAGTAATGCGTCTTTCTTAGCCTGGGCAACTGATAATTTTTGCTTATGCCTCTTGTTTTTAAATACATATATGATTATAACTATAATAAGCAATAGGCTAAGACATAACGGTGGAATGATCTTAATCAATCTGCTTTCGTATAATTCTTCCTGAAGCCATGTGTTTTGGGATGTAAGCTTTTGTCTTTTTTTGGTCTGATACTGGTTTTGATATTGTTGTTGAATCGCCGTTACACTTGATGAATCTATGGTTTTACTGAGCGTGTCTTCCAAATTAACTGACGCTCTTGCTGCTTGAATCGCGACATCTTTTTTATCAGCTTGTAAAAACGTTACCGATTTCTGGCCTTCAAATGCCATTTTGTCGGCAATATTTGATTTATCAATTAAGCCGGAGCTTTCAGCCGTGCTTACAAGCTGTAAAGCTTCGTTTGTCTTGTGTAATGCGTTAAGCAACGTCAGGTATTCGGCGGCTACGTATAATGTTCTTGGCGATTTGGTGTTCAGTGTTTTCTTAAACGCTTCTTTGAGATAATTTTCAGCTTCGTTGGTTTTGTTTTGTTTTACTTTTATCTGTGCAAGTTTGCAATAGGTTAAGCCTACCAGTTCCTGATCTCCAAATTTCTCAAGAATTGGTAATGCACTTGTAAACATCTTTTGAGCTTCTGCTAAATCGTTCAGATGGCTCAGACAGTCTCCGTAATTTATTAACGTGATGGCGTAATTTTTAGGGAAATTCTGGTCTTTATACCCCTGCAGTATTTCTTTGTAAAGATCTGATGCAAAGTTGTAGTTACCGATATTGAAATAGGTGTTTGCAAGGCTGAGCTTTACTGTTAATATTAACGTCTTGTCATTTGTTTTTTCGAGAATTGAAATAGCTTTAAGAAGATATTTAATAGCGTCATCGCTGCGTAGCAGCATATTATAATTAGAGGCTATTTCGCCGTATACTGAGGCAAGACCTTTTTCGTTCTGTATACCTTTGTAGTTCTGTTCTGCCTCAGCCAGTAATTCTAACGCTTTAGTATAGTCTCCTCTTTTCTTGTATGTACTTGCTTTGTTGCGTAAAATTCTGCCGTGAATCGCGGGGGTATTTTTCTCATTTGTAAAAGCGAGTGCTTTATTATAATAAAATATAGAAGAATCCAGGTTGTTCTTTAAGTTGTGGATGTAGCCATAAGCTGTATATGCGTTTGCATAGACAGTATCGGGCAACTTGCCCTTGTAGTTTAAAATTTGCTGAATGTAAACACGTGCGCTATCCGGCTTCGTGTTGAGCGTGCGTTTTATCTGGCGTTCTTTTTCCAGTACATCCATGCCGGGGGGTTGTGCATAGGTAAACTGTAAAAACAAAAATAATACACAAAGTAATTTTTGTTTCATTTGTTTAAATAAGCATCTTTTGTATCCGGGGGCGAAGATGAAATGCCGCTGCAAAATAAATCATAAAAAATCAAAAAACAACATCTGATATTTATAAAATAAATAATTTGATGAATATTTATCAAGGATGAATAATTGTAGGTTTACAACTAAATGCTGTTTTAAGGCGTTGTGGCATTGATAGTGAAAGTATAGGGGTAAAAAAAATCCCCCTTAAAAAGGGGGATGATTCTTTATCTTACAGGCTGGTTCAATACAAGATCCAGGTATAAGTTTATTTTGTCTTTTAACTCTTTACGTGGTGTAATGAAGTCAAGGAAACCATGCTCCAATACAAATTCTGCGGTTTGGAAACCTTCAGGTAAATCTTTACCTGTTGTGTCTTTTACAACACGAGGTCCAGCAAAGCCTATCAGGGCTCCCGGTTCAGAGATGTTTACATCGCCTAGCATAGCGTAAGAAGCTGTTGTCCCTCCCGTAGTAGGATCTGTACAAAGTGAGATGTAAGGAATTTTAGCTTCTGCCAGCTGCGCCAGCTTTGCCGATGTTTTAGCTAACTGCATAAGTGAGTAAGCTGCTTCCATCATCCTTGCACCACCAGATTTTGAGATCATTACAAACGGGATGTTGTTTTTGATAGAGTGATCAATAGCACGTGCTATTTTTTCACCTACCACAGCTCCCATAGATCCGCCAATAAAAGCGAAATCCATACATGCTATAACAAGATCTTTACCTTTAGACTTTCCTACAGCAGTTCTTACTGCATCTTTAAGCTTAGTCTTCTCGGTAGCTTCCTTAATACGGTCGCCATACTTTTTGGTATCAACAAACTTAAGGGTGTCCTTAGAAGTCATGTTTTTATCAAACTCTGTAAACTCGTTATCGTCAAAAAGGATTTTGAAGTACTCTTTGCTGCCTATCCTTACGTGGTAGCCGTCTTCCGGACTAACATAAAAGTTTTTGGCAAGTTCTTCTGCATCAACAATTTTACCGGTTGGCGACTTGTACCATAAACCTTTAGGTACGTCTTTTTTGTCTTCGGTTGGTGTTGTTATCCCTTTTTCTGTTCTTTTAAACCAAGCCATCGTATTCAGTTAAAGTTATTACTGCAAGCAGTTTTATTATAGTGTATTAACGTTGTTAAGGTCTTTAAAGGCCTGCTCAAGCCTTGCGTTGAAGGTAAGTTCACCTTCGCGCATCCATTTTCTTGGATCGTAATATTTTTTATTTGGAGACTCAGGTCCATCCGGGCTACCAATTTGTGTTTTAAGGTAGTCAACGTTTTTAACAACGTAGTCACGGATACCTTCTGTGAAAGCAAACTGAAGATCTGTATCGATGTTCATTTTTACTACACCATATCCAATAGCTTCCCTGATTTCTTCAAGAGTTGAACCAGATCCTCCGTGGAATACAAAATCTACAGGGTTTTCACCAAGGTTGAATTTGCTTTGTACAAACTCCTGAGAGTTTTTAAGGATTTTCGGAGTAAGTTTTACGTTACCCGGTTTGTATACACCGTGTACGTTACCAAAAGCAGCAGCTACAGTAAATTTATCAGATACTTTGCTAAGCTCTTCGTAAGCGTAAGCTACTTCTTCCGGCTGCGTATAAAGTTTAGAGCTGTCAACGTCAGAATTGTCAACACCATCTTCTTCACCACCAGTAATACCAAGTTCGATCTCAAGGGTCATGCCCATTTTGCTCATTCTCTCAAGGTATTTTTTAGAAATTTCCATGTTCTCTTCAAGAGGCTCCTCAGAAAGGTCGATCATGTGAGAGCTGAATAATGGTTTTCCTGTTTCAGCGAAATGTTTTTCACTAGCATCAAGAAGACCGTCAATCCATGGCAAAAGTTTTTTTGCACAGTGATCAGTATGTAATATAACAGTTGCTCCGTAAGCTTCTGCAAGTGTATGTATGTGTTTAGCTCCTGCGACAGCACCTAAAATAGCTGCTTTTTCGTCTGCATTAGATAAGCCTTTTCCGGCATTGTAAATAGATCCGCCGTTTGAGAACTGGATGATTACCGGAGCCTTAAGTCTCGCTGCAGTTTCCATTACACCATTAATAGTGCTTGATCCTGTAACGTTTACTGCTGGAAGGGCAAACCCTTTTTCTTTAGCATATTTAAAGATCTCCTGAACCTGATCTCCGGTAGCAACACCGGGCTTAATATTATGAGCCATTATTTTTAAATTTTAGAATTGAAGCTACAAAAATAATATTTTAAAATTAGAACGGATAATTAATTCCGACATTTAGAACAGATTTGGACAGATTATACTCTTTAAACCAGCGATTGTTCTCTTCGCGTCCCGGATTATAGGTTTTAAAACCTACATCAAAACGCACTACGAAGAAGTTAAAGTCGTACCTAAATCCAAGTCCCGACCCAAAAGCAAGGTCTTTAAAGGAAGATAAACCGTTAAAAGTTTTTTCTTCATCTGTTTCCGAATCAAAAACATTCCAAATGTTGCCTACGTCGCCAAAGATAGCTCCGTTAAGCTTTCCAAAAATATTAAAGCGAAGTTCGGCACTATATGCCATTTTAAGGTTGGCTTCGTTAAAGTCGTTTAATCCACCGCTTCTTCCGGGGCCAAGGCTATAAGGCTGCCATCCGCGGTTATCGTTAGATCCCCCTGCAAAATAACTTCGTGTAAACGGTATCGAGTTAGAGTTTCCATAAGGCAGTGCAAGGCCGAAAAAGGCACGCATAGCCAATACTTTTCCGCGTCTAAGGTCCCAGTGTTTAATGAAATCAACTTCGCCTTTTACGTATTGCGAATAGGCCACGTTAAATAAAGTACGCTGGTCTGAGTTACTATTGGGGTCTACTACTGTTCCGCCTAAAAGTGATAATAGAGCACCTGCCGATTCTACTTTGGTCTTGAAAATAAAGAAGGTATTATCGGTAAGGTTTTCCCTGCTTGTCGTAGTAAATGTGTAATTGGTAGCAACAATAAGGTTGTTTTCTGTCAGCCTGTTTCTACGTTCATTAATGCTTCGGATGTTGTCCCTGTCGTTATCGGATACTGTAATGGTGTTATTGTTTAGAACATCATTAATGAAATTATCCGATCCGCCTTCATCAATGGTAAGGTTGCCTCTGGCGTCAAAATAATCCGGCGGAATATCGCCCGCATACCGCTCCGCTATTTCATTAAGCCTGTCGTAGGACGATTCGTATACTCTAAAATATTTATCAGGGTTAACGTTACGTACATATTGCACGTTTACAAGATCCAGTTTGCTCGACCTGTTACGTCTTGGCGGTGCCCAGTTGTAGCTTAAAACCCCTGTCAGACTCTCCTTATCCAGACCAATGTTCTGCTGCCTGGTTGTACCAAGGCTTATTACCGTTGATGGTATAAGGTTTTTAGGGATTATCTTTTCGGTATTAAACGGAAAGAATATCCTTGGTATGGTTAGCTTTAAATCGGCACCATACTCTAATATATTAAAGAATGATCTGTCTTTAATTGCGTTATCCCTTGATGAACCAATGTTTCCACGTGTGGTAATATCCAGTGTTTCGGCTCCCCTAAATACATTTCGCATGGTTACCCCTAAACTTCCCGAAATACCAAAATCCTGAATGTTAGAGTGCGTAAAATCAGCCGCCATATTAAAACGGAACTTCTTCTTAGGTAACAAGGTAATGTTGGCAATTAGCGATTTTCCTTCAGGGTCGTTCGGGTCTTCAACATATTTAATGGAAGGAGAGTTGAAAATCCTAAGGTTACTCAGGTAACGTGAAGTACCTATCATCCTAAGGTCAGAAAAAGGGCTGTCAGGAGTAATAAATACCGGGTCGGTTATTGCTTTTGGCCTGTAGTTTAGCTTTCCGGTACTGTAAATGTTGAAGCCTTTATAGGTTGTGCTGTCTATAGACTGGTCTGCGCTCGAAGGGTTGCTCGTAAAGATATTAACCTTGCTTATTTTATAAAGCTTAAACGGCCTTACAAAAGTAGAGTCGCCACGGCGAACCGATTCGTTATCTATAACCAGTTCTACATTGGCTTTATAGTTATTGTTTACGGTATCTACAACATACGAAACGTTGTTTTGGTAAAAGTAATAGGCTCCGTGGTTTCTAAAGTAGGTAGTTAAACGCTCGCGTTCTCCTGTAAAATTAGACTCGTTATACTGAGCTCCTGGCTTTAATAATGACTGTCTTTTTGTGGCATTGTACAGGCTATCCAACTCAGGCGATTCTATAAAAGCAGCGATGCTGTCCAGTTTGTAGGGTGTTCCTGTTGCTATATCATAGGTAACCACCGCTCTTTTGTTAGGCAGCGTGTCTATTTTTGAAGTTACTTTCGACCTGAAGTAGCCTTGCTTGTAATAGTAAGCAAATAATCTGTTTCTTGATTTTTTTATACGGTTGGTGTCCACAAGAACCGGTGGCTCACCTGTTTTTTTAAGGAAGTTGCTAAAGCCTGTTACTACGAAAGAGTTGCCAAGACGCTGAACCTGCTTTTCAGAAAGTAGTTTTCTCATGCGCTCATGCCTGCCGGGTTTTCTGTCCAGCCAAGCATGGTATGACGAATCGGCATTGGGTTTGGCCATATTGTACAGGTGCAGCCTCAGGTGATAGCCCAAGATGCCTGTATTTGGTATTTGATACAGCTGATCTTTTATCTCATCGTCGTTTTTCTTTTCCTGATTTACATTGATATCAACCTTTTCAAGCAGGTGTTTACCGTCAGGAACCCTTTTTACGAGAGAGCATGAATATAAAATCCAGCCCGATAATATAATTAGTGCTATTTTTGTTGCTTTATTTCTCAAGACGGTATGGGCAAATAGTAATTCAAAAATACATTTTTTATGGTTAGTAAAAACCAAATTAAAACAATAACGGGCTTACAGCAAAAAAAATACAGAAAGCAGGATAAATTGTTCTTTGCCGAAGGTATAAAGGTAGTACAGGAATTACTCAATTCCAATTTTGAATTACATCAATTATTTACCACCCAGGACATCTTTACAAAGGTTGATAAACGTAAGGTGGAGCTTATAACAGAAGCAGAACTTAAAAAAATAAGTGCGCTTTCTACACCTAATGTCTGCCTGGCTTTATTTGTGATGCCAGACGAAAAAGCTGTACCGGACAGCGGACTTATTGTTGCACTTGATGATGTGCGTGATCCCGGAAACCTGGGTACTATTATAAGGCTATGCGACTGGTTTGGGATTAAGCACCTTGTATGTTCGGAACAATGTGTAGATGTTTATAATCCGAAAGTGGTACAGGCTACTATGGGATCATTAACACGTGTTAATGTAGTTTACACTAATCTTGAGTCCTATCTTGAAACGACTTCACTGCCTGTTTTCGGAACCTTTATGGATGGCGAAAATATATATGGCGAAGACCTTCCTGAAAATGGAATAGTTGTTATGGGTAACGAAGCCAACGGTATATCGCAAAGTATAGAGAACAGGGTAGGGCATAAAATAGCTATACCTCGTTTTGGAGACCTGCAACAAACTGAAAGCCTTAACGTAGCAACTGCTGCTGCTATAATCTTAAGCGAGTTCCGAAGAGATTTTAGTGGAAAGTAAAGTTTACAAAGATTCCCCTTGTTTTCATAGAAGCAACATTGCCTGTGTATGGGCTATTAGGGTCGTTGTCGCGGATAATCTCATCGTCAAAACTAAACACGCCACGAATTGAAGGAGAGAACTTAAAGAATTCAAAGTAAATATCTATACCTGCACCAACTTCGTAAAAGTTAGTCCATTTATTCATCCTGAACCGGTCTCCGGTCATGTTATCGTCTTTCGAGTTAAAGCTACTCGAAAGGTTAAGTGAACGCGATACACCACCTAAAAGGTAAGGTTTTATATTTCCCGTCCTTTTAGCTGAAAATTTCAGCAATAGTGGAAAATGTATATATGTAGATTTTACTTCTCTTAGCCTGTCAGATTCTGTGCCTTCGACATTAAAGGCAAGGTCGCGCTGCGTATAGTATAGTCCCGGTTCAAAACGAAGATCCAGGTATTCAAAAAGTCTAAGGTTACCTACAAGGCCCACATTAAAGCCTGTTGTTCGCGTTACCGCAATGTCTACTTTAGGATCAACTTTATAGTCAAACTTAAAATCATAGCTGTTAAAGCCAAGGAAGTATCCCCAGTGAACCCTTTGTTTGTCAAAGTTTTCAAGGTTAACAATAGGCTTTTTGCTGAATATTTGCGTACCAAACTGCGCATGGCTGCAAAGGCCGGTAAATAGCAGTATGTATATAAACAGTTTCTTCATCTTATTTTTTTGAGGCAGAGTAAATTGTTGCCACTCCAAGGGTCTGCGGCATATTCTTAACCTCTATAAACCCAACTTTTCGCAAAATATTGTTTAAAGCTTCCCCATGAGGGAAAACAGAAGCCGATTCACTAAGGTAAGCATAAGCCGATCTGTCTTTAGAGAATAGTCTCCCTATAAGCGGAAGAAGGTATTTGCTGTAAAAAGTGTAGCCTTGTTTAAACGGGAATTTTGTTGGCACCGATGTTTCAAGTATCACAAAAATGCCGTTTGGTTTTAAAACGCGTAAAATATCACCGAGGCCTTTTTCAAGTGTTTCAAAATTACGAACGCCAAAAGCAACAGTAATAGCATCAAAGTAATTGTCGTCAAAAGGAAGATTCTCACTATCGCCATATACAAGCTTAATTTTTCCGTCAAGCCCTTTTTCGGTAACTTTTTTACGTCCAACTTCCATCATGCCTTCAGAGATATCTGCGCCAATAATTTCGGTTGCAGAAGTCTCAGCCATTAGTATGGCAAGGTCTCCGGTACCGGTAGCGATATCCAGTATGGTTTTTGGGGTTTTAGCCGAAACAAGCTTTAATACTTTTTTACGCCATGAAACATCTATACCAAACGAAATTACGCGGTTTAAACCATCGTAATTACCGGAAATAGTATCAAACATTTGGGCTACCTGTTCTTTTTTGCCCAGGCCGGAATCTTTATAAGGAGTTACGTTTTGCGACATTGCTTTTATTTACGCAACAAAGATAGAAATAGTTTTGTTAATAGGGAGTTAGAAATGTTTTTCTGTGCAAACTCATTTACCTTTTCCATACTGTGTATGTTGTGGGTTCTTCAACACCTTCCCATTGCAGTAAAAGATTATCTTTTGTCACAGAAATAATTTTTGCCTGTCTGGTGTCGTCTTTATAATACACGGTTAAAGTTTCACCGTTAAGTGTGTAGGGCATATCAGCGTCGCCATCGTAATCAACTACATAAAATGATTTTTTAGAAAGCACAAAATCAGCATGTGGGTTTTCAGGATTACTCACCCAGGTGTTGAACAACAATTTTGTGTTTAATGTTGTTTCAATTACAGGTTTATCGGGACGCTCTGTTTTTGGAGTTTCGGTAGGGGTTACAATTACAGTATCGGTAGGAGTTGAAGGCTGGGTATATGCCTGTGTTTCTTTTCCAATCTTCTCCTCATTCTTTTTATTGCATGAAGCTATTGTGATTATTGATAATGCTGAGAAAATAAAAATAATACGTTTCATAAAATAATGTTTGAAACAAATATAAGAAGTTTACATTAGTTCCATTCTGTACATATCAATGCCTTTAGCCCAGTAGTCTTTTACAACTTCAAGTAATTTGAAACCAAATTTTTCATAGAATTTGGATGCAAATTGCGAAGTTCTTACAGAAATTTTCTCAATTCCATTCATTTCTTTTATTTTTCTAATTCTATAGTGTGTAAGTAGTTGCCCAATACCTTTACCCTGATAATCGGGATGGACTATATCCCACGATATTCTTGCTGTCTTTCTGTCTTCGGTAATATTTATGCCACCACTCCCTATTAATAAGCCGTTATCTTCTACAACATAATATATATCTATTTGGTTGTCCAAATAATCATTAAGGTCTGCTTCCTCTTCAATGGAGAAGTAGTTAGGTGTGTTTAAACGGAGAAGGTCTATTATACTGCCCTTGTCAGAGGGAGAATAGGAGCGGATATCCATTTACTGCTTTTTTAAATACGTCTGAAATGTCATTTCATACGCATGTTTTTCATCTCTCGGGTGAAAAATAGCTTCTGATAATTCCCATTTCGATTCGTCTATCTGCGGAAAGTAAGCGTCTGCATCGGGAAATTCGGCATGTACGCGGGTAAGGTCCAGTTTGTCGGCACGGTCAATACTTTGGTTGTATATTTCGCCTCCGCCAATAATAAACACCTCTTCATCCTTTGGTGAAACTGCAATGGCTTCATCCAGGCTGCCCACAACAATACATCCGTCTGCCTTGTAGTCTGACTGGCGGGTAATGATTACCGAAGTGCGGTTGGGCAGGGCAGAAGGGAAGCTTTCAAATGTTTTTCTTCCCATTATAATATGGTGACCCGATGTACGGCTTTTAAAATGCTTAAAGTCATCCGGCAGGTGCCACATCATTTTGTTGTCTTTGCCTAATGCATTGTTTTCGGCAACTGCCGCTATAAGGGTAAGGGTCATTATTCTAAAGTGGTAGTAGTTGTTGTTGTGTTAGTGTCGTTTTCCAGTTTCTTTTCCAGCTGACCTATGCGGCGCTCCTGGCGTGCAACCAGTTTGGCTATCTGCTCCTGTTCCCACTTTTTGTTAATAAAGCTTTCGGTAACAAATACTTTTATAAAGTGCATTATAAAAATAAAAGCCCATGCTGTTATTGCCCAAAGGTACCAGTCTTGTTCGGGGTCTATCTTTAGAACTTTATTTATAATAAAGAAGAAAATACTACTGACGAAAAACAGTATAAAGTGAAAATAAACGCGCTTTTTCTGTTTTACCCTTTTGCGGGCATATTCATAGAGGTCTTGTTGAGTTGTTTCCATTTCTTAGGTTTTGGTAACTAAAGGTAATGAAAAATAAGAAATTATATCTCACTGTAAGAAATGCTTAACTAAAAGCGATTATTAAACTGCAACAGCTCCTTTAATATGCGGGTGAGGATCGTAATTCTCTAACGTAAAATCTTCAAATTTAAAATCAAAGATATCTTTAACATCAGCATTCAGTTTCATGGTAGGTAGCGGTTTTGGCTCGCGGCTTAACTGAAGTTCAAGCTGTTCCATATGATTGTTGTAAATATGCGCGTCACCAAATGTGTGGATGAAGTCTCCTGCTTCAAGTCCGCAAACCTGGGCAATCATCATGGTAAGCAATGCGTACGATGCTATGTTAAAAGGTACACCTAAAAATATATCGGCACTACGCTGGTACAGCTGACATGATAGTTTTCCTTCTGCAACATAAAACTGAAAGAAAGCATGGCATGGGGGTAAAGCAACTTTACCGTTTGCTACATTTTCTGAAAATGATTTTGAAGTATCCGGCAGCACGCTTGGGTTCCATGCGGAAATTAGCATCCTTCGGCTGTTAGGGTTTGTTTTAAGGGTTTCAATAAGTTCGGTGATCTGGTCAATTTCCTTATCGTCCCAGTTACGCCACTGGTGACCGTAAACCGGACCCAGGTTGCCATCTTCGTCAGCCCATTCATCCCATATCTTAACCCCATTGTCGTTAAGGTAGCCAATGTTGGTTTCACCATTTAAAAACCAAAGCAGTTCGTATATTATCGACTTTAAGTGCAGTTTTTTTGTCGTTACTAAAGGGAATCCTTCACTAAGGTCAAAACGCATCTGATAACCAAAAACGCTTTTTGTTCCCGTACCTGTACGGTCGCCTTTTTGCACTCCGTTCTCTAAAACATGCTTAACTAAGTCGTGATACTGCTTCATTATTCCTTGATTTCTTCGATAGTTATATAAAAGTCACCTGTGGGTGCTGTCATGAATTTTTTACTGACGAAATTAATTGTAAAAGTAAATATTTTTTTGTCAAGTTCTCTATTGTCTGCGCAGATAACAATGCGAACCTGGTCTGTCTCACCGCTATTAAATGTAAAAGCTCTTTTGAGTCCGGGCTTTTCAAAACCGGTTGCCCATCTATTTTCTACAATTTCAATCTTTAATTTTTTGTCCTGTTTGTCAAATATGTCGGCTAGCGATACGAACAGATACTTATAGGTGCTGGTGTGAGTGTCCGGCAGGGTATGTACAGAAACTTTATAATTTTTTCCCGGAACTACATCGGCAAAGAACTCTTTGTAATTACTGTAAATTTTTTCACTGCTTTTTCCGGGGTAAGTTAAAACCGAGTCAGTTGCTGTAAGTGTAAACTTTTGTTTATCACCTAAGGGCAATGTATTGCTGCTGGTTTTTATACCCTGAGCTGTATATAGTTTAGCCTTACGTCCGGTAAGTTTATGGTATTCGGCTTTAGGGTATTGTTTTTTAGAACACCCTGTTGCTGTATACATAAGTAAAAGAACAAAAAAAGGCAGTAGCTTTACGCTAATCTTTTTCATTGTTTAACTCTCCCTCTTTGATATTTCGTCGCGTATTTTTGCTGCTTTCTCGTAGTCTTCATTCTGTACGGCACCGTCCAGCATATCGTTAAGCTCCTGCAGGCTATAGGCAGAATACCCTTCTCCCGAAACAGTTTCTGTTCCGAAAGTTTCAGGTTCAGAAAGTACATCTTCCGGTTGGGTTAAATTACCTTCGGCATCGGCTTCAGGATTCAATTTAAGGAAGATACCTGCTTTGTCCAGAATATTCTTGTAGGTAAATATAGGTGCGTTAAAACGCAATGCCAGTGCAATAGCGTCTGATGTGCGTGCATCTATAATTTCCTCGATGCGGTCGCGTTCGCAAATAATGCTCGAAAAGAAAACACCGTCTACCAGTTTGTGTATAATAACCTGTTTTACGACCACGTCAAAGCGGTCGGCAAAATTTTTAAATAAGTCATGGGTAAGTGGTCTGGGCGGTTTTATCTCTTTTTCAAGGGCAATAGCTATAGACTGGGCCTCAAAGGCGCCTATCACTATAGGTAACTTGCGTTCTCCGTCCACTTCATTAAGAATCAATGCATACGCGCCGTTTTGAGTCTGGCTGTATGAGATTCCTTTTATAGTAAGTTTTACTAAGCTCATATTGGTGTTCCTGTATAGAAAAAGGGCTATCCGGGCAAAGATAAACTATCGTAGCCGGATAGCCCTTTTGTGGGGCACAATTTAAAATAAAATTATGAGTTTTGAGCTTTAAAGGCTTTAATTTTTTCAGTCAACTTAGGAACAATTTCAAAAGCATCACCTACAACGCCGTAGTCTGCAACTTTAAAGAAAGGAGCATCGGCATCGGCGTTGATAACTACTTTTACTTTAGATGAGTTGATACCTGCAATGTGCTGTATAGCTCCTGAAATACCTACTGCAATATAAAGATTGGCAGCTACAGGCTTACCTGTTTGGCCTACGTGCTCGCTGTGAGGTCTCCATCCAAGGTCAGATACCGGTTTAGAACATGCAGTGGCAGCACCAAGCGCAGCAGCAAGATCTTCAATTATACCCCAGTTTTCAGGGCCTTTAAGTCCGCGTCCGCCAGATACAACAACTTCTGCATCTGCAATAGTTACTTTGCCCGATACTTTTTCAGAAGACTCTACTTTCACAGTAAAATCGTTGTCGTTTAATGATGGTGAGAATTCTTCTTCAGTTGCGCTTACTGCATTTTCAAATACTCCGTAAGAGTTTTTGCCTATAGTAAGTACTTTAATATCTGTAGTGATCTCTGTTATATTAAATGCTTTGTTAGAAAAAGCGTTTCTTTTTACCTGGAAAGGCGAAAGGCTTATTGGTTGCGCAACTACGTTTGATGCATAACCAGCCTCAAGGGCAACAGCTACAAGGGGAGCAATATAAATACTGTCTGTTGTAGAGTTGAATAATACAATTTTAGCACTTTCTTTCTGGGCAGCCTGTTTTATAGCGTCGGCATATGCCTTAGCGTTGAACGCAGTAAGCTTATCAGATTTTACATTAAGCACTTTATCAACGCCGTATTGTCCTAGTTGTGCAGCAGCATCGGCAGCATTTATAGTAAGGGCAGTTACGGTTGTGCCCGTTTCACCTGCAATTTTTTTAGCGTATGAAGCAAGCTCGAAAGCTGTTTTTTTGAATTTGCCTTCGGCAAACTCAGCATATATTAATATTGACATAATTTTTTTAATTTGGAGATTTGAAAACTTTTAATTGAAATCAATTCAGTGAATCGTGCTGTGTGGTAATTTTAATTAGTACATCGGCACATTTTCAAATTTAGATAACTTTAGCTTCGTTATGTAAAAGGTTTACAAGCTCATCAAGATTGTCAGGGCTTATAAGTTTTACTGCCGATTTAGGTGCCGGTTTTTCAAACTTCACCGCTTTAGTAGTAATGTTGGCTTCTACAGGCTCAAGTACGGTAAGTACTTTTTGTCTTGCCATCATGATGCCTCTCATTACAGGAATTTTAAGGTCTTTTTCTTCTACAAGGCCTTTTTGTCCGCCAATAACTAAAGGTAATTTAGCGCTAAGGGTTTCTTTACCACCATCAATTTCACGTACTGCTTTCACGTCAGATCCTGTAATTTCAAGATTGATGCACGAGTTAATAAAATCGTATCCAAGAAGGCCGGCAAGCATTCCGCCTACCATACCGCCATTATAATCGAGTGATTCTTTACCTGCTATTACAAGGTCAAAACCACCGTTCTTAACTACTTCTGCAAGTTGTTTTGCTACGAAGAAGCCATCTGTTGGGTTTGCGTTAACGCGAATTGCCTCATCTGCACCTATTGCAAGTGCTTTTCTAAGGGTTGGTTCGGTATCCGGGCCGCCTACGTTTACTACTGTAACGTTTGCGCCGGCTTGTTCTTTAAACCAGATTGCTCTTGTTAAACCAAATTCGTCGTTGGGATTTATTACAAACGGAACGCCATTAGTATCAAACTCGCTGTCGCCGTTTGCAAAGTTAATTTTTGCTGTGGTATCAGGCACGTGGCTGATGCAGACTAATATTTTCATTTTTATAAAGTTATAAAGTTGAGGTTTTTCCGTTACGAAAATAAGAAATTTATCTAAATAAAAAACTATGCACGCATATTAAATGCAATTTTTTTAAAAATTTTCGGTATTAAATTTATTAATCACAAAAATTAAGCTTTAAAACACTGATTATTGCGAATAGTTGCGGTTTTACGAACAAGTTCCTAACATTTTATTTATTTGGAAATATAAGCGCATTAAATAATTTTAAATCTTTATTTTTGCCATTCATTTAATACGAATAAGAAGTTACATGAGAACGATACAATTTAGAGAAGCTATTTGTGAAGCCATGAGCGAAGAAATGCGCCGTGACGAAGCTATATATTTAATGGGTGAAGAGGTTGCTGAATATAACGGTGCCTACAAAGCCTCAAAAGGAATGCTTGACGAGTTTGGCCCTAAAAGGGTAATTGATACTCCAATCGCTGAGCTTGGTTTTGCCGGTATTGCCGTAGGTAGTGCTATGAACGGTAACAGGCCAATTGTTGAGTTCATGACATTCAACTTTGCATTAGTAGGTATTGACCAGATTATTAACAACGCAGCTAAGATGCGCCAAATGTCTGCAGGACAGTTTACAATGCCAATGGTATTCCGTGGGCCAACTGCATCGGCAGGACAGCTTGCAGCTACGCACTCTCAGGCTTTCGAGAACTGGTATGCAAATACTCCGGGTCTTAAAGTTGTTGTACCGTCTAATACATACGATGCTAAAGGACTTCTTAAGTCGGCTATCCGTGATAACGATCCTGTTATATTCATGGAATCTGAGCAGATGTACGGAGATAAAGGTGAGGTGCCTGAAGGAGAATATACAATTCCACTAGGTCTTGCTGATGTTAAACGTGAAGGTAAAGATGTAACAGTTGTATCTTTCGGTAAAATATTAAAAGAAGCTTTTATCGCTGCTGAAGAACTTGAAAAAGAAGGAATCAGTATCGAGATCATCGATTTAAGAACGATCCGTCCAATGGATCACGAGACTATTCTTAACTCGGTTAAAAAAACAAACCGTTTGGTTATACTTGAAGAGGCTTGGCCGTTTGGAAGTATAGCATCAGAAATAACTTATATTGTTCAGGAAAGGGCTTTTGATTATCTTGATGCTCCTATCCAAAGGATAACTACAGCAGATACACCGGCTCCGTACTCTCCGGTACTACTTAAAGAGTGGCTTCCTAACGCGGGAGATCTTGTAAAAGCTGTGAAAAAAGTTATGTATAAATAACAAAATAAACACCTATATTTGAAACTTCATCATACTATATGATGAAGTTTTTTGTTTTATAGCATATATGAAAAGAATACTACTGTTTTTATCTGCGATATTTCTACTTCTTTCCGGCTCACTTATGGCGCAAACCAAAATTGGCGGTATAGTTGTAGATGATGCAAATGCGCCTATACCTTATGCCAGTATCTACTTTAAAGGAAGTACAGAAGGTACTATTACCGACGAAAACGGTAAGTTTTATCTGGAATCTCAAAACACCTATACCGAAGTTGTAATCTCGTTTGTTGGGTTTGCTGCGAAAGAAATAAAGCTTGAAAGATCCGCGACCCTTAATATCAAGGCGAAACTTAGCGAAGCACAGGAGTTAAAAGAAGTCGTGCTATATAGCGGGAAAACATCTAAGAAAAACAACCCTGCTATTGATATACTCCGTAAAATATGGGAACGCCGCCGTAAGAACGGACTCAGGATGTTCAAGCAATATGAGTATGATAAATACGAAAAGGTAGAGTTTGATATGAATACCATAGACAGTGCTTTTATGAAAAGCAGAGTGTTTAAGGGTATGGAGTTTATTTTTGACCATGTTGATACATCGAGCGTAACAGGTAAAACATACCTGCCCATATTTATTAACGAGGCGTTGAGCAATGTGTATGGCGATAATGTTGCCAGCCGTAAAAAAGAGATTACCCGTGCCAATAAAAACTCCGGGTTTAGTAATAATCAGCAGATCATTGCCTTTGTAAAAGACCTGTATGCCGAATATGATATTTACGATAATTACCTTAAGTTCTTTGATAAGGATTTTGTAAGTCCGTTATCGCGTACTGGTATTAACGTGTACAATTATGTTCTTGCTGACAGTACCTATATTGAAAACAAATGGTGCTATAATATCGTTTTTTACCCAAGGCGTAAAGGTGAGCTTACGTTTAAAGGAAACTTCTGGGTTAACGATACAACCTACGCGATTAAAAAAATAGCCATGTCTGCCAGTAAGGCGGCAAATATCAACTGGGTTAAAGATATTTACATTGAGCAGGACTTTGATGTTTTAAACGACTCTGTGTTTCTTTTAAAAAGGGATCATATGATGTCTGACTTTGCGATTAGTAAAAAAGAATCATCTAAAGGGGTATATGGCAAGAGAACCACGCTTTTCCGTGACTATGTTTTTGATAAGAAAAGACCCGATGCGTTTTATAATCCCGACGTAAACCTTAATAACGAAGAGATTTATAAAAAGGATGACGAATATTGGGAGGAGAATCGATTTGAATCGCTCAATAAAGACGAGCGGGGTGTTTATAAAATGCTGGATACCTTAAAAACGGTACCTAAATTTAAACGGATGTATAGCCTCGTCGCCACACTTGGTAGTGGCTATTACCAAATGGGTAATTTTGACTATGGTCCTATATTTTCCAGTTTTGGTTACAATGATGTTGAAGGTGTAAGGCTGCGAACGGGCGGGCGAACCTATTTTGGTCAGAACGACCCTTGGAGGATTGAGGGGTATACCGCATACGGATTTAAGGATAATAAGTTTAAGTATGGTATATCCGGTAAGTGGATGGTTAACAAAGAAAAAAGGGTAATACTTGCGGCAGGTAACAGGCGCGATGTAGAACAGATAGGGGTGAGCCTTACATCTACAAGTGATGTGCTTGGTAGGAGTTTTGCGTCGTCGGCAGTTTTTGCCAGCGGAGATAACAGCAAGCTAACCAACGTTAACTTTACTACCTTCTCAGCAGAAATAGAGCCTGTAAAACATTTAGTGTTTAAGGGTAGCCTTAATTATAGGACATTAAGGTCGGCTTTCCCTACCTTCTTAATGGATTATTATATCGATCCTAACGACCCGTCTAAAGGGACAAAAGGAAACCTGGAGCAATATGAGTTTGGTGCGATGGTAGAATATACACCCAAACGAAGGACTATTGGTTATGGCGTGGAACGTACCGATGTAGATCTTAACTACTCAAGGCTGTATCTTAATTTCTCGCAAGGTATAAAAGGCTTGTTTGGTAGCGATTTTGAATATCAGAAATTACAGTTTTATTATCGCCAACCTGTACTTGTTGGTGGTTTCGGACGATTGTTTGCCACGCTTGAAGCTGGTAAGATATTTGGCGATGTGCCATTAGGATTAATGGGTATTGTGCCTGGTAACCAGTCCTACTTTGTTATCGAGAACACCTACAACCTTATGAATTACTACGAGTTTGTAGCCGATGAATATGTGTCGCTGCATTTTGAGCATAATTTTAACGGAAGGCTGTTTTCAAGGATTCCGGGGCTTAGGAATTTAAACCTAAGGGAAATTGTAGGTGTAAAAGGCGTCTACGGAACGGTGTCTGATGGTAACAGAAGGCTTAATGCATCGAGCATAGAGTACCGTGCTCCGGAGGATGTGTACTGGGAATATCATGCAGGTATAGGGAATATCTTCAAAGTATTCAGGATTGACTTTGCATGGAGGGGAAGTTATCTTAACTTGCCCGATGCCAATAAGTTTGCGATAAAAGGCGTGTTTGGTTTCCATTTTTAAAAAGTTTTGAGATTACCAAAAAAATTGTAAATTCGTACAAACAACCTCATGCCCTCTTTATGAAATCATATCTAACCGGATTGCTTTTTCTACTGGCGCTTGCATCGTGCACTTCTAAAAATGAAGGTAAAGTAAAAACTATTACCGATTTTGATTTAGAGGTTGCAGGAACGCTATCGGGTAATGACGCTATCGTAGGTGATAGTGTCTCCATTGCAAAAAAGTGGGCCGGTGTTGTAATGAATAAGCTGGCAATAAAAGATACGGTGGTTTTTACGAACTTCAGGATCGTTAAAACAAAGACAATTGATCTGTCTCATCAGGATATTTATATAATGATTGCTTCGGCGGCAAAAGGAAATATAAAAGTAGGTACTACACTTCACCTTGAAAAAGATAAATTCTATTTTGATGTTGAAGATATTTCAGGACGAAAAAGAAGCAGGATTATAATATGCAAAGGCAGTTGTGAGGAAGAAGGTTGCCTGCCGCAGGTGATAATTAGTGATAATGATAAACATTTGGTGTGTTCTTCATGCGCTGATTGCGAGAAGACTACAAGTCAGGTATACTAAAATTCTTGTTATATAATTTAACATTTAGTTGACTAATTTTACTTCGTTTTGTAATATATTCGTTAAATATTCAATCCAACTAAACCAACGAGCTATGAAGAAAAATCTATTAAAAGCGTTAGCCTGCCTTATGCTAATGTGTACAGTGTGGAGCTGTAACAGCGAAAGCGAAACTGTAATGTCTAATGCTGATAACAATGCGAGAGAGTTTACTGCAAAAGATAGACAAGGTATCTGGGAGGGAGAAATAGGTGTTGCCGATGAGAAACTTACAATTACAGCAAATAGAGCGAGCCTGCTTTACGAATTTGAAAGACTACTTGCAAAGAAAGGTGAAACTGTTAGGTTAACTTCAATTTCTATACAGCAAAGAGTTGCGGTGAATGATTCTTTGCATACAGCTTACTTTTTGATCGCAAATGGTTTTGATAATAATGCTGGTATGGCGGTATCTTCCGGCGTAGTACTTAATAATATGGGAGGCAAATTCTATTTAGGCAGCCCAATTTCAGACGGTGACCCTTTAGATGTTTCATGTAGAGGATGCGGTTCAGGATGTTTCCTTAAATATTATGTAATTGGTAAAGACAGGGTGCCTTACTGTGATTCGGCAGGGTGTGGACCAATTTGCGACAAAATAGAATAAATTAAAATATAATAGGCCTCCATTCAGGGGGCCTTTTTAATAAAAAGTATTATGGAAGAAACCATTTCTTTGCTTATAGCTAAAGATGCTGTTTTTTCGGAAATTGTAAAGTTATACGGAGAACCGGGTTTTGTGACCCGCCCACCCGGTTTTGAGAGCCTTTGTAAAATTATTCTTGAGCAACAGGTTTCGTTAGAGTCGGCAAGGGCATCGTTCAATAAGCTTAAGAGTTTAATGGGAAATTTTACTCCTCAAAATATTATTGAAGTTACCGATTTAGAATTTCGCGAATGTGGTGTAAGCAGGCAAAAGACATCGTATTTAAGGGCTTTGGCTGAAACAGTTTTAGATGGAACGCTTAATTTTGACAGCTTTGCAACTAAACATCCTGATGAGGTTAGGCAGGAATTGCTCAGGGTAAAAGGTATCGGTAACTGGACGGTGGACGTTTACCTAATGTTTTGCCTTCAGTCACCGGATATTTTGCCATTAGGCGACATTGGGATAGTTTCGGCTATAAAAGATGTATGGGGATTTACAGCTATAAATGATATGCTTGAGCATTCTAAAACATGGAGCCCATACCGTACAACAGCTGCTTTTTTCCTGTGGCATTATTACCTGGAAAAACGCGGAAGGAAATTTCCGCATTAATTTAATGTAAACTTAGCGCCCTGTCCTGTATTTAATAGGGTAAAGCTTTGCAAAACAGTATTTTTATCCTACTTTTGCACCCGCTTAATACGAAAAAAAGATATACTAAAATGACAGCAGCAAAATTAAAAACGTTTGACGTGCTTATAGAAATCCCTAAAGGGAGCAGGAATAAATATGAATATGATTTTCAGTTAAAGAAAATACGTTACGACAGAATGCTGTTCTCGTCTATGATGTATCCTGCTGATTACGGTTTTGTTCCTGAAACTTTAGCGCTTGATGGAGACCCGCTTGATGTACTTGTATTAGTTACTGAGCCTACTTTCCCTGGTTGTGTTATGGAAGTTAAGCCTATTGGTGTTTTCCACATGGCAGATGAAAAAGGTCCGGATGAAAAGATCATCTGTGTGCCGGTATCTGACCCAATCTGGAACAAATACAATGACCTTAACGAAATTAACGGTCACCTTGTAAAAGAGATTGAGCACTTCTTCCAGGTTTATAAAGACCTTGAAAACAAAAAAGTTGACGTTGGCGGATGGGGTGATGCTGCAGAAGCTCGCGAAATTATCGACCAGTGTGTTGACCGTTTTGAAGCACTTGAAGACAAACCGGAAGAATTATTCAGTATTAGATAATTTTACTATAGCATAATTATTAAAAAAAGCAATATTCTGTTAAAGAATGTTGCTTTTTTTGTTCGGCTTTTTGTTACATTTACAATATAACAACAAACCAAAACTTTATTTATGGATTCAATAATGATTTACGTGCCAATACTTATGGCCGTGCTGGGACTGCTTTTTATGGCTGTCAAAAGATCATGGGTACTTAAACAGGATGCCGGAGATGGTAAGATGAAAGAGATTTCAGATTACATCTACGAAGGGGCCCTGGCCTTCCTTAAAGCAGAATACAGGTTACTTACTTTTTTTGTTATTATAGCAAGTGCTGCTCTTGCCGGAATTACATTTTTGCCGGGGGCAAAAACACATTTGCTAATAGTTATAGCTTTTATATTTGGTGCTATTTTTTCGGCCCTTGCCGGAAATATGGGAATGAAAATTGCCACTAAAACAAATGTGCGTACCACACAGGCCGCACGAACAAGCCTTCCTCAGGCACTTAAAGTGTCATTTAGCGGAGGAACTGTAATGGGACTTGGCGTTGCCGGTTTGGCCGTTTTAGGGCTTACCGGTTTTTTTATATTCTTTTTTCACTACTTTATGAATGGCACGTGGACCAACGCTGCCGATATGACCATGGTACTTGAAACTCTCGCAGGTTTCTCTCTTGGAGCAGAATCTATTGCTTTGTTTGCCCGTGTTGGTGGCGGTATTTATACCAAAGCTGCCGATGTAGGTGCCGACCTTGTAGGTAAGGTTGAGGCAGGAATACCGGAAGACGATCCGCGTAACCCGGCGACTATTGCCGATAACGTGGGAGATAATGTGGGAGATGTGGCAGGTATGGGAGCCGATTTGTTCGGATCATATGTGGCTACTGTACTTGCAGCTATGGTATTGGGTAACTATGTGCTTAGGGATATTATTGTTGCCAATCCAACATTTACAGACGCTTTTGGCGGAATAGGGCCGATACTGCTGCCAATGGCTATTGCCGGGTTTGGTATATTGTTTTCTATTATAGGGACATTGCTCGTTAAGATTAAAGATAATAACGCTAAGGAAGCACAGGTGCAGACAGCTCTGAATATAGGTAACTGGGTTTCGATAGTGCTGGTAGCAATATCATGCTACTTCCTTGTACAATACATGCTTCCGGAAACGTTTACAATGAATTTTTATGGTGAAGCGGCTAAAGAAATAACATCGATGCATGTATTTGGTGCTACTTTGGTAGGGCTTTTTGTTGGAGCTGTTATATCATCGGTTACAGAATATTATACGGGACTTGGTAAAAAACCAATTCTTGCTATTGTACAGAAATCGAGCACAGGTGCAGGGACCAATATTATCGCGGGACTTGCAACAGGTATGATCTCCACTTTTCCAACGGTACTGTTGTTTGCAGGTGCTATCTGGGGATCGTATGCATTGGCAGGTTTCTATGGTGTTGCACTGGCAGCTTCGGCTATGATGGCTACAACAGCAATGCAGCTGGCTATTGATGCATTCGGACCGATATCAGACAACGCAGGAGGTATTGCAGAAATGAGTGAGCTTCCTAAAGAAGTTCGTACGCGTACCGATATACTAGACTCTGTAGGTAATACTACGGCAGCAACAGGTAAAGGGTTTGCAATTGCTTCGGCAGCACTTACATCATTAGCCTTATTTGCAGCATATGTAACCTTTACGGGTATCGACGGTATCAATATATTTAAAGCGCCTGTACTGGCAATGCTTTTTGTTGGAGGTATGATTCCGGTTGTTTTCTCTGCTCTGGCTATGAACTCAGTGGGTAAAGCGGCGATGGATATGGTATATGAGGTTAGAAGGCAGTTCCGCGAAATTCCGGGTATCATGGAAGGCACAGGTAAACCTGAATATGGTAAATGTGTAGAGATATCTACTAAAGCAGCGCTAAGGGAGATGATGCTTCCGGGAGTATTGACTATAGGTTTCCCTATTGCAATTGTGTTACTGGGGATGCTTGTATATCCTGATAATAACCAGCTCGTAGCAGAAATGCTTGGTGGGTATATGGCAGGTGTAACTGTATCGGGAGTACTGTGGGCTGTATTTCAGAATAACGCCGGAGGCGCATGGGATAATGCTAAAAAATCTTTCGAAGCGGGAGTAATGATTAACGGCGAAATGACCTATAAAGGATCTGACGCACATAAAGCGGCTGTAACAGGCGATACAGTAGGTGATCCGTTCAAAGATACCTCCGGGCCATCAATGAACATCCTGATAAAGCTTACGTGCCTTATCGGGCTTGTAATCGCTCCGATCATTGGAAGCCATGCCGAGGGTGCAGAAATTACAAACGTTCAGGCAGCAACAGTTATAGAGCAGCCAGTACTTACAGGACAGGAGTCGAGTACAGAAACTTCGATAGACCGCCAGAAAGATGCTGACGGAACAGTGACCGCTACGGTTACTATTTCGACCAAAACAAATAACGAAGAGTTGAAAACAGAGCAAAAAACATTTAGGGGTACCGACGAAGAGGTAAATGCCCAAATAGAAGCACTTAAAACGAAATAGCTAAACCACCAATTATAACCGAAAAATGCCTCTGTATTACAGGGGCATTTTTTATGTTATTATCTGATATTACGGAAATATCGAATGTCTTTGTCATTTCGACTGAAGCGTAGCGGAATGGAGAAATCTAAGATCTAAAACAAACCGTTTACTTCAGCATTAATTCTGTTTATTATTTCGCCAAGATCTTCAGGGTTGTCTACAAAGTTATTTTTGTCTACATCAATAATCAGAAGCTTTCCTTTATCGTAACTCTGAATCCATGCTTCATAGCGTTCGTTCAGGCGGCTTAGGTAATCTATTGAGATAGAGTTTTCATAGTCGCGCCCACGCTTGTGAATTTGCTTTACCAAATTGGGTATAGAGCTGCGAAGGTAGATAAGCAGGTCCGGGGGGCCAACAAAGCTTTCCATCATGTCAAACAGTGCTTTGTAGTTGTTATAATCGCGGTTTGCCATAAGCCCCATAGCATGAAGGTTGGGTGCGAAAATATGCGAATCTTCATAAATGGTCCTGTCCTGGATGATGTTTTTTCCGCTTTCACGAATTTGCATTACCTGGCTGAAACGGGTGTTAAGAAAGTACACCTGAAGGTTAAACGACCAGCGTTCCATCTGGTGGTAAAAATCATCGAGGTAAGGGTTATCAACCACATCTTCATAATGCGGTTCCCACTTAAAATGTTTGGCTAACAATCCGGTAAGGGTGGTTTTTCCTGCACCTATATTTCCTGCTACAGCTATATGCATTATTTGGGTAAAGTTATTTTATATGTGTTGATTTCGGAGTCTGTAAAAATAGACAAAATTTGTGCAGCATAATGAAAACTCTGGAAGCTTTTTTCTGCAATGGCAATAGGAGCCTGCGTTTGCTTGTCGAGGTTGTAGAAGCACAGTCCATTATCTTTTTTTATAATCAGTTCTGAGGATGATAGGATCTGAACCTGGTTATACGCTGGCGCCTGCCCAAGATTTCCTACATTACCAAACAGGTTTACCATGAAGCATTTACCTGTAGTATCTATCCAGTAAAAATAATTGTAATCGTTTTGGTAGTACTTAATATTGTCGGTAAAAGGTGGTGTTATTGTTTTAAAGTTGCCCTGCGCTAAATCATACAAACCAAGTTGTTGCGAATTGATATCATAGATCCACAACCTGTTTTGGGACGCAAGTCCGGCGGCTTCAACAACAAGAGGCTGCGTAAGGTTGGAGAAATTAATGCGTGACGTTTCGTTAAGCTGGTTATCCAGCAATACAACGGTATTGAATTTCCTGTAAAACAAAACGAGCTGTAACGGGTTCTGAATATCTATAGTATATACTTCTCCTAATGATACGGCACGGTATTTTAAGATTTGCCCGTCTTTTTCTTTCCTGAACTCACTATTTTTAATAATATATTTCCACCCAAAAGCATCGGTACCTATATAGCGTTGAGGCCCTGTCTTAGCATTAGACAACAGCTTTACAGGTATAGCAATTTCCTGTGCACTTACGACAGAAAAGGAGAATAATATGAGAAGTAGGAGTAGCTTTTTCATTCAGGTTAAAATTACAAAAATAACGCGGCTATGCAGGTTATATTTTTGCAAAGATAATCTGAAGCTATGTTTTGCAGGCAGAATGGCATTATTTTAAAAAACACGCATACTCACGGTAACAAAAAGCCGTTCTGATAGTCTTATTCATTAAACGACACAATACTATATTATGAAAAAAATAATTTTATCTTTTGCGGTTATCTTTTCTGCGATCCTTTCGGCTAATGCGCAGGATTTTCAGGGAATGGCAGTATACGAATCGAAAACAAGCTTAGGAGACGATATGCCTAAGATTGAAAGTAAGGAAATAACGCCCGAAATGCGTAAGATGATCGAAGAACGTATGAAGTCGATGTTTGAAAAAACTTTCGTGCTGAAATTTGACAAAACGGCTTCGCTTTATATGGAAGAAGAAAAGCTGGATGCCGGCGATGAAATGAGCAGGGGTTTTAAAATGATGGGCTCTATGATGGGCGGCGGAGGTAAGCAGTACAAAAACATCAAGGAGAAGATCGTGCTACAGGAAAAGGAAATTTTTGGTAAAGAGTTTTTAGTAAGCGATTCGCTTCCGCAGATAAAATGGAATATGGAAACCGAAACCAAGAAAATTGGAAATTATACTTGTTATAAGGCTACAGCATCTGTTCCGGTAGACAAATCTAATTTTATGAATTTCCGCCCTAAAAAAGGAGCAGAGGAAGAGGCTAAGAAAAAAACGGAAGAAGAACTGAAGTCGACCAATTTTATGGATATGGTTGAAATGCCTAAAGAAAAAATTATCACGGCATGGTACACGCCGGAAGTTCCTGTAAGCATGGGGCCTGAAAATTACTACGGACTTCCCGGGCTTATCTTAGAGGTTAGCGATGGCAAAACGACATTGCTTTGCTCTAAGGTTGTTATTAATCCTAAAGACAAAGTCGATATCAAGCCTCTAAAAAAAGGCGAGAAGGTTACACAGGCGCAATTTGCTGACATCATGATGAAAAAAATGAAAGAAATGCAGGACATGTATGGTGGCGGCAAAGGCCGAGGTAATACAATAAGGATTGGCGGATAGTAATAATTTCAGGAAAGGGTATGTGTGACAACTATATTTTTAGTTTATAAAACATGAAAGCCACTCTAAACCAACAAAACACATGCACACAAATTAAAAGTACCAATATACATTCATGAAAAAACTTCTCCTTGCTTTGCTGTTTTTAGCTTCGGCTGTCGGCTATTCGCAAAACATTCGTGTACAGGGAACGCTAAAAGACTCTACCGGTACAGCTCTTGAAATGGCCAACGTTATGGCCGTTAATAAAGCTACAAACAGCATGGACTCCTACGCCATCACCGATGATACGGGTAGATACCAGCTGTCGTTATCGGCAAATACAACATACACCATTAAGGCAAGTTATATTGGTTATACGCCCTATGAAGTTACCATTACTACTGGCGCTGAAAACATGGTTAAAAACATTGTATTACAGCAGGGGGTAGAACTGGCAAATCTTGAAATTGTTCATGAAATGCCGGTTACTATAAAAGGTGATACTATTGTGTATGACTCAGATTCTTTTACAAACGGAACCGAACGGAAATTGGGCGATGTGCTTAAAAAGCTTCCGGGTGTTGAGGTGGATAAAGACGGTGGCATTACGGTAGAAGGAAAATCGGTTTCTAAGCTGATGGTAGAAGGCAAAGACTTCTTTGATGGTGATACCAAGCTTGGTGTACAAAACATTCCGGCAGATGCTGTAAGCAAGGTCGAAGTGCTTAGAAATTATAGTGAGGTTGGGCAGCTTAAAGGCGTTGAAAACAATGAGGATAACGTCGCCATGAATATTAAACTGAAAGAGGGCAAAAAGAATTTCTGGTTTGGGGATATGAGTGCTGCTGCCAGTATTGGAGAGGGAGAGCGTTATCTTGTTAACCCTAAAGTGTTTTATTATAACCCGAAATTCAGTTTGAATTTTATTGGCAATATTAATAATACGGGTGAGCTGCCGCTTACCATGCAGGATTATTTTAAGTTTAGCGGAGGTTTTAGAAACATGATGAGCAAAGGCGGTACATCTATAAATGTAGGGTCTAACGATCTTGGTCTTTCTATGATGCGTAACAACAGGGCTAAGTCTATCGAAACAAAATTTGGTGCGGCTAACTTTAGCTATAATCCGACGGCGGCATGGTCGCTTAGCGGATTTGCCATTGTAAATTCTAATACTACCGAAATGGAAACTAAAAGTCGTAATACGCTTTTAGATCCCATAACAGGCGAACCGCAAACTATTCAGGACACGGAGGAAACTTCTCAGCAGAAGACCGACTTTGGGATGCTTAAATTAAGTTCTACTTATAAGCCAAACAAAAACTTTCAGTTGGATTACGACTTATTCGGAAAGCTGTCTGATCAGGAGGAAGCTAACGGATTGCTTTCTACCGTAACCCCTGAAACATCGCAAAGCCAAAGTATATATACTACTAAAAAACAGAAACCGGTTTCTTTCAACCAGAATCTGAATTTATATTACACCCTTAACGATAAAAATATCTTTGCTTTCCAGGGACAGCATTTATACCAGGATGAAGATCCGCTCTATAATGCAAACCTTGGTAATAATCCGTTTCCTGTAGATAATGGTGGCTCGGGATTAGTATTACTGCCGGCAGACCGTTATGATATTTCTCAGGAGCGGTTTATACGAACCAATAAAGTAGATGCAAAGCTGGATTATTACTATATGGTAAAGCAGAAGAGCAGTATTAATGTAACGTTGGGTAATACCTATTCGTTCCAGAGTTTTAATTCTTCCATGTTCCAGTTGCTCGATAATAATTCTGAAAACACCCTGAACGGTAATACCAAAAATGATGTTGATTATGTATTTAACGATGCATTTATCGGATTGCATTACAGATTCCTAACGGGTAAGTTTGAGTTCAATCCGGGAGTTAGCGTACACAGTTACAAGATGTTTAACGACCAGTTAGGGTCGAGGGTAGAGAATAATTTTGTTAGGGTGTTGCCAAATGCTTTTGCACAATACCAGATTAAAAAATCAGAACGGCTTATCTATAATTATTCGATGACTACCGATTTTACAGATGTAGCCGATTTTGCCCGCGGCCTGGTGCTTACAAGTTATAAGTCGCTTTTTCAGGGTAACAGGAACTTAAAGAACGGCTTATATCAAAACCACTCACTGAACTATTTTAAATACAATATGTTCAACTTTACACAGATATTTGGTAGTGTAAGCTATAGCCACAGGATGGATGCAATAAAAAGCCTTTCAGCCTTTGATGGTATCAACCAGATAGCCACGGTAGAGAACTCTCATTTTGCAGACCAGATGTTAACAGCATTTGCAGGTTATAACAGGAGTTTTGCACGCTTTTACAAGGCATCGCTTAATGCTAACGTTTCATGGAGTAAGTTTAATAACTTCAGGGCAGATAACGCTTTAACAACAGAACCTACCATTGCAAATTCGATAAGGCAGGTTAGCGAGCAGGTATCGCAAACTTATACTGCAAGCTTAGGTACCAACTACAAAACGCTTCCGAATCTTGAAGTAGGGTATTCGTTAACGCTTAATGACTATGCTAATAATAAATTCTACAACCACAGTCCATTTGCAAGAGCCGATTACTATTTCCTGGATGCCTTTACATTAACGGCAAACTACGAGTATAATCATTATTATAATGACAGCCGGACATCCGACAATGAATATGATTTCCTGAGTGCAGACATTATGTACCGTAAAAAAGACAGTCACTGGGAGTTTAAAGTAGGGGGCACAAACCTGCTTAATACTACCTCTCTTAATGATGACAGCTTTAACCAGCTTTCAACCTACACGTCGCGATACAGAGTGCAGCCAAGGTATCTGCTACTTACCATAAAATACAATTTGTAATCTTATACTGTTTAAAAAGGCTGTCATTCGACAGCTTTTTTTTGTAGTTGAACTGTTATGAATGTGTAATGTTTTGATAATCTGATAATTTAGCTATTTTCGCCGGGATTTTTTGAATTTCGAGTAAAACGGTAATGCATCCCCCTGCGTTGAATAGAATTTGTTATTGGTAGTTATGGATAGGTTTATTAAAAACGTTCCCTTTATTGTGGGCGTTGGTCTTTTAGGGCTGGCATTGCAAAGTGGAGATACCCAACACTCTAATGCTGTAATTGCATTTGTATGTGCTTCTGTAGTATTTATGTTTACTGCTATAGTGTATATTCTAATGCATCATTATAACAAAAAAATGATGGAAGCGAGATATTACATCTTCGTAATGATAGTCGCGGGACTTCTTACATTTACTGTTTTATATACCAGTCTTGAATATTTTTACTCCTAAAATTACTTTGATGATTTTTGTAATTATAAATATATTTTATAATAAATAGGTTTTAGTATAGATAAACATTATATTTATAGCTAAATATACAAATCATGGTTACAGACTTACAGTCTAAAAAAGCAAGTTTCAATTCGCTTGCGTTTCAAATAAGGGTTGATAATTTAGATTTTTTCAGAGGAAAAACACTTTCTAAAGTATTTTCAATAGGAAGTTCTGAAGGTAAAGCTAAGCTTATTTTCTCTAAAGTTGAAACTCCAACAGATATCAAAGAGAAGCTAAATGCTGCGTTTACAAGTATCTTCGGATAATTATAAAATGAAAAGTCCCGCCAATAGCGGGACTTTTTTTATGGTCAGTTTCAGGAAATTATATTCCGAAAGCTGCTTTTACTTTTTCTACATAGTCAAGTTTTTCCCATGTAAACAGTTCTACAGTAACCTTTTTTACTTCACCACCCGGCGATTTAAAAGTTTTAGTAACCGTTTCTGGCTTGCGGCCCATGTGTCCGTAAGCAGCAGTTTCACTGTAAATAGGATTTCTAAGCTTAAGGCGCTGCTCTATAAAATAAGGGCGCATATCAAATAGCTCCTCTACTTTTTTAGCGATCTCACCATCTGTAAGGCTTAATTTAGATGTGCCATATGTGTTAATATAAATACCCATTGGTTTTGCGACACCAATAGCGTAAGATACCTGTACAAGAATCTCTTCGGCTACGCCTGCAGCGACAAGGTTTTTAGCAATGTGGCGTGTAGCATAGGCCGCACTACGGTCTACTTTACTTGGGTCTTTACCCGAGAATGCACCACCACCATGAGCTCCTTTACCGCCGTAAGTATCTACGATAATTTTTCTGCCTGTTAAGCCGGTATCCCCGTGAGGGCCACCGATAACAAACTTACCTGTAGGGTTAATGTGGTAGTGGATTTCGTTGTTGAAAAGGTGTGCATACTTAGGATTATTCTTAATGATCCTTGGTATAAGAATTTCAATAATATCTTGTTTGATCTTAGCAAGCATAGCAGGCTCTTCATCAAAATCGTCATGTTGTGTAGAGATAACAATAGCATCAATGCGCACAGGCTTATTGTTATTGTCATACTCTAATGTAACCTGGCTTTTTGCATCGGGGCGCAAGTACGTTATCTCGCTGTTTTCGCGGCGAAGTACTGCAAGCTCCTGAAGTAGTTTGTGCGACAGGTTAAGTGCCAGTGGCATATAATCTTCGGTTTCGTTTGTAGCGTAGCCAAACATCATACCCTGGTCTCCGGCGCCCTGCTCTTCTTTGCTGGCCCTGTCTACACCCTGGTTAATGTCCTGAGACTGCTCATGAATAGCGCTTAACACACCACATGAGTTTGCTTCAAACATATATTCGCTTTTTGTATAGCCAATTTTACGTATAACTTCACGTGTTATTTGCTGTACATCAAGATATATTTTAGATTTTACTTCTCCTGCAAGAATTACCTGGCCGGTAGTTACCAGCGTTTCGCAAGCAACTTTAGACTCCGGATCAAAAGCAAGAAAGTTGTCAATCAGTGCATCTGAGATCTGGTCAGCAATTTTATCAGGATGCCCTTCGCTCACTGATTCTGACGTAAATAAATAAGCCATAGTTTTCTCTATAAGTTTAGTAGAGTAAAGAAACTGATGATAATGCTAAAGGGAGGGGAGTCCTGCTTTAGCATTTTTTTAATGAGGTTGCAATCAGTCAAATCTTTCCTCTCAATTTTTATGGCACAAAGGTATAAAACCTTATCCGAATAAAAAAAGTCCTGTTTGATTTAATTATTGCACTGCCCATCTGAAAATTTTAAATACAAAGTATTTAATATACTATAGCCGAAATTGTTAAGTGTTAAAATTTTAAATTTTGTTTGGTCATGTCAAAAATAGTCTCGAAGTTTGCCATATCAATATCTGAAGAAAAAATGAAATCAATTATTTGTCATATGTGTTATTTTATGTGGAAATCATCCGCAGAGGTAGCTATTGACTAATTTTAGATTTTAAAATTATATCACGAAGAGCCTCTGCATACAGCAGGGGCTTTTTTTATGACTAAAAATTAAATTACAATTTTCAATGACGGCAATTACATCAACATACATTATTATTTGCAGCATCTGTTTTACATGGATGTGTTGTATGTATGCATATATGCATTGGTGTTGCCAAAAGAGAATGACATAGTCTTAGTTTCAATTCAAGTGTCAGGCCCCTTTTGGTATTCCCATCCAAAAGGGGTCTTTTTTTTACTCAATCAGCTACCATCTTTCTTTAACCATAAAATTACTGTTATGAACTCAAATTCCATCAATGTTTTAGGCTACTCAGGCAACAACAGCCAATTTGTTGTAAAGACTTTAAATGCCAACCTTCGCATAAGCGAAAACGCTAAATACCCGGAACTACAAGGGCCAAACCCTTACGAATATATACTTGCAGGCTTTGCCGGATGCATTAATGCACTGGGACAGCTTGTAGCTGCCGAGCAGGGCATTAGCCTTAAATCGTTACAAATTGAAATTACAGGAAACCTTAATGAAGTAAAGCCATCGGGCAAAGTAAGGCCGGGTTTCCACAATATAGAAATTACCCTTAAACCCGCCTCAGAAGCTTCTTTAGAATCATTGCAGGCTTGGTTGCAGGAAGTGCAGCTTCGCAGCCCGGTTTATGATAACCTGGTAAACAACACCCCGGTAGACGTTACACTGTTTAAGGAGTATTCGTATAATTGATCAAAAGAATAGTCCTCACCCCAGATCTCTCCAAAGGAGAGTAGTAGATTCACTCAGAAGGAATGACACAGGTAACTGTTAGGTTCCCTCTCCTTTGGAGAGGGCTGGGGCGAGGAGACAATAGAATTTTGTTACAGTTGTTTTTTGTTTGTTTGTTAAGAAAACAGCCTTTAGATGGGCTAAAGGCTGTTTCTTTTTTAATCCATTACTATCATGACCCAAAGAATAAACGTAGTGCTTTTCGGAATCGGTAAAACCGGGAGCGCTCTTATAAATAAAGCATTAAAAAATCGCAAAGACCTTGTGCTCGATGAGCACCTTGATATAAGGTTTCCGGTAATTACCAACTCTACAGTAGCCTTTTTCGAAACCGAAGGCGCTAAATATTCATGGGAAGCCAATATTATACAGTTTGGCATTCCGTTTAAGCTGGAAGATGTGGTAGATTATGTACACAATAATAAACTGCATAACCTTGTAGCGGTAGACGCTACAGGTAGTGCTGACTTTGTAAGGCAGTATTCCGGTTTGGTAAAAAGCGGTTTTAACGTGGTTTCCATAAACGAAACGCTCAATGGGCTGCATCCCGATTTTGAAAAAGAAGTATCCAGGACTGCCTTAAACCGCGGACTTGATTATACCTTTTTAAATCTGCCGAATGGCAATGATGCCGCTGCCGCCGATGCGCTTTTTAGTGCCATCGTTGCTCTTGCCCAAAAAACTAAGGCTGTTGCATAGCAGTACAATATTTAGAATTGGTTTGCTTTATTAGATAAGAAAACAGGCTTTAGGGCCTGTTTTTTTAAGCCAATGCATGTAAATGCTATAAGTGTTTGGCGGATATAAATGTCCTAAATTCTTAGTAATTTTATTACACAAAATTTTTTACTGCATTGTTATGGAGTTTAAAAATATTTTATAGTAGCATTCTACCAAAATTACTGTCATACAAGTAAATATAATTACTACCATCATAATTTACACTTATAAGTTCTAAACCGGTTTGATTTATAAACGCTCTTATTATTGAGTTGTTAACTTGATTGCTATCAGATGGGATTACTTTGAGTGGAAAATTATCATCATTCGGGTTTTTAGTATGTATGTAAACTCCATCATCAGAACTGTCTTCTACATTTATAATCATCCATACCTGAAATTCGTGAGGATAACTATATAGTTCAGATTTAAGTTCTATAAATGTTTCAAGCAGTTTGCTAAGATATAACTTTCGCAATTCCGAACTTTTATTTCCTTCGCCATGCAAATCTGTATGGATATGCCATAAATCAAACCAGCTGTTTTCTCCGCCGCTGAAATCCAGATTATATTTCATTTGTTGTTACTATGATTGTACGAATATTTTAAATATGCTCACGGGGAATTTATTAAGAAGCACTATCAACCCTAAAAACAAATATCTTCGCCTTACTCGGTAAGTAGTCTATCGCGCTTAAAACAGAAGCTGCATTTTCGTTGGGAACTGTTTCTAATGTTTTATCAGCGGGTAATTTTAAAACAGCTTTAGCGATATTTAGTGCAGTTGTAATTCCGTTTTTGTTGTCGTTAAAAGCTAGTTTGTCATGCTTAACTCCGTTTACATGCCATGTAACACGGGCTGATTTTGTATTAACATGCTTTTGCCTGCCTACATGAAGGTGTAACTGGCTGCTTTCAGTATTTGGTTTCTCAACTTTTTTCCAATAGTCTATTACACCACTGTGCTGCCATTTGTCTTCTGTTGTATTTTCTATTTTAGTTTCATCACCAATAATAATGATATGGAACTGGTTTCTGTCTTCCGCACGCGATTCATTTAAAAAAGATTTAAATGTTTTCATTGGTATAGGTGTAAAATTAATCAATAATTGCGCAGTTACTATATACGCACATTCGGTACAAGTGTACGAATTAAGTGCCACATCATCATGCGTTAAAACAAAATTTGTATGCTACAAATTTATGTCGTACATTTGCACTGTTCTTTAACACATTGATATGTTATCACGAAAGGCAGAGGGAATAGACCCGTTGAAGCCTTAGCAACCCTTTATATTTAAAGAAGGTGCTAAATTCTACCAAGCGTACGTGCGGATAGATAACACAAGTAATATTGCTTCTCTGCAATATTCCACTCCCCGTTTTTGATGACATATTACAATTTTAGGCGGACAGCCAAATGCTTTTCGGGCTCATAACCCTTAGATCAGTTTTTTCGAATTGATTATAGTTCGCTGTTCGCGTAAAATTTATGTATTAGGGCTACCTAAATTTTAATTATATGTCAGGAATACAACAAGCCATAAATGAAAGGATACTTATACTCGACGGAGCAATGGGTACAATGCTGCAGCGCTATAATTTTTCTGAAGAAGATTTTCGCGGTGAACGCTTTGCAGATTTTCCGCATTCGCTGAAAGGAAATAACGACTTGCTGTCGCTTACACAGCCAAAGGCTATTCGCGATGTGCATTACCAATATTTTGCGGCAGGTGCCGATATTGTAGAAACCAATACTTTTTCGGGAACTACAATTGGTATGGCCGATTACCACATGGAACATTTGGTGTACGAACTTAATTATGAGTCGGCACGCATTGCCCGTGAGGTAGCCGATGAGTTTACGGCTAAAGAACCTCATAAACCACGCTTTGTTGCCGGATCTATAGGCCCTACCAACCGTACGGCAAGTATGAGCCCCGATGTTAACGACCCGGGATACCGCGCCGTTACCTTTGATGATTTGCTTATTGCCTACAAAGAGCAGGTAAAAGCGCTGATTGACGGTGGCTGTCATTTACTCTTAGTTGAAACTATTTTCGATACCCTGAATGCTAAAGCTGCCTTGTTTGCCATTGAGGAAGTGAAGGACGAGTTAGGTATTGATATTCCTATTATGGTAAGCGGTACAATTACCGATGCTTCCGGACGTACACTATCGGGGCAAACGGTAGAGGCATTCCTTATATCGATATCTCATTTACCTTTATTAAGCATAGGTTTCAACTGCGCACTAGGTGCAGATCAGCTAAAGCCTTACCTTAAAAGACTGGCACATAATACTTCATTCAGTATTTCGGCACACCCTAATGCAGGCCTGCCTAATGCTTTTGGGCAATACGACCAGACTGCCGAAGAAATGCAGGTTCTTATTAAAGAGTATCTTGATGATAACCTTATCAATATTATTGGCGGATGCTGCGGAACCACGCCGGAGCACATTCGTTTGATAGCGGAAGTTTCCGCAAATTACAAACCTAGAAGGTTGTCAGTTGTCGGTTGATGGTTGTCGGATTTTGAAACACTGAATAATGGATTACACAAAATTAGATGTTTGGTTAGAATCAAGAAAATTGACCAATCTTTTATATAACATATCAAAACAATTCCCAAAGGAAGAAATATATGGCTTAACGAATCAAATGAGGCGTTGCGCCGTTTCTATTCCTTCAAATATAGCCGAAGGCTGTGGCAGGCAGACGGCAAAAGATACAATACACTTTCTGCATGTATCCCGCGGGTCCTTATATGAATTAGAGACACAATGCTTTTTAGCATTAGATCAGAAATATATAAATGATGCGCAATTCGCAGAAGTATTTGAACTGATACAGGCTTGTAAAAGGCTGTTGAATGGATTTATTAATTATTACAAAAAGCTGTGAGATGTCCGTAGATAGATCCATATATGATAATGATGAGGCTGATGGAGGCGGATTTTCTTCCGGCAACCAGCAACCGACAACCAACAACCAAAAATACCTGAAATTATCAGGTCTC
This sequence comes from Flavobacterium psychrophilum, assembly GCA_001708385.1. Lineage (NCBI taxonomy): Bacteria > Pseudomonadati > Bacteroidota > Flavobacteriia > Flavobacteriales > Flavobacteriaceae > Flavobacterium > Flavobacterium psychrophilum. The sequence continues at coordinate 1,646,664 of CP012388.1, read as the reverse complement.
GAACCGCTGATCGTTACACCCGAAAGCAACTTTGTAAATATAGGCGAGCGTACCAATGTTACGGGTTCGCGAAAATTCCTCCGTCTTATAAAGGAAGAAAAGTACGAGGAGGCACTTGACGTTGCCCGTGCCCAGGTAGACGGTGGTGCCCAGATCATCGATATTAATATGGACGAAGGGATGCTGGATGGCGTACATGCCATGACCACTTTCCTTAACCTGATAGCATCTGAACCTGATATTGCACGTGTTCCTGTTATGATTGACAGTTCTAAATGGGAGATAATAGAGGCCGGGCTTAAAGTAACCCAGGGTAAGAGTATTGTAAACTCTATTAGCCTTAAAGAGGGTGAAGAGAATTTTGTGCACTACGCTAAAAAAGTAAAACGTTACGGTGCTGCTGTAATTGTTATGGCTTTTGATGAAGTAGGGCAGGCTGATACGTACGACAGGCGTATCGAAATTTGTAAACGATCATATGACATACTGGTTGATAAAGTAGGTTTTCCTCCGGAAGACATTATTTTCGACCCTAATATATTCCCCGTGGCAACGGGTATGGAAGAGCACCGTAAAAATGCGCTCGACTTTTTCCTTGCTACAAAATGGATACGTACCAACCTGCCTCACGCACACGTAAGTGGAGGGGTGAGTAACGTATCGTTCTCTTTCCGTGGAAACGACAAGGTAAGGGAAGCTATGCACTCGGCATTTTTGTACCATGCCATTCAGCATGGTATGGACATGGGTATTGTTAACCCTGAAATGCTCGAGATTTACGATGAAATTCCGAAAGACCTTTTAGAGCATGTTGAAGATGTGCTGCTTGATCGCCGCGATGATGCCACAGAGCGTTTATTAGATTTTGCAGAAAATGTAAAAGGCGACATAAAAGCTGTGGAAAAGCAGGCTCAGGAATGGCGATCATACCCTATACAGGAAAGGCTTACGCATGCCCTGGTTAAAGGGCTAGATGAATTTATTGAAATAGATATAGAAGAAGCACGCCTACAGGCTGCCAAACCTATTGAGGTTATAGAAATTAACCTGATGACGGGTATGAATGTAGTGGGTGACCTTTTTGGTAGTGGAAAGATGTTCCTTCCGCAGGTGGTAAAATCGGCGCGTGTAATGAAAAAAGCGGTTGCCTACCTGCTTCCGTTTATTGAAGAAGGTAAAGGCAAAGGTTCATCGGCAGGAAAAGTGCTTATGGCTACAGTTAAAGGCGACGTTCACGATATCGGTAAAAATATTGTAAGTGTGGTACTGGGCTGTAATAACTTTGAGATCATAGACCTTGGTGTTATGGTTCCGCCGGAAAGGATTATTGAAGTTGCAATGAAGGAGCAGGTAGATATCATTGGCCTTAGCGGACTGATAACGCCGTCGCTCGACGAGATGGTGTATCTGGCAAAAGAAATGGATAAGCTGAATATCAGTATTCCAATCATGATTGGCGGGGCAACAACATCGCGTGCTCACACCGCTGTTAAAATAGCACCCGAATACAGGGAAACCGTTGTGCATGTTAATGATGCATCGCGTGCGGTAACCGTCGCGGGTAACCTGTTGAATACAACAACCAAAAAAGAATATTCTAAAAACCTTAGGGAAGAATACGACAAGCTTCGTGAAGGATACCTTAACCGTTCGCGCGATAAGGATTTCCTGAGTATTGAAGACGCAAGAAGAAATAAACTGAAATTGGACTGGGATAACTTTACTGCGCCAACACCAAACTTTATTGGTGTTGCGACTATCGAACCCAAGCCATCTGAGCTGGTTGAGTTTATTGACTGGACTCCGTTTTTCCAGACATGGGACCTGCACGGTAAGTTTCCGGCAATATTAACCGATGAGGTAGTGGGAGAACAGGCTCAGGTATTGTTTGCAGATGCTAAAAAAATGCTCGAGCAGATGCTGGAAGAAAACTGGCTTGAAGCTAAAGGGGTATATGGTGTTTTCCCTGCGGCTCAGGTTAATGATGACGATATTCAGCTGTATGACGAAAACGGCAAGCCGAATGTAAAATTCCTTACGCTGAGGCAGCAATCGCAAAAAACAAAAGGTGCACCTAATATTGCACTTTCTGATTTTATTACACCAAAAGATCTTAATAAACCCGATTATATGGGCGCTTTTTGTGTCACCACAGGTTTTGGTGTAGATGAAAAAGCAGCTGAGTTTGAAGCCGATCACGACGATTACAACTCTATAATGGTGAAAGCACTGGCTGATCGTCTGGCTGAGGCATTCGCCGAATTCCTTCACTTAAAGATACGCAAGGAGATCTGGGGTTATGCATCTGATGAGGTATTGAGTAATGATGAACTTATAAAGGAACAGTATAACGGTATACGCCCGGCTCCGGGTTATCCTGCATGTCCCGATCATTTAGAGAAAAAAGGTATCTGGCAATTGCTGGATGTAGATAATAAAATTGGTGTAACCTTAACTGAAAGCCTTGCCATGTGGCCGGCATCATCGGTATCGGGATATTACTTTGCTAATCCGCAGAGTAAGTATTTCGGACTTGGTAAAATAAAAGAAGACCAGGTAATAGATTACGCCAAACGTAGGAGTATAAGTACAGACGAAGCCACGAAATGGCTTAACCCAAATATAGCAGATTAAGCCCCACCCAGCCTCCCCCAAGGGGAGGAGAAGTGAGGTACAAAAGAATTTAAATAGTAACGACATAAATTCCCCCTTTGGGGAGAGGGCCATGAAAGTAACAGAACACATAGAGAACGCCAACGGCAAAACACTTTTTTCTTTTGAGATACTGCCTCCGCTAAAAGGGCAGAACATACAGTCTATTTTTGATAGCATTGATCCGTTAATGGAATTCAATCCGCCATTTATAGATGTTACCTACCATAGGGAGGAATACGAATATAAAGAACTGCCAAGCGGACTTTTAGAGAAAAAGATTGTAAAAAAACGTCCGGGTACTGTGGGTATCTGTTCGGCGATACAAAATAAATACCAGCTGGATGCTATTCCGCATATATTGTGTGGTGGTTTTACTAAAGAAGATACCGAGAACTTTTTAATTGACCTTGACTTTTTAGGGATTCAGAACGTGGTTGCCCTTCGAGGTGATGCGGTTAAGAACGAAACCTATTTCAAGCCCGAAAAAGAAGGTAACAGCTATGCTACCGAACTGGTTACGCAGATAGAAAACCTTAATAAAGGTATTTACCTGGATGATGACCTGCAAAATACATCGGCTACCAATTTCTGTATTGGTGTGGCTGGCTATCCGGAAAAACATATGGAGGCACCAAGCCTTGACAGCGATATTTATTTCTTAAAGCAGAAAATTAAAAATGGTGCGTCATACATTATAACGCAGATGTTTTTTGATAACAAGAAGTTTTTCGAATTTGTGGCAAAATGCCGAAAAGAAGGCATCACTGTGCCAATTATTCCGGGATTAAAGCCAATATCGACCAAAAAACAGCTGAACCAGATTCCGCACCGCTTTAAGGTAGATTTACCGGATGATTTAATTATGGCTGTTGTAAAAGCTAAAGATAACGATGCTGTAAAGCAAATAGGTATAGAATGGTGTACCGAGCAAAGTAAAGAGCTTATAAAAGCGGGTATACCTGTGTTGCACTATTACTCTATGGGCAGGGCCGAAAATATTAAGGCCATCGCTAAAGAAGTGTTCTAAGTAAGAGTTTTTTGTTTTGTTATATACTATGAAAGCCCGGTAGTTTGTATACTATCGGGCTTTTGTTGTTTTGTACTTTAAAGAAAATAGTAGCACAGTTAATCACATTCCTCAATATCTTCAGGCGTGTTTTGTTCCTGCTGTTCTTTTTCTTTCTCCTTGTCTTTTTCCATTTCTTCAGTCCACCAGGGTAAGGGTCCTCCGCACATAATTACTTCTTTTTAGTCATTTCCCTAAATACCGTTTCAAGATTTTTGCTCTTAAGGGCAAGCTGAAGTGTTTTCAGGTTGTTAGCCTGTGCAAAGTCGAATACTGCCGGGCGCATATCTTTTTCGGCAACAAAGGTCAGTTCCCATGTATTGCCTTTTGTGTTAATGGCGGTAGTAAGTTCCGGTAGGCTTTGTAAAAGGATTTCAGTTACTGGGTGATCAAATTCTACCTCAATAAGCTGTGCTTCTTTGGTATCTTTTACAAGGTTGTTCAGTTTCTTATCGGTAACAATTTTACCATGATCTATAATAATGACCCTGTCGCAAATGGCTTCAACTTCCTGCATGATGTGTGTAGAAAGAAAAACAGTTTTGTTTTTGCCAATGTTCTTTATGAGCTCACGGATCTCAACCAACTGGTTAGGGTCAAGTCCTGTTGTCGGCTCATCGAGGATAAGTACTTCCGGATCATGCAATAGTGCGGCAGCAAGGCCAACGCGCTGGCGGTATCCTTTAGAAAGAGCGCCTATTTTTTTGTGTGCTTCGGGTGCTAGTCCTGTAAGTTGTATCATTTCTTCAATGCGCGATTTGTTTACGTGGTAAACATCGGCATTAAAAGCAAGGTATTCCCTAACATAAAGGTCAAGGTACAATGGGTTATGTTCGGGCAGGTAGCCAACCGATTTCTGAACCGCTTTTTGCTGGTCGGCAACATTGTGTGCATTAACCAGTGCAGTGCCGCTGTCGGCATTAAGGTAAGTGGTAAGTATCTTCATAAGGGTAGATTTACCGGCACCGTTTGGCCCCAGAAAACCCACAATTTCTCCTTTATTTATAGAAAATGAAACAGCATCAAGCGCTTTTTGTTCGCCGTAGCTTTTAGAAATATCCTTTACCTCAATTGACATGACCTATGATTTTGAACAAAAGTAGTAAGAAAATCATATTTTGCAGCTATTGTTATTTTTTTTAATAGTTTTCGCGACCAATTAAAAAAATCCCTATATTAGCGGGAACAACAGATACAAGTATGTCTTCAGGTACAACTTTTTATACAACTTTCTTTTATTTCTTCTTTTGGACAAAGAGGACAGGGAAAGTATTGTTGTTTAGTAGATAGAAATTTTTAACTAATTATACGAATCCCGACCTCACCGTCGGGATTTTTTTTTGCCCGTTTATGAATACAAAAATTGCAATACAGGGAATAAGAGGTTCGTTTCACCACCAGGTGGCAGGCGAGTACTTTGGCGTGGATAGCGAGTTGGAAGAATGTATGTCGTTTCCCGAGCTTGTACGTAGCCTCGTAGATAACAAAGCAGGAATTGGCATTATGGCACTGGAAAATTCTATTGCAGGGTCTATAATTCCCAATTACGCGCTTATAGATCGTAACAACCTGCATATTATAGGAGAGCACTACCTTAATATAAGCATGAACCTTATGGTGCTGAAAGGCCAAAAGCTGGAAGATATTAAAGAGGTGCATTCTCACCCCATAGCACTATTGCAATGTGCCGATTTTTTTAGCCGTTACCCTCACATAAAATTGGTTGAAAGTGTAGATACCGCGGAGACCGCCGAGCGTATCAATAACAATCAGCTAAAAGATATTGCGGCTGTAGGCAGCCCCATAGCAGCACAATTGTTCGGACTTGATATTGTAGCGGAGGACATCCATACTATAAAAAGCAACAAAACACGGTTTGTTGTTGTAAAGACGCAGAATTCGGTTATCCCGAAAGAGGAGATAAACAAGGCATCGATAAAGTTTGAACTGGACGATACTCCAGGTAACCTGGCCACGATTCTGAATGTGCTGAACAACTGTAAACTGAACCTTACCAAGATACAATCTATGCCCATAATAGAAACGCCTTTTAAATACTCCTTTTTTGTAGATGTAACCTTTTTAAAGTACAAACACTACGAGAAAGCAAAGGCGATACTGGAAATGATGACGACTCATTTTAAAGTTTTGGGCGAATATAAAAACGGAAAAGTATGATAGCAGCACGACGACTGGAACAGGTAAATGAATATTACTTCTCCGGAAAATTAAAAGAGATTGCCCAAATGGCAGCGCAGGGCAAAAACGTTATTAATATGGGTATCGGCAGTCCCGATATGGCACCATCACCATCGGTACTGGAAGCAATAACAGCATCGTTGCACGAGGCAGGTGCGCATAAATATCAAAGCTATCAGGGGTTGGCAGAACTTCGTGAGGCTATGGCAGGTTTTTATCAGGAGCATTTCGGTGTGACTTTAAATCCGTCGTCAGAAATCCTCCCCCTTATGGGGTCAAAAGAAGGTATTATGCACATTAGCATGGCTTTTTTAAATGAAGGTGATGCTGTACTTATACCCAATCCGGGTTATCTGGCGTATGCTTCGGCAGCGCAGATAGCAGGAGGGATCGCAGTGCCGTATGAGCTATCAGCCCAAAATAATTGGGAACCCGATTTTGATGCATTGGAACAAACCGATCTTACAAAAGTAAAAATTATGTGGGTCAATTATCCGCATATGCCTACAGGGGCAAAAGGAAGTTTGGATCTTTTACAGAGGCTTGTGGCATTCGCCCGAAAGCATAATATATTGTTAGTAAATGATAACCCATACAGTTTTGTACTTAATGATGAGCAACTGTCGGTCTTTCAGGTTGACGGTGCCAGAGAAGTGGCGTTAGAGCTGAATTCGCTAAGTAAGACCTTTAATATGGCGGGTTGGCGTGTAGGTATGCTAACAGGCAGGCAGGAATTGCTGGAAACGGTAATGAAGGTAAAGAGCAATATGGACAGCGGTATGTTCTATGGCCTGCAAAAAGGAGCAATAGCTGCACTTAAAAGCGATTATAACTGGTTTGCGTCGCTCAACAAGGTGTATGACAGTAGGCGAAAACTGATTTACAAACTGGCTGATGCGCTTGGATGTAAATATGATAAAAATGCCGTAGGGCTGTTTGTCTGGGCAAAACTGCCGGGAGGAGAACCATCGGCGGAAGCCTACGTTGATGAAATATTATATGAAAGCCATGTGTTTATAACACCGGGAACTGTGTTTGGCAGTGCAGGCGAAGGCTACATTCGTTTTTCGCTTTGTGTACCCGAACCACAAATAGAAGAAGCTTTGCTTCGTATTGAAAAAGTTGAACAACTAAATAGTAAATTTGCATGATACATTCCACAATACAACAGCATCCGCCGAAAGGCGATACAATAAAAAATACCACTATGGAAAATAGCAGCGCCATGAGGAAATGGCTGGATGATTTTAACCTGTCTCACCCACTGGTTATAGCCGGGCCGTGCAGTGCCGAAACCGAAGATCAGGTGCTTAAAATTGCACAGGAACTTAAAGATAGCGATGTAAGTATTTTTCGCGCAGGGATATGGAAACCACGAACACGCCCGGGAGGGTTTGAAGGTGTAGGGGCTATAGGATTAAAATGGCTGCAAAAGGCAAAAGCAGAAACCGGACTGCTTATTGCGGTTGAGGTTGCCAATGCCACCCACGTAAAACTGGCTTTAGAACATGATATCGATGTGCTTTGGATTGGTGCACGCACAACTGTAAACCCTTTTGCGGTTCAGGAAATTGCAGATGCCCTTGAAGGTACAGATAAAATAGTGTTGGTGAAAAATCCTGTTAACCCCGATCTTGCTTTATGGATAGGCGGTGTAGAACGTTTGTATAACGCTAACATTAAAAAGCTGGGTGTTATTCACAGAGGGTTTTCTACCTACGAAAAAACAAAATACCGTAACATTCCGGAGTGGCAGATAGCTATTGAACTGCAAAGCCGTTTCCCCGATTTACCGCTTATCTGCGATCCGTCGCATATTACGGGTAACCGAAACATGATTCAGCAGGTGTCGCAACAGGCACTTGATTTAAATTATGACGGACTTATTATTGAAACGCACATCGATCCGGATAACGCATGGAGTGATGCCGCACAGCAGGTAACACCCAACACGCTTAAGCAGATATTTAAAGATCTTAGGGTTAGAAAAGAAACCGATGAGGCTGATGATTACAATAGTAAAATGAGCCGCCTACGCTTTAATATTGATGAATATGATGACAAGATCATAGAGATACTAAGCAAAAGGATGGCAGTTGCCGATGAGATAGGGGCTTTAAAGAAAGAAAAGAACGTTGCTGTTTTGCAAAGCCAGCGCTGGACGGAGATTCTGGATAAAATGATTGCACAGGGAGCAGGCAAGGGGCTTGGCGAGGATTTTATTAAAAATATTTTTAAAGCAATACATCAGGAAAGTATTATCCACCAGGAAAAAATAATAAACGATACTAGATCTTAATAAAGAAAAGCTGTTTCATAACGAAATAGCTTTTTTTATACGGCTTTTAGCCTTACAAAATAAAACGCAGGGGAGTTTATTGTATATTCTTCACAAAGAAGTAAAGATAAACCAAGCAGAATGGTGCTTGAAGATTAAATACAAATAGGGTTATATAGAAGAACGCCGCTCCATAATGGATCGGCATTTTTTTATTGTCGTTTTAGTAAAGTGGTAATTACTATCTTTGCACCATGACAGGATTGGTTTATAAATCTACCGGAAGCTGGTATACTGTGAGAGCAGAAGATGGAACTTTTTACGAATGCCGTATAAAAGGTAAATTCCGTATAAAAGGTATTAAAAGTACAAACCCCGTTGCCGTAGGTGATGTGGTTGATTTTGACCTTGATGAAACATCTGATGCCACAACGGGATCGATACACACTATTCAGGAACGTAAAAACTATATTATACGTAAATCGGTAAACCTGTCTAAGCAGGTGCACATCATTGCCTCTAATATAGACAAGCTGTTCCTGCTGGTTACTATAAACAATCCGCCTACTACCACAAGTTTTATAGATCGTTTCCTTGTTACTGCCGAGGCCTATGGTATTGAGGCGATACTTGTATTCAATAAAATTGACACGTTTGACGATGCAATGCTCGACGAGCAACTGTATATGCAATATGTGTATAGCAATATTGGGTATAAGTGCCTTCGCGTATCGTCTACTTCTTTAAAAGGTATAGGGGAACTTAAAGCCGAAATGACAGGAAATGTAAGTATGTTCTCGGGGCATTCCGGTGTCGGTAAATCTACGCTTATAAATACTATGCAGCCCGATCTTAACCTTAAGACCAAAGCTATATCTACTCAGCACAGCCAGGGACAACATACCACTACGTTTGCAGAAATGTTTGATCTTGATTTTAATGCAAGGATAATAGATACTCCGGGCATCAGGGGCTTTGGTATTGTAGATATGGAGAAACAGGAAATAGGCGACTACTTTCCGGAATTCTTTGCATTGAAAGACCAGTGTAAGTTTAACAACTGCCTGCATAAAGACGAACCGCATTGTGCTGTTAAAGATGCTCTGGACCAGGATGAAATAGCATGGTCGCGTTACAGAAGTTACCTGCAAATGCTGGAAGGTGATGACGAACATTACCGTACCGACATTTATGGTGACGGTAAAAACAATGACGACGAAGAATAATGAGGGCTGTTGTACAACGTGTAAGTGAAGCTTCTGTAACCATTGAAGGTGTTCGTGTTGCCGATATCAAAGCCGGACTTCTTGTACTTGTGGGTATTGAGGATGCCGACAATCAGGAAGATATCGACTGGCTTTGCGCTAAGATCGTAAAACTTCGCATTTTTAGCGATGATGAAGGGCTGATGAACCGCGCTATTGAAGACGTTAACGGCGATATTATAATTGTTAGCCAGTTTACACTACACGCTGCTACGAAAAAGGGTAATCGCCCGTCATACATAAAGGCAGCCAGGCCGGATGTTGCAATTCCGCTTTATGAGAATTTTATAAAGCAGATGGAAAAAGAATTGGGCAAAAAAGTGCAAACGGGTCGGTTTGGTGCCGACATGAAAGTAGCTTTGCTTAACGATGGCCCTGTAACTATATTTATAGACACAAAAAACAAAGAATAAATTTCTGTATGTTAAAAATTCTCCTACTTTTGCGAAAATTTTTAACATGATTTTAAGATTTACGTTATTGTTATTCTTTGTGTTACAACAAAGCCTTTCTGCGCAGGAAGCGAACCTTGCGGTTTCCCTTATTCCTACAGAACTTAGAGAAAATGCCGATGCCGTGGTGCGTCTGGACAGGCTTGATATTACAATATCATCTGTAAAATCGATGTATGAAAAGAAGACCAGAATTGTAACGGTCTTAAACGAAAGCGGACTTAAGAGTGTTAACGCAGTAGAGTACTTTGATAAATCTACTTCGATACAATCTATTGAGGCTGTTGTTTACGATCAGGGCGGAAACCAGATAAAGAAATTTAAACGTAAAGATTTTAAAGAAGTTGCGGTTTCAGAAGGTTCTATAATTACAGATAACAGGATGCTTTATCTTGATTATACGGCCGTTCAGTATCCTTTCACTATTGTTTTTACCAGCGAAACAGAAACTTCTACAACTGCATTTTTACCAATGTGGTCTGCTATTGAAGGTTCTTATACCAGTACTCAAAAAAGCGAGGTAAATATTACCTGCAATCCATCATTAAAATTAAAATACAAAGAATATAATTTTGATGGTTCAGCGGTAACAAAGCAGCAAAATGGTAATGTGCTATCATATAGTGCCGAGAACATTACCGCAATGAAAAGAGAAGATTACTCGCCGTCCTACCAAAAAATATTTCCTTTTGTAATGTTTGGGCTTGATAAGTTTTACCTTGAGGGGGTGGAAGGCCGTGCAGACAGTTGGGAAGCTTTCGGAACATGGGTATACAACAGCCTTCTTGCCGGAACCGATGAACTGCCGGAAGAAACAATTACGAAAATTAAAACCGTAGTAGGTACAGAAACAGATCCGCTTAAAAAAGCTAAAAAGGTATACGAATACGTTCAGTCTAAAACCAGGTATATAAGCATACAGCTGGGAATAGGCGGATGGAAGCCTATGAAAGCAAAAGACGTTGACAGGCTTGGCTATGGCGACTGTAAAGCACTTACCAATTACACAAGGGTACTTCTAAAAGCTGTAGGTGTAGATTCATACTACACAATTATTTATGGCGATAGTAGTAAAAAAGATATAAAGGAGGATTTTGTAAGCATGCAGGGTAACCACGTTATACTTGCCATACCTAACGATGGAAAAATTGTATGGCTGGAATGTACCAGCCAGGTGTTGCCGTTTGGATTTCAGGGCGATTTTACAGACGACCGAATGGCGTTACTCGTGAAACCTGAAAAAAGCGAATTAGTAAGAACTACAATTTATGATGCCAAAAATAACCTGCAGGTGTGCAAAGGCAATTACAGCATATCACCAACAGGGAGTATAACGGCTTCGTTTGTTATGGCAAGCAGGGGAACACAATACGATAACAAATACTTTTTAGAAGCAAAATCTAAAAGTGATCGTGATACCTACTATAAATCTGGATTTCCTAATGTAAATAACCTGAAAATTAAGAAGGCCGATCTTAAAAATAATAAAGATACCCAGGAATTTACAGAGGACATTGCTGTGGAAGCCGAAGGTTATTGTACTAAAACCGGAGACAAGTTGATTTTTGCGGTTAACGCATTCAATCAGTATTCAAACATACCGCAGCGTTACCGTAGCAGGAAGAATCCTTTTGAAATATCAAGGGGTTTTCTGGATACCGATGAGATGACAATTGCCATACCCGAAGGCTTTGTAATGGAAGCTAAACCCGAAAATGTAACTATAAAAGATAAGTTCGGCGAATATTCTGTTGAATATGTAACGTCTTCAACGGGTTCGTTACAATATAAGAGATCACTGCTTATAAATTCCGGGTATTATGCCAGTACAGATTATGAAGCGTACAGGCTATTCAGGGAAAAAATAGCAAGGACTGATAACGCCAAAGTTGTACTTGTAAAAAAATAACAAATCACCACCAACCTACATACCAATGAAATTAATACAAACCTTGTTATTGCTGCTCGCCTTTACTTTCGGCGCATCGGCACAAGATTTTAGAGTCTTTAAAGTTACAAAAGAAGAGCTTGAGGAAAAAGTGCACCCTACTGATACGTCAGCATCTGCTGCAATATTGCATAAACTAGGAAAAACCTATTTTATGATAACCAGCGAAGGTTATTGGAACGTTGTTACAGAGACAGTAACCCGTATAAAAATTTATAAAAAAGACGGCTACAAATACGCCAGCGATGAATTGGCCTATTACACAGGTGGAAAAAATATCAAAGTGAACTATACCGATGCTTATACTTATAATTTGGTAGGCAATGAGATAGTTAGAACCAGGCTAAAAGGCGATGGTGAGTTTAAAGAAAAAATAAGCGAAAAGTACGAGAAAAGAAAAATCACGATGCCCGATGTTAAGGAGAGATGTATAATTGAGTTTACAAGTACTGTTATAAATCCATTTTTCTCTGTTTTTCCGGACTGGTATTTTCAATATGATATTCCTGCAAATTATATAGAGTATAAGATTTCTATTCCTCAGTATTTTATTTACAACAGGTATATGGCAGGCTATTCTAAAGTTACCAAATCGGAAACTATGATAAACAGACCGGCAGGAAAGGATTATACAGAATACGTAGATCTCTTTTCGGCATACAATGTAAAGGCGGTTAACGATGAGGCTTTTGTAAATAATATAGAAAACTACATGCCAATATTAAAGCATGAGTTGTCTTCTACAAATTTTAGTTCTTCCGGCAAGAAAAATTATTCTACCGATTGGGCTTCTGTATCAAAAACGATATACGACGACGATAATTTTGGACGTGAGCTTAAAATGGATTCGTACTATAAGCAGGATCTTACCGAATTATTAAAATCGACACTGTCTACAGACGATAAAATACAGAAGATATTTAACCATGTAAAAAGCACGATGAACTGGAACGGTTATAACAGCTATTTCTGTGATAAGGGAGTAAAAAAAGCGTATGCTGCCAAGACAGGAAATGTTGCCGAAATTAATCTTATACTTACCGCAATGCTTCGCGAGGCAGGATTAAAAGCAGACCCTGTGCTCGTAAGTACACGTTCTAACGGTATTGCAATGTTTCCCAGCTACTCGGCATACAATTACGTAGTGGCAGGTGTAGAAACAGATAAAGGTATAGTATTGCTGGATGCTACGAGTAAATATTCAAATCCGGGGCTTTTACCGTTAAGAGCGCTTAACTGGCAGGGACGCATGATTCGTAAAGATGGCTCTACAAAAGATATCGACTTAATGCCGACTAAAAGTTCTAAAGAAGTAGTGAGTATAGCAGCCGCAATGGATAAAGACGGAGCGATATCCGGTAAGGTAAGAAATCAGAAGCAGGATTATTATGCCTACGTATTCAGGGAAAACTATGCTGATATGAATGAAGATACCTACGCCGAAAGCCTCGAAAAAAAGCACAAAGGTATAGAGATAGGAACGTACAAAAGAACTGATGGAAAAGTAGCTGATAAGCCTTTACTGGAAGAATATGAGTTTACGCATAAAAATGTAAGCGATGTAATAGGCGGTAAAATATATTTTAGCCCAATGCTTTATTTTACCGAAAAGCAGAACCCGTTTAAGCAGGATGAAAGAGAATTTCCTATAGATTTTGGATACCCGTGGCAGGATAAATACATGATAAATATTACATTGCCTGAAGGTTATGTGGTAGAATCGCTTCCTAAGCCTACCGCAGTAGCTATGGAAGAAAACATAGGCAGCTTTAAATATAATGCAGCGGTACAGGGCAATTTAATACAGATAAGCGTTACTTTAGATATCAATTACCCTAATGTATCTAATGTGTATTACAAAACGCTTAAAGACTTTTACCAGATGGTGATAGACAAGCAAAACGAAAAAATAGTGCTTAAAAGAGCATAAAATCCGGCATTCAATATTGTAAAAAACACCACACTTTGCTGTGGTGTTTTTTATTAGATATAGTTTAAGGTATGCTGTTTCGGCAGAAAGTTATAATTTTACATTTCTAGACTTAAAAGTAAATACAATGGATATAAAAAACGCACAGCAGGATGTAGATAACTGGATTAAAGAGCATGGAGTACGCTATTTTAACGAGCTTACCAATATGGCCCAGCTTACTGAAGAGGTAGGGGAAGTTGCCCGCATTATTGCCCGCCGCTACGGCGAACAAAGTGAAAAAGAAAGCGACAAGGCAAAAGACCTTGGCGAAGAACTTGCTGATGTGGTTTTTGTAGTGTTGTGCCTGGCAAACCAGACCGGTGTAAACCTTCAGGAAGCTTTTGATAAAAAGATGGACTTTAAAACCAAACGCGACCACGACAGGCACCACAATAACGAGAAGCTAAAATAATAGCAATGAGAGAAAAGATAGCCCAGTTTTTCGGTGGAGTTATGATTTATTCCATATTTGGGGTAATAATGGTGCTTGTGGCCGGAAAAGAATTGCAGGGGCAATGGCCGTTTATCATTTTCTGGACTATGGGTATGACCATTGCCCATGTTTTTATCATGGAGCCAATGCGCGTACGAATGACCAAAAAAAGAGCTGAAAGACAAAAAATAAAACCGAATAAATGAATATCCGCCTGCATCTGCCGAATGGCATTCAATCATCTTCACTTCAAATAACAGGGAGCAAATCAGAAACCAACAGGCTTTTGCTTTTGCAGGCGTTGTACGACGGTATAACCATAAATAATGCATCTGAATCTGATGATAGCGAAGCCATGCAAAAAGCACTGGCCGGAAATGGGGATGTTGTAGATATTCATCATGCAGGTACTGCCATGCGTTTTCTCACGGCATATTATGCCATACAAGAGGACAGGGAAGTTACACTTACAGGATCGCCACGAATGAAGGAACGCCCAATAGGTGTATTGGTTGATGCGTTGCGAAGCCTTGGTTCGGATATTGAGTATGAAGAGAATGAGGGCTTTCCTCCGTTAAGGATAAAAGGAAAAAAACTTACTGCTAATAAAGTTAGTATTAAAGCCAATGTAAGCAGCCAGTATATTACTGCGTTGTTGCTTATCGCCGCAAAGCTGGAAAACGGACTTGAAATTACCCTTGACGGCGAAATAACATCGCGTCCTTACCTCGAAATGACACTGGCGCTGCTTCGCGAAGTGGGTATTACCGCTACTTTTGAAGGACAAACGATAAAAGTTTTGCCATCAACCAATAACCATCAACCGAAAACCATTACAGTTGAGAGCGACTGGAGTTCGGCATCCTATTTTTATTCGATAGTGGCGTTGTCGGAAATGGGGACTTCGGTTACGTTATCCTCCTATAAGCAAAATAGCCTTCAGGGCGATAGTGCTTTAGCCGGTATATATATAGATTTTGGTGTGGATACCGTTTTTACTGAAACGGGAATTACATTAAGCAAAATCAGAATCCCGAACCACGGAACCCTCGATCTTATAAATACGCCGGACATTGCCCAGACCATTGCTGTTACCTGCTTTGGCTTAGGAATAGGCTGTCATCTTACAGGGCTTCATACTTTAAAGATAAAGGAAACCGACAGGCTGGAAGCGCTTAAAACCGAACTGGAAAAACTTGGTGCAGCAATAACCGTAACAAACGATAGCCTTACACTGGCACCATCGGGCGATAGTAAAGAAGATATTGCCATTGCAACCTACAACGACCATCGTATGGCCATGGCTTTTGCGCCGCTTGGTATTAAAGTGCCCATTATTATTAACGATGCCGAGGTCGTTTCTAAATCATTCCCCTCTTTCTGGGACGATTTGCAGACGCTGGGCTTCACGGTAAGCACTTTATAGCAAAATAAAACAGCGGTTTTACTGGCTGTTTTTGCAATTACAATAAATATATGGCAAAACACTTGACAACGCCTATCTGGCGATAGTATATTTGCACGCAATTAGAGTAGTAGGCAAATAAGCCAATATTGCTTAAAAATAAAAATAGAACATGAAATTATCTAACTTCAATTTCAACCTGCCAAAAGAACTTCTTGCTGAGTTTCCTGCTGAAAACAGGGACGAAGCTCGTCTTATGGTAATAGACAGGAAAACTAAAACTATTGAACACAAGCTGTTTAAGGATGTATTGGATTATTTTGATGAAGGAGATGTAATGGTGCTTAACAATACTAAAGTTTTCCCTGCGCGCCTTTATGGTAACAAAGAGAAAACCGGAGCGAGAATTGAGGTTTTCCTTTTAAGGGAACTTAACTCTGAGCAACGCCTTTGGGATGTATTGGTAGACCCTGCAAGAAAAATAAGGATAGGAAACAAATTATATTTTGGAGATGACGATTCTCTTGTGGCTGAGGTAATTGATAACACAACGTCACGTGGAAGAACATTACGTTTTCTTTATGATGGTTCGTACGAAGAGTTCCGTAACAAGCTTACAGAACTTGGAGAAACGCCAATACCTAAGTACATAAACCGTGAGGTAGTGCCGGAAGATGCTGAGCGTTACCAGACTATCTATGCTAAAGAAGAAGGAGCTGTTGCAGCACCAACTGCAGGTCTTCACTTCTCTAAACACCTTCTTAAAAGGTTAGAGATTAAAGGTGTAGACTTCGCTGAAATTACACTTCACGTTGGGCTTGGTACTTTTAACCCTGTTGAGGTAGAAGATCTTTCTAAGCACAAAATGGACTCAGAAGAGCTTATCATTAGCCAGGAAGCATGTGATATTGTAAACAAGGCTAAAGCTGCCAAGCATAAAATATGTGCTGTAGGTACTACTACAATGCGTGCTATGGAAAGCTCTGTATCATCTGCTAAAACACTTAATCCTTATGTTGGATGGACAAACAAGTTTATCTTCCCTCCATATGATTTTAGCGTGGCAGACTGTATGATTACTAACTTCCACACACCAAAATCTACGTTATTGATGATGATCTCTGCATTTATGGGTCATGATCTTATGCGTAAAGCCTATGACGAAGCAATTAAAGAAGGTTACCGTTTTTACACTTACGGTGATGCAATGCTGATTTTATAATCGGTAAAAATATAGTTAAGAGCGGCTTTTTAGCCGCTTTTTTTATGATTTAATATTGCACTTTCTGTTCTCAAAACGCCATTTTGCTGCGT
The DNA here is from genome assembly GCA_001708385.1 of Flavobacterium psychrophilum. Lineage (NCBI taxonomy): Bacteria > Pseudomonadati > Bacteroidota > Flavobacteriia > Flavobacteriales > Flavobacteriaceae > Flavobacterium > Flavobacterium psychrophilum. Next base: position 1,629,677 of record CP012388.1, on the reverse strand, counting down.
AATATTAGAAGGTGTTATATGTTTGAAAATCAAAGATGTAAAATTTAATGTTGCACTTTTAGTATTTAAGTTTTTTGTTGATTTTTAAACTTTCTGAAATCGAAAAATCCAACGATCGGATTTTTGAAATTCCATAACAAAATTCAATTTTACCATTTTTTAATTATTCCTTACTTTTACCTCCACAACAAACAAACTACAATGGATTTTCAAAATACACGAGAATACGCACAGCAGCTTGACGCCAAAGACAAACTGGCTAAATATAGAGAAGAATTTCATTTTCCGCATGTAAACGGTAAACAGGTTGTCTACTTTACGGGTAACTCACTTGGGCTTCAGCCTAAACGTACTAAAGCCTATATCGACGAAATTATGGACGACTGGGCTAAGCTGGCTGTAGAAGGACACTTCTATGCAGATAAGCCTTGGTGGGACTACCACGAACGTTTTGCAGTGCCGCTTAGTAAGGTTGTTGGTGCTTTACCATCTGAAGTGACGGTAATGAATACCCTTACTGTAAACCTTAACCTTTTGATGGTGTCATTTTACAATCCTACCGCTAAGCGATTTAAGATCATTTGCGAGGAGAAGGCTTTCCCGAGCGACCAGTATATGCTTCAGAACCAGGTTAAATTCCACGGGCTTAATCCTGATGATGCCATTGTACAAATTAAAAGGCGTGAAGGCGAACACAATATTCGCCTTGAGGACGTTCTTGCCAAAATAAACGAAGTAGGTGATGAGCTTGCCCTTGTGCTTTTGGGTGGTGTAAACTACTATACAGGCCAGGTGTTTGATATGAAAACCATAACTAAAGCGGGTCAGGATGCCGGTGCCTATGTAGGTTGGGATCTTGCACACGCAGCGGGAAATATAGCGTTGGAACTTCACGACTGGAATGTAGACTTCGCCGCATGGTGCAGTTATAAATACATGAATTCAGGGCCGGGTAACGCGTCAGGGGCATTTGTACACGAAATGCACCATAACGATATGGACCTGAAACGTTTTGCCGGATGGTGGGGACATAACAAAGAACGCCGTTTCTTAATGGAGCCTAATTTCGACCCTATTCGTGGGGCAAACGGCTGGCAGGTTAGCTGTCTTCCGGTGCTTTCGCTGGCGCCGTATTTGGCATCGGTAGAAATGTTTGATGAGGTTGGTATGCCGGCACTTATCGCTAAGCGTGACCAGATAACTGCTTACCTTGAATTTATCCTTCATGAAATTGACAGGGAGGTTAAAGGTAATTTTGAAGTTATCACTCCTGCAGATCCTAAAGAAAGGGCAAGCCAGATATCGGTATTCCTTCATGGAGAGGGAAGATCGTTATTTGACTACCTGATGAAACAGGGTGTTATTACCGATTGGAGAGAGCCAAATGTTATACGCCTTGCTCCGGTACCACTATACTGTTCATTTGAAGATATGTATGAATTTGGACAGGTTCTTAAACAGGGAATTTTATCACATAAATAATATAGTAAAAGAGGGAGCAACTGCTTCCTCTTTTTTTGTTGACATAAACAATTTATAGCTACTTTAGCGGCTGTCTTACACGGCATTAATTTTTATAACAAAACAAACGCGAACCTGTTTATGAAAAGAATTTTACAAAGATCGGTATTCATACTGATTGCCCTTCCGTTGCTTTTTTCTGTACTTTCATGTAGCGGGGACGGCGACAACGAGGCAGAGAGCCTTGCCCAGATTATTGATGTTAAATACAAGTTGGTTGTTGACAGATCTGTGGTAACAAAGATTACTTATTCAGATCCAACTGGGGCATTGGTAGAAGCTCCCGAAGAATACCAGTCATTACTTACATGGGAGAAGCCGATAACTGTAGAAATGCCTTTTGAAGCAACCCTTAAAGCCGACTTTGTATCAACTCCCGGAATAGAGGTGCATTACGATATGTATATTTATCTTAATGGTGTAGAGGCACGTCATCAGGAGGGTGTGGTTGCGCCTGAAACTTCGGTAACTATCTCGTATTATTTTAACGCAAAGTAATTTATCAGGGGTTTTGTCATTCTGAACGTTCGCGAAGCAGAGTGAAGTATTAATATTCTTCTTCAGAATGACAAAAACACTGTAAATTGCGACTCAAATTAATTCAACGCTTGCTTTATCTTGCGTATCTGATGGTTATGCCTCATGGTGTGGTAGGTTAAAAAGTGGAGTATCTCCAATTTGGTGCTGCCATTTAACGGATGGTCCTCAGATAATATTGCTATTTCACTCAGATTGCTGTTTTGTACAGCTTCCAGCACTTTTGTTTTTTCATCTTCCAATGACTCTTCCAGAGCTACCTTTTCATAATGTTTTTCTTCGGGTAAAATAAAGTCGGGAGATTTCATTTTGTTTTCAAAGTTCAGGAATAGTTCCTTCATCCATGCCGCTTTTTCTTCGGGATCCCTGTCAGCGGGTTGAGATGGTGCATAGAAAATTTGGTCTATCCCTGTTTCCGATTTGTACAGATGCCTTGCAACCTGGGCTGCGGTCCAGCTTCCTTTAAACGGTACTATATTCAATTCTTTTTCTGTAAAAGATTCCAATAAATGAAGGGTGTCATTTAAAGCCGACTCTAACTGGCGGATGATTTCTTTAGGCATAATTATTCGTTTTTTGATTGATGATTTGGTACTGTAAACTGCGACTAAACACTGAATAGTTGCCGCTGATTTTTACTCCTCCAGTACCGATAAAATATTTCCTGCCGGGTCTTTAAACCAGGCAATCTTTGGACCTTCGCTTCGGGAGATATTATCACTGTCGGTCTTCAGGTCTTTAAAGTCGTAGCTTTCAAAAGTTACGCCTTTGGCTTTAAGATCGGCAACCGCCTTTTCAATATCCTGTACAGGAAAGTTAAGCACTGTAAAGGTTGCCGGTTCGTGGTTTGGTTTTTCATACAACATAATGGGAATTCCGCCATTAATGTGCAATTGCAATACCATTCCTTCCATTGCTTCTTTTACTTCAAGCCCTAAAACGCCGTGGTAAAAGTCTTTTGCTTTTGCGGTATCGTTTACCGAATAACCACTGAATGCTTGTGTGTCTTTAAACATAGCTTTAGATTTTAATTTGATTTAAAAAGGTTCTTTCATTTTGATCAGGATGCATTTGAATCGAGGCACGAGGCTGTAAGCCGACTTACGATCAAATCTTTGTTGAACGATTTTGGAATTAAACGAGATTTCTCTTATCGTCGAAATGACAAGCACACTGCATGTTTTAGATGTTATGCCATCATCGCACTGTAATTCACCATCCAGTTGATGCCGAATTTGTCGGTAACCACACCAAAATAGTCACCCCAAAAAGTGTCTTCCATTGGCATGATTTCCTTGCCGCTTTCCGCAAGGCCTTTGTAAATCCTGTCGGCCTCAGTACGGCTGTCGGGATTAAAAGATATGGTCACGTTGGTACCTTCTTTAACATCGGCACCGTTCATTGTATCGCTGCCCATAAGTACGCTTTTACCAATAGGCAGTGCAATATGCATAATGCGGTTGCTTTCGGCATCAGGTGTTGGCACATGTTCTTTAGCATCACCGAAGCGCATTGTCATGGCGAACTCGCCGCCAAACACATTTTTGTAATGGTTAAACGCCTCTTCGGTCTTACCGTTAAACGTTAGGTATGGATTTAAACCAGCCATAATTATTTAGATTAATTTGTTTTCTATCTGTGCTCCAGGATCTTTTTAAGCTGACCCAGGCTAAAAGAAATGTCATTGCCTAATACATTTTTCATCATTGCAGTCATCAGGTTTAAAGGGTACGGACTTCTGCCTGTCATTCCCCATGTTACTTTGGTACTGTGTTCTGTATCGGCTTCGGTAGTCATATAAACGTGTCCAACATTTTTAAAGGGGCGTACAAAACGTATTTCTGTAGTAATGCGTTCGCCATCGGTAACGCCGGTAATTTCCTGCTCGCCTTCGCCGGCTTTGCTGTTTCCGTTCCATGCATATATAAAACCAATGGTGCCATCAACCCCTGTAAATGTTTTTTTCATATTGGGGTCGGTCTGCACCCATTTGCTGTAATGATCCTGGTTCTTTATGATCTTTATATATTCAAAAACTTCATGTTTAGGGCTTGCGATTAAAGTACTGCGTTCTACACCATATGTTTTAGGCACAAACAGTGCGATAATAAACGGTATAGCTATAATTCCAAGTATAATAAATAGTATGTTCATGAGGGTGTTTTTTGAGGTGTTGTTGAGTGAATAGTCTGCTAGTATTGGGTAGTATGAGATCCTTTTTTAAATAGCACCGCATCTGCCGAATACTTTCCGCTACCAAGAATAAATATTACTACGCATAAAAACAGATACACAAACGGTAGCATTTTTACGGTAAATTCATCGTTGCCATGCGCTACAAAAAAAGCTACAAGCATAGTTATGAATACCGGTACTACCGAAAATCGTGTCAAAAATCCTAAGAGTATAAATAGCCCGCAGAAAAATTCGGAAAAGATGACCAGGATAACTGATAGCTCGTTGCCAATGCCAATAGGGTCTCCAAACATTTCAACCATCTGGCTGTAGCCTGTAAGTTTTGGCAATCCGTGGTAAATAAACATCCCGCCAAAAATAACCCTTAAAATAAGGGAGGCCAGATCGGTGTTAAGAGATAAGGGGCTGGTTAGTTTTTTCATAATTATAAGTGTTGGGTTATGTGTAACAGGTTAAAATTGGTAGTATACTGTTTTCGTAATTATTTAGGATTTATTTTGTCAAAAAGTTTATTATGAATGTCTTATGACAAAGTTAAGTTAAGAAAATTATAGATATGCTGTTATAAAAAGTCAATCTAAGGGGGCGTTTGAGCCAAAAAGCAATTATATTTGTTTTACCTGTAATTATACCGTTATGCAATTAGGAATTTTATTAACTAAAGGCCACCGCCTGCTAAGTGTCGCTGCCATATTAGATGTATTTGAAACAGCCAATCGTTTCTATACGCAGGAAGGTAAAGACGCTCCTTTTACGATTAGCCTTATTCATTTGCCGGAACATGAAGGATTGGTTTATCCGGGGCATTCGCCGAAAGCGATAACAAAAGATGTGGATTACGATTTGATAATGATACCATCTTTTAAAGGAGAAGATTTGGCAACATCCTTAAAAACAAATATAGCCTGGGTGCCGTGGCTTCAGGGTCAATATAAAGGAGGTGCTGCTGTGGCGAGTTTTTGCACGGGTGCTTTTTTGCTTGGTGCTTCGGGGTTGTTAGACAATAAACCTGCTACAACGCATATTAACGCAGAAAGTGCATTTGCCAAATTATTCCCTTTGGTACAATTGCAGGCAGAAGCGGTAGTTACCGAACAGGACAGGGTATATACCAGCGGAGGCGCGACCAATACATTCCACCTGCTAATGCTGCTGCTTGAAATTTATTGCAGTAAAAAAATTGCGGTAAAAGCGGCAAAAGTATTTTCTATAGATCTTGACAGAAACAGGCAAACCTATTTTGGCACATTTACACCCGCAGAAGACCATGGCGACGACCTGGTTAAAAAAACACAGGACGAAATAAAGAAACATTTTAATACTGCCAGCACAATCGAAGAGCTTATTACCGATGTACCGTCGAGCAGGCGAAACCTTGTACGCCGCTTTAAGCAGGTAACCGGAATAACCCCAATAGAATACCTGCAAAAAACACGTATTGAGGCTGCCAAGCAAATGCTGGAACAATCGCGCCACAGTATACTTGAAGTTATGCTGGAATCGGGGTATAATGACTTAAAAACTTTCCGAACCCTGTTTAAAAAGAATGTGGGTATGACCCCGAAAATGTATAGGGAAAAATTTAGCGGGCAACTGGTTTAACTGCTTATTCTGTAGTTAGATTATTTGATTCTGATTCCGAATCACCTTCAAGCTATTTATCTATCTTAAATTCCAGTCCCAACCCACGGTAGCTTACTATTGCAATAGAGGGATCTTCAGCAAAGTACTTCCGTAAACGGCTGATAAAAACATCCATGCTTCTTCCTGAGAAAAAGTCATCGCTACCCCATACCTTGCTTAGTATTTCGTCACGTTTTATTACACGGTTCCTGTTGTCAAAGAGATAGCTGATAAGGTTTGCTTCGCGTTCCGTCAGGCGATGTAACGTATCATTGTTGGTAAGTGTATAATTAGCACCATCAAACGCATAACTGCCAATGGTGAGCTTGTTATTGCCTTCGGGAGTAGCGCTATACGAACGCTGCGAACGCTTCAGGATATTTTTTATGCGGAGTATAAGCTCATCGGCTTCAAAAGGTTTAACAACATAATCATCGGCACCCAGTTTTAAACCACGTATCTTATCTTCCTTCATACCCTTAGCGGTAAGAAAAACAATAGACGTTTCGGGATAGTCGGTAATTATGTTTTCAGCAAGCGTAAAGCCATCCATTTTTGGCATCATTACATCAAACACACAAATGTCAGGTTTAGCTTGTGGAAAAAGCAGTAACGCTTCGGCACCATCTTTTGCCCATGTAACGGTAAACCCCGATATTTCAAGGTACTGCTTTAGTATGCTGGCGTAATCAAAATCGTCTTCTGCCAATAATATATGTTTCATGGCTTTGCAATTGAAATTATAAATTCTGAGCCCGTGCCCTCAACGCTTTTTACGGATATACTGCCCTTGTAGGCCTTTACGATCTGCTGTATGTAATACAGTCCAAGTCCGAGTCCTTTAGTAGTATGTATATTGCCTTTTTCGACACGGTAAAATTTATCGAATATAGCTTTTTGTTCCTTTACGGGAATACCTATGCCATTATCCTTTACAGTTAAAACCGAGTGATCAGGTGTGTCCTCAAGGTTTACCGATATTGTATCTGCACCATATTTCACGGCATTGTCTAACAGGTTAACCAATAGTGTGGTTAAATGCAGTTTGTCAATATGCAGCACTGCCGAACTCTTATCGCAGTTAACCGATATGGCCGGATGGGATAATGCAAAATCGGTGATGATCTCTTTTATCGTACTGCAATCTATTGCTTGAGCATTTAACGGTGTAATAGTATCATCGGTTAAGGAGGCCTCTGTAACCTGACTGAACAATTTTTGCATGCGTATATTTTGGCGGTCTATTATGTCAAGGGATGTAGTAAAGTGTTCTTCGGTGAGTTCGCCTTCTTTTTTTCGCAGGGTTTTTACGGCAATATCAAGTGCTGCCAGAGGTGTCTGGAATTCGTGGGTAATATTGTTTACAAAGTCGGTTTTTATGTCGGCTATCTTTTTCTGGGTAATAAGGTTCTTTATAGACAAGTAAAATAAAGCGACTACAAATATCAACAGGGAAACAGAGAATATCAGCAGCCCCGACATTTTTATGAATACATTTTTTTCCCAGTTCTCAATGCTGTAGTACCGCTCTGTAACCACTACAAAATTAAATTGTTTATTGCTGTCTCCATGCCATGTAGATTGCGATGCCTGTGTTTCGGCATTTCTGTCGGGATTATTACCATAAAGCAACATCTTTCCTGAAAATAACGGCTTTGCTTTTTTTGGATCGTCTTTATAGATTCCTGCTGAAACAATATAGTTGGCAAAAGTTACATCATACCCTTCAAAAAATTTTTCCTTAATAATAAATTTAGAGATCACATCAGAAAGCGAGTCTTCCGTTTTTTTTATCAGTTTTACATAATCCTGCTTCGTTGCTTTTTTGTTATAATACAAATCAACAAAACATTTGGTTTTTTCCATCCAGACATTATTTAGCGTGTCCAGTTTTCCTGTGGTTTCCATGGCGAGAAGCTGGCTGTTAATAGCCTGATTGGCTTCTTTGGCATTAAGAAGGTACGTGTTATAAATAAAATAAGCCTGTATAAGGGCGAGTGCCACAACAGTAAGGATACATCCTGAGATAAGAAAGGTTATTTTTTGCTTCATAGTTTAATGTAGTGCTGCAAGTACAAAACTATGTTTTTATTGCATTAAAAGCATAGCTGTTGATGTCATTAACCTGTCGTTAACCGAGCATTAACCATCATAACCAAAACAAATGCAGAGATTTGCCCTGTCAATCATCAAACAATCATCATGGGTTCAATCATCAATCTGGTATTTAGCAGCTACAAAAAACACGGGTTATTAATTCTGTTTGTCTTACTCTCATTGAACGGCATGGCGCAGAACCCCGCCGTGTCGGGCAATGTATATGATATTGCTAAACAGCCTATAGCATTCGCTGATGTAGTACTGAAGTCGGTGCAGGATTCAACTGCCGTAAAAACATCATTTACCGATGAGAACGGCCATTTTGAAATAAAGAATCTACCGCATGGGGATTATACTTTTTCAATAAGCACCATTGGTTTTGAAAACCATAAGCAGCAAATTACAATAACCGCAGATACCGTACTTCCTGATGTAACCCTGAAAGCAGGAACAAAAGAACTCGATAACGTTGTTATCAACCAAAAAAGGCCCGTTGTAAAACGAAAGATAGACCGCCTTGAGTTTGATGTTGAGAATTCCATTCTCTCGTCAGACAATGCATGGGAAATAATAAGGAAAACCCCGGGTGTAGACGCCTCGGGAGGATTGTCAATCCGTGGGAGCAGTGGTGTACTTGTAACGATAAACGACAGGAAAGTTTACCTAACGGGCACCGAGCTAAAAAACCTTTTAGAAAACACCAGTGGCGATGATATAAAATCGATAGAAGTGATTACGACTCCACCGGCTAAATATGAGGCGCAGGGTAGTGCGGTACTTAATATTAAGATGAAGAAAAATATAGGTGTTGGCTATAGGGGTGGGGTATCAGGTGCCTATGTGCAATCTATGTATCCTAAAGGAGTGGTGTCTACCAATCATTATTATAAACACAACCGTTTTGCGGTTTACGGTGGCTATATGTTTGGGTCAGGACATTACTATGGCGAGAGCAATAGCACGGTAAAATATTTCAATCCCGATAATAGTGTAGCCTCGGTATGGAATACCAGAGAGAAATCGCATTTCAGGGCATTACAGCAAAACAGCTATAACCTCACTGCCGAATATACTATTGATACCCTGAACACGGTAACGGTTGGCGCAAACGGATTTTCCAGTTTAAAGAGTACGGCAAACATACATAATCCAACCTACATCTATGATGGCATGGGGCAGCTAGATTCGCTTTACAACAGCCACAATCACCGCGATTATCCGCAAAAGAATATCACCGTAAACGGATCGTACGAACATAAATTTAATAACCTGCATAAAATTACTGTTGGTTCTGATATTACACAGTATTACTATAACCAGGATCAGCAGATAACAGCCGATTTCTCTTTGCCTGATGAAGCACCGTACCGGCAGAATGTAATTTCCAGTGGAGATACACGGCGTATTAATCTTTTTTCGGCACAGGCCGATTATACAGGGCAACTGGTTGGCTCTAATGTTGAAGCAGGGTTACGGTATGGGTCGGTAAGTGCCAACAACGATTTTAATTACCTTGATGTTACAACGGGTAATCCGAATCCAAACCTCGATATGGAAAATCGCTTTTTGTATGATGAGCACATACTTGCAGGTTACGTAGGGCTTGATAAAGAAATTGGCAAGTGGGGATTAAAAGCCGGGCTTCGCGGTGAGCATACCCGTCTTGAAGGCAATTCGCAAAGCACGGGAGAAATAAATACTCAGGATTATTTTAAGCTCTTTCCAACAGTATATGCTTTATACAAAGCGTCCGATAATCACCAGATTGGCGCATCCTATGGCAAACGAATTGTAAGGCCGCAATATAGCGCGTTAAACCCTTTCAGGTCGTACAACACGCCATACTCTTATAGTGCAGGTGACCCAAGGTTGCAGCCTACTATAACACATAACTTTAACCTACAATATACGCTGTACAGCAAATACAATTTCGATTTATATTATCGCTATGAGAAAGACCCTACTATGGATGTTGCCTACCAGGATTATGACACCAATACACTTGTTAGGCAGGTAACCAATATAGATAAGAACACAGCCTTTGGGCTTGATTTCAATACCAATCTGGAAATTTTTCCATGGTGGCAATTTGGGGTACAGGCTAGCGTGGTACATCTTGCAAACACCTTTCAAGGGGTAGATGGTAACCTGTATGTAAATAAAAAAGCAGCATTTAACGGCGATACCAACAACCGCTTTACGCTGAACAAAAAGAAAGATTTTTTTGGAGAGCTGAATTTTGGCTATGGCTCACCAAGGGTTATAGGCACATTTACCATCAGCGGAATATCTACAATGTCGGTAAGTTTTAAAAAGCAGTTTTTTCAAAACCGCGCAGAACTGGCATTTATCTTCTCTGATATTTACAGGGGAGAGAAGCAAAGATTTACCACTAGTTATGCCAATCAGTATAGTACTTCCTATGATTATGGCGATTCACAGAGCTTTAGGATACAGTTCAGGTACCGTTTTGGTAACCAGAAACTGGAGGGGGGTAAGCAACGCCAGACCACCGAGGAGCAAAATCGTTTATAAACAATAACGTTTGAGTTAGCTGCCTGCATTCACCAATATGGTGGATGCAGGCTTTTATATAAATTATAGTTGGTATATTTGCAGCCGTAATAAGTTCTTTACTTAATTTCTTTCAAACGGGAATGGTTTTCGGCGAAGGCCAAAATTAAAAGGGAATCGTGTGTAAATCACGAACTGTCGCGCAACTGTAAGTGCCACACCAAGGTTTTTACCAATTATGTTCACTGTATGCCGCGGCGTATGGGAAGGACGGTAAAAACGGCACAAGTCAGGAGACCTGCCATTACTTACTTGACAATGCTTTCGCGGTTTGAAGCAATTGGTTTCGGTTTTTTGCATGGAATTTCTATGCCCAGACCTGCCATACTTCTTAAGGCATTGTGAAATGGGCAAAAGAGCTTTTAAAATTATTAATTTTTAAAAGCAAAAAAATGTTCACAAACAATCTTGGCTACCCACGAATTGGTAGCGGCAGGGAATTAAAAAAAGCCTGCGAAAATTACTGGTCCGGTAAAATTACCGGTAACGAGCTGGCAGAAATCGCCGGACAATTAAAGCTGCAAAACTGGCAGTTGCAACAACAGGCGGGCATAGACCTTATACCGTCTAACGATTTTTCATTTTATGATCAGGTACTCGACCTGTCATTTGCATTGGGGGCTATCCCTTCGCGTTATGAAAACCTTAAAGGCCAAAACGATACCGATCTGTATTTTGCTATGGCACGCGGTTATCAGAAAGACGGTAACGATATTACCGCAATGGAAATGACAAAATGGTTTGATACCAATTACCATTATATAGTGCCCGAATTTTATAAAGGGCAGCAGTTCTCGTACTTCTCTAAAAAAATAGTTCAGGAGTTTACAGAGGCTAAAGAACAGGGTATACTTACTAAGCCTGTAATTATAGGCCCGGTTACTTACCTGCTTTTAGGTAAAGAAAAAGAAGAAGGTTTTGAAAAGATAAGCCTTATTAAAAACCTGCTTCCGGTTTACCTGGAAATTATTTCAGACCTTGTAGCAAATGGTGCTGAATGGATACAGTTTGACGAACCTTTCTTAGCCATGGATCTTTCCGCAAAAGATAAAGAGGCTTATTTATATGTTTACAACGAGATAAAAAATGCTTTTCCGGCATTAAAAATATTGCTTGCTACTTATTTTGAAGAACTGGGTGACAATGCCGAACTTGCAGTTTTATTACCCGTATGTGCGCTTCATGTAGACTTAGTTCGCGCGCCGCAGCAGTTAGACGCTATATTAAACATCCTTCCGCAGGAAACCAGCCTGTCGTTAGGAGTTGTAGACGGGCGTAATATCTGGAAGAATGATTTTCAGGCATCGCTAAAAATAATAGATAAAGCAGTACAAAAATTAGGAAAGGATCGCGTTATCATTTCGCCTTCATGTTCGTTACTGCATTCTCCATACGATTTAGATCTTGAGACAAATGAAGAAGCATTATCGCCTGAAATAAAACAATGGATGGCTTTTGCCAAACAAAAAATAAACGAGGTTGCTGTAATAAAACAACTGGCTAACAGCGAAAATATAACCCATGCGGCTAACAGCCTAAAAGAAAATATTGCAGCGGTTAATGCCAGAAAGATATCGGCACTTATACATAATACAAACGTTAAGCAGAGGGTTGCGGGTATTACCGAAGAACAGGCGCAGCGTACCAATCCTTTCAGCACGAGGGCAGCATTGCAGGCAACAGCTTTAAAACTGCCATTGTTTCCAACTACCACTATCGGTTCGTTTCCGCAAACGCCGGAAGTAAGAAGCTGGAGGGCATCGCTTAAAAAAGGCGATATCACTCAAAAGCATTACGAAGAGCTTGTAAAAAAAGAGACTGAAGAAACCATACGTTTTCAGGAAGAAACGGGTATCGATGTACTGGTACACGGAGAGTTTGAACGTAACGATATGGTTGAATATTTTGGTGAGCAGCTTCAGGGTTTTGCCTTTACCAAAAACGGATGGGTGCAAAGTTACGGTAGCCGTTGCGTGAAACCGCCGGTTATTTATGGAGATGTATCAAGGCCGGAACCTATGACGGTTAAGTGGTCTGCCTATGCACAATCGCTTACCGATAAATTAGTAAAAGGTATGCTTACAGGCCCGGTTACCATATTGCAATGGTCTTTCGTAAGGAACGATCAGCCGCGCCGTGACACATGTATGCAGATTGCACTTGCTATACGGGATGAGGTAACCGATCTTGAGGCAGCAGGAATTAAAATAATACAAATAGACGAACCGGCAATAAGGGAAGGGCTTCCGCTTCGCAAGAGCTGTTGGCAGGATTACCTTAAGTGGGCGGTTAAGGCATTCAGGGTTTCTGCATCTGGTGTTAACGATACAACCCAGATACATACCCATATGTGCTATTCTGAATTTAATGATATAATAGAAAACATTGCCGATATGGATGCCGATGTAATAACCATTGAATGCTCGCGTTCTCAAATGGAGTTGCTGGATGCCTTTGCCGATTTTAAGTATCCTAACCAGATAGGGCCGGGGGTATATGATATTCACTCGCCACGTGTACCGTCAAAAGAAGAGATGGTTGCGCTTATGGATAAGGCACAAAAGGTTATCCCGGCAGAACAGCTTTGGGTAAATCCTGATTGCGGACTTAAAACCCGCCACTGGGATGAAACCAAAAAGGCCCTGGTTGAAATGGTTGGCGCCGCGCAGCAGTTGCGCGTTGGTCAGCACGTAAGCCTATAGGCCTGCAATTATACCTGCTGCTGTTACAGTGGCAGGTATGATTTTAAGATGAAATCACAAGTACACTATATGAATACCAAAATAAATGCAGCGATTACCGCTGTTGGGGGTTACGTCCCGGAAACCGTGCTGGACAATGCTGCCCTTGAAAAGATGGTAGACACGTCTGACGCATGGATTTTAAGCAGGACAGGAATTAAAGAGAGGCGCATTTTAGAGGAAGGAAAAGCCACATCTGATATGGCTGCGCTGGCAATACAAAACCTTCTTGAAAGTTCGGGTGTTAAGCCGGAAGAGATAGAGGTCCTTATATTAGCAACATCTACACCAGATCATAACTTAGCACCTGCTGCACCACTTGCAGCACAAAAAGCAGGATTAATTAACGCTTGGGGTTTCGACCTTAATGCGGCATGCAGCGGCTTTTTATATGCGCTGTCGGTAGCGGCATCGTTTATTGAAAGCGGCAGGCACAAAAAAGTACTGTTGGTAGGAGCCGATAAAATGAGCGCTATTGTAAACTACGAAGACCGCAATACCTGCGTGCTTTTTGGTGATGGCGCAGGCGTAGTACTGTTAGAGCCATCTACAGGTGACGCCGCTGTTATGGATGCCATTTATAAATCTGACGGTAACGGAGTGCAGTTCCTTTCGGTTCCGGCTGGAGGATCGGCAGAAGGCACAAGCGATCAGACTATTGAAGGTAAAAGGCATTATGTTAGCCAGGACGGGCGTACTGTATTTAAAAATGCAATTAACGGCATGACGAGTACAAGTAACGAACTCCTGCAAAGAAATAACCTTACTACAGACGATATCAACTGGGTGGTGCCACATCAGGCTAACCTGCGTATTATAGATGCTGTAGGCCAGAACCTTGGTGTTGCCAAAGAAAAAGTAAAGGTAAATATAGAGCGTTACGGTAACACGACCGCTGCAACTTTACCGCTTTGCCTTTGGGATTTCCACAAAGATTTTAACCCGGGCGATAAAATATTGCTTACTGCCTTTGGAGCAGGATTTACATGGGGAAGTACCTATGTAGTATGGGGCGAACTTAAAAACAAATAAACTTAGAATGACTTTACAGGAAAAAATAGACGCAGCAGAAACACATATATTTAAGGCAGTATTTCCTAATACTACAAACCATTACGATACCCTTTTTGGAGGTGCCGCAATGCACCTTATGGATGAGGTAGCTTTTATTACGGCTACCCGTTTCAGCAGGCAGAGAGTGGTTACTGTAAGCAGCGACCGTATCGATTTTAAAAAACCTATCCCGGCGGGAACTTTTGCTGAGTTAATCGGTAAAGTAACCCATATTGGTAACACCAGTATGCAGGTACATGTAGAAATTTTTGTGGAAGATATGTATTCGCCAACACGCGAGAAAGCAATCACAGGAAACTTTACGTTTGTTGCCATTAACGAGAACAAAGAGCCGGTGCCGATAAACAAATAATTATTGGCTGATTTTAGATAAAATCTCCCTTAGCTCCCCGCTTTTCAATAAGCCGTTATAGCGAGCCAGAATAGTATAATCAGGAGATAGTAATATCCAGGCAGGGTAAGAAGCTTTGGTTTCGCTTAGTTCAGCGGCTAAGGCGTGTAAGCCTCCGGTACCATGAGGTATAAAGTTATACTCTGTACCATTAAATACAAGAGATTCTCTCGATTCTGCATCAAATTCAATATAGTAAAGGCCCTTAGCCAATTGGTGTTGAAGGGCTTTGTCTTTTTCAATCTGCCGGTCCTGTAATTTGCATACAGCACACCAGTCGGTATGCATTTTTATAAGTATATGGCGGGACTCTTCAGCCATTTTCTGAGGAAGATCTTTAAACGTTATTACATAGTTTTTCTGGCTGTAGCCGATGGAAACAGTGAAGAGAAAGATTGCTATGTACAGTAGTTTTTTCATTTTATATCAGTGTCGTCATTCCGAACGAAGTGAAACGGAGTTGAGGAATCTCTGTTTAGCATCTGAGATTTCTCCTGTCGTCAAACATCATATTAAAACATATTATAGCGTATCCCTAAAAACACCCTTCGTCCCTGCATTGAAGCGTAGTTATAGCTGGTGTCAAAAGTATAATCGTTAGGGTTACTTACAGGATCTGCCGCATTTTTGTTGAAAGGGTCAAACGGACGCATAAGCGGATCTTTAGGGACAAAATCGAATACGTTTTTCATACCCCCGTAAAATTCAAGTCCCGAACTGAATTTTTTAGTAAACTGAATGTTAGCCGTACAAAACCAAGGCGAATATTCCGGCCTGTAATCGTTAAGCTGAATCGGAAGGCGCATTGGCCCGTACCAGTTACCAGTAACATCTACGCTATAGTTATTACGAAAGCTGTAGGTACCAATAAAATTCCCCGACCATTTTGGTGCATGCAACTGCTGCGTACGCTCCAGCTTCCCAAATGCATTATCTTCCATCTGAAAAACATCCATATATGATATCCCTGCTAATACTTTCAGCGGAAAAGTAAAAGTAAGGTCGGTGTTTAACGATATACCCTGAGATATGGCATGGCCTCCAAGGTTGTCGTAAATAATCTTTGTTGGATCGGTATCAAGATCACCTACGATCTTGTTGGTAAAATAAGAGTAGAAACCTGTAACATCAAATCCTATAAAAGCAAAGTCGGTAGGCACTTTCAGTACGTAGTTAAGATTACCATTAAATGATCGTTCCGGCTTTAGTTCTTCGGCAATTATAACATCGCGTGCGCCTGTAAGTGCAGCATGGTCTTCGGTAAATAAATTTACTACCCTAAAACCTGTACCAAAACTTGCCCTTATGGTGTTGTTTGTGTTTGGGGCATATTTATAAGCTACTCTTGGCGAGTGTACACCACCATGATTCTTGTCATAATCAAAACGGTAACCGCCCAATAGTTTGTGTTTCTCGTTAATGGTCCATTCATCCTGTATGAATAAACCGGGAAGCGGCGTCCTTTGTGGTCTATTACCTAAGCCATCTTCGGTTGCAGTCGCAGGCGTGTTGTCGTCATAATCGGTGTAGCGCATCGCTGCACCCAGTAAAAAGGTATGGTTTTCGCCAAATTGCTTATCCCAATACGCCTGAACAAAAGCTACCTGCTGTGTTGCCATATACGGTGTGTCGCCGTAATAAGAATTCTGGTCATGCCAGTTGTACGAGAACTGCGTAAATATCCTTTCTGTTGTAGGAAGTTGATATAACCCGATAACTTCAGCACGTTTGGTATAAATGCTCTCGCCGTAAATACTGTCGCTACCACGGAATTGTTTTGTCCAGTTCATTTCTCCACCCCATCGGTCTTCATACACATAGCGTGCGGCAAGGCTAAAAAGTCGATTTTCTTTACGTTCAAAATTCCATTTGTTGAATAACGATATACGATCCTGTTGGGTAACGTCGGTAAAATTATCGCGGTTTTTATCGGCACGAACGCCATATTTAAAATAGTTGACACCTAATAATGATGTTGCCTCTCCAGCTTTAATTTTTACAGCACCATCAAGGCTTTGCTCTCCCCAACTTGTAGTGAAATAATCGGCACTTATAACCGGCGCTTTGGTTGGTGTTTTTGTAATAACGTTGATGATTCCACCCATAGCTTCCGATCCATATAGCGAAGATGCCGGACCTTTTACAACTTCTATACGTTCTACAATACTGTTGGGTATTCCGCTAAGGCCGTAAACGGTAGAAAGCGCACTTACAATGGGCATGCCGTCTATCAATATCATAGTATAAGGCCCTTCCATTCCGTTAATATGAATATCGCCCGTGTTACACACATTACAGTTAAGCTGAGGCTGAACCCCGTTTATCATACCCACAGCTTCGAATAAACTGGCGGTAGGGTTCTTCTTAAATAACTTAGGAGTAATTATCTCCACAGGAATAGGGCTTTCGCTTCGGCTAATCTCCTTCATGGTTCCGGTAATTACTACTTCCTCCATTTCCTGGTTATCATCTTTCAAAGCTATGTTCAGCGTTGTTTCAGGTTTGTTGATGGTTATTTTTTTACGTTCTGTTTTTAATCCTACTGAACTAAAAATAATCTCATAGTTACCATATGGCAGATCTTTAATCTGGTAATAGCCATCATTATCGGCAGCAAGCGATATACCTGTTGGGGTAACAATAATACTTACCGCAGGTACGGGATCATTATTTTGCGTTATTTTTCCTTTTACGGTTCCGTTTTGTGCAAACAGGGGTATCGAAGCGAAGATCAGTAGTAACTGAACGTATGTTTTCATTATCTAAACTTATAATTAGTTTTACAAAAGTATAAATTTAGATTAGTCTAAAAATTATTTTTAAGTTTATTTTATATTTTTATTCGAAACTCCTAATATTATTGTTTTGTATTTCTTTAGTTTTTCCAATGAGGCTGTGGTCTTCCCGTAGTTTTTAGCTGTTTAGGAGCTTCCACTAAAAAACCATAATTCGGGATAACTTGCTAGCGAATAAAATTGCGATTTACTATATTTACCTTCAGCAAAAACATCAATTTTGGATTCAAAAGGCAGCTTTGTAACAGTTAAACCCAAAAATGAGTTGGTAGCCAGATATATTGACTACTACTATTTTCATGTGTCTGACGATCCCGGATTCAGTAAAAAGTTTTTCTTCTATCCTAATTACAAGCATGCTATCACTATATATAAAGGTTCTCATGTAAGCCTTACCAACGAAGGGTCGCAGGTGCTTCCGTCAACAAGCAGCGCCATATCTTCTTTTTATTCTATTAACACCGATAAAAATTTTAAGGTGGAGCTTAACGGTGCTTTTAATAAAATCGGAATTGTATTTAATCCGCTTGGGCTGAATCATTTCGTTAAAGAGCCATTAGGTGAATTTTTTGACCGGTCGATAAATAACCTTGACTGTTTTGGAGAGGATTATATAAATATGCTTGAACAGGTATATGCAGAAAAGAATGCTGAACAAAAAGCCGCTTTGCTTGATAGTTTTTTTGCGGATAATTATAATGGTTTCACTGAGCCTTCTGTAAAAAAAGGTGTTCAGGAAATACTTAACTCTAACGGAACTATCAAAGTTGAGGAGCTGTCTGACTTACTTAACGTAAACCGTAAGACCTTGCTTCGCCTGTTTAAAAAACACCTTTGCTGCAGTGTGGAAGAATATAAAAAGATGGTGATGTTTCGCAATGCATTAAACTATTCACAAAAGGCAGGAGAAGAGGCGAACCTTACCGATGTTGCGCTATACAGCCTTTACTACGACCAGGCGCATTTTATAAAACATTTTAAATCGGTTACTACACAATCGCCAAAAACATTGTTGTCTAAGCTTACCCGTCTTGGTAGCCAGGAGACGTACTGGCATTTTGAAGATTAGATAGTGTTGTCCCAATTTTACAATTTTTTAGAAATCGATTGCTTCATCTTTGTACTGTAAAATTAATCAACCATTAAAATCATGAATAATCCAACCAACACTTCCAACAAATCTACAATGTCATTCAATACAAGATTTGCAATTGCTGTAGTATTTACAATTGCTATTTGTATACTTATTGGCTACGTAATGCGCCTGCTTTTTGATACAGATACATTTGTGCCCGTAATTGTGGCTCCACTTTCAATATTATTTGTGAATTATAAAAAGATGAAAAGTAATTACCTGGCAAAAAATAATTAACCATGACAAAACTTATCCTTATTGTAATTGCTGCTATACAGACTCTGATTGTATGTATATGCTCTTAAAGTCATCTTTTGTTTTAGGAGTAAGGCAATATCTTTTACGATCGTTGTTCGTACTGGGTACCTGCTTAGCACTGGCCTTTTTAATCAGGCTTGTTTTTGATGTCGATATGCACAGTGAGTTACTACTTGTTGGAGCAATAAGTATTGCCGTTTCTTCTTCAAAAAAGAAATGCGTTCCAAAAAAGCAATAGATTGAGTTACGGAATCATAATACTACATTATGACGCTATTATGTTATTTAACCGCAATAAAGCTTGTAAACCTGTGCTGAGCGAAAATACTGGTATATTTTTTGTTAAACTATGAGCTATGTTTTTCAACAGAAAATTTATTCTGTTAGCTTTGTGCAACTTATTGGCAGGGAAAATATACAATTGATGAATTCAATTGGTCATTTTTTACAATTTAGTAAAAAAATGCTGGTTTTATTCGAGTAGTTTTGCCCGGCTATAACTTTACTATATACTTTATGAAGGTTAAATATATTGTCTATACTCTTTTACTTTTGGGTGTTGGTGCCCTTGTGTATTACAGGATATCTGAAAACAAAAAAGCAAAAATGGAAGCTTCCGGTGGCGGGGGCGGTAAAGACGGCAAAAAACCGGCTATGGCAGTAAATGGTGTAGTAGTTGCACCACAGGAGTTCGCCAATACATTATCGCTTTCAGGATCTATCGATGCCAACGAACAGATAGAAGTACGTACAGAGGTATCGGGTATAGCAGAGAAAATATATTTTACCGAAGGTTCTAAAGTTGCTAAAGGCCAGGTGCTTGTTAAGATCAATGATATTGAGCTTCGTGCCCAGGCAGGTCAGGCTAAAACAAGGCAGACACTTGCCGGAGAAAACGAAAGGCGTGCTAAACTTCTTTTGCAGAAAGAAGCCATAAGCCAGGAAGAGTATGATATAGCCAGTGCCGACTTTAAAACTGCACAGGCGCAAACCCAACTAATAAACGCGCAGATAAATAAAACATCTATAAGGGCTCCGTTTTCGGGTACTGTAGGTTTACGTAATATATCGCCGGGAACTTATGTTACACCTGAAACTATAATTTCTACGCTGGTAAACAGCAGCCAGATAAAAATTACTTTTTCTATTCCTGAAAAATATGCTACGCAGATGAAGGTGAATTCAAACATCAGCTTTACCGTTGCAGGAACAGATGAAAAATTCCAGGCTAAGATCTATGCATTAGAACCTGCTGTAGAAGTAGCTACAAGAACGTTAAGAGTAAGGGCAGTAGCAGATAACAGCCACGGGAAACTGCTTCCGGGTACATTTGCAAACGTATTACTTCCGTTAGATAAAACGGATGACGCCTTTTTAATTCCTACCGAGGCCATTTTTCCTGTACAGGATGGGAAAAAGGTTTTTGTATCCAGAAACGGTAAAGCCGATGAGGTCATGGTAGAAACCGGAACCCGTACCGATAAAGATATTGTAATACTTTCGGGACTTAAAGCCGGGGATACAGTACTTACCACCGGCGTACTTACGCTTAAGAAAGAAACCCCGGTAAAAGTATCGGTAACTAAAAAAGCGAAGTAGTATGAGTTTATCTACACTAAGCATTAAGCGTCCCGTACTTACTATCGTAATGAATGTGGCAATTATACTATTTGGTATAATAGGCTATACCTTTTTAGGGGTAAGGGAATTTCCATCTATCGACCCTGCACAAATATCGGTGCGTACCAGTTATGCGGGTGCTAACGCCGACATTATAGAATCGCAAATTACAGAGCCGCTGGAAAAAGCCATCAACTCAATTGACGGTATCAGGAATATTACATCGTCAAGTAACCAGGGTTCCAGTAATATTACCATTGAATTTGAACTTGAAAAAAATCTTGAAGAAGCGGCTAACGACGTGCGTGATAAAGTATCACAAGCCGTTAGAAGCCTTCCGCAGGATATAGATGCACCTCCGGTGGTTTCTAAGGCAGATGCCGATAGCGAACCTATTATTACCATGACGGTGCAGAGCGCTACCCGTAATCCGCTTGAATTAAGTGACTATGCCGAGAATGTTATTGCCGAAAGGCTGCAAACCATTCCGGGTGTCAGCAGCGTGCAGATATGGGGGCAAAAGCGTTATGCTATGAGAATGTGGCTTGATCCTGTAAAGCTTAATGCATACGGTGTTACCGTGAGTGATGTCCGTGCCGCATTAGACAGTCAGAACGTAGAGCTGCCCACAGGTAAACTTACAGGTGCCAATACAGAACTTACTATTAAAACGCTGGGTAACCTTTCCAATCCGGAACAGTTTAATAATATCATTATAAAATCGGAGGGTGAAAAGATTGTTCGCTTTAGCGATGTTGGCCGTGCAGAACTTGGCCCGGAAAACCTCGAAACTAAAATGACTAATGAAGGCCAGCAGCTTGTTGGTCTTGCTATTATTCCGCAGCCGGGTACCAACTATGTTGAAATTGCCGATGCTTTTTATGCGCAATATGAGCAGATGAAAAAAGAGCTTCCGGGCGATTTGGTAACTAATATTGTTATTGATAACACAATGTTTATTAAAAAATCGGTATTGGAGGTGGCTGAAACACTCGCTATATCTATTATACTGGTAACACTTATTATTTACCTTTTCTTTAGGGACTGGGCTATTGCACTGCGCCCGTTGCTGGATATTCCGGTATCGCTTATTGCAACGTTCTTTATCATGTACATTTTTGGCTTCTCCATAAATGTATTAACGCTATTGGCTATTGTATTGGCTACAGGTCTTGTGGTAGATGATGGTATTGTGGTCACCGAAAATATATTCAAAAAGGTCGAAGAGGGGATGACCCCTATTGAAGCTGCGATGAAAGGGGCGAACGAAATTTTCTTTGCTGTCATTTCAATCTCTATAACACTGGCAGCCGTTTTCCTTCCGGTTATTTTCCTTGAAGGATTTGTGGGCAGGCTCTTCCGGGAGTTTGGGGTCGTCATTGCAGCGGCCGTTTTAATATCTGCCTTTGTATCGTTAACGCTTACACCAATGCTTAACGCTTACCTTATAAAAGGGGTACATAAAAAATCAAGATTTTACGAATTTACAGAGCCGTATTTCGAAAAGCTGAATTCAGGCTACGCCGATTCGCTTAAAGGTTTCATGAAAAGAAAATGGTTAAGTTTCCCTATTCTTATTATATGTATCGGGCTTATTGCATTTTTCTATTCTACCATCCAAAAGGAAACAGCACCGTATGATGACAGGAGTTTTATAGGTATGAATATTACCGCTCCCGAAGGTGCATCTTATGACTATATGGACCGCTTTATGCAGGAGATGGAAAAGCTTATTAAGGACTCCATTCCCGAAGTGAAAGCCAGCCTTGTAATTACATCGCCCGGATTTGGATCTGCTTCTGTAAATAGCGGTCGTGTAAGGATAGCACTAAAAGAAAAAGAAGACAGGGAGCGTTCGCAAAAAGAAATTGCTGCCGACCTTACCAAATGGACAAAACGCTACAGCGAAGCAAGAACCTCTGTATCAGAACAGCCTACTATTGCTGTAAACAGAAGGGGAGGGCCACCAATTCAGTATATTATCCAGGCACCTAACTTTGAAAAGCTACGGGAGAAGATTCCGGAATTTATGGACGAGGTAAGTAAAGATCCAACTTTTTCTATGACCGATGTGAACCTTAAATTCAATAAGCCGGAGATAAATGTAACTATAGACCGCGAAAAGGCACAAAGCCTTGGTGTATCGTTACTTGATATTGCGCAGACATTACAATTGTCATTGAGCGGACAACGTTTTGGGTACTTTATGATGAATGGTAAGCAATACCAGGTTATGGGGCAGTTTGAACTGAAAGACCGTGATGCACCAATAGACCTTACATCTACATTTGTAAAAAGCAGTTCTGGTCAGCTATTGCAGCTTGATAACTTAGTAACGGTAGACGAACAAAGTAGTCCGCCGCAGTTATACCACAACAACAGGTATATGTCGGCTACTGTATCGGCAGGACTTTCGCCGGGTATGAGTATCAGCGATGGTATTGATGCTATGGAGCGCGCTCGTGAAAAAGTACTGGATGATACATTTACTACCGATCTTGGTGGTGAGTCGCGTGACTTTGTAGAAAGTAGCTCGAATACGTTGTTTGCGTTCGGACTCGCACTATTGCTTATCTATTTAATATTAGCCGCCCAGTTTGAAAGCTTTATAGATCCGTTTATTATCATCCTTACGGTACCTATGGCGGTCGCAGGGGCGTTATTGTCGCTTTGGCTGTTCGGGCAGACTTGGAATATCTTTAGCCAGATCGGTACGATTATGCTTATCGGGCTTGTTACCAAGAACGGTATATTAATAGTAGAATTTGCCAACCAGCTTCGCGAAGAAGGCAAACCAAAATACGAAGCAATTATGGAAGCCGCAGAATCGCGCCTTCGCCCGATTTTAATGACCAGTTTAGCTATTGCACTTGGTGCGTTGCCTATTGCTATGTCGTTAGGTGCTGCATCTACCAGCCGTGTTGGTATGGGTGTTGTAATTGTTGGAGGAACAGTGTTCTCACTTATCCTTACACTTTTTATTATCCCTGCTATTTATTTTATGTGGTCGAAGCCCAGAAAGCACCGCCCCGAATTTGATAATCTTGAAGACTAAAACCATTACTATATGAGGTTTTGCCTGTATATTTTATGTAGCCTGTTTACAATTGCTTCTTCAGCACAGGTAGTGCTTATACCTGAACAGGATTTACTAACGCCGGAAAAGGCAGTTGCTATTGCGCTTGAAAACAATTACGATATTAAGCTCTCTAAAAACGACCTTAAGATTGATGAGCAGAATGTAAGCCTTGCCAATGCAGGCTTGCTGCCTAATCTTTCAGGAACGTTTACGCAGAATAATAATCAACAATATTCCAAACAGATTCGTGCAGATGGTACTGTGCAGGAACTGGATAATGCCCGTAACAATAGCATGAGTTACGGTGTAAATTTAGGATGGACTATCTTTGATGGTTTCAGGATGTTTGCACGCTACGATCAGTTGAAAGAACTGCAAAAACAGGGGGAAACAGAACTGAAACTTATGGTGCTTAACCGCGTAAGCGATGTTATGACTACCTATTTTGACCTGGTGCAGCAGCAGCAGATGCTTACTGCACTTGACACTGCAATTGTGATATCAAAGCAAAGGGTTACTACTGCCGATAACAGATTTAAAATTGGTAAAGCGGCTAAGCTCGAAGTACTTAATGCCCAGGTAGACCTTAATACCGACCAGACCAATTACCTTCGCCAGCGTGAATCGTATCAAAATACAAAGACCTATTTAAACGAGCTTATGGCACGTAATCTTGTATTAGATTTTAAGGTTATAGATTCGGTAGCTATAGACGACAGATTAAAACTGGTTGACCTTATGAATTTAGCATCAGGGCAAAATCCACAAATACAATTGGCGCTTATTAATAAGCGGGTGGCAGAACTCAACCTCAAGCAGGTTAAGTCGTCGCGGTATCCGCAAATAGGCGTCAGCACAGGTTATATTTTCAATGAAAGTGAATCCAGTCTTGGGTTTGCCAGGGAAAATAACAGCCGCGGTTTAAACTATGGTATATCGGCATCTATAAATATATTTAATGGCTTTTTACAGAACAGGAACGAGAAAATCGCGAAGTTTCAGATTGACAACAGCCAGATTTTAATCGATCAGCAGACGCAAACGGTTAAGTCACAGCTGATTTCTGCCTATCAAACTTACCTTACTAATCTTGAGCTTGTAGAACTTGAAGCACGTAATGAAGATATTGCCAAACAAAACCTTGATATTACGTTAGAGAAATACCGTATTGGTACCATTACCCAACTTGAGGTACGTACAGCTCAGCTTAACTATGTTAATGCCCGTACGCGTAACAGTTCGGCACAATTCCAGGCTAAAATATCCGAAGTGTCATTGAAACAATTGGCTGGTAATATTACTTTTTAATCTTCAAGATTTAGAAAATCATACAATAAAAAAAACCTCCGGCAGTACCGGAGGTTTTTTGCTATAATGCGATTCAGTATTAAAACACCAAAGTCTGTATAGAATGCGGAAGGCTTTCTACTTCTACAGCTTTACCTTCAATCCAAAGGTTGTAGTTAAGTTTCTCCTCGCCTTTGTTCATTACGATAACTGCAACTTTACCATCTGTATTGATAAAACCTGTTGCACTTATTGCGCTTCTGCTTGGAGAACAAGCAATACGCTTAGCACCAGGGCGTACAAATTTAGAGAAGTGGCCTATGTACCAGTATTCGCTGGTGTACATGATCTCTCCGGTTTTTACATTAGCATGGATAGGTGCAAAACAAAAGTTCTTAACATGGTTTGGTCCACCATTTTCGTCAAGAAGTATGTTCCAGTCTGTCCATGCAACGATACCGTTATTAAAGTCATTGATAAGGTTTGTACCGTAAAGCTCACCCAGCTTCCAGTCGTTGATCTTGGTAATATCAAACTTCTCTTTACAACCTTCTGTAAAGATCAGGTTGGTTTCAGGATATGCTTCGTGAACCAGTTTAAGGTTGTCGAACATCTGCTCGCCGCCGCTCCAGTTCTCGTACCAGTGGTAACCAATGCCCCAAAGGTATTTAGCTGCCTTAGGATCGTTAAGTACTGTGCTTGCCCTTTGGTAGAGCATATCACGATTATGATCCCATGCAATGATCTTTTTGCTGCCAAGGCCTTCTTTTTTCATTGTTGGTCCAAGGAAGTTTTTAAGGAAATCACGCTCTTCTTCGCCTGTAAAAATACAAGACTCCCAGGTTTGTGTAGCCATTGGCTCGTTTTGGATAGAGATACCCCAAACCGGGATTCCTTCTTTCTCATACGCCTTAATGAACTTAGTATAATATGTAGCCCATGTCTGGAAAAACTCAGGTTTAAGTTTACCGCCTTTAAGCATGTTATTATTGTCTTTCATGAAAGCCGGTGGGCTCCATGGCGACGCGTATAACGTTAGTTTACCTCCCGCAGCGGCAATTGCCTGCTTGATCATAGGTATACGATACTGTTGGTCGTGCGAAACATTGAATGACTTAAGTTCTTTGTCGCCTTCGGTAATGTACGTATAGCTTCCGCTTGAAAAATCGCTGCTATGAATAGTTGTTCTTGCCAGGGTGTAACCAATACCTTTGTTTACATCATAGTAAGCATCAAGTATTTCTTTCTGCTTGTCTTTTGGGATTTTACCAAAAGTTTCGGCAGAAGCATCTGTAATAGCACCACCAATACCCATAACCGTCTGAAAGGTTTTGTTAGGGTCTACAAATACAGAAATTTGCGTTTCCAGAGGCTGTTTAAGTTCTGTGAACGAAAGTGTTCCTGCAGCAGGCGCAAGCCTCTGATTGGTTTTTTCGGCAGTGGTGTACACTGTCACCTTTTTGCTATCTGTAGCAAAAGGTTTCTTTTTTTGGCCCCAAAGCATACTGCCCGAAACCAAAAGGATTAATAATGGAATTTTTTTCATGAATAGATGTTTGACCCGAAGGCCGATTTTTGGATGTTTATTTGGGTAGGGTATTCTTAGAAAGAAGTAAGCTTTTTAAGGCTTGCAATGGTTGCTACAGGATCTTCAGCCCTGAAAACATAATTTCCTGCTACAAGTACATCTGCACCTGCTTCTACTAACTGTTTAGCATTTTTATCGCTAACACCACCGTCTATCTCGATAAGGGTAGAAGCACCGTTGCGTGTAATTATTTCTTTAAGCTGTTTTACTTTGTCGTATGTTCTTTCAATGAAAGACTGTCCGCCGAAGCCTGGATTAACGCTCATAAGGCAAACAACATCAACATCTTTAATTACGTCTTCAAGAAGCGATACGTTAGTATGAGGGTTAACAGCAATACCGGCTTTCATACCTTCTGCTTTTATAGCCTGAAGTGTGCGGTGCAGGTGAGTGCAAGCCTCTATATGTACCGTAAGGTTGGTAGCACCAAGCTGTGCAAATGTTTTAATATACTGATCCGGATTTACGATCATAAGGTGAACGTCGATCGTTTTTTTAGCATGGCGCGTTATAGCTTCAAGTACCGGCATTCCAAAAGAAATGTTGGGTACAAATACACCATCCATAATGTCAATGTGAAACCAGTCTGCCTCACTGTTGTTAATCATTTCGATATCGCGCTGCAGGTTGGCAAAATCTGCCGAAAGCACTGAAGGTGCTATAAGTGTATTTTTCATCGTAGTTTGTATGTTTACGCAAAGATAACTTTAACTCATAAAGCTGCAAAGTCGCAAAGTCATAAAGTTTTAGGATTGAGGGTATCAGTCTATTTTAGGATAAAATGTTGCCAATTTGCCTGTGAATAAAATAGATGGGTGAAAAAATAGCAGGTATTATGAAAAAAGTTGCCATGATACACAATTTAGTGAAGGACTATTACGTTTTCACTGTAAGATTTTCCGTATTTAATTAATTTGAGACTTAGTAACACGGAAGGTTTAGACCAAAAAAAACTCCGGTAATCAGCCGGAGTTCAATCATCAATCAAAAAACGAACAGTTATTGAACTGTTTGTAATTTTAAATATTTTTAGAGGTGTTCGTACAAAATCAGACTGCCAAAATACAATTTTTATTTAAAATATGAAATTTCGGCAGTCGTTTTTTGTATTTACGGTACTTATCCTAAGTAAGTTTTAAGGATCTTGCTGCGAGATGTGTGTTTTAATCTCCTGATAGCCTTTTCTTTAATCTGTCTAACACGCTCACGTGTAAGGTCAAAAGTTTCTCCAATTTCTTCAAGAGTCATTGGGTGCTGATCACCTAAACCAAAATAAAGCCTGACAACATCTGCCTCACGGGGCGTTAATGTTTCAAGAGCACGCTCAATTTCTGTACGAAGCGACTCATGAATAAGCTCACGGTCAGGGTTTGGAGACTCACCAGAACGTAATACGTCATAAAGGTTAGAGTCTTCACCTTCTACAAGCGGCGCATCCATTGAAAGGTGGCGGCCTGAGTTTTTCATACTCTCCTTAACATCGTTTACAGTCATGTCAAGTTCTTTAGCGATTTCTTCTGCCGAAGGAGCACGCTCATTGCTCTGCTCTAAAAGAGCATACATTTTATTGATCTTATTGATAGATCCAATCTTGTTAAGCGGTAAACGAACAATACGCGACTGTTCTGCAAGTGCTTGAAGTATAGACTGACGGATCCACCACACTGCGTATGAAATAAATTTAAAACCACGTGTTTCATCGAAACGCTGTGCAGCTTTAATAAGACCTAAGTTTCCTTCGTTGATAAGATCGGGAAGTGTTAATCCCTGGTTTTGATATTGTTTTGCTACCGATACCACGAAACGTAAATTGGCTTTTGTCAATTTCTCTAGTGCTCTCTGGTCTCCGGCTTTTATTCGTTGTGCTAACTCTACCTCCTCATCCGCTGTGATCAAATCCACTTTTCCAATCTCCTGAAGGTACTTGTCTAATGAAGCAGTTTCCCTGTTGGTTACCTGCTTGGTAATTTTTAATTGTCTCATGTAAAGATTCCTGAGTTATATGAAATGTATTAGTTATACGTAACAAGCAGGCAAAAAGTTACACGGGGAGTAAAAAAAATATTTATTTAACATTTATAGGCGTTACATTCATCTCCCTGCACCATTCTTTTACCTCTAAAGGTTTCCATTCTTTATTGTTGTAAACGCTGTCTATGTATTTAAATTGTGCGGGGTTTAAAAAGATGATTCTTCCGTCGTTACCGCCATGTATCAGGTAGATACGGTCTTCTTTGTTTTGCAGTTTCAGTTCATTGTTAAGAATATCTGCAAATGTCTGCGCTGCTTCGCCCCAGCCTATACCTGTAAACTTTTTAAATATGGTATAGTTAGTTCCATTAATAGTAACAGAGTGATTAAGCCAGTTATTTTTAGCATCCCATTCCTCAATATGGCTGGTAACATTTATTTTTAAGCCAATTCTATCGAAGGTCGGTTGTAGTCTGGCAAGCATTTCTCTGAATCCCCCGGCTTCAAAAAGGGCTTCACTGTCGCACCAGTACAGCCTGTAATCTTTTGGTAAAGAAGTTTCATCATCCCAAATAGTAACAAGTTCATTTGTTGGATCGTAGAGCCTTATCATAGTAGCCTTTAAAGAGTCAAGATCTTTAGGCTCGGCATATTTAAAGTAGCCAAGCTTTTCAAGATTTGTTACAAATTCTTTACCGCTTACAGATGGTATAGTGGGAGCAGCGGCTGCTATGTTTTTTTCAGAAGTACTTTTTTTAGTACAGGCAGTAATCGATAAGCAAACCATGAAGGATACTGCGATGATATATTCTCTTAGCATACAAAAAATATTATTTAAACATTTTATTCAACACACCAAACACACCTCTTATAAAAGTAGCACTGGTTACTGTTTTGATGATCTGTTTTTCTATGGTGCTTCCGGTAGATGAAGATTTTGATGCTGTTTTTGCCGATCTCTCTTCAGCTTTCTGCTGTTGTGCCTCTGCTTCTTGGACTTCGGCTGCTTCAATTTTTTTGCAGAGCATCTCATACGCACTTTCACGGTCAGTTACCGCGCTGTATTTTTTAACCAGTCTAGAAGAGGCGTTAAGCTGTGTGATTTCATCAGAAGTCAGAATGTCCATTCGGCTCATTGGTGCGCGGAGCATAGTAGCTGCGAGAGGGGTGGGATTGCCCTTTTCACTCAGCGCTGTAACAAGAGCTTCGCCTGTACCTAATTGTGTAATGATCTCGTCCGTCTTGTAGAATTCAGAAATAGGATAATTTTCAGCGGTAAGCTTAATGGCTTTTCTGTCGGTTGCGGTAAAGGCACGCAGGGCATGCTGAATTTTTAACCCTAATTGGCTTAATACTCCGTTGGGCACATCGGTAGGGTTTTGGGTTACAAAGAAAATGCCCACACCTTTAGAGCGTATCAGTTTTACGATAGATTCAATCTGGTCTAAAAGTGTTTTGGTAGCCTCGTCAAATATAAGGTGTGCCTCATCTATAAAAATTACAAGCTCCGGCTGATCGGCATCGCCTTTCTCGGGCATAGTATTGTATATCTCGGCTAAAAGCGAAAGCATAAAAGTTGAGAACAGCTTTGGCTTGTCCTGAATATCTGTTAAACGTATAATATTAATGTAGCCCCGTCCCTGCTCATCTATACGCATCAGGTCGTTAATGTCAAAAGACAATTCTCCAAAAAACAGATCGGCATCCTGTTGTTCCAGCTCAATGATCTTGCGAAGTATAGAACCTGTTGACGATGTAGATATCCTGCCGTATTCTTTTTCAATTTCAGTTTTGCCTTCGTCAGTGATATATTGCAGTACTTTTTTAATGTCTTTTAAATCCAGCAATGGCATATTGTGGTCGTCGCAGTATTTAAAAATTACATTTACCACTCCCGTCTGTGTGTCGTTAAGCCCCAATACCCTTGAAAACAATACCGGGCCAAATTCCGACACGGTAGATCTTAGCCTCACACCATCCTGTTGTGATAGCGACATCAACTCTACAGGAAACGCTTTGGCTTCATATGGTAAGCCTATCTTAGCATGCCTTTCAGTTATAAAGGGTTGTTCCTGTGCTGCTTTCGCAATACCACTTAGATCACCTTTTATGTCCATCATTAAAACAGGCACACCATTTTCAGAAAGTTGTTCGGCAAGCACCTGAAGTGTTTTGGTTTTTCCTGTACCCGTTGCTCCGGCAATAAGTCCGTGACGATTAAGGGTTTTAAGCGGAATCTTTATAAAAGCGTCCTGTACCGGCTTGCCGTTAAGCATTGCGGTACCTAAGGTGATTGTAGCGCCTTTTGCCTGGTAACCGTTTGTAATGGTTTCTAAAAAGTGAGTTGTGTCTGCCATAGTAGTGTTGGTTTCGCGATTCTAATTTCGGAATTAATTTTAAAACCCAAGGTCTATTTCGTTTTCTATTTTCTGAAGGTAAAAATCTATTTTTTGCAAAGCGCGGTTAAAAAATAACTTTCTGTCGCGTGTACCCGACTGGTTAAGCGATTTGGAACTTTTTATCTGACGCTTAAAAAAGTCGAGCGTATTGTTGCAGGTAGCGGCATCTCCGGTTATAAAATACCCCAGCATGGTGTAAGGCACAAACAGGGATTGTTTTTCCGGAGCCGATAGCAATACGTTATTATTGAGTATCAATAATTCATTATAATACAGGTTAAAACGGGAGCCTTCGTTACAACACCTGTCTTCTACCGATTTCAGAATGGTTTTTAGATCGGCACATAACAAACGGGCATTTGCAAGTGATAGTAAACCCGACTGGAAAAAGTAATATATCTGTTGCAGGCTGCTGTTTATAGTGGTATCATTCCATATTTCGTTAACCTCTACATTCTGGTAAACGTTTTTCAGTTTCTGACTGTGTTCAAGTAGTGATTGATCTACAGTAAAATTCTCGAATGTATCCTGATTTTGAGTGCCTGCAAGTAAGTTGAGCCATACATACAGCTTGAATTTAGATAGTAGTGTACCGCCAATGGTATAGAATAGCGGAATGTCTTTGGCAGAATAGTACATCTTAGCTCCCGGATAATTTAAGAAACTGCTGATGTTCTCTGCCGAATGGCGAAAGTAAGCCTCCATATCTGCGAGGGAATGGATCTCGGAAGTTTTCTCTACAATTACTTTGGTGCTGTCAGTAAAAAGCAAATCCATTGATAGCGAATAATGTCTGCAAAGCGCGATAGTTTCATCAATAGAAAATTTACTTTTCTGTGAAACACGCCTGTGCGCTGCATCATAGCTTATACTTAGCACAGCAGCTATTTCTTCAATTATTGAAGCCGATACTGCAAGATGCTTTCTGATGGCTTTCAGCAAAATATCCTGATTATTCATATTTGCGATTTTCACAAATGTATGGTTTATATTAATTCATAACCGCAAATTAAATTGTTGTTTTCGCAATAGCTTTGATTTGAATTTAAAACCTTACAGATATGAAAAAAGCACTTTTAATTGTAATACTGCTTACAACCGGGTTAAGTTTTTCGCAGCAACAAACGGATAGTCTGCATTCGCAAATTTTTAGCCTTACGCCTTTATCAAAAAAGGTGAATAAGGTAAACGGAATGGCTTTCGGTCTAGGGCAGGCGTTAGATCAGGACAAACAGGCAACGATTAACGGGTTTAATCTTGAAGTCAATCCGATAATCGTGCTGGCAATAGGTTTTCTAGATCCTGAGAAATTAAAGAATGATACTATTACATTAAGGCAAAACGGACTTCATATATCAACATTCGGTTTTTTAGGAAATGTCGCCCATAATGGGGTCGGGATTTCGGCTTGCAGTGTTACCTACTCGTCTAACGGCCTTACCGTAACTGCGCTTTACAATATGTCTAAAAATCTTAACGGGTTGCACATATCAGGCATTACAAATTCTACAGACAGAGCGGTAGGGCTATTGATTGCACCGGTTAACAGTGCAGATGTATTTAAAGGGCTTCAGTTGGGAATTTATAATAAATCTGATGATATGGCGGGGATGCAGATTGGGATATTTAATAAAACAAGAAGATCAAGAGGCCTACAACTAGGATTATGGAACATAAATAACAAACGTTCACTCCCATTTATTAACTGGTAAATTCAATAACTTATGAAAACACTTAAAATTTTAGCACTGTTATGCTGCTTCGTCGCTCATGCACAGGAAAATAATGAGATACAATTTAAAAATGTAGATGAGATACGATATTATGAACGGGTACTTATTGAGGCAGGAATGAGAGTGCCATTAGATAAGCTAGGTGACAAGATAAGTATTTCACCAGAAGTAGGAATGTGGTTTAGGTCGCGGCTTCGAAATGGCGATTTGGTAGATGTTGGCGGTTCGATATATGTTCCATCTGCAGCAAAGTATTTTGACTATGAAGACAGAGGTGCAGTGTATCAGGTTAAGCCAACCGGAGTGTCAGGTATGGCAGGCGTCAGGCTAAATAAAGTGTATGCATTAGAAAGTATACGCTATAAAAAGAGCATCGACTGGATATCTTCGTTTGGTTATGCATGGTTTAGCTACCGCGATAATTATGCGCCAAACACGTCACAGGAAAACAGCAGCCTTAAAGCATTTAGTACTTTTCATTTGGGACAGGGTGTGCGGTTTAATATTGATAACATAGGCTTTCAGCTGAGTTACAACTACACGCCGTACGGACAATTTAGCAAGCATGTACAGTCAGACTTTGGAGCACATAGTTTAAGTTTTGGAATAAACTACAGGCAGTAAAGAAAAGGAGCACATAATAATGCTCCTTTTTAATTTCTTTTCAATGAGGAAAGTAAAATTATTTTTGAGAGAAATTCTTCCAGTCTTCAAAAGTCATTTCAAACTTAGTTTCTTTAGTACCATACAGCCCGGCTTCTTTCCAGCCTTGCCTGCGGTAAAATTCATCAGCCCTTGTGTTAAATCCGGTGCTTAGCCATAACGTGTTTTGCGTTTGCCCGAAAAACCAGTCTAACATAATTTTGTGCAATGTCTTTCCAATACCTCTGGCTTCAAATTCAGGGTCAATAAAGAGTGCCCATATATTATTATCTACAAGGTCGGCAATAGCAAAGCCTACAATTTTACTTTCAATTTCGCATACCCATCCTTTTCCTCGTTGGCTTATGTAATCCTCTACGTCGGCATCAGATACTAAAGCAGGGTCAGAAAGCACATTTTCTTTTACCAGGTGCCTTATAACTTGCATTTGGGGTATGTCTTGTGTTATAGCTTCTCTAAAAATCATAGCTTTATTTTGTGTCAAAAATATATAATTTATAGCATTGGTGTATAGGCTAAAAGTAAAAAACCTGCCACTTTTCAGCAGCAGGTTTTTTATGAATTAACCTTATCAGTAATTAAGATTCTTTAGGCTCATCACCTTTATTTTCATCTTTAGGAGCTTCATCATTCCTGCGCTCTTCCCTAGGGGCACGATCGCGTGAATTTCTGTCATCTCTTGAGTTTCCACGGTTATTATCTCTTCCGCCACCTCTGTTAAAGTCACGCGGGCCACGATCTTCTCTTGGGCCACGGTCTTCACGCTGAGGAGCATTCTCATCTCTTGGAGGACGAGGTAGAAGTGCTTTTCTTGAAACTTTTTCTTTTCTTGTTTTAGGATCTATACCAAGGTATTTCACGTCAAATACATCACCCATGTTTACAACATCAGTTACGTTTTCAGTGCGTTCCCATGCAAGCTCAGATACGTGAAGTAATACTTCATTACCAGGAGCGTCAAGGTATTCTACTACTGCACCAAAGTCAAGAAGTTTTATAACTTTTACGCTATAAGTTTCTCCAACTTGTGGTTTAAATATAATAGAGTCGATCTTTTTAAGTACCATATCGATACCTTCTGGGCTTGTACCAAGAATTTCAACTTCTCCCTGCTCATCAACCTCGTTAATAACGATAGTTGTGCCTGAAGCTTTCTGAAGTTCCTGGATAACTTTTCCACCTGGCCCGATAAGAGCTCCGATGAATGCACCCGGAATAGTAACTTTAATGATTTTCGGAGCATGACGTTTAACTTCAGTCCTCGGAGTATCAATAACTTCGATAAGTTTACCAAGTATATGAAGACGACCATCACGAGCCTGCTCAAGAGCTTTCTCCATGATTTCGTATTTCAGGCCTTCGATTTTGATATCCATCTGACAAGCAGTAATACCATCAGCAGTACCTGTAACTTTAAAGTCCATATCACCTAAGTGATCTTCATCACCAAGGATATCAGATAGTACAGCCCAACGGCCAGTAGCATCATCAGAGATAAGACCCATAGCAATACCTGAAACTGGTTTTGTCATTTGTATACCGGCATCCATAAGTGCAAGAGTACCAGCACATACAGTAGCCATTGAAGACGAACCGTTAGATTCTAATACTTCAGATACAACACGAACAGTATAAGGAACCTCTGCAGGTATCATGTTCTTAAGAGCACGTTGTGCAAGGTTACCGTGACCAACTTCTCTACGTGAAGTACCTCTTAGTGGCTTAGCCTCACCTGTAGAGAATGGAGGGAAATTGTAGTGAAGGTAAAATCTTTCCTCGCCTTGTTCTGTAGGGCGGTCGATGATGTTAGCTTCACGTGAGGTACCAAGCGTTACAGTAGCAAGCGCCTGAGTTTCTCCCCTTGTAAATAATGCAGACCCGTGTGTAGAAGGTAGGTAATCTACTTCACACCAGATAGGGCGGATTTCGTTAGTTTTCCTTCCGTCAAGGCGAAGGCCAAGATCAAGGATAACGTTACGAACCGCTTCTTTATTAACTTTAGAAAGGTATTTGCTGATAAGGTCACCGTTTTCAAGTAATTCCTCTTCAGTAAATAATGCCTTAACTTCTTCTTTAACAGCAGCAAATTTTTCAGAACGCTCATGTTTTGCAGAACCTTCACGGGCAATTGCAAAATATTTGTCGTAAGAAAGCTCTTTTACTTTAGCAAGAATAGTGTCATCACTTCTTTCTTCCTCGTATGTTCTAACTTCTTTTTTGCCTACAGCAGCCTGAAGTCTTTCCTGTGCTGCGATCTGTACTTTAATAGCTTCGTGAGCAAATTTAATTGCTTCGATCATTTCAAGTTCAGAGATCTCTTTCATTTCACCTTCAACCATCGCAATAGAGTCCATAGACGCACCGATCATCATATCGATGTCAGACTCGTCAAGCTGAGCTTTGCTTGGGTTGATGATAAACTCACCGTTGATACGTGCAACACGTACTTCAGAGATAAGTGTAGCGAAAGGAATGTCAGAAACAGCTAATGCTGCAGACGCTGCCAATCCGGCAAGTGCATCCGGCATAACAGTATCGTCATGAGACATAAGCTGTATCATTACCTGCGTTTCAGCGTGGTAATCTTTAGGGAATAACGGACGTAATACACGGTCTACAAGACGCATTGTAAGTACTTCGCCATCACTTGGCCTTGCTTCACGCTTAAAAAATCCACCGGGAAAACGTCCTGCGGCAGCAAATTTTTCGCGGTAATCAAGTGTTAGGGGTAAAAAGTCAATACCCGGGCTTGCAGTTCTTGCAGACACTACTGTAGCAAGAAGCATTGCGTCACCCATTCTTACTACTACAGAACCGTCGGCCTGTTTCGCAAGTTTTCCAGTTTCGATCGAGATGCTTCGTCCATCTCCCAGATCGATGATTTCTTTTGTTACGTTAGGAATCATAAATTAATTCTTTTGATTAAACAATGGGTTTGTTTAGTGTGTTGTTGTTGTGTAGTTGTCTAGTGCCCAATGAAAAACCAAAACTTTTTATTGCAATATTCTAAAAAACAAAAAGAGGCGCGCGGGCACCTCTTCTTATCTCGATTATTTTCTGATGTTTAATTCTTTGATAATCTCACGGTATCTGTTAATCTCTTTCTTCTTAAGGTAATCAAGAAGACTTCTTCTTTTACCTACCAGCATTACTAGAGAGCGCTCTGTATTATAATCGTGACGATTTTTTTTAAGGTGCTCAGTAAGGTGGTTAATTCTGAATGTGAATAACGCGATTTGTCCTTCAGCAGAACCGGTGTTAGTTGCTGCTTTTCCGTGTTTTGCGAAAATTTCCGCTTTAACTTCTTTAGTTAAGTACATGCTAATATTATTTAAATGATTATTATGTATGTTAGGTTTATCCTAACGGGTGCAAAGTTAAACAATATTTTTTTATCTGCAACTTTGTTAGTCGCTAAGTTTCAGAGTGGCAAAGTTCCAAAGTAACAAACAAGTAGAAAGATGATTCTGCAACTGCGCCACTTAGCGACTTCTAAGGCATCTCAAACGATGGCGGAATTGCCTTTTCCCCGGCAGCCCAGTTTTTGTTAGGATGACTGCCCATCTCAAACTCCAGTTTACCGCCTTTCATCAGGTCATCATGGCTAAACCACGATTTGTTTAAGGGTGTGCCGTTTAACGTTGCCGACTGTATGTATTTATTCTCAGGAACATAATTATGACATATAACCTCGAAGGTTTTGCCGTTACTTAAAGTGATAGATGCTTTGCTAAAAAACGGACTGCCTATTACGTACATCGGTAAGCCTGGTGTTATCGGATAAAAGCCAAGATGGGAGAACACAACAAATGATGTAAGTCCGCCGCCATCTTCATCGCCCGGTATTCCCATCAGGTCATTTCTAAACCATTGTTTCATTAGGCTACGCACTCTTTTTTGGGTTCGCCACGGCTGCCCGGCATAGTTATATAAATACGGAATATGCATACTGGGTTCGTTACCCATAGAAAACTGACCCACATTTCCCGTATGGTCGCCAAACTGATGGTAAAAATCCGGGCGGCCTTTGCCTAATGGGGTGTTGTACATATCTTCAAGGCCATCTATAAACTGTTGTTTACCGCCAATCATACTTACCAGATCGCTAACATTGTGTATCACATCCCAGCGGTATACGTAGCCGTTGTTTTCGTCGTAGGCTTCCCGTGCACCAATACCACTGGAGTATCTGTAATCAAAAGGTTGTATGAATTTGCCTTCTGCATCTTTTGGGTGAAAGAATTTTGTGTCCGGATTAAATACTTTGTGGTAATTAAGGCTTCGGTCAAGAAAATACTTCTCATCATTTTTCCTGCCCAGATACCCCGCAATCTTACCAAGGCACCATTCATCATACACCGTTCCAAGTGTAACGGCTATAGGCTGGCGTTTCTCCCATGAGTGAACTTCGGGAACAGGATCTGGTGCACCTGCCGGCAGCGCAGGAAAATATCCTTCTTTTTTGTAGAAAGCATCCAGTGTTCCTGCTTTTTTACCCGACCAGGGAGCAAGTGTTTTTTCGGTTATGCCTGCTTTGCAATAGTCATATGCTTTTTCAAGATTAAAACTGCGGAGTCCTTTGGCATAAGCATCGGCAACAATAGCCACACCATGATTAGAATTCATGCGGCGGCTGTCGCCTGTAACTTCAGGGAAAGTAGGCATCCAATGATTATCCATTTGTTCTGCCATCCTTATGTACGAATTAATCATATCGCTTTCTTTTTTTGGCTCAATGATTATCCTTAGCGGATGCGTAGCACGAAACGTATCCCAAATCCAGTCATCAGTATAAAAAGGCGTTCCGTTGTCGCTATGCACTTTGCCATCAAACGCGCTAAAATACCTGCCATCTTCAGATATACATATCATCCTTTCGTATGTTCTGTATAGCGAGGTATAAAAAACAGTTTTATCGATATCGCTTGTGCCCTCTACTTTAATTTTACCCAGTGTTGCATTCCAGATGTCCCTGCCTTTTTGCGTAAGTGCTTCAAGGTTGTAATCGGTAATTTCTCTTTTTAGATTTGCTTTCGCCTGATCTGCACTGATAAACGAAATGCCGTAGCGAACCTTTATTTGTTTTGTGCCTAATGCATATTTTAGCACTGCGGCGGCGTCTTTGCCTTCGGCAGATGTTTTTGAGGTATTTATATTTCCGTTAGATAAAATTCCCGATGTAAGAGGCTGTGCATCGGTTTCCATATAAACATAAACCCTTGTGTTGTTATCAAGGTTCTGAAAGCCGCTTATAATATTGCCTTTTGCCTGAATCTGCCCATTGCGTGAATTTACTACCAGGTAAGGAATTTCATTTTTAGAGAAGTCGATATAATACAGCGCCGATTGCTGCGACGGCGCATATTTTACAGTAATACCATAATCATCAAGGTCGGCCTGGTAATAGTAGGGCTTGATAATTTCGTTATCGTATCCGTAGCTTATTACAGGTTTCATATCCTGCTCTTTTCCCTGAAACGGACTAAGATTAAACGCAGACGATCCTCGGTGGCTGGTAACTATAACCGGCAGGCCGTAAATTTCGTTTCCTGTAAAGTTTTCCCTTTCGGGATACACCCGTAGCATGCTGTTGGGTAAATGTATAGTAGGGTAGGTGGGTACCAGCAAGTGGCTTATGTTACCAATGTATGGGTTTACATAATCAACAGGAGTTTTATCCTGAGCATTAACGGCTGTATTTATACAAAAGTAAAAGGCCAGTAAGTAGAATAATTGCTTCATTTGTAAATGGCTGTTAGATAGCAATAGCAAACTTACTAAACCGTTTTAGTTAAATGAAATTTTCATCCAGAAAATCAGCCAATAAAAAAAGCCTGAAATTATTTTCAGGCTTACTATATCAAAATCTAAGGTATTAGCAATTCTTAAAAAAGTTTTGCTACCTCCTGGTTTACAAACTCAAGGAAACGCTCATCACGCTCAGAGAAAGCATCAATAACTTCAGAGTCGATATCTATCTGGCCAATGTTTTCTCCGTTAACAAATAACGGAACAACAATTTCAGATTTTACTGTAAGGCTGCAGGCAATATAATTGTCCTGTGCTGTAACATCTGGCACTACAAAGTTTTGGTTAGAAACAGCTACCTGTCCGCAAATGCCTTTTCCAAACGGAATAACAGTATGATCTGTAGGCTCGCCAACATAGGGTCCTAATACAAGCTCTTCTTTTTCGCCATTGCGAAAATAAAAGCCTACCCAGTCGTAATAATCAATATTATCGCTAAGCAAATGGCAAAGCTGTAAAAGTTTGTCTTCCCTTAACACATTATC
Source organism: Flavobacterium psychrophilum (assembly GCA_001708385.1). Classification (NCBI taxonomy): domain Bacteria; kingdom Pseudomonadati; phylum Bacteroidota; class Flavobacteriia; order Flavobacteriales; family Flavobacteriaceae; genus Flavobacterium; species Flavobacterium psychrophilum. Next base: position 1,590,099 of record CP012388.1, on the reverse strand, counting down.
GTGATTTAATATGTCGATAACTTTCGGTTGTAATTCTTCAAACGTCATTGTAAATATATTTTCTGCAAAATTACTATAAAGTGGTTTCATTTATGTTTTAATATGGTTAAAACTATAAAATTCCCACATTTTGTGTTTTTGGCGATCGTAAATCGCTAGTGGTTAAGATAAAATCTATATTTTTGTCACGATATGAAGTTTAATAAGCACATAAGCATACTCTTAACGTTCCTGATATTGGCATCCAATATGGGGTTCGCGCTTAATGTGCATTATTGTCATGGAGAAGTATCGTCGGTTTCTTTGGCTTATAAGATTGAAGAGCTATGCAACGATACCCACAAGCCCGAAGTAAAAGGATGTTGTGCAGCAGCAAGCGAAAGCCATAAAAAATGCTGCAAGAACGACCTTGTAAAACTTCAGGACGACAGCCAGGATAACATAATTGTAAAATCACTTCAGTTAGACCTGAGTGCATTTTACACTGTTGAAGACTGGAAGCCTGCACAATTTACTGCATTGGCACCTGTGCCAGTTTCAGAAACACCTTCATTTTATTGCGAGGCACATGCGCCGCCGCTCTTCAAATTATACTGTCAATACATCTTCTACGCCTAAGTTATACATTCTTAATTCCTTCCCACGTATGGGAATGAAAATGATTATTAATGTTATAACTTTTTTTATGCAAAAAATATTTTTAATGCTGCTGCTGTGCGTATCATTCGTACAGGCGCAGGAAACCATAAGTGGTAAAGTGCTCGATGAGCAAAACCTTCCGCTTCCCGGTTCCAGTGTATACTGGCTCAATACCAGCCTATCTGCCTCAACTATAGAAGACGGTACATTTACATTGCCGTATTCTCCCGAATATACAAAACTGGTAATAAGCTATCTTGGCTACGCGTCAGATACACTCGATGTGGCATCACCACAGTTTATAAACCACAAACTGAAACCTGCAGAAAGCAGCGAACTTAAAGAGGTCGTGGTAGATAAAACCCGAAGAAGCCTCGAAAGAAGCCAGGTTTCGGCTGCTAACGTCAGCACAATGGGGCATAAAGAGTTGCTTAAGGCAGCCTGCTGTAATATTGCAGAAAGCTTTGAAACCAATCCCTCAATTGATGTAAATTTCTCTGATGCCTTAACAGGCAGCAAGCAAATTAAGATGTTGGGGCTTACGAGTCCGTACCTTATGATCGCTGAAGAAAACATACCTTCTGTGCGTGGAGCTTCTCAGGCGTATGGTTTGTCATTCGTGCCGGGAACTTGGGTAGAAAGCATACAGATAACAAAAGGGGCAGGGCCTGTAGTAAATGGCTATGAGAGTATCTCGGGCCAGATAAACTATGAGCTTTTAAAACCTATAAATGATATTCCTTTCTTTTTAAATGCTTACGGATCTACCGACAGCCGTTTTGAGCTGAATACTCATTTCAATAAAAAGATTTCGGATAAATGGAGCAGCAGCCTTTTTGTTCATGGTAATACCAGGGTTAGTAAAAATGATATGAACGATGACGGATTCCTTGATAATCCACTGGCTAAGCAAATTAATGTAATGAACCGCTGGCAGTATACAGATGCCGAGAAAGGATGGGTAAGTTTTATCAACCTGCGTTACATGCGTGACGAGAAACAAACCGGTGAATTGGATTTTGATCCGGATAAGGATAAATTCACAACCAATCACTGGGGGTCAGAGATCAATACCGATAAGCTTGATGTGTCTGCTAAAGTAGGGTATGTATTTCCCGAAATGCCTTTTCAGAGTATAGGGCTTCAAACATCATACAACTGGCACAAACAGGATTCTTATTTTGGTTTCAAAACGTACGATATCGACCAGAAAAGCTTCTACTCTAATTTAATATTCAATTCGATTATTAATAACACGCTTAATAAGTTTGCCACGGGTATTAACTTTACCTATGATAAGTATGGCGAATTCGTTAATACAATAGATTATAGCAGAATAGATAACTCAATTGGCGCGTTTTTTGAATACACATACGATAATACAAACGATTTCAGTATAGTACTTGGCGGACGTTTTGACGTGCATAACCGTCTGGGTGCGTTCGTAACACCAAGGATGCACCTGCGTTACAATCCGTGGGAAAAAGGTACGTTTAGAGCTTCTGCCGGAAGAGGTAAAAGGGCAGCGAACATTTTTGCTGAAAACCAGTCGCTTTTTGGAAGCTCACGTTCACTTAATGTTATTAACGGTGGTGGTAAAGTGTACGGACTTGATCCTGAAATTGCGTGGAACTATGGCGTAAGCTTTGTGCAGGGCTTTACCCTGTTTGGAAAAAACACAGAGTTTGTTGTAGATTTCTACAGGACAGACTTCCAAAACCAGGCGGTGGTAGACTTGTTTGCTTCTCCACAACAAGCGTTGTTCTATAACCTTGATGGTAAGTCATATGCTAACAGCCTTCAACTGGAGCTGAATTATGAAATTACGCACCATTTTAATGTGCGTACAGCTTATAAATACTACGATATTAAAACACAGTACAGCACAGGGATGCAAGAAAGACCATTACAGGCAAAGCACAGGTTCTTTACAAACCTGGCATACGAGACTCATATTGTTGATGGCGGCAGGCAGTGGAAATTTGACTTTACCTATAACTGGATGGGCAAACAGCGTTTACCGTATACAGGTAGTAACCCTGTTAACGAGCAAATGGGCAATTATTCGCCGTCTTTCTCGTTAATGAATGCACAGGTAACCCGTACATTTTCAAGTGTATTTGAGGCTTACGTAGGAGCAGAGAATCTAGGTAATTATCAGCAGAAAAAAGCTATTTTAGGTACAGATGATCCGTTTGGCCAGTATTTTGATAGTTCTATTATATATGCGCCAATTTTTGGGCAGATGTATTATGCCGGTATCCGATTTAAAATTAAATAAAACACAAATCAATTAATTATAACATACAAAATGAAAAAACTAATTATGATCATGCTTGTTACGCTGGTAGGTTTATCGGTGCAGGCACAGGACAAAAAAGACGTAAAAAAGAACAAAAATGCGAAATACGAAATTGCTGTAAACGGCAACTGTGGCATCTGTAAAAAAAGAATTGAGACAGCTGCTTACAGCGTTAAGGGGGTTAAATCTGCACAATGGCACCAGGATCATCACGATATGCATTTAATTATAGATGAAACTAAATGTAATCTTGATGATGTACACGCTGCTGTTGCAAAAGCAGGGCATGACACTGACAAAATGAAAGCGAGTGATGCTGACTATGAAAAGCTTCACCACTGCTGCCAATATGAGCGACTATAAAACATGAACAGATCCCGAAAAGAAATTTTCGGGATTTTTTATAAATTTTATGATTGGTAAATGCCATTTTGTAAAATAAATTCGCAAACTTTGTAACATTAAAATTTCTAATGTAGGTGAAAGTAATAAGAAAAATGATTGGTAAAAATAAAGGTCTTTATACCTTTTGGCTAGTCATGCTGTTTCTTAAAACGGCTTTAGTTACTAATGTTGCGGCTGCGACACATCATAGTTTAGATAGAACAGAAATTGTACATCTGGACGCTAGTTCAAAATGTCATCTTACTGCAATTTCAGATGATGATTCAGATTCAGGCCTTTTCGATAGCCTTGACAGAGGTTTCGATCCTGACGATGCAGATATTGCAATCTTCGGAGATTTTGCTTCTAAAATAGTTTTCAGCTTCCATAAAAAATATCAGTTTCCTAAGGTTAATATAAATCAGCAATCGCACAGCGATACACTTTATGATTTGTATTGTAACTGGAAATTCCATCTTGCATAGTTCAATAATTCCATCGCCGGATTGTTGATTATATCCTTTTGTTTACCGAATAATAGATTTTGACGGGTAAATAATATTTGAACGTCATACAGCATCACAGTCTTATCGGTAAATGTTGCATTACTACTAACAGTAAAATGATTAAGAAAAATAAATTGTGTTAATTGCCCGGAGTGCCGGACGCATCCTGCCTGTTTGTATGCCGGCACTCCATTTTTTTAATCGTAAAAAATTTATCATTTACATTTTATATTGCGCCACCGGTAACGCCTGACGTTCCTGCTACAACTCCAAATCCTGCAAACATGAAGATAGCTTTGAAGTAATTCTAAGATAATTTTCTTAACCCGGGCGTTACTGCGTGATGCAACCAGAATTTTAGTATTTATTTGGATTAATGCTGTGGTAGCACAGTATCAGCGTTTTTAGTTAGATTTAGATTTGGTTATTATGTAAAAACCCCAACGTTTAAGCGTTGGGGTTTTGTTGTTATTTAGGATTGATAGTCTTAATCTCTGATATTAACTTACCATCGGCGCTAAAGCCCTCAATAAGTACTTTGAGCGGTTTCGAAGATATTTTTGGTATCGAAAATTTAAATTCCCCGTTCTCATTTGTCATTATAGAAGGTTCCCAGTCTATAACGCCGAAGTTTTCAAAGCCTTTGTCATCAACTATATTGTAGGTGACATTCTGAAAGCGTTTAGCTACTTCAAAGGCATTTTTGATAACGATATTAGGTGTTGAGCTGCCTTTTCCGTTTACCGAAACGCCTTTTTTTAGGTAGATCTTAATCATACCCATATAGTTATTTACCGATGGAACCATTTTGGTAGAACTCATATAAATTTCATCAACTTCGTTCATCAAAATTACATTTAGCATGCTATAATCTCTAAGCTGAACGTTGTCAAGAATTATAATAGGCCCACTTTGAGCTGCATTGATACTGTTTCTCGTGCGGGCATAAATTTTTAACTCACTGGTTTGGTTATCATCTATAATATAAAAGCCACCATACGTTTTAATAAATTGCAACAAATTTTGGTAGCTGTTGGCTTTATCTCTATCTATTTTATAGCCTTGTAAATCTCCATTTCCAAAACTATTGGCATATTTAAGGGCATTAACCGTACCTTTTATTTCAACTTCATCCAATTCAATAGTCTCGTTGTAAATATTTGGTTTTTTAAAGTCGTCATTTACATTTTGAGGGGCATAGAAATGAGGTTCCGGTTTATAGGGCTTGTTATACTTAGTACTAGCATTAAATAACTGCGGGGCTAGTGTAAGCTCTTTTGGCTTTTCTCCCTTTTTGAGCAGCGTGAAATTAACATAAGAAGAATCTGTGATGATAAGATTTTTAAACGTAAACTCTTTATTGTCATCAACTACTGTGGTTTCATCTATACCCGATGTAAGTGAATATAGCCTTACCCTTGCATTTTTACCATCTATATTTTTTGGCAATGAACCTTTCAGAGTTAATCCCATATCAAATAAATAGCTGCTCTTCGGTGGATTTTGTTTAATATTTATCCACTGATATTTGCTTTTTTGGCTTAAAAGGAAAAGATCCAGTTCGTAAAGTTTATTTTTTGCAAGTGTAGTAAAATAATGTCTTCCCGATGCTTTCTGCCTGCTCTGTAGGTAAGGCAACAGATAAAAGGAACCATAAATATCGTTTGTGTCGTCAAAGCTTATCGTGTTTTCCGGTAATACAGATATGCTAAGGTTCATATTGGGGTAATTTACTTTTCCGGTGTACTGTAGCCTCTCTGTAGTTTCGCCAGCTTTAGTAATATCAGCATTTAAACCCGTTTTAGGATAGTTAAAAAATAGTCTTTCTCCCAGTTGTGACAGATTGTTGTCTAATATCCTGATTGTATTCATTCCGGGAGCAAAATCTGTATTAGGTATAACTAAAGATTGCTCCAGTTTCGCATTATTAAGGTCAAGTTCTAAAACCAGGGCTTTTTCATCCTGATGGATAAGCATATATAACGGGTTGATGCCAAATGAATCTAATGTAGATTTGTTGGTTTTTACCTTAATTATTGTCTTGTCAGCTATGGCATAATTGTTAACCTCAAGAGAGATACCACTATAAGCTGTTGCAGGTAATGCTTTTTCGTGTTTTTTATCGCCTAAATATAAAACAGCTTTGTATCCCTGGGGAGTGTTGGCGGGAAGGTCTAGCTTGCCATACCCTAATTTGTTTATCTGGACTTTCTTAATTTCTTTACCAGATGAATCTACAATATCTATTGTAGTTATTGGAATAGGATTATTGTTACAATCGGCAACGTGCACACCAATAGTATTGGCAGTGCCGCTTAACATTGTGCCGCCTTCAGGAGTCAAATCAAAAGTTATTTTAGAAGGATCTGCCTTAGCCAAAGCTGTTCCTGCGCCTTCAGCCGGATTCACAATGGCAATTTCATAAACAGCAGATTCGTCTTCGATGAAGTTATTCATCCAGTTGGTATAAAACTGAACATAGTACTTTCCGGATTTAAATTTATTACCCAGATTAAAGGTTCCAGTAAAACTTCCTATGTTACCATAAATGAGTTGTGTTTCTAAAATTTTGCCATCTGCATCCATCAGGCTTCCAAAAACATTAATGGTGTTAAAGAAAGGGATGTTCTTTTTACGGTGAAATACATATCCCTTAAACCAAATGCTTTCATTCGTCATAAAAACATTTTTGTCAAATTGTACGTGAATGTTCTCGCGTTCCATAGTGAAATAATCGGTAACAGATTTCATTATCGCATCGCTTTTGCTTTGGGCGCTGGCAGCGGTAATGAATAGAAGTAAGGTTACCAGTTGTATGGCTGTATAATTTTTTTTCATAAGGTAGATTGGTGGTTGGTCTGAATCTCTTTTTGATACAGTAAAGATTAACTGTTGATTACATACTATTAGTATTGATAATTTAAATTTTTTTTCATGGTTGGCATTGGCTGGTACAATTTTTCTTTCAAAATATATGTTATAAAAATATAATTTTTATGTTATAATCTGTTTACGGAAAACCATATTTAGATGTTAAATGTTATATATAAAAAAAGGAGCGTTGAAAAACGCTCCTTTTAATATGATTGATTTAAAATGAATTACATCATTCCCGGCATACCGCCGCCCATTGGCATACCGCCACCTGGGTTATCTTCTTTAATGTCTATAAGTGCACATTCTGTAGTAAGTATCATACCTGCTACCGATGCAGCATTTTCAAGAGCTACACGTGTAACTTTCTTAGGGTCGATAATACCTGCGGCAAGCATGTCTACATACTCGTCTGTTTTAGCATTGTAACCAAAATCTCCTGTACCTTCAGCAACTTTCGCAACAACTACAGATCCTTCAAGGCCTGCGTTTTCAACGATAGTTCTTAGTGGAGATTCCACAGCGCGTGAAACGATCTGGATACCTGTAGCTTCGTCAGCGTTCTCTGCATTTATTGATGATAATACCGCTTTAGCTCTTAGTAAAGCAACACCACCACCAGCAACAATACCTTCTTCAACAGCTGCTCTTGTAGCGTGAAGTGCATCGTCAACACGGTCTTTTTTCTCTTTCATTTCAACTTCAGATGCAGCACCAACGTAAAGTACAGCTACACCACCTGCAAGTTTAGCAAGTCTCTCCTGAAGTTTTTCTTTATCATAGTCAGATGTAGTAGTTTCCATCTGAGCTTTAATCTGGTTAACACGGTTTTTAATATCTTCAGGCTGACCCGCACCGTTAACGATAGTCGTATTGTCTTTATCAATAACAACTTTCTCACAAGTACCAAGCATGTCTAGAGTTGCATTTTCAAGAGTATAACCTCTTTCTTCAGCAATCACGGTACCACCCGTTAGTATCGCGATATCTTCAAGAAGTGCTTTTCGTCTGTCACCAAAGCCGGGAGCTTTAACAGCAGCAATTTTAAGCGCACCTCTAAGTTTATTTACAACAAGTGTTGCAAGAGCTTCACCATCTACATCTTCAGCGATGATTAATAATGGTTTTCCAGACTGAGCAACAGGCTCAAGTACCGGAAGAAGGTCTTTCATTGAAGACACTTTTTTATCATATAATAAAATGTAAGGTCTGTCAAGTTCAGCCTCCATTTTTTCTGAATTCGTTACAAAGTAAGCAGAAAGGTAACCTCTGTCAAACTGCATACCTTCTACAACGTCAACGTAAGTGTCAGTTCCTTTAGCTTCTTCAACAGTAATTACACCTTCTTTACCAACTTTACCAAAAGCAGTAGCGATTAGTTCGCCAATAGTTTCGTCGTTGTTAGCAGAGATAGAAGCGATCTGTTTGATTTTTTCACTGTCTGAACCTACCACTTTAGCTTGTTTAGAAAGGTCTGCTACGATAGCTTCAACAGCTTTGTCTATACCACGCTTAAGATCCATTGGGTTTGCACCCGCTGCTACGTTCTTAAGGCCTTCTTTAACGATAGCCTGAGCAAGTACAGTAGCTGTAGTAGTACCATCACCTGCAAGGTCGTTAGTTTTAGAAGCAACTTCTTTAACCATTTGCGCACCCATGTTTTCAAGAGTGTCAGCAAGTTCAATTTCTTTAGCTACAGATACACCATCTTTAGTTACTGTAGGTCCACCGAAAGATTTGCTGATGATTACATTACGGCCTTTAGGGCCTAGAGTTACTTTTACTGCATTAGCTAATGCGTCAACACCACGTTTTAAACCGTCACGTGCTTCAATATCAAATTTTATTTCTTTAGCCATTGTGAATTTGGTTGTATGTTTTTTAAATTATTAAACGTAAAATTAGATGATAGCGAAGATTTCTTCTTCCTTCATGATAAGGTAATCTTTACCTTCAAATTTTAATTCAGTACCAGCATATTTACCATATAAAACAGTGTCACCTACTTTAACGGTCATGTCATGGTCTTTTGTGCCATTGCCAACAGCTACTACAATACCTTTTTGCGGTTTTTCTTTAGCAGTATCAGGAATAAATATTCCGGATGCAGTCTGTGTTTCTGCAGCTACCGGCTCAATAAGTACACGGTCTGAAAGAGGTTTAATGTTTAAAGCCATATTACTATTATTTTTTTGTTTGTTATTAAAATTGATGTTTTAAGTTTTTCAGAAATTATGCCAGTCATCTGTTGTCTGACAAATTTGCAGGATATGTAAAAAAAAATGCCAGCTTAAAGATGCTGGCATTTTTAATATCGTTATTTACGAAGAAATTAATTTTGTGGTTGTGCCGCAGGAGCCGGAGTTACCGGTGTCGTTGCTGGCTGTGCTGCCGGAGCAGCCGTACCGTTTGCAGGAGTTGTTGCTGCCGGTGTAGCGGGAGCCGCTGCAGGTACTGCAGACTCATCAATAAATGAATCATTGTCTCCTAACGAAGAGAAGCTAAGGCTTGATAAAAGGATAAGTGCAACCAATATAGTAGCAAGTGTCCATGTACTCTTGTCAAGGAAATCAGTTGTTTTTTGAACGCCGCCCATCATTTGGGATCCGCCAATGCTTGAAGATAGACCTCCACCTTTAGGGTTTTGAACCATAATTACCACTACAAGCAAAAAGCTTACTATCGTTATAAGTATCAGAAAAATTGAAAAGTTAAGCATCGTTCTTTAAATTGTTATTTTGTTGAATTATCTTTATATCTGAAATACGGTCTGCAAAGAAAACACTTTTTTCCGGATATTTCAAAATTAAAATTTGATATGCCTGTATTGCTTTGCTGTATTTTTTTTGTTCAAGGTAAACACGTGCCAGTGTTTCGGTCATAAGCATAGAGTTGTCTTGTGTGCTTCGCTCAATGTTTACGGGGCTTTGCGGCGAATTTTTAACCGGAGCAATCTTAGGATTTGTCTCGATAAATTTATCAATTAATTCCATTTTTTTGCTTATCGGTTCTTTAATTTCGGGCGTTTTTTCTTCTTTTTTGGGCACTTCAGGCATTTCCTCCTCACGATTTATCGGCGTAAGTTTAGATAATTTCAGCCATTCGGCAAAAGAGTGCGTTTCCTGTTTGCTAAACTCCAGAGGTTTGCCAATTTCCAGTTTTTGTGCTGTTTCTTCAGCAACTTCTTCCGGTTTGGTAGTCGCTACTGAATTTACCTGCGGTTTTTCCTGGGTAGCCGACAGTAATTCTGGCTCATCCTGTTTATTTTCCCCGACAGCTTCGATAGACTTTTTTATAGATTCTTCCAGTTTTGTGTCTGTATCTGTAGAAAAGGAAGGCTCTGATGGTTTTGGTTCTTCTACGGCTTTTATCGATTGCTTTATCGATTCTTCAAGTTTATCAACGACTGCAACTTGTTCTGCAGGTTGAGGCGCCGGAACTTCAACTATCTCCGGTTCAGCTTCCAGTACTTCACTATCATTGACAGCGATAGACTGTACTGCTTTTTCATTTTCTATAAACGCATCTTTATCGACACTCTGAAACTGCTCTGAAGTAATAAAGTCAAAAAGAACAGATCGGTCTGTGGTATATGCTGCGGTTTTCTTTAGTTCGGTATTGTACCTAAAACTGTCCTGATTGTAAAGACCTTTAAGGTAAATGGCGCGCGCACTTTGCAGGAACGGAAATTCCGAAAGGATTTTCTCCAGTTCGGCCGTCTGCCTTTCGTTTAGCGAATAAGGCTTGTTAAGCAGGTATGTGTAGTCTTTTGTGTTCAGTTTTTTAAGTGTTCAGTGTTCAGTGGCTGACTGCCGACTGAATACTTGTTCTACCATTTGGCCAGCGATTCGTTAAATATATCCTGTGTTATCCTTTCAAAAATATCATCAAGGGCATCTCTTAATACACCGCCTGTAGGAAGGTCATTACCGCTAAAATCATAGTAAAAACTAAACGGCTTTTCAAAATCGTCTTCTTCTTTGTTTTTGTTGGTAAACCTCACATTTACGGTAATGCTCAGCCTGTTTTGTGCAGCACGCTGATCGGCTGTCGCTGTCATTGGCGATATACGGTACTGTGTAATCTCTCCTTCATATACCAGTTCTCCTCCCGAATTTGTAAGGCTAAGGTTAGTCTGGTTCTGAATAAGATCCTGCAATGCCCTTGTAAAGGTAAGGTCAATACCGGGTTCAATAACATCGGCATTATTCTGAAAGTAATTTACCTGGAATGTTTTGGCATTTACCGGTTTTGCACCTGTAAAATTGTAGCTTACACCGCAACCGCTAAAAGTAAGCAGTATGGCAAAAAGTGTAATAATTTTTATATGTTTCATAATAGCTTTCATTGTGCTATAAATCGTATTGTTTAATTTTTCTGTACAAAGTCCTTTCGGATATTCCAAGTTCATCGGCAGCAGCTTTACGCTTTCCTTTATTACGTTCCAGTGCTTTTTTAATAAGCTCTATTTCTTTTTCGTCCAAACGAAGTGTTTCTTCTTCCTCAACCGTTTCAGCAAAAAGATAATTATCATCATCCTCTTCTTCTTCGTGTTCAATAACCGGAGGTTCAGGGCGCGCTACTTTTTGAGGAGCTAATACTTCGGTACGTGGCAGGTCTTCAAAATCGTCATGACTTCCATTCTGCGAGCCATATATCTTTTGGATGAGCCCTTTGTTGCTTTCCTGTACTTTGGTCGTGTTGCCATTTTGCATCAGTTCCATTGTAAGCTTTTTCAGGTCGTTAAGGTCACTTTTCATGTCAAAAAGCACCTTGTATAATATTTCCCTTTCGGTAGAAAAGTCACTTTCCGGTTTTTTATCCCTTACTACTGCCGGAAGGTTACTGCCTTCTTCAGGTAAATAGGAGCGAAGGGAAGCTAGTGTGATATTCCTGTTAGCCTCTAAAACACTAATTTGCTCCGCTACATTACGAAGTTGACGAATATTTCCGCCCCAGCGGAATTTTTGCAACAACGTTACAGCATCATCATCAAGCTTAATAGGTGGCATTTTATATTTATGCGCAAAATCTGATGAAAACTTCCTGAATAATAAATGAATGTCTTCTTTTCTTTCGCGTAATGGCGGGAGCATAATCTCTACAGTGCTTAAACGATAGTAAAGATCTTCCCTGAATTTTCCTTTTTCTATGGCGTCAAACATATTTACGTTTGTAGCTGCTACAATGCGCACATTTGTTTTTTGCACCTGAGATGAACCTACTTTTATAAACTCACCATTTTCAAGTACACGCAATAGTCGTACCTGGGTGGTAAGTGGCAATTCGCCTACTTCATCAAGAAAAATGGTACCGCCGTCGGCTACTTCAAAGTAACCTTCACGGGTTGATGTTGCGCCGGTAAAAGCACCCTTTTCGTGTCCGAAAAGCTCACTGTCAATAGTTCCTTCGGGAATTGCGCCACAGTTAACAGCTATATACTTGCCATGCTTTCTGTGCGAAAGTGCATGGATAATTTTGGGAATACTTTCTTTACCTACACCGCTTTCTCCGGTAACCAATACCGAAATATCGGTAGGGGCAACCTGTATGGCTTTTTCTACGGCACGGTTAAGCTTAGGGTTGTTCCCTATAATCTCGAATCGCTGTTTTATGGCTTGTATGCTTTCCATTATTTTTATCGCTTTTTAGGAACCTGAACTTTAAACCTTAAACTTAAAACAAAACTTACGATTGCATTTCGGAGTAACCTAATGCTTCACCAATTAAAGTAGAAGTAGTACAATCACTGGTTAGCACATTAACAAAGTCGCCCGGTTTGTAATCTCCTTTAGGGAAAACAACAGTTGTGTTTTGCGATGTACGACCGCTCCAGTGTGCGGCAGATCGTTTCGATTCTTTTTCTATAAGCACTTCCACCACCTGGCCTATAAAACGCTGCGTGCGTTTAAGCGCCATTTGCTGTTGTAAGTTAATAATTTCGGTAAGCCTGCGGTTTTTTACTTCGTCAGGAATATCATCTTCCAGTTTTCTTGCAGCCAGTGTTCCCGGCCTTTCACTATAAGCGAACATAAAACCAAAATCATACTGGCAATGTTCCATTAACGTAAGTGTATCCTGGTGGTCTTCCTCTGTTTCTGTTGGGAAACCGGTGATCATATCCTGCGAAAGTGAAATTTCAGGAATTATACGGTATATGTTATCTACCAGCTGCATGTATTCCTCACGCGTATGCTGACGGTTCATTTCTTTTAGTATACGTGTGCTTCCGCTTTGTACCGGTAAGTGTATGTATTTGCAAATATTATGGTGTTTGGCCATAACTTCAATTACTTCAAGGTGCATATCCTGCGGATTTGAGGTAGAAAACCTAAAGCGCATTTTTGGGAAGGCTCTGGCAACAATGTCTAAGAGCTGAGCAAAATCTACCGCAGTAGCTTTTTGCATTTCAGATGCTTTTTCATAGTCTTTTTTCAATCCGCCACCATACCAAAGGTAACTGTCTACATTCTGACCTAAAAGTGTAACTTCTTTAAAGCCGCGTGCATGCAGATCGGTAATTTCTTCCATGATGCTTTGTGGTTCACGGCTGCGTTCACGTCCGCGTGTAAATGGAACTACACAGAAAGTACACATGTTATCGCAACCACGTGTTATAGAAACAAAAGCGGTAACGCCGTTGCTGTTTAGTCGCACGGGAGCAACATCGCCATAAGTTTCGTCTTTAGAAAGGATAACGTTTATTGCGTCGCGTCCTTCTTCAACTTCTCTTAAAAGATTAGGCAGGTCTTTGTAGGCATCGGGGCCTACAACCATGTCTACAATTTTTTCCTGTTCCAGAAACTGACTTTTAAGACGCTCGGCCATACAGCCTAAAACGCCAACTTTCATTCCCGGATTTATTTTTTTTACTGCATTATATTTTTCAAGCCTTTTGCGCACTGTCTGCTCCGCTTTATCACGGATGGAACAGGTATTAACCAGTACAAGGTCGGCTTCTTCCAGGTTTTGGGTGGTATTAAAACCTTCGTTAGCAAGTATAGAAGCAACAATTTCGCTATCAGAAAAATTCATCTGGCAGCCATAACTTTCAATAAAAAGCTTTTTTGTATTACCTTCTTTTTGCTCTAATACAAGGCTTTGGCCTTGTTTGTTTTCTTCAATAATCTTTTCCATAATTCACTCTTGTAGTGCCTGTTCAAAGGGGCAAAGATACTATTTAATTCAATATTATGACAAGTTGACAGATTTAGAATTAAAGTTTTATCATATGCGTTTTTCACATCAGGCGAATGCCTGATATTCAAATTTTACACCTTAATATATATACTAAGTTTTTCACAAAATTAATTTTTAAAATAGTCAAAAAACTAATATTTAAAAAAATCATATACTTTTGCGACACAAAGAAAAGCAATATGGCAAAGAATTTAGTGATCGTTGAGTCGCCTGCAAAGGCAAAAACCATTGAAAAATTTCTGGGGGCAGGGTATCAGGTAGAGTCCAGTTACGGACACATAGCTGATCTTCCGTCTAAGGAAATAGGGGTGGATGTAGAAAATGGCTTTAAGCCCAAATATGAAGTGTCTCCCGATAAAAAAGCACTGGTAAAAAAACTTAGGGATCTTTCTAAATCGGCCGATATGGTTTGGCTGGCGAGCGATGAAGACCGCGAGGGTGAGGCGATTGCGTGGCACCTGGCGGAAGAACTGAAGCTTGATAAAGCAAAAACCAAACGTATCGTTTTTCATGAAATTACAAAAACGGCAATACTTAAGGCTATAGATAACCCAAGGGATATTAACTATAATCTTGTAAATGCACAGCAGGCACGTCGTGTTCTTGACAGGCTTGTGGGTTACGAGCTGTCTCCGGTACTTTGGAAAAAAGTAAAAAGCGGACTTTCAGCCGGACGTGTGCAGTCGGTTTCTGTTCGCCTTATCGTAGAGCGCGAACGCGAAATACAAAACTTTAAAGCGGAGGCTTCTTATAGCGTAACTGCCGAGTTTGTAAACGAAGCAGGAAAAACTTTAAAAGCAAAACTGCCAAAGAATTTTGCAACAAAACAGGAAGCTCAGGATTTCTTAAATAAAAATATCGGTTCTGCTTATAAGGTTTCAGATCTTGAAACTAAGCCGGCTAAAAAATCACCTGCGGCACCATTTACCACATCTACATTACAACAGGAGGCTGCAAGAAAGCTTTACCTTCCGGTAGGTGTAACCATGATGCTTGCACAGCGTTTGTATGAGGCCGGACTTATTACCTACATGAGAACGGATAGTGTTAACCTTTCTCAGGATGCTATGGCTGCGGCCGAAGCTGAAATTATCAGGTCGTACGGTAAAGAATTTAGTAAGCCAAGAAATTTTGCTAATAAGAGTAAAGGAGCACAGGAAGCTCACGAGGCTATCCGTCCTACAGATATGTCGCGCCACACAGTGAATATAGACCGTGATCAGGCAAGACTATATGACCTGATCTGGAAAAGAACGCTGGCATCTCAAATGAGTGATGCCGAACTGGAGCGTACCAATGTAAAGATCGAAGCAAATAATCATAAAGAGCTGTTCACTGCATCGGGTGAAGTTTTAATGTTTGAAGGTTTCCTAAAAGTATATCTTGAAGGGAGTGATGATGAAGATGTAGAACAGGAAGGTATGCTGCCTGCACTACGTGTAAACGAAAAGTTAGCGAATAACTATATTACGGCTACCGAACGTTTTTCAAGGCCGCCGGCACGCTATACTGAAGCTGCACTGGTTAAAAAACTTGAAGAGCTTGGTATCGGTCGTCCGTCTACGTATGCACCGACCATTTCGACTATCATCAGCAGGAATTATGTTGAGAAAGGTAGTTTTGAAGGTCAGGAGCGTAAGTACAAACAATTAAGTTTAAGAGGGGCTTCTGTTTCTGAACAGGAACTTTCAGAAAATGTTGGTTCAGATAAAGGTAAGCTGGTGCCTACAGATATCGGAATTATTGTGAATGACTTCCTTGTGAATCATTTTGAAACAATTCTTGATTATAATTTCACAGCTAAAGTAGAACAGGATTTCGATGAGATCGCTTCGGGTAACGAAGACTGGACTAAAATGATGGGTGATTTTTACGGGCATTTCCATCCTACGGTTCAGAATGTTGAGAAAAATGCAGAAAGAGAATCGGGTGAGCGTATTTTAGGAACCGATCCTAAAACAGGGAAACCTGTAAGTGTTCGTTTGGGTAAATTTGGCCCAATGGCACAAATAGGTGATGCCGAAGACGAAAATAAACAATTTGCAAGCTTGCTTCAGGATCAGAATATCGGAACAATTACACTTGAAGAAGTACTAGGGTTGTTCTTGTTGCCTAAGGGTCTTGGTGAATATCAGGGCGAAGAGGTAGAGGTTAATAATGGTCGTTTCGGCCCTTACGTTCGTTTTGGTAAAACTTTCATTTCGCTTCCTAAAGGGGAAGATCCGCTTGATGTGACTTTTGAAAGAGCGCAGGAGCTTATTAATGAAAAGCAACAGGCCGATGCACCTATCGGTACGTATAAAAACGAGCCTATCCAAAAAGGCGTTGGCCGTTTTGGTCCTTTCATAAAATGGAATGGTATATTCATCAACGTTAGCAAAAAATACAATTTTGACAGTCTTTCGCAGTCTGACTTAACAGAGCTGATTGAAGATAAACTTCAAAAAGATATTGACAAAGTGCTTCACAATTGGGAAGACGAAGGTATCCGCGTTGAAAAAGCACGTTGGGGCCGTTCTGTTATCCTGAAAGGTAAAGTGAAAATAGAACTTAGCAAAGATGTAGATGCAGCAGCATTGACCCTTGATAAGGTTAAAGCGATGATTGAAGAAAAGGCGCCGGCTAAAAAAACGGCAGCTAAAAAAGCACCTGCTAAGAAAACTGCCGCTAAAAAGAAATAATAAATGATATTTGATTTTTTACAACCTATAGATGCCGGGCTTCTTGAGTTTATTGAAGGAGGTTCGGCACAGGCATTGGGTCATAAAGTTGTTTTTCATACCGAAGGCGAGTTTCCCGAACTTCAGGGGGTGGCTGTAGCAATTATAGGTGTTTTAGAAAACAGGGGGGCTTCGGATAAGAAAGATCACCATATACATCTTAATTACGTTAGAAAAGAGTTTTATAGCCTTTATCCGGGTAACTGGCATAAAGCTGTTGTTGATCTTGGAAATATACCTGCAGGTGAATCACAGCAGGATACTTATTTTGCGCTTAAGTCAATCGCAGAAGAGTTGATTAAGCAGAATATACTTCCTGTAGTCATTGGAGGGTCACAAGATCTGTCTTATTCACTTTACAGGGCGTACGACAGACTGGAACAGATGGTTAACTTTGTCGCTATAGACAGCAAGTTTGATTTTGGCAGCCAGGAAGATGAAATTTCTGCGACATCATATCTTACGCGAATGATTGTTGATGAGCCTAATAATCTCTTCAATTATAGTAACCTGGGTTATCAGACATATTATAACTCGCAGGAAGAGATTGATCTTGTAGAAAAGCTTTATTTTGACGCGTTCAGGCTTGGCGAAGTGTGTGGAAATCCCACAATTGCAGAGCCCGTTTTTAGGGACGCGGATATTGTAAGTGTTGATTTAGCGTCAGTTAAGTCTAGTGATTCGGGTAATATTGTTAAATTTATACCAAATGGTTTTGATGGCAAAGAAATTTGTACATTAGCACGCTATGCAGGAATAAGTGACAAGGTTACTTCATTTGGTATTTTCAACCATGATGACACCCGCCAGGAAGCTCCTTTAATTGCCCAGATTATGTGGTATTTTATAGAAGGGGTTCACTATCGTTCTAACGAGTATCCGTTTGGCAGCAAAGAGAACTATATTAAGTATATTGTGCCTTTAGAAGATGAAGAACTTATCTTTTACAAAAGCGATAAGACTGATAGATGGTGGATTGAGGTTCCTTTTGTGTCAGATTTCAGCAATAAATTGAAAAGGAATACGTTATTACCGTGTAATTATCAGGATTACCTGAGTGCCTGTAATAGCGAGTATCCTGAAAGATTATGGAAAGCTCAAAGAAAAAACATTATTTAACGTAATTGTTACAAAAAGGAAGGGTTTTCGCAGAACTCTTCAATAGTTTACTTTTTCTTTAGGTTTTTTTAATAAAAAAATTGTTTTTTTAAAAATAAATAAATAGGTTTACGCCCTTAAAAATAGAATTACATTAATAACCCAATTTTATGAAGAAGTTCATTGCATTAACAGCAACTTTATCATTTTTAATCAGCTGTGGTTCCAGTGACCGAGGGGAACTGGTAGGTGTTAAAGGAAGAAAGTGGAGGCCGGAAAAGCCTTATGGTATGACTTTAGTTCCGGGTGGCGCTTACATTATGGGTAAGTCTGACGACGATTTAGCTAATGTTCAGGATGCTCCTACAAAAACAGTAACTGTTCGTTCTTTTTACATGGACGAAACAGAGATTACAAATAGTGAGTACCGTCAGTTTATCGAATGGGTTAAAGATTCTACTATTAGAACAAGACTTGCGATACTTGCAGACGAGCAGGGGCAAAAGCCTGGCTCAGGTGGTATAGGTGAGTATGCGTTCAAAGATCAGGAAAATACAGAAGATCAGTCAGCGTATGATAAATACATGTACGAGAACTACTATAGCATAGGTACTGATGATGATATGTATGCAGGAAGAAAGCTTAACCATAAGCCGAAATTGTTTGCAGATCCTCAGAAATACCCGGATGAGTATTATGTTGAAGTTATGGATTCTATGTACTTACCGGAATCTGAATCATACAATGGTTTAAGGACTATTGATGTTTCTAAACTTGTATTCCGTTATTCTTGGATGGATATTGATGCAGCAGCAAAAGATAAATCTAAGAACACAAGGTCTAAAAGAAGTAAGTATATGAAACATGAACAGGTTGAGGTTTATCCTGATACAACTGTTTGGATTAAAGACTTTGCTTATTCATATAACGAGCCTATGCATAACGATTACTTTTGGCACGAAGCTTACGGTGAGTATCCTGTAGTTGGTGTTACATGGCAAAAAGCAAAAGCTTTCTGTGCATGGAGAACGCTTAACAAGAATACATACCAAAAAGCTAAAAAGAGACAGTTTGTGAACTCTTTCCGTCTTCCTACAGAAGCTGAATGGGAGTTTGCTGCAAGAGGTGGTCTTCAGTCGGCTACATTCCCTTGGGGTGGTCCGTATGCTAAAAACGACCGTGGTTGTTTCTTAGCTAACTTTAAACCAAACAGAGGTGACTATGCTGCTGATGGTGCTTTATACACTGTTGAGGCTCAGTCTTACGATCCGAATGATCATAACCTTTATAATATGGCTGGTAACGTAGCGGAATGGACAGACTCTTCTTATGATGCTTCTTCATACGAATATGTTTCTACTATGAACCCTAACGTGCCAGATCAATCAAACAAACGTAAGGTAATCCGTGGTGGTTCTTGGAAAGATGTTGCTTACTTTCTTCAGGTAAGTACAAGAGACTGGGAATATGCTGACTCTGCAAGAAGCTATATTGGTTTCAGAACAGTACAGGATTACATGGGTACCCAGAATACAGGTACCAACCAATAAAAATTAAACCAACTCAAATTTTTTTGAATATTTTCTAATCACACAATTAACTTAACTAAAAACTGAAAATTTTATGGCAATTTTAAGCAAAAAAGTATCGAATTTCGCTTATGGAATGGGAGCGGCTGTTGTAATCCTAGGTGCTCTTTTCAAAATTACACACATCGAGATCGGACCGTTAACAGGTAACCTAATGTTAACTATTGGTCTTATCGTTGAGGCATTGATCTTTGCGCTTTCTGCATTCGAACCTGTAGATAACGAGTTGGACTGGTCTCTTGTTTACCCTGAATTAGCTGGTGGTGAGGCTAAGAAAAAAGAAGTTAAAAAAGAAAACCCTGCTGAAGCTCAAGGTTTACTTTCTCAAAAACTTGACAACCTTTTAAAAGAAGCTAAAATTGATGGCGCGCTAATGGAAAGCCTTGGAAGCAGCATCAAAAACTTCGAATCTGCTGCTAAAGGAATTGCTCCTACTGTGGATTCAATCGCTTCTCAGAAAAAATACAGCGAAGAAATGTCTACAGCTGCAGCTCAGATGGAGTCTCTAAACAGCCTTTACAAAGTGCAGTTAGAAAGTGCTTCTCGTAATGCTGAAGCTAACAAAGAAATTGCTGACAATGCTTCTAAACTAAAACAAGAAATGCAGTCTATGACTCAAAACATTGCTTCATTAAACAATGTTTACGGTGGTATGCTTTCTGCTATGGGTAACAAAGCCTAATTAGTATTTTATATATAACTAACAAAATCCAAAACAACTAATTAGAAATGGCAGGAGGAAAATTAACCCCTAGGCAAAAGATGATTAACCTGATGTATCTGGTTTTCATCGCCATGTTGGCTTTAAATATGTCGAAAGAGGTACTATCCGCTTTCGGTCTTATGAACGAAAAATTAGAGGCATCTAATGCTGACGCTACTGCAAGAAACGAGGCTTTTATGTCTGGTCTTGCTGATAAAGCTAAAGAAAATGCAAAACAGTATGCTGCCCTTAAAGCAAATGCTGATAAAGTAAAAGTATTAGCTGATGATCTTAACGGATACCTTACAAGCCTTAAAGCAGAAATGCTTAAAGGAGTGGAAAATCCTAAGGATTATGAGGTTATGGATAAAGGTGATTTCTTAGATAACAAATTCTTCACTGGAGATAAGATTTCTAAAGAAGGTCAGGCTTTCCTTGACAAGATAGCTGCATTCAGAGAGGGTGTTGCTGCAACTGTTCCTAACGTTGCTGCTAGTGTTAAAGCTAAATTTAATACTGATAAAGTAACTAACAGGGATGGTGTTAAAATTGACTGGTTAGATTATCATTATAAAGGTTTCCCTATGGTTGCCTCTTTAACGAAATTAACTCAATTACAGGCTGATGTTAAGACTACAGAGTCTGAAGTATTAGGAGCTATGCTACAAGGTAACCTTACTTCTCAAGTTTCAATGACTAAATATAAAGCTATCGTTATTACAGATAAATCAGCGTTTTTCTCTGGTGAGCCTGTAACTGGTAGGGTAGTACTTGGTCGTTATGACGAGAATACAGTTCCAACTTCAGTTAGCGTAAACGGTAGTGGAGCTAAAATTGAAAACGGACAGGCTAAATTCTCTTTCGGTGCTGCTGGTACTGGAGAGCATGATATTACTGGTAAATTTGTTTTCATGGAAGGTGGTAAAGAAGTGCCAATTCCAATTGAAGGAAGCTATGTAGTTGTACCTCGTCCAAATGAGGCTACAATCTCTGCAGACAAAATGAACTCGGTTTACCGTGGTGTTGAAAACCCAATGACTGTTTCATTTGCTGGTATATCTGATAACAATGTTAATGCAACAGCTGGTGGTAGTTTCCGTAAAGGATCTAAATCAGGTCAGTATAACTGGAATGTTACAGGTGTTTCTGGAACTACTGCTATTGTATCTGTAACAGGTAAGTTACCTGATGGATCTTCAGTATCTTCTAAAAAGACATTTAATGTAAGGCCAATTCCTGCACCGGTTCCGATGCTAAGAGGTAAAGTAGGTTCTGCTAAAGGAAATAAAAATGACCTTTCTTCTTCTACAGTTAATGTATCATTCCCTGACTTCGTGTTTGATATCCAAACTTCTGTAGAATCATTTGAAATCTATGTTCCTGGAAGCCCTGCAATCATTAACCAAGGCGCCAGATTTGGTGCTCAAGCTCTTGCTGCAATCGGTAAAGCTAAAAGAGGTGACGTTATCGTTATCAACAACATAGAAACTAAAATCACAGGTGCTGGAGGTTATAAACCACCTAGGTCTTCTTCATTCGCTTGGGAAGTACAATAATTTGATCTAAAAGAACGTTTTTCTTTTACAGTTTAAAATTAAAATAATGAATAGCAGAAATTTTTTATTAGCGGCTTTATTCTTTGCTGGTGTGGCAAGCTCTTTTGGGCAGTCTAACCTATTAAACGCAAAAACGCCGGATGAGATAGGTAAAAAAACCTCAGCGCAGGACTCGTTAGATAATGATAAGCCGCTGCCTTACGGTTATGTGGGTGATAGGGATGTTTTGCTTGCCAGAAAAGTTTGGGAAGTAATAGATCTTGACCAGAGAATTAACTTTCCTATGTATTTTCCTATTGAGGATAACATAGGTAGCGATAGAAGGTCACTATTCAGTGTTTTAATTTCTGCTATCAAAGATGGATCATTAACTCAGGTTTATGATGACTCTTATTTTACCAGGAAAAAAACAGGTGATGATATCCAGTCGGTTTTCTTCTTTAAAGAATTAAATGATTACGGACGTGAGATCATGAACCAAAATCCGGGTAAATCTGAAGAAGCTTTAAAAGCTAAAGGTCTACTTACTGACGAACACTATACTACATCTGAGCTTACAGGTGCCGATGTTACCAAATATAAAATTGTTGGTACTTGGTATTTTGATAAGAGACAAGGTGAAATGAAGTACAGGATTCTTGGTATTTGCCCAATGGCTGTAGATGCCCTTACTAAATTAAGACAGGGATCTGAAGCTGAACCGATCGAGCTTTTCTGGGTATTTTACCCTGGAGCAAGAGACGTTCTTCACAAAGCAAAAGCGTTTAATGAGAAAAACTCGGCTTTACCTATAACATTTGATCACTTACTTAACTCTAGACGTTTTAGTTCTAACATAGTTAAAGAAGAGAATGTTTATGGAGACAGGCTTATCGAAGACTACATGAAAGATAATTCACAATTACAATTGCTTGAGGCAGAACGTATCAAAGATAAGATACGTAACTTTGAGCAGGATATGTGGAACTACTAATTAGTATATCTTCTAAATAATAAAAACTCTTACCCTTGTGGTAAGAGTTTTTTATTTTTACACAATGAAAGACTTTTTAATTATCGGGGCGGGACTTGCCGGGATTAGTTTTGCTGAGACAGCTATAGAAAACGGGAAATCTTTTGTTGTTATTAATGATGATTCCCAAAACTCTTCCAGGGTAGCTGCAGGGTTGTATAATCCTGTTGTTTTAAAACGTTTCAGTTTACCTCAGGATTCAGCAATACATCTTGATTATATGATTCCTTTCTATGAGAGGGTTCATAACAGGATCAATGTAAAATTTGACTACCCACTACCTGTTTATAGAAAATTTGCGTCTATCGAGGAACAGAATAACTGGTTTCAGGCTGCTGACAAACCTTCATTAGAGCCTTTCCTTTTTCCGGAAGTTCAATATGATCAATTTGGCAGCCTTCCTGCACCATTTGGTTTTGGTAAAGTGTTGCATACAGGGTACGTAGATACTTCAGCTTTGCTTGATGGGTATCGCAAATATCTTACTAGTATTGATTTGCTTATAAATGATACTTTTAATCATTCCGACTTGGTTGTGGAAGGAGATCATGTTTCATACAAGGGTATAGCAGCTAAGCATATTTTATTCGCGGAGGGTTTCGGTATTCATGCCAATCCATATTTTAGGCATTTGCCTTTGGACGGTACTAAAGGAGAATTACTGCTAATTAAAGCACCAGATTTAAAACTTGATATAGCTGTGAACGCTAGTATATTTATTCTTCCGGTTGGAGGGGATATTTATAAAGTTGGCGCTACTTACGAGTGGTATGATAAAACAGCTACGCCTACAGAAGCAGGTAAAAATGAATTGCTTGAAAAGCTTAATGAACTAATTACCTGTAAATATGAAATATTAGAGCACCTGGCAGGTATAAGGCCAACAGTCAAAGACCGCAAGCCTTTAATAGGTACGCATCCGCAACACAAAAATGTACACTTACTAAATGGATTGGGCACAAGAGGTGTTATGCTCGGGCCGTCTATGGCTAAGGAATTATATGATTCTATTATTACAGGGGAACCTGTTAGGCGTGAAGTCGGCTTGCACCGGTTTAAGGTTTCTTAAGTTCTCTCCAGTTCTTATCATAGCTAACAAAAAGGTTTATCCAGATATTTCGGGATATTCGCATAATAAGAGGCATAGGGATAATCAGCGCAGCAATTATTACAATAAACGCCGTTTTAAGGCTGGTTTTTATAAATGCGAAGGATACTATAAAGGCTGCAATGGCTATTGCTACGCCTAATCCATAGCTAACATACATTGCACCAAAATAAAATGATGGCTCAATTTTATAAGGTTGTCCGCAGTGGCTGCATCGTTCGTGCATTTTGTAGATATTGAGCATGTTGTACGGATTTTTATCTACATACATACTTTCCTGATGGCATCGGGGACAGGTTCCTGTTAAAATGCTATATAATTTGGATCCTTTTTTTAACATTTGCAAAAAATTTGTTGTTACACAAATTTACGACTTAAATAAGACATAAGAATAATGCTTAACATACATAATTTATCGGTTTCTTTCGGCGGGACATATTTGTTTGAGGAAGTTACTTTCAGGCTTGGTGCCGGAGACAGAGTGGGCCTTGTAGGTAAGAATGGAGCTGGAAAATCGACCATGCTAAAAATACTTTCGGGCGAACAACAATATGATTCGGGCGTTATTGCTACCGAAAAGGAGATAAAACTTGGCTTTCTGAAACAGGATATCGATTTTATCAAGGGGCGTACTGTTCTTGAGGAGGCGTATCAGGCTTTTGAAGAAATTAAAAGGGCTGAAGCTAAAATCGATAAGATAAACCACCAGTTAGTGACCCGTACCGATTATGAAAGTGAAGAATATTCCCAGCTTATTGAAGATTTAAGTGATGTTACACATCATTATGAAATTCTTGGTGGTTATAACTATGTTGGAGATACCGAGAAGATATTACTTGGCCTTGGTTTTAAGCGTGAGGACTTTGATAAAGCTACCGATACTTTTTCTGGGGGATGGCGTATGCGTATCGAGTTAGCAAAGCTACTATTACAGTATAACGACGTGTTGCTTCTCGATGAGCCTACCAACCACCTTGATATTGAGAGCATCATTTGGTTGGAATCATTCCTTAGGACTTATCCCGGTGTTGTAGTTATTGTATCGCACGATAAGATGTTCCTTGATAATGTAACGAACAGAACAATTGAAATATCGTTAGGTAAAGCATACGATTTTAATAAACCTTATTCACAATACCTGGAATTAAGGCAGGAACTTAGGGAGAAGCAATTAGCGACCCAAAAAAACCAGGAGAAAAAAATTGAGCAGACTGAAAAGTTAATTGAAAAGTTCAGGGCGAAAGCATCTAAAGCATCAATGGCGCAATCGTTGATTAAGAAACTAGATAAAGTTGAGCGTATAGAGGTTGACGAGGATGACAACTCGGTAATGAACATATCGTTCCCGGTTTCTGTGGTGCCGGGGCGTGTTGTGGTTGAAGCGGAAGATGTGACTAAAAAGTATGGCGATAAGACCATACTTAAAGATATTGACCTTCTTGTAGAACGTGGCAGTAAGATTGCTTTTGTTGGACAGAACGGTCAGGGAAAATCGACTTTTATAAAAGCGATCACTAAAGATATTGATTATGAAGGAACGATTAAGCTAGGTCATAACGTGCAGCTTGGATATTTTGCGCAAAATCAGGCGGAGTACCTTGATGGCGAAATTACGCTGCTTCAGACTATGGAGGATGCGGCTACAGATACAAACCGATCTAAAGTACGCGATATGCTTGGGTCATTCCTTTTTAGGGGGGATGATGTGGAGAAGAAAGTAAAAGTGCTTTCGGGAGGTGAACGTAACCGTTTGGCACTTTGTAAGCTGTTATTACAGCCGATAAATGTGCTTGTAATGGATGAGCCTACCAATCACCTTGATATTAAATCTAAGAACGTTTTAAAAGCTGCGCTTCAAAAGTTTGAAGGTACTTTATTATTGGTATCTCACGACAGGGATTTCCTTCAGGGGATGAGTAATATTGTTTACGAATTTAAAGACCAGAAAATAAGGGAATACCTTGGCGATATTAACTTCTACCTTGAGCAACGTAATATGCAAAATATGCGTGAAGTTGAGAAAAGGGATGTTATAGCTAAAGAAACGCCAAAAGATAACAAACAGGTTTCATATCAGGATCAGAAAAAGAATAAAACACTTCAAAATAAACTGAGCAAGATTGAAAGCCAGATTAAAGAAGTGGAGCGCGGCATTCAGCATGATGATAAACTGCTTGCAGGAAATTATGAAAAGCTTATGGCAGATGCTGCTTTCTTTACTGCATACGAGAATAAGAAAAAAGAACTCGATAAACTAATGGAAGACTGGGCTCTTGTTCAGGACGAAATAGACAACGCATAAAAAATGCTCCCTTAACTGGGAGCATTTTGTTTATTTATCGGTTTTAATTTCCATTTCTGTTTTCTTTCTCGAGATGGTAACATTATTTTTAGCGTCTCCATTTTTGTTTTTAACGCTTATACCGTCACTGCCTACGCTCACAGATGTTCCGTCTGGATCTTCAACAGGTGGTGTTGGCGGTACAGCTGGCGGTGGCGTTTGCGTTACCGGTCTGGGAGTTGGCGGCGGTGCCGGATCTTCAACGGGTGGTGGTGTAGCAGGTGGTACCGGCTCTTCTTTTTGTTTGCAGGAAGCCATCATTACTATGGCAAGGCCTGACATTAAAATTAGCTTCTTCATGTTTAAAAGTGTTACTTGGTTCACTGTTAAATTTACGGCATTTAAAGTGTAATTGTTTTTCTGCTAACTTAAATTTATGATATCAGACCAATACGTTTTGAATGCTCAATAGCTTCGCTGCTGTCTTTAAAATAGCAAACAGCTACCCCCATTGATTCTATATTCTTTATCGCTTTTAGTGCTTTCTCTTTTTTATGATGTCCTGTCTGTCTTATGTAAACAGCTTTTACCGTTACCGGGAATATCTTACATACATCTTCATATAAGAACGGGTCATGCTGAGAATCATCTCCAAGCAAGGTATATTGAAGGTGAGGGTAAAACTCCAGTATATGTTTTATCTTATCAAACTTGTGCCCGTGATTGCCCCGGCCTGTAACAAAAAAGTCCATAAGACTGGTCTTTATATCTTTCAACAAAAGTACGGCACGCGGTAACTGGTGTTTCTCAGTAAACTTTACAATGAACTTATACAGGTTCCATTCACTGCTGGAAACGTAGAAAAAGGCGTTCATTTCATTTTTCTTGTTACGTCCGGATGTACTCAGCGCCTGATAATGCGGCACAACATCTTCAAATATCTTACGGTCGTTTATATTTCGAAATAGTAATATGTAGAGTTTCTTAAATGCATTCCGCGTATGCGAAACCAGGAAAGTGTCGTCAATATCCGAGATAAAACCAAGATTGCCTTCCGGCGGATGGATGAAAGTGCCTTTCTCACGTATTTCTTCACCTTTATGAAAAATACTTACATGATAATCGCTCCACCCGTATTCTGTCTGCTCTTTGTCTTTAAGCGGGATGCAGAATTTAAAATAGCCGTCGTCAAGCGCTTTAGTGTGTATTTGAATGCCATTATGTTCAAGATAAACGTCGGCATTGGCAATGGTTTTAATTCTGAACATGCGGATCATAGACCTCGCATTTTTAAAACGCTTCTTTTCAAATTCATAACCGCCCGCAGTATTGGGCTTAAATACATGCCCAAATACTATGAGTTCCTGATCATTAGCATATCCGCGATAGAGTTTTAAGATTGGCTTCATGAAAATTTATAAATTTGATAAGATGTTAAACGTTTGGATTTATCTAAATTTAATAAAAAAACTCAGATGGATGCCTTAAAGAAATGTTTATTGGTTGTTAATCCTATTGCAGGAGGTAATGATAAGACTGAAATTATTACAGCCAGCAGGGCATATGCCGAAGCGGAAGGTATCAATTTGATTGAATTTGAAACGACCGGGGAGGATGATGAAAAAAGTATAAGGGAGTTATATGCCGAGCATAGACCCGAACGTATACTTGTGGCGGGTGGTGACGGTACGGTAAAAATGGTGGCCGAAGCCGTTGAGCATAATGATGTGGTGATAGGGGTGCTTCCGGCGGGATCGGCAAACGGACTTTCAGTAGACCTTAAACTTCCTACGGATTTAGAGGAAAACCTTAAGATCGCTTTTCATGGCAATGTTATGGAGATGGATATGGTATGCATCAACGGAAAAAAGAGCCTTCACTTAAGCGACATTGGTGTTAATGCCGAACTAATACGTAATTATGAAGGAAGTGCTATTCGTGGTAAATTGGGTTATGCTTTAAAAGCAATTAGCACGCTAACCGACCTTGATGATCCTTTCAGAGCTACTATTGTTGCTAATGGAGAAACAATAGAGACGGAAGCCAGGATGGTGGTTATAGCCAATACGCAAAAGTATGGTACCGGAGTTACCATTAATCCTATTGGTATTATGGATGATGGTAAATTTGAGATCGTGATTCTTAAAAGCCTTGACGTACTTCTTATCGGGAAAATATTAACGGGTAATATGCCTGTAGATAACGTTGAAGATATCGTGATTATTTCTACCGAACAAGCGTTAATAACCACTAATGTTCCGGTATGTTTTCAGATAGACGGTGAGTTTTGCGGTGAGGAAGACCGACTTGATGTAAAAATACTGCACAGGCAAATGCGTGTGGCAATCCCATAGCTATTTGAAAGGACTTCGTGCTTTCCATGCTACTTTCGGGTCAAAGTATTGAAATAGTCTCGCCATAAAAAAGTTGAGAAGGGGATTGGTGTGTTTGATCATTCCATACACCTCTTCAGAACGTGCGCCTACAGAACTTTTAATTTCCATAGCAGATCGCGCAAATATAACATGGCTGAATTGCTTTTTAATGGCATAGCCTACCATATCATACAACATAGTAAGATAGAGCATCTTTTCTTTTTGAATAGCATCATCGTAACCTAAAAAGTAGGTGTCAACATCGCAGCCATTTTTAATAACTGTGCTGAAGCCTACGAGTTTGTCATCGATGAAATAGCCATATAAGAGAAAGTTGTCTTTGAGTTGTTCCTTAAAAACTTCGAAGTGATTTTTCGGTAGGTGAAATGTATTAAACGATGCATTTTGTGCAACGGTCATATACAATTGATGTATCCTTTCCTGTTGGAGTTTTATATCGGCAAATGACAATTTTCGTTTTTCTACACCTTCTGCTTTTTTGCGTGCACGATTGTACTGTGTCCGGTATTTTGTAGTAAGGTCTGCCAGGTAATCGTCTATACTATGCCAGTTTTCACGGATATCAAATATCATGTTAGGCTGGGTGCAGAACTTATAATAGCTACTATACCCCGCGGCATTAAAATCGGGCATTTCGGCTTCGTTAAAATCTTTAATTGCAAGCAGGTTAATGTAGATGCATTGTTTTCTATAATGCTTCTTCAATACTTGTAGTGCTTCCCTGAATAATCGTAATGCTTCGGTCTCCGAAATCAAATCATTTAATAAGTAGGCATTCTGTCCTGTTAGGGTATTGTTGCCAATAACTATAATGTGCGACGAAAATTTCTTGAAAATATAGTCTTTCAGGTTAAAGCTTTTTTCTTCTACAAAAGTGTTTATGCGTCTAAGGTTAATGTACTGCGCTAATGCGATACCGCACAATGTCTCATTATTGAATAACCCTATAAAATGACACTGCATATTTTGAGGAGCAGCCTTTTCTAAAATACCAAGATAACCGGCTGAAAGGAAAATATTTTTCGTGGCAATAGTATCCCATCCTTCAGGTAATTGCAATGAGGAAGTGTAAAGCTTAAAAGTAAGATCCTTTTTCAAGTGAGGGTTATTGCTGTTTGCGTTGGCAAATATAAGTACTTAATACTAATAGCGCTGTGTTGTAAAGTTCGATTTACTTTGTGTTTAGGTATTTTAAAAAATGCCAGAAACGCCTCGTTTTTAAATAATTCTGATTGGCCTCATTACCATAGGCTTCCCGTTCAAAGCTTATATGGTAGTATGCCTTTTTCTTATCCTTAAATTTTAGCAGAAATATTAAATATTCAGCTATGTACCAAATGTAAAAAGGTAAAACAAGCATTTCCAGCTGTTGGCGCAAATGGATTCTCTCATGATTAATGAGCCGATGGTTTGTTTTCATCCTTTTATCGCGTAACAGGATAAAAGGAAACAATGCCATGCCGGTATATCCTTTCGGTATTAAATATTTAGACGCAATTAGTATCATTAAATGTAAAGTTCATAAATTTGCGCGTATGAGTGGGCAAAATTCTGAAAAAAAAATAATAGAAGGTGAAGATTATTACCTTACGCCGGAAGGCTATAAGGTGTTTACCGAAAAATTTCATTTAAAGCGTGGCTTCTGTTGTAAAAACGGATGCCGCCATTGCCCGTACGGATATGATAAAAAAACAGGAACATTTAAAAAGTAAACAGTGGGCGGTGATCAGCGGGCAGCAACGCCCTGTCTGAACACTGGATACTGAACACTGAACACTGAACACTATATAAAATATGACATTCCAACAACAAATACAGGAAGGTATCCCTTCTGTTTTACCACAGGTTAAGCCTTATGAAACGGATATTAACCATGCACCCAAGCGTAAAGAAATACTAACGGCGGAGGAGAAAAAGCTGGCTTTGCGAAATGCACTTCGCTACTTTGAGCCGGAGCATCATGCGGAACTAATAAAAGAGTTTTCGCATGAGCTTGAAACTTACGGGCGTATTTATATGTACCGTCTTCGTCCCGATTACAGGATGTATGCAAGGCCAATTGACGAATACCCCGGAAAATCGCAGCAGGCTAAGGCCATTATGCTGATGATTCAGAATAACCTTGACTATGCTGTGGCGCAGCACCCACATGAGCTTATTACATATGGTGGTAATGGGGCGGTATTTTCTAACTGGGCGCAGTACAGGCTTACCATGAAATACCTTAGTGAAATGACCGATGAGCAAACGCTTGTTATGTACTCCGGGCATCCCATTGGATTATTTCCTTCGCACAAAGAGGCGCCAAGGGTAGTGGTTACTAACGGTATGGTTATTCCTAATTATTCGAAACCTGATGATTGGGAAAAATTCAATGCACTTGGTGTATCGCAATACGGACAGATGACTGCAGGAAGCTACATGTACATTGGTCCGCAGGGTATTGTTCATGGTACTACAATCACCGTGCTTAACGGCGGAAGGAAAATCGCCAGGAACGGCGAAGGTCTTGAAGGAAAAGTATTTGTTACTTCAGGACTTGGAGGTATGAGCGGTGCCCAGCCAAAAGCAGGTAACATTGCAGGTTGTATTACGGTTTGTGCAGAGGTTAACCCTAAGGCAGTAAATACACGACATTCTCAGGGATGGGTAGATGAAGTTGTTACAGATATTGAGGCTCTTGTAAAACGGGTAGAATCGGCGAAAGCCAATAAAGAAGTGGTTTCTATTGCTTATCAGGGTAACGTAGTAGAGGTATGGGAAGCTTTTGATAAACAGGATATTTATATCGATCTGGGCAGCGACCAGACTTCGCTTCACAATCCGTGGGCTGGCGGTTATTATCCCGTTGGACTTTCATTAGAAGAGTCGAACAAAATGATGGCTGACAATCCTGAGCTTTTCAAGCAAAAAGTACATGAGTCGTTACGCAGGCAGGCAGATGCTATAAACAAACACACCGCTAAAGGAACCTATTTCTTTGATTACGGAAATGCTTTCCTTCTGGAGGCGTCACGCGCAGGAGCCGATGTTATGGCGGCTAATGGTGTCGATTTTAAATATCCTAGCTATGTGCAGGATATTATGGGGCCAATGTGTTTTGATTACGGATTTGGACCATTCCGTTGGGTATGTGCTTCGGGTAAACCGGAAGACTTAGCCAAAACAGATGCTATTGCGGCAAAAATATTGGAGGATATGGCTAAAACTGCACCTCATGAGATAAAACAACAGATGCAGGACAACATAAAATGGATTAAGGGGGCACAGGAGAACAAACTTGTAGTGGGTTCTCAGGCGCGTATATTATATGCAGATGCTCAGGGAAGGATAAACATTGCTGAAGCTTTCAACAAAGCGATAGCTAATGGAGAAATAGGACCTGTAGTATTAGGCCGTGACCACCATGATGTGTCCGGAACTGATTCACCGTACCGTGAAACATCTAATATTTATGACGGTTCCCGTTTTACAGCAGATATGGCCATTCATAATGTTATTGGGGATAGTTTCCGCGGGGCAACCTGGGTGAGTATTCATAACGGAGGTGGAGTTGGCTGGGGAGAAGTAATTAATGGCGGATTTGGTATGGTTCTTGATGGTTCTCCGGAAGCGTCAAGGCGTTTACAATCAATGCTTTTCTGGGATGTAAATAATGGAATTGCACGACGCAGCTGGGCCCGTAACGAAGAAGCTGTTTTTGCCATAAAAAGAGCTATGGAAGTAGAACCGCTGCTTAAGGTAACACTGCCTAATTTAGTAGACGACGCGTTGCTGGGCTGATAATTGCGAAAGTTAATCGTCAGCGCTTTTTACCACATTGCTATGAACCATTAACTTTTAAGATTATGAAGACTTTAAAATTGCTATCGCTACTGTTTATTATGGCTATTGCAGCCTCCTGCAGTTCTGTACGGGTTAATACGGATTATGATGATAACACCGATTTTAACCAATATAAAACCTATGGCTTTTTTGATAAGGCTATAGAAAAGGCTGAGATATCTGACCTTGATAAAAAAAGGATACTAGGTGCCATTGATGCAGAAATGCAGAAAAAGGGCTTTACCAAAAGCGATAAACCTGCATTGCTGATAAATATGTTTACCAAAGCCCACAAAGAAGTCGACGTAAACCAATGGGGCTACGGCGCCGGTTTTGGCTGGGGCTGGGGTTACGGCTGGGGAGGCTGGGGCGGACCCGGAATGTGGGGTGGTAATTACACATCTGTAAGCACCTCTACCGAAGGGACACTTTTTATAGACCTGATAGATGCTAATAAAAAAGAATTGGTTTGGCAGGGAATAGGTTCGGGTGTGCTAACACTGGACCGCGATAAGAAACAAGCCCGTATAAACGAATTTGTTGCAGAGATCATGAAACAATTTCCGCCGGAGAAAAAAGCAAAGAAATAATATACTGAACCGAAGCCTTTAAAGCTTCGGTTTTTTTATTGTCAGAAAATTTTTCAGGAGTTGTATACTAAAATAGCAAGTACTTAAGTTATATATGTACTGTTTTAATCAATTGTTATTTCAATTATTACTTTGTTTCTGTTAGCCACGGTCTAAAGCCGTGGCTTTGCTTTTGTAAGTGTTGCTTTATATTTAACAAGCGGCAGGATTTTAGAGTATTTAAAATATAAATTTTACAGTTTAATAATATTATGTGAGAAATTCGTAAATTTACCATGTAAATAACGTTTGTACGATATGAATGCACCTATTGAGAGCAACCCGCTTATAGACAGATTGCCAAAGCACTTAAAGCAATTTATAAAACCACAGGATTACAACGACTATACGCCTATAAACCAGGCGGTATGGCGCTATGTAATGCGTAAAAATGTAGATTATCTTAGCAGGGTAGCACACAGTTCTTATCTTGAAGGGCTTAAAAAAACAGGTATCGAGGTAGATAATATCCCGAGCATGTATGGTATGAACAGGATATTGCAGGAAATAGGCTGGGCTGCTGTAGCGGTAGACGGTTTTATTCCGCCAAATGCATTCATGGAGTTCCAGGCATATAACGTATTGGTTATAGCCTCAGATATCCGTCAGCTTGAGCACATCGAATACACGCCTGCACCGGATATTATCCACGAAGGGGCAGGGCATGCGCCGATAATTGCCAATCCGGAATATGCAGAATATTTAAGACGTTTCGGTGAAATTGGCTGTAAGGCTATTTCGTCGGCAAGAGATTATGAAATTTATGAAGCTATCAGGCTTCTATCGATATTAAAAGAAGCAGAAGGCACACCTCAGGATGAAATTGATGCGATTGAAAAACGTGTTGACGAATTACAGAACGATGTTGCCGAACCTTCGGAAATGGCACTTATACGTAACCTGCATTGGTGGACGGTAGAGTACGGCCTTATAGGGACTGTTGAAGACCCTAAAATATATGGTGCAGGATTGCTTTCATCAATTGGAGAAAGCGCTTGGTGTATGACCGACAACGTTAAGAAAGTACCTTACGACATTGAAGCCGCTTACCAGGGTTTTGATATTACAAAGCCACAGCCGCAGCTTTTTGTAACGCCAGACTTTGCCCATCTTAGCCTTGTACTGGAAGAATTCGCTAATAAAATGGCGCTTCGTACAGGCGGACTTAGAAGTGTTGAGAAACTGATAAAGTCTAAAGCGTTGGGTACTGTAGAACTTAGTACAGGTATACAGATATCGGGTGTATTTACTAATGTTATTGAGAGCGAAGGCAAACCTGTCTATTTACAGACTACAGGTCAGACTGCATTATCGTATAGAGAAAAAGAACTTGTAGGGCATGGCACATCATACCATGCAGAAGGTTTTGGTAGCCCGATTGGTAAGCTTAAAGGTATTAACCTTTCGGTTGAAGATATGAGTCCGCGCGATTTAATGGCGTACGATATTTACGAAGGTAAACGCGTAACACTAGAATTTGAAGGCGATATTACCGTAAGTGGTGAGATCATCACCGGTACAAGAAACATTCAGGGTAAAATTATCCTTATCAGCTTTAAAGACTGTACGGTTACCCATAACGAGACTGTATTGTTCCAACCGGAATGGGGGATTTATGATATGGCTGTAGGTAAAAAAGTAGTTTCTGCTTTTTCGGGCCCGGCCGATGTTAATAGTTTTGATATGATTACGCATGTGCCATCAAGCAAAACCATTAAAGCGGTTAAATCTGTTGAAAGGGAAGATCTTGAAGATTTATACAGAAATGTAAGGAACATTCGTGAAGTTAAAGAGGCTAATCAAAACCTTGAAGAAATTTTTACATTACTTAAAGAAAAACATGGTAACGACTGGCTGCTTTCTGTTGAAATAGCTGAGCTTGCCCATAAAAATAACAACCAGGAATTATTACAGCAGGTTATGCTGCACCTGGATGCCGTAAAGGCAAACCGCCCGGAGGTTGCACACCTTATTGAAGGCGGACTTGAACTTATTTTTGAAAAAGAGAGAGTGAATTAATTTTTTAGGCTTCAAGTTTTAAATAAATGTTAATTAGGGTAATTCTTACATGCTTTAACTCTAAATTTATTTAAAATTTGAAGCCTTACTTATGTATGAAATAAGGGAATTTTTAGCTCTCGACATTCCTATCCAATTTCTTTTCTTTCTCATGCTGTTTAGCATGGGGATCGCCATTTTTCATACGGCTATATTTTCCCTTTTATATAACGTTAACCTTAAGCCGAAATGGATTTTCTTTGCTTTAAATCCGTTGGTGTTGTTAGTGTCGTATTTTATCCTTCCCGCACTAATGGCAGCCGCGTTTGGGCTTATGGTAGCGTCTGTTTTCTTATTGGGTATAATTGGTATGATACGCTCCGCCATAAAAGGAGATCCCGAAACCAAACAATACTACATTACCCCGAAACCGAAAAAACCGCTGTGGAAAAGAATTCTGATTGCGGTATGGGTAATTGTTTTTTGCGTTGTATTTGTCGCTTCTGGGCCATATGCTTTTCTTATAATTTTTGCGATAGCATTTTTTGGAGGCATAATGCCAAGTTCTAAAAACAGGTTTAAAAAATACCAGGCTACATTGCCGACATCAAAGATAAGGTCGCTCGCTATGGGACTTGTAGAAGTTGAAGGAAAGATTACCACCAACCAGCCGGTAATTGCCCGTATAGAGAAAAAAGAATGTATAGGGTACAAATATGTTGTAGAAAGTATATCGAGGGATGATGATGGCAGGGAAAGCTATTCGCAAATTTCTGCCGAGACGGTATGCAATCCTTTTTTTATAACAGATGAAACCGGAACCA
Organism: Flavobacterium psychrophilum; assembly: GCA_001708385.1. Classification (NCBI taxonomy): domain Bacteria; kingdom Pseudomonadati; phylum Bacteroidota; class Flavobacteriia; order Flavobacteriales; family Flavobacteriaceae; genus Flavobacterium; species Flavobacterium psychrophilum. Next base: position 1,554,455 of record CP012388.1, on the reverse strand, counting down.
TAGAAGTAAACCCTGAAAAAATTGAATTCATATGGATAGAAGTTGATTCGCGCCATTCAGCCGGAGGTAGAAGGTATTCGCAATTTCTACTCAGGCAAAACGATCATGTGCTTATAATAGGCAAGGCGTCGTTGAGAGGCAACACGCCAATTATAGAACATGAAAATATTAAAAATGTCTTCGGAATAGCACCGCTCGACAAAGTAACGGAGTACAATACCTATAAGCCAATTCTTAATTCATTTGCCTTCTTCTCGGGAGTTTTGGGGATAATGGTCGCCATATTACTTGTTTCTCCTATGGAGATAAAAGATGGTGAAGTGGTTATGCACTTGAGTGCTGCCATCTTTGATTGGAACAGTTTTTTTAATTTTTTAAACTAAAAAAGTATGAATCAGATATTAGCATTAGTAATAGTTATACTTATTGTAATAGGACTTATAAGCGTAATTGTTTCGGCATATAATAAGCTTGTTATGCTTAAGTTTAATGTTGGCAAAGCATTCGCCAATATAGATGTACTGCTTAAGCAGCGTGCCGATGAAGTACCTAATCTTATTAAGGTGGTTAAAGAGTACAGTAGCTACGAAGCAGGACTACTCGAAAAGCTTACGGAAGTTCGGACACGTTTTCTAAATACTAAAGATGAAAATAAGAAGGTGGAGTTATCTAACGAAATGGATAAGGCTATGCGAACTGTTTTTGCCGTGTCGGAAAACTATCCCGATTTAAAAGCTGCTCAAAGCTTTACACAGTTACAGACAAGGGTTTCCGAACTTGAAAATGCAATTTCCGACAGGCGTGAATTTTTCAACGAAAGTGTTACTATGTATAATATTGGCATTACAGAGTTTCCCCCGGTAATTCTTGCGAAACTAATGGGGTATAAAGAAAAGTCGCTGCTGGAGATATCAGAACAGGAAAAACAATACAATGGAGTTCAGTTTTAAATTATATGACTTTCTTCAGATGCTTGAAGAAAATCCGCAATACATGGTAATTTGGGGAGCATTTGGCGTGCCTGCACTCATGTTGGTGTTAGCCTTGCCTTTTGTTATAATGAGCAAGATAGGTTTTAAAAAAGCGTCGCAAGCCATTGCAAATGTGGTTTATCTAACGCTTTTTGCAACATGGATACTGGGTTTTATCACCATGATGATAATGATGTTTACCGAAGTAAGCGGTATACGTATGTTCATGGTTTGGAGCTTGATGTTTATTACGTATCTGGCCTTTGTCCTATTTAACTATAATGGCTTAATGAAGGGAGTAGGCAACCTCTCCAAGAAGAAAGCACCTTAAAGCTTCAGTTCTTCATTCGTGGTAATAATATCGCCGTTATACTGCAGTTTCCATCCCATTGTGTTTGTTAGGATGAGTATTTTAGATAGCTCGCTTACAAGGCGGTTCTGTGCATTTGTTTTAAGTGTAGATTTCTCAATTTTCTTAGCCAGGTTCTTTTTTACCGTTGCATTTATTTTGTTGTAGTCTTCGCCGGTAAACTCATTAAAGCCATTCTGTTTCACATCATAAAACTTAAGGTCGGGATTAATTTTAATCTCTTCTTTTGGGATGTTTTTTATCGTGATAACCTTATTTGCCTCATCAATATCATATTCAATCTTGCTTAAATCGTAGCTTACGGTTACATCAGCATTTACAATTACCAAAGCTTTCTTTTCAACAGATATCATATCCAGAAAATATTTCTGCTGATCTTTATATGTAAGCACTTCCGAGAAATGGCCTTCGGTAACTACAAGTTTGCCGACATTGCGTATCTGTTCCTGTATAAGGGCTGTTTCCTCAATTTGAGTAGTGTTATCTTTTTTAAATTCGCAGTAGCGGAAAGCGAGTACTATAAGCACTATGCAGGCAATAACGATGATGATCTTGCGTACCATTTTTATTTTAAATGTAAGGAGAATTTGTAAGAGGGTATGTTATAATTGCTATAAATAATCAGAAGCTAATGTGAGGATGCTGCTTTTTCAGTGCTGCAATCCTATCATCCAGTTTTGCTAAAAATTGTTTATGCTGGGTTGTATCGGGGTTAAAAGGTCGGTGAGCTAATCCTTTCCGGATACTATCTGCAAGCTTCATGGTTTCCTGTGTCTGTGGAGTGGTATAAGCGCCTGTAAAGCGCTCCCATATATAATCGACAGCGGTAACCGACGGATGTATCATATCTTCGGCATAGAAGCGGTAATCGCGTAATTCATCCATCATAATTTCGTATGAAGGGAAATAGGCAATGTTTAGTTTCAGGCTGTCAGTTTTCAGTACCTGGTGTAACGCACTTATAAGATTTGCTTTGCTCCACTGGTTTTCGGTAAAACCATCTTTGATGTGGCGTACTGGTGATACAGTAAATATGATGTGAACATTAGGATTGACTTCCTGTATTTGTGTGATAATGCTGTCCAGGCTTTGGTTTATAGTGTCAACTGAGAGCAACTCTTTTGTAAATTCTTTTTGAGGTACTTTGTGGCAGTTGGCAACAAGGTTCCCTGTTGTAATGTAACGGTATACCCAGGCCGTACCAAGGGTAATGATAAGATGCGTTGCTTCTTTTATTGTGGCATTCGCCGAAGAGCATGCTGCATTAAGATTATCTAGTAACGCAGCCTTATTAATATGGCTGAGATCAGAATGTGCATCAAAGCAATGCCATAGTCCATTTTGTTCAAAAGTATCAGCTTCGGTAAATTGCTTATTGTTTAAAGCATAGCTTATAAACTTTTCCAGCGCCAGCGGATGAAACAATATCCCAAAAGGATTGGTCGTATTTTTAAATTTAAAGTAATCAAACTTTTGCCCAATATTCACAGCAAAGCACGATCCTAATGACACAATTTTAGAGTTGTAATCAATCGGATTATTGCTTGGGATAACAGGTATTTGAGTTGAGAACTGCATGTTGTTTTTATTATACTGTAAATTTAAAAAAACAAAACCCCAAAAGCAAAGCAGTTGGGGTTTTGTATAATTTTCATTAATTTATTTTATGAAATTTTCTGCTGCTGCTAATGCATCATTAATACCCGCAGCATTTTTACCGCCGGCAGTAGCAAAGAAAGGCTGTCCTCCGCCGCCGCCCTGGATAAATTTACCCAGTTCGCGTACTACCTGTCCTGCATTAAGGCCTTTATTGGCTACAAGTTCTTTAGAGATGTAGCAGGTAAGCATTGGCTTGCCTTCATCGGCAGTAGCCAGTACAAGGAATAAGTTAGTGCCTAAAGTTCCCAGTTCGTAAGCAAGATCTTTAGCGCCTGTGGCGTCAAGGTCTACCTGTTTTGCAAGAAACTGAACGCCGTTTATTTCTTTAAGCTCTGTTGCAAGTTCGCCTTTAAGGTTTTTTGCCTTATCGCGAAGCAGTGCTTCAAGCTGCTTTTTAAGTTTTGTGTTTTCGTCCTGAAGCGATACTACAGCCTTAAGCGTATCCTGTGGATTTTTAAGTGCAGCATTAATTTCTTCAAGTTCTTTTTCCTGTGTGGCAAAGTAAGCTTTAACAGCTTCATTGGTTATTGCTTCTATCCTGCGGATACCGGCAGCAACCGCACCTTCGCTTACAATTTTAAAGTACCATATATCGGCAGTGTTCCTTACGTGTATACCACCGCAAAGCTCCATGCTTTCGCCAAATTTAATGGCGCGTACATTATCGCCATATTTTTCACCAAAAAGTGCCATTGCACCTTCTTCAACTGCTTGTTTAAACGGAATGTTCCTGCGCTCAATAAGCGGAAGGTGTTCCTGTATTCTTGCGTTTACAAAATCTTCTACCTGTTTCAATTCCTCATCGGTAACTTTTGCAAAATGCGAAAAGTCAAAACGAAGATAGCCAGGGCTTACCAACGATCCTTTTTGTTCAACGTGCGTGCCTAGTATAGTGCGCAACGCCTGGTGAAGGAGGTGGGTAGCCGAGTGGTTACTTGCAGAATCACTTCTTAGCTTCTCATTAACCTTTGCAATAAAAGTACCGTTTACGTTTTCAGGAAGCTTTTTAGCAATGTGCAGTATAAGGTTGTTTTCTTTTTTAGTGTCAAGTACTTCGATAGTTTCGTTTGCCGCTACCAAAGATCCTTTGTCACCTACCTGTCCTCCGCCTTCCGGATAGAAAGGAGTATTGTCTAAAACGATCTGATATAAAACACCATCTTTTTTAGAATCTACTTTACGGTAACGGGTAATTTTCACTTCGTTCTCTGCCTGATCATAACCAACAAAGGTTTCAATATTGCCTTCTGCTAAAAGAACCCAGTCGTCTGTCGCTACTTCAGAAGCGGCACGCGAACGGTCTTTTTGTTTTTTAAGCTCAGCATCAAAATCGGCTTTGTTATATTCAAGGCCTTTTTCTTTAAGGATAAGCGCTGTTAAGTCTTCAGGGAAACCGAAAGTATCATATAGTTCAAATACTTTACTGCCTGAAACTTCTTTACCATCTGTTTGTGTAATAACGTTGTCAAGCAGTTGTAATCCCTGATCCAGTGTTCTTAAGAAAGAAGCTTCTTCTTCCCTGACTACATTGGTAACCAATGACTGCTGCGACTTGATCTCCGGGAAGAATTCGCCCATTTGCGTAGCCAGCACAGCTACAAGCTCATTAATGAATGGCTCTTTTTTGTCAAGGAAGGTAAATCCGTAACGGATAGCCCTTCTTAATATCCTGCGTATTACATATCCTGCACCACCGTTAGATGGCAGCTGACCATCGGCAATAGCAAAAGCTACAGCACGGACGTGGTCGGCAATAACACGAATAGCAATATTGGTTTTCTCTTCAGCGTCGTTTGCTGCTTTAATAGTGTATTTGGCCCCTGTAAGAATTTCAATTTTCTCGATAAGCGGAGTGAAAACATCTGTGTCGTAGTTAGATGTAACATTTTGCAACACCATACAAAGACGCTCAAAGCCCATACCTGTATCAACATGCTGAGCAGGCAGTTTTTCAAGTGAACCATCAGCTTTACGGTTAAATTCCATAAATACGTTGTTCCATATCTCAACAACCTGTGGGTGATCGTTATTTACAAGTGATTTACCCGATATAAGTGCTTTCTCTTCAGCAGAACGGATGTCTACGTGAATTTCAGAACATGGTCCGCACGGACCCTGGTCGCCCATTTCCCAGAAGTTGTCTTTCTTGTTGCCAAGAATAATACGGTCTTCGTCAATAAGACCTTTCCAGATATCATAAGCTTCCTGATCGAATGGTACATTCTCTTCAGGGCTTCCTTCAAAAACACTCACATACAGAATGTCTTTTGGTATTTTATATACTTCAGTTAAAAGTTCCCACGCCCAGTTAATGGCTTCTTTTTTAAAGTAATCACCAAAGCTCCAGTTACCAAGCATTTCAAACATGGTATGGTGATAGGTATCAAAACCTACATCTTCCAAATCGTTGTGCTTACCAGATACGCGAAGGCATTTCTGGGTGTCGGCAATACGCTTGCTCTTCGGTGTGCCGTTGCCAAGGAAGAATTCCTTAAACTGGGCCATACCCGAGTTGTTGAACATAAGCGTAGGGTCGTCTTTAGTAACAATAGGTGCAGAAGGCACGATTAGGTGGCCTTTTTCCTTGAAAAAATCTAAGAACTGTTTCCTGATATCCTGGGATTTCATATATGGGCTGAAATTTTATTTATCGTTTATTTAAAAGGGCGTAACCGAAAAAAGTAGCGGTAAAACCGTAACATTTATTACATTTGTTCGTTTATCAGTTATGCACCTTTATAGAAAATCTGTAAGGTGCAAAAATAGAATAATTTAGAACATGGCGAAGGTAAAATATTATTACGACGCAGAAAACTTAGCATACAGGATATTAAAGCCCAAAGCCGGCAGAAGCATTGGCTATATTGTGCTTTTTCTGGTGGCATCGGCACTGTTTGGTTTCCTGTGTTTTGTTGCCCTGCTTAACACGCCGTTTTTTGAGACACCAAAAGACAGGCTTCAGGCAAGGGAAATTGAAAACATGAAAATACGCTACGAAATACTAAACCGTAAAATGGATCAGGTAGACGAAGTGCTTGGCGATATAGAAACCCGCGATAACAATTTATACCGCACTTATTTTAATGCCACGGCAATTCCCGAAGAACAACGTAGGGCAGGCTTTGGTGGGGTTAACCGATACAAGGAAATGGAAGGGTATAACAATTCAGATCTTGTAATTGGTACTACCAAACGTCTTGATGTACTTTCTAAAGAGCTGGTGATCCAATCCAAGTCGCTTGATGAAATTGCTAAACTGGCAAAAGATAAAGAAAAGCTGCTAACTGCTATTCCCGCTATTCAGCCGGTTAAAAATGAAGACCTGCGTCAAATGGCATCGGGTTTTGGGTATAGAAGCGACCCTTTTACCAAAATACGTAAGTTTCATGCAGGGATGGATTTCTCTGCCCGTACAGGGACACCAATTTATGCTACCGGTGATGGTGTAGTTACCGTTGCCGATAATAAATCTTCGGGCTATGGTAACCACATTGTAATCCGTCATGGTTTTGGATATGAAACCTTGTATGGACACATGAGTAAATACAAAGCTAAAGCCGGGCAAAAGGTAAAAAGGGGAGACGTTATTGGTTATGTAGGCAGTACAGGCCGAAGTGAGGCACCCCACCTGCATTACGAAGTGCATAAAAATGGAGAAGTGGTTAACCCGCTTAACTTCTATTACGGAAACATTTCTGCGAAAGAATTCATTTTAATTTCTAAATTAGCTAACCAGGAAAACCAATCGCTTGACTAATGCATTTAGACCTTCCCGAAAAAAGATATTACAGTATAGGCGAACTCGCCAAAGCGTTTAATGTAAATGCATCGCTCATCCGTTTTTGGGATAAGGAGTTTGATGTGCTTAAGCCAAAGAAAAACGCTAAGGGTAACCGTATGTTTACGCCCGAAGATGTTACAAACCTTCAGCTTATCTACCACCTCGTTAAAGAGCGTGGTTTTACGTTGGATGGTGCAAAAGTGCACCTTAAAGAAGGACAGAAAAAAACTTTAGATAAGTTTGAAATTATCCGTAAATTAGAGACTATAAAAACCAATTTAATAAATCTTAAAAACGAACTTTAAAACAGAACGCAAATGAAAAAATGGATTATCCCAGTGGTTATTGTTGTGATACTTGCAATTTGGGCAATATCATCATATAATGGACTTGTAGGTGTAAGGGCAGAAGCGAGAACGGCGTGGTCTAATGTTGAAAGTAGCTACCAAAGACGAAATGACCTTATTGGAAATTTGGTTAAAACAGTTCAGGGAGCAGCAGATTTTGAAAAAAGTACACTAACGGCTGTTATAGAAGCAAGAGCAAAAGCTACTTCTGTAACAATAGATCCTTCTAATATTACTCCGGATCAGATGGCACAGTTCCAACAGGCGCAGGAAGGTGTTTCGGGTGCATTATCAAGATTATTGGTAAATGTAGAGCGTTACCCCGACCTTAAAGCTAATTCTAACTTTTTGGCACTTCAATCTCAGATAGAAGGTACAGAGAACAGGATTAATGTTGCACGTGACAGATACAACGCCGCAGCAAGTACTTATGAAGTAAAAACGGAAAGATTTCCAAGTTCAATTTTTGCAGGACTTTTTGGTTTCGAAAAAATGCCAAGGTTTAAAGCAGAAGCTGGCGCAGAGAAAGCACCGGATGTAAATTTTGATTTTAAATAATATATGTCAGCAGCTAACGATTTTTTTACCCCGGAAGAAGAACAGCAGATAGTAAATGCTATTGTTGTCGCTGAAAAGAACACATCGGGTGAGATAAGGGTGCACATAGAAAGTCATAGTGAAAAACCTCCTCTCGAAAGAGCACAGGAGGTTTTTTTTAATTTGGGTATGGATAAGACAGCCTCAAGAAATGGCGTGCTTTTTTATGTAGGGATAGACGATCATACCTTTGCTATTATAGGCGATGAAGGTATAGATAAAGTTGTCGAAAATGACTTTTGGGATTGTACACGCGATGTTGTAATTGATCATTTTAAGAATGGCCGTTTTGCACAAGGATTAAGTGAAGGTGTTGTAAGGGCAGGAGACCGCCTTAAACAGTATTTTCCTTTTTCTGAGGAGGATAAGGATGAACTGCCAAACGAAATATCAAAAAGCTAATGAAAAACCTTATTAGAAAAAATATAGTACTCCTTTTTACGCTGCTGTTTACATTAGCAGGGTTTAGCCAGGATGTCAAGATACCCGAAAAGCCTGCCTTTCAAACCAGTTACTACGAAATAGGAACTACATTGCTTGATGAGGCGCAGAAAAAATCTATTGAGCAGAAACTTATAAATTATGCCGATAGTACTTCCACACAAATTGTGGTTGTTGTTGTGCCTACAACGCAAGGTGAACAACCCTGGAAGTTTGCTTTTGATATTGCAGACAAATGGGGTATTGGTCAAAAAGGCAAGGATAATGGTATACTGCTACTTGTAGCAAAAGACGACAGGCAAATTTTTATTGCGGCCGGAGATGGTGTACAGCATTTGCTTACTGATGCCATGGCTAAACTTATTATTGAGAATGATATTAAGCCCTCATTTAAAGCGGGCGATTATTATTCGGGTATTGATAATGGCACAACAGCTATTATCAGTGTAATGAAAGGTGAGTATAAAGAAGAACGTAAAAACCTTAGAAAAGGCAATGATAGCGGCGGTGGAGGAGGTATTATTTTCTTCATTATTATATTTATAATCGTTATCATTATACTTAAAAAAGGTGGAGGTCGTGGTGGAAGAGGCGGCGGTAGCGGCTTTGGAAGCGACCTAGCCTCAATGATAATTCTAAGCAGCCTTGGACGTGGCAGCGGCGGAGGTGGAGGCTTTGGTGGCGGTAGTTCAGGCGGTGGAGGATTTGGCGGCGGCTTCGGCGGTGGCGGCTTTAGTGGTGGCGGTGCCGGAGGAAGTTGGTAACAATTGTTATGAATTATATAGAGAAAGGCTGCATTACGCAGCCTTTCTCTATACTAAAATTGCCAGAAGCGGCGTTCGTTTTCATTATTTTCTTTCTTTTTGCCAAAATTATCAATCTTAAAGCTAAGTGAGAACATTACATATCGCTTCAATACGGTGTTTTGTGTATCTGCAATGGTGGTAGGGCTAATGCTCCTCGTAGTGCCAAGGTTTTGGTTAAATACGTCATATACCTTTACCTTAAACATGGCTTTATCACCTAGGAAGCTGTAACCAAGACTTGTATTCCATAAAAAGAAATCCCGTTTAAAGCCATCTCCTAAATTAGAATTATAGGTGTAGGTAAAGTCATTACCAAATACTACGTGCTTAGGCCAGTAATTTGTTGTTTGAAGCCCTGCCTTATGTACAAACCTGGACGTAAAATCAGTTGTAAAATTGTCAAAATGGGTTTCTTCGTAATCAAAACTGTAAATAGGGCTTATGGTTAGTAAATCGCCGTATTCATAGGTGAAACCTATTTTAGGGCCAATGTTATAGGATAACGATTCATATAAAACATCATTAGTCTTTCCTTTATTTTTACTGAATCCCCCATTTATAGATGCATTGATCCTGTATTTGTGCGCTCCTTCAGTTTTAATTTGTTTGCTCCAGTTTCCACCTCCGTAGCTGGAAAACGTTCCGCCAAGGTTGCCGTATGTTATAAATTGTTTACCGCTTTCATCAATTGTTGTAAATTGGGTAACATTGCTTTCAAAATAATTACCGCCCACATATATAGAATATCCCGATCGGCTTGCATAATCATAGTTGCCAAAGCCAATATATGTGTTGTGCGATTTATTTGGAGTAAGGTTCTCATTACCCGTAATAGTATATAGGGCACTGCTCACATCTGTTATTGGCAATATCTGGTCTACCGTTGGCATATCCGCACTAAAACTGTAATTTAAGTAGATATACATAGATTTTGTAAACCTGATATTGGCATAAGCATTAGCCCACGGTAGCATATAATTTTTATTTACCACATAATCTTTGCCTAAATAAGAACCAAAGGTTCCGTAGTTGGTTATCGCAGTACCAAAGCTTGCCCCCATGTAAAATTTGCTTTTACTTATGTTTATACCTGCATACGGTGTAATTCTTGTCTCATCGCTTCTTAAGTAATTCGTAAGCGAATCGGCAATATTGGTGAAGCCACCGGTAAAATCATTAAAGTTATATCCTTTACGGTTTTTTGTATTAAGATCTTTGCTGTAGGTGGCTCCGGCACTAATGCTAAGCGAATCGGTAATTGCCTCATTAAACTCGAAGTTAAATCGGTAGGTATCGTTGGTAGTTATATTTTTTTGTAACTGATTTCGAATATCAGATCGGCCTTCATCTTCAGGATTGTCCGGGTTTCCATAAAAATAAGTAGACGTATTGTTGTAGGAAGAAGCATCTTCAAGCTTATTTTCCATGTTAACTTCAAACGCTAACGAACTGCCTTTTTTATTCAGTATCTTGTTATAGGTAAGATTGGCTGAAAAAGCATTGTTGTCTGTTTCATCAAAAGTTGACCCTGAACTTTCATTTAAAAGCGCGTTGTCCTGATTGCGGGTAGAACTTGCAGATCTTATAGCTGTTTTAGAATTGGCTTTTATAAACTTTGGTGAAAAATAAACAGTAGATGTGGAGTCAATTTTAAATTCAAACTCACCACCCATGTTATGAGCATATTTATTTGTATCGGTACGCGATGATGATTCGCTTATCAGGCTCCTGTTCGTGTCTGCAGATCCCGGTGTAGCCGGTATGAATGATTCAGATCGTGTTCTGTTATCATTCTCGGTATCGGCAGCAGTATAAAAGTAATTTAGGTTAGGTGTAAAGCCTTTAAACAATTCATCAGAATAAGTAGCTCCAAAAATATTTGTACGTGTAATACCCCTGTTTCCACCAAATCGCATATCGTTTATACCAAAACTACCATCGCTGCTGGTATAAATAGTATTGTTACGTCCGCCGCCCATGCTGTCAAATATTTCATCCATGGTAAAGCCGGTAGTGTTTATATTGTTTGACGATGCTAATACACTAAGCTTTCTACTTCCTTTAAAATAATTTACCAATGCATTGGCTTCATAGCGTTTATCGCTACCATATCCGCCTAAAAAGCGGCCAAAGAAGCCTTTGTTTTTTTCTTCGTCTATGGTAAGGTTTATACTTGCATTATTTCCGGATGCATCTTTTCCTGTATACTCTTCTTTTTTAGTTTTTGTATCGGTAACCTGTACTTTGTTGATGATATCTGCGGGTAGGTTTTGCAGTGCAATCTTACCATCTTTATCAAAAAAGGGCTTACCGTTTACCAATATCTGGTTTACTTCTTTGCCGTTTACGCGTATTTTACCTTCGTCGTCAATTTCTACGCCGGGTAACTGTTTTAATAATGTCTCTACGTTGGCATCCGGCCTTACTTTAAATGAAGCAGCATCAAATTCTAATGTGTCTTTCTTTATACGGATAGGCGGAATTTCATTTTCAATTACAACTTCATTAAGTTCTGTAGACAGATCGGCAAGTTTGATAGTGCCAAAGTCACGGTCTGCAGCTACATCGTTCAATTGCTCCCTGTGATTGGCGAGGCCAACGTACGATACTTTAAGAAAAACAGGTTTGTCAAGCTTTTTAATTTTAAGCTCCCAGTTTCCGTTTTTGTTAGAAATGGTGTAATCTACCATTATAGAATCTTTTACGTTTGTAAGATAGATTGTAGCCGATTCTAAAGGAAAATTGTCATTGTCGGTAATTTTTCCTTTTAAAGTGATGGTTTGGCTAAAGGATACAGAAAAGCATAGTAACAAGAGTAACGTTAAAATCTTGCGCATTGTAATATAGTATTGGTTTGATTGATGATGTGGTTGTCAGTAAAAACTGCTAAATAAACAATTTAGTATGATTACTACTGTTAAAAAACTAAATTTATTACAATTAATTTACCCTCATCGTTTCAAACCTGCGTTCACGCTTTGCCGGTGCGCCACCAAATTGCTGTAATTTATAGGTTAAGGAGAACATTACATAGCGTTTTAGTACGGTATTTTCCTGATCTGTAATTGTTGTAGGTCCTATGGTACGCGACGTTCCAAGGTTTTGATTAAGAACATCATATACCTTAACTTTAAACATCAGCTGATCTTTAAGGAAGTTATAGCCTATACTGGTATTCCATAAATAGAAATCTTTTTTAAAGCCATCTGCAATGTTAGAGTTGTACGTGTAGCCAAAATCATTTCCAAAAACCACGTGCTTAGGCCAATAGCTTGTTGTTTGCAGGTTAACACGGTGTACGTAATTAGAATTTGAGCTTATTCTGTAGTTTGTGTAATTATATTGGTTGTAATTATAATTGTAAGATGGGCTTATGGTTAATAGCTCGCCATATTCGTACGTAAAGTTTGCACCAGGGCTTAAGCGGACAGATTTGCTGTCGTACATTATGCCATTAAGGAAACCTTTGTCAATATTATAGCTTGTACTCATATTAACACCAAATCTGTAGCTGTGGGCGTTCTTTTTTATTGTTTTGTTCCAGTTGGCACTAACACTGTTACTCATAGCTCCCGAAATATTACGATACGTTGTATTGTTTATACCGCTGTCATCTGTTACTGTAAACTGGGTGACCTGAGAATCGTAGATCGTAGAGTTAAACCAAAAGCTATAACCCGATCGTGTAGCAAAATCGAAATTGCGGTATCCGGCTCTTATCCTGTGCGATTTGTTAGGGTCAAGATCAGGGTTACCTTCAATAGTGTTTAACGGATTGGTTTTATCTACAATGGGTAATATTTGCCTTGCTTGGGGAAAATCAACAGTATAATTATAGTTCAATGAAAATGACTTACCCTTATCCGGGCGATAACTCAAATTCATATCTGCTGTGGGCAGGATATAATTGGTGTTAAGGTTATAGTCATCGCCAATAAAAAGGGCATGGTTTTTAAATGAGGTAACATTTGTTCCTGCGCCTGCATTTAAATAAAATTTACCTTTCGTCAAACTCACTCCAGCCCTCGATTGAAACGTTCCTATCTCCGATGTCAAGTAGTTAGATAACGAATCGTTATAAACCGTATAGTTACCTGTTTCCGGATCAAAGTCGTAGCTGTTACGTCTGTTTACCGACTTGTTATAGTCATATCCGCTGCCAATATTTACTTCGAGTGAATCTGTAATAGGCTCTGTATATTCTACACCAAAATTGTAACTGTCATCTGTAGATGTTGTGTATAGTATCTGATCTCTGTTGTCAACATCGGTTTCGGTTATGCCATCAGGATAACTGTATTTTCTAGTGTTAGACTTATTTAGGCTTGTATCATCATTTTTATTGTTGCTGTTGGTAAGGCTTACGCTAACACCGCGTCCTTTTTTTGCTGCAAATTGTTTAAAATATGTTAGCTGATTACTAAATGTGTTACTGTCATTTTCTCCATAGCTTTCAGATGTGCTTTCATTCATTAACTTATCATCAAAAAGACGTTGAGAAGACCTCGTAGACGAATTGAACGATTGTGAATTTGCAGTAACAAACTTCGGAGCAAAATGCAGGGTAGAAGTAGAGTCTATTTTATATTGAAAATCGCTATTAAAAGTATGTGTATATCTGTCGCTTTCGCTGCGCGATACAGCGTTTGTCCTATAGCTTTTATCTATAATTGTGTTTGGGTTGTCAGCATCGGGGCCTTCCGGCAGATAATTAATAGATGAGGTACGGTTGTTGTTTTCTGTATTACTTCCAGTATATGTATAGCTCGCACCGGCATCAAAGCCTTTAAACCACTCATCGGCATAGTTTAGGCCAACCATATCACTTCGGGTAATACCTGTGCTGTTTCCGCCACCACCGCCACTATTGAGGTACAGAGAAGCAGCACCGCTGTTACGGCCTCCGCCCATACTGTCGAATATCTCATTCAGAGAGAACCCCGAAGCATTAATATTATTGGAAGATGCCAAAAGGCTAACCTTCATCTTATTTTTAAAATAGTTTACAATGGCACTGCTTTCGTAGCGTTCGTCAGACCCATATCCGCCCATGATTTTGCCGAAAAAGCCCTTATTCTTGTCTTTTTTTATGGTAAGGTTAATGCTCGAATTGTCGCCACTGGCATTTTTGCCGGCAAGTTCTTCTTTTTTAGTTTTGGTGTCGCTAACCTGTACCTTTTCTATGATTTCTGCAGGCAGGTTTTTTATGGCGATCTGTCCGTCTTTATCAAAAAAAGGTTTCCCGTTTACAAGTATCTGGTTAACTTCTTTTCCGTTTACGGTTATTTTTCCGTCAGTATCAATATTTACACCAGGCAACTGCTTTAGTAAAGATTCAACATTGGCATCCGGCCTGGTTTTAAATGAGGCAGCATTAAACTCTAGCGTGTCTTTCTTTATCCTGATGGGCGGTATTTCCCCCTGTATCACAATTTCGCTTAATTCTGTAGACATGTCTTCCAGCTTAATTGTGCCAAAGTCTTTGTCTTCTTCCAGTGTTTTAAACTCTTGCTTATGGTTGGCAAGGCCTATGTAAGAAACTTTAAGGGATACGGGATCGGTTATTTTTTTTGTTTTTATTTCCCATAAACCGTTTTTGTTGGAAATGGTATAGTCTATAACTGTTGAGTCTTTTACTGTAGTGAGGTAAATTGTTGCCGATTCTAAAGGAAAATCCTGATTGTCTGTAACTTTGCCTTTTATAGTTATGGTCTGGCTGAAAGCCGTTGTAGCGCATAGAAATAGTAGTAGTGTAAATATTTTATGCATAGTTAGGTATAATGTAAGGTTGTTCTTTAAAAACAGCTAAATAACCATAATAGTATGGTAAAAGCAAAAATATTGATTTGAATTTAAGAGATTTAGCTGTTTTAAAATTTAGCCATTTAGCACCCTGTTAACCCAAGTCACTTTATGAAGGGCTAACTTTAAGTGTTATAAATGCTATTATTATGAAGAACTACGCTATCACACTCGTTTGGTTTACAACTGCCTGCCTGTTTGCTTTTGTGGTGCTAACGCAGTTGGAACTGTCAATGCCGGTGCTTTTAAGCTTTCTTTTTGCAGGGCAGGTATTGGTTGGTTATACCGTGTATAAAGTATTAACGGATAAATTTAAAACGAATAAATCGTTTAAAGACTGGTATTAAGACATGCCTAAAAAAGAATTAGACAGAATATAAAAAAATAAAAACCCCGAAGTTTGTTCGGGGTTTTTCATATTATTTCTGACGGAAGTATATGTCAATCGGTACGCCCGATAAGTTATATATTTCGCGCATTTTATTTTCAAGAAAACGTTTGTACGGATCTTTAACATACTGAGGCAGGTTACAGAAAAACACAAACTGTGGGGTAGGAGTAGGCAGCTGCATACAGAACTTAATTTTCACATACTTACCTTTAAGTGCCGGTGGCGGCATACTCTCGATAATGGGTAGCATGGTTTCGTTAAGCTTTGAAGTAGCAATACGCTGTTTCCTGTTTTCAAACACCTCTACAGCAGTTTCAAGCGCTTTAATTAAACGCTGTTTTGTGATAGCCGATACGAATAGAATAGGCACATCTGTAAACGGCTGAAGTTCTTCACGTATTTTGCGCTCGTAATCACGGGTACTCATAGTGTCTTTCTCAACAAGGTCCCATTTGTTTACAAGGATAACAACACCTTTCCGGTTCTTTTCTGCAAGCCAGAAGATACTTTGGTCCTGTCCTTCAAAACCACGTGTAGCATCAATAACAAGAATACAAATGTCACTGTGCTCAATAGCTCTTACAGAACGCATTACCGAATAGAATTCAAGGTCTTCCTTGACCTTTGCCTTACGGCGGATACCTGCGGTATCTACAAGGTTAAACTCAAACCCAAAACGGTTGTATCTTGTATCAATAGCATCACGTGTAGTACCTGCAATGTCTGTAACTATATATCTGTCTTCACCAATAAGTGCATTAATGAAAGATGACTTTCCTGCATTAGGACGACCTACAACTGCAAAACGTGGCAGTGCAACTTCGTTCTCGTCCGGGGCTACTGCTTCCGGTAATAATTTTACAAGTGCGTCTAATAGTTCTCCTGTACCAGAACCGCTCATACCTGCAAGGGTATAGTATTCTCCTAGTCCAAGATTGTAGAATTCTATAGCATCTTTTTCACGCATAGAGTTATCTACTTTATTTACAGCAAGTAAAACCGGTTTGGTTACTTTACGTAATAACTTAGATACTTCTTCGTCCATAGGGGTAATGCCTTCTTCAACGTCTACCATAAATACAATAACGTCGGCTTCGTCTATTGCAAGTTCAACCTGACGGCGTATTTCGGCTTCAAAAACATCTTCAGATCCCTTTATATAACCACCTGTATCTATAACAGAGAACTCTTTTCCGTTCCATTCGCTTTTACCGTAGTTCCTGTCACGTGTTACACCACTAACAGAATCTACGATAGCTTCTCTTCGCTGTATCAGTCGGTTAAAAAAAGTAGATTTACCTACATTTGGCCTTCCTACAATAGCTACTATATTATTCATTCCTATTTTTTAATTTTTTGCAAAAGTACGTATAAAGTTGCAGAGTTACTAAGTCGCTGAGTAACTAAGTTTCAAGGACGCGACGATAACCTGAAACATATAACCTGAAACCTGAAACAAGAGCTTACTTCTGGTCGTAACCAAACCTGCGCAACTGGTAAGCATTGCTTCTCCAGTTTTTGTTCACTTTGACGAACATTTGAAGGTGTATCTGTTTACCAAAGAATTTCTCAAGATCCATCCTTGCCTCAACACCTACTTTTTTAAGTGCGGCACCTTTATGGCCAATAATAATACCTTTCTGTGTCTCACGCTCTACCATGATCAAAGCGCTGATACGAATGATGTTGTCATCTTCTATAAATTCTTCCGTTTCAATTTCTACAGCATACGGTATTTCTTTATCGTAGTGTAAAAGTATTTTTTCACGGATAGTCTCGTTTACAAAGAAACGTTCCGGTTTATCCGTAAGTGCGTCTTTAGGATAATATGCAGGAGATTCGGGAAGTAAATCAAGAATACGGTTAAAAACTTCTTTTACATTAAAGTTTTCGAGGGCAGAAATAGGGTATAGCTCTGCATTTGGCACTTTTTCCGTCCAAAGCTGAACCTGTTCTTCAAGTTGCTCCTGGTTTGTTTTGTCAATCTTATTAAGTAATAGCAATACCGGAATTTTGGCATTGATGATCTTATTGAAAAAGGCTTCGTCTTTAAGTTCTTTCTCTCCGGTCTCTACCATATAGATAAGTACATCGGCATCTTCAAAAGCCGACTTAACGAAATCCATCATACTAGCCTGAAGCTCGTATGCCGGTTTAATGATACCGGGAGTGTCAGACAACACCACCTGAAAATCTTCACCATTTACGATACCCAAAATACGGTGACGCGTAGTTTGTGCTTTAGAGGTGATGATAGACAGTCGTTCGCCTACAAAGGCATTCATTAGGGTAGATTTGCCCACATTGGGGTTACCTATAATATTTACAAAGCCTGCTTTGTGTGTCATAAAAAAATAATTATCCTGCAAAGGTAGGTATATCAGGCCAATAGTAGAAATAAAAGTTTTTTTTCTGTTTTCCCTTGCAGTTATCAGTAATGGTTGTATATTTGCACTCGAAACAGCGCGGGATAGAGCAGTAGGCAGCTCGTCGGGCTCATAACCCGAAGGTCACAGGTTCGAGTCCTGTTCCCGCTACTAAGTAAAGCTTCAGAGAAATCTGGAGCTTTTTGTTTTAAAACATCTGGCAAACACTTATCTCTTGTGCGACTAGTCTTGTTTTTTGTAAAATATTATTTTATGTAACAGGTTAGACAGATATATATTAGGCAGAAATTCAGGGACGATTAGTGTTGAAAATAACAATTTAATAATATAAGCACCGAATATCAACAAAAAGATTGTATATTTGCACCGAAGATCGCGGGATAGAGCAGTAGGCAGCTCGTCGGGCTCATAACCCGAAGGTCACAGGTTCGAGTCCTGTTCCCGCTACTAAAGTAAAAAGAGAATCAGCAATGGTTCTCTTTTTTTATGCCCTATGATAAAGTAATTTTATGAGTCAGGTATCCGCCGCGGCGGATACAGGTTCGAGTCCTATTTCCTGCTACTAAGTGAAAAGAGAATCAGCAATGGTTCTCTTTTTTTATGTCTTACAATGAAGTAGTTCATAAGTCAAGGGCTCTTATCCGCCACGGCGGACACAGGTTCGAGTCCTGTTCCCGCTACTAAGTGAAAAGAGAATCAGCAATGGGTCTTTTTTTTTATGTCTTATAATGAAGTAGTTCATAAGTCAAGGGCTCTTATCCGCCGCGGCGGACACAGGTTCGAGTCCTGTTCGCGCTACTAAAGTAAAAAGAGAATCAGCAATGGTTCTCTTCTTGTTTACAGAATGTTCGGTTAAAGCTACTACAAGGTTATATTTTGCATGTAATTATCTAATTGTCTGATATTTTGTAATTAAAGCTTGCTAATTCATTCTAATTCACTACTTTTGCCGCCGCTAACAAAGGCACATATTACCGAAGGAAATATATGAATATGAAGAAAATTGTTGAGTACAGAAAGTTACTTGACGTTACCAAAGCAGCTACTCTTAAAGAACTTAAGACTATTTACAGGAACAGTATGAAAGACTGTCACCCTGATACATGCAACACTGATGAGGAGCGCCACGCTGCCGAAGAAAAAAGTAAGGAGATTATTGAAGCGTACCACTTTTTAGTGAGTATTGCTCCTGAAACAGCAGAGAAAAATAGCGCTGAATATGCTAAAACTACATCAACTTCAGGTATTCTTGATTTCTATATGGAAAATCAGGCACTTTATATCAACTTTGTTGACGGAAGCTGCTACGAATACTTTGGTGTGCCTAAGCAGGTTTACATTAAAATGGTAAATGCAGATTCTCAGGCACGTTTTGCACGTCGCCACATTTACGGTACTTACCTTTACAGAAGTGCGGTTAAAATTGTTGCTAACGCTGAATAATCAGGTTTCGATATATAAAAAAGCTTCCGTTAGGAAGCTTTTTTTGATTTTATAAAGTTTTGATTACACTTTTTTATAGGTGTACGTCTTGTTTTGAATGGGAAAATTAAGCATGAGTTTATTATCTTTTACAAGAAACCGGATTGATCCTGTTGTGCCATCATCAAATACTCCTTCAATTGTTTGATAGTTTCCCTGACTTCCAAGAGTAAAGGTTCCAGCCTTTACAGAATCAGACACTACCTGCATGAAATTGTTTCCATTTATTTCAACGTAGGCTGTTTTAAGCATTTCTGTATACGATTCCATATCGTTTTTAAGCTTGTTTGCCATTTCGGGGCCAAAAGTGTTTGCAGACTTATCTACTGTAACCTTACCTGTCTCTACATCAAGGCTGGCGCTGGCAGTAGTGTAGGTTATAAGCTGCCATTTTCCCTGAAGATCTTTTTCTGTCGCATTTTGAGACCATAGTGAGAGGCAGAAACAGAAAGCAATTGCTAAAAATATTTTTTTCATTATAAATCTTCCGGTTTGTATTAGAGGATAATTACCCGAAATTACCCTTTGCTATATATAAATTCAAAAACCTGTCCGCCTTCAGATTTCACAATGTGAAGCTGTTTGTTTTTAATCCAGATAGACGATTCACTTGTGGTATTATTATCCCACGCAAAGGCTGCATATTGTTTATCTCCTAATTCTTTAAGTGCATATGTGCCTTTTTTTTCTTTTCCTGCCATGTTTTGTTTTATGGTGTTGCTGGCAAAAACTACATCAGAAGCTTTTAAACGGCTTATCGATTGTTTTAGTCCATCGCTGAGCTGGTTCACCATATCGGGTGTTAACTGCGCTTTCATCTCAGGCGAAATTGTAATTTCTTCGGTAAGCAGATTAACATGCGCTCCATTATTATCAATTGCAGACAATCTCCATTGCCCCTGAAGGTCTGCTGTAGTTATTTTTTGGGCCGAGGCTAATGTAATCACGCAAAGGGCTCCAAAAAGGAAAAGTATTTTTTTCATAGTTATAAATGTAGTGGAGTAAAACTCTAAAATTTTAAAGCTAAGATATTAAAATAAAATTACATTGTTTTTTGATTAGTATACGTTTATCTGTCAGCGTTTTATTTATGCAGGTTGTCGATCATTTACATTTTTCAGTATCGTGTTGAAACCACAGGCGTTTGCACATCGTAAATTAGTAGTGTTAAAATGATTGTATTATCAATATTATACATAAACCTTTATGATGTAATACAATCATGTATTATTTAGTTAAAATTTAGATACATTTGGGTATGAAAACAAATGGCGATATAATACTCATCGAAGACGATGCCGACGACAGAGAAATACTCATAGAGGCATTTGACCAGGTTATGACGGAAAATAATTATGACAACAGGCTCATAGTTATCGAAGACAGCTCGGTGGTCATTAATTATCTTAAATCTACAAAAACAAGGCCTTTCCTGCTTTTGTCAGATATCAATATGCCTAAAGTTGACGGCTTTACACTAAGAGACCAGATAAATAAAGATCCTGAATTAAGAGAGAGGTGTTCGCCATATTTGTTCCTTACTACATCAGATCGAGTTGACTACATATCTAAAGCATCTCAGCGATCTATACAGGGCTATTTTTCTAAGCCGGTAACATTTTCAGGCTATAAAAAACTTATCGCTGATATATTATCATACTGGAAATTAAATAAAACAGCATAAAACAGTATACATACACTTAAGCCTCCGATTATATCGGAGGTTTTTGCGTTTTTAACGGTTGTTGTCATTAAAATTTAGCCGCCCTATTTTACTTTCGGGAAAAATTCCTACCTTCATTTTAGAAATTATCTATTATGATAAAATATTACCTCTTGCTGTTTATACTTTATTCAGCAGTCAGTTCGGCACAAACAGAGTATGATATACATCCTATTGATGCCCAAAGGCTAGAATGCCGTAACTCTAAAGAAAATCAGGATCCTGATAATAGTATACGCTGCGAATATTCTGCAAGAATTGCATGGGAGAAGGAGGTAAATAAATATTCAGATCTTTTATTGAAAGTTCTTAAACCGGCAGAAAAAAAAGTTTTTAAGTCAGCCCAAAAACAATGGATAATGTATAGGGATAGCGAAATGGAATTTGCGAACTCCCTATATAAAAATATGGAAAGCGAAGCGTGGCTGGTTGTTCATGCTGTAAGGCTGACAAATATTTTTCGCACGCGTGCGCTGGAACTACAGGAGTATCACGATATGGCAACTTTTGATCCGGAATAAATTTTTTATATCGCTGTAACACAAAAGCGCAGTGTACTACTAATTCAGTAATAATCACAATCAAAAAATCAAATAAAATGCAGGCACATGAAATTGACTACCATATTTATGGTGAAGAAATGCAATACGTAGAAATAGAACTTGATCCGCAGGAGGCTGTAGTAGCCGAGGCAGGTAGCTTTATGATGATGGACAACGGTATACAAATGGATACTATTTTTGGCGATGGTGCTAACCAGACCGAAGGTATTATGGGGAAATTGTTTTCTGCAGGAAAGCGTTTGCTTACCGGAGAAAACCTGTTTATGACCGTTTTTTTAAATCAGGATAAATACAAACGGAGGGTTAGCTTTGCATCACCCTATCCGGGGAAAATTGTTCCGATTGACCTTAAACAATTTGGTGGAAAATTCATTTGTCAGAAAGATGCATTTTTATGCGCTGCAAAAGGAGTTTCCGTAGGCATAGAATTTTCTCGCAAGCTGGGCCGCGGACTTTTTGGTGGCGAAGGCTTTATAATGCAGAAGCTCGAAGGCGACGGGCTGGGCTTTATACATGCCGGAGGAACACTGGCTAAGAAAGAATTACAGCCGGGTGAAATATTAAAGGTTGATACTGGCTGTATAGTTGGGTTCTCTCAGACAGTAGATTATGATATCGAATTTATTGGGGGTATTAAAAACAGCATTTTTGGGGGCGAAGGATTATTTTATGCGACGCTTCGTGGCCCGGGTATAGTGTATATTCAGTCACTTCCGTTTAGCAGGCTGGCAGGTAGAATTTATGCATCGGCACCCCAGGGTGGCGGAAAACAAAGAGATGAAGGCAGTATACTTGGTGGCCTCGGTAATTTACTGGATGGCGATAACAGGTTTTAATAGTTATAAATTAAAGGGCTTCGGCCCTTTTTTGTTTGTGTTTTGTATATTTGACTTTACGAGAACAGAAGTAGGGTATATACCTAGTTTATTGTTTTATAATCGGCATAACAATTGCTGTTACTGCTGCGTTTAATTATCTCATAATTATCTCATAATGAAAATAACCCGATTATTGCAGCTGTCATTTTTGCTTGTCCTTTCTTCAATTAAAGGCTTGGCGCAGGAAAATAATTGCAATGTAAAGCAACTACAGGTCAATACTTACGATTTTGTACTTACAAATCTGGATTCCATTAAAAAATACAGTTCGGTTAAAGATAAGGTAACTGCAAAATTGGAATTTAGATCTACCGGAGCAATCACAACGGCAGAATATTTTACTGCTTATGGCGACAAAGGACAAAAGCAGGTTAAAATCTGGAAAGGTCTTGAAAAGTTCATTAAGAATAACTTTTCGCTTTGTCCTGAATCACACTTTTATAATGGTCGTGAACAGGTGCTGAATACTGTTTTTGAAATTCCATTTACTAAAGAAGCTGTACTTAAGGTAAAAAAGGATATCGAAAACACGGAAGGCTATGTTGTGTTCGGCACCGGTAAAAAAGAAATATCCGACTATAATAAATATACATTAGATATTAAAAGCCTTACTGTTGGCAAAAAGGTATTGGAGCCTTTGGTTAAGGAAGGAACGCTGGATTACAGGCGATCTAAAATGATACAGCTTTCAGACCTGTTTTTTATAGCTTTTGAAGTTGTTAAGTCGGGAAAAACAAACTATTTAAAGTATAAGCTATACGAAAAGGTAGACCATAAAGGTCGAATTATTACCACCGAAAACTGGAGGCCTATTATTAATGGTAAAACCATCTTGTCAGTAAAAGGTATACGCGATACACATGAGGGTGTAAAGCATATTGTTATAGGTGAGGAATTTGATTTTGATATCGAAATTACATTTTTATAGATAAAGCTTTCTATTACAAAATAACAAGGGCAGCATATAATCGCTGCCCTTTTTTTATTTCCGGGATACAATCTGTATCTTTGGTTTTTGGCTTTAGGGGTATTCTGAAAAGAATTGAGACAGTCCCTTTGAACCTGATACGGATTAGACCGACGTAGGGAAAAGCGAAGGAAATACACATTGTATTTCTTCAACTCCATTTTGGAGACTCTATAGCCATATTTATTAAATCGTTAAAAATATGAAAGAGTCTCTTTGGAATGCAATCCTTTCCGTTCGGAAAAATGCTCCCCTTGTACACAATATTACTAATTATGTGGTTATGAATACTACTGCCAACGCATTACTAGCCGTTGGTGCATCGCCTATTATGGCACATGCCCATAAAGAAGTTGAAGATATGGTGGCTATCTGCGGTGCTTCTGTAATTAATATTGGCACGTTAGATGACTATTGGGTAGAAAGTATGCTAAAAGCAGCTGCAAAAGCACATGAATTGGGTAAACCCTGGATACTAGATCCTGTAGGTGCAGGGGCAACTGCCTATCGTGATGGTGTTGCAGCAAAATTACTAGCTTATAAACCAACAGTTATCCGTGGAAATGCTTCAGAAATCATGGCGTTGGCAAAACTCGGTGCATCTGCGACAAAAGGTGTAGATAGTGTACACCAAAGTACCGAGGCTATTGATGCTGCAAAATGGCTGAATGAAAATACGGGCAGTATAGTTTGTATTTCCGGTGCTACAGATGTAGTAGTGTCTAGAAATAAACAAATCCATATATACAACGGTCATCCGCTTATGCAAAAGGTAACCGGGCTTGGTTGTACAGCATCGGCACTGGTAGCTGCATTTGCCGCTAACGCAACCGATAAACTTTATGCTACAGCCTCAGCAATGGCCTTATTGGGCATCGCCGGAGAACTATCCGAAAAAATAAGCAATGGACCCGGTAGCCTTCAGTTAAATATTTTGGATAAACTGTTTAACATCACTCGGGAAGAATTTTTTACAAATCTAAGAATCGATTCGCAGGATGTCTAGACCATTCTTAAGCCGTCTGTATCTGGTTATAAGTCAGGAAGCCTGTCTTGGCCGTGATATAGTTGAGGTTGCCGAACAAGCTGTAAAAGGCGGTGTAGACCTTATTCAGCTTCGTGAAAAACATCTTGATACCGATGATTTTATAGCGACAGCCCTCCGGCTGAGAGAAATGCTCGATACACACGCAGTTCCCCTAATTATAAACGATAATCTTCAGGTTGCGATAGAGAGCAAGGCCTTCGGAATTCATGTTGGCAATACCGATATTCCTCCATCTGTAATAAAACGGGATTGGACTGAATGCGGTTTGCTGGGTTATTCTGTTGAATATATAGAACAGCTTTCTAACAATGAGATTCATTATGCCGATTATCTCGGAGTAAGCCCAGTGTTCAGCACGCCTACTAAAACAGACACAGTTACAGAGTGGGGACTTGAAGGAATACGAAATATTAGAAGTCTGACTGATAAACCATTGGTCGCTATAGGTAATATGAGCATGACGAATGCTTATGATGTTATTAAAGCAGGCGCCGATTGCCTTGCAGTGGTATCGGCAATTTGCGGGGCAGATAATCCTGCACAGGCAGCTTGGGCAATTAGGAATGAAATAGAGAAAGCATTATGAAAAAACTATATAAATATCCCACTGTGCTTACCATTGCGGGTACAGATCCGAGTGGGGGAGCCGGTATACAGGCCGACCTTAAGACATTTGCATCATTAGGTTGTTATGGCATGAGTGTTATTACGGCACTGGTAGCCCAAAACACAACTGGCGTAAAAGCGATACATAGCGTTCCGCCTGATTTTGTGGAAGCCCAATTATTATCGGTTTTAGAAGATATCCGCCCCGATGCCATTAAAATAGGTATGGTGCACAGTGTAGCACTGGTAAATGTCATTGCTGAGGTTCTAACTCAATATCCTGACATTCCTGTGGTGTTCGATCCGGTTATGATTGCTACCAGTGGTGATCGCCTTATCGAAGAAGATACAGTAAATGCCATTGTGGAGAAACTTTTCCCGCTGTCAACACTTATAACACCAAATATGGACGAAGCTGCTTTGCTTGCAGGAATTGCTGTAGTGAATGAACAGGATATGCAGGAAGCAGTAACAAAAATTACAGGTCTTGGAGTATCAGCTTTATTGCTAAAAGGAGGGCATCTTCAATCACAACAGCTAACTTCTATTTTAGCAGATGCAGGTGGCATAATAAAAACATTTACTTCCGAAAAAATAATAACTAAAAATGTACACGGTTCGGGTTGTACGTTATCATCGGCTATAGCATCATTCATTGCCAGGGAATACGCACTTACCGATGCTGTTGCGCAAGCGCAGGAGTATGTACACGGTGCTATTTACCATGCGGCAGATGTTGTGGCTGGAAAAGGTAACGGCCCGCTAAACCATTCGTATAACCCCATAAAAATGATTAAGAATGAAATGGTCTGAAAATGCATGGGCAGAAGCATTGCCTATATACAATGATATAACAGCTATGCCTTTTATTAAAGAGTTGGTAGCAGGAACGCTGGATGTCGAGAAATTTAAATATTACTTACAGCAAGACGCACATTACCTTGAGTATTTTGCAAGGGCGTTGGCTATTATTGCCGCCAAAGCTCAGGATGTAGATATTATGTTAGACTTTATACGCTTTTCTGAAGGTGCAATAGTGGTAGAAAGGGCATTGCACGATTCTTATTTTAAAGAATATAACATAGATGAGCGTGTGGCTATGTCGCCTACATGCCATCATTATGTACATTATCTACAGAGCACTGTTTATATGGCCGATGCCGCAATTGGCATGGCGGCCGTGCTTCCCTGTTTTTGGATCTACCAAAAGGTAGGGGAGTACATATTGAGCATTCAGCAGAAAGACGAAAATCGTTACCAAAACTGGATTGCTACCTATGGTGGTGAAGAATTTGGGTTACTTGTACAAAAAGCTATTGCTATTTGCGATACAGCGGCAGAAAACAGCACACCTCAGCAACAGCTAAAAATGACAGAAGCATTTATAACAGCCAGCCGCCTGGAATTTTCTTTCTGGGATAGTGCTTATAAACTTGAAGGATGGTATAGGTAATAAAATTTTCTAAAATTTTCATTTTGGCATACATTATGCTATTAACTATAGTATCATCAATCACATTAGTTATGGTTTAGAAAAAGAGAAATATAAGTTTTGAGTTAGTTAGTAAAAGGCATTGCAGAAGCAATGCCTTTTTATTTTTGCCTATGTTTTAGTAGTACGGGTTTCCTAATTATTTTAACAGCGTTGTAAAATTGGGTTAAACCAAGGTTAATTATTGTGAAACAGTAGGTTAGGGTTAATTTGGTTTAGTAACTTTATAGTAAAAAGAAAAAGCTATGAAAAAATTATTTACAACGCTGGGCGTAATACTGGCTTTTGGTATTGCATCAGCACAGGAAAATAAGATAGAAGCTTCTACAACGGCATCGCCTCCACCAGGTACACCTGTAATAGAAAAATCTACAGATAAACAGGTACAGCAGCAGCAGAGAAACGGGGCCTCTACCTCCATTGTATCAGCTCCGCCTGTATACAGCACACCATCTACGTCTACCACAACAGTTAGAGAAGAGCAGCAGCTTGCGCCGGTAAACCCGATAAGTAATCCTAACAGTTATCCGGGTGCTGCAACGGCCTATCCGGCAGCCCAGGGGACTATGCAGCCCGGTACGCCAACATCTACAACGCAACCTGTAAACGGGGTTAATAACCCAACAACAACCCTGCCTGCAAGTACAACAAGCAACCAGGGAAAACTACCTTGATAAAATAAATAATTAAAAGATACTACTATGAAAAAGATGTTTTTAACGCTGGGGGCAATACTGGTATTTGGTATTGCATCGGCACAGACAGATACAACACGAACGCCTGCTCAAAAGCAGAAAGCTAAAACAGAAAAATCAAGAAAATCGGTTCAGGATACACGTACTCAAAGCCAGATTAATAGCGATACACAGCGAAATATAAATTCTGTTGAAAGACCTATCAATGCTACGCCTACACCGCCTGCATCTGCACCGGGAAGCGTAAATACAAACTCATCGGCAATGCCACAGGTAACGCCGCCGGTTTCAACCCCGCCACCGGGAGCACCGCCAACAACACCACAACCGGCTGTGCCAACACCAACAACGCAGCCAAGGCAATAATGGCATTTAAAAAAAGCCCTGCATTATGCAGGGCTTTTTTATAGCTATGGCTAAGGTAGTGTTAAAACAGAAGGAAATCAATACGCTATTTGTTATTTTTAATCTACAATCTAAACTTTAAAATCAGCGGTTTATGAAAAAGTCATCTCTACTTACAAAACCTAAAGAAAAAAATAATATCGGTAACCTCGAACGTCTTATATCTATACTTGGCGGAGCATATTTATTGTATGATACGCTAAAAAAAGAGAAACGAAGCATACCGCAAATAGGTGCGGCCGGTTACATGATATACAGGGGAGTAAGTGGCTTTTGCCTTGCTGGAGATGTTAGTAAGAGTCTTTTTAATAAGCCTGAAAAACCGCATGATTCAAATGTCAATATCCATGTGAGAATGGTGGTTAATAAGCCGGTTAATGAAGTGTATAACTTCTGGAGGCATCTTGGTAACCTGCCATTGTTTATGGAACATCTTGAAGCTGTTACAGTATTAGGTGAAACACATTCTGAATGGAGAGCGCAATTGCCGGGAGGTGTTGGTGCTGTAAGCTGGAAAGCAGAGATTGTATATGATGAACCTAACAGGCACATAGGATGGACATCTATGCCGGGATCGGCCATTAAAAACGCAGGAAAGGTTACATTTAAAGATGCAGGCGAATTAGGTACACTGGTACACGTTGTGTTTTCGTACGAAGCGCCGTTTGGTGTGGCGGGAGAAGAAATTGCAAGATTGATTAACCCTATGTTCGAAAAAACAATCCGTAAAGATATCCTGGGCTTTAAACGCTATATGGAAACAGGTACCGTTCAAAAATTACAGCAGGAAGATACACTTATATATACATAGTATATTCTGAATAAAAGAAATAGCCGGCAATCTGTTAAGATGCCGGCTATTTCTTTTTATTTACTCCATGAGATCTTTTTAATATACTCTTCAGCCTGTAATTTGTCTACAATTTCTAAAAGCCTGTGGCTTGCTGTCTGTTCTAACGTAACAAGTAATACAAGTTCTTTTTTACGCCTTTCGATAGAAAAATTAGCAAAGTCAAGATTTTTATCTTCTAAGAGGCGGTTTATTATCTTTCGGGGGTTTACATCGCCCTTCGCGTGTATGGATAATGCTTTCTGGCGGAATTTATTAGAAATTCTTTTCTGAATCGGGTGCATGCCCCATAAAATTATAAGAGACAAAACTGTTGCAGCACTTGCGGCGAAGTACATTCCTCCGCCTGTTGCCATACCAATTCCGGCAACAGTCCATAAACCGGATGCTGTTGTTAGACCCAGAACTGTGGCAGGTTTCCTAAACAGAATAGTACCCGCGCCGATAAAGCCGATACCACTTACAATTTGTGCTGCCACCCGCGAAGGGTCGAGTTCTGCATAATCTTTTCCTACTATGTCGTTAAATCCGAATGAGGAGACAAGCATAATAAGCGCAGATCCCATACAAACCATCATATGGGTACGCATTCCTGCAGCCCAGTCTTTACGCTCGCGCTCAAGTCCAATGGCTGCACCAAAAATAGCGGCAAGTGCAAGCCGCAGTGATAATTCGGTCCAGGGTAAATCCATTGTGTTACAATTTAAAATTATAATAGGGCAGTAGAAGTAGTGGAGTCCTGATTAGTATCAAAACTATCCAGCAATCCGCAGAGTAATTTCCCTGTCCGCTCTATCGTCTGGGAAATAATGTCTTTTGGTGTTCCCTCAAAAACTTCTCTGTGCGAACAATACCTGTTTTCGGGTAATTTTATGTGTATAAACATAGTGCCAACAGGTTTGTCGGCTGTTTCACTGCCTCCGGGAGATGTTAGCCCGGTAACGGCAATGGCAATATCACATTTAAAATATTTGCTTAGCCTTTCGGCAAGAAGTTGGGTTACTTCGGCAGATTCGGGTGTAAACTCGTCAATTATCTTTCTAGGAATATCAAAGAGTTCTTCTTTTGTACACACATCATAACAAACAATGCCTCCCAAAAATATCTTACCCGAATCAGGAGCCAGTGCAAATTCAGATGCCAGCCAGCCGGCGGTAGCGCTTTCCGCAACCGCTATCTTAAGGTTTTTTTCGGCGATCCGGTTACTGCAAAGTGTTATTTGTTCTGAAAGCATAATGTTGAGGTTAATTATAGCCAACCAAAACGGCTATCAGTCAGTTGAAAATTCTTCTGCATTATAATCATCAGGCTCACCGGGGCTGAATTTATCTTCATCCTTTTCTTTTTTAGGATCATCAGGCCTTACTTCCTGTTTTTTATCAGATGCATCTTTGCCCGATTGTTTTCCGTCATTGTTTCCTTTTGCAGGATCGTTATTGTCGTAAATCATTGATAATAGAATTATTTTTCAATTAAGGCGCCGGCATAATAGTATCGGATGATACTACAGAATCCATCTCTGTTTCGATGGGCTGTGTAGTACTTACACTGTCCTTATTACTGTTGTTTTCATCACGATTATTAGTTTTTCCGCATGCGGTTAGGCAAAGACTTGTGCCAAACATGGACATGTATACTGCGTTTTTAACTGTAGTGTTCATATTAATTTCCTTTTTGTGCTTCTTTCGTTGTAACTCTCGAGTTGTTTCCTGTACTGCCTGTACCGGTTCCCAAACCGCTTCCTGCAGCACCACTGTTTCTTATGGGTTTACCATTTTTATCAACGGCACTTTTGGCGTCGCTATTTTCAATTCTGTTGGTGATTTCTTCTTCAGTCATTCCACTTGTTTTAGTTCCCGAATTATCAGATGATGAAGATGTAGTTGCAGGCTTGGTCGTTGCAGTTCCATTACTTGATTTAGATCGTATAGGAGTAGATGTATTTGTACCATCATTCGTACTTGCTCCGGTATTTAATGAGTCATCGTATGCTGAATCTTCATAGCTTGTTGTATCTGCATCGGTAGTTGTTGTTTCGCTTCCTTCGGTAGTTGACTCTTTACGGCTGCAACTGTCACAGGACGAAAAAATATTCATACCTGTAATTACAACACCTGCGAAAAACAACTGTTTTATTGTTGTTAGCTTATTCATGACTTTGGGGTTTAAAGGGTTTGTACACTAAATTTATTTAAAAATTTAACGGGGGTATGCTAACAAAAATCTAATTGGCAATTCTATAACATTTTAGCTATTCTTTATTTTGGTTTTGAGGATCGTTGCGGCAAACTATTTTCATTACCAGTATTACCCCGCATAAGGCTGCGGCAATAGAATTCGCTAATATAATAGGTAGGTCTTCCTTCATTATTCCGTACACTACCCAGAGTACCATTCCAACAAACAGCATGCTGTATGTAGCGGCAGAAAGATCTTTTACATTACGTGTTTTTATAACTTTTATAGCTTGTGGTATATTGGCTACGGTAGTGAAAAAAGCGGCCAGCAGGCCAAGAGCTTCTATATAATCCATAAGCGAAAGTTATTTCAACTGCGTTTCAAATTTTTCTTTTACATTTTGGCTTATATAGGTACTCAGACCCTTGCCTTCGGTTGCGAGTTTCTTCATTTTTTCAATTGTTCTCTTTCCTGCGCTTGCATAGGTGTATAAGTATATAGCATCATGGTTAAACTCAACACTTATACTTTCAGTGTTGATACTGTAAGCTGTAACTCCCGAATTACCTGTTATGTCTATATACTTTTTCATCGAGTATAAAGTTAGGCATACCTTAAATTTTCCATCTTAAATTAACTCATGATTAACGCGTGATTAACAGGGCTACGTGTTGATAGTTAGTAACTTGCTGAAAAGATAACATAACTAAAATAAATAATTATGAAAAAGCTGATTTTAACGGTGGCTGCTGTATTTAGTCTTACTATAGCTGCTGCACAAACCGACCCGAAACAAGTACCGCAACCCGCACAGCCTACTGCGACACAGGCACAACCTGCTAAAACAGCAGTAAAAGCTAAGAAACCTATTAAAGAAGCGGATATGCAGACTGATGCTGTTACCAGACAGCAAAAAGTACAGGGCGACGTACAACCCAGGAAAGATGAGTTAAAAACTCAGAACCATGCTAAAAGCACCTCTAAGCCGGCAGTAATGGATACGCTTAAACCCACAATGAATGAGCCTGCAAGGAAAAGGCAATAACCGGAAATAGATTAGGGGCGTAAGCCCCTTTGTTTTTTAGTAAAGTCTGATTGGAATTTGGAACCATTTAGTCCGGATGGTTATCCGTTATGGTGATGTTTTTTCCGTCCCTGACAGCAGTCCTTCTGTTTACTAAGTGGCTTTCATGATGATAATGGCCACCTGAAGAACAGGTTGTTTTTGGGAAGGAGGCTAGTTCGTCCGGATTGATGATTGCCGGGTCTTCATACGGAAAAGTAAAGTTATCCGCAGAAGTGTTTGTTTGGTGCGGGTTACCGCCAAGGTCTCCCAGATCGTGGCGGTTCATTGTGTAATTTGCCATAATCGTCTGATTTATAGATTAAAGGTACAAATTAATTTATTACAATGATGCCTTTTTAGATGAGAATATTAACGAATAATTAATAATTTATCGATAAACTGACAATAAAAAAGAAAAAGGACTATTAAGTCCTTTTTCTTTTTACATAAATCCATCAGTGTCAGGATTATTGTCTGTACGTATTATATTTCGGCCTTCCCTAACAGGACTCCTCTTATTTACAAGGTGGTTTTCGCTTTCGCGTTCAACCTCTGTAGCATCTACTATCTTTGCTTTTTTAGGGAAAGATGCCAACTCTTCCGGATTTGTTACTGCCGGGTCTTCATACGGAAGTGTGTTGTCCGGAGTGAGGTTGCGCCTTACGGTATCGTTATCTCTATTTATATCCCGGTTAAATTGACTGTCCTGATTGCCTTGATCATTACGGTCGTTTACATTGTTATTCATAAGTATTTATTTTTAAATGATTCATAATTTATCCACCCACAATCTCACCGCCATTAATATGTATTACTTGTCCGGTAATGTAAGATGCATCTTTGCTGGCAAGAAACACATAAGCGGGGCCAACTTCGCTGGGCTGTCCTGCCCGTTTCATTGGTGTGTCCTGTCCGAACGCTGCGACTTCGTCGGGCTCAAAGGTTGAAGGAATTAGCGGAGTCCAGATAGGCCCCGGTGCAACAGCATTTACCCTTATGCCTTTTTCTGCAAGCATTGCTGAAGTAGATCTTGTAAAAGATACAATTGCACCTTTTGTACTGCTGTAGTCAATCAGGTGAAAACTTCCCCTGTACGCCGTTACCGATGCAGTATTTATAATTGCATCGCCTTCGTTCAAATGTTTTAAAGCTTCCCTGGTAAGATAAAAGAAAGGAAAGATGTTTGTCTCAAATGTTTCACGCACCTGTTCGCCTGTTATATCTTCAAACTTTTTCTGCGGAAATTGTACAGCCGCATTATTTACCAGTATGTTTAAGCCGCCTAGGAATTCAAGGGCTTCAGACAATACCTTTTTACAAAAGTTTTCGTCTTTCAGATCGCCGCATATCAGCAGACATTTCCTGCCTTCGGCTTCTACAAGCCTTTTAGTTTCAAGGGCATCTTTATGCTCGTCATAATATGCAATGGCTACATCGGCACCTTCGCGTGCAAAATGCACAGCAACGCTACGGCCAATACCGCTATCGCCTCCTGTTATAAGTGCCTTTTTATCTTCTAGTTTATCACTGCCTTTATAACCTTCCCTGATTATCTCAGGTTCAGGTGTCATCTTATATTCATAGCCCGGCTGGCTTTGTGTTTGTTCCGGGAAAGATTCAGGTTTAGACATACTATTTGTTTTTGTTTTATATTTCTTTGTCGGCGGCTTCAATATTAATATGCGATTCTGCAATGTGCGAAAATGCCATATCAACTTCTTTCTCTTCAGTTAATGTTTCCTCAAGCAGTGTTACAACATCTTCTTCTCTTAAGGCTATACTATATGCTCTCATAGTGCCATAGCAGGCTATTTCGTAATGTTTTATTTTTTGAAGTATTGCTATTATGGCGGCATCTCTTACAACCCCATGTTTTATAAGCCCCGATATATTCTGTGCTTCATCAATAAGGCATTGTACTCCCTCGTAAGCTAGTTTTTCAGGTGACAGCCCAATTAGTTCAAATATTTTTTCAAGCCTGAAAATATGGCCTGCGGTCGTTATTCGGTGTGCTTCTACCAAAGCGATAAGGTCGTGTGAGAAAGAGTTTTCTATTGTTTCGTCAAGCATTGGCAACATTATACTTTCTGCCCAATATAATTCCCTAAGCTGTTTTTCAAACAACCCTCTAAGCTCACGCGCCTCGTCATAATTTTCTTTCGCAATGTTTTGAAGCATAATTGTTTAATCTGATATTTATTTAAAGTTAGGAATAGACGATAACATCTAGTCATAACAGAAATACAATTAACGCTTGGTTAACAAAGCTGTTGCTAGTTGTAAATAATCGTGAAAAAATTGCTTTTCAACGTTTTTATTTGCATAATTGCCTACAGATTATATAACACTTTTATTTTTGTTTCGGATAAAGACTGATGATTATGAAGAAGATTATGTTATTACCGTTGTTAGCCCTCTTGTTTAGTTGTTCTGTCGATGATAGCAGCGAAATTGTGCAAAATGAGCATGGGAATTCATCTGTCACTGATTTTAATGCTGTTGAAAGTGTATCGTCTACTCAAAGCACATTACCATCTTGTTTTGATCTTACAGCATCTGTTTCGGTGAATGTTTCAGGCGGACTGGGAAATCCTGTGGTACAATTTACTTCCAGTGTAAATGCAACTGTATCTCCTACCAGAAAGTTCAAGGTAAAAGTTGAAGTACAGCAATTATCTGATTGCGATGATATAAATAGTGAAATAGGAGGAAGGGTTATATGGGGACCAGGAACTAGTGTAACTAACGTTAATGCTGTTCCTCCGGTTGTTTCTGTAGCCGGCTCAAAGCTCCCTTTGTGTTATAAATGGCGCTTTGTTTTTGAGGGTGTATCTGAAACCGGGCGTGAGTTAATATGTGTTAGTTATACCCCATGGTATGAATCCCCGCTTTTTTAGGACTTTTGATTTTTTAATAGTAAAAACCATTGGTAACCCCAATGGTTTTTTTATTGAATCTATACAAGTAAAAAGTATCTTAAAAGGAGGTATTTGTAAGCAAATGCTTTATACTTTTACAAAAAACAGATACTATGAACCCAAAATATATTATTGCATCGTTATCAGCCAGCTTTTTTATCTCCTGTTCAGGCAACAGTCAGCTAACCGAAATTGCAACTACCGACCTTAAAGAAATATCAGGTTTAGAATACTTATCACATTCTAAAACACTTTGGGCACTGGAAGATAGTGGCAACAGGAATAAAATTTACAGGATTGGTGAAGATGGCAAATCTAAAGATGAAATAGTAATTACAAATATTGCAAACCGCGATTGGGAAGAGCTTACCAGCGATGCAGAAGGTAATCTTTATATTGGCGATTTTGGTAACAATGATAATGATAGAAAAGATCTTGCGATCTATAAGGTTGATAAAGCCAGCCTGAATAGCAAAACAGCAGAAGCTACTTCTAAAATAGCATTTTATTATCCGGATCAAACCGAGTTTCCTCCTAAAAAGTCAAATCGTATTTATGATTGTGAGGCTTTTTTTGAGCACAAAGGCAACTTTTACCTGTTCACGAAAAACAGGAGTGCAAAGTTTGACGGTAAATTTAATATCTACAGAATTCCGAACAAAAAGGGGAGCCATAAAGCCGAACTGTTAGGTTCATTATCTACCTGCGACGTTTATAAAAAGTGTGCTGTAACTGCGGCTGATATCAGTCCCGATGGTACAAAGGCAGCGTTACTTACTGGTGGTAATGTTTTTGTAATAACAAATTTTAAGAACGGCAACTTTGCAAACGGAACAATGACAAGGTACGATCTCGGGCATGTTTCCCAAAAAGAAGGACTTACCTTTACTGATGACGACACCCTGCTAATTGCTGATGAAAGAGAAAAGAAAACCGGAGGCAGACTTTATAAAGTTACTTTGTCGGGCTTAGAGGCCAAATAAAAAGCTAAAGGCAACACGGCCGCCATCATCTCCATGAAAATAGGATAGCTTTGCTGTAACAGCGTCTGCAGTATTAAGCCATAGCGCGCCACCGTAGGCAGTATGCCATTTTCGTGAACTGTCATCGTTAACCCATACGCGGCCATAATCAAAACCGACTAAAATGCCAAATTTCATAGGAAGGAAACTGCTTTTCCAATTGGCAAGTGTAAGTCTTATATCGCTGCTGTGTACAAACGAATGTTTTCCTGTAAAACGTTCGCGCCTGTATCCTCTAAGGTCGGCATCGCCACCTAAGGTTGATGCCTGGTAAAACTCATAACCATCGTTAAGTATTACTTTGCCGTTAGCAGTAGTGCTAAATACTAAAGCATCGTCTGCTGTAAGCCTATGCACAATGTTCAGTAAGCTTTCAAGGTAGGGGAAGTTACGCTCTATTTCATCAAAACTTGTTTTCCATCCTGCCAGAAAGTTAAGGCTCATGCCCAGACCGGGTAACGATTTATTATCGAAATTCACATAGCTGTATTTGGCACTTAACCCACCGTATTGCCTGTGTTCCAAAAGGCTTTCAGATATGGCACCCGGCTGGTTTACAAAACGGTTGCTTGTTCCATCTACTTCAATAGTCTCAAAAGGTGCCTGAAACTCTACTGTACTTCCATTTCTTCCCTGCTTAAAAAATGATGGAGCAACCCTGAATACCTGAAGCTTCACCCTGTTATAATCCATACCCAAATCGTCATCAAAATTTTTGGTTTCATTACCGTATCCAAAATAGTTAATACTGAAATTAGGACTTGTAAATAATATATCAAGTCCGAAATTCCATTTGCTGGCTATGTTCATGAATTTGCCATTATAACCAAGTTCAAAGCCATCTGTTGCAAAAAAGTAGTTCGCTTTTATAGCATGTTTACGGGAATAAGGCCTTCTGTTGAAATT
The DNA here is from genome assembly GCA_001708385.1 of Flavobacterium psychrophilum. Classification (NCBI taxonomy): domain Bacteria; kingdom Pseudomonadati; phylum Bacteroidota; class Flavobacteriia; order Flavobacteriales; family Flavobacteriaceae; genus Flavobacterium; species Flavobacterium psychrophilum. The sequence continues at coordinate 1,518,104 of CP012388.1, read as the reverse complement.
ATTAACCGTATAGTTAATCAGAGCACCGGCTTTTACGCCATCATCGGGGTTATACCCTATCGATGGATATCCTGCCCAGACGTTATATGCAGGTTTCTCGTAGTCATAGCTATTGGTTTCGTAATCGTCGGTTAACAGCAGTTGTGTTTTATTGTCTGTGGTATAGGTGTTATCTTTACTTTTAAAGTCGTATACCTTAACTTTTTTTCCATTTTCTACAATGTAATTATCGTTATTCTGGCCTCCCAAAAGACGCAGCATAATTGCATTTTCCGGTTTACCCTTAACTTCAAAAGTATCATTATCATCAAGGCCATAAATCCATATTTCGCGGGTTTCTTTTCGGTTGTATCTTTTATCCAGGGCCAGAGTCTCGGTGCCATCTTTTTTATAGCTGTACATTTTTACCTCTGTATCGCCGTCAGGCATACGGGTAATAATAAACTTCTCTTTTTTATCTGTGCCTACAACAAGCACTGTTTTGGCTAGAACTTTATGGTATTCTGATGCATATTCGCCAATATGTTCCCTACGGTTTTTTAATGTGGCCTTAATTTCTTCAGTTGTATTGTCTTGTACTTCTTTAGGTAAACCCGCAAAGGCTTTGTCTATACTTTCGTCAGTAAGTTCCTGCTGTAATTTTTTAGCCTCTTCTTGCCAAACCTCTTCACCCGATTGGGTAATTAATGCCAAATCCTGAGGGTATGGCTCACGATTAAACCACTTAACATTATCTAAATCCATTTTGTAGCTTCGCATGTGGCGAAGCGGAGGAATGTTCATAAGGATAGATAAAAGCGTGCCGTCATATTTGGCGAAAGCCTGGTCACGATCGCGGGGAATGGGGCGGTAAATTACTCTGTCTTTTTCATTGAAACGCGCCCAGCGCCATTGGTCAGAGTGTCTGTCCCAATCGCCAACAAGCATATCAAAAAGACGTGCTTTAATGTAAGCCCTTTCGTCAATGATGTATTTTTTATCTTTTTGCAGGTTGAGCAATACATCATCTGTGCCTTCAATATCGTCGGGCCTGCCAAAAGAAGCCAGGTCTTTATGCTCTTTTACAGGGCGCTCTTCCACCATATAAAGCTCGTCGCCAAAATCGCCGTTATAATCTTTTAGGATATTTTGTTTAGGGATATAATATAATTCCGGATTGGTATGATAGATACCTACAGTTTTGGCAAGGTCATCAAGAATAAACGGTGTATAGGGATGCGTTGTAGTATAAAAATCTAAAAGGAAGTCTTCGGCATAAGTGCCCTCAAAAGAATCCCCTACATAACGGGTTTTAAAAGCTACAGCCTGTAAAAAACGGGTAGCACTCTTTTTAAGTCCGCGCATTACATACTCTTTACCGTTTTTGTCTAATAGGCGCAATGATTTCGACTGGTGTCCACCGCCAGCCCTGTCCGGAGTCAAACCTCCGTGAAGCGTATCCAGGCTGGCTACTTTAACCTCAATAGGCATACTAAAGTATTTGCGGTAGTGCCTGCCCATCAAAAAGTTATAGAAACGACTTTTTTTAGTCATTTGCTCTGTGTAAACAGAAGCTGTAATAGAGGTTGGAAAACTGTCGGCATAAGGCGCAAATACTTTATCATGCTTGTTTAGCATTGTGGTTTCAAACAGTTTTGTTTCGATACTGTTCTTAACCGAGAAATAAGTAACTTTTGTGCTGCCATCTTTGTAAATATCAAGCGTAGCATAGCCGGTACCCCCATAACTAAAGTCGGTAGGGTTTATCGCTGTTGCAGCTTCTTCTTTAGAGCCCGATCCGCTTATTATCTGGTGAATATTATCTTTATAGATGTATTGCAGGTTGTGGTCGTGCCCGGAAATAACAATAACATTGCTTTTATCCTGAATTAACGTTTTTATCCTGTTGGAAAGTGTAGAGTATACTTTGTTTTGCAGATCCTGATTACTGAATCCCGATGTTTTGCGAACGATATTTATAAATGATCCGATTACCGGCAATGGTATTTTATATTTTAACGGGAATAATTGCTTTGCTGCCGAAAAGTGTCCGCCATGTGTGCCACTGCTCATTAAAGGATGGTGTATGGCAAGCAATATGGTCTTATCCTGATTCTTGTTTAAAAGGCTTTCTAATTCTTCAAAAAGCCCATCGCGTGTTTTTAGTGTACAGTCATCATTAATAGTAGGGGATTTATCCCAATCTTCTATAAACCATTGGCTGTCTATGGCTATAAGCACGGTATTATCGCTTACTTTAATATCGTTAATACCACAGCCTTTGCCCGGTAAAAAAGCTTTTTTGTCGTTAAGGGCGTCTTTAATATATTTTTCCTGCTCTTCCAGTCCTTTAAGTCCGTAGTACCAGTCATGGTTTCCGGGGATAAAATGAGTTTTTCCTTCAAAAACCTTAGCAAGGGCTATCTGGCTGTTAAGAGATGCCTCTGCTTCGTTTCTTTTGTCTCCTTCATCTTCAGGAGGCATTCCCAGCGGGTATATATTATCGCCAAGATATAAAAGTGAAGTATTCTTACCTGATGCTTTTAATTTATCACCCACAACTTTTAATAATTGCTGCGAATTGGGTTCGTTGGCATAGCCGGCATCGCCTATTAAAAACAGCTTGTGTTCGGCTTTTTGGGTTACAGTATCGTTAGCAGCAACAGGAGCTGCAGCTCTTTTTCCATACTGGGCATGGTGCGTAGCACATGAATTTAATGATAGTGCAATAAAAAGACAAATTGTAAGTTTTATATTTGCCTTTACTATTATGTTACGCCAAAAGAATTTCATAATTTGGTTGTATTAAATTCCTGCCCTATGAATCTAGTTCAAAAAGCCGAAAATCATGTTTTTGGTTTATTCAAAGATAAACTATCTCCCGATTATATTTACCACAATTTTAACCATACTTTACGTGTGGTAAACAATGCGCGGAGTATAGCAAAAGCAGAGGGTGTAGGCGAAGATGATACCGAAGCGCTGGTGCTTGCCGCATGGTTTCATGATGCCGGATATATTGAAGGACCGCTAAACCATGAAGAGCGTAGCGGTGTTATGGCTGTTGAATTTTTAACTGCTAACGGTTACACTACAACCAATGCACAGCATGTGGCCGATTTAATAAAGGTTACCAAGCTCGGTGCCGAGCCACAGACGCGTGATGAGAAAATAATGCGTGATGCTGATTGTTCGCACTTTTCTGATGAGAATTATTGTAACCTTTCGCAATTGCTTCGCGAAGAATGGAAGATTACCCAGGGAAAAACGTTTACCGATCTGGAGTGGGCGCTTATCAACAGGAATGTGCTTATTCACGAGCATCGTTTTTATTCCGATTATGGCAAGGAGACTTTGCAACCACTTAAAGAAGCCAATATTGCAAGGCTTCAGAATATAATTTACGAGCTTCAGTCCGAAAAGAAGAGTGAAGTAAAAGACAATCAGGCTAAGAAGGAAAAAAAAGAAAAGAAGGAGAAAGAAAAACTGGATAAGGAAACAAAACCGGACAGGGGTATAGATACCATGTTTAAGGTGACACTTACCAATCATACGCGCTTAAGCGAAATTGCAGATAGTAAGGCAAATATCCTGCTGTCTGTAAATGCCATTATTATATCAGTATCGCTTAGTACACTGGTGCCAAAACTGGATAGCCCTAGTAATGCGCACCTTGTTATGCCTACCTTTATACTAATATTTTTTAGTGTGGTATCAATTGTTTTTGCGATACTTTCCACACGTCCTAAAGTTACCAGCGGAACGTTTACCCGTAAGGATATTGAAGATCGAAAAGTAAACCTGCTTTTCTTTGGTAATTTTTATAAGATGCCTTTAGCAGAATATGAGTGGGCTGTTAACGAAATGATGAAAGACAGGGAGTATTTATACGGAAGTATGATTAAAGACCTATATTTCCTGGGGTTAGTACTTAACCGAAAATATAAACTCCTGCGAATGACATATGCTATATTTACTGTGGGTATTTTAAGCAGCGTTGCAGCATTTGTCTATGCATTTAAAGTAATGGTATAACACAAATTTATATAAGCAAAAAGGCAGCCAATTGGCTGCCTTTTTGCTCTAAAATAAGGAGTTTATTTATGTGATATTTCTTTTAGAAGGTCGTCATAACTTAAAGTTCCGCTGGATTTATCTTCACTATTGTAAAGAATGCCCACGCGTAACGCTTTAAGCCCGGTGACACCCTGCAGGTCTTCTACTTCAAAGTTTTCTACAGCGGTGTCTAGCATATTATTGTGCTGCAGGTAATGAATGTATCTTCTGTATTCTGCTTCTTCCTGTTTTTGCGAGTATACAATGGTAATCTTCCCTTTTTCGGTAATACGTTTTGTAGTGCCTTTTATGTTCGATTTATCAATACGTTTCTTAACAACTTCGTATCGGGCATTGTAAGTGCCATCTACATCAAAACGTTTTTCGTCCATCCTGAAACGTATAGATATGGGCGAGCTGAATACCAGTACAAGTGACGTTACATCCAGATCGTATGCAAGCGAAGGGCGAAGTTTATAATATTCGTTCTCCATCTCACACATCGACTGAAGCTGCCATAACCTCAGGTTGCTAAGGTATATTGAGCTATAAGGATGCTTGGGTGATATAGAAGCACCTATGTAAAGGTTATGTTCTACACCATCTGTTTTAAAACGCTCGTAGTAGTGAGGAAAGAATGCCTGTGCTTCTACCTGTTTTCTGTCCAGTACCTCTGCCATCTGCTTGTTGATCATAGATAGCGTCTCGTCAAAATCCTTACGGCTTTCGTATACCATCTTAACTTTAGAATCAAGCGATTTAAAGTACGTTTCTATTTTTTGATGGATAGCATCATTAGTAGTATCAAAATGCTTTAATACCGGATGTATCTCATTTGCAATATAGCTTTGTACGATCGACTCTGTATCGGCTTTAAGTGTATTGGTAAGTTCTTCCTCCGTCTTCTCCAACTCGAAAATGTGTTGCTGGATAAGAGGAAGTTTTTCCTGTTGGTAGATAAATCTGAACACAGATAAAAGCTTGTCGGTTTGCAGGATAAGGTCTTTTTCTATCGACTCATTTCTAGCTGTTGACGAACCTTTTATGTCGATCTGCCCGTATAAAGGATATACTTCCTTAAATACAATTTCCTTGTAGGCAAGATCGGCACTATCGCGGTTGTTTATATGCTGCAATGCCTCATCCCTGAATTTCCAATAAACACTTTGGTGTATAGCTGTGTATTCATTCTGAATGATAGCATCAACTTCGTTTTGCAGTTCAGAATAATAACGTTCTAAAGTATCTGTAATAAACGGCAGCAGATAATCAAGTTTGTTGGCGTTTATAGTATTCAGCTCTTTTGGCCTTGCAGAAACAAGTTCTATAAAACCAAGCAGCTTATCATTCTTAACAATAGGTGCCAGAATACAACTCTTTATATTCTGTGCCAGCAGATGCTCTGCAAAAGCGCTGTCGGTTGGGTTCCTGATGATATAAGCTTCAACATCCGATATGATGAAGAATTTTTTACCCTCCATAAGGCTGTCAAGTGATTTGTCGCAAAACATAGTATTGCAGTCCATCTCACTTACGCCTTTAAGAATATGGCTCTTTATGGTTTTAAAAGGGGCAAGCTTAAACAGGTTATCATCTGTATTTACTTCGGTAAAACCTATTTTAAGATCGGGTATTTTATAAATAGACCTGAATATGCCTTCAAAATTCTCTTTGGTTATTTCACTAAATTCATCACCCGTAAGCAGGTTGGTCTTAAGGTTAGAAATAGCAATTTCGCTTGTAGCATCAAACAAAGAAATAATACCAAAACCTCTGATTTCCCAGCTTTCCGGTGGAAATTTCTCTTTCCACAAATCCAGGTCGTCAAAATTATCCATTAGTAAGTCTATGTCTTCCGGTGTAAGCTGTATGGCTTTATCGGTAGGGATAACTTCAAGAAAATCGGCATTGTACAAAATGCGGTAATGTTTCATGATACCATCCTTATCGGGTATATCATAAAACAAGGGTTTACTAAAATCAAAATGATAGCCGTAATAGCCATTCAATACAAGGCAGCAGCAAAAAACATAAAATTCATGGTCTTCAAAATCCCGTATAGACATGCCAAAGTCGTTACCGGCGCTTTCCAGTATAGCGTTAAAACGGTCGGTACGGTTAAAGGTAAAATTAAAGAAAGGTATAGCCGCAGCTTTTATCTCATTTTTTGTAAGTGCCGTAGGAAACAAGTCGGCAAGAAGGTTTTTTATAAGTTTCTCATGTTTATCCAGCAGCGAAAGGTCTGTAATTCCTTCGCGCAGCTCAGGAAAAGGTTCGGCATGCCTTAGTAGTGCTTTGGCATAATCCGAGCGGTAGTCTACATCAGATTCCGCAATTTCTTCCAGTGTTTCAAGCACTTTATGGAAAGAGATGCGTGCAATGAGCGGACTGCAGTTATTCTGTTCACAATCCATTTTCATATAATAACAATATATCCTGCAAAATTACGCAATTTTAAAACACAAAGATTTTTTTGCTGCCAGTATTTGTGGTGCTTACAAAGGCTAATTTTAAGGCTTTAACAGGCTCAGGCTTTGCTGTGTTTGTATTTTATGCTTACTTTGCAGTATCTGCAATGCTTATGAATCAGCCCATACATTTTAGCCTTCCGCACAATATAAAAATCACCATAAAAAGGGAAGATCTGCTGCACCCTCATATCTCGGGCAATAAATTCAGGAAGCTCAAATACAACATCCTTAAAGCAAAAGAAGAAAATAAAACAGCATTGCTAACTTTTGGTGGTGCTTATTCTAACCATATTGCCGCCGCGGCAGCCGCCGGAAAAGAATACGGATTCGCTACAATTGGTATAATAAGGGGAGAAGAACTGGTTAATAAAATTGGGGATAACCCAACTTTGTCCTTTGCCCGCGATTGCGGTATGATCTTTAAATTTGTTAGTAGGAATGATTACCGTCGTAAAACAGAAGCTGCTTTTATCGAAGAGCTTACTGCTGAATTTGGTGATTTTTATCTGGTTCCGGAAGGCGGAACGAATGCGCTTGCCGTAAAAGGCTGTGAAGAAATTCTGGATGACGAGGATGCGCAATTTACACACATCGCTTGTGCTGTAGGTACTGGCGGAACCGTATCTGGACTTATTAAATCGGCATTGCCGCACCAAAAGGTTATGGGTTTTCCTGCCCTGAAAGGTGAAGGATTGTTTGAGGATATTTGTAAATTTGTGCCATCGGGAAACTGGGAGCTGATAACAGACTATCATTTTGGAGGTTATGGGAAAATAACAGAAGAACTGGTACAGTTTATAAATGGCTTTTATAAAGAGACTGGTATTCCTTTAGATCCTGTTTATACGGGAAAGATGGTTTTTGGCGTTATAGATTTGGTAAACAAAGGATATTTTCCTGAAAACTCCAATATATTGCTGATACATACAGGCGGCCTTCAGGGAATTGCAGGCATGAATAACGAATTGAGAAGAAAGAAACTACCCATAATTAAAACCTGAGAAAATGTTTAAAAAAATTCTAGCTTTAGTTTTATTGAGCTTTTTGGTGAGCTGCGGAACATCTAAGTCGCGCGTAAAAACATCAAGAAACAGTACAGCCAAAACCAGGACAACCAGAACTTCAAAACCTAACATCAGGACTACTGTTGATTCTAAAACAAGTACAGCTTCAAGCTCCACACGAAATAGTGAAACATTAGAAGCTACATCAAAAACCGTTGTATATGCTGAGGTTGTAAAAGCATACATTCTCGACTTTAAAGAAACGGCAAAACAAAACATGCGAAACCACGGTGTGCCTGCAAGTATTACGCTTGCACAGGGTGTATTAGAATCGGGTGCAGGCAGGGGAACGCTTTGTATTAATGCAAATAACCATTTTGGGATTAAATGCCATACCGGATGGACAGGCGAAAGCGTTTACCATGATGATGATTCAGCGCAGGAATGTTTCAGGAAATACAAAGATCCGGCAGAATCATATAACGATCATTCATTGTTTCTTACTACGAGAGGGAGGTATGCTGCACTTTTCAAGTTAGATAAAGACGATTATAAAGGCTGGGCGAAAGGTCTTAAGGCAGCAGGTTATGCTACAGACCCTAAATATCCGGATAAGCTTATCGGGCTTATTGAAAGATATGAGCTTGACAAGTATGATGCTGAGGTTCTAAACAAGCCCTACACGGCTCCAGCTCCTAAACCGGTACAAAATACGCCACAAGTAGCCGCCACACCCGCCAAGACGCCAATGTTTGGAACTTATACGGTAGAAAAAGGCGATACCATGTACTCTATTTCTAAAAAACACAATCTTACTGTAGACCAGCTAATGCAGCTTAACGATATGTCGAGTAATGCATTATCAATCGGTCAGGTATTAAAAGTTAAATAAATATTATGTTATATCAAAGAAGCAGCCAGCTGTTCGCTGAAGCAGAGCAGGTAATTCCCGGCGGCGTAAACTCTCCCGTCCGTGCTTTTAAATCGGTGGGAGGAACACCTATTTTTGTAAAAGAGGCAAAAGGGGCCTATTTGTATGATGAAGATGGCAACAAGCTCATAGATTATATCAACTCATGGGGGCCAATGATCTTAGGTCATGCCTATGAGCCTGTTGTAAATGCGGTTATAGAAAAGGCAAAAAAAGGAACATCATTTGGCATGCCTACAGCACTGGAAACAGAGATTGCTAAGCTGGCAGTAGCAATGGTGCCTAATATTGATAAAATACGTTTTGTAAATTCAGGTACAGAGGCTTGTATGAGTGCCATTCGTCTTGCCAGAGGATTTACAGGGCGCGATAAAATAATAAAATTTGCAGGCTGTTACCACGGCCATTCAGATTCGTTTCTTATACAGGCAGGAAGTGGAGCGGTTACATTTGGTTCGCCTAACAGTCCGGGTGTTACAGCAGGCACTGCAAAAGATACACTTTTGGCTACTTACAACGACCTGCAGAACGTAAGCGAACTATTTGCAGCAAACCAAAACGAAATTGCAGCCATTATTGTAGAGCCTGTTGCAGGAAATATGGGTTGCGTACCGCCATCTAAAGGATTTTTAGAAGGTTTAAGGCAGCTTTGCGATGCAAACGGTACGTTACTTATTTTTGATGAGGTTATGACGGGATTCCGTCTTGCAAAAGGCGGAGCGCAGGAACTTTTTAATATAAAAGCAGATATTGTAGCTTTTGGTAAGGTTATAGGGGGAGGCCTTCCGGTAGGTGCTTTCGCAGCACGTAACGAGATCATGAACTACCTTGCGCCACTTGGCCCGGTATACCAGGCCGGTACATTATCAGGGAATCCACTGGCAATGGCTGCGGGATTAGAAATGCTAAAAGCACTTGATGCTGATGCCGCAATATTTAGCAGGCTGGCTGAAAAAACAGCTTACCTGGAAAAAGGTATCCGTCATAAATTAGATAAAGCAGGGCTCGATTATACAATAAACAGAACAGGATCAATGATCTCTGTTCATTTTGATGCTAACCCTGTAACCGATTTTAAATCGGCTGCAAAAGGCGATAACGAAACCTTTAAAAAGTTTTTCCACGGGCTGCTTAACGAAGGTATTTATATTGCGCCATCAGCCTACGAAACATGGTTTATTACCGACGCATTAAGCTATGAAGACCTTGACACTACAATTGCAGCGATAGGAAAAGTAGCGGCAACACTATAGCGATATATGTATGCAAAATAAAAAAGCTCCACGTAACACGTGGAGCTTTTTGCTTATCACTAATCACTGATTACTCAGTAAGCGTTTTCATGAGTTCTTTATTGCCTTCAAGCTTTTGAACCTGTTCCGGTTCTAAAGATGATTTAAGTTTTGCTTCGAGACTTTGAGAAAGTGTTTTTTTACGATCGGCAGTCATGTTTTTTGCAAACATGCGGTGCTTTTGTGTAAATACTTCCTTTAAATTATTTTTTTGCTCCGAAGTCAACTCTACATGTTTAGAGAGTGTCACCACATCCTTTATTGCAGCGCGGCTGTATGTGTTCTCTGCTTCAGAATATTGTTTCTGCTCAACAGGCTTAGAATTGTTCGTGCTATCCTGAGCATTGGCTGTAAGCCCAAAACAAAGCATTACAGCTAAAACGGCAATTGTTGTTTTCATAGGTAAAGTGTTGACAGTTTAGTCTGTATACGGTATTAAATGTAGTCATTTTTCCCGTATCAACGACCAACTTTCCCATTATCTTCGCTTATGATTTTTGTGTAGCTCCAGCCTTTTTAATACTTTATGATGCTCGTTTGCTTTCATTTGCTCATATTTTTCAAACTGTTTCTCATTCAGGATTTTTTTCATGTTGTTATTCATGGCAATCCTTTTGTCCAGTATTCTGCTTTTTATTTCAAATTTCTCATCCGTAGAAAGCTTTTTTACGGTTTGTTTTTCCCTGTACTGCTTTATGTACTCGTCTTGTGTTCTACCATTTTCGACAAACAATTTCTGCACTTCTTTTTGCTGTTTTTCATTAAGGTCGAGTGCAAGGGTCATTTTTTTTGCTTTTAATTCTGCCCTTTGTTCTGTTGTAAAATGCTCGCGCTGGTGTTTTTTGTCTTGTGCATTTGCTGCTACAGCTACCATCATCGTCATTGCTAAAATCCACATTTTCATAATCTTAAATTTAAAAGTTATATCTATTAGACATTGAGACAGGCAAAAGGTTTAAAAATTATAGGTGTTAAATTTTTTTTATACCGAATGGTATGTACTTTTGCGGTGTGAAAAAAGCTATATTCATAATTGTCGCACTGCTGCTTATAAAACCGGTTATGCCTGTTTTAGATTACATTGTAAATTATGATTATATCGTGAAAGAACTCTGTGAAAACAAGGCAAAACCGGAGATGCACTGTAACGGTAAGTGTCACCTTATGAAAGAACTTGCCAAAGCAGCCGAAGAGCAAAAACAGGAATCTGAAAGGAAAAATGCACAACAGCAGGCAGAAGTTTTATTTTGTGAAACAGTTATAGGTTTTAACTTTTCCCAGACTGCTTTTCCAATAGTTCAAATCAACGAAACAGCGTATAATAATTTATATTCTCACTTAAATTCCGCTGCTGTTTTTCACCCTCCCATATTTATTTCTTAAAGTAACATTTCGTGCCGTGCATTTTATGTACGCCGATTTTTCATGCAAACAAACAATCCGGTGGCTTAACGGCTATCGGGTAACAATTCGTATACTTTAATAAATAAATCAAATGAAATTCCAATTTAAAAATATAGCTGCAGTAATGGCTGCAACAGCCCTTTTTGTGTCTTGTAGTAATGATGATGATGCATCTAAAATTGTAGAAGGTACAACAGGCGATGCCGAACTTTTCTTTGACAACGGCGTTGCAGGCGATGCGCTTATACTTGGTAGCAGCTACACAAACTCAAATAGCGAAACGCTAACCATTAACCGCTTAAGCTACATTGTAAGCAATGTTGTATTTATAAAAGAAGACGGTTCAGAATTCGTTTATCCTAAAGAAGAGAGCTATTTTGTTATCAGTCAGGAGGCTAAATTGTTCACGGTTCATCTTGAAAACGTACCTGCAGGCGATTACAAAAAAGTACGTTTGGGTATAGGGGTAGACAAACAACGTTACCTTCAGGGAGAAACGGCACAGCAAAGCTTTTGGGATTTAGCAGCAGCTAACGACCTTACATGGACATGGTCTACAGGATACAGGTTTATCAGTTTTGAAGGTACATTTACATCGGCAGCCAATACCGATGCAAAGAAATTCCAGGTGCATCAGGGCAGCAACACGGCTACCGATAACTACAGAGAAGTGACGTTGGATCTGCCAACTACGGCAAGGGTTCGTGAAAACGAGCAGCCAAGTATCCACATCAAAACAAACGTTAATGTATTACTGGATGGCGATACTAAAATACGTTTACAGGATAACCTTGATGGTACAGGCAATGCATCGGCTATAATGGGAGGTCAGAATCTTATTAATATCGCCGCGAACTCGCTTAAGTTTTTTCAAGTAGACCACGTTCATAACGGTACAGGTTCACACCACGAGTAATTTTTAATAAGCCTGAAGGCTGATATGGTTGGCTTCAGGCTTTATAATCACATTATATGAGAAAAATTATTCTAATGATGGTATCGTCATTACTATTGTTATCATGCAATAAAGAGGAAGAATACCAGGAAATTAACGAACAACTTGTATTTACAGTACCTGCCAATTTTCCACCAATGGTACAGGATTTATCCTTAAATCATCCAACTCAAAAAGGTTTTGAACTAGGAAGGAGACTGTTTTATGATGCCAATCTTTCGGCTGACGGAACCGTATCATGTTCGTTTTGCCATGAGCAGGGCTATGCATTTACCCATCATGGGCATGCGTTAAGCCACGGTATACGCGATCAGGAGGGAACACGTAACGCCCCGGCGGTACAAAACCTTATGTTTATGGGCGAATACTTTTATGATGGAGCATCTGATAACATAGAGATGCTATCTATAGTGCCTATTCATAATCCGCTTGAGATGGACGAAACACTTGAAAACATAGCGCTTAAGCTGCAGAAAGATAAAACTTATGTGCAGATGTTTAAAAAGGCTTTTAATGGTGCCGATATTACATCCGGAAATATCTTAAAAGCATTAGGGCAATTCATGACTATGATGGTGTCGGCAAATTCGCGATATGACAAGTATGTCCGTAACGAACCGGGAGGCAGTTTGTCTGTACAGGAATTGCAGGGCATGGAACTTTTTGCACAAAAATGTGCTTCGTGCCACGCAACTGATTTGTTTACTGATAATTCCTACCGCAATAACGGACTGCCGGCTAATCCGCTGCTCAATGATTACGGACGCCAAAACGTAACAGGTTTTGGTTACGATCGCTATAAGTTTAAAGTGCCGAGCCTTCGCAATGCAGAATTAACAGCACCTTACATGCACGATGGACGCTTCGGGAGTCTGGAGTCTGTGCTTAATTTTTATGCATCAGGAGTAAAAGACTCTGAAACGTTAGATACTTTGCTGCATCAAAACGCAGTTTTAGGTATTGCACTTTCGGCAGACGAAAAAACGGCTATTATCGCTTTTATAAAAACGCTTACTGATGAGGACTTCATCAAAAACCCCTTATTCTATTACAAAACATAACATGAAAAAATATATAGTGCTGGTACTGCTGGCCTTTCAGTTTGGGTTTGCAGCTACACCGCCACCTAATTTTATGAAATACCTCGACGATTGCGATGCTTGTGGCTGTTCTGCAAGCGGAGGAGGTATGGGTTTTAGCTCTATGCTGAACAAGAACTTTGTTGGCTTACGTTATTTCAATCAGAGCTATACCAGCAGGGATGGCATATTTAATAATTCGCCCTGGATAGATGAAAATTTTAATACCATTCAGCTATGGGCAAGAATCCCTGTTTTTAAAAATTTTCAGGTATCTGCGCTGGTTCCGTACCATTTCCATAACAGGAAGTTATCTACAGGAAAGCAAACAATTAATGGTTTAGGAGATATAACAGTGTTGGGATTGTATACTGTTTACCAAACACATAAAGACAGCACTGTTTTTATACATACGCTTCAGGCAGGTGCAGGGGTAAAAGCACCTACAGGTACTTACGATGCTGCAAATAAAGGGAGCGTAAACCCAAGCTTTCAGGTGGGTACAGGCAGCTGGGATTATCTTATGGCAGCAGAATACGTTATCCGCCATAAAGCGATTGGACTCAATACGATGGTTAATTACGCCATGAAGACCGAAAATAACGATCATTATCGTTTTGGAAACCAGTTTAACTATTCAGGTACATTTTTTTACGAGATAGATACTCCAAAATTTGCGATCGTCCCTCAGGCCGGACTTGCCGGGGAGTTGTATGAAACCAACAGGCAGTATAACGAAGATGTTCCCGATACCAAAGGCGATATCCTTTTTGGTAAGCTGGGTATAGAAGCAGGAACAGGTCGGTTTTCGGTAGGTGTAAATGGCATGCTGCCTATCTCGCAAAATCTTACAGGGGGCAGGGTAGAAGCTAATTATCGTTGGTCAGTCAATCTTAATTACAGTCTTTAATAGGTTTCAAGGTATCGATGTGCTATCGTTTTGTATAGTGTGATTACTAACTAAAGTATTAAAAATAAGTTGATAATTAATTACTTTTGCAGTGGTTAAATCAGTCAATCGTATGAGGGTTATTACAAAGATTTCTGTTAGTGAACAGAAAACTGTTATTGCAAAAGAGATAATTGGTGCCAATACTGAGGGGATAGAACCTAAAATTATATATACAAACCGCGAGATAGATGCCCGCAAAAATGTATTGCAGAATGCAGAGAAAATAATTCTGTATGCGCTTATTTTATTGTTGGGTATACACCTTGTAAGGCAGGATGCTTTAGAGGCTTTTACAGGGGTGTCTGCCAGTGCCTATTCTTTTATAGATGGCATGCAAACGGTGTTGTTGATTATTTGTAGTGGGATTTCTTTAAGGTATACGCTGTCTAAAAGGGCATATAGTTATCAGAGTATTTTTAATATACTATTTGGCTTTTCGGCCTATCTGTTACTGCTGGAGCAGGGTATATTTTTTTATGATAGTTCAGATTATATTTTGTGTCTATTTATAGGTATAACTATTTTGTGTTTTACAGGGCTTCAGGGATATAAATACAGACACAGTTTGTGGAGTGATTTTAAGGTGTATTATAAGACTAAAAGCTATGCTTTTGCCAGTTTTACATTATTTCTTGTATTGCTTTTGCCCGCTATGTTTAATGATGAAGTGTTTATGCAGGTGCAGGTAAATGATGTTTGCATCAGCCTAAGTGAAAAGATTACATTATACATGCAGCTGTTTGGTAATATATTCCTGCTGATCGCCATTGGTGAGTTTGCGCTTAAAGTAAGACAGCAGAATAAGATAGAAGCTATTTTTGAATAGGTTTTGCAATGTACAGTAAACAAGAAAGGCTCCCTACCAGGAGCCTTTTCTATATATAAGGGATTATATTATCCTTTAAATTCAACTGTTTTGCTATCACCTTCTACGGTAACTTTTACAAGTCCGTGTTTAGAAAGGCCTTTCATTGCAGCATCCCATTTTTTACCGCTTAAACCAGCTTGTGTTTTAAGAGCATCAAGGGCAAGTTGTCCGCTTACTTTAAGAAGTTCTGCAACCGCTTTCTCGTCTTCCGTAAGTTCAACCTGTTTTTTCTCAGGCCTCATCTGTGGGAAGAACAATACTTCCTGAATAGAAGGATTGTTTGTAAGGAACATAATTAACCTGTCCATACCAATACCTAATCCCGATGTTGGTGGCATACCATATTCAAGTGCGCGAAGGAAATCATTATCAATAAATTGAGCAGCTTCAACATCACCTCTTTCAGATAATTTAAGCTGAGCTTCAAAACGTTCTCTCTGGTCTATAGGGTCGTTAAGCTCAGAATATGCATTAGCGATCTCTTTACCACATATCATAAGTTCAAAACGTTCTGTAAGTTCCGGGTTATCACGGTGCTCTTTACAAAGCGGGCTCATTTCTTTCGGATAATCAGTAATAAATGTAGGTTGTATAAAGTTACCTTCACATTTTTCACCAAAAATCTCGTCAATAAGTTTTCCTTTACCCATTGTATCGTCAACAGCAATGCCCATGCCTTTGGCAGCTTCGTATATCTCCTGCTCAGATTTCCCGGTAATATCAAAACCGGTAAATTGCTTAATAGCATCGGTCATTGTTACGCGTGCATAAGGTGCCTTGAAGTTTACCTGGTGCTCGCCAAAAATAACATCAGATGTACCGTTAACTTCAATTGCGCAATACTCAAGAAGGTTTTCGGTAAATTCCATCATCCAGTTGTAGTCTTTGTAGGCTACATATATTTCCATTGCGGTAAATTCAGGGTTGTGTGTCCTGTCCATACCTTCATTACGGAAGTTTTTGGAGAATTCATAAACACCATCAAAACCACCAACTATAAGTCTTTTAAGGTATAGTTCGTTAGCAATCCTCATGTATAAAGGAATGTCAAGGCTGTTATGGTGTGTTACAAAAGGCCTTGCTGCTGCACCACCCGGAATAGGTTGTAATACAGGTGTCTCAACCTCAAAATAACCTTTTTCGTTAAAGAAATTACGCATTGCGTTGAACAGTTTTGTTCTTTTAACAAATACTTCTTTAACCTGCGGGTTAACTACAAGGTCAACATAGCGTTGGCGGTAACGAAGCTCAGGATCGCTAAAACTGTCAAACACTTTGCCGTCGGCATCAGTTTTTGGCATTGGCAATGGCCTAAGGGTTTTGCTTAAAAGGGTAAGCTCGTGTACACGAATAGATTTTTCACCTACCTGAGTAGTGAAAAGCTCACCTTTAAAACCTACGAAATCACCAAGATCTATAAGTTTTTTAAATACTTCATTATAAAGGGTTTTGTCTTCTCCGGGGCAAATCTCGTCACGGTTAACATAAACCTGAATACGGCCTTCGCTGTCCTGAAGTTCAGCGAAAGCGGCTTTACCCTGAACTCGTATCGACATTAAACGACCGGCAACAACCACCTTCCTGCCTTCAGAAAATTCTTCCTTAACCTTCTTAGATGTGTGGTCTACAGGATAAAGGTTTGCGGGATACGGATTGATGCCGAGGTTTCTCAGCGCATCCAGTTTTTCTCTACGAATAATTTCTTGTTCTGAAAGCTGCATGATTTATAATGTTTTTAAGCCCGCAAAGATAATGATTATTAACAAATAACCAATTGGTGTTATAGCTGCTAAAATCGCTTATTTGTTATGAATCCGGGCTTATGTAATCCCGACCGATAAGTTTCGTAATTTTGTAATGGATTTTAGAGTTAATGACGATGAATAAAAAAGTTCAGTTTTCAGACCTTGGGGTTAAAGACTATAAAGAGACATGGGAATTCCAGGAAAAATTATTCCAGGACGTATTAGATATAAAAATAAGAAACAGAAGGGAAGAGCTTACGCTTGAAACACCAAATTATCTACTATTCGTAGAGCATCCACATGTATATACATTGGGTAAAAGCGGTGACATAGAAAATCTGCTTCTCAATGAAAAACAGCTTGAGGTAAAAGGCGCATCATTTTACAAAATAAACAGGGGAGGGGATATAACATATCACGGCCCCGGACAGTTAGTAGGATATCCAATACTTGATCTTGAAAATTTCTTTACAGATATACATAAGTACCTCCGTTTTCTGGAAGAAGTAATTATTCTTACACTTGCAGAATATGGTCTTAATGGAGTTCGCAGTGAAGGTGAAACAGGAGTTTGGCTGGATGCGGGTACTCCGTTTGCCAGGAAAATATGCGCAATGGGTGTGAGGGCTTCACGCTGGGTAACTATGCATGGCTTTGCGCTTAATGTAAATGCAAACCTGGGCTACTTCGATAATATCATACCATGCGGTATAAAAGGTAAAGCGGTGGCAACTTTAAATGCAGAGCTTGGTGTTGAAGTTGTAAACGAAGAAGAAGTAAAAGAAAAAGTGCTTAAGCATTTTGCTGCACTTTTTGATGCTGAAATTCTCCAGAAAGAAAAATCACTACACCTATAATATATATAGGTGTAAAATATTATCCGGAATAATCAAAACCAAAGTCAATTTCCATTTGCTCCGGCAGTAATCGAAACGATTTGCGATGGTATTTGGTTATTCCGTATTTTCTTATGGCTTCTCGATGTTCCATAGTTGGGTAGCCCTTATTCTTCTTCCAGTTATACATAGGATACTCCTCGTGTATCATATTCATGTAATCATCCCTGTATGTTTTAGCAAGTATAGAGGCTGCCGCAATGCTCAGGTATTTTCCGTCTCCTTTAATAATACAGCTGTGCGGTATATCGTTTACAGGTTTAAATCTGTTGCCATCAACGATGATGTATTCCGGAATAGGAGTTAGTTTCACGATACATTCCTGCATCGCTTTTATTGAGGCGTTAAGAATATTTATCTCATCTATAATTTCAGGCTCAATATTTGTAACATGATAGCAAAGTGCTTTTTCCTGAATTAGTGGTCGAAGGTGTTCTCTTATTTTTTCGGATAACTGTTTTGAGTCATTTAAAAGATCAAGTTTAAAATCTTCCGGTAAGATAACGGCTGCAGCGGTTACAGGGCCGGCGAGGCATCCGCGACCAGCTTCGTCTGTGCCAGTTTCATATTTAAAGCCGGAAAAATTTAATGAAAGCATCTAAGAACAGGATTTAAACGTATATATAAGTGCAAAATAACGGGAAAAGTTTGAGTTTGAAAGCGTTTTCGTAGAAATTATGACTTTTTCTTCTAGGTTTTACGTCTATAAGATATATGTTTTTGTTATATTTACAATCGCTTTTTTAAATTATTTAACATTACGTACTACTTACTACAGAAATTGCTACATTATTAATTACTATTAAAACTAAAGAATAAATTATGAAAAAGAATACTGTGAGAATTTTTGTTCTTGCAATGACTTTGGCTGGCGTTTCAGCGTCCGCACAGAAAATAGCACTGCCTACTAAAAAGGCTAATATTTCGGAGTCATTAGCTGTAAAAAAATATCAGGAAGCTAAAGAAAAAAGAACTAAAAATTATGAAAATGCTGTAAGGCTTGCTAAACTTAATAATTGGCCCCTGGTTATAGAAGATGAGGCAGGTAAACATTCTTCTTTGGTTAGAGTTACCGAAGAAGGTACTCCTATATATATAACAACTACTAATGCAGGTTCTGCTATAACCTCACGTGCAAATTACCTTCAGCCAGGTGGTGAGTCTGGTTTAAATTTAACCGGAGAATATGAAGATGGTACGCAAATGCTAATAGGTGTTTGGGATGGAGGACATCCGCTGCTTAATCACCAGGCATTTGATAATAGAGCGATAGTTTATGATGGAGCTGCCGATGTACAGTATCATCCTACGCACGTAACAGCTACAATTATTGGAGGTGCAACCAATGCATTAGCAAAAGGTTTAGCACAAAAGGCTTTGGCGGCTTCATTTAGTTACAATGATGATTATGTGGAAATGGTTGCTAATGCAGATCAATTAATACTATCAAATCATTCCTATGGTATTAATGAAAGATTGCTTCCTGAGCCGACATTAACGGAATATAGAGGTTCTTACATTGAAGAATCTCAAGAGGTAGATAAAGTTACTTTTGATAATCCATATTATCAGCCGGTTTTTGCCGCAGGAAATGCTGGTGATTATCAACCTGACAGGTTAACCGATAGGTCTACCTCAAAAAATGGTATTGCTGTTGCGGCTATAAGGCAACTTAATAATTATACAGATCCTCAGGATGTTGAGCAGGCTAGCTTTACTAGTTATGGACCAACAAATGATAATCGTGTAAAACCGGATATCTCTGCAAAAGGTGTAGATGTATATTCTGCTACAAATGCGGGTTATAATTTATATGTTAATGAAAGCGGAACGTCAATGGCTTGTCCGGGAGTAACGGGAGCTTTAGCATTGGTTCAGCAATATTACGCAAATCTTCATACTCCTGAGGGAGCGGCTGTGAAAACTTATATGAGGTCATCTACTGTAAGGGCTCTTGTTGCTCATACTGCAGATGAAGCAGGTTTGGCTGATGGACCGGATAATATATTTGGATGGGGTGTTCTTAACGCTAAAAAAGCAGCTCAGGTTCTTGGTGCTGCAGCCAACAATACTACTGCGTCTGTTGAAGAATTAGTTCTTACTCCAAATCAAACGTATACAAAAACGATTTCAGCGTTAGGTAGTGAACCATTAGTTGCTACTATAGCATGGACAGATCCTGCAGGCGCTATTACAGTTAATAAAACTACTGCTGTTTTGATAAATGATCTTGATATTACGGTTACAAAAGGAAGTGAGATAAATTATCCGTGGAGACTGGATGATACAGGTAACTATGCTGAACGCGGGCAGAATAATGTTGATAATATTGAAAAAGTGGAGGTTGTTAATCCAGTAGGCGCTTATACCATTACTGTTAAGCATAAAAAATCAACGTTACAGAATCCTAATGGCGCGCCGCAACAAGCGTATTCTTTAATTATTTCGGGTATTACTAACAGTACTGTTGGAATTAATGAATCGAACGCTAAGACTTTTGTAGTATGGCCTAATCCGGCAGGTGAAGAGTTAAATATATCTTTTCCTGGTGGTGTGGAGAAAAATGCATCTGCTATCGTATATGATGCTCAGGGAAGACAGGTTCTGTCTGCCGCATTGTTAAATGCTGATACGGTCTTAAATGTTCAAGGTCTTGCTAGTGGTATATATATGGTTAATGTTACCAATGGTGAAAGAACTGAAGTTGAGAAGATTATAATAAAATAATTTTTTATTCTAAAAAAGATCTATACTACGCAACCATTTTATAATTGTTGCATCTATAAAGAAACGTTAACAAAATTGTTGACGTTTCTTTATAATTTAAAAAAAGCTGTAGTATGTGGTCAATTATTGTCAATATGTTGTGGATTTTGCATTTACACTAAAAAATATTGAAATTTAGCGTTGCCTGGCAATGTTAAAAGTTTGTTATATTAAAATAAATTAATAGATTTGCAACTTAACTAACTCAAATTAATTAAATATGAAATCAAAGTTTACTTGGATTTTTACGCTTTTGTTGGCGTTTTTTATTCAGTTTTCCTTTGCGCAAGAGAAAACCATTACAGGTGTCGTTTCAGATGCTACCGGTATGCCAATACCTGGTGCTAACGTAACTGTTGAAGGTTCTCAGCAAGGAGTACAGACTGATTTTGATGGGAAATATTCCATTACTGCTTCTGTTGGGCAGAAGCTTGTGTTTACATATGTAGGTATGGCCACACAAACAAAAACTGTGGGCGCTTCAAGTGTTGTTTCGGTACAATTGGCTGATGACGCTAAAGTTCTTGATGATGTAATTGTTGAAGCTTACAGAACAACAACCAGAGCAACTTCAAATATTGCTGTTACAACTGTTACTTCTAAAACTATAGAAGGCAGGCCAAATGCTAACTTTATTCAGACACTACAAGGGCAGGTTCCTGGTTTGAATATTTCAACAGGTTCTGGTCAGCCGGGTGCTAACAGTACTGTTATCCTTAGGGGTATTGGGTCTATCAATGGTAACGTTGAGCCTTTATATGTTATCGATGGAGTGCCTTTGAATTCTGATAACTTTAGAAGTATCAACCCTAATGATATCGAATCGGTGTCGGTTCTTAAAGATGCTGGTGCTACATCTATTTATGGTAACAGGGGTTCTAACGGTGTTATTATCGTTAAAACTAAAAGAGGAAGCTTTAACTCTTCTTTGAATATTAAATATACTGGTACTACTAGTTTTACTGCTATGCAGAATAATGATTATAACAAGATGAACTCAAGAGAGTTATTAACTCTTGAAAGAACATACGGTCAATCTGCGGTAGGTCGTAGAAATCCAGGTCTTGGTAATACAGGTGGTTTTTCAGAGGCGGGAAATAAAGTTCCTATGACTGATGCAGAAATAGCTGCTTATGGTGTTAATACTGATTGGTATAAAGAATTATTTAGAACAGGTTTAGCACAAAACCACGTATTAAGCTTATCTAGTGGTGGAGAAAACCTTTCGTCATTTACTTCATTTGGTTATTATGATATGGAAGGTGTTTTAAGAGGTTCTGATCTTAAAAGATTTAACTTTAGAAACAACTTAAGTGGAAAAAGTAATGATAGCAGGTTTACTTATAATACAGCGGTAACTATTAACTACTCTGTAAGGAATGAGGCTGCTAACTTAGGTACAGGTGCGGTTAATATTAACCCTATTCTTGGTGCTAACAACGGTGCTCCTTATATCAGCCCGTCTTGGTATACTAATGGGCAGGATTTATTTAACTGGTATAGAACTGGTGCACGTCCTGAAGGAGTGCCGGATATAGGTCGTAATACACTTGCTTTAAGCCCTCTTATGCTTTTAGACAGGATGAAAACAGGTACGTTACGTACTAATGAAATCAAAATGATTGGTAATGTTCAGGCGGGCTATAAGCTTACTGATGATCTTACATTAGCTACTTCAATTGGTGCTGATTTTACAGAGGCTAATGGTCTTAACGTTGAAGCTCCTCAATCATTTAATGCATTCCTTTTTCAGAACCCAGGTGAGACATTTATAGGTTTCCAAAATGAGAGTTTTGCAAGAGAGTTTTCATTTACAATGAATAACAGTCTTAACTACAGAAAAACTTTTGCTGAAAAACATTCACTTGATGCTTCTATATTCACTGAGTATTATAAAGCACATCAAAAATCGTTTTCTGCTACACAGAATGGTTTAGATACTAAAGTATTTGAGCCGGGTAACGGTGCGGGTTATATACCATTTAACCCTAATACTCCTAACTTCTATGTTCCGAATGTAGGTTCAGGAAAAGCAACTGCCGGTCTATTCTCATATTTTGGTTCAGTAGATTATGATTATGATCAAAGATTTGGTCTTGCGGCTACCGTACGTAGGGATGCATCATATAGGTTCTCAGATACTAATAAATGGGGTACTTTCTGGTCAGTTTCTGGTCGTTGGAATATTGATAAAGAAAGCTTTATGCAGGGTTCAGCATTCAATATGCTAAAACTTAGAGCTTCTTATGGTACTACAGGTAACCAAAACATTGCAGGTCAGAGTATATTTGCTGCTCCAAACAGTTCAAGGACTTTGTTTGACCAGACAACTGGATATTCTCAGCTTCCTGCTTATACTGTTGTACAGCTTGGTAATGCAGACCTTAAATGGGAAACTACAGAGCAAGCTAACGTTGGTTTAGATTTTGAAGTGTTCTCTGGTAGGTTAAGAGGTAACCTTGACGGTTATATCAGAACCACTAAAGATCTTTATCAGTCAACTCCAATATCAGGTATCAATGGTACTTACTCTATTCTTTCTAATAATGGTAGTTTAAGAAATAGTGGTGTTGAAGCTTTATTAAATTATGAGCTTATAAAATCTAAAGATTTCTTCCTTAATTTAACTTTCAACGGTTCATATAACAAAAATGAATTCATTGATATCCCAAGTGAAGAAGGATTTATTGATAACGGCTTACAAGCTAACGTAGTTGGCGGTGCTTTTGGTCAGTTCTATACTATAAAATATGCAGGTGTTAACCCTACAAATGGTAACCTATTATTCTATACGGCTGATGGTCAGTTAACAGAGAATCCTAATCCTGAAACAGACAGAAGATTGACAGGAAAAGCTCCTATACCTACTTTCCAGGGTGGTTTTGGATTTGAAGCTAACTATAAAGGTTTCTATCTTACAACTCAGTTCTCTTATGTAGCTGATATTTACAGATTTGATTACGATTTAGAAGGTCTTCAGGATCCAACTGATATTGGTATCTTCAATAAATCAACTGATTTGTTTAATGCATGGAGACCTGATAACAGGGTTACAGATATACCTTCATTATATTTAACAAATAAGGCACTTGATTCAAGTTCAGACAGATATCTTAAAGATGCATCTTATGTAAGATTAAGATATGCTACTTTAGGTTATGATTTCAATAAACAATTACTTGAGAAAACTCCTTTTACAAACATAAGAGCTTTCGTTCAGGGTGAAAATCTACTTACATGGTCTAAATGGAGAGGATGGGATGCA
Source organism: Flavobacterium psychrophilum (assembly GCA_001708385.1). Taxonomy (NCBI): domain Bacteria; kingdom Pseudomonadati; phylum Bacteroidota; class Flavobacteriia; order Flavobacteriales; family Flavobacteriaceae; genus Flavobacterium; species Flavobacterium psychrophilum. Next base: position 1,494,441 of record CP012388.1, on the reverse strand, counting down.
GAAAGTAACAGAGGCGGTGATCAATACCAGTATCCTACTCCAAGAATCTTTTCTGTAGGTCTTGAATTACAATTTTAAAAAATAACGAGAAAGATTATGAAAAATTTTAGAATATTATTATTTGTTGTTGCTGCATCTCTTTTTGCTGCGTGTGATGACGCTATTGATATTAAGCAGCCTAGTGAACTTTTGCCGGAGGATACATTCGAAACTATAGCGGATCTTCAGCTTGGTCTTAACGGTGTATATGGTGCAGTTGGAGGAGAAAGTGCTATACTTTTTACATCTATATTCACAGATGAAGTAAGAGTTGGTGTTGCTAATGGTGGTCAGGGTGTTGGTGATGGAGGACTATCGTTTCTTCTTAACAGTAACTCTGGTTCTGCCGAATCTATATGGGTGAATAATTATACTGTAATTAACTTCGCTAACAGGTTAATATTAGGTTCTCAGAATGTAGAGATTACAGAGGAAGAACAAGGTGTGTTTAATGATGTGATTGCTCAGGCTCGTGCTCTTAGAGCTTATGCACACATACAATTGCTTACTTATTTTTCAACTGATATGAAAGATGATAATGCACCTGGTGTTATTGCTGTTGATTTTGTTCCTACAACAGATCAAAAACTTCCACGTAATACTAATGGTGAAGTATATACGCTTATAAACAGCGATCTTGATTTTGCTGACGCAAATCTTATAAGCCAATCTAATCCTGCAAGAACTTATATTTCCAAGGATGTTATCACTGCAATTAGAGCACGTCTTGCTGCTTATAGAGGTCAATATACTGAGGCAGAAGGTTATGCTGACTTGCTAATTGCAAAACCTACAGCGTATGGATTAGCTACTTTTGGCACTTACAATCCTGCTAACCCTGTAAATACAGCTGCTAATAGCAACTATTATAGGGTGTTTAGAGATCTTTCTGTACCTGCTGCGCAAGGTGAAGTTATTTTTAAACTTGACAGAGTTAGCAGTGGTAGTACTGGTAACTTCTATCAGGCATGGTCTTCTGTAAACAGTTCAACAAGTGGTGGTGCTTTCTTTGAAGTAAGTACTGCACTTTTCAACAGGCTTGCTGAAAATGATGTTAGACGTATAGTTGTTGTTGATCCTTCTTCTTATTTAACTGGATTTACTGTTAGACCTGTAGGTAAATATGCAGGGTCTGATAATATTAACTTGTTAAATGATGTTAAAGTGTTCAGAATTTCTGAGATGTATCTAATTAAAGCAGAAGCTATGGCTAGCCGTGGTGATTTTGCAGGTGTTGCTGCTCAGATCAATAGAATCCGTTTGGCACGTTTCACTAATGCTACAGGTAGAGATATTGCTACACCTGCTTCTGCTCAGGAAGCTTGGGCTGCAATTCTTAACGAAAGAAGAGTTGAACTTGCATTTGAAGGACACCGTTATATCGACATTAAACGTTTAGGTGCATTTGCTAATGCTGGTATTGATAGAGTTAATTCTGAATGTCAGCAGTTTGATGCTTGTTCTCTTAATTTGACGGATCACAGATGGACATTGCCAGTTCCAAGGGCTGAGCTTTCTGCAAATCCTAATATCCAACAAAACCCAGGTTATAATAATTAATAATAAATAGTATGAAAAGATATATTTTAAAGTCGGCCCTGCTTATTTTGGGTATGGCGACTTTGATTAGCTGTGATGAAGATACTGTAACTTACGGTGGTAAGAATTTCGTTACATTGGAAAGGGTTGCTACAGACAGATTAACATTTTTTGAACATTTAGGTGTTTCAGAAATCCCTGTCAATCTTGCATTCCCGGTTAACCATGACGTTATTGTTAAGTTTTCTGTTGATAAAGGTGCTACAGGAACAGCAGAAGAAAATGTTGATTATACCGTAGAATCTAAAGAGGTTGTTATTCCTGCTGGAGCTACTTCTGGGCTTATTAAAATTAACGTTATTAATAACGATGTTCAGAACGATTCTAAAGCGTTTGAGATAAGACTAACTGAGGTGTCAGATACTAACATAACTCTAGGTGTAGAGGACGAAGGTTCTAAATTCAAAAGATTCCTGATTGTTAACGATGACTGTACTACTAACTTCTTTGATTTTGTTGGAGAATTCTATGTGACGTCAACAGCAACTGGTGACGATCTTGGTATCGCTACAGTTGATGTAAATGATAACGGTGATTGTAATATCATAAGAATTTCTGGTCCAATTGGCTCAAGCCCAACTTTAGGAGATTTTACAACAGACAGATTCCTTGAATTTACGATGGCACCTGCCGGGACAAACAAGAACTCTGGTTCATTAACAGCTGTACAGCAAGCTCTTTGTACAGATTGTTGGACATATCAGGGTAATGATCAAACGCTATTGTATACCGGCGGAGGTTCTTTCAGCACTAATTTAACTACTGGTGTAAGAAGAATTAATATCAACGGTAACCTAACACCTGCTAGTGGTATTATACCATCTCAGACTATGGGCGTTATTTTGGAAAAAATTACAGAATAATTGTAATATTTAATTGTATAAATTTTAAGAGGCTTTCGTAAGAAAGCCTCTTTTTTTGCGTTATTTTTACATTTGCTGATATATAAAAATAAGTACCTTTGCGAAAATCTAAAACTTACATGTTTAAAAAGTGTGTCGTCTTTTTTTTATGTCTATTTCCTCTTTTCCTTTTTTCACAGGTAAAGAAAAATGATACTGAAAAACCTCGTAAAAGTCTTATAGGTAAACCGAAATCTGCAAAATCGAAAGATTCTATAGCTACGGTAGATATGTATAAGATAATTACTTTTGACAGGGACACAACTTTTGTAGATACAGCACTTACCCTTAAAAAAGAATATGAACTTAATTATCTGAGAAAAGATAATTTTGGACTTCTACCTCTGAATAATGACGGGCAGGCTTATAATATTCTGGATTATGGACTCACAAAGTTTAATCCTTTCCCCGAAATGGGCTTTAAGGGAAAACATTATGCCTATGTTGAAGCAGAGGACGTAAATTATTACCATGTTGCTACACCATACACCGACCTGATGTATAGATCGGTTATAGAGCAAGGTCAAATACTTGATGCTTTAATAACTCTTAATACTTCAGAGAACCTTAATTTTGCGCTAGGCTACAAAGGACTTAGGTCGTTGGGGCGTTATATAAATCAGCTTTCAAGCAATGGTATATTTCGTTTTGTATCAAGTTACAATACCAAAGATAAACGATACATGCTGAGGCTTCATTTTACAGGCCAGGATTTTACCAATCAGGAAAATGGGGGAATCATAGATCCGTCACTTTTTGAAAGTGGTCAGGAACCTTACACACAAAGGGAAAGGCTTGACGTTTTTTCCAGAGATGGAAAATCTATTTTAAAAGGAAACAGATACTTTATTGATCATACATTCAGGTTGAATAAGGATAATCCTAATAGTATTGTTTTTCATCACCAATTTAATTACGAGAATAAATTTTTTGAATATAGCCAGCCTACTTATGTAGCCCGTTACGGCGAAACGTATTCGCAATCTATAAGTAATAAGACGCGCTATAATCGTATGTATAATATGATTGGGGCAGCTTACAGTAATGAAACTATCGGTAATATTGAATTTTACCTTGAAGATTTTAATTACAATTATTTTTACAGGAGTATAATTCTTGGAAGTGACGGGAAAATAGAAACGCCGAATTCTCTTAGCGACAGGATCAATACCTATGGCGCGCGTTATACGTACCAGAAAGATAAATGGAAGGGGAGTGTTTTGTTTTCTAATTCAATCACAAACCAGTCATTGGCGAATATAGATGCTTCTGCCCGGTATACTTTTGATGAGAAGAATATCGTATCGGCTCGCTATCAGAACATGAATAAACTCCCTGATAACAGTTACAACCTTCTTCAAAGCGATTACAAAAGTTACAATTGGCCAAGAAGAGTTGGCGATAACGTAATTGGGAACTTTAAAAACGAAAAAATTAATAATTTTGAATTTGAAGCAAAAACCAAATGGCTTAATGCTTCTGTACAATATACTATCCTAAAAGATCACTTATATTTTGATGGGCATGAGGTCACTGGTCGTCAGGTGGGGTTAACCAGTATAGACACTTTATATGTTACACCTACTCAAAATGGTAATACCATAAATTATCTGTCTGTTAAGGCTTCAAGAGAATTTAAATTTGGAAATTTTGCCCTTGATAATACTTTTCTATACCAAAATGTACAACAAACAGGCAATATCCTGAACGTGCCGTCATTCGTAACGCGAAATACACTTTATTATTCAGACAGGGTATTTAAAAATGCGTTGTTTTTTCAGGCAGGTGTTACATTCCAGTATTTTACAAAGTACTACGCTAATGATTACAATGCTATGGTGGGTGACTTTTATGTACAGGATGCCAAAAAGATTGGAAATTTCCCATTGTTTGATTTCTTTATTAATGCAAAGATTCAGGAATTCAGGCTTTTTATAAAAGCAGAACATCTTAACTCTGCTTTTTCAGGATATAATTATTATTCAACACCAAATCAGCCGTATAAAGACTTTACGCTTCGCTTTGGTGTAATTTGGGATTTCTTCTCTTAATTATTTAACTATAGTTTTAATAGCAATAATTATCTTTGCAGCTGATTGCCATAGCTTTTGGCAGCTAATTTTATAAAAATGAAATACGCAAAAAATATACTTGAGACCATAGGTAATACGCCAATGGTAAAACTTAATAAGCTAACAGAAGGTATAGAGGCTCTTGTGCTGGCTAAAGTAGAAACTTTTAATCCGGGTAATTCTGTTAAAGACAGGATGGCTGTCAAGATGATTGAAGACGCAGAAGCTGATGGAAGGCTCAAGCCGGGAGGTACTATTATTGAAGGAACATCTGGTAATACCGGAATGGGGCTTGCTTTAGGTGCTATTGTAAAAGGGTACAAGCTTATTTGCGTTATTTCGGATAAGCAATCGAAAGAAAAAATGGATATCCTTCGTGCTGTAGGTGCCAGGGTTGTTGTTTGTCCTACTGATGTAGAGCCAACTGATCCGCGTTCATATTATTCGGTTTCTAAAAGACTTGCTGAAGAAACTCCAAATTCATGGTATGTGAATCAGTATGATAACCTATCTAATACCGCAGCACATTACGAGCAGACTGCTCCGGAAATTTGGGAACAGACGGATGGCAAGATTACGCATTTTGTTGTAGGAGTGGGAACGGGAGGTACTATATCCGGCGTTGCAAAGTATTTAAAAGAAAGAAACCCAAATATTAAAATTTGGGGTATAGATACTTACGGCTCAGTGTTTAAGAAATACCACGAGACCGGTATTTTTGATGAAAACGAAATATACTCTTATATTACAGAAGGTATAGGTGAAGATATTCTTCCGAAAAATGTTGATTTTTCACTTATAGATGGTTTTACAAAAGTAACAGATAAAGATGCTGCTGTATATACACGAAGGCTTGCTCTTGAGGAGGGCATCTTCGTAGGTAACTCTGCCGGAGCTGCGATTAAAGGTGTGCTCCAGCTTAAAGATGAATTTAAACCTGGTGATGTAGTTGTAGTTCTTTTCCACGATAGCGGAAGCCGTTACGTAGGTAAAATGTTTAACGATGACTGGATGCGCGAGCGTGGTTTCCTTGATGAGGAACTTACTAAAGCGGAAGACTTAATTAAAGATCACTCTGATAAACCACTTGTAATTGTGCGAACTGAAGAACTGGTTTCTCACGCTATAGAACGCCTTCGTAAATACAAGATATCTCAAATACCGGTTATAGATACTAACGGTTTTGTTGGTTCTATTGATGAGACGGATCTTTTCAGAAGTTATGTGGAAGACAAAGATATTGCAGAAAAACCGATCCGCGAGATAATGGGTAAACCTTATCCTGTTGTAAGAGCTAATACTTCTATCGAAGAAATATCAAAACTGATTAATAAAGACAATCAGGCGGTATTAGTAGATTTAGGAAATGGTAAGCATCATATTATTACCAAACATGATATTATCAGCTCAATAAAATAATATATTCAGCCCCCGCTTGCGGGGGCTTTTTACTACCTGATTATGAATTTTACAGCTATAGATTTTGAGACTGCAACAGGGTACGCACACAGTGCCTGCGCTGTTGGCCTTGTTACCGTAGAGAACGGGGTTATAGTTGAAGAATACCACACGCTTATTCAGCCGCCGGATAATGAATATTGGTACCGTAATATTATGGTTCATGGCATCAAGCCCGTAGAAACAATGCATCTGCCAACCTTTGATGATCTTTTTCCTGAAATAAGGCAACGCATATTTGGCAGAAAGCTGATTGCTCACAATGAATCTTTTGATCGTAGCGTGCTTACTAAAACTATGCGGTACTATGGTTTGTATTACGATGAACTGGAGTTAGCCGATAAATGGGAATGCACGTGCAAAATATATAAAGCAAAAGGCTATAAACCTGCAAACTTAAAAGCTTGCAGTGATCGTAACGGTATTCAGCTAAATCACCATGAGGCATTGTCTGATGCACGCGCCTGTGCTAAGTTGTATATGCTGCATAACGGACAGCTTGAATTGCTGTAAAGCTATTCATTGCCTATCAAAACTCCCGAAACATTCCAGGCACTAAAGTAATTGCCTTCTGAGGCTCCCTGAGGAATTTTTACTATTATAGTGTGTTTGCCTGCTTTGAGGTCACCCAGGCTTATAAATTCAGGGTTGGTTACAGTTCCTGGGCACCAGTTAGAACGGCTGTAGTCTGAAGATGAAAGACCATTATCAAAATTTCCTGATACCGGATTGAATAATCGGTAGGATCCACAATCCTGTCTCCATGGAATAAAAGCAAAAGCCTGTTGTCCATCCAATAATATAGTATTCTTTTTAGGTACAAATTCATCACCTGCTTCCCATCCGCCGTGTCCGGTCGTGATATAGCGTAAAGTTGCATTCTTAATATTTTTATCCAAAACGAAATTTACTTCAAGGCCGTTGTCGCTGCTAAACATGGTTCCGTAGTCCTGCTGTGCCATTTCCATAACATTGGTTGTGTTAAACAATGGTAATACAAAATTAGATTTGTTGTTTAGGTTGTTGTCTTGATGTATAGTTATAGACAGGTTTATTTTGTGTCCGCCTTTATCATAATTGCCAATGAACGTTCCTATCCAGTATTCTTTATTACTAAGTTTTGATTGCAGCTCTGAAATTTCTTCCCTGTAAGGAACTATGTCATGCCACATTTTATCTTTAAGCTTTACGTGGTTGTATCGCTTTATTCCAAAAGGGGTAAAAAATCGTATCAATTCCAAAAGAGGAGTATAATTGCCATCTAACGTCACGCCATAATATTTCTTTCCGTTGCCATTTTCATATAAAGGCAATGCCGTGATACCGTTTTTTAATCCGTTGAAAAAAGAATGCTCTTCATCTGCAGGAATTGCAAAAACAGATCCTGTTCTGTCGTAGGCGTCTCCGTTAGACTGTTCAGTAAGCTCAACGTAAGTTTGGCTTCCCGGTTTTATTTCGGGGAATTTTACTTTTTTAAGGATAATAGTACCATTTGCAAATCGTAAGATACTGTCATTTGATTTTGATGCATCCGAAAAATTAATCACTTCATCTTTAAAAACTTCTATAGTTGTAAATCTGGCTTTCCAGATCATATCCCTGTGCGTGACCATATCGATTAACTTAATATTTTTAGGAATGATGTCGAGATAAGTGGAAGCATCCCTAAGCTTTTCAACTTTTATAGCGGTTACAACATAGTTTCCATTGCGGATGGTTTCCAGCACAAGTCCAAGGTTTTGGCCTAGTAAAGATGGCGATCCTTTTAACCCTAACTCATTTGTGTACCAGACTTCAATCGTATTCGAGTTTATTATTGTCCTAGCTTTTTTGCATTTATAACCTAAAATTGTTTTAGTATCAGGAAGTAATTCGAACGATTGCTTTTTTAGCGATAAACTATCACGTGTTGCTACGCTTTTGTCGGTACTTAGTTTTGCTATATTAATGTATGAGTTATCAGTATAGTTTATTACGAGTTGTTCAATTGGGAATTCAGCTTTGTTGTCAAGAATAGATTTACTGCTTATCCTTGAATTTTCTGAATTTGAAAAAACGAGAATAGGATTGTTTTCTTCAACCGGAGTACCCATGTTTACCTTTTGATACGTTACCTTAATGGCATTTGGCTTTTTTTGGGAATAGCTAAAAAAGGAAACTAAAAGTACTGCTAAGGCAAAAAGCTGCTTCATGATAAATAAGTTAGTCGGCAAATATAGCAAACATTTTAGTTTGTTATTTTTTATTACTTTCGTGTCTGTAAGAGTATTTGTATGAAAGAAGATTTTCTGCACTATGTATGGCAGTTTAAAAAGTTTGATGTGCTGAATGTGAAAACAGTACAGGGAGAGCCTATAACTATTCTCAATTCGGGACAATACCTGCAACTGGCCGGCCCGGATTTCTTTAATGCACAAGTTGCCATTGGGAATCAAAAATGGGCAGGAAATGTTGAGATACATATAAAATCGTCTGATTGGTATATTCACAGCCATGAAACAGATACGGCTTATGATAATGTAATACTGCATGTGGTTTGGGAACACAACACAGAAGTTTTCAGGAAAGACAATACGGAAATTCCGGTTATCGAACTGAAACACTATGTTGCTACAGATATACTTGCCAATTACAATTCACTGTCTTCTGCTAAATCATGGATCTATTGTGAGAAAGAGCTTGAAAATATGGATGGCTTTGTTTTAGACAATTGGAAAGAACGCTTGTTTTTTGAACGCCTTGAGCGAAAGTCAAAACCGATTACACAGTTAGCTGCAAGCCTTGGTAATGATTGGGAAGCAGTTTTGTTTAACTTTCTGGCAAAAAGTTTCGGACTTAATACAAATGGTGAAACCTTTTTCGCGATTGCGCAGTCGCTGCCTTTTTCAGTAGTACGAAGGGAAAGTTTTGAATTTGAAAATCTGGAAGCGTTGTTTTTCGGGAGAGCGGGGCAGTTTGATATAGATCATGAAGATATGTACGTAAAAGATTTAAAACAGCGCTACGATTATATCTGCCATAAATATAGAGTAGAGCCTGCTCATGTTAATCCGCTTCAGTTCTTTAAGCATCGTCCTGATAATTTCCCCACAATAAGGCTGTCGCAATTGGCACAGCTTTATCACAAACATCAAAACCTGTTCTCTAAAATTATAGAGGCAACTTCTATTGAAGCTATTTATAAGGTGTTTGATGTTCAGGCATCAGAGTACTGGCAGACCCATTATACTTTTGATAAAGAGAGTGTAAAAAAGCGTAAATCGTTAACGACTTCGTTTATAGACCTTATCATTATAAATACAATTATACCTTTTAAGTTTGCATATAGCAGAAGTGTAGGGAAGGAGGAAACCGATTTTCTTGTGCAGCTTTTGCAACAATTATCGCCTGAGAAAAATACGATTATTGATAAATTCAGATCGTTTAAGGTGGATATACAGTCGGCATATGATACACAATCGCTATTACAGCTTAAGAATGAATACTGTACAAACAAGCGCTGCCTGCAATGTGCCGTTGGATTAGAGCTACTAAAAAAGTAAGCAGATATTATACAAGCTAAACCATAAACGATTACTTTTGAATAAATCAATATTACGATAATGTCTTTTATAACCAACATACGTCATTTCTTCGAAAAACACGGATTTGAAGTGTCGCAACGCCTTGCAGACAGGCTGGGTATGCGTGCTACAAATGTAAGGTTGTTTTTTATCTATATTTCTTTTGTCACTGTTGGTCTATGGTTTGGCGTTTATCTTACACTGGCATTTTGGCTACGCCTTAAAGATATGGTGTACACGAAAAGAAGTTCTGTTTTCGACTTGTAATAATCAGAAGCATGCCTAAGCCTTTCCGGTTCTTTCACCTGTTTACAAAAAGTCAGCAAAAAGGAATACTTGCCTTATTTGCATTACTGATTTTTGTGCAGGTTCTTTATTTCATTTTTACTTCGATCGATTTTACTTCAAAAAGAGAAAAATCGGCAGAGGAAAAACAATGGCTGGCGCTTCAATCAAAAATTGATGAATTAAAAGCGAAGAAGCGTGGGCACAAAGACACGATTTATCTTTTCAATCCAAATTACCTAAACGATTACAAGGGCTATGTGCTTGGACTGTCTGTAAAAGATTTAGACAGGTTGTATGCATATCGTAAAACGGGCAGTTATATAAATTCTGCTAAAGATTTTCAGAAAGTAACCCACATACACGACACGCTTTTAACGAAATTATCGGCCTATTTTAAATTTGGCGTGAAACCGGATTATACAAAGACTGAATCTTTAATTAAAGAAAGCAGGGTATATAATAAGGAGTCGAAATCCGAAATGGCTTTAAAAGTAAGTGATATAAATACCGCACTAGAGGAAGATCTTGTAAAAGTATTTGGTATAGGGCCGTTTTATGCTAAAGAGATTTTACGCAGGCGGGCGATGTTAGGTGGATTCGTTAGTATGGATCAGATGGATGATTTTACAGCATTTTCACCGGAGGCTAAATTGGGACTGAAAAAGAGTTTTAAAGTTATCGGTCAGCCTGATGTCGAAAAAATAAATGTAAATACAGCGTCATTACTGCAACTGTCGCGTTTTCCGTACTTTAATAGAGATGTGGCTAAAAGTATAATTACTGAACGCAGTATGAATGGAAAATTGCATAAAATTGATGATTTGTTAAAGATTAGCAATTTTCCTGTTGATAAAGTAAAAATAATTGCCTTATATTTGGAATTCTAAAAAAATCAAACAAAAATGAATTTTGAATATAATGAAACGCAAAGCATGATCGCAGAAGCGATCAGGGATTTTGCAGAGCAGCACATCCGTCCGAACATTATGGACTGGGACGAAAGCCAGCATTTTCCGGTAGACTTATTTAAGCAATTAGGCGAAATGGGCTATATGGGAGTATTGGTTCCTGAAGAATACGGCGGGTCGGGTCTTGGTTACCACGAATACATCACCGTTGTTGAAGAGATTTCTAAAGTAGATCCTTCTATCGGTCTTTCTGTTGCTGCTCATAACTCTTTATGTACTAATCATATACTTACTTTCGGTAATGAAGAGCAAAAAAAGAAATGGTTGCCTAAACTGGCTACTGCCGAGCATATTGGCGCCTGGGGCCTTACAGAACACAACACAGGGTCTGATGCAGGAGGTATGAATACTACTGCTGTTAAAGATGGTGACCATTGGGTTGTAAACGGTGCTAAAAACTTTATTACACACGCAAAATCAGGAGACGTAGCGGTTGTGATTGTACGTACCGGAGAAAAAGGAGATTCAAAAGGAATGACAGCTTTCGTTTTTGAAAAAGGCATGCAGGGCTTTACAAGTGGTAAAAAAGAAAATAAACTGGGTATGCGCGCGAGCGAAACCGCAGAACTTATATTTGATAACTGCCGCATACCGGATGCCAACAGGCTTGGTGAGGTAGGGGATGGTTTTGTTCAGGCTATGAAAATACTTGACGGTGGGCGTATCTCTATCGGAGCGTTATCATTAGGTATTGCTAAAGGTGCTTACGAAGCGGCATTGAAATATTCAAAAGAGCGCCATCAGTTTGGTCAGCCGATAAGTAACTTCCAGGGAATTGCCTTTAAGCTTGCTGATATGGCTACAGAAATTGAAGCTTCAGAATTATTGCTTCACAAAGCTGCATACCTTAAGAACAATAATAAGAAAATGACTGTTGCCGGTGCAATGGGTAAAATGTATTCTTCTGAGGTATGTGTAAGGGTTTCTAACGAGGCAGTACAAATACACGGAGGATATGGCTATACGAAAGATTACCCGGTAGAAAAATTCTACAGGGATTCTAAGCTATGTACTATCGGCGAGGGAACTACCGAAATTCAGAAACTTGTTATTTCGCGTCATTTGCTTAAAGATTAGGTAATTAAAATATAAATAGCTTTAAAGGCTTCTGTATCTGCAGAAGCCTTTTTTATTTTTATTTATCAACACTATAACGTTGTAGTTGATGTGTTGGTGTGAAATAAGTAATTGTGAATACTGAATTTTATAAATTAGGTAATAATCAAACCTATTAATTATGAAATGCATATTTACAATTGTAGTCTCTGCTTTTATTATGTGGGGCTGCTCCGGTGATGCTGATGTATCAGAAAAAAACAATCAGGCAAATAGCCAAAATGAAAACCGTATTCCTGCCAAGGCTGCAGGTTCTAAAGTTATGATGCAGGCTTTCTACTGGGATGTTCCCGGTGGTGGCACCTGGTGGAATACAATATCGGGAAAAGTCCCTTCATGGGCTAACGCTGGTATTGATGCAATATGGCTGCCGCCGGCTACCAAAGCACAAAATGGGGGTTATTCGATGGGGTACGATCCGTTTGATTACTTTGACTTTGGGAGTTATAATCAAATGGGAAATGTTGAAACCCGTTTTGGCTCTTTGACAGAAATACAATCACTTATCAATACAGCACACAATAATAATATAGATGTTATTGCTGATATAGTAATCAATCATAATAGTGGTGGTGCGTCTGAGTTTAATCCCTATACAGGAGCTAATACATGGACAAGCTTTACGCCCGCTTCAGGATTGTTTTTACGTTCATATAATGATTTTCATCCAAATGATGTTCATGCGTCCGACGCCGGCTCTTTTGGAGGTTATCCGGATCTATGTCATGATAAGGCTTATGTTCAGGACTGGCTCTATAATAATCCTAATTCTATAGCTAAATATTATAAAAATGTAATGCATTTTGATGGTTGGCGATTTGACTATGTAAAAGGTTTTGAGCCGTGGGTGGTGAAAAACTTTAAAAATGCAGTGGGAGGTTTTACGGTTGGAGAATATTGGGATGGTAATGCAGCTACATTAGAGACGTGGGCAAATAGTGCAGAATCAAGTGCTTTTGATTTTGCCTGCTATTATAAGATGCGCGATGCACTTAATAATGCCGATCTTACACAGCTAAATGGTGATATGTTGTTAAAACGTAATCCATATAGAGCGGTAACGTTTGTATCTAATCATGACACTAATGAGATATTTAATAATAAGATACTGGCCTATGCTTATATTCTAACCCACGAAGGATATCCATGTATGTTTTACAGGGATTATGAGGAATGGCTGGATAAGAACAAGTTAAATAATCTTATTTGGATCCACAACAATAAGGCATCGGGTAATACAACATATCTGTATGCAGATAACGATGAATATGTAGCACGAAGAAATGGCAGCCCCGGAATTATAGTTTATATTAATAATAGCGATTCTTGGCAGGAGCGATGGGTAGATACCAATTGGGCGAATTCTACAATTAAAGACTACACAGGTAATTCGGTATGGGAGCCTGTAACGCAGGCAGATACCTGGGTTAAGGTTCAGGCGCCGCCTCATGGATATACTATTTGGTCGGTAAAATAAAATATAAATTTAGTTTGTGAGGTTTAAAAAAAAGATATAAGTTTGCACCCTTAACGAGAGGAGGTGTTATATTATGTTGATTATACCAATTAAAGACGGAGAAAATATTGATAGAGCGCTTAAGCGTTACAAAAGAAAATTTGATAAAACAGGCGTTGTACGTCAGTTAAGAAAGCGTCAGGCATTCATCAAACCTTCAGTTGTAAGAAGAGTTCAGGTTCAGAAAGCAAGTTATATCCAGGGACTAAGAGATTCTCTAGAGAATTAATCAATCCATAGGATTAAAAATACTTACCGTTAGCAGAAAAGTTTCATAACTTTGCTGTTAACGGTTTTTTTTATGGTCGATTCTAAACAAGCATATGCAGATTATCTATTAAAGGAAAAAAACTATTCCTTATTAACGCTGCGTGCTTATACCGACGATGTTGCTTCTTTTGAGAAATTTATAAAAGAAGAGGATGAAGGTGTTTCTTTAGAAGAGATTAATTATAGTTTTATACGTCGGTGGGTGGTAAGCCTGGTTGAGTCCGGGATGGCTAACAAGACAGTAAACCGTAAAATATCCTCACTAAAATCATTTTATAAATTTTTACTTCGCTCAAGGCAAATAACGGTGAATCCATTGCTGCAGCATAAATCCCTCAAAACAGAAAAAAAAGTACAGGTTCCTTTTTCAGAAAAAGAACTTCAGGATGTTATGTCTGATGTTGATTATCCTGATGATTTTGAGGGGATAAGGAATAGGTTGATAATCGAAATTTTTTATACTACGGGAATTCGTCGTGCGGAGCTTATTGGTCTTAAGCTGAATAGTTTCGATTCGGGAAACCACACGCTTAAAGTGTTAGGGAAACGTAATAAAGAGCGTATACTCCCGGTATTGGAGTGTACGTCTCAATTGTTGGGAAGGTATCTTGTTGAAAGACGGAAGCTTACTTCGGTTACAAATCCTGATGTGTTAATTTTAAACAGCCGTGGCAATAAAGTCAGTGAATCCTTTGTTTATAGGTTAATAAATAGTTACTTTAGTGTTGTCTCCGGGAAGGTAAAGAAGAGTCCTCACGTGCTTCGGCACACATTTGCGACACATTTACTTAACAATGGAGCCGATTTGAATTCAGTAAAAGAGTTATTGGGGCATGCGAGTTTATCGTCTACACAAATTTATACCCACAGCAGTCTTGCTGAGTTGAAAAAGGTGTATGGAGATTCTCATCCTCGCAGCCGTGGCGATTCTTAAAAATGTTTAACGAATAAAAAGTTTGAGATTATGAAAGTAAATGTTCATGCAGTCAACTTTAATGTTGACAGGAAACTGGTGGGCTATGTTCAGGACCGTTTGGATAAGCTTGAAAAGTATTATGACAAAGTAGTGGGTTCGGATGTCTATTTTAAACTGGATAATACCAGTGATAAACAAAATAAGATAGCAGAGATTAAAGTTGCAGTCCCGGGAGACGAGTTTATAGTCAAAAAACAGTGTAAAACATTTGAGGAGGCTGTTGAATTAGCGGCCGATTCTATGGAACGTTTACTTATGAAAAGAAAACAAAAAATCAGAGCATACTCATAAAGAGAAAAAAAAGTTGAAAAATGTTTTGATTAAAAAATAAATTCTCTACATTTGCAGTCCGTTAGAAATAGCGGACTTTTTTATTGTAAGTTGCCGGTGTAGCTCAGCTGGCTAGAGCAGCTGATTTGTAATCAGCAGGTCGTGGGTTCGAGTCCCTCTATCGGCTCAAATAAAGAGTTTTTATTGTTTTGGTTTTCTTAAATTGTGATTCCGTTGAGGATGAGATGTTTAAAATAAAGCTTTGATAATTTTAGCTCAAACGTTTTTTGAAAAAGCAACTGAAAGTAAAGGTTAGGGGAGATACTCAAGCGGCCAACGAGGACGGACTGTAAATCCGTTGGGAAACCTTCGAAGGTTCGAATCCTTCTCTCCCCACTAAAACAGCCCTGCTGTTACGTTGCCGGTGTAGCTCAGGGGTAGAGTGCTTCCTTGGTAAGGAAGAGGTCACGGGTTCAATTCCCGTCATTGGCTCAAGTTAAAAGAATTTGAACACTAATTATATAACTAAGATTAAATTATTAAATCATGGCAAAGGAAACTTTTGATAGGTCGAAGCCGCACCTTAACATAGGTACAATCGGACACGTTGACCACGGTAAAACAACTTTGACTGCTGCTATTACTAAAGTATTATCAGATGCAGGTTTTTCTGAAGCAAAATCATTTGATCAAATTGATAACGCTCCTGAAGAAAAAGAAAGAGGTATTACAATTAATACTTCACACGTAGAATATGCTACAGCTAACCGTCACTATGCTCACGTTGACTGTCCAGGTCACGCGGATTACGTGAAAAACATGGTTACTGGTGCTGCTCAGATGGATGGTGCTATCCTTGTAGTTGCTGCAACTGATGGACCAATGCCTCAAACACGTGAGCACATCCTTCTAGGTCGCCAGGTTGGTGTTCCAAGAATGGTTGTATTTATGAATAAAGTGGATATGGTTGATGATGCTGAGCTTCTTGAGCTGGTTGAAATGGAAATCAGAGATCTACTATCTTTCTATCAATATGATGGTGATAACGGACCAGTTATCCAAGGTTCTGCTCTAGGTGCACTTAATGGTGAGCCTCAGTGGGTTGATACAGTTTTAGCTCTTATGGAGGCTGTTGATACTTGGATTGAAATGCCGGTACGTGATGTTGAGAAACCATTCCTTATGCCTGTTGAAGACGTATTTACAATTACTGGTCGTGGAACTGTTGCTACAGGTCGTATCGAAACTGGTGTTGCTAATACAGGTGATGCAGTTGAAATCATTGGTATGGGTGCTGAGAAGCTTACTTCTACAATCACTGGTGTTGAGATGTTCCGTAAAATCCTTGATAGAGGTGAAGCTGGAGATAACGTAGGTTTACTTCTACGTGGTATCGATAAAGCTGATATCAAAAGAGGTATGGTTATCATTAAGCCAGGATCTGTTAAGCCACATGCTCATTTCAATGCAGAGGTTTATATCCTTAAAAAAGAAGAAGGTGGACGTCACACTCCATTCCATAATAACTACCGTCCGCAGTTCTATGTAAGAACTACAGACGTAACAGGAACTATCACTCTTCCAGCTGGTGTAGAGATGGTAATGCCTGGAGATAACCTTACTATTGAGGTAACGCTTCTTAGCCCAATCGCTCTTAGCGTAGGTCTTCGTTTCGCTATCCGTGAAGGTGGTCGTACAGTAGGTGCAGGTCAGGTAACTGAGATCCTATAGTAGTATATTAAATATATAAAACAGTCCGGTGCTCCGGTTCCGGACTGTTTTTTAACAAACGGGTGTAGTTCAAGGGTAGAATAGCGGTCTCCAAAACCGTTGATGGGGGTTCGAATCCCTCCACCCGTGCAAAAAACGAAATACAATGGCAAAGGTTACTAATTACATATCGGAGGCATTTACAGAGTTAAAATCTAATGTAACATGGCCTGAGTGGGCTGAAATACAGCGCCTTACTATTATTGTTGCTGTTTTTTCGGTAATATTTGCTTTAGTTACTTTTGGTATCGATAAGGGCTTTGAGGTTCTTGTGGCGAATATATATAAGTTTCTAAAAAATTAATTTTATTGCAATGACTGATAACAGTGTCAAAAAGTGGTATGTGGTTAGAGCGGTAAGCGGTCAGGAAAATAAAGTAAAAAACTACATAGAAACGGAAATTAACAGACTTGGAATGGGAGATTATATCTCTCAGGTTCTTGTTCCTACTGAAAAAGTGGTTCAAGTGCGTGATGGTAAAAAAATCAGCAAAGACAGGGTTTATTTTCCGGGATATGTGATGGTAGAGGCTAACCTAACTGGCGAAATACCTCACATTATTAAGTCTATTACAGGTGTTATTGGCTTTCTTGGCGAGACTAAGGGTGGCGATGCGGTTCCGTTACGCCTTTCTGAGGTTAACAGGATGCTTGGTAAAGTAGACGAATTATCTGTTAAAACTGACAATGTAGCTATACCGTTCTCGGTTGGTGAAACTGTAAAAGTTATTGACGGGCCATTTAACGGTTTCAACGGAAGCGTTGAGAAAGTAAATGAAGAGAAGCGTAAGCTGGAAGTTATGGTGAAGATTTTCGGAAGAAAAACGCCGCTTGAACTTAGCTTTATGCAAGTAGAAAAAGTATAATTTTTGTTACACTTATTATAAATCACATCATTCGCTTCCAATGAAGATGTGCTAAATTTTTTTTAAAGAAATGGCTAAAGAAATTAGTAAAGTAGTAAAACTACAAGTTAAGGGAGGTGCTGCGAACCCGTCGCCACCGGTTGGACCTGCTTTGGGGGCTGCTGGAGTTAACATCATGGAGTTCTGTAAGCAGTTTAATGCTAGGACTCAGGATAAACCAGGCAAGATTTTACCAGTGCAAATTACTGTGTATAAAGACAAATCTTTCGAGTTTGTTGTTAAAACGCCACCGGCTGCTATCCAATTATTGGACGCTGCTAAACTTAAAGGGGGTTCTGGTGAGCCTAACCGTAAGAAAGTAGCTAGCGTTACCTGGGATCAAATCAGGGCTATTGCTGAAGACAAAATGGCTGACTTAAACGCTTTCACTATTGAGAAAGCTATGAGTATGATTGCCGGAACTGCAAGGTCTATGGGTATAACAGTATCAGGAACAGCTCCTTTTTAATCTAAAGAAAAAGAAGAAATGGCAAAATTGACAAAAAAACAAAAAGAGGCTGCTTCAAAAATTGAGAAGAACAAGCTGTATTCATTGAAAGATGCTTCTGCATTAATCAAAACAGTTGCTACTGCAAAATTTGATGAGTCTGTTGATATCGCAGTACGTCTGGGAGTAGATCCAAGAAAAGCGAATCAAATGGTAAGGGGTGTTGTTACACTTCCTCATGGTACAGGTAAAGATGTAAGAGTTCTTGCTCTTGTAACTCCTGATAAAGAAGCTGAAGCTACAGCTGCTGGTGCAGACTTTGTAGGTTTAGATGATTACCTTCAAAAAATTAAAGACGGATGGACAGATGTTGATGTTATCATCACTATGCCTGCAGTTATGGGTAAACTAGGTCCTTTAGGTAGAATCTTAGGTCCTCGTGGACTTATGCCAAACCCTAAAACAGGAACTGTTACTATGGATGTGGCTAAAGCTGTTCAGGAAGTTAAAGCTGGTAAAATTGACTTTAAAGTTGACAAAACCGGTATCGTTCACGCAGGAATCGGAAGAATTTCTTTTGATGCTGACAAGATAACTGAGAACGCTCACGAAATTATTCAAACATTAATCAAATTGAAACCAACTGCAGCTAAAGGTACATACATTAAGAGTATACATATCTCTTCTACTATGAGCCCTGCTATCGCTTTAGATCCTAAAGCAGTATAATTGGTAGTTAAAAAGTTTTATTATGACCAAAGAAGAAAAATCAAGAGTTATTGAAGATTTAACTGCACAGTTGGCTGGTACAAACGTTGTTTATGTAACAGATATTTCAGGACTTAATGCAGAGAATACTTCAAACTTAAGGAGAGCTTGTTTTAAAGCTGGTATAAAACTTGAAGTTGTTAAGAACACCCTGCTTGAAAAAGCAATGGAAAGTGCCGAGAACAACTATGGTGAACTACCTACTATCCTAAAAGGAAGTACTTCAATAATGATCGCTGAGAACGGAAACGCTCCTGCTAAGATCATCAAAGAATTCCGTAAAAAATCTGATAAACCAGTTCTTAAAGGTGCTTACATCTTTGAAGCAGTGTTCATCGGTGACAACCAGCTTGACGCCCTTGTAGCACTTAAATCTAAAGACGAAGTTATCGGAGAAATCATCGGTCTACTTCAATCGCCTGCTAAAAACGTTATTTCTGCCCTTAAATCTGGTGGTAATACAATCGCAGGACTTGTTAAAACATTATCTGAGAAATAATCAGGTAATACGCGCAGAACGCACTTTATAAATTATATATTACAAACTATTTAAAACGATAGAAAAAATGGCAGATTTGAAACAATTCGCAGAACAACTAGTTAATCTTACAGTTAAAGAAGTTAACGAACTAGCTACAATATTAAAAGATGAGTATGGAATCGAGCCTGCTGCTGCTGCAGTAGTTGCTGGTCCTGCTGCTGGAGGTGATGCTCCTGCTGCTGAAGAGCAAACTGAGTTCACTGTAGTTCTTAAAGATGCTGGTGCTTCTAAATTAGGCGTTGTTAAAGCTGTAAAAGAACTTACAGGTTTAGGTCTTAAAGAAGCTAAAGATCTTGTAGACGGTGCTCCTACAAACGTTAAAGAAGGTATCTCTAAAGAAGAGGCTGAAGGTCTTAAAAAATCTTTAGAAGAAGCTGGAGCTGTTGTTGAGCTTAAATAAGCTTACATAAGTTACAAAACCCAGGTTTAGGCCTTGAGAAGTACTCTCAAAGGCCTAAACCATTTTTCGTATAATAACATTTTTATACGTTTTTAATAAATTATTTTAATCAAAATTTTGTCCATTGATGATAACAAATCAGACTGAAAGATTAAATTTTGCCTCAACAAAAAACATCCCTGATTACCCGGACTTCCTTGACATTCAGGTAAAATCCTTTAAGGATTTTTTCCAGCTTGAAACCAAATCAGATGAAAGAGGCAACGAAGGTCTTTATAACACCTTCATGGAAAACTTTCCGATTACTGATACAAGAAATCAGTTTGTATTGGAGTTCCTTGATTACTTTGTTGATCCGCCACGTTATACAATTGAAGAATGTATAGACAGGGGACTTACTTATAGCGTGCCTTTAAAAGCCAGGCTGAAGCTATATTGTACAGATCCTGAGCATGAAGATTTTGAAACTATTGTACAGGATGTATATTTGGGAACTATCCCTTATATGACTCCTAGCGGTACTTTTGTTATCAACGGTGCAGAACGAGTAGTTGTATCTCAGCTTCACAGATCTCCCGGAGTTTTCTTTGGCCAATCCTTCCACGCAAACGGAACAAAATTATACTCTGCAAGGGTAATTCCTTTCAAAGGTTCTTGGATAGAATTCGCTACAGACATTAACAGTGTTATGTACGCTTATATCGACAGAAAGAAAAAGCTTCCTGTTACTACACTATTCAGAGCAATTGGTTTTGAAAGAGATAAAGACATCCTTGAAATATTTGATCTTGCTGAAGAGATTAAAGTTTCAAAAACCGGTCTTAAGAAGTATATCGGCAGAAGACTTGCTGCACGTGTATTGAATACTTGGCACGAGGATTTCGTGGATGAGGATACAGGTGAGGTAGTTTCTATCGAGCGTAACGAAATTATATTAGACAGGGATACTATCATCGACAAAGATAATGTTGAGGAAATTATCGACTCTAACGTAAAAACAATATTGCTTCATAAAGAGGATAATAATCAGGCAGATTATGCTATTATCCATAATACTTTACAGAAAGACCCTACAAACTCGGAAAAAGAAGCTGTAGAGCATATTTACCGTCAGCTGCGTAATGCAGAACCACCTGATGAGGAAACGGCTCGAGGCATTATAGATAAATTGTTCTTCTCTGACCAACGTTATAACCTAGGTGAAGTTGGTCGTTACAGAATGAACAAAAAACTTGGTCTTGACATCCCGATGGAAAAGCAGGTGCTTACCAAAGAGGATATCATTACCATTGTAAAATATCTTATTGAGCTTATCAACTCTAAAGCAGAGATTGATGATATTGACCACTTATCTAACCGTCGTGTTCGTACGGTAGGTGAGCAGTTATCAGCTCAGTTTGGTGTAGGTTTAGCCCGTATGGCAAGAACCATCAGAGAGCGTATGAACGTTAGGGATAACGAGGTGTTTACACCTATCGACCTTATCAATGCTAAAACATTGTCGTCGGTAATCAACTCTTTCTTTGGTACAAACCAGCTTTCTCAGTTCATGGACCAAACCAATCCGCTTGCAGAGATTACCCACAAAAGGAGGTTATCTGCACTAGGACCAGGTGGTTTATCAAGGGAAAGAGCAGGTTTCGAGGTGCGAGATGTTCACTATACGCACTATGGCCGTTTATGTCCTATCGAAACGCCTGAAGGACCAAACATTGGTTTGATCTCTTCACTTGGTGTTTACGCTAAGGTAAACGGAATGGGCTTTATTGAAACGCCATACCGTAAAGTAACTGATGGTAGAGTTGATTTAGAGTCAACACCAATCTACCTAAGTGCTGAAGAAGAAGAAGGTAAAATGATCGCTCAGGCGAACATTGCTATGGATGAAACCGGTAAAATAACTGCAGATAAGGTTATTGCCCGTGAGGAAGGTGACTTCCCGGTGGTTGACCCTAACGTGGTTCACTATACTGACGTTGCTCCTAACCAGATCGCTTCTATCTCGGCTTCATTAATTCCGTTCCTGGAGCACGATGATGCTAACCGTGCGTTGATGGGATCGAACATGATGCGCCAGGCGGTTCCTCTTTTACGTCCGGAAGCCCCAATTGTGGGTACAGGATTGGAGCGCCAGGTAGCTTCTGACTCAAGGGTACTTATCAATGCTGAGGGCAATGGTACTGTTGAGTATGTTGATGCTAATGAGATTACAATTAAATATGACAGAACTGATCGTGAGAGAAGCGTAAGCTTTGATCCGGATGAGAAAACATATCAGCTTATCAAGTTCAGAAAAACAAATCAGAGTACAAGTATCAACCTTAAACCTATCGTAAGAAAAGGTGACAGGGTAAGACTTGGTCAGGTTCTTTGTGAAGGCTATGCTACACAAAACGGAGAGCTTGCTCTTGGACGTAACCTTAAAGTGGCGTTCATGCCTTGGAAAGGTTATAACTTTGAGGATGCAATCGTAATTTCTGAAAAAGTTGTTCGTGATGATATCTTTACGTCTATCCACGTAGATGATTACTCTCTTGAAGTAAGGGACACTAAATTAGGTAACGAAGAGTTAACTAATGATATCCCTAACGTAAGTGAGGAAGCTACTAAAGATCTTGATGAAAACGGTATGATCAGGATTGGTGCCGAGGTTAAACCTGGCGACATCCTTATCGGTAAGATTACTCCAAAAGGTGAATCTGACCCAACACCGGAAGAAAAACTTCTTCGTGCAATCTTTGGTGATAAAGCAGGTGATGTAAAAGATGCGTCATTAAAAGCGTCTCCATCATTACATGGTGTTGTACTTGATAAAAAACTGTTTGCGCGTGCCGTTAAGGATAAACGTAAACGTACAAAAGATAAAGACGATTTAGGAAAACTTGAAATGGATTTTGAAGTTAAGTTCATCGAACTTAAAGACAGATTGATTGACAAGTTATTCAATATCGTTAACGGAAAAACTTCACAGGGAGTTATGAATGATCTGGGTGAGGAAGTATTACCAAAAGGTAAGAAATACACTCAGAAAATGTTATACGCTGTTGAAGATTTTGCTCACTTAACTAAAGGTCAGTGGACTACGGACGATGAAACCAATGCAATGGTTAACGACCTTATCCACAACTATAAAATTAAGCTGAATGACCTTCAGGGTGCCCTAAGAAGAGAGAAATTCACAATTACTGTGGGTGATGAACTTCCGTCAGGTATCTTAAAACTTGCTAAAGTTTACATCGCTAAGAAACGTAAGCTTAAAGTGGGTGATAAAATGGCAGGTCGTCACGGTAACAAAGGTATTGTTGCTAAGATCGTTCGTCACGAAGATATGCCTTTCCTTGAGGATGGTACTCCGGTTGACATCGTTCTTAACCCGCTTGGTGTACCATCGCGTATGAACATCGGTCAGATCTATGAAACGGTTCTTGGATGGGCAGGTATGAACTTAGGCAGGAAATTTGCTACTCCTATTTTCGACGGTGCCTCTCTTGACCAGATCAACGAACTTACAGATGAGGCAGGTATTCCAAGATTTGGACACACTTACCTTTATGATGGAGGAACCGGAGAACGTTTCCACCAGCCGGCTACAGTAGGTGTTATCTACATGCTGAAATTAGGACACATGGTTGACGATAAGATGCACGCACGTTCTATCGGTCCATACTCGCTTATCACGCAGCAGCCTCTTGGAGGTAAAGCGCAATTTGGTGGTCAGCGTTTTGGAGAGATGGAGGTTTGGGCTCTTGAGGCATACGGTGCTTCTAGTACTCTAAGGGAGATACTGACTGTTAAATCGGATGACGTTATCGGTAGGGCTAAAACTTACGAAGCTATCGTTAAGGGTGAAACCATGCCGGAACCAGGACTACCTGAATCGTTCAATGTATTAATGCATGAACTTAAAGGTCTGGGTCTGGACATCAGATTAGAAGAATAAATTTCTACGGGAATGGTGCAATGCACCATTCCCTTCTATACTTTTTTAATAAATTGATAGATTACATATCATGACGAGATTAAAAGATAAAAATACCATTAAAAGATTCAACAAGATTTCCATCGGACTTGCTTCGCCGGAATCTATCCTTGCTGAGTCAAGAGGTGAAGTTCTTAAGCCGGAAACTATTAACTATCGTACCCACAAACCAGAAAGAGACGGCCTTTTCTGTGAGCGTATTTTTGGTCCTGTAAAGGATTTTGAATGTGCTTGCGGTAAATACAAAAGGATTCGTTATAAGGGGATTGTTTGTGACCGATGTGGTGTTGAAGTTACTGAAAAGAAAGTACGTCGTGACAGAGTAGGGCACATCAACCTTGTAGTGCCTATTGCTCACATATGGTATTTCCGTTCGCTTCCTAATAAAATTGGTTATATCCTGGGCCTTCCTTCTAAGAAATTAGACATGATCATATACTATGAAAGATATGTGGTTATTCAGGCTGGTATTGCCAAAGGACCGGATGGTGAAAATGCTAAACGATTAGATTTCTTAACTGAAGAAGAGTACCTTAATATCCTTGATACACTTCCGCAGGAAAATCAATACTTAGACGATACAGACCCTAACAAGTTTATCGCTAAGATGGGTGCTGAGTGTATTATGGATCTGCTTGCAAGGATTGACCTTGATGAGCTTTCGTACCAGTTACGCCACAATGCCAATACAGAAACGTCTAAACAGCGTAAAACAGAAGCCCTTAAAAGGCTTCAGGTTGTAGAATCATTCCGTGAATCTAACTTCAACAGGGAAAACCGCCCTGAGTGGATGATCCTTAAGGTTATACCTGTTATACCGCCGGAGCTTCGCCCATTGGTGCCGCTTGATGGTGGACGTTTTGCAACATCAGATTTAAATGACCTTTACCGTAGGGTAATTATCCGTAACAACCGTCTTAAGAGGTTAATGGAAATTAAAGCACCTGAGGTAATTCTTCGTAACGAAAAGCGTATGCTACAGGAATCTGTAGATTCACTATTCGATAACACAAGGAAAGCATCTGCTGTTAAAACAGAATCTAACAGACCATTAAAATCACTTTCTGATTCATTAAAAGGTAAACAAGGGCGTTTCCGTCAAAACTTACTTGGTAAACGTGTTGACTACTCTGCACGTTCGGTAATTGTTGTTGGACCTGAAATGAAACTTTTTGAATGTGGTCTTCCTAAAGACATGGCTGCTGAGCTTTACAAACCGTTTGTTATCAGGAAACTGATTGAGCGTGGAATTGTAAAAACAGTTAAGTCTGCTAAAAAGATAATAGACAAAAAAGAACCTGTAGTTTGGGATATCCTTGAAAACGTAATTAAAGGTCACCCGGTATTACTTAACAGGGCTCCTACTCTTCACAGACTAGGTATACAGGCATTCCAGCCAAAACTTATCGAAGGAAAAGCGATTCAGCTTCATCCATTGGTATGTACGGCGTTCAATGCCGATTTTGATGGTGACCAGATGGCAGTTCACCTTCCGCTAGGACCGGAGGCTATTCTTGAGGCTCAGTTATTAATGCTTGCTTCTCACAATATCCTTAACCCTGCTAACGGTGCGCCAATCACGGTACCTTCTCAAGACATGGTACTTGGTCTGTACTACATGACCAAAGAACGTCTTTCTACTCCGGAGAAGAAAATTTTAGGTGAAGGCCTTACTTTCTATTCTGCAGAAGAAGTAAATATTGCATTAAACGAAGGCCGTCTTGAACTTAATGCCCGTGTGAGAATACGTGCTAAAGATTTCAACGAAAACGGTGAGTTAGTTTATAAAATTATCCAGACAACAGCTGGTAGGGTATTATTCAACGAGGTTGTGCCGGAAGCGGCAGGATACATCAATGAGATCCTTACTAAGAAGTCGCTTAGGGATATTATCGGTTCCATTTTAAGTGTTACCGACGTTCCTACAACGGCAGCGTTCCTTGATAATATGAAAGACATGGGTTATAAATTCGCATTTAGAGGCGGTCTTTCATTCAGTTTAGGAGATATTATTATCCCTGCAAGAAAACAGGAGCTTATTGCCGATGCAAACGAGCAGGTTGATGCGATTTCTGTTAACTATAACATGGGTCTTATTACCAATAACGAGCGTTACAACCAGGTAATTGACGTGTGGACTTCTACGAATGCATTGCTTACAGAACTTGCTATGAAAAACATTAGAGAGGATCAGCAAGGATTCAACTCGGTGTACATGATGCTTGACTCTGGAGCGAGGGGTTCAAAAGAACAGATCCGTCAGCTTACAGGTATGCGTGGTTTGATGGCAAAACCTAAAAAATCAACCGCAGGTGGTGGTGAGATTATTGAGAACCCGATTCTTTCTAACTTTAAGGAAGGTCTATCGATTCTTGAATACTTCATTTCTACTCACGGTGCACGTAAAGGTCTTGCGGATACGGCTCTTAAAACGGCGGATGCTGGTTACCTTACAAGGAGGCTGCACGACGTTTCTCAGGACGTAATCGTAAATTCTGTTGACTGTGGTACGTTAAGGGGTATTGAAGTATCTGCCCTTAAGAAAAACGAAGAGATCGTTGAATCTCTTGGTGAGCGTATCTTAGGCCGTGTTGCACTTCAGGATGTTATTAACCCACTTACAAGTGAGGTTCTTGTACATGCCGGAACGCAAATTACAGAAGCTGAAGTTAAAGCTATCAATGCAGCGCCAATCGAGAGAGTAGAAGTACGTTCTCCATTGACATGTGAAGCTACTAAAGGTATCTGTGCTAAATGTTACGGTCGTAACCTTGCTACAGGAAAAATGACCCAAAGGGGTGAGGCTGTTGGTGTAATTGCCGCACAGTCAATTGGTGAGCCGGGTACTCAGCTTACACTTCGTACATTCCACGTTGGTGGTGTTGCGGGTGGTATCTCTGAGGAATCAAGCATCATTACTAAATTCCGTGGTAGGTTAGAAATTGAAGACCTTAAAACCGTTAAAGGTGAAAATACTGAAGGAGAACAGGTTGATATTGTTGTATCACGTTCTACTGAGTTAAAACTTGTTGACGAGAATACAGGCATTCTTTTAAATACACACAATATTCCTTACGGTTCAAGCATTTTCGTTAAAGACGGGGATGTTGTAGAGCAAGGAACTGTAATATGTAAATGGGACCCTTATAATGGGGTTATCATCTCTGAGTTTACGGGTAAAATTGCTTATGAAGATATCGAACAGGGACAATCGTTCATGGTTGAGATCGATGAGCAAACCGGATTCCAGGAGAAAGTTATCTCTGAGGCAAGGAACAAGAAATTAATTCCTACCTTATTGATATACGGTAAAGACAATGAGCTTATCCGTTCTTACAACTTACCGGTGGGTGCCCACCTTATGGTAGACAACGGTGAGAAAATTAAGGCTGGTAAGATCCTTGTTAAAATACCAAGACGTTCATCTAAAGCGGGCGATATCACCGGAGGTCTTCCAAGGATTACCGAGCTTCTTGAAGCACGTAACCCTTCTAACCCTGCTGTGGTTTCTGAAATTGACGGTGTTGTTTCATTCGGTAAGATCAAAAGGGGTAACCGTGAGATCGTTATCGAGTCTAAATTCGGAGAGATCAAGAAATATTTGGTTAAACTTTCTAACCAGATCCTTGTTCAGGAGAATGACTACGTTAAAGCAGGTCTTCCGTTATCAGATGGTGCTATTACTCCTGAGGATATCCTTAGGATTCAAGGCCCATCTGCAGTACAGCAGTACTTAGTGAACGAAATTCAGGAAGTATACCGTTTACAGGGTGTTAAGATCAATGATAAGCACTTTGAGGTTGTAATCCGTCAAATGATGCGTAAAGTAAGAGTTCAGGATCCGGGAGATACACTTTTCCTTGAAGATCAGCTAATACATACGTCTGACTTTATCGTGGAGAACGACAAACTATATGGAATGAAAGTTGTTGAAGACGCAGGTGACTCTGAAAACCTTAAAGCTGGACAGATCATCACGCCACGTGAGCTAAGAGATGAAAATTCATTACTTAAGCGTAACGACCAAAACCTTGTATCTGCAAGAGACGTAGTTCCGGCAACGGCTACTCCGGTTCTTCAGGGTATTACAAGAGCGTCACTTCAAACTAAATCGTTCATCTCTGCAGCATCGTTCCAGGAAACTACGAAAGTACTGAATGAAGCAGCTGTAGCAGGTAAAGTTGACGGACTTGAAGGACTTAAAGAGAATGTAATCGTTGGTCACAGAATACCTGCAGGTACAGGTATGAGAGATTACGATAACACGATCGTAGGTTCTAAAGAAGAATACAATGAGCTATTAACTCCTAAGGAGGAATATAACTACTAATATAATGAGTGATCAGAATAACCAACAGGGACAGATACAGATCGAACTTGATGAAAAAACAGCTGAGGGAACATACAGTAACCTTGCAATCATCAACCATTCGGCTTCTGAGTTTGTTGTAGATTTCGTAAGCATTATGCCGGGTACGCCCAAGGCAAAAGTGAAATCACGTATTGTGTTAACGCCTCAGCATGCTAAAAGGCTGCTAAAGGCACTTGGGGAAAACATCCACCGCTTTGAAGCCACACACGGCGCTATAAGTGATACGGAGCAACCCTCTATTCCTTTGAGTTTCGGTCCTGCGGGACAGGCTTAATAAATACAAAACCCACTCGAGAGAGTGGGTTTTTTTATGTATTATATACGATAGAATTCAATTAAATGTGAGTCGAAATCTTCACTATCAAACCATTTTCCATAATCGTAAGATTGATATATGCGAATTTCACCCGTTTTCGAATTTTTTTTTATTCTTTGATTTTCAAATTTATTCTTGTAAGTGTCTAAAAAAGTTTGCCAAGGGCCAATTAATTTATGCAGATTTTTGTCGACAGAGTTTTCAAAATCTGCAGTATCTTCAGGTTTGTATAATAACGTCATAGCTCTTACTTTAGCGTAATCGATTATTCCCAATACTTGATTTGTATTTTTGGTAGGGAATAGCTTCTTGAAAACAACAAAACCATAATAAGCATTTTCTAATTTATTATCTTCATTTATTTGGTTGAAATCCAATTTTTGATTTACAAATAATCTTTTTTGTTTACCAGTTGTAATAAAGCCATTAGCAGCATAAAACATTCTAAAAAACAAGTTCCTTTCAATTATTAGTTTTTCCTGAATATATCCGTTGTATATTCCATCAGCAAACTCGCCTCTTTTTCTTTCGTATAATACTCCAAATTTTTCAAATAGTATTTTTTGAATGTTTACATGCATTGAGTCATTAGAAAATTTATCGGCATTTATAACTGGGGTTTGCTGATTTGTCGCATTTGAAATTTCATTTATTAGCTCTATTTTATTTGTATCATCATTTTTATCAAGTAGCGTGATTATTTTAATTAATACTTCTTTGTTTTGAAATACAGCTTCAACATCATTATTAATATTTTCTTCGTAAATTCTACTTAAAGTATAGGAAGTTTGACCGCCATTAATTATTTGAGGATTTTTTACGATTAATTGTGCTTTGTTTTTTTGACCAATTCTTTCATTTATGTATGTTTCATCAGATAGCATTGTAACGCCGTTGTTAAATAATGCGAATTCATTAGTGTCTTTCTCAATTATTGTTTCTTTGATTGCCGTATTTACTTTTTTACCTTCATGGCCTAAATAGCTTCTAGGGTTGTATTTTAAGATCGAATTTTTATATTTATACATTATCTTTCCAAGTTCTATTGTCGGCACAAAAAGTACAGTAATTTCGCATTCACCTTTCTTTGTTTGAACAGTATAACTAATTTTGCTTCCTGCATTTTTATTACTCAAGTCAATATTAATACTTAAGTCAGAGGCTTGAAAAAATGTTCCAGAAATAACTGGGAATATCAGATCTGTATAGCACTTTTCAAAATTAAACACAGTTGATGAGAAACCGTCAGTTAGTTTTCTTAAATCAGATTGCTTAACATCGTTTAAATTGGCTAAAATAATTACTTGGTATGAGTATCGAGCAATATTTTCTGTATTGCCAATCTCACGCTGCAATTGCTTTATTTTTCCGTTATATTCATTACCATCTTCATCGGTTGTCTCACCATTAAGTATTCTGTTTAAATCCATCAATAAAATCTCTTCGAGCAAAATCTCCTTTGTTTCAAAATTTTTGATGTTAGTTCTAAATTTGGACTGAATAAAATAAATTGTTTTATTTTCAGAGTTAATATAATATCCATCGATACCTCCATCAAATGATCCATCAGTTAAAAAACGCTCTCTTTCAGAAAAATCCAAAATACCAAATTTTACCATTAAAAATAGATGTATGAATGCTCTTGATCTAGCTTGATTTAATTCTTCGTCAGACGCATTTTTTTTTGGGGGGTATTTCTTTGGAAATTTCCCATTAGCTTGAGTTACAATCGTATCTAATATGTTTAGTAGAATATGATATTTTGTCATATAATATAATTTTTATAAACCTACAAACTTTTTCTTACAACACAATGCAACTTTCCTCATTCTGAGCACTTTTATTTTGTGAATATTTAGAAAACCGCTTCCTTTCCCCATCCACAATATTTGCTTAACTTTGAGCTACTCAATAAATCCCTTTACCTATTCCCATGTCCAGTATCATTCAATTACTTCCTGACCACGTTGCCAACCAGATAGCTGCCGGAGAGGTGGTACAACGGCCGGCTTCCATCGTTAAGGAATTACTTGAAAACGCTGTTGATGCCGGTGCTACAGAGATAAAACTTGTAGTTAAGGATGCCGGGAAGACCCTTGTTCAGGTTATAGATAACGGAAAAGGCATGAGCGTTACCGACTCCCGTCTGTGTTTTGAACGTCACGCTACATCTAAAATCCGTCATGCTGAAGATCTGTTTTCACTGCATACTAAAGGATTTAGGGGAGAGGCACTGGCTTCCATCGCGGCAATTGCCCATGTGGAACTTAAAACCAAACAGGAGCAGGACGAACTGGGTACGCACCTAATCATCGAAGGAAGTAAATTCATTTCTCAGGATGTAGCGGTATTACCAAGGGGTACATCATTTTCTATTAAAAATCTATTTTTCAATATCCCTGCAAGGCGTAATTTCCTTAAAAGCGATACGGTTGAATTCCGCCATATTGTAGATGAATTTGAGCGTGTTGCCCTGGCCCATGCTAATATCGGATTCATCCTGTATCATAACGGAAGCGAAATGTTCAACCTGCCGGGCTCTAACCAGCGCCAGCGTATTGTAAATGTTTTTGGCGGACGTACCAATGAAAAGCTTGTGCCGGTTAAGGAGAGTACTGAGATTGTCGAGATTCAGGGATTTGTATGCAAACCTGAATTTGCTAAGAAAAACAGGGGAGAGCAGTTCTTTTTTGTGAACGATCGTTTTATTAAAAGCGGTTATCTTCACCATGCTGTCATGGCTGCTTATGAAGGACTTTTAAAAGACGGATGCCAGCCGGGTTACTTTTTATACCTTGATGTTCCGCCGAATACAATTGACATCAACATACACCCAACGAAGACGGAGATTAAATTTGATGATGAGCATGCACTGTATGCGATTCTTCGTTCGGCCATAAAACACAGCTTGGGTCAGTTTAATGTGGCTCCGGTACTTGATTTCGACCGTGATTCTAACCTGGATACACCATACCAGTATGAAGGCAAAGAAGCGGTGATGCCTACTGTTGTGGTAGACCGCTCTTATAATCCTTTTGCTGACGAGAAGCCAATCAGGAGTGGAGGCGGCTCGGGATCGTCGGGTGGAGGGTTTTCTTCACCACCGATGTTTAAAAAAGAAAAAGCTCCGGTGTGGGAAAGTCTGTACACGGGACTATCGGAAGCTGCCGAAGATATTGCAGTAGCTACCGAGATGCATTTCGAATCGGAGGAAGTTACGGGATCACTTTTTAACGATCATGAAGTGGAGCAGTTGGTTCAGAAAACCTATCAGATCCATAAAAAATATATTGTAAGCCCTATTAAGTCGGGCCTTGTTATCATCGACCAGAAAAGGGCACACCAGCGTATATTATACGAGCAGTTCCTTACAAGCATAACGGTGCACCATGCCGCCAGCCAGCAATTGTTGTTTCCGCTTATGTTATATTTCAATAAAACAGAACTTGACCTTATTGAAGAAATGCGTGGTGCTTTAGAGAATACTGGCTTTGTTTTTGCTGAGTTTAACAATGATCACGTTGTTGTTTCCGGACTCCCTGTGAATGTGTCTGAAAGTGAGGTTTCTATACTTTTAGAGGAGCTTATAAACGATCTTCAGCAGGAAGTGCCTGACAGCAGTTTTAGCCAGACTGACAGCATTGCGAAGTCTATGGCGAGAAGCCTGGCTATAAAAACCGGAATTGCTTTGGGTGAAAAAGAACAGGAAAACATGGTTAATTCCCTTTTTGCATGCAAAGAACCGGGAATATCACCTTTTAATAAACCAACTTTCATCACAGTAAGTGTGGAAGATCTAGATAAACGATTTGCTATATGATGCGTATTACAGAAACTGTTAAGCAGTTAATCATAATCAATGTTATATTTTTTATAGGGATGTACTTTGTAGGGGAAAAGACGGCGGTTTCTATTTTAGGACTGCATTTTCCTGAGAATCCTGAATTCAAATTCTGGCAGCCTATAACGTATATGTTTATGCATGGCGGACCAATGCATATCTTATTCAATATGTTTGCATTGTTTTCTTTTGGGGGACTGCTTGAAAATATGTGGGGCGCTAAAAAACTTCTTTTTTTCTATTTCTCCTGTGGTTTAGGAGCAGCATTATTGCATATTGGGATAAATTATATAGTTTTTTATAACGGACTTGAAACATTACAATCTGCTGGTTTTGCGAAAGCGGAAATCATGCAGCTGCTCGCGGAAGGGAAATATAATCCTAAGTGGGAAGAGGTAATGAGTGTTTCTCAATTTACTAATTTCATGGGAACTTACCTTACCCCTACAGTAGGTGCTTCAGGAGCAATTTACGGTATACTTGTTGCGTTTGCATTTACAGTGCCTAACGCAGAATTAATGATGCTGTTCCTCCCAATTCCCATTAAAGCAAAATATTTTGTTCCCGGTATTTTAGCGATAGATTTATTCCTTGGTTTAAAAGGGCAGGCTATATTTGGAAGTGGTGGAGACGGCGTTGCGCACTTTGCCCATCTAGGTGGTGCATTGATAGGTTTTATTATGATGTGGGTATGGAGTAAAAATCAGTTTAATAACAATCGCTGGAATTAATTTATGAGTATTCTCAACGACTTAAAGATGGAATATAGGATAGGCGGCATTACGCAGAAGCTTATCTTCTGGAATGTCGGGCTATTTGCCATACCGATGGTATTATTCAGTATTCTTTCATTGTTCAAGATTGAAGTTCCATTCCTTCGATGGGATATTCCGTTTACAATGGATTGGTTGAGTGTGAGCTCAGATCCTGTCGATTTACTTTGGAAGCCCTGGTCGTTATTAACCTACGCTTTTCTTCACGCCGGGTTTATGCATATCCTTTTTAATATGCTTATGCTCGTATTTGCAGGAAGGCTCTTCCTTACTTTTTTCACTCAGAAACAAATGTTCGGCGTATACCTGCTTTCGGCATTATTTGCAGCATTTATATTTATTCTGAGTTATAACACATTGCCACTGCTTGCAGAACGCGGTGCCTCAAAAATGGTTGGAGCATCTGCAGCAATTATGGCTATTTTGATAGCTACGGCAGTATACAATCCACTTTATGAGATTAGGTTATTACTTATAGGACGGGTAAAACTATGGCATATTGCTATTGTATTTGTACTTTTAGACTTAATATCAGCGTCAGCAGGTAACTCAGGCGGACACCTTGCACATTTAGCGGGTGCGTTGTTTGGATTCATTTATATAAAACTTCTCCAGAACGGAACTGACCTTACTAAAGGTGTATCGGCTGGTATTGACTTT
Organism: Flavobacterium psychrophilum; assembly: GCA_001708385.1. Taxonomy (NCBI): domain Bacteria; kingdom Pseudomonadati; phylum Bacteroidota; class Flavobacteriia; order Flavobacteriales; family Flavobacteriaceae; genus Flavobacterium; species Flavobacterium psychrophilum. Next base: position 1,460,631 of record CP012388.1, on the reverse strand, counting down.
GTCACCAATTTGTTTAAGCCGAGAAAATCGACTCCATTTAAAAAAATATATCGCAATACACCACCAACGCCTTTAAGGGTTGTAAAGCCGGCTACCAAAGATATTACCCAGAAACAAATAGATGATATCCTTGATAAGATCAGTAAATCGGGATATGATAGCCTTACTTCAGCAGAAAAGGAATTTTTAAGTAAAGTTGGCAAATAATTAAGTAGCTTTGGATAGAAGCGGCAATTCATGAAAAAACTATCGGGTTTCAATAAGATGATGTTTTTCCTCAATATAGTATTAACTGTATTGACGTTCATTGCCTATATACTACCTTTTTTGGCACCTAAGCTATTCCCTATACTTTCGGTATTCACACTACTAATGCCGCTAATGCTGGTCCTGAATTTCATCTTCTTTATATATTGGCTGCTGCAGACTAAAAGACAAATGCTGCTATCCGGCCTTGTGCTTTTATTGGGTATAACATTTATCAGCAAATGCTATAAGTTTTCATCCAAAAACCTTCCGGAAGACAAGTCAGATTTTACTCTGATGAGCTATAACGTAAGGATGTTCAATCTCTACGAATGGCTTCCTGATACGGATATCCCTGAAAAGATTCGAGAATTCGTAAAAGAGCAAAATCCCGATATCGTATGCCGTCTTCTACTATACATAAAAGAGGGAATGTGCGATTTAGCGGATACAAGCATAAATTTATTTTCGGGCGCGATAGAAAGACCGGACAGGCGATACTATCTAAATTCCCAATTATAGATAGTGGGCATATCGAATTTCCCGATACGGGTAATAACGTTGTATTCGCTGATATTAAAAAGGGCAAGGATACATTGCGTGTGTATAGTATGCACATGCAGTCGATTAAAATAAGCCCGGATATTCATGAGACTATCAACGAAGAGAAATCTAAAATTATCTTTAGAAGGATAAGCGGTGCCTTTAAACAGCAGCAGCTACAGGCAGAACTGGTTGAAAAACATAAAAGCGAATGCCCGTACCCGATGATCATTTGCGGCGACCTTAATAATAGTGCTTTTTCTTATGTCTACCGCGTGGTAAAAGGGAAGATGAAAGACGGGTTTGAAGAATCAGGAAAGGGCTTTGGAAAATCCTATAACTACAAATATTATCCTGCACGTATAGATTATGTGTTTACCGATAAGAGTATCGACGTAAAGCAGTATACTACGTTTGACAAATTTGCCTGCTCAGATCATTTTCCGGTAATGACGCGACTGTGTTTTGAAAAAGAAGAGGACAAGTAACTAGACTTCCTGGTTTTTAAGATATTCCATTGCGTAACGGCCTTCGTTAAATAAAAGGTCAAGGATGCTAAGATTATTTATAAAGCCGTGTTTCTCTTCAAAAACCTGTGTGTAGGGTTCAAACTGCACGTTGTCTTTTTTTCCGTTAACCAAATAACGGTAGTCTTTTAAATTCTCCACCTCTTTAAAGTATTCGTCTGTTTTACCATACGAAAAATCCATCCCGAGGCATGAGGTAACAATTTCCATAGCCTGAAAATTAAGATCCATCATAAACTCATGTTTTTTCTCGAATAGCGGCCTGATGTCGTCTTCAAAATACTCGAAAAAGGGCGATGTTCTATAGGCGGCCTCAAGGGACTTAAAATGTTGTTTTTGCCAGTCGAAAGCAGTTTCCAGGCGTGTATCTTTAAATTTTTGGAACGGCTTGCTCGCATGCTTTACCGGAATGTTTAAAAGCTGGATACCATTAGGACTGTAAATGTACATCCTGTTACGATTTGTCTGCTTCTGAAAGTTGTCTTCAACTTCAAAGGTAAAACTATCGGCCTGTGCCATAGCAGCGAAGTGACTAATAGAAGGAAAATATGTAGGGTGGAGTAGGATGTCCATTAAAATGGTATGATTTTAAAATTTGAAGATTTGAAAATGAGGAGGTTTCCTTCATCTTCAAATCTTCAAATTGAATAATTTTAAAATTTAGCTGCTTTCTCTTTTTTCTTTTTCCAGAAGTAGCTTCCGGCAAACCATAGAACAAGTGCAACAAGAAAATATTTAAAGTAAGAAACCGGTTCACCGCTTCCTCCCACTGTTGTAAACATCCTGTCCCAGCGTACTTTATCGCCGATATTTTTCCATGATTCATTTTGATCAAGGCTCATCCAGATGAAAACCGGTTTACCAACAATATGGTCTGCAGGTACAAAACCCCAGAAACGGCTATCTTCAGACCTGTGACGGTTATCACCCATCATCCAGTAATAATCCTGTTTAAAGGTATAGCTGGTTGCAACCTGTCCATTTATGCGAATTTCATCGCCGGTAACTTTAAGGTCGTTCTTTTCGTATTCTCCGATGATCTTTTTATAGAACGGAATTGTTTCTTTATTCAGTTCAACTGTTTTTCCTTTTTCAGGAATTAAGAAAGGCCCCATGTTGTCCTGATTCCATGGCTTAGTATATGGGAACACAGCATTACCAGCCGTGCGGTCTATATAACGTATAACAGAATCAACTCCCGTTGTATTACGAATATTTTCAGCTCCCTTTAGAGTAAGGTTGGCAACGATATTGTTTTGAAGTACTTCCTGCGCATCGATTCTGAATTCCCTGATAACTTTTAAAGGAATACCATTCTGCGATGTGCTAATAGTATAAGATCCGTCAGCATTTTGTTGCGGAGAAGCCGCTATATAAGGAGTAATAGCATTTATCTGTTCCTGGCTGCTTAGGTTTTTAACGATATAGGTTCTGTAAAATTCAGTAGAACCATTATCTTTCAGTATTTGTCCACTTATTCCTGCTTTGGAATAAATGGTGTGGTTATACTGTGGTTTTGCTCTGTCAGATAAGATAAGTTCTTTATCGTTAATGTAAACAATACCATCTTTAAGAGAGAAAACATCTCCGGGTGTTGCTACACAACGTTTTACATAGTTAGATTTCTTATCAATAGGCTTGCGGATACCATAAGAGGATCTATCGAAGAACTTGGTAACAGTATCAGCTGGCCAGTTGAAAACAACAATATCGTTTTTCTCTACTTTTTGGAAGCCGGGAAATCTGAAATAAGGCAATTGAGGCCATTTGCTGTAAGACTGTTTGTTTATTAGTGGAATTGTATCGTGAACCATTGGCGCCGCTATAGTAGTCATAGGAGTACGTGCACCATAATTAAATTTGCTTACAAAAAGGAAATCGCCAACAAGAAGTGTTTTTTCAAGTGAAGACGATGGGATTGTAAATGGCTGGATAAAATACGTATGTACAATAGTAGCTACTACGATAGCAAATAAAAGAGAGCTTAATGTACTTTCTTTTCTTTCCGTTTCGGGGTCATATTTTGCTTCTCCGGTATAATTAATTACATAAAGATATAGGCCAAGTGTAACGATGCCTATAACTGCATCTGTCGCAGACCTTTTCCCGAAAGCCCTAAGTGTCTGAACCCATATTACGGGGAACATAATTAGGTTAACAATAGGAATGAATAGTAGTACAGCCCACCAGCGCGGCCTGTTTATTATTTGCGTAAGCACTACAGCATTGTATATGGGTACAGCTGCTTCCCACGGTTTCCTGCCTGCTTTTTCATACAGTTTCCATGTTCCTAAAAAGTGTACAACCTGTACAGCAAGAAAAAATATAAACCATTGTAATAGTGTCATCTTCTATAAGTTTTTTATATAAGTATACAATTGTGTAAAAATGTTACTGTAAACCAAGAACATCTTTCATTGTAAAAATACCTTGTTTGCCAAAAATCCACTCGGCAGCAATAACTGCGCCCAGTGCAAAGCCTTCACGGCTGTGTGCTGTATGTTTTATTTCGATAGAATCTACTTCCGAATCATAAAACACGCTATGCGTTCCCGGTATGCCTTCTTCTCTTTTGGCTTCAATAAGAATTTCGTCTTCTTTTGCGCTTTCAAGTGCCCAGCTGGAATAATCGGAATTAGCAATGATATCTTTAGCTAAAGATATTGCTGTTCCGCTTGGTGCGTCAAGTTTCTGTAGGTGGTGTATCTCTTCCATAGATACTTTGTACTGCTTAAGATTAGCCATCATTTTAGCCAGGTAATCATTAAGCTCAAAGAATATATTTACGCCAAGGCTAAAATTAGATCCATAAATAAAGGCACCGCTCTTGTCTTCGCAAAGCTTAGCCATATCGTGATAATGCTCAAGCCAGCCTGTAGTGCCCGATATAACAGGAATATTTCCGTTAAGGCATGCCGAAATATTTCCTACAGCCGAATCAGGTATACTAAAATCTATCGCTACATCTGCATTCTCAAGGCCATCAAAAGTATCATTAGATCCTTTTTTAAGTACAATTTCGTGGCCACGTTCTAAAGCAATTCTTTCAATTACTTTTCCCATCCTGCCATAACCTAATAAAGCAATTTTCATATCTTAAAATTGGTAGCTTAACTTAAGCCCCATATTATGTTTGTTATCTATTTCATTTTGCTGCAAATTTGGGCGCAGCGAGAGGTTTTCATTAACGTTAAACTGCATAAGGTGTGCATCTACGTTAGCTTCCAGAATTTGCAGGATGTACAAACCGGCAGTGATAAGCATAGAAAGATCCCTGTTCTTTTGGTGAAATTTCTGAGCTCTTATTAAACGATCTGCATCAATACCTGTAAGTTCGCCTCCTGGTTGTCCGCCTGCAAGTAACAGCTTATAAGCATCCCTGTATTCGTGGTACTTTTTATTATTAAAAGAGTAGTAGTAAAGGCTTAAACCCATTCCTCCGTACACAATGGGTATCTTCCAGTATTTTTTATTATAAGCTTGGCCTAATCCCGGTAATATAGCCGAATAGAACGCCGCCTTTGCAGGAGCAAGCGGATTTGGCGCAGGATAATTTACAGGCAGCTTCATTGTGTCTTTTTCAATAGTAAAACTTTCCTCCGTCGTTTGTGCCTTCGCACCGAAAGAAGAAAGGAATAGTATTGCTATGAGTATGAATGACAGCTTTTTCACTAACTATTGACAAGTTTAATGATTCTGTTGAAGTCTTCTTCAGAGTGAAAAGGAATTGTTATTTTTCCTTTTCCTTTAGCATCTACTTTTACATCTACTTTTGCACCGAAAAAGCCTGTAAACGCTTTTTTCTGCTCGTCCTGAACAGCAAAAGAACTTGATTTAACCGTTTTTGCTGCCGATGGCAATAAGCTCTCATGGTAGCTTTTTACAAGAGCTTCGGTCTCTCTTACCGAAAGATTTCCGCTAACAATTTTTTCGTAGATATCTGCCTGTGCATCATGATCATCAATATTGATGATAGCACGGCCATGCCCCATACTAATAAAGCCGTCGCGAATACCTGTCTGGATAATCGGGTCAAGTTTTAGCAGTCTAAGGTAGTTAGCAATTGTAGAACGTTTTTTACCAACACGGTCGCTCATTTGCTCCTGTGTAAGTTGTATTTCGTCTATAAGCCTTTGGTATGAAAGAGCAATTTCAATAGGGTCAAGGTCATGACGCTGTATGTTTTCTACAAGAGCCATTACAAGCGACTCATTGTCGTTTGCAATACGTATATAAGCAGGTACCGTTTGAAGTCCGGCAAGCCTAGAGGCACGTAAACGTCGCTCACCTGAAATCAGCTGATATTTATTATAATCAAGCTTTCTAACTGTAATTGGCTGTATAACGCCAAGCTCTTTAATAGAGGTGCTAAGTTCCTGAAGGGCCTCTTCGTTAAAGTTAGTCCTTGGCTGGAAAGGGTTTATTTCAATGGCATCAAGTTCAAGCTCAATAATATTGCCCACAACTTTATCTGCATTTTTATCCTCAACCGATGAAATATCGTTTTCAGGATCTTTTAATAATGCCGATAAGCCTCTTCCCAGTGCTTGTTTTTTAATTGCTTTTGTCATAAACCTATTGTACTACAGTGTTTTTCTTTATAATTTCTTCAGCAAGGTTAATATAATTTGTTGCTCCTTTGCTTGTTGCATCATAATTAATAATGCTTTCGCCAAAACTTGGTGCTTCACTAAGCTTTACATTTCGTTGTATAACCGTTTCAAAAACCATATCGTGGAAGTGTTTCTGAACTTCTTCAACCACCTGGTTAGAAAGGCGAAGACGTGAATCATACATTGTTAGCAGTAAGCCTTCAATATCAAGTTGTGCGTTGTGTATTTTCTGAACACTTTTTATGGTGTTTAATAGCTTACCAAGTCCTTCAAGTGCAAAGTATTCGCACTGAATAGGTATCACAACAGAATCTGCCGCTGTAAGTGCGTTAAGTGTTAAAAGGCCAAGAGAAGGTGCGCAGTCGATAAGAATGTAATCATATTTATCTTTAACGCTTTCCAATGCCTGCTTAAGCATATATTCCCTTTTTTCTTTATCTACAAGTTCTATTTCAATAGCCACAAGGTCTATGTGGGCAGGAATTACCCATACGTTGGGTGCAGAGCAATCTATCGTTGCTTCATCGGGAGTATTGCTATGCTCCAGTATCTGATAAGTACCTATTTCTACTGTCTCTACATCAATGCCAAGCCCGGAGCTGGCATTTGCTTGTGGGTCGGCATCAATCAATAATACTTTCTTTTCTAATACACCAAGCGCTGCCGCAAGGTTTACAGAAGTTGTTGTTTTTCCTACGCCGCCCTTTTGGTTGGCTATGGCGATAATCTTACCCATTTATGTTTGTGAATTTTGAACCGTAAAAATACAATTATTTATGGTTTATGAAAACGGAAATTGTTAACAATAACGACAAATAAAAAAGCCCTGCATATTATGCAGGGCTTAAAGATTGTGCTGATTGGTTTGTTCTTTATTGAACGATCAGTTTTTGAGTAGCTGTTTGGTTACCAGCTTCAATTTTAACGATGTAGATACCAGCTGAAAGAGAAGAAAGGTTTAGGTTTTGAGAACCTGCACTTAATTCACCAGTTGAAACCTGAGCACCTGTAAGAGTGTAAACGCTTACTGTACCTTTAGCATCTATATTGTGGCTGATTGTTACGTTTTTGTCTGCAGTTGGGTTAGGGTAAACGCTGAAAGAAGTTTTGTTGAAATCTTCAACACTTACAATATCATCTGTTATTTCTTTGTATTTGAAACTTAATTTACCTGTTCCTTGGCCTTCAAAAGAAAGGAAGTATAACCTGTAGTATTTATCTCCTGATTTGATATAGTACGTGTTAGCTGGAATTGTGTAAGCAGTTCCGGAGAATGCTTTCCATTTGTCACCAATTTTGTTGATGTCTGCAGAATAAGTAGTTCCTGCTGGAGGTGTGAAAGTAGCTGTTTCTCCAACTTCACCTGCTACAGCAGATACTTTTACACTTTTGTTGTGTAGAGCACCTGTTACATTATACATTGCAGTTGTTGTACCCATTGTAACTTCGTCAATGTATTTTGTGAATACAAAATCCCATTCAGTGTCAGCAGGAGCAACAGTTACAAGTGCATTTGTGTCAAGAGATAAATAAGCTGCATCAGCTGTTGAAGAATTAAGAATTCTTACTTTAGATATTACATCGGCAGACCATTCTGTACCAGACCATTTTGAAGATTTAATGGTATAAAGTGGTTCTTTCGGACCTTCAGCAACTTCTTGGTTTGCAGGGTCAAGATCTTCGATGATAAGTTTTGTATATCCGGCAGCAGTTTGAAGTACAAATACTCTTGTACCGACTACATGGTGCGTATCCATGTTGTAAACACCCCAGTTGTAACCAAATGGTGATGTGTCGCTAGCTGTATTGAAAGCCCCTGTACTCCATGATGTAGCCGAATTGTAAAGTTTTGTCCACTGTGCTACATTTGCAACGTTTGTAGTAGCATATGTTGATGCAACTCCAGATTCGTATAGCGCAGTAACTTTTTGATCATTAGTACGGATAGCACCAAGACTTTTTTGTCCACCTTCTGCCTTGTAGAAAGCAATATCCCAGCTTGCGGCAGCAACCGGAGTTTGCGTGTTGGTAGAAAGTTTGTAGAATACCTGGTTAGCGTAGTTTGGTAGCATATCCACCGCTACAGTTGTGTAGCCATTTGCATCAACTTCCTGCGCAGATGCAAAAAAACCGGCAAATAAAGAAGCTACTAAAAGTAAATTTTTCTTCATGGTGTTTTATTTAGATTTATTAAGAATAAAATTTCAAGGCAAATATAGAAATTAATTTATACTAAGTCTAAATAAATAGCTGAAAATGATATTTGTGTGAGGATTACTTTCAAATAACAGTTTTGTTGAATATTATTTATTATCGCGTTTGTTTTATTGGAGATATTTTAGTTTTACTGCCTTTGGTTTAAGATGTTTAAAAAAAATATTCCATCGGTATAATCAAAATTATGCCGATGGAATACAGATTATCCTTTTTGGATTACTTATTTTTCTTAGCTTTTATCATTTCTTCAAGCATGTCCCACATTTCTTCGGGTATATCTTCCAGAAGGTTAAACTGTCCTGCACCCTTTAACCATTCTCCTCCGTCTATCGTAATGACTTCTCCATTTACATATGCCGAAAAATCTGAAACAAGGTAGGCTGCAATATTTGCAAGTTCCTGATGGTCGCCTACACGCTTAAGCGGTACTTTCTTAGCAAGATCGAATTTCTCCTTTAAATCGCCTGGTAAAAGCCTGTCCCATGCACCTTTAGTAGGGAAGGGGCCGGGTGCAATTGCATTACTGCGTATTCCGTATTTTGCCCATTCTACAGCAAGGCTTCGCGTCATTGCAAGCACACCCGCTTTTGCCGTGGCACTCGGCACGACATAGGCAGATCCTGTCCATGCATATGTAGTAACAATATTAAGTATGGTAGATTTTTCCTGTTTGGTGTCTATCCAGTGCTTTCCAAAAGCAAGGGTGCAGTTTTTAGAGCCTTTAAGTACTATATCTATTACAGTGTCAAAAGCATTTGCAGAAAGACGCTCTGTAGGTGATATAAAATTACCGGCTGCATTATTAAGTAGTACATCGGCTCTACCGTAGGCAGCCAATACCTCTGCCAGCATATTTTCTACTTGGTCGTAGTGACGAACATCACATTGAACAGCAAGGCATTTGCCTCCTGTTTCCTGTTCCAGTTCTGCCGCAGTAGTTTTAAGCTTGTCCAAGTCGCGGGATGTAATAGCTACTTTAGCACCAAGTTCCATGAAGTACTTAGTCATAGATTTTCCCAGTCCGCTTCCGCCGCCTGTAACTACAATAACCTTGTCCTGTAGTGCATTATCACGAAGCATTCTATCTGTATATGCCATAATTGTATTTGTATCTTATTGTTATCATAGTTTTATTAAATGTAAGAAAAGTATCTTTAGGATTATAATCTTCTAAAAAATAATTGCATTTCGTGTTTTTGCATCATTAAGATTTAACAAAAGTTTCACGTTTCGTAAATGTATTGCTAACTAGTATATTGTAGTCTTTGTTTTATATTCTGAATCTGTAATTGGCAGCCTTATTGGCAGACGTGCTTGTGTTTTTTTAAATTCTGCTTATCTTTAAGATTCTAATTTTATTATAAATCGATTAAAAATGAAAATTTTAATTGCGGATGATCATAGTGTGGTGCGACAGGGAGTATCTCTTATATTACGTGAATTTTTCACTGATATGAAGGTAATCCAAGTTGATACTTTTAATAGTACGCTGGATATGCTAAACCGTGAACAGTTTGATTTACTACTATTAGATATCAATTTACCCGGTGGTAACAGTGTTAGCATGATTAATAAGATAAGAGCCATACAGCTAAAAGTAAAAATACTTGTTTTTTCTGCTTATGATGAAGACCAATATGCCCTTCGTTATATACAGGCTGGTGCAGACGGTTATCTGAATAAACTGAGCTCTGAGGAGAAAATTATCGAGGCCGTAAGTACCATACTCAACGGAGAGCTATATATTGGCGATACCATAAAAAATATGCTGGCCCAGCATCCGGATGCTATGTTGTATGACAACCCTTTTTTTCTGCTTTCTAACAGGGAAATGGAAATTACACTACTTCTGGTAAACGGGGAAGGAAATCTTGAAATAGCCAATAAGCTAAACATACGCATGTCTACCGTGAGTACGTATAAAAGTAGGATATTTGAGAAACTGGGAGTAAGTAATGTTGTTTCCCTTGCCGAGAAATACAGACTTCATGCCAATAATTAAACTTATTGTAAAAACAATATTATGATGGTCGTGCCTATATTTTCTTTACTGTTAATAGTCATTTTTCCATTCATTATTGCAAGTAGTTCAATAATCATAGAAAGCCCCATTCCCTTGTGGGTAAAATCATTTGTATCGTTTTCTTCAAGGATATCACGATAATACATTGCCGTTTGTTCCGGCATGCCGTTGCCATTATCTTTGATAATAATCGAGATGTTTTTTTCAACATTTGCCGCGCTAATAGATATAATGCCGTTAAATGTGTTTTTAATGGCATTATCTAGTAGGTTGTGAATAATAATAGATAATAAATGCCTGTTAACGGTGGTAACAATGTCTTTCTCAATATCATTTATAATAGTAGTCTTGGCAGCGTTAGCAATATTTTTAAAAAAGGCCGACTTTTCATTTGCCAGTTCACGCAATAAATAGGAGTCCGATTTATAAGTGTCTATATCCGTCTCCTTTGCATACTCTAGAAAATTATCTACAAAATGGTATAGCTGTGTAGAAGAGGTGTGTATGGCTTTTATATCCTCTTTTAGCGCATTATCAGCTTTTTCTATGCTGTTGTAAACAAACCTTCCTGTTATAGCAAGAAATCGTAACGGGCTTTTTATGTCGTGGGTTATTGTCTTTATGAGCTTCTTATGATTTGTTACCTGTTTGCTCAAATCGTCCTTTGTTTTTCTGAGTGCCAGGATTGTATTTTGAAGCTGTTCTGTTTTAACAAGTACCTGTTTTTCCAGTTGTATATTTTTATGTTTTATATAGCGTATGCGCAACAAGTATATGAGGTATGCCAAGAATATTCCCAGTAATGTAAATACAGCGGTAAAATAATCTGTCTGCCAAAATGCTGGCGGTATACAAAAATTCAGTTCTTTATATATCCAATTACTTCCAAAGCCGCTTAGTTTTCTTGTTTTTAAGGTGTATTCCCCTGGTGGCAATGTTGAAAAAGATACATTGTTTTCGGTCAAGGCGGTCCAATCTTGTGTTACGGGACCCTCCAGCATTGTTTCTATATTCTGATTGTACGAATTGCCAAAAAAAGGACTTGTGATGTAGAATTTTATCCTGCCAAATTTCCGGTCTATTACAAGGGTGTCTTTTGTCTCATGAATTTTTCCGTCAACTACGATCTGATCAATATAGATATCATTATTTGGTAATCGCTTCTTTACTGAATCCGGATTGTAATATACAACTCCATCCATCGACGGAAAAAATAGTGTTCCATCTTCGAGAAAAACACCGCAAGGCTTACAGCCGCCGTTGAATTCGTTATTGGTAAACCCGGCGTTCTTTTTAAACAGATGATAGTATACTTTCTCTCTTTTGTGATTTGTATAATCATAAAGATCCTGCTTTTTAATAGCGAATAAGCCTTTATTGGTAGTTATCCATAGCAAACCAGACTTGTCTTCGATTATGCAGTGGGGAGTAAGCAGATGCTGGCTGTTATCGATAGGTAATTTTGAAGTTTTGCCGTTTTTGTATAAATACAAGCCTTTGCCGTAGGTGCATATCCATGCTTCGTCTGTCGAAGGTGAATAAATATTGCGAACGTGTGTGTTGGGCACACCTTTTATTTTTTCGTAACTGTGTTTTTCAGGATAGATTTTGTAAAGTCCTTTCCAGGAACCCGCCCAAATAAAACCATTGTTGGTTTCGGTCAGTTCAGAAGGCGCAAATTCAAGTTCCATAACCAGTTTTGGTGATGGGTATACTTCATTTGGTACTATTTTGTAGAGAAAACCACCCTTTTTCCCCTTGTCGTTAAAAAGACCAATCCATATCGTTCCGTCAATCCCTTTTGAAAGTGAACATAACGGATTTCGCATTATCCATTTATCGGATGTAGCGTAATTACTCTTTTTATGGTACCGATATAGCTCATCTCCAGTTTTGGTCCAAATATCGCCATTATTATCTACAATGATAAAGTACTTATCGGTGTATGCTCCGGTAGGAAGCAGACCTGTTGTATTATCTGTCTTAAAAATTTCACCTGTAGAAGCGACAATACTATTTTTTGAATATGCAGCCAAAGCATAATATACATCATCTGTGCCTGCGCTGTGGTAGTAAGATGTAGAATTCTGCCTGAAATCTTTTGGTTTCACTATTAAAAGGCCTTTATTGGTGCTTCCAAGAAATAAAACCTCATTTTTTTCATCGTAGTATAATGATATGATATTGTTAGCTGTAAAATCAAAACCTTTATAGATAGATTTTGTAGTTATCACTCCGTTTTTCCTTTTTATAAAAAATAGTTCTTTACCGGAGTATATAAATGACTGTTGCGCCAGTATATTATTGTATATTCTTTTGTGCTTAGAAAAGTTGCGGTCAAATTTTTTGCTGACGTTATTTTGTTCAGGGATCTGAATGTAATCGTTGTTGCCTGCAAGCGTGTACAACAATCCGCAGCAGACAAAAAACTGTGCAGAATCTTTAGAAGTGTAAGGCAGTTGCTTTCTTAGTGATAGCGGCCTATTATATATTCGTAAGCTATCATTTCCAAATATATAGGTTTCATTGCCGGCAGTTATGCCAAAAGGTTTCTCTTTTATGGTATAACGGTATCCGGGGTATAATAAATAAGAGTTTTTATTTATATTTTTTAAATCTTTTTCAGGCCTTGTAACAGAGTTAATGCTTTTAACTGTTCTTTTTTGGATTAATAATGTCTCATCATGTTCATTTAATATAATGATGCTGTCTTTTTCGATACTTCCGTCGAATAAAAGCATCCTGTTAGAGGTAATACCTTTAGTGTTTTCTATAGTAAAAGCCCTAAAATTTAATCCATCGTAACGAACCACTCCATTTTCAGTTGCAATCCATATAAAACCGTATTTATCAGGAACGATAGATTTTACGCTGTTCTGAGGTAAGTGATTACTGTCTGAAGAATACCATACTGCATGGTACTTATTTTGGGAATAGCTTACGCTGCTGCCAGTAAGCAACAAAAATGCTGTTATAAGGAGAGATTTGAAGTAAGAAATCATTAATTTATGGGGGAGTTCTATGCCAAATATAATAAAAGGATTGTTTTGTAGAATTAATTCTACAAAGAATGTACAATAAATCTATAGTTAAATATTTGTCGAATGAATACCTTTGTGTGCCCAGAAATGCCAAATAATTAAATAAATTACTAATGATTGATGCTGAAAGAAATAGTGCCTGAAAAGGATTTTAAAAGAAGTTTAGCAATTCACTTCGCTTTTGGCCTCGCTCATACAATTTCACTTTTGTGTAGTATTGCCATGCCTTTTGGTATAATTTATGGGCCTTTACTTTACCTTTCATTTAAAAGTGCAAAAGGTGAGTCACTTTCGTTTTCATATCTGCATATCATCCCATTTTTAGTTTTATTATTTATATATGTATTAACTTTTTTTGGCATTGAGTTTTCTATTTCATGGGCATATGGGTTAACCCGATTTGTGTATATAGAATATTATATTATTATACCACTTTCATTATTGATTTATGGTTTTGTATTGTTAATCGACGTAAAAAAAACTATACCGGAAGCATCTCAAAGAAAAATACTCTTTCTTTTAAGTTATATTTCTATTTGGTATGCTACAGGTCTCATTTTTTCGGGATTACAAAAGATAAATGTTTTAACGCTTGCGTTGAAGATTCAGGATTTTCTTTTTATCTTTCCTTTAATTCTGGCTGCAGTTATCGTGTTTTACCTTTTTAATGATCAAGACCATTCATTACAGGTGAAAAAACCTGATTTGCCACAGCGCGATAGTATTTATGGAGACAAAACCTCTGATGAAGTAATACTTGCGCTCAAGCTTACTCTGGAAAGCAATCAGCTGTACCTTAATTCTGCAATTTCACTGGAAATGCTTGCTGAAAAGACAAACATACCAAAGCATCACTTGTCTAATTTTCTTAATACGTATCTTGGTAAAAGTTTTTACCAGCTTATAGCAGAATACAGAGTTGATTACGCTAAGAAAAGGCTAGCGGAAGACAATATCGTAACTATTGAAACACTTGCTTATGAATGTGGGTTTAATAGTAAGACCAGTCTTAATAAATATTTTAAAGAAGTAACAGGGTTTGCACCTTCACAATATAGAACAGACGCTAACCAATTACCTTAAGTAAATAAGAAATGCCAGAATTTATTTTATGCAGTATTATAATACTAACCTTTGCTACGCTTTATGCCGGATGGAAAAAAGGTTATTCATCCTTATTTAATAAAGTATGTAATGCCTATCTCGTCTTTGTGTTGCTGCATGCAATATTTGCGTTTATCATACGCTTATCTTCGGACAATTTACTTGCAGTAGATATTTCTTTGCCTTTTGTATTAGGGTATGGTCCTTTCTTTTTAATAGGTTGTAAATCGCTTAACGAAGTAAATATTAAAAAGCAGGAGCTAATTCTTCATTTTGCACCATTTATAATATGTCTAATCCCATATAGTATAATCATAAGTAATTCTGCGCTTAGGGAAGAATATCTTATGTCATTTTATATTGTTCAATACGCATATGTTGCGATAAGTCTGACAGGGTATATTCTATGGTTCTTCCTTTACAGACGGAACTTAGCAGGCAATGCCTTTATAAACGAAAGTCGCCAGTTAATAAAAACATCCGGCTATTCTCTAATAGTAATGGTTGTTGTTTTCTTAGTCATTCTTTTATCCAACGATATCAACGCCGAATTTATAAAAATCACACTTCCTTCCATTGTCATTTATACAGGTGTTTTCATGTCGGTTATATTTGCTTTTACATTTACAATAAATAATATTGTGAATAGTACTAGTGTTGTGCAGTCTCTACAAGTTGTTGAAATCGAATCTTTCAGCACAAAGCGTGAACAGGATAATATACAAATGAATTCTGAACTCGAAACAGAGTTAGAAATTGCACAAAGTGTTCAGCAGACACAAAAGTATAATAAGTCTGCTTTGTCTACTGTAGCGTTAGATGATTATAAGGCTAAATTAAATAATTTGATAGCTGTTGACAAAGTATATCTGGATAACGAACTTACTTTAGAGATATTAGCAAAGAAAATGAGAATGCCAATGCATCATTTAACACAGCTATTTAATGTTCACTTGGGTGAAAACTTTAATCAATATATTAACAAGTTCAGAATAGAATATGCCTGTACTCTCTTACAGGATCGACGTGTGTCTCTTTCTATTGAGCAGATCGCTTTTAACTGTGGATTTAACTCTAAGGTATCATTTAACCGTCATTTCAAAAATATCACAGGCACAACCCCAAAAGAATATATGCATACATATAAAAAAATAAAAAAAAATTAACGTTATAAATCCAACACTATAAGTTTTCCGTATATGTTGATAATTAAAGGTTTTCACAAGCAATTTTGCTCAAAAGTCTATGGTTTATGTATGTTCAAATTATTGGGATGTCGCATAACCCATTTATTTTTAACCTTTTTTTAAGATTTGTATCGCAACTTTGCACAATAATATTTTAATTAAAATGAACAGTAAGCTGCCCCCAAAGTATACTATTCTATTTTTACTACTCTTTATTTTAAATTCAAATAAAGGAGAATGTGCGCTTAAGAGCGCGGAGCTTTACCCTGCCTTATTGGCAACTACGGGTGAGGCTTATTTTATTTCTACCCCTTCTTCATTTGTTTCTGATTCTTGTATTATCAATTCTGATAATGGAACAGTCGGTTTTAGAGTCTTATTAATAGCATCGCATATAGTGCGCTATATCCGCTATTAAGGATTGAAGAAACTCCAAGGGCAATTTTTGTTATTTAGTTAGATCATGTCGACACGATTAACGTGCTGATATATGGTTTCGATGCTTACACGCATTGTTTAAATGAAATTGAAGAAATAAGATAATTAGTATACCCCCCAATAATAATTAAATTTTAATGATGATGAAAAAACTATTACCTGCACTCTTGACTTTACTGGGTGCTTATACGGCAAGCGCTCAGGTAGGTATAGGTACTTCTGCACCTAATGCATCGGCACAATTGGAGATTGCGTCAAGTGATAAGGGTGTTTTACTACCACAGGTTAGGTTAACAAGTACAACCGATACTGCTACCATTACTACAGGTAATGTGCAGAGTTTGTTAGTTTATAACATCGCTACAAACAACGATGTAAAACCGGGTTATTACTTTTGGTACATTAACAAATGGAGAAGGCTGGTAACAAGCGATGATACAGCACCTACCGGTGGTTCTTCTGCACCAATTGTAGACAACGGAAATGGTACGTATACGTATATAAATCCGGATGGGAGTGTTACAACTATAGACGTTCCGGGCAACCAAACGCTTACATACTTAATGTACAACCCAGCGGCTAACACGTTAACGTACACAGACGAAAAAGGTATAAATACGGTTATTAATCTTGTAGAGCTTGTTAAGAAAGCGGAAACTGTGACAACACTTGTTGACAACGGTAACGGTACAATGACATACACCAATGAAGCAGGAGTTTCTACAACAGTAAGTGTTGCAGGAGGCGCTGCCGGTGTAGGTATAGCAACAACGGTTAATAACGGGGATGGTACATTTACAATTATATATACAAACGGAACTACATTTACTACTTCTAATCTAACAGGGCCTCAGGGGCCTGCGGGTACAGCAGGTGCTGCCGGTCTTCAGGGACCTGCCGGAGCAGACGGCGCTAACGGAAATGGTATCGCTAATACAGTAAACAATAACGATGGTACGTTTACCATAAACTATACAAACGGTACTTCATTTACAACACCGAATTTTACAGGTGCTCAGGGCGCAACTGGACCTCAGGGGCCTTCAGGTATGGCTGGTACACCAGGTTCTGCGGGTGTTGGTATAGCTTCAGCGGTAAATAACGGTAATGGTACATTCACTTTAAATTTCACAAACGGTTCAAGTTTTACCACATCTAACCTTACAGGTCCTCAGGGTCCTGCAGGAGCTATTGGCGCTACAGGAACAAATGGTGTTGATGGAATCAGCGCTTACCAGGAATGGTTAAATGCAGGTAAAACAGGAACACAAGCTGAATTCCTTGCTGCATTAAAAGGAGATAAAGGAAATGATGGTGTTGCGGGAACAAATGGAACTAACGGTATAGATGGAACCAACGGAGTTGATGGAATCAGCGCTTACCAGGAATGGCTAAACGCAGGTAACACAGGAACACAAGCTGACTTCCTTGCCGCATTAAGAGGAGATAAGGGAAATGACGGTGTTGCGGGAACAAATGGAACTAACGGTACAGATGGAACTAACGGAGTTGACGGGATTAGCGCTTACCAGGAATGGTTAAACGCAGGTAACACAGGAACAAAAGCGGATTTCCTTGCTACTTTAAAAGGAGATAAGGGAAATGATGGTGTTGCAGGTACAGATGGAAATGGAATTACATCAACGACGGATAACAACGACGGTACATTCACTTTCACTTATACTGATGGAACGACATTTACTACATCGAACCTGAAAGGTGCTGATGGAGCTACTGGTGCTCAGGGCGCAACCGGAAACGGCATCGCATCAACTACAGATAACAATGATGGTACATTCACTTTCACTTACACTAACGGAACAACATTTACTACATCGAACCTAAAAGGTGCTGATGGTGCCGTAGGATCTCAGGGCGCAACTGGAAACGGAATTACGTCAACTATGGATAACAATGACGGTACATTCACTTTTACTTATAGTGACGGTACGACGTTTACAACATCAAACCTAAAAGGCGCTGATGGAATCAGTGCTTACCAGGAATGGTTAAATGCAGGTAACACAGGTACACAAGCTGACTTTCTTGCCGCATTAAAAGGAGATAAAGGAAATGACGGTGTTGCAGGAACAAATGGAAATGGAATTGCATCAACGACGGATAACAATGATGGTACTTTCACTTTCACTTACACTGACGGAACAACATTTACAACATCAAACTTAAAAGGTGCTGATGGAATCAGTGCTTACCAGGAATGGTTAAACGCAGGTAACACAGGCACACAAGCTGACTTTCTTGCTGCGTTAAAAGGAGATAAAGGAAATGATGGTGTTGCAGGAACAAATGGAAATGGAATTGCATCAACGACGGATAACAATGATGGCACCTTCACTTTCACTTATACTGACGGAACAACATTTACGACATCGAACCTAAAAGGTGCTGATGGAGCTACTGGTGCTCAGGGCGCAACCGGAAACGGCATTGCATCAACTACAGATAACAATGATGGTACATTCACTTTCACTTACACTGACGGAACAACATTTACTACATCGAACCTAAAAGGTGCTGATGGTGCCGTAGGATCTCAGGGCGCAACTGGAAACGGAATTACGTCAACTATGGATAACAATGACGGTACATTCACTTTTACTTATAGTGACGGTACGACGTTTACAACATCAAACCTAAAAGGCGCTGATGGAATCAGTGCTTATCAGGAATGGTTAAACGCAGGTAACACAGGAACAAAAGCGGATTTCCTTGCTGCCTTAAAAGGTGAGCAAGGTGTTGCAGGTACTAACGGAACAAATGGTACAGATGGAACCAACGGTGTTGATGGAATCAGTGCTTACCAAGAATGGTTAAACGCAGGTAATACAGGTACACAGTTAGAATTTCTTGCTGCATTAAAAGGAGAAAAAGGAAATGATGGTGCTCAGGGCGCAACCGGAAACGGCATCGCATCAACTACAGATAACAATGATGGTACATTCACTTTCACTTACACTGACGGAACAACATTTACTACATCGAACCTAAAAGGTGCTGATGGTGCCGTAGGATCTCAGGGCGCAACCGGAAACGGAATTACGTCAACTATGGATAACAATGACGGTACATTCACTTTTACTTATAGTGACGGTACGACATTTACAACATCAAACTTAAAAGGTGCTGATGGAATCAGCGCTTACCAGGAATGGTTAAATGCAGGTAACACAGGTACACAAGCTGAATTCCTTGTTGCATTAAAAGGTGCTGACGGAACAAATGGAACTGATGGAGAAGCAGGTAAAGGTATCACGACTACAGTAAACAATGGTGATGGTACTCTTACAATTAATTATACCGACGGTACAAGTACTGTAATAGATTTCAAAGATATAGAAACCCTTACAACGTTCGTAAACAACGGTAATGGCACATATACATATACTAATGAGGATGGTGTAGATACTACTATAGATGTTAGAGCTAGTTCACTTATCTACGACAATACAATTTCAAGACTTACAAGTACAACTGTTCAGGATGCGATTGATAAATTAGCAGCAGGTCAGACAGCAATCGATGATTCACTGGATAACTTCAAGCTTGTAGACAATGCTAATGGAACGTTCTCACTAATTGGCAAAGACGGCACAACAGTAGTGTCGACAATAGAAAAATCTGCGGTAACTGCTAATGCAGACGGTACTTATACCTTTAATAACGGAGGTACACCGGTAACGATAGATCCATCTCAGGTTCATGTTGCTTATAATAATGGTGTGTACTCCTTTACCAACGCAGCAGGGGCTACAATTACAGCTATCGACGTAAATGCAAACGCACTTCCGTTCGACAATAACGGAACAGGCCTTACAGCGACTAACGTACAGGCTGCAATTGCAGAAATTACGGAAGCGACTATTACAAGTAAGAAAGATTTATTAGCAGCTGATGGAGCTGATGCTACTATTGAAGTAGTAGGAGGAACTAAAGCGGTACTTGCAGATACAAGCCTTAGGGTTAAAGATGAAAGTATCACTTCGGCTAAAATAAAAGACGCAACTATAACTACTGCTGATATAGCATCTACAGGTAATGATAAAGTGCTGACAACTGCACCGAACGGAACAGTAACATGGGCTGATAAATCAGAACTGGCTATTGAGCCTTGGAACAATCAGAATTCAACAGATAAAGCAACATCTAATGCAAACAATATCTACCAGACAGGAAATATAGGTATTGGAGATTTTTCGGGAGAAAATGTTTCTCAGAAACTTGATGTTAAAGATGGAAATGTTAGAGTACGTGACATTAACGCTTCTGCGGGTATAGCAACAGATAAAGTAGTTGTGGCAGATGCACAGGGTGTACTTAAAACGGTATCTGCTATGCCAGGTATACGTACAGAAATTCAGGACTATTCAGCCGTATTAGCTGACGAAACAATATTGGCAGACGCTGCGGGGACAAGCGTTACAATCACTTTACCTCTTGAGCCAGTGATGGGTAAAAAGTATAACATTAAAAAAATCGATACGTCGGACAACAAAGTAACTATTAGTGGTAACGGAAAAACTATTGAAGGTTTATCCACTATTTCGGGGGCATTACCTTACCAGGGTTGGGTGCTGCAGTATAATGGAAGCAGCTGGTTTATAATCAGTCGTATTTAATAAGTTTTACCACTAATTTAAAAGTTAACAATGAAAAATAAATATATATTGTCGGCAGTTTTAGTAACGTTGTTTGCTAGTGTCGCTGCAAATGCTCAGGAAGGTTTTGGAACAAATAACCCCGATCCGTCATCAGTAATTGATATGGTGTCTGCTAAGCGTGGTGTTTTGATTCCGCGTATAGCGCTAACCGCAACTAATGTTGCTGCCCCGGTTACGGCTCCGGCAGAAGCATTGTGGATTTATAATACAGCTACGGCAGGAGCAGGAGCAACTGGCGTTACACCTGGTTTTTACTACTGGAGTGTTAACAAATGGGTACGTATTACAAGTATTGATGATATAACAAGAGGTACGATTTCTTCTTCGGATATTGATGTTAACGGAGGTACTAATGCAGCATTTGGTGATGTTATCCTTGCAATTGCAACTGGCGCTGTAACTACAGATAAAATTGCTCCCGCAGCAGTTACTCAGGATAAGCTAAAGGCACCGGCACAAACAACAGGGCCTGTTAGGGTTGCTGTTGCTCAGAATGACGGTACTGTTACATATGAAAGCCTCCCTTCAACAGGTGTAGAAGGAGCTAACCTAGAACCTACACAAAATGATGGTTCGATTACCGTTACAAATGGTACAGGAACTACATTAAAAAATACAAAACTACATGTAACTGATGGTGGTATTACTACCTTAAAAATTGGAGCAGATGCAGTTACCAACGAAAAACTTGCAGACGACGCAGTTCAGACAGAAAATATTGTAAACGGTACTATTCTTGGGGAGGATATTGCTGATAAAACAATCACTGCTGATAAACTTGTTGCAAATGGTTCAGACGTAAACAAAGTCGCGACAGTAAATGCTGACGGAACAGTATCTTACAAAACCGTTGCCGCAGGAAATGTAACGTATAATGATGCAACTACAGGATTTGGTAATGGTGTTGATACAGTTCAGGAAGCAGTTGAAGCGCTTGCTTATGCTACAGCTGACCAATTGAACAACTTTAAACTTGTAGATAATGCTGACGGTACTTTTTCTCTTATAGGAAAAGATGGTTCGACAGTAGTATCTACAATTAATAAAGGTACAATAACAGCAAATACAGATGGTACGTATACGTTTAACAACGGAGGAACACCGGTAACAATAGATCCATCTCAGGTTCGCGTTGCCTATAATAATGGTGTTTATACTTTTACTAATGCGGCAGGAGCTACAATCACATCGATTGATGTTAACGCTAACGCACTTCCGTTTAATAATAACGGTACAGGACTGGCGGCTACAACAGTTCAAGCGGCTATCGTAGAAATAAATTCGGCTTCATCTGCTATCAACCTTATTGATGAGAATGACGGTAAGGTAACACTGGTAAAAGCAGATGGTACAAAAGTAAAAGTAGGTAAAGGAGATATTACCAACAATAATGATGGTACTTATACTTTTGCTAATGGAGATGGCAGCGATGTTATAATAAACACAAGTAACCTTTCTATATCAGAACTAAACGGTGTTTATACCTTTAAAAATGCTGCTGGAACTGTTTTAGGAACCATCAATACCAATGCATCTGCGCTTGCATATAACGATACGACAACTAATTTAGGTTCGAATAATGTGCAGGGAGCGATTGAAGCTCTGGCAACAAAACAATCGGATGTAAATAACGCATTAAACCAGATTAATCTGGTTGATAACAATGACGGAAAGGTAACACTTATAAAGCCAAACGGCGATGCAGTAACTGTTGATAAATCTACACTTACTTTAAATGCAAACGGTACATATACATTTAACAATGGTAACGGTTCTCCTGTAACATTTGACCCTGCGGATGTCAAAATTACAGAGGCAGTTAGCGGAGTATATACTTTTGTTAATAATGCAGGAACTGTTTTAGGGGCTATCAATACAAATGCATCGGCACTAAATTTTGATAATTCAGGAACGGGACTTACGGCAACAAACGTTCAGGCTGCAATTGCTGAAGTGAATGCCAATTTAACTAACCAGGTAAATTCACTGGAGTTAAAAGATAACCAAAATGGTACGATCTCTTTACTATCTCCTGACGGAACAGATCTTGGAACAGTAAACAAGGCAGACCTTAGTTATAATGTTGCTACAGGTAAATATACATTTACAAACGGTACTGGCGGAAGTAATGTTCAGTTTGGTGGTGGTAACCTTACTCCTGCAATAGGAGATACTTCGATCGTTGTTAACGACGGAACAGGCGCTACTCTAAAAGAGGCTTCGATAAAAGTTGCCGATGGCGGAATTACAGAAGCTAAACTTGCATCAAATTCGGTTACTACCGCTAAAATAGAAAATGGAACTATCCTTGGTGAAGACATTGCACCTGCAACAGTAGGGGCTGGTAACCTAACTTCGGGTACAGCAGCAAATGGTACAGTTGCGACAGCAAATGGCAATGGTGGTGTTACGTATGCAGCACCGAGTGTAACTGCCGGCAATGTAACAGGAACAGGAAATATCGAGTCTACAGATATCACAGTAGATAATGGAGAGAATTCTGCTCTTAAAACTGTAAAACTTGCAATAGCAGAGAATGCAGTAACAAGTGCTAAAATAGCGAACGGTACTATTATCGCGGAAGACCTGGCATCAAATTCGGTGACTACCGCTAAAATAGAAAACGGAACTATCCTTGGTGAAGACATCGCACCTGCAACAGTAGCGGCAGCAAACCTAACTTCAGGTACAGCAGTAAACGGTACAGTTGCAACAGCAAATGGCAATGGTGGTGTTACGTATGCAGCACCAACTGTTACAGCAGGCAACGTAACAGGAACAGGAAATATAGAATCTACAGATATCACAGTAGGTAATGGGGAGAACTCAGTACTTAAAGATGTTACACTTACAATAGCAGAAAACGCTATTACAACAGATAAAATTGCTCTAGGCGCAGTAGAAAGTTCAGATATTAAAAATGGAACTATCCTTGGTGAAGACATCGCACCTGCAACAGTAGCAGTTGGTAACCTAACTTCAGGTACAGCAGCAAACGGTACAGTTGCAACAGCAAATGGCAATGGTGGTGTTACGTATGCAGCACCGAGTGTAACTGCTGGCAATGTAACGGGTGCTCAAACTCTTTCAGGAGATGCATCGATCACTGTAACAGATGGATCAGGCGCAATCATTAAGAAATACAAGTATTACAGTTGCAGCCGGAGGGATTAACGATACTAAACTTGCAACCGGTGCAGTAACTAATGTAAAACTTGGAGCTGATGCAATTACAACAGATAAAATCGCCTTAGGTGCAGTAGAGAGTTCAGATATTAAAAACGGAACTATCCTTGGTGAAGATATCGCACCTGCAACAGTAGGGGCTGGTAACCTAACTTCAGGTACAGCAGCAAATGGTACAGTTGCAACAGCAAATGGCAATGGTGGTGTTACGTATGCAGCACCGAGTGTAACAGCTGGAAATGTAACAGGAACAGGAAATATAGAGTCTACCGATATTACAGTAAGTAACGGACAGAACTCTGCACTTAAAACTGTAACACTTGCTATAGCACAAAATGCGGTGACAAGTGCTAAAATAGCAAACGGGACTATTATCGCGGAAGACCTGGCATCAAATTCGGTGAC
Source organism: Flavobacterium psychrophilum (assembly GCA_001708385.1). Classification (NCBI taxonomy): domain Bacteria; kingdom Pseudomonadati; phylum Bacteroidota; class Flavobacteriia; order Flavobacteriales; family Flavobacteriaceae; genus Flavobacterium; species Flavobacterium psychrophilum. The sequence goes on along the minus strand of CP012388.1, from coordinate 1,436,422 downwards.
TACCGCTAAAATAGAAAACGGAACTATACTTGGTGAAGATATCGCTGCTAAAACTGTTACAGCATCTAATCTTAATGCCACAGGAGCTACAGCAGGAAACGTTGCTACAGCAAATGCAGATGGTACTGTAAGATATCATGCAGCTACCGAGTGTAACCTTGCTAGTAAACGTAGTTCAGGATCTCCGGAGGAATAACTTCTTCAGACATCTACAGCTAGAGTAAGTGGAGGAAATTCAACACTGTAAAGATGTAACGATTAGCATTGCTAACGGAGGAATAACAGAATCTAAGCTTGCTACAGGAGCTGTAACAAGCGATAAAATAGGTAGCAAAGCAGTTACTGTAGATAAGATAAATAATGGAACTGCAAATCAGGTACTAGCTACAAATAATGCTGGTACTGCTGTAACATGGGTTGATAAATCTACACTGGCTATCGAGCCTTGGCAAGTACAGGGTGGTACAACTCAGGCTGCAAGCAATACACAGGCTATATACCAGACAGGTAAAGTTGCCATAGGTAATTTCTCAGGAGCTACTTCTCAGCATTCTTTAGATGTAGACGGTGGAACGGTAAGAGTTAAAGATGTTACAGCTGCATATAACACAGTTGCTACAGATAAAGTTGTATTAGCTGATACTAATGGTGTTTTAAGATCTGCAAATGCAGCGATGCCTAAAGTATTTTACATGCCTGCTGTTGTATTTAATACGTCTACTCAGGGATCTTTTACAAGGGATTTATATGCTGAATATTTGGCGCAGTTTACCGAGGCTGGAAACTCCACTTTTGTAAAAAGTAATGGTGCTCCTTCAGAAATCCCTCATCACAGCCGTACTGAGCTTAATTACTATATTACATACTATGATACTGCTGTTTTCCAAAATCTTCAGATGACAGCAGGAGGAGTGTTAACGGGTAATATTGTAGGCCCCGGAACTGAAGGCTCTTACATGAACATTGTTTTTGTGGTAAAATAATAATAATTGGCGGCAGGCCCTATATCTTTGCGCCTGCCTGCTAATTTATATAACTACTATGTTAAAAATTACACATATATATCGTTTTGGTTTGCTGCAAAAAGCATTGTTTTGCCTGGGGTTATTTTTAGCTCTTGGTACCACAGGAGCATTTGCACAGTTTGCTGTAACAGAAGATTTTCGCGGAAGTGGTAATCCGGATATTATTATTGGAGACGATGCCGCACTTACTTCAGGAAATGCAGATCCGGTTAATCAGGGATGGCTTAGGCTTACTAACTCTGATAACTATAAGAAAGGATCTGCTTACGTAAATAAATCATTTCCATCATCATTAGGTGTATTGGTTGATTTTGAGTTTAAAATGTGGAGAAATAAAAATGCCGACGGAGCGGACGGTATTGGTGTGTTTCTTTTTGACGGTACAAGTGCTTTTAAACTTGGAGGTAATGGTGGTTCGATGGGATATACATCAGGTAATGGATCGGCAACAGGTCTTGCTGGCGGTTACGTTGGAATTGGCCTTGATGCTTACGGTAACTTTGCCAACCCTGTAAATGGACCAAAACGTGGTGGACCAGCCGGAAATGGTGTGGAAGCAGTAAGGGCTAACGCAGTTATAATGAGAGGGCCTACAACAACAAATAACACAGATAATGTAGTTAACGGTGTGCAGCCTACAAACAGGTATTTGGCAGGTTCAACGATTACTGTTCTTAATAATAATAATGACAACAATAGCTTTAGCTTTGCAGATGCAGGCACGTCCGTTAATAATGATAGAGCACAGAATGCACTGGATTATAATACGAATGTAACTACAAGGCCTGCTGATAACATATATTACAGAAGGATTCAGATTGAAATTGAGCGGCTTAGTGCTAACGGAATTTATAGAATTAGTGTACGCTGGAAAATTAGGCCTGATGTAAATAGTCCTTTTAGATTAGTTACTAGTTATATAACAACAGACGTACCTCCGGCTTTATTAAAACTCGGTTTTTCTGCCTCTACAGGTGGTGATATTAACTTTCATGAAATACGTAACTTACTTGTTACCACACCAAATAATATTCGTGTTATAAAAAGAGGAAATAAAGAATGGTTAAGGGGGCTTACGAGTACCAATTCAGCCACCAATCAGATTCAGTACACTATAGAAATTAATAATGATACTGATATGCAGGTGGATAATATTAAATTTGAAGATTATCTCACCAATGCCGATGGCGGAGTTGTTCCGTTTGTAACAAATATAACTACACCGGGTGGCTTTTTAATTGAATCGATTACCCCGTCTGGATTTGTTGGCAATCCACAATCCGCATCTTTCACGAGGGATAATGCAGCGGGAAAAATAAGCCATAATTTATTATCAATTGCTGCAAATGGTATTGCTTATGTAACTGTAACAGGTAGGCTAACCGGTGTGCCTACAGGTAATCTTTTAAAAAATAAAGTTGTTGTTACACCACAGTATGATACAGACATGAACAACAATACATCAATTGTTGAAACGCCTGTGCTGGCTGAAGGAGCCGATGTTACAGCGGTAAATATTGTAGACCATACTTGTTCTGACGGGAGTAATCTTTTTACAATTAGAGCAGCGAGTGTTGGTACTGATGGTCTAATTGTAGGTACAGGTAATAATTCTGCCAGACTAAAAATGGTAATAACCTTGCCGGCATCTACTGGATTTTCTATAGGTTCTTATAACTTTGATGGTTGGGATGTGGTAAGTCAGTCAACAAATAATGGATTGGCTACATATACTTTATTGTCAAACCAGTCACAAACGATCACATCCGGTAATTCCTATAGTTATCCTATTATTTTTACTATAAATAAAACAACGCCATATACTGCTTACTCCACTACGGCAGTATCAAGTTACATAAATAGTAGCGGTAATAATATAGAATCACCAGGCAACACAACAAATAATACATCTGTCGCTAATGTGTATGCAATTCCACTGCCGCCTACGGTTAGTAATGTCTATTATTGTCAAGGATCTACACCTTTACAGTTAACAGCTACGCGTAATCCAAATAACGCTTCAACATCTGGTTATACGTTAAAATGGTACTTTTCTGAATCCGGTGGTTTTTCATCAGATTTCGCTCCAACACCTTCTACAGAAGCAGGAGGTATTCAAAGTTTTTGGGTAAGCCAGGTAAATGGTACTTGTGAAGGACCAAGAGCAAGAATAGATGTTTATGTGTCGCCAACCCCAACTCCTGGTACTATAAGCGGTAACCAAAATATATGTTCGGGAACTACGCCTGGTAAGATAAGCAATGTTACTGCCGGTAATAACGGTTCGGCAGCAGGTCTTACATTCGGAACTATCCGTTATAGATGGCAATATTCTGATGATAATGGGGAAAACTGGATAGATATATCTAATTCAAATTCACCCGAATATACTCCTCCGTCAGCGATAACTGCTACGAGGCAGTACCAAAGGATCACTATTTCCAGACTTACTAATAATGGTATAAATAAAGATTGTGAATCCTCAGGTTCCAATCCGGTTACTGTAACGGTTTCTGCTCCGACACCGGGTATGATTGGCACGAACCAAACAGTATGTTACAATACCGCTCCAAATTCTATAACTACAGCATCAGGTGCGGGTAACGCACCTACAGGTGCAGGAACATTATCATACATATGGGAACATTTTCCATCAAATGCAACTAACTGGTCAACATTAACTGGTCCCGGAACATCGGGAGAAAGTTATTTACCACCGGTACTAACAGTTACTACACGTTACAGGCGTTCTACTGTATCTAACTCAACAGTATCAGGTAATTCGAGGACATGTACGTCCGGCGTGTCTAATATTGTAACGATAACTGTACAGGGCATTGTAAATCCGGGAGGTATTGCGGGAGACCAGTCGATATGTCCGGGAGCAACCCCAACTGCACTTACGAGCACAACACCAGGTAGCAGTTCAACAGCAGGAGCAGCCATAACATATAGGTGGGAGTCCTCTACCAATGCGGGAGGTACATGGGGTACCGCGGCGGGTACCGCTACCAACATTGATTATACTTTTTCCGGAGGTGTATCTCTAACTACTTACTACAGAAGGATCACGATTTCTACACTGAACGGAAAAGCTTGTGAGGCTCCGTCTGGAAATGTGATAATAAGTGTTGTATCTCCCACACCGGGAACAATAGGAAACAGCCAAACGGTATGTTTTGGTACCGCGCCAACGTTATTTACAACTGTCGCAGGCTTTGCCGCAACAGGGGCGGGTAATTTAACCTATCAGTGGTACGAATCGTTTAATAATGTTGATTTTAACCCTATAAGTAATGCAAATTTAGAAACATACCAGGAACCCAATAATCTTACGATTAATAAATACTACAGAAGGGTAACGTTTTCTAATACAAATGGCACCTCATGCCAGTCGGTGTTTAGTAATACAATTACTGTAACTGCGGCTGCATTTTTAGGTGCAGGAGGACTTGTAGATGATAACAAAACAGTTTGTAGTGGCGGCACCCCAACAACTATACAATCTCAAAGTCCGGGTACAGGAACAGCTCCTATTACTTATGCATGGCAATCGTCAACAGATAATATAACGTATAGTGGAGACATTGCCGGACAAAACGGGCCAACTTATTCGCCGGGGCCTCTCACACAAAACACATGGTTTAGACGATATACGATAGGAACATATAACTCGGGTACTACAACATGCCGCTCTTCGTCGCCTACTAACGCTATAAAGGTAACTGTTGCGCCTATAGCCACACCGGGAAAAATTAAAAGTAGCCAGACTGTATGTAATGGTACAGCTCCTCAAAGAATTTTAAATGATATAGATGGTACCGATACTAATGGTGGTTATATCTGGCAGGTTTCAAGTGTTACTAACCCAACGTGGACGAATATAGCTGGAGAAACAACGTCGTCATATCAGCCTCCCATAATAAATGTCACAACTTCTTACCGAAGGATTGGCGTTTCAAACTCAAGTGGTGTATTGTGTCCTGGTACAGAGGTATCAAATGTTGTAACGATGACAGTTCCTTCAGTACCAACAAATGGTAAAATTGGATATGACCAAAATGTATGTAATAATGCGATACCTGCGTTACTAACGTCTGTAGAAGATGGCACAGGAGGAACAGGTTATCAATGGCAGGTTTCGGATAATGGTACAGATGGTTGGTCTAATATAGCTGGCGCTACTTCCTCTACATATCAACCTGGTGTTGCTACATATACACGTTTTTACAGGAGGCTAACAATTAATAACACTTGTCCTTCAAGTGGGACTAACGTAGTTAGGATCTTAGTAAACACTTATCCTAATTCAGGATCAATTTCAGGAACGCAATCAGTTTGTACCGGTAACAAGCCTGCAGATCTTACAGGAGATTCCGGATGGGCTGGCGGAGGTACAGGTACTTACCGTTGGTATAGTTCAACAAATGGCACAACGTGGAACTTTACAGGAGTAACTGCGCAAAACTATGTATTTTCAGACCCTATAGCGGCTACTACTTTATATAGACGAGGCCTAACATCAAGCCCATGTTATGGCGAGGTATTTACAAATACCGTAACCGTAACCGTATCTGCCGCTCCAACAGGTGGAACTATAGCTCTGGCCCAAACAGTTTGTTACGGTGCAGTTCCTAATCCTTTAACATCAAGTCAGCCGGGATCTGTAGCAAATTACAGATGGGAATCGTCACCTAATGGTAGTGCAAATTCATGGTCAAATACAGGTGTTACTACAGAAGGTTATACTTTTTCGGCAGGTTTAAATCAAACAACTCATTATAGAAGGGTAACCATATCTACAACATGTGTTGGAGAGGCTTATTCTAATACTATAATAATAACAGTAGCCGCGCAAGTTTCAGCAGGTTCGGTTGGCTCAAACCAGATCATATGTTATAATACTGTTCCGGCTACATTACAACCTTCGGGAAGCACAAGCACGACTAACTATCGTTGGGACTCTTCACCAAGTGGTAATGCCAATACATGGACACCTACAGGTGTAACGACAGCCGATTTTAAATTCACTGCACCGTTAACCCAAACAACATACTACAGGCGTGCAACAATCTCAGGATCGTGTGAGGCCTACGCAACACCGGTTGTAATTACGGTTATGTCGCGCGTGGAAGAAGGTAGTATCTCGGGCGATCAGAACATATGTATGGATACGGCACCGGCGCGTATCGGTCCGGGTACACAAGGCTCAGGCCAGGGTGATATTACTTATAAATGGGAATCTCAGGTAGAGGGCAGTACTAATTGGACTGTCATAGCAGGCGCTTCAGAGGCATCTTACCTGCCACCTGTCATACGTAAAACGACACAATACAGGCGTACTACAATTTCTACCTCTGTTATAAACGGGTTCACCTCAAAGTGCGAATCGGCATCTACGACTGGTACAGTAGTTGTCACTGTCAGAAACTGTAAAGTGATAACAAACCCAATGATCTATCAAAAAGTAAAAAATTAATGCTTTACGGCATTTAAAAGATATACAATGAACAGGAATATATTACTTATCGTTTGTGTATTGTTTTCGGCAATGTTACCTGCCCAAAACAATAACAATACCGGTCAGACGGTAAACCAGGGCGCATTATATGTTAGCCCGGGTACGCTTATGACCATCATGTCTGATTTTGATAATGATGACATGGGAGAGTATGAAAATAACGGAGAGGTAATTTTTCACGGAAATTTTAATAATGATGGCATAACAACATATAACGCTAGTAAGGGAAGCGGGTACACCCGCTTTGAGGGATTCTCTCAGCAGAATATTACCGGCAGCATACCAGCAGATTTTTATAACGTATTGTTTAACAATCCAAACAACACTGCTACAGAAGCAGCTTTCCGACTATATGGGGATATTTCGGTGAGCGGCAATGCAGATTTTGTAAACGGAACAGTCAAGGATGATGTATTTGGGGGAATCATTGTATTTGAAAACAACGCAACACATAGCAATGTGGATAATGAAAGTCATGTAGACGGTTTTGTGATCAAAAATGGAGAAACTGATTTTATTTATCCTATAGGAGATCAGGACTCTATTACCAAAGCCCGTTATTTTAGGTATGCTGCTATTTCTGCTCCAGCAGAGAGTTCAAGTGCTTTTAAAGGTAAATATTACTTTCAAAATTCAGATGAACTTTATCCGCACACCAACAAAACTGCTGTTATTGAATTAATTAACAACAAAGAGTACTGGAGGGTAGACAAAGAAGGCGGTAACGCAAATGTTATGCTAACCCTTAGCTGGGATACTGCTACCACACCAGCTGAAATTATCGCAGAGCCTTATGGAGAAATTCATATTGTCCGATGGGATGAAGCCCAGCACCTTTGGGTAGATGAGGGCGGTATTGCCAACCAGCTTTCTTCTACAACAGGTACGGTTACTACAGTTGTTAATGTTAAAGGCTATGGTATTTTTACCCTTGCAAGAATTAAAGATGATCTTCTTTTACCCGGCGACATTGTTATTTACAATGGTGTTACGCCGGACGGCGATGGTAAAAACGACCACTTTGTTATTGACAATATTAAAGACTTCCCTAAAAATTCGGTTGAAATTTACAACCGTTGGGGTGTAAGGGTTTATGATACTGTTGGCTACGACACTAACGGAAATGTATTTAAAGGCAGTTCAAGCGGTCGTGCTACCGTAACAAACGAAAAGGTACTGCCTACAGGTACTTACTTCTACGTAATTGAATATGTTTATGAAAAGCCGGGTATTAAGCCCCGTACAATTAAAAAGGCCGGCTACCTTTATTTATCCTCAGATTAATATTAAAAAACGTAATGACAATGCAACAATTTAAATGTATTACTATACTCCTGCTACTGGTTTGCAACAGTGCACTTTGGGCACAGCAGGATCCCCAGTATACGCAGTACATGTACAACCCCATAAACATTAATCCGGCGTATGCAGGAACCAGGGGTGTAACTACTATTTTTGGTTTACACCGTGCGCAATGGGTAGGCCTTGACGGTGCACCGGTTACCAACTCGGCATCTTTAAATGCCCCTGTGGGTAAAAATGTAGGTTTAGGTGTTTCTTTCGTAAATGACAAGATTGGCCCAACAGATACAAATGTAATAGCGGCAGATTTTTCCTATACAATTCCGGTAAACAATGATTACAAGTTATCATTAGGTATCAAAGGGTCTGTACAGTTGTTTAATGTAGATTTTACAAAGCTAAATATCTACGATCCCAGCGATCCGAGGTTTTCGGCCAATATAAATAACAAGCTTACACCAAACGTTGGGGCAGGAGCATTTATGTATTCTGAGAACAGCTATTTTGGTTTATCTGTACCTCATATATTAGAAACAAATAATTATTCCGATAACGAGATATCTGTAGTAAAAGAGCGTTTTCACGTGTATGCAATGGCGGGCCATGTGTTTGATCTTGCCTACAACTGGAAATTTAAACCGGCTGCTTTGGCAAAAGTCGTACAAGGAGCTCCTTTACAGGTAGATTTAACAGCCAATGTGCTGTACAATGACAAGTTTACATTAGGGCTTGCTTACCGTTGGTCTGCAGCCGTGAGTGCACTGGCAGGGTTTCAGGTGTCTGATGGCCTGTTTATAGGATATACCTATGATACAGAAACAACCAAGCTTGCTAATTATAACTCCGGTTCGCACGAGATATTCCTGCGTTTTGAATTGTTCAAAAAATACGAAAAGGTAATGAATCCCCGATTCTTTTAATCGTTACTATGAGGAAATCACTTTACATACTATGTTCGCTTGTATTGCTGCTGGCACCATTGTCTGTGCATGCCCAGAAACAGTCTAAGGCCAAGAAAAAAGCGTCGAAAGCAGAGAGGGTTGCAGAGAAAAAGATGGAGGCTGCTGCGGTTTACATCGACAAATACAAATATGACGATGCCATAATAACCTACATGGATCTTATAAAAAAAGGAAAAAGCACCGTAACCCTTTATGAAAAACTGGGTGATGCCTATTATTTTAAGAACGAGCCATATAACGCCGTGCGTTGGTATACCGAACTTTTTAAGCTTAAAAAAGAACTTGAGCCGGAATATTACTATCGCTTGTCGCAATCGCTTAAGTCTATCGGTAAATATGACGAGGCTAATGTTTTGCTTAAAGATTTCGTATCCAAAAATGGCAGCGATCTTAGGGCAGCTATGTATGGACAGGATAAAAACTATCTAAACACCATAAAAAATAATTCGGGCAGGTATAAGATAAAAGTTACAGATGCCAGCACAAAATTATCAGATTACGGCCCGGCATTCTATGGTGATACCACTATTGTATACACAACAAACAGGGATAGTGTGGGACTAAGCGAAACCAGGGATAGCTGGACAAAACGTTCTTTTACAGTTTTGTATAAGGCTAACATTACACCTAAGGGAAACCTTAAGAACCCTCAGAAATTTTCTAAGAATGTAGAAACTAAACTACACGAGTCTACACCCACATTTACAAAAGATCTTCAGACTATGTACTTTACCCGTAATAATTATAATGAGGGCAAGGCACAGATGGATGACAAAAAACACATCCTGCTAAAAATATACAAAGCCGAAGCTGATGGCGATGGCGGATGGGAAAATGTAAAGGAACTTCCTTTTACAAGTAATAACTTTAATACGGCGCATCCATCGCTAAGCAGCGATGAGAAGACTTTATATTTTGCTTCCGATAAACCGGGAGGCTATGGAGGCTCTGATATTTACAGAGTTACTATAAACGAAGACGGTACTTTTGGTGAACCTGAGAATTTAGGGCCTACTGTTAATACCGAAGCCAGAGAGTCTTTTCCGTTTTCCGTCAGCGATAAGCTATACTTTGCATCAGATGGACATCCCGGATTGGGAGGGCTTGACGTTTTTGTTTCCAAAATGGACACCAATGGCATGTTTACAAAGTCATTCAATCTTGGCGAGCCTATCAATAGCCGTTATGATGACTTTTCATTCATTATTAACGAAACCACCAAAAACGGTTATTTTACGTCTAACAGGCGAAGCGGTAGGGGACTCGACGACGTTTACCATCTTACCGAGCTTGTGGAGCAGGATTTTGCCTGTAGCCAACATCTTGTAGGGCTTGTAAATGATACAAAAACCAATAAAGAACTAACAGGCGCAAAAGTGTCTATATACGATGCGTCTCACGCGCTTTTAAAAGAAGTTAAAACAGATCAGGCAGGTTTGTATGCATTTACCGTAGAATGTGGTAAAACATATTACGTTAAGGCAGAAGCTGCAAACTATATTGCTAAAGAAGCTACTGCTAACATCCCGGCAGACTGGGGCGATACTAATGTTGCTATTGCGCTGGCTGCCGTACTACCATCTGCACCATTACCTGTTGCCAAGGTTGCTGCCACAGATGCTAAGTTAAAAGTAGGTATGGACCTTGCGAAAGAATTTAATATTGAACATATCTATTTCGATCTTGGTAAGTTCAATATTAAAGATGATGCCGCTGTACAGATCGATAAAGTAATAAACTTTATGAAGCAGTACCCTACATCTAAAATTGATGTGCGTTCGCATACCGACTCAAGAGGGTCTGATGTGTCTAACGAGAAGCTATCTGACAACAGGGCACAAGCTATTGTTAAGTATATTATTGACAGTGGTATTTCCCAGGATCGTATCACCGGAAAAGGATACGGAGAAAGCATGCTTCTTAATAAATGCGAAGATGGCGTAAAATGTTCTGAAAACGAACATCTTGCGAACCGCCGAAGCGAATTTATTATTGTTGAATTATAAATTACCTAAACCTTTATACCCAAAGAAGCCGCTTATTCAGTGGCTTTTTTATTGGAGATCATTTGTTGAAGGACAATCGCATTAGCTATGCCTTCTTTACCGGCAGTATTATTAAAATAGATGTAAGCTTCGGTTACATCAGATTCATCTTCGATGGCATTGATGAGGTTTTGTAGGTAGGCATCACTATAAGCGGAATAGAATAATTTAGGTACGCCATGTAGCCTTACATATGCTGTGGACGTGTTTGCCTGTATAGCATCTGAAATTTTAGGATAGCTCACGCTGCAAAATATAATGCCATGTTTGGCTAAAGCATCCGCTACGTCTCCTCTCCACCAGCTTTCATTTCTAAATTCTACTACATTTTTATATTTGGGATTAAGGCTTTTGAGGATGAGGTTAAGTCGCTCCTCGCTATAGTTAAAACTCGGCGGAAGCTGAAACAGCACAAAGCCCAGTTTCTGTTTGAGTCCTTCGCTACACAGCTTATAAAATTCGTCAATCTCGTTTTGAACATCAATGAACTTTTTAAGGTGCGTAATAACCTTTGGCGCTTTCACTGAAAACACAAACTCTTGCGGACTCTTATCATACCATGCCTTAAGACTCTTTTCTGTTGGAAATTTATAAAAGGTGGCATTGATCTCATACGTGGAAAAATGCTCACAATAATAAGTAAACCGCTTAGAAGCCGGCAGGTCTTCAGGATAAAAGATACCTTTCCAATAGCTGTTGTTGTAAGCAGACAGGCCTATATGTATTTTCTTTTTCATTGGTGAAGTATCTGGCAGTTTTCGCAGTAAAAGCTTCTTCGTTTTTTTGTTCCGGTGTATTTCTTTATCATGGGCAGGTCGCATCTTATACAGGTCTTTTTGGTATGCGCCAGCCAATTCTTTTTAAGAACTCCTTCCTTTTTCCATTTCAGGAAATCAAAGCTATAGTTTCGGGCTTCTTCAATAAGCTCGAAGGTTTTTGCTTTTGATATTTTCCCTACAACAGATTCCGGATGTACCCGTGCCCTGTACAATACTTCGTTCTTGATAATGTTTCCAAGGCCGGAAAATATATCCTGCTCCAACAGGGCATCGCAAATAAGTTTATTTGGAATTGCCTCCAGTTTTTGGGCAGCTTTATCGGCATTCCATTTGTCATTCATAAGGTCTTCGCTCCAGTCGTAGTGCGAGTTGATATCGCCTTCAAGCAGTTTTACCGAACTGGTGTGGAAGTTAAGTTCGCTGTCTTCGAATGTTAGCCGAAGGCTGGGATTGGTGTTGGTAGCCTTTCGTTCATTAATAAGGTAGCTGCCAAAAAGCATAAAGTGAATGCGTATGGTAAAACCTTTAAAGCAAATAAGCAGGTGCTTGCCCCAGGTTTTAATGTCGGTTATCTTCTCATCTTCCAGCCTGTCAAAATCAATTTTGGCAAGACCCGATGCGGCAATGACTTTCATGCCCTTAAAGGCAATAATGTCTTCCCTGGCAATTACAATACTTGGTCCTTCAGGCATAATTGTATATTTTATACTTAAAGTTACAATGATATTTGCCACAACCATTTTTGTTTACCTAAGTTTTAACATGGTGCGTAATAACAAACAACCCGCTAATTATCTTAGCGGGTAGGTAATTTATTGTTTGTAACCTATGGTGTAGATCTGAACGAAATCTTTCATGATTCCCACAAAGTCAATGTTAAGGTCTTTAAGTGCACCAGTTCCAATATCAAATATCCATCCGTGTACGGTAAGCTGCCTTTCTGAAATGGCACGCTGTACTTCGGCTGTTTTAATCGTATTAATACACTGTTCCTGTACATTTAGTTCGGCAAGGCGCTGGTAACGTTGGTGCTCATCGGTAATAGCGTCAAGCTCCGCACGGTGTATACGGTATACATCACGGATGTTACGAAGCCACGGGTTAAGTATTCCAAGGTCCGATGATTCCATAGCGGCTTTTATACCACCACAACCATAGTGTCCGCAAACCACAACATGATCTACTTTAAGTACGCTTACGGCATAGTTAATAACCGACATGGCACTTAAATCTGTGTTTGGAACCAGGTTAGCAATGTTTCGGTGTACGAAAACATCACCCGGCTGTAAGCCCATGATCTCTTCTGCGGTAACTCGGCTGTCTGAACATCCAATATAAAGTATTGAAGGAGCCTGGCCTTCTGATAATTTCTCGAAGTATTGATCATTAGATTGCCTGTGTTTAGAAATCCAAGCTTCGTTGTTTTTAAAGATCTGTTTTATATCCATAGTAGTATGTTTTGTAACTCAAAAATAAGAATTAATCATTAAAAATACTTCTAAATAAAGGTTAAGGCTGGCTATAAATAGATTTTGATGCAGCAGAACCGCTAATTAATACAGCATAATCAAGGAAACTGCCAGTAGTATTATCGCCATAATTGACCTTCCTTTTTTGCGGAGTTTCAATCACTTCGATGAGGTCGCAGCCTTTCTGTTGATACGGACTGTTTTTACCTGTAAGCCTAAAAATAGTGAGGTCGGCAACCTTAGCTTTTTTCAGGTGCTCTATGCCTTTAAAATATTCATTCGGGCTGTCGCCGATGCCTTCATCACCCTGATTTACTGACGAAACATACTCTCCATCTTTGTATTTATCCTCCCATATAACTTCCGATTTTGTTAAATAACCGATAACAGAAACGATCTTATCCTTAGGGTAAATACCGTTACTGGACAGCATATAAAAGAAACTTTCATGCTTACCTTCTTTTGCTTTTAAAAGATGTCCAAATCCTAACCTGAAAAACTGAACCTTATCTTTTAGCTTGTAAATTTTAGCAAGTTGTGCATAGTTATTAAACATTTCTTTTTCGCGCTTGTAATTTGTAAAGCTTACCTTAATCGTAGAAATAAGGTGTGCGAACATTTCTTTATTGAGTATCGAAGACTGATATTTGTTAGAGTTTGCTTCATAATCAGAAACAAAAGCTTTTAGCTGTCCTTTAGTATAACTGTTGTAGTAAGGGGAGAAGTCGGTAGTATCTTTTTCAACGGTAGTTTGAAGTTCATTAGCCAGCGCCCATTTAATGGGGTCTTTTATCATCGAAAGCAGATGCCTGTAGGTGTATTGATAGGTCACGATCGGGTCGGCACCCAACACAGTAATTTTTTTATTTTTAGGAAGTTTGTCGTTTATAGTTTTGAGTTTCTTCCATTTATTGAAAACCTCAATGGTTCTTTCCTGCGGAACACGCGTTCCATAGGTTTCAATAAGGTTTTTGAGTAATTTTTCATCACCCGATTTCAGGTACTCATTGAAATAATAAGCAATGCTGATATCAGTTTCTGGAAAATAATAATGAAGACTGCCGTTTTTAAGTACTGATTTAATAAGAAACATTTCGGCATCTTCAGTTTTGGCACTGCCATGATAGGCACCAAAGCCGATTACATTAAACTCTTTTTGAGGAAAGGTATACGAATCATCTAAAACTGATGAATTGTTTTTGAGGTATTGCGCTTTATTGTTTTGTGAACGAGAAGAAAAAGGAAATAAAACTGACAATAAAAAGATGCTAAAAAAGGTGTTGGCATTCATGAGCATAGAATTTATTCAAAGTTCTATAAACCTGAATAATGATAATTGTAAAATTGGGACAGCCCATTGCTATTTACCATCAATGTGTTTCTTCCAAAGCTGTGTGGCATAGTCCCTGAATTGTTTTGGGCCTTCTTTAAAAAGAGGATCAAAAGTATATTCGCCGCCCAAATAATCGTTAGCACCTACCTGAACTTTATTTTCTCCGCGGACAGCCTGTTTCTTGCCATCTTCGTACATGATGATTTTCATATTCACAGGGCTAACATCGCCATGACAGCCAACTTTATACATAAGCCATACTTCGGCTTTATTATTTTTATTGAGGTCGGTAACCGTGATCGCCGATTTTAAAAATTCCAGTTCAATATCTACAGGGCATTCCTTTACAAAATCATATACTTTCCAGGTCTGTGTCCAGTTACTACCTTTTAGCGTATAGTGGTAGGCGTAAAGTTCTGCACCGTCTGTCAATTCGGATTGAGTAGTTATAAGTATATTATCACCCAAAGCATCGGTGTATCGTAATGTAGTTACAACATTACCATGATACGCTATAGCTTTAGGAATTTGTGCTGCTTTAAGTGCCGTTGTTTTAACCTGCCCAAAGCATGAACCGCAAACCAGAAGTAAGAATAAGAATTTTTTCATATTTAAAATTAATAAAAAACACCTGATAATTACTTATCAGGTGCCTGTTTTATTCTTCAAATCCTTCTATTAATACTTCTAGTATCTTAATAGCGGCTTCGCTGATTTTTGTTCCGGGGCCAAAAACGGCTACGGCTCCGCTGTCAAATAAGTATTGGTAATCCTGTGCCGGAATAACCCCGCCCACAATAACCATAATATCTTCACGGCCGTATTTTTTAAGTTCTTCTATAACCTGCGGCACAAGTGTTTTATGCCCGGCAGCCAACGACGATACCCCTAGAATATGCACATCATTCTCAACAGCCTGCTTTGCAGCTTCAGCCGGAGTCTGGAAAAGCGGACCAATATCCACGTCAAAACCAACGTCGGCATAACCTGTGGCAACTACTTTAGCACCACGGTCGTGACCATCCTGACCCATTTTTGCAATCATTATCCTTGGGCGACGGCCTTCCAGCTTTGCAAACTCGTTTGCAAGCTGTTTTGCTTTTTCAAAGCTCTCATCGTTTTTGATCTCTTTGCTGTACACTCCGCTAAATGATTTAATTTGTGCTTTATACCTTCCGAAAATCGATTCCAACGCATCGCTTATCTCTCCTAGGGTAGCCCTGTAGCGCGAAGCTTCAATTGCCAGTTCCAGTAAGTTGCCTTCACCGGATTTTGCCGATGCTGTAAGCCTGGCTAAGCATTCGTTTACCTTTTGGGTGTCGCGGGTTGCTTTTATCTGGTCAAGGCGTTCAATCTGCTGGCGGCGAACCATTTGGTTGTCTACGTCTAATATATGCAGCGGATCTTCTTTTTCAAGGCGGTATTTGTTAACGCCCACAATAATATCCTGTCCGCTGTCAATACGTGCCTGTTTACGTGCGGCGGCTTCTTCAATGCGGAGTTTAGGTATACCTGCCTCGATGGCTTTGGTCATACCACCAAGTTCTTCTACTTCTTCTATAAGTGCCCAGGCTTTTTTAGCGATCTCGTCGGTAAGGTTCTCTACATAATAGCTGCCTGCCCATGGATCGACCGTTTTTGTTATTTTGGTTTCTTCCTGAAGGAAGATCTGTGTGTTACGTGCAATACGTGCCGAGAAGTCTGTTGGCAATGCAATAGCTTCATCCAGCGCGTTGGTGTGTAATGATTGTGTTCCGCCAAAGGCAGCGGCAGCAGCTTCTATAGCTGTTCGTGCAACATTGTTAAACGGATCCTGTTCTGTAAGGCTCCATCCACTGGTTTGGCAGTGCGTACGCAATGCAAGCGATTTTTCGTCTTTAGGCTCAAACTGTTTTAGCAGTTTTGCCCAAAGCATACGGCCTGCACGCATTTTTGCTATCTCCATGAAATGATTCATGCCGATAGCCCAAAAGAACGAAAGGCGTGGTGCAAACTCATCGATCTTCATGCCTGCTGCAAGTCCGGTACGAATGTATTCCAAACCGTCGGCGAGGGTATACGCCAGTTCAATATCGGCAGTAGCACCGGCTTCCTGCATGTGGTAGCCGGATATACTTATCGAATTGAATTTCGGCATTTTTCGGCTGGTATATTCAAAAATATCAGCGATAATTTTCATTGATGGGGCAGGAGGGTAGATGTATGTGTTACGCACCATGAACTCCTTTAAAATATCGTTCTGTATGGTTCCCGAAAGTAATTCGGCGGCAACACCCTGCTCTTCAGCAGCAACAATATAAAAGGCCATGATGGGCAGTACAGCACCATTCATAGTCATAGAAACCGACATCTCATCCAGCGGTATCTGATTGAATAGCACCTTCATGTCTTCCACACTATCTATGGCTACCCCGGCTTTACCAACGTCACCCACAACGCGCTCATGGTCACTGTCGTAACCGCGGTGTGTGGCAAGGTCAAACGCAACAGAAAGCCCTTTCTGACCGGCAGCCAGGTTTCGCCTGTAAAAAGCGTTACTTTCTTCTGCGGTAGAAAAGCCTGCATACTGGCGCACTGTCCACGGGCGGCGCACATACATTGTGGCATATGGCCCACGCAGGTTAGGTGCAAACCCGGCACCGAATTCTACGTGCTCCAGGTTCTCTATATCTTTTTCAGAATAGTTTTCTTTGACCTCTATGCCTTCGGCGAACAAAAAGTTTTCCTTTCCTGAAGAAGAGATTTCTTTTTCCTGTTGTGGTTTAAGCTGTATGTGTTGAATGTTTTTTCTCATTTTTTTATCCCCATGACTCAGCCATGGGTTATTATGTACGACCCTTTCAGGGTCGCGGGATAGTAATGAAACTTATTGTTGATAGTTTATTAATCTCAGATTCTAATATTTGTTCGACATCTTTTATTGCCTCATCAAAATCTTGTGCTGATGACGGATTACCTCTATACGCTTCGGTGCGTTTTCTTATCTGCTCTTTCTGCCAATCTGGTATCTCTTTCATAAAAATACTGATTTTGTTTTACTGCTAAGCGTCGGCCTTTTCACTTTCAAGTCGTTCCTGCTCGATTTTTTCGGCAAGCCTTTTTTCTATAATAGGCTGAATAAGCGTTTTCCTTGGGTTTGCCTTTACAAAAGGATATAACTCCAGGTCGTGGCTCATACGGTCGGCCTTATTAGGGTATTTATTGGTGCCAAGCAGTACTTCTTTACCGCTGTCAAACAATTCCTGTTCTTTGGCTGCACTTTCCTGGATCTTGCGCTGAATAGTCCCTTCTTTAAGCTGTGTCAGAAAACCGCCGTTAGCCTCAATATCCTTAAACAAGGCAAGTGCTTTTTCGGCAAGCTGCTGGGTAAGTTCTTCTATGTAATAAGCACCATCGGCAGGGTTATTTACCTTATCGAAATAACTCTCGTGTTTCAATACTAAAAGTTGGTTACGTGCTATACGGTCGCCAAACTCGTTGTCTTTATGGTAAAGTGCATCGTATGCTAAATTGGCTACCGAATTCGCTCCGCCGAGTATGGCACTCATGCACTCTGTAGTGGTACGAAGCATATTTACGTTGTAGTCGTAAAGCGTCTTGTTACGTTTTGTTGGCGTAGCAATAATATGGCAGTCAAAAGTATGGTCGTATTCTGCAGCAATAAGATCGAATAATGTTCTTAGGGCACGCAGTTTTGCAATTTCAAAAAAGTAGTTGGTACCCAACGCTACCTGAAGCACAATTGGCTTGTTAATGGTAGCAATACGGTTAAAATATTCGTTGGCATGCGCCAGTGTATAGGCAATCTGCTGAACAATATTTGCTCCGGCATTTTGGTATATACTTCCGTCAACATTTAAAAAGTGAATGTTGCTGCATGCAATAGCTATAGTATTTAAAGCCTCAATATCTGTTTCAAGATTTTTATGCCAGTTTCCGTCTTTTGCAAGGTGACCTATAGGGTCAAGCTGTACATAAAAATCGGCATTCCTTTCTTTGGCTATAGTATCGAGACTCTTTACGAAATCGATTGATATGAAACCCAAATAAAAATACACGGAGGTGCCGTTTGGTATTTTAGCAAGAATGGTTTTTACATCGATAGTTTCGTCTGTAATCGTAAAACGAATTGTTTCTGCACCTCGTTTAAGTGTAGAAGCCGCTCTTCCTGCCGATTTCTCTGCATCATGTACAAAAATATTCTGGCAGATAGTAAACTCGGCTGCTTTGCCTGCTACAGCAGGGCCCTGCATAAAGTTGTCTATATGATAAAACGGTTTTACCTTAATGCCTTCAGGACTTTCCCAAACAAGCGTTTCATTATAGTCGGCTCCTTTAAGCTCGTACTGTATTTGCTGTTTCCACTGTTTGGAAGAAACCGGATCAAATTCATTAAATAGGTTGTCGCTCATGCAGAAAAATTTTAAAGTGATTTCGTATCCTCATCCTTTGCAACGGGCACGTCATCTTCAAATTCTATGATGTAAATGTCTTCATTTTCGCGTTTCATGTAGTATTTCTCACGCGCGTATTTTTCGGTCTGGTCAGCATTATTTAGCTGTTTAATGCTAATACTGTCCTTTTTTATTTCCTGGATATAGTAACGTTTGTTGGCTTCCAGTTCTTCTATTTTTTTATCAAGTACACGATTTTCAAAATAAGAGTAATTGTCAAGGAAAGTAAGCCATACGGCAGCAAAAATAATAACCAATACATACCTGTTCCCTAGTATTTTAAGGATAGGATAGCGTGAAGTTAGTTTTTTGAATGCGTTCATGCCGCTAAATTACATCAAAATACCAAAAGACAGATTCCAAATTGCAAACTTTTGCACTCCTAAATTCAATTAATGGAATAACTTTTGTTTTGCAATTTAAAACCCAATAAGATAACCAAGCTATGAAAAATGTTTACCTCTGTCTTCTAGTAATAATAAGTACAGCGTCTTTCGCGCAGAACGCAAAGATGTCTTCGGCATCTGAATTTATTGACAGTTCCAGTTATATCCAGATCAATCTGGATGAAAACGAAAAAGCTATTTTTAAATCGGGGTGGAACGAAACCGTACAGTTTTTCCCGGCGGAAATAATAGACCTGAAACAAAACACAAGAATGTATGGGCTGAATGTTACTTCTGAGTACGACGTAACACAGCAGCACGCCGATAATTTCAGGGTTAAAGAAGATGCCTGGATAGGTATGGAGGAAATTGACGACATGATAGTATGGCTGGAACAATATGTAATTCCGAATCTTGAGGCATCGGCAGGTAAAAACAAGACGGTAAAATACATCTTTAATTCAGATGAAATTACGCTTAAGTTCGAGATACAAAACAATACAAAAGTGTTCTCGGTAATTTTAAATAACTCTGCCTATCTCGATAAATACTTCTGGACTGAAGCAAAAGTGAAAGAAATTCCTAAAGTGCTGGCAGCTTTAAAATACTTACAGACAAAAGCCTAACTACTATTTTATGCGCTGGTGTATAACAGCCCTTACCACGTCTATAGCTACAGTGTTGTACCTGTCATGCGGAATAATAATATCAGCGTAGGCTTTTGTGGGTTCAATAAATTGCTCGTGCATGGGTTTAAGGGTGGTTTGGTATCGATTTAAAACTTCTTCCATGTCACGGCCTCTCTCGGCAATATCGCGTTTTAGGCGACGGATTAAACGTTCATCAGAATCAGCATAAACAAACACCTTGATTTCAAACATATCGCGAAGGTGTGCGTCAGATAGTATAAGGATGCCCTCAACGATCATAACTTTCCGCGGATGCGTAATAATAGTATCGCTTGTCCTGTTATGGGTAATAAAAGAATATACAGGCTGTTCTATTGTCTTGCCCGCTTTGAGGTCGGCCAGGTGAGTAGCTAACAGTTCAAAATCAATAGCGTTTGGGTGGTCAAAGTTGGTTTTAGACCGTTCTTCGTAGCTCAGCCCACTGGTTTGGCGATAGTAAGAATCCTGCGAGATAATGCCAACTTCATCTGACGGAAGTTCATTCATTATTTGTTGTACCACTGTGGTTTTTCCGCTTCCGGTACCGCCTGCAATTCCTATTATGAGCATCTCTAGTGTTGTTTAAACTTAGGCAAAAATAACAAATATCCGCTCTTACGGCGTTATTATAACATCATGTTGCAGCATAAATGCCTTATATTTGAAACCAATCAAAATTTGTATATGAAAATACTACTTATAATCACAGTATGCCTGTTGTGTATTACGACTTCTTTTGCCCAGCGCGAAGTACTATACAATGTAGACCTTGCCAAATTCGCTGATAGCGACGGTGACGGTCATGGAGATCTAAAAGGGCTAAGGCAAAAGCTTAACGACCTGCAATACCTGGGTATAACCACACTTGTAATATCACCCGTTTATGAATCTGATTCAGATGGTGCAGCTATCGGAGAACTGGAAAAGATCAATCCTAAATACGGTAACTTTAAAGAATACCGCGACCTGATACAGGAAGTACATAACAGAAAGATGAAGCTGTATCAAACCATCAATCTTCAGTATGTAAATACAGCGAACTTATGGTTTAAAGATTCGTTTAAAAACATAAAATCAGTGTATAGCGATTATGTTTATTATACTGATTCTAAAAACGAAAAACCTGTAAATGGTACAGAAGCAACCGTAGCCGTTAACCTGAAAAATGCTAAAGTAGCCGACTATTACAAAAAAGCCCTGAAATATTGGACAGACCCCGATGGTAACGGTGTTTTTTACGATGGTGCTGATGGTTTTGTTTTTAAAGCTGTTCAGGATAGAGTAGATGCAACGGGTAAAAATGCAAACCTGTTCAAAGAATTCTGGGAGCCTTTGTCTGTACATCTTAAAAAGATAAACCCCGGCGTTCAGATCATCACCGATGCGATAGAAACCAAATCTTTCCGCTATTCGCTGTATACTAAAGCAGGCGCAGACGGCGTGCCGGCCCAGAAACTTCAGGAAGCGATAACCGCCCTTGATAAGTCGAAAATAATTATTGCTGCCGACAGTACTTTTAACGCACTGCCTGCCGGAAAATACCCGATACTTGAACTTGAAGATGCATCCACAGGCCGCCTGGCTTCATTACCTAAAATAGACGCAGGCAAGCTAAAAGTACTGGCAGGATTAAACCTGCTTATTGGCGGTGTACCGTCTGTATACTACGGGCAGGAACTGGGAACAACAGGATACGATCAATATACCGAAGCTGGGGCTTCGTCATTGGCAGCGCAACAAAAAGATAAAAACTCACTATGGAATTATTACAAAGAGCTTATAAAAATTAAAGCGCATCCGGCGCTGGCTGTTGGAGTATATAAGGATATTCACAATAGCAATAATGCGGTAGTTTCATTTTTAAGAATTCAAACCGACGCTAAAACAGGTGTTCAGAATAAAGTATTTGTAATGATAAACCTATCTGCAAAAGAGCAGTTTGTAACGGTAGACCGCGATAAAGACCTTAGCTTTAGTAAGCTGAAGCTATATTCGGGAACTCCTAATATAACTTTTCAAAAAGGGGGTAACAGTTTAAATATGAAGCCTTACAGTGTTCAGGTATGGACCTTACTTCCATAATAGATTATATCATAAAAAAGAAACAGCTCCTTTTCGGGAGCTGTTTTTGTATAAAGTAAGTTTAGTTCATGCTAAATGTCAGAGGTTATGCAAGGTTATTGCAGTAATATATGATACCCTTTTATTCCATTCTTCTGTCATATGAAAAGTATAGGAAGGAATCCTCCATATCTTTGTTTCATAAATGCACTTTCCAAATTTTTCAAGTTCAGTAGATGTCGAAAAATCCTTTAGCTTTTCAAGGCCGCGCATTGCAATAATAGCAAAATCAGGTTTTAGGTTAAGGTGTAAAACAGATTCCATTATTGAAGTTATTTTTTTCTTTTGTTCTGTTGGTGCCCCTGATACCATAAGAATGTTTTTCTTTCTTACGGTAACTATATAAGTACCATCCGAAATGCCTGCTGCGGGAGTAACACTCTCTAATGATACCTTTCCCGATTCAGAAAAGTACACTTTACGTATAGCTTCAGGCTTTAATCGTTTGCAAACGGCGTTAATAGTTTCGGCTTTGCCGGCACTTTTGGCTCCTTTGATAATTATATATTTCATTGTTGTAGTAATTTTTAGGTTTAATGTTGGTTTTAACGAAGGTGTGTAGTTTGGATGTGACTTTTGTTATACCATAGGCATTTTTAGGTTGGGGGGTTAGCGTTTATG
This sequence comes from Flavobacterium psychrophilum, assembly GCA_001708385.1. Taxonomy (NCBI): domain Bacteria; kingdom Pseudomonadati; phylum Bacteroidota; class Flavobacteriia; order Flavobacteriales; family Flavobacteriaceae; genus Flavobacterium; species Flavobacterium psychrophilum. The sequence continues at coordinate 1,413,736 of CP012388.1, read as the reverse complement.
ATTTGGGGCGATAAACAAAGTTGTGATTTTAAAGATTGACTGTAGTAGGTGCATTAAAAATGCAGTTTCTCTAAAAAAGCACAAAATTGTCCTTATATCTGTGGTTATTAATTCATTGGGGGCTTTTAGTTTTTTAAATTAACATAACTAAAGTTACATCGGTATAGCTTAAAGTTGTTTACGGAAAACCGTAAACAAATGTTAAAATTATGTTAAAATCGATGAACTACACAATAATCAGAGGATACGGTGTGTATATTCTTACCTATATTAATCTCATGTCTTTTGTTATTGCGACAAGGTGTATACTATTATTAGCTTTAAACATGAATTTCAGCTTGTTAATCTTCTTTTCTATACTGCTCGTACTGGGCGATGGGTAGTTTTTTTGCTTAAACACAACGCTGATGTCTTCTTGTGTAAATCCTTCCGAAAGCAATTTTAAAACTTCCACATCGTATTTATCCACTTCAAAAACCGACTGGTCTTTTAAAACATCGGCAAATTCGGGAGAAAGGTAAATGTTACCATAATATACGTTATGTATGGCATCAGTAAGTTCGCTTATGCTGTCTCTTCCTTTGGCAACATATGCATTTATATAGCTGTTGTTAAAAAGTGATTTTATAAGGAACGGCCTGTCTTCTATAGAGTAGACAATAATTTTCAGATCAAAAAATTCTTCCCTTATTTTTTTAATAAAGTCTTCTCCCGAGCTTATCGTAGTGTCTCTATGGTCATCTTTAAATGAAAGATCTGTAATTACCAGGTCAAACGGTTTTTCGTCCTGAGCTGCTTTTTTTATAAGAAGGTAACCTTCATCGCAATATTTTGCATTAATAATTTCGGCGTCAAAATTCTTTTCCAGCATAGCAGTAATGCTAAGGCTAATGCTGTCAATGTCTTCTGTTATTAAAATTTTTCTGAACATATGGCGTATATACTGGGTATGTTAATGTAATATGGAAACCTTTTTTATCGGTGTCTGTGTCAAAATTTATATTTCCGTCTACCGAAGCGATCCGGCTTTCTACATTTAATAATCCGTTTTTGGTCAGCAGCTTTTCTTTGGTAGCGCCAACGCCGTTATCGGTATAATTTATAACTACCTTTTTATTATCTACCGTAAAATCTACAACAACAAGCGATGCCTGGCTGTGTTTTTTCATGTTTACCATAAACTCTTGAAGCGAGCGATAGGTTGCGATTTTCTTAATAGAATCGATGTAATCCCAGTTAATATCGTTTAAACCTTTTATAATAACATTTATGTTATATCCCGAATAAGAAGTAAGCATCATCTTAAGATGCTCAGGATATTCATACCCGGTTGGAATGTTGTTGGTTTCCCTCGATATATTTTTTGTCATTAGGTAGATGGAATCCAAACGTGATAAAAGTTTTTCTTTATCGGTTAATGAAATGTCTTCATCTGAAGCAAGGTCGTTTATCGTACCGTAAATTTCATTGGCAATTTCATCGTGTACTTTTTTTGCGATTCGTGTTTCCGTGGAGTACGACTCCATAAAACGCTCTTTCTTATGTCGTGTTCGTATTAAATAATATACAGTTATAGATGAAAGTATTGTGAATATGAGGCTTAACAATAATAACTTGTTATTATCACTGCTTATTTCAAGTAAAAGTGCCCTGTCTTCTGCTTCAATTTGCTTAACGGCGGCTTTTGCTACTTTAATGTCGTTTTCTAAAATGTCGTCAAAGCTGTTTTTTAAAGCATTCCTGGTTTTTTTAAGTTCGGTATTATATTTAAGGTATTCGTTAGAATAATATTTTAATTCACCATCTGTACTTATACTAACTAAGCATGAAAGTGCGTTAAGCATTTTCTCAGGATCCCTTAGCTTAAGAGCCATTTCATAGGTCAGCTTTGCATATGTCTTTGCTGCTTTGCTATCATTCTTAGCATCGTAGTATTCAGATAGATGCGTGTAGCTGTAAAATAATCCGTTTATATCATTTTCTTTTTTACGAATCTCCAGGGCAGATAACAAATAATCCAGTCCGCCGCTATTGTCTTTAAGCATGGCATAGCCAAGCCTGTCTGAAATTTTTGCTTCTGTTAAAGCATCTTTTTCTATATCCTTAGATTGGTTAATGCTTTGCAGTATGCCTATAGCTTCTTTGTAATTGCCCATTTCTATGTAAACATGAGCAATAGACTGCAAAATGTTAAGCTTTTCAAGACTGTCGTTAGATGTGTCGTGCGCTTTTTCAAAATAGAGCAAAGCATTTTTATGATCAAAAAGATGCCTGTAAACCTTTGCTAAAAATGCATATGCCGTAACTAATTGCTTGTTGCTGTCTTTGCCTTGTATGAGGGGAATGCTTTCAAGAATTGTTTTTTCGGCTCCAAAATAATCGCCTGCTGCAAGCTGAACTTCTGCCATAAGGGCGATGTTCTTTACAGCCCGGGCAGAATCTTTATTTGTTAAATGATGTTTTCTGGCTTCATTATGATAATAAAAAGCACTATCTAAAATACGCTTATAAGTAAAGTCCTGTGCTTTGTTTTCAAAAGCGCAGTTGTGAGGTTGTAAAGGTTTGGTATTGCCGGATGCGTCATCGTTGCCTTTACATGACATGAAGGCAGCAAACACCAATAGCAACATTGCAAATATCAATTTTTTATGTTTCATTAATCGTATACGTAATAACGGATAAAATTTCTTCAATTTAAACCACGAACACACAGGGCAGCAAGCATACGCTTTTACCATTGGTGTTATATGCGGTGTGTATACACACCTATTAAACTGTCTTCCTGTAAGTAGTAAGATTACAGGAAAAAAAACTTAACAGTAGCCCGCAGCTGCCAAAGCAGCATAACGAAAATTGCTAATAAAAATTAATACTTAGATGTAGCTAAGGTGCTTCTAAAGTTAATCACTTTTTTCGTACTTTTCGTAGTCCCCTTCATTTTAAAAGTAATTTTTTGGTCTTTTTGACGATTAGTCGAATTCCGAAGTAAAGAATAACTTAACGCTCGGGTATTTAGATTGCGTCATTGAGATGGAAAAATCAGAGTCGGCCAAAAATACAAGCTGTCCATACTTGTCTTTGGCAAGAAACTTTTGTTTAATCCTTTTAAATTCGGCAAATTCTTCATTTTTAGCATCATCAGGCTTAACCCAACATGCTTTGTAGGCAGGAAAGTTCTCGTAAGAACATTTTGCATTATATTCATGCTCCAGCCTGTACTGTATAACTTCATATTGCAGTGCACCCACAGTACCAATTACCTTACGGTTATTCATTTCCAATGTAAACAGCTGTGCCACACCTTCGTCCATTAGCTGGTCGATACCTTTTTCAAGCTGTTTTGCCTTAAGAGGATCGGCATTATTAATGTAACGGAAATGCTCGGGAGAGAAGCTTGGAATACCTTTAAAGGCCATTAATTCGCCTTCGGTAAGCGTATCACCAATTTTAAAGTTTCCTGTATCGTGAAGGCCCACAATATCGCCAGGGTAGGAGATATCTACAATTTCTTTCTTTTCGGCAAAAAAGGCATTCGGACTCGAGAATTTAAGGTTTTTGTTAAGGCGTACGTGCAAATACGGTTTGTTTCTTTCAAACACACCCGAAACAATTTTTACGAAGGCAATTCTGTCGCGGTGTTTAGGGTCCATATTGGCGTGTATCTTAAATACAAAACCGGCAAATTTATTTTCATCCGGTTCAACAAGTCTTGTATCAGACTCTTTTGGCCTTGGCGATGGTGCAATTTCAATAAAACAGTCTAAAAGTTCGCGCACACCAAAGTTGTTTAATGCCGAACCAAAGAACACAGGCTGAAGTTTTCCGTCAAGATAGGCCTGCCTGTCAAAAGGAGGGTATACCTCATCAATAAGTTCAAGTTCTTCCCTTAATTGTGTTGCGGGTTTTTCACCTATTATCTTTTCAAGTTCCGGGCTGCTAATGTCGCTAAAGGCAATGGTTTCTTCAATGTTTTTACGGCTGTCGCCACTAAAAAGGTTGATGTTCTTTTCCCAGATATTATATATACCCTTAAAATCGTAACCCATACCTATAGGGAAGCTCAACGGAGTAACTGTTAATCCCAGTTTTTGCTCCACTTCGTCCATAAGGTCAAAAGCATCTTTACCTTCACGGTCAAGTTTATTAATAAACACCAGCATAGGAATATTACGCATGCGGCACACCTGTACAAGTTTTTCGGTCTGCTCCTCAACACCTTTTGCAACGTCAATAACAACGATAACGCTGTCTACTGCAGTAAGGGTCCTAAAAGTATCTTCAGCAAAATCCTTGTGGCCGGGCGTATCAAGAATGTTTATTTTTTTGTCTTTGTAGTTAAAGGCAAGTACCGATGTGGCAACAGAGATACCCCTTTGCCTTTCAATTTCCATAAAGTCACTGGTAGCGCCTTTTTTAATTTTGTTGCTTTTTACAGCGCCCGCTTCCTGAATAGCGCCCCCAAATAAAAGGAGTTTTTCGGTTAGTGTTGTCTTACCGGCATCGGGGTGGGAAATAATACCAAAAGTACGCCTTCTGTCAATCTCTTTATTAAAATTCATCGTTTTGCCTCTGTTCTTAAATTATTTGCAAAAATAGTCTTTTCCTTTTTTACAGCCGCAAAGATAACATGTTCCTTTCATAGATAAAAACGGTATTTATATCGATGCTTTTTTGAAAGTTTTTTCGCGCGCGATACAGAAGGTTAGTTTTACCCGTTACTGCCTTTTTTATAAACTAAAGCTTATTATCAATTGGTTACGGGGAATCCAATTATAAAACACATTTACCTTTGCACATTTTGTGTATTATTTTACCTATGCCTTTCGGCGAATGCCAATGCGCAGACAAAGGTATATGCATCGTCTGTAATAAGCGAGGCACATACTACAGATGCTGCTAAAGCCCATGACGGTAACCTTACAACCTTTGCCGTTGTAAGTGCCAGTTCGGGGGTTATATTGGGAGCAGGTGCATATTCAGGACATATCGATTTACAGTTTGCTACGCCATTACCCGCTAATACGGTATCATATGTAAAAATAAATATGGCAAGTACCGAAATTTTAAACGGATTGCTAAGCGGTACATTAAATACTGTGCTGAGTGGAATACTTTCCGGGAATCAGGAATTTACTGTTGAAGCCAAAGATAAGGATGGCGTTGCCGTACTGACCGGGAACAGCCAGACGGCAGGCGATTTTAATACCGACAGAATGAAACTTCTGGTAAATGATGCCGGAGAATACCTTGTACGTATAATTCCCGATAAAGAATACAAAAGTATAAGGGTAACCAACAGGCTTGGGGCATTGATTGGGCTTGGAACTGTAAAAACAATAAATGTATATGAGGCCTATTATATAACCGATATACCGGTTTGTACCACAACGCCTGTGTATAGTTCTTACAACGGTACAGGAAGCGGCATAACTGTGACGCTGTTGAATAACGGGTCTGTAGGGGTAATTAATCCAAGTTATGCAATTGATACCGACAATACAAACCATTCAACCATAAAAATGGCAAATATCAGTGTGGCTTCATCAATAGAGCAAGTGTTGTATTTTGACAGGCTGTCATTTGCATCAGACAGGATTGCTGTACGATTGAGTGTGCCGCAAACAATAGCCAGTGTATTGGGCAGTGTGTCTGTAATTGCATCTAACGGAAACACCGTTGTGCAAACCTATACACTTAGCAGTTTACTAGCCCTAAATATTCTTACCCCACAGGCTAACCAGCCCATGACATTATTTATGACGCCGGGACAACCTGTAGACAGGATAACAATACGGCTTTCATCTGTTGTTGGGGTAACGGGCAGTATTAATGTATATGGTGTTTCCAGAACGCTTGGTGAACCTGTAATAACGCAAAATCCTGCAATATGCCAAGGGGGTGCTTCAACAGTAGTTGCAACCGCTCCGGCTGGTGTTTCCATAAATTGGTATGCATCATCGGCGGGAGGAACTGTGTTGGCAACCACAACTTCGGGGCAGGGTATCGTTACTCCGGCTCTCACTGCTACAACTACCTACTATTCACGATTAAATTATGGTAGCTGCGCAGGGCCAATAACCCCTGTAACCATAACCGTAATAAATACACCATCGGGCGGAACTATCAGTGGGGAACAGACAGTATGCCTTACAAGATCGCCTATTGCTTTTACCAGTATTACGCACGATTCCGGAAGTGATATAACCTACAAATGGGAATCATCTTTAAACCAGACCGACTGGGCAGAAATCGCTACCTCCAATTCTCCCGTATACCAACCTCCGATTTTAACACAGGATACTTTTTACAGAAGAGTAAGTAGTAGAACATTAGGTGGTATTCAATGTCTGCAATACAGCAATGTTATTAAAGTAACTACAAAAAATTGCATGGTTATATCTAACCCAATGGTCAGGCAGCGAATTAAATCGGGGGCTTAAATACTTATTTAATATTTAAATAAAATAAGTAAAATTTTGTAATAAATAGCTAATTTTTTGATGAAATTTAATCAGAATTTAACTATGTTATTCATCGATAAAATTTGAATTTTTGTCGATACTTCTGCGATATTCGCAATAAAGCTATAAGAATACGTGTGTGTGGGAGTAATTTCATACCGTGAACCAATGAATTATTAAATTAATCTTTAACGTTTATGGTATTAAAAACTACTCTCAAAAATCACAAAATTCTCTGCCTGCTGTTCATGCTGGCGCTATGCCTGTCTCCTTACCAGGTACTAGCTCAAACGAGAGTTTATGCTACGTCTGCATCCAGCTCAGCTAATTCAGACAACGTTCCTTTGTCATATGACGGGGTTATGACCACTTCCGCCCAGGTAAGGGCGAGTTCTGGTCTTGCAGCAGGACTTGGTGCCTATCAAGGCCACGTAGAACTGCAGTTCGCTACTACATTGCCGGCAAATACAACCAGCTATGTAAAAATTACAACACAGGATGAGCTATTGCCATCGTTACTCGGCGGAAGCCTTGGAAACCTCTTAGCCAATGTGCTGGGGGCAGTTCTTTTAGGAGCCCAGGAATTTACCGTTGAGGCAAAGAATGTCAATACACCGGTACTTACCGGGCAAAGCCAGAATGTGGCAGACTTTTCAACAGACAGGCTTAGGATTGTAATTAATGCATCGGGGGAGTATTTAATTGCAATAACACCAGCAGCCTCTTATAACCGTATAAGGATTACTAACCGTACAGGCGGTGCATTATTAGGATTAGGCACTACTAAAGTATTAAACGTTTTTGATGCTTATTATGTATCGGCTCCTGCCAATTGCGGACAGCCAGCTTTTACGAGTTTTACCTCTCCGGGTTTATCTCTGGATGTTCTGGGCCTTGGCGGTGCAGGGGTAGAGAATCCTCAGTTTGCTATTGATGCTAATACAACCAATCACTCTACATTAAGTTTGGGTGTTTTGGGGCTTATATCTACAATAGAGCAAACGGTTTATTTTGAAGGTTTATCCAATGCTACCGACCAGTTTGGCGTACGTATACGGCTTGCGTCAACATTACTCGATTTAAATGTAGCCAATAATATAAGCGTTTTAACTTTTAACGGAGGCACACAGGTTTCTAACCAAAGCCTGAATACGCTTTTAACACTTAATTTGTTAAACCTCCAGGGAGATGTTATTACAACAGTTCCTGTAAATCCGGGTGCACCTATAGACAGGATTGCCATCCGTTTTACGTCGTTAGTAGGTTTATCATTGGCTCAAAACCTGGACTTTTTTGGTGTAACAAGAACCGTAGCACCTCCAACAATAACACTACCTGCGGGAGGTAATTATTTTGCATGTGTTGGCGGTACAGCATCGTTGGTTGCAACAACATCGGCAGGAAATGAACTACATTGGTATACTACAGCAACAGGAGGTACAGCAACAACTGTTGCATCAGGAACTCCGTATGTAACTGCCCAATTAGCAGCTACAACTACATTTTACGTGGCAGCTGCAAAAATTGGTTGTCCCGAAGAATCATCAAGGGTTCCGGTTGTAGTTACAGTTACACCTGTGGCAACACCAACAACAAATAATACTACACAACAGTTTTGTGGCTTTGGTTCGCCAACGGTTGCAAACCTTCAGGTTAATGAGGCGGGAGTAACATTTTATTCTGCCGCTACCAACGGTACATTGTTGCCACCTACAACACCATTAACTAATAACACTATTTACTACGCTACGCTAACCAGTGCTACAACAGGTTGCCAAAGCACAACACGTCTTGCTATTACGGCAGTATTAAATGCTAATTGCGATGTAACGCTAAACCTTAAAGTTATGCTTCAGGGTGCATTATTTGGCAATTCGGGCGGACTAATGCGCGACGACCTTCGTGTAGCCGGGCTTATTCCGTTAAACCAGCCTTATAGTGCAACAGTAAGCCCAAGGTTTACGCATGTAGGCGGTGGCGGTACAGAGGTTACAACAGCAGCGGTACTTCAGGCGAATGCCGGTACGGGTAATGCAATTGTAGACTGGGTATTTGTAGAAGTTCGCGATGCGGCAAACCCGCAAACGGTAGTAAGAACAATATCTGCGCTTGTACAAAGAGATGGCGATGTTGTTGCTGCAAATGGCGGTGCACTTGTTGCTAACCTTCCCGGAACTTTTAGGGTATCTATAAAACACAGAAACCACTTTGGTGCTTTATACAACCAGGCGCTTACGGTAGCCAACCAGGCAGTAACGCTGGATTTTACAACCACAACAAGTGCTAATCTTTTTGCACTTACAGGTTATACAGGAGATCAGGCAATGGCAACAGTTGGTGCTGTAAGAGCACTTTACTGTGGTAATGCCAACTTTGATAACCAGGTAAAATACGATGGTTTGGCAAACGACAGGCAGGTAACTGCATCTCAGGTATTATCACATCCGGGTAATGCATCGCAGATTTTAAATTACGCAAATGCAAACCTGTATGCATCCGGAGATGTAAATATGGATGGCAGGGTACTGTATGACGGTGCCGGAAATGATAGGCAGATTATGCTGAATATTATTGTTACCTATCCGCTAAACACAAATGTACTGCCTAACTACAACGGAATGTTTGAGCAGCTGCCCCAATAAAATGCAGTTATAAGCTTCATTTTATATCAAACCATTTTTAAACCATATACAATTAGCGTATGAAAAGTTTTATACTTAAAATACTAGTATTGGCTGGGCTCTTTATGCCCACCCAGTACCTCTTTTCGCAGCAAATTGACCTTACCCTGAGATATTTACAAGGCACCAACGTGTACGAGGTATATGCCAGGCCCACTTTTACCCAAAACAATTTCTTTTTTGGGGGAGGTAGCCAGGTAACAGTTGTACTTCCGGCATCGGTAGCCAATTCAAATATTGCGGTGGTCTCGGTTAATGGCGGCCCGTGGGCAGACAACTCACAGATATATGCCCCTGCTGCAGATATAGCACACGATTTTCACGGTATAGCCACAAATGGTTCTACGGTTAATTTTACGGCAGGTACAGAAGTTGTACTTTTCCGTTTTACATTGGCCGAAGGCTGTGTGGCTTCCGCACGTATATTTAATAACACGTCCGATCCTCAATCGGGCGCAGCAGGTATGAACGGTGCCGACTTTAAGAATTATCTTAGTAACGTATACAGCCTACAGGATAATTACGGGACCAATTATGCCAACATAGGTACCAGCTGTCCTATTGTAGATAACGATGGCGATGGTGTTGGTGTACCCACAGACCCGGATGACAACAATCCCTGTGTACCCAACGCATCCTTCGCAACCTGCGACCAGGACAACGACGGACTAACAAACGCCCAGGAAGCTGCTTTAGGCACAAACCCTACAGTTGCCGATACTGATGGCGATGGCATAAACGATGGTACAGAGGTAACTAACGGTAGCAATCCGTTAAACCCATGTAGCCCTGATGCCAATACACCAATATGTGACCAGGATGGTGACGGACTAACCAATGCTCAGGAAATTGCAGCAGGTACCAACCCTACAGTGGCCGATACCGATGATGATGGCGTTAATGACGGAACAGAACTTGCCAATGGCAGCGATCCGTTAAACCCATGTTCTCCGAATGCGGGAGCAGGCCCATGTGACCAGGATAATGACGGACTTACAAATACCCAGGAAGCTGCAGCGGGAACAAACCCTACAATCGCAGATACCGATGGTGATGGCATTTTGGATGGTGCAGAGGTTACAGGCGGAAGTAATCCGTTAAGCCCATGTTCGCCAAACCTTAATTCGCCTTTGTGCGACCAGGATGGCGACGGACTAACCAATGCACAGGAAGCAACAGCAGGAACAAACCCTACGGTTGCCGATACTGACGGTGATGGAATCAATGACGGACTTGAAGTAACTAACGGAAGTGATCCGCTAAATGCGTGTTCGCCCGATGTAAATTCGCCTGTTTGCGATCAGGATAATGACGGTCTTACCAATGATGAGGAAGCAACGGCAGGGACAAATCCTACAGTTGCCGATACAGATGGTGACGGCGTAAACGACGGAACAGAAGTAGCTAACGGAAGTGATCCGTTAAATGCATGTTCGCCAAGCGCTACTTCACCAACGTGTGACCAGGATGGAGACGGACTTACCAATGCTCAGGAAGCCGCAGCAGGAACCAATCCTACAGTTGCCGATACCGATGGTGATGGCATTTTAGATGGTGCTGAGGTAACCGCAGGATCAGATCCTATAAACCCATGTTCACCAAACCCGGCAGCCGGTCCTTGTGATCAGGATGCAGATGGACTTACCAATACTCAGGAAGCGGCTATAGGCACTAACCCTACAGTTGCTGACACTGACGGTGATGGTATTGCTGATGGTGCTGAGGTAACAGCAGGTTCTAATCCATTAAATGCATGTTCGCCAAACGCTGCCTCATCTGCGTGCGACCAGGATGGTGATGGCCTTACAAACGATCAGGAAATTACAGCCGGAACAAATCCGCTGGTTGCCGACACCGATGGTGACGGTATTCTTGATGGTGCTGAGGTTACTGCCGGAAGCGATCCGTTAAACCCATGTTCGCCAAGCCCGGCGGCAGGCCCATGTGACCAGGATGGTGACGGGCTTACTAATACCCAGGAAGCATCTGTAGGAACTAACCCTACGGTTGGTGACACGGATGGCGATGGTGTAAACGATGGTGCGGAAGTAGCAGGAGGTTCAGATCCATTAAATCCATGTTCGCCTAATATCAATTCGGCTTCATGTGACCAGGACGGTGACGGACTTAATTATAATGAAGAAATTACAGCAGGTACAAATCCTGCAATAGCCGATACCGATGGCGATGGTATAAACGATGGTGATGAAGTAACAGCAGGATCTGATCCGCTAAGCGCATGTTCACCGGATGTTAATTCTCCATTATGTGACCAGGATGGAGACGGACTTACCAACGTTCAGGAAGCTACAATAGGCACAAACCCTACTGTTGGTGATACTGATGGTGATGGTGTAAGTGACGGTGCAGAGGTAACAGCAGGTTCAGATCCGTTGAACCCATGTTCGCCAAGTGTAGGCTCTTCACTATGTGACCAGGACGGTGATGGGTTAACCAATGCTCAGGAAACTGCAGCAGGTACCAACCCTACAGTTGCAGATACCGATGGTGATGGCATTTTAGATGGTGCAGAGGTAACAGCGGGCTCAGATCCGTTAAGCCCATGTTCACCGAATCCGCTTTCACCACTGTGTGACCAGGACGCAGACGGACTTACAAATGCTCAGGAAGCTACTATAGGTACAAACCCTATAGTTGCAGATACCGATGGTGATGGTGTAAACGACGGTGCTGAGGTAGTAAACGGAAGTGATCCGTTAAACCCATGTTCACCAAGTGCAGCTTCACCTTTATGTGATACAGATGGAGACGGGTTAACCAATGCACAGGAAATAACAGCCGGAACTAATCCGCTTGTTGCCGATACCGATGGTGACGGCATTTTGGATGGTGCAGAGGTAACAGCGGGCTCAGATCCGTTAAACCCATGTTCTCCAAATCTGTCAGCCGGTCCATGCGACCAGGATAGTGACGGACTTACAAATACTCAGGAAGCAGGAATCGGAACCAATCCGCTTGTAGCCGATACTGATGGTGATACTATAAATGATGGTGCAGAAGTAGCAGCAGGCAGTAACCCATTAGATCCTTGCAGCCCTGTTCCTTCAGCAGGCTGTCCTACAGATGATGATCACGATGGTGTGCCGGCAGTAACAGATCCGGACGATACGAATCCATGTATCCCTAATCCGTTAGCGGGTCTTTGTGATCAGGATAATGACGGACTTACAAATTTACAAGAAGCTTCAGCAGGTACAAATCCTATAATTGCCGATACCGATGGCGATACTATACCGGATGGTGTAGAGGTAACATCAGGCTCGGATCCGCTAAATGCTTGTTCGCCAAATCTTAACTCGCCGTTGTGCGACCAGGATAATGACGGGCTTACCAATCAGGATGAAGTTGCGAATGGAACAAACCCTACAGTAGCCGACACCGATGGTGATGGTATTCTTGATGGTGCAGAGGTACTGGCAGGTTCAGATCCGCTAAGCCCATGTTCTCCAAATCCGCTATCATCATTGTGTGATCAGGATGGTGACGGACTTACCAATGCTCAGGAAGCAGCTTTAGGTACCAATCCTACAATTGCTGACACCGATGGTGACACAATTAGTGATGGTGCAGAATTTGCAAGTGGCAGTAACCCTTTAAATCCATGTTCACCAAATGCAAATTCAGCTTTATGTGATCAGGATAATGACGGGCTTACTAACCAGGACGAGGCAGCAAACGGGACAAACCCTACAGTAGCCGATACTGATGGTGATGGTATTCTTGATGGTGCAGAGGTAGCGGCGGGTTCAGATCCGTTAAGCCCATGTTCACCAAATCCGCTTTCACCGCTGTGTGATCAGGATGGTGACGGACTTACAAACGCTCAGGAAGCAGCTCTGGGAACGAACCCTTTAGTTGCCGATACAGATGGTGATACTATTCCTGACGGTGCAGAGGTAATATCGGGCAGCAATCCGTTAAACGCATGTTCGCCAAATACAAATTCGGCTGCGTGTGATCAGGATAACGATGGTCTTACTAACGATCAGGAAACTGTAAATGGTACAAACCCTACCGTTGCAGATACCGATGGAGATGGTATTTTAGATGGTGCAGAGGTAACAGCAGGCTCAGATCCGCTAAGCCCATGTTCGCCAAACCTTCTTTCTCCTTTATGTGACCAGGATGGTGACGGACTTACAAATGCACAGGAAGCAATTTTAGGAACAAACCCTACCGTTGCTGATACTGACGGAGATGGAATTCCTGATGGCGCTGAAGTAACAGCGGGCAGTAATCCGCTTAGCGCATGTTCACCAAACGCTAACTTCCCAACCTGTGATCAGGATAATGATGGATTAAGTAACGCCGATGAAGCTGCTTTAGGGACAAACCCTAACGCTGCCGATACAGATGGCGACGGAATAAATGATGGCGCAGAGGTAACAGCAGGCAGCGATCCGCTAAGCGCATGTTCACCAAATGCAAACTTTGCAAGCTGCGACCAGGACGGTGACGGGTTAACCAACGCTCAGGAAATTGCCTTAGGTACTAACCCTACGGTTGCCGATACAGACGGAGATGGAATAAACGACGGTGCAGAGGTAACAGCAGGCAGTAACCCGCTAAGCCCATGTTCGCCGGATGCTAACTTCCCAACCTGTGATCAGGATGGCGACGGACTAAGCAATGCCGACGAAGCGATATTAGGCACAAACCCTACAATTGCAGATACCGATGGTGATGGTATTTTGGATGGCGCAGAGGTAACAGCAGGTTCAGATCCGCTAAACCCTTGTTCTCCAAACCTGCTTTCACCATTGTGTGATCAGGATAATGACGGACTTACAAATGCCGAGGAAGCAGCAGCAGGAACAAATCCTACAGTTGCCGATACCGATGGCGATAGCATAAATGATGGTGATGAGGTAGCCGGAGGTAGCGATCCTGTAAATCCATGTTCTCCAAATCCTAATTCGCCGGCATGCGACCAGGATGGCGACGGCCTTAGCTTTGCAGATGAGGTTGCACTGGGTACAGACCCTGCAAACCCGGATACAGATGGAGATGGTTTCCTTGATGGGGCAGAGGTAGCAGCTGGTTCAGATCCGCTAAGCGCATGTAGCCCTAACAGTAACTTCCCAACTTGCGATCAGGATGGTGACGGACTTACTAATCAACAGGAAATTGCCTTGGGTACAAACCCAATGAACGCCGATACAGACAGCGATGGTGTAAACGATGGCGATGAGGTTACTGCGGGTAGTAATCCGTTAAGTCCTTGTTCACCAAATGCAAACTTCCCAACCTGTGATCAGGATGGTGACGGCCTTACGAATCAGCAGGAAGCGACGCTGGGCACTAACCCAACACTTGCCGATACTGATGGAGATGGAATAAACGACGGGGTAGAGGTTACGAATGGCAGTAATCCGTTAAGCCCATGTAGCCCTAACTTAAACTTTGCCGGCTGTGACCAGGATGGCGACGGACTTACCAATGCCCAGGAAGCTACATTAGGTACTAACCCTACAGTAGCCGACACCGATGGCGACGGTATAGACGACGGAACAGAAGTGGCAAACGGTAGTAATCCGCTTGACGGATGTAGCCCTAACGGCACCTTGGCATTTTGCGACCAGGATGGTGACGGACTTACCAATGCTCAGGAAGCAGCCTTAGGTACTAACCCACTGGTAGCCGACACCGATGGTGATGGTATACTTGATGGTGATGAGGTTACCAATGCGAGCGATCCGTTAGATGCATGTTCTCCAAATCAGGGATCACCTACGTGTGACCAGGATAACGACGGACTTTCTAATTCGGAAGAAGCAACTATCGGAACCAATCCTACAGTTGCCGATACCGATGGTGATGGTATAAATGATGGTGATGAGGTAATAGCAGGCAGCAATCCGCTTAACCCATGCAGCCCTAATCCGGGTAACCCTAACTGTACTATAACGCCACAAATTGAGTACACACTTAAATTTGACCCTGCTACATGTACGTATGCAGTATATGCACGACCTAATTTTAGTGCTTCAAACTTCTTTATAGCGGGTGGTACACAGGCAGGCATATTGCTTCCGTCAACTATAGCAGATGTTGCACTACCAATTATAACGGTTAATGGCGGTGTATGGACAGATGCTTCGAGAGTATTTGCTCCGGCAGCGGCACCTGCTAACGATTTCCATGCTGTAACCTCAAACGGTTCTATGGTAAACTTCCAGGCAGGTCAGGAGTTATTGTTATTTACATTCACATTGCCGGGCGGGCAGTGCTGTGTGGAAGGTGTAAGGTTATTTAATAACGACAGCGATCCTCAGTCTACAGATCCCGGAATGGCTAACGGTGACTTTAATAACTATATTGCCGATGTATTTGTACTTGATAACTATTATGAAGGAAACTACAACAACGTTGGTACAATTTGCGACGATTGTTTAATAAATCCTGTAGCTACGCCTACAACATTAGAGCCTACACAGGTATTTTGTGTTGCAGATGCACCTACAATAGCAGACCTTGAAGTAGTAGAAACAGATATAAGATGGTATGCAGCTGCTACAGGCGGTACAGCATTGCCAGCAACTACACTTTTGGTTAACGGCACAACATATTATGCAGCACAGTTTAGAACCGCTGACAATTGCGAAAGCCCGGTAAGGCTGGCGATTGCAGTGCAGCTTAACGATGCGCCAACGCCTACAACCATTACTAATCCGCAGGCATTTTGTAGTGCTAATTACCCAACGGTTGCCAGCATCCAGGTAAACGAAACGGGTGTAGTATTCTATGATGCAGCAACAGGAGGAAACATTGTTCCTGCTACTGCGGCTTTAGTTTCCGGAACTTACTACGCTTCGGTAACAGCTGCAAACGGCTGTTCGAGCTCAGTAAGACTGGCAGTAACAGTAACAGTTGGCGATGCGCCAACACCTACAACTGCAGACACCACCCAGGATTTCTGTCTTGCCAATAACCCTACCGTTGCCAGCATCCAGGTAAACGAGCCGGGTGTTATATGGTACACAGCGTCAACGGGTGGTACTGTAGTTCCTAACACAGATTCGCTAATTGACGGAAACACATACTACGGTGCTTTAGTGGTAGACGGTTGCGAAAGCGCAGTACGCCTTGCAGTAACAGTAACTGTAGATGATGTGCCAACGCCAACAACACTGGACAACACACAAAACTTATGTGTTACAGATTCTACAACTATTGCAGACATTCAGGTAAATGAGCCGGATGTTACATGGTACAGTGCTCCTGTAGGTGGTACAGTATTGCTTCCTGGTACGCCTTTAGTATCAGGCACTACATATTACGGAGTGCTAACCGATGCGGTAACAGGTTGTATCAGTTCGGTAAGGCTTGCGGTAACTATTACAATTACCGATGCCCCAACACCAACTACAAACGATGCCACTCAGGACTTCTGTCTGGTAAACAACCCTACAGTTGCAAGCATCCAGGTGAATGAAACAGGAGTTATTTGGTATACAACTGCAACTGGCGGTACAGTAGTACCTAATACTACAGCTCTTGTAGATGGTACAACATACTACGGCGCACTTACTAACGATGCAACAGGCTGTACAAGCTCGGTACGCTTAGCGGTTACAGTAACCGTTGGCGATGCTCCGACACCTACAACGCTTGATGCTACTCAGGACTTCTGTCTTGTTAACAATCCAACAGTAGCTAACATTCAGGTAAATGAAACCGGAGTAGTTTGGTATACAGCAGCAACAGGCGGAACTGTAGTTCCTAATACTACAGCCCTTGTAAGTGGAACAACATATTACGCTTCATTAACAGATGCAGGTACAGGTTGTATCAGCGCAGTTCGCCTTGCAGTAACAGTCACTGTAGGCAATGCCCCAACACCGACTACAAATACTACATCGCAAGACTTCTGTCAGTCAGAAAGTCCAACCGTTGCAGATATCCAGGTAAATGAGCCGGGAGTAGTTTGGTACACATCAGCTACAGGCGGAACTATAGTGCCAGACACTACCGCACTTGTAAGCGGTACGTATTATGCATCATTAACAGATGCAGTATCAGGCTGTATAAGTGCAGTACGCTTAGCTGTTACAGTGACAGTAGGTAATGCGCCAACGCCAACTACAGCAGATACAACTCAGGATTTCTGTTTTGTAAATGCGCCAACAGTTGGTAATATTCAGGTAAACCAAACAGGAGTGGTATGGTATACCGCTGCCACAGGCGGAACTATTGTAGCTAACACTACACCGCTTGTAAGTGGAACTACCTATTACGGATCGTTAACCGATGCAGCATCAGGTTGTATAAGTGCAGTTCGCCTTGCGGTAACTGTAACTGTTGGAGATGCTCCAACACCTACAACACTTGATACTACGCAGGATTTCTGTACGGTAACAAACCCTACGGTAGGAAATATTCAGGTAAACGAAACAGGGGTTATATGGTATACTGCTGCCACAGGCGGAACAGTAGTTGCTAATACAGCAGCACTTGTAAACGGAACGACATACTATGGTTCGTTAACCGATGCAGGCACAGGATGTATTAGTGCAGTTCGCCTTGCGGTAACAGTAACAGTTGGTAATGCGCCAACACCTACAACTTTAGATAGTACTCAGGACTTCTGTTTAACAAACAACCCGACAGTAGGTAATATACAGGTAAATGAAACAGGCGTGGTATGGTATACCGCAGCAGTAGGCGGAACAATTGTTCCGAATACTACGGCACTAGTTTCAGGAACTACTTACTACGGATCGTTAACCGATGCAGGTACAGGTTGTATAAGTGCAGTAAGGCTAGCAGTAACTGTAACAGTTTCTGACGCGCCAACGCCTACAACTAATGATACTACTCAGGATTTCTGTGTAATAAACAATCCTACAGTAGCCAACCTTCAGGTTAACCAGTCAGGTGTAATTTGGTTTACAACTGCTACAGGCGGAGCTGCTTTACCTGCTACAACAGCATTGGTAGACGGAGCAACATATTACGGAGCTCTTGTTAACGCAATATCAGGCTGTACAAGCTCTGTACGTTTAGCAGTAACGGTAACAGTAACCGATGCACCAACGCCAACTACATTAGATACTACTCAGGACTTCTGTTTAGCAAACAACCCAACAGTAGCAAGTATCCAGGTAAATGAGGCAGGTGTGGTTTGGTACACAGCAGCTACGGGCGGAACTATAGTGCCAAATACTACAGCACTTGTAAGCGGTACGTATTATGCATCATTAACAGATGCAGGTACAGGTTGTATCAGTTCAGTACGTCTTGCGGTAACAGTGACCGTGGGTAATGCGCCAACACCAACTACATTAGATAGTACTCAGGACTTCTGTCTGGTAAATAATCCAACAGTAGCTAACATACAGGTAAACGAGGCTGGGGTAGTTTGGTACACCGCCGCAACAGGTGGTACAATAGTACCGAATACAACAGCGCTTGTAAGCGGAACAACATATTACGCTTCATTAGCAGATGGGCCAACAGGCTGTATCAGTGCAGTACGCCTTGCGGTTACGGTAACCGTGGGTGATGCACCGACACCAACTACAAACGATACTACTCAGGACTTCTGTCTGGTAAATAATCCAACAGTTGCAAATATCCAGGTGAATGAAACCGGAGTAGTTTGGTATACAGCTGCAACGGGCGGAACTATAGTCGCTACCACTACAGCCCTTGTGAGTGGAACAACCTATTATGCTTCGCTAACCGATGCAACAACAGGCTGTACGAGTGCAGTACGCTTAGCAGTTACAGTAACTGTAGGCGATGCGCCAACACCTACAACGCTTGATACTACTCAGGACTTCTGTCTGGTAAACAACCCAACAGTTGCAAATATCCAGGTGAACGAGGCAGGTGTAGTTTGGTACACAGCAGCAACGGGCGGAACTATAGTGCCAAATACTACAGCACTTGTAAGCGGTACGTATTATGCATCATTAACAGATGCAGGTACAGGTTGTATCAGTTCAGTACGTCTTGCGGTAACAGTGACCGTGGGTAATGCACCAACGCCAACAACAGGAGACACTACTCAGGATTTCTGTTTAGCAAATAATCCTACGGTAGCTAACATACAGGTAAACGAAACAGGTGTTGTTTGGTACACGGCTGCAACAGGTGGTACAGTAGTGCCTGACACTACGCCACTGGCATCCGGTACTACATACTATGCATCGTTAACCGACGGAATAACAGGCTGTACAAGTGCAGTACGCCTAGCGGTTACAGTAACCGTGGGTGATGCACCGACACCAACTACAAACGACACTACTCAGGACTTCTGTCTGGTAAACAACCCAACAGTTGCAAGTATCCAGGTAAATGAAACCGGAGTGGTTTGGTATACAGCAGCAACGGGTGGAACTATAGTCGCTACTACTACAGCCCTTGTGAGTGGAACAACCTACTATGCTTCGCTAACAGATGCAACAACAGGTTGTACGAGTGCAGTACGCTTAGCAGTTACAGTAACTGTAGGCGATGCACCAACGCCTACGACGCTTGATACTACTCAGGATTTCTGTTTGGTAAACAACCCAACAGTTGCAAATATCCAGGTGAACGAGGCAGGTGTAGTTTGGTACACAGCTGCAACAGGCAGTACAGTAGTATCTAATACTACAGCGCTCGTAAGCGGTACGTATTATGCATCATTAACAGATGCAGGTACAGGTTGTATTAGTTCAGTTCGTCTGGCTGTAACAGTAACTGTGGGCAACGCGCCAACACCGAGTACAAATGATACCACTCAGGATTTCTGTTTAACAAACAATCCTACGGTAGCTAACATACAGGTAAATGAAACAGGCGTAGTTTGGTATACAGCTGCAATGGGCGGTATAATAGTGCCAAATACAACAGCGCTTGTAAGCGGAACAACATATTACGCTTCATTAGCAGATGGACCAACAGGTTGTATCAGTGCAGTACGCTTAGCGGTAACCGTAACCGTAGGCGATGCTCCGACACCTACAACGCTTGATACTACTCAGGACTTCTGTCTGGTAAATAACCCGACAGTAGCTAACATTCAGGTAAACGAAGCTGGTGTTGTTTGGTACACTGCTGCAACAGGCGGAACTATAGTAGCCAATACTACAGCCCTTGTAAACGGGACTACCTATTATGCATCATTAACAGATGCGGCGACAGGCTGTACAAGTGCAGTACGTTTAGCGGTTACAGTGACCGTGGGCAACGCACCAACGCCAACTACAAACAATGCTTCACAAGACTTCTGTCAGTCAGAAAGTCCAACCGTTGCAAATATCCAGGTGAACGAGGCAGGTGTGGTTTGGTACACAGCAGCTATGGGCGGAACTATAGTGCCTAACACTACAGCCCTTGTAAGCGGAACAACGTATTATGCATCGCTAACCGATGCAGGTACAGGTTGTATCAGTTCAGTAAGGCTTGCTGTAACAGTAACCGTAGGTAACGCACCAACACCTACTACGAACGACACTACTCAGGATTTCTGTTTGGTAAACAACCCGACAGTAGCTAACATACAGGTAAACGAGGCTGGGGTAGTTTGGTACACCGCCGCAACAGGTGGTACAATAGTACCGAATACAACAGCGCTTGTAAGCGGAACAACATATTACGCATCATTAACAGATGTTGCAACAGGCTGTACAAGTTCGGTACGCTTAGCGGTTACAGTAACCGTTGGCGATGCTCCAACACCTACAACGCTTGATGCTACACAGGACTTCTGTCTTATTAACAATCCAACAGTAGCTAACATTCAGGTAAATGAAACCGGAGTAGTTTGGTACACAGCTGCAACAGGTGGCACAGTAGTAGCCAATACTACAGCTCTTGTAAGCGGTACAACATATTACGCTTCATTAACAGATGCAGCAACAGGTTGTACAAGTGCAGTACGTTTAGCGGTTACAGTGACCGTGGGCAACGCACCAACGCCAACTACAAACAATGCTTCACAAAACTTCTGTCAGTCAGAAAGTCCAACCGTTGCAAATATCCAGGTGAACGAGGCTGGAGTGGTTTGGTACACAGCAGCTACAGGCGGAACGATAGTGCCTAACACTACAGCCCTTGTAAGCGGTACGTATTATGCATCATTAACAGATGCAGGTACAGGCTGTATAAGCGCAGTGCGACTTGCGGTAGCAGTAACGGTAGGCAATGCGCCAACGCCAACTACTGCAGATACAACTCAGGATTTCTGTTTTGTAAATGCGCCAACAGTAGGCAGCATTCAGGTAAACCAAACCGGAGTGGTATGGTATACTGCTGCAACAGGCGGAACACTTGTAGCTAATACTACGCCGCTTGTATCTGGTACAACATATTACGGTTCATTGGTTGATCCTGCTACAGGATGTGGAAGCGCAGTACGCTTAGCTGTTACAGTAACAGTGGGCAATGCGCCAACACCTACAACTTTAGATACTACTCAGGACTTCTGTTCGGTAACAAACCCTACAGTAGGCAACATACAGGTAAACGAGGCAGGAGTGGTTTGGTATACAGCAGCAACAGGCGGAACAGTAGTTGCTAATACAGCAGCACTTGTAAACGGAACAACCTATTACGGTTCGTTAACCGATGCAGGTACAGGATGTATCAGTGCAGTTCGCCTTGCGGTAACAGTAACTGTTGGTAATGCACCAACACCTACAACGACTGACACTACTCAAGACTTCTGTGTGGCTAACAGTCCTACAGTCGCTAATATACAAGTGAACGAAACGGGTGTGGTGTGGTATACCGCAGCAGTAGGCGGAACAATTGTTTCGAATACTACAGCACTGGTTTCAGGAACTACCTATTACGGATCGTTAGCCGATGCAGGTACAGGTTGTATCAGCGCAGTAAGGCTAGCAGTGACTGTAACAGTTTCTGATGCGCCAACTCCTACAACCAACGATAGTACTCAGGACTTCTGTGTAGCTAACAGCCCAACGGTTGCAAGCATACAGGTGAACCAGACAGGTGTACTATGGTTTACAACTGCTACAGGCGGAACTGCTTTACCTGCTACAACGGCACTGGTAAACGGAACCACTTATTACGGAGCTCTTGTTAACGCGACATCTGGTTGTACAAGTTCGGTAAGACTGGCAGTAACGGTTACAGTAACCGATGCACCAACGCCAACTACCACAGATACTACTCAGGATTTCTGTTTAACAAGCAATCCTACGGTAGCAAACATACAGGTAAATGAGGCAGGTGTGGTTTGGTACACAGCTGCAACAGGAGGTACGGTAGTTGCTAACACTACGGCACTGGTTTCAGGAACTACTTACTACGCATCGTTAACTAACGCTACAACAGGCTGTACAAGTGCTGTAAGGCTTGCGGTAACGGTAACAGTAGGTAATGCGCCAACGCCAACTACTTTAGATACTACTCAGGATTTCTGTTCGGTAACAAATCCAACAGTAGCTAACATACAGGTAAACGAAACAGGTGTGGTTTGGTACACAGCAGCTACAGGTGGTACAGTAGTACCTAATACTACAGTGCTTGTAAGCGGTGCAACATACTACGCTTCGTTAACCGATGCAGCAACAGGCTGTACAAGTGCAGTACGCTTAGCAGTGACAATTACGGTAAACAGTGCTCCAACGCCTACTACTAACAATGCTACTCAGGCTTTCTGTACTATAGATGCACCAACAGTGGCTAACCTACAGGCAAATGAGCCGGGTGTGGTTTGGTATACTGCGGCTACGGGCGGAACAATAGTTCCTGCAACTGCACCGCTTGTAAACGGAACAACCTACTACGGAAGCATAACAGTAGGAAACTGTGTAAGTGCAGTAAGGCTTGCGGTAACCGTTACGGTTAGCCCGGGTGTTACGCCAACAACGGCAGATACTACACAAACATTCTGTGTGGTTACATCGCCAACAGTGGCTAACATTCAGGTAGACCAGCCTGGTGTGGTATTCTACACAACAGCTACAGGTGGTACGGCTCTGGCAGCTAACACACCGCTTGTAAATGGTACAACTTACTATGCATCATACACAGATCCTGCAACAGGCTGTGCAAGCAGTGTAAGGCTGGCAATACAGGTTACTGTAGATAACGGCACAGCGCCAACTACAAATAACACAATACAAACGTTCTGTGCATCAGATAATCCAACTGTTGCAGATATCCAGGTTAACGGACAGGGAATAGTTTGGTACACAGCTCCGGTAGGAGGTACAGTTGTAGATCCTGCAACACCTCTTTCTAACGAAATTATATACTACGCAGCAAGTACAAACGCAGGCGGATGTGTAAGTTCAGTGAGACTGGCAATAACGGTAATTATCCAGAACGGAGCTACGCCAACTACAAACGATACGACTCAGACATTCTGTACTATAGACAACCCTACGGTTGCTAACATTCAGGTAAATGAGCCGGGCGTTGTTTGGTATGCAACTTCTGCGGGAGGAACGCCAATTGCGGCAACAACTCCATTGGTATCGGGTGCAACCTATTATGGTTCTATTGTATCGCCGGCAGGCTGCGAAAGCATTGTTCGCCTTGCGGTAACAATAACTATAAGCAATGGTACTACACCAACAACGAACGATACAACTCAGGAATTCTGTGGGGCAGATAGTCCAACAGTGGCAAGCCTTCAGGTAAACCAAACCGGAGTTGTGTTCTATACCGATGCAACAGGAGGTACAGCGTTGGCTGGTACAACACCACTTACTAATGCTACAGTATACTATGCATCGTACACAGATCCTGCAACAGGATGCCAAAGCGCAGTACGCCTTGCAATAACTGTAACTATAAATAACGGTGTTACGCCAACTACGGCAGATACAACTCAGGAGTTCTGTGCAGGAGACAATCCTACATTGGCAGACATCCAGATAAATGAGCCGGGAGTAGTTTGGTACACAACCGCAACAGGTGGTATTCCTCTAAACGCTAACGCTCCGCTTACTAACAATGCTACGTATTATGCATCTATAACAGTAAACGGATGTGCAAGTGCAACAAGGCTTGCTGTAACAGTAATTATAAACCAAGGCGGCACTGCAACCATAACAGGTGGCGGACCAACAGCATGCTTTGGCGAAGAAGTTACCTATACAACTCAGGCTGGTAACACGGCATATGTATGGGATGTTGTTGGCGGCGATATTATAGCCGGTGGAACAACTGCAGACAATACTGTAACCGTAAGGTGGACAGAAGTTGGACAGGCCTTTGTAAGTGTTTCTTATACAGATGCTAACGGATGTTCGGGAGTTGCTTCGGCAGACCTTGATATTGAGGTTACTAGCTGTTCAGATCTAAGCATTACAAAAACTGTTAACATAGTTGCACCAAATATTAACGAAAATGTTATTTTTACCATCACAGTAAGTAATGACGGACAAAGTGCCTTTACCGATGTGATTGTAAGTGAGCCACTTCCTAGCGGTTATGAGTTTGTAAATGCTATTGTGAGCCACGGTTCTTATGACGTTGTAACGGGTGTTTGGAGTATACCGGAACTTCCTGCAGGAATAGATGCTACTTTAGATATTGAGACGAAAGTGTTATTTGGCGGAGACTACGAAAATGTGGTTACCATCTTAAACTCATCGCCACAGGATTCTAACTTAAGCAACAACACGGCAAGAGTAGCAGTTATACCTTCGTGTTTAACAGTATTCAACGAGTTCTCGCCTAACGGAGATGGTATAAACGACACCTTTAGAGTAGACTGTATAGAATCGTACCCTAATAATAAGCTGGAAGTATTTAACAGATACGGATCGCCGGTGTACAGGAAATCAGGCTATATGAATGATTTTGACGGAACCGCTAATGTAGACGGAGTAGTAAGAAGAAGCGAGCAGCTGCCTGCAGGAACTTACTTCTATGTGCTTGAAATTGATGGCGAAGCAAAAACAGGATGGTTATATATTATGAGATAAACGGGAATATAATAAAGCGGCAGTATGCCTGCCGCTTTAAAATTTCTCAACATAAAAATTTTTAGTATGAAAATCACTTCAAAAATTATAAATAGATATTTCCTGATATGTGTCATCCTTACAGCTATAAGCGCTAAGGCACAGCAGGATCCGCAATATACACAGTACATGTACAATACACTTACTGTGAACCCCGGCTACACCGGATCTCCCGGTTACCTCGAGGCAACATTGCAGCACCGCTCCCAGTGGGTGGGCATAGATGGCGCACCAACTACACAGGCATTAACGGTGCACGCACCGGTTAACGAGCAGATAGGGTTGGGGCTAAGCGCAGTAAATGACAGGATAGGCCCGGCT
This sequence comes from Flavobacterium psychrophilum, assembly GCA_001708385.1. Classification (NCBI taxonomy): domain Bacteria; kingdom Pseudomonadati; phylum Bacteroidota; class Flavobacteriia; order Flavobacteriales; family Flavobacteriaceae; genus Flavobacterium; species Flavobacterium psychrophilum. The sequence goes on along the minus strand of CP012388.1, from coordinate 1,388,317 downwards.
GAAGAAGTACACGTAAACGGTAACTTCTCGTACACCATCCCGGTAAGCTTTAATTCTAAAATTGCTTTCGGCCTTAAAGCCGGGGCAAGGGTACTTAATATAGACTGGTCTAAAGGAACCTACTACCAGGGTAACGACCCATTGTTTAATACCAATGTAAACAACCAGGTTATGGCATCTATAGGCGCAGGTATATATTATTACACAGACAGATGGTATGCAGGGGTATCGGTACCTAACTTTATCAGGTCTGATTATTATGATGATATTCAGGAAGCAGCGGTTTCAGACAGGTTGCATTACTATGTTATAGGAGGTTATGTTTTTGACCTTTCGGAGAATCTTAAGTTTAAACCGGCTTTTATGGCTAAAATAGTTTCGGGAGCACCAATTACGGCAGATATTTCGGCTAACTTTCTAATTTCAGAAAGGGTAACTTTGGGAGCAGCCTATCGTTTTGATGATTCGGTAAGCGGACTATTGGGTTTCCAGGTAAGCAGGAACTTCTTCGTGGGGTATTCTTACGACTATTCTGTAACGGAGCTTAATAAGTATAACGACGGATCGCACGAAATTGTATTGCGATTCCAGTTAATGCCTAAATCAACCCGAATCAAATCGCCAAGGTTTTTCTAAAAACGAACATCATGAAGAGAAAGATATATTTATTCAGCCTGCTACTATGTGTTACAGCCGGTTTTGGACAAGCGAGGCTGAAAAAAGCCGACAGGCTGTTTGCTGAATTTGCCTATGTAGATGCAGCAAAAGAGTATGAGAAATACCTGAAGGATGCTAAAGATCCGGGTATTGAAACATTTAAACATGCGGGCGATGCCTATTATTACACTGGTAATACGGGCAGTGCATTGCGATGGTATAGTAAGCTTGATGAGGTTACCGCCAGCGGAATGGACGACCAGTACTTTAACAGGTACATACAGTCGTTGCGTGCAGAAGGCAACTATACTAAGGCTGACGAGCTGCTTAAAAAACGTTTGGAAGCCAAAGGTGACCAGGCGGCTATTGATAGGCTAATCCTTCAGAAAAAGTACCTTGACAGCCTTGTACAGGCTCCCGAAAATTATACAGTTACCAACTTGGCGGTTAACACCGACAAGTCTGACTTTGGTACGGCATTTTTTGGAGAAAAGATAGTGTACTCGTCAAGTAAAGATACTACCAAGGTGGGCGGTAAGACCTATTTATGGAATGACCAGCCTTTTCTTGACCTTTTTGTAGCCGACAGGAATGCCGCAGACGGATCGCTTTTTAACGATGTAAAATTTATACCGGGTCATCAGTCCAGTTACCATAATGCTACACTTACTTTTTCGCCCGATCTAAAAACAGTATACTACAGCTCTAATGTAGTGACTGATAGCGACAGGCTTAAAAACAGTAAGGCAGGTACCAATAATATTGAAATTATTAAAGGTACACTGGATGGAAACAAGCTAACCAGCGAAGAGAAGCTCCCGTTTAACAGTAAAGATTATTCTGTGGGTAACCCTGCATTATCTACCGACGGAAAGTGGCTGTACTTTGCATCTGATATGCCGGGAGGCTTTGGCGAAACCGACCTTTATGTTGCCGAAGTTTTTAGCGATGGCAAAGTAGGAACTCCGCAAAACCTGGGTTCTAAAATTAATACATCGGGTAGGGAGATGTTCCCTTTTGTAAATGATTCTATACTGTATTTCTCGTCAGACGGGCATTACGGCCTTGGAGGTCTTGATGTTTTTGAAACAAGAAGGGTAAAGGATTTTGATTTCTCTGAACCTAAAAACCTGGGTAAACCGGTAAACAGCAGCCGCGACGACTTTTCGTTTATTGTAAATAAAGACAATACGTACGGTTACTTTTCATCGTGCAGGCCGGGTGGAAAAGGCGATGATGATATTTACTATTTTACAAGGCAGGAGCCTGCATGCAGCCAGTGGGTATCGGGTAAAATTACCAACCTTAAATACAAGATTGCCATTAACCTGGCAGATGTTAAGGTGTACGACCAGTATGGCGATGTAATTGCATCTACAAAAACCAAAGAAGATGGTACCTATAAGGTAGAAGTGCCCTGTGGCAGCAAGATAAAAGTTGAGGCTTCTAAGCCTGAACATACCAAGGCCGATAAAGAACTTGAAACGAACAGGAAGCCAAATATTGAAACTAAGAATATTGACTTTGAACTTTCTAACTACGAAGATCTTATTAAGAAAGAAGATAACGTGGAGAAAGTAGACATCCAGCCTATATTTTTTGATTTCAATAAGTCTGATATTACAGACCAGGCAGCTGTAGAGTTGGATAAGGTAGTTTATGTAATGAAAAACTTCCCTGCTATTGTTATAAAGATCGAATCGCATACCGACTCACGCGGTAAAGACGAATATAACCTTAAATTATCTAACGAAAGGGCGAAATCTACGTACGACTATATTGTTGCGCGCGGAATAGCACCTACACGTATAGAGAGTGTGAAAGGATATGGTGAAACAAGATTGCGCAACAAGTGTAAAAACGGTGTGCAGTGTACTGACGAAGAGCATTTCCAGAACAGGCGTTCTGACTTTATTATCGTAAAAAAATAAAGGCTTTTTTGATTACCAGTTTTTTTTACCGGGGAAGCGTTCTGAAGGGGAACGCTTCCCCATTTTTTTATGAAACATCTAAATTTAGAATCCTGGGACATGACCCCTTTCCGAATAAGAGGAAGAGTAATATAATACAACATAGTGAAATCAATTTTCACGTTACGACTCCCTCTCCTTCAGAGAGGGTTGGGGTGAGGTTCTTAACTTTGCCACTTTGCCACTCCTCTCAAGATTAACATAAATTAAATATATCCTTGTATAATCTTTGCGAATTGTTACTTTTGTTGGTCGCAAAAAATAACGAGACATACTTTTTCATGTTTCTATGCGTTTACTTAACCGATTAAAGCATATAAATTACGTTTTATAATGAAATTCAAAAAAGTTCTTTTAGGGCTTAGCCTGTTTGTAACAGCGCTGTCTTTTTCTCAGGAAGTAAAAAAAGAAGTACTGTTTACGGTTGACGGAAAGCCATACTACACAGACGAATTTGTAAGGGTTTATAAAAAAAACCTTGACCTTGTAAAAGACGATTCGCAAAAAGACCTGGACAACTACCTTAACCTGTTTATTGGTTACAAATTAAAAGTAAACAAAGCAAATAAGCTGGGGCTTCAGAACAACAAAAAATATATTGCAGAACTTAAGTCGTACCGTGCCCAACTGGCAAAAAACTATCTAACCGATAGTAAAGTAACTAAAGAGCTTGTTGATGAGGCATATGCAAGGGTTCAGAAAGAGATTAACGCGTCGCATATACTTATAAACCTTGAAGAGAATGCACTTCCTGCAGACACGCTTAAGGCTTACAATAAAATTGCCGATTTAAGAAAAAGGGCTCTTGCCGGAGAAGATTTTGGAAAACTGGCTCAGGAATTCTCCAATGACCCTTCTGCTAAAGAAAACAAAGGTAACCTGGGGTATTTTTCTGTGTTTAGGATGGTATATCCGTTTGAATCTGCTGCTTTTGAAACACCAAAAGGTCAGATTTCTAAAATAACAAGAACACGTTTTGGCTACCACATTATTAAGGTGAACGACATAAGGGATAACAGGGGAGATGTTACTGTTGCCCACATTATGATCATGAAGCCTAAAAAAGATAATCCCGAAGAAGCTGCAAAAGCTAAATCTACCATTCAGGATATTTACAAAAAATTAAAGCAGGGTGAAGATTTTGCAACTTTGGCAAAACAATTCTCTGAAGATAAGGCTTCTGCGCAGGCAGGTGGAAAGCTAAACCGTTTTTCATCGGGCGAATTAAGCTCTACCGAATTTGAAGACCAGGCATTTGAACTTAAAAATGCAGGTGATTTTTCGGAACCTTTCCAGTCGCAGTATGCATGGCATATTGTAAAGCTTATTGAAAAAAATAAGATCAGGTCGTTTGATGAAGTTAAGCCTGATTTTGAGAACAGAATTAAAAAGGATGAGCGTTCAAGGCTTATAGCAAAATCGCTTACCGATAATCTAAAAAAGAAATATTCGGTTAAGAAAGATGCTAAGGTTTATGCAAGAATAGTTAAAGCATTTAATGATAAAGTATACTATCAGACATGGGAACTTCCTGCTAATATAGATTCTTACGATCAGGTTATTCTTACCATAAATAACGATAAGAAGTTTACAGCAAAAGAATTTCTTACGTATGCGCACCTTCAGCAAAAGGCAGGTTTTACAATCAAGCCATTGGCTAAACAGGTAGAGGTATTATTTAATACCTATACCGATGAGAAACTTAACACATATTACAACGATAATTTAGAAGAAGAGTTTCCTGAATTTGCTATGGTAATGACAGAGTACCGTGACGGTCTGTTGTTATTTGACCTTATGGAAAAAGAAATCTGGGAAAAAGCTAAAAATGATACTGTAGCACTTGAAGGATATTATAAAGCCAACGTTGCTAAATACCAGTGGAAAGACAGGCTTGATGCAGATATTTACTCATCTACTAAAGAAGATGTGATTAAAAAGGCAAGAAAGTTCCTTAAAAAAGGAAAAGACACCGATTATATTAAAGGAGAACTTAATAAAGACGGGAAAGTAGAAATTCTTGAGAAATGGGGCACTTTTGAAAAAGACAGCGATGTATTGCCAAAACAAACCCAGTGGAAAGCGGGAGTGTCTGACGTTATTAAAGAAGGCAACTACTACTATGTGCTACAGGTAAGAAAAGTTATTCCTGCCGGTGCTAAAACGCTTGAAGAAAGTAAAGGCCGTGTTATTAATGATTATCAGCAACAGCTGGAAAGTACATGGGCGGGCGATCTTAAGAATGAGTTTAACGTAGAGGTTAATAAAGACGTTTTTGCAAAGGTTAAACAACAGCTTAATCAATAATGATAAAGAGGGTAATACTGTTACTGCTTGTTCTTACGGTAGGCTCATGCAGCTACTTTAAGAAAGAGGATAAACCCGAAGCCGTGGCCAGGGTAAACGAAGAATATCTTGATGCTGCAGAGCTTAAAGGTATTGTGCCGGCCGGGACTTCTAAAGAAGACAGTATTGCTATAGTAAAAAGCTATATAGACCGTTGGGCATCGCAAAAATTATTGTACAGTGCGGCGCAGGTAAACTTAAGTAAAGACAAGCAGGCAGAGTATGCAAAGCTTATCCGCCAGTATGAAATAGATCTTTACACAGGTGCTTACCTGGAAGAACTTGTAAAGCGCAGTGTGGATACTGTGGTTACCAGCGAAGAACTAAATGCGTATTATAAAGCGAATAGGGAGAACTTTAAAACATCGGGAACGCTGGTTCGTTTAAAGTACATCCGCCTGGTAAAAGACCACCCTAAACTTAGCAGTATAAAAAGTAAATTTTTAAGCGGTAATAAAAAAGATATTAAAGCGTTAAGCGATATGTCGATACAGTTTAAAAGTTTCGCCTTTAACGATTCGGTTTGGGTAGATATGAATCAGGTGTACACAAAACTGCCATTTATTACCCCCGAAAACAGGGATAAGTATATTGCGGGAAGCATGTCGTACCAATATCCCGATTCTACAGATGTGTATGTGGTAAAAGTAAAGCAGGTGCTGGAAAGGAATCAGGTTTCGCCTTTTGAATATATTAAGCCAACTTTGCAGCAATTGATAATAAATAATAGGAAACTAGAGTTAATAAAGAAGTTTCAAAAAGAAATAACGGATGACGCGATTAAAAACAATGACTATGAAATTTATAAATAACAGGATTACCTTTTTTTTAGCGCTTGCTGTATTAGGTATAAATATGGCAGCAGGTCAGGAAATAATTCCTGAAGTAAAAAAAGATACTGTTAAGCCTTCGTTCCCGGTAAAGCAGGGAGGAAAAAGCAAAGTAGATGGCGTTATCGCTGTTATTGGCGATTTCGTAGTGCTGGATTCTGATATCGACCTTATGTACAGGGAGTTTCAGGCGCAAAATATTCCAATCCAGGAAATTTCACGCTGTGAGCTTTTAGGTAAGCTTATGGAAGATAAACTGTATGCACACCATGCTATACAGGATAGTATTATTGTTAGCGATGCAGAGGTGAACGAGACCATGAATAAGCAGATAGACTATTTCGTGGAAAACCTTGGTACTGAAGAGAAAATGGTTCAGTACTTCAAAAAGAAGAACATGGAAACCTTTAGGACTGAACTGTTCGAGATGATCAAGAACCAGAAGCTTACGGAGCAGATGCAAAAAAAGATCATTGACGAGGTGCAGATAACCCCAGAAGAGGTAAGACAATACTTTGCGAGTTTTAAGAAGGAAGACCTGCCTGTATTTGGTGCAGAGATGGAAATTGCACAAATTGTAATAAAACCCGAGATATCGCAGGTTGAAAAGCAAAAGGTTATAGACAAGCTCAGGCAGATAAAGCAGGAGATAATAGATGGTTCCAGCTTTTACAGTAAAGCGGTATTATATTCAGAAGACAGGGCATCGGGAGCCAGCGGTGGTTATATGAAAATGAACCGTAAGTCGCAGTTTGTAAAAGAATTTAAGGAAGCAGCATTTAGCCTTGCAGAAGGAGAGATATCAGATCCTGTAGAAACAGAGTTTGGTTTTCACCTTATATATGTAGAAAAAATAAGGGGTCAGGAGCTTGATGTAAGGCATATACTTATGTCGCCAAAAGTTAGCCCGGAAGCAGAGGCAAAAGCAAAAGAGAAAGCAGAGGCCATAAGGGCTAAGATTGTAAGCGGTGCAATTACGTTTGCAGATGCTGCTAAATCTGAATCGGACGAAAAAGAAACACGTAACAGCGGTGGTTTATTAATAAACCCACAAACTTTAGGAACAAGGTTTGAACTGACAAAAATGCCATCGTCTATTTACAATGAAGTTGCAGACCTTAAAGATAATGAAGTGTCTCAGCCGATAAGAAGTATTGGTGAAAGAGGTGAGAAAACATATAAGCTGATGATGGTAACAAACCGTTACAATGATCATACTGCGGATTATGCAACCGATTATACCAAAATTAAAGATCTTGCGCTTAAAGAAAAGCAAAGAAAAACAATTGGTAAATGGAGTGATACCAAAATTAAAGATACCTATGTTAAGATAAATGCAGAATACAAAAACTGTAAGTTTATAAACAACTGGCTGAAAAAATAATTCCGGTTAATATGCTTAATCTTTTAGGTAAAGACTAAAAATATTTATAAGTTTGAAGCCACGCCATCAGGCGTGGCTTAATTTTTAAATCAATCAGAAATAAAATATATGTCAGACGTAGCAGCCATACAAAACCTGGTAGAGAAACAAAAGCAGCTAAAGCAGGAAATAGCAAAAATTATTGTTGGTCAGGACGAAGTTATAAGCCAGATTGTGCTTAGTGTTTTTGCAGGAGGTCACGCACTTTTAGTAGGTGTCCCGGGACTGGCAAAAACCCTTATGGTGAATACTATATCTCAAGCACTTGGGCTTGACTTTAAGCGTATACAGTTTACCCCCGATTTAATGCCAAGCGATATTTTGGGAAGTGAGATACTCGATGAAAACAGGCAGTTTAAATTTATAAAAGGGCCAATATTCTCTAATATTATCCTTGCTGATGAAATAAACCGTACACCACCTAAAACACAGGCAGCTTTACTTGAGGCAATGCAGGAAAAGGCGGTTACAATTGCGGGGCATCACCATAAACTGTCGTTACCTTATTTTGTACTGGCAACGCAAAACCCGATAGAGCAGGAGGGAACCTATCCGCTTCCGGAAGCGCAGCTTGACCGTTTTATGTTTGCCATAAAGCTGGACTATCCTACGTTTGCCGAAGAGGTTCAGGTGGTGAAAAGCACGACGTCTGATAACAATGTTACGATAACGCCTTTGTTTACAGCGCAGGAAATTCAGGATTTCCAGCACCTTATACGCAGAATACCTGTTGCGGATAATGTAATAGAATATGCGGTAACCCTTGTTGGTAAAACAAGGCCGGGAAGCGAACTGGCGACAGATTATGTAAAAACATATCTTGACTGGGGAGCAGGGCCAAGGGCGTCACAAAGTTTAATATTGGCTGCAAAAACCAACGCAGCACTAAATGGCAAGTACTCTCCGGATATTGAAGATGTTCAGGCAGTGGCTACCGGAATACTTCGTCACCGTATAATTAAGAATTATAAGGCCGATGCAGAAGGTATTACTGAAGAAATGATAATAAAAAAGCTGTTTTAATACAGCTTTTTTATTTTTGTTAATCTTCAAAAAAAATAACATATTTAATTTGTATTTGTAATAGAACAGTATTATTATTGTTATATGTTTAAAATACAACTATAAAAAATATGAAAAAAACAATTACTATCTTGCCGGAATTGTTTTTCATGGGCGGAGGATTGTTCTTTGTAGCAGAAAATTATTTTACATTGGGAAGTGTAAACTATTTTGCTTTACTGGTTACCTGGCTGCTGTTTTTACAGTTTTTTTACAAAAACAGGATTGCAGGTCTGGTTTACGGTATTGCTTTAGGTACTTTCTCTGTGTTTAATCTGGTAGAGATGCTTTCCGGAGTTCAGGAGTTACAAACAAAATCTGCGGCGCTTTCCTCAGTAGCAATTATTATGGCTGCAGCAATGGTTTACAAATATGTAAGAGCCAAAAACAGGTACGACGAAAGCGTGCTAACAGCAACTTATTAAAGAAAAAACATTCTAAAATCACAAGAAAACATTCGGCTGTCCTTAATTTAGGGCAGCTTTTTTTATTGAATAGGACGCATTGATAATCTAAAAATTGTCGAAAATGAATCGTTTACGAAAATGTTTGCGTGTGTCTTTGTTTGTTTTTTAAGTAGAATGTTTACGATTTGACAATATAGAATTAAAATATTGCCGATTTCTTAAGAAACAGTTCTGATTACTAAAGTTGTTGATGTTTCTTCAGTAAAATAGAATGTTTATAAATAATAATTCTTTGAAACTAAAGAAACGATAAAAATTTTTTAATTGATTTAAGAATTAGTAAATTTACAGACTTTTTACAAACGAACATTAATATACTTACTATGGCTTTTGATATTGAAATGATCAAAAAGGTGTATGAGAACATGGCAGAACGCGTTGACGAAGCTCGTAAGCTTGTTGGCCGTCCGCTTACACTTTCTGAAAAGATTTTATATTCACACTTATGGGAAGGTGTTCCTACACAGAAATTTACCAGAGGTAAAGACTATGTAGACTTTGCACCGGACAGAGTTGCCTGCCAGGATGCTACGGCACAGATGGCGCTTCTTCAATTCATGCATGCCGGAAAGCCTAAGGTAGCAGTACCTACAACTGTACACTGCGACCACCTTATCCAGGCAAAAGTAGACGCTAAGACTGATCTTAAGCGTGCTAAAGAACAAAGTAACGAGGTTTTTGACTTCCTTTCTTCTATATCTAATAAATACGGTATCGGTTTCTGGAAACCAGGAGCTGGTATTATCCACCAGGTAGTACTTGAAAACTATGCATTTCCGGGTGGTATGATGATTGGTACCGACTCTCACACAGTAAATGCAGGCGGACTTGGTATGCTTGCTATTGGTGTTGGTGGTGCTGACGCGGTTGACGTAATGAGCGGTATGGCCTGGGAACTTAAATTCCCTAAACTGATAGGTGTAAAACTTACAGGTAAACTATCAGGCTGGACAGCTCCTAAAGACGTTATCCTTAAAGTTGCGGGTATCCTTACTGTAAAAGGTGGTACCGGTGCTGTAGTTGAATATTTCGGCGAAGGTGCTAAAGCAATGTCTTGTACAGGTAAAGGTACTATTTGTAACATGGGTGCAGAAATTGGTGCTACCACTTCTACATTTGGTTACGATGAGTCTATGGACCGTTACCTGCGCGCTACAAACCGTGCTGATGTAGCTGATGCTGCAAACGCAGTAGCTTCTTACCTTACAGGTGATGACGAGGTTTACGCTAACCCTGAGCAGTATTTTGACCAGGTTATCGAAATCAACCTTTCTGAACTTGAGCCACACTTAAACGGTCCTTTCACTCCGGATTTAGCTACGCCTATATCTAAAATGAGAGAAGAGGCTATTAAAAATGACTGGCCTCTACAAATTCAGGTAGGTCTTATCGGATCGTGTACAAACTCTTCGTACGAAGATATTTCACGTTCGGCTTCACTTGCTAAGCAGGTAGCTGAGAAAAACCTTAAAACTAAAGCACAATTTACGATCACTCCGGGATCTGAAGTAGTGCGTTACACTATAGAGCGTGACGGTTTCATCGATACTTTCGATAAAATTGGCGCTACAGTATTTGCAAATGCCTGCGGACCATGTATTGGTATGTGGGATCGTGAAGGTGCTGAAAAAGAAGAGCGTAACACTATCGTTCACTCATTTAACAGAAACTTCTCTAAACGTGCCGATGGTAACCCTAACACACTGGCATTTGTAGGTTCTCCCGAACTTGTAACTGCTCTTGCTATTGCGGGCGACCTTGGTTTTAACCCTATCACTGATAAGCTTATCAATGAGAACGGTGAAGAGGTAATGCTTGACGAACCAACTGGTAACGAACTTCCTCCAAAAGGATTCGATGCTGAAGATCCTGGTTACCAAGCTCCGGCTGCCGATGGTTCTGGTGTTAAAATTGCAGTTAGCCCGGAATCGGAGCGTCTGCAATTATTAGCTCCGTTTACCCCTTGGGATGGTGAGAACATCGTAGGCGCTAAACTGCTTATCAAAGCGTTTGGTAAATGTACGACCGACCACATTTCAATGGCAGGACCTTGGTTACGTTTCCGTGGCCACCTTGACAATATTTCAAACAACATGCTTATCGGTGCAGTAAATGCATTTAACCAGAAAACAAACTCGGTTAAGAGCCAGCTAACAGGTGAGTACGATGCAGTACCTGCAGTAGCCCGTACTTACAAAGCAGCAGGTATCCCGTCTATCGTTGTGGGTGACCATAACTATGGAGAAGGATCTTCTCGTGAGCATGCAGCAATGGAGCCGCGCCACCTTGGTGTTAAGGCTGTATTGGTAAAATCGTTTGCCCGTATCCACGAAACCAACCTTAAGAAACAAGGTATGCTAGCGCTTACGTTCTCTAACGAGGCTGATTACGACAAAATCCAGGAAAACGACACTATTAACTTTGTTGACCTTAAAGAGTTTGCGCCTAACAAGCAACTGACTTTAGAGTTTATCCACGATGATGGTACAAGAGATGTAATCCTTGTTAACCATTCATACAACGAAGGCCAGATAGGCTGGTTCGTAGCAGGATCTGCACTAAACCTTATTGCAGCAGCAAGCAACGAAGTACAAGCTTAATACACGTTTTTAGTTATATAATAAAGAACTCCCGATGCAAGTCGGGAGTTTTTTTTATGTTCTAAGTAACCGTCCTGTCATTGCGAGGAGGAACGACGCGGCAATTTTTTTCAAGGAGCAGCTGTTTAAGCGCTTATTGCTAAACATCGCACCCGCTTTCACCTTTATCTCTTCTCTTCGTTACGAGGATACCGGCTCTATCGGGGCTTGGGGTGATGTAAGTTTCGCTAAACTTTTGCGACTTTATTTTTTAGTCCGTTAGCCTCTACAAAAGTTGAAACCGTTAAACGGTGCGCGCCTAAAATCCTGCCAATTGCACTATATGAAATTTTACGTTTAAGAAGCTTCCTGATCTCTTCCTCTTTGCCTGTAAGCTTTAATGAGGATGATTTACTCCCTTTAGGCCTGCCAAGTATAACGCCCTCTGCTTTCTTTCTTGCTAAGGCTTCTTTAGTACGTTGTGAAATAAGGTTACGTTCAATCTCTGCCGACAACCCAAAAGCAAAGGCAAGCACTTTAGAATTTATATTGTTTCCTAGTTCGTATCTTTCTTTAATAGTAAATACTTGTATATCCTTTTCCATGCAGTCATGTAGTATCTTCATTATCTGCATGAGGTTACGTCCCATCCGTGAAAGTTCTGAAACAATTAGCACATCTCCTTTTTTCATTTTAGTAAGCAGGGCACCAAATTTTCGTTGATCCAGCTTTTTAGTAGCACTTATCTTTTCGTCAATCCATTCATCAATTACAATATTCCGCTCTTTACAGAAATTCTTAATTTCAAATTTTTGGTTTTGGGTGGTTTGTTTGTCAGTACTTACTCGAATGTAACCGTAATTCATATGTCTAAATTTATTATATGAATTAAATGTACAATTATTGGTAAGAAAAAGAATATGATTTTAGTAAACATAATTTCAATATGCCAAATCAGCGATTATTTTAATCAACAGTTTACAAAGCTTGTTTTCAAATCTGATAGCTGGGTAGTGCTTTCGTCTATAGAACAAGATATAAAAGCAAAGATTGAAAAACTTGGAACACCTTTGAAGGATTGGGATATTCAGTTGAATTATGGCATAAAAACAGGCCTTAATGAAGCATTTATCATTGATCAGTTAAAACGAGACGAATTAGTAGAAAAATGTCCAGAAGCTGATAGTATTATTCGACCAATTTTACGTGGCAGAGATATAAAAAAATATAGAGCGGATTGGGCAGGTTTATACATCATCAATACACATACTGGATATAAAAGTCAGCATGGAAATATAATTGCTCCAATTGAAATCGATAATTATCCTGCTATAAAAGAATATTTGAATCATTTTTATCCACAATTATCCAAGCGACAAGATAAAGGAATTACTCCATACCATTTACGAAGTTGTATTTATTTAGAGGATTTTTATAAAAAAAAATTAATATATCCGGATATTATGAGGATGCCAGGACAAGAAAACTTGCTTAAAGGTTATCCATATTTTTATTTCGATGAAAAAGATTTTTTTGCAGAAGCAACAAATTTTGTGATGACAGGTGAAAATATTGACATAATATATTTATTTCTCATATCTGATTTAGGCTTCTATGCTTTTTCTAAATTTTATAGTGGACCACAATTTGATAGTACTGGTTTTCGCTACAAAAAAGCATATTTAGAAGAAACATTTATTCCTAATCCAAATCATCAACAAATAATAGAACTCCGTAACATACATAAAAAGCAACTAAACGGTGAAGACATTCATAACGAAATTAATAATATTTGGGCTAATATTGTTGGCTTAGATGAGATAGAACTGGAACTTGTTAGTTCGTACAAGAAAAGACTGTTAAACGCTGCTTTCAATAAAAGCAATCTCATCATTTGAAAGATCATATAGATCATAAATCATATCATCTACAATGATTTCTAATTCTGCTGTAGAAAGATTTTCTGCCTTTTCATTTAATATTCTTTGAACAATTGGATAAAATTCAATTTGTTTACTTTCTTTTAAAATAGGTATTGGAAGCCGTTCGACAAACATCGGTTTATACTCAAAATAGCCTCCATTGCGCGTAACTCCCAGTTGCTTTATATAGTAATTTGCAACTTTAGAATTTAGCACAGCTAATAAATATAGATTATCTGTAGGAATAAAAACTGATGGAGCATTTATAAATACATTCTTTTCAGCTATTGTATAAGCACCTCCTAAACTTAAATTTCCCCAAACAATTTTTCTCTTCTCAAATTCTCGCCAATAATTTGAACCATATCTCTGTAATGCATACCATTCGTACCTAATTCCAGTTTCAGCCTGATTGCGTTGCTCTAAAGGAATTTTGAAATCTAATAAATACTCATAAAGAATTGGAAACTGTAATTGAAATTGCTTCTCAGCTTCAGCTGATGCACCAACAATGCTAGGATCTTCATGTAAAGGAAAATGCCAGGGGAGATATATAATATATTGAGTTGAGCCACCTAAAGAATATCTCTTTATATCTCTGCCACGTAAAATTGGTCGTATAATTTCAGCATTTTTAGGCGAAGCTGCTACCAGTTTATCTCTAGTTACTGCGTCTATAATAAAGGCTTCATTATACCCTGTAAGAATTCCGCGATATATATTTATGTCCCATTCTTTTAAAGGTTTCCCTAATTTTTCAATTTTTTCCTTTATATTTTGCTCAATGGAAGATAACACTACCCAACTAGCTGTTGTAAAAGCTGTAAGTGTGCTGTTCTGTATAAAATAATCGCTGATATTATTTATGCTAAAATCTTTGCCTAAAATACACGCATTTGTAGCATTTTCGTAAGGTGCTTTTTCACTTATTAAAATGTTGGTGTCAACAGTTGCAGTATCAAACACTTGTACGCCACCAAAGTCAACTAGTATCAGAGGATTAGATCTTTCTACAAAATGCTTTCTAAGGCTTTCGCCATATGCGGCGCGCATCCATTTATTAGAAGTGATAAAACTTAAAATTCCTTTAGGTTTTAGCACGTTACACCCGAGCTCGTAAAACAGGCTGTAAATGTCACCTGTTTTTATATAGGTTTCATAATTCATCTTTTGAAGGTCGATACCTGACTGTCCCATTTTTTGCAATTGAATATAGGGCGGGTTGCCAATGATAGTATCAAAACCTATAAAATCACCAGTAGTACTATCCAATACTTCAGGAAACTCGAAGCGCCATTCAAATGCATTTTCATACATTTTGTTACTTTTTATTTCTTCAATCTCTGAATTCAGTTTTTTTACTTCTTCCGTTAGTGATTTTACTTTTTTATTCCATTCTGTTTGTTCTTTTTTGCTGCGTTCAAACAGACCTGTTTGTGATGTGTGTATTATTAATTCGCCATTTAGTTTCTCGAGTCTGAGCTTTTTTGGGTCTTTAATTGATATTTCGCTTCTAAAATTTCCTTTTATGGATTCGATTAACCGTTCCATTTCCCATTTTTGCTCTTTATTTTCTGCATTATGGTAAACCGAGACTGCACTTTTATACGTTTGGATATTTAGTTTACTATCCTTTAATGCCTTTTTTAAATCGGCATCAAGAGGGAAGCGACTAATAAGCGAGTTACCATTTTTAATATTGATATCGATATTAGGTAACGTTTCCAGTTCTTTGTAATCTGGTGCTTTGTAGTAAGCGTTCTTGAGAAGTTCAATCCACAAGCGTAGTCGGCATATTTTTACAGAGTTCGGATTGATATCAACACCAAAAAGACAGTTTTCTATGATGGTCTGCTTTTCGTTGAAAAGTGTTTCCTGTATCCTCTGGCTTTCATCGTTCAACGGATTATACTTAAAGAATGCACCGTCGCGGTCATCATAGATCATCAACTCATCATTCTCAATAATGACTTTTGAGTGTTTTAAAAGTCTTCCATTTTTATCGGCCAGGACTTCAAGCTTACTCTTAATACTGATTATTTCGTTGAGCGCAGAAACAAGGAAGTGCCCAGAGCCTACGGCTGGGTCGCAAATCTTAAGGCTATTGATTATATCATTAGCTTCTTTAATAGTATATTTCTGGTTTTGCAGGTCGATAAAGTCTTTACAGTCCCAACCTTTCACTTCATTAAATTTTTGTATAACAGAACGGCGAATGGATTCACGGCACATATACATAGTGATAAAGCCGGGTGTAAAGAATGATCCGTCTTTGTAACCGTTTATCTTTTCGAAAATAAGGCCTAATACAGATGCATTGATTAATGATTTGTCATCTTCCTGTATCTCTTCGGAACCTTCGCTTGCAAAATCATAAGCGTCTAAGAAAGAGAAAAAATATTGCAAAGCGTTAAGGTCTCCGGCCGCTTTTCTTCCATTGGTGTCTTTTATAACGGTTGTTTTAAGAAGCGGCAGTGTTTTATTATTTTCTAAAAGTGAGATAGGAAACATTGCATGTTCCAGCTCAGTCATTTCAAATAATGAGCTGTTTAGATAAGGTACATTCGGAAATAGTAAGTCGGCTTCCGGCGCACGTTCTCCGTGCTTTTTTGCAAGCACTTTAAAGAATAAAGTATTTAAATCGTCATAGTCTTTTATCTTATCGCTGTTTAAGAATGAAAATGCTTTATTTCCTTTTTGATAGGATATTAGTTGTGCTTCGAGTAGTTTCAGAAATAATATCCGGTTTACCCATGTAATGGTCAGTTCTAAAGCTATTGTGAACAAGCGTTCCTGAGTATTCGTACCATAGCTCGCAAGGTTAGAAACCCTTGATAATTTATCTAAACTGTCAAGCTGGTTTATAGTGTTTTCGAGTAATGAACCTGAATATCTTAGCCCTTCCTTATTCCGCTGAATTATTTTTTTACCGGCTTCTTTAGTTTCGCTTAGGCCTAAGATGTGTAGTAATTCGGTATAAAAGTTTTTGTCAAGGCTATTACTGTCATTTGCGTATGATAGCTTTAAAAGGTGTTGCGGTGATAATAATTTGAACAATGCGATCAATTGGTTGTCGTCGGCTTTGCTGCTGTTTCGTAACGGCTTTTCATAGCTTCTGATGTCAAAATGCGTGTATTCTACAGTTGCTGCGAGATCGGCAATGAACGGCTTTACGATCTCCTTATAAAAATAATCGGTAGTTTTTCCTGAAAGACGCTGTTGTTCAAAGTCAATGAACTGCTTTTGGAATTTTTTGTCATCCGCAAATAACTTATTAAATGTAATCGCGTCGAAGATGAACCATTCATGAATATTTGTAACGATCAGATATTTAAGTTCTGTATTCTTATGTGTTATACGCTCGCGCATATAGTATAATATCAACTCGTGTAATGCTTTGTTATTAACATTAGTTTTGGTGATCATCTCCGCTCTATTAGTTGGGCTTTTGGCTTCAATGATAATACCTACATGACTTTTAGCATCCTTTCCGTTGTGTATTACTAAATCATTACGCCCTTTGGTGTTTATATAATGGTTAGGATCGTAATAGGTCTTCTTTAAAAAGTCAATAACTAAGTTCTTGTGAAACTCTTCGCTTTCGGCTGGGTTTATGGCATCCAGGATTGAAATCATATTCGATTTAAATACTTCAATTTCGGTGCGATTTGGTTTGATTTTACGGAATGCCTGGTTAAGTGCTTTGCGAGGCTCTAGGGAAGTAGCAATCATGACTTAGGTTTTACTGGTATAGAATTCAATGGTTCTTTGTTGTGGATTATAAAGAATAATTGCTATAATCCAGAAGCCATAAATGTATGTAGCTACCTAGTTAATCCTGTAGGTAAAAACACCTGTTTTTGAATCAGGTATTTTTACTTGGTCTCGCCTATGAAATTCGAAATGATGAGTTTGCAAAATTACACCACACTGAACCAAAAATTACTGAAGCGGGTCTTTCAGTAAATAAATCAGTGAAATTGTTAAAAGTCAAAATGTTAATGGAATTGATGAAAACGCATTTCGTTAACACTCAAAAACCGACTTTCTTTTGAAAACCAAAAAGAGAAACATTATTTTTTAGTTTGTTTATTATTAGGTGTTTAGGGTAGTCTAATATTACGCACGAAATGTCCATTTGAGATACAAAAAGCGTAACATTAACACGTTTTAGTCAGTTTAAATTTACAGGATTAGAGATTTCTCCATTGCGCTGCGCTTCAGTCGAAATGACAGAAAAATCAAACAGAAAAAACATGAAAAAATCCGCGGTTGTAGCACGCGGATTTTAAGAAGAAATATAGTTGTTGGTTTGTAACTATTAATAGTAAGTGTACCTTCTAACTTTAGCAATGTACTTAGCCAGTCGGATTACCTGGTGGCTGTAGCCGTATTCGTTGTCATACCAGACATATAGCACGATATTTTTACCGTCGGCACTTACAATTGTAGCATTGCTGTCGTAAATAGCAGGCTGAGAGGTTCCAACTATATCGCTGGATACCAGTTCGTTATTCATAGAATATTTAATCTGTTCTACCAGTTCGCCTTCAAGGGCGTAATGCTTCATAATCTCGTTGATCTCGTTCACATTGGTAGCTCTTTCCACCTCAAGGTTAAGCACCACAAGCGACCCGTTTGGCACCGGAACACGTATAGCATTCGATGTTAACTTGCCTGATAATGAAGGCAATGCCTTTGCTACGGCGCTTCCTGCACCTGTTTCGGTGATAACCATATTAAGGGCAGCAGCACGTCCGCGGCGGTATTTTTTGTGCATGTTGTCAACCAGATTCTGGTCGTTTGTATACGCGTGGATTGTCTCTAAATGGCCTTTTACTACGCCTAAAGTGTCCTCAACTGCCTTAAGGATAGGGGTAATAGCGTTTGTTGTGCATGAAGCGGCAGAGAAAATATCTACCTCGTCAGGGCTGTGCTCGCTGTGGTTTACACCGTAAACGATATTGGGGATGCCTTTCCCCGGAGCTGTAAGTAGCACTTTTTCAATGCCTTGTGACGTTAGGTGACGACGTAAAGCCTCTTCTGTAGTGAAAGCACCGGTGTTGTCTATAAGCAGCGCATTGTTGATTCCGTAGAAGGTATAATCTACATCCTCAGGGCTGTTTGCTGTGATAATATGAACTGTAGTTCCGTTGATAATCAGTGCGTTATTTTCAGGATCGGCAATTACAGAACCTTCAAAATCACCATGTATCGAATCGTAGCGCAATAGTGATGCACGTTTTTCAAGTAGGGTAGCGTCGGCCTTGTCGCGAACAACTATCGCCCTAAGCCTTAACTGGTTACCCTTGCCAATTTTCGACATCATTTCGCGGGCAAGCAGCCTGCCTATACGTCCGAAACCATATAAAACAACGTCTTTTGGCTGTATGTTCTTGCTTGCTTTAGCACCTTTAAGTTTGTCGACTACAAAGGCTGTAGCATCGTTATATTTGTCATCTTCAAGGTGATACTCATACGTTAGCTTGCCGATATCGATACGTGAAGGCGGTAGGTCAAGAGCTTCTATAGCACGTGCAATCTCCACAGAATCAAACACATTGATAGGTTTCTGAACAAATTCGCCTGCATATTCGTGCAGGTTGATAATGTCGCTTACATTCCTGTCAATCAGCTGATTCCTGAAAAGTACAAGCTCAATTGACTTGTCATACCATAAATCACTAACGATTTTAATGAATTCTACACCGGCCCTGCGCCTGTCAGCCTGAAAAGACAGCTCTTTTTCGTACAAAACATTGTTATTCATGAAGATAAAAATTTAAGTGTGTTGTTTAGTGGTGCAAAAGTATAGATTTCAAACGTTTTCGTAAAAGTTTTTGAGATGATTTTTCACGTATTTTTAAAATTTAGGTAAATCAGTTAAAAGTATATTGATAAATTGCTCTTGAAATAGCGTCGGATTAATTAATCGTTACTATTTAGCTATAACGATAGTAGATCTATAATTTGATTATTGAATTTTCAATATAATGTTAAAAAAACGGGTCTCTTTGCATATATTGTTATAAAACTGAATTATAAAATTAGAAATCCTTAATGGTTTTGTGTTAAATATAACATTAACACTTGTTGTTTGTGATATTGTTATTTGTTGGTAATTTCTGATATTGTGTCTTTGTTGTGAAATATTAGTTAAAAAATTAGCTATGTATTGGTTGTATGTCTTAAAAATTGGTTAAATTTCGTCCTATTAATTAAATATCTTCCTATAATGAAAACAAAATTACAATTGTTATTTAACAGTTTGCTGCTGTTAATCGTTCTGGTTTGCTCCGACCGGATGTATTCGCAAATTAATTACACCCAAAGCTTCGCCGGTTCTTCAGACTGGGACGGCTTTAACTTTACTGATGAGGATGCATGTGACGCAAATGGGTCAATACGCTATAATATTTGGTTATTTGACTACTATGCGCAAACTATCTCGCCATCAATAGGCATCTCTAACGGTATGCCGGTAACTTTAACATACAGTTATAAAGTCATTAATTATGATGGTGGAGATGCTGCCTCAGCCGACTGGGGTTTTTTAGAGGTTTATTACGGTACTTCAGACACAGGTACTCCGCCGTTTACCCTTGTTCAAACGGTAGATTCATCTAATCATACGCCATCCACAACATGTGTCACTAAAACAGTAACCTTTACACCTGCTGCCGGTCAGCCTGTATATTTAGCCTTTTATACGGAGCAGCTGGATGAGGATGCCGATGTTTATGTTTATATTGATAATATCACTGCCGTTCAGGCAGCTTCGACTGGTTGCACAGGTGAACCGGCTGCAAATACTGCTGTGGCAGCCAAGGCAACAGTATGTAACCAAGAGCAGGTTTCGTTATCATTAACCCCTTTTGCAACTGCGTCGGGTCTTACATACCAATGGCAAAGTTCTACGGATAATGTAACGTATACTAATATAGCAGGAGCTACAGCTACTACCTATTCGGCACTACAGGCGGGTACAAGATGGTACAGGGCAATTACAACCTGTACAGCAAGTACGCTTTCGACTACCAGTGCTGCAGTCCAGGTTACTAGCTCGGGACTCAACTGTCTATGTAATGTGACTTTTCCTTCAGGTGTGGAGGCAATGACAAATGTTACATTTGGTACAATCAACAATACCACATCACCTAGCTCAAATTTGCAGAATGAATCTTTTCCTACTCCGCAGCCTATAGTAATAAAAGGATTGTCTTACCCCATCTCATTACAAGGTAACACGGCAGGAAATTATACAAATTATTTCAAAGTGTTTATCGATTTCAATCAGAATGGTAATCTAGATGAGGACGGCGAGTCTTTTGAGATCGGCTCAATCGTGGGTTCTACCGGAACTGATGGACAAGCTGCAACTGGCACTATTACAATACCGCCGGGCGCGCTTACGGGTGTTACAAATATGAGGGTTATTAAAAAATTTAGCTCTTACCCGGAATCAGCGTGTAATAGTTCAGGATTCGGTCAGGCAGAAGATTACCTGATCAACATACAGCCATGTACTACAACAGCACCGACTGCTACTGCTACACAAACGTTTTGTCAGGGTGCAACTTTAACTGATCTTGCTGTTACAGGTACGGGTGTTAAATGGTATGCAGTAGCTACAGACGGTAATGCTTTGCCAACGGCATCGGTACTGGTTTCCACTACGTATTATGCATCACAAACATCTGGTGGTTGCGAAGGTCCAAGGACTCCGGTTGTTGTGACCATAAATACACCTCTTGCAGATGATCCTGCTGACGTGCTTTCGTGCGAGCCTTATACACTTCCTGCTTTAACAAATGGTACTTACCGCACTGCTGTTGATGGTGGAGGATCAGTAGTGCTTTCAGGTACAGTGATACAAGAAACAACTACGCTTTATGTTTATGCTGAAACTGATACAACGCCTGTTTGTAGTGTAGATAATGCATTTACAGTAACAATAACAGATGGTGTTGTTGCAGACAACCCTGACGATGTTTCGGCTTGTGGATCGTACACACTTCCTGAGCTTAGTGCTAACAATGTTTACCGTACTGCTACTGGCGGTGCAGGTACAGTTGTTGAAGCTGGTACCGAAGTTACAGAAACTACTACATTATATGTATATGCTTCTACAACTTCAACTCCTGTATGTTCAGATGAAAACAGCTTTACGGTTACTATTTCTAATGCTGTTGCAGATGATCCTGCCGATGTTGTTTCTTGTGGAGAATATACACTTCCTGCCTTAACAAACGGTACTTACCATACTGCCGCTAATGGCGGAGGAGAAACGTTAGCTGCCGGTGACGTTGTAGAGGAGTCAACTACATTGTATGTATTTGCCCAGGCTGCAGGTCTAGAAACTTGTACAGCAGATAATGCCTTTACTGTTACAGTAAATTATGTTGAAGTAGATGAGCTTGATGATGTTACGGCATGTGGCGAATATATACTTCCTGAAATTGAAAACGGTACTTACTATAGCGGTGCTTCCGGTTTAGGAACAATGTATGAAGCAGGTGATGCTATTACAGAAACAAGTACTATTCATATTTTTGCTCAAGAAGGTACAGGAACTACTGCATGTAGTGCAGAAAGTACGTTTACGGTAACTATTCTTAATGCTACTCCACTGGAGATAGAGGATGTTACAGCATGTAAAGAGTATATATTACCTGATCTTCCAAGTGGATCTGTTTATTTCTCAGGACCAAACGGACAGGGAGAATCATATCCTCCGGGACAGCCAATCAGCGCAAGTACTACTGTATACATTCAGACAGCAACTAATGGTGCTATTGTATGTTCGGCAGAATCTTCGTTTGAAGTTACAATTATAAATGTTGAGGCATTAGAAGATAAGACCTTCACTGTTGTCTTAGCTGAAAATGGAGACGTTACTACTTTAGCAGATTACGATCTTGAGGCTGAAGGTGATGTTGTATATTATCCTAACGAGCAGGCGGCGATTGACCAGACACCTGTACTTAGCGAGGAAACAGAAATACCAATGGGTACTACGACTTATTATGTAAGAGTTTTACAGAATGGCTGTTACAGCGAACCTTCTACAGTTACGTTTACGGTAACATTAGGCACAGATTCGTTTGATGCTGCTTCATTCAGCTATTACCCTAACCCGGTAACCGATGTTCTTAACGTGAGTTATTCTCAAAATATCAACCAGATCTCAGTATACAATCTTGTAGGTCAGCTTGTATTGGTTAAAAATGTAAACAATACTTCTGCGCAGGTAGATCTTGGTCAGTTAGCATCAGGAACATATATGGTAAAAGTGCAGACAGATAATGCTTCAAAAGTAGTTAAGGTAATTAAAAATAGATAGTTAATTAATTTTTTGAACATGAATGGTCTTTAAGACACAACTAGTTTAAAGACACAACCCCGGAGCTGGTTACTCCGGGGTTTTTTTATGCCCAAAAAGTATGGGTGGTTTTTGCTGTGAGCGTCACGCTCGTACCTAATTGTAAAAGCACGAGCGTGATGCTCGCGCCAGCAAAGGGAATGCTGTTCAGTCAAAAGATATAACAATCAGAAAATCAATAATCCTCAAAAACTATCGCTAATATTTTTTATCCGCCTGAATTTCTTAGATGATATAAACCCCATTGCGGGATACAGCAGAGCAGCTATTAAAAATATAGAAGGTAAGAAAGGTTTGTTTTCAAGATGAAGTACGTAGGCTGTAACCAGCAGGGCGGGAGCTTCCAGGTAATAACAAACCTGTCGTGCCTGCTTGGGCCTTATGTACAATGTTTTCCAGAAAATGGTAATAGCGAGGATAAGCAACGCCAGCCCGATGATTATAAATCCCGGAAAATAGAGCCGCCTGCCTAACTCATCTGCTCCTTTAATAAGAAGTATAAAAGCAGTAATGAAATGCAGCAGTATTTCCAGCTTTCGGAAAGTTTTCTTCTTCATTTCGTTGTGTTGGTTTCAAACAAAAATAGCTAAAACCATCTGTGGCAATATTTACAAAGAGTTATGATAAGGTTGTGTTTAACGGAAAGATTCCACGGGCCATTCTGCCGGCGGCAGGTTATAAAGCCAGTAAATGCGTTTTTCCCTGTCCGAAAGTTTTTCAAGGTATTCTCCCATCTTCATAACATACGTCTCACCTTCGCCCATTCGCCAAAACAATGAATAAGGCGAATGCTCTTTAAAGGCTTCCCATTGCGGGATGTACGCATTTTTTAGAGGTTCAAAGAAGCCTGTTTCAGATAAAAAATCACGAGCTTCCATCAACGCAAATCCTAACAAGTTAGTGCCTCTCCATAAGTACAGATTATGTATGCTATCACTATCAGCCGTAAGCCCAACGCCCCAAATTGTATCAACCGGGCTTGTTTCTACCAATATCCTGTCTTTTGTATTTAATAAAAATGTACCTAATTCACGATTTTGATTAAACTTATGGATATTTCCTGCTACAACGATGTCAAACCTCCTGCTCTCCCAGAGTTCAGCTTCAAATCCTTTAACTTCTCTGCCAAGGTCTTTTGCTTCGCCAGGCTTGTTGCTCTCAACTATTTTTTTGAAAGATTCGGTATCATTAAATAACAATGCCTTTTGTGCCATCATCCAATGTTCAGATGTCTTGTAAGTTATATCCTTTACTACGAAAGAACTTTCATACCATTGGCTAAAACATGCCTTTGTTATCTCATTACCGGTACTGGTATTGCCCCAAAAGTAAATGTACTTTAGGTTGTCGCCATTTTCATATCGGTCAATAAGCCAGTCAATGTTGTAGTGGGTGGGCATAATGGTATATTTTCAGCAAACATATTCAAAAAAAATCCCCGCTTAAAAAGCAGGGATCTTCGGTTGTAAAGTAAGGATGAAAATTATATCAGGAAGCTAACTATTTCGCCGCTTTGGGTAATCATTTGTACTTTAACGCTTCGGCCTTCGCCTTTTGCGTTAAGCATTTTAGATACCGTTTCTATATCTTTCGCTTTTACGCTGCCTATACTTAATATGATTCCGCCTTTAAGCTCATCATAGTAACGCATGTATCTTTCATCGGTAATCTCTTTAACGCGTACGCCATAGTTAATTTTGAATTGTTTTTTCTCGGCATCAGAAAGGTCTTCCAGTTCAAACCCGCTATAGGTAAACGTATTAATTTCGTTTTTAGAAAGCCTAACCGGCATAGTAATTAAATCGCCATCACGTTTTACGGTTACCTTAACCAAATCGTTAGGGCGTTTTGTTACCACAGAAGCGTTAATGTCAGAGAATCCGTTAATGGCTTTATCGTCAATTTTCACAATGATGTCGCCCTCTTTTATACCCGCTTTTTTAGCACCCGAATTGTTAGCTACACCGTTAACATAAAAGCCCTGGGTATCTGTAACACCATATTCTTTAGCAGCAGCACTGTTAAGTTCGCCGCCTGTTACACCCAGTACACCACGCTGAACGTTACCGTATTCCATGATGTCTTCAATAATCTTACGGGTGATGTTGCTCGGTACGGCAAACGAATATCCTACGTATGATCCTGTCATCGACGTGATCATGGTGTTGATACCTACAAGCTGGCCTCTTGTATTTACAAGGGCACCGCCACTGTTACCCGGGTTAACGGCAGCATCAGTTTGTATGAACGACTGTAGTCCGTCTTTACTTAGGTTTCTGGCTTTCGCCGAAACAATACCGGCAGTTACGGTGCTGGTAAGGTTGTAGGGGTTACCTACAGCAAGCACCCATTCGCCCACTTTAATATCGTCGCTGTTGCCAAAAGTAGCGTACGGAAGTTTGTCCGGAGTATCTACTTTAAGCAGGGCGATATCCATTTTAGAATCGGTTCCTACCAGTTTCGCTTTATAGGTTTTGTTGTTGTTTAGTGTTACTTCCAGTTCAGACGCCTTGTCTATCACGTGGTTATTGGTAACTATGTATCCGTCTTCGGTAATAATTACGCCCGACCCTGTACCTACCTGCGGTGTTGGTTCGCCGCTTCGGTAGCCATACATATATTCCATCATGTTTCGCGGAGCGTTAGAATAGGTAGTGTTTTTAACGTGTACAACGGTGTGTACAGCAAGGTCTGCGGCAGCGGTAAAATCGGTACCCTCGGCGGCTGCACCATTGTAAGCCACTGTTTTGTTATAGTTAGGCGATGATGGAGCTATTGATAAGGCAGATGATGGCGTGTCATTATCAAATACCAGTTTGTAAGCTCCCAGAGTTGTGGCACCACTCATAAGTGCCACCAAGAATAAACCTGAAATTCTTTTCATAATTTAAACAGTATTTAATTAAGGTTAATGAATAGTTTTTTTGCTTCTTTTTTAGGCAGTGCCTACTATTTTACATGTCATTTATATTTGTACTTTTGTGGTAATATAGTAATGATGAAACACACTTTTTACAAATACCAGGGCACAGGAAACGACTTTGTGATGGTAGACAACCGCGATAATATATTTCCCAAAAATGATACCAAACTCATCGCGCATTTGTGCGACCGTAAATTTGGGGTTGGTGCTGATGGGCTTATATTATTAGAGAACGACGGAAGTACCGATTTTCGTATGGTATATTATAATTCTGATGGAAATGAGAGTACAATGTGCGGAAACGGAGGCAGATGCATCGTCGCTTTTGCCAAACAGCTGGGCGTTATCGAAGACGAAACCGAATTTGAAGCGGTAGACGGCAGGCACCATGCAACCGTAGCCGAAGATGGTACAGTTTCGCTGCATATGAAAGATGTAAACACGGTTTCGATATACGAAAACTACGTGTTTTTAGATACAGGATCGCCACACCATGTAGAAGTGGTGGAAGAGCTTGACACTTTTGACGTGGCTAAGGTGGGTGCCAGCATTCGCTACAGCGGATTGTATGGCGATAAAGGAAGCAACGTAAATTTTGTTGCTCCTGCGGGAGATGACAAATTTGCAGTTCGTACCTACGAGCGCGGTGTTGAAGATGAAACTTTGTCTTGCGGTACCGGTGTTACCGCTGTTGCCATTGCTATGAAAGTATTAGGCAATACCGATGCCGACCATGTTCAGCTTATTACTCCGGGTGGCAATTTAAAGGTTTCTTTTACCCAGGAGGGGAGGCAGTTCAATAACATATACCTTACCGGGCCTGCAAAATTTGTATTTAGCGGCGAGATAGAATGGTAACCCTAACCGGAAATACTATTTACCTAAGGGCGCTTGAACCCGACGATCTTGAGTTTATCTACAAGCTGGAAAACAACGAAGACATTTGGGAGGTTAGCAATACGCAAACTCCGTACAGCCGTTTTCTTGTACGCCAGTACCTTGAGAATTCGCATCAGGATATTTATGAAGCCAAACAGCTGCGGCTTGCCATTTGCAAAAACGGCAGTTTTGATGCTATCGGACTCATAGACCTTTTCGACTTCGACCCTGTAAACCAAAGGGCAGGGGTAGGCATTATAATTCAGGATACCGAACACAGGAACCAAGGGCTGGGCGGCGAAGCTTTAGAGCTGCTTATACGCTACGCATTCAATAAATTACAACTGCATCAGCTGTATGCTAATATAGATAGTGCCAATGTTGCAAGTGTGCGCCTTTTTACTAATTTTGGCTTCGGTTTGATAGGCATCAAAAAAGACTGGATAAAAAAATACAATAACTATCACGACGAGGGCTTATACCAGCTAATCCGTCAGCAATAAAAACTTTAATACTTTGAATCTAAGAAAAATTGTAGGGATATTTTCCCTTGTGGTGGTAACGGCAGGTACCATTTTCGGCTATATGATGTATAAGCAGATATTTTCTCCTAATACAAAATTCAGCGACAGACAGGTGGCTGTTTATGTACCAACAGGATCTACCTATGAAGAAGTACAGAAACTTATTAGTCCGTACGTTGAAGATATGGACAAATTTAATTCTGTTGCCGAAAAGAAAGAATACCCAACCAATGTAAAGGCAGGTAAATTTGTTATTAAAAACGGAGCAAACAGCAACGACATTGTTAACGCGCTTCGTCAGCCGTTACCGGTAAACATATCATTCAACAACCAGGAAACACTGGAAAGGGCAGTGGGGCGTATATCGCACCAGATAGAACCGGACAGCCTTACGCTGCTTCAGGCGTTTACCGATAAAACGTTCCTTGACGAAAACGGATTCACAGAAGATAACGTGCTAAGTATGATCATACCTAATACGTATGAGTTTTTCTGGAATACTTCGGCTACCAAGGTGAGGGATAAAATGGCGAAAGAGTACAGGAAATTCTGGAATGAAGAAAGACTGGCAAAAGCCAAAGCATTAAATCTTACGCCGCTTCAGGTATCGGCACTCGCATCTATAGTGCATAAAGAGACCGTAAAAACAGACGAAAGGCCACGTGTTGCAGGTGTATACCTAAACCGTCTTCAGAAAGGCATGAAGCTGGAAGCCGACCCAACAGTTATCTACGCGATGAAAAAACAGTCGGGCGATTTCGACCAGGTTATCAAGCGTGTATTGTTTAAAGACCTTGTAATCGACTCTCCTTATAATATGTATAAATATGAAGGATTACCTCCGGGACCTATCGCAATGCCAGACATCACGGCTATAGATGCGGTTTTAAACCCAGAGAAACACAATTACATTTACTTCTGCGCTAGCGTAACCAATTTCGGCTACCATGAGTTTGCAGTAACCCCTGCACAGCACGAAGTAAACCGCCAGAAATATGTGGCTTGGGTAAACAAGATGGGTATCAAGCGATAAGCTTTTACAATATATAGAAAAAAGGTAGTCAATTGGCTACCTTTTTTTGTAGAAGTAAATGAAAAGTGATATTTTTAGTCTTAATTAATTGAATTCTATACAGCTTTTTTAAGTATGTAATAAGAAAAAAAGGATAGTTATCAATTGGGTACGTGACGCTCGCACTAGCGATGGGAAATCTCAATTTATTCTTACCAGTTATTATCTGCTCAATCTGCGAAATCCGTGTTCCAATTTTCTAAAATATTCTGCAGGCATATAAATCTATACAAAATTCGACTTTCAAAACACGTAAATGTAATCTTATTCTTTCTTTTTTATCATCTGTAACCATTGGTTTTGGCATTTTTTAAGTCGACAAAACGCAATTTTTTCCCGTTAAAATGTCTTACAGAATAATCTTTGTAACCACCACGTTTTGCAGGCGTTAGGGAATTTTCCTCCCTAAAAATGTGTCCTTAAGGTTATGTTAAAGTAAGGTGTGTTTGTAACTGATTGTAAATCAGGTCTATATTTTTTCGTATATTTGCCTCGCTAATTTCATCAAGGTGACAGCTTATGAGAAATAAACATACATGATAAAAAAATGGATATACTTTTTAGGGTTAACCCTATTCATCGCAACAATCAGCTCGGGCTTTAAGGCCAATGAAGCGAAACAATTTGGAAAAATTGAAGGATTTCACTTAGCAGAAGACGAAATCACCAACTACACAGTACCAACAATTGACGAAACCGCAAAAGTCAATTATACCTTCCCTTTCACCGGAAAATCTTACGTAGGCTTTAAACAGGCAGTAGCCATTAAAGAATCGCAGGGACTTTACAAATTGGTTAACCGATTTGGATACATGGGCAAATACCAGTTTGGTAAAAGCGCATTACGATCGTTAGGCATTAAAGATTCAAAAGAGTTCCTTAACAACCCAAGACTTCAGGAGCGTGCTTTTAAAGCGCTGTTATCTAAAAATAAATGGGAACTTCGTAAAGAGATCCACCGTTTTGACGGAAAGGTTATAAAAGGCATTAAAATTACCGAATCGGGATTACTTGCGGCTGCTCACCTTGCCGGTGCTAACTCTGTAAAGAACTTTTTAAACAGTAATGGAAAAAGAGCTTTTAGAGATGGTTTTGGTACTTCGTTAAAAAGCTATATCAAAAGGTTTGGCGGTTATGATACTTCGGGTATTGTAGCGCATCCACAGCCTAAGGTAAGATTATAATACAAAACAAACTGAATACAAAAAGAAAACCGCCCTTAAAGGCGGTTTTCTGTTATATGGCAATCTTGTCTTTTGGTGCTGGTAATTGTCTTTCAAACTTAATTAATCGTTGTTCCTGTTCCTCCAGTAATCGTTTTGTCCGGTTAAGGAAAAATATGTTCGTGCTGTTCTTAAGCTTCACATACGTTTTCTCGGACAGATACTGTTGATGCTGTTTCTTGATAATCTTAATAAACTGTCCATAAGTCATTTCGGGGGTAATGTTGTCATTAATGGTGTCATTCTCCATGACGTGTTTACTCAAAACATCCTGAATTTTCAGCGATTTGGTTCTAATCCGCCTGTATTTCGCTAACAGGGCGGTTTTGCGTTGTGTATATCGTGGTCTCACCGCGTACACTAACGTACCTACTGCAGCAATAGCTGCGATTGTAATCTCTGTTTCGTAAGGCATAAATTAAAGATTGATCTTGCTAAATTAGTTAAAAATGTCAAATAATAAATAATATTCAATTTATAAATAATTAATTACTAACTATTTATAGTTTTTGTACGAATATTAACCGATAAAATTATGGTGGGGGGATTTTTACTGATACTTAACTCATTTTATTCCAAACAAGAAAGTAAATGTAGGGGACACAAATATACAGGGTCTAATTCCCGTTTAAGCAGGTAAAAATACCTGTTTTATCTATATTTTAATTTTTTTTTCACGTATATGCATATTTCTCCACTATCATATTAGTAATAGTTCTGTTAAATTTATAAATGGGTAGCAAGGGGGTTGCTTTGTTGGGTAGCCAGCAAATTTAATTTACTGTAGCAGGGGTTATAATTACTAACGGATGTGGTAAGGCAATGGTATAGTGCTGACTGTTAATTCGTTGTTAAGCCTGTCTTAAAATAAATTTTAACAGTACTAAACCGTTTGAATTTTAGGTTCAAGATCTTTTATTATATGTTTTTAAAAGCGTAAATCCTGTAATTCCTGCCATTATAGAAGCAATAAGTATGGCGAATTTGGCTTCAGCCTGTAGAGCCGGGTCGTTAAACGACAGTAGGGCAATAAATATTGACATTGTAAAACCTATTCCTCCCAATATACCGAGTCCAAGTACATGAGTCCACGTGGTTTCTTCCGGAAGTTGTGCTATCTTTAGTTTTACTGATAGCCATGACATTGCAAAGATGCCGATTGGTTTTCCTAGAAACAGTCCCAGTACAATTCCTAAGCCCAGATTACTAATTAGGCCTTCGGTCATTCCGGCTTCAAAAGTAATATTGGTATTGGCAATAGCAAAAATAGGCATGATCAAAAAGTTGACCGGTTTATGTAGCGCATGTTCCAGTTTTTCAAGGGATGATTCTGTATCATCTTCTGTGGTAGGCAGTGTGAGGGCTGTTAACACTCCCGCTATAGTAGCGTGTATTCCCGAATGGTGAATAAAATACCACATTACAATACCGGGAATGATATAGAAAAAGATGTTTTTTATGCCCGCACGGTTAAAGATTATTTGAAGGGCAAACAAACCTCCGGCGTATGCTAGGTAATTCAGGTGTAGTTCGGATGAATAGAATATCGCGATAACCAGTATTGCCATAAGGTCATCTACAATGGCAAGGGCTGCCAGGAATATTTTTAATCCCGATGGAATGTTATTACCTAACAAAGATAATATACCTAAAGCAAAAGCGATATCTGTAGCCATAGGAATACCCCAGCCGTTGGCAGTAGGTGTTCCGTTATTAAAAAGGCTAAAGATAACGGCAGGAACTAGTACCCCACCAATGGCTGCCAGTACCGGCAACGATGCCTGCTTTAATGATGAGAGTTCCCCTTCCACAATTTCCCTTTTTATCTCAAGTCCTACCAGTAAAAAGAAAATAGCCATTAGTCCGTCATTAATCCAAATAAGTACTGGATAGTCCAGATTAAGGCTTTTAGAGGTGAAACCTATCTTTGAGTTTAGAAAATCTTCAAATCCTGTAGCAATGCCTGTGTTTGCAATTATAAGTGAGATAATTACGCAAAATATAAGCAGCATTCCGCCAGCTGATGAAGAGTCCGAAAAAGCTTTAAAAACTTTAAGATTGATGAGTTTTGCCATAGTTACAAATTTAGTGAAAACGGACGATTTTCCCTACTGAAATTGGGGTTTTAAGTTCTCTCTGTAGCTACTTTATAGTCGGGATCTTCAATAATATTTATGTCAATTACTGCTTCGGCATTTTTTAGCAACGCCCTCGAATCGGGACTTAAATGTTTTAGTCGCACAGTCTTACCGGCCTTGTGATATTTTCCGCTAAGTACGTTTAAAGCTTCAATGGCCGACATGTCTGAAATACGACTTTCTTTAAAGTCGATTACAATTTCATCCGGGTCATTATCAATACTAAATTGCTCATTAAAATTAGCGATGGACCCAAAGAATAACGGGCCCGATACTTCATAATGTTTTATGTTATTATCGTCAACATTGCTTGTTATGCGGATGCGTTTGGCGCTTTCCCAGGCAAAAACCAATGCCGAGATTATCACGCCTATAAGTACGGCAAGTGCCAGATTATGAAGCACGATGGTTATAATGGCAACTATAATTCCGGTAATAATATCCTGCCTTGGCATTTTGTTAATAATCCTGAAGCTTGCCCATTCAAACGTACCAATGGCAACCATAGCCATTACCCCAACCAATGCCGCGATTGGTACCATACCGATTAACGGCGCACCAAACAGTATAATAATAAG
Source organism: Flavobacterium psychrophilum (assembly GCA_001708385.1). Lineage (NCBI taxonomy): Bacteria > Pseudomonadati > Bacteroidota > Flavobacteriia > Flavobacteriales > Flavobacteriaceae > Flavobacterium > Flavobacterium psychrophilum. Next base: position 1,356,342 of record CP012388.1, on the reverse strand, counting down.
TATGGTTATCGCAGCAATAATACCCGATAGCCTTGCTCGAGATCCCGCCGAAAGGTTAACCATTGTTTGCGCTATCATTGGGCAGCCACCCATACCGTAAAAGAATCCGTTGGTAATGTTTGCAGCTCCCTGGGCAATACATTCGCGGTTGCTGTTGCCTTTAGTTCCGGTAATTTCATCAACTAAATTCAGTGTCAGCAAGCCTTCCGTTAAGCCTACAGCCGACATGATAAGGGCATACGGGAAGATGATCTGTAGCGTATTTAAATCGAAAGGAATATTTGGGATGTGAAAAGGAGGGAAGCCACCCTGCACGGATGCAATGTCGGATACCGTTTTGGTTTCGATACCAAAGCCAAGTACCACTAAAAACACCACAATAATCGCTACCAACGATGCCGGAACAGCTTTTGTAAGCTTCGGGAAAAGCAGTACGACAGCTACAGTTAGCCCTATTAGTCCCAGCATTATATATAAAGGAGAGCCCGAAAGCCAACCGTCACCTGTTTTAAGCTGTTCTACCTGCGAAATAAAAATTACAACTGCGAGTCCGTTTACAAAACCATACATTACAGGCTGTGGTACAAGACGGATGAATTTACCCCATTTAAACAGGCCTACCATAATTTGTATCACCCCGCCAAGTGCAACGGCAGCAAAAACATAGTCGATACCGTGCGATTTCATCAGGGCGATAAGCGTAATTACAGTTGCCCCCGCACCGCCTGAAACCATGCCGGGGCGTCCGCCGAAAATGGCAGTGACCAATCCCATAATAAAAGCGGCGTACAATCCTACCAATGGCGGAAAACCTGCCAATATTGCAAACGAAAGCGACTCTGGTATCATTGTCATTGCTACAGTAAGCCCTGCAAGCAGTTCGTTTTTATAGTTTACTTTTTGGGAGAGATCGAAGAAGGGCATAGTTGCTTAGGGTCTTAGTTACTGAGTTGCTTAGGTTTTGAGCTGCAAATATACAAAGTGTTATAAGTGTTTGTGACAGTAGCCTGACGGACTAAGAACCTCAATTTCTAAGTAACTCAGCAACTCAGTTACAAATTAACGTCAAATTTTTTGAAATCGGACAACTATTTATCGTAATATTGCAATATAACGATAAATGAAATGGGAGCGTCAAAAACAGATGGGTTTACAGAACAGCAAAACAGGCTCGCTGTTATGGCTAAAGCATTAGGGCATCCTGCCCGTATTGCGATAATAGAATACCTGCTTAAGGTAGATGCCTGTATTTGCGGCGACATTGTAGATGTACTGCCTTTGGCGCAGGCTACAGTTTCGCAACATTTAAAGGAGTTGAAGAATGCCGGGCTTATAAAAGGGAATATTGAGGGCACAGCGATTTGCTACTGTATCGACGAAAAAGGATTTGACGTGATTCGGTTGTTTTTCGACCATATTCAGCAATCCATGGCTAAAAAGAGTAATAACTGTTGTTAAGAACATACTATCATGAAACTATCAGAAATTAAAAATCATCTTGCCACTGCCGAAGCGGTGAACTTTAAATTACAGGATGGTACGTATGTGCCGGAACATTTTCATGTGACCGAAGTAGGTGTGGTTACTAAAAATTTTATTGACTGCGGAGGAAACGTAAGGCGTGAGAATACCGCTAACTTTCAGCTATGGAATGCAGATGATCACGAACACCGCCTGAAACCCAAAAAACTTCTGAATATCATCGCGCTTTCTGAAAGGGTGCTGGGTATGGAAGACAGCGAGATAGAGGTTGAATATCAGCAAGGTACTGTTGGCAAGTACGGACTTGATTTTGATGGGAAAGACTTTATACTTATAGCGAAGCAAACGGCTTGCCTTGCCACTGATGCCTGCGGGGTGCCGGAACAGAAAAGTGCGTTTACAATAATTAATAACGCAGAGGGTGCAAGCTGTACTCCCGGCGGTAACTGCTGCTAGATGAAGAATGTATTAGTGCTTTGTACAGGCAACAGCTGCCGAAGCCAGATTGCTGAAGGTTATCTAAGGCATTTTGCTAAAGGAAATGCAGCTATTTATAGTGCCGGAATTGAAACTCACGGTGTAAATCCGAAGGCGATTGCTGTAATGGCCCAGGAAGGTATCGATATTTCTCACCATACCTCTAACAATGTGGATGAGTACATTGGCGTACCTTTTGATTTTGTAATTACCGTATGCGATAATGCGAATGAAAATTGCCCGTACTTTCCAACAGAGGCGATGCGTTTTCATTATAACTTTCCCGATCCTGCAAAAGCGCAGGGAACAGATGATGAGGTAATGCAGGAATTCGAACGGGTAAGAAACAAGATTAAAAAATACTGCGAAGTGTTCGTGAAGAATAATTTGCAATAGGTTTAAAAAAACCTTCGAGGCTGCCTATAGCTATTCTGCAAGGTCTTTAAGACCTTGTAGGTATATTAGGATGTGTTGATGGTGTAAAACAAAAACCTGCAGGGTTTCAAAAACCTTGCAGGTTGCGTATGATTATATTATTATAGAGTGAAGCCAAAACCTAAGCATCTAAGAAACTCAGCTACTCAGTAACTTCCTTTAAAACTTATGCACAATAAAAATACATGGCCTGTTATGCAGGTCTACCGTTTCTTTTTTCCATTGTGCAACGGTTTTGGTTTTGATGTATTCTGTAGGCAGGGTAATATCGCAGGCAATACATAAGTGAGTATTTGGCTGAAGTGTAGCCAGAATATCCTCAAGCATCCTGTTGTTACGATAAGGTGTTTCAATAAATAATTGTGACTGACTTTTGTTCTGCGATAGTGATTCGAAATTCTTCAAAACACTTTTCTTGTCCGATTTATCTATCGGAAGGTAGCCGTTAAAAGCAAAGCTTTGTCCGTTCATGCCACTCGCCATAATTGCAAGTAATATAGACGACGGCCCTACCAATGGCACCACCTGAATGCCCTTTTCGTGCGCAATTTTTACGATAGCAGCACCGGGATCGGCAACACCGGGGCACCCGGCTTCGCTCATCAAGCCAACATTTTTTCCTTCCATACATGGCTGAATAAATGACTGATGGTCAGAAGCTACGGTGTGCTTATTAAGTACCGATAGTTTTAGATCGGGTTGCTTTTTCGTCGGAAGGATCGCCTTTATAAAACGGCGTGCCGTTTTTTCATTCTCCACAATATAATGGTCTATAAATTCAATGGAGCGCGCTATGGTGTCCGGAAGTACTTCTTTTGGGTCGGCATCATCGCCAAGGGGTACGGGTAATAAATATAGCTTGCCTATTGGGTTCATAGTGATTATAGTTTGGAATTATGGCGGTAAAGATAACACTACTTAATTTAGGTTGCAATTAAAGTGACCGTTAGTCATTCCGGTAGAAACCTAACGAAGTGGTTCAGTCAAGCTAATTAAAAAAGATATACATTAATGGGTTTTGTCATTTCGACTGAAGTGTAGCGGAATGGAGATGTCTTCTAATATTATACTGAATGCTCCTTTAAAAGCTTACTCGCTACTATATCACAGGCTTCGTCCAGCATATCATATACTTTATCGAAACCTTCGGGGCCGCCGAAGTAAGGATCTGGAACATCGATCTTTTTACCCGGAAAAATTTCATCCATCATTAGTTTTACTTTGGCTTTCGCCGAAGCATTTGGAGCAAGCTGCTGCACATCGTGCAGGTTAGAGCTGTCCATTACATAAATATGGTCAAATTCGGTAAAGTCAGATTGTTTTATCTGGCGTGCCTTTTGGCAGCTGATGTCTAGCCCGCGGTTCTTTGCTGTAGCAACAGAACGGTGATCGGGACCCTGACCGGCGTGCCAGTTGCCTGTGCCTGCCGAATCTACAGTGAATTTATCTGCCGGGAGCTTAGATTGCAAAATACCTTCTGCCAATGGAGAACGGCAAATGTTACCCAGGCATACCATTAATATCTTAACGGGCATTATATCGATAGTTTTTTGTTGATATCGTCAACAAACTTTCGGAATTGCTTGTCTGTAGTTACAAGGTTGTCAACAGTTTTGCAGGCATGCAGTACGGTAGCGTGGTCACGGTCGCCAATTTGCGAACCGATATTTGCCAGCGATGCTTTTGTGAACTTCTTAGCGAAGAACATAGCTAGCTGCCTGGCCTGCACCACGTGGCGCTTCCTGGTTTTAGACTGCAAAGTGTCTACATCAAGCTGGAAATAATCAGATACAACTTTCTGGATGTAATCTATTGATATTTCGCGCTTAACATTCTTAACGAATTTCTCTACTACCTGTTTTGCCAGCTCAAGGTTTACCTCAAGGTGATTGAATGATGATTGTGCAATTAATGAAATAATGGCGCCTTCAAGCTCACGCACGTTGCTTTTGATATTCTTGGCAACATACTCCACGATTTCATCGGGCATAACCACGCCGTCACGGTATAGTATATTATTAAGGATAGAGATCCTTGTTTCGTAGTCGGGCTGGTGAAGCTCGGCAGAAAGACCCCATTTAAAACGGGACAATAGCCTTTGCTCAATATCCTGCATGTCTACAGGAGCCTTATCAGATGTAAGGATTACCTGTTTGCCATTTTGGTGCAGGTGGTTAAAGATGTGGAAGAAAACATCCTGCGTACCTGTTTTTCCTGATAGGAACTGTACGTCGTCAATAATCAGCACATCTATTAACTGGTAGAAATGAATAAAGTCATTTCTGGTATTTCGTTTTACCGAGTCTATATATTGTTGGGTAAAAATTTCAGCACTTATATATAGTACTGTTTTTTCGGGGTATTTGTCTTTAATTTCAATACCTATTGCATGGGCAAGGTGGGTTTTACCAAGACCTACGCCTCCAAATATCAATAGTGGGTTAAAGGAAGTTCCGCCCGGTTTGTTTGCTACAGCCATACCTGCAGAACGTGCAAGCCTGTTAGAATCACCTTCGAAAAAATTATCAAAGTTATAATTTGCATTAAGCTGAGATTCAATCTTCAGGTTACGTATTCCGGGAATGATGAACGGGTTTTTAAGTTCCGGGTTTTTGTTTTGCAGGGGAACATCTACCTCCTGCGGTTTAACCGGTGCGCGATGGGCACTTGGCAGCTGCTCTGTAAAAGGCTGCTTATTGCCATAAGTGTTTTCCATCTTAATTTTATAGAGTAACTTTGCGCTGTTTCCAAGCTCTTTGGTAAGGGCAACCTTTAGCAGTTTTACATAGTGCTCTTCAAGCCATTCGTAAAAGAATTTACTTGGCACCTGAATATAAAGTGCGTTGTCAGTAAGCTCAACTGCTCTGATCGGTTCAAACCAGGTTTTGTAGGCCTGATCCTGAATATTGTCTTTTATAAACACAAGACAGTTGTCCCATACCGATTGCGCAGTTTTAATCATGAATACTGAATATTAGATGTTTAATTAATGGTTGTCTTACAAAAGAAAGAGTAGTCATCCTACTCCTGTTTGGGAGAACAAATATGGTAACATTTTTTTGTAAAAAAAAACTATTGCTGTATTGATTTTACAAAAAAAATATTGTAAGTATTAAAGTAAAGATTTAATAAAAAATTAACAATTTTAGAATATGAATTTTCACGAATTTAAAGTAAGAGTGCGCTACTCAGAAACCGACCAGATGGCGGTTGTATATCATGGGAATTACGCTCAGTACTTCGAAATGGGACGTGTTGAATGGCTTCGAAATCTGGGGGTTAGCTATAAAAGTATGGAAGAGGAAGGTGTTATGCTTCCGGTGGTTTCCTTAACAATGAATTATAAAAAACCGGCCCGATATGACGATTTGTTAACAGTGCGTACGATACTCAAAAAACAGGAGTCGGTTAAGATAGAATTCGACTATGAAATTAAAAATGAAGCCGGAGAGTTATTAACAACAGGCAACTCAATTTTGGTGTTTGTCAACATGAAAACTGGTCGCCCAACATCGCCTCCGCAATACATTTTAGACAAGCTTAAGCCTTTACTTTAGGCTGTTTTTCGTCGTATTTTTTTGCTTTTGGTCGTCCCGGATGATTGTCGGTTTTTGGTTAACAGTTGCTGGGTTGATAAAAGTTCCCGATAACCGAAAACATCAATCGGCAATCAAACGCACCTCATATAAATTCTCAAATGCCTCTAATACCATAGGGGCATTTTTTTTACGGGTAGAAATTACCATCTCGCAATCCATTTCCATTTTTTGGGAAACGATCTCCAGATTCTTTTCTTTGATGACACGCATTACCTTGTTCATAATCTGGTAGCCGAATTTCAGGGTGTAGTGTACATCGATAGTCTTCTCTACAATATCCGAAACTTCCAGCGCCATTTGCGCCGATGTCTTGTAGGCAGAGATCAATCCGCCAACACCAAGTTTTACACCTCCAAAATAACGTACCGATACCACAAGCACATTGGTAACGCCAAAACTCTGTATCTGTCCGTAAATAGGCATGCCTGCCGAGTTGTTAGGTTCGCCGTCGTCGTTAGCGCGGTAATAGATCTTATCGGTACCCAACTGAAACGCATAACACCAGTGGCGAGCCGAATAGTGCTGCTTTCGCAATTGGTCAAGGATGCCTTTAACCTCGTCTTCGGTAGTAATCGGAAACGCGTAGCCAAAGAACTTACTGTTCTTTTCTTTGTAAAGCGTTTCTTCAGACGGTGACGCAAGGGTTTTATAGGTATCGTTTTCCATAGGGACTGCAAAGGTAGAAAAGTTTTTTGGTTGATGGTTGATGGTTGTTGGTTGTTGGTTGTCGGAAGCTTGGTGCTGCGATAGTAAACAGTATGATGTCCCGGGTTAAGTGTGTCGAATCTTTCAGGCTCGTTGGGTGATGAGTGAAGCTGCTCCCTCTCCTTTGGAGAAGGGTGGGGAGAGGAAATAATTCAGGCTCGTTATATACAAGCCTATATTCAATAAGAAAATTCGCTATACTTGTACTACTTTAAGTATAAAATTAAATGAAGCAGATTATAGCGATACTTTTTTTGGGTCTGGCATTTACCGGGTGTAATGAGAAAATAGAAAAAAGCAAGGAAGGGGTTGCAATAGGTAAGCACTATTTCGATTTTGATGAAGTAATGTATTATAATATAAAGATTTTGGATTCAACAGTTTACAGGGCAGCTGACAGGGACTTTAAATTAAGAAAAAATAACACCCGTCCTGTTAAAGATTCTCTTATTTCTACAATCATGATTGACTATGCCCCGTCTAAATTAACAGATACAACTTTTGAAACCAATATGAAGCGTATAGGTTTCACATCAAAAAAAATAGACAAAAGTAAATTAGCAGCTCTAAACGAAATTTTCAGGGAGAGAAAATATGATGATTATACTTTCACTGCCTGTCTAAATATTTACCGTGATATACTGGTTTTTAAGAGACAGTCCAAAACAGTTGGAGTTGCAAAAATATGCTTTGGATGTGGAGGTCTTGTGCTCGTTGGTGCAAATGATTCTACTGGCGAATTTATGGAGTATGCAGAACTGCATAAGTTGTTGAAAGAGTAAATCCCTTACCCTTATTAAGTAACTAATTATAATATGACCGATACGACAGGAAAAATTTACTTTGCTATAAAAACTGAAGATGAAACTTTAGATTTAGATACTTTTAAAAAGTATCTAACGATCGAGCCGTCAAAATACAACCCTATGCGCTCCCGGGGTAACGTACCTGTATGTACGATTTGGGAATACGGAATTTACGATATGATAAACCCGATTTATTATGACGAAATTGAAAGGCTGGTTGGCGTACTTCAAAAGCACTCATCCGAATTTATTCAATTTAAAACAGCATATCCCGAAATTGAATATGTTTTAGAAATTGTTATTTATATTGGGGATGAAACTCCTGGTTTGGGTTTTTCTAAACAAACTTTACATTTTGTGAGCGCTATAGATGCTTTTATTGATTGCGATATTTATAATTCAAAATAAGTTTTTAATATAATCTCTCTCTGCTAAAGTTTACAAATTAGAAAAAATTAGAGCCAATGAATAACCCAAGCGTAAAATATCAAAACCATTTTAAGCTGGAAGTACTTTTTAAAGATAAACTGCTATTTGAGTCGGAGCTGTATGAAAATGGTATTCAGTATCATTTGGAAAAGAGTACTTATACGCGATATTTTCTATTGGATAAAGACAGGCTACAGATTGACGATATTATTAAAAGAACCGGAATTACAGTAAGTACTGAAACAATACAAATGACAGATTATTCAGATGTTCAAAAAATAAATAAACTGTACTTATATATTGCACTTGCGGTAATTGTTTTATTTGCTGTTGCAGTGGGCGTTGCAAAAATATTGTAATTAGTTCTGCCCGCTGGCGCGAGGCTCAGGCTCGTGCCTAAAACTTCCGACACAAAAAAAGCAGCAACCTATTATTAAGTTGCTGCCGATATTCGTACATATATTTCATAGCCCCCACTATAGAAATATAATAGTGTAAGTTACATTAATTTAAGTGATTAGCTGATATAATATTTTACAGAAATTTTATGTTTTGGTTTTTGAATATAAATTAATCCTCTAGCTTTTTAAATTTCAGGCAACGATCGTACCTGTGCTTTAAATTCTTCATAATTTTACGTTTCGTTTTAAACGGATAAACTAGTACGTATCATGGGGGATATTTTGATTAGAAAAGTAGTTGCACAAGATGTTGAAAAACTGCAACACATAGGAAGGCTAACATTTTCTGAAACATTTGGAAATGTAAATTCAGAAGAGAATATGAGCCAGTATTTAGAGGAAGGATTTTCTACTGAAAAGCTTTTGTATGAATTAAGTGATGAAAATTCAGTGTTTTATTTTGCCGAAACCGATGGTGAAATTATCGGGTATTTAAAATTAAATTTTGGTGCTTCGCAAACCGAATTAAAAGACAGTAAAGCACTTGAGATCGAAAGAATTTATGTTGTGAAAGAATTTCATGGACATAAAGTTGGACAATTACTGTATGATAAAGCAATAGAAGTGTCAAAAGAAAAAGGTATACACTATGTGTGGCTTGGCGTATGGGAAGAAAATCCCAGAGCAATAAGTTTCTATAAGAAAAATGGATTCGTAGAGTTTGATAAACACATCTTCAGGCTGGGTGATGACGAACAAACCGATATAATGATGCGATTAAAGTTATAATGCCCTTAAGTTATAGCATTACGTTTTGACTGTATTGTAGGTACGAGCGTGACGCTCGCACCAGCAATTGGAAATCTCAATTAAAAGATAATATTTGTTGTCCAGGTATTGAATCCGCGGCTGTTCGCCCGGATCCGTGTCATCCGCGTTCTATTACCACCAACAACCATAAACCGACAACAAAAAAAATCTAATTCTCATCCAGGTTAATTACTTTTTTATCAAAAAGGTCAACCACATCTTCTTCGCCTACTTTTAAATTCCATACCTGAAAACCCAGTTCTTCGGCGGCATCGGTATTGAACTTTTTATCGTCTACCACAAGGGTACGCTTCGGTTGAATATCGTGCTTGTTAATAATAAAATTAAACGCTTTGGCATCGGGCTTACGAACGCCGATTTCATGCGAAAAGTACACTTTCTCAAAACATTGGTAAAAGTCGCCATAGAAAGAAGCCTCAACATCGCGTTCAAATTTTTCAATATGGATAGGGTCGGTATTGCTAAGCAGGAAAAGGCGGTAATTGTGTGAAAGATTCTGAAGGAACTCCAGTCGGTATAGTGGAAAATCATCGATACCCGCATTCCATGCCGCTTTAATTTCTTTAAGCGACGCATTGGGAATCGTCTGCTGAATACCTTTTAAAAACCCTTCAGAATCTATCTTTCCGGTTTCAAATTTTTTCTCCAGTTTCTCGTGCTCATCCGTCCATGCGGTAAGGCCAAGTTCTGCAAATGCTTCAACTTTAGCGTCCTTATTCTTATTTAAAAAAACATCACCTAAATCAAATATAATTGCGTTGACCATAATTCCTGTACGTTATTAGTTCGTCATCCAAAATTGTTTGCCTGTGTACTGCATCCGCAGAAAGCTTTGGTGCAGGTGTACCGTCTTTAAAAACAGCACTGCCCTTAAACACGCGTGCTTCATCCCAAAGTCCGGCATCAATAAACGTTTGCAGCGTTTTGCCTCCGCCTTCCACAATAACCGATTGCAGGTTATGCCTAAAAAGCACTTGGGCGATGGTTTGTGGCAGCTCGTCGTTAAACGTTATTGTTTCATACACAAGGTTATCTAAGTTAACGAAATTGGTCATTTCCGTCAAAATAATTGTCTTTATTTTTTGATTTTTAACAGAATAGGTGTCGGGTATCCTTCCGGTACGGTCCAGTATAACGCGCACAGGATTTTTCCCTGTCCACGTTCTTACGTCCAGTTGCGGATTATCATCCAATACAGTTTGCGTACCCGCCAGTATTGCCATCTCTTCGCTGCGCCATTTATGCACAAGCTGGCGCGAATAGGTATTGGTGATCCATACGGGTTTTTTATCTTCTAAATTCTGAATAGCTGCGCGGTCTGTCACACTAACATCCAGAACGCCCTTGGGTAGCGTGTGCTTCGGACTCAAATACCCATCGGCACTTTCTGCCCATTTTAGTATAATGTAAGGGCGCTGCTTCTCGTGAAAGGTAAAAAACCTACGATTGAATTCACGGCATTCGGTTTCGAGTACGCCAACGGTTACGTCTTTTCCGGCTTCTTTTAGCTTACGTATGCCGTTGCCCGCTACTTTTTCATTCGGGTCTACCGTACCCACAACAATGTGCTGAATTTCATTCCTAATGATAAGGTCACAGCAGGGCGGTGTTTTTCCGAAATGGCTACACGGTTCCAGGCTCACGTATAATGTTGCAATCGGAATAAGGTGCCTGTCGGCTTCGGAAACCGAATTAATGCAGTTTACCTCGCCATGCGGACCGCCAAAAGGGGAGGTGTGGCCTTCGCCGATAATACGGTCATTATAAATCAGTACCGCACCAACAGAAGGGTTTGGCATAGCATCACGTAGTCCGTTTTGTGCCAGGTCAAGACAGCGCTGCATGTAGTTTTCGTGGGGTGTTTTCAAGGTAGTACGTGTTTTCTGTAGAGACGTAGCACTGCTATGTCTGTACTTTATAAGGTATTGGAAACACCAAATTTACAAAATTGGACTGACGTATAGTAAGACTGTATAAAGCAAATGTTGCCTGACGCCCGCTTGTTACTTTTACAAATTATTCCGAATGCAATTTCAAATCCTTAGCTTTGCATAATGAGCATCATTATCCGAAAAATTGAACAAAAAGACAATGCCGATATGGCAGCTTTAATACGCAGTGTGCTTATAGAACACAACGTTCCAAAAGTGGGTACGGCATACGCTGATGCTTCGCTGGATAGTATGTTCGAAGCTTATTCGACAGAACACTCGGCTTATTTTGTGGTAGATAAAGAGGGAGTGCTGATAGGTGGTGCAGGTATCGCTCCGTTAGAGAATGGCCCGGCACACATAAGCGAATTGCAAAAGATGTACTTTTTGCCCGAAGCACGTGGCACAGGCACCGGAACCAGAATGATGGAAACCTGCCTTGCATTTGCCAAAGCAGAAGGATTCACCCACTGCTACCTCGAAACTATGCCGTATATGGAAGCCGCCCAAAAGCTGTACCGCAAAAGCGGATTTGAATATCTCGACGCTCCAATGGGTGACACTGGCCATAACTCCTGCCCTGTGTGGATGTTAGCGGAACTGGTTGTCGGTTGATAGTTGCCGGTTGTCGGATTGCTCTATGTTTGGTAGTTCTGTCATTTCGACTGCAGCGTAGCGGAATGGAGAAATCTCATACTTATACGTACGATAAATTTTCATAATAAGAAATTTGATTTATTAGTCTGTTAAAGCCTCTAGTCTCCATTTCCCCGATATACAGTTTAAATCACAGAAAAATTGAAAACTCAAAAATGAAATTAAGAGAATACCGTACATACTTTATAGAAAAGCTGACTCCGCTGTACGACAGCATGGAGGCTGAGAGTTTTTTTGCCATTACCCTGGAAGAACTGAAAGGGTGGAGGCGGTCAGACCTTGCCATTAATCCTGATGCCGAACTTAGCGGTGAAGAAATCGAAAAGTGGAATGCCGTTGTTACCCAACTGGAAACCCAAAAACCAATTCAGTATATCTTTGGTAAAGCCCACTTTTATGGACTCGAGTTTGATGTGAACGAAAACACTCTTATTCCGCGTCCTGAAACCGAAGAGCTTGTAGAATGGATCATCGGCGACAGCCAGTATATGGGTCAGATTAATCTATTAGACATTGGCACAGGCTCCGGATGCATTGCTGTTTCACTGGCAAAGAACCTCACAGATGCATCGGTATCGGCTATAGATGTTTCCGAAGGCGCACTGTCAACAGCCAAACGCAATGCAGAACACAATGACGCAAAGGTGAACTTTATCCTTCAGGATATACTGGCAGCAGAAACACTTCCGCAGACTTATGATGTTATTGTGTCGAATCCGCCCTATGTGCGAAACCTTGAGAAAGAAGAAATTAAAGAAAACGTACTGCAATACGAACCGCATCTGGCACTGTTTGTAGACGATAATGATGCACTAATTTTCTACCGTAAAATAGCATTGCTCGCAAAAACTCACCTTTCGGCAAACGGAAGACTGTACTTTGAGATCAACCAGTACCTCGGACCCGAAACGGTACAAATGCTCGAAAATTTTGGATTTACCAACGTTGTCCTTAAAAAGGATATATACGGTAATGATAGGATGGTAGGTGCGAGTCTACAGTGATCAGTATTCAGTTTCAGTTCCCCCTCTGCTGGTGCGAGCGTCACGCTCGTGCTCGCGGCTGAATGCATTGCGATTTGTCATTTCGACTGTAGCGCAGCGGAATGGAGAAATCTCAATTGCCTCAAATCTACATATCTGGTAAGGTTTTTACTTTATTTCAAAATTGAGATTTGCCTTGCCAGTCGACTAAAGCCTCTAGTCTCCACTCCATTTCATTCCGGTCGAAACATAACGTAGTGGTTCAGCGAAGCTAAATGCAGAGATCATCTAAGTCATTGCGATTTGTCATTTCGACTGTAGCGCAGCGGAATGGAGAAATCTCAAATTTCATCATTCAAAAAACGCCATTCTGGATTAAAATTAGAAATTAGGGCGTCTTTTTTTGCACGGCTCCACTTTTTTAATTGTGTCTCTCTGTCGATACCAGTTTCGGCATCTTGATAGTGCTCAAAATAAACCAGATAACAACATTTATATTTTGCGGTAAATGCTTTGGAATTAGCTTCCGGGTTTTGATGGTATTGCAGTCTTTCCGGAAGGCTATTGGTAAAACCCACATACAACACATTCTTAATTTTATTTGTAAGTATATATACGTAATAATTATGTGTCCCTAATGTTTTTAGCATAAAACGATATTCACTTAATTTAATACTTACTCTGAGATTTCTCCACTCCATTTCATTCCGGTCGAAATGACAAACAGCAATGAATTAGTTTCTGTCATTTCGACTGAAGCGCAGCGGAATGGAGAAATCTCCATTGCCTTAAATCTCAAATAAAACATTTACTTCATTTCCGCTGCTAGCGTGACCCTCACCCTAGCAGCGGAAATGATAAAACTTTACCATCAACTAACTACTCATATCTCAGTGCCTCCACAGGGTCAAGCGCGGCGGCTTTAACTGCAGGGTATAATCCTGAAACGATGGTAACGATAAATACAGTAGTAAAAGCGGCAAAAACAGCCATCCATGGCATTACAAAGCTGGTTTTTAGAATAATGGATACCGGCAATGCAACTACCAGTATACCAAGCAGTATACCAACAATTCCACCTAAAAGGCTTATTAAAAGTGTTTCGGTGAAGAACTGAAGTGCTATAGTATTCTTTTTAGCGCCAAGCGATTTACGTACACCAATTTCGCGGGTACGCTCGGTAACAGATACCAGCATGATATTCATTAAGGCTATAGTAGAGCCGAAAACAGTGATAATACCAATAACCCAGGCGGCTATGTTAAGCGTTTGTGTTTCGGATAATAGCTGTTTTAAAAGCTCGTCACTGCGTTCTATGCCGAAGTTACTGTCTTCAACAGGGTTTAGCTTACGCACGCGGCGCATGGCAAGTATGGCTTCGTCTACGGCGGAGTTAAGCATGTCGTGGTTGCCTATCATTACCTTTACTTCATAATCAATATTCGGAGCTGTAAACAGCGAACGCGCTACCTGAATAGGGACGATAAGTCGTAAATCCTGCCTGTTGCCAAAGGTAGACCCCTTTTCTTTCAGTACGCCGATAACCTTAAAACGCGCACCGCGAACCGAGATAACCTTGTCAAGCGGATTCATGTCTTTCAGTAACCCTTTTGTAAAGTCAGACCCAACAATACACACATAGTTATTATTGCTGATGTCGAAATTATTAAAGTTTCGTCCCTCTGTAACTTCGAGTCCCGAATTGGGAAGGAAATACTGGTCGGCACCCACAATAGTAATTTCGGGATCGGTCTTTTTGCCTTCGTGTTTTACCTCGGCATTGCTTGCAGCGGTAAATGACAGCGAAGTTGTAGCCGACGGGAAGTTGTATTTGGACTGGAATGCGGTGGCCTGCGGATAGCTGATGATAGGATTTACCTTAACATCGGCACTGTTGCGGCGTAGCTGTGCCGAATTGTCGTAACGGCTAATAGAGAATGTGTTGGTACCCATAGAGGCAAAGTTGCTGGTTACGGTGCTTTCCAGCACGGCAACAGCAGCGAGTATTCCCACAAGGGCAAAAATTCCAATGCCAATAATAAATACCGTTAAAATGGTTCGTAGCATTTGGCTCCTGATCGAATCAATTGCTATCTTTGTATTTTCCCTGAACAGGCTAAACATACGTTCGTTTTTTGATGCCACTAAAATAATGAATTTGTTTAAGGTTTCAGGTTTAAAGTTGTAAAGTATTTCTGTTGCCGGTTGATAGTTGTTGGTTGTCAGACAGACGATGTGCCTTCAAACCGCAACATTATGAATTCGGCTTACGTCTTTACAACTACTTCAAGATTTGATTATATACCATTAAAATGAGCGATGTTCGCTATTTTAACTTTCCTGTTGTGCTGTTGCAGGATTTCATGACTGATACCGGTGCCTGCCTTACAAAAATTATGTACTATTCGCTGTATTCCCATACCCTTCGGCTTGATCAGGGAGATGAAATGGAGAAGTTTCAGTGTGCAATCGATTATTACAATGTACCTTTAAGCAGTACAGACGGATTGTTTTTTGATGCTCAGGAAATCTATGAATTCATGCCGGACAAGACACCTACGACCGGAATTAACCTTGATGTTTTTATGAGATTTTTTCTCAATAAAAAAACCGATTTTGAGAAGATCACCCTGCTTGGTTTTCTGGCTATTAAAAGTATTTTGGGCGATAAATCGTACTGTAAAATAACTAATGCGTTCTGGCTTTCCCGCATGGATGGCTTTGCAAAGACCTGCGATACCGAATTATTAACCGATGCTGTAAAAAGATATTCCGGAGAGTATATGACCAAAAAAATAAAGAATGAACTTAAAGACCATTGGGGATTAAAGTCGTACAGCCGATATACCCGCGGCTTTTATGTGAGTTTTAATATGACTCTTGAAAACCTGATTAAAACTGCGGAAGCTGATCGTGCTGCACGTAAAGAAAAACAAAAACGCCTTGAAGAAAAAGCCCTTGTGCAAAAAGTCCTGCGGGAAATTAAAGCAGCGAGTTAGCCTTTTTACAACATATTTCACTCTATTTTTCAGTACTTATTTCCATGATTTTTTCAATTTGCATTTTGTTTCTATTTTAGAATAATCACGACCTATATAAAGTTATGTTATAAAGGTATGCTATAAAAAGCTATAAAAAAGTGTCAAAACAAACTATCAAAAATTATGTAAAACTGTAATTTCAATTACATCTGCATTTACAATTGCAAAGGATTGACTTTTTGAAGTGTTTTTTCTTTTCTCTCCTTTTCTTTTTTGATGTTTAATGAGAATGAAAATGCCCCCGAATGGGAAAGAGATCCTTCGGATAATACAATTCACCGGGGGGGGCGGTTTTTTGAGTGTTCAGTATTCAGTGATCAGTATGTAGTGTTCGATGATAGTTGCAGCGTTGCTGCTGGTGCGAGGGTCACGCTCGTGCCCTTATTAATTATAACATGCAAGAGCGTGACGCTCGCGCTAGCATAGCGGAGGTCTGTTGGATAGGGTTTTGTCTTTGTCACGACACAACACACCCCTAACCCCTCTCAAGAGGGGAACCAGCTTCACTCAATCCCAAAGCAAGAGTGAGCGGGTTTGAGTGTTCCCCTCTTGAGAGGGGTTAGGGGTGTGTCTTTCTTAATCTGATAAGTCAGCATCCAACATCCCACCTCGACTTTACGGCTTTCGACTAAAACTGAGTAGCAATTCTTATATTTGCACTCTAAACAATTTTAAAAATGGCAGCAAAACCAGGAATTCCAAAAGGTACAAGAGATTTTTCACCCGCAGAGGTGGCTAAACGTCAATATATTATGTCGGCGATAAAGCATCATTTCGAGACTTTTGGTTTTCAGCCTATCGAAACACCATCTTTCGAAAATTCGGAAACCCTTATGGGAAAATATGGAGAAGAAGGCGACAGGCTTATTTTTAAGATTTTGAATTCGGGCAATTTCTTCTTCGATAAAAAGACATTAGAACTGCCTGAATCATTAGATCAGTTACTTGTAAATTCTTCGGAAACCATCAATAAGGAACAGCTGATCGACCTGAATAAATTCACAGCAAGAATATCAGAAAAAGCACTGCGTTACGATCTTACGGTTCCGTTTGCACGTTACGTGGTACAACACCAGAACGATATAGAGTTTCCGTTTAAGCGTTACCAGATACAGCCGGTCTGGAGGGCAGACCGTCCGCAGAAAGGCCGTTTCAGAGAGTTCTTTCAGTGCGATGCCGATGTGGTAGGTTCAACATCGCTATGGCAGGAAGTAGAGCTTGTGCAGCTTTACGACAATGTATTTACAGCACTTGGGCTTAACGGCGCAGTGATAAAAATAAACAATAGAAAAGTACTTAGCGGTATTGCTGAGGTTATCGGTGCAAAAGACAAGCTTATCGACTTTACGGTGGCTTTAGACAAGCTCGACAAAATAGGCGAGGACGGCGTGAAAAAGGAAATGCTTGAAAAAGGCATTACCGAAGATGCTATCTATAAGGTACAGCCGTTGTTCAACTTTACAGGGTCTATCAACGAGAAACTGGAAAAGTTAGCTACCCTGCTTGCTTCTTCGGAAGAAGGCATGAAAGGGGTAGAGGAGCTGCGTTTTATCTGCGATAATGTAATTGAAATTGGACTGGGTAAATCGGAACTTGATCTTGATGTTACCCTGGCACGCGGACTGAATTATTACACCGGAGCTATATTTGAAGTTACTGCCCCTAAAGAGGTGGCAATGGGTTCTATTGGCGGTGGTGGCCGTTATGACGACCTTACAGGTATATTCGGACTTAAAAATATGAGTGGTGTGGGTATTTCTTTCGGATTGGACAGGATTTATCTTGTACTGGAAGAACTAAACCTTTTCCCTGAAACGGTTACCGAAGCCACTAAAGTGTTGTTCATCAACTTCGGGAGTAAAGAGGCATTGTATGCAATGAAAGCTATTGCTGCATTGCGTTCAGCTGGTATTAAAGCCGAATTATACCCCGATGCTGCTAAGCTACAAAAACAGTTTACCCATGCCGACAGGCGAGGTATTCCGTTTACGGTGTTGTGTGGCGATGAAGAGATTAATTCTGCTACCTATAAAATTAAAAACCTTGCTTCAGGCGAACAGGAAAGTGTTAGCCTTGACGAGTTGATCGCTAAATTGTCGTAATTGCATTTGTAACTATAGCGACGTTGTATTGCAACGTCTACCGTCATTTTTGTTGATTAAATAACAGACGTTGCAGTGCAACGTCTCTACAAATAGCAATCAGGTTATCCTATAAAAACAAACCCACGCCGTAAGCGTGGGTTTTTCTTTTACAAGTAAGATGTTGGTTGCGAACTACTGTACTGTGTCAAGCGTGTTGATGTTGTTTTTAGCAACATTTCCTGTTTCGTCCTGAAGGATTTCAATTCCCAGGATCTCAAAAGGGCGCTCAATCTGCATACCATTGGTATCGATGTATTCAAGTACCAGTTCGTCAAAACTGTCCGGGTGAAGCGTAATCGCTACACTGTCAGTTAATTCATTTTCGATAATGTAATTACGCATTGCGTCTAAAGTAATTTTCTCCATGCTAATAATGTTGTTTAGGTGAGATAAAATTACAGTATTAGTATGCACGAATAGTTATAGAATATGTTAAAAAAATTAACTTTAACACATCAGGCTATGCTGTAGTAGGTATTAATATAAAATTTCTGACTAAATGGTATTAATGTATCAAAATGTAAGAAATACTATCTGAAATCGATTATTCCCTCGCCGTTATTGCCCGTTTTAGGGGTGTTATCGGCAATTTTGCTCCAGTCGATATTTGGATATTTCTTTTTCAATTCGGCTAAATCACGGTCAAAACGATCGTAAACCACAACACGCGGTGAACCGGGTTCCGACAAATCGTTATATGACAGTTCGCCCAAATAGGTTATTTCGCCTTTTTTAATCTCAAACGGAATCGCATATTTCTTACTGTAGCTCACCTGACCCATAGACCCTATATGATTTAGCACCGTATGCTGGTTAAAAGCATACTTGCCGGGTTCGCCTTCAATTACAAATACGTACGACTGCCCTTCGGCAAAATCACCATTAAAGGCGCGTTCGTTCTTTCCGTTTCGGGCCTTTATCATCACTTTACCGTCGTTCTTTTTTATGAACTTCTTATCGTCTGTTGTCGGCTCATAAAAGAAGCGGTAAATATCGTTCTTGGGTGCTTTGCTTTCAAAAGTTATGGTGCCTACGGCAAGTCCTTTTTCAGGCGATGCGGTAAATTTTTCGGGAGCTTTATCGGATGCCGATCCACAGCCAATAAATAAGGCAAGCAGCGGCAATAGTAAATAGGTAGTTTTCATGTAGCAAATTATTAGAAACGTAAAGATAAGCTTTTTGGTGGTTTGGTTGATGGTTGATGGTTGAGGGTTGGGGTGTAGGGTTTAGGGTTGAGGGTTGTGGGTTTGAGGGTTGAGGGTTGAGGGTTGAGGGTTGAGGGTTGAGGGTTGAGGGTTGAGGGTTGAGGGTTGAGGGTTGAGGGTTGAGGGTTGTTGCTGGCGCGAGCGTCACGCTCGTGCCTTAATAGTCACATTTATGTAAGAATAGTAAAACAAAAATTTTTATATTTGAAAAATGAGCAGAAAATACAAATTCGGAGAAAAAAATGGAGCCTACTTTATCAGTTTTGCTATTGTATATTGGATTGATGTTTTTACGAGAGATGAATATTTTGCTGCCGTAATAGATTCGTTAAAGTATTGTAGAAAAAACAAAGGGATGGAAATCTATGGGTACTGTATTATGCCCAGCCATATTCATTTGATATTTCGCTCTTCATTAAATGATCCGTCCGGTCTTATAAGAGATTTTAAAGGGTTTACGTCAAGAAAAGTAATTAAACTCATTACTGAAAATCCGCAGGAAAGTAGAAAAGATTGGTTGCTATGGATGTTTAAACGGGCAGGACAAATAAATAGTAATGTGGAAAATATGCAATTTTGGCAACAGAACAATCAGCCGATAGAAATCTGGTCGTTGAGTGTTTTTGAACAAAAACTACAATACATTCATTATAATCCGGTTGAAACAGGTTTTGTTACTAACACTATCGACTGGAAATATAGCAGTGCCAGAAACTACGGAAACGATGATAGTACAATTTTGAAAATTGATATGAATTAATATGGGCACGAGCGTGACGCTCGCGCCAGCTCTATGCCTGAATGAAAAAATAATGTGAACACGAGCCTGACGCACGCGCCAGCCGACATGTTAAATTTCAAACCCCTATATTTGTTGTACTTATGAAAAAACTAGTACTCATAGCAATACTGGCAGGGTTAACATCGTTTACTACAGAGGCAGATGTTTATCTTTGCAATAGCAAGGGCGGTAAGAAATACCATTTTACCAAAGACTGCCGGGGGCTGGGCAATTGCAAAGCCGAAATTATTAAAGTAACCCTAAGCGATGCCAAAGCAAAAGGCAAAACCATTTGTGGTTACGAAGACTAATATAATTATCATGAAATTACTTTTATCGCTTTTCTTATCTATCACAGCAGCAATAACATTTGCACAGGTTCAGCCGCAAGCTACATCCGAGGGAAACCTAACCTTTAAAGGCACAATCCCTGCAAAAGGAAAATCTGCCGACGACCTGAAAGAATGTGTTGCCGACTTTGCCGATTTTATGGATATTGAATCGACCGAAAAGAATAGTATCAGCGGAACATACAGTTATACCTATGCTGTTGACGATATTGAACTATGGGCGGGAGAGGTAACGTTTAAATTTGAATTCACCTTTAATGGTAACGCAATAGCTTACAATTTTTATGATTTTGACCATAAAACGGGAGAATCTAAATTTAAGCCTGTGGGTATCTTACCGCTAAACTGGAACGCCAAAGTAGGCGAGGTGTTTACACAGGCACGCTTCAACGAAATAAAAGGCGATATCCAAACGAATATGGCCCTTATCGTGAAGACAGTTACTAATGAATGTGCCAGATAGATAATACTGAATTATACTACCACAATTCTGCCAGGAAATAAATTTGTTTTTCGGTAAATTCTTCTTCGTTTCTGCCTTTTATAGCCGAACAGGTGTAGGTAGTTTCACCTTCTTTAGAGCGGTTTATTTTCCATACGAATATTGCCGATTTTAATCCGAATTTACCAGCCTCGTATACCTCGTCGTTAATGTGAAACTTTTTCATTTTTAAGTATTTAGGTAAAGGTAGGTATAATAAAACGGGCAGGGCTATAAAAGCAGGTTTATATTTTGATATAGTACAAACGCTGACGCTCGTGCCAGCGTTCAGCCAGATTTATAAGTTTGCAACTTGTTCTAAAAAGGAAACCTGCCTTTCATTAATCAGCACTTTGGCATCTGATAATGTAAACCATCCGGCCTTATCTACTTCGGGAAATTCTTTTTGCTTTCCCGATCTCGGCGGCCACTCTATCGTAAACGTGTTACAGGTTATGGTATCGGCGTTGAGGTTACCTTGGGCAGCCCACGCCATTACTTTCTTTCCGCCTTTTTGGGTTATGGGTTCCAGTTCTGTAAATGGGGCAGATGGCGTGTAGCCTGTTTCTTCCTCAAATTCACGCACTGCACAATCTAGCGGGGCTTCATCGGGCAGTAATTCGCCTTTGGGTATTGTCCACCAGCCCTCGTGTTTTTTGGCAAAGAACGGCCCTCCCGGATGGACGAGGAAAAATTCGGTTTCATTAGCTGTGTTTCGGTACAGCAATATGCCTGCACTTTGTTTCATATACTGTAAATATAATTTTATTTTTGTGTAAGAATTGTTAAGCTGGGTGTAATACAACTGTCTGGCTTCCCTGTTAATGCAATTTATTTATATTTGTGATACAGCCTTATTTATATCAAATTCAGTAAGCAATGATGAAGCTTTTTAAGAACCAGAATCCCGATCGTCCCGTACTTACAATAGAAACAAAACCTACAGATGTTGTATTGGAAATAGCGGGCTATATTGCCCTTGCAGCATTGTGGCTCTATGTTTACGTATCATACCAGTCATTGCCCGACATTGTTCCCATACATTTTGGGGCAGGGGGCAAGCCCGATGGTTACGGATCTAAAGAAACTACTTTCCTGTCGCCCGTCATTGCAACTGTGCTGTTTGTATTCATCGCTTTTATGCAGCGAAAGCCGCATTGGTTTAATTACCCAACAGAAATAACGCAGGACAACGCCCTAAAGCAATATACTAATGCCGTACGAATGATGCGAACGCTAAAAATGTGTTTGTGTGTTATGTTTATAGCAATTGAATATTCTACTACATCGGCGGCAGTTTCATCAGATGGCGTAGCCGATACCAAATGGATGTTTATTGTGATAATTTTCCTGGTACAGATACCGCTCTTCTGGTTTATAATACAGTCATCAAAAAACGCCTAGCTATTCTTCTTCCAGTCGGTATTCGTGGTTGGGGGAGCTGAAATAATCATCGGCATACTTGCCAAACTTATCCAGTGTAAGGTAGTTAAAAGTGCCGCCAACAATAGCACCCACTCCAAAAGGTATAAGCCTGCCCAATACGGCACCACCACGTTTAGAACCGTATTTGGTAACCAGTTTACGGGCTATTTTCTGGTTCATCCTATTTTTAATCCTGTCGGTAATGTGCTTATCAAAATGGCTGATAGTTATTTTATCGCCCTTTGCATGGGCTATTTTTTCGGGAAGTACAACACCTGCCCATAAACCCAGTACAAGGGTAAATTCCTGCTCAAAATCATGTTCGGTATCGCGTCCGTAAATAAGTCCGGTTGCATAGCAGGTGCTTGCCATCCAGCGCAGCATTAAGGCAATATCTGCCGATACAGCACCGGTTTCTACCGCTACCTGTGCAATGGTGCCCAATCCGGGAATACTGCCCGGCAATGCCGTTACCGCTCCAACCGAAGCATACCTGTTCCTTGCCTTGTTGGCAGAAAGCCGCGACAGCTCTTTGGGTGTTTTATGCGGATTGGCCTGTTTTAGCTGGGCAACATCGTTACGGATGTCCTGAAAGGGAGGCATAACCTTTAGTATTATTTGGTGCAGGTCCATTTGGGTGAGTTATATATACCTGTAAGGGTAATTATTGGTATGAAAGTTACTGCATATATAAACAGTGTATACTGCTGTTAACAGTAATTTAAGCCGAAAGGTAAAAGATGTAAAATACAAAAGCGGGCTAATAGTAGCCCGCCCCCAAGTTTATGATCATCGTATATATCTTTCGTCCCCCAACTTAGATAGACGACCACAACTGTTTGTAATTAAAAAACTGATTTTTAATTACACTGTAAAACTACAACCAGATTGTGGATGCCAAAATACCTAACTGTAGGTATTTTAAGGTTATTTTTCTTTTGGGTTTGCGTTAAACTGAAAAGGGTATTTATCGAGGTATTTCTCTAAAAGACGTCCTTGCTTGAAGCTGAGCTTCCACAGGATCTTATTGGTTATTGTATGGCACCAAAGTTCTACATAAAAGTTATGTATTGCATACAGCAGTTTTTTAACGTGCCCTTCCATGCAAGCATCTATCAGTACGCCGTCTTCCCACAGGATCTGGTACTGTATATCGTCCGGTAAATTTTTATAGTCGTATAACTTCATGTTCTCATTTTCATTAATTGCATGACTTACTTTTTTTAACGCGCATACATTTCTATTATTATATACGGATGGGGTAAAAAGCTAATCAAAGATAACACTTTAAAAATTAAGCATTTATTAGGATATGGTTAGCAAAATTTATGATTTGTAATTTAGAAATTGCGGTATGTTTAATTCTAAATGCCGACGATTATGAAACTATTGATGCTTGTACCCAATTTAGTGCTTATTGCCGTATCCGGCGTAAACCTTTCAAACGAACTATCCGGCGAAACGCTTACTAACAGCCTTGCAATTATCGTGCTGCATTTGTCGGTATTGGTAATGTGTTTGGTTTTTTCGGGGTTAATAGTAAAATCGATGTTTAAAATTAGATATGTAGAAATGCCCGAAACGCAATCTGACGAACACACTTCGTACGACGAATTAGATCTTCAGCATACTGCCTAATATTCCAGCTGTTCCTTGCAGCGTCTATATATAGAAAAACCCCGAAGGCTCAATGCTTCCGGGGTTTTTTGATGTCTTATTTTGTAACCAGTTTTTCGGTTTTCGAAATAAAATTTTCAAAAGCCTGTTCTATGCTAATGTCCATTCTTTCGGCAAGCACCATCAGCCACCAGATGCATTCGCCCAGCTTATGTTCCAATTCGGGGGCCGTATTGGCTTTAGGCCACCGTCCCTGTTGCGACATGGCAAGCCTGCCCACGAGTCCGGCATCGGTTAAAAATGCAAGGGCATCTTCTTCCACAGACCATTTGCTGCCGTGATGTTCCAGTTCTAATTTATGATAGGCTTCCCTTATTGTATGAGATCGTTCTATAGCTTCTTTAAAATCCATCGTATAAAATTTAATTTCTAAAGAAGCTAAAGTACGCAAGTATTGTTACAATTTTAAACCGGAAATGTGTTACGGTTTGTTTTTATTCAGTGCCTTTACAAGGGCAGCCGTAACCAATGCTCCTGCAAGGTAATAGCCAATGGTAAGTGCTTTGGTTTTGTTGGTTCTGGTAACAGGCTTTTCGTCCAGCCCTAACGGTTCGGGTAGGGTAATGGCACCAACTCCGGCAGTAATGCCCATAGTAACAGCCCTTGTTAGTAAATGCTTCGGGTTGCCCGCGCCTATAGCGCTATAATATAATGCGTTGCTTATAATATCGCCCGCAAGTGTAGCCTTGTACAGGGTATCTTCATCTTTTATCTCTGCATCAAAAAAATCAAGACTTTTTTCAAGGGCTTCCTCACCCAATAAATCTACGCGTGGCATGTCTTTATCGCGCCTTTTCAAGGATTCGTGAATTATATTAAGGGCAATGGCACCGCCAAGACCCGCAACAATGTTTTTTACTCTGCTCATAGCTGTTTGTAATTATGTTAGTTACATAAAGTTCCAGTAAAAAGACGGGTATACGTGTTAGGGGATAGTTAAATGTGGAAAACCTTTAACAGCGACAGGTGGCATCATATACTGTAATTGCCTAACTTTAACATCTTTTTATGAATGTATTTGCATTTACATAAATGTCTGAACCACAAATATGATCTACAATAAAACCACCCTTACAATCCTGTTTACGTTTATCGTAACGCTGTTTACGGTTAATGCGCAGGGTAAACGTGAGCTTTTTGACAAGCTTGTTACGGCTAAGGGTACAGAAAAGGTAAACACTTTGCTTAAGCTGAGCAGTGTATACCTTTCAAGGCCGGGAGAAATTAAAACCAATATCGACAGTGCGTATACATTTACGCAACAGGCAGAACAGGAAAGCAAGCGTATTGACTATCCCTACGGATCGTGCCGAAGCCTTGCGTTATATGCTAAAATTTATACGGGCAGGAAAAATAGGGCAAAGGCCATGCAGTATGCCAATGCAGCACTGGAAAAAGCGCAGGCAGCAAATTTTCAGGATGTATGTGGCGAGGCTTATCAGGAACTGTACGCCCAGTTTAACTACTACGATGAGATAGACCAGAAAACATCGTACCTTGATAAGGCCATAGCCGCCTATAGGATAAAAAGCACCAAAACCCAGCTTGCCGAAATTCTTGCCATTGCGGCAGAACATTATAACTATCTGGGCGAAAGCGATAAGCCAATCGCTTATATTAATGAAGCTCTGGCGTTGTACAAAGCGGCGAAACATGGTAATATGGTAAATGCCTACCGTGTTGCAGGCAGCCTTTATGCGGGTAGGGGCGATTATAAAAAGTCGATAGATTATTTACTAAAGGCAGTTGTTGCTTCCGAGAATAAGGAGTATGAGGACAATGAGCAGCTGACCCATATAAACAATCAGCTTTCGGCAAATTACCATGCGTTAAACGAAGTTGCACTTGCCGATAAGTACATACGGAAGTCGTTTGATTATGCGGTAAAATCGCGCAATCTGGAATCTATTTACACGGCGACCAATAACATCGTGTCGGGGCTTATTAATAAATCGAATTACAGAGAGGCAGAACGTTTTCTTAAAAATATCTATGCTAAGCATAAACCCGTAACCATATCAGATATTATTACGGTACAGGCGTGCTTTATACGTATTTACAGTAAGTTGAAGCAATATAGTAAGGGTGAACCTTATTGCCGTGAAATGATAGCACTGCTAAACTCAAGGAAAGCGGAAATGCCGCAGCAGATATACACCTACGCTATTTCATCGCTATGCCGTTTTTATTTAGCAAAAGGCGATTATGCTACATCCCGAAAATACCTTGATGCGAATTTGGATGCTATTGATAAAAGAAGCTTTGCTGCCAGGAAGAATGTCTACACTATGGCATATCAGCTGGATTCGGCACAGGGCAATTTACCGCGCGCCATAGAGTACCTGAAAAAGATTAAAACAGCAGACGATTCTATCTTTAATATCGAAAAGAATAAAGAGATATCCCAGCTTCAGATATCATATGAAAGCGAAAAAAAGGACAAGGATATTCTTTTAAAAGCCAACAGCATTTCACTTTTAAATAAAGAAAAAGAACTGCAAAGGCACAGGATAACTCAATCTAATAATCAAAAAAACATAGCCTTTGTAGTGCTTATCGTCGCAATTATTGCAGCTGTTGCTATATACCTGGCGTATCGTAATAAGCTTAAGGTGAACAAACTGCTGGAAAAGAAAAGACGCGAAATTACAGATAAGAATGAGAAGCTAAACAAACTCGTTCAGGATAAAGAGTGGCTGCTTAAAGAAATTCACCATAGGGTAAAAAACAACCTTCAAATTGTTATGAGCCTGCTCAATACACAGTCGGCTTACCTTACAGATAAAGCTGCGCAAAGTGCCATTGGCGACAGCCAGCGGCGTTTGCATTCTATTGCGCTTATCCATCAGCAATTGTACAAGTCAGACAATGTGTCGGCTATAAAAATTTACAGGTATGTAAGCGAATTGGTGTCGTACTTAAAAGATTCATATGATAGCGCTCTTATTAAGTTCGATATTAAAGTAGATGATGTAGAGCTCGATGTAGCGCAGACCATTCCTATCGGGCTAATACTTAACGAGGCGATAACCAACTCGTTTAAATATGCTTTTGCCCCGGGCGAAAAAGGCAAAATTAAAATTGCATTGTGCCAGGTAGAAGGCAATAAATACGAACTATTAATCCGTGATAACGGAAAAGGCCTTCCGCAGGATTTTGAACCTGAGAATTGTAATTCGCTGGGTATGCAGCTCATCAGCGGATTAAGCGGCGACCTAAATGGCGAATTCAGAATTTATAATGATGGCGGTACGGTAATTCAGATTGTATTTAGTACAGAGGTGATGGAGTAAATATAGGGGGCAATTTTTGTACACCATATTTATTTTTTTCTTAATATTGGTATAATCAATCAATCACTTATGAAAAATATCATCACACTATTAGCGCTGATAGCGGGTTTTACGGCGTCAGCACAGTATGCAAAAACCTATAAATACAACGATTATAAGCAAGGATGGGCACTGGTAAAAACCAGTAGCGGAACCTACGGTTTTATTGATAAAGACGGTAAACAGGTTGTTGCCCCTATATACGATAAAATCGACAAATTCGACAAGCTGCATAAAGGCTGGGCGTTAGTTAAAAACGTTAGCGATGGCTATGGATTTTTAGATACTTCGGGTAAAGAAGTTGTTCCCGCCATTTATAGTAAAATTTACAAGTTTGGCGAACACGGCGAAAACCTGGCATTGGTACAATCTACAGCAGGTAAATACGGATTCATAGACCACAACGGCAAAGAAGTCGTAACTGCTACCTATGATGATGTACCGACCGCTAAAAATGCTGCACTTAGTAAGTAGTTCTATAAGCACGTTCGTGTTTTATAGCTTCTTCAGATAAATAGTATCGGGCTTTTTATTTATAAAAGAATATTCAATTCTTTCGCCATGCTGTGACCATACAGTTCGGGCGGTGTCCTGTTTGTGGGTAGTTGTAATAAACACCAGATCGCTAATGCCCTGGGTATTGTTTTCAATATTAAAGTAACCGGTGCTGTCGGTACTTCCGGTTAATGGCTTTAAATTACATTCCTTTACAGTAACATTTTTAAGTGGCTTCCGTGTGTCAAGGTCGTACACATACCCGTGGTAGAAGTTCTGCTTTCCCGAGCAGCCCGTTAAAATAACTATTAGTGAGGAGGCTATAATAGTTACTGTGTTTTTAATCATGCTTTTTAGGGTTAGATAGCAACTTATAAAGGGCACAATATCGCTTTTACTTCGTTCTCTGTACCAGCCGTTAGTAATTTGTACTGTCGTGCAGATTTTCCGAACTCGCATTTTTTGCACGGCTGCGTTGTTTTGTCTTTCAGGTACTTTATAGTTTTGTTGTTGGAAATATACGACCTGTACTCATTGGTTTTAATGCAACCTTCGCAGGCAGGGCCACCCTCTACAAATTCGTAGTTAAATATAAGGTTTCCGTTGTCGTAATAATAATCTTCGCGCGCATAGGTGTCGCCTACGGTTCCGAAATCGACAGTAATTTTTACGATCTCATTACCTTCATAAAAATAATCGACCTTCATTTTTTCGTCGCACATAAATTCGAAATGCTTTTTCTTCAGTTCTGTAGTGTTGATGCGTTCCACCTTTGTACGGATCGCCGCAATCGGGTCGGATTCATCTATAGGTGTAGCTTCGGTAGTGGTTGCAGTGTCGTTTTGTGTTGCGGGTGTAGCTTCGTTTTGTGCCGGCGAAGTTGCCGGATTAGCCTTAGTTTCTTTTTTGCAGGAAACTATCGCTGCACAGCATAGTACAATAAATAACTTTTTCATGGTAATTGATTTTTTGGTTGTTACTAATTTAAAAATTAGCCGGTGGAAAGCCAATTACTTTAAGAAAAGTATAAGTTTGAGGGATTATCGACTTAGGTTTGCAGGCTATGGATAATTACATTCTCCACAAGCTCCACTTCGATTTTACAGCATCGGGATTTATCTCCTGTACTTTCAGATAAAAGTGATAGAAGCTTTTATTCCAAAGCGAATAGTTATGGGTGAATTTAAGGTTTATGTCATCGGCATTATTCTGTAAAAGTATAATTTGCCAGACGGGACGCTTATTAATCTGAACACTGGTACGGCTAAGTTCTTTTATTGTAAGGAGGCTGAAAGTCGCAATCTGGCCTTCTTTATTCGCTGCATATAAATTCTGATCATCAAAATAAAGTTCTTCACTATTGATGAATTTCTTTTCTAAACCAAATAAAAATGGTCGGGATGAAATTTTTATGGCATTCGAAAGGTTGCCCACGGTAGCAGACCCGTAGGCAATATTATTTACGGTAGGTTTTGCATTTTTATAAATGTATTTAAACACTATGAAAATAATAATACCTGCTATAAGAATGTTACAAAGTAGTATTATAATAATTTGTTGATCGGTCATTGATTGTTAGTTAGGCGTTTTTTCTATTCTTTATACTCAATAACAACATCAACATTTAAGGTGTAATCAGTACTTGTAATGTCCAAATCTATATAGCTGATATAAGCCAGGTAGTTGCCGCTTTCGTGAATCTCATTTACTTTTTGGGCTATGCTTTCGGGCACATAACCAAGCTGTGTACGCTCCAGCTTTACTACCAATGAGTTTTCGAAACTGTTAGGCTCGGGTACAATGTCAATAATCTGATACTCCTTTATAATAGCAGTTAAATGTCTCTGTGCATCTATGGTATTAGTAGTTTCCAATTTAAAATTGACAGTTGCATCAAAATCTTTTTCGTTCCTTATTTCGGCTACTTTTTCAAAGCCCGGTGTTTGCAGGCGTTCAATTTCGCCGTCTTCAAATTTTTCCACGACCGAAACAGTATTTTTGGCTACTGTCGGATCCTGAATTTTTTTATTGCCCTCCTTTTTGGCGTCCTGTTTCGCTTTAATACGATAAGCGATATAGCCCAGCACTAATCCGGCTGCTACAAAAATAAAATAATCAGTATTGGTCATCTGGTTGCGTATTAATTGGTTTCCGTTGATTTGTTATCATTAAAGGTATCAAAAAAGTAGCGAAGCATTAATAGACAGGTAATTTGTTTAACGTTATAATATGTTTTTTAAGCTGCCATAAATAATCTGTTATATATGCGTTATAATTTGCAGCTTCGTATATACTTGTGAGTTTATATTTTGCTCTGTACCTATCGCTCCGTCCCTTAAAAAAGATATCTTCAAGTTCAATTTTGGAGCATATTATTGTTGCGCTTTCATATATAATGTATTCAAGCTTGTCATCTGTAGCTTTTTTTAATTTTCCTTCCTCATATTTAATCTCCTGTTTCTCTAGGAATTCATTGTTTAAATCTTTAAGTCTGTCGTACACTTCAATAAAATCTCTCTTCATCATCATCGCAGAAAGGTACTGTTATTAGTTGGTTAATTATTATTGTATTAACACTAAAAACTTGTTAAAGTATGCACTTGAGATAGCAGAATTGAATGACTATTCTTGTCGCTACGATTGCGACGTAGCAGTCGTTTGGCTATGACTTCTATAGTTTATACTAAAAGAAAGACCTAAGTTTACAGTGTCTAACAAAATGAATTACTAATGACAGATATAAAACAAACCATACCATGCCCGGTGTGCAAAACAGGCATTCCGTTTGATCCCTTCCAGTTACTAATGGGCGTGCCGCTTACCTGCCCGGGTTGCGGAAATACTATAAGCTTGGGTAAAGAGTCCAGCACTAAAGCAAAGGAGCAACTGGACGAAATAACAAAATACAGAAAAAGTATAGACGATAGTTTAGAGAAGAAATAAAAAAAGCCAACGTAGGTTGGCTTTACTCTTTGTATTCTACAGTTATGTCTGCATGTATAAAGCTAAAGCAAGGGTCAGCGTAATCCCAATCTATATAGGTAATGTAAGCCAGATAATTCCCGCCTTCGCATATTTCTTTTAGATTATTTTTATAGCTTGCTGTGATATATCCAACCTCCTCGGCGTCAAATAATATATTGATAATTTGCGAGCCTTCTGAATAAACGCCTTCCGGAATTAATTCAACAATTTGATACTGTTTGATAATGGAGGTAAAATACATTTTTGCCACAGCGTTGTTAAGTACTTTGACGCTAAAATGTTTAGTTTGATTCAACTTTTGTTCCTCACGGGCCTTAACGACTTTTTGGTAATCCTGATTTTTTAGCTGTTCAGCTTCTTTTCTTTGATTTTGTTTATCAATATGACTTTTCATAATACGATAGCCAAAATAGCCGAGAACCAATCCGCATGTAATAAAAATCAAAAAAATGCTATCGCTCATCGTTACATTTGGTTTTAAAGTAAATACAGTCAATAAAAATAACCAATAGCCGATTAAAAAGGAAAGTATAAGGCAATAAAAAACCCTAACCTTTTGATTATTAGTTAGGGTTGTTTTCGTAGCGAAGACGGGAGTTGAACCCGTGACCTCAGGGTTATGAATCCTGCGCTCTAACCGACTGAGCTACCTCGCCATTTTCGGTTTGTATTACATCTCTCAATGCGGGTGCAAATATAAGGCTTTATTTAAATGTTCCAAATAAAAAAGCAAGAAAAAAATTATTTTTCAAAACCCTTTTTTATGAATGTTAAATATTATATATTTCCAAAAATTTTAAACACCAATGGACGAAAAAATTAAATATGAACTAGAGTTTCCTATAACCTCGTCGCCGCAACTTTTGTATCAGTACATATCTACTCCGTCAGGCCTTTCTGAATGGTTTGCAGATAACGTAAACTCAAGAGGAGAGTTCTTTACTTTTATCTGGGATGATGCGGAAGAAAAAGCAAGGATGTCTTCTAAGAAGTCGGGCGAGAAGGTTAAATTCCGTTGGATTGATGACGATAATAAAGACGGAGAGTATTTCTTCGAACTTCGCATACAGGTAGATGAAATAACCAAAGACGTGTCGCTTGTGGTTGTAGACTTTGCCGAACAGAACGATATGCAGGAGTCTAAACAGCTTTGGGAAAACCAGATATCTGACCTTAAGCATGTTTTAGGATCGGTTTAGGAATTCTTTCTTATATAAGTTATATTTGCCCTGAATTTTCAGGGCTTTTTTTATGATCAACTACAACGGTGCGCTTGTTGCCGAATCTAATATATCCATTCACGAAAACAGGGCTTTTCTGTATGGCGACTCTATTTTTGAAACCTTAAGGGTGCTTGATGGTAAGGTGCTTTTTCTGGAAGACCATTATTTCAGGCTTATGGCATCCCTGCGTATTGTAAGGATGGAGATTCCTATGGCTTTCACAATGGAGTATGTGGAAGAACAGGTTATGCTGCTCGTAAACTCCCTGCCTGCTGCTCCTGCCTATAGGGTAAGGATATCGGTATTCAGGAAACCCGGCGGTTTTTACCTGCCAATAAACAACGACGTTGAGTTTATTGTAACTGCCGAAGCCTTAACGCAACCATTGTATACAATTACAGATGGTGCGTATGAGGTAGATCTGTTCCGTGATTTTTATGTTACCAAGCAGTTGCTTTCTACCCTGAAAAGCACCAACAAGATGGTACAGATTACAGGAAGCGTGTATGCGCGCGAAAATGACCTGCAAAACTGCCTGCTGCTTAACGATGAGAAGAATGTAGTTGAAGCCCTTCAGGGGAATTTATTTATGCTTACAGGTAACAAGCTTGTTACTCCTCCGGTTGCCGATGGCTGCCTTAACGGAATTATGCGTAAACAAATACTGGAACTGGCTAAGAAAATTGAAAACCTTGAAGTATCAGAGGTTTCCATATCGCCGTTTGACCTGCAAAAGGCCGATGAGTTGTTTATTACAAACGTAATAAAAGGCATTCAGCCCATAACCAAATACCGTAAGAAGGAGTTTGTAGCCACCCTGGCATCTGATCTTGTAAAAAGGCTTAATGCCAAAATACGTTTTAGCTAATTTAGAGTAGGATTCTCCGGCGCGTTAGACCATATAAGGTATTCGCCGCCAAGTTCCATTATCTTTTCTTTCCAGAACGAAGCGCTGGATTTGCCTATGATCTTATTGTCATAGCCATTCTGGGTTACGATCCATGAGTTTTCTTCCAGTTCATCATCAAGTTGGTGTGCCTCCCATCCGGTATAGCCTAAAAAGAAACGTATGTTGTTCTTTTTAATAAGCCCCTGGTTTATCAGGTCTTTGGTAGACTCAAAGTCGCCACCCCAGTATATTCCATTGGATATTTCAATGCTGTCCGGTATCAGCTCCGGTACATTGTGGATAAAGTATAAATTATCCTGCTCTACCGGCCCACCATTAAAGATCTTGAAATTTCCCCTAATCTCCGGGATAAGATCATGGATGGTGTAGCCTAACGGTTTGTTCATGATAAATCCAATAGACCCCTCGTCATTATGATCGGCAAGAAGTATTACCGATCTGTTAAAAGAAAGATCTCCGATTGTGGAAGGTTCTGCTATCAGCAGGTGTCCTTTTTTAGGTCTAAGTGAAATCATCTTCTTACATTTTGTAATAAATTTAAAAGAAAAAATATAAACTGGCAAAAATATTCACAAACATTTAGAAAAATAGCCTCCAAAAACGTAACGAAATTTTAATTTTTGAGTTAATTATTTCGCAATCTATTTGCAATGAGGAGGATAGTAATATCTTGTTTTTTTCTAAAAAATGATGGCTTTCGCTGGGAAGTGATTTATATAAACTAAAAAAGCCTCCCGTTTAAGAGAGGCTTTTCTATATTTTACTTTGTAAAGACTATTTAGTGTTTACAGATCCGTCAAGCTCAGCTCCCGGTTTGAATTTTACAACATTCTTAGCAGCAATGCTGATAGATTTACCAGTTTGAGGGTTTCTTCCTTCTCTTGCAGCTCTTGCAGATACTGACCAAGATCCGAAACCTACTAGAGATACTCTTCCGCCTTTGTTAAGCGCGCCACTCACGTTAGTTACAAAAGACTCTAATGCTTTTTTAGCTGCTCCTTTAGAGATTCCTGCATCTGCAGCGATTGCGTCGATTAATTCTGATTTGTTCATAATAATTGTTATTAATTGTTTGGTTAAAAATAGTGTTATTTACATTCCTGTCTTACAAATTTAATAGGAAATCCAAACTACGCAAGCGTTTGAGGCGATTTTACGACCGATTGTTAATAACTTTTACCAAAATGTTGACAGCGGGGCTTGTTTTTCTTAATTTTTTGTGAAAGTCCCGTATTCAGGGGGTTACGAGGCTGTCGCTTCGCCCGAGAATGTCATTCCGTTAAGGAATTCTTTCGCTGTCATTTTTTTCTTACCCGGAAACTGTAAAGCCAGTATTTTTATATAACCGTCTGTAACGGCAACACTTATTTCTTTTTTGTCGGCAAGTATCGTTCCGGCAGGTTTATCGTGTGTTTCTTCGGTAAAGGCTGTCTCGTATATTTTTACGTTCCATTCCTGTCCGTTGTCTTTAAAAAAACACCATGCGGCAGGGTAGGGGCTAAGCCCGCGTATAAGGTTATGAATTTCGTTACCGGGTTTTGTCCAGTCGATCTTGCAGTTTTCGCGGTTTAGCTTGTATGCAGTCTTAACATCATCGTCATTCGGCTGAATTGTAGTTTCGGCGCTGCCGTTCTCAATAAGCGTTAGTGTTTTTACAACGGTGTCTTTACCAAGATCCATCAGTCGGTCATGAAGCTGGCCTGCATTTTCGTTTTGGCCAATTTCAAGCGATGCTTTTAGGATCATCGCTCCGGTGTCAATCTTATCGTCTATAAAAAAGGTAGTAACGCCGGTTGTGGTTTCGCCGTTAATAACCGCCCAGTTGATAGGTGCTGCACCACGATACTGTGGTAATAGCGATGCGTGCAGGTTAAAAGTACCCAGCGACGGCATTTTCCATACGGCTTCCGGTAGCATCCTGAACGCTACTACAACCTGGAGGTTTGCATTAAGGCTTTTCAGTTCTTCCAGAAAAACTTCATCTTTAAGGTTGGTGGGCTGTAAAAGGCGCAGTCCTTTTTCAAGGGCGTACTCTTTTACCGCCGAATATTTTATTTGTTGTCCGCGGCCTGCGGGTTTGTCGGCAGCAGTAATAACTCCAACAATATCATAGTTGTGCTGGTATATCGTGTCAAGTATTCCCACGGCAAATTCGGGGGTACCCATAAATACAATTCGTAAGCGTTCCATTTATTTCAGTGTGTATTTGTTGTTCGTGTCTATTGTAACCCTTTGGTTTTCCAGCAGAATTTGCAGCGCAAATACGGTTTCTTCCGGAGTAAGGTCAAGCTGCTGTTCCAATTCTTTAGAATTTAAGGCATCAGCCTTTAATAATCCTAATATGGCATTCGCCGAATCCAAAAGGCTGGCAGGTTTACGGTTTTTTGTAATGCAATAAGAGCATATGCCACAGTCTGTACTTTCTTCCTCATCAAAATAATCAAGAATAATAAGGCTTTTGCATCTGTTTGTGGTAGTTACATATCCAATTATGGCATCAAACTGCTTAGTTTTTATCTCGTTTTGATTTTCAAGGAACTTAGCAATACGGTTTATAGTATGCTCATCTTCCCGAACTTCGTTGAATGTAATGCTGCTGTCGTTTCCGCTGCTGCGGTAAGTAATAATATCTTTTTGGGCAAGGCGTTCCAGTAAGTTGGTAAGCTGTTCTTCGGATACTTTTGCCTTGCGGGTGATAAGGCCTGCGTTAAGCGATGTTTCCATATCAAAGATCCCCGGATAGTTGCGCAGTATCGCCAGCATCATTTCTTCATCTGCCGGATTAAGGCTTATGTAGCGCATAATCTCTTTGCTGTCTATTATAAACTGCATAACCACTTTCTCTGTAAATTGCTGCGAAAGTGTAAGCACTCCCTGCCTGTCTAAAAACTGAAGGGCGTTGTATGTTTTTGCTGCCGGAAGTTTGTATTGCTGGCAGAAACTATTAAAGTTAAACGGAAAGGTTTCGTCTATACCTTCGCCATAGGCTATCTGCAAAAAGCTGTTAAGCCTGCTGTATATTTCTTTTAAGAATTTCCTGTCGGGAAGCACCTCAAGAAACTGCTGTTTGCCAATGTTTACGTCTGAAGGATTTACAAGCAGTACCCCAAACGATTTTACCCCATTACGTCCTGCGCGTCCAGCCTCCTGGTAATAGTTTTCTAAATTTTCGGGCAGCTGAATATGGATCACCGTTTTTACGTTGGGTTTGTCTATACCCATACCAAATGCATTGGTGGCAATAATTACCTGTGCTTTTTCGGTCATCCATGCCTGCATGTTGGTTTCTTTCTCTTTTTCTTTCAGTCCGCCGTGATAGAATGTTGCTTTATATCCCAAAGAATTTAACTGGGCAGATACATCATGGCACGACTTACGGTTGCGGACGTATATAATAGAAGGCTCCGGATTTTTAGTAAGTATCTGCTGAATGCGGTGCAGTTTGTCTTCTGTTTCAAAAACCATATACGCGAGATTTTCGCGTGCGAACGACTTTTTAAATACTACAGGTTTATCCAGCGCAAGCTGTGTAACAATATCATCCTGTACCCTTTGTGTTGCCGATGCTGTTAATGCAAGGAACGGAACAAGGGGCAGGTGCTTTTTTAAAGCGGCGATCTTAAGGTATGCGGGACGAAAATCATGTCCCCATTGCGACACACAGTGTGCTTCATCTACAGCAACAAGGTTTATGGGAAGTTCTTTTATACGCTCAATAACCCAATCGGCCTGGAGCCTTTCGGGAGAAAGGTATAAAAACTTGTAGCCGCCAAATTTACAGTTGTCCAGCAGGTTGCTTAGTTCATCGGTACTAATGCCTCCGGTAAGGGCAATAGCTTTAATGTCGCGTTTGGCAAGATTGGCAACCTGGTCTTTCATAAGTGCAACCAATGGCGATATTACAATGCATAAGCCTTCTTTTATCATGGCGGGCACCTGAAAGCAAACCGACTTGCCGCCGCCAGTTGGCATTAGGGCAAAAGTATCTTTACCCTCAAGTACCTGTTGGATTATCTTATCCTGAGGTTCTCTAAAGGTATCGTGCTGCCAGTATTTTTTTAGGATTTCCAGTGCCTGCTGCATAGTGATGTAAAATGAGTACGAAGTTACTAAGAATTTGGTACTTTTTTTGCATACAGTTAGATGTAATGCTATAACTATCGCGATAAGCAGGTGTGATGATCTGGATTTTACCGAATTTCTTAAACTTCGGTAAAAAAACCTAAGTCTTTGTTAAACACTTTTTTATTCGGAAATACGTTATATATCTTTACAGGGATTGATATTAATGATAAATGAAATTACTATGAAACAAACATCACCTAACTCAGGATTTGGCCAGGCAGAATATGTTACTGCCGGTAAAAAAAGATACGCTCAGCACTTTTCTTTTAAAAGAAAAGATGCTATTATAACTTATATAGAAATAGTAGGGGCTACTGCCATTGCCCTGTTTGCAGCTGCTGGTATATACCAGATTTTCAGCTAAAATTTAGTTATCTGTGGGATAAAAAGGCATGAGCTAAGGCTTGTGCCTTTTTTTTGTTGTCTAAATGAAAGATGTCTCTAACACACGGTTGCTTTGGATGTGTTTGAACTGAAGACAAAAAAGGGTGCAGATAGTAATCTACACCCTTTTCTTCTCAAAAGAAATTGCACTATTGTGCTTTACGAAGCAGCTACAACGCCGGCTTCTATATATTCTTTAAATCCTTCTACATCTTTTTGCAGCATTTTTTCGAATACAGGAGTAAGCAGTTTTCCTGCCACCTCTCCGGCTTTACCGCCCGGTGCATGGTAAGCAATGCTTACTTCAATATCGGTGCTGTTTCCGTTAGCGGTAAATTTAACCCTTCCCGCATTATGAATTGTAGAATCTGCAAGCGATTGCCATGTCAATAATTCGTTAGGCTTATCGGCTAATATCTGTGCTTTCCAGCTAACGCTTCCGATACCGGCAGGCAGTTTGGCTTTCCATTCAGAAGTTTGCGAATCAAGTTCTACAACGCTGCTAAGATGTTTCATGAACATCGGCAGGTTCTCAAGCTGTCTCCATGAGCCATATACTTCTTCTACAGGTTTGTTAACGGTTAGTGAAGTTGTTACGCCAATTTTGCTGCCTTTTAATGTTCCTGTTTTATCAAGAAGATCGTAAGCAGGGCAGTAGCCGCTTATGCCTCTAAATAGCATAGTTCCGGCAGTAACGCCTTCAGCTATTTTTTTAGGCTTGCTGTCTTTTTTCTTAAGAGCACGATACAATAGGTATGTACCTGCAGCGATCATAATCAGACGCTCGGTTTTACTTACATTAACCCTTAGTCCCGGGATGATGCTTTTTTTGTTTTTATGTAAATAACTGTCAGCTTCTTTTGGATTGGAAACTGATGCATAACGGTTCGGGTCGGTACCCGAAACATCATACTTAGAAAAGTTTTGTTTTTCAGAATTGTTGCTCGCTTCCATAATTGATTTTTTTAGTGTTTGTTACTTGATTATAAAGTTACTCATTATAAAAAATGCGGTATGGTAAGGATATTATAAAGTATTCTTAAGGTTCTTATAAAACACAAAAAAAGAGCCGCTGTCTTTACCCAGCGACTCTCAAAAAAAAATATGAATAAACAAAAACTAACTAACGAATTTTACTTCACTACAATTAAAAACTACTTACTAAAAAACTATAACTCAAATTATTCTTATTTTTTTATCACTTTCTGAGTGGCAGTCGAGCCGTTCTCAAAATGTATTTTTATCATGTATACTCCTGCCTGGGCGTTGCCAAGGTTTACCTGTTTAGCCGTTCCTGTAGCAATAAGCTGACCCGTCAGGTTGTACACTTCTATAGATTGTATGTCCCGGTTTTCCTGTACCGTAACGACATCGTTTGTTGGGTTAGGGTATAGGGTAAACTGTGTTGCGTTAACATCATCAAGACCTGCAACAAAATTATTTACTATTAGCGAATAATCTTCAACCTGACCGTAATAAGCGTTGGTACAAGAATCAAACGCTCCTGCTTCGCGAAGGTTCCACTGGTCTTTTGTTATTCTTAATCGGGTAGTGCCCGTAACAGCATCCTGCGGAACTGTAATATTTAATATTGCCTCTGTACCGTCTACGCCGTTGGTGGCTTGTATAGATGTAGCATAATACTCATTATCCATATCAAAAACATCATCCTGGTTCCAGTCGATAAATACGCGTATATCGTGCTCAAATAATCCAACAGTATTTCCCTGTACGCCAAGAATGTAGGTTTGTCCTTTAATAACTGTGCCGCTTATGTCTGTAAAATCTTCGTATGCAGGTGTCTCGTTAACTACCGCGCTTGATGCATTATTTATACCTGCAAAAACTACATGCGATATCGGTTCTACATCATATTCTACAGCTGCTGCGCAATACGGTGCCGATGAAGCAAGGTTTTGATTCTTCACTCTAACCTGAATTGTTTCAAGAACGGTATCGTCTTCTGCGCTAACTGCCTGTACCGTTATAATACCATCGTCTGTGCCTGTTACAAGTCCGTCTGCGCTGATGCTTCCAAACTCACTTCCGTTAATAATGCTCCATACAACTTCCTGGTTTACTTCTTCCGGTAGTATTTTAGCATAAAGCTGTATACTTCCATCTTTGTAAAATATCGCAGAATCATCTTCTTCGTATGTAATTTCAATGCTTTCCGGAGTAATAAGCTGATTTGAAATTGTGATTTCAATAGTATCAATAACAGTTGCATCAACGGTGCTAACCGCCTGTACTGTTACAGTACCGTCTGCAATAGCAGTTACAAGTCCGCTTTCGCTAACGGTTGCAAATTCCGTTTCTTCTTCTGTGATACTCCAAATCACCGACTGGTCTGTCTGTGCAGGAAGCACTGCAGCAGTAAGCTGAAGTGTACCATTGTTTTCCGTGATTTCGGCAGTTGCATTTTCGGCAACGCCAATTGCAATACTTACCGGTACAACAACCTGATTTGTAATTATAATTTCAATGCTGTCTAATATGTTCGCATTTACTGAACTCGCTGCCTGTACGGTCACCGTGCCATTGGCAGTGGCGGTAACCAGTCCTGCACTGTTCAGGGTTGCAAATTCATTACCTGCGGTAATATTCCACATAACATTCTGACTTGCATCAGCCGGTAAAATTGTGGTTTCAAGTTGTAATGTTCCGCCATCTGTGGTAATTTCGGCAGCGGCGTTATTTGCTACATTAAGGGCAAGGCTTGTTGGAAGTACAGGCCCCGGTGTAGACGATGCACCTTTAATGCAACGTACCGATGACCCCTGATCGCGGAATCCTCCTGCGCTTTCATTTACAATAGCGTTACTATAATAAAGATATTTTGCATAACTTAAATTACTAGTGCTTTGTGTACTGCTCCAATAGTAGCCTCTGGCGCCTACATTAGAAAAGGTACCGTTTGTACCGCTTCTGTTACCTGCAACTGTCAACTTTAGGCTACTGCTGTAAGCGGTCGCAATGTCGGTGATACCTTCAGATTCAATTATAGATCCCCATTCTTGCTCGGTAGGAATTCTCCAACCGTTGCCAAGTGCAGCTTTGCAAGGGTCGCAGCCTGTTAAATCATCAATAGCCTGGGGAGTTTCGGCAGTCCATTGCTGTCCTTCTGTTTCTTCGTCCCACCATGCCGGGTCCGATATCAGGAAAGCCGTGGTTTGCAGTCCTGCCGGGTTGTTGGGCTCGGGTGTTTCGTCAGATGTTGGCGATGTCCTTCTTTGGTGGCCATCATTCCAGCGTCCCCATTGGTAAAGGTCTCCATAGGCCTCTGCATCAGTAGCAGATGTAGCAACGCTGGTGCTTCCAAGGTTTTGCTGAAGCCAAATGTTGCCATCGGCGGCCCTTACTGTGGCGTACTGTACAGATTCTCCGTTGTACGTAAAAGCTACACAGCCGGTATCGCCTGCGTTTTGTCCCGGTTCGGTACCGTTACATGTGGTGGTTTGTGCTTTAGCTATGCCAAACATTAGTATGGCGGTAAAAAAAAGTATTCTTTTTTTCATGAAATGGTAATTATTTATCTCGGTACAAATGTATTTATTTAGATTAATTAAAAATAGTGGTTATTGAATTTATCAGAATAAATTTATTTTTAAACATTTTGAGTGGCTAAAAACCGTTTTCTTAACACTATTATTTTTTCATTATCAGGTTTGGGGTGGTTTTCTTAAGAAGTAGGATGTCCGATGTTTGAAGTCCGATGTCTGCGCAACTGCGCAACTCTAGTTCTATTGTATTGTTAACGTAACTTTAAGTGTTTGTGCTAAATAAATGATAAACAGGTAGTGAAAAAGGGTTGCAGGCTGTTTTATAGATTAATTTTGGTATCACCTTCCTATATAAACAAACAGTATTTACCTTTAAAACAACAAGCTATGAAAAAATTACTCTTCTCATTGCTGTTTGCACTGCCCGCTATAACTATGGCGCAGGACGGATTCAGAAACGAAAATGGAAGCCTGGTGTGGCAGCGTACATACCCTGCTGCTACAAATGTGCAGGCAATGCTGGACAGCCAGCCCGATCTTAAAATAGATACATTTATAAACGAAATATACGCAGGCTCTGCAGATAAGGTAAAAAATACCTGCGAGGACGGAAGCCCCGTAATGCGAAACAACTGCAAGTTTGATTTTGTAGTGAAAAAAGAAAGTGACAACTATGTGGTTACCGTGACCAATCTTAAAGTGATTGAAGTGATGGGGCCAATGCAGGCAAGAACTATTGTAAACCGTTGCGAAAAGTATTTTGTAGATGCTGCCAATAAAGTAAAGAAAGACCCGCGCACCCAAAAAGATATGGGGTGTATGGATAATTTTCTTTCCGGTATTTTTGGTGCAGGTGTAGAAGGTTCTGAAGTAACAACACTTACTGCCAATTAAAAATTTCACTCACACAAATGACGCCTCCTGCATTTTATGTACGGAGGTTTTTTAGTGCCTTAGTTGGATTTAATTTTCAGGCATAAAAAAAACCACCCGCGCTAACGGATGGCTTACCAATAAAGTAATTATTAGTTACTGTCTTAAGATGCTGCCAAAGGCATAACAAATATCTCGTTCTTTTTAACCTCATCTTCTGTATCTTCAACTACGGGTACACCCAGTATTTCAAGAGACGTAAAGATCATTCTGTTATTTTCATTGGCGTATTCTGTAGCAAGTACATCATAATCGCGCGGGTGAAGAACTATTGTATCGTTATCAGTAAGGTCGTTATCAATAATAAATTCCTGTACTGTGTCGTAGCTTATGGAGTATCTCATATAAGGTGATGATAAGTGCTAATTAAATTTTACTTCAAGTACATCAATTTCGCCTTCGTTAATTTCGTTGTTGTCGTCAGCTATAATGTTGATGCCCGAAATACAAAGCGATTTTGCTTTTTTCTTGCTGTTGCTAACCAGTTTATCAAAGTTAGAAGGGTGTAGCATAAGCATTACATTTTCGCTTAAGGCGTTAGTAAGTATAAAATTTTTGATCGTTGCTAAGTCAATGTTCTTTTTCATAGCGAATTGTTTTAGGTGGTTATCTTTTACAAAGATGGGCGATAAACCTTTAAAGTTTTGGTAAAGGAATGCCAATAAAACATTAAATAATTTTAAGAAAATACTTAACAAGTTGTTATTCAGGTGTTAACTATATCGATAATAGCGGTATAGTGCTGTGTTTCATTACTACACGGTCTACAATGTCCTGTGTCATGTCTTTATAGTTCACTGGGATAACCTCGCCGTTTTCGATCCAGTCATTAATAACAGCATCATATTTAAGTTTTAGGCTTTTAATAACCGGTACGCCCATCTGGTCTAAAGCGGCAGCGTTAAGCTGCTGCTCGTATTGATTTTTCATCGGTATAACCAAAAGCTTCTTGCCAAGGTAAAGTGCTTCGGCAGGGGTTTCAAAGCCTGCTCCGCACAACACTCCGGCAGATGCCGCCATGCTTGCCGTAAAGAGTTTGTTGTTTATCGGCTGAACGATAATATTCTTTTGTACGATCTCTTTCTTATTGTGTTTAGAAAAAATATCCCACTTCACATCTTTAAACTGCGACAGCCTTTTTATAAGTGTTTTGTCATCGTACGCCGGAAGATAAACCGTATAATGGCCTCCGTTTGTAACCTCATGCTCACGTACCTGCTGCCGTATTACGGGTGTGAATATTTTTTCGTCGTCACCCTTAAAGTGAAAACCGTATTTTACATCGACAGGGGCGTAGTGCTTTAAGATGAACCTACCCGTCCTGTCGGAATTTTTAGGTAACGGGTATCTCGAATCTAATACTGCCGCCTGATGGCTTAACCCAACGCAGGGTTTATTTTTAAGGCTGCATGCCCAGGCAGAAACAGGTTCGAAATCGTTAATTACTAAGTCGTATTTTTCTACCGGAAG
Organism: Flavobacterium psychrophilum; assembly: GCA_001708385.1. Lineage (NCBI taxonomy): Bacteria > Pseudomonadati > Bacteroidota > Flavobacteriia > Flavobacteriales > Flavobacteriaceae > Flavobacterium > Flavobacterium psychrophilum. The sequence goes on along the minus strand of CP012388.1, from coordinate 1,313,142 downwards.
TTCCTGAATGCTTTTTACCAGTTTGCGTATGTTGGTTTTGGTAAAGGTTTTCCATAAGTCTACCCCGCCTTTTTTGCCGAAGATAAAGCTAAGGCCCCTTAACTCATACTTAACAGGGAAGGGTAACTTCAGGTCGCCCTGAATACCGCTGACCAATATATCTACCTCTCCGTGTTTTTGAAGGCAGGGAATAATATCTATAGCACGGCTTAGGTGTCCGTTTCCTGTGCCCTGTACGGCATACAATATTTTCATGCTGTAATAGTATTTATAGTTTGAGGAAATTTATTTTTCATCCGATAAAAACTGACTGTACCAACGACCCGATTGTTTGATGGTGCGCTGCTGGGTTTCAAAATCAATATGTATAAGCCCAAAGCGGGCGTGGTAGCCTTCTGCCCATTCAAAATTGTCGGTTAGGCTCCATACAAAATAGCCATCTACCTTAATGCCTTCGTTTTTGGCTTTCAATACTTGTGCTAAGTGATCCTTAATATATTGGGTTCTAAGCGTGTCGTTTACTTTTCCGTTCTCTATTATATCAGGAAAAGCAGCGCCATTCTCGGTAATTATTATCTTTTTGATGCCTTCGTATTGGTTGAACTTGGTAAGTATATGATGCATAGCTTCAGGATATACTTCCCATTTCATTTCTGTAATAAGCGGCACTTTACGTTTTTCGGCAGAGACCAATGCAGCACCTATATAAGGGGTAAGCATAGACGATCGTACAATTTCACGGGTATAACATTGCAACCCTATAAAATCGAAGTCGAAAGCCATGTTGTTCCTGTCTTCGGGGTGCATATAGCGGTTAAGTTTTCGCAGGACAGGTAGATCATCCATTGGATAGCCTAAGCCGAGTATGGGTTCTATGAAAGTTCGGTTAAGCAGTGTGTCTACACGTTTGGCAGCGGCAATGTGTCTTTTTTTGTCGGATACAGGTTCTATATGCGTACACGAAAAGGTAGTACCTATATTGGCATGGGTAACAAATTCGCGCAATATCCTTCCGCCTGCGGCTGTAGCAAGTGTAACATGATGCACCGCTTTAAAAAAATTAGACAGCCCGCGTTTGCCTGGCGCATGGATGCCTAAAAAGTATCCTGCACCGGTAAATACCGATGGCTCGTTTATAACCATCCAGTTCTTAACCCTGTCGCCAAAACTTTTGGCACAAAGTGTGGCAAATTCGGTAAACCATGCAACGCAATCGCGATTGGTCCATCCGCCTTTAAGTTCAAGCGCATGCGGCAAATCCCAATGGTAAATGGTTACCCAAGGTTCTATACCGTGTTGCAGCATATGGTCGATAAGATTGTTGTAATAGTCAATTCCCTTTTGGTTGATCTCCCCGGTACCGTTAGGTAGCAGTCGTGACCAGCTTATAGAAAACCTGAAGTTAGGAATATTTAATTCATTGATGAGCTGAATGTCATCTTCATAGCAGCCGTAGAAGTTACAGGCTGTCATGGCGTGGTGGCCGCTTTTTACCCGTCCTTTTTTGGCGGTAAAAACATCCCAGATAGAAAGTCCTTTGCCGTCGGCATCGTGGCCTCCTTCAATCTGAAAGGCAGCCGTAGAAACGCCCCATTGGAAACTGTCTCCAAAATGGGCTTTCGTTATTTTAAAAGCATTGTCTATATCCATCCAAAAGAACTAATCAGAATAATTTGTGTGGATATCATCTTAGTGCATAAAAGATGACTGCATTGCTTTTAAGAAAAGCCACTCCCTAAAGGAAATAAGATATTTTAAAATGAAAGTTTTCATATCCCGTGTTTTATACAAAATACTTAACTCAATGTGAATTAGTAATTAACGGAATATTAATAAAATATTAATTGTCAGAATGTTGTCAATAATGTAACGATTACCAAACCAGCAGTTTCATGAAATAATCAACATCGTTAGAATATTTTTCTTCACGGATGCTTATGCCTAAAAGGGTATAGGTTTCGTCTTCGTGACTGCCTTCAATCTCAAAACTAGTGCTTGCCTGGTAGCGTTCCAGGAAATCGGTTAGTGAAAAATTATCTATTTCGCTTTTAGGCAGCAGGACAAAATAATCTATAACTGTCTCTTCGCCTTTAAAAGTGGCTTTGCCTTCAAAATTTTTCAGTTCTTCGTAAACGTCTTTTGCGTTGAGGTATTTCATAAGTTGGTTTTTTAGTTGTCGGTTGCTGGTTATCTGGTTGGCTGTCGATTGCTGATTGTCAGATTTAAAGTTCATTAAATAATCAAATCCGCAAATAACCAAATCCACTACCTTGATAACCATTTGTATAGTTTTTCGGCATTCTCTTTGGTAAACAGCCCTGTGCCGTTGCTCATGGTCGCTGCTGTACCGCAGGCAACACCCATTCGTGCCATCTCCTGCGTACTGCCACCGTTTGCCAGTACGCTTACCATTCCGGCAACCATGCTGTCTCCTGCGCCCACAGTGCTTTTTTTTCTGACGGATGGTGCACCAACATGTACCGTCTCGTCTTTGGTAACCACATAAGCACCCTGTGGACCCATAGAAACAGCTACAATTTCGGCTTTGCCTTCGTCTATAAGTTGTTTTGCGGCGTCATCAGCCGATTCGTTATCCAGTTCTTCCTTGCCAACAAATTTGCTTAGTTCTCCAAGATTAGGCTTAAGCATAAACACGCCTTCTTTTACTATTTCTTCCAGAGCTTCGCCAGACGTGTCGGCAATAACCTTAACATTTTTAGCTTTAAGTTCCTTAACCAGTTTAGTTAAAAACCCGGAGCTTATACCTTCGGGAAGGCTTCCACTTATTACCACAATTTCAGGAAAAGGGGAGATGCCCATAATAGCATCATGAATAGCCGTAGCTTCATCTTTGGTGATATCTTCTCCGGGCATGCCAAAACGATACTGCTCGTTGTTAGATGTATCTACCACAATAAAGTTTTCGCGGGTGTCGGCTGTAACATTCACAGTTTTTGTAGTAATGCCTTCTTTATCCAGAAGCTCTGTAAGCAATTCCCCAGTCCGCCCTCCAATAGGAAAAAATGCAACAGAAGGTACGCCCAGGCGTTCCAGTCCGCGCGACACATTTATACCGCCTCCTCCGGGTTCGTAAACCGGCATAGAGCAGCGTAGTTTTTTTTCGGGTTTAATGTTTTCTACCGTACTGCTTTTGTCTACAGTTGGGTTAAGGGTAATAGTAAGAATCTGTTTTGGCATTGCAAATAAAAGTATGTTGGTAAAAGCTAATTTACCAATTATAAATGTACCTATGCCATAAGAGTGTGTTAATACTAAGCCTGTTGCTTACTTGGCAAAACGCTCCAGTATGCTGTATTCGTTACTAAGTTCTATATAATAGCAGCCTTCGGGAATTTCAACATCAAGGCGTGAAATCTGGTTTTCGCTAAAGCCGCGCTGCTTTAGTTCATCTTTGGTGTGTAACAATACAGGCTCGTCGCCTACATAGTAAAGGTTGTCATCAGATTTATTTATTTCAGTCACAGTGCCCGAAATACCGTAATCCATAGAATTGTAAAGCAATTCCTTTTCCAGTTCTTCGTCAGTAAGTTTGCTGAGCCAGAGTTTGAGATCTTTTAGCTTCATAGTTATCAGCAGAAATTAATTTAAGTAGTAAGTATTTTTGTCGGGGCTTGGGGAGCCATAACTCTTTATATATAAAGAATTAACATGATAAATATAGCTAATATTTAAAAGCTTTTTTATTTTTTTTAAGATAATATTAGTAATCTTTTATAATTTTTATCGTAGCACGATAGTCCTGAAGGTTAAATTTATTCGCGGATGCTTTATTTTGGTGGATTTCGGCAATCTGTGCAGCCAGTGGGTTTGCGTGGTGCCCTGCATTACTAACAGACTGCCATTGTCTAAAATTATCTCTTTTTTCTCACTGGTTTGCTTATGTCTGAAACTGAATTTTCTTACAGCGCCAAGACTTAAAGAACCTATTGCCGTATTTTTCCCTAACGCTTTTTCATCATCACTGTGCCATGCCATGCCTTCGTCGCCATCGTGGTACAGATTTAAAAGGCAAGAGTTGAATATAGTATTGCAGGTTTTTTCTACCAATTCTTTCAATTCCAATAGGGCTGGAGTCCAGGGTAGCGCCGTTTTTGTGGTGCGCGAATAAGTGTAGTCGTATGCGTCATCGCCATACCAGGCTACTTTTCGTTTGGTAACAATCCTTTTTCCGTAAATTACAGCCTCATCATGCTGCCACGGAATATCGTTTAGCAGGATGTTAAAATACTGCGTTGCCAGCGTTTCGGTTAACATATTTCCATAATACAGCGCTTCGCCATCATAAGGCAATATATTTTGAGGCCCGTTGTTGTCAGAAAAAAGATCCATTTTATTAAATTATCATTAAGTTTTGAAGATAGGGGCGTACCATTCAATAAAATTAGCGAACTATACGTTGTAAATAAGAGTTTTATTTAAGGATGTAATTGAGAATGAAAAAAATTGATAGCAGGCACCTGGCCTTTCATGTGGTAGTAGCGCTTTATTTTATATGGATAACGGTTTTTGCAATTTTGCTGGGCATGGCACTGGTTAATACGTATGGTAGTGCCAGCAACCCCGCATTAGATATGCTGTTTATGGAATGGATAGCCACCAACCTTATTATGGGTTCAGCGCTGTTTATTGTTATCAGGTTGTTTAGAAACAGGACACTATTAGATAAAATCATATTATACTCTTATTGTTTTATGGCTGCTGCTGCAGTATCGGTTGTGCTTATAATAAATAGTTTGAGGTAAGTATTTATTCAAAAGTAATGTTGCGGGAATACCTGTTTGTTTCTATCATGTTCACTCCATTTACATTATAATCAGATAGCTTTTTTATTTGCTTTCCGTTTACCCTGAAATTTACAAAATGCACACCATCAACCGGGCGGCTTCTGCTAAGCCCTGATATGACGGACTTACTTTCTCCGGTGCCGTTATAACTAATGTTTTCAAAACGTATGTTGCTTACTTTTTTTCCTTTTGTAGTTGCGGCGCCAAGTCCTGCAGGTTCTACCTTAACAGAAAAAAGTCTTCCGTTAGAAAAATCTTCTATCCTGATGTCTTTAAAAACAATATCGCTGCATTTGTTGCCATCGGCACAATTTATAGATAATGCCCCTTCGTAGTCGCGATCATATTTTCCATTTGATTTTAAATAAGCAACATCCTGTTCTAATATGTCTATGTTCTCAAAATGCAGGTTTGATATTTCCAGGCCATTATTTTTTTTATTGTAATTGCCGTGCCATCCAATTTCTACAGGGTGGGCAGCATCTGTATATAATGAAGTGTTTGTAACTGATATATTTACCGCAGGCCTGTTACGATAATCAGCTTCGAGTGATGCAGTAGGTTTATTCGTTTGATTTCTGCGGGACGCATATATGGCAATGCCATCATCCGAAGTTCTCAGGTAGCAATCATTTATGGTTACATTGCTTGTTCCTTTCATGTGTATACCGTCTCCCCATAAAACCCGTGTAAATATTTTATAATTGTCGATAGAAATATATTCCGAATCAGTGGCGAATATACCAGCCAGCTGTGAATCATTAACGGTAATACCACTAACGGATATACGATCTGAATTAATAATGAGTACACCGTTTCTATGGTAAAAATTGCCACCATCTCCGGTATATTGTTTCGCAAAGTTGCTGAGGTCTATTATGCCATGACCATGTATCTTTACGTCGCTTTTATCTACAATAGCTATTTCTCCTTTTAGTATACCGCCGCCCTCAATATAAATTTCGTCGTTGCTTTTGGCTTTTATATCGCCAATTACAATAGCTCCGCTCTGTATATAGACTTTGTTACCACTTGCAGCAGGATTAGCAATATTTAATTCGCTTAGTGTATGCACACCGGGGCCAAATATCTTTAGTGTCTCGCCTGCTGGGGTATACTTAATAATGGGGTTGGCAAATATTTGCAGGTTTCCATCTCTTTCTCCATTAACTTCAATCGATAATTTTAAAGGATTTGATAGCGAGAACCTAAAAGTCTTCCCGTATTTATAATACGGAACAATGCCTTTAGACTGCGGCCTTATAAGCAATGTACCGGGGTTATTAAAATCTACATTTTCTTTACAAGTAACTTCAATAAAAACGGTTCCGCTAAAATCAAAAGATACAAAAGCAGCCTTTTTTCGCTCTGTACGCAATCCGTTACTTGCGTATGTCGTGTACTCAAATACGTCGATCCATTCAGAATTATCTTTACTTACCCTTACTGTAAAGTCACTGTTTTGTTCTACGTGATAATTCAGAGGGCTATTTTCGGGAGAAAGCAATGGCTCTATCGGTATAAGTTTCCCGTTTTCCGGATCATCATAAACCACTTCACCGGCGGGCAAATCTGCATATACCTTTAACTGATTCTGAGCGTAGTTATATGAACAGGAAATAAGGCAGATGAGCAGTGAGAGAGGGTACTTCATTTATTTGATCTTTGACAAAACGTCTAATTTACAGAAAATAAAAGTACTGTAAAATAGAAAATCCACCCAGCATGGAGTGCGGGTGGATTTTCAAAATAACCAATTCATAACCTAAACCTATACTAACTAGATGCACATGAAATAAAAAGGTTGCGTAGAAAACTGAAATAAATATTTTTTTATTGGCAGTGGCGGCAGAATGTAATATATTTAGGTTTCAGACAGCAGAATGCCTGTTGCTGAAAAATTGATAAATTACTAACCGGAAGGGCTAAGGCATCAAAAAAAATGTGAATGCTTCAATAAAATATTGGTAACATATATTTTTTTAGATACTTGGTTCTATATACGTATATTTGCGTTTATTTTATGACGAATGGATAAGAAAAGCGAAGAATTTTATGCAAGGCTAAAACAGGAACTTACCGATTCTACCCTGTGGCCTTCCGAATATTTATTTAAATTTATTGTGCCATCGCTGCCTGAAAATGTAGAGAAAGTAGAAAAAGCTTTCGATAATTTGGGTGCAGTTATAGAAACTAACCAGTCTAAAACCGGTAAATACACCGCTGTTTCTATTAATGTAAGAATGGTAAGTGCACAATCGGTTATAGATAAATATATTGAGCTCTCAGCAATTGAGGGTATTATATCATTATAAAGAAACCAGAAAACAGATGACGCGACATAATCCCGGAGAAGCCGTTAACTTTCTAGAATACAATGCCGAAAGGCCGCACCTAATCATTCCTGAATATGGGCGCCACCTGCAAAAACTTATTGAGCAGGCCGTGGCACTGGAAGACAGGAACGAACGCAACAAGGCCGCCAGATACATAATATCTGTAATGGGCAGCCTTAACCCGCACCTTCGCGATGTACCCGATTTTCAGCATAAGCTTTGGGACCAGATATATATTATGTCTGATTTTAAACTTGATGTAGATTCTCCGTACCCAACGCCTTCAAGAGAGCTATTGCAGCAAAAGCCGGACAGGCTCGAGTATCCGCAAAACTTTCCGAAATACCGTTTTTACGGAAACAACATTAAGTACATGATTGATGTTGCCAACAAATGGGAAGATGGCGAAATGAAGAATGCCCTTGTTATGGTTATTGCTAACCATATGAAGAAATCGTACCTGAGCTGGAATAAAGACACCGTTAAAGATGATGTTATTTTTGAACATCTTTACGAACTATCGGGCGGTACAATGAACCTGCAGGCGACAGATGAAGAGCTTTCTAATTCTACAGAGCTTATGAGGGTAAACAAAAAACTGAGCAACAAAACCCAGTTTGGCGCACCTAAGCAAAAAATGCAGTACAAAACAAATACAAACACAAACATAAAGCGTAGGCCAAAACAGTAAAACAACCAAAAACATAAATTCTATTATTACACTGCATGGGAACATTTAAAATTGAAGGAGGGGCACCGCTAAAAGGTGAAATTACGCCTCAGGGCGCAAAAAATGAAGCATTACAGGTATTATGCACTGTGCTTCTTACACCCGAGAAAGTAACCATTACGAACATCCCTGATATTATAGACGTTAATAAGCTTATTACTTTATTACGTAACCTGGGTGTTAAAATAGAAAAACTGGCTCATGGCTCATACAGCTTCCAGGCTGATGAGGTTAACCTTTCTTATCTTGAATCTGAAGCATTTAAAGAAGAAGGTAAGTCGCTAAGGGGGTCTATCATGATTGTTGGCCCATTATTAGCACGATTTGGTAAAGGATATATTCCTAAACCGGGCGGTGACAAAATTGGCCGCAGAAGGCTTGATACCCACTTTGAAGGTTTTATTAGCCTTGGCGCATCATTCCGTTACAACAAAGAAGACCATTTTTATGGTGTTGAGGCCGACAGGCTAAAAGGTACCTATATGCTTCTTGATGAGGCATCGGTTACCGGTACTGCAAACATTGTTATGGCTGCTGTACTTGCCGAAGGCACAACAACAATATATAACGCTGCCTGCGAACCTTACCTGCAACAGCTTTGCAACATGCTTAACCGCATGGGGGCTAAAATTACAGGTATAGGGTCTAACCTTCTTGTTATAGAAGGTGTTGACAATCTTGGCGGATGCGATCACCGTATCCTTCCCGATATGATCGAGATAGGCAGCTGGATAGGCCTTGCAGCGATGACACGCAGTGAGATTACTATTAAAAATGTAAGCTGGGAAAACCTTGGCGTTATACCTAATACCTTCAGGAAACTGGGTATTACAATAGAACGCAGGGGAGATGATATCTATATTCCTGCTCACACAGATGGTTACGAAATTCAGAACTATATAGACGGTTCTATCCTGACTATTGCAGATGCTCCGTGGCCGGGCTTTACACCCGATCTTTTAAGTATTATCCTTGTTGTGGCAACACAGGCAAAAGGCGAGGTGCTTATTCACCAGAAAATGTTTGAAAGCCGTTTGTTCTTTACAGACCGCCTTATAGACATGGGAGCTAAAATTATACTTTGCGACCCGCACAGGGCTACTGTTATAGGACACGACTTTAAGTCTACCTTAAAAGGTATTATGATGTCTTCACCGGATATCAGGGCGGGTATATCATTGCTTATCGCTGCGCTTTCTGCCAAAGGTGTAAGTACTATACAGAACAGTGACCAAATTGACCGTGGTTACGAAAGAATAGACGAAAGGCTTCGTGCTATTGGTGCTAAAATTGAACGTTTCGACTAATTATTAGTCAACACATTATACCAGAAGGGACTGCTTTATGCAGTCCTTTTTTTATGTAAATTTGTAAGGCAAAACGTTACTGTTATGGAAAGCAAACCTTTATTCTTCGAAAAGCAAAATTTCAGGCAATGGTGGATATATGTACTATTATTGGGGCTGTTGGCCTTGTTTGTTTACGGATGCATTGTGCAGATTGGCATGGGTATTACCTTTGGAGATAAGCCGATGAGCGATGCCGGGTTAATTGTTTTTACAGGAGCATATTCACTGTTTGTGGCTTTTTTTCTTTGGCAGCATTTATTAACAAAGGTTGATACGGAAGGGATACACTACCGTTTTATACCTTATCATGGTAAGTGGCGTACTTTTACCTGGGATAGCATTAGCAGTGTAGAAGTGAAAGAATACAGTCCTCTTTCTGAATATGGGGGCTGGGGATTGCGTCTGGGGTGTGTGAATACATCGGGCAACAAAGGTATGCTGATACGTTTTCATGAGCGCAGCAGCTTTATGATAGGAACGCAAAAAGTTGAAGAACTAAAAGCAACATTAGAGCAAGCAGGGAAACTTAAAGATATTTAATAAAAGTAACCTTACAGTAAACGAAATTGCTATACTATTACGTTATCCTCACTTAACCAATATCACCAATAAAATGAAAAGACTTTTACTTGCAGCGATGCTTTTTGCTGCTATTTCTGCGAATGCCCAGATTGATGAAAAAAATGAGGTTCCCTTTATTAACGTAACAGGTACTGCCGAAAAAGAAGTAGTGCCCGATATTATTTATATTACTATTTCTCTTGCCGACAAAGTAGTAAATAAAGATAATTACACTATTACTGCTCAGGATAACAAGCTTAAAGAAGGATTACGATCTATAGGAATTGATGTAAAAAATCTTGCTTTATCGGGTGCGAGTTCAGATATTGTTAAGCGTAGGCGAAAAGACAAATCTGTTCTTGATGAGCGTAAAAATTATGTACTGAAAGTGTCTTCTGCAACAGAGGTTAGTAAAGTTTTTGAAATGCTGCATACCATTAATATCGATGAAGCAGAGGTTACACAAACCGATCACACTCAGATGGAGAGCCTACGAAAAGAAGTGCGTATCAGTGCTATTAAAGCGGCAAAAGATAAGGCTGTATATCTTTTGGAAGCGATAGGCGAACAATTGGGTAAACCTCTAATGATTGTTGAAGAGAATAGTTATGTAACCAGTACGCTTCTTTATCAAACTAATGTTGTAAATCGTTACGATGGAGGCGAATCCATAGAAGAAAATGAACCTGATTTTAAGAAATTGAAAATCAAATTTTCGTACAATATAAAATACAGTATAAAGTAATATAAAGCGGATGTCTTTGAAAGCGATTATCCATAACGCTGTGTCATTCTGAATGCAGCGATAGCGAAGTGAAGAATCTCAAAGTGAGATTCCTTCGATTGTAGCCGTTGGACGAAACTCTTAAGACAACCGCTTTTACTTTTTATTTCTTCGCTATTTCAATAGCTTTGTTCAATACTTCATCTTTACCGGCTTTTATACCGGCAATGGTGGGGCGAATTTCAACATCGGGCATTATACCTATGCGTTGGGTCTCCTTTTCATCAGGATAGAATATTCCGTTTCCTGTAAAGGTAGCTGTAAAGTCACCGGGCAGGTCAACGTAAATTAGTTCTCCATCGGCTCCTGCTGTCTGGCTTCCTAAAATTATTGCGTTGGCAGCAGCTTTAATTGCCATAGTGGTAAATTCGGCACGGCTTTGTGTATTTTCGTTAACAAGCACTATTACCTTTCCTGTATATGCGTTTCTCCCTGATTTGGTTTTTAAGGGCGGTTGCCAATTAAACTTTCCGGGATAGTTAAGATCTGCCGTCATATATTTTGCAAATTCTTTGCTTTCAGAAGTTAGTTTAGTACAAATTTCATGTATAGACCATTGCGGATAATTACGGATATCAAAAATAATTGTAGGGCATTTAGATAAGGCTGCCATCATTTCCTCAACATCTTTTGGCGATAGAATGCTCAGGTTAGCGTAGCCTATATTATTCTCCAGGATCTTGTATCCTTTATCATTTTTATCGGTGTCATATTTATATGATCTGAGTGCATATTGATGAATTTCTTTTTCTGAAATAACACCGTTTCTTTCAAAGGTTATTTTATGAGTTTTATTATCGCTGGTTAGTATGTATTCGATATGCCTGTTTTTTATCGCATTATTTGATGCGCAGTAATACTTATACTGAGACTTAAATTTTTCCGTAAGCGATTTTCCGTCTGAATGTGTAATTACATCACCAACTTTTATATCATCTATACGGCACAATGAATCGTTATTCAGTTTGGTTACAATAATTTGGTCTTCTACCAGCGTACTGGCAAATGGAGGGCGGTTAGCACCATACAATTTAAGATTGGCGTCGGTGTATATTGTGCCATGGCTATCGTCTGTTGTTGCTACCAATTCATTTATCGCAAATTGATATTCTAAAGCATCTTTTGCATTTGCAAATTTTGGTATGAACTGCGTAAGAACAACATCCCATTTTACATCGGTCATGTATTTGTAGGGAGCAAAGTACTCTACCGCATTCCAAAAACGGAAAAGCGTAAGCAGTCTTCCTTCTTCAGGTGGAAAACCGAAATTGTTATAGGTAACTTCGTTGGTAATGCCCAGCGATCCGCCTTTTCCTTTTTGGGAAACATAATATTTATCGCCCAGCAGCCTGTTGTTTTCTATAAATTTTAGTTTAGTCGAAAGTTCAGGAGTGAATATTTTGTTGTCCTGCATCCAGGACATATCAAAATTTTTATCAAAAGACTCTTTACCAACCTTATCGCATTTTTTACACACGGGCACATCACCCTGCTCTTCTATCCAGCTAAGGTATAACGTGCTTAGTTCTTCTTTGGTTTTAGCCTGTTTTACCTTGGGTAAAAGCTGAACCAGTTTGTAATCCCAATTGTATTTTCCTGCGGCAACCTGCGGATGGTAATATTTTAAAAATCCCCAAATTTTTGCAGTAGCGGCAAGCTTTTGGGTTTCGTCAAGGTTTTGAGCCGCTGCTGAAAATGCAATCAGCAGGGTTATCAAATAAAATACATGTTTCATAGATTACAACACGTCTAAAAATTTAAGCCCAAACATTATACCGTCGCTCTGGAAACCGCCCTGGTACGAACGTACATAGTCTACACGGAGCATTCTGAAGCTGCCGATTCCAATGTTGTCAAATCCGGCAGTAAACTCATGGTATGGTTTAAAGTCAGGCGTTGCGATATTGTGGTAGCCTACAACAAGGTTCCATTGCAGGTAGTTAAGTAGCGGAATCTTGTTCATTACATAGCCTTTAAAGTTATGTTCTGCATGAAGCTCAAAGTACGAATTGTTAGTGCTTAGGCTGTAATACGGCAGTATGTTAAACCTGCTCAGGTTTTGATTACCGGAGTTAACATGGGTTTCGTTACCGTTAAAGTGTTTAAAATCGGTAAAGGCGATACCATCGGCATTAAAGAATTTACCACCTTTTACACTTATGCCAAAGTCGCCCTTATTGCCAAACGTAGTTTTATACGAGGCACTTGCCTGTACATGATCGTACTCATACTCTTTTATGCTTCCTGCAAATGCTTTTTCGTAACGCACGTTAAGGGTAGGGTATTCGCCGTAATTAAGAATGTCTTTTCTTCCGTCAGGGAACGACCTGTAGTTAACGCCGAAGTTAAACGTTGCACCAATTGCGGCTTTATACAAAGTATGTGTCTGGAATGGCGCTGATGTGTAATTAAACGGATCAAGCGGATTGTTTGATGTATACTCATGGTCGTTCTTAATAAATGTCCAGTCGGCATTATTATACAACGGCCTTCTGCGAAGGTATTCTACATTGGCGCCAATACTGCTGCCTGGCCATAAAGTCTTTCCGTAGGCAATTCTTGCAAAGGTTTTGTCGTACAGCTTCATGTAGTTATCCTTAAAGAAAAGGGTACTTACCGAATTGACAAGCGGTGTGATATTTTGCGGGTTAAACTGCTCTATTGTGTTACCACCGGTAATGCTTACGCCATATAAATAGAGCATACCATTTACACGAAGTCGGTCTTCGGCAATACCATAATTAAAGGCAGCACTGGCATAGATATTCTTTTTCTTCGTTTCGTCTTCGGTTTTTACCAAAGGGATAGATATAGCAAGTTTGGTATCAAGGCTCCAGCCCTGAACGGTGTTGTAAGACGGAAGCTGTAAAACACCATCATAATTAAACCATGTCCCATTTGAGTTTCTGTAGGTATAACCCGTTACCGGACTATGCCATTTAAATTTACTATGAGCTTTGTTAACTGAATCTTTATAGGTAACCGATTTATATTTTTCCTGTATGCTGTCTTTTTTGGTGTAATCGGCTACTTCTTCCTGCGTAAGTGGAATAGGTCGTGTGGTATTCCAGTAAGTAGAATCTTTTTTGTTGGCTTCTTCCTCAATAACAATTACTTCCCTGCCAAAAGTTTTCTTTTCAAACTTATCTTTAAAAATGTAATTGGTGTAGATGTGGGTAAATGTCCCGGAAAATTTAATCCCGAAAGCTCCGGCATCAATATCAAATATCTGCGAGTTTTTAGACCATATCCTGTTTTCGGTATTAAACGTAAAGTTCTGCTTAATGTTCATACTGTTCAGAAATGGAACCTGCATCCTGTAACCTTTCAGGTTAAAATCCACAGCATAAATAGCATAGCTGTCGTCTACAATATAAATATAACCTTCTACTACCGGCTCTTTATCGCGGCGTGGCGTTACTTTTATTTTGTTGATCTGGTTGTTGTTCTCGTCAAAAAACGTTCCCTCCATTTTGTATCGGTAGTAGCCTAAAGCACCCGATCCTATGGGAGATATTATCTGAACTTCGTCCATATCCACATAAGTTTCGTAGAAGTTGTAGTAGGTATCCATAGCAGTATTATAGCTAAAACCGTTGTCGTTACCACTAATTTTAGACGCAATTATGCGCTCCTTAAGTTTATCGGGCTGCTCAAAAGTGATGTGGGACACTGTTTCCGAAAGATACAGAATACCGCTTCCCGTTGAATCTACCATACCTTCTGGCATGTCGATCTTCTGACCCATAATTCTTTTAGGGAGATCTTTTACACGAAAGATACCTTTAGAATAAAAGTCGGCTTCAAAGCGTCCTGTTCTGGCGGAGTTAATTTTACGGTTCTCTATTGCTTTTCGTATCACGGCATACGCCGGATCTTCGGTGTTAGAGATGGTAACTTCTTTCAGCTCGTAGTTTTCATCGTCAAGTACAACATCTTGGGTGTAAGGAAGCGTCTGAGCGTTTACAGTGATTTTTTTGGTTTTGAATCCGATGGACTGGAAAATAACAGTATACTTTCCCGGAGTTTTCACGGCCAGTTCATACTGTCCTTCTTCGTTGGCAGTGGTGCCGTTGTAGGTGTTTTCAATAGTAATGCTAACAAAAGGAATGCCCTCGCCGTTAGCACTTGTAATTTTTCCTTTTATCTGTGCATAAGAAGCTGCGCCCAGCAAAAGAAAAATTGCGGTAAGTAATTTGTGCATGGTTTTTTTGGTTATAGTAGGTTAATTGGTATTTAAATAGAAGACGTAATTTGTCTTAAAAGGGTTGCATCATGGGCAAAATAATTAATTGGTTATGTTGAGATAACGCATTGGGTTGTGTTTTCTTACAATATTCCAAAAAAATAATAACAATTCCTTTAAATTTCAATGGTAATAAGCCGCGAATACAATTTAAATTTGCACCCATGAGAGAAAAAAGATTCAACCTTGCCAGCAGGGTTTTACACTGGGCTATCGCTTTTACATTTTTATATATCTTACTAACCGTATTGCTTAGAATGGGGTGGATGAACAAGGGCAGTATGGGAAACATAATTCAGGATAACCTCGCCGAACAGAATATAACTATCAGCAATGATACGGCTGCTACTATTGGTAAAAAAGTACGCAAGCCTATGTGGCATACCCATATTATAGCAGGATATGTAATGACAGGCCTTTTTGTGGTACGAATTATACTTACCTGGATACAGGGAATGGGATTTGCCAATCCGTTAAAGAGTGGGTTGTCACGATATGAGAAATTTAAGTCGTGGGTATATATCTTGTTTTACCTGTTTTTAGGTACATCGCTATTTACCGGACTTATGAAAGTGTTAGGTCCTGAGAGTACAGAACATATCATGGAAGAGATACACGTGCTGTCGCTTTATTTTGCCGTTCCGTTTATTGTATTGCATACCTTCGGTGTTCTTATAGCCGATGCAGGGAAGGAGAGGGGCGTCATCTCTAAAATAATTAGTGGAGATAAACCCTTACAATAATTTTATACTATTGGAGTTTAAATAATATGGACGATATACCTAACATTGTAACTAATCCTATATTTAATGGATTGCATAAACTGCTCCAGGTTATGGGTGCTGCTGTGCGCTGGCTATGTTTTGTTGGCGACAGAAATCTAAACTATCTTATGCTTCAAAAAGAACTTAATGCTTTCATAGGTGTATTTGTTTTAGCATGTGGTGCAGGCCTTTTCATCATATAAACTACTATTAAAAATTCTGCTCCTCTAATTGTTTTGCCTACCTTTGGGTTAAACATAAATTACCATGACCACTATACAGGATCTTAGGCTTGCTGTTCTAATTGATGCCGATAACGTGCCTTACGCTAACGTAAAGGAAATGTTTGAGGAAATTGCCAAATATGGCACGCCTACCTTTAAGCGTATCTATGCCGACTGGACAAAGCCAACTGTAGCAGGATGGAAGAAGGTATTGCTTGAAAATGCCATAACGCCTATTCAGCAGTACAGCTATTCTACCGGAAAAAATGCTACAGACAGCGCCATGATCATCGATGCTATGGATATACTGTATACAGGTAAGGTAGATGGTTTTTGTATTGTTTCTTCCGATAGCGATTTTACCCGACTGGCTACCCGTCTACGCGAAGCAGGAATGAAGGTTATTGGTATTGGTGAGCAGAAAACGCTCGTACCTTTTATATCTGCCTGTGATAAGTTTATCTACATAGAAATTTTAGGTAAAACCGACACAGACCATGAACATGAAGACGATGCTAAGGAAGGAAAATCGGTAAGGGCAGCTAAAGAAAGCATTAGTAAAGTAGATAAAAGGCTTATTAAGTTACTTACCAGCAGCATTAACGACATTGCCGACGAAAACGGCTGGGCTTTTTTGGGCGAGCTTGGTAACTTTATGCTTAAAAAACAACCTGATTTCGACTCCCGTAACTACGGATTCCCTAAAATGCTTGCGCTGATAAAAAGCATAGACCGTTTTGTTGTAGATGAAAGGGACACCGGAAAAGGAAAGATTAAACACGTATTTGTAAAAAATAAATAATTGCACAGTTACCTATGAAGAAGCTGACCGAAGCTGTATTGCAAAAAGATAGTACGGTAAACAAAATACAGTTTGATAAAGAATGGTTTTATTCTGTAGAAGACCTGGAAGATTATATTAACGAAGATCTTTCGGGGGTAGAATCTGTTACGCTGCCAATTGAGTTTGATGGCGTAAAATACCCAACACGATGCACTACATGGGAAGACATGGTGCGCTACCTTGAAAAAGACCCGGTAGCAGGTTTCAGGGATAGTGTGTTGAGGAAGAAGAAAAAGTAAGTATGCAGTATGCAGTCACAGTTTGCAGTGATCAGTATCAGTTTACAGTTAGCCCTGGCTCATGGTCTAGGTGACTGCGAGGAGGCACGATAAAGCAATCTGTATTAGATTGCCGCACTCCACTGCGTTTCGTTCGCAATGACAGAGCTAAATACTGATCATTGCCAACTTATACTGATCATCGAACACTGATCATCGAACACTGATCATCGAACACTGATCACTGAATACTGATCACTGAATACTGATCACTGAATACTGATCACTGAATACTGATCACTGAATACTGATCACTGAATACTGATCACTGAATACTGATCACTGAATACTGAATACTCTACTCAAGTATATCCAAAAACGTCAGTCCGAAGATTACCCCATCAGTTAAGAAGCCGCTTTCGTACGATCGTACATAGTCTATTCTCAAAAAACGAGCTTTTCCCCAACCAACATTATCAAGCCCTACGCTAAATTCCATATACGGACTACGGTCTGGTGTGGCTAGCATATGATATCCCGCAACCAGATAGTAATTCAGCTTGTTTAACAGCGGAATAGAATTGGTTATGAATCCCTGGAAATTATGCTCAGCGTGAACTTCAACATACGAGTCGTTTGTGCTGTGCGAATAATACGGAAGCAGGTTAAACACATTCAGGTAACGTTCAGAACGGCCTACATGGGTTTGGTTTCCGTTAAAGTGTTTGTAATCGGTAAAGGCAATATTATCAGAGCCAAAGAATTTTCCTGCTCTAAAGCTCGTGCCTAGTTCTCCTTTGTTACCTAGTGTAATATCATATGTAAGGCGTGCGGAAAAATGATCGAAATTGTAGTCGCTTATGCTGGATGCAAAACCTTTTTCGTATTTCAGGAAAAGGCGCGGATATCTTTCATCGGCAATATTCTCCTTGGCGTTAGGCCTTGTACGGTACTTTTGCCCGAAGCTTATACGTGTAGCAATTGATGCCTTAAACATATTGTGTTTTTCGAAAGCAGGCAAATCGTTATTTGCCTCTAATGCCGGGTCGTTGGTATATAACAATAACGGATTGTTGGACGTATACGGTTTGTATTTGTCTTTAAGCGTTGAGAAGTTAGTATTGTTGAATAGTGAACGTTTACGGGTATATTCAAACGTACCATACAGGTATAGCCCATTGGTAACCTCTTCCTCATAGCTTAGGCGTACAAAATTGTTATCGAACAATTTCATGTAGTTGTCCCTGAAAAACAGCGTACTAATACTGTTTACAATTTTGTTCACAGGCTTCTCCGGGTTAAACTGCTCGATGCTGCTACCTCCGTGAAGGGTAATTATCCTCTTAGAAAAATTATTGAATTTATGTGCGATGGTTCCGGTAGCCCTAAAGCGTTTTTCGGCGAAGCCATAACTAAGGTCGGTACCAAAAGTAGTATACGATGTCCTGTCGGCATTATACTGCGTGAAATAGAATCCTGGCGAAAGGTGGTATGCCTGTACACTGTTAAATGCCAGCCTTCGGGCAATACCGGTGTAATTTATTTCCCAGTTTTCGTAAGTGTTATGATAGGTGTATCCTACAGGTATAGAAGTCCATGTAAATTTATTAAGCACTTTGTCGGCTTCATCCATGTACTCTTTTGTTTTTCGAATATCCTGAAGGCTGTCTTTACGTTTGTAATCATCGCTTTCTTCCTGTGTTAGCGGAATAGGGCGATTGCTATTCCAATACGAGTCCGGTTTTTTGTTGGCGTTTTCTTCAAACGAAAGAATCTCCGCACTAAAGTCGCCTTTCTCAAATTTAGGGTTGATACTGAAATTGCTATATACATAGGTAAACCTCCCTGAAAAACCAATGCCAAAAAGGCCCGCATCAAAATCAAGCGTTTGTACGTTTTTAGTCCATAGCTTTTCTTTGGCGTTGTAGCCAAAGTTTTGTTTTATATTCAGGGTGTTAAGTAATTCCTGTTCTATCTGGCTTCCTTTAATATTAAGGTCGGTGGCATAGATCTGCCAGTTATCGTCTACAATATAAATGTATCCGGTCATGGCAGGTTCCTTCTCTCTTTTAGGAGTAACCTTTATTTTATTGATAAGCTGCTTTTCATTGGTGTAAAAAGTACTTTCCAGTTGATACCTGTAATAGTTAAAAGCATTATCGGCAATGGGTGATACCACATTTACTTCAAACGGAAGATAGTTCTCATAAAAATCAAATTCGGCAGCATCGGCATTGTTGTAACTAAAGCCGCTATCGTCACCGCTGACTTTAGAGGCAATAACACGCTCATTTATCTTGCCCGGTTTTTGGTATTTTACGTGCGATACAGTTTCGGAAAGGTAAAGTATACCGCTTCCTTTTTCGTTAAGCGAAGAGCCTAAGTCGCCAATTTCCTGTCCTAATATTTTTTTAGGTACATTTTTAAGCCTGAAGATACCGCGCGAATAAAAATCGGCTTCAAAGCCATTTATCTTTTGTGAATTGATTTTCCTGTTGGCAATTGCATTGCGGATAATCGCATCTGCCGGATTATCCTTGTTAGAAATAACCACTTCGTTAAGGATAAAGTTTTCTTCTTCCAGCGTAACATTAAGCGTATGAGGAAGTGAAACCACATCTATAGTCACCTCACGGGTTTTATATCCCAAAGATTGAAATACAATAGTAAACCGCCCTTTTTCTTTAAGGATAAGGGAGTAGCTTCCATCTTCGTTAGATGAGGTTCCGTTGTAGGTATTAGCCACAACTATACTTGCAAAGGGGATAGGTTCTCCGTTTTTAGAGTTTACCCAGCCTTTAACCTGTGCCAGGACAGGAAGCCCTGCAAGCAGGACGAATAGTAAGATGGCTTTTTTCATATAGATGTTAAAGTATAAACGATTGTATTGCCAGCTCATAGCTTCTAAGTCCGAAACCTATAATAACGCCCGCCGAAACAGGTGACAGGTACGATTGATGCCTGAAGCTTTCACGCGAAAAAGTATTCGATATATGTACTTCTACAACAGGTGCGGTAACCGCCTTAACGGCATCGGCAATACCTATAGAAGTATGGGTATAAGCCCCTGCATTTAATATTATGCCATCATGGCTAAAACCGGCTTCCTGAATTTTTGTTATCAGTTCGCCTTCAATGTTGCTTTGGTAATAGTGCAGCTTAATACCGAGATATTTTTGCTGTAGTTCTGCTAGGTAATCTTCAAAAGTACGGCCTCCGTAAATTTCGGGTTCGCGTGTACCCAGAAGATTAAGGTTTGGGCCGTTGATAATAGTAATGTTCATG
This sequence comes from Flavobacterium psychrophilum, assembly GCA_001708385.1. Classification (NCBI taxonomy): domain Bacteria; kingdom Pseudomonadati; phylum Bacteroidota; class Flavobacteriia; order Flavobacteriales; family Flavobacteriaceae; genus Flavobacterium; species Flavobacterium psychrophilum. Next base: position 1,292,996 of record CP012388.1, on the reverse strand, counting down.
CGTGTAATTTGTAGTGTAAATGTAGCTATAAGGCGGTAAGTGTGTATGCGGGTTAATGATTATTTTAACATAATTAGAAATAAAAAAAACCGGTTCGCCTTAAAGACGACCGGTTTTTTGAATATTATATAAAATTTTTAGAACATATAACCAACAGAAAGTTGGAATACGTTGTTCTTAACATCTACTTCGCTAACGTCTGATACGTTGTTAAGACCTACAGTATAACGTGCCTGGGCAAATAAACCTGCAATAATTTTAAGTTCTACACCACCTGCTGCTGCAAGATCAAAGCTTTTGGTTTCAAAAGCATCTTTTGCATCACTCACAAGGAAAGAGAATTGTGGTCCTGCCATAAGGCTTAATCTTTCAGGAAGAATGTAAAATTTAGCCATTACCGGTACAGAGATGTAATCAAGGTTGATATCTCTTGCAATGTCTAGTGCGGTATCTTTATAAGTTGCACCCTGAGAAGAGAATAAACCTTCTGCCTGTACAGAGAATGTAGGAACAATGTTTAGTTCTAACACAGCACCTGCGTGAAAATTAGTAATACCATCGGTATCAATATCTCCTGAGAAGTTTGAAAAGTTAGCTCCGGCTTTAATACCAAAGTTAATTGCCTGTGCCTGCATAGCAAAGCTTCCTGCTAGCGCTGCAAATAAAAAAATGATCTTTTTCATGTTTATCAAATTTAATTGGTTAAAATAAAAATCCTAAAGACAACTGTATTACCGAGTTTTTAAGATCGGCGTTATCGGCCAAGCTGTTCTGGCCCCATATGTAACGGCCTGTTATAGAAATGCCGTTGGTTAATTCGTACTCAAGCCCTGCCGCAATGCCAAGGTCAAAACTTTTGCTCTCTACAGGAGTAACATTCTTTGTTTCTCCTAATAGTAATCCAAACTGTGGCCCTGCGTGAATGTTGAACGATTCGTTTAAATAGATCTTCGCAAGAACAGGCATCAGTAAATAATTTAGTTTATAGTCATCGTCGCTGTTTTTAATCTGTGCTCCCTGCGTAGAATACAGTAATTCTGGCTGAAGCGTAAGATTGTCTAACAATATAAACTCTTTAAGCATACCAATATGAAAACTTGTAAGACTTTTAAAACTACCATCATCACTTCCATTGAGGCTGCTAAAATTAACGCCGCCTTTAATTCCAAATGATTGGGCATTAGATGTATAAGCTAATAAGAACACAAGTGCTGCAAATGCTGCTTTTTTCATACTGAACTACTAAAATTACTTAAGCAAAAGTAGAGAAAAGTAGTACTAATAAAACTTTTTTAACCGTATTTTAGCTTTTTTAGTATGTTAAAATTTTATTAAATATATAAATGAGACTCTTGAATTTAACAAGTATATCGTGAGTCTTTTTGGTAAAAAGTATTTCGGTTTAACTTATTGATAATTAATGTATTTTATGTGGTTTTATGATTATGGAATTATAGTAATTCGAATATTAGACTATATGTGTGTTAAAAAAGTTACAAAAAATACCCAATATTAGGTATAGTACTTGTTAAAAAAAATAATAAGTTTGCCTCAACACAAAACCAATTAAATTTAAACACAAATGAAAAAAATCTTATTATCAGTTGCTGCAGTTATGGCATTTGGATTTGCTGCTCAGGCTCAGGACGGAAGTTTTACAGCAGGTATACATGTAGGAGCACCAATTGGAGATGCAGGAGATGTTTCTTCTTTTAACTTTGGTGTAGATGTAGCTTACCTTTGGAATGTTGCTGATGATTTTAAAGTTGGTGCAACTACAGGTTACACACATTTTTTAGGTAAAGACATTGACGAGACTATCATAACTCCGGCAGGACCAATGACTTTCTCTGCAACTGTAAAAGACTTTGGATTTATTCCTGTTGCAGCTACTGCTAAATATTCTCTAACTGAATCTTTCTTTGTGGGAGCAGACTTAGGTTATGCAATTTATGCAGGAAGCGGTGACGGAGACGGCGGTTTTTACTACCAGCCAAAGGTAGGTTACCAAATGGAAACGATAGATGTGTTCGCTTCTTACAAAGGTATCTCCCAGGATGGTGTTACAATATCAACTGTTGGTGTTGGCGCTGCTTATAAGTTCTAATAAACCAGCCAATTGCAATTATATTGAAAGCCTTTCGGTAACGGAAGGCTTTTTGTTAAACAAATCCTAAATAAAAGCTAAATTATTTTAAGAGGTTTTTTCCTGTAAAAAAATATCTACTTTTGACCGGTCAATTCAAAATAACCTTAATCAATTTAAAAATGAAAAAAATTCTACTATCAGCTGCGGCTGTAATTGCATTTGCTTTTAATGCACAGGCACAGGAAACAACAGGTGTAACAGGATTCTCTGAAGGAGATGTATTTATGACAGGTTCTGTTGGTTTTGGAACTACTAAAAACGGTGATAACAAATCAGATCAGTTTAACATCTCTCCTAAAGCAGGTTACTTTGTAACAAGTAACATTGCAATCGGAGCTCAGATAGGGTACACAAGCAGAACTACATCTGTAGAAAATCCTTTGGGTCCCGGATCAGTAGATCAGGATACAAACAGTTTTTCGGTAGGTGCTTTCGGAAGATATTACTTTACTCCTGCAAGAAACTTTTCTTTCTTCGGACAATTAGGTGTTGATTACGTTACAGACAAAACAGAAGTTGAAGGTTTACCGGGAGAATCCAAAAATAATGGATTTAATGTTGGTCTTGCTCCGGGTGTAAGCTATTTTGTGTCTGAACATATTGCTTTTGAAGCTACTTTCGGATTCTTAGGTTACAATACATCTAAACCGGATGTTGACGGTGCAGAATCTACAGATTCATTCAATATTGGTTTTGATTTAACAAATATCAACTTTGGTATTGTTTGCAAATTCTAATTAGAAGAGATTATAAAAATATAAAATCCCATTCGCAGCTGCGAATGGGATTTTTTGATTTTCAAAAGAAACTACTTCTTAAAATTTATATCCTATACCTAATTGGAAAACAGAGTTTTTAGCATCACTGTTTTCAAAGATATCAGTTAATCCAAGGTTATACCTTCCCGATGCAAATAATCCTACTTTAGTCTGGAACGTTAAACCTGCTGCAACACCAAATTCGAAATCTTTAGCTTCGTTAAGATCAAAGTCACCATCATCTGCATTTGCATCAATATCAATTTCCTCGTTTACTTTAAAGCTGAATTGCGGACCAACTTCAAGGCTTAAACCTTCAATAAGGTATACTTTAGCAAGTACCGGTACATTAACATAGTCAAGCTGATATTCTGCTTTACCTTCACCACCTAAAAAGCCTCCGTCAATATCACTTTTAAATCCTTGTCCTGAATATAATGCCTCTACCTGTAAAGAGAATATTTCTGCTAAAGGAAATTCAGCTAACAAACCTACGTGAAAGCTAGTTCTTGAATCGGGGCTGTCAAAATCATCTCCACTTATGGTTGCAAAGTTAACACCACCTTTTACACCAAAGCTTGGTGACATTGAACCACTAGGATCCTGTGCGTAAGATGTTGCTGCAACACCTAATCCGAATGCACAAACTGATAATAATTTAAATAGTTTCATCTTTTTATAAGTTTTAGTTTTGTATTTCAAAATTATAGCATTAAAATTGGCGTAATTCTCAAAGCATTCTTAATTCACATAACTTTAACCACGTATGAAAAGTTGGATTAAATTTATAAACGACTATAAATCATACCTGAAAATAGAGCGTGGGCTCTCCTTAAATTCTGTCGAAAATTACTGTTTTGATGTTCAGAGACTCGTGGAATACCTTGATAATAATGGGATTGATGTTTCTCCTGTAAAAATTGATGAAGAAATTATACAACAGTTTATTTACCATATTGCATCAGAGCTTAATCCGCGGACAAGGGCTCGGATAATTTCCGGTCTTAAGAGTTTTTTTAACTATTTAATTTTTGAAGATTACCGAAAAGAGACCCCAATGGAGCTTATTGAGGTGCCAAAAATTGGCAGAAAACTACCCGATACACTCTCTACAACCGAAATTGACAGTCTTATCAACGCTATTGAGCTAAATAAAACCGACAGGGAAGGCAAATCTCAGGGCGAACGTAACCGCGCCATGCTGGAAACATTGTATAGTTGCGGGTTGCGTGTTTCTGAACTTGTTACCCTCAAAGTATCTGACCTTTTTTTTGAAGAAGGGTTTATCAAGATTACCGGTAAGGGCAACAAACAGCGGTTTGTACCTATTGGCAGCTTTACGCAAAAGTATATTACTATATATATGGACGCAGAACGGAATAAACTCACCATTCAAAAGGGGCATGAGGATACACTTTTTTTAAACCGCCGGGGCAAAAGCCTTACCCGTGCTATGGTTTTTACTATAATTAAGGACCTGGCAGCTAAAATAAAACTAAACAAAACTATAAGCCCGCATACATTTCGCCATTCATTTGCAACGCACCTGCTGGAAAATGGTGCCGATTTGCGGTCAATTCAGTTAATGCTGGGCCATGAATCTATCACGACTACAGAGATTTATATGCACATAGATCGTAAATTCCTTAATAATGTTTTGAATACTTATCATCCAAGGCGATAATTTTGTACTAAAACATAAAATATTTTAATAAAAAGTTCTTAATTTTAAAACGTATACTAACGTTGCCAAATACGCATGGAGATTTTTAATGAGCCGCATTTACCTGATGGCGAAAACCCAATTGAATTTTATAAAAAGCTCCTGGACCAGGTGCCGGACCTTATTTTTAAAATACGCTGGGTAAAGGCTACAAGTTCTTATGCTATTAATTACTTAAGTCGCAGTATGTGCGATCTTTATGAAGTATCTCTGGAAACTATAGCATCAGGCCCGGAAAAGATTTTCTTTGAGAGAATTATCCCGGAAGATATCCCTCCTTTTATAAAAAGCCTTGAAAGTTCACGAAAGAAAAATGTAAAGTGGGATCATACTTATAGATTGAATCTACCATTAAAAGGACTGCGATGGATGCGCGTTACTGCAAAACCGGAAAAAGAAAAAGACGGCTCTGTAAGCTTTTACGGCAGAGCTACCGATATTACTGACCATAAAGAACAGGAAGCAAGGCTGCATGTGTCTGAACAGCGTTATAATTATGCGCTTAAGGCTGCATCTGAAGGCATTTGGGATTATGATATGGCTAATGAAACCGTTTATCTTTCTGCTCAACTTATGAAAATCTTAGGTAACAGAGAGGTGGAGGGCAATTGTCCTATTTCGTACTGGACAGACCATATACATCCTGATGACAAAGAAACATATATAAGAAATAAAGAAATTTACCTTAAAAAGAAGAATGCTACCTACGAAAGTATTTACAGGATACTTACAGCACAAGGTAAATATCGCTGGGTATTAAGCAGGGGGCGTATATCTGCTTATAATCCGGAAGGAAAGCCTACAAGAGCAATTGGCACATTAAAAGATATTACGCAGTTGAAAGAAAAAGAGGTAGAGTTAGGCAACACTATTAATATTATAGTAAGCCAGAACAACAGGCTTAACAACTTTGCACACATAGTATCGCATAACTTAAGGTCGCACGCCAGTAACCTTAAAATGCTGTTGGATCTGTTTAAGACAGCAGATGAAGAGGAAAAAGAGGAAATGCTTCAGCATCTTGAAGCCATTTCAGACGGGCTTAGCATTACCATAAGCCATCTAAAAGAACTTGTAGAGATACAAACAGAAATAAAGAACGTTAAGGAGAAGCTTAATTTAAGGCATTACCTTAAAAACATACTTAATATATTACATAACGAAATTAAAAAGCACAGTGTTAATATAGAAATTAATATACCTCTTGATGTAACAGTAAATTATAACTCTGCTTATCTTGAGAGTATATTGCTTAATTTTACCACAAATGCCATAAAGTATTCCAGCCCCGACAGGAAGCCTATGATATCATATGATTATGAGATTGTAGACGGGAAAAAAGTCCTTTCTATTTCAGATAACGGAGTGGGGATTGATTTAAAAAAGCACAAGAATTCGCTTTTTGGTATGTACAAAACCTTTCATAAAAACCAAAATGCAAGGGGTATAGGTTTATTTATAACCAAAAACCAGGTAGAAGCAATGGGAGGCAAGATAGAAGTGAGCAGCGAGTTAAACAAAGGGACCACTTTTAAAATTTATTTTGATGAAGAAAATTAGCAGTCTGTACGTTATAGACGACGATAAAATATACCATTTTTTGCTTAAGAACCTTTTTAAGCAAAATGGAATCGATGTGGCATCTACATTCTTTCTGAATGGGCATGATGCTATAGAGCATATCAAAAACAACGCTACAGAGGATAATCTGCCGGATCTTATATTGTTGGATGTTAATATGCCTATTATGAACGGCTGGCAGTTTCTGGACGAATTTGGTAAACTCGCAGATTTACCAAAGCGACCGACTATTTATATGATAAGTTCATCGAATAATGAGGTAGATATTAACAGATCTAAGGAGTTTAACGGCGCTGTGAGAGGTTATTTTTTAAAGCCTATTTGCAAGGAAGACCTTGATAAAATCTTTATTTCCTAGTGGTATAAGATATACTTATAGTGACTATAAATAAAAATAATAGAAAAAATCTAATAACATAAAACATTACGTATTACCTTTGCTTAACGCTGTTAAGTAATTTAAAAGCTATAAAATGGGAAGTAAAGAGAGAATTTTAAGACAGAAGGAAGAAACCCGTTCGAATATACTTAAGGCTGCCCGTGAGATTGTAAAAGAAGAAGGATGGCAGGGCCTGAGTATGCGTAAGATTGCAGACAAGATTGAATATACAGCTCCTATAATTTACGAATATTTTTCTAATAAAGAGGCTATTTTACAGGAACTAACCTGTAAAGGTTTCGTAATCCTGACCAAAGACCTGGAGGCTGCAAAGGCAGAATCTACAGATGCGGCAGAGCAGTTAGAAGCAATGTGGCTGGCATACTGGAACTTTGCCCTTAAGAACAAGGAAATGTATCAGTTAATGTATGGTGTAGAAATGACGTGCTGTGCGCAGCGTAACACCGAAACTGATGCTCCTTACGTTCTAATATCAAATGTTATCGCAGAGATAATGGGCGTTAAAGAACCTAAGCCGGAAGTTATAAAGCAAAAGTATTTCCTGTTCTTTTCTGTAATACATGGGTTGATCTCCATAAATATTGTTGGAAACGGTTTATCTGATGAAATAAATAAGCAAATATTAACAGACGCGATAACGGGCATTGTCCGGTATATAAAAGAATAAAAAAATTTGAATATCCATTTAACACCATTAAATAATTTAATCACTATATATTTTGAACATGAACACTAAGCATTAGCTTTTTTTTGAGAAATCACTTAACGCTGTTAAATGATTTATAAGAAGTAAATACCAAACATTAATCATTTCTTTTAAATTTTTTTGAACCATTACTTAACATCATTAAATAATCTAACGTCATTATGAAACGCATAATTTTAATCATAGCTATAGTACTTGTTGCCGGTATTGCATTTTATGGATTTTCCGGAAGTGGTGCAGAACAGGCAGCTGCACCTCAGGCTGTTTCGGTTCCTGTTTTTGAGATAGGAGCACGCGATGCAGTTACGTACCAGGAGTATCCTGTTACTGTTGAGGGAAGAACAAACGTAGAGATACGTCCGCAGGTAGACGGTTACCTTGACAAAGTTTTTGTAGATGAAGGTGCCTTTGTAAAAGCAGGCCAGCCTATCTTCAAGATAAACGAAAGCCGTTACCGCGAATTGCTAAACAATGCACAGGGCGCTCTTAATAGTGCAGAAGGTGCTCTTATAAACGCCAAACTTGAGGTTGAAAAAATGACACCGCTTGTAGAAGGTAAAGTAATCTCTGAGTTTCAGCTTAAAAATGCCAAAGCATCGGTTAAAATTGCCGAGGCGAACAGAAATCAGGCTCAGGCTGCCGTGGCATCTGCCAGGATTAACTTAGGGTACACGCTTATTACAGCTCCGGTAGATGGCTACATTACAAGACTCCCTAAAAAACAGGGAAGCCTTGTTTCTGCTGCCGACCCGATACCACTTACGCTAATGTCTGATATTCAGGAGATACATGCTTATTTCTCAATTGGGGAGGCTGATTTCATTGCTTTCAAAAATAAATTTGAAGGTAACACACTGGATGATAAATTGAAAAAACTGCCTCCCGTTACATTGGTATTGGCTGATAACAGCGAATATGAACAAAAAGGAAAAATTGATATGGTAGACGGCCAGTTTGATAAAACTACAGGTGCTATCACGCTAAGGGCAAGTTTTCCTAATGCTAAGGGCTTATTACGTTCGGGCAATACAGGAAAGGTTCGCCTTGGTATAAGCCACAACAATGTATTGCTTATTCCACAGGCTGTTACGGCAGAAGTTCAGGATAAAATATTTGTTTATGTAGTAGACAAAGACAATAAAGTGACCAAAAGCCCAATTACCATAATGGGTAAAAGCGGAACCGATTATCTTGTAAAAGACGGTATTAAAGCAGGTGACAGGCTTGTGTATAAAGGCTTTGAAACACTACAGGACGGCACAGTTATTATCCCTGAGAAAGTTCAGGAAGAAGTTGCTGCTAAATAATTACAAACTAACACTTTAAGCAAAACCAAACATGTTTAAGAAATTTATAGACCGGCCGGTTCTGGCAACGGTCATATCCATCCTATTGGTAATTGTAGGTATATTAGGCCTCGTAAAATTACCATTGCAGCAGTTCCCGGACATCGCCCCTCCGGCGGTACAGGTAACTGCGCTATACCCGGGTGCCAATGCCGAAACCGTACTTAGGTCGGTTGCGCCATCGCTGGAAGAGTCAATCAACGGTGTAGAGAACATGAGTTATATGAGCTCTACAGCGAGTAATGACGGATCATTAGTTATTACCGTTTACTTTAAACTGGGTACAGATCCTGACCAGGCTGCGGTAAACGTACAGAACAGGGTGTCTCAGGCTACCAGCCAGCTTCCGTCAGAAGTTATACAGGCGGGTGTAACCACTGCAAAACAGCAGAACAGCCTTATCATGGTATTGTCTATGTATACCGAAAACAATAAGGCATACGACCAGACATTCCTTGCGAATTATGCGCAGATAAACATTATTCCCGACATTAAAAGGATACCGGGTGTTGGGCAGTCAATGATATTTGGAGGTAGCAAAGATTACTCTATGAGGGTATGGCTTAAGCCTTCTCAAATGGCAACCTACAATATTACGCCAAGAGAAGTTACAGCTGCTATTCAGGATAAAAACTTAGAGGCTGCACCGGGTAAATTTGGTGAAAGCAGCAGCGAATCTTTCGAATACGTTATTAAATATAAAGGTAAGCTGAACAAGCCTACCGATTACGAAAACATAATTGTACGTACAAACACCGATGGTTCTATACTTCGTCTTAAAGACGTTGCAAGAGTAGAATTCGGAGCATATACCTATGGTAACTTTACAAGGGTAGATGGTAAACCGGGTGTAAATATCGCGGTAATGCAGCTTCCGGGCTCAAACGCAAATGATATTCAGGTATCTATTGCAGAGCTGATGGAAAAAGCGTCTAAAAACTTCCCTAAAGATGTAAAATACCTAACGCTTTACAACACAAAAAGAATGCTTGATGCTTCTATCGAGCAGGTAGAGCACACACTTATAGAGGCCTTTTTACTTGTATTCGTGGTGGTATATATATTCCTTCAGGATTTTAGGTCAACATTAATTCCGGCCATTGCGGTTCCGGTGGCAATCCTGGGAACGTTCTTTTTCATGTCACTGTTCGGATTCTCGATTAACATGCTAACCCTATTTGCATTAGTTCTTGCTATCGGTATCGTAGTAGATGATGCCATTGTCGTCGTCGAGGCGGTACACTCTAAATTAGAGCGCGGCTATCAGCCTAAACAGGCAACAACATCTGCCATGAGCGAAATTACAGGAGCAATTATTTCAATTACCCTGGTAATGTCGGCAGTATTCCTTCCGGTAGGTTTCATGGAAGGCTCAACAGGTGTATTCTACAGGCAGTTTGCATTAACACTGGCAATTGCAATTGTAATTTCGGCAGTAAATGCATTAACGCTGAGCCCTGCACTGGCCGCATTGTTCTTAAAAGGGCATGATACGCACAGCCACAATCATGATGATAAACATGCCGAATATAAAGCACCTAATTTTAAAGACAGGTTCTTTAAAGGTTTCAACGTAGGTTTCGACAAGATAACCAACCGTTATATGGGCAGCTTACGATTCCTTATAAAATACAGGTGGTTTAGTTTAGGCGGACTTGCAGTAGTTGTATTGGCAACAGCCTGGTTGATAAAAACCACGCCGTCAGGATTTATCCCTTCAGAAGATCAGGGATTTATTGCAATATCGGCTTCCATGCCGGCAGGTACATCGCTTGAAAGAACAACACAGGCTTTAGCCGAAGTTGAAAATATTTTAAGACCGGCAGAATACACACGTACGCTAAACATACTGGCAGGTTTCAATATGCTTACGCAGTCGTCAAGCCCTTCATTTGGGGTGGCATTCGTACTGCTTAAGGAAGATAAAGAACGTGGCGATGTAAGGAACATCGACCAGATCATGAATGATGTGCGCCAAAAGCTTTCGGCTGTGAAAGGGGCAAACTTCTTTGTGTTTACCTTCCCAACCGTACCGGGTTTCAGTAATATCGACGGACTTGATTTTGTACTTCAGGATCGTACCGGAGGCAAACTGGATAAATTTAGTGCTATTGGTAACAACTTTATTATGGAGTTGATGAAACGTCCTGAAATTGCTGTAGCATTTACGCCATTCAGGGCAGATTACCCGCAGTATGAAATGGAAGTTGATGATGTTAAAGCAGAGCAGCTTGGCGTTAGCATCCGCGAATTGATGTCTACCGTCCAGTCCTATTATGGTAGTGCACAGGTATCTGACTTTAACCGATTTGGTAAATACTACCGTGTTATGGTTCAGGCAGATAAAGACGACCGTTCTACTGCCGAATCATTAGGAGGTGTATTCGTTAGAAATAAAACAGGAGAGATGGTTCCGGTAAACACACTGGTAAAACTGCAAAGGGTTTACGGACCGGAGAATGCATCACGTTACAACCTGTTTAACTCTATGGGAGTAAACGCGATTCCGAAACCGGGATTCAGTTCCGGAGCAGCTATCAAGGCTGTGGAAGAAGTTGCAGCCAAACACCTTCCACCAGGATATTCATATGAATTCTCAGGTATGACAAGGGAAGAGATCATCTCAGGCGGACAGTCGGCAGTAGTGTTCTTAATGAGTTTATTGTTTGTGTACTTCCTGCTTGCAGCACAGTACGAAAGTTATATCCTTCCAATGGCGGTAATCCTTTCTATACCAACCGGTATCTTCGGGGTATTTGCAGCCATAGGGCTAACGGGAATATCGAATAACATTTACGTACAGGTGGCGCTTGTAATGCTTATTGGGTTGCTCGCCAAGAATGCCATTCTTATTGTGGAGTTTGCCGTACAGCGCCGAAGGGCAGGCAAGACTTTGCTATCGGCAGCGCTTGAAGCAGCTAAGCTAAGGCTTCGACCAATCATCATGACATCGCTTGCATTCATCGTGGGTCTAATCCCGATGATGGGGGCAGTAGGGCCATCTGCACAGGGTAACCACTCAATTAGTATTGGTGCAGCAGGAGGAATGGTGTCAGGGGTAATACTTGGATTGTTCATCATTCCGGTATTGTTCATTGTGTTCCAGTACTTACAGGAAAAAGTTACGGGTGTGCCATTCAAAGCCACCGGGGCAGAAGCTGTAGAGCATCTGAAAGAAGAATTAGAACTAGTTAAATAAATAAACTTAAAGGTTATTGTTTGTTTTTTGTCGGCTCCTTCCTCTCATACCTATTACCGGAGGTGGGGCTGGCATACAACAACATTACTTCAAGCAACTTAAAATATACCACCATTTAAAAATGAAAACGTATAATATTTATCTTCTCTTTACAGCAGTCCTGATACTTACAGGTTGTAAAGTGTCTAAAGATATAGAAACACCGCAGCCGGAACTTCCGCAGGCATACAGAAATGCCACTGCAAGTACCGATACTACAAGTGTTGCATCGATAGAATGGAAACAGTTCTTTCCCGATGCTAACCTTCAGGAGCTTATCGGTAAGGCCGTAACTAATAATTACGACATGCAGACGGCGATTAAAAACATTGAATCGGCACAGCTTCAGCTAAGGCAAACAAAATGGAATAACGTTCCGCAGCTTAGTATGGGCGTCACGGCAAATACCAGTATTCCGTCACAAAATAGCTTAAACGGTATAAGCCTCGCCAACTTTCTAAACACAAGCCATATAGAGGATTACAACGCGGGAGGTTCACTTTCGTGGGAAGCCGATATCTGGGGGAAATTGAGAGGACGTAAAAAAGAGGCTTTAGCCCTTTATTTAAAAACAGAAGAAGCCAGGAAACTGGTTCAGACCAATATTGTAGCTTCTGTAGCGCAGGGATACTACAATCTTTTAATGCTTGATGCCCAATTGGCTATCGCTAAAAAGAACCTGGAGCTGAATGAAAATACAGTTCGTATTGTAAAAATGCAGTTCGGTTCGGGACAGGTAACTACATTGGCGGTACAACAAACCGAAGCACAACGCTTAAGGGCTGCTCAGATAGTACCGCAGCTTGAAAAAGAAGTTACCATTCAGGAGAATGCCCTTAGTATACTTACCGGTGCACTTCCGGCAGAAATAGTGCGCAATACAACTTTAGACCTGACACCGCTACATACGCAGTTGTCGGCAGGAGTTCCATCATCAATCGTAAGTCAGAGACCCGATGTAAAGGGTACAGAATATGAACTGGCAGCAGCCAATGCAAGGGTAGGGGTTACCAAAGCCTCAATGTACCCGGCGCTAAATATTACAGCGCAAGGCGGTGTCAATTCGTTTAAATCGGATAACTGGTTTAATATGCCAGCTTCATTATTTGGTATGGTGGCCGGTAGCCTTACACAGCCATTGTTGCAAAGAAGGCAGCTTCGTACACAGTACGAGGTAGCCAAAGTTGAGCGCGAAAAAGCAGTTATTGCCTTCAGGCAGTCGGTACTAATAGCCGTAGGCGAAGTATCAGACGCGCTGGTGAGGGTAGAAAAACTTAAACAGGAGCAGGAGTTTGCGGCGGAAAGAGTGGCCAACCTGCAAAAAGCTACAACCAATGCCGACATGCTGTTTAAAAGCGGCATGGCCAATTATCTGGAAGTGATAACAGCACAAAGCAATGTGCTGCAAAGCGAACTGGATCTGGCGGCATTAAAAAGAGACCAGCTTAACGCGGTGGCCCAGTTATACAGGTCACTCGGCGGAGGCTGGAGGTAATGGTGTTATTGTTTTAAGTGGAAAAACCCTTCTCTGTTAGTTCAGGGGAGGGTTTTGTGTCTAGGATGTGGATTGCAAATCCAATCTATAGAGGTGATGATTATTCTTTATAATTTTCTATTAAATCTTCACATTGATATTTAAGAATTATAGCTGACTCTTTTCGGCTTTCTTCACCTACATAATTAAAAAGAATAGAATTTACCCTTAAGGCGATTCTCAATTTTTCAGATTCGCTTAATTCAGGAGACAACCCATTTAAAACCTGACTACTTATTTTTTTGTTATACACATACCTAATAGAGGATCCTCCATCGCCAATACCAATATATTCTTCTGGGTAATCTTTAAAATATAAAACAGTATTTGAAAATGGCTGCCTTTTAAATTCGGCAATTATTTCTCTTATCTCTGCATTTTCTGAGTTCTCGATCCGGTGGGTATTATAAATTTTTGTCCATGTTGAATCAGAATTGCAGCATGAACTTAAGTGAATAATTTCAGAGGTCTTTTTATTTATGAAAAAGCCATCACAAGATATCGCGGCGAAAGAGAATAATACTGCTATAATTAAGAATTGATGTTTTTTCATTTTTGAAATCTAAATTGTTATTTAAATATATTCCTCTCTACTGCGTATTAAATTTTCTTTATAAGCTTTACTATTACAAATGTAATCATTGCATATACAGCTGCAACAAGTATTAATATAAACAACCAATATGGTAATACCCAAAATATAAAATACTCAAAGCTCTTAAGTATGTAATAGTCTTTAATACCAAAAACTTCCATGCCTTCTTTTATTGTAGTTATATAAAGTACCAATAGAAAGGCTATCAGGTAGTAAAGGAGATATTTAAAGAATTTTTCCATACTAATTACTTTTTGCTGCTGGCGCGAGCGTCCCGCTCGTGTCCAATTATAAATAATATACATTACAATTAAGTGGTGAGCCTGATACTCAATAGTTGCTGAGGAGCTTTATATAAATCTACACAAAAAAACTCCGAAGTTTCCTCCGGAGTTTTTATGTTTTTAAAGCCTAAGCTACTAATAAATTTAGTGCCTCAGCAACTTATTTCGCAATATTAACTGCCCTTGTTTCCCTGATTACGGTAATTTTTACCTGTCCGGGATAGGTCATTTCAGTCTGTATCTTGTGAGAGATTTCGAAAGAAAGGTTAGCGGCCATATCATCGCTTACTTTTTCGCTTTCTACGATAACACGAAGCTCACGTCCTGCCTGGATAGCATAGGCACTCTTAACGCCCTGGAATCCGTAAGCAATATCTTCAAGGTCTTTAAGACGCTGAATGTAAGAGTCAAGAACCTGTCTCCTTGCACCCGGTCTTGCACCCGATATAGCATCACACACCTGAACGATAGGTGATAGTAAAGACTTCATTTCTATCTCGTCATGGTGAGCACCAATAGCGTTGCACACTTCTTCTTTTTCACCATATTTCTCAGCCCACTGCATACCCAATAATGCGTGAGGAAGGTCGCTTTCAGCATCCGGCACTTTACCGATATCGTGAAGTAAACCGGCTCTTTTAGCAAGCTTAACATTAAGCCCAAGTTCTGCAGCCATAATACCACAAAGCTTAGCAACTTCACGCGAGTGTTGAAGTAAGTTCTGTCCGTAAGAAGAACGGTACTTCATTCTTCCCACGATTTTTATAAGTTCAGGGTGAAGTCCGTGGATACCAAGATCGATCACGGTACGTTTACCAACTTCAATAATTTCGTCTTCAATTTGTTTTGCTGTCTTACCAACAACCTCTTCGATACGTGCAGGGTGAATCCTACCGTCTGTAACAAGTTTGTGTAGTGCAAGGCGTGCAATTTCCCTTCTTACAGGGTCAAAACAAGAAAGGATAATAGCTTCTGGGGTATCATCTACAATGATCTCAACACCTGTTGCAGCTTCAAGCGCACGGATGTTACGACCTTCACGTCCAATGATACGTCCTTTAACGTCATCAGATTCAATGTTGAATACAGATACACAGTTTTCTACTGCTTCCTCTGTACCAACACGCTGAATCGTGCTGATGATGATCTTTTTAGCCTCCTGTGCAGCGGTAAGCTTAGCCTCTTCAATAGTATCCTGAATGTGAGACATAGCACTTGTTTTAGCCTCAGCTTTAAGGCTTTCTACAAGTTGGTTTTTCGCTTCATCTGCTGAAAGGCCTGAGATAACTTCAAGCTGGTCTACCTGGCTTTTGTGAAGCCTGTCAATTTCCTGTTGTTTTTTATCAAGGTATTCAACACGGGCATTATAATCGGCAATTTTTGCCTCTGCCTCGTCGTTTACCTTTTTAGTTTTAGCCAGTTCATTAGATACCTGCGATTCTTTATCACGTGTTCTTTTCTCTGCTTCGGCAATCTTTTTGTCTTTGCCTAAAATTACCTGTTCGTGCTCTGCTTTAAGCTCAAGAAATTTTTCTTTAGCCTGCAGTAATTTGTCTTTCTTTATAGATTCAGCCTCAGTTTGAGCCGTTTTAAGTATTGATCCCGCCTCTTTTTTGGCGTTTTTTATCAGGGTTGATACGTTTTTCTTTTCAAGGAACTTCGCAATTCCAAATCCGGCAGCGGCCCCAACGATCCCGATGATTATTATTAATGTAATGTCCATAGATTATGTTTGGTTGTGTATATGTATGTAAATAAAAAAGCCTACATCAGAAGTAATTGTATAAACTCGTATTGACAAGTTTTGGGCTAACCCGCTGTTCAAGGATCTGCTCAAGGCAGCTTGCTATAGTAGCGACGATTCACCCATTTTAAAGTATTGGCGTTGAGTTTATCAAATATGGACTAATGTAGGCAGTATTTTGACGTATGTAAAGAACGTATTTTTAATTATTTTGAGAGAAGCTCATTTGCTCTTTCATCCATTTTACGAAGCCTTTCCAGAGCTTCTTCAAGGTTAGCAGACTTATCCAGCTGCTTTTGTTCTACCTGTGCTGCAAATTGTAATGCACACATGGCAAGTACATCCTGTTTGTCGCGAACCGCATAATTTTCTTCGAACTGCCTAATCATGGTATCAATCTTTTTCGAAGCACTTCTTAGTCCTTCTTCCTGAGACGGATCTACTGTTAATGGGTAAACCCTGTCGGCAACTGATATCTTTATTTTAAGCTTTTCGTCCATCTTTTATATTAATCAGATAGTTGTGCTATACAGTAATCAATTTCGCGAATCAATGAATTTATCTTGAGTTTTGTTTCTCTTTTATTTTCGTCACTGCCCAGTAATGAGTTGGCCATCCTTAGAGATTCGTTTTGCTGTTTAAGCAACGCAACCTCCTCACTCTGCCTGCTTAAGGCCAAAGCCGACCGGGAAACCTCGTTTTCCAGCTCGTGATTTTGCTTCTGTAGCGTGTCCAGTTTCTGGGCAAGCTTTTCGAGCTTAATCTCAAGAGCATCAACTATATCGGATAATCCGTTCATAACAGTCAACTTTCATTACATGATTTTACAAAGTTAATATTACTTTAATTAGAAACAATACTTTGTATAAAATTTATGCGAAATTTTTCGTAGAGGCGTAATAAATTGTAAGGTAAACAGTTATAAGAATAAGCCAAACACTGCGGTTTTTTTACTGGTTTTTTATATTTTAGCCCTCTATGAGATTACTTTTTTTCCCCTTACTGTTTCTTACTACGATGCTGTGGGCTCAGCAGCCTTATCCGCAGGACTATTTTAGGTCGCCAATGGAAATTCCGGTTTATCCTTCCGGTACATTTGGCGAATTGCGTAACAACCACTTTCATGCAGGCCTTGATTTCAGGACAGAGCAGCGTGAGGGCTTACCCGTGTATGCCGCTGCCGATGGCTACGTATCGCGCGTAAGGGTATCTTCGTATGGTTACGGAACTGCATTGTATATTGATCACCCGAATGGGTTTACAACCCTTTATGGGCATTTACAGGCGTATTCTGAAAGGATAGATGCCTATGTAAGGGCAAAACAATATGAAAAAAGATCCTTCGATATTGAGCTTTTTCCTTCTAAAGAGGAAATCAAGATAACAAAAGGCGAACTTATAGGTTATTCGGGAAACAGTGGTGGTTCCGGTGGGCCGCACCTTCACTTTGAATACCGCGATACCAAAACAGAATGGGTAATTAACCCGTTGCTGTTTGGGCTTGATAAAAAAATGGGCGATACCAAAGCGCCAAATGTTTTGGGGTTAATGGCATATCCGCTAAGTGACGATGCTGTCGTGAATGCTTCTGTTAAACCAACGCTTGTTGCCTTAAAGCTACAAAAGGACGGTACTTATCTTGCCGATAAAATTTCAGCGAGGGGTAAAGTAGGCTTTGCGGTTAACGCCAGCGATAAATCTACAGGAAGTGTTGGTAACAACGGGTTGTATAACATTCAGACGTATTATAACGGAAGTCCTTCTTTTCATGTTACCTTTAACACCTTTGCGTTTGATGAATCGCGTTACGTAAATAATTACATCGACTATCAAAGGTATTACAGCACGGGGCAGCGTTACCAAAAGCTATTCATCAAGACGCCGTATTCACTGTCATTGGTAAAAAACAATACATCAAACGGGCAGTTTGATGTTGTATCGGGCGAAACAAAAAATTACAGGATAGAGGTTAGTGATTTCCACGGAAACAAAGCCGTTATTAACGGAAGCATTGATTATTCTGATGCTCCTGCAACGGTTACCGAAACAAAAAGGGTTACGCCATATCTTGTAAAAGTGGGTAATGATCATAATTATACTAAAAATAACGTATCAGTCTTTATTCCGGCGAATGCCTTCTATGAAGATTTTTATATGGATTTTGATGTGCAGGATTCTGTACTTCACCTTCATAATGCGACGGTGCCGGTGCATAACCCGGTTACCGTTTCGTTTGATGTGAG
The DNA here is from genome assembly GCA_001708385.1 of Flavobacterium psychrophilum. Lineage (NCBI taxonomy): Bacteria > Pseudomonadati > Bacteroidota > Flavobacteriia > Flavobacteriales > Flavobacteriaceae > Flavobacterium > Flavobacterium psychrophilum. The sequence goes on along the minus strand of CP012388.1, from coordinate 1,274,695 downwards.
CCACCTTTCTAAAGACGTGCTTAAAAAAACGTTTATTGCAGGCTTTACAGATAAAAGAGTGTCTTACAACTCAAGCTATTTGCAGGACGGAAGGCTTACTGCCAAAGTAAAAACACTTGGCGATTTTAAGCTGGCGCAGGATTATAATCCGCCAAAAATATTCAGCCCTAGTTTTGCCGAAGGAAAGTGGCTGACCAAAAATAAGCAGTTCAGCTTTAAAATAAGCGATGATAAATCAGGTATTGCAACAATTGATGCGTGGCTTAACGGAAAATGGACACTTATGCATTACGATTATAAAACAAGAATTATATACCACAATTTCAGCGATGGCGTTGTTGCCGAAGGACGTAACGATTTAAAAGTCACGATTACTGATAGTGTGGGAAATTCTGCTACCTTTGAAACGCATTTTTTCAGAACACAAAATCAAACCTCTGTTGAAAACAATAAATAAACTTTTTACGCTGCTGCTCTTTATAATCAGCGTTTCTGCATTTGCCCAGGACAAAGCCCTTATATACGGTGTACTTTTAGATGAAAACCGCCAGCCAGCCGAAGGCGTTACTGTTTTTTATGAAGATGGAGGCCTAAAAGAACAAACCTTGTCTGAAAAAACAGGTTTTTATAAACTGGAAATTCCTGCAGGTAAAGAGATTATTATTTATTTTTCACACTTAAGCTATAGCCCGGCGGCTATTCCTATCAGGCTTAATGCTAAAGAAAAAGCAGAGATAAACGCTGTGTTAACTTCGCATAGTAAAGTGCTTGAAGGACTTACTATTGATGGCGAAACAAGCCGACAGAAAGTGCAGGGTTTGACAAGGATTCCGCGTGAAGTTATCAGGAATATACCAAGTGCTAATGGTGGGGTAGAGGCAGTTATCAAACTTTTAGGGGGAAGGTCAAACAACGAAATGAGTACGCAGTATTCGGTACGTGGTGGTAACTACGACGAAAACCTTGTGTATGTAGAAGATATAGAAATTTACCGTCCGTTTCTTATACGTTCGGGACAGCAGGAAGGACTAAGCTTTACCAACACTGCTATGGTGCAGAATGTTGAGTTTTCTGCCGGTGGTTTCCAGGCGAAGTATGGTGATAAAATGTCATCTGTCCTTGATATCACGTATAGGAGGCCAGTGCGCTATGGTGTTCAGGCTGAGGCCAGTTTTCTTGGCGGAAGCCTTACTGCCGAAGGCGTAAGTAAAGACCAGAAATGGAGTGCTATAGTAGGTGGGCGTTACAGGGACAACAGTCTGTTAGTAAACAGCCAGGAAACGGAAAGCAACTTTAAGCCGAGGTTTACGGATGTGCAGACGATGATCAACTTTTTGCCATCTGATAAGTGGGAGCTAAGCTTTCTGGGTAACATTTCTCAAAATAAATACCAGTACCAACCATTAACAAGGCAAACCAATTTTGGTACTATTGATGATCCTGTGGCGTTACAGATATTTTACAACGGACAGGAAAAAGACGAATACACTACGTATTTCGGAGCATTAAAATCTACCTATGTAGTATCAGAGAATTTCATGTTTAAAGTGATCGGCTCGTTATACCACACTCAGGAGCAGGAACATTTTGATATTCTGGCACAATACAATCTTGGCGAAGTAGATACCAACATAGGTTCTGATACTTTTGGAGATATACAGTATGCCCGCGCTGTCGGTTCGCAATTAAATCATGCCCGTAATAACCTTGATGCGCTTATTGCAAACGTAGAAGTTAAGGGTTACCATAATATTGACAGAAGCAGGTTAGAGTGGGGTGCAAAATATACCCGCGAAGATATTCGTGACCGTTTGTCAGAGTGGGAAGTTATCGACTCAGCAGGATTTTCTATCAGGCCGCCGGTTATTGACTTGCCACGCAACGACCAGCCTTACAACCCTTTTACAGGAGCGCTTGTTCCTTATCAAAACATTCGATCAACCAATTTTGTAACGATCAACCGTTTTTCAGGATTCCTTCAGTGGAGCCAAAGGGCAAAACTTGGAGAAGCCGATCTGTTTATGAATGCGGGTGTACGAGCGCATAACTGGCAAGTTAACGGTGAAGTAGAAGGCAAAGCGCAAACTACTATCAGTCCGCGTGCACAGTTAACGCTTAAGCCGGCATGGGAAATGGATATGCTTTTCCGCCTGTCGGGAGGTTTTTATCACCAGCCGCCGTTTTATCGCGAAATGCGTGACTCGTTAGGACAGGTTAGGCCTAATGTAAAAGCACAGCAGTCTATCCATATTGTTTTTGGTAACGATTATAGCTTTAAGCTATGGCAGAGGCCGTTTAGACTGGTGTCTGAAGCTTACTATAAAAAGATGGATAACGTTAATACCTATACGCTTGAAAACGTACGTATGCGTTACCGCGCCAATAATGATGCTGTTGCGTATGCCTACGGTCTAGACCTTCGTATGAATGGTGAGTTCGTTCCCGGTACCGAATCATGGGTTGGTATCGGCTACATGAAAACCGAAGAAAATATAAACGACAGGGGATATATTGCAAGGCCAACAGACCAAAGGCTTCAGTTTAGCGTGCTGTTTCAGGATTATGTACCTAATATACCTAGTTTAAGAGCGTATCTTAACCTTGTTTACAATACAGGATTGCCGGGTGGTTCGCCTTCATATGCCGATTCATACCAATATCAGTCGAGGCTTAATGATTACCGCCGTGTAGATGCCGGTTTCTCTTATGTATTTGCCGATGCTAAAACACAGCATCCTAAAGGGCACTGGTTGGGTGTGTTTAAAGAACTGACACTTGGCCTTGAGATATTTAATATGTTTAATAACCAAAACTCAATCACCAATACATGGGTGCGCGATGTATATACCAAAAACCAGTATGGTATACCAAATTACTTAACCAGCCGTGTATTTAGCCTTAAGCTGAACGTAAGCATATAGTTATTTGAAACATTTTGCGTATTTTTGGTATTATATCTCTTAGAAAATGAAAAAAGCCCTAATAGCACTACTTACTTTGTCTTCTGTATTTTTAGTAAGTTGTAAAGAAGAAGCGGCAAAGCCAAAGGTTATTTATGATGGTAGTCAGCCTACTAAGGCGCAGCCAAAGAAAATAGATTCGACCGAGATTAAAGTGGCCGACCTTCCCGTACACATGGAAGGGACTAAATACCTTATACATCCGGTAGGAGATATCAGAATCTATGATGACAGTAACAGGAGCTACGGTACGAGCCGTACCAATAATTCTGTTAGCTATGCGATATCTAATTATAACCGTTTTGAGATTACAGGCTATTTTGAAAATCTTAAATTTCAACATGCCGATTCTACTGCATTACGACCGTTAACTGATAAGAAGATCCAGATACAAACTGCCACTTACCTGAATACTATTTCAGATAAATATAAAAAGCAATTATTACTGTATACCCTTGTTGATGCCGATACCAATCAGGATGGCAAGGTAGATTCTAACGATATCAGGTCGTTATACATCAGTGATATCAGTGGGCATGGTTTTAAAAAGCTATCTCAGGATGTTCAGGAGCTTATCGACTGGAACCTTATTGAGGCGCAGGCGAGGGTGTATTTCCGTACAATTGAGGATATCAATAAAAATGGTGCTTTTGATAAGAATGATAAAGTACACTATTATTTTGTGAACTTAAATTCATCTGACCTGGAAGTGGTTAGTTACGAACCGGTGAACTAGTTTACAGTACTTCGATGCTAGATAAGACGAACGACAGTCTATTTATAAAACAAGAATCCCGATATAGCTACTATATCGGGATTCTTGTTTTATACAGTTTACCTACTATACAAAAATATCGCTTTCCAGGTCAGATTTTTCTATTTCAAAATCAAAGCCCAATTGCTGCATAAGCTGTATTACCAGGTTCTTGTACCAATTCTCTGATTTTGGATGAATGTAGATCTTATCAATAAGTTTGTGGATATCAACATTGGTCTTTAAGCCTTCGTTGATATTGAGGTTATGTTCAGAGAGGTCGGATATTATCCTCACTTCAAGCTCATACTGAAAACTCTTTCTTTTAAAGAGGAAAGGGAAGAACTTATTATCCAAAGGAACATACTCCTTTTTATAATCGATATATTTTACTGCGCCAATGTGCTGATCATAACGATTTTCAGGCCCCAGTGCCTCTTTCATTCTTCCGATGGTAGATTGTATAGCCAGCCCCTCGTTATTCTTTGTAAAGATCTGCCACATGGCGAACGATTCATATTCGTTAATATGCCAGCTGCTTATAACAACGTTTTTACGATGGTGCTTATGGTGGTCGAGGAATTCAGGATTGTTTGCCGATAATTTCTTTAGCTCCTCGTAAGTAGGTTCGCTGAATGTCCCCTCATACTGATCTTCAAATTTGTCCGACCTTGACATAAACAATTGCCTGCACAGCAGCATATCCAGAAATTTGGAAAGATCCATATATTTCCAGACGACGGTGTCGTTAGGTAGCTGGTTTATCTGTTCATCAGGAACGTACATCGGTTATGAGTTTAGGTAAATATCTCTAAGTTGTGCAAAGTGTTCTATCTTAAAATCTGCGGCAGAGGCATCCTGCATATCATTCTTATCATACAGCACCGTTGGTATGCCGAGTGCCTTGGCAGCAGCAATTTCAGATTCAGAATCATCGCCTACTACAAGCACTTCATCCGGCTGGTAGTTGTAGCGTTTCAGTATATCGGCAAAAACGTCTTTTTTGGTAGTCTCCACAGGGTTAACTACATGTATTTCTTTAAAGTCGTCGCTGATGCCTAATTGCCTGATCTTGCTGAGCTGCATGGTTTTAAAGCCAGTAGTAACCAGGAAGCGTTCTCCGGGAATATTTTTAATTTCAGGATAGTCTTCAAATGTATTCATTTCATCCTTATAATCTATAGTTTCCTGAATATCAATTCCCTTTTGTGTAAGTTCATCGCTTAAATTATGGCGTTGTGCTACAATGCGGAAAGGCGTTCGCATGATGGCATATTTAATAGCATCCATGCTATCGTTATGCTGACCGCTTTCGGCAATTGCATCAAACAAAGGTCCGAACAGTTTCTCTCCAATAGAGCTAACGGGGAATATAGTATTATCAAGGTCGTAAATAATGGCTTTCTTAGGCATGTATCGGGTGTAGAATTAAAAGTTTAAAGTTACGGCATAAAAAAATAGCTGCAAAAAATGCAGCTATCCTTAACCAAATATTATTATTTCAACTTCCCCTCCAAAGGAGGGGAAGTTGAGTATGTCTATTCAAACGACTGCATAGTAACCAGCTTTTTGTAGGTACCGTCGCGGGATATAAGTTCGCTGTGAGTACCCTGCTCTACAATACGCCCTTTTTGCAAGACTACTATAAGGTCTGCTTTCTGAATGGTAGAAAGCCTGTGTGCAATAACAACCGATGTCCTGTTTTGCATCATGTTCTCTAACGCCTGCTGTACCAGTTTTTCGCTTTCGGTGTCAAGGGCAGAGGTTGCCTCGTCAAGAATCATTATCGGTGGGTTTTTAAGCACGGCACGGGCGATACTAAGGCGTTGCTTCTGTCCACCAGAAAGTTTGTTGCCGCTATCGCCAATGTTTGTATCTATGCCGTTAGGAAGTCCTTCTACAAACTCATAAGCATTGGCAATTTTAAGTGCAGCGATGATTTCTGCATCGGTAGCGTCCTGTTTACCAAGCGATATATTATTGCGAACAGTATCGTTAAATAATATGCTGTCCTGGGTTACAAGACCCATCATGCCTCTTAAGGAATCAAGTTTATAATCGCGGATATCAGTGCCATCCACTTTAATTGCGCCTTCCTGTACATCATAAAAGCGTGTTAGCAGGTTGGCAATAGTACTCTTTCCACTTCCTGATTGTCCTACAAGGGCAACAGTCTGACCTTTCGGTACGGTAAGAGAGAAGTTTTTAAGAACATCTTCCTGATCGTAACGGAAGTTTATGTTCTCAATAGAAATATGGCTATCAAACGTGTTTTTATCTGTAGCCTTAGGGCTATCTGTAATAGGGTTGTGCTGCTCCAGGATATCCATAAGCCTGTCTGCTGCCGCATTTCCTTTCTTGATATCATATGATGCCTTAGAGATAGCTTTAGCAGGAGTAAGAATATTGTAAGCAAGACCCATATACCCGATAAATGCAGCGCCTTTAAGCGTGCCTTCAACAAGCACCATGTGACCACCATACCATAACAGTATTGCGATAACAAGGATACCCATAAATTCACTTAATGGAGAAGCCAGGTTCTGACGGTTAAGTATTTTGTTGGACAATGTATAGTGTCTTTCGGTAGAGCCACGGAATTTTGATGAAAAGTAACCTTCGGCAGTAAAGCTTTTAATCACTTTAAGTCCACCAAGGGTTTCTTCTATTATAGATAGAAATGTTCCCTGCTCTAATTGTGCACGTCCTGATTTTTTCTTTAATGATTTACCAATTTTAGAAATGATAAACCCTGAAACCGGAATGAATATAAACACAAAAATGGTAAGCTTAACATTGATTTTCAGCATCAGGAAAATTGAAAAAACAATGGTAAGCGGTTCTTTAACGATAAGTTCAAGAATTGATAAATAAGAAGATTGTACCTCGTTTACGTCTGATGACATCCTGGCAATAACGTCTCCTTTACGTTTTTCCGAATAGAAAGATAAAGGCAACTCGATCACTTTTTTGTACATGGCATCACGAAGATCCCTAAGTACACCGTTGCGTAAAAATGTAGCAAAAAATAATGCTACATAGTTACACAGGTTTTTTATAAGGAAAATGGAGATGATAACCACCACCATTGCCCCCAATGTATATTCTACGCCTTTGGTTGCGGTAGTTGTGGTTACATAGTAGTTTAGATATTCTTCGAGATAGCTTTGAATATGTTCGTACCCCTTGTACACCGGCTCAACCGTTACTTTTTCAGTGTCACCAAAAATGACAGAGATCATTGGTATTAGCGCTATGAATGAAAGCGTGCTGAAAAAAGCATATAATACGTTGAAAAATATATTTAAGAACGCATACTTTTTGTACGGCAGCGCATAGCGCATTATTTTTTTAAAGTTACTCATTAAATAAGGTTCATCTCTTCGATGATGTTTTTAATCTTATCGTCCAGAGACGCTTCAACGGCTTTAAAGTTCTTAACGTCGTCAAGCGTATCGTTTACGCTAAAGTAGAATTTAATTTTAGGTTCTGTGCCACTAGGGCGGGCACATATTTTAGTACCGTCTTCAAGGTAATAAATCAATACATCAGATTTTGGAAGCTTCAGTTCTTCTGTTTCATCTGTAAACAGGTTACGTGCTGTAGATGCATTATAATCTTCAACCATAACCACGCGCTGCCCGTTAATTTCTTTAAGCGGATTGTCGCGAAGGTCAAGCATCATCTGTTTTATCTCGGCAGCGCCATCAATACCTTTTTTGGTTATTGATATAAGATATTCTTTGTAGAAACCGTACTGCTCATATAATTTAAGCAATTCCTGGTATAATGAACTTGCATTTGCTTTTGCCTGTGCTGCAATTTCGCAAAGTAACAGGGTAGAAGTAACAGCATCTTTATCGCGTACTTCGTCGCCTACCATATAGCCAAAACTTTCCTCGCCACCGCCGATAAACGTCTGTTCCGGGAAGTCAACAATCATTTTAGCGATCCATTTAAAGCCGGTTAATCCTACTTTAAAGTCGACGTTGTAAGCAGAAGCCAGTTCCATAAGCATTGGGGTAGAAACTATCGTAGAAGCAACAAACTCATTGCCTTTAAGAAGTCCTTTCTTTTTCCATTGCTCCAAAAGGAAATGCGTCATAAGAACCATTGTCTGGTTGCCGTTAAGCAGTGTCATAATGCCGTTTCCATTACGTACAGCTACACCAAGGCGGTCACTGTCGGGGTCGGTACCCACAACAATATCAGCATTGATCTCATCCGCTAAGGCGATAGCCATAGAAAGTGCCTCAGGCTCTTCCGGGTTTGGCGATTTTACTGTAGGGAAGTCACCATCTGGTTTTGCCTGGTCTGCAACAATATGTACGTTGTTATATCCTGCATTTTCAAGCAGGTCGGGGATAAGCGTAACCGATGTACCGTGCAGGGGAGTAAACACAACTTTAAGTTCGTCTTTTGCTTCCTGCGGGGTGTTGAATGTTGCTGCCTGTAAAGACGTTTGTATAAACGCTTTATCAATAGCATCGTCAATATATTCAATAAGGCCTTCATTGGCCTCAAATTTAATCTGGTCGTAGTTTAGGGCTTCAATTACGTCAATAAGTTCACCGTCCTGCGGTGGAACCAACTGACCGCCATCCTGCCAGTATACTTTATATCCGTTATATTCGGGCGGGTTATGCGATGCTGTAAGAACAATACCTGCGTGGCAGTTAAGTTTTCTTACTGCGAAAGAAAGCTCAGGGGTAGGGCGTAAGTCGGAGAAAAGGAAAACTTTAATTCCGTTTGCCGAAAATACATCTGCAACCACTTTTGCAAGCGTGTCGCTGTTGTGGCGGCAATCATAGGCAATAGCTACCTTAAGCTCTTCGCCGGGGAATGATGTTTTAAGGTAATCAGAAAGGCCCTGAGTGGCTTTTCCAAGGGTATATCTGTTAATTCTGTTAGTCCCCGGACCCATAATGCCACGCATACCACCCGTACCAAACTCAAGATTTTTATAAAAACATTCTTCAAGTTCTTTAGGCGAAGAAGTCATCATATTTTTAATTGCGGTGTGTGTATCAGCGTCAAAAACAGGCGTTAACCAAATATTTACTTTATCAAGTATAGATTTTTCAATTTCCATTTTAAGTTTAAATTTTAGAGGATTGATTTTGATTCAAGTTACAAAATACAACTTATAAAATTTCGCTAATTTTATAGCGCTCCTCGTTATTTTTTGTGCGGAGGATTATCTCGCCAAGAAATCCTGCCAAAAACAGCTGCGTACCAATAATCATAGTGGTAAGCGCAATGTAAAACCACGGGTTATCTGTAATAAGTATGGTGCTCTGGTGCTGTGCCAGCCTGTATAGTTTTACGGCACCTATATATATAGATGCACCAAAACCTATAAAGAACATAAGGGCGCCTAGTGCGCCAAAAAGGTGCATAGGCCTTTTGCCGAAACGCGACAGGAACCAAATGGTTATAAGGTCAAGGAAACCGTTTACAAAGCGCTCCATACCAAATTTGGTAGAACCGTACTTACGTGCCTGGTGTATCACTACTTTTTCGCCAATTTTAGCAAAGCCCGAGTTTTTAGCAAGAACAGGGATATAACGGTGCATTTCGCCCGATACCTCTATGTTCTTAACTACTACATTCTTGTAGGCTTTAAGGCCGCAGTTAAAATCGTTAAGCTTTACGCCCGATGTTTTTCTGGCAGCCCAGTTAAACAGTTTCGACGGAAGGTTTTTTGCCACGACAGAATCGTAACGTTTTTTCTTCCAGCCCGAAACAAGGTCGTAGTTTTCGCCGGTAATCATGGCATACAGACCCGGAATTTCATCGGGGCTGTCCTGAAGGTCGGCATCCATAGTAATGATAACATCGCCCTGAGCTTTTGCAAAACCGGCGTGTAATGCCTGCGATTTACCGTAGTTTCTCTGGAAACGAATACCTTTAATATTGGGGTTTTGTGCAGCAAGCTGCTCAATGGTGTTCCATGAATTGTCGGTACTTCCGTCATCAATAAAGATAACTTCATAGCTGAAATTGTTTTCGGCCATGACCTTTACGATCCACTGGTGTAATTCTTTTAAAGATTCCTCCTCGTTTAGAAGGGGTATTACTATAGATATGTTCATTTATTATTGTTCTGACCCAACTTTGTTTAATTCCTCGTCAGATGGTGTAAAAGGATAAGGATTGTTTTTTTTCATCACCGCTGCAACAATAAGACCTATAATAGTATGAATTAACAATCCACCCAGGTAGGACTGAAGTTGTTTTAGAATACTAAAATTGTCTACCTCTCTCATAGCTTCAACAGTCTTTCTTATTTCTTCTGTTTTAACTCCCATATTCTTCATCATGTTAACAGTCATTTCTGTCGTTGCTACCATTATGGTTTCTTTAATCGAAGGATCAATAAAGTTGAATAACAGGTACATGAAAATTATACTAATCAGTGATGCTAATGCCATTGTTATAAAATAAACAGTAAAAGCCTCTTTAAATGTAATAAATCCGCCTAAAGCCTGTTTTGTTTTTGCAATAACAAATATTCCAAATATAAGGTTCATTAAAATTATACCTAAACCTACCCAAATACTTACAAATTTTGTAGGGTCGGTAACGTAAATAATTACAGTTATAAGTATTGAAACAATACCCAGAATTACACCAAAGTTTAATCCGTTTTTCTTTACTATTTCATTCATGGTTTTGATAGGTTTGATTTTAATTGACAAATATACTAATTCCACTACAATGAGTATACAAAAATGTATTTGTGTTACAGTGAAAAAAAAGTAAGTTAGATATTTGATATTAAAAAAATAAATGTAATTTTGCACACTCAAATAAAAAGTTTAAAAAACAAAAAGCTGTATATCATTTACACCTTTCGTAATGAAAGCTTCAAAGTGAGGTATAGCCAAAACAATAAAAATTTATCAAGATGAAAAAAGGTATTCACCCGGAAAATTACAGATTAGTTGCATTTAAAGACATGTCTAACGACGAAGTTTTTATCACTAAATCTACTGCTGACACAAAAGAAACAATCACTCACGAAGGTGTTGAATACCCTGTAGTGAAAATGGAGATCTCTAGAACTTCTCACCCTTTTTACACTGGTAAATCTAAACTTATCGATACTGCAGGACGTATCGACAAGTTCAAAACTAAATATGCTAAATTTAGCAAACCAGAGACTACAACTGAAGAGTAGTTTATTCTCTACATTATATACAAGAGCCTTCCCGAAACGGAAGGCTTTTTTTGTCTTTGTTTTTTGCCACTAACTATACGAATTTTCACGAATCAGCTGATCAAAAATTAAAACACTAAGTTATTATCACATTTATTAATTAGGGTAATTGTGTAATTCGTTGCAAAACCTAGCGAAATACATTTTGAAACTTTGTAACTTTGAGTCTTTATAACTTACAAACTATAAAATGAACTACATTCTTTTTGACGGGACAGTGCGCAACGCCCTGCTTCCTTTTACTTACACAAGGCCGGTTGCCGATATTCGTGTCGGAATTTTAACCATTCGTGAAAAATGGGAAAAATACCTTGGCTATACTACCACTACTTTAACAGAGGAATACCTAATGGAGAAATTCCCTATGGTAGAGATGGAAGAGAATGTAATGATAAATGCTTCTTTTCTTCCTAATGAAGTGCTTGCCGAGATGGTTATCGCACTGGAAGAAAACCAGGCTATTTTTCAGGGTGATGATGTTATTGCTTTCTACAGTCATGAAAACCAGGAAGAAGTAGATTTTGATACATATGATATTATAGATTATACTGAAGAATGCCTGAGAATAGAAAATCCGTGGGATATTTTCCAAAAGAATGATGCGGCAATCCGTGAAGATTTTGAATTACTTACTGAAGGACGCACATCGCAGCCGATACCATCGAGCGTAAATGTTATATCGGCCGAAAATATATTTATTGAAGAAGGTGCCAAACTTGAGTTTGTTACCCTTAACGCTTCTACCGGGCCTATATACATTGGTAAGGACTCCGAGATAATGGAGAACTCTGTTATTCGTGGGCCATTTGCTTTATGCGAAGGGGGGCAGGTTAAACTGGCAACCAAAGTATACGGTGCTACAACCGTTGGGCCTCACAGCAGGATAGGCGGAGAAGTCAGTAACTCGGTACTTTTTGGTTATTCTAACAAAGGGCATGACGGATTTTTAGGGAACTCGGTTCTTGGCGAATGGTGTAACCTTGGTGCAGATACTAATAACTCTAATCTTAAGAACAACTACGAAGAGGTTAAGCTTTGGAGCTACGAAAAAGAAGGTTTCGTGAAAACCGGACTTCAGTTTTGCGGACTTATGATGGGCGACCACAGTAAATCGGGTATTAACACTATGTTTAATACGGGAACAGTAGTAGGGGTAAGTGCTAATATATTTGGTAGTGGCTTTCCGCGTAATTTTGTGCCTAGTTTTTCATGGGGTGGGGCTTCCGGCTTTACAACCTATGTAACCAAAAAAGCTTTTGAAACCGCTAAGATTGTTATGTCGCGCAGAAATGTTGAGTTTACCGAAGAGGATGCTGCTATCATGGAGTATATTTTCGAAGACAGCAAAAAATGGAGGAAAGACGATTAATATAATATTGTAGCAATTTCAGGAATTGGCGAAGCGTAATAAACAACCGAAATACACAATAGGAAGCCTGCTATTTTTGCTGGCTTTCGTGTTTTATATAGCCTGTAATCCCGACAAAAAGGATGGGCAAAAAGAAAATCGGGATACTGAATCGGAGCAGTCTGGGCCTTATGCTGTTAGCGATACCCTTGTTGAATTTACAGGCAAAGTTACCGGAATTAAGGATGGCGATACTTTTGAAGTACTGCGTGATGGGAAACCCGAAAAGATACGACTGGTAGATATAGATTCGCCTGAAAGTGCACAGCCTTTTGGAAAGGCGGCTAAAAAATATGCATCAGATCTTTGCTTTGGCAAAACAGTACGCGTATTGCCTAAAAAAAGGAGGGATAGGTACGGCCGAATACTGGGAACTATTTTTGTAGACGATACTATAGATGTTAATGCTCAAATGATTGCCGGCGGCTATGCTTGGCGTTACAAATATTCTAAAAAGAAAGCTTACGGCGCTTTTGAGAGTCAGGCGCGTGAACAGCGTGTTGGGCTTTGGGTTGATGATAACCCTATAGATCCGTGGCAATGGCGGAAAGACAAGAAATTTAAAAATAAGCGTAAAGCTGAATTTCAGCAATAAAAAAATGAGGCACCAAAGGGTGCCTCGTTTTTTTATATATCGGATTTGCTTAATTGTCTATTCTGACAAACCCACCATTAACGTCAAAAACCAGGTCAATTCCGTTTGATAATTCTACATCATAACCATAGCTCTCAATTTCGATAGTGTTTACAGTTGTACTGGCGTAATTGGCTGTTACATAATTTGTAATAGGCACAGGTATTATTGCAGTTGGTATTGCCTGATTATTACCATCTATATCAGTCCAGTTACCGTTAACATCAAAATCGATCTCAAAGCCATTAGAAAGATGTACATCATAAATAGAACCATCGTCATCAGGTCTTGATTCTTTTTCAATACGGGTATACGTTACATCAGGAAAGTGTGTTGCGATAAAATCCCTTGCTGCCTGGGGAAGCTGTGCCGATTCAATTATTGTATCGTTAGTTTTATCGTTGTCGTCGTCACTGCATGATAGTGCAGTAAAGCTTAGTACGGCTGTAAAAGCCAATGCAATTACTCTTTTCATAGTCAGTTATTTTATGTTAGTCGTCAATTCTTAAAAACTTACCTGCGTTATCAAACTTCAGCTCAAGATCGTTTAGGAACTCTACTTTATAACCTGATTTTTCTTTTTCGAATTTCTCTACTTCCAGTCCTTTATAATTGGCAGCTATGTAGGTTGCGATAGGTTTAGGAAGTATGCTTGTTGGAATTGCTTTTTTGTTGCCATCGGCTTCGTCAAGGTTTCCTTTACCGTCAAATTCAATTTCTGTTCCGCCGGTAAGCATTACTTTGTAATCAGTATTGATATAGCCTTTGTCTTCTATGATATAAGATGCAGCCTGATTAGGGAAGTGTTTTGCAAGAAACGTTTGTGCGTTTGCAGGAAGTTCTTTTAGTGCAATGTTCTTTTTTTGTGCAGATACCGTAAGGCTAAACAATAGGGTAAAAGCAAGTGCCGATAATAGGTTTAATTTCGTTTTCATGATAGGTATATTTAAATTTCTTATACAAACTTATACCCTGAATCTGGAAACAATTGGGAAAAACAGAAACTTTTCTATCTTTTTTCAGGGAATGTTATAGTAAAGGTGTGTAATCCGTTAAAGCTGTAAGCGGCTGTAATCTTGTAGTTTGCAATGATGGAATTTACAATGGATAATCCAAGCCCGGTAGATTGCTCGTTATTGGTGTCCCTGTAAAAGCGATTAAAAATCGCATCGGCGTTGAGCGGTTTGCTGTTGCCTGAGTTGCTTATGGTAATGGTGTTTTCTGCAATTATAAAGTTTACCATGCCGCCGGTATGGTTGTGTACTATAGCGTTTTTAAGCAGGTTGCTCACTAACGTAAGTGCCAGCCCTTTGTTCATGCTAAAACTTAGCTGCGCCTGGAAATCTATATTAAGGGTAATATTTTTGTATTCCGCAAGATCTTGGTAATCATCAGTTAGCTGAGTGATGAGCTCGTTAAAGTTCACGATTTCTTCATCGCCATATTGCCTGTTCTCAATTTTAGAAAGCATTAGCAGCGATTTGTTTAATCGTACCAACCGGTTTAGAGTATCGCTTATTTTACCGATTTCCATCATCTGGTCTTCGGGCAGGTTGTTATTGTCTGCAAAAAGTTCAAGTTTATTAAGGCTTATTGCAAGAGGAGTTTGTAACTCATGCGATGCATTTTCTATAAAGTGCTTCTGGCTGGCATAGATCTCTTCGTTACGCTTTAAAAGGTCTTCCAGTTCCAGCCCTAATGTCTTAAACTCTGTAATTGGCGAATGTGGTGCTGTAAAGGTATTTCCTGTGCCTAATCTAAAGTTTTTAAGTCCGTTAAGCATTTCGTAGAATGACTTCCATGCTTTACGCAGAATAACCTGGTTGATTAATGCGATACTGATTACAAGCATTATATATAAGGCAACTAGCGCGGTAAGAAGGTCTTCCATCAGTTCGTCTTCCTCTACCATAGAAGCACGGATAGTAAGCTTGTACGGATTGCCTTTTGAGTCGTTAAAAACGGTTTCTAAAAGGCGTACAGGCTCGTTATCATCATCATATTCCATGAATTCAAACGTGCTGATGAACTTATCCGAAAAGTCATATAGCTTACCTTTAGGAAGCGCAGTAATCTTAAACTGGTTGATACCAAATTCGCGTGTTTCCAAAACCTTTTCATTAGCATACGATTCACGGATAATAAGAATTTTAGAATTCTTAAGTCCGTCGTCAATGTTGTCGTATACTTCGTCGAGGATGACGGCATAAAAAAGGGCAGCCCACACGGCTATAACACCCAGAAGGGCAATAATTAAATAGCGTAGTGTGTAGTTGCGAAGTTTCATTAGCTCATTTTATAGCCCATGCCGTACACAGCCTGTACATCGGCTTCGGCATTGGCGTCTTTTAATTTTTTGCGGAGATTTTTTATCTGCGAATATACAAAGTCCAGATTGTCTGCCTGATCCATATAGTCGCCCCAAACCGATTCTGCCAATGCAGTTTTATTTATCAGCCGGTTAGGATTGATAATAAAATAGTAAAGCAGGTCGAATTCCTTGCGGTTAAGCACAAGAGGAGTGCCATCTACTAAAACAGTTCTTTCTTCGGGCGATAATTTGAGGTTGTTCCATGTAATGGCAGTATCGCCATCATGGCTTTTTCTGCGTATGGCAGATTTTATTCGTGCGTGCAGTTCGGCGAGGTGAAAAGGTTTGGCAAGATAATCATCGGCGCCGAGATCCAGCCCGGCTACTTTATCATCTACTGCATCTTTGGCAGAAATAATAATAACGGCCTCTTTCTTTCGGAGCTTTTTAAGCTCACTAACAAGGTCGAGCCCACTGCCATGCGGAAGCATTATATCAATAAGCACGCAGTCGTAATCGTACGAGCCTATTTTGTCAAGCCCCGATATAAAATCGTGAGCGGTTTCCACAATGTATTTTTCTTTTTCCAGCGATTCGCGAATTACCTCTCTAAGTCCCTGTTCGTCTTCAATTATTAGAATTTTCATACTGCAGCGCATTGCTTTGTATACCAAATATACAGATTATGCCTGCAAGGTATTGTTC
Organism: Flavobacterium psychrophilum; assembly: GCA_001708385.1. Lineage (NCBI taxonomy): Bacteria > Pseudomonadati > Bacteroidota > Flavobacteriia > Flavobacteriales > Flavobacteriaceae > Flavobacterium > Flavobacterium psychrophilum. Next base: position 1,258,701 of record CP012388.1, on the reverse strand, counting down.
AATTCTGGAAAGATTTGGGAAAAAGATCTAGTTATTGGCTATAAATTTGCCACTGCTGTCAAATTTAAGGGCTTTGCCATTGCTAAGCGCAAGCTTGCATTCCGAGTCGCACATTTCTACCCTTGTGATACTATCGTTGGCGTAATTTTCTTTCATGTATTCAACAATAGTCTTGTCCAGAAATTTATAAGGAATTGGTTTTCCTTTGCCATCTACTACTGTAAGGCTGCCGTTATCTGCAAATTTTATCTCTGTTTTATCGTTAAGCGTAATATTATATATCGTTGCTTCTTCGGTATCCTGCTTTACAGCGTGGTGAAACGGACTCCTGAATTTAGAAAGCAATGATCGTGCTCCCGATGGTATCTCCGACCTGTATACGGTTTCCTGTGCCTGTAACGATAATGATGCGATAAATAATCCGGCAGTTAAAAGTAGTAGTTTCATATTTCAGTAATTTTGATTTCTAAGGTAGCTAAAATATCTGCCGATATATTGGTTTTGTGATTTTTTAATTGAGGTTTAACATTAATAAAATAAATTTTGTAAATAATGTAGTAAATGTATGTAAGAATCATATTGAGTAATAGTGTTCAAATTTAATTATTGGTTATAGGATTTCCAGTAGAGACGTTGCACTGCAACGTCTTAGGTGATAATATGGCAGCTGTTATGATAATATGGTAGCGGTTATAAGACGTTGCAGTACAACGTCTCAGGTGATAATATTGCAGCCGTTATCAGTTTTGTGCAACTACGATTTGATAATAATATGGCAACAGTATATTAGATATTGCAGTGCAACGTCTTAGATGATATGGCATCCATTATTAGTGTTGTACAACGACGATTTGATAATAATATGGCAACAGTATATTAGATATTTCAATGCAACGTCTTAGATGATATTGCAGCCGTTACTAGTTTTGTGCAACTACGATTTGATAATATGGCAACAGTATATTAGATATTGCAATGCAACGTCTTAGATGATATTGCATCCATTATTAGTGTAGTACAACGATGATTTGATAATAATATGGTAGCGGTTAATAGACGTTTCAGTGCAACGTCTCTACAGGCAGAATTAATAAAATTTGTCGTTGATCCAGTTTTTTGGATTATTGATGATGTAGTATTTTATTTTTTGGTAGGATACGTGATTTCGTACTATGTGATCATGAAATCTTTCCTGCCATGAGAAATCCGGATTTATTTTGCGTACTTCTTTTGAAACTGCAGATTTATAAGATCTGATTATTGTTGATACCGAACCTTTCTTTGGAGATATCTTAGACATAAATTCATTTTTTTCTTCAGTAGCGACGTTATACTGAGGTGTCTGCCGCACATCAATAAAAATATCCTCGTCAATAATTCCCTTTTGGGAGATTTGATGGTTTAATTTTTCTGAAGGTGAGGTCAAATTATTAAGAACAAGGAGAATATGAATGTGATTCGGCATTATTACAAATGCATCAATTTCAGTATAACTAAAAAGCTTTGGTATTTGTAAAATATAGCTTTTAGCTATTTTACCTTCTTCAGAAAACTTCATGGTTGAATCTACAATCGTTCCAAAGAAATGTTGTTTAGCGTATGTACATATAGTTATAAAGTAAACAGCATTTGAGGCGTAATCCCAATTAGGTAATCGGCTGGAATTAATCCGGTATTTATCGTTAAAAAGATCCATTGCCTCAGGATTTCTTTACTCTCTTTAACACAAGCAGGTTTAAAGGATTAATTCCTAACCCCGAAACATTACTGCGTGTAAAACGTGATGCCTTATCATAGAACAGCGGTATAACCGGGGCTTCGTCTATCATAAGTGCATCCATTTGTTTGTAAAGCTCATGGCGTTTTTTGTCGTCTGTTTCCAGGAAAGCCGCTTCGTATAATTTGTCGAACTTTTCGTTTTTAAAGTGCGTATAGTTAGGACCACCGGGAGAAAAGTTCTTGCTGTAAAAAAGTGACAGGTAGTTTTCTGCATCCGGGTAATCGGCAATCCAGCTGGCTTTAAAGAAAGATACTTTCCCGGTAGAAATAGATTGCGTCAGGGTAGAAGGCGGGTTAACATCAACCTGAACATCCAAACCTATTTTTTGCCATTCACGTTGCAGGTATTCGGCAATATCAAGGTACGACGCACTTGTGCTCATCTGTATTTTTGGCTTGCTGTCTCCTGTTTGTTTTTTATAATCGGCCACAAGGCTGCGTGCTTTTTCAATGTCAAAAGTGTAGCCTTTAGCGCCAAAACCACCCAGTCCGTTAGGTATCATACCACTTGTGGCTGCTGTACCCATACCATTACGAAGGAAGAGTATCATCTTAGAACGGTCAAAACCATAATTCAAGGCCTGTCGTATGCGTTTGTTTTTTACTGCTTTATCTGCACCGTCAAGCCTAAATCCCATGTATTCGGTATTTAGGTAAGGGCCGGTAATCATTTTTACGTCTTTGCTGTATTTAGGCTGTAAATCGCCTTTTGGCGTAAGTATCTCGTCTTTATAGGATGGGTCAAGTCCCGATACAAAATCAAGCTTGCCTTGTACGAACTGAAGGAAACCACTTTGCTTATCAGGAAGGAAGGTAACGGCAACCGATTCTAAATACGGAAGCTTCACACCCTTTTCATCCTTTTCAAAATACAGAGGGTTTTTACGAAGAACCAATTTGACATTCTCCTCCCATATCTTAAACTGAAACGGCCCGGTCCCTATAGGGTTCGACCTGAAATCCTGATTCTTGTCCTCAAAAGCTTCACGCGGTACTACAGAAGCATATTTCATAGTAAGCAACCCTAAGAAAGCAGGAAATGTTTTGGTGAGTTTTATCTCGAAAACCGAATCGTTTACTGCTTTAAAGGTGTCAACATTTTGTAGTATCCATCCGCCGGGAGCAGCAATGTTTTCATCACGAAGGCGGTTAAGGCTATAGGTAAAGTCGGCAGCAGTAACAGTACGGGTGCTATCTTTACCAAAGACAATGTTTTTATGAAAGTACACATCATTACGAAGTGTAAATGTATAGGTCTTTCCATCGGGGGATATTTCCCATTTTTTGGCAATATCCGGTTTTATATTCAGGCTGTCGTCGAGTTGTACAAGTCCGTTAAACAGCTGGTTGCACACCCATATGGAAGGACGGATCTTAGCAAAAGCAGGATCCAGTGAGTTAACAGCCGCATTTTCGTTATAACGAAAAACCAGATTGTCGTGGTTTATAGTTTCTTTGTTTCCGCAGGAAAGAACTAAAAAAAGGGAGATTATATATAGGCTGTAATATAACGTGTGCTTCAAAGCTATTTCGTTTTTTTGGTTGGGTTTTGATACGTGTTGAAAACATTTTCAATTATAATTTCATCTTCATTAAGCCTGAAAATTACAACATACGGAAACCGTTTAATTTTTGCCTGCCTGTATGTTTTGTATATAAGCTTGTAAATTTCGGGATATGTATCTATTGAAACTATACATTCTTCTAACGAAGAAAGAAAATAGTCGCCAAGATCTTTCTGGGCAGATTCATAATATTCAAAGGCGGTTAAAATGCATTTGTGCGATCTTGAAATGTAAATAAGCTTATGCTTTTTTCTCATTAATGAGTTTCTTTAATTGCGCACTGCTGTTTTTTATCTCTTCCCATGAATAGGCACGTTCTTCTCCTGATATATATTTTTCTGTTCCTTCTTCAAGAATTAATTTCTGTTCATCAGATAAGCTAAAACCATAATTATCCTCCTCAATCATAATTTGTTTGATCTTTTGGATCATAGCAGGATCTTCTAATTGGGTTATCCACTCAATCAGGTCTAGTTTATCTTTTTGCAGTTGAACAGATTGCATAACGTTTGCCTTTGTATTGATTTACAAATATAATCAATTGCTTATTTTATTTACTGGTAAATTGTATGTAAATTTGCAGGCTTATTTGGAAGCTTCTACTAGCTTATGATTATGGAAAACAGGAAAAAAGTCGCTTTTTATACGTTAGGATGCAAACTGAACTTTTCAGAGACATCTACTATCGCCCGCAGTTTTCAGGATGACGGTTTTGACCGTGTTGATTTTGAAGACGAAGCAGCGGATATTTATGTAATAAACACCTGCTCGGTTACAGAAAACGCCGATAAGCAGTTTAAGCAGATTGTAAAAAAAGCACTTAAAAAGAACGATAAAGCATTTGTTGCCGCTGTTGGCTGTTATGCCCAGCTTAAGCCCGAAGAGCTTGCGGCTGTAGATGGCGTAGACCTTGTACTTGGCGCTACAGAGAAATTTAAGATTACCGACTATATAAACGACCTTTCTAAAAACGATATGGGCGAGGTGCATTCCTGCGAAATATCGGAAGCCGATTTTTATGTTGGCAGTTATTCTATAGGCGACCGTACACGTGCTTTCCTCAAAGTGCAGGATGGCTGCGATTATAAATGTACCTATTGTACTATTCCACTGGCACGTGGTATTTCACGTAGCGATACGCTGGAAAATGTGCTTAAAAATGCTAAAGAGATCTCTCAGCAAAATATAAAAGAAATTGTACTTACCGGTGTAAATATTGGTGATTATGGTAAAGGCGAGTTTGGTAACAAGAAACATGAGCATACTTTTTACGAGCTTGTTCAGGAGCTTGATAAAATAGAAGGAATAGAACGTTTGCGTATTTCGTCTATTGAGCCAAACCTTCTTAAAAATGAAACGATACAATTTGTATCGCAAAGCCGCACATTTGTGCCGCACTTTCATATTCCGTTGCAATCGGGTAGTAACGATATACTTAAACTTATGCGCCGCCGTTACCTGCGTGAAATATATACCGAGCGCGTTAACAAGATACACGAGGTTATGCCGCATGCCTGTATTGGGGTAGATGTTATTGTTGGTTTCCCCGGTGAGACGGATGAACATTTCCTTGAGACGTATAATTTCCTTAACGAAATGGAAATCTCTTACTTGCACGTATTTACGTATTCTGAAAGGGATAATACGCCTGCGGCTTCTATGCCAGGTGAGGTTCCTGCTAATGTTCGTGCTAAACGCAGCAAGATGCTAAGAGGGCTATCGGTTAAAAAGCGTCGTGCTTTCTATGAGAGCCAGCTCGGTACTACCCGTACCGTTTTATTTGAAAGTGAAAACAAAGAAGGTTATATTCACGGATTTACAGAGAATTACGTAAAAGTAAAAACGCCCTGGAATCCGGAACTGGTAAACACGCTTCACGAAATAAAGCTTACCACTATTGACGAAGATGGTATGGTACGGATGGAGTTTGTAAACCCGCAGGAAGAAGCTATTACTACAAGTGTCTTTAAAGATATTTCAGCATAAAAAAACACCGCTAATCAGCGGTGTTTTTGTTTATTTAAAACATGTTGGTTTATTGAACCATTAGCTTTTTGCTAATAACTTTTCCACTCTGTGTTGTTATATTTAGAATATACACACCCGACGGAAGTGAGCTAATATTAAGAGGATAATTACCATCATTAACAGGTACGTTTACATTTAGCACTGTTTTACCGTCAATTCCTATAACAGTGACAGATTGTAGCGTAGTGTTTTCCATAGTGATATTTACCAGTTCTTTAGCTGGGTTTGGATATACCTGAAGGCTTGCTTCGTCATCCTCATCAACAATTAAACTGAATTTACCCGGAGCGTTAATTTTTGGACCTGTTGACGATTTCGGCGCAAATGAATTACAAGCCTCAATCTCAGCTACAAATACACTGCCAGTTTTAATTTCCGTATTTGGTTGTAGTAGAATAAATTCTCCAGCTTTAAAATTAATGTTTTGTCCTGCCGAAGTCTGATAGTTATTGTTTGCAGTAATACTAACCAGATACTTATAAGTGAACGAAGTGTTTGTTTCGGGAGTACTCAGGGTTATATTGTTAGGGCAGTCTGGCTTTGGTAAAGCCGTTATCGTTTGTGGTAAGCCTAACTGACCCAAGCCCGCACTAAGTGTAAGATAATTTAAATTTATTACACTGTTTGCATAGCTATCAATATTCGTTATACGTGATATAAATGCGGATCCATCATTTAGTGAATTGAAGTTACCATGAGGCACAAAAATTTCATTGAACTTTGTTCGCTGTAATGTACCCCATCTTAGATTTTGATTCACAATCCTTACCTGCAAATTTACAAGGTCAAATACATAAAGTGTACCAAACGGGCTGTTCGCATACGCTACATTGCTATTGCCGGAAAACTCCGACGTATATATAAGAGCGTTATCAACAGCAAATTCGTAAGAAGTATTTACCTGTCCTGTAGCATTATTAAAATTGTAGATTCTAAATCTTCTTGGAGTACCAATTTTAGAGATAGCTACTCTTGAGTTATCAGGGGATACACGTATATGAGATGTTCCATCAATTGGAGCTGCCTGCAAGGTCATTGCGCTTGTAACCGGAGTATTTGAAAATCCGGCTGCGGTAACGGGATAACTATAAAGCGTATTGCCTATAGGGAATAGCACCCAGTACCCATTCTGATTGCTGTTAACCGCAGATGTGATGCCTTCAGAGGTGTTGTCAAACGTATTACCATTTTCATCCAGTAATGGTATATTTTTCTGGTTTGGCAATACATCTCCGAAACCTCCATTTAATGTTAAGTCGACAACTGAGTATGAAAGTACTCCGGGTGAAATTTCGTCGGAAGCAGGAAGTGTGAATACGTAATACAGGTTAGAATTAGCAGGGTGAGGCACTATCAAAGCAGATTGTGTTGTAGAATAATCTCCTGTAAGATCACCGGTGTTGGGCATCGGTAAATGATTGGCTCCCCATATTGTCATACCATCGGTATAAAACAGTAACTGTCCATTTGAATTGCTTATAGAAGCTACCCCTTCAAATTGAGTCATTTGGCTGTTGGTTAGGCTTGTGGGAGGATTAGTTGCAAAATTTAATGCAGCGTTATCGCCAAAATACCAATTGTTATTTTCTCCCTGTGCGAAGCCACCCGCGCTAATAAGTAGCAGGGAAAAGTAAATATATATTTGTTTCATAATACTATTATTTTTTGTCAGCTAATAATTTCACCATTGCCTTTAATTCTTCAATTTCTAATGCCTGTTTTTCGTTTGCCTTGTTTTGTTCAATAAGGTACAATGTGAGTTCTTCTACTTTTTCAAGTAGTTTTGCATCCATTTTGGCAACATCAAGTCCGTTTTCAGTCATTTCCAGAGCAGATGGCACGTTAGGCAAATGCCTGTTAGCTTTCGTAAATTGTTCTACTTCTTTGAGAGGCATTAGCTTGTAGTTATCGTTAAAAACATAATCAGCCCAGTTAGCGGTTGTTTTTACAGCTACTTTTACTTTTTCGGTAAGTATTCCATCTTCCACAAAAAGTTTATAACCGTCCGGTGTTCTGAGATCACTTCCACCGTTACCTATTCTAACTTTACCATTTTCGTTTATACGCATAAGTTCTACGTCGTTGCTTCCAAAAGAGAGCGCGGCAATGGCTGTATTTGCAGTCGCCGGTTTACTAAATTCAATAAAACCGGTTTTGATGCTGCTTCTTTCCATCATCTGGAGCCTGAAAGCCCTGTTGACAGTTTCAAATCTGCCACCGGTCGAATAACCTAAAGCCTGAAAATGTAAAGATGTGTCTATGAACTTACCTATTGCGGCGGCAGTTTCAGTATAATTGCCAATTAGTTCCAGGCCATTAGAACTTGCTACCTGTAATTTATAAGCGGGAGTTGATGTGCCTAAGCCTACATTTCCGGTTGCAGGAAATACGTTGGGTGTTGGACCTCCCAGTTGAGAATATCCTATCGTTGCAAACATTGCAAATGAAAGGGTTATAATTGATTTTTTCATAAGTAGAATGTTTAGAGACCTAGTTTTTCTTTTTTAAATTTTCAACTTCAGCCTTAAGCAATTCTATCTGTTTGTTTTGCTCGATCAGGTAAAGAGTAAGTTCTTCTACTTTCTCCATAAGTTTCGAGTCCATTTGAGCCACGTCGAGACCATTAATAGTCATTTCCTTTGCAGATGGCACGTTGGGTAAATGTTTGTTTTCCTTTGTGAATTTTTCTACTTCGTTAAGGGGCATAAGTTTGTAGTCTTCTGCGAAAACATAATCTGCCCAGTTGGAGGTGGTTTTTACAGCAACTTTTACCTTCTCTGTAAGAATTCCGTCTTCAACAAAAAGTTTATAGCCGTCAGGGGTTCCTAAATCGCTATTTGAGCTTATTCTAACTTTTCCGTCCACATTGATTCTCATGAGTTCTGTATTTTTAATACCAAATAATACAGCAGAGGTTCCCGTATTTCGTGTTGCAATAGCATTAAAATCCATATAAGCGCGATCAGAATTAGCAACGACAGACTGTAGTCTTGTAGCAATACTGCCATGGCTATACACCTGGGTTAAGAGGCCGCTACTTACAGCAAGTCTTCCATTCTGAATTCTATTGCCATGAAACGAAACATTTACCGGAATGCTTGTAGGGGCAAGAGAGTGTGTGTCAACGACATCCAATATATAGTTTGGCGTCCAGGTGCCAATACCTACATAGCCGTTAGTTGGCCACGGGTCGCTATTTTGAGAATAACCTAACGATACGCAAAGTGCAAATGCTAATGTGTAAATTTGTTTTTTCATAATAAAAATGATTTGGTTGATTTAATTGTTATAAAGCTAAATCATTTTTAAATCGATAATATTTTAGGATTTTTTAGTGTTATTTATATAGTAAATATCTGATTATTTGAAAAATAGATTAAAACTCGATATGGTTAATGATTGTAAGGGTCTATTTATTTAAAAAACAAGTATCACAAAAAGTGTTGTTTTTGTGATAATTGAAAAAGTGCGGATTTCCCGTAACAATGTTTTGTCTAAGAAACAATATATACATAAAAAACACCGCTAATTAGCGGTGTCTTTAGATATTTTTTTAATATTTATTTCTGAATCTCTTTGCCTATAAACTTTTCAAGTTCTGCATATATGTCATCAACAGATAGCACTTTAAGGTCGGGGTGATTTCTAAGAAACGAAGCATTAAGTGCAACAAGCCCTTCCTCAATTTCAAAATAATAGTCGTCATCAATTAGCGCTTTAACAGGGCTTTTTCCAAATTCCTGATCCATAAAACCGTCAAATTCTTTGCGGGTAAGTGCATCGATCTTTTCGGTTTGTGCTAAAAAGAAATCCAGGTGTTTTTGCGACCCAACTTTCTCAAATGCTTTTTCCAAAATAATGTTTAAATCCTCTGTCCACTTAGAATTGTAAACAAATTGCGCAAAGCCATCGGTGTTAACCTGAGTGGTATAATAATCCAGGTAATAGCTAAGCAGGGCGTCTTCATGAATGTCTTCATCATTTACCCCTTCTTCGCGCATAAGGTTTACAACAGAAATATTAGAATTAATTACATCTTGTATTTCGGTGCTGTTAAAAGCATTTTCAGATACTATTATTTTATCAAATTTCATTGTGTAGGTGTTGTTTGAGTTCTTTACAGTTTATAATTCCAGGGTTATAAGCCTCTTGTCTATAATTACATTTTTAAAACCAAAATTTTCTTTTATCCATTCAAAAGCTTTTGCGTGATATAGGAAAACATGGGTTGGGTCAGTTTTATAATACCACGATTCAAAATCACGGTTTTCATCAAACATTTCCGTCATCAGGTAGAGTTTGCCATCCGGCAGAAGCACGTTTCTCAGAAGGCCAAACTCTTTATGAGGCTCTTTAAAATGTTCTGCTACTTCACTGCAAGCTATGTAGTTGTATTTTTGATCTAGTTTTTCAATGTCATTATGAAAGTAAAGATCATATTGACTGATATCATAACCATTATACTCTAAGACTTTCACGATGGGCGATCCTGTACCTGAACCAAAATCAAGTCCTTTATCTGTTGTGCTGAAATCCTTAAGTATACTATTGGTAATAGGGCTTACAAATTTCTGATAACGAAGGTCATCCGGATTATTTACATGGCATTCGTAATGTGCCTGTTCCTCTGCTGGGGAAAGGTAATGATCGGGATGTGTAAAAACAGAAAGGCAGAAAGCACATTGTAAAAACACCCTCTGCCTGAATGTATGGTAATGTGTTGAATTTCCACTGCATAGCGGACAAGAATTGCCTGTCATTTATAGCCGTATTCCCGGAGGAAGCATTTCTTTGTACTTCGGGTTTTTCCTGAAGAATGCAGCTACTTTAGGGTGGGTAGGTACTACTCTCTGGCGTTTTTCTTCAGCTGCATCCAAAATGGTTTTGATAAACTCATGTAAAAGCGCTTCGTTATCAAAACCTTCAGGAAGATTTACTTTGGTAAGGAATAATTTACGCTCCTGTACAGAATATTCTATAGACAGCAATTTGCCGTCTGCGGTAGTTTCAAACTGTCTTGAAAATTCGTTGTCTTTTATTTCCATAGCTAATCATTAAACTTCATTGGTACTTCTATTATCAGTATTTTCGAAGGTAATTTTGTTTCAATTGTAACAGTGTCAAACTCAACAATGCCGTAAGCATCACGTTCGTTTACAGTTTCTCCGTTAATTTCAAGCTGACCTTCTATAAGGAAAAGATAGATTCCGTTTCCGGTAATCTTTACGTTGTAATTTATGGTTTGCCCTGCGTCAAATACACCCATGTGCAGAAATGCCTGCTGGTGAATCCATAGTGCATTGCCATCATTCTTATCTCCTGGTGATACTACAGTTATAAGGCTGTTACGGCTTTCTTCAAGGTTAAAGCCCTTTTGGTCGTAACGGGGTGTAACATTATTTTCTTCAGGAAATATCCATAGTTGAAGCGTCTTGGCTTGCTCGGTCTGGCTGGCATTCATTTCGCTGTGCTGCACTCCGGTTCCGGCACTCATAACCTGTACTTCACCAAAACGAACCGTTGCTTCGTTACCCAGGCTGTCACGATGTGTAAGTCCGCCCTCTAACGGAATGGTAATAATTTCCATGTTATCGTGCGGATGGGTGCCAAAACCCATACCTGCACCAATAGTATCGTCATTCAATACGCGAAGCATACCAAACTGTATCATTTCCGGATTATAATATTGCCCAAAAGAGAATGAAAAATTGGCTTGCAGCCATCCGTGGTTTGCGGTACCTCTTTGGTCTTTAGGGAAAAGTCGTGTCCTCATAAGTTATTGATAAATTAAAAAGTATAACCCGTAACTGTTGGGATAAAAATTTTAATTTTATACAAATTTCGGAATAAAAATTGATTGTTACAGCCCTTAGAGCGTTAAAACACAGCAAATGGACAGGATACCGGTTTATTTTATGCCAGGACTGGCGGCAAGTCCGCTGATATTTGAGAATATCCACCTGCCGCAGGAACAGTTTGAAATGTTTTATTTAGAATGGTGCCTGCCAATTGATAATGAACCCATTGCCGATTATGCAGCGCGTATCGCCCAGGAAATAAAACATGAAAACCCGGTGTTAATAGGTGTCTCCTTTGGAGGTGTACTGGTGCAGGAAATTGCCCGTATGATCAATGCGCGAAAAGTAATCATTATATCGAGCGTTAAGTGCAACACCGAATTCCCGAGAAGGATGCGCTTTGCAAAGATGACAAGGGCCTATTGGTTTTTCCCTACAGGAATGATAACTAAAATAGACTGGCTGGCTAAAGTAGCGGTGGGTAATAATATGATTACCAGGAGGCTGAATTTATATGAAAAATTTCTGTCAGTCCGGAATAAGAAATACCTCGACTGGGCGTTAAAAACTATTATATTGTGGGACAGGGCAGCGCCGGAAGAAAATGTGGTGCATATTCATGGCGATGCCGATGAGGTTTTTCCGCCAAAGTACATTAAAGGATATATTCCTGTAAAAGGCGGTACACATATTATGATTATTACAAAGGCTAAATGGCTTACCGAAAATTTACCTGGCATCATTTTAGCATAAATTAGAAATAAGAACAAAAAATAGAGAAATAATGGAACTGATTAAAAAAGCCGGAATTATAACATCGGCAATGCTTATGGGTGGTATGGTTGTACATACGGCTCACATGAAAGAGGATAAAACAACGGTTAATAAAGAATACACGTTTCCTTCAGAGATTGATTTTGCAGGCGAAAAGGCTCCATTGAATGTATCTGACGTTCGTGAGCGTTTTGACCGCGAGCTGCTGGTTAATGCTAACCTTGATGCTACGACTAAAATTATAATTAAACGTGCTAACCGTGCGTTCCCGGTTATTGAACCGATACTGAAACGCAACGGAATTCCGGACGATTTTAAATACCTTGCTGTTATAGAAAGCGGACTGGTAAATGCTGTGTCTCCGGCAGGTGCAAGGGGAGTGTGGCAGTTTATGCCCGAAACAGGCAAAGAACGCGGACTTGAAGTAAACGATGGGGTAGATGAACGCTACCACCTGGAGAAATCTACAGAGGCGGCTTGCCGTTACCTGAATGATGCTTATAAAAAGTTCGGATCATGGACATTGGCTGCAGCATCTTATAATGGTGGTGTTGGTGGTGTTAACAAGCAGATCACCTTTCAGGGAGTGACTAATTATTACGATTTGTTGCTTACAGATGAAACTGCCCGTTATGTTTTCAGGATCTTAGCGCTGAAAGAAATTATGCAGCATCCGTTAGATTACAATTTTGGAATGGCACCAACTGAATTGTATCCAATACTGCCTGTGAAAAAGGTTGAGGTAACATCTTCAATACCCGATTTGGCTGTGTTCTCTAAAGAACAGGGAATTAACTATAAGATACTTAAAATTCACAACCCGTGGCTAAGAGACAGGAAACTGGATGTAGCTGCCGGTAAAAAATATACACTTGATATTCCGTTACAGGGGTATTAGAAAATAGTGATAGAAGATAGACTATTTAATAAATAAAATCCCGTTACAATATTGTAGCGGGATTTTTATGTAAATCTATAATCAATTACCTCATATCTACTTAGTATCATCCAAAAGCTGAGGGATATCTTTACTGGTAAGTATAGTAGAAATTCCGTCGAGGTATGAGTTGTAGTTAAGGTCGAAGGATTTTTGATAGTTTTGTTTTTCGAGGTCTTTAAATATGCCACAGCGGCGAATGTTTACGATCTTTCGGTTGGCATCCAGAAAGTAGGAAGTAGGGAAGCCCAGCGTGTGCTTAAGGGCTGCAACAATTTTAGAGTCGGCTCTGTAGTATTCATGTGCATAGCAAACAGTAATCCTGCTGCTGAATTTACGGGCAATCTTTTTTATTTTGTCTTTCCTGTCCCAAAACAGGACTACTATTTTTACGTCTTTACCATACTTGCGCGCCAGCTTGTTTAATGCGGGTATCTCGCCCTGATTGGGCACACACCATGAAGCGTACGTAAGCAGGAACATTGGTTTTTCTATAGAACTTAATTTAAGCCTTGAGCCTGATTTTTTTTTGAGGGTCAGATTGTCAAAGGTTGTGCCTACCAGCCGGTGTTCTACCAAAGAGTCAAACAAAAACTGACCCCGTTCTACATCTCCCATAACAAATGCCAGCGTACTTTCCTTTTTATAATGCGCAAAGTTTATTTTTATAGCATTAGAAAAATACGTGGTGTCTGCCTGTGAAAAAGCAGATGTTGAAAAAAGAATAATTATAATAAAACGTAATAAACTTCTCATCGTATTGGCAAAATAGATAAGTAAATTTAGTTAAAATTTTATTAATTAACGAAATATTTAAATTAATAATACGTTTCGCGAAATTAAATAATGTGCTAATCTACGATGCCGGAAACGCTTTGATAGATGAAATTGTTAGAAGTAGTATCCAATGTAAATTCAAGGTTTTCCATATAACTGTTTAGGTAGCCTTTTCCTTTATGTTCAATTACTTTTGCGATATTCTCGTCGGGCTTAGTAACTACCACAATTGTTTTTGCGCACAATTTATCTGCTGAAATATCAATATATAGTTGCGGAACACCATCTTTCTCCTGATAATCGGTTAGTATACACTCAATATTTTTTACAGCACTAACCTCTTTAAGCAGTGCTGACTTATATGCTTCAGAAGTAGGTTCGCTAGTGTTTAAAATAGGATTAGAATTTACGCATTCCTGTTCTTTACAAGAAGCAAATGCTACGAAAGTGGTTGCAGCAAGAAATAGTTTTACGTTTTTCATAAGGTGATTTTATGTAAAACGATTCTTATAAAATTTTATTGCGTAAAAAAAACCGCCCATTGGGCGGTTCATTACTTTTTAACTGAAAGATAAATGTCGATCTCAGCATTCATCCAGTCTTTGCTTTTAGAGTCGTATACTTCAAAGTCATAACCATAAGCGCGGTTGGCATTATCAGATTTCCATATTTCCTGCCATGCATCAGCAACGCAATTTGGCATTTGTCCTTTTGCAACAACTACTTCATACGTTTGTTCGGGTATAGTTATAGTTTCCATCCCGGCGGGAACTTCGGTATCGTCGGCAACCGGGCATCCTACAAAGTAAGCGTACGGCTTGGTATGGTCACCTTCGTAATCATAGTATACGGCGTAAATATCTTTGTTCAGCTTGCCTTTAATTCGCGGAGCCATAAAGCTGCCGCTAAAGTGCTGCCATAATCCGCCGCAGTCTTCGGCGGCTTTTCCATTTTCGTTTGTTGTTTTAAATCCTAGGGATACCCCTATAAGCTTTACAGCCGGTTTTGTTATTGTCATTGTATGTTGATTGAATGATTTTTAATGAATAGAGAATTGTCAGGATTGTTTAAGGGTGTTTTGTGAATTCAGTCTGAGCCGTTAAGTAGAAATTTACCCTTAGGTTTTTATCCTGGCTGTAAGCATAATTGCTAAAACAGAATAGTAGAGCAATAATTAATAATTTAAAAGAGTCTTTATGTATAAGTCCAAATATACCTAATTATATAAAACAAAAAAACCGCCCTGTTGGGCGGTTAATATTAATATCTTCTCATTTGTGTCTGAGGGCCCTTCTTTAACTGGGCCTTCATCATAACGATCTGGTCTTTCAGCATTCCCTGTTTGTCCAGTTTTTTCGCTTCACTAAGTAATTTCTCTGCTTCAATCTTACGGTTCTTGCTCATTGCTATACCGGCAAGGTTTAGTTTTGCCATTGCAAGATCCTGATCCATGCTAAGTCCAAGCTCAACTGCTTTCTTAAGGTATTTCTCTGCAGCATTAAGGTTGGTTTGCGAAAGCATCAGTCCGTTAAGGTAATTATAGTATCCCTGTTGTTTGCGTACAAGTGCGCCTTCGGGGTCTTTAATTTTATCAAGCAGTTTTTTAGCACCGTCAAAATCCTGTTTCCTTAATTTAAGGAAGGCAAGCAGGATGTACTCATTTTTAAAATAAAGTAATATTACTATAAGAGTAATAAGGAGTATAAAGATACCGTTTCCGATGTTTCCTTCTGTAAATTGCCATACGGCTGTAACAACCAGTAAAGCTGCAATTGCAAGCTTGATATTTTTATTGAACATATTTTTGTTTTATTTTTGCGTTTGCAAAGGTAAGAAAACGTAATAAAACGAATTGCAAAATATTTTTCAAAAACTACTTGCAGACAAAAAAAACCTTTGTATATTTGCACGCGGTTTTGGAAAGACGGTCTTCCTGATGCCCAACGAAAAGATATTCACTAAGATTTAAAGATACAAAGCAATGAGCAAGAGAACATTTCAACCATCGAAAAGAAAAAGAAGAAACAAACACGGGTTTATGGACAGAATGTCTTCTCCAAACGGAAGAAAAGTACTTGCTCGTAGAAGAGCTAAAGGAAGGCACAAGCTAACTGTATCTAGCGAACCTAGACATAAAAAATAATGTTTGAATAAACATACATAAAGGTGTTACTATTATAGGTAACGCCTTTTTTTATACCTAATCAGGAAATAGCCCCGTACAGAAAGGGGCCTTTTTTTGAAAATAAAACACTAAATTTGCAAACGCTCCGCAGGGGGTAAACTTTAATACAACTTTTCAAAAGACAAGATGCCTAAAGACACTTCAATTAAATCAGTTCTAATTATCGGTTCAGGTCCAATCGTTATCGGACAGGCCTGCGAATTTGACTACGCCGGATCTCAGTCCGCACGTTCAATCAGGGAAGAAGGAATAGAGGTTATACTTATAAACTCTAACCCGGCTACCATTATGACCGACCCTTCAATGGCCGATCACGTGTATCTGAAACCGCTTACCACAAAATCTATTGTGGAGATTTTGAAGGCACACCCGAATATTGATGCGGTACTGCCTACAATGGGAGGACAAACGGCACTTAACCTTTGCCTTGAAGCAGAGGAAAAAGGCATTTGGGCCGACTTTAATGTAAGGCTGATAGGCGTTGACGTTAATGCAATTAATATTACAGAAGACAGGGAGCAATTTAAACAGCTTCTAGAAAGAATAGGAATTCCTGCTGCACCTGCTAAAACAGCTAACTCTTTCCTTAAAGGAAAAGAGATCGCTCAGGAATTTGGTTTCCCGCTTGTAATTCGCCCTTCGTTTACGCTGGGTGGTACAGGGGCAGCTTTTGTACACCATAAAGAAGATTTTGATGAACTTCTTACACGCGGCCTTGAAGCTTCGCCAATACACGAAGTGCTTATAGATAAAGCACTTTTAGGCTGGAAAGAATACGAGCTTGAGCTGCTTCGTGACCAGAATGATAACGTGGTTATCATCTGTTCTATCGAAAACATGGACCCGATGGGTATCCACACAGGAGATAGTATTACGGTAGCGCCTGCAATGACGCTTTCTGATACTACCTTCCAGAAAATGAGGGATATGGCCATCAAAATGATGCGCAGCATCGGTAACTTTGCCGGTGGATGTAACGTTCAGTTTGCGGTGAGCCCGGATGAAAAAGAAGATATCGTAGCCATCGAGATCAACCCAAGGGTATCGCGCTCTTCGGCTCTTGCTTCTAAAGCTACCGGTTACCCAATTGCTAAAATTGCTTCTAAGCTTGCACTGGGGTATAACCTTGACGAACTGCAAAACCAGATAACAAAATCTACTTCGGCCTTATTTGAGCCAACACTAGACTACGTTATCGTGAAAATACCTCGTTGGAACTTCGATAAATTTGAAGGCGCCGACAGAACACTTGGACTACAGATGAAATCGGTAGGTGAGGTTATGGGTATCGGGCGTTCGTTCCAGGAAGCGCTTCACAAAGCAACACAATCACTTGAAATTAAACGTAACGGTCTTGGTGCCGACGGTAAAGGATATACAAACTATGAGCAGATCATAGACAAGCTTACAAATGCAAGCTGGGATCGTGTGTTTGTAATTTACGATGCTATCGCAATGGGTATTCCGTTGAGCCGCATCCATGAAATTACAAAAATCGACATGTGGTTCCTTAAGCAGTATGAGGAGCTTTACCTTCTTGAAAGAGAGATCTCTACTTTTAAAATAGATGATCTTCCTAAAGAATTACTTCTTGAGGCAAAACAAAAAGGTTTCGCAGACAGGCAGATTGCCCACATGATGGGTTGCCTTGAAAGCCAGGTGTACAACAAACGTGAGGAAATGGGCGTTAAGCGTGTTTACAAACTGGTTGATACCTGTGCGGCGGAGTTCCAGGCGAAAACGCCTTACTACTACTCAACTTTTGAGGCTGAGATCGAGAGAGCTGACGGTACCAGGTATGTGAGCAACGAAAGTGTAGTATCTGACAGGAAAAAAGTAGTGGTACTGGGATCGGGTCCTAACAGGATCGGCCAGGGTATCGAGTTTGACTACTCTTGTGTACACGGTGTCCTTGCTGCTGCAGAATGCGGTTACGAAACCATAATGATTAACTGTAACCCGGAAACAGTTTCAACTGACTTTGATACGGCAGACAAGCTGTACTTTGAGCCGGTATTCTGGGAACATATTTACGACATTATCCGCCATGAGAAACCGGAAGGTGTAATCGTGCAGCTTGGTGGGCAGACTGCTCTTAAGCTTGCCGAAAAACTGGACAGGTATGGCATTAAAATATTAGGTACAAGCTTTGATGCGCTTGACCTTGCTGAAGACAGGGGTCGTTTCTCTGACCTGCTTACCGAACTTGGAATTCCGTTCCCTCAATTTGGTATCGCAGAAAGCGCAGACGAAGCTTCTAAATTAGCAGATACGTTAGACTTTCCACTACTTGTAAGGCCATCTTACGTACTTGGAGGACAGGGTATGAAAATTGTAATCAACAAGCAGGAGCTTGAAGAGCACGTTATCGACCTTCTTAAGAGTATCCCGGGCAACAAACTGCTTCTTGACCACTATCTTGACGGAGCAATTGAAGCGGAAGCTGATGCAATATGCGACGGTGAAAATGTTTACATCATCGGTATCATGGAGCATATAGAGCCTTGTGGTGTACACTCCGGCGATAGTAACGCTACATTGCCTCCATTTAACCTTGGAGAGTTTGTAATGCAGCAGATTAAAGACCATACTAAGAAAATCGCTATAGCGCTTAAAACAGTTGGTCTTATAAACATACAGTTTGCAATTAAAGATGATACGGTTTATATTATCGAGGCTAACCCAAGGGCGTCACGTACAGTTCCGTTTATTGCTAAAGCATACGGAGAGCCTTATGTAAACTACGCGACTAAAGTAATGCTGGGCCACAATAAAGTAACCGACTTTACCTTTAACCCGCAACTTAAAGGGTTTGCTATCAAACAACCGGTATTCTCTTTCAGTAAATTCCACGGTGTTAACAAACAACTGGGGCCAGAAATGAAGTCTACAGGTGAAAGCATCCTGTTTATAGATGATCTTAAAGACGACCAGTTCTACGAACTCTACTCAAGAAGGAAAATGTACCTTAGCAGATAATTAACTGCTTACAGCATACTAAAAAGCCTCCGCATTGCGGAGGCTTTTTTTATGATCTGACGCGGCTTGTTATTCTATCGAATCTGTTTATTACTTTATCTAACCTTCGTTTGTTGTATTGTTGCAGCAATGGTGGGTAAAGATGAAAAATAATATTACAGATAAACAGGGGGATGATTATATCGTCATGAAATTTTAAGACATAGCAAACAGGTAATAGTACCAGTATCAGTATAAAACAAATGAGATGGCTTATTTCAGCATACGTCATTTCTTTTCTCAATTGTACAAGTGTTTCCCTGTTCTTTTCTTTAATGGTTAAAAGCGGGTTGAATTTTCCCCAAAATGAATGCAGTATAATGTACTTAAGTACAAGAACTCCTAAGAGTTTATTGACTTTTTCACTTTCCACAAAATTAAAATTCGTTAGTGATGTATAAAACGGTTTGTGCTTTATGGCGTTGTTAATGAGCATGCCAATAACAGAAAATCCAAATGTGATTGATATTGATGGTAGTATGTACTTTATGATCATGTTTTAAAAATAAATTTCAAATGTAATAATTATCTTTCAAAAGTGTACAAAATTGAGTTCTGTTGCTATATGTTAATTTAATTATAATTTATTGTAAACAAATTACTTATATATTTGTTAAAATTACGAAAACATATGAAACAAAATTCGCTTTCCGTACATAAGGGGATATTCTGCCTTTTCCTGCTTATAAGTGCTTTATCTTTCGGACAGGTAAACTTTACCGATAGTAACCTTCCGATATTTATTATTGATACGGAAGTTGATCCGGTTACGGGACTTCCAACGGAAATTCCGGACGACCCAAAGGTATGGGCAAGTTTAAAGATTATTTTCCATCCGGATGGCTCAAGAAATTATCTGACAGATCAGAATACCACCGAATTTTTAAACTATAACGGGCGTATTAAGATCGAGCTTCGTGGGTCTACTTCGCAATCGCTGCCTAAAAAACAATACGGCTGGACAACCTACGACACCGCCGGTGCGAAACAGAACGTAAGCCTGTTAGGTATGCCAAAAGAAAATGACTGGATACTTAACGGCCTGGCTTTTGACCCTTCTATGATGAGGGATTATATGAGCTATAACCTTTCACGAAGCATTGGGCAATATGCCACACGTACGCAATACTGTGAGGTAGTTATTAATGGTGATTACAGGGGATTGTATATTCTTCAGGAAAAAATCAAGGACGATTCTAACCGTGTTAATATCGAAGAGATAACCGAAGACGATACCGAAGGTGTAAATCTTACCGGCGGCTACATTACGAAAGCGGATAAGACCACGGGTGGTGACCCAGTAGCGTGGACTATGGATTCGTACGCAGGTACAACAGATTTTATTCATGAACTGCCAAAGCCGGAAGATGTTACAGAAGAGCAGAATACGTATATACACGATGTCTTTACAAGTCTTGAAACCACGGCAGGAGCACATAACCATGACGTAGCAACAGGCTATCCGTCGGTTATAGATGTGCCTACATTCATTGATTTTATGATTTTAAATGAATTGTCGTCTAACGTGGATGTATACCAAATAAGTACTTTTTTTCATAAAGACAGGGGTGGTAAGCTAAGGGCAGGGCCGGTGTGGGATTTTAACCTGAGCTTTGGTAACGATGTGTTTGCAGACAGGAGTAAAACCGATATATGGCAGTTTAGCAATGGCGATAATGAAGGTGCAAAATTCTGGACAGACCTTTTCGCAGATGATAGCTACAAATGCTACTTTTCAAAAAGATGGCATGAACTTACACTGCCTAACCAACCTTTAAATGCGCAAAGCATTTCTGATTTTATTGATGCTACTGCAGAATACATAAGTGAGGCCGCTGAAAGGGAAAGCCTGCGTTGGGGGACTGTAAACCTTGAAGGTGAGGTTGATTATATTAAAAGTTTCGTTGACCAAAGGATTGAGTGGATAGATGCTAATATCGGTGAATTTACAGGCTGCTCTGAAGTTTTGCTGCCATCGTTAGTTATTAGCGGTATTAATTACAATCCGGGAGAAGATGAGGAATTTCCTGAATCTGATGACCAGGAATTTATAGAGATTACAAATACCGGCACTACAACAGTTGACCTGACAGGTTTTTATCTTTCTGAGCTTGGTGTTTCGTATCAGTTCCCTGCTGAAAGCACCATTGATGCCGGAGAAAAAATATACCTTGCAAGTAATCTTTCTGTGTTTGAAGAAAAATACACCATTACGCCTTTCGACCAGTTTGTGCGCAATATGTCTAACAGTAATCAGAATCTTGTACTTTCCGATGCTTTTGGTAACAGGATAGATTTGGTACATTATTATGACGGCAATCCGTGGCCGAATGCAGATGGTAATGGCAATTTCCTTAAGCTTACTGATACTACGTTGGATAACTCTTTGGCATCAAGCTGGACAGCAGCCGATCAGAATACGCTTTCAGGTAAAACATTTACGGCAACATCTACTTTAAAAGTATATCCCAATCCGGTTAATGATATGCTGACTATCCAGTCGGGATCGGTTATATCAAACATACAGGTCGTTGATATTTACGGCAAAGTACTGCAAAGTATCGATATGGCTTCAGAACAGGCCGCTGTTGAATTTTCAGGTTACGCAACAGGTATCTATTTTGTAAAGGTCTCTGATAGTTCAGGTTCTAAAACACAAAAGGTAATTAGACGATAATCAATTGATTTTATAATAACTAAGTCCTGCTTAACGGCAGGATTTTTTAGTTTTATCGAATACTAAACAGCATGCAGCAAATACTAATTCATAATGCCATCCTGCTCAATTGCTTTATAATGATGTTTTTAAATAGCAGAACTTAGTAGTATTAAATTAATCGATCATGAAAAGAAAACGACTATTTGCAATGCTTTTAGCGTCTTTAGGATTAAGCGCGCAAACTACACATCATATCAACTGGTCAATGGCTACTACGAGCACTCAGGCTTCGCCGACAATAGATCAGGGAGATATCGTAACATGGACATGGGCCGACAGTGCGCCCCATACTGTAACCAGCAATGCCGGCGGTGCAGAAAATTTTACGAGTGCACAATTAACGGGTAGCGGACAGACGTTCTCGCATACATTTGCCAACATTGGTGCTACATCATACAAATGTAATGTACACCCTATGATGGCAGGAACAATTACTGTATCGGCTGTGGCGGGAGTTAAAGACAACAAAAAAGTTGGATTTGAGTATTTTCCTAACCCGGTAACGGATATCCTTACGATAAACGCTGAAAATCCGGTTGATAAAATTCAGGTTTACGATATAAACGGTAAACTGATTATGGATTCTAAATCGGGTAATTCGATCAATAAAGTATATATGTCGGGCTTCAGGGCAGGTACATATGTCGTAAAAGTTATTACGGGCAACGCTTTTGAAAGTGTGACAGTAATAAAAAAATAAATGTGTTTTTAATTAAGAAAGCCTGTCCGTTTTGCGGGCAGGCTTTTCTGTTTTATATATTTTGAAGAATTACGGACATGGTGTTTCCATACCGTCTATCCATTCCTGAATCAGAGTTAAGCCATCACCGTCGGTAATAGTCCTGCCTATAGGAGGCATCATTTCAGCTTTTATTCGAGTGTTCATCTTAAAGTATAGTAGTGACATCCATGAATCCTGTCCTGCAATAATATACTTTTGATTACCCGATACAAAATCATGAGGCTCCACGCATATGCCAAGGTTAACAGGGTTTGTTGTAGCACTAAATGCAAGGTTTAATGGCATATCATCGCAGTCGCCGCCGGGAGTGTGGCAATGGGCGCAGTTGATATCGAGATATGAGCGCGCTCTAACAGCAAGCGGCTGTTGTGTGTCATGCCAGTCTACAGTTGACGTTACGTTAGATGGGACAGTGTTTAAGTACCCTTCTTCTTTCCATTTTTGCAGTTGGTTTTTTATTTCGGCACTGCTGTACGTATAATTTTTAAATAAATTTTGAGGCTTTGGTCCAATAGGTGTAAAGCTGTTGCTATTTGAGTGGCACGTGGTACAATTATTTTCTGATGGTATTGTATAATTGGCACTCATTTCTTCACCGTCCTGCATCCACTTAATGTTTAGCGTCTTTCCGGTCATGTCAAGAAAAGCCTCCGTCTGCTCATCATTCCATATATAGTTGGCAAAGATCCATCCTTCTGCCTTTTTGATCATGATCCTTGTTTCAATAATTTTGGTCAGGTTATCAGGTAGTACATTGTTATAGTAAAAATTTTTTATGAATACAGTACCTTTTGGAAAGTTAAGAGGCTTATCATCAGAGCTAATCGTTGCGGTAGAACCTTCGGGCATCCATACAAATCGCTTTTTAAGGGCATAGTCGGTAAACAAAGAGCTGTTTAGGTCGTATGGAAGCACTTTATATGCAGGATTAAGATTTTTAAGGTCTCCCACAAAAAACTTATAGTCAGAAAGTTTAGGGTATGGCACTGTTGTAAGGTCTACCACCACAGGTGAAACCATTTTATATTCCGATGAATCATCAGATGATCCACAGGATGATAAAATATAAAATAGCGATAAAATTAATAAAGTCTTTAAAGTATAGTTTTTTTTCATACGATATCTTTGCGAAAACAATGGATGTAGCGCAAATATATAGTAATTGTCTAAATTTCAAAGAGGACTAGGAAAAATAAACGCCGGATCGTATTAAAGATCCAGCCTTATATTATATTTTGATAGCGACTCCAGTGCTTCGGGCGACATATAGTCGAACGTCTGGCTGTGCTTGCTGTGTTCTTTTTTCTGGTTGATTCGTATAACCGCTTTACAAAAACGGCGAACCTCATTATCGTTGGCTAAAATAAGATGAGGAACAGTTACGCTCTTGCCATTATCTTTAGCGACCATGGTAAAATAAGAAGAGTTGCAGTGTTTTACCTTGCCGGTTTGAATGTTCTCTGAATCTACACGGATACCTATCACCATAGAACTTGTGCCCACATAATTAACCGATGCCTTCATAGTAACCAGTTCACCAACCTCAATAGGGTTAAGAAAATCTACTGTATCTACCGATGCTGTAACGCAGTAGGCTCCTGAGTATTTAGAGGCAGATGCAAAAGCAATCTGGTCCATAAGCATTAGGATGTATCCGCCGTGTATCTTTCCACTGAAGTTAGCATGCGACGGCAGCATCAATTCTGATATCGTGACTTTAGAGGCACTTACTTTTTTATATACTGTATCCATTGCTTACGGGTTTAAAAGGTTAGGTGTGTTATCTTCCGCATCTTCTTCCTGCTGAAGCGCACGTGAAAGGATATTTTCCGGCAGCGATTTTTTGGCTTTGGCGCCCATCTTCTTCAGTTTTTCTATGCTGGTAATGATGTTACCACGGCCGTCTACCAGTTTGCCCATAGCATTTTGGTATTCATTTTGCGCATCTTTCATTTTGTTGCCCACCTTGGTAAGGTCGCCCACAAAACCTTCAAACTTATCGTAAAGCGCACCCGCCTGGCGTGCAATTTCATAAGCGTTTTCCTGTTGCTTCTGGTTGCTCCACATACTGTCGATAGTACGTAGCGTAGCCAATAACGTACTTGGTGTAACAATTACAATATTGCGCTCAAAAGCTTTTCCATAAAGGGTAGCGTCTTCGTTAAGCGCTATGGCAAACGCAGGTTCCATCGGAATGAAAAGCAAAACGAAGTCTGGGCTTTCAATTTTATAAAGGTCATGATAATTCTTATCGCTAAGCTGGTCTACGTGACGTTTAATAGAGTTAACATGCTCTTTAAGGTGAACCAATTTTAACGGATCATCTTCTTCATTAATGTAACGCTCATACGCTACAAGCGAAACTTTAGAATCGACGATCATTTTCTTGCCATCCGGCAGATTGATAACTACGTCGGGCTGTACACGGCTGCCCTCATCGTTAACATGGCTCTGCTGAACGTAGTATTCACGGTCTTTTTCAAGCCCTGATTTTTCAAGAACACGCTCAAGGATAAGCTCGCCCCAGTTACCCTGCATTTTAGTATCGCCTTTAAGGGCACGCGTCAGGTTAATGGTTTCCTTGCTCATTTGCTCGTTCATGTCGCGCAGACCAAGTATCTGCTGGCGAAGTGCCGCATGGTAATCGATACTTTCTTTGTGGGTGTCTTCTACTTTCTTTTCAAAAAGATGTATTTTTTCCTGAAGTGGCGAAAGTATATTTTTAAGGTTCTCGCGGTTTTGCTCGGTAAACTTAACTGATTTTTCTTCCAGTATCTTATTAGCTAAGTTCTCAAATTCTTTGGTGAATTTTTCACGGAGCTCATCGGTTTCCTGGCGTTGCTCGCGCATACGTTCAAGAAGGTTATCAAAGTCGGTTTCTTTTTTAGTAAGCTGTATAGCAAGCGAATCTTTAGCCTGGCGAAGGCTGTCGCGGTCGGCATGTGCCTGTACAAGCTGTTTTTCTATACCTAAAAGTTCGTTTTGCGATTGTTGTTTTAGTTGTTCAATCTGCATAAGCAGGCTGTTGTTGCGTTCTTCGGACACTTTTTTATCGGCGGCAGCCTTAGAAGAAAATACAACTTTGCCGATGTAAGTGCCTAGTGCAAGGGCAATAATAAAGGCGAGTAATAAAGAGATAGTATCGGGCATTGAAGTAGTTTTTGTAAGAGGTAAAAATACATAAAATA
This sequence comes from Flavobacterium psychrophilum, assembly GCA_001708385.1. NCBI lineage: Bacteria > Pseudomonadati > Bacteroidota > Flavobacteriia > Flavobacteriales > Flavobacteriaceae > Flavobacterium > Flavobacterium psychrophilum. The sequence continues at coordinate 1,233,191 of CP012388.1, read as the reverse complement.
CTTCGAAATGTGCCAACTTAACGGCCTCTCTTACATAAATTATCAACCATAGTCACGAATAGTTTAATTGTCAAAACCTTGGGTTTTAATTAACTGTAAATTAAGACGTTATGTTTTAAATTAGATATAGATATTGTTGGGCGTAGGGTGCTTGGCATTGCCGGCCACCTTGTTTGACTTTCAGCATTCTCATTCACTCATTTAGACCATGTAGTGTAATAGGTCCCTCATTTTTATGGGGGATTTTTTTGTTCGATAGCTAGGAATAACCAATTTGGAACCATTACGATGAAAATTATATCTTTGAGGCAAACAAATAACCAATGTCGCACAGTTACGTTACTTTCAAAAAATATCCCGATGCTAAACAGGCAAGAGCACAGCAGGAATTATTATTAGAAAAAGGAATAGAATGCATTTTTGTGAATTCATCTTCGCAGTTAGGAAGCCTGTCAGGCGATCTGATGCAGGAATTTGAATTACAAATGCATCCGGAAAATTTTGAGAAAGCAGAAGAGCTACTTGAAAAGGATGCAGAATCGATGATTAATGACCTTCCGGCAGATTACTACCTGCTTTCTTTTACTGATGAAGAGCTGCATGATGTAATCTTAAAACATGATGAGTGGAGCGAGTTCGATTATATGCTTGCACGTAAACTATTGGATGAAAGGGGACACGCTATAGACGAAGCTCATATAAGAGCCATGAGGGCAGAGCGTATCAATGAACTTGCCAAGCCGGAAAAAGACCAGAAAACCTGGGTGCTGTTTGGCTATATATTTGCCTTACTAGGTGGTTTCTTTGGCGTTATTACAGGTTATGTGTTATGGACGTCTCAGAAAACATTACCTAATGGGCAAACGGTTTATACATATAGCGATAAAGACCGCGGCCATGGTAAAATAATACTTATACTGAGTGTTATAGTATTATTAGGATGTATTGCAGCAAACTTTTTGGTAAAGAAGTAAGCGAAGCGTTAAAGAAAATATTTAACACGTTCTGCGATAATTGTAATGTACTATTTGGCAGGGCGTTTGCGTTAAGGGTATAAGGTTGTGTTGATACAGCTTTATACCCTTAATTATTTTATGAAAAGTATCCGTATCTGTATTGTTGTAGCCATATTTGGCTATGTGCTGCCGGCATCGGCACAAAAAACATTTGCTTCAGAGAAATATACCGCTATGTGCAACTATTATGGCGAAACTACCGCCAGCGTTATCAACATGAACGCTGCAAGCCCTACTGCCGAAAAAGTAGTAGAAGATGTTATGTCAGTCATTGGGCTTCGCGCCAATTTTGAGCTTCGCGCTGCCAATGTACCCACTGCTGCTGCGGTGGTTAAAAAGGGTAAGCGGTATATACTGTACAACCCAAAGTTTATGAATAATATCATATCGGCAACAGGCAATAACTGGGCGGCGGTTAGTATACTGGCACATGAAATTGGGCATCACCTAAGTGGGCACACTCTTGATAACGAAAGCAGTAAACCCGCAACTGAACTGGAAGCCGATGAGTTTTCAGGTTTTGTGCTTCAAAAAATGGGAGCTTCACTAACCGATGCGCAGGCGGCAATGTCGGCGATTGCTTCGGTAAAAGGTTCGCATACACATCCGCCGAAAGGCAATCGCCTAAGTGCAATTGCAGCAGGGTGGGGGAAAGCAGGAGGTAAACAACAGCCTGCCGTGGCAGAATATAAATCAGCTGTTGTACCGGTAACGGTTAAGGCACCTGTTGTGGCTATACCGCAACAGCCTGTAGCTTCTATAAAACAAATGAACCGTTCACAACAAATAGCGCAAAGTGCAATGCACGATAAAAATGTGGTGTCAGAAGCGTACTTTGTTTCTAAACCAAACGGTAAATTTTACGTTACGGCAAAAGGAAACCTTGTTGAGGTTGATAATGATAGGGTATATCTGGTGGGGAGCCTTTCGCAGTCAAACAAACCGGGATATAAAATGATGCTGACAGATACAGACTATAATAATATTTATATAGCATCTGGTGGTACGCTGGTTAATAATTATGGCAAGAAAATAGGGTTTCTAAAAATGAGACAATAATAAGTTTGTCATGCTTTTCTTATCGTTATAAAAAATGCCCGTTATAGTAATATGCGGGTATTTTTTATGTTGTAAAATATAACCCCTCTTTAACAAAACGTAGTGAATACCGATTGGTTTTTTAACTAAATTGCAGTAAAATTCCTGTTATGCAAAAGAGTATTTTATGGGATGGCCTGCTGAACGATACCGATGAGCATTGTGCAGTGAATTATCTGGCGGATGCCATTATGGTGCGATCGGAAATTGAAGGCTGGGCACAGGGTATGCCTGTTTATGCCGACTATACCCTAAAGCTCGGACTGTCATGGAATGTTCAGGAATTTGAGATTAATTTTCACCTGCGTGATACCCAGCACAGCTATCATCTTTTTTGCGATGAAGAGGGTGAATGGAGCGACCTCTCAGGTAAAGCACTTCCCGAATTTTCGGGTTGTACGTTCATAGATATTTCGCTGTCGCCTTTTACCAATTCGCTACCCGTTAACTGGCTTAAACTGTCTGATACGGATGCAGCAGGATTCGACCTCGTATATATAGATATTATAGCCAACGAAATCCGTAAAGAAAACCAGCGTTACGAGCGCCTTGACAACCATACCTATCGCTTTGAAAATAATGATGGTAGTTTTACTGCCGATATACAGGTAGATGATGATGGTTTTGTAACCCACTATCCAGGATTGTTTAACATGATTCAACCCAAATAACCCCTATGGAGACCCAGCAAATTCAAACAGCGGAAGCAAGGCTTCTTGAAGCTATGAAAACAAGCAATGTGCAGGAACTTGATGCACTTATTGCAGACGACCTTATATTTACCTCGCACACCGGGCAGCTGCTTACCAAGCAGGATGACGTAGAGGCACATAGTTCGGGTAACATCGAGATATTTACTATTGAATCTTCAGAACAAAAGATCAAAGTAGATGGCGATGTTGCTATTGTGTCGGTTTTACTGGATATAAGCGGCTCATTCTATGGCAGTACCGAAGTTGGTTTTTACCGTTTTACAAGGGTATGGAAAAACAACGGCGGCAACTGGCAGGTAATTGCAGCGCACTCTACACAGGTATCCAGAGAACAGGTGCAGTTAGACTAAGCAGTATGCCTATTCATTATGAAAGCGTATGTAATAGAGATTCCCTCTACAGCAGATTTTATTGAAATAACTGATGTCTGGGAAGCTTCGGTAAGGGCAACCCACGACTTTTTGAAAGAAGAAGACATTCAGTTTTTTCGTCCGCTTATTTTAAATGAATATTTAAAGGCGGTAGACCTGTACTGTATAAGGATCGAAACCCGCATCGCCGGATTTATCGGACTTGGGGAAGGATCTGTCGAAATGCTTTTTATACATCCTGATTTCCGCGGATGCGGAATAGGCAGCCACCTATTGCAGTTTGCTATCGAAGAAAGACATGCTGTTACCGTAGATGTAAACGAGCAAAATTTGCATGCCCTATCGTTTTATCAAAAAATGGGCTTTGTAGTAATAGGAAGGTCAGAAACAGATGGTATGGGTAAGCCTTTTCCGCTATTGCATATGAAACTGGCTTAAGCTATTCGGCATAATTAACGCTGCAAAATCAATCTGTTTCTTTTAACTTTGAAGAAAATTGCCATTACATGAATATTAAAGTTATTGCTTTTGATGCCGATGATACCCTTTGGGTAAACGAGCCGTTTTTTCAGGAAACCGAAAAGAAATTCTACGAGCTCATGAGAGATTACCTCCCGGCACACAGCCTTGCTAAAGAACTTTTTAAGATTGAGATTGATAATCTTGATGTTTATGGCTACGGTATTAAAGCCTATATTTTAAGCATGATCGAGGCAGCCCTGCATATCTCTGAAAACACTATTAGTGTTGCCGCTATAGGCAAAATTATAGAATACGGTAAAGATATGCTGGAAAAGCCTGTAGAACTGCTTGATGGCGTGGAAGAAGCCCTGAAAGTCCTGCACGGCAAATACAAACTCGTGGTTGCTACCAAAGGTGATTTAAAAGATCAGCACAGAAAACTACATGATTCAGGCTTAGGACATTACTTTCACCATATTGAGGTAATGTCAGACAAGCAAAAGATAGACTATGAAAAGATGCTGAAAAGACTCGAGATTGAACCATCGGAATTTTTGATGATAGGTAACTCGCTAAAATCAGATGTATTGCCTGTACTGGAAATAGGAGGGCATGCATGCCATATTCCGTTTCACACTACATGGCTGCACGAACAGATAGACCACACTATCGTACACGAAAATTTTAAGGAAGCAGAAAACATAGCGCAACTGTTGCCGTTGCTGCTTTCGTAATTTATTTGCTGTATGAAACCTCATTTTTTTGAAACGCAAGACGATTTCCGGCAATGGCTGGATAAACATCACACAACGGAAACTGAATTGCTTGTTGGTTTCTACAAAGTGGGCAGTGGTAAGCCTACTATGACATGGCCGGAGTCGGTAGATCAGGCGTTGTGTTACGGCTGGATAGACGGCATACGTAAATCTTTAAATACAGATAGCTATACTATACGTTTCACGCCTAGAAAGGCTTCGAGTATCTGGAGTGCCATAAACATCGATAAGATGGAAAACCTTATCGCAAAGAAGCTTGTCGAGCCTGCCGGTCTTGAAGCTTACGAAAAACGTACAGAAAGTAAATCTAGGGTATATTCGCATGAACGTACAGAAGACGCCGTACTGCCCGCTGAAATGGAAAATGAATTTAAAGCCAACGCAGCGGCCTGGGAGTTTTTTAATAAACAGGCGCCTTACTACAAGAAAACGGTAATCCATTTGATTGTATCTGCCAAACAGGAAAAGACAAGGCAGTCCCGTTTTGAAAAGCTGTTAAAAGCCAGTGCAGAAGGCAAGAGGTTGTAATCAGATTTTATAGTATTTATGGTACAATTAGGTTACCTTAGCGACGATATTGACAGGAACTATCTCACCGATACATCAAAACAAATGGAAATGGCTACCATAATTGCCGATTTTCTTAAAAGAAACAAAATAAACAAACCTCATGGCAGAACAAAGCTATAAAAACCACATACGTTTTTACACACCGCATCACTTCGTGTTTTATCCTGTAATGCTCGTATTAATTATAGCTTCGGCTTACTTTGCCTGGACGGATGATGATTATGTAATCTGGTCGTTTATTGCAGCAGCTTTTGTTGCTATAACCATGCTCAGTTTTATGCTGCGCCAGCATTATGCGCTAACGCTGCAAAACAGGATCGTATTGCTGGAGCTTCGCTACCGCTTTTTTGCCACTACAGGCGAACGCCTTGAAATGTATGAAGGTATGTTAAGCGAAGGCCAGTTATTTGCCCTGCGATTCGCACAGGATGATCAGTTACTATTCCTGATAAAGAAAGCCATTAACGAGGAACTTTCGGCAGATGCCATAAAGAAATCTATAGAAAACTGGAAGCCCGATCACAGAAGGGTTTAAAAATACAAAGGGCAGTCTAATAATTTAGACTGCCCTTTTCGAATTAGGTTCGGAACCATTTACGCGATTCGTACCTCTAATTCATAACTCAAAACTATTCTATTTAAAAGTCGTCGCCGTTGTTACTACGGCTACTGTCGTCTCCACGTCTTCTTTCTTCTTCTCTGTCGCTGTAATAGCTGCCTGAAGAAGCATCTCTTTGGTCTTCGCTACCCGATTTGCCCGGGCTGCGCTGCATCTGGTCGTTTTCGTTCCAGTCGTTATTTTGGGTGCCGCGGTTATATGATGTTGCGTTACCCATTCTTTTTTCCTCTTCCCAGTTTTCTTCATCCTCATTAAAGGTTCTAGAATCCATATTGCGGGAATCTTCATTGTTTCTTTCGTCTCTCGACCTATTGTCGCGATCCATTCCCGAATCGTTAAAATCGTCGTTGTCACTTCTCATATTTTGTGACTCATTTCTGCGTCCCGGTGAAGAAGTTCCCCGGTTCATGTCATTATCCCAGTCTTCGTTACCACGGCTGCTCATGTCGCGTGATTCGTTGCCCAGATTACCAGTGTTTTCGTTTCTGTCGTGACGGCCGTTATTGTTCCAATCACGGTTGTCGTTATTGTTTGTTTGCATGACGTTATAGTTTGGTTGTTAATATTCACGTTTTTTTTCTGCTGTTTTACCTTCCTGAATCTTCTGAGGTGTTTTGGTAGCAGTAGTTTTTTTAGCCGCACCTTTTTCGGCCTCAGCCATAGTTTTCTTTAAGTTAGAATCTTTTGGCTCAACGTTATCGCCTATTGTAGCCTTACTTGATACTTTTGGTGCCGGTGTTTGGTTTGATGATGCCATGATAATTTGTTTTTAAAAGGTTATATTACAAAGTTCGGCAGTATAGTAAGGGGAGCGTACGCTAATTAACGTTACTTTTTAGCTAAAACGTTATAAAAACCTTTAACAGTCAGCGCAATAGGCAGTGGTTATGCGGGTTTTTAAATAAGGTGTAAGTATCACGCAGTTAAAGTTTAACAAAGAATTCACGGAGCATTTTATGTTCAGCGTAGTAACTGTAATTAAATTAGTATCCGTTTAACAGGGGATTACGCGTAAAAGTTTTTTCAAAAACACTTTTAATGTGTAACTTTAAGCATTCACTAATTTAATTGCACATTATGGCTACAAACAAATGGGTACTGGATCTAGCACACTCAGAAGTACATTTTAAAATAAGGCACCTTGTAATTTCTAACATTACAGGATCGTTTAATATATTTTCGGGAACATTAGAAACAAAAGAGCATGACAGTTTTAACGATGCTTCTTTTGATATAAATATCGATGTTTACAGTATAGACACCAATAATATTGAGAGGGACGAGCATTTAAAATCGGATGATTTTTTTAGTGCCGACCTTTATCCGCAGATACATTTTAAATCGACTTCATTTGTTCAGGTAGAGGGAGACAAGCATCTCCTCACCGGAGATATCACCATCAAAGGCAAAACAAAAAGTATTGCACTTGATGTGTTATTTGGCGGAGAAGCTAAAGACGGATTTGGTATTGAGCGTGCCGGCTTTGAAATTACCGGAACCATAAACCGTAATGATTTTGATATTCATGCCTCTGACGTTACCGAAGCAGGCGGACTTGTATTAGGTGAAGATATTAAGCTGCATGCCAATGTGCAGTTTACAAATAAGATAGAGTAAATTAAAAGCCACGAATTATACCAATTTTTCACAACTTGAGGTAGTGAGATTCGTGTAATTCGTGGCTTTTATAACTTTTATTATTTAAGTTCCGGATTGCTTTGTTTCCCGCAATGACGAAACTGAGAATAGGTAATTTATTTTCCGGGATCAATGTTGCCCCTATGTTTCTTATTATCAGGATGTGACCCCTGATAGCGTTCTTCATCCGTATCCGAATTGAAATCGCGGTTTTCAACCGTTTCTTTGTCTTCGGCTTCACTTGCAGTGCCTCTGCTTTTATTTACTACTTTTCCATCATCACGTACTGTGTTATCGCTATCGCTTACAGAGGATGCTTTTTTCTCATCTACATCGCGTGCGCGTTGTACGGTTTCGGTATCGCCATCGGTATCTGTATCCTGTTCAGGTTTAAGTTTGCCTTTGCTTGGGTCGTAATTTTTAGGGAGGTTATCGCCGCTAAAACCTTCGTTTTTATTGCTTGGCTTTTCCTGATTATTCATTTTTTTATTTCCAAGATCTTTTGGATCGTCTGTTCCTGGTGCCATAGCTATATTTTTTTTAGTTGATGTTTTATTTGAAATTCGCTATAAAATTATAGTGAGATGCCACAATGCTATTTACCGTTCTTTCTAACGACGGCTTAAGGTCGGCATAGCCCTCTTTGAGTTCTCCCGACGAATTAAAATAGTCAGGCAGTTTGTATTTAACCAGCGTATCATCGTCAGTGTAAATATCATTCACTATAAACTGAAGCGTATACGATTGGTTACTAAAAGTAATCTTCATACTGTAATTAATAGTATACTCGAACATTTCGCCCCTGTTCCTGAAAAAGAAGGCATTTTTTTTAAAAGCGCTGATAGTTAAGCTACTATCTGTAACGTTGGTAACATCTGCACCTTTTAGCCTTCGGTTGTACTCTGTAGTCCAGGATTTAGAAAGTTCTATAAATTTTTCGGGCGGTATGCTTGGTATGGTAACTTCAACAGGATCAAAGCCGCGTGGCGTAAGTTCCAGTTTTGGCTGTGCATACACAGAAAGCCCGAATAAGATGAATAGTAAAGATAAAAGCTTTCGCATGGTTAGGCTTTTTTAAGCGCTTTTTCAAACTCGCTTTGTATCGTACCTGTAGAAAGTAAAAAAGGCTTATCGCTAATATTTACAGTAATAGTATCACCTTCTATGCTGTACGATCCTTCTATGCTTCCAAGAGGGGTGCTACCTTTAAAGTTACCCAGCTGGCTGTCTCCGCTAAGCGAACCTTTGTCGCCTACGGCGTTTTTAAGTTTCGATAAAAGCTGTTCTTTGTCCCCTGAATAATTAAGTGTAAACTTACTTGCCATGGTTATATTATTTTGTGTTGATACGTAAATTTAATCAATACAAAATATATTTCTGTTTAGCTTTTGTTAAAGCTGGCTGTTATTTACGGTAAATCCGCCCTTTTCAGCATCAAACCGAATGCTTTTATCGTTAAAAAGGCGATCGAAAGTTTTGTTGGCAATAAGGTTTTTAGGGGTGTCCTGTACTACATTTCCGGGCGTCATTACAACGATCTGGTCGCTTAGCTGCAGGGCAAGGTCAAGGTCATGGGTAGAGTAGAGTATGCATTTTCCTGTTTCTGCAGCAAGCTGTTGTAGCAGCCTGATAAGGTTTACTTTGTGAAGCAGGTCTAAATGTGTAGTAGGTTCGTCTAACACAATTAACGGAGTATCTTGTGCCAGTGCACGGGCAATAAGTACTTTTTGCAATTGGCCGTCGCTTATCTCGAAATGCTTTTTATGGCGAAGGTGCTCAATCTGTGTGAGTGCAATTGCCTCATTAACTTTATTGAGGTCTTCGGGGCTTAGAGATCCAAGCCAGTTGGTGTAGGGCTGCCTGCCGAGCGCTACAAGCTCAAAAACGGTAAGGTTACTTGGTGGAAGGCTTTCGGTAAGTACTACGGCAAGGTTTTGCGCCAGTTCTTTCGGACTATAGGCTGTTATGTTTTTATTGTTGAGCAATACCTCTCCGGCTAATGGCTTTTGTATCCCTGTAAGTGTTCGTAACAATGTAGATTTTCCTATACCATTTGCACCGATAAGGGCAACAAGGTTGCTTTCGGCGAATGCCACATGGATAGTATTGGCAATGACAGTATTTTCTTTTTTCTGCTGATAGCCAATACTTATGTTTTGTGCCGATAGTATGATATTACCTTTTTCCATAGCCTAATACATTATTTTCTGTTTACGCATTAGCAGCCATATAACTATTGGCGCACCGATAATAGATGTTATAGCATTGATAGGCAGTACAAATTCCCTGCCCGGCATTTGTGTACAGGTATCGCAAATCAAAACTATAATAGCACCCAGTAGTATTGTAGCTGCGTATAAAACGAGGTGGCTGCTGGTTTTAAAAATAAGTTTGGCTATGTGTGGCACTACCAGGCCTATAAAAGTTATAGGGCCTGTAAAAGCTGTAATTGTTCCTGTAAGCAGGCTGGTAGCCAGTATAATTATTAGCCTTGTCCTGTTAAAGTTAATACCCATGCTTTTGGCATAACGTTCACCCAACAATAAAGCATCAAGTGGTTTTATGCAGAAGGCCGCCATACAAAGCCCGATTACGCACGTAACAGCCAGTATAATGATATGCTGCCACGGCAGGTTACCCAGGCTTCCTAAAGCCCAAAACGTAAATTTTTGTAATTGTTCGGCACTGCTAAAATAAGTCAGCACGTTCACTATAGCTCCTGTAAAGCCGGTAAACATTAGCCCGATTATAAGTATAGCCATTGTATCCCGTAATCGTTGCGAAACAACAAGTATAGCAAGCAGTACAATACAACTTCCTATAGTTGATGCCATTACTATGCCATACGGCGAAAGGAAAAAGCCTGCCAGTATACCCGGCAATAGACCTGCGCCGAGTAGTACAAAGGCAACACCAAGGCTTGCGCCTGAGCTTAGTCCTAAAACATCGGGGCCCGCCAGCGGGTTACGGAAGAGTGTTTGCATAAGCAGACCACTCACCGAAAGTGCCATGCCAACCAATACAGCGGTAATGGCTTTTGGAAGCCGGTAATTTACTATGATGTATTGCCAGGTGGTTTTACCTGCTTCGCCACCGGTAAGGCTTTTTACTACATCCTGAAACGGAATACGGATTGAGCCTAAACTAACATTTACCAGAAACAGCAATAGCAGGGCAATGCCCAATAGGGTAAACAATGCTATATTCCGTTTTTTGTTGTGCAAAGCGGTGTTATTTTAGTTTTTCGAAAAAGTGCAGCTGGTAACCCGGCATTAATTCGGGGTGCAAGATAGCGATTAGGTCTTTAAGCACCAGATCGGGACGGGTCGGGGCAAGCTCGAAATACAAAAGTCCGCCTGTTGCGCCCTTTTTACTGCTGTACGAATATACATTTTTAGTTTTGAATGCCTTAAACTGTGCATAATGCGGATTAGCATCTGTCATTTCTTTGTAAGTGGTAAACTGACCAGGGCCTACCCATACGTCGGCATCCTGAGCCTTGTCTAATACTGTTTCAAAAGACAATGTAAGGCTTCCTGTACCTTCGGTATCAGCCCACAGGTAATTGGATTTTGCATCTTTTAAAAAGAGTGCAGCCCAGCTTCCGCCCTGTGGCAAATACCACTGATCCTGAAACATAGCCCCACCCAAAACAGTAGGTTTTGTAGTTGCTTTTTGTGCAAGCCTAAGGGCATCGTTATACTGTTTTTCTATATCGGCAAACAGTTTGTCGGCTTTATCTTCCTGGTCGTATAATGCACCAAAGAATTTGATCCATTCGGCTTTGCCAAGAGGTGTTTGCTCTGTCCAGTCGCCGTTGTATAACACTTTAAGTCCGCTTTGTTCCAGTGTAGCCAGCGCTTTATTGGTACCGCTTATGCTAAAACCTACTACAGCATCGGGAGCAAGGTCAATAAGTACTTCGGTGTTAAGGGTTTCGTTGGCACCTGCTTCTTTTACTTTTCCGCTGTCAATGCGAGCCCTGGTTTTTTTGGAAGATATAAAATCAGTTCCAGGAAAACCTGTAAGTGTAGTTTCGGCGTTAAATAGTTCCAGTGACGGAATATGGGTTGTTGAGGTTACCACTACTGTTTTAAGCGGTACCTGAACGGTGATATATTGCCTAAGGCTATCAGGTACGGTAGTTCCTTTTTTATGCATAACATAGGTGAAACCCTGCTGTGCTTCCGGCCACGGATTAGTAACTTTTACCACAGTGTAACCGTCGTAACGGTAAATCTGCAGGCCATTGGCGTGTGTTATAGTATTGATAACCGCTACGTTTTTATCGGTAGTGCGTTTTGTGTCGTTTTTGCAGCCTGAAACTGATAATGCTACAAAAAATAGAAGGTAATATAGGTTTCTCATAAAAAATGTTCAACGGAATGCAAATGTATAAATTAAATATATCAACATTAGTACTATATTTGCAGCACTTAAGGTTGTGATGTTTTTTTACGCCATCACATTAAAAGGGAATCAGGTTTAACGCCTGGGCTGTTCCCGCAACTGTAAGCTTATCCTCTTAAAGGGGAGGCTGTTGTAAACTACAACCACTGTTCGTAAAGGGCGGGAAGGTAAACAACAGTACGCAAGCCAGGAGACCTGCCTTAGGAATAACTTATATCGGGCCTTCGGGAAAAAAGGCTTACGGATTATGACACTTAGAAAATTCATTTTACCGTTATTGCTTTTATTGTGCCAGCTTGCTGTGGCGCAAACAGATACTATTACCCTAAAAGAAGTTATAGTATCTGACACCCAGCTTCGCGATTACTCTGCATCACAATCGGTGTTAAAGCTTAATGATTCTATTATCAATAAAAATGCATCTTCGCTTACCTCTTTGCTAAATTATAATTCTGTTATCTATTTTAAAGAAAATGGTTTGGGTATGGTGTCTTCGCCCTCATTCAGGGGAACGACAGCACAGCAAACGGCAGTATTGTGGAACGGTATCAACATCAATTCACAGCTGCTAGGGCAAACCGACTTTAATACATTAACGACACGCGATTTTAGTTCCATAAGCGTAAAAGCCGGCGGTGGAAGTGTTATTTACGGAACCAGCGCTATTGGAGGAAGTATTCACCTTAATAATGATATTTCTTTCGGTGAAAAGTTCAATAATACCCTAAAGCTCAACTATGGCAGCTTTAATACTAAAGGGTTGCATTATAAGGCAGATGTTGCATCTGATGTGTTTACAGCATCGGTAAGCTTAACCCGTAATAGTTCTGATAATGACTATGAGTATAGTAACGGAAAAGGGGAAAATTTAAACGGGCAGTTTTATAATAACAGTATGAATGTGGCTGTTGGTTACAAGCTCAACGACAATAATACCCTAAAGTTTTACAGTTACTTTTTTGATGGAGAGAGGCATTTTTCGCTGATATTTCCATCAGAGGTAAAAACTAAATATCAGGACACCAATACCCGTAATATGTTGGAATGGGACGGTGCCTACGGCAAATTCACATCTAAGCTTAAAGCGGCCTACTTAAAAGAGCAATATAAATATTACGCCAATATAGATAACGAAAACCATACGTATGGAAGGGTAGAATCTATAATTGGTAAATACGATCTTGCCTTTAATGCAGGTAACGGATTTGTAGTAAACGCTGTCCTGGATTTTATGAATAATAAGGGTTTTGGTAGCGATATTGAAGGCAAAGACAGGCAAATTGGCGCGGCAAGCCTTCTGCTTAAGCATCAGGTGACAAATAAGCTTTCATATGAAGCAGGAGTTCGAAAAGAAATAACCTCTAATTATGAAAGTCCGGTTTTATTTTCGGCAGGTGCCAGATACAAACCTTTTTCATTTTACACTCTAAAGCTTAATGCCTCTAAAAATTTCAGGATACCTACGTTTAATGACCTTTACTGGGTAGGCAGTGGTAACACAGACCTAAAGCCTGAATCGTCATGGCAGGGAGAGATAGGTAACGAATTTGCGTATAAAGGCGCAACGCTTTCGATTACCGGCTATTACATAAAACTGAAAGACATGCTTCGATGGCTGCCATCAACGGGTGGTGTATGGAGGCCGGTAAATACAGACAGGGTTAAAACCTATGGGCTGGAAGCTTTACTAAATTATAAAAGAAGGTTTGGCGATCATGAGCTGGGAATTAATGGTACGTATGGCTATACGGTATCTGAAAATGAAGATTCGGGCATGCAGCTTATTTATGTACCGTACCATAAGGCTACAGCAGCATTATCTTACGGATATAAAAAAATTACGGCTTACTACCAGTTCTTATATAACGGAGAGGTATTTACCCGGTCTGACAACGATTCCCGATATAACATTGACAGCTACACTGTTGGTAATGCAGGCCTTGAATACAGTTTTGGTAAAAATGATGTTGCAAGCCTTGGCGTACAGGTGCTTAATGTCCTGAATAAAGAGTATGAAAGTGTGGACAGCAGGCCGCTGCCGGGAAGAAATTATAATGTGTATTTAACCCTAAATTTTTAATAAATGAAACTAACTAGACTATTTTTAGCTTTGGTTGCAGGATCGGTATTTTTCGTTTCTTGTAGCGACGACGACAATGATGGCAACAAATCTCAAGGTACTTATGACAATGGTACTTTTGTACTTAACGAAGGTAACGGTAACCCATCAAGTGCATCTGTAACATTCATCGGAGATAATGGTACTATTGTAGAAGATGTATTTACGCTTGAAAATCCTTCAGCTATAGGAACCGGTTCTTATCTTCAGAGTATGTTTATGGATGATAGCAGGATTTTTATCATTTCAGGACAGGCTAACAAGGTTACTATTGTAGACCGTTACTCTTTTAAAAGCATTGCTAATGTTGATACTAATTTTGACAATCCAAGATTTGGAGCTGTTGTTGGTAACAAAGCATACATTACTAACTATGCTGACTACAGCACAGGAGCAGACGATTTCTTTACTGTAATTAACCTTACAGACTATACTACTACAAAAGTAGCACTTAACAACTGGTCTGAAAAAGTTATTGAGGAGAACGGAAAACTATATATTGCTAACGGATACTATGGTGACGGTACTTCTGTTACTGTATTTAACCCTGCTAATAACACAGTGGAAAAAGTTATTGAGCTTGGTGATTCTCCAAATTCTTTCGAGGAAGAAGACGGTATACTTTACGTTCTTGGTTTTGAGAACATCTTTAAAATTAACCTTTCTAACAATACATTAGCAGGTACTATTGCATTACCAACCAACCTTGCCGGTTCTTCTCACCTTACGGTAGAAGATGACAAGATCTATTTTACAAACGATACAGCTGTTTACGTAATGGACAAAAATGCTACTACGGTTCCTACTGCGCCATTATTCTCTTATGAGTCAACTTCTCAGTGGGGTGCTATGTACGGATTTAACGTAAATGATGGTAAAATCTATATTGCTGATGGTGGCGATTTTGCTTCAAGCAGTAAAGCATACACTTATTCACTTGACGGAAAACTAATCTCTACTTATACTGTAGGTGTTGGCCCGAACGGTTTCTATTTTAACGACTAATTTATACTATGTTCTGATTTGTGTTAGTTAAAATATCTCCAGGGAGTGTATTACCTGGAGGTTTAATAAACCAGACCATAAATATTGTTATTAAATAAGGGTTTAGACTAAATTTATTTTTTAACAGAAAAGGCTCCCATTGGGAGCCTTTTGAATTTATAACTATTGCAGTTGCTTCATTAAGTTGAGCGAACCTTCGGGCATTTCTTCAAGGTACATATCGGTACCAAAGCGCCTCATGCTTTTAGTATTCTGGAATTTTATAAGTTGGTTATCGCGAAGGTTACTTTTGGCAACCCTGCCCGACGATACTCCCGTTATAGCTGAAATAGCTTTTGCAAACAATGGCTCCTGCGGATTTCCTAATTCGCCCATATTGTCCACTTTTTCTTCCTGTACCATACCCGGAGACGGATTGATACCTGCGCTGTATTCGCCAAAGCCGTCTTTATTAACTGTTCTTATAACAATAGGCTGCATGGCATAACGGTGGCTTCCGCTAATTTTATTTCTGCTGAAATCGGGAGAGTCATATAGTGTTACCGAACCTACGTTCTTACCAACAGTTTTCTCGCCGATAACAGTTACACCAATATAAGGTGTAAGGCAGTTGATAACAAGTTCGCTGGCAGAAGCAGTATCGCCTGTTGCAATAATATATACCCTGCTTAGGTTAAGGTGGTTTATAGCAGCACCGTTACTAAGGTTATCTGAAAACAGGTTTTGTAACGCCGCAGGGTTATTTGCCTGATAGTAGGCTTCAAGTTTACTGTTCCATTGTTGTTTTGCAAACAGCTGTCCTGTAAACTGACCTGTAATCATACTGGCAAGGTAAGTAGCTGTCCTTACAGATCCGCCGCCGTTATAACGAAGGTCAAGCACAAGCTCGTTCACACCTGCAGCTTTAAGTTCCGCGAAGGCGTTATTAAGGTCGGCATCATAATTTCCGTAGAAACCATTATACATAAGGTATCCTATTTTAGAACCTCCCTGTTCTACAACCCTTACGGTATGTACAGGGTTTTCTGCATATTCTGCTTTAGTAAGTTCTACAGTAACACCTGTAGGGGTAGGTACGCCGTCTACATAACTGGCAAGGCTTAAGGTATAGTTTGCTTGTGCCAGTAACTGCTGATAGTTAGAAACAGTAAGCTGGGTGCCGTTTACAGCATAAAAAAGATCGCCCCTTTTTACATTTTTAGCAGCAGCATCGGTATTAGGCAGTACATATCTAACATAACCCAATACATTTACACGGGCATCATCCGCATAAGCAAGTCCGTAGTCTATACCATTACTGGTAGCCACGCCCTGCAATACATTTTCAAGCACCCTGAAATCGGGGAACATTACACTAAAGCGGTCGGCATTCGTGCCATCGGGAAATTTACGGTACAACAGGCTTTCAAAAAGGCTTTCGGGGCTGCCGTACGATTCTAAAAAGTTATTTAGCTGTTCCTGGTTAGCAAAACGGTCGTCTGCAAGATTAGGTACATTTTCCTGCCACAGGTAGTAAAGATTGAGCCCTTTCCATATAAAATCGTTTACAGGAACAGCGTGATCATCCATGTCCTCACATCCCTGAAAAGCAAAAGCGGCCAGTACAAGGCTCGCTAACAGTAATTTAATCTTTTTCATCCGGCAGTTTTGTTTAGTATAAGAACGTAAATTTAATTATTTTTAATATTGCTTGTAACAAAAATAGTTACTATTCGTCTTCCTTTTATAACCAATAACAAACCAAAGACCGATTATGAATCAGTCAGACTTCATAAAAGTCATCTCTCCTTTTAAAGACCGGGTATTCCGGTTGGCAAAACGGCTGCTTGTAAGTACCGAAGAAGCGGAGGATGCAACACAGGAAGTTCTGGTAAAGCTGTGGAACAACAAGGGTAAGCTAGAGGCTTATTCCAGCGTAGAAGCACTGGCTATGACCATGACAAAAAATTACTGCCTGGACCAGTTAAAGTCTAAGCGTGCCAGCGAAATGCGCATTGTGCACAGCAACTATACCGACAGGCAGGCAGGACTACAGCAGCAGGCAGAAGACCGCGACAGCTGGAGCTGGGTTGAAAAAATTATGGAGACACTGCCCGAACAGCAAAAACTGATCATGCAGATGAGGGATGTTGAAGAATACGAATTTGAAGAGATTGCCAAGATAATGGACATGAACGAGACCGCCGTAAGAGTGGCGCTCTCAAGAGCAAGGAAAACATTGAGGGAACAACTCACAAAAACACACAGCTATGGAATTACAAACAATTGAAAAATTACTGAATAAATATTTTGACGGAGAAACAACTATTGCCGAAGAAAAGGATTTAAAGCTTTACTTCTCTTCACCCAATGTGGCGCCGCAGCTGGAGCAATATAAACCTCTGTTCGGGTATTTTTCTAACGAAGGAAAACAACAATTTGATAAACCTTTGCCATTAAAAGCCAAAAAGCGCAACGGAGCGTGGCTATCGGTAGCGGCAAGTGTTGTGCTCCTTGGCGGAATGCTTACTTTTTATAACACACAGCAGCAACCTTCGCAGGAAGAGCTGGGCACTTTTAACGATCCCGAAACGGCTTTTAAAGAAACCCAGAAAGCGCTTAATATGCTGTCTAAAAATGTAAATGTGGGCATGAGCAGTGTTAATTATGTTACAGGAGAGTACGAAAAATCTAAAACGACAATTTTTAAAGAAACTAAAAAATAAAGAAATCATGAAAAAATTTATAATCACATCGGTACTGGCAGTATTGCCTTTTGTTAGCTTTGCACAAACAACGGCTTTCAATAAATTTGAAGATGTAGAAGGCATTCAGGCTGTATCCATCAACAAAGAAATGTTTGATATGTTCAGAAGTATGGATTCATCGGCTAAAGATGAAAAAACAAAAACCTATATGGATCTTGCAGGACAGGTAGATAACGTTAAGATATTTACCACTTCTGAAAAGAAATTTAAAAAACAGATTAAAGAAGCTGTAGCCGGATATCTTAAGCAAAATACATTACAGGAGCTTATGAGTGTAAGCACAGAAGGCAACAAGGTTAAAATATACGTTAGGCAGGGCAGCAGCGATTCGATCATAAAAGAAGGGCTTGTGTTTGTTGAAAATGACGACAGAAAAGAAGATGCCGTGCTAATATCTTTTACCGGTAATGTAAACCTTAACGACCTTAAAGACATAAAAGATTTTAAAGGACTTAAGGGAAGCAAAGGCGATAAGGGCTCAAAATAATTATATAACAATCCCCCACAAAAACAAAAGTAATACACTACAACAATGAGAAAGTTTATAATCACATTACTATTAGCCGTTTTACCAACTTTAATTTTTGCACAAACCAACTCGGCTTTCGATAAGTTTGAAAAAGAAGGTGTAGATGCGGTAGTAGTGAATAAGAAGATGTTTGAGCTTATGGGTAATGTAAAAATGGACCCAAAAGACAAATCGGCACAGCAATACCTAAATCTTATCAAGAAACTGGATAACCTTAAAGTGTTTAGCACCTCGAGCGGTAAAGTGGTTTCTGATATGAAGAATACGGTAGATGGTTACCTTAAAAAGTATCCGCTGGAAGAACTGATGCGTATTAATGAAGGAGGAAGGGCGATAAAGATATATGTAAAATCGGGTGCAACATCGTCTCAGGTTAAAGAGTTACTAATGTTTGTAGAAGGCAATGGTGCAAAAGACAGTACAGTGTTAATGTCGCTTACGGGTAATTTTGACCTTAGCGAGATATCTTTCCTTACCGATTACATGAAACTGCCCGGTGGTGCAGCCCTTAAAAAAGCTTCTAAAAAATAAAGACTATGAAACGCAATTTGTATATACTGGCGATATTGATGCTAACCCTGGTATCGTGTGAGCAAAAACCATCACTGCAGAAGTATTTTGTAGAAAAAGGTGAAGCTAAAAACTTTGTAACGCTCGATCTCGGCACTAACTTTATTAAAGCGGATAAAATGAAATTGTCGGCTGAAGAAACCAAAGCGCTTGAGTCTATGAAAAAGCTAAATGTGCTTGTTTTTCAGAGTAATGATGCAAACGGAGCCGAATTTGATAAAGAAAAAGCTAACGTAAAAGAACTGCTAAAAACAGATAACTACGAAGAGCTTATGAAAGTGAATACCAGCGAAGGCGGAATGTCTGTCAGCACAAAAGGCGAAGGCGAGCATATAGAAGAGTTTGTAGTTTTCTTAAACCGTAAAGAAACCGGTTTTGGAGTGATAAGGGTTTTGGGAGAAGACATGACTCCGCAAAATGTACTTACAATGGTAGGGCTTCTTCAAAAATCAAACCTGGATACAGGACAGCTTAAACCGCTGATGAGCCTGATGCAGAAATAAATAACAGAGTTAGATAAAATAAAAAATCCCCATCAGGTAACTGACGGGGATTTGCGTTTTATATGCTTTTTTACTCCTGTACAGGCGTAAGTATTTTTCTTCCATCTTCTAAGCGGGACGTTTCAAAGTAGTACTTTTTGCTTTTCCCATCTGTATTGGTTACAAATTCATTGCATATGCCATCAGTCCTGTAAAAGTTAGAGGTTACAATACCTGTGCCTACTACCTTTTCCAATATAAAATATTCTTCCTCTTCCTGTATTACCGGCCATCCGTTAGCGCATGACAAACCATTGCCTTTGGTGGTGATAGATTGTAAAAGCCCCGACTGGATAGCTTTGTATTTGGCAGCATTCTTTGTGTCTCCGGTTTCAGAATACGCATTAAATAAAGCAGTCTGCGCGGGTAGACTGGTATAATTAATGCTTAGCATTTGCCTTGCTGTTTTAATGATCTCGGCATTATTACGTTTTTCGATCTGCTCATTAAGCAGTTTCTTAAGACGGTTATATTCCTGCGATTTCTCGTTGGCTACTTTAAATTGCTCGCTATACACATAGCTGAACCTGAATTCCTGATAATCGATACCTGTATTTCCTTCTTCAAGAGCATTTACATATTTACTGTACAAATCGTTAAACGCAGGAACAGCAATTTTTACAGCCGCTGTTTGCTGAGGTTGAGGTTTGGCTTTTTTAGCTTTAGTTTGCGCAAAAGAAGCTGTTGAAGCAAGTAATAGGGCAAAAAGAGTAGTTTTTACGTGTTTCATTTGTAGTGTTTATTTTATTAACCGTTGAGAATAGCGGCTCATTGGTTACAGTAGGGTTGAAACACAAATATATACAATTATGTAGTCGTATATTTAATTAAGACTTTTTAATACTCTTCATTTTCCTCGATATAAACGTCATCTTCTTGATTTTCTTCTTCCGTATCATTATCAATGTAATTATCGGTTATGCAGTCACCGCTAGAACCGATTATTCTAACAGTATATTCGGCACCCTTATCACTTGTAAATATGGCTTCGCCATTAGAAATATTAATTGGTGTGAAATGTGAACTGTCTAGCCAGCCACCGTTGGGCCAATGAATTATAGTGAGGTCATTGTTTTCAATTTCAACTTCTAAAGTATATGTAGAATTAGTCCCTGTTTCAGAATAATAGTAAGAAACTTCGGCGCAATAGGTTCCATCGTTATACATTCCTTCTTTGCCAATTTCATCATTATAATTTGATGACGATTCTTGCGATGAGTTGCCATTTTTACAACTTATGATGGTTGAAAATAACAGGGATATGTAAATATATTTCATCGTAAATGATTTATTACGAAGATAATATAAAATTATAGGTTATTAGCTTTTCTTCCAGTACTTCCACGGAAACAAAAGCATTCCAAAACATTCGCCATGTTCTTTGTTGATATGCTTGTGGTGCATTTTGTGGGCGCGGCGCACTGCTTTTCCGTAACGGCTGTTGGCATTGCGGAAAATTTTAAAACGCTGATGGATAAAGATATCGTGTACAAGAAAATAGGTAAGGCCGTACGCAAATATTCCAAGGCCAATGGCAAGGCCAATTTCAAGGATGTCGTTTTGCCATAAAAGGAAAAAGCCAATGCTTACAAGGGCGTAGAATATAAAAAACGTGTCGTTACGCTCAAACCATGAGTCATGGTCTTTGCGGTGATGATCTGCATGCAGGCTCCACAAAAAGCCGTGCATGACATACTTATGGGTAAACCAGGCCATGAATTCCATTATAAAAAAGGTAAGTACAAAAACCAGTATATGCAGCCACATAGCTATAAATTTTTAAATGATGTTTAAACGGTAATCAAGGTAGCATTTCGCCAGGAGTCCAAACTTTTCATAATCAGGTACGCGGATACGTGTAGCCCTGATCTGCATCGGAGGGGTGTTCTTGAGCTTCTTGAGTAGTTTCTTATAATACACATAAGCGGTGTATACACCAAATTTGGCTTCTGCCGGAAGGCGTACAATACCTTTATATCCTTCTGCGAGGTCGGCTTCTATCTCAGCGATAATATGGGCTTTGGTAGCATCATCCATATCGGTAAGGTTCAGCAGCGGAAAGTAATTGCGCTCAAGGTCTTCTGTATCGGCCTTTAAGTCGCGCAAAAAGTTAACCTTCTGAAAGGCAGAGCCTAATCGCATAGCAAAGGGCTTAAGCTCTTCGTAACGCGCGTCGTCTTTATTTACAAATACCTTTAGGCACATAAGGCCAACTACATCGGCACTACCGTAAATGTATTCGTTATATTCTTCAAAAGTGCTGTAATCTTTCTTAATAAGATCCTGTTTCATGCTTTTCATAAAAGCATTGATCAGGTCGTTGCCAATAGCGTAACGATTGGCAGTATGCTGAAAAGAATTCAGTACGGGGTTGAGGCTAATACCATCGCGTAGGGCATTGGTAAGGTCGCCTTCGAACAGGTTAAAAAGCTGTTCTTTATCGTAGTCGTGAAAAGAATCCACAATCTCATCGGCAAACCTAACAAAGCCGTAAATATTGTAAATGTCCTGCCTTATAGATGGGGCAAGCATCCTTACGGCAGAGGAGAACGACGTGCTGTAAGCCCGGGTTACATTCCGGCTGCACTCAAATGATATTTTATCGAAAATAGCTTTCATAAGGTTTACTTTACGGTTAAGGGCATTGCTTTGGGGTTGTGTTTATCTATCAGTCCGGCAACGAGTTTTCCTGATATAAGGGCAGGGGGAACACCTGGGCCGGGTACTGTAAGCTGGCCCGTAAAATAAAGGTTCTTTACCTTAGGGCTTTTTAGCTTGGGTCTTAAAAAGGCAGTCTGAAACAGGGTATTAGCCAGTCCGTAGGCGTTGCCTTTGTATGAATTATAATCCTTTACAAAATCATTAAGGCAAAAGGATTCCTTAAATATAATATTTTTTCTAACATCCTGCTGCGTCAGCTTTTCCAAACGTGTTATTATCTTATCGAAGTAGGTATCACGTAGTTGCGGCGTGTCCTCTATACCCGGTGCCAGCGGAATAAGGAAAATTCCGGCTTCCTTGCCTTCAGGAGCTGCATCTGCATCGGTTTTAGATGGGAAACTCGCATAAAACAAAGGTTCTTCAGGCCATTTAGGGTTGTCGTAAATATCCTTCGCATGGACATCAAAATCAGTATCAAAAAATAGTGTATGATGCTCTGTATTAGCGATTTTCTTATCGAAACCTACATAGAATAATAATGATGATGGCGCAAACGTACGTTTGTCCCAGTACTTCTCGCTATACTTGCGGTACTCAGGATCAAGTAATGTTTCGGTATGATGGTAGTCAGCGCCGCTTACAATGATATCAGCCTCAATAGTTTGGCCATTCACTACCATTGATTTTGCTGTGCCGTTTTCTATATTTATTTTAGATACATTGGCATCGGTAACTATTTTAACACCCAGTTCTTTAGCCAGTTTTTCCATAGCGAGAACTACACTATACATACCGTTTTTAGGATGCCATGTGCCGAGACCAAAGTCGGCGAAGTTCATAAAACTATAGAAAGATGGTGTGTCTGAAGGTTTTGCGCCCAAAAACAGCACAGGGAATTCCAGTATAGATACCAGTCTTTTGTTCTTAAAACGCCTGCGTATATCTTTAGAAATGTTGCCAAAAAACTGCCCTACTTTTGCCATTGTCTGAGTAGTAACCAGTTCAAAAACAGACTCTCCCGGTCGATATACCAGGTCTTTTATAGCGATATCGTAGTTGCTTTTTGCTTCGTCTATGAACTCTCTTAACTGAGCACCGCTGCCATTCTCGATAGATTCAAAGGTTTCTGCTATAACATCCAGATTATCAGCTATTGTAACAAAGTCAAGCGTATCAAAATAGACGCTATAAGCAGGCGAAAGCCGTGTAAGTTCGTAGTAATCAGATGGTTTTTTATTAAAATCGGCAAAGAATCGTTCAAAGACATCGGGCATCCAATACCAGGTCGGACCAATGTCAAAAGTAAAACCATCTTTTTTTAACTGGCGGGCACGCCCTCCGACGGTAGAATTTTTTTCGTATATTGTTACGTCGTATCCTTGTTGAGATAAGTAACAACTTGCTGATAATGAGGAAATTCCGCTACCTAATATATTAATTCTCTGTTTCATGTTTAACAAATATAGAAAATTGTTAAACAAAAACAACTAAACTTATGTTAATTAGAGTGTTTTAGAGAACGAAGGGAGACTCTCAAATATCGTAATCTTATCGTTTAATATGATTGGTTTAATATATTGTGCGGTCCTTCCAAATATATAAAGCTTGGTACTGTTGTCGTCCAGTAGATCTGTCGTAACATTACTTATATATTTGTTGATGTCTTCTATTGTGGGCTGCTGTGTTATGTAGGTGACGAATGTAATATCGTCGAAATAAGACTTAACGTCTTTTACGTAGTTAAGCGGCATGCTTTCGCCGATATAAATGGTCTTGTATCCATTAAGCAGTAATTCGTAATTTACAAAAAGCAATCCGATCTCGTGTATTTCATCTTCAGGGAGATAGAGTACAAAAACGCGATCTGTTTTAGTAGGAGGGAGGAGTTGCAGCTTTTCTACATTAGCCGAAATTTTCTGTTTAATAAGTGCGCTTATAAAGTGCTCATGCGCAGGTGATATGGTTCCTGTTTGCCATAGGTAGCCTATCTCTTCCAAAAGCGGCATAAAGAAATCGTAGAAGATGCTTCTGAATGATTTTTCCGCCAAAAGGCTGGTGTAGGTTGTAGCGAACAAAGCCAGGTCGAAATTCATCATGGCCAGCTTAAAGTTGCTTATAACGTGATTGGTGAGGCTTTTACTTGAGATGATCTCCTTTACCAATACGGGTATTTTCTCAGGAGCGAGTTTTGCAATGGTAGATATCTTATAGCCAAAAGTGTTTAACGTGGCTACGTTAAGTAGTTTCTGTAAACTTTGAATGTCATAATAACGTATGTTGCTGTCGGTACGCATAGGTGCCAGTATAGCATAGCGCTTTTCCCAGATGCGTATGGTATGTGCCTTAATACCGGAAAGGTTTTCAAGGTCTTTAATAGTAAACACGCTCTTTATTTTGTTTGACATTTTTTAAATAATCGTTAAACAAATGTAGTCATAATTTTAATTCAATGTTACGCTTTGTGTCTTGTAAAAGTGCATTTTGGCTAAAAATTAGCGTTTTCTATACTGTTGAATTTTAAGGTGTTGTAATTAATGTTGCACTTTGTGCTTTTTCGATTTTTTACAGTTTGATTTTTGAATAAAAGTGATATCCAAAAATTAAATTTTGTTAAAAATGCACATTAAATTTTTGTAACCGGTTTTAAGAAATTGGTCACTCTAAAAGCGCATTATACAGCGTGTATAAAGGGGTTGGGCTTTAATTTTGCAAATAATGGACGTAACAAGCTGAAAATCTGAAACGAATAAAAGCTAACTTGCTCATAACTAATGTTTTTTTTGTCAAAATAATGTGTACCTTTGCACCTTCAAAAAAAATATATTAATGGAGTCCATTAGAAACATTGCAATCATTGCCCACGTTGACCACGGTAAAACAACACTGGTTGACAAAATCATGTATCACTGCCAATTGTTCCGTGAAAACGAGAATACCGGCGACCTTATCCTGGACAACAACGACCTGGAGCGTGAAAGAGGTATTACAATTACATCTAAGAACGTTTCGGTACAGTACAAAGGAACCAAAATCAACATTATAGATACCCCAGGTCACGCCGATTTCGGTGGTGAGGTTGAGCGTGTGCTTAACATGGCTGATGGTGTACTTTTGTTAGTTGATGCCTTTGAAGGGCCAATGCCGCAAACACGTTTCGTGCTTCAAAAAGCTATCGACCTTGGCCTTAAGCCTTGTGTTGTTGTTAATAAGGTAGATAAAGAAAACTGTACTCCGGAAGAAGTACACGAAAAAGTATTCGACCTTATGTTTGAACTTGGTGCACAGGAGTGGCAGCTAGACTTCCCAACTGTATACGGTTCGGCTAAAAACAACTGGATGTCTACAGACTTTAGAAACCAGACTGAAAACATCGAGCCACTTCTTGACATGGTACTTGAACACGTACCTGCTCCAAAAGTATCTGAAGGTACGCCTCAGATGCTTATCACTTCACTTGACTTTTCGGCGTTTACAGGACGTATCGCTATCGGTCGTTTAGAGAGAGGTGTTTTAAAAGAAAACATGCCGATATCTCTTGTAAAAAGAGACGGTACAGTAATGAAATCAAGAATTAAGGAACTACATACTTTTGAAGGTCTTGGCCGTAAAAAAGTACTTGAAGTAGTTGCCGGAGATATTTGTGCGATTATTGGTGTAGAAGGTTTTGAAATTGGTGATACTATCGCTGATTTTGAAAACCCAGAAGCATTACAAACTATCGCTATCGATGAGCCAACAATGAGTATGTTGTTCACGATTAACGATTCACCTTTCTTTGGTAAAGAAGGTAAATTTGTAACGTCACGTCACATCAGGGAACGTTTAACAAAAGAGTTAGAGAAAAACTTAGCGATGAAGTTAGGTGAAACTGATTCTGCTGATAAATTCATGGTTTTCGGTCGTGGTGTACTTCACTTATCAGTTCTTATCGAGACAATGAGAAGAGAAGGTTACGAATTACAAATTGGTCAGCCACAGGTTATCATCAAAGAAATTGATGGTAAAAAATGTGAACCAATCGAGGAGTTAACTATCGACTTACCTGAAACACTTTCCGGCCGTGCTGTTGAATTTGTAACTATCCGTAAAGGTGAATTACTTTCAATGGAAGCAAAAGGAGAGCGTATGATCGTTAAATTTAACATCCCTTCACGTGGAATTATCGGTTTAAGAAACCAGTTGCTTACAGCTACTGCAGGAGAAGCGATCATGTCACACCGTTACATTGGTTACGAACCTTTCAAAGGTGAGATTCCAGGACGTAACAATGGTTCATTAATCTCTATGGAGAACGGAAAAGCTATTCCTTACTCTATCGATAAATTACAGGATCGTGGTAAATTCTTCGTTAATGCTAACGACGAGATTTATGAAGGCCAGGTTATTGGTGAAAATAGCCGTAGCGATGATATGGTTGTTAACGTAACGAAGATGAAAAAACAATCTAACGTACGTTCATCAGGAAATGACGAAAAAGCGAGAATTATCCCTCCGATCATCTTCTCTCTTGAAGAAGCATTAGAGTACATTCAGAAAGATGAGTACGTAGAAGTAACGCCTAAAAGCCTACGTGTACGTAAAATCTACCTGACTGAAACTGACAGGAAACGTTTTAAAATAGCATAATTACTATTAATAGTTGACAGTTGTCGGTTGATGGTTGTCAGAAAGTAATAAACTTTATATACACTAAGCCCACGCATTGCGTGGGCTTTTTTATTTTAGTGTAGTTTTGTAAAGTTCTCTGATTCTGTTTGGTTACAGTAAATGCGTTAAATTTTATCCGTAATAAAACGGGGTCAGGAAATGTTAACTTCAATTATTTAAAAATTTAACAAATAACTTTTTCCAGTGTTTACCTGGTTTCATGCTTAAAAATTATAATTATAGGTAATTACTTATGTTTTTCCGTGAACAACTTTGTGAAAAAGTTACTACTATTGTATAATTGATAATATGAAGCAACTGTATTTGATATTGATTTTCTTCTTGTGGGGATGCAGATCGCAATCACCTGTAAAGTCTTTATATGACGATGAATATGCAATTAAAGGCGCATATTATAAAGATAAGTACAACGATCTAGATAGATTTATCGGTGAATGGAAATACAGTAATGGTTCAACTTCATTAACAATTACACTGCAAAAAAAGATTGAACAACATTTTATAGATGAAGTATATGATTTTTATGAGGATATTCTTGTGGGCGAGTATATGTATATTGAAAATGGCAACATAAAAGTTAATACTTTGCCTCAACTGAATTTAAATCTGGAAGCGAATCAATATAATATTGTCGGTAATATTATTGCAGGGCCGAATTCGCCGTATTGCTTAAATTGTGGACCTAATGACAGGAAAGTCTTGGTGGGTTTTACTCAACCAAATCGTGAAATTCCAGGATATGATCCACAAATGATTTTTGAGAGAATAGATAATGGTGCAATCAAGCGACTAAAATTAAAATTCAGGACGATATCCGGCTACATAACGTATGATGATGCTGAACCAGAATTTACTGAATATAGCATACCATTTGGTGAATACATTTTAACCAAAGTAAATTAATACTACAGGCTCCGATAAGGAGCCTTTAACTTTTACCGTATCAAACTAAAATGCCCTTTTGCTATTCGCCCATTATCCAGTTCGAGAACAAACCAATAATCGTCTGCAGGCAGCTTTGCGCTTTCAAACATGCCATTCCATCCCAGCCCTTTTGGGTCTACATCGGCCAGCAATTTTCCGTAGCGGTTAAAAATATAGATTTTGCTTTTTGGATAGAATTTTGCATTTATACCGGCAATATTCCAGGTTTCATTCGTGTCGTCACCATTGGGAGTAAAGAACTTAGGAAAAGATAATACCGTAATTTCTTCAGAAGTAATTCCGCAGCCATTAGTATCATGCACATACACCGTATGTAATCCGGTTGAAACATATTCAAACACATTGCTTTCGGTAAACGGGCCGTTGGGTCTATCTATACTATAGGTGTATTTTGTGTCTACGCCCTGTGGTGCAGACGCTACAATAGTCACGACGTTATTTTCGCGAAGATCGTTTATTATAATATCCTCAATAATAGCTTTTCCAGAGGCGGTAACAACAAATTGCTTTTGTGTTTCGCATCCCAAAGCATTTGTTATTGTAACGGTATAAAGCCCCGCATCGAAAACCTGTATATTCACAGTCTCCTCGTTGCCCGGCGACCATTTATAGGTGAAATCAGCCGCATTATTCTCCATTGCATTTAGCCAGAGTCCGTCTTCGCTGTCTATGCACACTATTTTATTTTCAAAAGCTTCTTTTACAACCGGACTCGTTAGTGCCTGTATGGTGAAACTGGTAAGGTTATAGCATTCCGAATTCGCGCTGTTTTGCACACGCGCATAAATTGTCTGAGGATTGGAACTGTTTTCATACCCGGCTAAAGCCAACACGTTGGTATTGGCTAGCGCATCGCTCTCCGATGCAAAATAGGTAACCCTGTTAGTAACATTGCTTTGAGAACCAAGTATCACAGGAGTGTTTTCAGAAAGATTAAACTCGGTTATACCGTCGTTGTTTTCATCACACCCGGTAAGCCTGTTCGGTATGTTGGCAACAGGTACTTCTGCAATTATAATATCTGCAGCAGCAAAATAGGTGTCGCCCTGGGCAGTTATAGTGGCTCTAACGGTGTATTTTCCGGGTGATGGGTATTGATGTGTAATTTCTGTATTTGTGGAAGGTGGAGTGGTAGGAGAGCCATCGCCGAAATTCCATGTTATGCTGGTAAAAGTATCATCCGAATCCAGCTGAAATTCGGTTATATCTCCGAAGCATTTGTTGCGTGAAATGATTTCTGCAAAAAAATAGGAGGATATAAAATTCGGAAGCCCGAAAGATGATTTTCCGGGAGTAAGTGTAATGCCGCCGCTTGCAAAACCGCATGCAAAACCACTTTCTTCTGGGAAATTAATAATATCCAGTTTTGAAGAACTTGTAGCAGCCCTGTATATTTTTCCGTTAGGTGCCAACTGAAGCGTACCGGATCGTGATGTCGGCGCGATAAATAGGTCTGACGCCGGGATATTGCCGCTTAAAAGGTCATATTGATGTACACCGCCAAACTGATTAATGCCATTGCCGTAAGACACGTAAAGTTTTCTGCTTTTACGTGAAAATTCTACACCATAGGGTGATGTGTCCTGGCTAATGGGTAGCGAGTTAGAAACTACCCCGGTAGTACTGTTAAAATCATATAACCATACCGATCCGTGATTATTCTCCTCGCCTGTTACATTTCCCATTTGCTGATGGGCTATAACTATTTTTTTGCCGTTAGGCGATACTTTTAAGCAGCCTATTGCATTATTACGGTAACCCTGCAAGGTAACAAATGGCGGGGCAGTTGAAATTACCGGGGTCTCATTTACACCTTCGGGAGTTATTTCAAAGGCGTAGAATTTATCTATAAATTGGGTGATAACCCAGTAGCCGCTTCCATCGTTGTTCTTTACAGCGGTAAGTTTTTCAGAACATTTGTAACTCGCTTCTGTGGCATTATTTGGGTTATAGGTTATAAGATGCAAATTTTTGGTAATGACGTCGCCAATACTGCCATTATCTCCTGTCACTGAAATATCTACGATAGAGTAGTTTAGCCCGTCATTGTAGCCATTGTCTTCACCCGGTACGGTGCCACCCTCGGGATACGTGCCCGTAAACTGGTTAGGATAGACAGCTGCGTTATTATGATGCGGTTCGTCTATTGTGAAAATATAGTATTGATTGGGATTATTTCTATTTGGAACTATGATGGCAGACTGCGCACTCGACGGATCGCCCAACAGTCCTTTTCCGTTTTCATAATCAGCATTCGGCATTATGATGTGGTTTCTGTCCCATACATTCTGACCGTCGGTATAAAAAAGCAGGTTTCCGTAAGTGTCAGATATAGAGCTTGATCCTTCGTTGGTGGCGAGTTTGCTTCCCTGTAATAAAGTTACGCTTCCGTCGTCCTCAAAGTGCATACCTGCGTACACCCCAAAAATCCAGTTATTGGCTTCTTTCTGGGCGAATGCATATAGGGAAAAGAATAACAGTATGAAGCATAAGCCCTTTTTCATAGTAGTGGGGAATCAGCCTTTCAAAAATAAGTTTTTTTTATCGCTTAAGCGAGAAGTGTGCTTTAAATTCACGCATAGCTTCTGTAGTGCCATCAAACTCCCGATATTCAACAGTAAACCAGTAATCTGAAGAAGGAAGATTCTCGCCGTTAAAAGTACCGTCCCATCCTTCACCTACCGCGCTTATCTGTTTCAGGAATTTGCCATACCTGTCGAAAATATAAATTTTTGCATCGGGCTGCTCCAGTCCTATGATATTCCAGGTGTCATGGATGCCGTCTCCGTTAGGTGTAAAGTAGTTAGGGTAGTCGACTATGCTTACTCCTCCCAGCACAAGTTCATCACATGCGTTTTCATTAGTGTCCCGAACCGTTACAGTATGGTAGCCCGGCAGCACATTGATGAATACAGGGGATTCCTGCCAGGCGCCATCATCAAGTTTATATTCGTAAATGCCGTAACCTGATATGTTTATAGTTATGGTCTGGTTGTCGCTAAAGTAATTTGTTACATAGTACCCCCTTTGGTTTGATGGGCTGGCTACAGCTGTCCCACTCTTAAGCACGGTTACAGGGGCTATTGGTTTTGACACGCAGCCATTCGGGCTGATTGCCGTTACCGTGTATTCCCCTTCTTCAACAACTTCCAGGGTTGGGCCATTCTGGCCGTTGATAACTACACCGTCTTTCTCCCAGATAAAGCTATAGCTGCTATCAAGGCCGCTATCAAGGGTGTAGCTGCGCTGAACAGCTTCGGTTAGTATATCCACACAGATGGTACCACCTGTAAGGGTGGGTTCAGGAAGCCTTTCTACCCTGAGAGTTACCGTAGTGGTGGCACTGCATGGAGTGTCCTGTACCGTATCGCTGTTGGTTACTACGATCCAGATCACCTGGCTCTCCGGAGTCTGGTTGGTATAGTTTTCAGGGTCTTGTATCGGTTGCGGTGCAGGTACTGTAGACGGGTCAATATCGTAATAGCTTACAAGGAACACAGCCGGGTCCTGAGCGCCAAGTACTTCAGGTGCAAGTAGGGTTAAATCCCATCCTGAGGCCCTGCCGTCATTCTGGTCGTCGGTATCACATACCGCCGCAGGGTCTGCCACAGGGTTGGCTACTGCCTGCTGCTCTACGATAAGCTCAAGCTCTTTTACGATCCTGCACCCTGTATCGTTGTTTACTACTTCTATGTATACCGTTGCACTGCCTGTTACTACATACCCTGTTATTGGCGTGGCACGTGTGGTAAGGGCTGCATTGCTAAAGTAGCCTATAGTGTAAATGGTACCTGTATTACCGCCAAGGGCTGTCTCTACATACTCCTTCAGGTTAAAGGCTGTAGGGGATGCAGGGGTGTCGTTACAGATACCATAGTCGGCAAGGTCGGCTATCGGTGGCAGTGGGTTCACTATTAGTTCAAGCTCCACTATCTGGAAGCACCTCAAATCAGATGGGTTATTAGTATTGGCCTCAACCCTTACCCATACATTGCCACTGGCACTGTTGTGGCTGGTTGGGTCAGGTATCGCATTGGTGCCTGCCTGCGCATCCTCTTCTGTAATATAATAGCTGAACACATAATTAGTGCCGTTGTTACGGATATCATCCTGTGCAAGGGTAAGGTCAAAGGGCTCACTGCCTACTACTGTAGCATCCTGGTCGCATACCTCAAGTGGGGCTGGGTTAAAGTTGGGTACAGGTAGCGGAAGCACCCTTATGGTTAAGGTGGTATAGCTAACACACCCCTGGGTGGTGGTTACCCTTACCCAGATCGTCCTTGGGTTTTGGGCTGCTCCATTGCTGTCTGTATTTACATAGGCCTTAGGGTCAGCGATTGCCACAGCGGTGCTGTCTGCTTTTGGGTCGGTGGTAAAGTAGTCTACAACGTAGTCCAGGCCTACCCCATCAGGGCCCAGTATCTCATCCTCTTTTTGTGTAAGGTCAAACTCCGCAATACCGTCATTTGGCAATGCCTCGTTACACACGGCAAGGGGTGTTGGGGTTACCAACTGGTGTGGCTTGTTGATATGGATGGTAAAGCTACTCAGGCTATAGCAGCCTGCGGCATTCTCTACCCTTACCCAGATCACCTGCCCATCCCTGGCAATGTGCCTTGCAGGGCTGGCAATACCGTTGATACCCGCATCAGCATCAGCCTTGGAAAGGTAATGGGTGATGGTTACTTCCACAGGGGCTACTGCTTCTTTTATCTGTGTTTCATATACTGTAAGGTCTGTCCTTAGCGCCCCGTCCTGCCCATTGTTGTCGGTGTCATCACAAAGGGTGATATCTTCAAGGTCAGGGGCCTGCGGTGCAGGGGATACTGTTAAGGTAAATGCATAAGCACTAAAACAACCGGTATCCGGATTTTCAACACGTACCCATATAGGCTGAATGAAAGGTTGATCGTTAGTATAGTTTTCCGGGTTGGGTATAGCATCCTGCCCGCTTTGCGCATTAGCGGCGGTCAGGTGAAATGTAATTTCCAAATCGGGATTGCCATTCTGCATTTGCGGAATAAGCGTTGCCAAATTAAATTCGCTAATACCTTGTCCATTGCTATCACATACAGTAAGGTCTTCTACAGTAGGCTCAAGGAGCACGGGTAGTGGTTCAACTCTTATATCCAGATAGCCCAATCTATAACACCCTGTGTTTGTAATAGTAAAACGTACAAACAGGCTTTCAACAGCAGGTACCAGGTTGTTTTGATAATTCTCAGGATCGTCAATGGCATTGGTGCCTGCCTGTGCATCTTCCAGATCACGATGAAAAGTTACAAGGACTCCGTTAAGGTTATCGGGCGTAATAAACTCAGGTATTGTAGAGGTAAGGTCAAAAAACTCAATGCGATCATCCGTAGGCTCTTTGGTATCGCAAACAGAATAAATATATTCATCATTAAAAAGTACAGGTAAAGGATTGACAACAAGGCTAACAGGCACAGTGTATGTACAGCCTGTAGCATTATTGGTTACCCGTGCAATTATTTGTACGGTAGGCGAGAGGTAACTACCCGGGGTGTTTATTACTGTCCCATTTGTTTCGTACGTTACCGTAAATAATGCAGGATCCATACTGCCAAGTATTTCGTCATCAAAAACAGTAAGGTCGAATAGTGCCTGCCCATCGGTGTCACTTTCGCCATTATCGCATAATGCATAAGGCTGTGCAGGTGTAACAGGCTCCGGCCTCGGAACAACAATAAGCTGTAGTGGAACGACAACAAAGCATCCAAAATTTGAAACCACACGAATATAGAGCGTTTGTGTTACCGGATCGATATTGTCGTACAGATTAGTATCCGGTATAACGTTTACACCAAGATAGGCATCGCTGTATGTTTCATAAATGGTAGCAACAGCATTATCGCTGCTAAATGTGTTTTCTATATTCTGTAGAACGGCATCAAGGTTAAATTGTCCGTAGGTATCGTTGTTGTCATCACAGGCTATTAACGGAGGCAGCTCCCCGATATGGGTTGTTGGCACTATGTTTAGCTGAAAGCTTCCTGTTTGGTAACAGCCTGTTACGGCATCGAAAAGCCTTATGTAAATAGTTTGGGGATTGGAAATATTAGGATATTCCCAAGGAGTTTGAATTGTATTAGTACCTCCCCCTGCATCTGTCAGGTTTTCATAATAGGTAACCGAAACATTATGCTGGTTTCCAATCATAATCGCCTCATAAAGCGTAAGGTCAAATGCTGTAGAAATATCATCAATGCCATCCTGATCGCATTTTGACTGATCAAATGAGATATCATCAGGGTTGTTTATCTGCGGCAGCGGTGCTATATGTATTGTAAATGATGTAACGCCGTACCCCACAGGATTACCGGAATTTTTTTCAAGCCTTGCCCATATAATTTCATCCTGATAAGCTACTGCATTTTGGTATAGCGGACCTATCGCATTTGTATCAGCTAAGGCATCAGCCTCAGAAAGATAATAAGTAACCTCGTCAGTTGGTGCATATTTTATATGATCATCGTTGACTGTAAGATCAAATTCCCTAAAGCCATTTTCATCTATATCACAGAGTTCAATAGGAGGAGGGGGAGGCACAGGTACACGTAATAGCCTGATCTGGAAATTCAGTGTATCAAAACACTCTGTTTCGGTACTGTACATACGCATGTAAATAGTTTGCGGATCGGCTATACCAGGATACGCGGTAGGAACTGCAATTGCATTATTTCCGGTGTTAGCGTCATCCTGGGCACTATGATAGGTAACGGATGTGTTTAGTATTCCGTCGATAAGCATAGCTTCGTTTACAGTCAGGTCAAATAGTGAACTGCCATCGTTTACTCCGTCGGTGTCGTACTGCGTTATGTCAAGCGAAATATCGTCCGGATTATTAAAAACAGGAAGAGCAAGCGTGCTTATTGTAAAAGAATTAAAATCGTAGCTAAAGCAACCGTCTTCATCTTCCAGCCTTGAATAGATAGTCTGGCTGTAAGGTGTAGTATTGGTATAAACCGGGCCAATTGGGTTATCGCCGGATAGGGCATCTTCGGCAGATGTATAATAGGTTACAATGGTTGTAGCAGGGTTTGTACTTATTACATTAGCATCATTCAATGCCAGGTTAAATTGTGTAATTCCGTTTTTATTTACATCGCACTCAAAAAGGTCATCCGGTAATCCTGCAGTTATATCGGGAGTCACCTCTATGTTGAATGTATGGGTAGAATAACATCCGGTAACGGTATTGGTCATCCGTAAATAAATCGTCTGCTGTGGCGATGTATTGGCATACGCTTCAGGCGCAAGTATCGGATCCTGCCCTGTTATAGCACCATTTAAATCGTCGTGATATGTTACAGCCATAGGATTTTGTGTGCCTATAAACATATCCTCATATATAGTAAGGTCAAATGGGGTAGATTGGTCGTCAATACCATCTTTGTCACATTGTGCAATATCCAGCGGAATATTATCCGGATTTAAAAATATAGGAACGGTATGAAAAGTAGCCGAACCCGTCCATTCCATAGAGAAGTTTCCAAAACCATGCGGCCTGTCTACTACAAGATAATAAAACTCGTTATCCTCTACGGTGATCCATTGCACAAAAGCATTACCATTGGGGCCGGGGCCTTCAGAGGTATCTGTTTCTGTTTCATTCATTCCGGTAGTAATATAATCGAGTCCCGCCTGTAACGGATTGGTAGTACTACAGCGTATTGCCGTGCCTATAACACCGCATTCTTCAATGGGGCCGAAGAGCCAGAAATCAAAGTCAATCTCCATAGCATCTTCTTCGGGCGTAAGTATAAAGCCTAAAGTACCACCCTGATTGATCTGTATTTTTAGCCAGATAGAATTGTTCTCGCCACTACTGCATGCGTTTTCGGGCGTAATCTCGGGGAATTCGCCTTCTCCTTCCGCTTCAAGGTCAAAATAATTAGCATCCCCACATACAATTATTGCATCGGGACAATCATTTTGAGCATTACCGGCAAAGGAAAATAATAACAGTAATATGAGAACATACGTAACTCTCACAGCATAGCAATATTAATTTTTTAATAAATTTAGAAAAAAATTACCGTATCATCGCAAAATGCCCTTTAATTGTTCTACCGCTATCTAATTGTAATACAAACCAATAGTCTGTTGAAGGAAGTTTCTCACTATCAAGCGTACCATCCCATCCACTATTACCTTTAAAACCTTTGATTAGTTTTCCGTATCTATCAAAAATGGTTACAGTGGCCTGAGGCTGAAGTGTTAAGTACGGAATTCTCCATATCTCATTCTCATTATCGCCATTCGGTGTGAAAAATCTTGGGTAATTTAAAATTAGCACATCTTCGCTTACGGCTTTACATCCGGTTTTTGCACTAATAGTAACTGTATACGGTCCCGGTTCAAGATTTCCAAAGAAGTGGGTATCACTAAAAATGCTGCCGTTTATTGAAAATTCATAATCTTCAGGATCGGGCATGTTGATATTTATGGAATTGCGGTTGTTGGTAAAGTCTACAACATCGAGTGTATAGTTAATTTCAGGAAGCGGTGTTACTATAACTTTAAATGAAACAATATCAAATCCGTGGCAGCCAATGGTATTTTCCAGCCTTGCCCATATTGTTCCTGTTGCAGATTCATATGTTGAAGGTAGCGGATTATTCTCAGCCTGCGCATCAGCCTCTACAGTATAATAAGTAACTGCTGCTGTAGTGTTGCTGCCTTTTATAAGGGCATCATTTGCCGTAAGGTTAAATCTTCTTTTCCCGTTTTCATTAATATCACAAAGCTCCAGGTCATTAGGCTGCCCTGCTACTACAGGATTTGTCACCTCTATATTAAATTCCTGTGTTTCAAAGCACTCAGTCGCACTGCGAAGCATCCTCATAAACACAGTTTGCGGATTACTGGTATTGGTATATGCACCCGGATTTGAAATTTCGTTAATGCCCAAAATGGCATCATTTATATTTTCGTGGTAGGTTAGCTCTACGTCCGGCTGACTGTTAATAAGCATCGGACTGTTTATGGTAAGGTCAAATTCTGTTTTCTGGTCGTCAACAGCATCGCTATCGCATTGTAATATATCGAGCGCCACAGCCTGAGGATTATTGAATTGGGGAGCTTCAAAAAAGGTTGCTGTTCCCGTCCATTGCAAGTCAAAATCGCTTGCACCAATAGGGCGGTCTATTACTAAAAAGTAGACTTCTCCAGGTTGTACCGTTAGCCACTGTACAAAATTATTTCCAAATTCTCCCGGGCCTTCAGATGCGTCTATTTCGTCTTCAGACATACCCGTATGGTTATTAAGCGCATTGGTTTCAAAAGGGTTTGAGGTTGAGCAGCGTATCGCCTTACCTAAATTATTGCAGGTTGCATTCGGTCCAAAAATAAAGAAATCAAAATCTACCTGGATATCAGGATTGGTAGGTGTAAGTATAAAGCCCAGTGTGCCACCGGTATTTATGGGTAGCCTTAGCCAGATACTATTGTTTTCGGTTCCCATGCAATCATTGTTAATAAATGTAAGTTCGTCCTCATCTCCGGCTCCGGTAGCTGTAAGGCCGGAGTAGCCGGTGTTTCCGCATACGGTAATGGCGTTGCTGCAATCACTTTGGGCAAAAGAGGATGTTATGCTTAAAATAAACAGCAGAATAAGTAATAACGATTGTTTCATAGCAGTGTAACAATTAGTCTTTTTTCGTAAATGTATTAATTTACATTAACACAATATTAACTTTAACAAGAAAAGGGAAGACTTTTTGTTAAAAATCTTCCCTTTTACGTTGTAGTTGAACTAAAAATATTACAAGTCTCTTTTCTTTAAAGTGCGGTAGGATAAGTATACAAAAATGGCAATCCAGCAAACTACAATTACCAATTCGTACCAATGAACCCCATAGAATTTAAAACTCTCTTTTCCGGATACCTGATTTTCAATTGCTTTATATGCCTGTAACCTTGTAAATGGTTCTTTTATAAGGTTACTCATAGCTTCCAGCGGGAAAAAGCCCATAACAGTATCTGATAGTTCGCCATCGCGTAATATCTTCCAGCGTAAAAGTCCTTTTATAATACCTTCTACAATCCACCAAACAAAGATAAAACCTATGGCAAAAGCCGATCTTTTGATAAGTATACCAATGTATAAACAGAAGGCAAAGAATGCTGTCAGCTTAACGAAATAGGCCAGAATATAAATAAGGTCTGTGGTAACAATAGAAATTTCTGTATACGATGAGAAACAGTATCCCAATATAAGCGAAAGGATAAATATAAACACTGTTGATACCGCAGCGAACAGGGTCACAGTTATGAATTTTGATGCTATAAATTCCTTTTTGCTTAAACCGTCAATAAGGTTTTGTTTTAATGTGCCATAGGTATATTCGTTTGCCATCATAGACACAATTACCACAGCCAGGAAAAATTTGAGCAGTGCAGCTATATAAGTATTAAGATGCCAAATGTATGGGAAGTTAAAAATACCCATATCGGCAAGGCGAAAGTCTATTCCCAGGAAACTAAAGTTAACCGACGAAAGCAATGCTATAAAAGAAAGCAGGATAAAATAGGTAAGTATAAGTACTTTACTTGCCCTGTTTTTCCATAATTTTTGGAGTTCTATATTTAAAAGACGTTTCATGGCGTGTTAGTTTGACGGTTGATTAGAAGTTAACTGGATAAATTGCTCTTCAAGGCTGTGTTTTCTTTTTACAAGATGGTTAAGGTACAAGCCATTGGTAGACAGGTAGCGGTTAAGCTCGGCGGGTTCCAGGGGCTCTTTAAGGTAAACCAATAGTTTGCCTTCAGTTTCTTCTATTTTATCTGTTGCAGGATGGCTGGCCATAAGGTTTTTCAATGTATTGGCATCATCGGCCTGAAGTTCAAAGAATCCTTCGTTAGATATCATTCCGTTTACACTTCCGGTATATAAGATCTGTCCTTTTCTAAGTACAAGCACATGGCTGCATACTTTTTCTACTTCATCCAAAAGGTGAGAGGCAAGTAAAATAGTAGTGCCAAAAGAAGCAATTTTCCTGATGATATCCCTTATCTGTCTGATACCCTGAGGGTCGAGTCCGTTTGTAGGCTCATCAAGAATAAGTATTTCAGGATCGTTAAGCAAGGCAGAGGCAATAGCAAGGCGTTGTTTCATACCCAAAGAAAAAGTGCGGAATTTGCTGTCTTTTCTATCCAGTAACCCTACAAGTTCCAGTTTTTCGTCAATTTTAGACAGGGCAGCGCCTTTAATATTACATACAAGCTTTAGGTTGTCATATGCCGTCATGTAAGGGTAAAAGTTAGGTCGCTCTATAATAGCGCCTACTTTTTTTAATGCTTCGTGCGTTTCGAGTTTGCCGCTAAACCAGCTGTAACTGCCTGACGTTTTGTTTACAACATTTAATATGATGCCCAGCGTGGTCGATTTTCCACTGCCGTTAGGTCCAAGGATTCCGTATACATTACCTTTTTGTATCTCGAAAGACACATTGTTTACGGCATGTACTTTACCAAACCTTTTGTGCAGGTTAGTAATGGTTAGTATAGTTTCCAAAATAATTGAATTGTTTTATGGTTCTATAAGTAAGACGAGGATTGCCTTATTTTGTTACCACAAATTACAGAAAATACAACAAGTATTATTTGTAAGGCACAACTTCGGGCTTGCCTACCTGGAAATCAGGCAGTACAATATCGGTATTCTGGAAAGAATTTGTTTTAAATATGCCATCGCCACGGTCGGGTATGCTTGGGTAATAAGCAAACGATAGCTGAAAGCTGTTAAATATCAGGTAGTCATTGTAAATAAGAAGCCCCAGCCCAAAGCGGGTATATACTTTGCTTTCGTAAAGTTTATTTGCTTCATCGCCAATTACACCCATTGTAAAGCTGGCAAAAGGGTTAAGACGAAAGCCAAAAACATTCCACGGGGAATAGGATTGCGTTTGCAATGTGAGCAGTAATTTTTTAGTTCCGAAAAGCGTACGCGAGTCAAAACCCTGAATACCGTTATCGTTATTAAGGTTAAGAAGGTCTTTAATAATAGGCATCCTGTTGTCGCCAAAAACCAGTACAGGTTGTATAAAGTGACGAAAACGCCACCTTCCCCAGTCTTTAATATTGGTAAAGTACAGCCCGTCAATCCGCAGGGTTGTCTGGTCTGTGCGGTCTTTGTAGTAAAAAGTACCCACCTCGGTATTTACGCCAAGATAGCCCCAGTTGTAATAGTTTCCAAAGGCATACCTTCCGCCGAGGTACACCCGGTGCTCATCGTTTTTATGCTGCATACCAAAAGTTAGGGAATACACTTTTCCTATAGGGATATCCTCCACGATATCGTAATTAAAAAGGAATTTATCCTGAACGAACTTTCGTGAGGTTAAACCTATGCTTGCCAGATAAAGTTTTTCGTTGGCATAATAGCCAACCGAATCGTATGCTATAGATGGCCTCTCCTTAAAGTGTTGCGAGAAAAAACGCCCTGTGGTTACCAGGTTTGTGGTACGGTCTTCTTCGGTATCTCCTTTATAGATCTTAAATGAATAACCCGCCCAGTAATCCTGCGCATCCGACCTGAAGTTGAGCATCTCCCAATCGCCTGTCCTGTCCGGCAGCGAGTCGCGCATTACACGCGATTCTACATAAACACCACCAGCCCATTTGGTATAGGCAGAGAAGAAATCCCTGTCCAATCCAAAACTTTTAAGTGAGTTATCGCTACGCCAAATCTCGTAGTTTACTGTAGCGTTGATATAGGTATTCATGATGTTGGGTACCCTGTAGCGTGCTAAATACGAAGTTTCGCCCGTATTTAAGCGTTTGTCAAAATCATTCCTAAATTCGTGTCCAAGCCCTAAAAAGTTTCTTTCGGTAATTTCAAAGGCGGTACGCGAGGTAGAAAACGAACCATTGGGTATAAGACTCCAGGAGTCCAGTACCCTAATGTCTATATCTACGGAGTCTTTACTGCTGGATACAGGTACGGGCTTTATAGCTACACGGCGCACATAGCGCTGGCTCCTGATTAAACGTTCCGATTCTTTAACCAGTAGTGAATCCAAGGGTTTTCCCCGCTTAAAAAGCAGCAGGTTGCGTATGGTGAACTGTTTTGTTTTAAGGTGAATACGGTTACCAAAATCCTGTACCCATACCTGTGCTTTTTTGGTAGTATCATTAACCGAATACCCAAACGGATCGAGGGTTTCTATATTTATTTTCCTAACGATCTTGCCTTCAAAAGTGGCAAAGTTGTTGGTCATCTCAGGAGCTTTCTCCTTGATCTTTTCCCTTACTTTAGCAGGTTTTTTGGGTTGTACCGGCCTGAATATTAGTTTGTGTATAAACTTGGTAAACTTTTTACGCTTGGAGTAGTCTTCCAGCTTTTTATACATCTGGTCCCTTCTTTCCTGAACGGTGTCTTTTTTTTGGGTAACCTGTGCGCATAGCGGGGCAATGGCAAATAATGCCAGCAGTAAAAACAGCCTTAATTTTAGAGCCATAGCGCGTAAAAGGTAATTATAGAATGAAATTAGCAAATATTAGGTTACCAAAAATATAAAAGGGTGGCAGAACATAAGTTTTACCATTGTTTTAACAACAAAAAAGAGGCCGTAAGGCCTCTTAATATCTATTTGCAGTCTAGCTTTTCTCTTCCTTGTTAAAGTATACAAGGTAGTAGTACATCTGTTTTTCCTCGTCCCATCCTTTTTCTACAAATTTCTCGGCACTTTCCGGGTTAATGAAGTCCATTTTAATTTGTATGTTGGTATCAAGGTTAATCACGTTCTTTATCTTTTTCCTTGCATCGGTAACCGCCGCATTGGCGATAGGGAAAGACGTAACATCTTCAATACTGTATTTTGGTGCCTTTTCTACTTTATAGTTTTTGAATTCGGGAATAAGGTCAGGATTATCGATAACTTCATTTAAGAATTTAGTTTCTTCAAACTCGTCATTCTTAGCAAAGTGGTTAATAGCCCTGTTCATGAACATTACCTCTTGTTTCTTATCTTCGGCAGGCAACACCACGTC
The DNA here is from genome assembly GCA_001708385.1 of Flavobacterium psychrophilum. Classification (NCBI taxonomy): domain Bacteria; kingdom Pseudomonadati; phylum Bacteroidota; class Flavobacteriia; order Flavobacteriales; family Flavobacteriaceae; genus Flavobacterium; species Flavobacterium psychrophilum. Next base: position 1,191,716 of record CP012388.1, on the reverse strand, counting down.
TTTAGCAAAATCCTGAACAAACTTCATGTATTTTTTAGTCATGAAATTTTCATCCTGAAAAGCATCTACAGAAAGAAAATGCTCCAGCCAGTAACGCGCATCATAACGGTTGCTGTCTATAGTAAGTATCTTATAGCCGTCTTCTTTTTTGTAATTAAAGATAATACAGCCTTTATCAAGCTTGTTCAGGTTAATACCCTGTTGAAGCATTACTTCAATATTCGCTTCTTTTTCTTCAAACTGAAGGAAATCGGTTTTAATCTCACTCTTAAAGATACCAATAGCATCTACAGGGTTGTTGTCGATACTAAGGTGGGTAAGATAAGCTACATACACCTCACCGTTTTTAATGTGCGGGTGGTTAGACTGCTCGAAAAGGTGCTTTGTAATTTTTTTAGAAACCTCATGTACTGTCTCCGGATTTGTAAAGATCTCGGTAGCAAAGTTATACATGTCGTGGTAATCTAAATGCACATCGTGGGCAAACTGAAAATAGTTTTCTTCTTTATCCCTGAAAGGTTTAAAGAAATATTCCTTTAATAGGGGTACAATCTCATCTGATGGGCTATAAGGCTTTTCAGATAAAAAAATAGCCTCGCTTCGGCTCTTGTTGCCTACCCTGTGAACAGAAAGGCTCTCTATGTGCGTATTAAATAAGTTGATCATCGTTTTTAAGGTACATAGTCACAAAGTTGCACAATTGCACAGTTTAGAACTATGAATGTAAAAGTTATTTTTTAATCAGGATAAGGCGCAGCTCTAAAACTTTGCCACTTAAAATTCAGGTACTTTGTAACTTTGTTTTAATTCCAATTATGGTCGTCCATTTCGCCAAAGCTCTGGTCGTCGTCAAACATGTCCAGGTCTTCCTCATCGTAGTCGTCATCAAACTCACCGTAAAGGTCGTCTTCAACACCGTCTGCACCGAAGGCATGCTCAGGAGCATTAGCCGGCATTTCGCCATGAGAGAAAAGCAGGTCCGGGTACGTTGCACCACTTTCCGGCTCTTCGATAGCTGCAAGCTCTACAAAGAAGGTCCACATGTTTAAAAAGTCGTAAACATATATAATTTTGTTGTCTACCCTGTCAAGGTTATCGGCAAGAATAAATTCTGCCATTGTTCTTTGCTCTCCCGGTACGTCTCCAGTATCAAACAAAGGTATTTCCTCTCCCTGCGACCATTCATCATCACTACGGTAAAAAGATGCGATTTCCGTGCCGTCAAAACCAAAAGCATTAACTATGGCATTGTGAAGGTCTTCCAGTGTATCGGAATCCATTATAGCGATGTCCCTGAAAATATCCTCTTCAGTATCAAGTATAACTCTGAATTTGTAAACCATGATTCAAATATTTTATAAAGTTCAAAGGTAATCTATAAATTCCTATTTTGGATTTTGGAATTTTAGAAATTTTGTTTAGTAGCGTCCTAGCCAGTATAAGTGCTTGTTTTAAATAGCAGTATGATAGTGCTTTAAAGTTATGCCGCAAAGATTCGCAAAGTAGACGTGAAGATTCGCAACGCTAAATTTTACAACAAGCACACAGAGCTTTCCGGAACTAAAAATCAAAGATTCCAGTACTATAAAAACGCTCGCCTATCTTTCATAAAACTCCAGGGGAAGCCCGTCAGGATCGGCAAAAAAGGTGAAGCGTTTACCCGTAAATTCGTCGGTACGGACAGGCTCGCAGGCTACAGCGTTACTTTCCAGCCATTGTATGGAAGTTTCAATACTATCTACTTCAAAAGCCAGATGCCTAAGTCCGGCTGCTTCAGGCCGCGATACACGTTGCGGAGGGTTTGGAAACGAAAACAATTCAATAGCATAGCTATCGTTTACTGCCAGATCCAGTTTGTACGATTGTCGTTCTTCCCTGTAATTTTCGGCAAGAACTTTAAAGCCCATAATATGAGTGTAAAAATGTCTAGCAGCATTATAATCAGAACAGATTATAGCCACATGGTGTATCTTATTTATGTGTAGCATTCTTATAAATATTCGGCCTCGGTTATCCACCAGTGGTTACCAAAAGGATCTTCAAACCCTGCGGAATAACCGTAGTCCTGTTTGGCAGGTTTTTGTAACGATGTGCCGCCCTGTTCAATTCCTGCATTGTAAACACGGTCTACATTTTCAACAAAAATAAACATCCCGGATGGTTTTTGTTTCCAGTCTGCCGTGCTTTGAGCAAACATAATAACGCCGTTGTGTATTTTTATTTCGCCATGTTTTATAGAACCTTGCTCATCGCCGGGAACAATCATTTGTTCCTGTGCACCAAACACTTTTTTAGAATATTCTAAAAACTCAGGTGCCTTATCCAGTATCAGGTGAGGCATAACGGGAAGGTAGTTAGGAGGTATATGCATAACAACAGGTTTTGGTTTGTATCATAAAGATACAGCCTATCATTATAAGAAAGTAGTATTTTATCCTTTTATTGACTTTTTAAAATGATGCTTAAAACGCCTGAATTTATGCACGGCAGGTGTCGAAGGATACTGCCTGTTTTTGGTTATGTTGTTAAATATCAGTGCTGCAATAAGCAATATAGTTACGCCGCTGAGTACAGGATTCAATACATACTCATAACCTAAAGCTTTAATTTGCGGACTCCCGGTAACGGCAATAAGTGCGGTTGCACCTCCGGGCGGATGCAGCGTTTTGGTAACCTGCATCATGACTATAGATAACGAAACAGCCAGCGGTGCCGAAAGCCATATCATATCGGGCAGCAGCTTTTGCATGGTTACTCCAATAATGGCCGATATCACATGTCCGCCAATAAGATTCCTTGGTTGTGCCAGTGGACTTTGTATCACGCCATACACCAATACACATGAGGCTCCAAACGAACCTATAAGAAACACAAAGTCCTGTTCGGGAAATGCTTTGTATTGCAGCCATGCTATAGTACCCATACCAATGAACGATCCTATAAATGCCCAAAAGTGTTCTTTGTAATCTACAAGTGTTTCTTTGTACATTACATAGCGGGCTTTGCGGTAGCTGCGGTGTATCTTTTTTATCGGCATTATTTTTTTGCAGGTGCTAATGAGTAAACAGTATAAGGATATATAGCTTTCGCTGAATATTTTGCTACTAATGTTCCCAGTAGTATAGGCAGGAACAATGTATAGTCATTTACCAGAGCACATACCAGAAACAATGCCGTAAATGGTGCATGTATACTGGCACTAAGCATAGCAGCCATGCCTATTACCATAAAGTTTATCGGGATAATTCCTGCATCAAAATAGGTGTTAAGAAAAGCGGCAAGAAACAGGCCTACAAAAGCACCTATAAACAGGCTTGGAGCAAATACACCACCATCGCCCCCGGCAGATAAAGTTATAGAGGTAATAACAGGCTTAAATAATAACAGCCCTGTAAATACCAATACGTGCGGAAGTGTTAGTTTGAGGGTATTAGCCGTAAGCAGGCTTTCTTTCATAGCGTGGTACCCGTCGCCGTACAATTGCGGAAATATAAACAGCATAGTGCTTATTATGGCTGCGGCAATTAGTATTTTATAATAATGCCCGGAAATTTTGGTAAACTGCGCTTTAAAGAACATTACGCATTTGGTAAGGTAAATGGAATTTAACCCGCATATAGCCCCCAGAAGTATAAAGTAGGGCAGGGCAAAAAGATTCCATTGGGTAATGTTTAGTGAAAATAATGGTTCTTCTTTAATAACGAAGATAAAACCAAAAGCCATGGCAGCTGCCAGTATATTGGTTACCAAAAATACTTTATTGGCTTTTTTGGCAACAACCTCATAAGCAAATAATAATCCGGCAAGCGGGCTGCAAAACAAGGCTGTGATACCCGCTGTAATACCCGCACAGATAAGCTCTGTTTTATATTTTCTGAATATCTTTTCTTTTTCCTGTGCCAGCGAACCTATAGCGGCTGTAGATACTACCGTAGAAACTTCGATACCCGTGCTTCCGCCAAAACTGACAGTAAGCAGCCCGTTTATGAAGTGCGACGGAATTTTATACGATGGCAGGTTTTTGCCTGTAGCAGTGCTTTCAAAAACTTCTTTTATGCCTTTGTTTTCCTTCTTTTTAAAGAGATACTGCCTTAGTATATAAATTAGCGATAATCCGAAAAACGGAAATATGATCAGGTAAAGCTGATGTTGCTGGGTCTGGTGAAACAGCATGCTTTCGTATTTTTCGGTAATGTGTTTTAATGAAACGGCAAGAAGTGCCGCCAAAAAGCCTATAACCAGCGAAACAACAATTAGTTTTGAATATTTGGCAAAGGCATATTTATCTTTTAAGGCAGGATGAAACATTGCAGTAAATGTATTGTTTACTGCAAAAGTACGCATCAAATTGCGAATAGTGTAACAAAATCGTGATAAATACGCCTAAAGGAACTTGTAGCCTAGTATTACACTTGTTGTACTAAAACTTCCTTCCCAGTATATAAAATCTATCAGTCCGTGTTTAAAAGTATGCCTTAATTCAACACTATATTTTTTATAGCTAAAACCCGCACCCAAAGCCAGTGCTGAGTTTCTCTCAATATCCAGAACATTTCCGCCATGCACTATGTATGAATCGCTTACCGGTATAGAAATAACATAAGCACCATCAACAAATAGCTTTGCGTTTTGATTTAGAAACATATAATGCCTAAGTCCCACGGGAATTTCGACGAAATTATATTTCGCTTCCATTTTCCGGTTACCGCTATTGCCACTTTTGCTATACGATTGATAGTTTGGGTCTAGAAACAATCCCCATTTGTTGTTGTTAAAGGGCATTATATATTCAAGTTCTGCACCTATTCTAAAGCTGCTCGCATTTTCAAACTCATAGCTATAGCTAGGTAATAAACTATTCCCAACACTTAATGATGAAAAAGTTGCTCCGGGAGTAAATTTAAGATTTACGCTCCCCTGATTCTGCCTTGCCGAAAGATTGACTACAGTTTGCCCGTCAGTACCATTGTAATCATTAAAAAGTTTAACCAGGACGTCTTTTTTATATCTTAAACGCTCAAATTTATTCACGCTGTTACCATCATCTTTCATTATGTTATAAAGCTGTTGGCGAAACATATTATTTTCTGCAATACGGCCATCTTTCATATATTCTTTATAAACAAGCTGCTCTGCCACTGTGTGATCGCCTGTGCTGTAAAAATATTTTACAAAGTTACTGTCTTCATACTGGTAAAGGGTTATTTTACCTTCTACAAGTACTTTTAAAAACAGGGTTTCTTTACTCCATTGTGGGTCTTTAAGTGTACTTAACTGATCTAATACAATAGCAGAACGGTCTAAATTTGTTGTAAAGCGTTTGTATTTGTAGGCACTGCCAACATTAAATTCTGTAACCTCGTTAATGGTTTTTATTTTGATGTCTTCACCTTCTGTAAGTTTATATTCAAAAGATACAGGGTTGTTTTTCCATGCCAGGTTTTTAATAAGGCATTCGGTTTTAGAACCTTTCTGCATAAAATAGCCCGGTTCAAAGGTTATTTGTGCAAAAGTAATTACAGGGCATAGCAAAAGCAGAAGTGCGATAGCTTTTTTCATTGTGAGGTTGGTGTTTGTTTTGGTTGGTGCGAAAATAGATGATTTTCAGTATTTACGCACAATTATTTCAAAAATTAGTTTACACGATTCATCCTTAAAATTCTACAGTTCAGAATCCTTTTTTATGAAACAATAAATAACTGCTGCAATTTTGACCCAACCAAAACAGCCAGTTATGAAATCTATATTTACGCTATTAGTCCTTTTTGCTTCGCTTGCGGTGCAGGGACAATCAAAAATTGAAGGAACACTTACAGATGCCAAAGGTAAGCCTCTCGTATCGGTAAATGTATATCTTGATGGCACGTACGATGGTACTTCTACCGATGAAAACGGAAAATTCAGTTTTGAAACGTCTGAGACAGGCGCTCAGGTTTTAGTGATCTCCCTTATGTTTTTTGAAGAGGTAAGGCAGTCTATTGTTGTTGAAAGTTACACACCACAATCATTTACTATGAGAGAGAGCGTAAATACGCTCGATGCTGTAGTTATATCTGCCGGCACATTTCAGGCAGGCGATAATAGTAAGGTAACAGCACTAAAGCCGTTAGATATTGTTACTACTGCCGGATCTGCAGGTGATATTGTAGCCGCACTTAACACGCTTCCCGGTACGCAAACAGTAGGGGAGAGTGGCAGGCTGTTTGTTCGTGGCGGTGAGTCTGACGAAACACAGACGTTTGTAGATGGCCTGCGTGTGGCGCAGCCCTATGGGGCTACGGCTAACAACCTGCCAACCCGTGGCCGTTTTTCACCCTTCTTGTTTAGTGGTATGACATTTTCTACGGGTGGCTATTCTGCAGAATATGGAGAGGCGCTTTCCAGTGTTTTATTGCTCAATACTATTGAAGAGCCCGTGCAGGAACAAACAGATATTTCTTTAATGACAGTAGGGCTTGGCCTTGGCCATACCCAAAAGTGGGATAAGAGTTCGCTTAGTTTTAACCTGTCCTATATTAACCTTGAACCCTATCAATGGGTGGTGCCACAAGCTGTAAGCTGGAACAAACCCTATCAGTCGCTTGCAGGGGAAACTGTGTATCGCTATAAATTTAATAGCGGGATGCTAAAAGTGTATGCCGCTTTTGACCACGCAACTTTTAACCTGGATCAGAAAGATATAAATGAGCCGCAGCCTGTTAGGGTCGACATGCAAAATGATAATTTTTACTTTAATACGTCCTACAAAGGTATGTTTGGCACGCAATGGACAATTCATACAGGCTTGGTCTATGGTTACAGCCATAACGAAATCGGGTTGAATCAGAATAACGTTACTAACGGCGAGCATAGTTCCCATCTAAAGCTTAAACTTCAGAAAAAGTTTAGCGACAGGGTTAAGCTTACCTTTGGCGGTGATTACTTTATAACCGATTTCACCGAAGACTACTTAGAACCAACCGGATTTGCCTACAATAGCGGCTATAATAATGCCATAGCTGCGGCATACGCCGAGACAGATGTTTTCCTTTCAAGGCAATTAGCTTTTAAGGCAGGTGTGAGGGCTTCTAATACCAGTGTACTGGGTAATGCAACCGTTGAGCCCCGTGCTGCCCTGGCGTATAAAGTGAGTGCTAAAAGTCAATTTTCGGTTGCGTATGGCGACTTTAATCAAACCCCAAAACAGGACTACCTTAAATATTATAAAAACTTCGAGCCGGAGAAAACATCGCACTATATTTTCAATTACTTATATAATACAGATGGCAGGATGCTTAGGGCAGAAGCCTATTATAAAGATTATAACAATCTTGTAAAGTATGATGGTGTAATAGCCGCTTACGATTCTAATTATTCTAATTCAGGGAATGGATTTGCAAAGGGTATCGACTTGTTTTGGAGAGATAATAAATCCATTAAAAATATGGAGTACTGGGTGTCGTATTCGTACATAGACAGCAAAAGGGATTATAAAAATTACGAGTACAGTGTAACGCCAAGCTATATTGCCAAGCATAACTTTTCTATTGTAACCAAATACTGGATCAACGACCTGCGCTCTCAGGTAGGAGTAACACACACTTTTAATAGCGGCAGGCCTTACGACAACCCGAACGAAACGTTATTTATGAATGGTAAAACCAAAGCCTATAATAGCCTTAGTGTAAGTTGGGCATGGTTGATGAGCCCGCAGAAAATATTGTATTTCTCGGTTAGTAACATTACAGGCAGCAATAATGTATTTGGTTATACATATGCCAATAACGCAGATGCCAATGGCCAGTTTGCGAGGCAGGCAATAACACAACCGGCCAGCCGATTTTTCTTTGTGGGCTTCTTTTGGACCATAAGCGACGATAAGAAAACAAATCAGCTTGATAATCTTTAAGAGTTGTAAAATTTAAACAGCGGTTTAGTTTTTACCTACGTTGCCAAAATCGGGGTTCTTGCCATTGTACGGCTTAAAGTTAAGACGTTTTGAATATTCATTCAACTGGGCAGCATAGCGGTAAAGTTCTTCGGGAGCTTTGGTTCCGTAAACGTATACAGCATTTTCTTTACCACCTTTATGCTTGTAAAGTTTAAATGCACTGGCGTCCATTATGGCGTTATCCTCATAAACGCTCTGGTATTTAGAAAAATCAAGTTTTTCTACAAGTGCAATCAGGCTGTCTTTTTGAGCACCATCAATTATGGCATAGCTGTTAGCAGCCGGTTCCGGTCGGCGTTTGGTAAAATATACGGTGTCGCTATTGTTGAATTTTATAGAATAATCCAGTGCCTGAGCTGAAAAAGTATACACAAAGCTATCAAAAGGCTGATCCTTTTTTTCGGTCTCGTTACAGCTGATAAGGGAAATAGAAACAAGGGCTAAAAACAAATACTTCATGGCTTACATTTTTAAAACCTAAATATCGTAATTTTTTTTAACAAAACATGGCACGCAATATGCATATACAGTAGTGTGAAAAATAAAAACATATCATATTCAATATCAGTACTACTGTTGCTAATTTTTGCAGTAGGCTGCTCAGGCATAACAAAAGTGACCGATGTTATAACCAATCCTTCGGCGCGCCAGGTGTACGCCAGGGAGTTTAAAGATAACCAGGCGGTATACAATGATTGGAATGCAGCGTACGAGTCGGCAATTGGTGATAGCCTTTCTGTACCGCTTCCTTACGGTGAAAGAGGCGCCTTTAATGCTGTGGAAGACCACGTGTATAGCTACAATGTACAAATACAGGAAGGTGAAGTGTTAATTGCGGGAATTGTTAAAGACTCTGTGCATCAGCGTGTATTTATCGACATATTTCAAAAGCGTGATAAAGAATATCAAAAGGTAGAAAGCGCATCACTAACCGCTTCAGGTTTGGTTTATAGTGCAAAGACCACAGGCGTTTATAAAGTTATTATTCAGCCCGAAATGGCAGCCGATACCAATTTTTTTATCAGCCTTAATAAAAAGCCTTTGTATGGTGTTTTTCCTGTGGCCGGAAAAGGAAATACTGCTATTGGCAGCTTTTGGGGAATGGAACGCGATGGTGGTAAACGTAGCCATGAAGGTATAGACATCTTCGCTAAAAAAGGTACGCCTGTAGTAGCTGTAACCAGCGGAATTGTTAATTATACAGGAGAAAAAGGTATAGGTGGTAAACAGGTTTGGCTGCGGGACTCAGATTTTGGGAGCTCGCTATACTATGCTCACTTAGATAGTATTAAAACAACATTAGGGGCGAAGGTTTCTGTAGGCGATACGCTTGGTTTTGTTGGCAATACCGGTAATGCCAGGTTTACACCGGCACACCTGCATTTTGGAATATACAGAAATTACGGAGCCGTGAATCCTTTGCCATTTGTTTTTAAAAATGATATCGTAACGATAAAAGAATTTACAAAGAGCCAAAAAGGCGATGTATTAAAAATAAAGTCGGCAACTGCCAATCTCAGGCTTATGCCCGATGCTAAAGCGGCTAAACTGGGCGAGCTTAAAGCTAACGATGTTGTACAACTATTGGGCGAAAGTAAAGAGTGGCTACATGTAAAAACAGCTTTAGGACTCAGTGCCTTTGTACATAGAAGCCTTGTAGGATCTGCTAAATAAAAACGGAGCCAATTGGCTCCGTTTTTATTTAAACTGTATGTAGTTATACTTTTCTGTATATTACGGTAATTGTCAGCAATTGCCATTTTGCAGTTGAAAAGTCGTAATAATCTTTTTGCAATACTGCCTGCAGCGTATTTTTACCTGTAACTTTTATACTATTCATTACTCCGGTAGCTGTAGAGCCTAAACCGCCCTTGTTTATATTTATAGCTTGGGTATTCTCGTCTATATTATAGATATATCCCAGGCCGTTTCTGGTAAACTTTACTCCTCCGAGCTTTCCGGGTGTGTTTACAGTGACTGTAGGATGAGGTAGGTAAAAGTTCATCATCTCTTCAAGCTGATTATTATAAATAACCGGATTTATCACTAATTCAGGACTATTCGGATCAAAAAATGAAGGGTCGATTTCATTAAGCAGATCAGTAGAAATTAAGCCGTCATTGTTGAGGTCTACGCCTTTATCAGAAATCATAGATATTATATGATACGATCCGCCTATTGCAGAGCTCGAAGAGCCTATCCCTTTATTTCCACCGGTACTATCGTCGCTGCCACTGCTGCCACATCCTGTAAGTGAAATAAAAAAGACTGTACCTAACAGTGTTTTAAGTAAAGTTTTTGCTTTCATCGTTATTTACATTTAATTCGCAAATAGCGAAATATTTTACAAATGTTTTAACAAATATAATAACTTAATCGATATGTTTTTAGTTTCAAGTGACTTAACGTGTAAAAAAAATATGTATTATTTACTATTTTAAGTTTTTATATCATTTAAGTTCAGGATTGTCTAGGTTCTGTCACGAATTAGAAAACTTTTGTCTTATAAAATCTGCCACAGCTGTTATAACCATTTATTTCATTTTATTCACACTCGTTACGGTTTTAACTATGTAGTGCCAGCATAAAGTGATAGAAACTACAATTCATCCTTTAAAATCTACAACTCGGTAAAACACTTTTTTTAAATAGGTGTTTTGTTGGCAAATTTGCTTCATCAAAATATAACAACCAAAAATTATTATTATGATACGACTTATTACATTATTCGTTTTGCTGGTAACTAACGCTGTAAGCGCACAGTCTAAATATGAAGCAGGCATGCAGAAAGCCTTTACACTTTGGAGCGATAACAAACCTGTTGAGGCAGCCGCATTATTCGAGAGGATTGCTACTGTAGAAAAAGAAAATTGGCTTCCTGATTATTATGTTGCATTTATAAATACAATGGAAGCTTTTCAGACAAAGGACAAAGTGAAGCTAAATGGCCTGCTAACCAAAGCACAATTGGCACAGGATGCTGCAATGGGCATCTCTCCCGATAATCCGGAACTTATGGTTACACAGTGTTTAATTTATACAGCCTGGATAGTTTACGACCCAATGACCAACGGTATGAAATATTCTGGCAAAGCCAATGAGCTATACGCAAAGGCTTTAGCTATAGCACCAAACAACCCAAGGGTTGTGTATGCAAAAGCGGAATTTGAAATTGGCAGTGCAGCTTATTTTGGTCAGGATACTGCGCCAATGTGTAAAGAAGTGGAGCGTTCTGTAGGACTTTTTGCTAACTTTAAACCCGAAACAGCTTTTCATCCTAACTGGGGTGCCGACAGGGCAGCAGAAAAGCTAAAAGAATGCAAAAAGTAAAGCAAAAGGTAGATAGTATTAAAGCAGACAGTAACGATGAAAATAATTTATAGAGAAATATTCAGGTCTATTGCCCTTGGCACTATAATATTTATTGTGCTGTTATTTATAGCTATGGCAGGCGGGCAGTCATTTACCTGGAATAAAGATCTGTTAATGAGTTTCTCTTTCGTAATGCTGTATTCTGTTTCATTGTACACTGCCAACACGTTGCTTTTTCATGCATTTGATAAAAAATACGGAAAGGGTATAATGACCGTAAAACGTCTGGCTGTTGGTATTGCAAGTACACTGATAGTATCTTTGTTAATAATATTCCTGCTAAGGATATTTGAAGAAATTGCCGTAAATGAAAAATCGTTGAGCGAATTTTTGGCCACCGAAAAGATGTCCAATTATTATCTTGCCATGATACTCACGGTTATTATTACGCTCATTGTTCATGCTATCTTTTTCTATAAGAGGTACCAGGAAAACAGGGTTAAAGAGCAAAAGATAATTGCAGGAACAGCTTCGGCGCAGTTTGAAACATTAAAGAATCAGATAGACCCACACTTTTTGTTTAACAGTCTTAACGTGCTGAGTTCGCTTATAGAGGAGAATCCCGATAACGCGCAGCGGTTTACGACATCGCTATCAAAAATTTACCGCTACGTTTTGGAACAGAAAGACAAAGAACTGGTAAGTGTGGAAGAGGAACTTTCGTTTGCAAAAACATATATGAACCTGCTTAAGATGAGGTTTGAGAACAGTGTGTTTTACGAATTGCCTCAATCAGTACCAACTGATGAATGCAGGGTAGTGCCACTTTCACTTCAGCTATTGCTGGAAAATACGATTAAGCACAATGTGGTAAGCCCACAGCGTCCGCTCAACATAAAAATATTCGTAGAAAATGGTTATCTGGTGGTTGAGAACAACCTTCAGAAAAAAGAAGTGTTACAGGACAGGCGTGGTGTAGGTCTTCAGAATATAGTAAGCCGCTATGCCATATTAACTGCCAGAAATGTACTGGTAGAAGAAACAGAAAAATATTTTAAGGTTAAATTACCTATATTAACAAAACAGGTTACCGTTATGGAAACATCATTTAAAGAAGAAAACAGCAGCTATTTTAAAGCGCAGAAAAAAGTAGAAGAAATAAAAGGATTCTACGCAAACTTAAGCTCTTATATTGTTGTAATTACAGGGCTGGCTATACTTAATATTATTAGTTCTCCGAATCATTTATGGTTTTTGTATCCTGCACTGGGATGGGGATTAGGTGTAGTTGCACACGGTATGAAAGCATTTGACTACATGCCTATTCTTGATAAAGAATGGGAAGAACGCAAGGTGAAAGAAATAATGGAGAAAGAAAAGTCTAACCGCTGGAAATAACGATTATGGAAAATTTTGATAAGATTGCTTACGACAAAGCGAAACGGAAAGTAAAGGAGATAAAAAGCTTTTATGCTAACCTTACCTGCTATCTGATGGTAATGCCGATACTTATTTTTGTGAACTTAAGATATATGCCCGAATTTCAATGGTTTTGGTTTTCTATGGTGGGATGGGGTGTAGGTGTTATTGGCCATGCTATGAATGCATTTAGTTACTATCCTTTTTTAGGAAGGGACTGGGAAGACAGAAAGCTGAAAGAGCTTATGGATAAGATGGATAGAAAAGATGAACAAAGAACAAAATACGAATAGTCATGGAAACATTTAAAGATACTGTAAAGCTTGACCGTGCAATAAAAAAGGTAAAAGCAATGAAGGAATTTTACAGACACCTTATTGTTTATATTATAGTCAATGTAATACTCTGGGTTATGCATATTGCCGACATAAAAGCCGGGGAGAGTTTTTTTTGTTGGAGTAACCTTTCACTGGCCTTTTTCTGGGGGTTTGGTTTGTTCTGCCATTGGCTAGGCGCTTTTAAACCAGGTTCATTGTTAAGTAAAAACTGGGAGGAACGTAAAATCCAGGAATATATGGACCGCGAAAAAACTAAAAAACAACAGTGGGAGTAGAGGTGGACAGTTAGCAGTAATCAGTTTACAGTGATCAGTTATTAACCATCAACCATCAACCATCAACCATCAACCGACAACCAAAACAAAAATGAACGTTTTAATTATAGAAGACGAAAAACCGGCAGCTCGACTTTTGCAGCGTAAATTATCAAAACTAGGGATAGAAGCAGATACTATGCTGCATTCGGTAGAGGAATCTATCGAATGGTTTAAGAGTAACCAACATCCCGACCTGATATTCTTAGACATACAATTGTCTGATGGCCTTTCGTTCGAAATATTTGAAAGCACAACAATAAATAGTGCGGTAATATTTACCACAGCTTACGATGAGTACGCTCTTCGCGCTTTTAAGTTGAACAGTATCGACTACCTGCTAAAGCCAATAGACGAAGATGATCTTGAAGCTGCTGTTGCCAAATTCAGTGCACGCCAGCCAAAAGCGCCGAACCTGTCACTTGATTTTGACCAGATAAAACGAATGCTGGCTAATCCGGCAGAGAAAAGCTATAAACAGCGTTTTACCATTAAAATGGGGCAGCACCTTAAAATGATAAATATTGAAGATGCGGAATGCTTTTATAGTGAGAACAAAGGAACCTACATTCGTACTACAGAAGGAAGGGATTACTTGCTGGAAAATACACTGGAGCAGTTAGAAAACGAACTGGATCCGACTAAGTTTTACCGCGTTAGCCGAAAGTTCATAGTTTCTATTAATGCAATTCAAGATATTGTAGTGTATACCAATTCCCGCCTTAAAATAATCTTGCCTACTTACAAAGAGGATGAGGTTATTGTGAGCCGCGAGCGTGTAGGTGATTTCAGGGAATGGCTAGGCTAAACTACCGTATTTCATAAAGTTGATTTAAAGTCGGTTACTTATTAAAAAGTAGTGGGTAACTTTAAATAAAATCGATTATTATGGAAAAGACAGCAGCGAAAAAACAATATACCAAAACCCAAAACCTTACAAGAATAGCACTAGGTGCCATGTTGGTTACAGCAGGTATCAGCCATTTAACGTTTGCAAGAAAAGAATTCCAGGCTCAGGTGCCCGACTGGGTTCCTGTAGATAAAGATACTACAGTATTGTTATCTGGTGTTGCCGAGATAGCATTGGGAGCTTCAATTATTGCGCTTAAAAAAGAAAGACAAACCGTAGGCGTTGTGGCAGCCTCTTTTTTTGCAGCCGTGTTTCCGGGAAATATCTCCCAATATAAAAACCATCGTGATGCCTTTGGATTAGATACCGATAACAAACGTTTTGCGCGATTGTTCTTTCAGCCTGTACTTATAGGATGGGCGTTGTGGGGCTCGGGAGCACTTAATAAGAAAAAGCAAAAAGCATTACGCTAATAGAATTGACAAATTTTAATTCAGTATTTTGATAATCTGACAAAAATCTGTAAACCAGTATTTTGTAAGTGATTTGTTTCTAACTTTGGTTAAACCAATCACTTACATTATGAAAACATCTTACACTAAAACCCAAAACATCTTTAGGATTCTTTTGGGCTGCCTTCTGATTTTTACCGGTACAGGGCATCTTACTTTTGTTCGTACCGATTTCCTTGCCCAGGTTCCTGACTGGGTTCCGCTGGAAGATGACCTTGTTGTTGTACTTTCGGGAATAGTAGAAATTACACTTGGTTTTTTACTGATATTCTTAACACGTTATCGCATAGCGGTTGGCTGGCTGGCGGCGCTATTCTTCGTAGCCATCTTTCCGGGTAATTATGCACAATATGTAAACAGGGTAGACGCTTTCGGACTAAATACCGATACATTAAGGCTTACACGCCTGTTCCTGCATCCATTACTGGTTGTATGGCCTTTGTGGAGTTGTGGGGTGTTTAATAGAAAACATAATAATGACTTGAGGTAATGACATAAAAAAAAAACTGTTCGACAAGCAGAATACTACTTATAGAACAGTTTCGGAATATGTGGTTGTTACCCTGAAGGAATCAGACTATTGAAATAAAGATAAAATCTCTTTTTTCGCTTTGCCTAGTTTCTGTTCAAGTTTTCCCCACATTTCATCTTCTTTGCCTTCCTCGTAGGTAACATCGTCATCTGTAAGTTCAGCATATTTTTGTTTTAGTTTTCCTTTAAATTCGTTCCAGTTTCCTTTAAGTTCAGTTGAATTTGGCATGGTTTCTTTATTTTTCGTTACAATGTAAAGTTACCTTCAAAATTCTTAAACTTGTGGTAAGAGAAATGTAAAACTATGCTAAATGTTGTGGTTTTCTTCCGCTTTCAAGTATCATATAGTACTGTAGTCCGAAAAGGGCCGAGGCTATAACAAGGTGTGTTGTCTGCATACCAAACGGAAAGTCAAAATAGTACATTCCAATACCCGACGCTATTTCTACCAACAGCAGGTATAGTACCCAATTGGTTTTTGAAAAACCAAGATTCAGTTTCCTGTTGCGAAGGTATAGCCAAAGGTTTACTCCAAACACCACAAAAGAGAACGTACGGTGAAAATAGAAGGTAACAAGTGGGCTGTCCATAATTAGGTGCATGTTCTCATAGCCCAGCATCTTAACGCGTTCGTCTACAAACTGGCGTACTTCTGTACCGAGAACGACCTGAATTAAAGTTATCGCTAGTGATACTATCAATAGTGTTTTAAATAACTTATCCTGCTTAAAAGTAATAGCTGTGGCTGTAAGGTTTTTAGATTTATCCAGGATGTAAAGTATCATTCCAACAATTAGTAATGCCACAACCATGTGTACGGTAATCTTAACCGGGTTTAATACCGAGTAAACCACTGTTGCGCCAAGCCACGCCTGAAAACCCATCATAAATACCGTTAACCAGGACATTAGTATGATGCTCGATTTTTTACGCCAAAAGCGGAAGGATGCTATAGCCATTGCAAACACAGCAACACCGGCAAGTGCACCTGTAAGACGGTTTACGTATTCAACCCAGGTGTGTAGCGGGTTAAACTCGGCGTAATCGTGTTTAGTGTATACTTCCCAGTTTTCTGGGTTATAGGTGTCGGTAGTCGTAAAAGTTTGTTTGGCTACCCAAAGCTTTTCATCTTTAATAATAACCTGCCCCTTATTGAATTCGTGGTTTGGCGACCACATAAGCTCTTTAATATCTGTTGGAGGGATATAGTAGCCAAAACATCTCGGCCAGTCAGGGCAGCCCATTCCGGAGCCTGTCATACGTACCAATCCACCGGCAACGATTACAAGATAAACGAGGATGAGGGCGGTTTTTGTTATTTTTTGAAAGGTTAGTTTCATTTTTTTATTTTTTGCGAATTACGGGTAAAGCAGTAACCTATTTTATGATATATGTCAGGTTTGATGCTATCTGTTTTTTGTAGCTACCGGTTCTGTTGCGAGTGTAGTGAAACGTAGCGTTGCAATCTCTATTTAGGTATTTCGTTTCTCGAATGGTGTTGTTATCATCCCGACGATGGATGAGTCTCTCTATTGAGATTTTTCGACTCCATTTCATTTCGCTCAGAATGGCAGAAAGTATAACTGTAGCATGTCGACCTCTGTTTAGATTATTTCGTTTCTCTTAGAGACAACTTACACGTAACATAGGCAACCCGCAACTCTAAACCCGCAACTACTTCACTACACTCAACCCCAACTTCTTCGCTCTTTCCATCATAAAGGCATACGCCGAATCATAGTCGTTATGAATCTCACCTTCAAGAATGGCCTCTTTAATTGCTTCTTTAAGTACACCAATTTCCCTGCCCGGTTTAAGATTGAATATCTCCATAATCTCCTCTCCGGTAATAGGCGGCTGAAATTTACGAACATGGTCACGCTCTTCAACTTCAACTATTTTCTGGCGTACTATCTTAAAGTTGTTATGGTACTTTTTAAATTTTGATGGATTCTTGGTCGTAATATCGGCCTCACACAAAATCATTAGGTCTTCTACGTCTTCTCCGGCATCAAAAATAAGCCTTCGCACCGCTGAGTCGGTCACAATATCCTGCGCCAGTACAATAGGGCGGGAGCTAAGCATAACCATTTTAGAAACGAATTTCATTTTCTGGTTCAAAGGCATGTGTAGCCTTTCAAACAGTTTCTTAACCATTTTACCGCCTAAGAACTCATGCCCGTGGAATGTCCATCCCACTTTTTTGTGGAATTTCTTGGTCGGTGCTTTACCGATGTCGTGCAAAAGTGCCGACCAGCGCAGCCATACATCATCGGTATTAGGCGCTATATTATCTACCACCTCAAGGGTATGGTAAAAATTATCTTTATGGGTCTGTCCTTCTACTTCCTCAACACCCTGAAGTGCGGTAAGTTCGGGCAGTATAATATGCAGTAAGCCTGTCTGGTGTAATAATTTGAAACCAACAGAAGGTACTTCCGACATTAATATCTTGTTCAGTTCATCTACAATGCGCTCTCCCGATATTATCTTAATACGCTCCTTGTTCCTCTCGATTGCCTTTAGCGATTCTTTCTCAATTGTAAAGTTGAGCTGCGACGCAAAGCGTATAGCGCGCATCATACGTAACGGGTCGTCGCTATAGGTAATATCCGGGTTAAGGGGAGTGCGTATAATTTTATTGTGAAGGTCTTCCACACCATTAAACGGATCTACCAGCTCACCAAAATTATCCTCAGATAAAGACAGGGCTAAAGCGTTAATGGTAAAATCGCGGCGGTTCTGGTCATCTTCCAGTGTGCCGGTCTCTACAATAGGGTTACGGCTATCGCGTGTGTACGATTCTTTACGTGCACCAACAAACTCAATATCAATATCGTCAAAACGCAGCATGGCAGTGCCATAGCTTTTAAAGACCTGTACTTTAGGTTTGTTTGCTAATAATGAAGATACTTTTTCGGCAAGGGCAATACCGCTGCCAACGGCAACAATATCGATATCCTTTTTAAAATCTCTCTGTAAAAGAAAATCCCTTACAAAACCGCCTATAACATAACTGTTTACGTTAAGTTCTTTAGCTGCTTGAGAGGTAATGTTAAATATCCTGTTATTTAATGCTTCTTTGTATGAAGTTTTGTTTTCCATTAAGGTCGTATCACTTTTACCTGTAAATCATTCCCCAGTTTTATAATGGTAGATGGTTTAGCGGCAATTTTTTCGTGGTGCAAATTTACGATATAGTCTACGCCGTCCAAAATAAGGTGGTTAATTTCTTTAAAAGAATTTGGTGTAGGCATGCCGCTTATGTTTGCCGATGTAGAAACCAATGGTTTTTTCATGCGTTCCATCAGCTTAAAGCAAAAAGGCTCTTTTACCAGGCGTACACCCAGTGTTTTATCTTCAGCTATCAGGTTAGCGGCTACATTACGCGGGTTATCCAGTATAAGTGTGGTAGGCTTTTCAGAAAGATCCAGTATTTGCCATGCCACTTCGGGTATCTGGCTAAATACGGTATGCATCATACGGTCGGTATTCATAAGCACGATCATGCTTTTCGATTCTTCGCGTTGCTTTAAAGCATATATTTTTTTAACCGCCTCAGGGTTAGAAGCATCACAGCCAATACCCCAAACCGTATCGGTAGGGTAAAGAATTATTCCGCCATTTTTTATGACTTCAAAAGCGTTGTGTACTTCGTTATTTATATCAGATGTGCTCATGCGTTATTTGTAACTGTTTATGGTGTTAACCACTGTTTTAATTTCTTCATCTGTAAGTACGGGGCTTATAGGTAAGCTTAGTACTTCGCGGTGTATTTGTTCCGTAATGGGCAAAGATAATGCATTTAGCTGAGGATATGCTTGCTGTTTGTGCGGTGGTATAGGGTAGTGTATTAGCGTTTGTATACCGTTATCTAACAGGTATTGCTTCAGCCTGTCCCTTTCGGCGGTGCGTATAACAAAGAGATGCCAGACATGGCTGTCTTTATCCGATGGGCATTCGGGTAAAATAACAAGTGGATTATTGATGTTCTCAATATAAAATTGTGCAATTTCGCGTCGGCGTTCATTTTCAGCATCCAGGTATTTCAGTTTGGTGTCCAGTACAGCAGCCTGCATTTCGTCAAGCCTCGAATTGAGTCCCTGGTATTTATTCACGTATTTTTCTTCCGATCCGTAATTGGCCAATGCCCTTATCGTTTTTGCTAATTCAGCATCATTGGTGGTAACTGCACCTGCATCGCCAAGGGCACCAAGGTTTTTACCGGGATAGAAACTAAACCCTGCTGCATCGCCAAGGTTACCTGTTTTTATGCCGTTCCATTGCGCGCCGACAGCCTGCGCATTATCTTCAATAATTTTAAGGTTATGCCTTTCGGCAAATCCCCGAAGACTTGTATTAAAAACGGCCTGACCATAAAGATGGACTATCATTATAGCTTTAGTCTTAGCAGTAATCTTTTCTTCTATTAGGTTACTGTCAATATTGTAATTGGAAAGTTGCGGCTCACCCAAAACCGGCACAAGACTATTGTCTGTAATTGCCAGTAACGATGCTATATAGGTGTTAGCGGGGACTATAACTTCGTCGCCGGCTTGCATTATTCCCATCGCTATGTAAGCCTTAAAAATAAGGCGAAGCGCATCAAGGCCATTTGCAGTCCCTATGGCATGTTCCGCTCCAATATAAACTGAAAGGTTGTTCTCGAATTGCTTTACCTCTTCACCTAAAAGATACCAGCCGCTCCTAAAGGTTTTAAGAAGACGGTTTTCAATCTCCTCCTGATGCAGGAGGTTCACTTTTTGAAGGTCGAGAAACTTTATCATTTCGATTGATTATGGTGTTGCAAATTTCGGAATATTAATTGCTTTTTAATCTATAAAAATAAGGTTTTCTGTAGTTCGGTTTTGATGCTTGCTATTTTAGATTCAGGTTTAGGTAAAAATAATATCTTTGTTCGCTTAATCAGTCAGTTTATATCTCAACACAATGTACAATACCGTAAAGATTTTCTTTAAACATCATTTGCTAAAGCAAAAGCTAAAAAAGCAAAATGTAGTTATAGACTTTTCCCTTAAAGAAAAGGACAAAAAGCATGTACTTATTGTAGATGATAAAGTACCGGAATTTGATAAAGATTCAGGTTCAAGAAGGCTGACGGAGATCATTAAGATCCTGATTAAAAATGGCTATAAAGTTTCTTTACTAGCTAATGTAAAAGAGTACAAGTTTAATACAACTTACGTTAGTTATTTTAGAAAATTGGGCGTAAACGTTTACCAGCCGGCAGTTTCGCCAGATGGAAAACTGGTAACAAAAGAAAGGTTTCTTAAAACTATTGTTGGGGACTTGTCTTATGTTTGGCTCCACAGGCCGGGTATTTTTACAAAATACTATCCTCTTGTTAAAGCCATTAATCCCAATTTGCCTGTTGTTTTTGATATGGTAGATTTTCATTACCTGAGAATGAAA
Organism: Flavobacterium psychrophilum; assembly: GCA_001708385.1. NCBI lineage: Bacteria > Pseudomonadati > Bacteroidota > Flavobacteriia > Flavobacteriales > Flavobacteriaceae > Flavobacterium > Flavobacterium psychrophilum. The sequence goes on along the minus strand of CP012388.1, from coordinate 1,171,077 downwards.
CGCGAAGCCGAACTTACCAACGATCCGGCGAAGCATAAAATTGCACAGGAACACCTTAAGGAAGAACTGGAAAACTGTAAACGTGCCGATAAGATCATTGTAATATCTGATATGGATAAAGACGCTCTGCTTGAATTTTACAATGAAGAGGCTAAGATGGAAGTTATAGGTAATATTCACGACCATATTAACAGGCCGGCAGATTTTAAAACTTTTAGCGAAAGAGATGGCCTTCTATTTATAGGTGGCTTTGCACATGCACCTAATGAAGATGCCGTACTTTTTTTACACGATAAGGTAATGCCATTGGTATGGGAAAAACACCCAGCTATAAAAGTGAACATTGTGGGCAGCAACCCAACCAAAGCGGTACTAGACCTTAACTCAGAGCAGTTTGTTATTGTAGGTTATGTAGAAGATGCCTCTGTTTATTTTGCTAAAGCGAAAGTGTTTGTAGCGTTACTTCGCTATGGTGCAGGTATAAAAGGTAAAATAGGGCAGAGCCTTGAGTACAGCCTTCCGTTGGTTACAACGGCTGTTGGTGCAGAGGGGTTTGATTTTTCAGACTACAGGGGAAATATGGTCGCCGAAACTCCAGGAGAGCTGGCAAACCTGATTATTAAATTGTATAACGATGAAACTCTTTGGAATGAAATCAGCCATGCTTCTGCCGATTTTATAGCACCATATTCATTAAAAAATGTAGAGCAGGCAGTTATCCGCCTGCTGCACGGTCTTTAAAGATTGAATACGGTATGTACCCAGTTTTCTATGGTATATTTATTGTAAATAGCCACATCTAGAGGATTGTAAGGTGTTCCGAAGAAATCGGCATTAATGCTAACATTATTTTCGTCTATAACCAAAATGTTATCAGGGTTATAAAAATCGTAGTTTTTTATAGAAGCATTAGTTGTAATAAGCTTTTTTTGGTGGGCTAACGATTCAAAAACCCTAAAGCTTAGCCCATTATGCCCGTAGCGTATAAGGTCCAGGTAAACTTCAGATTCATCCAGGTTCTGCATAAGCTCATCGCATTCAATATTTCTTTTAGAATGCTCAATACTGCTACAAAGTCCTTTAGGTTTTCTGGAAGCCCTTACTATAAATTTATAGCTGATGTTAATTCTGGCCAGTTCATTAGCAATTTTGTTTAGGCTTTTAAGCCTTTCATCGCCAGATACCACGATAAAAACCTTCTGTTTATATTCTTTATCTGTAACGATTTCCTTTTTAGGCAGGTAGATGTAATTGGTAACATGTGTAAAACCATACTTCTTTACATCGTCTTCGTCAAACGAAAAAACGTTATCAAACAACCCGTCCAGTAAATGATCTACTGGAAAACGTTTTGTACTGTCGTATAAATACGCAATGTATTGATTGGTTTTTAGTCGTATCTTTTCGTGGGTGTCGCTGTCTAATAAGTCCGGGCGTATTACAAGTATACTGTCCATAGTACCCAACTTATTCAGTTCAACCAATACATACTCCTGACGCTTAAGCCTTTTAATGTTCTTTTTGAATAGAATTTTACTTAGCGCATTGCCTAAACGCACAGGTAGTGAAGGATATACATACCTAAAATTGTTGAGGTTTATATGAGAAACCTCATGCCCTTTGCGCTGTAATTCCTTTAAGATGTAACTGTCAAAACCCCAATAATCAAAGCTTATCAGGCAAATTTTCATAGTTTTAAGATGTTCTTAGATTAATTAAATTGTTTGTTTGTTTGTTTGTTTGTTTGTTTGTTTGTTTGTTTGTTTGTTTGTTTGTTTCAGAGTGACGTATAAAAAGCAATATAATTTTGCTTTATCACATCCAGGTCATGACCGTCTTTTACCAGCTGGTATGCATTTTCCCTAAGCATATCAGCGTAAGCGGAATCATTTAATATTTTTAAAACACCCTTTGTTAGCGTGTCCGTATCTTTTATAGCTGCTAAGATACCTGTTTTTCCTGTAACAAGCACTTCCCTAATGCCGCCGGCATCAGTGCTCACTACGGGTATCCTGCTTGCAAAAGCCTCGTAAATGGTTAGAGGCAGCCCTTCAGAGATAGACGTCATTAAGAATACATCAAACTCAGGTAAAAGTTCCTCTGCATTAGTACGGAATCCTGCAAACACTACATCATTTTCAACTCCGAGTTCTTTAGTATAGGCTTCAAGCCCTTCCTTTTCTTCCCCGGCACCAATAACTATAAATTTAAGTTTAAGTGATTCCGGTTTTTCGGTAAGTATTTGTTTGGCGGTATCTACGAATGTATAAATATCTTTCTGTTTGGTAAGCCCTGCAATATTGCCTATTATCTTCGTATCTGCATCAAGGTCAAACTCTTTGTGCAACAGGTGCTTGTTGGTTTTAGATGCATATTTATCCACATCTATAGCATCATAAATGGTAACCAGTCTTTCCCTATCTTGTACAACATTGTAAAATATAGCCTCTACAGCTTTAGATACCGAAACAATTTTTACGATTCTTTGATGCGTATATTTTTTACGGTTTAAATATTTGTCTTTAATAGGGTTGTCTCTTTTTCGGCTAAAAACAAGCTTAACTGATTTGGGTATAAACGGTAAAGCCAGTATAGCTGCATTTAAAGCAGACGAGTCATGAAGATGAATAACATCGATATGCTCTTTTTTGCAAATGTTTATAATGCTGCGTGTAGCATTAATAAGCTTTAGCTTGTTCTTGGTATATGTATAATAAGCAGAATTATCTTCTTTACACATTTTTGCCAGCACCGATTTTTCGGGGCAAAGTATAAACTGTTTTATATTGGGTGTATTTTCAAGTAGCTTGAAAATAGTGTACATCTGCTTATCGCCTCCACGCCATTCTGTAATTGTGGTTACATTTAATATATTCATTCAGGTAAAGCTTATTGTAAAATAGAGTTATAAATGTCAAGGTATTGTTTGGCGGTCTTATCCCAGTTGTAAAAATTAGCCCTCTCGGCATATTTTTGCCTGTATAAATCGGGGTTGTTGTGATAGGTATCCATGCCTTTGTAAAATTCTGCCGCCATGCTTTCTGCATCAAATTCGTCCCAGTAAAAAGCATATTCCCCGCCAATTTCGGGTAGCGAAGTGCAGTTTGCTAAAAATATGGGACAGCCAAATTTCATTGCCTCTATTGGTGGAAGCCCAAAGCCTTCTCCTCTCGATGGAAATAAAAATGCAGCGCAGTGCTGTAAATAGTACTGTTTGCCTGTTTCACAAATTCTTCCGGTAAGAAACACACGATCTGAAAGATTATTATCCAAAATGCATTTTTTCACTTCTTCACCATATGGTTTATTGTAATCTCCGGAGATGATAAGGTTAAAATCCTTTACATGCAACATCATCTGAATAATTGAGGTGAAGTTTTTTTTCTGCAAAAAGTCGCCTACAGAATATAAAAAGGGCTTATCTACAGGCGTATTAGGCTTGTAGTCGGAGGTGTTCGCAATAGTTATTATTGGGTTGCCGTTAAAAACAATATATTCGGGTACATTGGGAACATTAAAATAACGATGTGTCTGCTCTTTTGCAAATTCAGAGATATAGGTAATAGCAGAACTTCTGTTGAGTTTCTCAATAAAAAGCTTCTTACGCTTACTGGTAGTGTCTTCGCGGCTTGAGCCTTCTGCAAAATTTACATCGTGCACGGTTAGCAGGTAATTTGAAACTTTTTTAGGTTCAAATTTTAAATTCTGATTCACAGAATGCCATAGATCATGCTTTTTCCTGACACTGAAATTTTTATAACGATTAAAACTGTAAATTTTTTTATATCTGAAAGCATTTCCAAACTTATCTTTAAGAACAGATGGTTTGTAGGCTAGCAGTACAATATCTAAGTTGCTGTGATCATGATGGCTTAAGCCACTAATAAGTCCATGATTAAAAACACCGAAACCTGTATATTGGTTCTTTATATTATGAGTTTCCAGAATGACCGTTTTTCTCATTTATTCAATTTGTTGTAAAAGTATAAAAATCATTGATTAATTTTGCCTAATATATCATAATCCTATTTAATTAATGAAATTCATTGTCCATCCGGATTATCAGTCTCAGAAAGAAGCTATCTACTTAAAAATACAAAACTTTAATGTTGAAGGACAGTTGTTTGGCAACGGAAAAAGAAATGTAATTAAGTTGTATCCTTTGGGAGATATAACTATCAATATAAAGTCGTTTAAAATTCCCCATATTTTTAATAAGGTTGCCTACAGGTATTTTAGAAAGTCTAAAGCAGAGCGTTCGTACAATTTTGCGCTTAAGCTTATCGAAAAGGGAATTGGTACGCCGCATCCCATAGCTTATGCCGAAGAAACCGCTTTATTTGGTTTGCTTAACAAAAGCTACTATGTAAGTGAACACTTAATTACAGAGCTTACTTTTAGGGAACTTGTAGATATACCTAACTACCCTGATGCTGAAAATATACTACGACAGTTTACCCGTTTTTGTTTTGAGCTTCACGAAAAAGGTATAGAGTTCTTAGACCATTCACCCGGAAATACCCTAATAAAGAAACTGGAGAATGGGCAGTATGCGTTTTTTCTTGTAGACCTTAACAGGATGAAGTTTCACGACGGGCCAATGACCTTTGAAGACCGTATTAATAATATGAGAAGGCTTACGCATGTTGAAGGTATGCTTTTGACTATGAGCGATGAATATTCAAAATTATATAATAGGAGCTATGACGAAATAAAGAACGCACTAATTGAAAGTGTTAATAGTTTTCATAGCGGATTACAGCGTAAAAGAAGGATAAAGAAATACTTTAAATTCGGTAAATAGATTACGGTTAAAAAATATCTTTGCACTTATTAAAAGAATAGAATGAAAGCATCAGTTATAATGAGTACCTATAATGCCGAAGCATGGCTTGAAAAAGTAATATGGGGTTTTAGCGTACAAACGGAGAGGGATTTTGAGATTATTATTGCTGATGACGGCTCCGGCCCAAAAACCAAAGAATTACTGGACAGGCTTCGTGACGAAATAAGCATGCCGCTTGTGCATGTTTGGCAGGAAGATAAAGGTTTCCAGAAGTCGCAGATACTTAACAAGGCCATTACGGCTGCTAACAGCGACTACCTTATTTTTACAGATGGTGACTGCATACCGCGTAACGATTTTGTAGAAACGCATATTAACTTCAGGGAACCGGGATATTTTCTTTCGGGAGGCTATTTTAAGCTGCCTATGAATATATCGCAGGCTATTTCTAAAGACGATATCTTTAACCAAAGATGCTTTGACGTAAAATGGCTTAAAGGCATGGGACTTTCTTCTAAGAATACATCCAAACTTTCTGCAAGCGGATTTAAGTCATGGTTTCTTAACCTCGTTACGCCTACTAAAGCTACCTGGAACGGGCATAATGCATCGGGCTGGAAAACCGACCTTGTTTTTATAAACGGGTTTAACCAGGAAATGCAATATGGCGGGCAGGACAGGGAACTAGGGGAAAGGCTGTTTAACAAAGGGCTTAAATCAAAACAGATACGCTATAGTGCGGTATGTGTGCACTTAGACCATGCGCGTGGCTATGTAAACAAAGAAACGTGGAAGAAAAACTACGCCATCCGTAAAAACACCCGCGATAATAAAGTGGTTAAGACCCCGATAGGGATCGACTCTAATTAATTTCTATATACTTTTCTAATAGAGGCATAATAAGGTCGGGAGTAAATTCCTGATATAATTCCTGGGCTTTTGGTTTCATTTCTTTCGGAGATGTTTTTCCATACAGTTCAGGCTTAAAGTCTTTTAAATGAACTGATACCGTTGTGGTTCCATCTTCAAACGAGTTCCATGCTTCTTTTTTGATCCAGGTAGAGAATATTGTAAAAGTAGGTATAAACAGCGCTTTTGCCATATTTACCGCACCACCTTCGTTACCAATAAGCGCATTGCAGTGGTATAGAACCGAAAGGAAATCGCGTATGGTTCCCGGGGTTATATCCATACGTATTTTCTGCTTAGTAAATTCACTACACAAATTGTATATAGCCTCCGCTTCGCTTTGCTGTGATGGAATATAATTGAATATAAGTGCTGCGTTGCTATTTTGCGCAATCCCGTCAAGAAGCTGTGCCATGTATTCGGCAGGGTAGGTCTTTATATTAAGGCTTCCCAGTACGCTTATCATGTATATTTTGTCTTTAGAGCTAATGCCTTTATCATCAAGAATCTTTTTACCTTTGGCAATTTCATCATCGGTCATGTAGATTACCGGCCTGTTAACCAAAGGGACTTCAGGATCAAGAATCTTAATAAGCTGTAAACGGTTATCAAGTGCAAGACCTGCATTAGTTAAAGGGGTTTTTAGTTCTTTAACGGTATGGGTGTATACAAAACTTGTGTAAGGTTTAAAGAAACCTATTTTTGTTTTAGCGCCAGACATACCAACCATAATATTACTGCCTACAATGCCGTAAGCATCTATAACAATGTCGTATTTCTTTTTGCGCAGCGCAAATACAAACTTCATGAATTTGGCTTTGCTATGCCTGTATTCGTTATCAAACAGGATAACATTGTCTATAAACGGATTGTTCTCTATAACCGGCTGTGTAAACGGATAGATAAGATAATCTATCTGCCCTTCAGGATACATGTTTTTAAGATTGGTACAGATAATGCTGCTGGCAAGAACGTCGCCAATCATTTTTTGCTGAATCACCAATACTTTTGGGGTGGGCTTATGATTAGTAAAATCTTTAAGGTATACATACCTCATGTATACATGGTAGCCTAATATGCGTGCTATCTCTACACCGCGTTTACCGTTAAGAAAACCAAGCCCTATTATATAGTATTTAAAAAAACGAAAAGCAGGCCTTACCGAAAGGTGGTATAGATTAGTTTTTACGCCCTTTTGGTAAAGCTCTTTTGCTTTAAGTTTAGAATATTGAAGCCTTTTTTCTAAAAATTCTTCTTTACTTTTAAAAGAATAATGGTGAATGGACTCCTTTAGGCTTCCTGTTCTGCCATTGATGGTAAGGGTTTCATGAACCAGTTTTTCGGAGTACCTGCATTTAGACTTTCTAAAAAGCCGTATTGCCCTGTCTTTATTAAAGCTATTGTTAACCATTGGGCGTCCTTTGTAATAAAAGATACGCTTAAACCAAAAAGCTGCCTCTTCGGGGTTGCTATTAACTGTAGCTAAAATTTCATCAATACCTTTTTGCGACACCCTTTCATCGGCATCAAAAAACACTACCCAGTCGTTCGTGGCAAAATCCAGAGTATAGTTTCGCTGCGATGAAAAATCGTCAAATGCCCGCTGGTACAGTCGCACCTGCGGGTATTCTTCTTTTATGATTTTTGTAGTATCGTCGGTACTGAAAGAATCTACAACAATAATTTCGTCGGCAAAAGACATATTGTCCAGGTATTGCCTTATATTGTGTTCTTCGTTAAAAACAATTGCAAGTGCAGATATTTTAATTTTCTGGTCGATCATAAATGATAATTAAACCGCTACATCATATTCACGCAATGCGTTGTTAAGTGAAGTCTTTAAGTCGGTAGATGGCTTACGTTTACCAATAATAAGTGCACATGGAACCTGGAATTCTCCGGCTGCGAACTTTTTAGTATAGCTTCCCGGTATAACTACGCTTCGTGCAGGTACAATACCTTTCATTTCTACAGGTTCGTCTCCGGTAACATCGATAATTTTTGTAGAAGCGGTAAGGCATACGTTAGCACCAAGAACAGCTTCTGTCTCTACGCGAACACCTTCTACTACGATACATCTCGATCCGATAAAAGCACCGTCTTCAATAATAACAGGAGCAGCCTGAAGCGGTTCTAATACACCACCAATACCAACACCGCCGCTAAGGTGAACATTTTTACCAATTTGTGCACAGCTTCCCACTGTCGCCCATGTATCTACCATCGTACCTTCATCTACATAAGCACCAATGTTTACGTAGCTGGGCATCAGGATAACGCCCGAAGATATATATGCACCGTAACGCGCTACTGCATTTGGTACAACGCGGATTCCTTTTTCGGCATAGTTGCGTTTAAGTAGCATTTTATCGTGATATTCAAATATACCGGCTTCAAGAGTTTCCATTTTCTGGATAGGGAAGTACATAACAACTGCTTTCTTAACCCACTCGTTAACCTGCCATCCACCTTCAACAGGTTCTGCAACACGTAATTTTCCTGAGTCTAAAAGTTCAATTACTTCGCGAATAGCGGTAGTTGTTGTCTCTTCCTGTAGCAGCGCCCTGTTCTCCCAGGCCTGTTCTATAATACTTTGTAAATTTTGCATGTTAAATAAGTCGTTTGGGCAAATATAAGATGGATTTTTAAGATAGCATAAAGTAATATTAGCTTAATGGGGTATGTGTTTTCAAACATAATGATTTATATTTACGATACACGATATTTTAATCATGAAAGACAACTTTTCTACACAGGCAAAAGGCTATTCGCAGTACCGGCCGTATTATCCGCAGGAAATGATAGACCACATCGTTTCTTTTGTCGGTAACAAAGATGCAGCACTGGATGTAGCAACAGGAAATGGACAGGTGGCGGGAGCATTGGCAAACTATTTTAAAACCGTCTATGGAACGGATATCAGCCAAAAGCAACTTGATAATGCGGTAAAGGCAGACAATATTATATATAAAGAGGAGAGGGCAGAGGTCACCACTTTCGGCGACAGCCAGTTCGATCTTATAACAGTGGCACAGGCTATACATTGGTTCGACTTTGATACGTTTTATAAAGAGATTTATCGCATACTAAAGCCAGACTGTATTTTTGCGGTATTGGGTTACGGACTTTTTTCTGCCAATGGCGATGCAGGAAAACTGCTGAACCATTTTTATTATGATATCACCGAGCCGTATTGGGATGCAGAGCGCCGCTACCTCGACGAAAACTACACTACAATACCTTTTCCGTTTGAAGAATTAGAAACTAAATGTTTTACTAATCAGTTTACATGGACATTCGAACAGCTTACAGGTTATCTCGAAACGTGGTCGGCAGTGCAACATTATATTAAAAAGAATGGCACCAATCCGGTAGACCTGGTTCGGGAAGAATTAAAACAATATTGGGAAAAAAGCGACAGGGAAGTTACTTTTCCTTTACTTTTGAGGATTGGACGATTAAAAGTTTGATGTTTTAAGTTTAAAGTTGGTTGGCGTATGTTACATTTGCCAGGATTTAGATTTGTATGGGAAACCTTAAACTTTGAACTTTAAACTGAATAATATGTCAAGAATCCTCGCGATAGATTACGGAATGAAACGTACCGGCATAGCGGTAACAGACAGTATGCAGATTATTGCCTCGGGTCTAACTACAATAGCCTCTGAAACGGCATTAAATTTTCTTGCCGATTACTTTGCTAAAGAAAAGGTTGAAAAGGTGCTTATAGGCGACCCAAAGCAGATGAACGGGCTTCCGTCGGAAAGCGCGCCAATTATAGAAGCCTTTGTTGAAAAATTCATTGCTCAGTTTCCTGATATGCAGTTGGAAAGGGTAGATGAACGCTTTACAAGTAAGATGGCTTTTCAGACAATGATAGATAGCGGTCTGAAAAAGAAGCAACGTCAGGATAAAGGGTTAATTGATGAGATATCTGCAACAATAATGCTTCAGGATTATTTATCACGAAAAAAATAAACATAATTAATTCAATTTTAATAAAAATTGAAAATTATGCCTAATCCTGCCTTTTTAAGATTAAATTTTAAGTTATTCAAAGTAAATTTGCAGTACTCAAATTTACACAATGTCCACAACTATAAATCAGGAACCGGATGTGGTTCTTATAGGCGCAGGTATCATGAGCGCCACCCTTGGCATGTTCTTAAAAGAACTGATGCCGGAAGTGAAAATTGACATCTATGAAAGGCTTGATGTGGCTGCCGCTGAAAGTTCTGATGCATGGAACAATGCGGGTACAGGACACTCTGCTTTTTGTGAACTGAACTACACCCCCGAATTGCCAAACGGATCGGTTGAAACAGTAAAGGCTGTTAAGATCGCTGAGTGGTTTGAAGTATCTAAACAATTTTGGGCTTACCTTGTTGAGCAGAAGCGTATAAGCAATCCGCAGGATTTTGTAAGGAGTATTCCGCACATGAGTTTTGTATGGGGCGAAGCTAATGTTGAGTATCTTAAAAAGCGTTTTGAAGCGCTAACAAAAAATCCACTGTTCCAGGGAATGGAATATTCTGAGGATAAAACTACACTTGAATCATGGATGCCTCTTGTTATGGAGGGACGTGATAAAAATGAAGCTGTTGCTGCTACGAACATGCGCATTGGTACCGATGTTAACTTTGGCGAGCTTACAAGAGATATGTTTGCATGGCTGGGCAATCAGCCGGGAGTAAATATGTATTTTAACCACGATGTCAGCAACATTAGGCGTTCACGCAAAACCCCGAAATGGAAACTTAAGATTAAAAACCATACTACAGGCGACAAAAAACGTGTGTATGGTAAATTTGTGTTTATTGGTGCGGGCGGAGGTTCATTGCACCTGCTTGAAAAAGCCGGCATTCCTGAAGGAAATGGTTTTGGCGGATTCCCGGTGAGTGGGCAGTGGCTAAAATGCATTAATGAAGAAGTAATAGAAAAACATAACGCAAAAGTATACGGAAAAGCATCTGTAGGTGCGCCGCCAATGTCGGTACCCCATATAGATACCCGTATGATAAACGGAAAGAAAGAATTGTTGTTTGGCCCTTATGCAGGGTTTAGTACTAAATTTTTAAAACAGGGATCATACCTTGATTTGCCAACATCTATCCGTGCGAACAATATAGGGCCTATGCTTGCCGCAGGTTATCATAATATGTCGTTAACCAAATACCTTATACAGCAGGTAACACAATCTCAGGAAGACAGGCTTGAAGCATTAAGAGAGTATCTTCCGGATGCTAAAAAAGAAGACTGGGTACTGGAAACAGCGGGTCAGCGTGTACAGGTTATTAAAAAAGACGAGAAAGAGGGCGGTAAGCTTGAGTTTGGTACCGAAGTAATAAACAGTGCCGACGGTACACTTGGGGTGCTTTTAGGAGCTTCTCCCGGTGCAAGTACAGCAGTTTCGATTATGCTCGACCTTATAGAACGCTGCTTCCCCGAACAGATTAAAACCGAAGCATGGCAGCAAAAACTTAAGGAAATGATACCTTCATACGGTACACCACTTAACACCAACCCTGAACTGCTTGCAGAATTACGTAAACACTCAGATAAAATGCTTGGTTTAACTGCTGTTTTAGATAGCTAGTAATATACATAGTTTCAAATTCATAATATGCCATCCTGCGAAGGGTGGCATTTTTTGTGTTTTTATCCGTTTTACAGTTTTCCGTAGCCTACTTTGTGAAATTTTTTATAGTATTGTAGTGTAATTAAAGGCATTGCATGAAAAAAGCTTTACTTATTTTTGTATTTATGTTTGCTTTCTCCGGTTACTCACAGGCGGAAAAAGACTCCCTATTGGCAAAAGATTACAACGAAGTTTACAAGAAACTTAAGTTTATGCATTACCTCGAGGATGCTGTGCTAAATCTATATACTATGGATGAGTACGAGAGAATTGCTGTTGAAAAAACATTTCAATACTATTTGAAAAAGAATATTATTGCGAACAACCCTGTGCCATCTATAGATGTACTTAAATATCTTGAAGTATACGTGCAGAAAGATATTCCTTCTGATTCGAAATCATTTATCAGAAAGGCTAATAACGCTAATGCAAAAGCGCTTATTGAAATTACTGAGAAATATGGATATCCTTCAAAAGAGAGGATTACTAAATATGTAGGCTTTTATGATCTTCCAAGCCTGAGTATTAATTTGCGATACGCAAAAACAGGTATTTTAATGATTTGAATAAACTTCTTAAAAAAGAAGTAAAGAAAGGCAATATGAAAAAATCTGAGTATGAAATTTTTGTACAAATGGATAATAGAGAAGCATTGCCTACAGCAGAAATGTTGAAAATCTCGAAAGGGAAATTTACTATTGCCCTCGATTAAAATAAACACCAATTTCAATTTCCTTACTCCCAATCCCGTCAACATGGCGGGATATTTTTTGGAATTAGTTTTTAAGATCCAGTGTGCGGGCTGCTTTTACAATTTTTTCAGATATTCCTCCAAGCCATACCAATTGTTCTATAATCAGGTGGGCTTCTTCCATTTTAAGTCGAAATTCTTCCTCATCTGTTATATGTGCCTCTTTGAGCTCGCGGGCGCGTATGTTTTTAAGTTCGGTAAAACGTATGGCTAGCTCTTCGTTATTGGCCTGTTGGGCTTCTTCTGCCTGAACCTGCATATTTAATAACGCGATGGCATGGTCAAGGTTTTTTATAACCGTAGCTACCACTACATTAAAAGCTTCTGATGCTTTATATGTTTTATGCGACTGCGTATAGGTGCCCAATGATGCTAAAGATGAGAGCAGTGTGTGGTTTAATACCGCAAGCTTATACATTTGGTTCTGTTGCTTTTGTTTGGATTTAGGCTCTTGTGCCATACGCTGGTAAGACGACATTAAATTGCCAAGCTCTACAAATGCGTTTTTACGCGCCAGTTTGTACGAGGTGGTAACATTGCCCTTTTGGTTATAATATAGCGATATTTCGGTAAGGTAATTGCGGTTTGCTTCAATAGATTTTTTGATGAATGCCGGCATGTTTAAAAATTCCCATGAGGGCCATAAGAAGTAGTTGGCTATAAAAGCAATACCTGAACCAACTGTGGTGTCGAGTATGCGGTACTGAATCACATCGGCGATATCGGGAGTAAGTAACGCATACAAAAACACAACATATATAGTTACGAACGTGGCACCTATGCGGTAATTGATAGCGGTAAATGTAAAACCAAGTAGCATACACACAATGGCAAGCGTACCGATAATGACCGGCTGGTGCACAAAACTTAGGAATGCAAAAGCGACAATACCTCCTGTAATTGTACCTATGATCCTTTGATAAGAACGCTGTTTGGTAAGTCCGTAGCCGGGACGCATGATAACTATTATGGTAAGTAATATCCAGTATATATTTTGCAGTGGGAAAATCAAGCCTATGGCAAATCCTATGGCTATACTCATACTAAGCCTCAGCGAATGCCTGAAAATAGTAGACGAAAAGCTTAAGTTCTCTTTTAATGTATGGAAAGGGTAATATTCCGGAGTAAGGAATTTTTCAAGGTCTTTATCCCTTCCCTTCAGATCTTTAAAATTGATTTTATTGGTAAAGGCGCGCTCAATGATTTTAATCTTCTCAATTTGCTTTTCGGCATAGTGCAGCATATTGGAAAGCATCCACACACCTTCGGAAGCAGCCTCCGTGCCTAATTCTTCTTCGTAGGTATTAATGGCTTTTTCTAAAGCTTCAAGATCCTGTAAAAGCTGATGTTTAGGTGTATACTTAGTTCGGTTCTCTATGCTTTTGGATATTTTTTTAAGGGATGAAGCCAGGTTATAAGCGAGGTTTTGGTAAGTGCTTAACACCTTTGGATGCTCGCTGAACTTTTGGTGAAGCTTGCTATGGTCAAACGAAGTGGATAATGCGATCTCCAGAATTTCCATCAACGAGATGAAAACCAGTAGCATTTTACGGCTCCTGTTAGAATTTTCTGTGTTCGACCTGCTACGCATAAGCATTTCGCGCAGGTTGTCGTGCGTAAGGTTTATTTCTACCTGAAGATGCAATTGCTTTTCGACAATGGAGGCCCTGTCGGCATCTGCATTCCACAAATCACCCCTAAGTTTCATGTATTTAGCAGTAAGCTTCATACATTCTGCAATTTGCAGTTCGGTATAACGGTGCGGACTCAGGTAATTAAACGAAACGGATATAAAGGTGTAGAGCATTCCACCTGCAAACACATAGCCTGTGTAATGCAGTATTTCCCATCCGGTATGTATATGGCCTGTTGCAAGGGCGGTAGCTAAAAGGGCAGAGAACGAAACCATCGTTGCCCGTTGCCCATATACCGATATCATAGACAAGAAGAATACCAATATAAGTATTGCAGGATAAAATATATAAGGTAACGGATGTAGCAGGTTTACAAGCAATACGCAGCCGGCAACAATGGCGGCGGCGGTTAAGAGCCCTTTAGTTCTGTGTAAAAGGTTACTTGGAATGTCTGCCGGATAGGTTAAAAAAGCACCTAGCGCAATGGCAAAACCTATCTCAAAAAAGCCAAGCTGAGAAAGGATAAGTACCGGAGATGCGGCGGCAACGGTTACGATTACGGCCTTTGTAAAATTAGTACTGTCGGTAAAATTGCGTATCCTCTGGAGCATATTTGGTAACTATGAGGTAAAGGTAATGAATGTTAAAATCATTCGCCGTACGGCAGAAGCAATTCTCACAAAATTTTAGCATTTATACTGACAGTGGCAAATCATTTTAATTTATTACTTTTGCAGTCTCAAAACAGTAGTGTTTACTGTACGTTGCAAATTTTAAAAGTTACGCGATTATGATATTACCAATTGTAGGATACGGCGATCCGGTGTTACGCAAAAAAGGTGAGGAGGTAAATGAGAACCATCCTGGTCTTAAAGAAATCATTGCCAATATGTATGACACCATGTACAATGCTTATGGTGTGGGCCTTGCAGCGCCACAGGTAGGCCTTGCTATCCGTCTATTTGTTATAGATACTAGTCCGTTTAGCGATGACGAAGATCTTTCTAAAGAAGAGCAGGAGTTGCTTAAAGATTTTAAAAAGACCTTTATTAATGCTGTAATCGTAAAAGAAGAAGGTGAAGAATGGGGTTTTAACGAAGGCTGCCTTAGTATTCCTGAGGTTCGCGAAGACGTATACCGTAAAGAAAAAATTACGATAGAATATGTTGACGAAGACTTTAAAAAGCATACAGATGTATACGACGGGCTTATTGCCAGGGTAATACAGCATGAGTATGACCATATTGAGGGAATTTTGTTTACAGATAAAATATCTTCACTTAAAAAGACGTTGATTAAGAAGAAACTTCAAAATATAATGGAGGGGAAAACAAGGCCTGATTATAAAATGAAATTTATCGCCAAAAAAGGCAGATAATTTTTGTTTTTTAAGTCAAAGATTAGATATTTGCCTTCCTTAAAAAAATAACACAATGAGCATAGAGAAAATATTATCCATATCCGGAAAACCGGGACTATACGAACTTAAACTACAAACCCGTACAGGATTTGTTGCAGAATCACTTATCGACGGTAAAAAAGTGACTGTAGGTTTAAGGAGCAATGTGAGCCTTTTATCTGAAATATCAGTATACACGTATGATGGAGAGATCCGTCTTTCTGAAGTTTTCCGCGCTATTGCAGAAAAAGAAGATAATGGTCCGGCACTTTCTCATAAAGAAGACAATGCTAAGTTAGAGTCTTATTTCAGAGAAGTACTTCCTGAGTTTGATGAAGACAGGGTATATGCATCTGACATTAAAAAAATTCTTAACTGGTACGGTATGCTACAGGCTAAAGGTCTTGTAAGTAAAGACAAACCGGCTGCTGCTGTAGAAGCTCCTGCACAGGAAGAAGAAGTTAAGACCGAAGAATAGTACATTTTCTTAGTTATATAATTTATCCTGCCTTTTGTATATCAAGTGGCAGGATTTTTTATTTTTACACAAAAAAATAATGAACACAAGACAGCAGCAGCTTGATGCCTTTAACAGGCTTCTTGATATAATGGACGAGCTTCGTGAAAAATGCCCGTGGGATAAAAAGCAAACGCTGCAAAGCCTTCGCCATCTTACCATTGAAGAAACGTATGAACTTGGCGATGCCATTCTTGATAACGACCTTAATGAGGTTAAAAAGGAACTTGGCGATATATTGCTGCATATTGTTTTTTATGCTAAAATAGGAAGCGAAACTGCTGATTTTGATATTGCTGATGTTGCCAACGAAATTTGCGAAAAGCTGATACATCGCCACCCGCATATCTATGGCGATGTGGTCGTTCAGGATGAAGAAGAGGTAAAGCAAAACTGGGAAAAGCTAAAGCTAAAAGAAGGTAAAAAGTCGGTGTTGGAAGGTGTTCCTAAAAGCCTGCCTGCACTTGTTAAAGCAAGCCGTATTCAGGATAAGGCCAAAGGCGTTGGTTTTGACTGGGAAGAGCCACATCAGGTTTGGGATAAGGTTCAGGAAGAAATTGAGGAATTTCAGGAAGAGGTTAAAAATGGAGACCAGGATAAGATAGAAGCTGAGTTTGGCGACGTCTTGTTTTCGATGATCAATTACGCAAGATTTCTGAATGTAAACCCTGAAGATGCTCTTGAGCGTACCAATAAAAAATTCATTAAACGCTTTATGTATCTTGAAAGCAAAGCGTCTGAACTGGGCAAGCCCCTGGCAGATATGACGCTTGCCGAAATGGATGTTTTCTGGAACGAAGCAAAAAAACTATAGCATTATTCCCTTACTATGAATAAATCTCTAATCCTGTTTTTACTTTTTGCAGGTGTTTGTTACGGACAAAAAATTAATGTAGCCGAAGTACAACTTCGCATCAATCCGGCGGCTGCTGAAGAACTTTTCTATTGTTTTGCAGAAGGCGATAAAGTCTTGCTAAGCGTTGAGGAAGCTAATGGAAATACGATAGACGAAGTAACGGTTTTGGAGTATCCTGATGTTTATAAATATAAAGGTCATGAGGTGAAAAAGGAAAAGAATCGTGAGTTTATAATAAACCGTAAGGCGGTATATAAATTCAGGTTTAATAATACGGCAAAAGACATCCGTTTATGTAATGTAAAGATTGTTCGCGTGCCGGCTTCTAAGCAGACAGAGAATTTTGTTACTTCAGTAAAGTGGATCACAACACAGGACACGGTGTATACTTCAATCACAAAAGATGTAGTAGTAGGATACGATACTTTATATCTACAAAAAGTACGAAGGGTAACGGCATCAGAGAAAAAATATGAAGAAGTGGTACTCGATAAAAGCCAGAGAGTAGATTCTAAGGCTACGTTTGGGGAGTCGACAACGTCTATTTCGTTCTCACTTCCTGTAAATAGCATTACTAAATATGAAACTAAAAAGGTTGTAGCCTGGGCATATTGGGTAGGAGTAGGAGAGGAAAGTAATGAATTTTGGAAACAAAACCGTAAAATGATAGTGGGTGCAGTGCAAGGTGCTGCTGCATATTTTTCTACGCCTTTAGGTGGTATTGCAGCAGGTGCGCTTACGAATCTGGTGATGCCTGTAAATGGGGAAGATGTGGAATATGTAGTTTTAAACGATGCAAATAGCATGCTTTTTACACAGCAAAAAACTTATAAATCGCTGGATAGTGGTAAAGGCGTAGCGTCGTATAAAAGATTTGTAGATGCCAATGTTCTTCAGGGTAAATTTAGCATTATGCTTAATAATGACAATTATGTGCAGCCCATTGATGTAAATGTGAAAGTTTCTGCTATTATCGAGCATATAAAATATAAAGACGAGAAGTATACAGATAAAGCGATAACACCAAAGTATGAAAAGAAAATAATAAGGGAGCCTAAGATTGTTGCAAGCATGATTCCGGTGTCATCTGACGTGAAAAGATAATCATCTGATTAGTATTGTATTGAATATATTGATGTTTTAAATTTAACAATACGTTCTTAAAATTGTATTTTTTTTGTTGAAATTAGGTTTTTTGTTATAAAATCTCAAAACTTATAATTTTTTAGATAATTTGGTATTTAATTCTTAATTTTCTAAAAATTATGTTAACCTAAATTTACTTTCATGTCAAAAAAACTACCTTATTACTTATCGTGCTTAATTGCCGCCTTGTCCTTTGTGTCGGCGAGTGGGCAGGAGTACCAACCACTCCCCATAACATCGGGGTATAACGCCGACGTTATAGCCAATGGTGTGGGGTCTTCCGCAACTACAAGTACACATGGCGTTGATGCTATCTATGCTTATGTTGCTACAGATTTTAAGCCTACAGCATCAAGTCCGGCAATAAATTTTGGTGTACCTGTAAGCGGAGTTATAACTACGCTAGTCACAGGTACACAGGGTCTTACATATCAATTGGGGCCATTAAGTGGTAATAACTCTTTACGTTTAGCTAATGCAACAACCTTAACGGGAACGCTTGTACTTACAACGCCTAAACCCGTAGTTACATTATATGTACTAGGTGTAACCGGTGGCGGTAGTGGTGCTGTAAACGTTGTTGTTACTTTCACGGATGATACTACACAGGATTTTAATAATGTGAGTGTTGGTGACTGGTACTGGGGCGGAAGTGCTGCTATACAAGGCTTAGGCCGTGTTAACAGAGGTACTGACGGACTTGATGTTGATTCATCTAACCCAAGGATGTATCAAATACCTTTATCAATTACTCCGGGTAACCAGAGTAAATCTATTAAAAGTGTTAAGTTTACTAAGACGGCAGCAACTGGTGATGCAGCTACAAATATCTTCGCTTTATCAGCAGATGTAGTGCCTAGCTGTCCCGCTCCTACAAATTTAACGGCTACTGCCGGCCTTGCCAGTGCAATTATTAGCTGGACACCGGCTGTTACTACGCCGGCAGGAGGTTATGATATATATTATTCAACTGCTAATACAGCACCTACAACTACGACAACTCCTTTAGGAAATGTTGCCTCAACATCTTCAACATATTATGCTTCCGGCTTAACAGTTGGATCTCCTTATTATTTCTGGGTGAGATCGAATTGTAGTGGTACAGATAAAGGTGTATGGAGAATGGTACAAACTGCTACAGGTGTTTCTACAGAACAAACCACCTATACAGGGGGTGAAATCAGTACAAACTATAACAGTGGACCTAACGTAAATTCAGTAACAGACTGTCCTGCCAGTATGGCTATTGTAGTTCCTGCTGGATATAAAGTTGCGGGAATGAACACTACGTATACTATGACAGCCTGGAATAATGGTTACCAGTCAGAACAACGCAGTATGCTTTATAATTTAACCAATAGTGTTGGAGAAGCTTCTCTAGCTCAGGGTTCTGGTCAATCTGGTACCTATAGCTATAACCGTTCAGGAATTAATATTGCTAATGATCTAACAGGAACTATCAACATTCAGATGAGAGCATGGAGAACATGGCAGGGTGGTGAGCCAAACTGTAGTGTTACATATAACAAAGTAGACGCAGGTACGTGGAAAATAAGACTTACACTTGCACCTGCTGCAACGTGTGTGGCTCCTCCTGCTCCGGTAGCCGGAACTCAGTCAATTTGTCCCGGATCTGTTGTTGGGCAATTAAGTGTTACGGGCGTACCTAATACTTATTTTAGATGGTATACTACGGCTTCAGGCGGTACAGAAATACCTTATTCTACACTTGTAGTGTCAGGAAACTATTATGTATCTCAGGTTACAGGTACTTGTGAAGGTCCGAGAACAGGACCCGTTGCTGTAACAGTTGAACCTACACCGGTTCCTACATCTGGTCCAATCGCTATTTGTGGACTTTCTAAAGTTCAGGATCTTACTGTTAACGGATCTTTTGGTTCTACCTTAAATTGGTATGATGCAGAAAACGATAGTACTCCATTGGCAGGTACAACGCCATTGGTTACTAAAACATATTACGTGTCTCAGACAGTAGCAGGTTGCGAAAGTGTAAGACTTGCAGTTGCTGTAACTGTAGATACTATTCCACTTCCTGTAGCGACAGATCAGTTTTTCTGTTCTTCAGCAACAGTGGGTAACTTGCTAGTTTCTGGTGAAACAGGTGGTGTTTTCAAATGGTACGCTGCTGCAGATGGTGGCACTGCTTTAGCATCTACAGATGCAATAGGTACTGCTACATATTATGTAACTCAAACGCTAAGAGGTTGTGAAAGTGCTAGAAAACCGGTTATTGCAACTATCGGTACAATTGTTAATCCTACGGTTTACGCGCAGGAGCTTTGTGCAGGTTCTACAGTAGCTGATCTTGAGGCTTTTGGTGGTGCTACAGCAACTTTCAAATGGTTTGCTACTGCCGATGCTACAACACAACTTGATGCTGCAACAGTGGTTGAATCTGGTACATATTATGTATCTCAACAAATGGGAGATTGTGAAAGCGGTAGATCTGCACACACTGTAACTATAAATAATGTAGGTCTTCCGGTAATTGAAAATCAGACTTTATGTGCTGCATCAACAGTAGCAGCATTAGAAGCTGATGTTTCTGAAGAAGATACAGTGAACTGGTATGCTACAGAAGAAAGTACTATAAAATTATCTCCAAATGCATTACTTGAAACAGGTACTTATTTTGCTGCATTACAGCATAATGATTGTGAAGGTGCAAAAGTTGCTGTAGAGGTAACAATTAATGAGCCTACTCCGGCTCCGGCGGTTACAAGTGTTTCTGTATGTGTAAATTCAACTGTAGCAGATCTTGACCCTCAGTATGCTGAAGGTGTTACTGCTAAATGGTATGCTACGGCTACTTCAATTAATCCATTAGCAAGCACAGTTGCTGTGTCTGCAGGTACATTATATCTTTCTCAGACTATTGCCGGCTGCGAAGGTCCAAGAGCGGCCGTTGCTATAATAATATCTGTAATACCGGCTCCTGTAAGTGGTGAGCAAACAGCATGTAACGGTTCTACATTTGGTGATGTAACTGTTGAAGGTGCTGAAGGTGCTACATTTAAATGGTATGGTTCTGAAATTGGAACAGATCTATTTGAAAGTACTTCAGAAGTAATTTCGGGTACATATTATGTGTCTCAGGTGGTAAACGGTTGTGAAGGCGCGAGAAGCCAGATCGTATTAACTACTTCGGCAATTACAATACCATCTCCGGAATCTTTACAGGATTTCTGTGGAAGTGCAGTAGTTGGAGATCTTGATGCAGGACTTTCTGAAAACGCTACAGCTAATTGGTATGATGCTAATAGCCAACCATTAACTTTAGATACTCCGCTTGTTAACGGAACTTATATACTAACGCAAAGCATTGGTATTTGCGAAAGTGAACTTACAGCGGTATTGGTTACTATCAACCCGATCCCTGCTGCTCCAACAGGTAGCGCTCAACAAGACTTTATTTTTGGAGATAACTTAAGCCATTTTGATATCGATGCTACAGAAGGTGCTACTATTAAATGGTACATCCTTGTAGATGGTGAATGGCAAAGTATTCCTAACGGAAGTATCCTTGTTGATGGTAATACTTATGGTGTTAGCCAGACAATTAACGGTTGCGAAGGTCCTAAATTTTCTATCGAAGCAAATCTGGTATTAGGTACTGATACTTTTGATATTAAAAATCTTGTAGTATATCCTAACCCTTCTTCTGATATTGTTAATGTAGAAGCTAACGAAACTATAGCTCAGGTATCTGTATTTAACCTTCTTGGACAGGAAGTTATCCGCCAAGATGTTAACGGTACTAAAGGTAATGTGAACATTGCTTCACTACCTCAGGCTACTTATGTTATGCAGATTAAAACTGAAGGTGGTGCTACTGCAACACTTAAAGTTGTAAAACGATAAGCAATTAGGTTGATACTAAAAGCCCCCGCTATTGCGGGGGCTTTTTTATTTAGAAGCAGATTGTGTTTCTGCTGGTGGAGAATATTTATTATTCCATAGCGTCTCAGGTTTAGTATAGGCGAAAGTTCCAGCCCTTTTTTTGTCAGGTGGTACTCAAACCGCAGTGAAATTTCTTTACATGTTATAGACATATTTACGGTATTGCAGAAAGATCTACACACAATCAGGGGTTGAAAATTACCTTATCCTTATCACAGCCGATCATATTCCGTTTCCGGGATTGGGGAGATTAAAGAAATCTGACGAAGGCTATAATTGGATTCCTGTAAATTTTAGCGGTACAGAAAATACCAAGTAGTCCATATAAACAAAAAACCATTCGCTATAGCGAAAGGCTTTTATATTTTTTGAGTGAAGACTATTATTCTCCCTGTTGCTGCTGTTGCTTAAGTGTTCTAATCTGTTTAAGCTTGTCTTTCCAGGTTTTAAGTTCTTCCTTATGACGCTCAATGCTTTTCTGAACCTCTTTTACAAAAGGGTTGTCACCTTTTGCATTAGAGATAAATTGTATGTTGTTTTCAAGCTGGAATATCTCACCCTGAACTTCATCAATTTTACGCATAATGAACAATTGCTCATTTTCAAGTCTTCTGCTATCGTCACCTTCTGCAAGTTGCTCTAAGCGGTTGTTAAACCTAACCATATCGGTTTCTTTCTTGGAAAGACTTAGTTTGTCAAAAAGGGCATCCAGTATTTTGTTGAATTTACCCTCAATATGCCTTCTTGCCTGCGGAACACGGCCCAGGCCTTTCCAGTTCTCTATGTGTTTTTTAATAGCATCAAGGTCGGTTTTATGATCGCCTGTAAGTTCAAATTCCTTAAGGTTTTCAAGGTATTCTTTTTTCTTTTCAAAAGCTTCTAGCTCATCTTTGTTTGCTTCATTACGCTGCGCATGCAGCCTGTCAAAGAAATGATTACATGCAGCTTTAAAATCTTTCCAAACACTGTCAGAATATTTCCTTGGTACATGGCCAATGGTTTTCCATTCCTCCTGAATTTGCTTCATGATCTGTGTAGTGCCTGCAAAATCTTCGCTATCCTGTAGCGACCTTGCTTTTTCTACCAATGCCTGTTTCCTGTTAAGGTTATCCTGCTGGTCTTTTTTAATGTCTTTGTAGAAAGAGTTCTTAACAGTATTAAAGTTCCTTACCGAAGCTTTAAACGCAGCCCAGGTTTCTTCATTAACTTCTGCCGGAACTTTCCCAGCTTTAAAAAATTGCTCCCTTAAAGCTTCAATACGGTCTATTTGTCCCTGCCATGCGTTATGAGCAGTAATTTTCTCTTCTGAAATTGCATCTATCTGAGCAATAATCTCTTTTTTTCTTGAAAGGTTATCTTCTTCAAGTTCTTTGCTTTTTGCAACAAGTGCCTCGCGTTTATCATGAAGTTGTTTGGTAAGTTCGCTAAAGCGGTTCCATATTTCTTCACGGTGATCGCGTGATACAGGTCCTATTTCTTCTTTCCAGATTTTATGAAGCGCCTGTAATTCACGGAAAGCTTTGTTTACATCCGGTTCCTGAACAAGTTCTTCAACACGCGCAACGATTTTTTGTTTTTGCTCAAGGTTATGTTTAAAGTCCATATCCCTTGCTTCCCTGTCTAGGTGCAGGTGATCGTAAAAACGCTCTATATGGAAATGGAAATTATTCCATACGTGATTGTATTTATCACGCGGAATAGGACCCGCATTTTTCCAGCGCTCACGAAGCTCGCTAACATGCTTAAGGGCATCTTTAATATTTTCTTCGCCATCAACAAGGCTTTTCAACTCCTCTATAATTGCAACCCTGTTTTCAAGGTTACCCTTAAGATCTGTCTGTACCTTTTTAAAGTGCGTATTTTTCTTGTCCCTGTACTGGTTGTAAAGAGCATCAAATTTAGCTTTAAGCGGGAAGTGGTATTCAAAATCAGTAGTGTCGCCATTGTTTTCATGGCTAAACTCGTCTTTTTTCTCCTCTATAAAGTGATTGTATTTAGAATAAAATTCTTTTCTTATTTCTTCAACATGGTCTTTAACCGACATTACTTTTTCTACAGCTGCAAATTTTTCAAGTTCTGTAGTAAGCTCTTCCATGGAAAGCTCTTCGTAGTTTTGCATCGGTATATCGTGCCTATCTGATAATGAGTCGTCTTCACCTTCTTCTGCATTGCTGTCTTCAATAGATTCAACAGCCGATCTTTTCTTCTCCTCAGCAGGAACTTCAGCGGTTTCAGCGGCAACTTCGTCAGCCTTTGTTTCATCGGCAACTACAACAGGTGCAATGGCGTCATCTATAGGCTCGTCAGCTACTTTGGCCGATTCCAGTATTTCTTTAGGTGCAAAAGGTAACTGGCCTTCTGTTTCGTGCACAAGTGGTGCATCGCCATTTTCAATTGTGTCGTTTTCAGGTGAATAATCGGTATGTAAGGTACCGTTCACTTCGTTTACTTGCTCTCCATCTGCTTGGTGCAGGTTATCATTCTTTTCTTCTAACATCGTAAAAATGCTTAAGGGATTAATAGCTTTATTGCCGAAAGGTACTAAAGTCAGTTTAAAATTCAAAGAAAAACATTAATTTCTAAATGATTGGATAGTAATTTCAGATATAAATAATGATTTATTAAAAGTAAGGTATTACTGCCTGTTCCATATTTCCCATGCCTTCTCTGCCTGGTGTAACAGCATGTCGTAGCCGTTCTTAATAACAGCCCCATTTTGGGCTGCACGCTTTAAAAATTCGGTTTCCGCAGGGTTGTATACCAGGTCAAATGCAATGTGCTTATTCGTAAATAAACTGTAGTCAATGGGCGGACATTCATCTATATTAGGGAATGTGCCCAGTGGAGTAGTGTTTATGATTATCTGATATTCGTTAAAAATGTCTTCATTAAGGTCTTCGTAGGCATAAATAACATCGGTGGCAGTTCTTGAAACAAAGTCGTATTCAATTTTCAACCTGCGCAAAGCAAACGCAATTCCTTTCGATGCGCCTCCGGTACCCAGAATCAACGCTTTTTTATGATGCGGTAAAAGTAGGGGGGTCAATGCCTTTCTAAAACCGTAATGATCAGTATTGTAGCCTTTAGTTCCTTTTTTGGTAACAACGATTGTGTTTACAGCTCCGATAACAGAAGCGGTTTTAGAAACCTTATCCAATAAGGGGATAACCGCTTCTTTATACGGAATAGTCACGTTGAGCCCTTTTAGCCGTTTTGTTTTCTCTATTATTTCCGATAACTGTGATATGTCTGCAATATCAAAATTGGTATAGGTATAATTTTTAAGTGCAAGTTTTTCGAACTTGTCTTTAAAATAACCCGCCGAAAACGAGTAGCTTATATTGCGGCCTATTAGGCCAAAACGTTTTGATTTCAAATTAGGTAATTATTACAGGTCTAATATAAGATGATCTTGTAGTTACACTATATTTACTCGGGGTTTCCATTTTGGAGACGATTGTGATGTTCGCATCCCCAATAAGATACATTCATTTCATAAAAATAAAAAAACCTGACCACATTTCTATGATCAGGTTAAAATATTATAAGGTAAAATTATTTAGTGTCGTTTCGCTTCTCTTGCTTTTTAATCGCATCCTGAACGATGTCAGAATACCATATCGCGGGGAAGTACTCTTCAATAAGCGTGTGGTGCTTAAAGCCAAGCCTTAGTCCGTTGCTTAGGTGAAAAACAGCTTTGTCTTCTTCCTGCTGCATGAAATATAATCCTGCAAGGCGATATTCTATCTCATACTCTTCAGGGAAATATTCCGATGCCTGAAGCAGTGTCGTGATAGCCGTGTCATACTCTCCAAGGGTTACAAGTGTATCAGTCCAGAACAGCCAGGTATCAAGCTGGTAATCACCAAACTCTACTGCTTTACGGTATCCCTCCTCAGCCTCTTCGTGAAAGCTCAGTGCTTTGTTGATGATGGCATAGCGCTTCCAATAAAGTTTATTCTCGTTATCAATACCAATAGCTTTGTTTACATAGTAAAGGGCTTTCTGGTAATTTTTACGGCGAATGTAAAAATCTGTAATCGCTATCCATGCTTTGTCCAGCAATGGGTCTTCATGAACTGTTTTAAGGTAAAACTTAAGTGCCTGCTCAAAATTACCTAAACGCTCGTGGCATTTACCAACGCGCAATAGGGCAAAAGAGGTAGGGTCGTCAAGTTCCATTGTTGCGTTATAGCCTTCAATAGCTTCCTCGTAACGTTTCAGTTTTTCAAGTGTCTTTGCTTTTTCAAGAAAAGCCCCAAGGAAACTGTCGTCAATAAGGGTAGCATAATCAAATGCGCGTAACGCCCCTTCATAATCTTTAATGGCGTAGTACTGTCTTCCAAGCTGATGCCATGCGACTTCGCTATACGGGTTTTTATCAATAAATCCGTTAAGGAAATCTATGGCTTCAAGATTTTGGTCTAGAAAGTCAAAACAGTAAACTACATTATATAGTGCAGAGTGGTCTTCGGTGTCTTCGTCAAGGCATTTGATGAAGTTGTCCCTTGCCAGCTCTAAATTGTCCATAAACAG
Source organism: Flavobacterium psychrophilum (assembly GCA_001708385.1). Classification (NCBI taxonomy): domain Bacteria; kingdom Pseudomonadati; phylum Bacteroidota; class Flavobacteriia; order Flavobacteriales; family Flavobacteriaceae; genus Flavobacterium; species Flavobacterium psychrophilum. Next base: position 1,144,984 of record CP012388.1, on the reverse strand, counting down.
GTACTCCATACCAATTAAGGAATATACATCGGCGAAATCGTCTGTATATTTAAGGGCAATTTCCAAAAGCTCTACGGCTTTATCATGTTGGTCCCTTTTAGAGTAAATATTTGCTTTTTGTATGTATATTTCCTCGTTAGTAGGCTCAATGGCGTATAAGTCATTCAATAATCTTTCGGCTTGATCAAGCTTATCGTCAAAAACAAGAAGCTCAACCTGTACTAATTTTAAACCTGTTGACCTGGGATGTTGTTCCAGGCCTAGTTTTAAGGCCTTTTTAGCTAAATTGATTTTTCCGGTGTCGAGGTAGTGAAGAATAATGTCCTCGAACTCTTCAGAGTCAAAGAATAGGACTTTGTTGGTTTTCAACATCGACTCAAACTTTGATAAGGATAAACTGTAATCTTCTTCTTCGTGGCTCAAATTCATACTCAATTGTTTAAAATTATCCTTCTTAAAGTTACGAAATGTAACGGTGAAAAGGAAATAATTTAGATTTCTTTTGAACAATTTAATTAACAAATATTATTGTTAATTATTGTGTTGCTCGGCAAGAATCTCATTCATAACTTCAATAATAATGCCACATCCTTCTGCAATCTCTTCTTCGCTAATAGTAAGGGGAGGAGTTATCCTTATAGCTTTGCCTTCAAACAGCAGCCAGAATAAAATAAGACCTTTTTCCTGTGCGCGAAGTATTACTTTATTTGTAATTTCGGCGTCTGGGGTCATAGCAGCAAGCATTAGCCCTTCGCCGCGTACATCTTCTATTAATGGATGTACAAGCAGTTTCCTGAATAATTTTTCCTTTTCCAGCGCCTGCGCCATTATGTCAGTCTCTAACAGTTCCTGCAACGTTGCAAGGCAGGCAGCAGCAATAACAGGATGTCCGCCAAAAGTTGTTATGTGTCCCAGTTTCGGGTCGTGGCTCAACAGATCCATCATTTTTTCAGATGCTGTAAATGCACCAACCGGCATTCCGCCGCCCATTCCTTTACCCATAACGACAACATCGGGCACTATATCGTAATTCTGGAACCCGAATAACTTACCCGTACGTCCAAAGCCCGGTTGTATCTCGTCAAGGATCATTATGGCTCCAACTTCGTCGCAACGCTGCCTTACTTTTTTAAGGAAGTCGTTATATGGCTGTATAAAGCCTGCACCGCCCTGAATGGTTTCAAGGATGATACCTGCTGTTTTGGTAGTTATCTTTTGCAGATCTTCTTCATTGTTGAAAGTAATAAAGTCAACGTCAGGTATCAATGGGCGGAATATTTGTTTACGCTCCTCAAAGCCCATTACGCTCATAGATCCCATAGTGTTACCATGATACGCATTGAAACACGAAATAAGCTGACTTCTTCCGGTAACCCTTCGTGCCAGTTTTAAAGCGCCTTCTGTAGCTTCCGTACCCGAATTCACAAGATACGTCTTATTAAGCTGGGGAGGCATATTTTCTGCAAGTAACCTGCAAAGTTCGGTAGCAGGATGTTGCGCATATTCGCCATACACCATTACGTGGCTGTATTTGTTCAGCTGGTCTATAATAGCCTGGTTGACCCTTGGTGACTGATGTCCCAGCGTTGTAGCCGAAACGCCGGCTACAAAGTCAAGGTATTTTTTATCTTTTGTGTCGTATATATAAGAGCCTTTTGCATGAGACACTTCCATGCCCAATGGATAAGGGGAAGTTTGCGCCTGGTACTTTAAAAAATCGTTGATCATTGTGTATGCTATAGTAGAGATCGTCTTTTCCGTGACTAGATGACCTAAAATTGTCATTCTTAAGGAGAACCTCTTTTTGTTGTAAACTAAAACTATTTCTCTTCGGCAACCGGTTTAGGCTTAGGCTGCGGATTGTTCTTGTCGTAATCCAGTGTTTGCTTGAGCGGCTCCATAGGAGTGTCTGCCTTCTTGCTTTTGTTTCTGGTTCTCTGCAGTATTTTTTCATGCAGGTCTTTTTCTTCCTGCGGAAAAATGTCATCCTGATTCTTAATCATTTCATCGCCCCGCCAAACAAACCCCCTAAACTTCCGGATGCTTTCCGGGAAATCTTTATCAGGGTATATTTCACTTTCTGTTTTCCTGAAAAGTGTCGCTGTGGTAATTTTATTGTCTTCTATTTCAAGGCGTATACTGCTTCCTTTTCCTTTGTCTATTCCAAAGAGCTCGCCTTTATCATACATATAGAATATCTTTTCGGCATTACCGATTAGATCTACCTGATATAGTTTGTTATCCCGGAATTTACCGTAGAGGTTCTTACCTTTCACCTGGTTGTAACCGGTACCGATAGTATCTTTCTGAATAATAAAAGCATTTGTAAGTACTTTAAGAGAATCTATCTGTTCGGTTTTGCTGTTCGATATAATATGGATAATATCACCTGTAAGCTGACTATCGCCGTTCCAGACTACGGGACGCTTGATAAGCTTAGTGAGTCCTTTCGCTTCGTCAGAATGTATAGAGTCACACTTACCACTCATATCTACTTTGTAGAAACGGGCATCGTTAAAACCTCTCACGATCCTTTGTCCCGGTTTTCCCGTTATCACCATACGCTTTGCATGGGTATATAAGGTATCTGTTTCCACCAATGTCATCGCTACAGCATGCTTTGTCATGATAAGTGAATCCGACTCTGCAAAACGATAGATCTCTGCATAATGGCTCTTGGCAACATATTTATTAATCGAATCGGTAATCTTTACATTGTTTGTGGCCGAAGAATAATTCTTTGGTTTGTTGTAATAGAGGCTGTCGCCTTTAATAACCCGTGTGCCGTATTTTATATACGAGTTGGTGAGCAAATGGGCAAGGTCTTTTTTAGTGTCGTAAAAACCTTTTTCGGTATAAATAAGATCCTCCTTGCTTGTTATGGTTGTCGGTCCAAATACATAGGCGTGACCCGAATTGGTATAATAATCCAAATGATTGGATTTCAATACATATTGCGGATTAGTCAATGTTACCGCAGTCCTGAACTCATATTTCTTTTCGGCAACGATATATCTACCCGATTTACTTTTCAGTGTGTTTTGCCCGTTTACAATAGTACCGTAAGTTCTGTAATAGGCTTGTTGTATATTTCTGTCGAAATTTATAGTGTCTGTAGTAAGCCTCATTTCAGGAGAGCGCATAACTACATCACCTGTAGCATAAGCAAATTTCCTGTCGCCGTTATATTCAGCATAGCGTCCATCCATAAAAAGACTGTCGCCTTGGTTCATTTTTACGCTTCCAAAAAGTTTTATATAATTCTCTTTTGTAAAGTAGTAGGCTTTGTTACAGTTCATTTTAATACCGTCGTGCAGTACCCTTACATTACCTGTAAGCACAACAGCATCAGGTACCTCAGTCTGATCTCTGTCGGTAAAATCGGCGTGCTCTATGATGATCTGCTTTTTCCCCTGCTGCGCCAATGTAATAGGGCTGTAAAGGAAGCTGAAAGATATAAGTAAGAAAAGAAGCTTTTTCAATTTTTAAAAATTTGAAACAAATTTACGTAAAAACTATAACAATAGGTGTGCCGCGTTTTATTGTAAGGTTAAAACATATCAACAGTTAAAATTTGTTTGTTAAATTATTTCCTAACTAATGTTAGAGGTGACTCATTTCGAAGTAAGACCGGTATATATTGGAGCACTTTATGTTTTGCCACTGGCTTTAGCCAGGGGTGCGAATGATTTGCAATTAAATAGCTTTAGCCAGGGGGATAAAAAAAAGCCGCTCTTTCAAGCGGCTTTAGTATTATTTTAATATTGTCTGAGTCCTGTCCGGGCCTACAGAGATAACTTTGATAGGCACTTCCACTTCTTTTTCAATAAATTCAATGTATTCTTTAAGTTCTACAGGAAGCTCTTCATACGTTGTCATACCTGTAAGATCTGCCGCCCATCCTTTTTTCTCAACAAAAACAGGAGTTACATTCTCCGGTTCAATATTGTAAGGCAGGTGGTTTATTTCTTCACCTTTATATTTGTAAGATGTACATATTTTAAGGGTATCGAATCCTGAAAGTACGTCACCTTTCATCATATAAAGCTGTGTTACACCGTTAACCTGAACTGCATATTTAAGCGCAACAAGGTCTAACCATCCGCAACGTCTTGCACGGCCTGTAACCGAACCAAATTCGTTACCAACGCGTGCCATAGTTTCCCCATCCTGATCGAATAGTTCTGTAGGGAAAGGCCCGCTACCAACACGTGTAGTATATGCTTTAAAGATACCAAATACATCTTTAACCCTGTTTGGTGCAATGCCTAAACCTGTACAGGCTCCGGCAGCAGTAGTGTTAGAAGAGGTAACAAACGGATAAGTACCAAAGTCAATATCAAGAAGTGATCCCTGCGCACCTTCGGCAAGTATCGTTTTTCCTTCTTTCATAGCTTTGTTAAGGTACTCTTCGCTATCAATAAATTTAAGTTTCTTAAGTTCTTTAACCGCAGCAAAGAATTCTGCTTCAAGTTCAGCAAGGTCATATTCAAGCTCTACGTTGTAGAAGTCTATCATGGCCTGGTGCTTATCAGCAAGGTGGCGGTAAAGTTCTTCAAAGTTTTCAAGTTCTATATCACCTACACGAAGACCGTTCCTTCCGGTTTTGTCCATATATGTTGGGCCAATACCTTTAAGGGTAGAACCAATTTTAGCCTTTCCTTTAGACGCTTCAGATGCAGCATCCAAAAGTCTGTGGGTAGGCAGGATTAGGTGTGCTTTTCTCGAAATAAAGAGACGAGACTGAATATCAATGTTGAATTTTTCAAGTCCTTCAATCTCTTTCTGGAAAACAACCGGATCCATAACAACACCGTTACCGATGATATTTACTGAGTTTTTGTGGAATATACCGGAAGGTATAGTTCTTAAAACGTGTTTAATTCCGTCAAATTCCAGTGTGTGGCCAGCGTTTGGTCCGCCCTGGAAACGGGCAATGATATCATATTTAGAGGTGAGTACGTCAACGATCTTTCCTTTGCCTTCGTCGCCCCACTGTAATCCAAGCAGCAAATCTACGGTCATTCCTTTTATTTGTTTGTTATATTGAACTAATTGTTTTTCGGATAATCTATAAAAATAAAAACCAATCCTTTTCAGGGTTGGTTTGTCGTTTCTTTAAACGAGCCCTTTATTAATTTTCTGCAACAGGCTGCTCCGCTACCGGTTCTGTTTCTGCTACAGGTTGTTTTTTATGGCCGTAAAGGTATAAAGAATGGTTGTGAATTTCAATGCCAAAAATCTCTTCTATCGTTTTTTTAATAGATTGTATCCTTGGGTCGCAAAACTCAATAACTTCTCCTGTGTCTGTCATGATAATATGGTCGTGCTGCTTGTCAAAGTACGATTTCTCGTAGTGGCTCTGGTTCTGGCCAAACTGGTGCCTTCTTACCAGGCCGCATTCTAAAAGCAGCTCTATCGTGTTGTACAGTGTAGCACGGCTTACACGATAGTTTTTATTTTTCATCTTTATGTACAGCGATTCAATGTCAAAATGTTCTGTGCTGTCATATATTTCCTGAAGTATAGCATAGCGCTCAGGAGTTTTCCTGTGGCCTTTATCTTCAAGAAACTTTGTAAAAACATTTTTTACAATGTCCTGGTTTTTATTATTTTCCATGGTTTTTGTATCGATGGTGCAAAGATAATCTAATTTTCGTTAAGTGAAAGATTTGTTTGCCATCTGTTTTTTATAAAGTATTATTTCGTCATCTTCAAATGCATGGCTTGCCATTTTTTCAAACCACTCAGGGTCTTCAGTATCAAACCGATTTGCGATTTCCTGTTTAAATCTATCCCATTCTGTAGAAAATTCGCTTACAATTAAAACATCAAATTCCTGTTCGATGCTAAGGTATATTTCCTCCGCTGTTATAAGATTTCTTTTAAATGCGGTTATAGCATGTATTTTGTTCCAATAGAATTTAGTCTTCTGACTACTGTTATAAAATCCCCAATTGTAGTATTGCACAGTTCCCACTTCATCCTGCAATAAGAACATTTCGTCATATAGTGCATATAGTGTATCCTTTTTCCTAGGATTTAAAAACATGTATATAAACAAAGAACTGCATATTCCGAAAAATATAGTTAGAAGCCAGCCCAATTTTGTGTCAAAAAGTATGCCAGCTAATGTAAATGTTAAGCTTGCAGTTATCGCAAATATATATTTCGCTTTATGTATTAAAAAACGGCTGTTCATTTTTAATTGTTATGAATCCTCGTCACTTTATCTATGCCCTCAATTTTTTTAATGTTGTCTATAAGTTTTTTAAGAATGGTGTTGTTCTGTACCACCACGGTTACCTGTCCATTAAAAATACCGGCATTACCACTAAGCGATATACTCTGTATATTAACGTGCATATTGCTGGATATTACCTTGGTAAGCTCGTTTGTAAGTCCAAGTATATCCATTCCTGTTATTTTTAGTGTAGCCTTAAATTCTTCCTGCGATGAATCTATCCATTTAGCGGGCATAATGCGGTACGCATAGTTGCTTTGAAGCCTTATGGCATTAGGGCAATCCCTTTTGTGAACCTTGATTCCTTCATTTATGGTGATAAAACCAAAAACATCATCTCCGGGAATAGGGTTGCAGCAGTTTGATAATTTGTAGTCAAGCTTGTCTTCGTTCTTACCAAATACAAGCAGGTCATAATTACGGCTTATTTCTTCTTTCTGAATCTGCTCTTGCGGAACATTTGGCGTACGTTTAATCTTGTTCTTAAAGAAGTTCATAAACGTATTGCTCTTAAGGGCTGCGTAGTCCTTAAGCTGCTGATTGTCTATAGTCCCTACGCCAACACGGTAAAAAAGGTCAAGGCTGGTTTTTAGCTTAAAGTAATTTACCAGTTCGTTAACTACGGTTTCACTCAACGTAATTTTCAGGTGGCGAAGCTTACGTGTAAGCAGCTCCTTACCATCGTCGGCAATTTTTTTGGTGCTCTCGTTAAGAACATTCTTTATCTTATTCTTGGCACGTGCTGTAGTAACATAATCCAGCCAGTGCGGGTTTGGTTTTTGGTTTGCCGATGTTATAACCTCTACCTGGTCGCCACTATTAAGCACATGGTTCAACGGCACTAATTTTCCGTTAACCCTTGTTCCCCTTGTTTTTACGCCGATCTCTGAGTGAATGCTGAAAGCAAAATCCAGTGATGTAGCACCTTTTGGTAGCGATTTTATTTCTCCTTTCGGTGTAAACACGTAAATCTCTTTCGCATAAAGGTTCAACTTAAAATCTTCAACAAAATCTACGGCATTGCCCGAGGTGTTTTCCAGGGCTTCCTTAAGCAGGTTAAGCCATGTTTCAAGTCCGTGCTCTTCGCCGGCACCTCCCTGTTTGTATTTGTAGTGGGCAGCGTAACCTTTTTCGGCAACCTCGTCCATGCGCTCGCTCCGAACCTGAATTTCTACCCAACGCCCTTTCGGCCCCATAACAGTAATGTGCAGCGCCTCATATCCTGTAGATTTAGGCGATGATATCCAGTCCCTTAATCGGCTTGGGCTTGGTCGGTAATGGTCGGTTACAATAGAATATATCTTCCAGGCAACGAATTTCTCGTCATGCTGGTCTGAATTATAAATAATACGAAGGGCAAACTTATCATACACCTCGTCAAACGTAACGTTCTGTGCAAGCATTTTCCTGCGAATAGAATAGATCGACTTTGGCCTGCCTTTAATAGTGTATTCAATACCTTCGGCATCGAGGGACGACTGCAAAACATCAGATATTGCCTTGATATAAGCATCCTGTTCTTCCTTGGTTTCCTTCATCTTGCTCACAATGTCATTATACACTGCGGGCTCTGTATATTTTAGTCCAAGGTCTTCCAGTTCGTTCTTTATGTTGTAAAGCCCCAGGCGGTGTGCCAGTGGTGCATAGATATATAGTGTTTCAGATGCTATTTTAGCCTGTTTGTATTCGGCCATAGATCCCATAGTCTGCATGTTGTGCAGCCTGTCGGCAATCTTGATCAGGATAACCCTAACATCGTCGTTAAGGGTAAGCAGCATTTTACGGAAATTCTCTGCCTGCATCGATATTTCCTGATCGGTCTTAACCTGTGCTATTTTGGTAAGGCCTTCAACGATCTGCGCTATTTTAGGATTAAACATACGTTCTATATCCTCAACGGTAATATCGGTATCTTCAACAACATCATGCAGCAGGGCAGAGGCAATAGAAGTGGCACCAAGCCCAATTTCCGAAGCTACAATTTTAGCTACGGCAATAGGGTGGAAGATGTAGGCTTCGCCCGATTTTCTTCGCTGGTCTTTATGCGCATCCACAGCAACGTCAAAAGCTTTTCGTATAAGCTTTTTATCGTCTTCACTAAGTGTCTGGTAACTGATGCGGAGTAATTCCTTGTATTCTTTGGCAATCGCCTTGTTTTCCTGTTCTGTATCTATCTCAATCATATATTGCCTGTAACTATAGGCTTAAAATTAGTGATTATTTTTATCAATAACAAAACGCAGCATAGAATAATTCTATTGTTTCATAACCGATAGTTAGACAGCTATTTGCAATACTTGTCAAGCAGTTTTTTTTCTAAGCCTGTTTTCCTGGAGAACCAGTAAGCCAGTTTGGCAAACGGGCTAAAAATACGGAAGTAGGTATTCTTTAACTGTGTATCACCCCAATGTAGCAGTGCTGCGCCGTAAAGCGGATTTAAAGGCATCATGCTTTTTGTGGTCTTGCCATCATTAACCAAACCGAACAGGCCTTTAATAAAGTTCTCAAAACCGGGCTGTCCACTACGTAAAATGATCCTGAATAGGATGGGGGCTTTTCCGTCGTTAAAAAAGCGGTGTTCAATACCAATAGGTACCAGTTTATTTTGCCCCGGTTCAAGGTAAACCGTTTCCTTATCGTAAAGTAATCCAAGGCGGCCTTTAACAGCAATAAATTCTTCGGTAAAACGCGTATGGTAATGCGGCGGGTTTCTACCTCCCGGCATTAGCGATACTTCAAGCAATGAATATTCGCCATTGGTATCTGCCGAAGATTCAAGTATCTTCGTATATTCTCCATTAAGCGGATTGTAATATGTTTGGGGTTCTGCCATTAGCAGGGAAAAAAGCATTCTATAGCTGCAAGTACACCGTTTCTAAAGGTAAACCTCCAGCTGCTATCATCCATAATGTCTGACGATGCCAGCACGATATAAATTTCTTTTTGATCCTTTTCGCCAGTTTTTGCAGACTCAGGAAACAGCTTTGCAAAATCATCCATTTTTGTGGAGCCATCCAATCGCTGACCTTTGTAGGTAAAAAACATTGGGTTCTTTTTACCGAATGTTATCTGCCTGAAATTCATAATGCCATTATCAAGCTCGTACTGCAAACCTTTGTAATGGTAGTATTGAAACCTGCTGTCTTCATCGCTGCCACATATGTCTTCATAGTTTGGTGTAACAATGCTATCTGCCTTTTTGTAGATAGCTTCAAAGTCACGTTTAGATATCGTCAGTTCCAGCTTTCCGTTAATGCGTGCTTCATTCCAGTCAATAGCTTCATTTTGCTGGGCATTCGCCGAAAAAGTAATAAGGGCAATTAAAAAATAAAAGGATTTCATCTCGTCAGTTTTGCATTTATAACAAATGCAGATTTTAATTTAAAATTTGCTTTTCATCAATAGTTACTACTTTACTTTCTGTTAGCGATGCCTGAAAGTCAAGAAACTCTTTTTTGTACATAAATAATATGTCGTTAAGTGCGTTATTGTACAGGCTCATACTGTCAAATAAAAGTCCGAGTGCTTCCTCGTTATAGGTTTCGTTGCTAAAGTACACCAGCTCTGAAGTTACATACTTTGTAAAGATCTCTTTCGTTTCTTCGTCAAGAGTTTTGGTTTGTGCTTCATTTTCAAGGAGCGTTCTTAAAGACGCTTTGAAGGATTCTTCGCACTGATGTACTTTCTGCATATTCGCTCTTATAATTTCAAAAGAACACGTATGGCGCGTAAACGAAGTCGAATTGTAAAGCGCAGTCAAAATCTCTATCTCCTTTTCGATTGCTTTCTCAAAATCGGCATATTTACTGTACTTCTCTAAATAAGTAACGCTTTGGTTCGCCTTTTTGGCAACCTGGTAATAGTAGGCAAATACCTGCTTGTTGTGCTGTTCTATCTGTAACGTTACTTCTTCTAATTTTGCTTCGGCGTTTCGTATAAGTTCCGAAGCATCAGAAGCTTTATAACGCTGCTCATCATAGTCAAAAGAATTTACTTTAAATTCTTTGTTTACAATCTGGTTTAACGTCGCAATATCATTTTTTAGGCCTATCGAATAATATATACTGTCCACCGACTGCTGACTGAATAGTTCTTTTTCAGTTGCGCTTATTTCAGGCAGGTCGTCAAAGTTTACAGAGGATAGCGGTTGATCGTCAAAGTAATTGTTATACTTTTTATCAAATGTGTTCTTTTGTATCTTATTTAAGAAATCGGGCTTAAATTCTGTAATGGCATGGGCGGTAGTTGCCGCTGTATAAGGTACTTCTGCAAAAAGCCTGCTTGTTACACGTTGCTCTGTTTTTTCAGCATCTGCAAACAATACGGTTGCGATTGAAGTGTTAGCAGCTTTAACCGGAATATTTAATTCATCCAGCTTTTTTATGCGATCCTTATCGCTTGGATGCGATGACCACTGATCATCAAAACTAAGTTTCGACTTATTAAAGCGTGTTTTAGATGTTAGCGTAGGCTGCGGAAGTCCGTTAGCAACAGGCAGCTTAAATTCATTACCCCAGTATGATAGTATAAAGCCCATCTGTGGGAATATATTATCCGGTTTTTTGTTTTCTTTTATAAGTGTGCTGTAAAAATTAAGCGTGTTGTTGTAGGCATGTGCTGCAAGATCCATTCTCACTAAAGAGGTTGCCAGTGCCTGAGATCCCGCTACATTTGCGGCAACTTCATCGGCGTGGAATTCCATCTCGCGTGATAATGCCAGGTAATTAAGGTTTACAACTTCATATACCTGCTTAAGCACCCATTGGATACCACTAATAATCTTAACACCAACTACTGCGGCTAACGAAAAATAACCACTAAGGTTAGCCCACTTGCCAATAATGGCATCATAAGATGCATTATCATACAGCATGTTATGAAGTATATAATTGACATTATACACATAGCTGCCCACTTTCATACTTCGCTGAGAGAAATGTCCAAATTCGTGTGCTACAATACCCTTAAACTCATCTACAGTTACGGTGTTCATAAGTCCTACACCCAAATGCAGGTTCTTCTTTACCGGTAAAAACATACTCCAAAAACTGGAATCGTAAAATACAGACGCATTAACTTCAGACGATATGTATATTTTCTTAGGGAAATCGGTGCCCGTTTCGTTTACAATATCCTCAACAAAAGCAAACAGTTTTGGCTCTTCCTCTCTTTTTATTTCTAACAGATTAGAGCGGTCGGTCGTGTTTTTGGCGAATATAAACTTCACCATGAAAAACAATATCAGCAAACCAATACTTATTGCACCCAACCCAAGCATAAGTGTTAGTAAAGAAGGCTTAAGTGCAATAAGCATAATTCCTCCGTATCCGCAGGCAATGGTAAATCCTATTGCCAACACCACTAAAACAATATAGGTAAAGACAAAAAAGATAATTGAGAGTATTGCTTTTTGGGCACTTCGCTTAAAGTTCTGAGATATGCTTATATTCCTCATAGGTAAAATTTAAGGGGATTAAAATCCCCGTTGTCTTTTAGCTTCAAAAATTAAGATGGCAGCGGCAACAGATACATTCATAGAATCTATCTCGCCCTGCATAGGTATAATTATATTTTTTGTAGATGCATCACGCCATTCCTGCGTAAGGCCTGTAGCCTCTGTGCCCACAACAAGTGCCGACGGCGTTGTATAATCCTGCGTATGATATTGCGTAGAATCCTGAAGCGTAGCACAATAAATACTAATGTTTTTAGATTTCAGGTATTCAATAACTTCGTCTGTAGTTCCGGTAGCTATCTGGTTGGTAAAAAGGCAGCCAACGCTGGATCTTACCACGTTGGGATTGAACATATCGCTTTTTGGATTGGCAACAATAACGGCGTCCAGCTTTGCAGCATCGGCAGTACGTAAAAGTGCGCCAAGGTTACCCGGTTTTTCCGGAGCTTCCGCGATCAGGATTAATGGGTTTTCACCCAGTTCAAGATCAGCTAATTCTAGGCTTTTGGTTTTGGCAATTGCAATGATTCCCTCGGTGGTATCGCGATAGGCCAGTTTTTGATATACTTCACGGCTAACCTCTATAATATCGGTACTTCTGCCGGCTAGCGCTGCAACCTGAACTTCAGTTAGCATATCAGGTAGAAATAATACTGTCTCTATAATGTATCCGCCTTTACGCGCCAATTGAATTTCACGCTGGCCTTCAATTAAAAAAGTACCGCTCTGGAGTCTCGCCTTTGCTTTTTCCTGAAGCTGTACTAACGATTTTATAAAAGGATTCTGTGCGCTTGTTATCTGTTTCAAATCGAGATTTTTAAGTGATACGGCAAATTTACGATGTTAGCAAGCCTTGTAAACTATTTGCCGATATATTTTTGATGTTCTGTCCTTATAATCTTTATTAGCTCATCGACGCTTCCTGTATGTTCTAAGGCGATTCTAGCCAATTTTGCGGCAAAGCTGTTTGGGTTTTTGGCAATATAACGGTGGTATTCTGTCACGTTTTCTTCATAGTATTTTCCCGAATCGTCATGGGCAGGCGTATTATCTTGTCCAAAGAAATAATCGTCAAGATAAATCCTGTAATCTTCCTTGGCCTCGCTAATAAATTTGCTTTTAGGGTATTTAGCTATAAAGTTCTCCCAATTTAATACCCTGTCTGATACTTCTTTAAATGTTACATGAAGTCCTGCATCTGCCGAGTAAAACACTTTGTCTTCGTCTGCTTTTATGCGAAGATATTCTTTGTAATCATCTGTGACATATTTTTTGAACATATTGTAGTAAAAATCATGTCCAAGGCATATATCCACGTAGCCTTCGCCCTGTTCGCAAAATTCAAGCCCTGCATTTTTAAGCTGCACAACCTTTCGTTGAATAGAATCGGGCGGGCTAACCGGGCCTTTTTCTCCATAAAAATAGCTGTAAAAGTTATCCAGTATATTCTGCTCTTTAGCCATCATTTTAGATAACAGTTTTTTGTTTGACTCGAAAAAACTATCGTACAGTTTGTTGGCTTCCTCGGGAGAGGCTGATTTAAGTTGTAGCTCTACAAGCTTTTTTTCTGCCGTAAACGGATCTACAAGCTGCTTTAGCTCATACGTTCTTATAATAATTTCAGGTTCAGGTGCCGTGGTATCTCTTGCTTCTTCTACCGCAACGGTATGTGAAGCTCCATCGGAGGCGGAATCTTTTTTGCAGGAAGCCAGCAGTGTAAGGGCTGCCAGCAATAGAATATGGTTTGTTTTCATAGTAATATTTTCAGTTGGAAAACCGTTACTTCCCTAAAAACAAACCACAGCTATTACAAAATACCCCTTGCTTTAATTTCAAGGTATTTGTTAATACTTTCTATGGTAAGGTTTTCGGGTTTTGTTAGTACCGAATAAATTCCGTATTTCTTAAGCTCATTAACGATCAGCCTTTTTTCAAAAGCAAATTTTTCTGCGATCACCTGGTCGTATATCTCCTGAACATTATCAGGTGTAGCCTGGGTAAGCTCTTCCAACTCGCTGTTCTCAAAAAAAACTACTACCAGCAGGTGGCTGTGTGCAATACCTTTTAGATAAGGTAACTGACGTTTCAATCCGTCAAGTGTTTCAAAATTGGTATAAAGTAGGATTAAACTTCGCTGGGTAATATTCTTTTTAATATCGGCATACAAACGTCCAAAATCGCTCTCAAAAAAGTTGGTGTTTACATTGTAGAGTGTTTCCAGTATACGCTGCATCTGAGCCGAACGGCGATCGGCAGCCACACGGTTCTCTACTTTTTTAGAGAAGGTAAACATACCAGCCTTATCCTGTTTTTTAAGGATAATGTTTGATAGTACAAGTGTAGAGTTTATGGCGTAATCCAGAAGGCTCAGTCCGTTAAAAGGCATTTTCATAATACGGCCTTTATCTATGGCCATATATACGTTCTGCGATCGTTCGTCCTGAAACTGGTTCACCATCAACTGGTTTTTCTTGGCGGTAGCCTTCCAGTTAATCGTTCGTATGTCATCTCCGGCAACATAATCTTTAATCTGCTCAAACTCCATAGTATGGCCAATACGGCGTATCTTTTTTAACCCGTATTGAAACAGCCTGTTCGAGAACGCCATAAGGTCGTACTTTCTAAGCTGAATAAAAGAAGGGTAGGTAGGTACCATGTGTCCTGTGTCATATATAAATCTTCTGCACACAAGGTGCAGGGGAGACGATACATATACATTAAGACTGCCAAAAAAATATTCTCCGCGGGTTAATGGCCGTAAAAAGTATTCAAAGCTGTCGCTTCCGCCAGATGGAACTTTTCGTTTTACCTCAAAGTTACGTACCTGAAACTGTACCGGTATTTCATCTATTACTTTTATACTAACGGGGAAGGAGTAACCGCTATCCAGTTTTAAAAGGATAGGGTTTTCATCTCCGTTACTTAATTTTTCGGGTACATTACGTTCTGCATTAAACCGTTGGTTTGTCAGGAAAAGCAGTATAAAATCTATAGCTGTAAAACCAAGGAAGATATACAGCAGCATCCATGTAGCGCGATACAACGAAGGGAAAAAGTAAGATACTATAAAGCATACTATTATGCCCATGAGCACATAGAAAAAAAAGTTGTTGAGGTATATGCGTTTAAACCACTTCATTAACGCGGAATTTCTACAGTATCTATTATCTGCTTAATTATTTGTTCGCTTGTTAAGCCTTCCATTTCGCGTTCCGGTGCAACCATAACACGGTGCTGTAGTACAGGAATGGCAGATTCTTTAATATCATCCGGAGTTACAAAGTCCCTGCCCCTAAGTGCGGCATATCCTTTAGATGCATTAAGTATAGCAATAGATGCACGCGGCGATGCACCCAGGTAAAGGAACGCGTTATCGCGGGTATTGGTAACTATTTTAGCAATGTATTCAAGTAACTGAGGCTCGATAACAATTTGTTTTACAATGCCCTGATATTTAATGATATCCGACTGTGAAAGCACTTTTTTGATGTTATCCAGTTTCTCCCTGTCCTGAAGCGCGTTTTCTCTTTGCAGTATCGCTATCTCTTCATCAAGATTAGGGTAATCTATATTGATTTTGAAAAGGAAACGGTCTAACTGAGCTTCCGGAAGCCGGTAAGTACCTTCCTGCTCAATAGGGTTTTGTGTCGCTATAACTAAGAACGGAGCTTCCATAGGGTAAGTAGTACCCTCAACAGTTATCTGGCGTTCTTCCATAACTTCAAATAATGCAGCCTGTGTTTTTGCAGGCGCCCTGTTTATCTCGTCGATGAGTACGAAGTTAGAAAATATAGGTCCTTTTTTAAAGGTAAAAGCCGATTTAGACATATCAAATACCGATGTACCTAAAATATCCGATGGCATTAAATCCGGCGTAAACTGTATCCTGCTAAAATCTAACGATAGTGTTTTAGAAAGTAGTTTTGCCGAGATGGTTTTGGCCACACCCGGAACACCTTCAAGTAGCACGTGCCCATTAGAAAGTATAGCTACCAAAAGCTGGTCAATCATTTTGCTTTGCCCAACAATTACAGAGCTTATTTCCCTCTTAACATCGGCAATGCTTTGTTGCAGTTCAGATAGATTAAGCCTCGACTGAAAGTTTATGTTTTCACTTTCCGGTGCTTTTGTTTTTTCTATATTGATACCGCCTGCAATCTCATTTTCATTGGTAGCCTGTGGTGTTACACCTTCAGGATTTGTATTCTCCATATTTTCGTTTTCAAAAGATTCTGTCATAACCTTAAATTTTCTATTGCTTTGTTAATAGCTATTACATCAGCCTCTGTGCTAACAAACTGATGCCTGTGTTGTTTAATCAAACGTACTGTTTTTTCAATATCTTCTACAGGCTTGCCGGTTTTTAAATGTAGTTTTTCTACAAAAGCATCGTCAAGCGAATAAGTGTCTATATTATAATCGTTCCTTACTTTTTCAAGGAAATAAATTATCTTCTTCTCTATAATAGTATGATGATTACCTTCCTGGTAATACAGGTTTCCAACCGTTCTCGCAAAATCTACCGTAGTATTTCTAAGGGGAACAATTTCCTCAATAATACGTTGTTTTCTTTTAGCGTTAAACAGTACAAACACTATAAATGTAAGCAACCCAATCCACATTGCCCATTTAAGCGCCGGCTGGCTTAATATGTATCGCAAACTATTATCTGATATATCTTTACGCTTCATGAAATAATCAGAATACCAAAACACATCGCCCTGCGGAATATAAGATAATAGCCCTTCTGCATAAGTTGAATGATCATCTTTCAATAAATGATAATTACTAAAGGCTGCAGGCTGCGTGTGCAACAGGAAATTACCATTACCAAAAGGCACTTTTATAAAATTAGGGCGTTGTTTAGATGCTACCTGCTGATAGCCCAACACCTTTATTTTTTTAGTATCGATAGAGTCAAAATACGTTTCTCCTGCGCCATGGCTGAACTTATAGGCTTTATTTCCGGTCTTGCCCGGCAATGTTAGCCTTAGAGTATCTTTTAAAGAGAAAGCTCCCGACACTTGTACTTTTAGCGTATCTAATAATGCAGATGGAAAATCTTTCATGCTTAAAAACACTGTATTGCCGTGATCGGCAAAATAGATAATTTCCATTACAGATTCCCTGTCCATGCTATTTTCTTCGGCGATAGTAAGATACGTCCCGCTTGCTTTATAGCGTTTGGTCTTATAATCGTAAAGGCTGTCAAAATATTCGTAAGCCGTAACATTAAGCTTGTTTATGGCGTTGCCTTTAAAAAGCGTTGGTGCTTCTTTATCAAACACATAAAGCCCTAAAGGAATTTTATCTTTTACGGCATAGGTCGGCATCCAGTTTATAGGTTTTGGCCTTGAAGAATCTATCATAACCAATAGCCCAACCACCAATGCTATAAATACTATATATATAATTAGTTTCCTGTTCATCTTATAAAGTATTTAAGGTTTTCAGGAATGCTTTTTCGGCCTTCGCAAAAGCAGTGCTGTCCAGCGGAAATTCGCCATACCAGCTATAATCGTATACATAAGAAAGGTATTCAAAATCGTTTCTCAGTGTATCGTTCTTAATTTCATACAGGTAATCCCTGTTGGTTTTATCCCAATGCCAGTCTATAATCTCTTTGTTGGATAATTTTTTTAGCAGCCACAGGTAGTAGTAACGTACAGCTAGTCTGTAATCGCCGTCTTTTTTGGTCTGTTCAGTAAGCAGCCTGAAGTCCATTTGGTGTATATCTTCCTGTAAAGCATCCTGAACCTTAATTCTTTTGTTCGATCGTCCAAAGATCCACATACCTTCTTTGTTCAGTATAACCCTTACGATCATATAAATTACAAACCCTATAATTAAAAATGCCAGTATACGTAATATGATCGAATAACTAATGCTGTTGGTAGATCGCTGTCCTGTACCGAATAGCCTGTCAAAAAAGCGGCCAATAGATTCCCAGAAACGATCCCAGGTAGATTTGGCTGCAGTCTTAGTTTCGTACTTAAATTCCGGAGTGTTATATTTTTCTTTAAAATTGGGAGCAAAACTACGCTCTTTAAACACTTTTTCCACAACCGGCGGTGGCGGAATGAGTGTGTCGCCAAGCTCTGCTTCAACAAGACTTTCAGCTACAGGAATTGTATCCGCCGTAGTTTGGGCAGAGAGCGTAAGTGCACTGCTTAGCAGCAGGTATAGTAGTAATTTATTCAACGTCAGATCCTATTAGGTCAATATCTTTATAAAGCGATTTGTTTTCCTGCTGTTCGCGGCAGCTGTAATATATAATACCCTGGTTTACCAGTATGAGGTTACCAACAATAAAGGCCACAAAAACATAGATAAGGAAGCCTATTAGTACCAAAATACCAAAGAAAGATAATGCTTCGGCAGAATCCATTTTACCTAGTGGATTTGTACTTGAATCCACCAGTCCTGTAATGCTTTCAATTATAAAACCAAGGAACATAAGCAGCATCTGAAAAATGTATAATATCACGTAAAATATAGCAGTACTACCCATGTGTGCCCAGAAATTCTTAAACAGCATTTTCCATCCGTTACCCATAGAGGTAAAGTAACCGTTGTCTGTACTTAAATAATCATAAAAAGTTAAATATATCCAGCAAGTATAAGCAGCAAATAAGGCTATAGCAACCGGAATTGTAATTACCAGTACTATCATCAGGGCAGAAGCTGCAAATAGCGGTATAGCAAGCGGTACAAACGTGATTAGTGATAATAACGAAAACAGTACTGCCTTGCCTAAAATTTTCTTTATTGCTGAAATAAGCTGTTTGGTGTCGGGCTTTTCATTAGTTTCAAGAAGCTTAAGGTAAATTACCGGATAGCTGTAGTTTATAATAGTAACTAAAAGTATAAGTATCCCTGTGAGTACTCCAAGTCCTACCATAAAACCAAAGTTCTCGCTAAAATATTCTCCCGCCATATCGGCAGAGTCCTGTCCGGCAGCTCCGAAAAAAAGATTCTCAAAAAAAACTTTACCAATAATAAAGGCCAGCACGGCAAGCACAAGCAATAGTCCGCCATTAATTATAATGTAGTTCTTTATGTAGTTTTTTCCCTCCGTCTTAAAAAAGCCAAAGGTGTCGTTTATTATTGCGTTAAAGTTGCGCGACTTATAGAGTTGGAACATTAATCTTCGATTTTTTGTTTACAATGTATGGGTATACCAAGTAGTAATATGAAATTACCGCCAATGTAAACAGTATTATAAATACATTAAGAACTCTTGGCATTACAGGAGAATAGCGGGTAACAAAACCCTCCAGTATGCCTGCCGCAATGGTAAACGGTATAGTGCTGAACCATATTTTGAGTCCGTTTTTAAAACCTCTTTTAAGCGATGCCATTCTTGAAAATGTTTTTGGGAAAAGCAATGCTGCACCAAAAATAAGCCCGGCAGCGGCTTCAATAACAATGGCGAAAATTTCCATGCAGCCATGTATCCATACACCTCTTACACTTGCCCAAAATACGCCACGCTCATAAAAAAAGTATTGGAATGAGCCCAGCATGACAGAGTTTTTAAATAAAATATATACAGTACCTACACCGCCAAAAATACCGGCAGCAAAAGAAAGTGCACCAACCCTAAGGTTATTTAAGGTAATGCCGATAGCGCTTCCCCAGTTGCTTCCGCTTTTATAAACGGCCACCGGGTTGCCTTTTTCTATATTTTCCAGAGTCATATTAACGTAGCCATCTCCTAAGATAAGGCGGGTAAAAGAATCATCTTTAGCAGCAGAAATCACACCTATTAACGTAAAAATGAAAAACAAAAGAAAAGCATATAGCACATAACGCCTGTTTTCATACACAATAAGGGGTACCTCTGTCTTGAAGAAGTGTACAATCCTGTTTGTTTTCTCCCTTTTAGTCTTGTAAATTTTCTGATAGGTAATAGATGCAAGGTGATTAAGGTAGATAACCGTCTTGCTTTTAGGGTAATATGTTTGTGCGTACGACAAGTCGTTAATTAAATGAATGTAAAGGCTAGCCAATTCATCAGGATTTTTTTTAGCTTTACCAAAAATAGCCTGTTCAAATTCAAGCCATTTTTCTTTATTTTGTTTTATGAATGCAACTTCTCTCATACCTAGCTAAAATATAAAATATGTCAGAACTTTCCATAACAACTACGCAAAATGTTAATATAAATTTTAATACAGCTTCTGTAGGAGAACGCGTACTTGCGTATCTGCTTGACGCTTTGATTATTATTGCCTATTACATTGTAATTTATTACCTGCTATTGGGACTCTTGCATATGGGAGATCTGGTATATGGCCTTGATATGTGGTCGCAAAATGCAATTCACGGCATCATTTCGCTGCCGGTTCTATTCTATGCACTGTGGCAGGAGGCACTTATGGAAGGACAGTCTGTCGGAAAACGCATTATGAAAATAAAAGTTATTAAAATAGACGGCTACCAGGCAGGTTTTGGTGATTACCTCGTCCGATGGATATTGCGCATTGTCGAAGTTACACCCCCTCTTAGTTTTATCGGGCTCATCAGCATGATGATAAATGGCAAAACACAGCGTCTTGGCGATATGGCAGCCGGTACTGCTGTAATAAGCCTTAAGAATAATATTAATATAAACCATACTATCCTTAAAGAAATTAACAATAGCTATGTACCTGTATATCCGCTTGTTATTAAGCTTACGGATAACGATATGCGTATTATAAAAGAAACCTATGAAATAAGCCTCAAAACTACTGATTTTGAGATGATAGCCAAACTTCAGACAAAGATAGAGTCGGTTACGGGCATAAAGTCGGTTTCGGCAAATCCTACTGCTTTTGTAGATACTGTACTGCACGATTATAACTTCTATACCCAGAAAATGTAATGTTTTACCTTCTTGATATTTTTGGTACTATGGCATTTGCCATGTCGGGTGCCCTTACTGCTATGAGTAAAAAAATGGATCCTTTCGGGGTGCTGGTTATTGCGTTTGTAACATCGGTAGGAGGGGGTACGCTCCGTGACGTGCTTATAGGACGCACTCCGGTAGGGTGGATGCGTGACCTAAACTACGTTTATCTTATTATGACCGGGTTTGTCATAGCACTTATTTTCAGGAAGAAGCTTGATAAACTCAGGGTTTCCCTGTTTTTGTTCGATACTATTGGGCTCGGGGTATTTACACTTATTGGTCTTGAAAAAGGTATTGCTACAGGATTACATCCGGTAATCTGTATCGCTCTTGGTACTATAACAGCCTGCTTTGGAGGAGTACTGAGGGATATTTTATGCAACGATATTCCTGTTATTTTCAGGAAGGAAATTTACGCTACCATATGTATTATTGGCGGTTGTTTTTTCTTTCTCTTAAAGCAATGGAACGTACAACAGGATGTTTTGTACCTGGCAACTTCGGGTATTATTATAATCATCAGATTGTTAGCTGTAAATTATAAGTGGTCTATGCCTGTTATAGAGCGAAAATAACACTTTTAAAGTTGCACTTTATAATTCCAAAATTACGTTTTTGTGCGTAAAATTAAAACAATACAATTGTTTGATATTCAGTCGTTTTAAAAACAATGTTGCGTTTTTTGTTTTGGACTTAAAACCCTGCTTTTTATTTCTAAATAGTAAAACCCCAAATGGATTTCAATTTAATCTGATATTTAATTTAAGAAATATTTAAATGTATTTTACAAAATTATATTGTGCACAATATATATCTTTGCATTGTAAATAGAACATGATGAAAGCTAACTTAAAACTTGAAAATCAATTGTGCTTTCCTATATATGCCTTATCGCGTGAGATAACCGCGATGTACAGGCCACTACTGGATGAATTGGGACTTACGTATCCGCAATATCTGGTACTGCTTGTATTATGGGAAGAAGAGCATCAGACGGTAAATCAATTGGGAGAGAAGCTACGCCTTGATAGTGGAACACTTACGCCACTACTAAAACGGCTGGAGCAAAAGGGTATTGTTATAAGAAATAGGAGTACTGTTGATGAGCGCGTTGTAAATGTATCGCTTACTAAAGAAGGTGAGGCGCTTAAAAGCAAAGCTGTGTGCGTTCCTGAGCAACTGGCGGACTCACTTACTATAACTATCGATGAATTAGTACAGCTAAGAAGCATCATCAATAAAATTTTAAAATCAGAATAATTCCATTATACATAATTTAATATACAAGCAATGAAAGCACTATATACAGCAGATGCTACTGCCACAGGCGGAAGAAACGGACACGTAAAAAGCGATAACGGAGTATTAGACCTTGAAGTGAGGATGCCAAAGGCTTTGGGCGGTGCAAACGATGATTACACTAACCCTGAACAGCTATTCGCAGCGGGTTATGCGGCGTGTTTTGACAGCGCACTTAACTTGATAATCAAAACACAGAAAATCAAAACCGGAGAGACTACAGTTAAGGCAAACGTTAGTATCCTTCAATTAGAGAATGGTGGTTTTGGCCTTGCAGCAGAACTTGATGTAAACATTCCGGAAGTGACTATTGAACAGGCACAGGAACTTACCGATAAGGCACACCAAATATGCCCATACTCTAATGCTACGCGCGGTAATATAGAAGTTAAGTTAGCTGTTACAAACAACTAAATTTTAAAAGGCCTGTAAATATAATTTTACAGGCCTTTTAATTTATTTTATGTTTTTTATTTCGTTACATATACCCAGTCTACAATAGGATCAGGGAAATCGGGGTCGTTAAGCTCCAGTACAAAATAGTACGTTCCTTCGGGTACGAGGAGGTTCTCGCTACCAACTTTTGCCACATCTGCAATGCCATTCCAGTCGGCCCTGCTGTGATCGCCTGTCCATACAAGCGTACCCCAGCGGTTATAGATGGACATCTTGAAGTTTAGGAAAATATTACGCAGCCCCTCCACAAAAAACTCGTCGTTATAACCGTCGCCATTGGGCGTGAGGTAATTGTGTGTAACAGGTTTACATTTTTTAGTACGTAAAAGGAACGATGCTGTAGTATGGCAGGTTCCGTTATCTAATCTAACGTATATGCGTGTAGGGTTCTCGTCTGTGCTATAATTTCCAATGTTGTAAATTCGGTCAAGATCCTGGTCGGCATTAGGCTGTGTCCTGTAAAAAGTAACTGTTTCGTTAGGGTAATTCTTTAACTTTTCTGCATAATGCGAAAAATCGAAAGTTGCCAGCCCAAAGCCTTTATCGCATTCTTCAATATCGTCCGGCTGAATTAATTCGGGAGACAACGGCAGGTTCTCATCCTGAATAAAGCCATTATTAGTTTCATCCAATTCTATAACTATACCTGTTCCGTTGCCAATATCATCGGCGGTAATGCCAAGCTCAAAATCGAGTGGAATGCCAATGGGGACAGTAACTTCTATAAAGCCCGGCTCGCTTTCGCCGATAGCAAGTTCGCCAATTGTTTTGGTTACTGCAATTAATTGGCCATTAGCGTATATGGCCACCGGGGTTAATGCAGGAAGCATATCGGTTCCGTTGAGGTTACTTACAGTATAGTGAATGTGAAGTATGCGCGAGTTACATTGTTTGTAAACATCATCTATTATTACAGTAGCATCAGGGAAATAACAATCTATAATTTCCAATAGAAACGATGCCGTATCATAACAACCGTTACTATCGGTAAGTCGTACAAATATCTCAGTTCCCGATGTTGCGTTATAACCTGTAGGAGCTATAGCGTCAGTATTATCTTCCGCATGCTGCTGTGAAATGTGAAAAGTAACTACATCCGTGGGATTAATTTTCAATGATTCGGCATATGCTGAAAAATCAAATTCTCCAATACCCGATCCGTTAAAGGTTTCGCAG
Organism: Flavobacterium psychrophilum; assembly: GCA_001708385.1. Classification (NCBI taxonomy): domain Bacteria; kingdom Pseudomonadati; phylum Bacteroidota; class Flavobacteriia; order Flavobacteriales; family Flavobacteriaceae; genus Flavobacterium; species Flavobacterium psychrophilum. The sequence goes on along the minus strand of CP012388.1, from coordinate 1,121,458 downwards.
CCTTCAATGTCTTCAGGTTGAGGTAAAACAGGCGAAACCCATAGAATGAATGGTGTTGTAAAGCTGTTGTTAGTTTCGTTTGTTTCAACCACAATACCAGTACCGGTGCCGGTATCATCTATAACAAAAGTCAGATTGAAGTTTTGGGGTACACTATCAGGTATCGTAATTGTAATAGTTGCTGTAAGGCTACCGCCAATAGTAATATCTGCCGATGTTGTTGTAGTTGTTAGTAAAATACCATTTGCATAAATGGCAACAGGAGTATTAGCAGGCAGGATATCAAAACTATTGAAATTGTTTACGGTATAAGTAACCTGTAAGATTTTAGAATCGCAGGTAGTAACAATAGTATCGATAATGATAGTACCATCCGGGAAGGTACAGTCGATAGCAATAAGGTTAAAAGAAGCAATGGTAGAACAGCCATTTGGGTCGTCCAGCCTAACATATATGGTTTCGGGGTTTTGGATACTAAGATAGCTAGAAGTAGTAGTAATCTGGTCGGCTGCATTTTCTGCCTGTGCACCTGCTTCGGTATGATAAAAAGTAACCATTTGGGCGGGGTCTGTTTTCAAGGATTGTTCATAATCAGAAAAGTCAAAAATCCCCACATTGGTGTTGCTTGCCGTTTCGCATTCTGTTATGTCAGCAGGATTAATGGGTTCTAAAGCCCAAAGGGTTGTATTGTGTACATAAGAGTTATTACTCTCGTCTATTTCTATAACAGCACCTGTACCTGTTCCATCGTCGTCAACTACGAAAAGCAATTGTACGCTGCCCGTTAGGTTAGCAGGCAACGGTATTATAAGCGTGCCGCTTTCGCTACCGTTTATAGCAATTTCTGTTTGTGTGGTAAAAGTGGTAATGAGGTCGCCGTCAAGATATACAGCAACAATTGTTCCTGCGGGTAAAACATCTGTTGCATTATCATTGTGAACGGTGTAATCCAGTTTTAATATGTGCGATACACAATCTTTAAATTCATCGTCAATAGTAATTGTGGCATCTGGAGATATACTGTTTAGTCTCGTTACAATAACATTTATCATAACAAAATCGGCATCAGAAGTAAGTTGTATGTCGGCGGTAGGATTGCCGGGAATTATATAGTCCTCAACGTTATAAATATCAAGATCCATATTGTACAGGTTGCTTGATCCTGTAACGGTGTTGGTGCTGTTAAAAGCATTGGTAGGAGGGTTGAGCGTATTGCTTAAAACCGAACCGTTTATTTTCAGGCTCTCTCCATCGTCTAAGGCGCTATCGCCTTCCCATGCTATAAAACCGGTCTTAGCACCTATGCTGTTATAAACATTAAGGTTATCAAGTGTAATATTTACCTCGTCAGGAACAAATTGCAAGCCATCGTAAACATTAATCTGATTAAGCGCAAAACTATTGTTTTCGTAAATTACAACAATAGCCCACCCGCCAAAGTTTGTGCCATTTCTGCAATAAATATTTTGTGCAGGTGTTTGCCCTATTTCATTAATAACATTGGTAAGATCAAGGTCAGATACTGTATACGTGCCATTGCCCTGGTTTTTTACAATAGCCGAAACATCAGCGAATGCACTAAAAAACGGACGGGAAATGTTGTCACCAGCGCTATCAAAAATTACATCAAATGTACGCTCGGCAGTAATATTCTGTCCATTAAGCTTTATATCCAAATCGCCGGTGCCGGATCCTGCCCAATACAAATAGGCGCTTTCAATGGTATTGCCTGCGGGCAGGTTTAACGATTGTGATGATGTTGTAAGTAACGTACAGGGTGTAGTGTTTGCTCCATTACTTTTTAAATTAAGCGTATTGCCTACAAAAGTAAAATCGTACCTGCCGTTAAATTGTTTATATAGCGCTACATCTACCTGACTATTGGCAGATAAGGAAATTATCATTAAAAAAAATACAAGTAGTTTTTTTTTCACGGCATTTTTTTTCTAAAATTAACAATTATTTATAAACACTCAATTTTTTAACGTAAAACAACATTATTATGAATTCGCGTTATTATTATAATGCGTTGATAATTACTGAAGGATTATTTTTACTTTTACCGTATTGCCACAAACACCAGTAATGATGCATTATTCTATAATAAAATATTCTCCTGACTATAAAAAGGAGTGGAGCAATTTTATTCTCAAATCAAAAAATGGTACTTTCCTGTTCCAGCGAGATTTCATGGAGTACCATAGCGACCGTTTTAACGATTATTCGTTAATGGTGTTCGAGGGTAAAAAACTGGTAGCCTTACTACCTGCTAATATTTCGGGAAACGAAGTCTATTCGCATCAGGGACTTACTTATGGCGGTCTTGTATATACAGAGAAATTAAAGCAGGCTGCTGTATTAGAGATATTTAATGCACTACTTTTATTTCTAAATAATAACGGTATTACCAAGTTCCATTATAAACAGCTGCCATACATTTATAATAGAATACCTTCTCAAGAAACAGAGTATGCATTATTCTTGGTACATGGTAAGACAGTAAGGCGCGATGCGCTTTCAGTTATCGAAAATGCATCAAAAATTAAAATTGCATCCAACCGTATGGAAGGTGTAAAAAAGGGTATTGCCAATACGTTTAGCGTTCAGCAATCAGAAGATTTTGATCGTTTTTGGAATGAATTGCTTATCCCAAACCTTAAGGAAAGACATAATGCAAATCCTGTTCATTCGGCAGAAGAAATTGTACGGTTAAAAACACTTTTTCCGGATAATATTAAGCTGTACGTAATTGAACATGAAGGCAGGATTGCAGCAGGCACTGTATTGTTTGAAACTGATACTGTTGTTCATGCACAGTATATCGCATCCGGTGCCGACAAAAATGAGCTCGGAAGCCTGGATTATCTGTTCTATCATTTGATTACAACAGAATTCAGCCATAAAAAATATTTTGACTTCGGAATTTCTAACGAAGAGAGTGGGCGGAAACTCAATAACGGTCTTTCGTTTTGGAAAGAGAGTTATGGAGCACGTACTGTCTTACAGGATTTTTATGAGGTAGAAACTGCCAATCATTATCTGTTAGATAATGTAATTATATAGTCTATTGAAATTACTGTTTAACATATTAAAACAGCCTGTAGTAAAGATATTTTCGCTTAACGGCATAAGTGTCATAGTACGTATACTCGGCGGTCTTGTGACATCTAAAGCTATAGCAGAATATATTGGTGCAGGTGGACTTGCTATTACAGGCAATCTCCGTAATTTTCTTACCACGCTTGAAAGCTATTCGACCTTAGGTATGCAAAATGGTATTATAAAGTATACCGCAGAAAACCAAAAAAATGAGGAGAAGCTTTACACTATACTATCTACTGTTTTTTTTACGCTGTTAGGTGTAATACTTTTTATAAGCGTTTTGCTACTTACGCTTTCCGGATATTTTAGCGAATGGGTTTTTAAAACCGAGGGCGATGAGTACTCCTGGCTATTTAAAGTATTGGCACTTTCTTTACCATGGTATGCAGGCAGCCTTGTTTTTATGGCGGTGCTAAATGGTCTTGGAGATTATAAAAAGGTTATATGGTTAAATATTAGCGGGAATGTTATAGGAGTTGTGTTATCGGTGTTGCTAATGTGGAAGTTTCAAACCAATGGGGCTTTGCTGGCACTTATACTTTTTCAGGCCTTATTTTTTGTTTTTGCATTTTATAATGTATGGCAGCGATTTCCCGGATTCTCTTTTTTAAATTTAAAATATTTCGATACCACAATACTGCGAAGCCTGTTAGCTTATAGCTTTATGAGCCTGATTACAGCACTTTTGAGTCCGCTTATATACCACAGCATACGTAGCAATTTAATGAGCAATTATAGCCTCGATACTGCAGGGCACTGGGAAGCTGTGAACAGGCTGGCTTCATTTTACCTTATGTTTGCTTCGACCATGCTCTCTATTTATTTTTTACCGAAACTCGCTCAGGCACAAAGCCGTACCGAAACAAAAAAGGTTTTTTGGGATTACTATAAATCAATGTTGCCATTATTTGCCGTTGGCTTTATTGTTCTGTATATTCTCAGAGAGTTTGTGATACTTGTTATATTTAAAAGAGACTTTTTACCGATGACAGAATTATTTTTCTGGCAGCTATTAGGCGATTTTTTCAAAGTAGGGTCGCTTATTTTAGCGTATCAGTTTTTTGCAAAGAAGCTTACCAAAGCTTTTATAATTACAGAAGTTCTATCTTCTTTGTTGTTGTACATATCATGCACTTTACTCATAGAAAATCATGGAGCTGAAGGTGCTGTTATGGGATATGCACTGACTTACTTTGTGTACTGGATTGTGCTTTCGGTTTATTTTAGAAAATATTTATTGTAAGTATTTGCTCAGATATTTATGGTTTGCCTATTGTTGGTACTCTTTGAAGGTATTCAAAATATCAAATGAAAATGGTCGGAATTTCTTCCAACGATGACTAGGTTTAACCAGCCTTTTTTTATTTACCATAAACATTCATTTTTAGCAGGTATTTTTCTATATAGTAGATATTTATACCACCATTTGGCTTTTCCGAATTCTGAGTTCCTTAGGTCGTCTATTTGCACTACTTCGCCTTTGTATAATAATTTACACTTTATTGTTTTAGAATCTTCTGTCAGCCATCTCTCTGTTTGCACCTTAAATTCAATTAAAGGAAGATCACATCCTTTTAAATCTAATATTCCCTGCCACTTTAAATTTTCAGGAAGTTCTAAAATAGTAACAAAATCTTCTTCGAAATTCCATATTTTAGTTATATCACCATTTACTATATAATGATTTTGCCTACTCTTTTCAGTAATTAGATTGCTAAACATACTAAGGTTTCCAGCTGACGATAAACCTATATAACATTGCATACCCCACAAACTAATAACTAAAGAAGCCATTACAGGTATTAATGAGGGAAAATATTTAGCTTTTATAAATGGATGATTATTTAACAGTTTGATAAAAAAGTATGACCATCCGATGTTAAAAATAATGCCGTTTAGAAAACGAAGTTCCATATTATCATCAAGTATTTTCAATCGGGATGCTACATGTATTGCTACGCAGGATATGATAGTAAAAAAAATATACCATCTTAGTCCTTTAAGAATAACTGATTGAAGATTAGCATTTGAAAAATCCAGTATACATCCTGCAAGAAAAAATCCTGCCAGTGAACTAAAATTAGCGAAACCACAAAGGCTTAAGTATATGTGGAATACTGCTAATAAATAAGCTGTTGCTTTACGTGTATTGTAAAATAGAAGTCCAAACGGAACAATCATTTCTATGATTAGTATTGCTACCTTAAAGAACAAAGCCGTATTTTGAGATAGTATAAAATCTCTGCCAAAAACAAGTTGGTTCAATTCTTTTCCTATATGTGTTATACAGCTGCCATTTACATCAAAAAAGCCACTATTAAGCTTATGAAAACCTGCAATAAAGTAAATTGTAATAAGAGAATATCTAAATATTAGAGGGAGATTTTCTGCGGTTATATACTTTGTTTTTTTTCCTGACAACAATAGGCAAATGAAGAATATAATAATAAGGCTTATAAAAATTTCGAGATTGGCATGATTTGGAATACGCGGAAATTTAATTAACTCGGTAGACAGAAATATTAGAATTGTAAATAGTGTAGGCCACCACAATTTAAAATTTATAAATTGCAGGGCAGTTAGTACTGTAATTAACGCCGTGGTCTTAGGGTAGCCATTTCCGATGTGTATAAGTAGTGCACAACTAAACAAACAGAGTAATATAAGTACAGAGGGCTGAAATTTTATTTTGTTAAAAATCAAAGTTTTTTTAACAAAAATAAGTTTTTTCTTTAATAAATTTGCACATGATTAAATCTCTTTCATCATTAAGGTTTTTTTTCGCAATTCTGGTTTTTTTGGTACACATAGAGGTATTTACCGTAGCAATTGGGCATGCTTTTTTTATCGTCCTAAGTGGGTTTATCTTATCGATGGTATATCAAACTAGTATACTAAATCAACAGATTCTACCAAAAACTTTTTTTTTGAAAAGATTGGTACGCATCTATCCTTTACATCTGCTTACGCTGTTGCTTTCATTGCCGTTAACGATATTTTTTTTTAATGAGAGTCATTTAAAATGGTTTTCGGCACTTTTATTAAACGCGTTTTTTTTACAGACATTTGTTCCTGATATCAATTACTATTTTTCATTTAATGGTGTATCATGGAATGCTGCAGACCTAATGCTTTTTTATGCATGTTTTCCGTTTTTAATAAAATGGCTTTCAGATTTTAGTAATAAGGCTTTTACTATTGTTATGATTTGCATTGTATTATTTTTAGTGATATTGATGAATTTCGTTTCTGAAGCGTATCACCATTTTCTCTTTTATATAAGCCCCCTCAGAATATTAGATTTTATATTTGGTATATACTTATACAGGATCATAAAATATAGGGAGATTCATGTTAGTTATAAATTGGGATCCTTGTTAGAAGTTGTTGCTCTAGTTTTTTTAGCTACATGGTTTGCAATACTCAATGTTTATCCAGATTTATTCCGGCCTTATTTATATTCCTTATTGCTCTGGTTGCCAGTTGGCCTAGTAATTGTAACTTTTTATTTTGAAAAAGGGTTCATCTCAAAAAAAATACTTTCTACTCCATTTATGTCTAGGCTTGGAAGGATAAGTTTTAGTTTTTATATGTTACACCATTTAGTGTTACGTTATTTTGAATTAATCAATAAAAGAAATTTTCAGCTGCAACAAGGTCTGTTATATTATATATTTTGCTTTATAGTAGCTGTTATAGCTGCTTATATATGTAACCGCTATTTCGAAAGATTATTTTATAAATTCAAATTCTGATTACGTTTGTATATGGAGGAATTGTGCCAATTTTCTAGATATTTTCCTGCTACTGTTACGTATTCATGCTCTTTAACTACAAAGTCATGCGCTCTTTTTCCTATGGCTATGATTTCATTAGGATTTTCTATCAGGTGGGATAACTCATTTACCAATGCATCTAAATTAGGTAATGCATTTATGGCTACTCTTTCATCAAGGTTATAATGCTGCATGAATTCCTCTTCGGCACCTGTAAAAACTACCTTGCCTTTAGCCATAGCTTCCAATGCATTATAGCCCTGGTCGTATGAATATACCTGATCTAAAAGTATATGAGCTTTATTGTATATGTTTATATATTCGTTGTATGGTAATGTTTTTGCAATAATAATCTCAATTTTATCAGAATAAATTTCCTTGATTGTTTCTAATGCTTTTTCAAAATAAGGAATTCCTTTATGATTGTAAGTCCATTGGTTAAAACCAAGAAAAATAATTATTTTATCATCGACATAGGGTTCTGTATAATTCAACTTCTTAAGATTTACCGGATTAGGTATCAGACCAATAAAAGAACGGTTTCCCTTTAAAGGCAAGGTGTAGTCCATATCAGAAGCAATAACACCATTTACTTTCTGATAAATAAAATCATGAAGTTTTTTATGTGACTTACTGATGTGTTCAAAAATAAATCGATACTCAGGTAATAATGATTTATCCTTAAAATAGGGATCCATTAATGAATATCTAGGCTTTTTATCGAGCATATATTTTACTACTGTATAGTCTATTCCGCAGCAAAGCATAAAGGTTTTACCGTTCTGCACTATTACTTTATTTAAAAGAAATTTTTCAAAACGTGGAACTGTTTTTATAGGAGCTTCATTAATTAGTTGTACTACATCATAATTTTTAAGTTTTGGTAGTAGTCTGTAAAACCGGATACCCCTTTCCCAATATGAAATATCATGTTTAAATATCCTGAATATTGCCTGCCTGGCGATATTTAATATACCTTTTGTAGTGCTTTTTGGGATATAAAAATAGTCAGAGGGATATTTCTTGAAGGCATCGCCGTCGCTAACCAGGGTAACTTCATGACCTAAAGCCTGTAAACCTTCCTTTAAAGAATTGTGAAGCCTGCTATATTCGCCAATAAGTAAAATCCGCATGAATGTTTATATTTGTTGTGAAAATAACCAATAAACTCTAACCATGCAACCCCGAAAAATTAAAATATGTCTTGTAGGTGACGCTCTTTCCGGCGGGGGGGCGGAAAGGGTTCATGCGTTGCTTTCGGAATATTTTAGCAGTAAGGGAATAGAAGTTTACAACGTGTTGGTTCAGGATAGTATTAGTTATAATTTTTCAGGAGAGCTACTCAACCTTGGGTTGCTTAAAGATGATAAAAACGGAATCATTAATAAAATAAAACGTTTCAGGGTACTGCGAAATTACATAAAAGGACATAATTTTGATTATGTAATAGACTTTAGAATGCGTAAAAAATATATACAGGATTTACTTATATCAAAGTTTGTTTACACAGTTCCAACAATATATACTATACATAGTGGTGTTTTAAAATGGTACATGCCTAAAGAAGTATGGCTTACAAAGCTAATTTATGGCAAAGCATATGGAGTTATAAGTATTACCAATAGGATGAAAACACATATTGAAAATCATTACCATCTTAAGAATGTAAAAAATATATATAATCCTGTAAATCCAAATTATATTGACAGAAGGTCTCATGAAACTTTTACAGACCCAGGCTACAATTATATTTTGGCAGCAGGTAGCATGCCTGAACACAACATAAAACAATTTGACAAGCTTATAGAAGCATATGCAAAATCTGGACTTCCTAGAAATAATGTAAAACTTTTAATTTTGGGAGAAGGAAGCCGAAAACATATACTGGAGGATTTTTCTGAAAAACTAGGTCTAAAGGATAAAGTAATCTTTAAAGGATTTCAGGAAAATCCGTATGTTTATATGCGTAATGCTCTTTTTTATGTTCTTTCAAGCAAAAATGAAGGATTGCCAATGGTACTGCTGGAGTCGTTAGCAAATGGAACTCCCGTTGTTTCCTTTGATTGTTTTACCGGACCTTCGGAAATTATTGTTCACAAGGAAAACGGACTACTCATTAAAGACCAAGATATTGAGGAACTTATAAAAGGAATAGATATGATGTTTAAAGACCAAGAGCTTTACGCCAGATGTAAGGAAAATGCACAAACGAGTATATCCAAATTTTCTTTAGAAAATATTGGTGGGCAATGGATGAAATTCCTCAAAATTAATCAATAGAAAATGAACATAGAAAAAATAACGATTCCAAAAATTGAAGATTTTACAGGTAATGTAGGGGTAATTGAAGGTGATTGTTTGCCTTTTAATATTAAAAGAATCTTTTATTTATATGACATTCAGGGTAACTCTACCAGGGGGAGGCATGCTCATAAAGAATTAAAGCAATTTCTTATAGCTATATCAGGCAGTTTTGAAGTTGAGATTAATGATGGTGTAAATGTGCAGACTGTTAAGCTAAGTAAACCGGATGAAGGAGTACTAATACATGAAGGATTATGGAGTGAACTTAGTAATTTTTCTGAAGGAGCAGTTTGCATGGTAGTCGCATCGGAAATTTACTCCGAAGACGATTACATAAGAAATTATGATGACTATTTAAAATATGTAAAAGCTAATAAGAATTAGGGCTTATACCTTTTTTCATTAGCGCCCCTTTTAATCTTTTAATTAATTTTAAAATATAGATGGGAGCATAAAGCAGTATTCTTTGTTTATAATTAAGACTATCTAATCTAATTCCTCTCAGCATTTTACTGTAGTTGACACTATCCCCCGAAAGTTTGTAGTGTTTCGCCATTACATAACGGTAAAAATCAAGAAATCGCTTTATGTCGGGCCTGTTTTGTGCCATGTATTCGTAGGAATCGAAATCTGGGATTACCCTATTTTCTAAACCTGCTAAAGACATCTGCTGGCTGTCATAGATCATATAGATTGCTAATGATTCATTATAATAGGCCAACTGATTATTAGAAAATGCCCTGATATAAAAATCTACATCTTCAGCGAAGGTAACTTCTTCATTAAACATACCACTTTTTTCAAAAACTTCCCTTCGGATGCAGATACTGGAAAAGCTAACAATCAATTTTCCCATATTAACAGGGAAAAAGTCTAACAGGTATGTTTTATTTTCTGTAACCGGTAATCGATCAATTTTAATTGGCACTGTAATATTTCTTTGATGAAACTCTTCATATTGTGTTGCAAATATTGAAGCGTCAGGATAAGCATCAATTAAAAAAGATATTCTTTCTAAAAAACGGGGTTTCCATAAGTCATCGGCATCAAGAAAGGCTATCATATCTGCCTTGGCATAAGTTACACCTGTATTGCGTGATGCAGAAAGGCCTTTGTTTACGGGGTGGTTTATTATCTGTATCCTCTCATCTTTAACTTGCCCAACCAAGTTAAGGCTGTTATCTGTTGAAACATCATCAACTATAATTACTTCAAAATCAGTAAAGGTTTGCGCGAGAACACTCTGTAGAGTAGCCTGTATATGGTTCTCTTTATTGTAGAGCGGAATAATTACAGAAAAGAAAGGGTTTTTCATGAGGATTTAATATCCGTTACAATTATAGTTTTCAAAATTACTATATTTTACGAGATAGAATTTTAATAATTGTATTTTTGCTACTATGCATTTAAAGCCGCTACACATTATTAGCTTTGATAACCCTTATCCGCCTAAATATGGAGGAACAATTGAGGTTTATTATAAAATAAAGGCGTTAAGCGAATTGGGTTATACTATCCATCTGCATTGCTTTATTTTAAAAGAAACTCAGGTTTCCGAGGAACTTAAAGCAATTACAGCTGAGGTGTATTTTTATAAGTATAGCTACAATCCTTTTAAGCTTTTAAGTAAATTGCCTTTTTCTGTAGTGTCAAGAAATAGTACTGCTTTACTTACTAATATTAAGAAAGTAAAGGCACCCATACTTTTCGAAAGCTTAAAAACAACCCTCTTGGTTAAAAAGGGCCAACTAAAGGAGTATACAAAAATTTTGCGTCTTCATAATGTTGAGCAGGATTATTTTAAAGGAATTGCAAGCAGTGAAAAAGATCCCATAAAAAAGTTATTATACAGGCTGGAAGGTATTAAATTTAAAAAGTATGAGAGTATAATCTCTGAATTTGATGATGTTCTTACCTTATCTCATTTTGAACACGAGCATGTAAGTGATTTATTTGGTAACTCGCACTACATTCCCGTTTTTCACGGTAATAGTAAGGTTGAGCAATTATCTGGAACAGGAGGCTACGCACTGTATCACGGAGATCTTAAAACGCCCGATAACCGGCTGGCGGCTGCCGCAATAATAGCAATATTCAAAGAAATTAAAGACTACTCATTAATTATAGCGTCCAGTTCTAACGAAGCTTACATTAAACGATTGGCAGGAGATGCATCGAATATAAAATTTATTAAATTGCAGGGATTTTCGCATTTAAAGGAACTGCTAAATCAGGCTCATATAAATATAATATGGTCACTGCAGCGATCGGGTACCAAGCTTAAATTAATAAACGCACTTTTTCACAGCAGGCATTGTATTATCAATGATAATATTATTGATGATGCAGCGGTAGCAGGTTTGTGTGAAAGAGCCAACACAGAGAACCAATTAGTTGAAGCTGTAAACAGATTGAAGCTTTCACCTTTTAATGGCGCAAAACAACGAGCAGATATTCTTGAGCATTATCTTAACGATTTGCATAACGCAACACTTATTGACAAATTAATTTCTGAAAACGATGAGTAAAGACAGAAAATTTTACGCTGAGATTATATATAATTCCCTTCTTCAGAATAAAGAAGCATTAAAGGAACAATATAATTTGAGCCGAAAACAAATAGGCTATTTTTACCTCGATAATCTTTTGCCGGAAGAACTGGCTTTAGAAATAACCAATGCGTTTCCTAAGGCAGACCAGATGTTGCTTAAAAAAAGTATGAAGGAAGATAAGTATGTAGCAGCCCAGATGAATTTATATAATCCGTTGCTTGAAGAAATTATTTACGCTTTCCAGGAAGATAAAATAGTAGCTCTTGTTTCAGAAATATGCCACCTAACCGATATTGTTCCCGATGACAACCTTTATGCTGGAGGTATCTCTATGATGGGGCATAAGCAGTTCTTAAATCCGCACCTTGATAATTCACATGATAAAGATAGAGAGTTATGGCGTGTCTTAAACCTGCTATACTACGTAACTCCGGAATGGGAAGAAAGCTATGGAGGTAATCTTGAATTATGGCCGGACGGACTGCGTCAGCCACAAGTAACAATACACAGTAAATTTAACCGTCTTGCGGTAATGGCTACCCATAATAAATCATTGCATTCTGTTTCGCCGGTAATTAAGGACGGTTTCAGGTGTTGTGTGTCTAATTATTATTTTTCCAAATTCCCGATACACGAAACCGATACGTTTCACGTAACCTCGTTTAGGGGGAGACCGGAAAACAGGTTGACCGATGCAGTTTTACAGGTTGATACATGGCTAAGGATGGGGGTTAGAAAAGTATTTAAAAAGGGTATAGTGGATAACCCTCATGTGTACAAAAAAGATGATAAAGATAAAATATAAAAGTAAAGGCTCCCATGGGAGCCTTTTTATATGAAGAATCTAAAAATCCAATAATTGTTTTTACACTGTTCTCTGTACTACTTCAAATATTTTACCACCTTCACATTTCAGCGTTTTGCTCGGAAACTTCATTAGCAGGGCATAATCGTGTGTCGCCATAATAATGGTTTTACCATTTTGGTTAATGTCACGAAGCAACTGCATAATCTCTACACTGGTTTGCGGGTCAAGATTACCGGTGGGTTCATCGGCAAGAATGATCTCGGCATCATTTAGCAGGGCTCGGGCAACGGCAATTCTTTGCTGCTCTCCACCAGAAACCTGATGCGGCATTTTATGTGCTGCGCTCTTAAGTCCAACCTTGTCAAGTACTTCGTTTATTTTGACTTCCATTTCCTGTTTTTCACTCCAGCCTGTCGCTTTAAGTACAAATAAAAGGTTATCATGAACATCTCTGTCCGGTAAAAGTTTAAAATCCTGGAATACTATACCTATTTTTCTGCGTAGGTATGGGATATCTCTTTCCCTAAGTGTTTTTAGGTCGTAATCGACAAAAGAGCCTTCGCCTTCTTTAAGTTTAAGGTCGGCATACAGGGTTTTTAACAAACTACTTTTTCCCGATCCTGTTTTACCAATTATATAAATAAACTCACCGTGGTTAACTTCAAGGTTAATATCGGTTAAAACGGCATTGCTATCCTGAAAAATAGTAACATTTTTTAAAGACAATACAGGTTGCGGCATAAGAATATATGTGTTTGTTTTGGTAAAAGTAATAAGATAACGCCTGTATTCAAAATTTTATTTCCCGCTATGGGTATATGCTTTACTGTTTTTAGCGTATTGTTGGCAGAAACGGTTAAAGTTGGGTTAAAATTTTATTGTAATGCCTCACATAATTAGCAGGTTTGCGGTTTTTGGGTACAAAACTATCCTGTATACGGCAATACTAAACGAAAATAACATCCGTTAAAATACAATAAGAATTGATATATTTGGCTTACATAAAACTAGAACACACATGCGCAGACTAAACAGGCTACTCCTATTTTCTGTACCCCTTTGGGGCTTAAGCCTTTCGGCACAGCAATCTACTATTTACACACATCCACTAAAGGATTATGACAAGGCTGTTACGCTGTATAACGACAAGCAATACCAGGCCGCGCAAATACTTTTTGAGAAGACAAAAGGCGAAAACAAAGAAATGGAAGTACAGGCAGACTGTGCTTACTATATTGCCAATTGTGCCATTCGCCTTGACCAGATGAATGCCGATATGCTAATGGAAAACTTTGTAGAAGATTATCCAACAAGTACAAAGCAAAATCAGGCCTATGTTGAGGTTGCGGGTTATTATTTTAGCCAGGGTAAATATCCGCAGGCTTTGCAGTGGTATGACAAAGTAGACGAAAACAATATGAGTGTGGCCGACAGGGAGCGTTATAACTTCCAAAAAGGCTATAGCTACTTTAGCGCAGGCGATAAAAAACAGGCTGAAAAATACCTGAATAAAGTAATCAATTCTAAAGAGTATGGTTCTCAGGCAAAGTACTATCTAGGATTTATGTCGTACGAAAGCGACGATTATAAAAAGGCAACCCAGTTGTTCGAGCAAGTGGAAGACCAGGATAAGTACAAAGAGAAAATGTCGTATTTTCAGGCAGACATGAACTTTAAGCTGGGCAATTTTCAAAAGGCAATAGATCTTGGTGTGCCTCAGCTGGCAAAGTCAGACGCTAACGAGAAATCAGAGCTTAACAAGATAATAGGGGAGAGCTATTTTAACCTTGGCAAGTATGACAAGGCAATACCTTACCTTAAAGAATACCGTGGCAAAAAAGGAAAATGGAATAACACCGATTTCTATCAGTTAGGGTATGCTCACTATAAGCAAGGCGACTATAACAATGCTATTGCCGAATTCAATAAGATTATCGGCGGAGATGATGTTGTAGCTCAAAATGCTTACTATCATTTAGGAGAAAGTTACCTTAAATCGGGTAAAAAGCAGGAGGCACTCAATGCCTTTAAAAATGCTTCGGAAAAAGAATACGACCTGAAAATTCAGGAAGATGCTTATTTAAATTATGCTAAGCTTAGCTACGAGATTGGTAACCCATACCAAAGTGTACCTGAAGTATTGGGGTCATTTCTTCAAAAATATCCTGCAACGCCATTTAAGCAGGAAGTACAGACATTACTAATCAACTCATACATTACTTCTAAAAATTATAAAGAGGCGCTAGTGCTTCTTGAAAAAGATAAATCGGCAGCAAACAGGCCGGCATATCAAAAGGTAACTTTCTACAGGGGATTAGAATTGTATACTGATGGTAATTATCAGGAGGCAATGGCTATGTTTAAAAAATCGATAGCAGAACCCCGCGATACTAAGATTACTGCACGCGCTACCTATTGGAAAGCCGAAACAGAATATGTGCTTAATGCGTTTAGCGAAGCATTACTAAGCTACAAACAGTTTGGAGGATCGGCAGAAGCCAAAAACACTCCGGAGTTTAAAAATTATAATTACAACATTGCTTACACCTACTTTAAACTGAAGGAGTATGACAATGCTGCTAAATATTTTCAGGAGTATGTGTCTTCGGCAGCAGCGAAAGCTGATACAGTACGCCTTAATGATGCCTACCTGCGTTTAGGAGACAGTAACTTTGTTGGTGGTAAATACTGGCCTGCGATGGAGGCTTACAACAAAGCTATAGAGATGAAGGGCATTGACGCCGATTATGCGTTCTTCCAGAAAGGTATCAGCTATGGTTTTGTGGCTAGAAACGAGAAAAAGATAGAAGACCTTACCAAATTTGTTGCTACGTATCCTAAATCTAAATATGCAGACGATGCCTTATACGAAATAGGGAACACCTATGTAACCGAAAAACAAACCGACAAAGGTATCGCGGCTTACGACAGGCTTATAAACGAATATAAGACGAGTTCGTATGTGTCTAAAGCAATTATGCGTCAGGCGCTTATTTATTATAACGCAGAAAAAGATGAACAGGCGCTGTCTAAGTTCAAGAAAGTAGTGGCAGAATTTCCTAATACGCCGGAGGCTATGGAAGCAGTTTCTACGGCACGTCTTATCTATGTAGATAACGGCCGTACAGATGAGTACGCTTCGTGGGTTAAAACACTTGACTTTGTTGATGTAAGCGATGCCGATCTTGATAATACAGCATTTGAAGCTGCAGAAAAACAATACCTGCAAAACAACAACAAACAGGCTATCTCTTCACTTAGCGGCTATGTTAGTAAATTCCCTAACGGAGTTTCATCGCTTAAAGCAAACTTCTACCTTGCACAGGCATACTATGCAGAAGGATTGGAAAGCAATGCTATACCTCATTACGAATTTGTAATTGGTAAATCGAGAAGTGAGTTTACAGAGCAGGCGTTGGCAAGATTGTCGCAGATTTTCTTAAAGAAAAACGATTATACTAAGGCAACCCCGGTATTAAAACGCCTGGAGGCAGAAGCTGACTTCCCTCAGAACGTAACATTTGCGCAATCTAATCTTATGAAGGCGTACTACGATCAGCAGGATTATGCTAATGCTGTGGTCTATGCCGATAAAGTACTTGCTAACAACAAAACGGAAGACAGGGTTAAGAGTGATGCGCAGATTATTGTAGCGCGTTCGGCTATCAAAACAAGTAACGAAGGCAAAGCAAAAGAAGTTTATGCTAAGTTACAGACTATTGCTAAAGGCGAACTTGCTGCGGAAGCATTGTATTATGATGCTTACTTTAAAAATAAAGACGGTAAATATGAAGCTTCTAACACTGCGGTGCAAAAGCTTTCTAAAGATTATTCGGGCTACAAATATTTTGGTGCCAAAGGCCTTGTTGTAATGGCTAAAAACTTCTACGGATTAAAAGACAGCTTCCAGGCAACATACATACTGGAAAGTGTTATTAAGAACTTTACGTCTTACCAGGACGTGGTTGCCGAAGCGCAAAAAGAACTTGATACTATTAAAGCCGAAGAAGCGAAACGTAATTCATCCATCCAAAATTAATTAGAGCCATGAAGATCAAATTTCAATATATAGCCATAATAGCGGCATTTGCTTCGGCAAGCGGGGCTTATGCGCAAAAGAAAGACGAAAACATAGGTACAGAAGTGGTAAATGTGGTAAAACCGTACACACCTACTATATCTGATGCATTTAAAGTAAAAGAAACACCTGTTATCGAGGACGAAGACAACACTCAGAAGGAAAATATAGAATATAACATATTCTCATTTCCGGTTGCTTCCACATTTACGCCTTCTAAAGGAAGGGCTGCAGGGGTAGACAAGGCCAAGCGCGAAACCCTTTATAATAACTATGCTGCATTAGGTATTGGTAATTATGGTACGGTAAACGCAGAACTTTTTGTTACCGAAAATCTTAACCGTAACGAGTATGTTGGCGGAATGTTCCGTCACCTTTCATCGCAGGGAGGGTTAGATGAGGTTGCATTGGACGATAAGTACTATAACACATCTATAGACCTTACCTATGGTAACCGCCAGAAGGCTTATAGCTGGAATACCGATTTAGGTTTCCAAAACCAGGTGTATAACTGGTATGGACTTCCGTTAGAATACCAGATATTTGATGCTGACGTTATCAGGTCTATTGATCCTAAACAGACCTATAATACATTTTATATAGGTGGTAAAATTGCTGCTGAAGATAGTTTCTTCAGAGATGCATCGGCGCAGTACAAGCGTTTTTGGGATGCTTACGGATCTGCCGAAAACCGCTTCTTTATTAAGCCGTCACTGGATGTAGATGTAGCAGAGCAAAGAATAAAAGTTGATTTTGTCGCTGATTATGTTGGAGGCACTTTGGCAGATGATACAGAATTCCCTTCAGAATACAGCAACTTTAATATTGGCCTTCAGCCAAGTGTTGTATTTCAGGAAGATGATTTCTCTGTACAGCTTGGTGCAGGCTTATTCTACAGTATGGGTAAAATAGGCGATGAGACCAATAACAAATTCTACGTTTATCCGCAGATAAAAGCATCATACAAAGTTGTGGGCGACCTTATGGTAGCGTACGCTGGTGCAGAAGGTGCGCTAAAGCAAAATTCATACGCCGATTTTGTTAGTCAGAATCAGTTTATTTCTCCAATGCAGGTTGTTACGCCTACCAACCAGCAGTATGATATTTATGTTGGTCTAAAGGGTAAACTGGCGGATGCGGTTTCGTACAACATCCGCGGGTCGTATATGAATGAAGATAACAAATCGTTGTTTGTAAACTTTAACCCTTCGTCACTACCGGGTCCGGGAGCAGATCTGCAAGGATTTCAGTATGGAAACTCTTTTAGTGTAATCTATGATCAGGTGCAAACTGTAAGCTTCTTTGGGGAGCTTAAAGCCGATTTCTCTAAAAGTGTAAGCTTTGGAATTAACGGTACTTACAACAGCTACTCAATGGACAATCAGGCAGAGGCATGGAACCTTCCTGAATTGCAGGTAGGAGCCACGTTGGATGTAGATATTACAGAAAAATGGTATGCAGGGGCCAATGTGTTCTTTGTTGGAGACAGAAAAGATTTAGTGCTGCCAAATAATACGTTTGTACAACTGGCAGGCGAATATAATACTCAGGTGGTTACCCTTAAAAACTATTTTGATGTAAATGCGCATGTAGGGTATAAATACAGCGAGCGCCTTACAGGTTTCCTTAAACTGAACAATATAGCAAACCAGGATTACCAGCGTTGGGTGAATTATCCGGTACAGGGGTTCCAGTTTTTGGTTGGAGCATCATATAAGTTTAATTTCTAACAGGTATTTAAAAATAATTATATTGAGATTCTCTTTTCGGCGAAGCCATATAGCTATCCAGGAAAGGGAATCTTTTGATTTTCAATCCTTAAATTTATTAAATCAGTGCTAAAACAAAAAGTACTTAATTATTATAAACAGCAGACGGATGACCGTATTGATGCTTTCAGGGATA
Organism: Flavobacterium psychrophilum; assembly: GCA_001708385.1. Taxonomy (NCBI): domain Bacteria; kingdom Pseudomonadati; phylum Bacteroidota; class Flavobacteriia; order Flavobacteriales; family Flavobacteriaceae; genus Flavobacterium; species Flavobacterium psychrophilum. The sequence goes on along the minus strand of CP012388.1, from coordinate 1,102,933 downwards.
TGATCGCTGCGCTTACAGAAGATGCTGCTAACGATGCAAAAGGATCAGCCGGGGATAAGCATGAAACAGCCTTGTCTATGATGCATCTGGAGCAGGAAAAACTCAATCATAAACTGGGAGAGTTTATTGCTCACAAAAATATTCTGGATAAAATAAATCCCGATGCGTTAAATACAAAAGTGGCGGTTGGCAGCCTTGTAAAGGCAAATACTATGTATTTGTTTGTAAGTGCCGCACTGCCTAAGATAACGATAGATAGCGTTACTGTCATAGCGTTGTCGCCACAGTCTCCATTAGGAACTAAGCTAATGGGTATGGAAACCGGTGGCGAATTTGATATAAGCGGTACGAAATATGTAATTGAAGCTATACACTAACCTAAAACCATTCTTTTAAGAATGGTTTTTTTATGATTTGTAACTTCTCTCTAAAGAAATTACCTACTAATCTTATAGATTTACATAATTACTTAGTATTTTGTTTCAATTTAAAACCTAATTACTGTTTTAAGTTTTATAATTTAAAGTAATATGTCAAATTTGTCTTGTTGAAAATAACGAAAATATGCTTTTTAGCATAAATTTTAAACAGGAATTTTATGTGTGGAATATTAGCAATTATAGGTAAAGGAAAAGACGAGGCATTAGTAAAACAACTTTCTAAAAGGATGTCACACCGTGGGCCAGACGAAAGTGATCTTTTTGTAACAGAAAAGGGGCATATACTAAGCCACGAACGTTTATCCATTATCGATCTTCATACGGGAAGGCAGCCTATTCAGGGAACATCTAAAGCCTGGATGGTACACAACGGTGAAATTTATAACCATCAGAATTTACGAGATACCGTATTAAGCCACCATACGTTCAGGACAACATCTGATTCTGAAGTTATTGTTCATCTTTATGAAGAATTCGGGTATGAATTCTGCGATATGCTCGACGGTATCTTTGCCTTTGTAGTCATCAGTGGCGACGATTATATTGCAGGACGCGATCCGCTGGGTGTTAAGCCCCTTTATTACGGGCTTGACGAAAGAGGAAGGATTTACTTTTCATCTGAAATGAAAGCAATAACCGATCAGTGCCGTAGTTTTTCAACCTTCCCTCCCGGGCATTATTATACACCACAAACAGGTTTTGTGAAATATTACAGGCCGGAGTGGGAAGATGCATCAAAAGCGGCTGAGGCGGTAGATTATGAGGTAGTAAGAGACACACTTACACAGGCTGTAGAAAAAAGACTTATGAGTGATGTGCCAATCGGCGTACTGCTATCAGGTGGACTGGATTCTTCGCTTACGTCGTCTATAGCTTCAAGACTGCTAAAAGATTCGGGTAAGAAGCTGCATTCATTTTCTATTGGGCTTACGCCTGATGCTCCCGATGCTGTTGCTGCGCGAAAAGTAGCAGAGTTTTTAGGAACAGAACATCACGAGATTCATTTTACTATAGAGGAGGGCATAGAAATACTTGACAAATTGGTTTGGCACCTTGAAACATATGATGTTACATCTATAAGGGCAAGTACTCCGATGTACTTTTTAAGCAAAGCAATTACAGATTTAGGGATTAAAGTAGTGCTTTCGGGAGAAGGAGCCGATGAAATTTTCGGAGGCTATCTGTACTTTAGAAACGCGCCATCTGCGGCAGAATTTCAGAAGGAAACTATAGAAAGGGTGCAAAAGCTTTTTACTGCAGATTTACTAAGGGCGGACAAGTCTACCATGGCGCACGGCCTTGAAGCTCGTGTACCGTTTTTGGACAAGAAGTTCCTGGAAATGGCTATAAAAATAAAGCCGGAAGAAAAGCAGCCAAAAACATATAATGGTGTAGAGAAATACATATTGCGTAAAGCGTTTGATACACCCGAAAATCCTTATCTGCCAAATGAAGTACTTTGGAGGCAAAAAGAACAATTTAGCGATGGGGTGGGCTACAACTGGATAGATACACTGATTGACTACTGTGCTTTTCAGGTATCGGACGAGGAACTGGAAACTGCCGAAGAACGTTTTCCTTACAATACTCCTGCAACCAAAGAAGCCTACTTTTACAGGACATTGTTCCACAGGCATTTTCCGCAGGTAAGTGCAGCGCAGACCGTGCGTAAATGGATACCAAAATGGCAGGAAAATACAGATCCGAGCGGACGTGCTAATGCAGCACATGTTCAGGCAGATACAGAAATAGCCCAGATTAGGGAAGAAGTATAATTTCAGTAATTTATTTTGGAATTTAGTTTGTTTGTTTGTAAAAAGAAAATGCCCCTTTCTGGGGCATTTTTTATGCACTGTATTTAACACTTTAATGGCTTTATAGCAAGGTATGTAGGGTTTTGATAAGTTGTTGATAACTTAGGTGCCAAAAAGGCTGTTTTAGTAGCTTTATCCCTTCTGTTTTCATATATTTGTTCGTTAAACTTAAAATTTCGTTAACAGATAGTTTTATGAGTGAAGAAATAAAGAAAAACAATTATTCGGCAGACAGTATTCAGGCCCTTGAAGGTATGGAGCACGTAAGGATGCGTCCTTCCATGTACATTGGCGATGTGGGTACAAGAGGTCTTCACCACCTTGTTTATGAGGTAGTAGATAACTCGATTGACGAGGCTCTTGCCGGACATTGTGATACTATTTATGTTGCCATTAATGAAGATAATTCGGTTACCGTTGAAGATAATGGCCGTGGTATACCGGTAGATTTACATAAAAAAGAAGGTGTTTCTGCGCTTGAGGTTGTAATGACCAAAATTGGTGCCGGAGGTAAGTTTGATAAAGATTCCTATAAAGTTTCGGGTGGTTTGCACGGGGTAGGTGTATCGTGTGTAAATGCACTATCGGACCATCTTAGGGCTACTGTTTTTAGAGAAGGTAAAATATACGAACAGGAATACGAAAAAGGTAAAGCGATTTATCCTGTAAAACAGATAGGTGAAACAGAGAAAAGGGGTACTATGGTGACCTTTAGGCCTGATAGCACGATCTTTACACAAACTACAGAGTATTCTTATGATACCCTTGCAGCACGTATGCGTGAGCTTTCTTTCCTTAACAAAGGAATAAGCATTACACTTGTTGATAAAAGGGAGAAAGATGATAAAGGGGAATTTCTTTCTGAAACTTTCCATTCTCAGGAAGGTCTTAAAGAATTCGTTAAGTTTCTTGATGGTAACCGTGAGCCTATTATTGCTCATGTAATAAGTATGGAGACTGATAAAGGTGAAGTACCTGTTGAGGTTGCACTTATCTACAACACAAGTTACTCAGAGAATATTTTCTCTTATGTAAATAATATTAATACACATGAGGGTGGTACACACCTTTCGGGCTTCCGAAGAGGTCTTACCAATACTCTTAAAAAATATGCCGATAATTCCGGGCTTCTTGAAAAACTGAAGTTTGAGATTTCCGGCGATGACTTCCGTGAAGGTCTTACGGCTATTATCTCGGTAAAGGTTTCTGAGCCTCAGTTTGAGGGACAGACAAAAACCAAACTGGGTAACCGTGAGGTTGTAGCTCCTGTAAGCCAGGCGGTAAGTGAAATGCTTGAAAATTATCTTGAGGAGAACCCTAATGATGCGCGTATCATTGTGCAAAAGGTTATCCTTGCGGCGCAGGCACGTCATGCAGCTAAAAAAGCGCGTGAAATGGTGCAGCGTAAAACCGTAATGGGTGGCGGAGGACTTCCGGGTAAACTTTCTGACTGTTCTGAGCAGGATCCTGCAAAATGCGAAGTATTCCTTGTAGAGGGTGACTCGGCGGGTGGTACTGCAAAACAGGGACGTGACAGGGCTTTTCAGGCAATTCTTCCACTAAGGGGTAAAATCCTTAATGTTGAAAAAGCTATGCACCATAAGGTTTTTGAAAACGAAGAGATTCGTAATATATTTACTGCGCTTGGTGTTACCATTGGTACTGCTGAAGACAGTAAAGCGCTTAACCTTGAAAAGCTGCGCTATCATAAGGTAGTTATTATGTGTGATGCCGATGTTGATGGTTCTCACATTGCTACGCTTATCCTTACGTTCTTCTTCCGTTTCATGAAAGAGCTTATAGAGAACGGCCACGTTTATATTGCTACCCCGCCATTATATATGGTTAAGAAAGGTAACAAGAAAGAATATGCGTGGAACGATGTTCAGCGTGACCAGGCTACAGAAAGACTGGGTAATGGTTCTGCGATACAACGTTATAAAGGTCTTGGAGAGATGAATGCTGAGCAGCTTTGGGAAACAACACTGGATCCTGAATTCCGTACGCTTCGTCAGGTTAATATCGATAGTTTAGCCGAGGCTGACAGGGTGTTCTCTATGCTTATGGGGGATGAAGTTCCACCAAGGAGAGAGTTCATTGAAAAGAACGCTGTTTATGCTAAGATTGACGCGTAATAGCTTCATTATACAAAACAAACACACAAGGGCATTCTATTTTAGAGTGCCCTTTTTTTATTGGGTTCGTTTTATAATATGTCAAGGTAAATATTTAAAGGAAATAGTACAAAACTGCCGAAATAATTTAGTAAATTGGTGTTTTTAAACCCTGGTTGTGCATTTTTTTGCACAATCGTTTAAAAGCAATACGTTCTTAGGATTTTAAAACAACAACAAACTAACCTAATAAAACGATTATTTTATGAAAGTAACAATAGTAGGCGCCGGCAACGTAGGCGCTACCTGTGCCGATGTGATCTCTTACAGGGGAATTGCCAGCGAGGTGGTATTACTGGATATTAAAGAAGGTTTTGCCGAAGGTAAAGCTATGGATATTTCTCAGTGTACTACTACTACAGGTTTTAATACCCGTGTTTCGGGAGTAACAAATGATTTTTCTAAAACAGCAGATAGTAATGTAGTAGTGATAACGTCGGGTGTTCCCAGGAAACCGGGGATGACACGCGAAGAGCTTATCGGGATAAATGCAGGTATTGTTAAGTCGGTGGCTGAAAATGTGCTTAAACACTCGCCTAAAGCTATAATTGTTGTCGTATCTAACCCAATGGATACAATGACATATCTTACCTTAAAAGCCACCGGAGTGCCTAAACACAGGATTATTGGTATGGGTGGAGCGTTGGATAGTTCACGTTTTAAATACTTTTTAGGTAAGGCACTTGATAAGCCATTAAATGATGTTCAGGGTATGGTAATAGGAGGGCATGGCGATACAACAATGATACCGCTTACAAGGCTTGCTTCGTACAATGGTAGTCCGGTTTCTAATTTCCTATCGCAGGAAGCGCTGGATAAGGTAGCAGCCGATACTATGGTTGGTGGAGCTACGTTAACAGGGCTTTTAGGTACTTCGGCATGGTATGCGCCGGGTGCTTCTGTGGCATATCTTGTGGATAGTATTCTTAATGACCAAAAGAAAATGATTGCTTGTTCGGTATTGCTTGAAGGGGAATATGGACAGGAAGATATCTGCCTTGGTGTACCATGTATTATCGGTAAAAACGGAATTGAGGAAATTGTAGATATTAAGCTTAACGACAACGAAAAAGCCCTTTTTGCTAAAAGCGCAGACGCTGTAAGAAGCATGAATGCCGATCTGAAATCGGTACTTGTATAACGAAATGACCAGTAAAATAAGGAGACTGCCACAGGCAGTCTTTTTTTTATGATATAATTAGTAAATAAATTGGTTAATCTTATCGTAAATTATATATTTGCTCGTTTTTAAAAAATTGAACATAAATTAATTTTTACAAATAATGCAGAATAAGGGACTCATTAAATTTTTCGCAATACTATTTGCGTTAGTATGTATTTACCAGCTTTCCTTCACATTTGTCTCAAATGGCATCGAAGATGATGCTAAGGCTCATGCAGGTGGCGACTCTGATAAAGAAGTTGCTTATCTTGAATCATTGAAGGATTCAGTTGTATATCTAGGTTATACATACGATGAAGTAAGGAACAAACAAATCAACAAAGGTCTTGACCTTGAAGGAGGAATCAACGTAATGCTTGAGATATCTGTAAAAGATATCGTTAAAGGCCTTGCGAACAATTCTAAAAATCCTGTTTTAAACAAAGCTCTTGAAGACGCTAAGAAAAACAGGCAGGGTAACCAGGACTTTCTTGAAGCGTTTTTCATTGCGTTTGATAAAGAGTCTAACGGTCTGAAACTTGCTTCTCCTGAATTATTCACTAACAGGATAATGGGTGAAGCGGTTAATACAAAAATGACTGACGACCAGGTTAAAGCGGTTATCAGAAAGAAAGTAAGTGAGTCTATTGACAGTGCTTTCGGTGTATTAACTGAGCGTATTGATAAATTTGGTGTAGTTCAGCCAAACATCCAGAAATTGGGTGAGTCTGGACGTATCATGGTAGAATTACCAGGTGCTAAAGATATCGACCGTGTAAAAAAACTATTACAGAGTACTGCTCAGCTTGAATTCTGGGAAGCTTATAAAATTAACGACCTTCAGGGCTTCCTGATGGGTGCTAATGAGATTCTTAAGAAAACAGAAAAAGCTGAAGTGAAAACTGAAGCTACTGTAACTTCTGCTACAGATACATTACTTACAAATAAAGCTAAAGATTCTGCGGTTGCTCCGGTTAAAGGTGCTAACCCATTATTTGATAAACTTATCCCTAGCCAGGGAGGTCCGGTTATTGGTATGGCTTCTGTAAAAGATACTGCTGCTATTAACGGATGGTTAAAAAGATCTGATATACGTTCATTACTTTCAGGCGATATGCGTTATGCGCGTTTTGCATGGGGTAAAGAAGATGCAAGAAAATCGAAAGGTATTCTTGAACTATATGCGCTTAAAACTAATAGAGAAGGTATTCCTGATCTTGCAGGTAACGTAATTACAGGTGCTAATGCTGCGTTTGACCAAATGGGTAAACCGTCAGTAGAAATGCAGATGAACAGTAAAGGTGCTCAGACCTGGGAAGAAATGACAGGTAAAGCATACAGGGAGCAAGGTTACATTGCTATTGTTCTTGATAACATTGTATATTCTGCACCGGGTGTATCTACAGGTCCTATTGCAGGTGGTAACTCTCAGATATCAGGTGCGTTTGACGTAACTGAAACAAAAGATTTAGCTAACATCCTAAGAGCTGGTAAACTTCCTGCGTCTGCTGATATCGTTCAGTCAGAAGTAGTAGGTCCGTCATTAGGTCAGGAAGCTATTGATAATGGTATCCTTTCATCTATTGCAGGTTTACTTTTAGTATCGCTTTGGATGGTTATTTATTATGGTAAATCAGGTTGGTATGCTAACGTTGCCCTTATAGTTAACTTACTATTCCTTTTTGGTTTCCTTGCAAGTATTGGTGCTGTATTAACACTACCGGGTATTGCGGGTATCGTATTAACAATGGGTACAGCAGTAGATGCTAACATCATTATCTACGAACGTGCTAAAGAAGAGCTGCGTCATGGTAAAACATTAGATGAGGCTATTAAAACGTCATTCAGCTGGAGAGGTGCAATGTCATCTATTACAGATGCTAACGTGACACACGTTCTTACAGGTTTAGTACTATTGATTTTTGGTACAGGTCCTGTTAAAGGTTTCGCGACTACACTACTTATAGGTATATTCACATCATTATTTACATCTATCTTCATTACAAGACTTATGCTTGACTGGAGTGTAAGAAGAGGTGATAAACTTACATTTGTAACACCAATGTCTAAAAACTGGTTTACAAACTTCCATTTTAACTTCCTTGGAGCTAAGAAATTTACTTACATCTTCTCTTCTTTAGTAGTTATTGTAAGCTGTGCTTCTTTCTACTTTAACGGTCTTGATGAAGGTATCGATTTTGCCGGAGGTAGAACATTCCAGGTGAAATTTGACAAATCAGTTTCGACTGAGGATGTTAAAAATGAACTAGGAGAGGTTTTTGGCGGAACTGTAGATGCTAAAATCTTTGGTAACGATTCTCAGTTAAGAATTACAACTAAATATAAAGTTGACCAGAATACTGTTGCTGCTGATACTGAAGTAAACAAAATGCTTTACGAAGGTCTTAAGAAATATTACACAAAAGAATTAACTTACGATCAGTTTGTTAATACTTACGAAGGTAAACAACTAGGGATTGTATCTGCTTCTAAAGTGAGTGGTGTGGTAGCTGATGATATCAAAGCTAACTCAGTTTGGGCAGTATTAGGTTCAATGGCTATCGTATTTATCTACCTGATGTTAAGTTTTAGAAAATGGCAGTATAGCTTAGGTGCTATCGCGGCTGTAGCGCACGACGTTATATTCGTTCTGGGTATCTACTCACTTTGCTACAAATTCATGCCTTTCCATATGGAAATGGACCAGCACTTTATCGCGGCTATCCTAACGGTTATTGGATACTCGATGAATGATACCGTAATTGTATTTGACAGGGTAAGGGAATACCTTGCAGGTCATACAAAAGGTAACTTCGAGCAAATCGTTAACCAGTCGGTAAATACTACAATGTCAAGAACGATCAACACATCATTAACGATGATCCTTGTATTGGCAATTATGTTCATCTTTGGTGGTGATTCTATCCGTGGATTCATATTTGCAATGCTAATCGGTATTATAGTCGGAACATATTCTTCACTATTTATCGCTACGCCGGTACTTGTAGATTCAATGTCAAGAAAAGATAAAGACCTGATTGTGAAACAACACAATGAAGAGGTTTAATATTATCTGTTAAATTATACCAAAACCTGCTCATGAAAATGGGCAGGTTTTTTTTATTTTGCTTTTGCGCATACTCAAAAAAGCATATATTCGTTATCATTTATAAACAACAATTACAGCCGGAGGGCACATTTTACATCTAAAAGAAATCTTTTTCAGAACATGACAAACTTAATTTTCTTACTTCAGGACTCTCTTGCAGTTGCTAAGGATGCTCCTGTTGATGCAGCTGCAGCAGGTACAGAGCAATCTATTAATTTCTTTTCTATGCTTATGAAAGGTGGGGTTATGGTTGTACCAATCCTTATACTTTTGTTTTTTACCGTATATGTGATCATAGAAAGAGCTTTGTATATCAGTAAACACAGTAAAGAAGATACAGGACTTATAAATGATGTGCGTTACCAGTTAAATTCAGGAAAAATAGAGGCAGCTCAAATTACTGCCAGTAAATCGGGTACAGCTTTTGGTAATATCCTTGAAAGCGGTATTGCTTTAGTGGGAAGGCCTTTGAGTGAAATTGAGGGTATGATGGAAAAAACAACCAACGTAGAGATTGGTCTTATGGAAAAGAAACTGGGATGGTTAGGTCTTGTGGCCGGTATTGCTCCGATTCTTGGTTTCATTGGTACGATCTCCGGAGTTATCAAGATATTCTATACGATCTCTATTACAGAGAACATTAGTATTGGTAGTATTTCGGGTGGACTTTATGAAAAGATGATCAGTTCCGGTTTGGGACTTATTGTTGGTGTTATTGCTTATTCGGGCTACCACTTTTTTAATATGTTGATTGACGGATTTGCATTAAAAGTGCAAAAACAGGTAATACAGTTTGTTAATGTAATTACAACAGGAAAATAAGATGAGAGTTAAAAGAAATAAACGTTTTCATGCGGAAATTGCTGCGTCGGCACTTAGCGACATCATGTTCTTTTTGCTACTGTTCTTTCTTATTATCTCTACACTGGCAAACCCTAACGTAATTGATCTGGCTTTGCCAAAAGCAGATTCTAATAAAACAACAGACAAAGCGCACGTTACAATATCTGTAACGCCTGAGAAGTTGTATTTTATAGATAAGCAGCAGGTGCCTTTTGAAGAATTGGAAGGTACGCTTATGGCCAGGATTAGCGAAAGCGGAGATAATGTGGTTATCGTGAGGCTGCCTAAGGAGCTTCAGGTGCAGGATATGGTAGATATATTGCAGATAGGACAGAAGAATAAACTGAAGTTTTCCATCGCTACTACTAAATAATTGAGTTATGGCTAACTTAACAGGAGAAGAAAAAAAATCATTAGTAATTACCACGATAAGTTTCGGGGTGTTATTGCTATTGCTTTTTATTATAAAATATACGCAAAAAGCCGACCTTGTCGATCTTTCAGAACTTGAAGGCGGAGGTGGAGGTGGCGGTGTAACCGTTAACTTCGGCGACAGCGATGTCGGATCTGGTGCGGATTTTCGCAGTGAGGTGCTTAACGTGACCGAGAAGGTAAAACAGGTACCTCAGGCATCGACACCTGCAGATGAAGAGGAAGTTGTTGCAAGTGACCTTGATGATGCGCCTACGGTTGTAAAAACAAAGCCTGTAGAGAAGAAAGAACCGAAAAAGGTAGAGACGAAGCCGGTTGCTATAAAAGAGAAGCCACACCCATCTAAAACTACTTCTGATGCCTTGTCAAGTATTCTTAACGGAAACAATAAAGGTGGCGATGGTGATGATGGCGTTGCAGGCAATAAAGGTAAAGCCGGGGGTGATAAAAACTCAGGCAGTTATTACGGCGATGGCGGAAGCGGCGGAGGAACAGGTGGCGGTAATGGTTCCGGTAACGGAACAGGTACAGGTCCGGGTTCAGGAAGCGGTTCCGGTGGTGGTAGTGGTGCTGGTCGTGGTACAGGGGTAGGTAACTATCAACTGGCAGGAAGAAAAAACCTGAATACGCCTAAGCCGCAGTACAGATGTAACGAAGAAGGTACTGTAGTAATAACAATTACGGTGGATAAAAGCGGAAGGGTTATAAAAGCAGAGCGTGGAAGAGGTACTACCAATTCAGCACAATGTCTTTTTGACCAGGCGAAACAGGCTGCTTTAGATACTAAATTTGAAAGCAGTGCTTCAGCTCCGGATACGCAGGTAGGTAAAATTATCTACAACTTTAAATTGACGGATTAACTCTTATTGAGGATATAAAACAAATAAGCCACGCATTGCGTGGCTTATTTGTTTTCCGGAATGTAATACTTATAATGTTTCGGTTCTGTTCTTCGCGGTAAATACCAAATAGAATCCTACCAGTATAAATGGTATGCTTAACCATTGTCCTGTTAATAGTCCACCCGGAAGGTCGCTTTCTATACCTCCCTGGCTTTGTTTTACAAATTCAACGATAAAGCGTACGGCCCAAAGAAGAATAAGGAATACACCAAAGATAAGTCCGTGTTTTTTTCGGGCATCAGTTTTCCAGTACATATAGTAAACAATTGCGAAAACAATAACGTATCCGAATGCTTCGTACAACTGCGCAGGGTGTCTGTAAGGAATTTGTTCCAGTATAGATGTAAATTTGGGGTTGTGCTCTATCATTTCATAAGCTGCATTTGCATTTTGCTCTCCTGTAATCTGCATAGCATGGCTTTCTGATAATCTGTCTTCGCCTCTTATAAATTTAACGGCTGTAGGAACATCTTTTGTGGTTTCGCTACCCAGTATTTCAGAGTTTACAAAGTTAGCAAGGCGTATCAAAACTCCACCACTGGTAACAGGTAAAGCAACCCTGTCCATTACCCACAAAAAAGGGCGATGGATTACTTTTCGGCTAAACCATATCATTGCCAGGACAACGCCTATTGCAGCGCCGTGACTGGCAAGTCCTCTAAAGCCTGTAAATTCGAATTTCGGATTAAAACTAACGGGCAGAAACACACTGAAAAAATCTTTAGTGAACAGTTCAGATTCGTAAAAGATCACATGGCCCAAACGTGCTCCAATCATTGTAGCGACCAAAGTGTAGATAAATAGTTTGTCAAGTTTTTCGGTAGATTCACCTTCACGGTCGAAGACTTTCTTCATAATAAACCATCCAAGGGCAAAGGCGGCCATCCATAAAAGGCTGTAAAAGTGGATTGTTATAAAACCCAGATCGATCCCCTTAGGAGGATTCCATACAATGCTTAAAGCGTGTGTCATTTTAATAGTAAGATTTTCGGTAAAAATAGGTAAAGCCGATAGATATGAAAGGCTTGAAGGCATAAAAAAAACCGCCTCGTGGCGGTTTTGTATCTTATAAAGTCTCTGTCCTGTTCTTTGCGGTAAATATCAGGTAAAAACCTGCAAGGATAAACGGTATGCTTAACCACTGGCCCGTTAGTAATATTGGGTTTTCTCCTTCAAAACCACCCTGACTTTCCTTAACGAATTCAACAAAAAAACGTACAGCCCAAAGTAGTACAAGGAATACACCGAAAATAAGACCGTGTTTTTTACGTGCATCGGTTTTCCAGTACATATAATAGATAATTGCAAATACAACTACGTAACCTGCTGCCTCGTAAAGCTGGGCAGGATGCCTGAAAGGTATCTTTGCAAATATATCGGTAAACTGAGGGTTTTTCTCCACAGCTTCGTATGCTGCGTTGTAGTCCTCTATTTTGGTTCGAGCAACGACCTCGCGTTTGCCTAACCATTCTTCACCACGTATGAATTTTATGGAAGTTGGTGTATCTGCAGTTGTTTCTTTACCAAGTATTTCACTATTAAAGAAATTACCCAGCCTAACAAAAATACCTCCGCTGGTTACAGGGATTACAACCCTGTCAAGCATCCATAACAATGGTCGGTGAATAATTTTTTTACTGTACCATATCATTGCAAGTATTATCGCTATAGCGGCTCCGTGGCTTGCAAGCCCGGCAAATCCTGTAAACTCAAATTCAGGTTTAAAACGTACCGGTAAAAGTATTTCGGCAGGGTGCTGGCTAAAGTAAGCCCAATCATAGAAAAATACATGTCCAAGTCTTGCGCCTAAGAGTGTAGCGATAAGAGTGTAAATAAATAACTTATCCAGTTTTTCAACCGATTCTCCCTCACGGTCGTAGATCTTTTTCATTACGTACCATCCAAGTCCAAATGCTATAACAAAGCCCAGGCTATAGTAACGTAGCATAATTGGCCCAAGGTTAAAGCCTTCAGGCTGATTCCATATGATGCTTAAACTATGTATCATGTAATTTATATTTGTGCTGTAAATTTAAGTAAATGTGTCCGTCTCCAAAGTTAATAACTTCAACTAATGGTTATGATTACATTCTTTCTGCGGAACCGGATCATAACCGCTGCCACCCCAGGGATTGCAGCTTGCAATTCGTTTTAGGCTAAGCCAGCTCCCTTTAAATAGTCCGTGCATCCGTAATGCTTCAATAGTGTATTGAGAGCAGGTAGGGGAGTAACGGCATACGCCGGGAGTTAAGGGCGATATAGCCACCTGATAAAAGCGAACCAAACCTATAAAAGGAGCTGTAAGTAAGCTTTTGATAGTCAAAATTATTGATTTACAGAAAACGTAGTACCTTCCTTAGAGTCTTTCAGTTCTATGCCAAGATCGGTAAGTTTGTTTCTTATTTGGTCGGATAAGGCAAAATCTTTATTGGCACGCGCTTCATTACGCATGCCTATAAGCATGTTTACCACACTTTCAAGTTTGTCGTTACTTCCTTCTCCGGCAGCTTCGTTTTTAAGGCCTAATATATCAAAAACAAAGGCATTCATCGCTTTAGATAGTGTCTCAATATCCTGTGCGGTAAGTGTTTCTTTTCCATCCTTTAGAAGGTTGATATATTTAACAGCTTCAAACAACTGAGCGATAAGTATAGGGCTGTTAAAGTCATCATTCATGGCATCATAGCACGATTGCTTCCACGCTGCAATGTTTAATGTTGAAGTTGCTGAATCCTGTACCTCTTTTATGTTCTCTAAAGAATCCATAAGGCGGTTAAAACCTTTTTCGGCTGCTACAATAGCATCGTTAGAGAAATCAAGTATACTACGGTAGTGTGCCTGAAGAATAAAGAAACGTGTTACCGATGGCGTAAACGATTTACTAAGCTTATCATTGTTTCCGGAAAATATCTCCCTTGGGAGGATATTATTTCCAGTAGATTTAGACATTTTTTTGCCGTTAAGCGTAAGCATATTGGCATGCATCCAGTAATTCACCGGAGCTTGTCCTGTACATGCTTCGTTTTGTGCAATTTCACATTCATGGTGAGGGAACTTAAGATCCATACCTCCGCCATGTATATCAAAATGATTACCAAGATATTTGGTGCTCATAGCTGTACATTCCAGGTGCCATCCCGGAAAACCGTCTCCCCACGGCGATGGCCAGCGCATTATATGTTCCGGTTCTGCCTTTTTCCAAAGTGCGAAATCCTGAGGGTTTCTTTTTTCGTCCTGTCCGCTAAGGTCGCGGGTATTAGAAATCATATCTTCCAGATTTCTTCCGCTTAGCCTTCCGTAATCGTGAGTTTCGTTGAATTTTACTACGTCGAAATAAACAGACCCGTTAGACTCGTAAGCATAACCATTTGCAATAATTTGCTTTACCGTTTCTATCTGCTCTATAATATGTCCTGTAGCGGTAGGCTCTATGCTTGGAAGAAGATTGTTGAACAATTCCAGTATCTGGTGAAAATCTACCGAATACTGTTGTACAATCTCCATTGGCTCAAGTTTTTCAAGTCTTGCTTTTTTAGCGATTTTGTCTTCGCCTTCATCAGCATCGTCTTCAATGTGGCCTACATCGGTAATGTTACGCACGTATCTTACCTTAAAGCCTAAATGCTTAAGGTATCTAAATATCAGGTCAAAAGAAATAAAAGTTCTACAGTTTCCTAAGTGAACATTACTGTATACGGTTGGTCCGCACACATACATACCCACAGCACCTTCATGCAGGGGAACAAATGTTTCTTTTTCACCACTTAGTGTATTGTAAAGCTTTAAAGCCTGATTTTGGTATAAATGCATAGTTTGTTAGATTGAAGACTAATATATTCTCAAAGATATTTAAAACTGTGTATCCAGTTTAATATAATCTAAAAATTCCCTTCTTACACTTTCTTCTTTAAATCTGCCTCCAAATTCAGAAGTAACAGTGCTGCTTTCGATATCGCGTATTCCGCGGGAGTTAACGCAAAGGTGTTTCGCATCAATCACGCAGGCAACGTCTTCAGTGTTAAGTACTTTTTTAAGTTCCTGAACAATTTGTATTGTTAGCCTTTCCTGAACTTGCGGTCTTTTAGCAAAATAATCAACAATACGGTTCATTTTACTAAGTCCAACAACATTACCATTAGAAATATAAGCAACGTGAGCTCTGCCTACTATAGGTAAAAGGTGGTGTTCGCAGGTAGAGTACACGGTAATGTTTTTCTCAACCAGCATTTCGTTGTACTTATATTTATTTTCAAAGGTAGATGATCCCGGTTTTTTCGCTGGGTTAAGTCCGCCGAATATTTCTTTTACAAACATTTTTGCAACACGGTTGGGTGTGCCTTTAATGCTATCATCGGTAAGATCCATGCCCAGGGTTCTTAATATGCTTTCAACATCCTGCTTAATAGCAGCAATCTTGTCATCATCAGACATTTCAAAAGCATCATCACGTAAAGGAGTTTGAGCGCTTGTAGCAAAATGGTTATCTCCAATCTCGTCTTTAGTATCGTCGTTATGGGTCATTATATAATGTTTATATACGGTATTGTGAAAATTAATGGGGGCAAAGATAACTATAAAAGTTGATTCTAAATTGATACATATATAGGTTATTCTGTACTTACGCCTAAAATGTAGTTGATAGTCTTGTCTAATTATTAAGAAAAGGTAAAGTCCATATAAATATACTTTACAAAAAATTATAACTTTTTTTGAGCTTTAGGTAGGGTATTTAACCGCTTACCTGTTATCATATAAAAAAATAAAACTTTTTTTGTTTTTTTTGTGTCAAATTTGTGTAATTTTCGCGTTCCAAAAATTTAGCCCAAATGAAGAATAAGTACCTATTATTGCTTTTGTTCAGTTTCATTAGTTTAAACATGTTTGCCCAGCCGCAACCAGATGTTACTGTATACACGGGAGCTCCGATTTGTAAACCCGGTGACTGTACAACCCTAAATGCTGTTTATTTTGATACAGGGGCTACAACACAGTACAAGGTTGATGAGATACCATGGTCGCCGCCTTTTAAATTTGACGGTACAGATGGTGGGGCAGTAGAGTCTATTAAAATTGATGATATATGGTCTCGTGTGCTGGATTTACCTTTTAAATTTTGCTTTTACGGGCAGATGTATGATAAGGCACTTATAAATACTAATGGAGCTATTACTTTTAGTATTGCAGGCGTTGTGCCTGGTGGGCAGTATCAGCCATCCCTTCCGGGTGATCCTACAGCTATTCCGCCAATTCCTGCTGTTAACTCTCAGGCACCATGGAATTTACAGGGTGCTAATCCTCCGGCGATAACTAATTATTCTATTTTTGGAGTTTTACAGGATACGCAACCCGGCGATGAACCCAGCATAAAAAATCCGGTTGATCACAATATCCTTTGGAGTGTTAAAGGTGCGGCACCCAACAGGGTTCTTGTATTCAGTATTTTTAATACAAAACATTTTAGTTGTCCAGACGGTAATACGATGACAAGTATGATGGTGTTGTATGAAACCACTAATGTTATCGAAGTTTATATTAAGGATAGAGAGTTTAGCACCGGTTGTACCTGGAATGAGGGAAGAGCTGCTGTTGGTGTACGTAAGGATGCAACTACATCTCTATACGCTCCAGGAATGAACAATATTAATTTTACCGCGCATAATAGGGCAATGAGGTTTACTCCTGATGGTCCCAGTGTTGTTGATATCAAATGGTATGACGCTGCAAATCCTACAGTATCGATAGGATCGGGGATGCCTTTTGAGGTTTGCCCTACAGAGCCAACTACTTATATAGGACGAGCTACTTACACTATGTGTGATCTTTCTACTTATGTTGTTGAAGACGAGGTGGATGTAGAAACTGTTCCATTTGAGTTTAATGATGTCGATGATGTTGTGATCTGTACTGATGAACCTGTGGCGACTGTAGATTTAACGGAAATTAATGATCAGGTACTTAACGGACTTGATCCTGATTATTATATGCTAACTCTTTATGCTACGGCTGAAGAGGCGCAGATTGGTTGGCCTCCTATGAGTACTGCTGAGATGCAGAATTACGTTATTAATCAAGGTGAAGAACGTACGTTATATGGTAGAATTTCGGACGAAATTGCAACCGGCTGCCGTGTGTATTTCGAATATAAAGTTAAGGTAAGCAATTATCCTACAGCTACAGAACCAGTCGATATCCAGAAATGTGATACAGACAATAGTGGTTCTGAAGTGTTTGACTTAACAATTAGGAATGCCGCTATCTTAAGTGCCCTTACTCCTGCAACGGACTATGCGGTTACCTATCACACTACTTTGCCGGGAGCTAATGATAATGATCTTTCAATTCCGGATCCAACGGCTTATACTTCTACAGGTGGTACTGTTTTCGCACGTGTTAGCAATACTAAGAGTACAACTTGTTTCGATGTAACATCGTTAGATCTTATACTTACACCAACACCACAGGCTGTTGCGCCTGATGATGCATTTGCTTGTAGTAATGTTGGTTATACCTTACCTGTTCTTGCAACAGGAAATTATTTTACCGCTCCCGGAGGAGCCGGTACTCAGTTAGCAGCAAATTCTACTTTATATACTTCTCAAACCGTATATGTTTTTGCAGCTTCTAACTCAACACCTGAAAATTGTACAAGTGAAGACAGTTTTGTTGTAACTATTTATCCTGCACCTGTTGTTCAGGAACTTGCAGATGTTGCTGCTTGTGACGGATATGAATTACAGCCATTAACTGTTGGTAATTACTACACCGGCCCAGGAGGAACGGGAGACCTTCTTCCTGCAGGAACTATCATAACCGAAACCCAGACAGTTTATATTCATGCTGTAACCGGAGATGCTACTACGGTTTGTACAGATGATTCTGATTTCGTAGTTACGATAAATAATGCCCCAACCATAGTTGAGCCCACTGTATTAGAAGCATGCGAAGTTGACAATGCAGGTTTTGCCACTTTTGATCTGACCCAAAGAAATGCCGAAGTGCTAAACGGTCAGTCGGGATTAACTATTACATGGTACCCAACATTGAGTGATGCACAGCTAAATGTAAATGCCATCCCGGACCCATCGAGCCATTACAGCAACTCGACAGTGGTATATGCAGGTGTAGTACAGGAAGGCACCACAACAGGCTGCCGCAGCATAGTACCGCTGACACTGATAGTACACCCACGCCCGGCTGTACCTGTTGTAAGCCAGCTTACCCTGTGTGATGACAACAATTCACCTGACGGTATAGAAGAATTTGACTTAACCTTAAACGACGATGCAGCAAGGGGCGGGGATGCGAGCCTTACGGTTCAGTATTACCTTACCCAGGCAGACGCACAAAACAATACCAGCCCGATAACAACACCGCAGAACTATCCAAATGCAACCCCTAACCAGCAGACAATCTGGGTAGGGGTAGCAACAACCTTTGGCTGCCGCAGTGTATCTTCATTTACCATTTTAGTAAACCCGTTACCTGTATTAAGCACCGACCCTGCAGACTTCATTGCCACCGAGTGTGAAGAACTGCCTGGCGAGGCTGATTTTGACCTTGATGAAATTGCAACAGCGGTAACGGCAGGCTCAGCAAGCTATGTGGTGTATTTCTACCAGACAGAAGCCCAGGCACTGGCCGGTGGCGCTGATTTTGAACCGGGCCCAACCTACCTGTCAGGCGATGCCGATATCTGGGCCAGGGTAATTAACCCTACCACGAACTGCGTAAGGGTAGCCCGTGTGGAGTTAAATGTCATCCCTGCACCTATTGCCACCACCCCTGCGCCCATTGCAGAGTGTGATGACAACAACGACGGCTTTGCAAGGTTTAACCTTGTACCTACAATGCAGGCTATTGAGGCTGCTATCCCCGATGTAACGGTAAGCGCCTTTGAGACCCAGAGCGATGCCGACCTAAATGTAAATGCGATACCGTCACCCGAGGCCTATGACAATATCGTAGCAGGTACCCAGACCCTGTACCTAAGGGTACAGTCGGACCTTACGGACTGCTATGATACGGTAACCCTTGTGCTGATTGTAAACCCAAGGCCTGATGCCCACAGCCCGGCGCAGCCTTATGCGCTGTGTGATGACGGTACCAGCGATACTGATGGCATAGCCCATTTTAACCTGAACAGCCAGAGTGCTGAGATACTTGCAGGCTTAGACCCTGCGCAGTACACAGTAGACTATTACACCGACGCTGCAGCTACACCTGCCAGCCTTATCGGTACACCGGGCAACTACCCATCGGCAACAGCTACGGTGTATGCCAAAGTAACCAATACAGCCACAGGCTGTTTCTATATCGTAGCGGTACGCCTTGTGGTGAATGCCCTTCCGGTGCTTATTACCAATGAGTACAGCTACTCGCTGTGTGATACCACACTGCCGGCCAACAAAGAGACCTTTGACCTTACCACTACCATCGATAAATTCATCACCGATGAAAACCTAAACGGTGTAGCGGTAACCTTCCATACCACCCTTGCCGATGCGCAAGGGGGCACCAATGCCCTTACCGACGCCCAGGCACAGGCGTATGAGAACACTTCACAGGTACAGAGCCTTTATGTGCGCTTTACGGTAACCACTACAGGCTGCTTCAGGCTTGGCTACCTTGATATCAGGGTAGAGCCGCAGCCGGTACTTACCCTTCCCTCACAGGATGAGCTAACGGTATGTGATACCGATGGCAACGGTATCGGTGAGTTTAACCTTGAAGCCTTAAAAGAAACCCTTGCCAATGGTGATACAAGCCTTGTGATCACCTTCCACCTAACGGCGGAGGAAGCACTATCGGGGGCCAACCCGATCGGTAATACGACCGACTACAGGAATGACCACCCGGGCACACAAACCCTTTGGGTAAGGGCAGTGAGCAGTACTACAGGCTGCTTTAACACCACGCCATTCCCGGTTACCCTTATAGTAACCCCTGCACCGCAGGCACCAAAGCTACAGGATATCACCCTTTGTGATGATACCGACAACAATGGGCAGGACGGGGCGCTAAGGACAGACCTTACAGTATATGAAACACAGATAAAAGAAGCAGTAGCCCCTGTGGAAGTAACAATCACCTATTACCTTTCCAAGGCTGATGCTGATGCGGGTAGTAACGGTATTGCCAGCCCTGCAAGGCACATTGCCAGGGATGGGCAGGTGATCTGGGTAAGGGTAGAGAATACCGCAGGCTGCTATAGCCTTACGAGCTTTACCATCCATATCAACAAGCCACACCAGTTGGTAACCCCAACACCCCTTGCCGTATGTAACGAGGCACTGCCAAATGACGGTATTGCAGAATTTGACCTTACACAAAAAGACGATGAGATACTGGGCCCTGATGGGGTAGGCATGGACTACGTTGTAGACTACTTTACCACCGACCCAAAAACAGACAGCACCGCCGTGGCAATCGCTGACCCTAAGGCGTATGTAAATACAGACAGCAATGGAGCAGCCCAAAACCCAAGAACGATCTGGGTAAGGGTAACCACCACCCAAGGGTGTGTTAGCTATACCACCCTAACCATAAGGGTGCTTCCGCTACCTGTACCCAACTTTAACCCAGCCCCACTTGAGGTATGCGACCAGGATACTACAGAGGTAGGCAGTGAGCCCTTTGACCTGACCCTTGCACAGGATGATATCCGCAACAACGGTACTAACTACCTGTTCAGCTATTATACCACAGAAGAGGATGCCCAGGCAGGCACCAATGCGATACCTGACCCAACCAGCCACAACAGTGCCAGTGGCAGTGTATGGGTAAGGGTTGAGGCCAATACCAATAACCCATCTGATTTGAGGTGCTTCCAGATAGTGGAGCTTGAACTAATAGTGAACCCACTGCCACCGATAGCCGACCTTGCCGACTATGGTATCTGTAACGACACCCCTGCATCCCCGACAGCCTTTAACCTGAAGGAGTATGTAGAGACAGCCCTTGGCGGTAATACAGGTACCATTTACACTATAGGCTACTTTAGCGATGCAGCCCTTACCACACGTGCCACGCCAATAACAGGGTATGTAGTAACAGGCAGTGCAACGGTATACATAGAAGTAGTGAACAACGACACAGGGTGCAGGATCGTAAAAGAGCTTGAGCTTATCGTAGAGCAGCAGGCAGTAGCCAACCCTGTGGCAGACCCTGCGGCGGTATGTGATACCGACGACCAGAATGACGGCAGGGCCTCAGGATGGGATTTAACCCTACTTGCACCTGAAGTACTTGGCGCTCAGGACCCGGCTGTGTTCCTTGTAAGCTATTACGATATTGACCCGTCTACAGTACCTGCACCGCAACCGATACAAGACCCTGAAAACTATACCAACCAGACTCCGGAGAGCCAGGTGATCTGGATCGTAGTAACCAACAGCGATACGGTACAGGACACTCCATGCAGTGCCACCACTACGGTAACCCTAAGGGTAGAGCGCAGGGCAGAGCCTGTTATCACCACAGCAGATGGCAGCGATACAGTATGTATCGAATGGGGGGCAAGCGAAGGCGAGCTGGAACTTAACAGTGGTGTAGTACCAAACGGGCACACCTATCTTTGGTACAAAGACGGGGTACTGCTAACCGATAGTGATGACTCAGGAAGCTACATCGCCAAAACAGGCGGCGTATACACCGTAGTAGTAACGGGCCCTGCGCCACTGGAATGTGTGTCGGATGAATCGGCAGGCTTTACGGTAATCGAATCAGGGCAGGCATCAGCAATAGGCCAGGGGTACTATGTAACCAACTACTTTAGCGATAACCAGACCATAACGGTAACCATAGAAGGAAACGGGGAGTACACCTACCAGCTGGATAACGGCCCAAGGCAGGAATCTCCGGTATTCACCAATGTATCCCCGGGCTACCACACGGTTACGGTATGGGATGAGAAAACAGATTTTCCATGCCAGGAGCTAATCTTAAATGGGGTAAGCATTGTAGACTACCCTAACTTCTTTACCCCTAACGGTGATGGTTTCCATGACACGTGGAACATCATAGGGTTGAGTGGTACAGGATCGGTGATCTATATCTTTGACCGCTATGGCAAGCTTATCAAACAGATAAGCCCGGACCTTGAGAGCAGCGGATGGGACGGAACACTAAACGGTACCCCGGTACCGGCAACGGACTACTGGTTCACCGTTACCTACCCTGAGTTTGATGGCACCACAACGGTAACCAAAGAATTTAAATCGCATTTCTCACTGAAGAGATAAACAAATAGAAAACCATAATAACTAAGAACCCCGGACAGCGAAAGCTGCCCGGGGTTTGTTTTTATAAGTAATGTAAAAGTTAAAACGGCAGAAAAAAAGTTTAAAGAAAGTGTTACAGTTTGTGCCTAGCCCTGATAGAGGCGGCATCCTGCCCGGCAAGGCCAAAGGGCAGATACAGCCGATAGCAGGAAATAGCTTTTAATAAATGCGCTTAGATGGGCTTTATAAAAAATATCTTGCTTAGGTTTATTCTGGTCTCAGCCAGTTTACCATATAAGGAAATGCAGTTTCCGAATTTTGTAATGATTCTTCGGGAGAATTTGCCATTTTAAAATATTGTAAAAGAGGTAGTCCGATATAATTACCGCTAGTGAAATTCTCAATAAACCAATCGGAGCTATCTTTATAACCATTTCCATGAAACACAAATTCAGGTGGCAAATCTAAATGCGTAACGGCTGCAAATGACCATAAGATCGCTGTAATTTCATCACCCATTGTAGGCCAGTCGGCAGGCATCTCATCACTTCCTATAAGTTGCCTTTGTAGCAGTGGGGTTACTGCAATATGGCCTGCTTCGTGAAGAATATCCCCGGGATATAACAGCTTCTTCATATCAATATATATAGTATTAGGCCCAAGCATTAACCCCGGCAGGAAAGTTGTCTGCGTTAACTCTTTTTCAATAACTTCTATGCCTATAGATTTAAGAAAATTGATTACTTTATTTAATTGATACTGCTTGCTATACACGATATTAAATTTAAATATTTAATATAAATGTAATAAAAAAGCCTCACAATTGTGAGGCTTTAAAGAGTAAGCAATATTATTTGCTGTTGTATTTTTTAAGAGCGTCGGCAAGTATTTCTACTGATCGTACCAGATCTTCTTTTTTAAGAACGTAAGCAATTCTTATTTCGTCAAGGCCAACGTTTGGTGTAGAGTAAAAGCCAGCCGCAGGAGCAACCATTACTGTTTCTCCATTTAAATCGTAAGATTCAAGAAGCCATTGCGCGAATGCATCTGCATTTGCTATAGGCAGCTTTGCTATACAGTAGAAAGCTCCTTTTGGAGTTGCAACTTTAACGCCTTCAATCTTATTAAGCTCGGCGATTAAGGTGTCTCTTCGTTCTTTATATTCTTCGATTACTTCATCGAAATAACTCTGAGGTGTTTCAAGGGCTGCCTCACTTGCAATTTGTGCAAAGGTAGGAGGGCTAAGACGCGCCTGTGCAAATTTCATTGCAGTAGCCATCACATCTTTATTTTTAGAAACGATACAGCCTATCCTTGCGCCACACATACTGTAACGTTTAGATACTGAATCAATCATTATAGCATTGTTTTCAATACCCGGAACATTCATTACAGAGTAATGCTGGTCGCCATCGTAAGTAAACTCACGGTATACTTCATCTGCAATTAGGAAAAGGTCGTGTTTTTTAACCAGTTCTGCCAATTGGTGTATTTCTTCCTGGGTATATAAGTATCCTGTTGGGTTACCCGGATTACAGATAAGTATGGCTTTGGTTTTAGGAGTGATAAGTTTTTCAAAATCAGCAATAGGAGGAAGGGCAAAACCTTCGTCTATCGTTGAAATAACCGGTACAACAGTTACCCCCGATGCTACAGAAAATCCGTTGTAATTTGCATAAAACGGTTCAGGGATAATAATTTCATCGCCTGCATCCATAGTGCTTCCTAAAGCAAACATAAGTGCTTCAGATCCGCCGGTTGTAATTATGATGTCCGGTGTGCTAACGCTAACACCATGGTTTGTATAATAATCAGCCAGTTTAGTCCTGTAGCTTTCAAAGCCCGCAGAGTGGCTGTATTCTAATATTTTTACAGTATTGTTTTTAATAGCTTCCAGCGCCACTTCGGGAGTTTTAATATCTGGCTGGCCAATATTAAGGTGGTATACCTTATTACCTTTCTTTTTTGCTATTTCTGCATAAGGAACCAGTTTCCTGATAGGAGATTCAGGCATTTGCCTGCCTTTATTAGATACTTGAGGCATTGTATTTTAATTTTATAATGATTGGCGCAAATTTGCAACTTTTTTTAGAGATTTAATAATTTTGATAGTGTCAAATTTTTTATAGCATAACAATTGATAATAAAAAAGTTATAAATAAAAAAGCCCTGCAATTGCAGGGCTTGGGTATATTTTAAAAATTGGTATTACTGATTAGGAAGTGTTTTCTTTTTTTCAAGAATATTAACCTCGTCTTTTTTAACAACTTCACCTTTTAATTTAAGAGCCACAACACCATCAGGATAGTTAACCGCATTAGATTGAACTGTGATAGTTTTACGTATTGGACCTAAGCCCATATTGTATTTAACATCGATTTTTCCTGTTTTTCCCGGTGGTATAGGGTCTTTAGTCCATGTAGGTACAGTGCATCCGCATGTAGATTTCACGTCTTTAATAACCAGAGGAGCGTCTCCTGTGTTTTTGAATTCAAATGTCCTTAATCCGTTATCATCATCCTTGTTTGTCGTGCCGTAGTCTACAGTGTCAGACTTTAAATCCAGTTTAGCGCCCGACTGCGCATAAGTGGCTGTAGTAATAAGGATAACTGCGATAAGGCTTAAAATTCTTTTCATGATAAATTATTTTGATTTAGTAAAAATACTGAGTTTAAATTAAAGTGCAAATATTGGTGTATGTTTTTTTAAAATTGTACTTATATAGTTACTTTTGCATACAATTTGCAAAAAACATACCAATATTTTTTTGGAATAATATATACCACTATAAGCTATGACGATCCCATCTCAATTTGACGCCAAAACAGCTGAAAGCAAATGGTACGGCTACTGGATGAAAAATAATTATTTTCACTCAGAACCGGACCATAGAACGCCGTATACAATTGTAATACCACCACCTAACGTAACAGGGGTGCTGCACATGGGGCATATGCTTAACAATACAATTCAGGATGTACTTATAAGACGCGCGCGCCTTAGAGGCTATAATGCCTGCTGGGTACCTGGAACAGATCACGCTTCTATTGCAACAGAGGCTAAGGTTGTAGCGAAGCTTAAAGAAGAAGGCATTAATAAAAATGACCTTACCCGTGAAGAGTTTCTTACGCATGCCTGGGACTGGACTCATAAGTATGGAGGTGTTATCCTGGAGCAGCTTAAAAAGCTGGGTGCTTCATGCGATTGGGAGCGTACTAAGTTTACAATGGATGATGATATGTCGGCAGCGGTTATAAAATCGTTTGTTGATTTTTATAATAAAGGGCTTATTTATCGCGGTTACCGTATGGTGAACTGGGATCCGGAAGCGAAAACTACACTTTCGGACGAAGAAGTTATTTATGAAGAAAGACAGGGTAAGTTATACCATTTGAAGTATCAGATTGAAGGTACAGAAGATTTTGTAATTGTAGCTACTACACGTCCTGAAACTATTTTAGGTGATACTGCTATATGTATTAATCCTAACGATGAGCGTTATACGCACCTTAAAGGTAAAAAAGCCATCGTACCTATTGCTAACCGTGTTATACCTATCATCTTTGATGAGTATGTGGATATGGAGTTTGGTACAGGCTGTCTTAAAGTTACACCTGCGCATGATGTAAACGATAAAGAACTTGGCGAAAGACACAATCTTGAAATAATAGATATTTTTAATGACGATGCTACACTGAACAGCTTTGGGCTTCAGTATGCCGGTAAAGACCGTTTTGTTGTAAGAGATGAAATTGCGAAAGATCTTGAGACAATTGGGAATCTTGAAAAAATAGAAAACCATATTAATAAGGTAGGTACTTCTGAAAGAACTAAAGCGGTTATTGAGCCAAGACTTTCGGACCAGTGGTTCCTTAAAATGGAAGACCTTGCTAAGCCTGCTATCAAAGCTGTGCTTGAGTCGGAAGAAGTAAAATTATACCCCAACCGTTTTAATAATACCTACCGCCATTGGATGGAAAACATCCGTGACTGGAATATTTCACGTCAGCTTTGGTGGGGCCAGCAGATTCCTGCTTACTATTATGGTGAAGGAAAAGAAGATTTTGTTGTAGCGCAAACGGCTGAAGACGCATTGGTTTTGGCGAAACAAACTACAGGAAATCAAAATCTTACTGTTGAGAATTTAAGACAGGATCCCGATACGCTTGATACATGGTTCTCTGCATGGTTATGGCCAATGTCGGTTTTTGATGGTGTTGTTAATCCTGAAAATGAAGATTTTAAATACTATTACCCAACTAACGACCTTGTAACCGGTCCGGATATTTTATTCTTCTGGGTAGCAAGAATGGTTATGGCAGGTTATGAATTTGCGGGCGAAAAACCTTTTAGCAATGTTTACCTTACCGGACTTGTTCGTGATAGCCAACGCCGAAAAATGTCTAAATCATTAGGTAATTCACCTGATCCTTTAGATCTTATTGAGAAATTTGGTGCAGATGGCGTTCGTGTAGGATTATTGTTAAGTGCTGCTGCCGGTAATGATATTCTTTTTGATGAAGAACTTTGTAATCAGGGTAAAGCGTTTACAAATAAAATATGGAATGCTTTCCGACTGATAAAAGGGTGGGAAGTAGCTGATATTGAACAACCGGATTACGCTAGAAAAGCAGTTAACTGGTATGAAGCGAAGGTGAATAAAACACTTGCGGAAATTGATGATCATTTTGAAAAATACAGGATATCAGATGCGCTTATGGCAATCTATAAACTGGTTTGGGATGACTTCTGTTCGTGGTTCCTTGAAATGATCAAGCCGGCTTATCAGCAGCCTATTGACAGGGTTACTTTTAACAGCGCTATAGAAATGCTTGAGAATAACCTGAAATTGCTGCATCCGTTTATGCCTTTCCTTACAGAGGAAATATGGCATCATATTGCGGAAAGAAGTACTGATGAGGCATTGATTATTTCTAAATGGCCTACGCTAAAACAAGCTGATGAAAGACTTATCTCAGGCTTTGATGTGGCTGCTGAAGTCATTGCAGGTATCCGTACCATCAGAAAAGAGAAAAATATCCCTCAGAAAGATGCTATAGAGCTTAAAGTTGTTAATAACGAAGGTTTACCAAGTGAGTATGACAGTATTATTGTTAAGCTTGGTAATATTTCGGACTTAGAATATGTTGCAGAAAAAGTTTCGGGAGCACTAACGTTCAGGGTACGATCTAACGAGTACTTTGTTCCTGTAACCGGTTCTGTAAATGTTGAGGAAGAAATAGCTAAACTTACCGAAGAACTAAATTATAACCGTGGGTTCTTAAAATCGGTTCAGGCAAAGCTTTCAAATGAAAAGTTTGTAGGTAGTGCTCCGGAAAAAGTTGTAGCTATGGAGAGGCAAAAAGAGGCTGATGCGTTAGCTAAAATTGCAACAATCGAGCAAAGTCTTGAAAGCTTAAGATAGTCATTCATGATATTAAAAAAGTCGGCCTATGGCCGACTTTTTTTGCTTTATAGGGTAACTATTTTTTGTCGAAATAAGTTATTGTTCTTTCTGCAACGAATTGAGGAATACCATTTATTTTTACTATTTTCTTTGTCCAGTTGCCTTTGGCATCATATGTATATGCATATTCTCTTTTATCGACTTCTTTGTTATTAGCATCAACTCCAATTACAGATATTTGGTTGCTATGGCTGTCATAAGTAAATCTTCCTGCCATAAAAGGGATATCATTCTTATAAACTTGCCATTCAAGCCTGTTGCCCTTGTCATCATAACCAAACTTCTCAAGTGTTTTAGTTTTATCAATATTTTCGTAGGTAAGATGTGTAAGCATATTACCTTTTTTATCATAGGTAAAATCTTCAGAAAATTCTATTTCACCGTTACTGTTATTAACAAATTTTCGCGTTAGGTTGTCACCATCATAATTTGAGATTGTCTCATAGCTCTTTTTGCCATCTCCGGTATATCGCGCATCAGAAATTTTATTACCTTTTTTATCGTATTTAAATACAGCCTTATATTGAACTTCGCCTGTAGAATTGTAAAAACTTTCTTCAATTACATTTCCTTTACCATCATATATATAGGTGGTTTTTTCATTAAGTGTATTTTGTGACGATAATGTTGTTTTTTTTGCAAGCTTATCTTTTTGATACTCCATTTCAACCCTGTCTATTTGAGAGTTATCGGCATTACGGCGGGTAATGGCAATATTGTTCTCTCCGGATGCATCCCAATCATAAGAGGTTTTAATTGCAGGTGAATTATTTATGTACTGTACAACTTCCAGCTTTTTGTTGCGTCCTCTGTATTTGATGGTTTCAAGTGGAGCTTCAGTAATGTATAATTTTTCATTTGTAAGAAGGCCATCTTCATCAAAGTTTAAATCTGAATTCCGGCTGCTATGATCTTCATGAAGTGTCTTTAGCTTTTCAAGTTTTTCGTTAACCTGCCATGATTGTGTGCTGATGCTTTTTACATTTGCGTTAAGCTTGTAAAATGCCCAGTCTGTGTCTTTATGGTCAATTATTTTCTTTTCATCTTTTTGGCATGAAGCTAAAATTAGTAAAGCTATAAAGGGGTAGAAGTACTTCATTTATTTGTATCGTTAGTTTTATGGATTTTTGTTAAAGGTTTCAAAAATGGGTATTTTTTTTGAAACAGGCAAGTTTTGAAATGTTGGACTGGTATTTAAATAATGGATAAAAACAAAATCCGCCCTAATGTTACATTAGGGCGGATTAAATATAAATTAAATGCCTGCGATTACTTTACAGCTACTGCAGCATCATATTTTTTGCTAACTGCATCCCAGTTAATTACATTAAAAAAAGCGGTAATATAGTCAGGTCTTTTGTTTTGGTATTCTAAATAATAAGCGTGTTCCCATACATCAAGTGCAAGAACGGGTTTGCCCGAAATACCTGTGTTAGGCATTAGCGGGTTATCCTGGTTAGGAGTACTGCCAATAACAAGCTTGCCAGTTTTGTCCAGTACCAACCATGCCCATCCTGAACCAAACTGTTTTGTAGCAGCTTCAGTAAATTGCGTTTTAAAATTCTCGTAAGAACCAAAATCTTTATTGATAGCTTCTGCTAGAGCACCTTTTGGAGTACCGCCACCATTTGGTCCCATAACTTCCCAAAAGAAAGTATGGTTGTAAAAACCACCACCGTTATTTCTAACAGTTTTATTTTCCGGATTTAGGGTTGCTAATATCTCCTCGATTGTTTTCTTTTCAAGATCGGTACCTTTTATAGCCTTGTTTAGCTCGTCTGTATATTTTTTATAATGCTTAGAATAGTGTACTTCCATTGTTTTAGCATCAATGTGAGGTGCAAGGGCATCATAAGCGTAACCTAGTTTAGCAACCTGAAAAGGACCGCCTTCTGCCTTAACATCATCAGGACTACCAATTGGTGCTGCCGTTTCTTTTTGAGGTTCTGGTACAGCAACCACTTCTTCAAGGTTGTTCTTGTCCTTACATGACTGTAATGCTGTCATTACTACAAAAGCCGAAAGTAGTATTCTTACTTTTTTCATAATACGAAATTTTATTTAATTATAGAATTTATTGTCTCTATGTATAATTCTTTTGCTTCATCTGCGGTAAGGTGCCTTACCTGCATCCATGCGTTCATTTTAAAGGCGTTACGTAAGTCGAAACTTTGGTAATGGTTCATATAGGCCATCCCTTGTGTCGCCTGCTTATAATAAGCATAAATACGCAGCATGACATCTTGCGGAAGCGCTTCGGTCATACCGGATGCTTTTTCATAAGCTTCCTGAAACAAGGTGTCCAGATCTTTTTCCTGCATTAAGCTTTTGTTGCAATTATTGTTTTACCGCCAATAGCTTTTTCACCAAGCTTTACATTTACCTCTGTACCTAAAGGTAAGAATAAATCTACTCTCGAGCCAAATTTAATAAATCCGGCATCTGTCCCCTGAACTACCTGCATGCCTTCCTGAGCATAATTTACAATACGCCTTGCAAGAGCTCCTGCAATTTGCCTGTATAGTATCTCGCCAAAAAGCACGTTTTCGATAACGATGGTTGTACGCTCGTTTTCTTCGCTGGCTTTTGGATGCCACGCCACAAGGTATTTACCAGGGTGGTATTTACTGAATTTTATAAGTCCGTTTACGGCGTAACGCGTAACGTGAACGTTGATGGGTGACATGAAAATAGAAACCTGAAGACGTTTGTCTTTAAAGTATTCCGGCTCATACACCTCTTCGATAACAACTACTTTACCGTCTACTGGTGCAATAATGTTGTGGTCAGCGGCCTGAACATAGCGTTTTGGATTCCTGAAAAATTGCAGGATTAGAATTAAAAACGCTACAGCTACAAGCTGAACGATAAGTTTAAGCGTTGCACTTGGTATAAAACGTTCTGCAAGCAATGCAATGGCTACTGTTACAAATAACCCGATAAAAATAAGTTTAGCTCCTTCTTTATGAAACATACGTTAAGATTTGGTAATACAAAAATAGAAAAGGTATTGCAAATATAATACTATCCAGCCTGTCTAATATACCTCCATGGCCTGGCATAATTTTTCCACTGTCTTTTACACCTGCTTTTCTTTTAAGCTGCGATTCAACCAAATCGCCAAGCGTACCAAAGATTACAAGTAGTATAGCGGCTCCCATCCATGTGGCGGGAGAGTTGAAAACAGGTGTTATAAATACGTCAAACTGACTAAGGATATAAGCAGCAGCTATCGCGAAAATCATTCCCCCTAAAAAGCCTTCGACAGTTTTTTTGGGAGATATGCGTTCAAACAGCTTACGTTTACCCATAGTTTTACCTACAATGTAGGCAAAAGTGTCGTTAGACCATATAAGGATAAAACTTCCAATAATTACATGGGGAGTATAAACGTCGGCTATTAAAAAAGGCAGTCTTATTATTAAAATAAATGGTAGAATTACATAACCTATCAACTTAGCCAGTTTTCCTGTATTGTCTCGTGGTGTCGGTTTAGCCTTTCCAAACAATTCTACAAGTAATGATATCGCTATAAGCAATGCACCCGCATCTAAAAGAAGGTTTGTGTATATATCGGCCTGTATAAACGGAGAGAATAAAATAATACCGGCTACTCCTAAAATAATCGGTGTTGTTTGTTGAAGATTTACCAGTCGGCAGAATTCAACAATAGCTATTAACATAAAAATGCCAAATAACGCAATGTAACTAAAAGGGTGGAAGAGGGTAGCACCTATAAGGAGTACTATATATACTATGCCTGACAGCGCCCTGACGATGCTTTCATTCATACTACAGGTCTTCTAAAAGTAACAGGTAGAGATTTTTAGCAGAACTACCGTAATGCAGGAAATCTTCTTCTTTTACTTTTTCAAAATATTTAATGGTGGTAATATTGGTAGGGTAATCTTTGTCGTATTTCTTTTTGATTTCCCTAAGACCATCGCTCTTATTAGCAAGAATCTGGCTTGTAGTGGCAAATATTACAATATTTGCAGGTAACTCATTAGGCTTATTTTGTTTTATCTGGTTAGATGAAAACAGTATAGAACCTTCGTCGGCAATCAGGTTTTCGCATGATGCTAAGATGAACTTAGGATTTACCGGTTTTGTGTAATTTAGCTTGTTTTCGTCGAGCAGGCTGTAAAGTTTAGGCTCAAGGCACATGGCTTCACATTCAAACCAGTCGTTTTCTTCAAGTACATTAAGAAACTGTTCGTGTACTTCGGTAAGGTTATCACAGTAAATAAATTTACCGCCGTTCTTCTTGAAATTAAGCATAAAAAGCTCGTCAACAGGAAGTTGTTGTTCCGGAAGATAAGGGTTCCCGTCAGGGTTCCTTTCCTCGTTAGAAACATCGTTAACAGCGCCAAAAATTTTCTTGAAAAGACTCATACCTTCAATCCCTTATTACTCCTGATATGCTCAAAGATAAAAAAATCTTAATTCAATTTGGGGATTGAATTAAGATTTTTATAAATATTAGCAAAAATTTTGGTTATGCTTCTGTAATTACCTCATGCTCATGTTTGTCGAAAGGTCTTTTCCCAAAAATTTCCTCAAGGTCATCTTTAAAAATAACTTCTTTCTCAATAAGTATGTCGGCAAGCTTAAGTAACTTGTCTTTATTATCCTCAAGCAATTGTATTGCTCTTTTGTACTGGTCTTCTATAAGAGTAGAGATTTCCTGGTCTATTAGCTTTGCAGTATCCTCGGAGTAGGGCTTAGAGAAGTTGTATTCACTTTGCCCTGATGAGTCATAATATGTAACGTTCCCTATCTTCTCATTAAGACCGTAAACGGTAACCATGGCACGGGCCTGTTTTGTTACCTTTTCAAGATCGCTTAATGCACCGGTAGATATCCTGTTGAAAATTACTTTCTCAGCAGCACGCCCACCCATTGTAGCACACATTTCGTCCATCATCTGGTCAGGTCTTACAATAAGCCTTTCTTCAGGTAAATACCATGCAGCACCAAGGCTTTGGCCTCGTGGTACAATAGTAACTTTTACAAGAGGCGCAGCATGCTCAAGCATCCAGCTAACAGTTGCATGTCCTGCTTCGTGTATAGCAATAGCTCTTTTTTCTTCAGGCGAAACAATCTTGTTTTTCTTCTCAAGACCACCTACAATACGGTCAACCGCATCAAGGAAATCCTGTTTCTCTACCAGTTTCTTGTCTTTTCTTGCAGCTACAAGGGCAGCTTCGTTACAAACATTTGCAATGTCTGCACCCGAGAAGCCAGGTGTTTGTTTAGCAAGGAATTCGGTATCAAGATCGTCACCTTTTTTAAGAGGTTTTAAATGTACTTCAAATATTTCCCTTCTTTCACGAATGTCCGGAAGGTCAACATAAATCTGCCTGTCAAAACGACCTGCACGCATAAGTGCTTTATCAAGTACATCGGCGCGGTTAGTCGCTGCAAGAACAATAACGTTAGTGTTAGTTCCAAAACCATCCATCTCTGTAAGAAGCTGGTTAAGGGTGTTTTCACGTTCGTCATTAGATCCTGAGAAGTTGTTTTTTCCACGGGCACGACCTACGGCATCAATTTCATCGATGAAGATAATAGCCGGAGATTTTTCTTTAGCTTGTTTGAACAGGTCACGTACACGTGATGCACCAACACCTACAAACATCTCTACGAAGTCAGAACCTGACAGCGAGAAGAATGGAACTTTGGCTTCACCTGCAACAGCTTTAGCCAGTAGGGTTTTGCCTGTTCCCGGAGGGCCTACAAGTAACGCACCTTTAGGTATTTTACCACCAATGCTGGTGTACTTTTCAGGGTTTCTAAGGAATTCAACGATCTCCTGGATCTCTTCCTTAGCACCTTCAAGGCCTGCAACATCTTTAAATGTTACTTTGATGTCGTTCTTTTCGTCAAACAGTTTGGCTTTAGACTTACCGATATTAAATATCTGGCCGCCACCGCCACCTGCACCGCCACCTGACATACGTCGCATCATGAAAATCCAAATTCCAACAATTACGAGTATTGGTAAAAGCGTTAATAAAAGTTCACCCCAGTTACTGTCTGCCTGCGGATCATAATCGTTTAGCTTGCCTGATTCACGGGCAAGGTCAAGCCTTTTCTGAAACTCTTCAGCATTACCAGTCTGTAATGTGTAATGAGGGCCTTTGTTAGGCTTGTCGAATATATCTTTTTGTACTTTTTCGTGCTCAGGCAACTTAAGTGCGTCCGACTTAAGGTATACCTCTGCATTGGTTTTTGTGTATGTAACTTTATTAATTTCTCCTTCGTCCAGATATTTATAAAATCTCGCGAGAGAGATAGGTTTAGGGTCATTCCAGCTCGATCCGCTTGCTACAAAATTTATAGCTACGAATATGAGTATAATCCCGGCGTAAATAAACAACGGGCTTATTCTAAACTTTGTAGGTTTATTATCTTTTGACATGAATTTGTTTTATTAATAGTTGTTTCCTATTGATGTGATGCGTGCATCTCCCCAAAGGCTTTCTATGTTGTAGTATTCACGAATGTGTTTCTGGAACACGTGTACAACAATGTTTACGTAATCCATAAGAACCCATTCACCGTTCTCGGTGCCTTCAACATGCCATGGCTTATCTTTCAATGCTTTGGAAACAGTTTTTTGGATGGAGTGAACAATAGCGTTCACCTGAGTATTAGAGGTACCGTTACATATTACAAAGTAGTCACAAACAGTATTGTCTATATCTCTAAGATCAAGAATATCAATATCATTTCCTTTCACTTCTTCAATACCTTTGATGATAGAGGCTAATAAATCATCATTACTTACATTTTTTTTCGCCATTTAAAATTATGTGTTTTCGCAAAGTTATCATTTTTTGTATTTACTTTTGACCTTTTACATCAAAGATTACTGCATAAAAAAGCAATACAAAGTTATTTGTAATGAATATCATCAAACTCAGTGCCATTAACTCCACAAACGACTACTTAAAAGAACTATCTTCAAGGCAGTATGTAGAGAACTTTACCCTCGTAACTGCCGAGAATCAAACTGCCGGACGTGGGCAAATGGGGGCGGAGTGGAGTGTCGAGCCGGGTAAGAACCTTACATTTAGTGTTTTAATTAAAGATTTGTTGTTGCAGATCGATGAGATTTTTAACCTGAATGCAGCTGTCGCAGTGAGTGTTGCCGATGCATTGGACGGTCTTCATCTGTCTGATATTTGTATAAAATGGCCTAACGACATTTTGGCAGGAAACAAAAAAATTGGTGGCATACTAATAGAGAACAGCATTAAAAACAACGGAGAGATTTACTCTGTTGTTGGTATAGGGTTGAATGTCAATCAGAAAAAATTTGATGGGCTTTCTAAAGCTTGTTCACTTGCTGTATTGTCTGGCAGGGAATATGACAAAGAAGAAATTATGTTTGCTATTGCCGAAAACTTAAAACGCAATGTAGCGGCAATTCTTAATAAGAATACAAATGTTATTTGGCAGAAATACCATAAAAAATTATATAAAAAAAACACTCCAATGCCTTTTGAAAAAGAAGGAGTTCGTTTTATGGGAATCATAAAAGGAGTCTCTAATGGTGGTAACCTAATAGTACAGCTTGAAGATGATTCTATTTCAGAATATGGACTTAAAGAAGTTCAGCTTCTTTATTAATCCGAATATAGACAGTACAAAAAGCCGGCTCATATTCATGAGCCGGCTTTTTAAATATTGATATTATTTTGGCTTATACTATTTTTAAGCCATCATTTTCTTCTTCGTCAAATTCTTCATCATCACCTTCGGGGTCAAACTCATTAATAAGGAAATCAACAACCAATTCTACGGTGTCTCCATTTTCATCAAGTCCCCAGTAAGCAGGGTAGTAACCATCTCCCCAGCCTGAAGCAAACATTACGACATTATTGTCGGAGTCAGCATCTGGGCGGTGGTCATTCCAGTCGCCTAATTCTCTCGAAAAGTTATTTTTACCCGAGTATTCAATGAATTCTTTTGATAACACATCATCATAATAATTCGATTCAGGGTTTTTCTCCTGTAGTTCATCCATTTTAGCAATAAAACGTACATTCGTTTCTTCATCAAGAAAACACGCAAGACCCGATTCTACAGGGAAACCATAAAACTCATCTTCACCTAAGTCGGTAAGTTCTTCATTCGTAAGATCGTCTGTAAGTGCGAGAATCCATTTTTTAGCTTCTTCAGACCTGAATTTTATTTTTGCATACGCAATCCTGTGGTGAAGTTTGTCAATTTCAGAAACGTAAATAAATACTGGGTATTTATCAGGTTCTACTGTTCTTGAAAAAGGTCTTTGTTCTAATGAGAAAAATGGGTCGGAAACGATAATCTTTCCAGTTGGTAGATTTAGATCGCCTATGTGAATTTCTGTGAGTTCCTGAGAGTTCATCTCATCATCTAGGTCATAGTGCAATTCAAAGTCGTTTATGTCTTTCATGGATGTTTTTTTTGATGCTTAAATGTACTCAAAAGCTTTATCATGAAAGGCGTTTTTATAAAATCTTTAACGGCTGTTTTATTACTCTGCTTTTATTTCTTCAAAAGAAGCGTCCTGCGGTTCGGGTATGACAAGTTCTTCTGATAATGAGGGTAATAAAGCTTTCATGTTTAAAAGGTTGTGGCCTCCGGTGTCTACAAAATACCAGTTCGCACCTTTATCTAAAGAAATCGCCAGCATGCTTGCGGTATTTGTTAGCTTGCCGCCGGGAATATACATCTCTATTATCTCAGGTATTACTGCCTGTCGCTCATCGCCAACAGCAATAATTTTAGATGGAACTCCAAATTTTATAGCTGCAAAAGTAACCTCCTTATTTTCCAGATCTTTAAGGTCACGAACGGTTTGGTCGTAAACTCTGTCTTCGCCTCCCATAGATTTAATAACGGCAGGGTGGCTGTACTTAAGAAATGCTTTATAATCTTTAGCAATGAATTTTTTACCCATATCATCTGCCTGCTGCAGCATTTTTGTTACCATAGCAGTATCGTCCTGAGCCATTACAGCTAAGGGTAGTGCCAAAAGGATGAGTAGTATCATTAATTTTTTTTTCATTTTTATATACAATGTTTTATCGCATAAAAATATAAAAAAAGCCTTTTAGTAAATGCTAAAAGGCTTTTTTTATGAAGTATACTGATTTACAGTTTGTGCATGTTTTGCGCTAAGGTCTCAATAAATTTGGTTATTGGGCCTTTTATCATCATAGCCATCATAGCATTGAATTCACCTTCAAAATGAAGCTGTACTTCGCTCGAAGCATCTGATACTGAATTTATCTTTCCTGTAAGTGTAAACGGAAGTTTATCACTTGCAGCTCCAAGAACCACTTTGTTTGGTGCTGTTTTTTCTTTCAGTTTCAGTTTTATTTCCGGCATACCTTTAAGTGCAAAAATAAAAGATTCCTCTCCGGTAACTTCAAATTTTGCAATATTATCAGGCATTAACTTCTCGAAATTTTTAACATCAATAAGCTGTTCGAAAATATATTGAGCGGGTTTCTCTACCGTAACTTTAGGACTATCTAAATTCATGCTATTGTTTTATCGCTAATGTATAATACTTTTTGTTATTATTTTTTCTTTCCAAAAAGTTTTTCAACTTGTTTCTTCCCTATTTCATTGGACATGTAAACCTGAGCATTTTCGTTTTTGTCTGATGAAAAAGAAATCCTTAAAGTTGGTGTACCAAGGAATTTTTGAAAACTAAGCCAAAGATAGCGGTTTGGTAGTTCAAGCATTACACTTTCTTTTGGCATTGTTTTGAATCCCTCCTCAATTGCTGCATAAAGATCGTTAAAAGTGTTGTCTACATCCTCAAAAGAAAAACTTTCATATTGCTCAAGCTGTTTGAATTTAGAATCTTTTATTCTTACGGTGTAAATATTCTCAGATTTAGTTATTTCAGCTTCAAGAGGGGCGCCAAACTGCTGAGCTTTACCGATAGTTTCAGTTGTTGTAGCGCTTTTTTCAACTTTTTTCAACTGAGCAAAAGATAATGATGTTGTAAGTAATACTAATAATAAAGTGATTTTTTTCATGATTGGTTTGTGTGAAAATTGGTTTAAATTAAATTATCGTTTAATATGTTAAAATTGTATCGTAAGAAAAATGGAAATGGATTCCTTCCCGCTAAAAAAGCGAGTAAAGATTAAATTAAATTAATTGAAAATACTAAACTTCCTGTCCCCATGTAGACGGGCTTTTGCTCCATTCTATAAGAGTTTCCTGCTCTTCTTCAGTGATATATTGTTTTGCTACAGCCAGGTCAAGAAGTGTTTCGTAGTTGCCAAGGGTATGCAGGGTAACGTTTGCTTTCTTAAAGTTTTCTACAGATATATCAAAACCATAAGTAAATATAGCTACCATGCCTTTTACGTTTGCTCCGGCTGCTTTAAGCGCTTCAACAGCCATTAGGCTACTGTTTCCTGTGCTTATAAGGTCTTCTACAACTACAACGTTCTGACCTTTTTGAAGAAAACCTTCGACCTGGTTTTGGCGTCCGTGTTTTTTCGCTTCCGGCCTTACGTATACAAACGGTAGCCCCATATACTCCGCAACAAGAATTCCAATGCCTATTGCACCGGTTGCAACCCCTGCAATAACGTCTGGTTTTCCAAATTCTTTCTCAATATGTTTGGAAAATTCTTCACGAATGTAATTCCTAATAGGTGGAAATGAGAGAGTTATCCTATTGTCGCAGTAAATAGGAGATTTCCATCCTGAAGCCCATGTAAAAGGATTTTTAGGATTTAATTTAATTGCGTTTATTTGTAAAAGCAATTCGGCTGTTTTTTTGGCGGTGTCTATATTGAAAATCATATTGCAAATGTATAAAGTTTTTGTAAACGATAAACCACTTTTTTTGACAAATACTGTTGAAAAAGAAACTGATTTCAGGATGTTTTTACTGGAGAGTGTTGATATTGAGCAATTGATAGTAAATATGTTCAATAACAAGGTAAAGAAAGCATTTCTTTACCATCCTGATGAGAAGGAAACTCTTAAGAAATTAAAGGAGAAAATACCTGTGGCGAAGGCCGGGGGCGGACTCGTTTATAATAAGAAAGGCGAGGTGCTTTTTATTTTCCGTAACGGAAAATGGGATCTTCCGAAGGGAGGTATAGAAAAACACGAGGAAATTGAGGATACCGCTATGCGTGAAGTAGAGGAGGAAACCGGTGTAGGCGGACTTAAAATTACCAACAAACTTCAAAAAACCTACCATATTTTTAAACGTAATGGTACGTACAGGTTAAAAATTACCCATTGGTTTGAGATGAAAACAAGCTTTGACGGAAAGCTTCAGGGCCAGCTTGAAGAAGGTATTGAAAAAGTGGCGTGGCTTAATCCTGATCAGATTAAAGAAGCTCTTACGAACTCGTATGACAATATTAAATTGCTATTTGAACCTTCTGAGGTAGAGAAATAGTTAGTATACAATACAAAAAAGCAGGCTACGGATTAACGTAGCCTGCTTTTTTGTATTGTATACTTTATTTGACCTTTCTGTATACCGGATACTCCATATGTGTTTTTTCATAATACACAGAGTGACGGTAAATCCAGTCTAACTGGGCATCGGCATTATCTGCAAATGCTTTATCATCTTGTTTTTTTTGTTCGAATTTAGCTTTTAAACCTTTGTCTTTCTTTAGAAGTTCAGCAGCGGTGTCTTCAAAAACATAGTCTGAGAAATATTCTTTCTGCTGAAGGATTGCATCAAAAAAGTTCCACGCAAAGTAAGAATCTACACCTTGCGGCTCTAAAGTTTCTAAAAGATATTTAACTCCGGGCTGTTGTGTATTAATAACGAAATCGCCCTTTTGGAACAGTACTTTTCGTGTTGCAGTTTCCAGCGTTATACTATTATGGGGATAATGCCCTTCATAAGCAGATTTAGATGTTTTAAAATCTTTAATCCTGTAGCTTTCAACCTCTATTTCAGTATTGTTAGCAAGTGACTCCATTACGATATTGTTGATCTTTAACAGCTCAATAGCATTCCACCATGATTTCGGTATGATGTAGGCTTGCGGAATGGTAACTTCTATAACAGGCTGATATGTTTGGTAATAAGGCAACATTTTACTAAATGGCTTTTTACGATCATAATATAATCTTTGTTTACTGGTAACCTCACTTGTTTTATAATCGCCATGATATCCTAAAAAGGGTAGGGTAGTAACCTGTGTGGAGTCTATCTCCCATTGCAATGTGTAGCGTGAGCCCGGTTTATAATTCTCCAGATTTTCAGATCGCAGTAATTTTATCCTGTTGTGGTTTTTATCGATATATGATAATGACTCCGCCATATATTCGTAAGTAACCTTTACACGTGAAGCATAATCTTTAAGCATGTGTGTCTCGGGCATAGATCCCGGAACATTAAACATAGATGCATATCCTGTGGAATAACGGGGATAGTCCATAAATTGTTCAAATCCTGCAGCATCGGGCTTAGTGTCATGTACATTTACGTACGGTGTCGCCTCAATACCTTTTGCTTTCATTGCAGATAACACCTGCGGCAATAGCTCTTCTTTAAAATAGGTACCTAGTTCTCCTCCAAGTTTTTGATGATGTGTGGCTATATAGGTAAATACATATTGATAGTCGGCACCATTGCTAACGTGGTTGTCTATAAAAACATCGGGATTTACTTTATGAAAAATCTGAGCAAAGCTCCTGGCATTTCGGGTGTCGCTTTTCAGGAAGTCACGGTTAAGGTCGTAATTTCTTTCGTTGCCACGAAAACCATAGCTTTCAGGTCCGTTTTGATTGGCTCTTGTGTATGAGTTTCGGTTTAAGGCCCCTCCAATATTGTATATAGGAATGTTTACGAGAACTGTGTTGGAAGGTGCTTTTAATTTTCCTATTGCCAGATCGCGATACAGCATCATCGTAGCGTCTATACCGTCCGGCTCACCAGGATGAATACCATTGTTAAGAAGCAGTACAGCTTTATTTTTATGTATCTGATTAAAATCAAATTTTTTGTCAGGGTTGTAAATAACAATATGTAATGGTTCCCCACTGTCAGTAGGCCCCATTTCAAGCATTTGTATGGTTTCAAAATTTTCATCCAACAGCTTGAAAAAGGCTATTGTTTCGGCATAGGTAGCGGTTTGGTTCCCGTTCCCTTTTTCATATGGGGTTTGGTACATAGGCTTTTTTTGTGCTGAAAGTGAGCAGGTAAAAAACAATAACAGTAAAAATTGCTTCATAAATATTATTTAACCACCCTTACAGCATCGGGTACCAATATGGTGTAATCTCCGCCATTGCGAAGCACGTCGCGTACAATACTCGAACTGATGTAAGAAGTGCTGGCAGCAGTAAGTAAGAATACCGTTTCAATTTTAGAAAGCTGCCTGTTAGTATGCGCAATCGCTTTTTCAAATTCAAAGTCGGCAGGATTACGTAGTCCGCGTAATATAAAGCCTGCACCTACTTTTCGGCACAGGTCGATAGTTAGCCCTTCATAAGTAACCACTTCCACTTTAGGATCACCTGCAAACGATTTTTCAATAAAACGCTTACGCTCTTCCAGCGAAAACATGTATTTTTTTTCGGCATTAACCCCAATAGCTATAATTACCTTATCAAACAGGCTTATACCACGTTTAATAATGTCGTGATGGCCAAGTGTAATAGGATCGAATGATCCGGGAAATACTGCTATTTTCATTGTATATTTTTTAGATTAAAAATATGAGATTCTTCGACTCCGCTTTTTTTTGCCGGGAAGAGAAATCACTGCAACCGTCTGATTTATTTCTTCCAAAGTACTTTACGCTGTAACGCCAGTTTAATTTCGCTGTCGAGCAATTCAGTAAACGGTATATCGGCATGCTGAGCTTGCTGCGGAAAAATACTTTGTTGTGATAGTCCCGGGTTGGTATTTATTTCTATAAAATGAGGTTCGCCGTTTCTGATTATAAAATCGGTACGGGAAAAGCCACTCATTCCCAAAGCTTCATAAGCTTTGGCTGCTGTTTCGCGCACTTTCCTTTCCGTTTCGGCATCAATACGTGCAGGTGTTATTTCATCCGATTTTCCCTGGTATTTGGCCTCGTAGTCAAAAAAGTCGTTGTGCGATACAATTTCGGTTAAACCAAGAACGGTTGTTTTTCCGTTAAGGTTAAGCACCCCGACAGATACTTCTGTACCTTTAATATATTCTTCGATAAGGATATCTGAATCTTCAGCAAATGCAAAATTCAAAGCTTTATCAAATTCTGAAATTTCATTTACTTTAGAAACGCCAAGGCTGCTTCCGCTTTGGTTTGGCTTTACCATAAAAGGCAGGCCAAGCGTTTCGACTATCTGTTGGGCAGTTACAACATCTCCTTTAGAAAGATAGATTGATTTTGCTTTGGGTATATTGAATTTTGAAAGTACCGATAAGGTATCTCTTTTATTGAATGTAAGTGCCGATTGGTAAAAACCGCATCCGGTGTATGGAAGGTCTATCAGTTCCCAATACGATTGCATGTGTCCGTCTTCGCCCGGTGTTCCGTGAATAGTATTTACCGCAACGTCGAAAGTAACTTTGCCGCCCTCTTTTTCAAAAGAAAAATCTCCTTTGTTTATAGGATATTTGTTGCCATCTACAAGCACATTCCATCCTTCAGGAAGGATATGTATCTCATAAGGGGTATATTTATTACGGTCAAGATTTTTTAATATAAGCTGGCCGCTTCGGATAGAAATAACGGATTCGTCTGAATATCCGCCCATTACTACTGCTACATTCATTTATTTTAGATATTTAATACTATCACAAAAGTATTACTATTTCCCGAACTGTAAACTAATTAATTTCCCAATAGCTATTTTACTAATATCAGTTAAAAAATGAATTTTTTGTAGTTATTTTCTGAATATGTTAAAGTTTGTAAGTTTATTATTGCGAGGCTTTTTTTTCGATAAGTTTACCTGCATTTAATTTTATGGCCATTAAATTGTTGTCGTGTAAACCGAAAAACGAAAGAGTAGGTAATTTATAATTTTCAACCAACCATGAAAAAAAAATCTATCTTAGTTGGCGCATTAATGATGTGCCTAATGTTTTCTCTACCAGCTGATGCGCGTAAGCCTCGTAATGGTAACTATGTTAATAGTGAAGGTTGTTTAATTGTTTGGGAAGCAACATACTTCCTGGGTATAAGGACAAGCTATCATGAAACTAAATTTTGTAACAGTGACGGAAGTCCAGTGGATTTCGGACTAGTTGAAGAAGGCTTCGACAGCAACTTTTAATTTATAAAGGGGAGAGTGGTTTTACCCACTCTCTCTTTCTCTAATATAATATGAAATATTTATATTCTTTATTTTTTTTGTCCGGCATTCATTTTTGTTTATTTGCTCAAACAATTAGAGGTGTGGTGCTTGACAATAACACTAATGAACCAGTACCTTATGCTAACATTGTTTTAAGGGATAAAAACCTTGGTGTTTCGGCTACTATAGATGGAAAATTTGAATTTGACTTGCAAAATGAAACAGGCTTACTTGTTGTTTCATCTATAGGTTACGAAGAAAAAGAACTGGATATCTCGTTATTGGTTAGTGATCCAAATATAATAGTAGCATTATCTCAGAAAGCTAATGAATTAAATGAGATAGTTCTTGATAATAAGAAAACAAAATATTCGAGGGTTAAAAGCTTAGGTCTGCCTAAAAAAGCAAAAGTATCCACAGGGCTTCCGTTTGGCAATGAAATTTGCAGTTATATAAAAAATACATATCATAAGAAAGGATTGCTTAAAAATATTTGGCTTGACCTACAGAAAGAGTCGAACGCTGATTATATAGCTACATATAATATAAAATTCTATGAGTATGATGAAAATCTTAAAAAGCCCGGTAACGAGTTATACGATAAAAACTTAATTATATATCCTGAAAATAAAACCTATAAATTAAAAATTCCAGTTGATAGTCTTGGTATTGCATTTCCTAAAAATGGTATTTGTGTAGGTGTGGAAATTATAAATACCAAATATACAGGCAAGCTGAAATCGATGGCATTAGTAGGCCCTCGCATTAACTTTACACATTCTCCAATGGAAATAGTAAGCTGGAGCAGGTTTAGGAATAAGAAATGGAATGTAGACACGCACAAGTCAAGAGTAAGAAA
This sequence comes from Flavobacterium psychrophilum, assembly GCA_001708385.1. Taxonomy (NCBI): domain Bacteria; kingdom Pseudomonadati; phylum Bacteroidota; class Flavobacteriia; order Flavobacteriales; family Flavobacteriaceae; genus Flavobacterium; species Flavobacterium psychrophilum. The sequence goes on along the minus strand of CP012388.1, from coordinate 1,059,224 downwards.
AGATTTTATAAATTTTCTTCTTGGAATTGATGTTGTAATTGAAAAATAAAAATAATATGAAAAGTAAAATAAAATATATATTTCTGTTTATGATTATTGGTTTCGCAATGAACGGACAAAATAAACAACAGGCAGAAAAGTGGCTGATAAATAACTGGAAAGTTCAATATTTATTTGAAAATGGTAAAAAGGAAATCCCATCAAAAAACCAGGTGAATGACGGTATTGTTTTTCAGAAGAATTTTGGGTTTACTATGTTCCAGGAAGGGCAGCAATTAAATGGAACCTGGAAATACAATGAAGCAAAAAAACAGCTTGAACTTGATATTACTGCACTAGGAATTAAAACTAAGCTAAAGGTGCTTAAGCTTTCGGTAAGTGAATTTGTATACGAAACCAAATATGATGATGGCACAGTATTTAAATATCACATGACACCTAAAGTAAAAGCGAAATGAAAAAGGGTTTAATTATATTTCTTTTTTTTATTCAGTTTATGGCTCTCAAAGCTCAGGACTTTCATGGAAGTGCTGTATACATATTAAAAAATAACACCCCTGATCTAAAGTTTGGAGAAGATGTTAGTGACGATGCTAAGAAAAAACTTTTAGAAAAGGTAAGCGATGCATCTAAACAATTTTATATTCTCAATTTTGATAAGACAAGATCGGTATATCAGGAAGATTTGGCACTTATCTCTCCGGTTGGTAAAATGAGGATTACCCGTACTTCGAGCTCGCTGCAAGATCAGTCAGGTAAAATATATAAGGATATAAAAAATAAAATTCTTCTTATTGAAAAAGATTTTCTGGGTAAGAGCTTTTTGGTTTCAGATTCTTTACAGCCATTGCAATGGACTTTTAAAAATGAAACAAAACAAATAGGTGATTACTTATGTTATAAAGCTGTTGCAGAAGTAACAGGAAATGAAGTTGAGGATTTTATAAGAAAAAAAATGAAAGCTTCAAATAAAACTTTTGCTAAGGAATCAGATACTAATTCTGAAATTATAACCGCATGGTATACGCCGGATATTCCTGTAAACCAAGGGCCTAAAGCGTATTGGGGTCTTCCAGGGCTTATACTCGAGGTAAATACTCCGGTATCAACAATATTATGTTCTAAGATAATCCTTAACGGGAAAGACAATTTTTCTATTAAAATACCCGTTAAAGGAAAAAAAGTTACTATAGATCAATATTCCCGGACTATATTAGATAAGTTACAGGAAATGGAAAACATGGAATAAGATGTTTTTATTTTTCGGGCAGCTATTCTTTTATATGCAAGGTTTGGTATTATTCCTATCTTTGCCCAAAATTCATACTACATGACCCTTAAAGATTTTTTACAGAGTAAAGTTTTTTTCAAACAGTTAGCATTTGCATTTTTAATTGTAGTTGTAGTGATATTTTTATTGCTGCAATACCTTAGTTATGCTACAAATCACGGAGAGGAAATACCTGTTCCTGACTTACGAAAAATGACTGTTGAAAAAGCAGAAGAAACACTTGACGCAGTAGATCTTGATTATGTGGTACTGGACACCATAGACTTTAATAAAGATTTTCCGCCGTATACTATTGTGCAGCAAGACCCGCTTCCGAAGGTAAATGTAAAGGACGGAAGAAAAGTATACCTTAAAATAAACTCGGCAGGATATGCTCAGGTTAGTGTACCGGATATTATTCAGAAAACATATAGGGCGGCTCTTCCGGCGTTAAAAACAGTAGGTCTTGATGAAGGTAAAAAAACCTACAAGCCCTATTTAGCTAAAGATGTTGTTCTTGAAGTATGGCAGAATGGTAAAAAACTTAAGGCAGGGGATAAGGTGCTTAAAGCATCTAAAATTGACCTTGTGCTTGGCGACGGGAAAACAGGTTATGAAGAAGCAGATACAGATTCTGTAAAAGTATTAGAAGACAGGACAGAAACGGAGACAAATGAGTAATATACCAATTATAGAACAGGAATCAGACGAGGAGTTATATGAACATTTCCGTTTTGAAGCAGGCAAAGGACAATCGCCCCTAAGGGTTGATAAATTTCTTATGAACCTGGTAGAGAATGCTACACGTAATAAGATACAAAAGGCTGCAGAGTCGGGAAACATCTATGTAAACGATGTTGCTGTAAAGTCTAACCATAAGGTTAAGGCCAATGATATTGTAAGGGTACTGTTAGAGCACCCACCCTATGAATACCTTCTTGAACCGGAGAATATTCCATTAAATATTGTTTACGAAGATGACCAGTTGCTTATTGTAAATAAGGAGCCGGGTATGGTTGTTCACCCGGGACACGGAAATTATTCGGGTACCCTGGTAAATGCGCTTGCGTACCACTTTGAGAACCTACCAATGAACAGTAGCGAAAGACCGGGTCTTGTACACCGTATCGATAAAGATACATCGGGTCTACTGGTTATAGCAAAGACTGAACAAGCAATGACCCACCTTACAAAACAATTTGCCGACAAAACTTCTGAAAGGGAGTATGTTGCTATTGTTTGGGGGAATGTAGACGAAGATGAAGGAACTATTGAAGGTAATATAGACCGCCACGTAAAAGACCGTATGCAAATGGCTGTTTTTCCTGATGGAGATCAAGGCAAACACGCTGTAACGCATTACAAAGTACTTGAGCGTCTGGGTTATGTGACTTTGGTTTCATGTAAACTGGAAACAGGGCGTACACACCAGATACGTGTACACATGAAACACATAGGACATACCTTATTTAATGATGCCCGCTATGGTGGAGACCTTATACTTAAGGGAACTACATTTACTAAATACAAACAGTTTATAGACAACTGTTTTAAAATATTGCCACGCCAGGCACTACACGCAAAAACACTGGGCTTTGAACACCCAACAACAAAAGAGTTTATGCGCTTTGACAGCGAAATTCCAAACGATATGCAGGAGTGCATAGAGAAGTGGCGCACCTATTCTAAGTCGCATACTATAGAAGAGGAAGAAGATTAAATTAGAGATCCCGAAGTGAAAGCTTCGGGATTTTTTATTGATGCCGAATAATTTTTCTGTGATAATTTTCGTTACTTGTACTAACAACGTAAATCATTTACTTATGAAATTATTGCTGACTACTTTACTCCTGGCTTCTGTTTTTGGATACAGCCAGACGGTAATGCCGGTTGAAGAAGCAAAACAAAACGGCTTATTAATCAAAGTCGAAAAGGAATATAAGGAAGCATTGGGTGATAATGGTATCTTTAAAACGGAAGCCGATCAGCAAAAACATATTGAAACGTACTATAATTTCCTGAAATCATTTGGAGGATACCTTTTTAAAAATAATTTTAAATGGGAAGAGGTTACCAAAGGGTGGAACAGGATTTACATGAAGCCCGATGGTACAATTGATTATTTTCTGTATTCCTTTAAAAACCTTCCCGCAGAGAAGGAAAAAGAATTCAGAAGGCTTTTGTATGAGTATGTGAAAGACCACAAATTCGGAAATTCGGCACCGGAAAAATTTGCACAGTGCAGCCCTGTTACTTATTCCAAGACAACATAAAACAAAAAACCTGCAGCACTTTCGCACTGCAGGTTTTTAACCAAACATATACCAAACAATAATTATTGTTTTACAAACTGCAATTCAATTGCCAGTTTTACTTCTTCACCTACAAGTACGCCACCTGTTTCAAGGGCAGAGTTCCATGTAAGGCCAAAATCTTTACGGTTTAGTTTTCCTGTAATACTAAAACCTGCTTTTGTGTTACCCCAAGGGTCTTTAGCGATACCGCCAAACTCTACATCAAGGCTTACGGCTTTAGTTTCGCCATGCAAGCTAAGGTTTCCGTTAAGTGTATATTCTCCTTCGTTTTTCTTATCAAATGAAGTCGATTCAAATGTGATTTTCGGGAATTGAGCAGAATCAAAAAAGTCTCCGCTTAAAAGGTGTCCGTCACGATCTGCATTTCCTGTGCTTACAGAATCGATGTCCGCACTAAATGAAAACTTAGCATTATCAAAATGATCACCTTCTGTATCTGCTTCTGCGGTAAATTTTGTAAAGTTACCGGATACGTTAGTAAACATCATGTGTTTTACTTTAAATCCTATTTCTGAGTGGGTTGGGTCTACTGCCCATTTTGTAGTTGACATATTCTAGTGATTTTTATTATTTGTAAAAGTTGGAATTAATTGTATGCACAATATTTGTATATACAAATTTATGAATTAAATTTTGTTACGCAATTGATTATTAGAAAAAAATTATATTGACATTGGCACTTCTATAAGAAGAAGCTCTGCATCCTGAGAAGCTGCGGTGATGTTTATAGCTGCTGTATCCCAAATACCAAGGGCATCGCGTTGATTTAGCTGAACACTACCTATAGTAATATCACCTTTAATTACAAAGGCATAAATACCGTTGCCGCTTTTGTTAAGTTTATATTCGGTTGTAAAGTCTTTGTCGAACTTGCCTAAGTGAAACCATGCATCCTGATGGATCCAGACGCCTTCGTCGTTAGCATTGGGTGAAAGTATCTGTTGTAGTTTGTTGTGGCGGTCGGCTTCGTTAAGCGAAATCTGGTCGTAACGTGGGGTAACATTCTTTTTGTTGGGATATACCCATATCTGTAAGAACTTGGTAAGCTGGTCTTTGTTCTTGTTGTATTCGCTATGGTAAATACCTGTTCCGGCACTCATTATCTGAATATCACCTTTTTTAATAACGGCAGTATTGCCCATGCTGTCTTTATGTTCTAAATCTCCCTCAAGCGGAATAGAGATAATCTCCATGTTGTCGTGTGGGTGAGTGCCAAAGCCCATACCTGCATCTACACGGTCGTCATTTAATACCCTAAGCACACCAAAGTGCATTCTGTCGGGATTATAATAATTGGCAAAACTAAAAGAGTGGTGAGAGTCCAGCCAGCCATGATTGGCATGTCCGCGGCTGCCGGCTTTATGTAAAACGGTATTCTCTAATACAAGTGCGCTTTCGTTTGGCAGGTGGTTGTAGCCTATCGGTTCTAACGGTTTAATCTCGTCTATATCGTTGGTTAGGGTTTCTCCTATGGCTGCCGAAGTGATAAACATTCCGGTACCCATAAGGCCTTTTCTGATAAAATCTTTTCTGTCCATAGTAGTGGTTGTTTTAATATTACTATGCAAAGTTGCGGTATATTAAACACCCCGGCATTGAACTAGGACAAGAAAAACATTATAGTGAGAAAATGAGATTTTTAGTAAAAGTAAAAAAACTAGCAGGCTATTGCTTGGCCAACTTAGTCCTGACCTTGCTTAAAAATTCGGCAGATATACCAAGGTAAGAAGCTATATAATGCTGGGCTACGCGTTGGGGCAGGGTAGGGTACAGTTCCATGAATTCAAGGTACTTGTCCATTGCCGTTTTAGATATAGTATTAAACAGCCTGTTTTGGGTTACAGATAAATGGCGTTCAAACAATATTCTGAAAGCTCTTTCAAATCGTGGTACACGCTCCAAAAGTTCTTCTTTGGTTTCAGGGTTAAAAACCAGGAATTCACAATCTTCCATTGTTTCGATAAAGATCCTGCTGGGTTTGGTTTCGTAGTTACTGAATGAGATATCACTAACCCATGCGTTTTCTATGGCAAACTGAAGTATAACCTCGAAACCGTTAGGGTCGATGTAATATTTACGTACGCAGCCTTTAATTACAAAAGCCTCAAAGTTGCACATTTCGCCTTCATGAAGCATAATCGTTTTCTTTGGTACAGTCTTGTATTCCAGTAAAGAATTAAAAGTATCAAGTTCTTCCTTAGAAAAAGTAACGTAACGGCTAATGCTGCTGTCTATTTGTGCGTACATATCCATAATAACAAGCTTTCTTACAAAGATAGGTATTTCTTTAAAATGGTTCAGCCTGTAAAGCGTTGGCGTTACAGGCTGAACTGATGCAATAGGGGGAATTAAATTATTTTTGCTCAGCCAATCCTAAAGCCTGGCGTATCTCTTTTTCAAAAGGAGGACTGTCGGGACCAGGCATAGAAGAATTTACAAAGTTACCCTGCGGATCTATTAGTATAAATCTCGGAATAAACTCCACATTATAATTTTTGCTAAACTGCGCGTCATTATTAATATGCAGTTGCAAAACACTTTTTGATTTTGATTTAGCTTCGATGTACCAGCTTTCAATTTTTCTATCGGTACTTAGTGCAACAAACTGTATCTTTTCATTTTTATATTTAAGGGCCATTCTCTCGAAATGTGGAGATTGCTCCTTACATGGTCCACACCACGTAGCCCATACATCTATAGCAACAAATTTACCTTTAAGTTGTTCCAGGTTAAACTGTTCTTTATTTATACTAACGGCGTCGAAACCGGGAGCAGGCATACCTTTACTTAGCCTGTTAAAGATGCTGTTTTTACCCATAGCTATGGCAAGGTACTTTTTGTCGGTAAAGTTGTTACCGTAGCCGTCAAGTACTTTTGCCCGTTCTTCGGCAGTTGCCGATTCATTAAGGCTCTTTTCGATCTGCCAGTAAAGCATTTTATCTTTAAATGCTCCGGCAGGCATTTTGCTGATTGCTAACAGTGCTTTTGTGTTTTCGTCTATATCATTTTTATTAGATGCTGTAAGCTGACCAATGACATAATTAAAATAATCTTTAGAGCTTAGCAGGCTTTCGTCGTTAAGCGAAACTTTAGACTTCATGGTTTTTATCCCGGCAGTTTCGGGCGTTTTCTGGTCAGGATATAATGCCGCTCTCTTTTTGACAATATCGTTCCACATAGCAAGGTGTCGAATTGTAACCAGCTTTTTGCTTATTTCGGTAAAATCAGCGCGGGGTATATAATTGTCGGCGGTTTTAAATGTAGAGGTTTCATCAAGGGCATCTTCCCATTCGTCTACCAGCTCGTCGGTTAAGTATTTTGCGTTGTCCAGCATCAGGTTTTGTTGTAAAAAATAATTAACCATACTGTAGGACATTGTTTGTTTATCCTTAAACCTGTTTTCAGCTAAACGGCTGCCAGATATGTCAGCTTTACCGGTACCATTATACCATTTTACTTTTAAAACAGTATTGTCTTTGTTGCTTAGTATAGCATTAATTGCCATTTTCTCATCAAAAGCAAGTTGATAGTAATCAAGCGGTACATTTTTAGTAATGGCAAAATTAAATTTGTTATTCTTAATCGGGATAACGGCAATAGTGTCATTTATAAAACGATCGGTTATATACACATTATTAAACGGTATGTCGCTTTCAATAGTTCCGCTTACTACTGTTTTACCATATTGCTCCATTGTATTAGGTGTAGCTACAAATGCTATTGCGCCTCCCAGTACAAGTAAAACTATAACCAATTGTAATGTATGTCTCTTTCCAATAAAGGCTCTCTTAAAGCTCTTGTGCCTGTACCATGTAAAACCGATATAAAGTGCCAATGCAGATAATAAGACACTCAATACTTCAGAATACGTAACCCAGTAGCCCAGATCACTTCCGTTAGGGAAATCGGTAATCTTGCCGAAGAACGAAATAGGATACCAGTCCGGCAGTATGTTAAAGCTGAGAAGGAATAAATACAATAGTAAAAGGAAGATACCTATTAGCAGCGACCATATAAAGCTTGGCAGTAATACTGATATAATGTATTGAAACGCTGTGAAAAATAAAGCGGCTAAAAATAAGCGGGCAAACAGTAAAGCTACTTCTCCGGCTTCAAAAGCAAACGAGGCTTCTTTAGGTACTTTAACTATAAGGGAAACAATCCAACCAAAAAGGTAGGCACAAACAATAACGCTAAGTATGGCTATTATGTTTGAAAGTAAAATAACGGTAAACTTAGAAAAGTAAATAGCTATTTTTTTTAAGGGCTGCGTTTCCATAAGCTGCCATCCGCCATTTTTATGATCAAGTTGCGTAACCCGGCTTACAGTGATAATGATGATAAGGGGTAAAAAGAATCCTGCAAACGGATCCATACATCCTCTTAAGAACCCGGTAAAATAATTGTAAGGTATGCCTGCAGCCGAGGGTTCGGCATTGGCTATTTTAACCAACGCCATAATAAGCGGGCTTAATGCACCCAGTATAATAGCGGTAATATAAATGCCTGTACCTTTTTTCTTTATATGCTCAGCTTTGAGAGCTGTTGTAAAATTTTGCATCGTAATAGTAATTGGTTGGATGTTATTTTTGATTGACTAAACTCATGAACCATTCTTCAAGGCCTTCAAGAATCTTTAGTTCATACAGGCGTGCACCACGTTCTACCAGATTTTTGGTAAATACGGGTATCGCTTCCCTGTCAGGCAGTTCGAGGCTAATTTGTGTCGCATTTTCAAGTTTAGCTTCAGGAAACTCAACCAACAGCTTTTCGTGCCATTGTGGTGCTTCTTTTACCGTAAGCTGAATTTTACAAAGTCCTGATTTTTTTGACAGGTCTTCTATAGTGCCTTCAAAACGAAGCTTTCCGTTACTAATTATACCTACATGGGTACACATCTTTTCAATTTCAGCCAAAAGGTGGCTCGATACAAATATGGTAACTCCTTTTTCACGGTTAAGTTTTACGAGCAGTTTACGAATATCCTGAATACCGTTAGGATCCAGGCCGTTTACAGGCTCATCCAGCAAAAGCAATTCGGGCTCACTTAACAATGCCATGGCAATGGCAAGGCGCTGTTTCATACCTAACGAATATTGTTTTGCCTTGCGTTTGGCATCTCGGGTAAGGTCTACCAATTCTAAAACTTCGGCTATTCGTGTTTCAGGAACGTTTCGAAGTTTAGCAATATACTTTAGGTTATTGTAGCCGCTAAGATGCAGATATAACGCAGGGCTTTCGACGAGCGACCCGATATTTTCAAAAACCTGGGGCAACTGCGTTTTTAAAGGTTTGCCAAAAATAGATATCGCTTCATCCTGTTCGGCAAGTATGCCGGTAAGCAGCCTCATAGTAGTAGATTTTCCGGCACCATTAGGTCCTAAAAATCCGTAAATAGATCCTTTAGGTATGTTTAGGGAAACATCGTCAAGCACTTTGCGCTGCTTTCCGTAACGAAAATTAAGAGATTTTGTCTGGATTATAAATTCAGCCATAGGAAATTAGTTGGTTGGTTTGATACTGCAATATAAGAATTTACTCATAACGAAAAATACCTGATTTTGACTATAATAATACAATCACTAACTTTGATGTATAATTAGTATGTATGAAAATTGTAATATCCCCCGCAAAGTCGTTGGACTACGAAACTAAACTTCCTTCAAAAAAATATACAGAGCCTGCTTTTTTGGCAAATGCCGAAGTCGTGCACAAAGCCGTGAAAGAGAAATCGCCTGCCGAATTGCGTGAACTTATGGATATATCTGATAAGCTTGCCGAACTCAACTGGCAGCGCAACCAGGATTGGGCAACACCTTTTACGCCAAAAAATGCACGTCCTGCTATGTACGCTTTTAATGGCGACGTATATACAGGGCTTGATGCTTATACCATTCCTGCTGCTAAAATTAATAAGCTTCAGGATTCTTTAAGAATACTTTCGGGATTGTACGGATTACTAAAGCCTTTAGATTTAATTCAGCCGTACCGCCTTGAAATGGGTACGCATCTTCCGGTAGAAGACAGTAAGAATTTATATGAATATTGGAAGCAAACCATAACCAAAGCTTTAAACGATGAATTGGAAGACGGTGAACTTTTTGTAAACCTTGCCAGTAAAGAATATTTTGATGCGGTGGATGCTAAAGTACTAAAAGTACCCGTTATAGTACCCGAATTCAGGGATTATAAAGATGGCAAGCTAAAAATGATAAGCTTTTTTGCTAAAAAGGCCAGAGGCATGATGGTACGTTATATTATAGACAAAAACGTAAAGACGCTAAAAGGACTTCAGGGCTTTAATTACGATGGCTATGCTTTTGATGCCAAACTTAGTAAAGGAAATACATTGGTGTTTACCCGTTAGACATTTGAATAGATAGAAGACGCATGCGTATACAGGATTTATTTAACCCCGAAAATTCAGAGATGGAGTATAAGCAATCTATACTCATCAACTTTTATTATGGTTATGAAGGGCTTGAAGAACTTCATGACCTTGAAAGTAAGCTACGTGTATTTCTATACAATAAAGGAATAGGGGAGCTGGACGGCCATGAGATAAACATGAATGGATCTGACGGTACGCTATACCTATATGCCCACAATGCGGAAGAATTATTTAAGGCTATCCGTCCGGTATTATTGCAGGCTCCGTTTATGAAGAAGGCTGAGGTTTGCCTTCGCTTTGGCGACAGGAGGGATGCATCGGCACCCGAAATAGATTTCATACTGGAATAGGCTGCAGATTTGCTTGATAACCAGCTCATGCTTTGCTTCGCGGATAAAACTGTGGAGAAAGTAAATCTACACCTGCTTCATCAAAACTTTTTAATACATTTTCATTAAGGTCAGATATTATAATATAGAACACTTGAAATAAACATTATTTTTTTAAGTTTTTTTGAGTAATTACAACGGCATACAAAAAAAACTCCGTAAAGTAGGGATATACTTTACGGAGTTTTTTCAGCTCTTCATTAATTATTAATTCACGCCAATTTCCGGTTGAGAATTAATTGCTTTTAAGCTTAGTCATGAAATTTTTAAACTCAGGCAAAAATTCTGAGAATAGGTTGTTGTTTTTGTTCTTTAGCATAACTTCACTAAATATTTTAAGCCCGATTGCAAATTGCGCCGACTGATCTGCATCATCAAAATGATTTTTCTCCTGAAGCCTTGTGATAATAGCGAATATTTCATCATGATTATCAAACTCCAGAACGACTGCAGGGTTGAGGTCTTCTTCTTTCGGACTGAAAGTATGTTCAAGCGTTATTTTGTAATGATTGTATTTTGGATTCATATGAATATGATTTTACTGTTTACTGTGACTGTATACTGATTTATGGCCATGCAAACCGTGAAAGGTCTTCCAGGTCAGCCTGGTTTTTGTCTTTTCCAAGCAGTTTACGCAAAACCGACATCAGTCCGTCTTTGTTTTCAAACTCAACGCTAACAGGCTCTTTTTGTTCTTCGCCTATTTCTTCCAGCGTAATTTTATAGTGATTGTAATTTTTGTCCATTTTTTTGATTTCTTCTGATGATTAAAAATAAGGCCCATCATTTCTGACAGGCCTAATATTATATATAGCGGCCTATTGCCAAATGTGACTGAATGCCAAGCACTTATTAGTGCATCGCTTCACTCATGTCTATTTTTCCTTTACCCTGTCTAACAAGCAGGATAAACGGTATACATACAAGGAACAGGATACCCAGATACATAAATACATCCATATACGAAAGTACAGTAGCCTGTTTCATAACAGCACCCTCCATAGCTTTGTATGCTTTAGCTAAAGCTTCGGAAGCACTGAAACCTTTTGCCATAAAGCCTTGTTGCAGTTGCATAACCCTTTGTTGTGTGGCAAAATCGGTTACCTGCTCATGGCTCACAAGGTTTACCCTGTGCATTTGTGTAAAACGTGTTACAAAAGTGGTGATAATGGCAATACCAAATGAACCACCTAACTGACGCATCATACCTGTAAATGCCGCCCCTTCACCAATGCTTTTTCCTTTAAGGGTAGAAAGCGCCATTGTTGTGATGGGTACAAAAAGTAATCCTAATCCGATTCCACGCATAATAAGCGGCCAGAACATATGCTCTGTTCCTGTGTCCGGTGTCATTATGTTATGCATCCAGGTTGTAAAGACAAAAAATATAAGGAAACCTAATGCGACCATGTAGGTTTGTTTTACACCTTTCTGAATAAGATTACCAATAATAGGCATCATCAACGCTGTTGTAATAGAACTTGGTATAAGTAATAAACCTGCATCAAGTGCTGTCCATCCTAAAACCGACTGCGTATAAATTGGTATAATGAATGTAGATCCGTACAAACCAAACCCAAGGATGAAACACATAATGGTTCCTATTCGCAAATTGCTGTCTTTTAAGACACGCAAGTTAACTATTGGGTGTTCGTATACCAGTTCGCGCCAAATAAAGGCTACAAGGCCAAATAATGTCACAACACTTAACGTAATGATCAGGTGATCTTCAAACCAGTCGTCCTGTTGCCCATGCTCAAGCACAAACTGAAGTGACCCGATAAAAGATGCAAGGAAGATGATTCCCCACCAGTCGACCTGACTCGCTTTTAGTTTTTCACCGTACTTAGGGCTTTTTACGAACATTATCGTTAGTATAGTGGCAATGATGCCAAGCGGCACGTTAATGTAAAATATCCAACCCCAAGAGTAGTTATCTACAATCCATCCACCTAATGGCGGACCAAGGGTAGGGCCTACAATTACACCCATACCATAAATAGCCTGTGCCATGCCTCGTTTTGCAGCAGGGTAACTTTCGGTGATAATGGTTTGTGCTGTTACCAGCAGGGCACCACCACCCATACCCTGAATAAACCTAAAGGCTACAAGCTCCCAGATGTTCGTGGCATTACCACATAGAAAGGATGCTACGGTAAATAGTATAATTGAGGCTGCAAAGTAATTTCGTCGCCCAAATTGCTGCGAAAGCCAGCTTGTCATGGGTATTACAATTACGTTTGCAATTGCATATGCTGTAATAACCCAGGCAACATCGGTAAGAGTTGCTCCAAGCGTACCACGCATATCGTTTAATGCAACGTTAACAATTGTAGTATCTACAATTTCAAGCAGGGCACAAAGTACCGCCGTTATCGTAATGATAACACGCCTGAAACCATATTCTACTAAGCTGTCGTCAGCTGCTGTTGCTGCTCCTGCCATAATTTTATTTTAAATGTACATCTACTTCAACGTTCATACCCGGGCGAAGCAGTTTTACTTTTTCTTTATCGTTGTTTTGTGTAAGGCTTATTTTTACAGGAAGCCTCTGAATGGTCTTAACAAAGTTACCTGTAGCGTTATCAGGAGGCAGTAGAGAGAAACGTGCACCTGTAGCAGGAGAGAAGCTTGTAACTTCACCTTCAAACTCAACATCAGGGTAAGCATCTGCACTGATGGTTACTTTCTGTCCTTCTTTCATTTTTGTAAGCTGAGTTTCTTTAAAGTTAGCTACAACCCATGCATTTTCACTGTTGATGATATAAAACAATGCCTGACCCGGTTGTACCAGTTGACCCGGTTGAATATCTACAGTAGAAACCTGTCCGTCTACAGCAGCAGTAACAACAGTATAGCTTAGTGTAAGGTTAGCAGCATCTAAAGCAGCCTGTGCTTTTTTGATGTTAGCCGATGCAACTTCTGTCTGTTTTCCCGAAACGTCAGATCTTGAAACGCTGGCAGCCCTTTGCGATCTACTCGCCGCTTCTGCCTGTTGTAAAACCCTAAGGTTAGCTTCAGCTTCCTGTTTGGTCGCCTGTGCCTGCTCAAACTGTTGTTTGGTTATAGAGTGGTTTTTGTACAGGTTTTCAAAACGCTGAAAGTCGTTGGTAGCTCTCCAAAGCCTAACTTTGGCAGCTTCAATGTTTCCTTTAGATGATAGTACATTAGCTTCAGAGGTAGAAATATTTGCAGATGCACCACTAATGTCTGCTTTGGCTGCTGCATAGCTTCCTTCAGCTGCTGCAAGAGCTGCTTTTGCATCTTCAACACGTACAACATAATCTTTGTCGTCTATCACAAAAAGCGTATCACCCTTCTTAACAAACTGGTTATCCTTAACCAATACTTTTGTAATGTATCCGGTTACACGCGGAATAATAGGGTTCATGTTTTTCTCTACCTGAGCATCATCCGTAGTTTCGTGAGCCAGGGATTGCATGTATTTATAAATTCCGTAACCACCACCAACAATAACCAGTACAGCCAGGATTACGATAAACTTCTTGTTTGTTTTTTTCTTATTAGTATCTTCCATGATTGGATATAATTAATTTTTGTTTTGTGTAAGATTAAAAGAGTTGGTTAATTTTCCGGAAGCATTAAGCAGTTCATAATAGCGCTGAGTAATATCCCCTTTAGAGAATGCTTCGTTTATTTTAGCCTGCAGCTGCTCAACATCGGCCTCAAGAAGGTCGTTAGTGTCGTTCAGTCCGTTTTCATATTTGTCTTTAACGATCCTATAGTTTTCTGTAGCCTGCTCAACAGCCTCCGTGTATACCTTGTCTTGTTTTAGGCTAAGGTTATAGTTTTCCTGCGCCTGCTGTACCTGTATCTTAACGCGGTCGGTAAGTATCTCTACCTGCTGGCGTGTTTCTTCGGCGCGGCTTTGTGCTGCTTTTACTTTTTTACTGTTCTTAAAAATGTTTGCAATATCATACGATACACCAACACCGAAGTTAACAGCATTGTATACCTGGGCTACATTCTGAATATCAAGTGCAACGTAACCTGCAGATAAAGCGATAGAAGGGTAGTAGTCTCCTTTTGCGATTTTAACGTTCGACTCGCTTGCTTTATGTTGAAAGCGTAATGCTTCAAGGTCGCTGCGTTGCCCAATAGCTTCTTCTAAAGTTACCGAAGGTGTAATACCGTCCGGTTTTTTAAAGTAATCTCCACTCGGAACGATCTGCGTGCCCTCAGGAAGCTTTAAAAGTGTCACCAACTGGTAATTGATCGTCGAAACGTTTTTAAGGGCGTCATCAAGCGATAATTGCACATTGCTGGCTTGTAGCTGCGCTCTTAAGAAATCGTTACGTGCTAAAAGCCCGTTTTGCTCCATTGCTGTAAAGTCTGTAACACGTTGTTTGGCACTTTTTAAGTTTTCCTGTATCAGGGTAACCGATTCCTGCGCTTTGTAAAGGTTTACATAAAGTGCAATGGCCTGCATGGCAAGTTGCTCTTTTGTGCTGGCAGCATTAAAAGTTTGTGCCTTGTAAATGTTTTCTGAAGCATCTACGCTGTTTCTAAGCTTAAAGCCTGAAAACAGGGGCATGCTAAAGCTTGCCTGTGCAAACATAATCTGGTTTACTTTTGGAGACGCCGTTGCGGTTTCTTCTTCACCTTCTGCCGGTTCAGCACTGCTTATGGGCAGCCTTAGTTTAACCGTTGGGTTCGTGATTCTCATATATTGGCCCGAAACCTTAAAATCAGGGTACTGATTGTTCTTGGTGTTATCAAGGTCAAATTTAGATGTGGCTACCTTAGTGTCGGCAAGGTTAGCCTCGGTACTTTTTGTAACTGCAAGCGATATCGCCTCGTCCAGCGAAAGTGGTTTCTTTTCCTGTGCCTGAAAGGCAAGTGTAAAGAGTAGGAGGCCGCCTGGCAGTATGTGCTTAATTTTCATGTACTAAAAGCGCTTTAATGGTTTGTTTAATGTGAGCGGTAAGCTCGTTACTTATGTAGAGTTCGTAAGCTTCTTCTGTGCTGAGGTCTATAAACTTCTCAAAGAAAAGCCTGTTCATCTGGAAATGAACCAGTGTTCCCATGATGGTTGGTGGAATAAGCATAATGTTTACATCTTTCCTGAATACGCCGCGGTCCTGCCCTTCGCGGATTATTCTGTGAAATGCTTCAAGGTTTTGGATTTTGATGTCTATAAAAGACTGCATATCCATAATTCTTTTTTTGGTAGAAAGTTCAAAATGCAGTATCTGGTACATGCATTTGTTTTTGTGAATTCTCGATATGTAAAGGTCTATTAACCTATCTACTTTTTCAAGCGGGGAGAGGTCTTCTTTGAAGATGTTTTCAAGCTGCATTTTCATGCCTGATGTGCGGTGGATGATGAGCGCTTCAAGTAGCTTTTCTTTAGAGCCAAAATAGTACGATATCATCGCAATATTTACATTGGCTTCTTTTGCTATGGTCCTGATGGAAGCGCCGTCAAACCCTTCTTCTGCAAACAGCTTTTCCGCGGCCAGCAGTATGTCAGTTTGTTTGTCGTTAAACTCCGTCATTTTTTGTCTTTGTTAATTGCGACGCAAAGTTAAACACTTGTTTAAATTAAACGTTTGTTTAATGGTGTTGTTAACAATTTTTTAACAAAAAACGTTTTCGAAAACAGCAATAGTATTTATCTATAGTTAATTTTTATCGTATTATTATTCAGTAGTTTTAAATGCTTTCATTAAAGTATATGTTTATCTATAAATTAAGATTGATCCAATTTGCTAAAATTTGTTTTCCTTGTGGTGTGAGTATCGATTCGGGGTGAAATTGCACACCTCTTACATCGTAGAAGCGATGCCTTAGCGACATAATACTTCCATTTTTGTCCACAGATGTTACCTCTAACACCTCAGGAAAAGCATCATTATTTACACTCCATGAATGGTATCTGCCTACTTCGATCTTATTACCCATTCCTGTAAAAAGCGGCTCATTTTCCACTACAATTTTAATGGTCGCTGCTACCCCGTGATGCACCTCATTCAGGTTGATTAGTGTGCCTCCAAAAACCTCCCCGATTGCCTGTTGTCCGAGGCATATTCCGAGGATGCTTTTTGTAGATGCGTACTCTTTAATTATGTCTTTTAAAAGCCCTGCTTCATCCGGAATTCCGGGACCCGGAGAAAGTAATATTTTGTCATAATATTTGGGTTCGTCAATATCAATTTCATCGTTTCTCAGCACACTAACTTTACAGTCAAGGTCTTCCAGGTAGTGTACAAGATTGTATGTAAAGCTGTCGTAATTGTCTATAACAAGTATGTTTTTCATAAGTAGGGTAGTAATAATGCCGCAAATGTATGAAACATATCTGCTGAATTATTACTGTTATAAATCTACTAAAGTGGTAGACTATTAAAGTTTTTTGTTTACATTTGTTAGGCTATAAATTAAAAATCATGAGAGCATTAAACCAAAATATCGCTGTTTGCCTGTGTTGTCTTTATACAAAAGAAGCATTTGCTGTGGCGTAAATTCGGGTTTAAAAGCCTTTAAATAACTGCAAAAGCTTCTCGTTACGGGAGGCTTTTATTTTTTACATTAACTATGAAACACTCTATTTATACCGCAAATTATTTAAAAGCGGGTGTGCTTCCGGACCGGTCTAAAACCGAAAACTGGATAGAAGAATTCTTTAAATGGCTCTTTTGTATAGGTGAGGAATATGCCGATTACGACTATTTTCTGGCGAAAGAAAAAGAACTTGAAGACACACTTTCCTACTTGTTACAAGTGGCAGGATTAGAAGTCTATAAAGCAAATGCATTTGTCTTATCCTTAAAGTACAAAGTAGACAAACTTCATCAAAAACTTGAAGATGATTTAAAAGCTATTTTTGAGTTCGATCCTGCGGCTAAATCGCGTGCTGAGGTACTTATTTCATATCCCGGATTCTTTGCAATATCGGTTTACCGGATAGCTCATGAGTTGTGGCAAAATAACATTCCACTACTGCCGAGAATGCTAAGTGAATATGTTCATGGCAAAACCGGAATTGACATTCATCCCGGTGCTGTAATAGGCGAACGTTTCTTTATAGATCATGGTACGGGTATCGTAATCGGGGAAACTTCGCTTATAGGTAATGATGTAAAAATTTACCAGGGTGTTACACTTGGTGCGCTAAGTGTAAGCAAAGCCGAAGCATCGGTAAAACGTCATCCTACCATTGGAAATAATGTTACCATTTACGCCAACGCGACTATCCTTGGTGGTAGTACAGTAATAGGCGATGGAAGCATTATTGGCGGAAACGTATGGGTAACCAATTCGGTTCCCGTTAACTCATTGGTATATCATAAAAGCGAAATAACAATTAAAACAAGGGATAATTTCCCTGAACCATTAAATTTTGTAATCTAAAATTCACCATATATATGAAAGCGCAAAGCATTTTAGAAACTATAGGCAACACGCCACATTTACATTTAAATAACTTATTCCCAAACCGAAATGTCTGGATTAAATTAGAGCGAAACAATCCGGGAAACAGCATTAAAGACAGGGTTGCCCTAGCTATGATTGAAGATGCCGAGGCTAAAGGCATACTGACAAAAGACAGCGTTATTATAGAACCTACATCGGGTAATACCGGTATCGGTCTGGCTCTTGTGGCAGCTGTAAAAGGCTATAAGCTGATTCTTGTTATGCCCGAAAGTATGAGCGTTGAGCGAAGGAAACTAATGTCTATTTACGGGGCAGAGTTTGAGCTGACACCACGTGAAAAGGGCATGAAAGGGGCTATTGAAAGGGCTGCTGAGTTAACAGCAGCTACACCAAACGGATGGTCGCCAAGCCAGTTTGATAACCAGGCTAATGTTGAGGTGCATAAGCGTACTACGGCTAAAGAATTGTTGGAAGATTTTCCTGATGGAATAGATTATTTAATTACAGGAGTGGGAACCGGAGGACATATAACAGGCGTAGCGGCTGTTTTAAAAGAAAAATTCCCTAACCTGAAGGTCTTTGCGGTTGAGCCTGAATTATCGCCTGTATTAAGCGGAGGAAGCCCGGCGCCGCATCCGATTCAGGGAATAGGGGCAGGATTTGTACCATCTATTTACCAAAGCGGCCTTATTGACGGTGTAATTCAGGTAGGAAAAGATGAGGCTTTTGAATTTTCGCGTGACGCCGCCAAAAAAGAAGGGCTGCTTGCAGGTATATCTACAGGGGCTTCATTAGCCGCCGTGAATAAAAAACTGGCTGAAATTCCTGAAGATGCGGTAGTTGTCACTTTTAATTACGATACAGGGGAGCGTTATCTTTCTATTGAAGGGCTGTTTTAAAGTGACTTAAATGTTGAGGTTTTAAATAGTTTCAGATTAGTTACAATGGCTTGCCCTGACGAGTTCAGTAAACAAGTAATTTAGAATCGTAGTAACGTATAAATAAACAAAAACCCACGCAATGCGTGGGTTTGTTCAATTTAAATATCTTTTGGATATTAGAAAGCAAGGTTTACAGTTAAAGTAAACTCATCGTAGATAGCTTTGTCTCCAATGCTGTCGAAGAAGCTTTTAGATCCGTAAGTAATATCATATTTAGTTCTGTCAACTTTAAAAGTAGAAGTAGCAGTGTTTTTACCTACAGTAAGATCAAAAGTTACAGGTTTTGTAATGTTTTTGATTGTAAGGTCACCTGTTACAGTGTAAACACCTGCAGATTTAGCTTTTGCAGATTTGAAAACGATCTTAGAAGTCGCATGTTTGTCAGTGCCAAAGAAATCAGCAGCTTTTAAGTGGCCTTCAAGTTTTTCTTTACCTTCACCAGCTTTAAGATCAGTTACCTGTACAGAAGTCATATCTACAGTTACATTACCACCTGTAAGTTTATCAGCTTTAAAAGTAAGAACACCGTCTTTAACGTTGATAGTACCTTCGTGTTTTCCGGTTACTTTTTCACCAACCCAGCTGATTTTACTTTTCGCTGCGTTAATTTTTTTATCCTGAGCGTTAGCTGTAATAGTTACAAGCGCTACTAATGCAATTGCAATTGATTTTAGATTTTTCATTGTTTTTAAAAATTATTTTGGGTTATTAAATTACTAATTAAAGAGTTACGAATAATTGATCTTTTGGTTTTCTTACCTTAACAGCATGCTGCATAGCATCTTCTTCATGCCTGTAACCTACTGCAGCAATAACAGCAGCGTTAAGTCCTAGTTTGTCAAGACCTAAAATCGTGTTGAACTCTTCTGCGTTAAAGCCTTCCATAGCTGTAGTGTCAATTTTTAGCAGTGCGGCAGCATTTATAAGAGTAGAAAGAGCAATATAAGACTGTTTTGCAGTCCAGATGTTTTTCTGCTCTTCGGTAAGGCTTCCTAAAAATCCTGAGATATAATCGCCAAAACCTTTTACGCTTTCTTTAGCAACACCACGTATCTGGCTTATGTTATTAATGTAAGCTTCAACCTGTTGGTCGCCAACATTAAGTTCATTCGCAAATACAAACACTGCAGATGATTCTGCAATAATATTTTGGTTGTTTCCGCCGGCTGCAACTTTAAGTTTGTCGCGCATTTCCTGGCTTTCAACAACAAATATTTTATAAGGCTGAAGCCCTACTGAAGAAACACTAAGCCTTACAGCTTCTTTTAATGTTTCAAGATCTTCGCTAGATACTTTCTTAGAAGCATCATATTTTTTTGTAGCATAACGCCAATTAAGGCTGTCTATATAATTTAACATCGTACTATTTATTTATATTGTTCTATATTTTTCTAACAAATTATTTAATTGTTCCAGTTCTTCGATAGTCAGGTTATTTGCAAATTTATCTTCGTGCGCTGTCACTATCGGGTCAAGTTCTTTTAGTAATTCAAGGCCTTTCTCGGTAATAAGTACCTCCATTTTCCTTCTGTTTTCTTCGCAAACGCCACGTGTAACAAGATCTTTAAGTAGCAGTTTGTCAACCAGTCGCGTAGTGTTGCTGGTTTTGGCTATCATCCTGTCCTGTATAAGCCCCATATTGCATGGTTTACCTTTCTGGCCTCTCAATATCCTCAGTACGTTAAATTGTTCTGACGATATATCGTAACGCTTCATTGTTTCGTTAAAGTTTTCTGCGATAACATTTTGTGTGTACAAAATATTAAGCGTCGTCCTTTTTGAAGGAGTCATCGCAGTAGTTGATTTTATGATATCTTCTATTTTCATATTTGTAATTACAAAATTTGTATGTACAAATGTATGTAAATTTATGTTTGTACATACAAATGTTGTGTTAAAATTTTCTTAATTTTTTTTTGATGCGCTTTTAGGGCTTAATTTTAGTGGATTAATCCAAAAGACAAATATGCTTATGAAGCGATACAAAAATAAAGCCATCATGCTGATGCTTGCAGGGATGCTTATAGCATCATGTAATAAAAAAGTAGAGACAGAGGCGCCAAAGATTACGGAAGAACCGGTTACAGAAGTTCCGGAGGTTTCTAAACCTGACGCTCCGGCACCGTTAAAAGTATATTCTAAAGATGGTGTGAGTGTAAAAGCGTACGACTTTGATAAGCTGGAGTACTTCCTGACTCAGAAAAATGATACTACCTATGTAGTAAATTTCTGGGCAACCTGGTGTGTGCCATGCGTTGAAGAACTGCCGTATTTTGAAGAGCTAAATGCTAAATACAAGAAAGATAAGATTAAGGTCATGCTTGTTAGCCTTGATATGTACAAGATGGTAGAGAGCAAACTACTTCCTTTTATTAAGGAGAAACAGCTTAAAAGCGATGTGGTGTATTTAAGAGATCCCGATCAGAATACATGGCTTCCAAAAGTAGATTCCACATGGAGTGGCGCGCTTCCGGCGACACTTATATATAATAAGGACATGCGTAAGTTTTATGAAAAGTCTTTCACTTATGCAGAACTGGAAAAAGAAGTAAGTAATTTTAAATAAATATATAATCAATGAAAACAATAAAAATTTTTGGAGCAGTAATGCTTGTTACCTTTCTTGCTGCATTTACCAAACCTGCCGAAGGCTATAAAGTAGGAGATATAGCCACCGACTTCAGCTTAAAGAATGTAGATAACAAAAAAGTATCTTTAAAAGATATTAAAGATGCAAAAGGTTATATCGTTGTGTTTACATGCAACCATTGTCCGTATGCTCAGGCTTATGAGGATAGGATCAACGCTTTAGATAAAAAATACAAGAAACTTGGATACCCTGTAGTGGCCATTAATCCTAATAATCCGGAGAAGCAAAAAGAAGACAGTTTTGCTAAAATGCAGGAGAAAGCTAAAGCTAAGAAATTTACTTTCCCATACCTTTTTGATGAAGGACAAAAAATATATCCTCAGTATGGTGCGACAAAAACACCTCATGTGTATGTGCTTCAAAAAACAGCTAAAGGCAATGTGGTAAAATACATTGGTGCTATAGATGATAACTACGAAGACGCCGCTGCTGTAAAAACAAAATATGTAGAAAACGCTGTTGATGCCCTTGTAAAAGGTAAAGAAGTAAGCGTAAAAGAGACTAAGGCTATTGGCTGTTCTATAAAAGCATAATACCTTTGCACAAAACAACGAACAAATGAATATATCTCAGGAAGAATGGTGGGCACAGTCGCAGGCAGACAGCAATGCTGTAATACTGGACGTTCGCACTGAAGACGAATGGAACCGCGGAATTATACCCGGAGCAATTAATATCGATATTTACAAAGGGCAGGGTTTTATCTATGCCGTTGAAGAACTTGATAAGAGCAAGAATTATTACGTATACTGTGCTGCCGGAGCCCGTAGCGGACAGGCGTGCAACATAATGGGACAGCTTGGTTTTGAAACGACTTATAACCTTATAGGTGGTATATCCCAGTGGGATGGGCCAGTAATAGCGCCGGAATAAGCAGATTCCCTAAGAAACACAAAAAGAGCCTTAAGGCTCTTTTTTTATGCTATAAATCAAGTTAAGATTATTTTTTCTTAGCCTTTCCGTTGTTGAACTTTACTTTTTCAACTACCGGTGCCGGTTTTTTAGGGCGTTGTGGCGGACCTTTCATAGGCTGCTTTTTTGCAGCAGGCTTTTTAGGTTTTTCGAAAGGTGCAGATGACGTAGCAGGCCTTTCTTTTTTAGCGGCAGCTACAGCCTCACTATTTTGGTTAATTACGTCCATAGCATTTTTAGGCGCTTCCTTCGTTCCGCGTAAGTGAATAATTAGTCCGTTTAAAAAGTTACGCAATACCTGGTCGCCACACTCCATAAAATTAGGGTGATCTTCAGCACGGAAAAAAGCACCAAGTTCGGCTTTAGATATCCTAAAGTCAACCAGTTCTAATATTTCCACTATTTGGTCATCCCTTAATTGAAGTGCTACACGCAGCTTTTTAAATACATCGTTGTTATTCATTCTTGCTTATTTTTAGCAAAAGTAATGTTTTTTCGTGGATTTGGTTGTCTGTTTCATAGTGATTTGGTTATTTGTAGATTTGGTTATATGGTACTCAATCCGGTTGAAAAGAGATTAGCGTAATCATCTGGGGATCAAAACCAAATAACCCAATCCACATATTGACCTAATTAAATAACCACAAATACGCTTCTTTAAATTCTTTTGCCCAAAGTTCCTCATTATGCCTGCCGTTGTGAACTATCTTCTTATGGATATTTTTATTACTCACCTTTGTATTTACAATTTCAAGCATACGGTCAAGATCGGCAATCATTTCGGTGCTTTCATGGTCGCCCGCCATAAAATAAAGGCGTGTTTCAATGCGGGGTGTGTTAATGGCATCGTCGTATATGGCATCATTAAACCAAAATGAAGGTGAGAATATCCCTGCTTTCCCGAATACTTTAGGATATTTTAAAACGGCATAAAATGAAATCAGCCCACCCACAGAGCTTCCGAGGATAGCTGTGTTTTCTTTATCCGGCTTTGTATGATAGTTACTATCAATGTATGGTTTTAAGGTATTAACGAGGAAATCAAGGTATTTGTCTGCCTGTCCGCCGCCATATTTTTCATTTGTGTAGGGGGTAAGCTCGTCAATACGTTTATCGCCACCGTGTTCAATACCAATAACAATTGTCTGAGCTTGCAGGCTGTCCAGCTGCTCATCGATACGCCATTCGCCGGAAAAAGCCGTTGCACTGTCAAACAGGTTTTGTCCGTCATGCATATACAGCACAGGATATTTTACGGAGTCAGTTCCATTATTTTCAGGGAGGTACACCCATATCTTTTTGTCTGTATTGAGTTCGGGTGAGTGTATGGTAAACGTAGTAACGTTTTTAGAATAGGTATGGTTTTGTGCGTTTGTATTCATATAAGAAAGATACAAAAGGAATAGTAGAAATTTGTGGCTCATATGTTTGTTTTTTTTAACCAAAACGATAATTTAGCTAAAATTAACTATTGCAATGAATACCTACAAAGAAAAACTGAGCCTGCTGACCGAAATGATCGCTTTTGCTAAAATTGACGGAAGCATACATGAAAGGGAACATCAGTTTCTTGCGCTTGTAGCCAAACAGCTTAGAATTGACCCCGATACTTTTGATGGACTTTTTAACGAACCGGCAGAGAAGGTGGTTATAAAATCTGAACATCAGCGAATATTACAATTTTATAGACTTGCATTATTGATGCAGGCAGACGGAATACTGCATGATAATGAGCAGGTGGCTATTCGTGAAATGGGTATTAACATGGGGCTTAGCCCATACGCTATGAAAGGTGTACTGAATGAAATGAAGCTTTCGCCAACCGGAATGATAGATCCCGATTTGCTATATGCGCTTTTCAGGGCGCAGCAAAATTAATGCATACAGTTTCAATGTTCTCTTATGAGAACATTTTTTTTTGCTCAAAAGAATGATAACAGATTTTACAAATAACAGACAATCATAATCTTAACACAATTAAAATAATAAGGAGTTGATAAGAGGTACATTTATAGAAATAATAAATTATGTCTGATAAAAAACAATTCGGTGTATGGATGGATTCCCATAGTGCAACTGTGATAGCAAGAGAAACATCTAGTAATGATGATTTTACGGTAGTAGGTCATGTAAGTAATCCCGGCGCAGAAGGTAATTCTAACGAAAACACCAAGAATAACCACGAAAGAGGATTAACTCAAAAGTTCTTTAAAGAAATTGCAGCCTTAATGCAAAATGTAGACGAGATACACATTACCGGTACCGGCGATTCTCAGGAACAGTTTATAAAGTTCCTGTCAGAAACTCCGCAATATAAAAATGCAGTTTCCAGCGAGAGTACATCCAACAAAATGAGTGAAGAAAAACTTATTGAAATGATTGCAGAATACTATAAGTAATACGATACTTAACTTACAAAAGAAATGCTCCTTAACCGGAGCATTTTCTATTTAAACCTGTACAGTAATTTCAGATCTAAATTAAAGTTGAAGGCGCTTGCTGTTCCTGTAGTATTAAGGTATCTGTCGATTACCGGAAAAATAAAGCTTTCATTGTCATCATTGTAGGGGTCTTCGGTTTTATTTACAACGTTGCGAAAGCTAACATCCCTGATGCGTAGCCCTAAACCAATTGTCTGCATTAGCGATATTCTGCTCCCGAAGTTATACAATAGATTGTAATTCAGGTTGAAACCATATTTAATTCGTTTGTAGTCTGCGATATCGTACCTGTACGACATGAATTCAGAAGGGGCATAGTAACTCGATCGCTCAAAAGTATCGGTATGATGAATAAAGTACAATTCGAATGAGGCCAGGTGTTTCAGCTTCTTTTCAGGACGAAGGTCAAAATATACTGCGGGTCTTATCTCGAAAATCTGATAGTCATCATTAAGCCTGTCCCTACCGCTTACATCATTAATAGTGATATCGTGGTTGCCGTAACCCAGCTCTACACCAAGCCATACCCTTTTGCTAATATTACGAATATACCCTACTTCCCAGCGTGGTGCCTGGCTAGCCAGGACTGAAAATACGTTTAAAGTAACTATAGACTTACGTTGAATAGTATCCTGAGCAGCCAACCCCTGAAAGAGCAGTATGCTGAATAGTATAAAAACGATTTTTCTTACCGGCATTTTTACAACAGTGTATTTCATACTATCGGGTCAGATTAGTTTAATTAACTGACGGCGAATGTATAAAAAATACCTGAAGTTTCTGATTATATTATTGTTATGACTTAAAAAGTAGAATTGTCAGCGGTTTCATCTACCTGAAAAATTCCGAAAGTATTGTTATCTGTATCTATAAAATAACCTTGCCAGCACTTGCCGTGAATAGCAAATTTAGGTAAAGCTACATCGCCACCGTTAGCCATTATCTTGTCGGCAGTATCGTCAAAGTTTTCTACTTCTATAGAGCAGGTGTAGGCATTCGTTCCATTTTCGGTTCCTGGAGCAGGGGCGGGGCGTTTTAAAAGTCCGCCGTGCATGCCGTTGGTTTCAATACGGTAGTATTCAATAGGCAGGTCTTTGTCCTGTGTAAATTTCCATCCGAATACTGTATTGTAAAATGCAATTGCTTTTTCCGGCTCGTGCGCCTGAATCTCAAAGTAGGCTATTGAATTCATATCTTATGTGTTGATAGCTAAAGATATAAAAAATTGAGGTGCTGTATATTACCGTAAGATTGTTTAAGATTTGTTTAACAGGTAGTTGATCAGGTTGAAATGTTATTGAGAAAGAAAATTTACATTATTGAAGCCCAATTACGACTTAATTATTAGCTAACAACTCTTTAAAAAGTTTAACGGTTACTGCCTCATTAATTAATTTAGAATATTTTAGTTCTTTATCCCAATCATAATTTTCGGGGATGCCAATACATTCCCATTTCATAGAATAGGATAATCTTTCAATACTAATATTAGTTGTTTTATTGTTGTATATGTATGTCGTTGCTTTGCAACTTGTTTTAACTTTAGGACTGTATTCGATAACTATTATTCTATATTTTCTTTTATTTATTTTGATAGCCATCAAATCAAAATAATTTTCGCTGTCAGCAATAAAGTTTTTAGAAACTAAGGTGTCATTACTTTCTTTAATTTGTTTATATACGGTAAATCCTTCAAAGTCAGATTTGATTAAATTATAGCTTTGAATATTACAATTTTTGTTGTTTATACTTTGTGCATTAACAATTATAGAACTTATACATAAAAATAAAAGGATGGTAATATTTTTTTTCATTGCTATTTGTTATTATCCAGGTATTTAGTGTTGATTTCACCAAAGCAGCCCATTCCTTTGCTATCTGACGATACTCAGGTAGCCCATAAACGATTGCGCCATTTCTTAATTGGGTTATAATTTTAGATTTTCCAGGCGCTTCTCTCAAGTTACTATAACCGTCAGGGTCATTAACAACTGCAAATTGTGCCGAACAAACGTTGTAGCCAAAAATGAAATAAATTGCAACAAAGTATAGCTTTATCATATGTTATAGATAATTACTTCGCTGCTCCCGGTAAATCGATCAATACATCTCTAACCATAAGTTTTGGTAACTGGTCTTTTGGGAATGGCGGCCAAAATTCAATAATAAAGGTTTTCTCTTTTTTAGATTTTAGGGTCATTTCCAGTTTTTCGGGGTTAGATGTCATTTTCATTGCTTGTGTTACCACTTTTGCCTGGTGTTTCTGCCCTGCATTGTCTACAATAAAAAGCTCGCTAAAATTTATAACCTGATCCTGGTCTGTATTATTCCTGAATTCAAAAACACCCTGTTTAAAAGATTCTCCTTTTCGGGCTACGTTCAGGGTTCCTGCAACGTCATTGCCTGTGTTGCTGGTTTTGGAACTTGTAAAGAATTTAACTTTAAAATCCACAGCATCATTGTACTTGAAATAGTCAGAGTTTACCCTTTGTGCAGAAGCTGTTACTGTTACAAGGCAGATGATTAGCAAGGCGGCTAAGTTTTTCATATAGTTAGGTTTAATTGGTTTTAGGTTGCTGAAATTTAATAAAATAAAAAAGACCACAAACAATTGCAGTCTTTTTTTTAAAATTATATTGATGTATAGTACTACTACACTTTCTCCTGTAATGCTTTAATTTCATCCCTCAGTTTCGCAGCCATTAAAAAGTCGAGTTCTTTGGCGGCTTTCTCCATAGCTTTACGCTTGTCGCGGATGATTTTCTCAATATCGCCTTTTGCCATATACGTAGTATCGGGTTCGGCAGCAATTTTAGGCGCGTGTTCAATTTTATAAGCCTCGCTTTTACCCAGCGTATTTTTCTCTATCTTTTTATTCAGCGACATTGGCACTTTACCGTGAGCTACATTATAGTTGTGCTGCTTTTCACGTTTGTAGTTTGTTTCGTCTATGGTACGCTGCATACTGTCGGTTATTTTGTCGGCATACATTATGGCTTTACCATTTACGTTACGCGCGGCACGACCAACAGTCTGTGTCAGTGAACGATTGCTACGTAGGAAACCTTCTTTGTCGGCATCGAGAATTGCGACTAACGAAACTTCAGGTAAGTCAAGCCCCTCCCTTAAAAGGTTAACACCTATGAGTACATCGAATATACCGCGGCGTAAATCCTGCATGATCTCTACACGTTCCAGCGTATCCACTTCAGAGTGAATGTATCGGCATCGGATAGATACTTTAGTCAGGTATTTGGCGAGTTCTTCGGCCATACGCTTGGTCAGGGTAGTAACAAGTACACGTTCGTCAAGTTCTACACGCTGCTGAATTTCTTCAATCAGGTCGTCTATCTGGTTAAGGCTCGGGCGAATTTCAATAATCGGATCTAAAAGTCCGGTAGGCCTGATAATCTGTTCTACAAATACACCTCCCGATTTTTGCATCTCGTAATCGGCAGGGGTAGCACTTACGTAAACTACCTGATTCTGCATTGCTTCAAACTCCTCAAACTTAAGCGGACGGTTATCCATCGCAGCGGGAAGCCTGAACCCAAATTCCACGAGGTTCTCCTTACGCGAGCGGTCACCGCCGTACATGGCATGCACCTGGCTCACGGTAACGTGACTTTCGTCAATTACCATAAGGAAGTCTTTCGGGAAGTAATCTAACAGACAGAACGGTCGTGTACCCGGCAAACGGCGGTCCAGGTAGCGGGAATAGTTTTCAATACCCGAACAGTAGCCTAGCTCACGTATCATTTCAAGGTCGAAGTTAGTACGTTCTTCAAGACGCTTTGCTTCAAGGTGTTTGCCTATCTGCTTAAAGTAGTCTACCTGTTTTACAAGATCCTGCTGAATGTCCCATATAGCACCCTGAAGCACATCCGGACTCGTAACAAACATGTTGGCAGGATATATATTCAACCGGTCGTATTTCTCAATTACTTTAGATGATGCTTTGTCAAACGCTTCAATCTCTTCAATTTCATCACCAAAAAAGTGGATTCTAAATGGCTCGTCCCCATAGCTTGGAAAAACCTCTACCGTATCACCTTTTATGCGGAACGTCCCGGGGGTAAAGTCGGCTTCAGTACGCGCATATAAACTTTGTACCAAACGGTGCAATAGCTTTGTACGCGATATCATTTCACCACGCGCAATAGATACCACGTTTTTTTGGAATTCCACAGGGTTACCAATACCATAAAGGCATGATACCGATGCTACCACAATAATATCCCTTCGCCCTGAAAGCAGGGAAGAGGTGGTGCTAAGACGCATCTTTTCCAGTTCCTCGTTAATGGAAAGGTCTTTTTCTATGTATGTTCCTGTAACCGGAATATAGGCTTCGGGCTGGTAGTAGTCGTAGTATGATACGAAATACTCCACCGCATTATTAGGGAAAAATTGTTTGAATTCACTGTACAGCTGAGCCGCAAGTGTTTTATTATGGGCAAGCACCAATGTAGGTTTTTGCACTTCCTGTATTACATTAGCCATGGTAAAAGTCTTACCCGATCCTGTAACACCCAGCAGCGTCTGGAAACGTTCTCCTTCATTTATCCCCGCACTCAGTTGTTTAATAGCCGCAGGCTGGTCGCCCGTTGGCTTATAGTCAGATACTACGTTGAATTTCATTCTGTTTGGCTTTATTTACAAAGATACTAAAATGTTGATTTGGTTATTTGTCCATTTGGTTATTTGTAACACTTCGAATAACCAGATAACCAAATCCATATCTAATCAAAGCATTCCATCATCAGCAAATCACCTTCTTTGTGTTCTATCGTTACAACGCCATCAGCAAGGGCTTCATTGCTGCTTCCGGTACGGTAACCAATAGTCAGTTCGTCGTTATTCAATTCATATTTAAGGTTTTTACTGTTGATACCAGAAACTTTCCCTATGGGAATAAGCGACAAAGGAGTACCCGAAGGATACCATTTTTCAAACTTTGAAGGCAACAAAAATATTTTTGAATGATCGTCGAGTACAACAATTTTAAGTTGACCTCTAAAACGTACAATGTTGGTGATGTTAGTGATGGTATGATCTGCACGGCGCCCCGTAGCCCAGATTACATTTACCGCAGGAAAGCCACGGCCTATAAGATATTCAAAGGCCTTTTCAAGATCGGTTTTATCCTGATCTGGTGTGTGTACAATTTCAAGCGGATACTGTTGCGAACGATAATATTCGGCATCAAAACCACGGTCAAAATCCCCTAAAAGTACATCTACTTTTATGCCAAGTTCCATAACCCTGGGCATGGCATTGTCAAGCACAATAACAAGCGGCGACCACTCCAGTAGCTGACCCAGCAATTCCCTGCTGCATTCGGCGCCATTGGCAATAATTAAAGCGGGTTCCTGGTCGTCGCGTACTATATGGTGTGATGACATATCTTAGGTCTAAAGTTTTAGGCAAATTAAAAAGGATCAGCCAGATGGTACTGATTGATCCTTTTACAAAGTTAACATAAAATCGTTTACTCTACGGTATGTTCTATCTGCGAAACTTCCGATAGCCTGAAATAGCCAAAGGCAGTATCTTCTTCATTAGTTTGATTGATAATGTTTCCCCGCAGTTGAGCAGGGGCTACCTGAAACGGACCGATATTACCATCTGAAACAGTGGTGAGTATCTTATTCATATAATTGTAATACCGTTCAGAAATACTTATAAGGTTAATTTGTACTATCTGGTCTTTAGGAAGCTCGTCAAAGAAGCGGACAGTAAAGGTTTCATTTCCGTCTACGAAAGAATCGTCAAATACTGCAACCTGAGATAATTTTCCTTCTCGCGAAAACTGGTGGATATAAAAGTTTTCCTGATTAGGCGTATCCATAAAAAAGGCCTTTATAATTTTACCATCGCCTAAAAAACCTCCTTTTTCCTGAGTAGTATATAGTAAATCGGGAGCCGGATATAAGGTTTCCGAAGCCGTATATGTCTCACCTTTATATATTACTGTTAATGTATAGGTTTCGTAAAGCAGCGGGACAAAATCATCGCACAAATAGTTACCGGCTATAGCATCATCTTCCAAAAAAGTGAATCTTTGGCCATTACCGGCACTAACTTCTACTATAGCACCACTTGCCGATGGAGCCTGTTCATCATAATAATCTGCAGTTGTACTAAGCCTTATGACCTGATATTTACCTGATGTACCTTTTATCCAGTTGATAGAAGCGTCTACAACCAATTTTGGTTCCATAGTACCGGTTTGTACATCTACCACTTCTTCACAGGAGTGTAATGACGCACAAAGTATGATTAACAACAGCGTAAATTTTTTCATAAGCTTTTGTTTACCAACAAGGCACAAACATAATGCCGTAATTACTCAATTGTGTAATCAACAGCGGTTACTTCGCCAAGCCTGAAATATCCTAACGCGAAATTGCCCTGATTCGTTTGATTAAGGATATTCCCTCTCACATTTACAGGTGGTGTCTGGAAAGGACCACCTCCCGCACCGCCACCGGCGAGTTCGGTAAGTATGCTCATGTAATTATAGTAGCGTTCAGAAATGCCTTGGAGCTTGATATGGATAACATCACCGGCTTTAAAGTCTTCATCTGAAATGAAATTGAACATTTCATTTCCCTGGAAAAATTCGTCATCAAGAACATCATAGTCAGGAAACGGCAATACATCAGTATCGTAACGTGTAAGGTAGTAATTGTCTTCATTGCCATCATCCATAAAGAACAACCTTACTTCAACGTCTTCGTTAAGGAAACCACCCTCGTTGTTCTGAACAATCCTTGTGATATCCGGCGTTGTGTAGAGTTTGTCTGTCGCATTATAAGTCTCACCTTCATATACAACGGTCAATGTATAATTATTGCCTATTACCGGCACAAAGTTAGTGCAGTTGTAGTTTCCTGTTCCTGCGTCTTCAGTAAAGGTAAATACAGTATTAGTGTCATTATTGGTTACAAAAACCGTTGCGCCCGATACTACAGGTACAATATCTTCATAATAGCTTCCGGTAGTGGTAAGCCTAACAGTTTGCTGGCTGCCGTCTGTTCCTTTAATCCAATTGATGTTCGCATCAACCACAAGGCGTGGCTCTGCTGTATCAAGGTCTACGTCTACGACTTCTTCACAGGCGGTGAACAGCAAACCAATAGTTAAGAGGAGTATATATTTTATGTTTTTCATGATGCTTAAAATTTAAAGTTGTACGTAACGCTCGGAATCACACCGAAGATTGAAAGCCTTACGGCTTCGTTTCTTCCGCTGTCTTCATTCTGCCTGAAAGTCATAGATGCAGCATTCTGCCTGTTGTACAGGTTATAGATACTAAACACCCATTCGCCCTGCCATCCTTTTTTCTTTTCGGGCTTCGGAACATACGTTGCCGAAACATCTAAGTGGTGGTACATAGGCAGGCGGTCTTCGTTACGTGCTCCAAATACAGGAATATTTATGTTGCCATACTGGTACTGACCGTCGGGAAAGGTTGCCGGCTGTCCCGATTGTAGTGCGAAAATCGCCCCAAACGACCATTTGTCGGTATGCTGGTATGATCCGGTAATGGATAGGTTGTGTGTCTTGTCATAACCTGCACGGTACCATTGGCCATTATTAATACCTGTCTCCTCAAGAGTCCTGCCGGGAGTTTGTTGTTCAGTTCGCGAGAGCGTATAGGACACCCAGCCTGTCAGCTTTCCTTTATTCTTGCGGAAAAGCACTTCTAAGCCATACGATCTTGCGCGTCCGTTAAGTAACACCTGCTCAATAGCTTCATTAGCAATAAGGTCGGCACCGTCTATATAGTCCAGTTTGTTCTTTACCTTTTTATAAAATGACTCAACTTCAAGGGTGTAAGTGTCATCTTTAAAATTCCTAAAATATCCCAAAGCAACCTGATCCAATAATTCCGGTTTGGTAAAGTTATCACTAGGTGCCCAAACATCAAGTGGAGTAGGAGATGAGGTGTTTGTTATGAGGTGAAGGTATTGCACCATGCGGTTGTAACTCGCTTTAATCGACTGGTTATTGTCAAGTTTAAAGGCAACGCCCACACGCGGTTCAAAATTGTTGAAATCGGCTATAGTTTTACCGCTGCCGTAATGCTGCGTACCTGTTGGCGTAGCCTTTTCATATATTTTAAGTTCATTGTCAAAAGTTACCGCCTGGTTATTAGCATAAACATTTACATTTTGCTGGCCTAAACGATAAAACATACTGTAACGTAGTCCGTAACTTACCGAAATATTGTCAGTAAGTTCCTGTTCGGCATCAATATACAACGCAGGCTCAAAGGCATGTTTCTTTTCCAATTGCCTGAAATTAATAGCAGAATCTTCTCCGACAGGCTTTACAGTACCGGGGTTGAAATCGTAGTAAATGGCATTAACACCATAATTCAGTTTCAGCTTATCGGTAAGGTAATGTTTAAGGTCGTATTTAAAGTTGTAATTCTTGATTCCTGAATCCCATTTCAAACCAATAAAGCCAAGTTCAAGTCCATAATAGTAATCGCTATATATCAAACTGGTGTTTGAGAATAGCTTGTCGCTGAACAGGTGATTCCAACGAAGGTTTAAAACGGCATTACCATATACATTGCTGAAATTATCGCTGATGTCAAGTAAATCACGCCCAAAATAACCTGAAAGGTACAGGTTGTCATTCTCTCCTAGCTTATAGCTTAATTTAGTATTGAGGTCGTAGAAGTAAGCAGAGTTGTCGTTGTCTGCGAGTTTAAGGAACAGGTGAGCATACGATGCCCTTCCGCCTATAAGAAAAGATGCTTTGTCTTTAACGATAGGCCCTTCCGCCAGTATGCGGCTTGAAATTGCACCGATACCGCCCGTCATATGAAAATCTTTCTTATTGCCTTCCTTTTGGTAAATATCAAGAACCGAAGATAACCTTCCGCCAAAACGGGCAGGAATACCACCTTTGTAAAGCTTAAGTTCTTTTATAGCGTCTGAATTAAAAACAGAGAAAAACCCAAATAAGTGGGAAGAATTATAAATGGTGGCTTCATCAAGCAGTATAAGATTTTGATCTGCAGATCCTCCACGTACATTGAAGCCTGAAGCGCCTTCGCCTGCGTTAGTTACTCCGGGTAAAGTCAGCAGCGATTTTAAAACATCTACTTCCCCCATCACTACCGGCATTTTCTTTATTTCTTCTGCCGATAGCCTGTTAACGCTCATTTCAGGCCGCTTTATATCAGCCCTTTTTACATTATCAGATATTACTATCTCTTCCAACTCCTTGCTGTCGGTAGACAGGTTGTAGTTTTTACGGATGTTGCTGTTTAGTGTAATAGTTTCTTCACGTGTAATAAAGCTTACGTAGCTAACCTGAACCGTATAAGTTCCTGCGGGAAGCGAAATGGAATAAAAGCCATATTCATTAGTAGTGATTCCTTTTTGCAGTTCCTTAATATATATGCTGGCGCCAATAAGGGTTTCGTTGCTGCTGTCGTCGGCGATGGTGCCGCTTAGTGTGAATTTTTCCTGTGCAAATACAGTACTAAAAATCAACAGAAGGAGTACGGTAAAGTATCCTTTTTTTTGTAAGATCATGCTTTGTTTGTTTTTCAGATTGTGGTTAGGCAATCCGGGATTGATTGATGATTGAACTCTTATTCAGAATATGATTATTTCCCCAAATAATTACGGTTTGTTTCTGAACCTTTGTTATAACGGCATTAGACGAGCTAAAGTATCATATGTTACATTATATTACAATTAATTAATACGAAATAGCCTATTTATTATACTAACTGGTGTGAGTAAAGGTTAGCACGTAGTAGGAGTGTAGTTTTTTACATAAAAAAAGCTACCCTTTCGGATAGCTTCTAAATAATATGATAAACCAGGGATTAAACCAGTTTAGAAAGTATAGCATTAAATGTTGCACTAGGCCTCATTGCTTTGTCTGTAAGCTCATAGTTAGGGTGGTAGTAACCGCCTATTTCCTGAGCTTTACCTTGCGAACCAATAAGTTCAGCGTCAATTTTAGCTTCGTTTTCAGTAAGGTCTTTTGCAATCTCTGTAAACTTAGCTTTTAGTTCGGCATCTTTAGTTTGTGCAGCAAGTGCCTGTGCCCAGTAAAGAGCAAGGTAAAAATGAGAACCACGGTTATCAATTTCGCCAACCCTACGAGCAGGAGACTTGTCGTTTTCAAGGAATTTCTCGTTAGCAGCATCAAGCGTTTCGCTTAATACAAGTGCTTTATCGTTACCTAAAGTCTGACCAAGGTGCTCTAAAGATACACCAAGCGCAAGGAATTCACCAAGAGAATCCCAACGAAGGTAACCTTCTTCTACAAATTGCTGAACGTGTTTAGGGGCAGAACCTCCCGCACCGGTTTCAAACAATCCGCCACCGTTCATTAACGGAACGATAGAAAGCATTTTTGCAGACGTACCAAGTTCAAGGATAGGGAACAGGTCAGTAAGGTAGTCACGTAGTACATTTCCTGTTACCGATATTGTGTCCTCACCTTTACGGATTCTCTCAAGAGAGAATTTAGTAGCATCAACCGGGTTCATGATACGAATATCAAGTCCGTTAGTATCGTGGTCTTTAAGGTATGTTTTTACTTTTTCGATGATCTGTACATCGTGAGCCCTGTTCTCGTCTAACCAGAAGATAGCCGGAGTAGCAGATAATCTTGCACGGTTTACAGCAAGTTTAACCCAGTCCTGAATAGGTGCATCTTTAGTCTGGCACATTCTGAAGATATCACCAGCCTCAACTTTCTGCTCCATATATACAGTACCATTATTGTTGTCTACAACTTTAACAACGCCGTCAGACGTAGCCTGGAATGTTTTATCATGAGATCCGTACTCTTCTGCTTTTTGAGCCATAAGCCCAACGTTTGGTACGCTTCCCATAGTAGACGGGTTAAATGCACCGTGAAGTTTACAGTCTTCAATTGTAGCAACATAAACGCCAGAGTAACATCTGTCCGGGATAATAGCTTTAGTATCCTGGCTTTTTCCTTCAGCGTTCCACATCTGTCCTGATGTACGAATCATTGCCGGCATAGAAGCATCAACAATAACATCGCTTGGCACGTGAAGGTTAGTGATTCCGTTGTCAGAGTTTACCATTGCAATAGCAGGGCCTTTAGTGTAAACCGCATCGATAGCCGCTTTAACTTCAGCTTCCTGGGCATGTCCTGCAATTTTAGCATAAACATCACCAAGACCGTTGCGGGTATCAACGCCCAGCTCTTTAAATAATGCAGCATATTTTTCAAATACATCTTTGAAGAATACTTCTACAATAGCACCAAAAATGATAGGGTCTGAAACCTTCATCATGGTAGCTTTAAGGTGAACAGAGAATAAAACGCCCTGTTGTTTAGCGCTTTCTACTTCTTCAGCAATAAAAGCTTT
Organism: Flavobacterium psychrophilum; assembly: GCA_001708385.1. NCBI lineage: Bacteria > Pseudomonadati > Bacteroidota > Flavobacteriia > Flavobacteriales > Flavobacteriaceae > Flavobacterium > Flavobacterium psychrophilum. Next base: position 1,023,134 of record CP012388.1, on the reverse strand, counting down.
AAGTTTATTAATGCTTAATGCAGAGCTGTCAATAACTTCTTCGGCTTTAAGCGGCGTACTTGCTTTAAGAACGGTAACAGTACCGTCGTTAGCAGTAAATTCAATTTTCACATCGGTAGCTTCTTTTACAGTAACCGATTTTTCGCTGCCGTAGAAGTCACCTTCTGTCATACTTGCAACGTGGGTTTTAGAGTCAGAAGCCCATTTACCCATAGAGTGCGGGTGCGCTTTAGCGTAGTTTTTAACTGCTTTTGGTGCCCTACGGTCGGAGTTACCTTCACGTAATACCGGGTTAACAGCAGATCCTAATACTTTAGCGTATTTAGCTTTTACAGCTTTTTCTTCGTCAGTTTTTGCTTCTTCGGGAAGGTTAGGGATGTTATAACCTTGAGACTGAAGTTCTTTGATAGCAGCTTTAAGCTGAGGTACAGAAGCCGAAATGTTCGGAAGCTTGATGATGTTAGCTTCAGGAGTGTTAGCCAGTTGGCCAAGTTCTGTAAGCGCGTCGCCAATTTTCTGGCTTTCGGTTAGGTTTTCCGGGAAGTTGGCAAGTATCCTTCCGGCAAGAGATATGTCACGTGTTTCAACTTCTATTCCTGCAGGTGCAGTAAACGCCTGCACGATAGGAAGTAATGAATGGGTAGCCAGCATAGGGGCCTCATCAGTTATCGTATAAATGATTTTTGATGTTTTGGACATTGTGTTTGTTGTTTAATGACCCTTTCGGCAAACGCTGAAAGGCTGATTATTAATATTATTTGTGTGTTTGTTTGAGTTGTTTTCCCTCAGTCGCAGTTTCTGCAGCCCAACAGAAAACAAGGCTCGCAAATATAGGAAAATCTTATGTAACAGGGTGTTGGTAAATTAGTAAAAAAACGTTGTAGTTATTTTACTATTCGCAATATTTTAAGTAAGACCTTCCGATATTAGTGTTACGGCTTTTCCTTAAGCTGATTGATCCTTTCCAGCAGCACATTGGTAAATTCTTTTGTGATTACCTTGTTTATCTGTCCTTTGCAGTCGGGAATTGAATAATATCTTACGTGGGTAAGTTTTGCTTTTGCGCTTGTAACTTCTTCTACTTCATAAATATGCTTGATATTTACAAAGTGTACACCGCCGCGAATGTCGGCTATTTTAATAAAAATCGGATCCATACCCCAAAGGTAGTAAAGAAAAAAAGTTTAGCCACGAATTCCACAGATTTTCACCAATTCTTTTACATGGCTGCTCCATCATAGAGTATATAATTTGTGCAATTGTAGCACATTCATTTTAAGGCATAAAAAAACCTGCGCAATGCGCAGGTTTCTGTATATGTTCCAAGAGGGAAGACTATCTTCTTCTTCTTTCTTTGATCTTAGCTTTTTTACCAGTAAGTTCACGGAAGTAGAATATACGAGCTCTTCTAACTTTACCTCTTTGGTTAAGTTCAATTTTTTGAAGTGCCGGCATGTTAAGCGGGAAAATACGCTCTACACCAACTGCACCAGACATTTTACGGATAGTAAATGTTTGAGTACTTCCAGGGCCTCTTTTTTGGATTACAACACCTTTAAAGAACTGAGTTCTTGTTTTTTCACCCTCTTTAATTTCATAATAAACGGTGATAGTGTCTCCTGCGTTAAATTCAGGGAAATCTTTTTTTGTTACAAATTCGTCTTGTACAAATTTAATTAAATCAGACATGATTTTTATTTTTAAATAGTTGATTCAAAGCAACATTCACGATTTTCGCCAGAGGTTGATCCGAATTAGGGTGCAAATATAATTTTTTTTGTTTAAAGTTTAATGTTTGACGTTTATTTTTAAAGTTTTTTTCCTGAAAATGTTCGGGATTCAACGGTAGCGTTTTTTTACTACAGTCAAAGCAACTTTAAATCCTAAACTTTAAACTACTCTAATAGATCGGGTCTTCTGGTTTTTGTGTGTTCCATCGCCATATCTTCACGCCATTTGTCTATAACCGCAAAGTTGCCGCTAAGCAATACATCGGGAACTTTCCATCCTTTATATTCCGCAGGGCGTGTGTATATAGGAGGGGATAATAGGTTATCCTGAAAACTATCCGTCAATGCTGACGTTTCGTTGCTCAGTACTCCCGGTATAAGACGGATAATGCTATCGGCTACAACGGCGGCTGCCAGTTCGCCACCGGAAAGTACAAAATCACCAATAGAAATCTCTTTTGTAATAAAATGATCGCGTACACGCTGGTCTACTCCTTTATAGTGTCCGCAAAGTATAATGATGTTTTTTAAAAGCGACATGCGGTTGGCCATTCCCTGATTAAGGGTCTCGCCATCGGGGCTCATATAAATAACCTCGTCGTATTCGCGTTCTGCTTTTAGTTTAGATATGCATGCGTCTATAGGCTCAATGCTCATTACCATGCCTGCGCCGCCGCCAAACTGGTAGTCGTCTACGTTTTTGTGTTTGTTGGTGCTGTAATCCCTAAGATTGTGTAGGTGTACTTCTACGATGCCTTTGTCTTGTGCACGTTTAAGAATAGAGGCCTCAAATGGGCTTCTTAACAATTCAGGAAGTACGGTAATGATATCTATGCGCATTTATAAAGTTTCAGAGTTTCAGAGTGGCAAAGTTACAAAGATTGTTGGTTTGTGGATTTGATTATACGGTTATTTGATAACGAATAATCAAATCCACAACAACAAGATAACTTTTATACTCCAAACTGCCTTAGATGGTGGTCAAGGTGTTTCCATTGAAGTAAATCCCATTCATGGTGGGTCATGTGGCCGAAGAAAGGGTGTTTTTCTAACTTTATTGCTGCATGGCCTTCTTTCGCGAACACTTCAATAAGTTCAATAAGTTCCTTTTTGGCAGACTCAAAATTAGGCTCGTGCGATATTTTAAACTCTTGCGCTGTCGGCATTCCTTTTCCAAACGGCTGTTTGGTAGCTAGTTTCTTTTTAGCCGATTTGCCAAATAAGAAACTCATAAGGCGTTGCGGTTTTACGTGTAGCGTGCCGTAGGCTACCTTTATAGGTTGTTGGCAGTGTTCCAGCATCTGGCTAACTGTCATTTTACCCCATTGAGAGAGGCTTATTGGGCTTAGCTGCTCGATGCGGTCTATTATATTTTTATTTCCCTGAGGGGTGAATATGCTTTCCATTGTTAACTTAGGTTTACGCAAAAGTAGTAATAATAAGCATTACTTTTTTGTAGCTTTGATAGAGTATACCATAGGTATATTGTTGCCTAAATGCGCAATCCTGTATTTGCCAGGTGCAAACTCTTCGGTACTGCGGAAACAATTGTATGGTGAGTAGTCGTATTCATTAAGCGAATTGATCTCAAGTCCGGCCCCTATAAGGTTGTTAACCACTTCGCTTATGCTATGATTCCAGGTTACCATTTCGTATTCGGCAGGTGTGGTTAGGTCTGCGTAAGTGCCCAGTTCTGTTTCTATAATGGCATCGCTTTTAAAATAGCGATAGGCTATTTTGTCAAAGGCAGGATCAAACATCCATACAACGGGGTGAAATTCGGCAAATACAAATGTACCACCCGGTTTCAGGAATTTAGAAACTGTCCAAGCCCATTTTTCAAGATCTGGCAGCCAGCCGATAGTGCCATAGCTCGTAAACACGATATCGAATTCTTCATTTAGATGTTCATGGAGGCTGTAAATATCAGAGCAGATAAAACGTGTGTAGGCTTCCGTTTTAATAGACAGATCACGGGCGGTTTCAATGGCTTTTTCAGAAAAGTCTACGCCGGTAGCTTCGGCACCCATACGGGCGAAGGATATAGTGTCCTGTCCAAAATGGCATTGCAGGTGTAATATCTTTTTGCCTGATACATCACCTAGTAATGCCAGTTCAATGTCTTGTAGGGTTGATTTTCCGGCAAGAAAACCCGGCAGGTCATAAAATCCGGAATTTACATGCACTTCGGTTTTATCGTTCCACGCTTTTTTATTTATAGATAGATAGTCGTCTTCTTTTTTCATCTTTTTTGATTGATTAGCTTTCTTAATTCCAAATTTACCTTTTTGTTATGAAAATGAGATACTGAAAATAGTGAATTAATTCGTAAATTTGCCTCTTCAAAATAAACAACAGACATAATGGAAAACGGAATTTACGCAAAATTCAATACAGCTAAAGGTGCTATCCTTGTGAAACTTACACACGATCTTACACCGGGTACGGTTGGTAACTTCGTTGGCCTTGCAGAAGGTAACCTTGAAAACGATATTAAGCCTCAGGGCAAACCATATTACGACGGACTTAAATTTCACCGTGTTATCGCTGATTTCATGATTCAGGGTGGATGCCCCCTTGGAACAGGTACAGGTGGCCCAGGTTACCAATTTGATGATGAATTCCACCCATCGCTTAGGCATGATGCACCGGGTGTTCTTTCTATGGCTAATGCAGGTCCGGGTTCAAATGGTTCTCAATTTTTTATCACTCACGTGGCTACGCCATGGTTAGATGACAAGCATACCGTATTTGGTAAAGTTGTTGAAGGTCAGGATGTAGTTGATGCTATTCAGGGTAGCGATGCTCTTGAAAGCGTTGAAATTATCCGTGTAGGTGAGGAAGCTCAGAAATGGAATGCTATTGAAGCGTTCAGGACTTTTGAAGGTTCTCGTGAAAAACGCCTTGCTGAAGCTAAAAAACAAGCTGAGGAAGCTATGGAGAAACTTGCTGCAGGTTTTGAGCAAACCGAAAGCGGACTACGTTACAAAATCATCCAGAAAGGTAACGGAAAACAAGCTGAAAAAGGTAAAACGGTTTCTGTACACTATAAAGGTGCTCTTGAAAACGGTCAGGAATTTGATTCTTCATACAAAAGAAAACAGCCAATTGATTTTCCTCTTGGAAAAGGGCATGTTATCGAAGGATGGGATGAAGGTATTGCCTTACTTCAGGTAGGTGATAAAGCTCGTTTCGTTATCCCATCTCACTTAGGTTACGGTGAGCGTGGTGCAGGTGGTGTTATTCCTCCGGGAGCTACACTCATCTTTGATGTTGAGCTTGTAGATGTAAAATAGTTCTCAGTATTGAGATATGAGATATTAGAAGGCTGTCCGGTAAGGGCGGCCTTCTTTTTTTATTTGCCAACCAACAACCAGTAATAATAAACAATATTGGAATACTTTTTGAAAGTAACAGGGTATAATCATACTTTTGCAACAACACATATATTATGAAATACACGTTACTTATTATACTTTCTCTTTTGGCTTTATCTGTAAAGGCACAGCTTCCCGGCGGTAATGCTATGCATTGCGGTTACGATTTTACATCCTATGTTGTTTTAGATGTGCACGAAGCGGGTAAGAAAGAAAACATCAAAAACCTTAAGATTACAGTTGTTGATAGTCTTGGAAGAGATCTTATAAATATAAATAATATGTACAGCTTTAAAGGTGCTAACAAACCAATGGAGTTTACATCGAATTATCGTATCGGGGATGATAATAAAAGGCTTGAAGAAGGCGCTGTAGCGAAGAAAGAGCGTTACTTTTTCCCGTTTGCTAAAGATAACTACCTTTTATCGGTTGCAAATACATTTCAGGCAGATCGTTTTGCCATAAAGATTGTAGATATCGACGGTAAAGAAAACGGAGGTAAATTTAAAACACTTATACTGCCAATACACAGTTACAATATGTATGTGTTATGTTCTAACGAAAGCCAGCAGGCGGCTATTAAATTCGGTAGAAAAATGAATAAGCCGATTGATATTGTTCTTGAACAAGAATAATTATTTCGTTACAATTTTCCACTTAATTCCACAACCTACGCTTGGTTTTTGATTTTCAGGTATACTCCTGTTGTATAGTACGCCATCGATAGCAGTTCTCAGGTCGGTACCGCTTAAAGGAATATTGTTTCCCGGGCGTGAATCGTCTATCTGTCCACGATATACCAGTTTGTCTTCACTGTCGAAAAGGTAAAAATCTGGGGTGCACGCAGCATCAAAAGCCTTTGCAACTTCCTGGGTAACATCATACAGGTAAGGGAAATCCATTTTATTTTCAAACGCAAATTCAGCCATTTTTTCCGGCCCATCCATAGGGTATCGGTCGATATCATTACTGCTTATGGCTAGAATGCCAATGCCCTGTACGCGGTAGTCGTTGGCAATCATAATGATCTCTTCCATAACATGATGTACAAAAGGGCAATGGTTGCATATAAACATGACAAGTGTACCTTTTTCGCCTTTTAGCTGTGCAAAAGAGTAGTGGCCGTTGGAATTTGTGTTCTTAAGCCAGAATGCAGGTGCAGTTGTGCCCAAAGGCAGCATGTTTGATGATGTGTTTGCCATTTTGTAAGAATCTGTTATCTTAGCAAGATAAGGATTTTAACTTTAAACTAAAAGAATTGATAATGCTGACCTGGGAAGAATTTGAAAAAACGGAAATGCGTGTTGGAACTATTATTGAAGCAAATGATTTTCCTGAGGCGCGTAAACCTGCATACCAATTGACTATTGATTTTGGTGCTGAAATTGGCATACGAAAATCATCAGCGCAGATTACCAAACGCTATAATAAGGAGGATTTGGCAGGCAGGCAGATTGTTGCAGTAGTAAACTTTCCTAAAAAGCAAATAGGTAAGTTTATGAGTGAATGCCTGGTACTGGGTGCTGTAGGGCAGGAGGGCGATGTTATTTTACTGGCTCCCGATTTTAAAGTAGAAAATGGATTGAGAATCGGTTAGAGAAGCTATTGAGTTGCGGGTAATGTTTATTGTGATCGCGGTGCAGCTAAACGCTTCAATCTTAGCACTGCTGTCATTCGTAAGTAGCATCGCGGAGTGGAGAGATCTAATTAACGAGAGAGATTCTTCGACTCCGTTACACTGCGCTCAGAATGACACTACTACCGCACAATTCATTCTATAAAAAAAGTCCAAAAACCTTAGCGGAATCCGGACTTCATAATTTTTTTAGTTTTTTGACGGTTGGTGTTGGTTAAATATCGTCAAAATTTACATCGGTAAAGCTTTCGCTGGTAATGGCTTCTTCGCCTTTTTCACCAAACAGTCTCCTAAAGTCCTTTTGGTGTCTTTCAGAGATTACTTCCTCGCCTTTGTTGTTCAGTACATAAGAGGTCATTTCCTCAAGTATTTCGGTAAAAGCAGCGAAATCTTCTTTATAAAGATAGATTTTATGCTTCTTGAAATGGAAAGAACCGTCTTCTTCAGTAAACTTTTTGCTTTCGGTAATGGTTATGTAATAATCATCAGCCTTAGTAGCTCTTACGTCAAAGAAATATGTCCTTCTCCCTGCCCTCAGTACTTTTGAAAAGATCTCTTCCTTTTCGAGCATGTCATTTTCCCTCATAATCCTTCGTTCTTTTAATTTGGTTTATGTAGAAACCAAAAATCTAAAAAAAATCTAAATAAACCAACAAATTATTGCATTTCTTTTTCAGAAAGTTGCTTTAAGTACAATTCTTTGTAATAACCGGGTTGGTTTACTAACTGGTTGTGAGTGCCTTGTTGCAGTATTTCTCCGTCTTCTAAAATGATGATCCTGTCAGCATTTTTAGCAGACGATACCCTATGGCTCACTATAATTGTCGTTTTATCTCTACAGAACTCCAGCAGGTTATTAAGTATTGCTTCTTCTGTTTCTGTATCTACAGCAGAAAGGCAGTCGTCAAGCAATAATATAGGTGCGTCTTTTATCATTGCCCTTGCGATAGATACACGCTGTTTTTGCCCACCCGATAATGTAATACCGCGTTCTCCAAGTATGGTTTCATACTGTTTGTTGAAGGCTATAATGTTATTGTGTACCATAGCTTTTTGGGAAACACTTACTATTTCATCGTAGGTAGCTTCTTCTTTACCAAACTTAATGTTATTGCTTATGCTGTCCGAAAACAGGAACGCATCCTGCGGTACAAAACCAACGCTATTGCGCAGGTCGTATAAGTTTAGGTCTTCTACATTTTCACCATCAACGCAGATTTCACCTTTCTCAACATCATATAATCTGCTTATTAATGAGAGTATGGTAGATTTTCCGGACCCCGTACGTCCTAATATAGCAAGTGTCTCGCCTTTATTTACAGAGAACGATACGTTTTTGAGCGCGGTGATGTTGGTGTCCTCATAAGTAAAGGTTACATCGTTAAATTCAATTTGTCCTAATACAGGAGTATGGTTTGGATTATTGTTTTGAATATCCGGTTGTATTTTAAGGAACTCATTAATTCTTTTTTGAGAAGCTTCTGCTTCCTGTATCATAGAAGATATCCATCCTAAAGAGGCTACCGGCCATGTAAGTCGGTTAATGTATAGTATAAACTGGGCTATGATACCAATTTCGGCAATGCTGCCATTAAGGTACATCATACCACCTACATATATTACAACCAGGTTGCTTATACCTATTAGTAATATCATGAATGGTCCAAAAAGCGCGTTTACCTTTGCCAGGCTAAGATTTTTGGCAACACTGTCCCTTGAAAGCGCTTTAAAGTCTTCGCCTTTTTGCTTTTCCAGTGAATAGGCTTTAACTATACGTATGCCCGAAAACATCTCCTGTGTAAAAGTAGAAAGTTTGGAAAGGTTCTGTTGGTATAAAGTACTTCGTTTATTTATCTGCTGGCTGATCCAGAAAATAGAGTAGGCAAGTATAGGTAGCGGCAGCAGGGTGTAAAAAGTAAGTTTTGGCGATATAGTAAACATGTGTGTCGTGATCACTGCAAAGCTTATCACGGTATTTAATGTATACATTATAGCGGGACCCACATACTGACGTACACGGCCTACATCTTCACTGATACGATTCATAAGGTCGCCGGTACGATTTTTTTTGTAGAAACTTGGAGATAGGTTTTCGTATTGCCTAAATACTTCATTTTTAAGGTCAAACTCTACATGGCGTGACATTACGATAAGCGTCTGCCTCATTAAAAAGGTTAAAAAACCGGCAATAAGTGTTGTGCCTACAATCATTAATATGCTTGTAAGTAGCTCAGCACGAACATCTGTTGCTGTTGCGGCTCCTTTTTTAAAATTTTCTATAGCGGTGATCGAATCTTTAATATACTCGGGAGTAAACAAAGAGAAGATTTGTGCTACAATTGTTATTAAAATTCCTAGAAGAAATTGAAATTTATATTTTACAAAATATTTGTTTAAATACTGAAGTTCTTTCATGGTATTTTTCGAAACGCGTTTTTTATTTAAGCTTATTTGTTAAAATCCCTTCTGTTAAAGGTTTTTTGATATATATAAATTAGCTACCGATTATTGTAGAATCGATAAAAAAAGGCTTTTATTTTATCTTATATTAATTAAATGTGTAATTTTGTCTTCTGTTTTTGAATAATTTCAAATTTAAAAAATATTATTATGGTAACAGAAGTTATTAAGGCGAACGAGCTAGCTAAAGTAGACCCTGTTTTTGGACAAGCATCTTTTAATGATCATGAGCAGATCGTTTTTTGCCATGACAAAGATACTGGTTTAAAAGCAATAATTGGTGTTCACAATACAGTTTTAGGTCCGGCATTAGGCGGAACAAGAATGTGGAAGTACGCTAATGAGTGGGAAGCGCTTAACGATGTTTTAAGGCTTTCTCGCGGGATGACTTTTAAGTCGGCTATATCCGGACTAAACCTTGGTGGAGGTAAAGCTGTTATCATAGGCGATTCTAAAATTGACAAAACTCCGGAAATGATCACTAAATTCGGTGAGTATGTTAACTCTCTTAGCGGAAAATATATTACTGCTGAAGATGTAGGTACAACAACTGCCGATATGGATCTTATCCGCGATGTTACTCCATATGTTACAGGTATATCTGTAGAAAGAGGTGGTTCTGGTAACCCATCTCCTGTAACAGCTTACGGTGTTTACATGGGTATGAAAGCCGCTGCCATGCACCAGTTTGGAAGCGATAAGCTTGCAGGTAAAAAAGTATTGGTACAAGGTACAGGTCACGTAGGTGAAACACTTATTGATTACCTTACTAAAGAAGGTGCTCTGGTTCAGATATCAGATATCAACGAAGCAAGAATGCAGGAAATGTCTGCCAAATATGGTGCTACTATTTATAGTGGTAACGATGTTTACAGTGCAGATGTAGATATCTATGCTCCATGTGCGCTTGGTGCGACTATTAATGATGCTACTATCAACAATATCAAAGCAAGAGTTATTGCAGGCGCTGCAAACAACCAGCTTGCTAACGAGGTTGTTCACGGACAGATACTTAAAGAAAAAGGTATTCTTTACGCTCCTGACTTCCTTATTAATGCAGGTGGTATTATTAACGTATATGCAGAAATTGTAGGTTATGACTCGGCTGAAGCTATGAGAAGAACTGAAAATATCTACAATACAACCCTTGAGATCTTCACCGTTGCTGAAATTCAAAACATCACAACTCAGCAGGCTGCTATGGCAATCGCGCAAAAACGTGTTGATGACAGGAAAAAAGAAACCGCTAAATAATTAGCGTACAAAAATATTATTCTTAATTTTGCGGAGCGGAAGAACTATTCTTTCGCTCCCTTAATTTTTAAAGTTCTTATAGGCGAATGTTAAACAGAAGACATATTCGGGTTAAAGTGATGCAGTCAATTTATGCTATGCATCAAAACGATTCAGACAATCTTGAAAAGGAAGAGAAATTCCTTTTTAATAGTATTGAAAACATTCGAGACCTGTATCTTATTATGCTCTCCGCATTGGTTGAGCTAAGAAACAGTGAAGAGGATTTTGTAGAAAAATCGTCTAAAAAACACCTTGCAACTGCCGAAGAGCGCAATCCCAACAAAAAATTCATCGATAACCAGGTATTACATTTACTTGCAGAAAGCAATCCGCTTAGTATTGCTATGGCAGACCGTAATATAAACAACTGGAAAAATAATGATGATTATATTCTCCTGCTTCTTGAAGATGTAAAGAAAAGCGAAGTGTATGAAAACTACATGAGCACTAAAACCAGCAGTTTTGAGGAAGACCGCGATTTTGTAGCCAACCTGTTTACAGAAGTGGTAGCGCCTAACGACAAATTGTATGAGTACCTTGAAGATAATAAGCTTACATGGGTAGACGATATTCCTGTAGTGAATACGCTTATTGCTAAACAGCTTACACAGCTCACGCAGGAAGGTAAAGACGAATTCCGAGTGCCAAGGCTTTATAAAGATCACGATGATAAGGATTTTGTAAAAGATCTTTTCCGTAAAACGGTACTTAATAATGTAGAGCTGGCTAAGGAGTTTATTGATAAAACTCCAAACTGGGATACAGAGCGTATTGCCGAGATTGATGCTATCATCCTTAAAATGGCTATTTGCGAATTCCTAAAGTTCCCATCTATCCCTGTTAAGGTTACGATCAACGAATATCTTGAAATCGCCAAAGAATATTCTACGCCAAAAAGTAGTATTTTTATAAACGGAATACTTGATAACCTTGTTAAAGATTATCAGGCCAATAATAAATTAATAAAAGCCGGTAGAGGTTTAATGTAAAACAGATTAAATTTTTAAGTTATGTTGAAAAAAACAGCAGCTATGCTTGCCATAGCATCTTTAGTGCTTACAGCATGTAAAAAAGAAAATGCAGCATTACGCATAGATGATGAAACAGCTAAACAAGCTGAAGTTGCACACGCACAGTCAGGAGCACTTCCTGTTGCTAAATTTGATAACCCAGAACATGATTTTGGTACTATCACTGCAGGCGAAAAAGTAGAGCACACATTTAAAGTAACTAACGAAGGTACTGCAGATCTTGTTATCAGCGAGGCGAAACCAAGCTGCGGATGTACAGTTCCTGATTTTACTAAAGAGCCTATTAAACCGGGTGCTACAGGAGATATCAAAGTAATTTTTGATTCTACAGGTAAAAGCGGTAACCAGGAAAAAACTGTTACTGTAACAGTGAATACTGAAAAAGCTTCAGAAGTTCTTAAATTTAAGGCAAACGTTGCTGCTCCGGCCGGAGGAATTGGCGTTACACCTGCAACTCACTAATATTTACTATGGGACAATTAGGACAATTTGCACCAATACTTTTAATGTTTGTGGTAGTGTATTTTTTAATGATACGCCCTCAGCAGAAAAGGCAAAAAAATGAAAAAGAATTCGAAAGGAATTTAAAAACAGGCGACAAAATCATTACTAAGAGTGGTATCCACGGAAGGATATCTGAATTAGCTGAGGATTCTGTTGTGATAGAAACGATGGCAGGAAAGCTTAAAATGGAGCGTTCTGCAATATCGCTTGAACTAAGCCAGAAATTAAATGCTCCTCTTAAAACGGAGACAAAATAAAAAAGAAAAACCCAATCGTAAGATTGGGTTTTTTTATACTCATCAAGCAATAAGCTTGTAGGGTGGTAATTATTTCTTTTCAGCAGTAAGTTCGGCGATCTTAACGATAACTTCTACAGCTTTCTGCATGCTCTCTACAGGGACGTACTCATATTTACCGTGGAAGTTATGCCCACCTGCAAATATATTCGGACAAGGAAGCCCCATGTACGATAACCTTGAACCATCTGTACCGCCACGAATAGGTTTGATAAGAGGCTCGATACCTAATTCTTTCATGGCTTTCTCTGCAATGTCTACAATGTGCATTACAGGCTCTACCATTTCTTTCATGTTATAGTAGTAATCTTTAATTTCAGGTATAACTACATCGCCACCAAACTGTTTTTGGTATTCAGCGTTAATTCCATCAGTAATTGTCTGGATCGTTACTTTTCTTTCCTCAAACTTAGTTCGGTCGTGGTCACGGATGATAAGCTGTACTGTAGTTTCTTCGATGCTTCCTGTAATGCCTACTACATGGAAGAATCCTTCGTAATCTTTCGTTTTTTCAGGAACTTCTCCGGCAGGTAACTGGCTAATGAACTGGTTCGCCAAAAGCATAGAGTTTATCATTTTGCCTTTTGCATAGCCCGGGTGTACACTGATACCTTTAAAGGTAATTTTAGCTCCTGCAGCATTAAAGTTCTCATATTCAAGTTCTCCAATCTGGCTGCCATCCATAGTGTAAGCCCATTCAGCGCCAAATTTCGCTACATCAAACAGGTCAGCCCCACGTCCGATCTCTTCATCCGGAGTAAAGCAGACACGTATCTTACCGTGCTTAATTTCAGGATGCTGAATCATATATTCCATTGCAGTAACAATCTCTGTAATACCGGCTTTATCATCAGCACCAAGAAGGGTAGTGCCATCTGTAGTAATAAGCGTCTGGCCCTTATATTGCAGCATATCTTTGAAATATCCAGGAGAAAGTACAATGTTTAGCTCTTTGTTCAGGATAATATCACCACCGTCATAGTTAGGTATAATCTGTGGCTTAACGTTCGCGCCTGTAAAATCCGGAGTCGTATCAAAGTGCGATACAAAACCAATTACAGGTACTTCATGATCTACGTTAGATGGCAGGGTAGCCATTACATACGAATGATCGTCTATGGTAACATCGGTCATACCAATAGCTTTAAGCTCTTCAGCTAACTTATTGGCAAGATCCCATTGTTTTGCAGTACTTGGAGTAGTTTCAGAGTTTGGATCAGATTCCGTATCAACAGTAACATAGCTGATAAAACGGTCTATAATATGCTGCATGTTTTAATTTTGATTTAAAATGAAGCACAAATTTACGATTTATTTATTTTTTAACCGTGTTTACAAATCACAATACAGCGTTTAAACAGGAAGTTTAATTACGAAAGTAGCGCCCTCACCGGGTGCCGATTGTGCTGTAATGCTGCCCTTGTGCTGTTCTATAATTTTTTTACAAATACTTAGCCCGATACCTGTACCATTGTACTCGGTTTTGCCATGCAAACGCTGGAATAATTTAAATATCTGTTCGTTGTACTGATTTTCAAATCCGATACCGTTATCTGAGAAGGTTATCTGTACGCATTTCTTTGTTTTGCCTTCAGCATTCTGGTGGGTAGACATTTCTCCTGAAATTTTAATTACGGGATGTTCACTGCTGTATTTTAATGCGTTGCTTACAAGATTGGAGAACAACTGGTGAATTTGCAACGGAACTGCTTTTACATCGGGTAGGTAACCTTTTTCTATTACAGCACCTTTTTCGGCTATGAGCAATTCATAGTCGGCAAATACATAGTCCAGTATTGTATTAAGATCTGTTTGCGAAAATTGGTCTTCGGCTGCAATTCGGCTGTACGTAAGTACATCCTGTATCAGCTGCGACATTCTTCCTGCCGAATTAAATATTTTTGTCATGTAGTTTTCGGCAGCTTCTCCTTCCAGGTGCCATTCGCGTATCATACTTATAAAAGTCTGTATTTTGCGTAGCGGCTCCTGTAAATCGTGGCTGGCAACGTAGTTGAAAGATTCCAGCTCTTTATTGGTCTTTTCCAGTTCAATATTCTTTTGACCCAATAGTTTGTTTGTGGCATTTAATTTTTGAGTCCTGTCGTTTACTATCGCTTCAAGTTCTTCCTCAAACATTTTTTGTTCATGGATGTCTGTAAGTGTTCCAACCCATTCGGTTATCTGACCTTTGTCATCACGTAGCGGAATTGTTCGTGCCATGTGCCATCTATAAATACCATCGCGCCTTTTCATTAAAAAGAAATGATTGTAGTCTTCGCCGTTGCCTATAGAGCTCATCCAGCTTGAATACACTTCGTCCAGCATATCAGGATGAATAACATTTTTCCAGCCCATGCCTTTGGCCTGTTCAAATGTAAGTCCTGTATAATCGAAATAACGATTGTTATAATAATTGATCATACCATCAGGAGCTGCCCTGAATGTAATATGCGGCATGGTTTCTAATATAAGGCGAAGATCTTTTTCGTTTTGCTCCCTCAATTTTTCTGCAAGGTATTGATCGGTAACTTCTGTAACAACAGCAACAACGCCTTCAATTTTATTATTTTCTATTAACGGTTGGTAAACCGATGTGAAATAACGGGTAATTGTTTTTCCGTTTTCTGTAAAAACAACAGCTCTGCTTGTATTGTTCACGGTATTGCCTGTATCTCTAACATAGTTAAGGTCTTTTTCGATACCCGTGCCCCTGTAAATAGGGAATACATCAAAAATGCTGTTGCCTATAAGATCTTCGGCTTTTTTACTATGAATGTTTAGGTATACATCGTTACTGACCTCAAACACAAAATCTTTACCCCTTACGATCACAATTCCAATAGGAGCAAGTCGGATCAGGTTACGGAATTTTGTTTCACTTTCTTCAATTTTTTTACGTGAAACAACCTGTAATGTAATATCGTGTGCCAGTACCATTATGCCGGATATTTTACCGTCATCCTCATATAGAGGTTGATAAACGAATTTTACATAAACCTCCTTCTTGATGCCGTTTGTAAAAGAGTAAAACGGTGATTCTTCATCTATATATGGAATCCCAGTTTTAAATACTTTTTCCAGTAACTTTCCATATCCTTGTTCGCCCGCTTCAGGAAGCCCTTCAAGTAGAGGCTTATTTAGCATTAAGGATGCCGGTTTAGCCCATAACTCAAGGATATTTTCATTTGCCATCTCTACAATAAAGTTTTCACCGCGAAGTATGCAAATGGCTACAGGTGCCTGCATAAACAGGTTCTTTATTTGTTTAGATGCTCTTTCCCTTGCTTTTGTAATTTTGATTTGAGAACGAATCCTGGCCAGTATTTCTTTAGCAGAAAATGGTTTTACCAGATAATCATCCGCTCCGGTTTCATAACCCTCAATCCGCGATTCTTCCCCGGCACGGGCTGTAAGTAGTATAACAGGTATGTGGGCTATATCCTCATCTTGTTTTATTTCCTTAAGTAATTCTATTCCGTCCATAACGGGCATCATTACATCGCTTACAATAAGCGAAGGTTTTATTTGGCGGATAGTGTCCAGAGCTTCCTGTCCATTAGTGGCAGAAATAATTGTATAGTCATTTTCAAGGATAGAGGTTAAATGCTTCCTCATATCCATATTGTCGTCAACAATAAGTATCTTTTCGCGATTGCTGTTGTTTACGCTTAAATTTTTCTTATTGTCAGCCTTCTCTCCATTTACCATGGCATCGGCTTCACGAAGAAAATGCCCGGAAATCATATCGTTAGTATCTAATGAACTTTCGGTTATAGCGTCTTCTGCAAGGTGTTCTTTTCCAAACGGAATTGTAACCGTAAAAGTACTTCCAATGCCCTCGGTGCTTTCGACGCTAATGGTACCACCATGTTGCTGAATAAGTTCTTTAATCATAGAAAGGCCAATACCCGATCCTTCAAAGCTTCTTCCGGTAGTATTTCTTATACGGTGAAAGCGCGTAAACATATTTGGTATTTCATTTTGAGGTATACCAACCCCTGTGTCGGCAACCTTAAGTACAGCTTTATCACTTTCTTCAGTTATTGACACCGTGATACTTCCCTGAAGCGTATATTTAAATGCGTTTGAAAGAAGGTTAAAGACAATCTTCTCCCACATCTCATTGTCGAGGTATACCTTTTCGCTAAGCGGCGATGCGGTAACAATTAATCTAAGGCCTGCTTTTTCGATTATGGCTCTGAAATTCCCTGCAAGGTTTTCGGTTACAGCTGCCATATTCACAGGAGTAAATTTTGCCTTTAGCCTTCCACTTTCCATTAGGCTGAAGTCAAGTAATGTATTTACTAGTTTCAGTAATCGCAATGCATTACGGTGGGTTGTGTTAATAGTTTCTTTATCCTCTTCGTTTAAGTTTTCCCTTTGCAGTAGTTCTTCCAAAGGGCCAAGCATAAGTGTCAGCGGGGTCCTGAACTCATGGCTTATATTACTGAAGAATGCGGTTTTAGAACGATCTATTTTAGCAAGTTCCTCAAGTCGTTTGCGCTCATTTTCTATAGCTGTTACATTTTGTATCGCTGCAGAAATATGTGCAGCGACCGTTTCGTAAAAAGCAACATAATCACTATCCAGTCTTCGGGTAGGGTTAATTCCGCATACTAAAACGCCGGCAGGTTTACCTACTGTTGTTGTAAGTAATAATGCAATTGCGTTATTGACCGGCTTGCCTGCCTGTCCTGTTATAAGGTTGGGGTTTTCTTTAAGGCTTACTATTTGTGGTTTCCCGTTTTTTAAAACCTCCGATAAACTATTGCTATCACTTATTTTAAACTGAGCCGGGAATATTGAAATTGTTTCTAACTCGATACCTGCATGCTGCACTAATGCAGCTTTTTTTCCTGATCCGTCGAGAAGGTAGAACAGCGCAAATGGTACGTCTTCTTTGTTTTTTTCCAGTGTCGCTACGGCAGATGCAAACGCAGCTTCAATGGTTTTTTCTATGAGCGATTTTGCAGCAAGTTCAGACAGTGTGCGACTTCGCCTCGCGTTAAGTAGTTTAGCTGTTGTTTCAAAATTGGGACAAAAAAGTCCGGCTACTTTTCCAAATTCGTCAAATATTGGGCTGTACGAGAAAGAGTAAAAAACTTCTTCCAGAAAATCACCCCTTTGCATGAAAAGCTGCACATCATCATTATTGGTAGATAGACTTTCATTATAAACCTTGTCTGATAAAGGCCCGCAAATATCCCATATTTCTTCCCAGACAACAGATGCAGGCTGCCCCAGTGCCCAATCGTGCTTATCTATACCCAGAACGTCGATGTAGGCATCGTTATATAGAAAGGTATTTTCCGATCCCCATCCAATCCATATCGGGTTTTTGGAATTCAGCATTAGGTTAATAGTGGTCTTCAAACTCTGCGGCCATTGCGATATAGGCCCTAGCGAAGTGGAAGCCCAATTAAAGTTGCGAATCATTTCGCCTAACTGGCCTTCTGAAGTAAGGAAATCAGGAATGGTGTTTGTGTCTTTTCTGCCAGACATAGTAAGTTGATTTTTCGGTTGGAGCCTTAACCAAAGATAATTAAACGGGTGTTAAAATTTATTTAAGAAGCTCAAGTTCGTTCATTAAATTTTCACGTGCCTGTTTTTCGAACTTATGTGTAAACTGCGGTGTTTTGAATATAGATTCCATGCCAAGAAAATACTGTATTACTTTTATTCTTCCGGGGTTGTACATAAAATCAGGGTAGATGGAATATTCCTTTCGAATTTGCTTGCTGTAGTCAAAGTATGAATTCCAATCGCTGCCAAGAATAGAAAGGTCGGCATCGGTAAAGAGATTAGTGTCGTTATCAGTGCTAACTGTATGATCCTTAGTAGCCAGTATCTGTTCTCCGCAAAGCCGTATCTTTTCTTTAGGATAATTAATTTCCTGAAGCACTTTTATAGCCATAAGGGCACTTTTTTCCTCGTTATCTTTTGACGTGGCTTTATAAATAATGTCATGGTAGAATAATGAAAACAATACAGTGTCCAGGTCGGTAATCTGTTCCCGGCAGGATTCCAGTTGGGTATACAGGTTTTCTAAATGTTGTAATGTATGATAGTATCTTTTAGGTAGCGAATAGTGCTTTTCAACGTCAAGCCATAATTTTTCAAAAATATCCTTCTGCGAATACTTACTAACAAGGTTTGTGAAAATATCTTTTAGAATCATATTTATTTTTTGCTGATGCATTTTTTAATTACCTCTTCTGCATAATTTGTACGCGCATGAATAGAATATTAAATGTAAGAATTATCTATGAGCTTTTTCCGGGTTTGTTTCAGATTTTTGAAATCATGAATTGACATATGCAAGGTAATATCAAGTTTATGTAACTTTTTATAGTTTAATTTTAATTATAATGTAATATTTCGAGTATAGTATTAAATTTGCACCCAAACCATCTCCTATGTACAAATCCTTAATAAGGCCGATACTGTTCCGTTTTGATCCGGAAAAAATACATCATTTTACATTTTCGTCGATACGATTTTTAGATAGCATTCCGGGGTTTCCCGCGTTGTTCAGGTCTATCTACGAAGTAAAAGATCCGCGTCTTGAGCGTGAGGTATTCGGACTTAAATTCAAAAATCCTGTGGGCCTTGCTGCAGGTATGGATAAAGATGCGAAGATGTTTAAGGAGTTTTCAGATCTTGGATTTGGTTTTATAGAGATTGGTACACTTACTCCAAAAGCGCAGGATGGTAACCCTAAAAAAAGATCGTTCAGGCTTAGGCAGGATAGTGCTATTATTAACCGTATGGGCTTTAATAATGGTGGCGTTGAAGCCGCTGTAGAGCGCCTTAAAAAGAATCCTAAAGTCAAAGGCCATGTGCTGATAGGTGGTAATATAGGTAAGAACAAGGTTACGCCAAACGAAGATGCCGTAAGCGATTACGAGATTTGTTTTGATGCACTTTATGACCATGTAGATTATTTTGTGGTGAACGTAAGCTCGCCTAATACGCCAAACCTACGCGAACTACAGGATAAAGAGCCGCTGACAAGGCTGTTACAAACGTTACAGGATAAAAACGCTGCAAAGCCAAAGCAAAAACCGATACTATTAAAGATTGCACCTGATTTAACCGACGATCAGTTGCTTGATATTATCGATATTGTAAATACGACTAAAATTGCAGGCGTTATTGCTACCAACACGACAATATCACGTGAAGGGCTTATATCTCCCGATAAAAACGAAACCGGAGGATTAAGCGGTAAACCGCTTACTAAGCGGTCTACAGAGGTTATCCGTTTTCTTGCAGAGAAGAGTAATAAATCATTCCCTATTATTGGAGTAGGAGGTATACATACTCCCGAAGATGCTATAGAGAAACTTGAAGCAGGTGCAAGCCTTATTCAATTGTATACAGGTTTTATTTACGAAGGTCCCGGCTTAATAAAGGATATTAATAAGCGCCTCTTAAAAGGTTCTTAGTTGCTAAGTTGTTGAATTTTTAGGTTTTAAGTTGGAAATAGATTGGTGCAGGGGATACCTCAGTACCTGAGTTCCTAAGAAACTTAAGCAACTCCTTAAAGAAAACGTTTTCGTAAACAGCCAAATCTTATTATCTTTGAACCTTTATGGAAAAGATTAAAATTATAGAATGTCCCAGAGATGCTATGCAAGGCATCAAGGCATTTATACCTACAAAGAAAAAAATAGATTATATCCAGTCGCTTTTACGAATAGGGTATGATACTATCGATTTTGGCAGTTTTGTGTCGCCAAAGGCTATTCCGCAAATGCAGGATACGGCTGAGGTTTTGGCAGGTCTTGATCTTTCTTCAACACAAAGTAAATTACTGGCAATTATTGCCAATACGCAGGGTGCACAGCTTGCTGCCCAGCATGCCGAAATACGTTATCTAGGTTATCCTTTCTCTATTTCAGAGAACTTCCAGATGCGTAATACCCATAAAACTATCGCCGAATCTATAGTTACGCTTCAGGAAATTCTAAACATCGCCGATTCTTCTAATAAAGAAGTAGTTGCTTATCTTTCTATGGGCTTTGGTAATCCGTACGGTGACCCCTGGAATGTAGAGATAGTAGGAGAGTGGACAGAGAAACTGGCTGCTATGGGCGTGAAGATACTTTCTCTAAGCGATACCGTAGGAAGCTCTACACCCGATGTTATCGATTACCTTTTTGCAAACCTGATCCCTAAATACCCTGGTATTGAATTTGGAGCGCACCTACATACCACTCCCGATAAATGGTTTGAAAAAGTAGATGCTGCTTATAAAGCAGGCTGCAAACGTTTTGACGGTGCTATACAGGGTTTCGGCGGATGCCCAATGGCAAAAGATGATCTTACGGGCAATATGCCTACCGAACGTTTACTTTCTTATTTCACAGCAAATAAAGCAGATACTAATATGCACCCAATAAGTTTTGAAAGTGCTTATAACGAAGCAACTAAACTTTTTGGCGAGTTTCACTAAACTCATCCGGTTTTGCAGGAATGCCTTTGAATTTCGGAATTAGAAGAAGAAGTACAAAGGCAATAATGTTACCAATTAAGCCACCAAGCGTTAGTAATAAATAATAATTACTTCTTTCTGCCATAGTTCTGGTTTCAGGCATTAAGAATACCGGACTTTCCGCAATATTATTTGGGGCTATTTTTTTAGCTGCCGCCAGGCTTGTGTCTCTGGGCCCGTCAATTTGCATTTTCTCAAAGTGATCTATGTTTACAAGGCTATTACCACTATAAAAATCTTCAGCCGATTTTTTAGTAAATTCCTGAAATTCACCAAGAATTACTTCGTCGCTGCTGTTCTTTCTTCTACTAAGGTGGTAATTTTCACTTATCCAATATTTATATTTAAAGTCAGAAGCGTACATTTGACCTTTTGTTATAATAGGCGCTACAAAATATATGTCTAGAGCTAGGCTTCTGTTATATTTTTTGCCATATTCAGATACCGTATAATCATAATTAGCCATTCTATTGTCAGTATCAAAAGTGGGTATCTTATAAAACCACGTATTCTCTGTTTTTGTAGTAATATCAATAGTATTTAATGTGGTGACACCACCCGATTTGATGTCCACAAAGTAAACTACACATAGCAATGGCCACATTAATAGAATCCAGGCAAACATAACGTAGATCATGTTTTGCTTTTCTTTTTTCATTATTAACTGCTTAAATTTAGGCCTTAAAAAGACCAATACCGGTATACCCGGAAGCAGTATAGGAATAAGAATATCATATATAGTAACATCAATATCTTTATTCCCCGCATTAAATATCCAATACCAATAAAATAACGCGTAACCGATTGTTAAACCTAAACATATAATTATATATGAAGGCATAATATATCTCAACCTTTGTTTTAAGTTATCCATAATAAGGCCGTTTTGTAATTGCTTGCGAAAATAATATAAATATTGTCTATCTTAACATAAATTTATATTATCAAATGCCCATTTGGGTATTACGTTAAAAAGTGTTATATTTGCACGCAATTTAACTACAAATTGCAGCATGAAAGCACACACTAATAAAATCATCGGCGAAGGTCTTACTTACGATGATGTCCTGCTAGTTCCTAACTACTCCGAAATATTACCACGCGAAGTTAGCATTCAGTCTAAATTTTCAAGAAACATAATGCTAAACGTTCCTATTGTATCTGCAGCTATGGATACTGTTACCGAAAGTGCGATGGCAATTGCTATGGCACGCGAAGGTGGAATAGGCGTTTTACACAAAAATATGACAATCGAGCAGCAGGCAACTGAGGTTCGTAAAGTAAAAAGGGCAGAGTCAGGAATGATCATAGATCCTGTAACGCTTCCTTTAACTTCTAACGTAGGTGATGCTAAAAATGTTATGCGCGAGTATGGTATTGGTGGTATTCCTGTAGTTGATGCAGATGGTATACTAAAAGGTATTGTTACTAACCGTGACCTTAGGTTCGAAAAAGATAACAACCGTTCTATACTTGAAGTAATGACAACTGAAAACCTTGTTACTGCTGCTGAAGGTACTACGCTTCAGGTTGCAGAAGGTATTCTTCAGAAAA
The DNA here is from genome assembly GCA_001708385.1 of Flavobacterium psychrophilum. Taxonomy (NCBI): domain Bacteria; kingdom Pseudomonadati; phylum Bacteroidota; class Flavobacteriia; order Flavobacteriales; family Flavobacteriaceae; genus Flavobacterium; species Flavobacterium psychrophilum. Next base: position 1,000,753 of record CP012388.1, on the reverse strand, counting down.
ATAAAATCGAAAAATTACCGGTTGTTAATGCAGATTATAAACTGGTTGGCCTGATCACTTTCAGGGATATAACAAAACTTACCCAAAAGCCTATTGCTAACAAAGATAAATTCGGAAGGCTACGTGTTGCAGCTGCCCTTGGGGTTACTGCCGATGCTGTTCAGCGTGCTGAAGCTCTTGTAAATGCAGGTGTTGATGCTGTTATTATTGATACGGCTCACGGACACACTAAAGGTGTGATAACAGTTCTTAAAGAAGTAAAAGCAAGGTTTCCTGAACTTGACGTTGTTGTTGGTAACATCGCAACGCCGGAGGCTGCACTTTACCTTGCAGAAAATGGTGCTGATGCTGTAAAAGTTGGTATTGGTCCGGGTTCTATCTGTACAACCCGTGTTGTTGCAGGTGTTGGTTTCCCTCAGTTCTCTGCGGTTCTTGAAGTTGCTGCTGCCCTTAAAGGCACTGGTGTTCCTGTAATTGCAGATGGTGGTATCCGTTACACCGGTGATATTCCTAAAGCACTTGCTGCCGGAGCTGACTGTGTAATGCTAGGCTCACTTCTTGCCGGTACTAAAGAGTCTCCGGGAGAAACTATCATCTTTGAAGGAAGAAAATTCAAATCATACCGTGGTATGGGTTCTGTAGAAGCTATGAAAGAAGGTTCTAAAGACCGTTACTTCCAGGATGTTGAGGACGATGTTAAAAAACTGGTTCCGGAAGGTATCGTAGGGCGTGTACCTTACAAAGGAGAGCTTTTTGAAAGCATGCTTCAGTTTGTTGGAGGCCTTCGTGCAGGTATGGGATATTGTGGTGCTAAAGACATCCCTACACTACAGGAAAGCAGCCGTTTTGTTCGCCTTACATCAAGTGGTATCGCAGAAAGCCACCCTCACAATGTAACAATAACAAAAGAGGCTCCAAATTATTCAAGATAAGTTTTAAAGTCTAAGGTCGGAAGTCCGAAGACATACATAGTAAATGAAAAGGCGTAAGTCAGTAGCTGCAAAGCTTCGGTCTTATGCCTTTTTTACGTTTTATAGTTTTTAAAAATCGTCAGTAACGGCATCTACATCGCCTTGCTGTTCCTTCTTAAGTTCGGCACTTTCCCAGGCATGATCGTTAGCACCAAGCTGCGCGTATAAGTCGTTACGAAGCAGTTGCTCCTGTAGTTCTATCTCTTCAAGGGTAGACATAAGGAAAGCTTTTTTATCGTGTCTTTTCTGTGCCAGCCTTAAAATAGACTCTTCGTCATATTTAATAAAACGTTGTCCCTGCCTTGTGGCAGTGTAGCGCCTGTGTCCCATCTCTACCAGGGCATCTACACCTAGGTGAACGGCACTATACATATTTTCCCTGTAAAAATCTTTTACACCCATGTCGACCAATTCAAACGCGTCGCTTCGGTTACGGGCACGGGCAAGTATTTTTAGGTTAGGGAAGTGTTTCTTGATCATTTCTACTACTTCAAGATTTACACGGGGGTTATCTATCGCGGCTATAAATAGTTTGGCGTTCTCGCAACCCGCTGCCTTTAGCAGTTCAAGGCGTGAGGCATCACCATAATATACCTTAAAGCCCATTTTTCGGAGTGAATCAACCCTGTCAGAGTCCATATCCAATACGGTAGCCAGTATACCATTGGTTTTTAGTAAACGCACAATTGTGCTTCCGAAATTTCCGAAACCGGCAATAATAACATCATTCTGCTCGTCTATCTTATCAAATTTCTTTTTCGATTGTTTTTCCTTTACGCCAAAGTAGGGGTCTATCCACTTTTCGTTGATAAGCAGTAAGAAAGGCGTACCTATCATACTAATGGCAATAACAGCCATCATCTGGTTGGCAAGAATGCTTTGGATAAGGTTAAGCTGTATGGCAAAGCCTAATATTACGAAACCGAATTCCCCAGCCTGGCTTAATGCAAAGGAGAAAAGCAGGTTTTGGTCGGAACTCTTTTTGTATATCTTCCCTACAACAAGCAGTACAAAGAATTTTATACTGTTGAATATGGTTGTAAATACTATAATAAAGGCAGGATCGGCCATAATAAGCTGAAAGTTAATAGAGGCTCCAACTCCTATAAAAAACAATCCTAAGAGTAATCCTTTAAACGGCGCGATATCGCCCTCAAGTTCGTGCCTAAATTCGCTGTTGGCTAATACAAGTCCTGCCATGAACGCACCCAGTGCCGGGCTCAACCCAACGATCTGCATAACGTACGATACACCCATAACCAAAAGCAGTGCAGAAGCGGTGAATAATTCCTGTAACCTTGTTTTGGCAACGATATGTAATAATGGAACGATAAGAAAGCGTCCGCTGAAATAGACAAGAACAATGGTGCCCAGTACGATAACAGTTTGCAACCATCCATCCAAATCAGTGATAAGGGATTGGTTAATGCCTTCGTTCTCAATAGCACCATGTGCCAGTAGTGGCAATATTGCCATAATAGGGATTACCGCTATATCCTGAAATAAGAGTATGCTAAAAGACGAACGCCCCATAGAAGTGTTAGTGAGTCCTTTTTCTTTTAAGGTCTGCATTACAATAGCGGTGGATGATAACGTAAGCGCAAGCGATATGATAAGGGTGGCGCGCCACTCCCATCGCAACACTATGGAGCATGCTATGAAAAGTACGGCAGCAGTACCTACTACCTGCAGCATACCCATACCTACAATGAGTCGCCGCATGCGCCAAAACTTATCAGGATCGAGTTCTAGTCCAATAACGAATAGCATCATTATAACGCCAAATTCGGCAAAGTGCATGATATCCTGACCCTCCTGACCGATAAAGCCAAGTACATACGGCCCGATGATGATTCCCGCAAACAGATAGCCCAATATAGAGCTAAGGCCTATTTTTTTGGCAATAGGCACGCATATAACAGCTGCGGCAAGATATATTATAGCCTGGAAAAAGAAACCTTCTTGCATGTGTTATACCAGTTTAGTTTTAAGCCAGTCGTTAAAATAGTGAAATTGCGCCACCTCTGCAACGTTTAATGGCTGGTTTTCGAGATAATGAAGCGCATGCGAGTATAAGTCAGCATTTTTTTTGTAACCTGCTTCGTTCATGGCGTGTGTGCCATGTATAACAAAAGGCGGCAGGTATATCATGTTGCATACTTTCGCCGTCTGGCAGAAAGGCTCTAATAGCTGAGGTATTGTAAAGTGTTCGCGGCCCATTGGGCTGTAATTCTCTTTTTTTCCACCCGTAGTAATGGCTTGCAGCAAAATTTTGCCTTTAAGTGCAAAACCTTCTTTTCCGTATGCCCAGCCATGTTCCAGTACAATGTCTATCCACTGCTTCAAAAGCGGTGGGCAGCTGTACCAATACATAGGATGATGCCAGACAACAATGTCATGAAGCATTAGCAGTTCCTGTTCGCGCTTCATATCAATGTCAAAATCAGGATATTCCTGGTACAGGTCGTGAAAAGTGATATTAGGCGAATTGGGTATGCTGTTTACAAGCGCAGTATTAGCGTTTGATTTCTCAAACAATGGGTGTGCAAAAATGATTAATATCTTATTCGCCATACATTCATACTATTTACAATACTGATTTATTAATTGCTTGTCGCCAACAAGCCATACAATATCGTTCTTTTTTAGGAGCGTGTGCGATTCAGGGTTCAATATCCTTTCATTATTACGCTCAATACCAACTACAAGTCCGTTGGTTTTTTCCCTAAGCTGTGCATCCCTTATACTTTTGCCAACAATAGCATCGCTGGTAAGCAGTATTTTCTGAAGTACAACTTCCGAAGCAGTTGGAGTAGCGGTTTCACGGCTTTTGTCAAGGTAACTTTCAAACACTTTTATCTGTTCATCCGTTCCAATAACATATAAAATATCTTTAGGATATACTACCTCATTACGGGGCGGAACATTTATAGTCTTTTCACCACGTTTTATAATGGCAATATTGATGCCTATTTCTTCCCGTAGCTGTAAGTCATTCAGTGTTTTACCTGCTATATTGCTTTCTGACGGAATTTCAAAAATTGCCATGTGTCCATCCCATGGGGTAAGCTCGCTCTTTTTTCGTATCCTTTCGGATATCTCCCTGCTGTTGAGGTTTTTTATAAAGTGATTTTCGAGATAGTAATATACCTGTTGCAGTTTTTTAGGGAATGCTATACCCGCAATAATCATAATGGCCAGTGCAGATAGTGCTACAATTGGCGATAGGAAGCTATTCAACAGTAACCCCAGGTAAAATAGTGCCAGGCATATCCTTATAAACAGAATGAAGGTTACAGGGCCTCTGTATTTCCTGTTTCTTCTGATATCTTCCATTGCTTTAGCGGCAACCCTTCGCAGGGCAAGAGCCCAAAGGAAAGGCGATATTATCACGAACATAATACCTGTGATGAGGATATGATCCCATTGTGAATCGCCTGAATCCGGTATAATGTAGTTTGATGCCAGTAATATTACGCCAAGTATTATCACCGAGTGAATAACGATTTGGGTAACGTTAGCTTTAAGGAATATTTTCCAGCTGCTTTCAGATTTAATAGTCTGTGTACTATAACTGTAATCTTCAATTTTTTTCAATACGCGTTCCGGAAGTATCTTTTCAAGTACTTTATAAATTGTTCCTGAGGATTTTATAAGGAAAGGCGTTGTAAAGGTTGTCACCGCAGAAATTGCTACGATAATGGGGTACAGAAATTCGCTTGTTACTTTTAGCGATGTACCCAGTGTGGCGATAATAAAAGAGAATTCACCTATCTGTGCAAGGCTCACACCTGCCTGTACCGATTGTTTTAAAGGTTGTCCTGATATTAATGATCCCAGAGTGGTAGACATTGATTTACCAACTATTGTTACCATGGTAATTATAAGTACAGGAAGCCAGTATTCTGCAAGTGTATCAGGGTTAATTAGCATACCCACCGATACAAAGAATACAGCCCCGAATAAATCTTTTACAGGTTTTACAAGGTGTTCTATGCGTTCTGCTTTAGTTGTTTCGGCAATAATAGACCCCATGATGAAAGCACCAAGGGCAGGAGAGAAGCCTGCTTTTGTAGCCAGTATAACCATCATAAGGCATAACGCCAGCGAAACGATAAGCATGGTTTCGTCGTTAAGTAGATTTTTGGCTTTCCTGAGCAGTGTAGGGATAAAGAATATACCTGACACAAACCATAATATGAGGAAAAAAACCAGTTTCAATGCCGATTCCAGTAACTCTATACCCGAGAACTGCTGGCTTACCGCTATGGTAGAAAGCAATACAAGCAGCAATATGGCTACAATGTCTTCTACGATAAGCGTACCGAAAACAATGCCTGCAAACTTTTGGCTTTTAACGCCGAGTTCTTCAAAAGCACGGATAATAATAGTTGTTGATGATATGGAGAGTATAGCACCCAGAAAGATGCTGTCCATTTGTGACCAGCCGAGGAGCTGACCGGTAAGATAGCCGAGGCCTATCATACAGGTAATCTGGGTGGCGGCGGTAATAGATGCCGAACCTCCCACCTTCATAAGCTTTTTAAAGCTGAATTCGAGTCCTAAGCTAAATAAGAGGATAATTACCCCAATTTCTGCCCAGACTTCTACATTGTGAGTGTCTTTTACCGAAGGGAAAAAATGAAAGTGCGGACCGGCTAAGAAACCGGCTATCAGGTAGCCCAAAACAAGGGGCTGCCTTATTTTTTTAAACAATAACACAGCAACGCCGGCTGTCATTAATATCAAACCTAAATCCCCAATTAGCGGATACAGGTGATGTGATGTCTCGGCTGCTGTGTTACTGTCTAACATATTCTATAAATTAGGGTGAGATCCCAAGATAGTTACCAGGGGTTATCTGTAATAGTTCTTCTTTAATTTCGTCGCTAACATTTAAGTTACCAATAAAGGCGTGCATAGACTCCTTGTTTATAACCGTATTCGTCCTTGTAAGGTCTTTAAGTGCCTCATAAGGGTTAGGATAAGCCTCACGGCGAAGTATGGTCTGTATAGCCTCGGCTACAACAGCCCAGTTCCTTTCAAGGTCTTCTGCAAACTTATCTTCGTTAAGCAATAGTTTGTTAAGTCCTTTAAGTGTAGCCTCAAACGAAATGATGGTATGGCCCATCGGTACACCGATATTTCTTAGAACGGTACTGTCTGTAAGGTCGCGCTGTAATCTTGATACAGGCAGCTTGGCAGAAAGGTGTTCGAATATAGCGTTAGCAATACCTAAGTTACCTTCAGAGTTTTCAAAGTCAATTGGGTTAACCTTGTGTGGCATTGCCGATGAACCTATTTCGCCTTCTTTAATTTTTTGCTTGAAGTAATCCATAGACACATATGTCCAGATATCCCTGTCAAGGTCAATAAGTATTGTATTGATGCGCTTAAGTGCATCAAAAAATGCTGCAAAGTGGTCGTAATGCTCAATTTGAGTTGTTGGGAACGAATGCTTAAGCCCAAGTGTACCTTCTACGAAATCATTACCGAATTTTCTCCAGTCGTTTTTAGGATAAGCAATAAAGTGTGCGTTAAAGTTACCCGTAGCACCACCAAATTTGGCAGCAAAAGGAACCATAAACAGAAGGCGTAACTGCTCTTCAAGACGCTCTACAAATACTAGTATCTCTTTACCCAGACGGGTAGGAGAAGCAGGCTGTCCGTGAGTACGGGCAAGCATTGGTATGTCTTTCCATTCTACGCTAAGCTCTTTCAGTTTAGCGATAACAGCTATAAGCGATGGCATGTATACGTTTTCAAACGCTTCTTTGGTAGAAAGCGGTATCGCAGTGTTGTTGATGTCCTGAGATGTAAGTCCAAAGTGAATAAATTCTTTGTACTCGTTAAGCCCAAGTTTATCAAATCCTGCTTTTATAAAATATTCCACGGCTTTAACATCGTGGTTGGTCGTTTTCTCGATTTCTTTTATCTGAAGCGCATCCTCGCTAGAAAAGTTTTTGTAAAGGTCGCGAAGCGGTCCAAATGTGCTTTTATCTACACCTGCAAGCTGCGGTAAAGGCAGTTCGCACAGGGCGATAAAATATTCAATTTCTACCAGCACGCGGTATTTAATCAGTGCTTCTTCAGAGAAATAGCCTGACAACGCTGCCGTTTTGCTCCTGTACCGTCCGTCTATCGGCGATATGGCATTAAGTTCAGATAGTTGTTGCATTTGTTTTATTTGCTAAAAAATGGTATTTCCGCAAATATAATCTTTTAAGGCCTAATTCAAAAATAAGAACAGCTCTTAAAATAAGTTTTTATGCCCTGCGTTGTATATTTTAACGTTTGTTTTAACCAACCTAACCGTACAATTATAAAAAAAAATTTTATTTTACCATTCCTGTTATTTTTCCTGATCGGATTTACATCCAAACCTAAAAATTTATACCAGATTGCCCAAGAGAACAAAGGCAAAGTAATACTTGTCGACTTTTGGGCGAGCTGGTTCAAACCCTGCCGTGAGGAACTAATGAAACTACCAAAGTTTAAAAAGAGTTTTGAGGGGAAGGGTGTGGTTTATGTTTACATTTCCCTTGATATAGATGAAGCAAAATGGAAACAGGCAATTGAAGAGGAAGGAATATCCAGCGCGTATAATTTAATAAGCAGTCAGGCTAAAGTATCTAAAATATTAAAAGGGCAAACCGTGCAGGCTATACCAAGATATATGATAACAGATAAGCAAGGAAAACTTGTTTAAGCTAATGCTCCCCGTTGCAGTAAGGATCTTAAAAAGTTGATTAATAAATATCTAGATGAATAAAGTAGTAAAATAAGTAGTTGTGCAATTTTTAAAATGCTCTCAATCTTTCCCTTACCACCGCCATGCCTTCGCTGGCAGTCATAGGAATAACTTCCAGAGCATTCTTTAAGTTAGGGATGCTTGCCGGGTTGGGGTCTATGTAAAATAAAAGAGTGTCACGTTGGGCATATTCTATTAAGCCTGCAGCGGGGTATACCTGCATAGATGTACCAACGATAATTACATAGTCGGCATCTTCAATGATGTCTATGGCATCGGCAATTGCCGGAACAGCCTCGCCAAACCACACAATATGCGGGCGCAACTGATGCCCATCGGTATGCAGATCGCCTGTGTTTATATCGGTTTTCCAGTCTACAATATCAAATTCGTTGTGAATGCTGCGGGCTTTAAGGAGTTCGCCATGCAGGTGTAAAACATTTGTGCTACCCGCGCGTTCGTGCAGGTCATCTACGTTTTGGGTAATTATGTGTACATCAAAGTCTTTTTCAAGTTCGGCAGCAATTATGTGTCCCTGGTTGGGTTGCACTTCAAACAGCTGCTGGCGGCGTTTATTGTAAAAATCCAGTACCAGAGCCTGGTTTTTGCGCCAGCCTTCGGGTGATGCAACTTCCATAACGTCATGGCCTTCCCAAAGTCCTCCGGCGTCGCGAAAGGTTTTAATGCCGCTTTCGGCACTCATGCCTGCACCTGAAAGTATTACCAGTTTTTTCATTTTAAATCAATTTAGTTTTTGTAGGGACGTAGCACTGCTACGTCTGCATTTTCAAAAATAAATTAAAATTGTTTATAATGGAATTTCACAATCGTATTAATTACAGAGACTTAGCAATGCTAAGTGTGTACTGTAAAAACGGCGTCAGAATGTAAAAAAAAGTGCACTAAGATATTTCACAAAGTGCACTTTTTAAATTGTATGTTGTACTGATTTCAAAATCAGAAATTATCTACTTAGAATATCATTTTTAAATTATACTTTTCCTAAAGTATAAAGCATTTCCATTGTAGGTGAAGGACTTCCGCCCGCGGGCTCAAGGGTAATACCAAAGGCTTGTGCGCCGTTAAAGTTGTCTACTGCTATAATGCCTTTGCTTTCGGCTACTTTGTTTTTATCAAGCACACCTATACTGGTTGGGGTAAGCGGGTCGAGCATTATCGCCCAAACCTGGTATACCTTACCCTCAGGAGCTTCGGGAAGACCTGCTATATCAACGTAAATTTCTTTCTTATCGTTGTTTACGTACATTTTTGCGTAAGCATCAGGTGCTGCTTCCTGTCCCGCAAGTGTAACCACGCTGCTGTTTTTAGCACGAATAACGCTTAATGCTTTTTCACTCTGTGTATTATCCTTGGTCAGGCTGGCTACCATCTGTTCGTATTTATTACGCTGCGCAGCCGATGCCGATTGTGCCTCCTGTGTTTCCTGGTTATACATATAGTACTGCGCGCCTATGCCGAAAAGGAATATGACGGCTGCTGCCCATCCAAGATACGATGCTGTGCTGCTTTTGCGCGATTCCATTGGCACCACGCCCGAATGTTTCTCTATAAGCTGCATGCGCACCCTATGGTATACTTCCGGCGAAAGATCCGGAGATACGGCGTAAGATAGGTCTATTACGGCTTTTTCTATAGAAAGGATCTCGGCCTGAACATCTTCATGCTGCCTGGCCATATCCTGCACCTCTTTATTTTCTTCTTCGGTTGTTACACCAAAGACATAAAGTTCTAAAATGCCCGATTCAATATACTCTCTGTTCATTATACTTCTAATATCGTTCTTAAATCCTTAATGCAATTCCTGTTTTGTGTCTTTACCGTACCTAAGGGCATAGCGAGTTCATCCGAGGCTTCCTGTTGGGTGTAACCTTTGAAAAATAATAACTCGATAATGCGTACGCAGGTAGGTTTAAGTTTCTTTACGAACTCACGAATACCAATGGCATCTATCTTATTGACTACCGTGGCATTGTGGTCAAGGATATGTACGAAATTATCAACGGAGAGGTTTTTTAAATTCTTATTATGATCTTTAGATCTCAATTTATCAATGGCTGAATTTCTCGCAATATTCAGTATCCATGTAAAAAATCGACCTTTTGTATCGTTATAGGAATCTATATTCTTCCAGATCTTAATAAAAACTTCCTGAAGCACATCTTCAGATTCTTCTTTGTTTTTTATCAGATTAAAGATTACCCCATAAAGGCTTTTTGAATACATGTTGTACAGCGAGTTGAAAGCATTGCTGTCTTTTTTGTAGATTTGCTCCAGTAATTCTTCCTGTGTCATTTATATTATGGTTGGTTTAGGTACCCCTAATATATAAAAATTTTAAACGGCAAATTGAGTCCATGAAAAATACTTTCGATATAAACTATCTTAATTATCTAGAAACCATTATTACAGAAAATCGAAGGGATAAGTTCTTAAATGTGCTATCGCAACGTACAAAGCATTTTACGGTTGCTATAGAAGATCTTTTCCAGCTTCATAATACCAGTGCGGTTATGCGTAGCTGCGAGATCTTCGGTATACAGGAATTGAATGTAATAGAGGAGAAGTACGGAAAAACAATTGACAAAGAAATTGCCATGGGAGCCCAGAAATGGGTAGATGTAAACCGTTATAATGCTATAGGCGATTGTATAGCCGACTTAAAAGCTAAAGGCTACAGAATTATAGCTACCTCGCCACATGAAGAATCGTGCCTGTTGGAAGATTTTGATATTTCGCAGCCTGCTGCATTGTTTTTTGGTACAGAGCGTCTTGGGCTTTCAGAGGAAGTTTTAAGCCAGGCTGATGGCTTTTTAAAGATACCGATGTTTGGGTTTACTGAGAGTATCAATGTGTCGTCATCGGCCGCTATTATCATACAGCATCTAAGTAGTAAGTTGAGGAGTTCTGATATTCAGTGGCAGCTTACTGCCGAAGAGATTTTGGAGAAGCGCATTGACTGGGCGCGAAAATCTATTAAGGATATTGATTTTATTACCGAAAGATACCTTACTGATTAAATAAAAAAAACAGGAACTTAGTTCCTGTTTGTAGCTTTATATTCTTCATAACATCCGCTTATGGCATCCATGATCTGGAGGTCGTTAGAGTTTTTTATGAATTCTTCGGAGTAATTACAACGCTCTAAAATATCGGCTATGTCTTTTTTATTAACGCCAAGTAGTGCAGCAAGTGTTTCACGGTCGTATTTTTCGGCTAGTGCATTACGAACAGTGTCGTCTTTTTTCATTTCTCTAAGCCTACGCATTTCTGTTGGCTTTTTTCCGAATATATTATGTAGTAAATCTGCCGGGTTAAATACCGAGCTGATAATCTTTTTAAATGAGCTGCTTCCGCCGCCTTCGTAGCCTTGCGGTAATCCTGATATCGCGTAACGGTAGTTCTCTCTTACGGGAGCCAGTTTAGAGTCGATCTGAAGGTAGCCTGTAAGATTGTATTTGGAGATGATAACTTCCTCAAGGGTATAAGCCCTTTCGGTAAGTTCAATTTTTGTAACGTTTTTAAATCGTATCCAGTCGGCAGATACGCGGACTTTAATGGCCTGATAGCCTACAAGTGAAACGTGTAGCGTATCGTTTGCAGCGGCTTCAATGCTGAAATTACCACGATTATCGGTAACTGTAGCTTTTACACGGTTAATGTTTATGATGCTGGCATTAGACACAGGCTGTAAGGTGGCTTCATTAATAATAATGCCAGAAATCTTATCAGGAGCCGGTGCGTCCTGCGCATAGGTGCTTAACGAAAGTAAAGCCAATAAAAAAACTACAAAATATCTCATTGAATGTTTATGTTTTGTAAAAGTAATAAACAAACGGGATATTTTGTAGTTAGTATGTGAACTTGTTTAATTTTTTTTGACTGAAGCAAAAAATCTTAAACAAGTTTATAATCTAGCTTTATTTAGCTTCTTCTTGGTCTTCTTTCTCTTGAAGCTGAAGAATCACGGTTAGAGTCGCCTCTTCTTGGAGGGCGGCTGCTTCCTGCTCCTGATCCTGAACCAGAACCTGCACTTCTTGCACCGCTTCTTCCACCACCAAATGATGATGATTCGCCTCTTCTTTCGCCGCCTCTTCCACCACGGTCAGAGCTTCCGCCACGGTCAGAGTTTCCTCTAAAGCCGCCACCGCCGCCTCTGTTGTTGTGGTCTCTGCGTCCGCCATTGTTGTCTCTTCCGTCGTTTTTAGAGATCTCAACATTAATTCTACGGCCATCCATCTGGAAGCTGTTTAATATGTCAAGTACTTTTTCGCTGTGTTCAGCATCTGTATTAAAGAAAGAGAAACCTTCTTTTACATCCACTTTAAACACATCGTCACGTCCAAGTCCAAGAGTGTCACGAAGGAAATCCTTAAGGCTCATCCAGTCATAATTGTCTCTTGATCCTATATTAATGAAATAACGCGTAGCGCCATCATTACCTCTTGAAACACCTCTGTCTGCCCTGTCTCCTGCAGATTGTGCAGAAAGGTCACGGTTTTTCTTGTAGTAGTTGATGAAACGGTTAAATTCTACTGATACCATTTTCTTGATAAGCTCTTCTTTCGTAAGATCTTTCATTACTTCATAGATAGCAGGAAGGTAAGAGTCGATTTCGTGGTCAATTTCAACGTCTTTAATTCTGTTTGCTAAGTGGAAAAGCTGAATTTCGCAGATCTCCATTCCTGAAGGAATTGTTTTTTCCTGGAATTTTTGCTGGATGATCCTTTCAATAGCAGATATTTTACGTAATTCACTTTTAGTGATAATTACAATAGATGTACCTAATTTACCTGCACGGCCTGTACGTCCACTACGGTGGTTGTATGTTTCAATCTCGTCAGGAAGCTGATAGTTAACAACGTGTGTAATGTTGTCAACGTCAATACCCCTTGCTGCAACGTCTGTAGCAACAAGCATTTGTATCTGCCTATTACGGAACGATTTCATTACAGAATCACGCTGTGCCTGAGAAAGGTCACCGTGAAGTGCTGCTGCGTTGTATCCGTCTTCAATAAGTTTTTCGGCAACTGCCTGAGTGTCTCTTTTAGTACGGCAAAATACAACCGAGAAAATGTCCGGATTAGAGTCAGCAAGACGCTTAAGTGCTTCATAACGGTCACGTGCATTTACAAGGTAAAATTCGTGAGATACCGTAGATGAACCAGAGTTTTTGTGGCCTACTGTAATTTCAAGCGGCTTTCTCATGAATTCTTTAGCGATACGTGCAACTTCCTGCGGCATAGTAGCTGAGAATAACCATGTGCTCTTATCGTCTGGAGATGTAGATAATATGTTTACGATATCATCATAGAATCCCATGTTAAGCATTTCATCTGCCTCATCAAGAATACAGAAATCAATTTTAGACACATCTACAAGTCCACGGTTAATCATGTCCTGCATCCTACCCGGTGTAGCAACAATAATTTGTGCACCACGTTTAATGTCTCTTGCTTGTTCTGTAATGCTTGCTCCACCATACACAGCAACAGTGTTGATGCCTTTGATGTACTTAGAGTAAAGCTTAATTTCGTTTGTAATCTGTAAGCAAAGCTCACGTGTCGGCGATAAGATAAGCGCCTGTGTGTTCCTGTTTTCAGGATCTATTTTTTGGATAAGCGGAAAACCAAAAGCAGCGGTTTTCCCTGTACCCGTCTGGGCTAACGCTACTATATCTGTGTCTTTTTCCAATAATAGGGGAATCGCTTTCTCCTGTACTTCTGACGGATTTTCAAATCCTAGATCGGCTATCGCCTTCAGAAGCGATTCATTCAATCCTAATTGTTCAAATTTGTTCATATATATTTTTAAAATAGGTGCAAAGGTACTGTTTATTAGCGAGATAAACTAATACAGTTTATAGTTTTATTTTAATAAATATATTTGAAAATCAGAAAGTTAACTTTTAAGGAAGTCGATAAGCTGCTTCACAGCCCTTCCACGATGACTTAGGAGCGCCTTTTCGCCGAGTGAAATCTGCGCAAAAGTAACACCTAAACCTTCAGGTTTAAATACAGGATCATAGCCAAAACCTTCGTTTCCTGTCCTTTCTGTAGCAATGTTTCCGTCTACAATTCCCGTAAAAAGATGCTGTTCTCCGTTAAGATTTAATGCAATCACTGTTTTAAAGCGCGCCTCACGGTTGGTTTTTCCGACCAGTTCGGTAAGCAATTTGTTCATATTATCGTCAGCATTCTTCTGTTCGCCGGCATAGCGGGCAGAATATACACCCGGAGCACCGTTAAGTGCGTTAACTTCAAGTCCGGTGTCATCTGCAAAGCAATCATAGCCATAGTTTTTGGTAACATAGTCTGCTTTAAGGATGGCATTACCTTTTATAGTGTCTGCGGTTTCAGGAATTTCTTCATGGCAGCCTATGTCTTCAAGGCTTAATAGATCTATCTCGGCAGGAAGCTGATGCTTTATTTCCTGGATCTTATTTTTATTATTGGATGCAAAAACGAGTCTCATTAAAATATATTAGGTTTTGATATTAAAAAACGCCAAGGCCAATTACAAGTCTGAAAGCTCCGAATACAAAGGCAACACTACAAAGTATCAGTCCGATTGGCACATCGTTGTTTCGGCGTATCATTGGGTCGTCATATCTGTAATCAATATTTCGCTGCTCATTGTAGGCTAATGCGCCAAGTATAATACCGACAATTGCAAGTGGTATATTGAACCAGTTGAACCATCCGAGGCAGGGGATAAACCCTATGCACATTCCTACGATGGCGAAGATTCCAATAATTAAGCTGGCCTGTTTCATTTTGATTGTTGTTTTAGATTGATGATTGTAAAATAGGTTATAAAAAGTATTGTATTGATTGCTGTTATTAAATATAGTAGGGCTGCGAGGCGGTTGAGTGCTATTCCTTCCTTAAAATTTCCTGCCGATAACTGAAGGAAACTACGTGTGGAGCCGCACATAAAACATTCTTTACCAAATTGCTTTACACTATAGCATGTTGGTGTAATAGTAAGCACAGTGTCGTAGGGTACAAACAAGCTGATGCACAGTACTACTATACCGCATGTAGAACCTATTATCCAGACAATTTTTGCTGTGCCCAAACCGTTTTCGGCTTAAATTTGTGTAACTTTTTTCAAATATATATTTAATTTTTAGAATTGTTTTAGCTGTTGTGTAATTATTATATTGATTGTTAAAAATTATTATGATGTGACCGATTTAATAATTACTTTTGGTGCGTTTTTTAAAAGCACAAAACTTGAATTATGGTAAAAGATCTTTTTGAAAGAATACAGAAGAATAAAGGCCCTTTAGGAATGTGGGCTTCTCAGGCTGAAGGGTATTTCGTTTTTCCTAAACTGGAAGGCCCTCTGGCAAACAGGATGCAGTTTCACGGTAAAGAGGTTATTAACTGGAGTATAAACGATTATTTAGGATTGGCTAACCACCCTGAAGTTCGTAAAGTTGATGCTGAGGCTGCTGCCGAATATGGTGCGGCTTACCCAATGGGAGCGAGGATGATGAGCGGCCATACTTCATGGCACGAAAAACTGGAGCAGGAACTGGCGTCTTTTGTACAAAAAGAATCAGCTTACCTATTAAACTTCGGTTATCAGGGGATGGTATCTACTATTGATGCCCTTGTTTCTAAAAACGACGTAATTGTTTATGATGTAGATTCTCACGCTTGTATTATTGATGGTGTGCGTCTTCATATGGGTAAACGTTTTACATACAAACATAACGATGTAGAGAGCCTTGAGAAAAACCTTGAGCGCGCTACAAACATGGCTGAAACTACCGGTGGTGGTATCCTTGTTATTACCGAAGGTGTTTTTGGTATGAGAGGCCAGCAAGGTAAACTTAAAGAGATCGTTGCCCTTAAAGAAAAATACAATTTCAGGCTATTGGTAGATGATGCACATGGTTTTGGTACACTTGGTAAAACAGGTGCAGGAGCAGGTGAGGAGCAGGAATGCCAGGATGGTATTGATGTTTACTTTTCTACGTTCGCAAAATCTATGGCTAGTATAGGCGCATTTGTGGCGGCTGATAAAGATATTATCGACTTCCTTAAATACAACCTTCGTTCTCAGATGTTTGCTAAAGCGCTTCCGATGCTATTGGTAAAAGGAGCACTTAAACGTCTTGAGTTGCTTAAAACTACTCCGGAGCTTAAAGATAAACTTTGGGAGAATGTAGATTACCTGCAAAACGGACTTAAAGCTAAAGGTTTTAATATTGGTGATACTAACACTTGTGTTACTCCGGTTTACCTTGAAGGAAGTATTCCTGAAGCAATGGTAATGGTTAACGACCTTAGAGAGAACTACAGTATATTCCTTTCAATTGTTGTGTATCCGGTAATACCTAAAGGAATTATTCTTTTAAGGATGATACCTACAGCTACACACACTATTGCAGATATCGATGAGACCCTTGCTGCATATGAGGCTATCCGTACTAAATTAGAAAACGGTACGTACAAAGAAATCGCTGCACAAACTAAAGTAGACGTTTCTGCTCAATAAGCAGTTTATATATAGTATTGAAGCCCACGCACTGCGTGGGCTTTTTTTATTGGTCGGTATAGCTATAAAAAAACTCCGAAACTTACGGTTCCGGAGTTTTATATTGACAAGGATTTATTATAAATCTTTCCTGTATGTCCTTCTGCGTTTGTTAACTTTTGGGTCAAAGTGTTTCCAGAGGTTTTGTATCGCGTGGTTATCTTCCAGTTCGGGCGTACGTATGCAGTTCTCTATCTTATTTTCTGTAAATACTTTAAAATACTCTTCGAATATAATAGCTGTAACGCCTTTATTCTGATATTCCGGGTCAACACCAATCAAATAGAAAACAACGTCCTTGCTCTTCTTTCTGGCCTTTAAAAGGTGAAGGAATCCAAAAGGGAATAGTTTTCCGTTCGCCTTCTTTAATGCTTCCGAAAACGAAGGCATAACAATGCTAAAAGCAACCAGCTTGTGGTCTTTATCTTCTACGAACTTAATATATTCAGGATTGATAAAGCTGATGTACTTCTTTTTAAAATACTCTTTCTGAACATCTGTAATGGCAACAAAAGAAGACAGGTCTTTGTATGAATCATTAAATAGGTCAAACATTTTGTCTACATGTGGCATAACATCTGCTGTAGTCTTAAAGTCAAGAGCTTTAAGTCCATAACGCCTTTTAACCAGTTCGGCAGCTTTCTCAAATACAGTAGGGTGTACATTACTAAAGCTGAAAATACTTTCGATGTATTCCTTCTCTTTTACATAGCCAAGCTTCTCAAAATGCTCTTTGTAGTAGGGGTGGCTGTACCAGGTTATCATGTTGCCCATCTGGTCAAAACCTTCAATAAGCACACCTACTTTATCCAGATTAGAAAAACCCATTGGTCCCTCTACATATTCAAGGTTGTGTTCGCGACCCAGTTCGTATACTTTTTCAAGCAGGGCTTTGGTAACTTCAATGTCATTAATAACATCAAACCAGCCAAAACGTACTTTCTTTTTCTGCTGCTCGTTTATTTCCTGCCAATTAACAATGGCAGCTGTTTTGCCAACTATCTTACCATCTTTGTAAGCAAGGTAAAATTTAGCATCGGCATGCTCAAAAGCAGGGTTTTTAGTTTTATCAAAACTGTCAAGCTCTTCGTTTATAATAGGTGGTATCCAGTACGGATTGTCTTTATACAACTCAAAAGAGAACTTTACAAAATCTTTCAGTTCTTTCCTGGTCTTAGCTTCTTTAATCGTTATCATTTTATTATTCTCCTTCGGGTAGTACGTTATCAAGTCTTTCTTTTTCCTGCTTCTCTTTTTGCTTTTTCATCTTCTTGTCCATGTCACTTTGGTCTTTCTCGGCATCGGCCTTACCTGGAAGTAATATATCCCTGTAGTCGGCATCAAAACGCCATGAGAAGCCAACACCACCATATAATATAGATGGAGTATTCTTGAAGTTTTTACTTATAGATGCATCAAGCTGCATATTGTCGTTTAGCAGGTAAGCAGCGCCAACACGTCCAATTACGTCAGCATAATAGTCGCTCTTATAACCCTGCAACTCTACAAAACCCGACCATTTGGCAGCAAATGCCCTTGTCAGGGTAGAAATTATGCCATAGCTAGGGTAGTCGGTGGTAATTTTGTCAGCTATAATATTATTTACCCAGATCACATTTCCAAAACGGTTTTGGGTGATGGCCATTATCTTTGGGCTAAAGCCATCATCAGGAAAGGTATACGGGTTGTTTTTACCTATAAGATTTACACCTGCATATACCGATATTGCCGGTATTAGGCTGTGCCATTTAAATTTGTGATTTTCCTTCCAGCTGTATATGTTTACCTCGGGATTGTAATTTTTCATCGGATCATAGATAAGGTACTTTGCTCCAATGGTAAACTGCCTGAAATCGTTACGGTTAGTTGTATAAATTGCATCTTCAAACTGGTCGAACTGGTATTGCATATCGGCAATAAATTCAAGCTGTTCAAGGAAAGCACCATAACGAAGCTGGAGGTCTAAACCAAGTCCTTTCGTCTCGGTATTAAGTATGTCGTGCTTCTCTTTAATACCATAAACACCGGTTTCTACCTGCATTACAGTTTTACCTACCGAGAAGCCGCCCATAGATTCGCCGGGACGGTTAGAGTTGATCTGGTCGGTATATTGTGCACTGGCAATTCCGGTGCTAAAAAGTAAGGCGAGTGGAAAAAATTTGCTGAAAACGGTCATGTTTGGCTCGTTTATTGGTTATACTTTAACGTATGGTTTTCCAAAAGTAGTATATTTTATTATTAATTTAGAGGCCATGTTTTATTTTTAAATAACAGATTACGTATTTTTGACAAAATTTTATTGCCAATGGAAACCGCATCATTTTATGGTCTTGTAAAGACATTAGTCTGGATCTTATTTATATATTATGCATTTAAAATATTTTTTAAGCTTTTTGGGCCTGCAATCTTGCAGACTGCTGTAAGAAAGGCAGAGAAAAACATGTACCAACAGTTTCAGAATCAGCAGCAACAAAAGAGCCAGCAATACCAGCAACAGACAAACACACCTCCAAAGAAAGATATTCCCCATGAAAAGAAAAAAGTTGGAGAATATATTGACTACGAGGAGATTGAATAATATCAAAAAAAACCTTTCTGAAAAGAAAGGTTTTTTTATGCCCTTTAATTATACGCTACTGTTGTAAATACTAAAATGGCTTTTTTTTAACTTTTGCATTTCTTTACACATTGCTGTGAAATAATCGTATGGAGTTTTAAATTTTGTTTCTAATTTGAAAACATTAGCAAAGGGCATTTGTAGAAAATTAAGTATCTTCACGGCGTTTTTTACAAAACTACTTTATGAAAAATATCAATAGGTTTTATCCGCATTTACTTGCCATTTTAGGATTTGTAGTCATTTCGTTAATCTATTTTTACCCTGTACTGCAAGGTAAAAAAATATACCAGTCAGACATTGCCCAATACACGGGAATGGCTAAGGAACAAAATGATTTCAGGAAAGAAACAGGTCAAGAGCCTTATTGGACAAATAGTGCCTTCGGAGGTATGCCAACCTATCAGTTAGGGGCAAAATACCCACACAACTACGTAAAGCAGATCGATGAGACAATACGCTTTTTGCCACGACCAGCAGATTACCTTTTTATCTATTTCATAGGTTTCTATGTACTGTTATGTACCCTCAAAATAGATCCGCTAAAAGCTTTCTTTGGAGCGTTGGCGTTTGGTTTTTCTACCTATCTTATTGTAATATTGGGTGTTGGGCACAATGCAAAGGCCCACGCTATTGCTTATATGCCTTTGGTTATAGCCGGTTTCGTATTGGTTTTCCAGAAGCGATACGTTAAAGGAGGATTGCTTACAATGGCTGCGGCCGCACTTGAGCTGAATGCCAACCACATACAAATGACGTATTACCTGTTCCTTTTACTATTGGTTATGGGAATATGGTTCCTTATTGATATCATTAAAAAGAAAGAGTATAAGCATTTAGGTATATCGTTAGGTATCTTTTTACTGGCAGGTTTACTGGCTGTAGGTACCAATACTACTAACCTTATGGCTACAGCAGAATACGCTAAATACAGTACACGAAGCGATAGTGAGCTTACGGTAGATCCCCAGGGTAATCCTAAAGCAAGCACTAATGCTATGTCATATGAGTATATTACCGACTATAGTTACGGTATTGCAGAGAGCCTTGATCTAATTTCACCAAGGTTATTCGGCGGATCGTCAGGCCATGACAGGGTTCCTGAAGATTCTCATCTAGTAGAATTCCTTCAGACACAACAGATTGCTGAAAACGAATATATCTCTAAGCAGCAGGCTATGGAAATTGCAGGTTCGGGTATTCCTACTTATTGGGGAGACCAGTACAGCGTTGCAGCTCCTGCCTACATTGGTGCTATAGTGTTCTTCCTTTTTGTACTGGCGATGTTTGCAGAAGAAAGAAAGATCAAATATGCTTTTTTAGCCGGTGCTATAATGTCGTTGCTGTTATCGTGGGGTAAACATTTCCCAATACTAACGAACTTCTTTATAGAACATTTCCCTATGTACAACAAGTTCAGGGCTGTAGCATCTATCCAGGTATTGTTGGAAGTATGTATACCGGTTCTGGCTGTAATGGGATTATACTCGTTCTTTACAAAAGACAAAGAAAACCAGTGGAAAGTGCTTTGGAAATCTGCCGCGGTGAGCTTAGGGCTTATCGTGTTGCTTTTCCTGTGTAAAGGTATGTTTAACTTTGCAGGATTAAATGATGATGCAGTTATACAGGCTTATGGTCAGGAGTTTATGGACGCCCTTAAGGCTGACAGAAAAGTTATGTACAGTGCCGACCTGCTTCGTTCAGGGTTCCTCATATTAATATCGGCAGGTACGCTTTGGTTGTACAATAAGCAAAAATTATCGCAAACGGCAGCAGTTTTATTGGTAGGGCTGTTTATGGTGGGCGACCTTTTCTTTGTAGATAAAAGATATGTAGATGGCGACAGTTTCCAGAGCGCCAGTAAAATAGATATTCCATTTCAGCCTACAGTTGCAGATCAGCAGATTATGCAGGATACCACACATTACAGAGTGTTTGACGTAGATGGCAGCCTTAACAGCGCACGTGCGTCGTATTTCCATAAATCATTAGGCGGATACCACGCGGCTAAACCAAGAAAATTACAGCAGATATTTGAATATCAGTTGGCTAAAAATAATATGTCAGTGCTTAATATGCTTAACGTTAAGTATGTTATACAAACAGATGATAAAGGGCAGGAGGTACCTTCACTTAACGGACAGGCTAATGGTAACGCATGGTTTGTAAGCAAAGTAAGGATTGTAAATACACCGGACGAAGAGATGAAATCGCTTGATAAGATGAACACCAAAACGTCTGCGGTTATCAATAAAACAAGGTTCCCCGAAGCTGTGACCAGAACTTCTTTTGTGGTGGACAGCATAGCGACAATAAAGCTTACATCGTACGAGCCTAACGAATTGAAATACACTTCTAATAACCCTAATGAAGGGGTGGCTATATTCTCTGAGATCTATTATACTCCGGGATGGAATGCCTACATAGATGGTAAGCCGGTGCCTCACTTTGAAGCTAACTATACCCTTAGAGGACTTAAAGTACCTGCAGGCAAACATACTATTGATTTTAAGTTTGAACCGCAGGTAGTTAAGACTGGAAGTACGATAGCGCTTATCAGTTTCCTATTAATGCTGGCGCTACTTTGCGCAGGTATTTACACCGAATGGAAAAAGAAACAGGGAGTAAAGCAAACAGCATAATAATTAATCAATAGTCAGATAATGAAGGTATTAATAATAACGTATTACTGGCCGCCTGCGGGAGGTCCCGGTGTGCAGCGCTGGCTGAAATTCGTTAAATACCTGCCGGATTTTGGCATTGAGCCAGTAGTTTACATTCCTGAAAATCCTACCTATCCGCTTGTGGATGAAGGCCTTTTGGAGGAAGTAAATCCTAACGTGACTATCATTAAACAGAGAATAACCGAGCCTTATGCATGGGCTTCGGCATTCTCTAAAACTGGTACGAAAAAGATAAGTTCTGGTATTATACCTCACAAGAAAAAACAGTCTTTTTTACAGCGTATAATGTTGTGGGTCAGGGGAAATTTGTTTATTCCTGATGCACGTGTACTTTGGGTAAAGCCATCGGTAAACTACCTTTCAAAGTACATAAAGGAACACGGAATTGAGACTATTATTACTACCGGACCTCCGCATAGCCTTCATCTTATTGGCATGAGGCTTAAAGAGTTACATGACATAAAATGGATAGCGGACTTCCGCGACCCGTGGACTACAATAGGCTACCATAAAGCCTTGAAGCTGGGTAATTCGGCGGCTAACAGTCATAAGAATTTAGAGGAAAAAGTATTGAATTCTGCTGATAACGTGTTGGTTACAAGTCCGACTACAAAAGCCGAATTCCAAGCCATTACGACTAAGCCTATCACTGTTATCACTAATGGGTATGATACCGAAACCGTAGCAAGACAGCCTATGGATGAGAAGTTTACACTGGCGCACATTGGCTCCTTCTTGTCGGAGCGTAATCCTAAAATATTATGGGAAGCTTTATCTGAACTTATCGCTGAAAATGAACAGTTTAAAGGTAAGTTTGAACTTAAGCTTATAGGTGCTGTTAGTCGTGAAGTGCTTGATTCTATTGAAGTTGCGGACTTATCGCCGTATGTAAACAGTTTAGGATATGTGCCGCACGCAGAAGCTGTAATGCACCAAAGAAAATCACAGGTATTGCTATTAGTGGAGATCGATTCGGAAGAAACCAAATGCATCATTCCCGGAAAATTGTTTGAATATATGGTGTCCGAGCGCCCAATTTTGGCAATTGGCCCCGACGGTGCCGATTTTGCCTCAATTGTGCAAACAACGAACACAGGGATTTTTGTGAAATACGACGAAAAAGAAAAGTTAAAAAACGCTTTGATGCAGTGGTTTAGCCAGTATCAGGAAGGTAATTTAAAGTCGAATGCAATTGGCTTACAGCAGTACTCCAGAAAGAACCTCACAGGCCAATTAGTCCAAATTTTAAAGGGTTAACTATTGCACTTTCTGCTCTCAAAACGCACTTTTTGTGCGTAAAATTAGCTTGGGTTAATTTGCTGTAATTTAGGTGTTTGAAAAATAATGTTACGCATTTTGTTTTTCAAAAAAATAGCTTTCTTATAAAATTCTAAGTTTATAATTTCCTAATTTAAGCTACTCATTTTTGCTATTTCAAAATGACATAAAAAGTAAATCCCGCCACCTTTAAGAAAGTGACGGGACTTAACAAACCAACCAACCAATTATTAACAGATTCCAAAATAAGATTTCGAAATCTATTGTACAAAGATACAATTAATGTGCCAAAGTCAAATAATGTTGTAATTTTTTTTCTTTCAGTTAGTTGATTTTTTGGTAATTATTGATAAATTTTACATTAGCTTAACATACACATGTGTTTAATGCCTCATTTCAAAGCAATAATTACGTTTTACGGGATAAATTATGGTTCAAATTGATACTATAATGTAACAATAATTAATCGGTCATCCAGTTATCTTACTATATTAACCTTATTACTACTACATGCGCAATAGATTTTATGCTACTTTATTGGCTTTTGTTATCAGCTTCGCTTTTTACGGCCAGACGAAAATTGATACCACATTTATAGGCTCTTACGACCAGAAAATGATGGTTAAGGCATTTTTAACGCGTAATAGTATTGAAATTGGGCATAATAATAAGGACTATTCTCCTAATAATCCGACCCGACTAGGACTGGGATTTTCGATTAAAAATACTGTAGTAGACTTTAGTTATAGTTTCGGGTTGCTGCCTGCGGGTAAGGAGTACGGTAAAACAAAATCCTTTGATTTCCAGATCCATAATTACGGGCGGAAATTCCTTTTTGATGTTTTCTATCAGAATTACAAAGGTTTTTATTCAGATAATAAAGTTATAACGACATATCCTGAAACTTCCGTTCAGTTGATAGGAGGGGAGATAACCTATGTTTTTAACAACAGGCAGTTTTCGGCTAAAGCGGCTTTCGACCAGACTCAGAAACAACTGCAATCTGCGGGGAGCTGGCTTATAGGTGGTGGTGCGTATTATTTTAAGTTAGGATTGCAGGAACTAACAGGTGATACATCGATAGATAATTTCCAGTTAGGCGTTAACGGTGGCTATGGCTATTCGTGGGTTATTAATGAGCACTGGTTACTTTCAGGAATGGCAACCGTCGGCGTTAATGCCGGTAACGAATGGGAGTCATTTAAATATATGAAACTCAAACTGTATCCCACTGCCTTTGCGCGTGGCGCAGCGGGTTACAGAAAAGACGATTGGGGTGTAGGCTTATCGTTTATAATAAATAATAAACAGGTATATTATATGCAGGATGACTTTTCGCTGGCCTCCATAAACATGCAGATCACTTACGTAAAGCACCTGGATAATATATTTAAATGGGGAAAGCGCAAACGCTAAATGGCGTTACCGAATATAGCGCCTCTCTATAATGTCAATTTCCTTTTGTCCGGTAGCATTTGTATTTAAAACAATATCCATATTGTAGCCACTTTCAATTACGGTTTTAGAAGTTCCGTTACCGCATCTCATGCCTTTTGATCGCGAAACAAATTTTTCTCCACGGCGAATTGCAGAAATACTAAAATTTGGAAGGTTATGTCTAGTATTTGTGGTGTCGAATTCAATAGTCTTAACGCCATGATTCTCTATTATGCCAATGGATTTCCCATTCAGTATAACCGATATAAGGCGGTCTCCCGTAGTATTGCGGACTGTTACTTTTACCTGTGCGTTGACTGTTAGGGACAAAGTTGATACAAATAATACAAAGTAGAATCGAAGCATAGTGGCAATTATTATAGTGTAAAAACTATCTTACAATAAGAGTGCCATAGTGTAAATGTGTTTTAATCGGCTATTATTCGTATCATAGCGAAATCATCAGTTGGTACCAATCCATTTTCATGTTCCATTTTTTTAAGCTTTAGGCTGAGCATTTCGCTGTTTTCAAAACCCGTCCTATCTGTCAAAAGAAAGTCATGGCTATCAATGGTTTCTTCGCTTTCAGTCCTTTTAATCTTTGTAAACGAAAAGATTCCGTCAGTAGCAATACTAATATCCCCGATGCTTATAAAACTAATTTTCTGATCATGTTTTTCATACCATGACTCAAAATCTTCATTAATGTGAAAGCCTATATAATCAGGTGTATTATCGTGATCAAATTCCGTTGTTGAGCCATTGATATTAACGAGCCCATCACCAATTACAATAAGCTCTCCTTTTGCCTTTTCCTTGTCAATAACCATAAGTATTATTGTTGTAAGGAGTTCTTTTGGGTCAAGCATTAGCTGGTTCTTGATAAGCCTGATCTCGGAAAATAAATCTTTCACAATTGATTTTAGCAGGTACTCAGTATCTGTAAAAATTGCAGGATCATATAATTCCTGGTATCCTTTTTCGGTAGTTATTTTACGTAAGAGCTTACCCGTCAACGTTGAGATAAAATGGCTGTCTATAGCTGTAGTGCAACCGTCCATAACGGCAAACACAAGTTTGTCGTTGCCTACAGCACCCGTAAACAGATAGTCTTCACAATAATTTGCATGGTAGTGTCCAATTTGCAGTACAGTATAAACTCTCATAAAATAAATGTGCCCCCACAATAACAGTTATTGCAAAAGCGGCTCAAAAATAATGAAAATAGGTTTGATTTTCTACCTAAGAAGTGTAAAAAGCCCCGAAATGCCACAATACACCAGACGGATCGTGTACAAAACATTCTTTGCCCCAATCAAGTGTGCGGACAGGAACGAGTTTTACTGTGTCATATTTTTCGGTAAGATTTAAAGCTGTAAGCTCATTCCAGAAACGTTCGGCGTCATCAACTTCCATAAAAACCATAGTATTGTCTATCCAGTCTTTTACATAAGCTTTCTGAAGGTAGAAGGCGAAGTCGCCCGATTTGAAAACCGACATATCCGCAGATAAAACAGTTTCCTCAAAGCCAAGGTCGCGGTAAAAGCTGCGTGATGTTTCGAAGTCTTTGGCACCGATAAACGGGCGTATTGATTTAGCGTTATGGTTCATACGTTTACTTTTTAATCATTTCTTTTTTCTTCTCATTGTACAGGTCAGAACACTTTTCAGCGAACTTAAAATAGGTGGCGTCGCTAAAGTCTTCAAGGTATATTTTACCAAAATCCATTTTGGTTTTAATTTCAGGGATAGCGATCAGCTTTACTTTTTCCTGATCGAAGTAGTTCCAGTTGCCAACGTATTTGCCGGTAAGCAGGTTAACGCTCGACTCGCCGCTGCCGTCATTCGCTGCATTGCCAAATTCATAGCGGCTCATTCCT
This sequence comes from Flavobacterium psychrophilum, assembly GCA_001708385.1. NCBI lineage: Bacteria > Pseudomonadati > Bacteroidota > Flavobacteriia > Flavobacteriales > Flavobacteriaceae > Flavobacterium > Flavobacterium psychrophilum. The sequence goes on along the minus strand of CP012388.1, from coordinate 974,567 downwards.
ATAAGCTGAATCTTTTTGGTTTTTACATCATATCGAAATTGGTTGCTATAACCGGCACGCATCCAGTTTTCGTTAAAGTAAAAGCCTCCTTTTGCGTCTTTAACACCCGAAGCGTCACCCATATTTTCTAAGGGTTTGCTTTCAATTTTTCTGAATTGCTGTGTAGATAATTGACAGATGATAACAGAACGCTCTGTGTCGAAATACACAGTGTCTTTTATACCATCGTTGTCAAGGTCTTTTACGAGTTTATCCTGGCTATAGGCAGTCGTTTGCAAAACGATAAAGAGAAGTAGTACTAAGAATTTCATAGGATGATTGATTGGTAAACTAAGATAGTAACTTAATCTAATTCGGCATACCTAATTTTATTTTCTTTACTAAAGATCGCAACATGCCATTTGATACTATCGGAAGCAAAATCCATAAAATAATCGTCCCCGTCTTTTTTAAACTTCGTGAGATCTATAGTTGTAAGTATCGCTTTAAATTCAGTCTCTGAAAATATAACATCAATAACTTTTACAGGATAGCCAGTACTGCCGATGTCTTTATATTCAACTTTTTCATAGTTTGTAATAGGAACCTGAATTACGTTCTCAACGGTTTCTACATACTCTTTCTCTGATTTTGAACATGAAAGCAAAATTGAAAGCATCAAAATAAAGTACGCGTATTTCATAATGGAATGGTGATTTGTATTACAGAACCGAAATTACAATAAGTATAATCAAAAGTATGATTAAAAAGAAAATAGGCTTGTTTGCTTCGCTTTCTGTAGTGTGTCCGGCGGTGTTTTGACTGATGCGTTTACCGCTGGGTTTTGTAAGACCGCTTATTTTGTCAATAAACCGGGGATCACCATCGGCAAGCTTTAGCAGTTTTTCGTGAATGATTAAACGTGATTCGTCAGTAAGGAATATAGCCGAAACCAGTATCTCGTCCAGTATCATATTGTTGGTTACGATATCATTGGCATTGACCAGCAAGCGGATGGTTTCATCAGATAGCAGGTCGTTCATAACAGTGAACAGCCGGTATTCGTTAATATGTCCGCCTGCATTGAGGACTTTCGTCTTAATGCGTTTAAACAGCGTAAAGAAGGTTACGGGGGTTGCCTGCCCGGGTTCGGAAGTACTTTTGCCGTGATAGCTGATCTTATTGTCCTGGGCGTAGTCGTAGGCATTTCGTTTAGGCACATCGCCAAGGACAATATACGATTCGGATATCTCCTTAAAACGCTCCTCGCTCGCCATATCGCTATTATTACGGTCAGGGTGGTATTGCAGTGCCAGCTGCCTGTACACCTTCTTTATTTCCTCCTGAGTAGCATTGCGCGCAACGCCAAGTATTTTATAATAGTCCTTCATTTAGGCAACCGTTGGGAGCGTAAAAATAAGGGAAAAATTTAAGTTATCGGATTTGCGGAGTTATTGAGTTGCGGGTTGCGGGTTACGGGTTTGAATGAGGCTGGCGCGAGGCTCTGTCTCGTGTCTAACTCAGACTGGGTACGATCCATATGCCGCACCAGCGGAAGAAATAACTTATTTATTTTCTTCAATGAATTGTAAGACATCGTTAAAATAAGTTTCTAAGTCGGTTTGTTCATCTATTCCTGGATACCAGGCGGCGAACTTTAGGTAGCGCCATTTGTCACTTTTTTCATTTGGAGGTACAAGTAAGAAATATTGCTCTTCATGTATTCCTGCAATTAATATACTTTTTTTAAGTAAATAGGTATCGTTTTCCAGCTCTTCATGGCTACCCCATATTTGAATTAGTTCGGGATCTAATTTTTCCAAATAATCAACGTCTTCAATTTTGGCAAAGGACGTCTCAACTATATTTGGTGCCGTAAAGCCATTTGTAATTCTTAGAAAATTTTTATAATCTTCAGGGAAATAAATATTTAGTCTTTTTTCTGCTGCTTCAATCTCTTCTTCAGAAGCAGGATCAAATCCCAGCCATTTATTTTCTTTCTGAAAATCTGTAGCAAATTCTGATTCTCCAAGCTGTATGGAGAGTATCGAAATATCTGATAATAGTTTTTTCATAGGATATTAACGTATTCTTTACTTGTGTTCAACTCAAACTAGGTACGAGCGGGATGTTCATTCTACTTGTAAAACTTATTGACTATGATGATTCTACAGATCAGCGTTTATTTGTTTATAAGTTTTTAAGATGTAAATCAATTTTTGAGTACTTATATCCATATTAAGAACAATTTTTGTTTTCTTTCCAGGGGCGTGAAGTACCAAATATGAATATGATGCGAATCTTGAAACGGAACCATCATAAGATAATTCGTATTTTTGGATATGATTCCAAGGGATGAATTTTTTACCTTTGTAAAGTCCTTGGTTATCTACTTTTAAAAAAACCGGATTTTTTTTAAAAGTTTTAATCGTCGATATAATGTGGTGGACTATCAATATTATAACAGTAGGACATATGATTATAAAGAAGAATGTCGGAACTAAGATTATAAGAAATATACATAAACTTATTAACATAAATCCACCGTAAAGTTTACGATATAATAGGTCTTTCGATCGATATATAATAATTTGCTTAGGAAACTTACTAATATGTTTAGGGAAATGTGTAAACATCTAATTATTTAATTGACTGACCAAATTAACGGATTTCAAATTTATCCTACAATTAGATTCAATAAAAAAGCCCATCCAACTAAGAATGAGGCTTTGTATATTTTAGATGCTTCGAGCATCAGCATGATAGCAGTGTAGTGAATCAGGGTTATTTGTTTTTCAATAGAGATTTCTCCACTCCATTTCATTCCGGTTGAAATGGCAGAACGTATAACTCCGACAGCTAATTACAGCTTTTCGCGAAGGTATTCCCCGGTAACCGATTTAGGATTCTTAGCTACTTCCTCCGGTGTACCGAAAGCCACTAAATGACCGCCGTTTTCTCCGCCTTCAGGCCCAATGTCTATAATGTAGTCAGCACATTTTATAAGGTCAAGGTTATGCTCAATAACAATAATAGAATGTCCTTTATCGATAAGTGCCTCAAACGAAGCCAAAAGCTTTTTGATATCGTGGAAATGCAGACCCGTTGTAGGTTCATCAAACACAAATAAGGCTTTTTCTTTGGTTGCGCCTTTAACAAGGAACGATGCCAGTTTTATACGTTGCGCCTCACCACCTGAAAGGGTAGAAGACGACTGACCCAATTGCACATATCCTAAACCTACATCCTGTAGCGGCTGTAATTTGGTGGTGATTTTAGTCTGCTTGTGCTCGCCAAAGAACGCCACAGCATCATCAATGGTCATGGTAAGGATATCGTCGATGTTCTTGCCTTCAAAAGCTACTTCAAGTATCTCTTTTTTAAAGCGTTTACCGTTGCAGGTTTCGCACTCCAGGTGAACATCGGCCATAAACTGCATCTCGATAGTTACTTCGCCTTCACCTTTACAGGTTTCGCAGCGTCCGCCATCTACGTTAAACGAGAAGTGCTTGCTCTGGTAACCACGTACCTGAGAAAGTTTCTGTTTCGAGAACAAGTCACGGATATCATCGTATGCTTTAATATAGGTAACAGGATTAGAACGCGAACTACGCCCAATAGGATTCTGGTCTACGTATTCAATATGTTTAATGTGTCCGTAGCTGCCTTGCAGTTCGGTAAACTGTCCTGCTTTTTCGCCCACGCCATCCAGTTTTTTCTGTAGGGCAGGGAATAATATTTTCTTAACCAATGTACTCTTACCACTGCCCGAAACACCCGTAATCACGGTAAGGCAGTCTAACGGAAAAGTAACATCTATGTTTTTAAGGTTGTTTTCGCGTGCACCTATAACGTCAATGTGGTTCTTGAACTTACGGCGTTTTTTAGGAACGCTGATCTCAAGGTCACCATTAAGGTATTTAGCGGTAAGCGAGTCTGATTTTAGGATCTCCTCATACGTACCCTGTGCTACAAGCTCACCACCATAGGTACCCGCTTCGGGACCAATGTCAATGATCATGTCGGCTTTTTTCATGATGTCTTCGTCGTGCTCTACCACAATAACGGTGTTACCAAGGTTTCGAAGCCCGATAAGCACATCAATAAGCCTTTCGGTATCTTTAGGGTGAAGCCCGATACTCGGTTCGTCAAGAATGTACATCGACCCTACAAGGCTGCTGCCCATAGATGTAGCCAGGTTAATACGCTGCGACTCACCACCTGAAAGTGTCGACGAGCGACGGTTAAGCGTAAGGTAATCAAGCCCTACTTCCTGAAGGAAGCTAAGGCGGTTATTGATTTCTACCAATAGGCGTTTTGCAACGGCAAGGTCGTATTCCGACAGTTCCAGCTGTTTAAAGAACTCCGCCAGGTTTTTGATAGGGAGGTCAACAAGGTCAGATATCGTATGATTGCCAACTTTTATGTAATTGGTTTCAGGCCTAAGTCGCTTGCCTTTACATGTAGTACACTTGGTTTTTCCGCGATAGCGTGAAAGCATTACACGGTTCTGAATTTTATAGTTTTTCTCTTCCAGTTCAGCAAAAAAGACGTTAAGCCCGGTAAAGTATTTATTACCTGTCCAGATCAACTGCCTGTCTTTTTCCGAAAGCTGGAAATACGGTTTATGTACGGGGAAGTCGAATTTATGTCCGCTGTTTACCAACTGGTCGCGGTACCAGCCCATGCTTTCGCCACGCCACGGATAAATAGCGTTTTCAAACACAGAAAGCGCTGTGTTAGGTACAACCAGTTCTTCATCAATCCCTATGATGCTGCCATAACCTTCGCAGGCAGGGCACGCCCCATAAGGGTTGTTAAAGCTAAAAAGGTGTACATTTGGTTCTGGGAAGGTAATACCATCCAGTTCAAAATTATTACTGAAAGTAAATCGGTTACCCGTTGCAACATCCTGAAGGTACAATTCGCCTTTACCTTCGTAAAAAGCAGTCTGAACTGCATCCGCAAGACGGTTAAAGAACTCTTCTTCATCCTTCACCACCAAACGGTCAACAATCAATAGTACTTCTTTGTTGGCAAGGTCAGCCCCAGGAAGTTCGTCAAGGCGCATGGTTTCGTTATCTACCAGAACACGCGCAAAACCCTGTTGTAATAATACGCCTAGTTTTTCGTCCAACGTACGGCCTTTTTCGATATGTACAGGCGAAAGTAATAACCAACGACTGTCAGCTTCAAACGATTTTACTTCGTTCATAACATCGGTAACGGTATGTTTTTTCACCTCACGTCCGGAAACAGGCGAGTAGGTGCGACCAATGCGCGCAAAAAGCAACTTCATGTAGTCGTAGATCTCGGTGCTTGTGCCTACGGTAGAACGGGCATTGGTAGTATTTACCTTCTGCTCAATAGCAATAGCAGGTGCAATACCTTTAATATATTCCACCTTTGGCTTATCAAGACGGCCAAGGAACTGGCGCGCGTAGCTCGATAAACTCTCTACATAGCGGCGCTGTCCTTCGGCATAGAGGGTGTCGAACGCAAGGCTCGACTTACCCGAACCCGAAAGCCCGGTAACCACCACCAGCTTATTACGCGGAATGGCTACGTCTATGTTCTTGAGGTTGTGCAGCTGCGCACCTTTTATAAGTATGTTTTTCTTAGGCTCTAGTTTAGAAAAATCGGTCTTTATCATGGCAAAAATTGAATAGGCAAAGATACGGATTTACAGGCACAATTTTGTTAAGGGAAATGAAACGGAATACTTCTTTTTTGAAAGGAAAATTATATATTTACTTCTTAACCTTTTCAATAAATTATTATGGCAGAAAATGGTCCTCCTTTTCCGGACGAAGTTATATTGTTGTTTACAAATGAAAATAATATTAATGCCCAAGGGCAATTTTATTGTGAATATGATATCAATAATAAATACCATCAAGTCGCGGGCGAATGTGAGGCTGTGATTGGATATGGTCGTTCTGAAGGGCCTCTTTTATCATTGCTACTAGAAAATAAAAATAACCTGCCTGTAGATTTTTTGAGTAGCGACTATTTTATTTATTATGTAGATTCTTTAGTTGTAAAGGGCAAACGAAAATACAATAATGAATATGCGCCATTCACCGCAATTATCAAAATTAAGCAGAAAAGCGACTCTCAAATTTTAGAGGAAACGTATAAGTATATTACACCACCATACGTTTCACCCGGCGATAAGGTCGGTATTGTAAGTACAGCAAAACGTTGTGAGCCGCACGAAATAAACGACGGACTTGCCCTGCTTAAAAGCTGGGGGCTGGAACCTGTATTGGGGCGAAACGCCTTTAAAACCGATGGTTTCCTTGCGGGAACAGATGAACAACGTCTCGCCGATCTTCAGAAAATGCTGGATGATACGTCTATAAAGGCTATCTTTTTTACAAAAGGCGGCTACGGTACGTTACGTATAATAGATAGTATTGACTGGACGGCACTTAAAGCCAAACCTAAATGGCTGGTTGGCTATAGCGATATTACGCTGCTGCACTGCCACGTGCATAATTTTGGAATACAATCTTTACATTCCGTTATGTTACAGGGGATACCGAAAAGCAACGCGGAATCTTCTGCGACGATAAGAACAGCACTTTTCGGCGAAAGCCTGAATTATAGTATTCCGGCTCAGCCTGAAAACAGGGCAGGCGGTACTGTTGAAGGCACGCTAGTAGGAGGTAACCTATCTATACTATATGCGGTTGTTGGTTCTGCATCGGATATTGATACAACTGATAAAATATTATTTATAGAGGATATTGACGAGTATCTATATCATTATGACCGTATGCTTATAGCGCTTAAAAGAGCGGGTAAACTAGTCAACCTTAAAGCTGTTATTGTTGGTGATATGATAGATATAAAAGATTCTACCATTCCGTTTGGTAAAACGTATCAGGAGATCACTCTGGAACATTTTAACTGCCCGGTGTACTTTGGGTTTCCATCGGGGCATTCGGAGGACAACAGCGCGCTTGTGATGGGAAGAACTATACGAATTTCGCAAATGGGCAGTATTGTTAATTTTGATTTTATATAGTGGAAGAGTTACTGACCGATAAGGAATATCAACTGGAACGCTTTCCCGGAAAAGGCGGGTGGACGTATGTTGCCCTGCCTGAAATTGCGAAAGATAAAGAAGCTGCCTTTGGTGCTGTTAAGGTTAAAGGTACGATTGATGGTTATAAAATAAGTGGTGTGAGCCTTATGCCGTATAGTAACGGAAATCTTATTATGGCGGTTAAGGCTGAGATACGTAAAGCAATTGGCAAGGAGGAAAGCGATTATGTGCATGTTACATTATATAAAGATAATAGCGTCTTCGAGATACCTGACGATTTTAAGCAGATCTTAGCAGAGGAAAATGTACTCGAGATCTTTAAAAGCTATAAGCAATGGGAGCAGCGTACCTGCATACAGTATATTTTTTCTGCTAAACGTAAAGAAACTGTTAAGGAAAGGATTACTAAAATTTTGTATAAGCTAAAACACAGGGAACGAATAGTTTAACAATCTTATTGTGATATCCTCAAAACACTTCAGAATATGCTGAGTTTGGCGATATATTGTGCAAATTATGTTAAAATTTAAATTAGCTATTGCATTTTAAATTTTATTTATATTATATTTGGCTTATAATTAATTCAAAATTAACATCGCCTATACAAAAAAATACTTTTTAAAGAACCTATAAAGTTCTGTTTTATCGAAACCAAATTCAAGAAACACTTAAAAAGTATTTGCTATGGCTAATGTTGTAATCCCCGACGCTGTTCTGGTTAAAAACTATGTAGATGGAGACGAAAACTCTCTTTCTGTATTAATTACCAGACACCAATCAAAAATTTACGGTTTTATCTATTCTAAGGTAACTGACAGGGATATTGCTGACGATATCTTCCAGGATACTTTTATTAAAGTGATAAAAACACTAAAGTCAAACTCATATAACGAGGAGGGTAAATTCCTGCCGTGGGTAATGCGTATTTCGCACAACCTTATAGTAGACCATTTCAGGAGAAACAAGAAAATGCCAATGTTCCGCGAAACGGAAGAGTTTTCTATATTTTCTATCATGACCGATAATAGCCCGAATATTGAGAACAGGATAATTACAGAACAGGTTGAAAGCGACCTGCAAAGGCTTATTGAAGAACTTCCGGATGACCAGAAAGAAGTGCTGCAAATGAGAATTTACCAGGATCTTAGTTTTAAGGAAATAGCCGATATGACTGGGGTTAGCATCAACACAGCTCTTGGGAGGATGAGGTATGCCCTTATGAACCTGAGAAAAGTTATAGAAAAAAATAAAATAATTTTGACGAATTAAACAATATTGCCTTGCTGCTTTGCGTTGTATAGAAAACATAACAATCTATTCATGGCAAAACTTTACTCTAAAAAGAAATTAGCAGTTCCGCAAATGTTACCAAAAAAAGAAACTATAGATTTTATTCTTAGCTACTCTAAAGCATTGAAAGTAGTTAAAACGTCTAACGGAACATACGAGAATATTGCTAATTAAAGAAAAACCTCCCGTCAATTAACGGGAGGTTTTTTTATGCACTTTATTTTCATATTCTTCAAGTACCGACTTTCGTCCTATAGTTGCGGTGATGATGTCTTTTTTAAGATCCCAGCCCCGCGCAGGAGAGTATTCGCGTCCGTACCAGATGATCTGTAGGTGAAGTTCATTCCATTTTTCCTCCGGAAATAAACGTTTAGCATCTTTTTCGGTCTGCACTACATTTTTACCATTGGTAAATCCCCAGCGGTACATTAGTCTGTGAATATGGGTATCTACGGGAAATGCCGGTACGCCAAATGCCTGACTCATTACCACACTTGCCGTTTTATGACCTACAGCAGGCAGTTCTTCCAAAGCTTCAAAGCTCTGCGGAACCTCTCCGTTATGCTTATCTATTAATATTTCCGAAAGTCCGTGTATGCCTTTGGCCTTCATCGGAGAAAGCCCAACCGGTTTTATAATTTCCCTTATTTCTTCTACTGTCAGCTTTACCATATCGTATGGATTATCTGCTTTTGCAAATAACAGTGGTGTAATTTGGTTCACACGAACGTCGGTACTCTGGGCGCTCATTAGTACGGCAATCAACAATGTGTAAGGGTCTTTATGATCTAAAGGGATAGGGATAGTTGGGTATATTTCGTCAAGGGTGTCCATTACGAACTGTACCTTTTGCGCTTTGGTCATATTTAAGTATATTTAGCTTTACAAATATACACTTATGACAACACTTACAAAAGGAGATAAAGCACCTGATTTTTCAGTAGTTGACCAGGATGGCAAAACACATACATTAGCAGATTATAAAGGTAAAAAACTGGTAGTTTTCTTTTACCCGAAAGCCAGCACACCGGGGTGCACCGCCGAAGCATGCGATCTTCGGGATAATTACCACCGCTTCCAGACGCAGAATTACGAACTTTTAGGCGTTAGCGCCGACAGTCAGGCAAAGCAGACAAAGTTTAAAGAAAAATATGAACTTCCGTTCCCACTTTTGGCCGATGAAGACAAGAGTGTTATTAATGCTTTTGGCGTATGGGGTCCTAAAAAATTTATGGGTAAATTGTTTGACGGCATCAACCGTACCACATTTGTAATCGATGAAAACGGAATTATAGATGAGGTTATCACTGCGGTAAAAACCAAAGAGCACACGGCTCAGATATTGAAATAACACAAAGGGAAGCGCAAGCTTCCTTTTTTTGTGGAACTATCAGATGTAAATCAGGTAATTACACCTATTTTAGAATTGTATTAATTTGATTATTTTAGTGCATCGTAACCAAAGATAATATGGAACTGAATGCATATGATGAGCTACAAAAAATTTGGGGTATCATACCTAAGAATGAGCGAATTAAAGATTCTGCGTTTGATATTAGCAAACAAAAGAAACTACTGGATATCTTTCATGTAGGAGACTATTATTACCTTATTGTTAACGTGCGCAAAGGTATGATCGAATTAATAAGCCCCGAAGTAGAAAAGCTGCTTGGATATAAACCGGGAGATATAAACCTTCCGTTTTTGGGAAGCCTGATGCATCCCGAAGATCTGCCGTACTACCTTAACTTCGAATCTGCCATAACATCTTTTTTTAATAGTATTTCGGGAGAAAGATTATTCCGTTACAAAGTGCAGAATGATTTCAGACTTAAAAAAGCAGATGGTAGTTATGTAAGGATACTTAACCAATTTGTAATTATTCAGCATGATGCAGATAATGTACGCACCTTTGTTATTAATACTGATATTAGCCATCTTAAAAAAGATATACTTCTGGTGTTGTCATTTATAGGCCTGGAAGGAGAACCGTCTTACTACAATGTAGATGTAAAGGATATCTTTAAAGCTGTAAAGCCAATGTTTACAAGGCGGGAGAAAGATATACTGCGTAAACTGGCCCAGGGAATGAACAGTACTGCAATAAGTGAATTGCTTCACATAAGCAAACATACTGTTGACTCTCACCGTAAAAATATGCTCAGGAAAACAAAGGCTAAATCTACAAGCGAAATTTTAAGTAAAGCTTTTAATAATGGCTGGGTTTAACTTGCCAATAAACGCTCTATAATACTCACCGAACATTTACTGGATATTTTCTCAATAAACTTAGGGAAATCAATATGCGATGTGTCATCGGCAGCATCAGATATTGTCCTGATAATAGTATAGGGAACCTTGTGTTCAAAGCATACCTGAGCCACCGCAGCGCCTTCCATTTCTACGCAAAGTATTGTTGGCATGTTGCTGTGGAGTTTTAGTTTTTGGTCATTGTTGGCAAAGAACTGATCACCGCTGGCAATATCGCCAATATATAGGTTAGGGGTGTTGATACCAAATTCTGCGAATACTTCAGCACCTACAATTTCGGTTAAGGTTTTATCAATGATAAGTGGACGTATTGCTTCTTTGGCTCTTTCAATTTCTGGTAGGTCACACTCAAAGAATGTTTTTCCCAATAGCGGAATTTCAAACTGCTGCATAAGCGGACGTGCATCCATATCATGCTGGTAAAGCCTTTTAGCAATTATTATGTCGCCAATATTCAGAGTAGCATCAATTGCACCTGCAACACCGGTAAAAATAACTTCAGTTACATTAAAAACATGGATAAGTGTCGCTACTGTTGCTGACGCTGCAACTTTTCCCCAGCGGGAAAACACAACCACTACATTAATCCCATTGATAGTACCCGATGTATATGCCCGCATACCGATTGTTCTACGAACCGGATTTTTAAGCAATGCAATTACACCATCTATTTCCTGAGGCATAGCACCCATAATACCGATTGTTTTGTTGATCATTTTTAATGTTGATTTATGATACTTTTGGAAAATCCTTCAAATCTTTAAAGTAAGGTTTGTTGTTTGCAACGCTGTCTTTAATAGCCCATTCGCCCATACCATATAAAACAGGACCCAAAGCCTGTCCCATCTCGGTCAACGAGTAGGTTACATGCGGCGGAACAACAGGTAATGCTGTTCGTAAAACCAGATTATCATTTTCCAGTTGTTTCAGGTGCTGAATCAGCATTTTTTCGGTGATCGAAGGGATTGCCTTACGCAATTCTCCGTATCTTTTCGCCCCGGTAAGCAGGTGGAATAAAATAATTGGCTTCCAGTAGCCGCCTATCTTTTCCATAACATATGTTACAGGACATTCCTCATGGGCAAAACGTTTGTTTTCCTGTATAGTAGAACTTTCTTTAATCTGTGTCATGATACATACTTTAGGGTAAGTACTTGTATAAAAGTAAGTACAAATATACATTTGTTGTATCATTAATTAAAATTTAAAACAAATGAAAATAACAGTTACAGGTTCGTTGGGTAACATAAGCAAAAGACTCACAGAACAACTAGTAAAAAAAGGACATGCCGTTACCGTTATAACGCATAATGCTGAAAAAGCAGCGGCTATTGAAGAACTTGGCGCAACTCCGGCAGTAGGTTCTTTATACGATTACGATTTTGTAGTGAAGTCTTTTACTGATGCAGATGCAGTATATGTAATGATTCCGCCAAATTCTCAGACGGACGATCTTAAGGGAGAAATGAAAAAGCTTTCTGATATCTACGCACGTGCTATTGAAGCTACAGGAGTTAAATATGTAGCAAACCTGAGTGGGATAGGGGCACAGAGTCCCGAAGGTAACGGCCCGTCAAGTGCGTTCTTTTATTCTGAAGGAAGGCTTAACCAATTGGAGGATGTAAACGTGTTGCATCTTCGCCCGGGAATGTTTTACACCAATCAGCATGGTAGTATAAACATGATTAAGAGAATGGGTTTTATGGGTAACAACTTTGACGCGTCAACAGTTATCGCTATGACACACCCGCATGATATTGCCGATGCTGCTGCCGAAGCACTGGATGCAAAATCGTTTAACGGAAAAGCAATTCAGTATGTAGTAAGCGATGAACTTACCGGAGGTGAACTGGCTAGTACATTAGGTGCTGCTTTTGGTAATCCCGACCTACCGTGGGTAGTGCTGACTGACGACCAAGTAAAACAAGGCATAGTACAGGGAGGTTTCTCTCAGCACATGGCAGAAAACTTTGCCGAAATGGGTAGGTCTATCGCTGATGGTAAAATATGGGACCTGTATTATGCTGACAAAGCCAACAATTACGGAAAGCTAAAGTTCGCCGATTTCGCTCAGCAACTGGCAGCTATTTACAATTAGTATAAAAGCAAAAGAGCAGTCTGTTAAGACTGCTCTACTAATTTCTTAGGATCATAACCAAACAAATGGTTCTGTTTTATAACTTCTGCAATACCCGGCGGAAGCATTTCTTCCCATCCCGATTTGCCTTTGTTTATCATTTTAAGTACCTCACGGGAGAAAATGTCAAGGTTATTAGGATCAACTTCTGCAATATCAATTACTTTTCCGTTGAATTTAAAGAACTTGTAAAGCTCTTTCATCCTTGGGTGTACTTTAAGGTTTTCAGAATCAATTACTGTTCCTTCTTCATCCTTCATTGGATACAAGAATACCTTAAGGTCACGGTAAAATAACTTACCGAAAGCTTCAAGAATTCCCCCGCTTAAGTGACGGTAGTATTTCTCGTCGAAAATATCAACAAGGTTGCTTACACCCATCGCCAGACCCATACGGGCTTTAGTATAGCTTGAGAAGTATTCAACTACTTTGTAATATTCCTGGAAGTTAGATATCATTACAGTTTGGCCTAAAGAGCAAAGCAGCTCGGCACGGTCCATAAAGTCACGCTCATCGATTTCACCTTCCGAACGAAGGTTAGAAAGCGTGATTTCAAAAACTACAAGGGCTTTATCCTTATCTACCTTATTTTCTTCAAGGAACATTTTGTATGATTTCTCATACATGTCCATGTTTACTTTTGTAACAGGACGGAAACTACCTCTTAAAGCAAGAATGTTTTTCTTATAAAGCATGGCAGCAGGCAATACGTTATGTCCGCTAGGGTCAAACATTACCGCATCGGTCATGCCGTTTTTAACCAGCTGAAGGCTCATTAGCCTGTTGTCTACATCGGCAAAGCGCGGTCCTGAGAAATTGATGGTATCAATTTCCAGCTGATCCTTGTCAAGGTGGTCATACAGATAACGTAAAAGCTTCTTTGGGTCGTTGTATTTATAAAATGCACCGTAAATAAGGTTTACACCTAAAATACCAAGCGTTTCCTGCTGAAGGCGGGCATCGGTTTCCTTAAAACGTATGTGCAGAATAATTTCGTTGTAATCTTCGTCCGGCTCAACCTGGTATTTAAGTCCTACCCAGCCGTGGCCTTTAAATTGTTTGGCAAAATCTATGGTAGCAACCGTGTTGGCGTAGCTAAAAAATACTTTGCTTGGGTGTTTGTCGCGTTTCAGCCTGCTTTCAATAATTCGTACCTCGTGGCTAAGCATTTTTTTAAGGCGGCTTTCGGTAACGTAGCGCCCGTCTTCTTCGGTGCCGTAAATAGCATCACTAAAGTCTTTGTCGTAAGCAGACATCGCTTTTGCTATGGTTCCCGATGACCCCCCGGACCTAAAGAAGTGGCGGACTGTTTCCTGTCCGGCCCCTATCTCAGAAAAGGTTCCGTAAATGTTTTCGTTCAGGTTTATGCGCAGTGCTTTATCTTTTATAGAAGGCACGTGTTCAATTACCCTGTCGCCCTTTAGGGTTATGTCGTCATCGTTTAATTTCATAGCAGGAAATGATATGTTGCAAAGTTAGGAAAACACTACGTTTTATAAAACAAATAATGTTATTTTTGTAAAAAAATGACCCTGTTTTGAAAGTTTGGTTTTTAGGTACGGGAACATCACAGGGCATTCCGGTAATAGGTAGCACCCATCCGGTTTGCCTTAGTAGCGACCAGCGCGATAAACGCCTGCGTGTATCTGTATGGATACAGTGGGGCGATGCCTCATACCTAATAGATTGCGGTCCCGATTTCCGCCAGCAGATGCTTACCAGCCACTGCACAAAACTTGACGGTATACTTTTTACCCACGAACATTCAGACCATACTGCCGGTATAGATGATATACGCCCTTTTGTTTTTCGACAGGGCGATATGCCTATTTATGCCCACAAACGTGTAATTCAAAGTCTTAAACAACGTTTTGAGTACATATTTGAGGAAGAAGACCGCTATCCGGGTGCTCCATCGGTACATGTAAACGAAGTGAAGGAAAATGAAGCGTTTACGCTTGCAGGGCAAACCGTGGTGCCGATAGGTGTAATGCACGGCAGCCTTGATATTTTTGGGTACAGGATTGGCGATTTTGCCTACCTGACCGATGTTAAAACGGTAGCGCCATCTGAAATTGAAAAGCTTGAAGGGGTAAAGGTCCTTGTGGTAAGCGCATTGCGTGAAGAGCCTCACAATACTCATTTTAACCTTCAGGAAGCCATAGATTTTATAAATATAATACAGCCCGAAAGGTCTTATCTTACTCATATTAGCCATCTTATGGGATTTCATGCAGAAGTGCAGGAAAAGCTGCCGAATAATGTATTTTTGGCGTACGATAATTTACAAATAACTATATAACCTTTGTACAAATGAAAAAGAGTCTTTTTCTATACCTTTTTATTTTTTCGCTGCTTATAAACGTGTTTACATACATGTTCTTTACCAACAAGCAAAAGTATGAGAACGAACGTATCGAGAAGATGCAGGCTAACGTAAAAACTGCTAAAGACAGCATTAAGGCTGAAAAAGAAAAGATGGGTTCTGATAATTATTTTACGCTTGAAAATAACGACAACGCCAAGGCCTATTTTCAGGGTCAGGACGTTAATGCTATTGCAATCAAGGTAAGGGATGCTATCTACAAACAGAATACGAATGCAGCTGGTAATCCTTTAGTAGGATATCCGGCGATGGATGGCAGGGTATTTACAATTGCTAAAGTAAAAGTACTTAATCACCGTTGGGTTATTGCCGATTTTTCGAATGGCCTGCGTTGGGGTGAAGTGTTGCTGAAATATTTTATTGAAGAAGATGGAAGTGTATCTTTCGAAAAAGGTGAAACGGTTTTATACGACTTTAAGCCGTATTAATATTTTTTGTACTTTAGTTACCCTTTAATAAAATTTAGTCATGAAAAAACTGCTTTTGCTTTCTGTCCTGGGATTTTCCTTGTTTTCCTGCGACCAGATATTAAAAGACCGTAAGGATGATGATGTTGAGGTTGATACCAATAAAAATGTGGTTCTTGGTACAACTAAAGATGCTAATGGCTGCGTTACTTCGGCAGGTTACAGATGGTCGCTGTTGCGTAAAGAGTGTATCAGGGCTGTTGAGGAAGGCTACCGTCTTAATTCTATTGACGAACTACAGGGCGAAAGCATTACCAAAAGTGCTTTTATAGTTTTTGAAGAAGATGGTAACAGGGCAGAGCTTTTCCTTCCGGATAACACCAAGTCGATACTGCTTACGCGAGAGAAAAAAGGAGCACCTTACAAAGACAAACATTGGACACTTCAGCAGGATAAAAGCTATAGCCTTAAAAAAGATGGCACATTGCTTTACGCAGGTGCACAGATAGAAGAAGGGCAGATTACCGGAGATGATGAGGAAGAAAGCTAATTTTATAGATAATAGATTTGAGATGTGAGTCTCCTATACAAAACAAGAATCCCGTTACAATAACTGTAACGGGATTCTTGTTTTTACTCAACCATAAAAAAAGAGGGCCCTTGCAAAGCCCCCTTTTACGATTAACTAACCTACAACAATGAAATTGTTTAATTATCATACACTCTAATGTAATCGATTATATACTCCTGTGGAAATATAGTGTCGTCTACATTAGGGCCGCCAAAGTTGCCGCCTACAGCCATATTTACTATAAAGTAAAAGGGCTGGTCAAAAGGCCACACTTCGACAGATTTATCTTTTGGTTCGAATTTATAAACCGACTTATCGTCTATAAAAAATTCAATATATTCAGGAGTCCAGTTCGCACCATACGTGTGAAAGCCTTCTTCAATATCTTCTATTGGTGTTTTTTTAGAACTTGCATTATCGCCATGATTGGCTTTTGTATGCAGGGTAGTGTACGCAATATGCGGCTCGCGGCCTATATATTCAATTATATCTATTTCTCCGCTTAAAGGCCATCCGGCTTGTTTAATGTTAGATCCAAGCATCCAGAATGCAGGCCATATACCATGCCCGGTAGGTACTTTTGCCCTGGCTTCCATATAACCATATTTAAACTCCTTTTTACCTGCTGTCGTTATACGGGTAGAAGTATATTTATCACCTTCTTTTTTGGCTGTAATAATAAGTTTACCGCCTTTTATTGTATGGTTGGTCGTTGTATACAGCTGGCGTTCATTATTACCCCATCCGCATACGTTAGGGCATCCATCGCCAAGTTCAAAGTTCCACACCTTCTCATTGAGGGCTTTACCTTTAAAGTTTTCTTCCCAAACCAGTTTGCCTTTTTTTACCTGTGCAGAGCCAACAACTCCCGCCAGTAATAATAGTAAGGATATTTTTTTCATAGGGTATATTATTTTGAATAGCTAAACGAAGCTTCCATTTTAGTAGCAGAATCAGTGCCTACAAATACTTTAAAATCGCCGGGCTCAGTTTCCCATTTCTCATTGGCAGTATAAAACTCAAGCATCTTTTCGTCAATAGTAAAGCTTACTGTTTTTGTTTGCCCTGCTTTAATCTCGGTAAGTTCAAAACCTTTAAGCTCTTTTACCGGTCGTGTTACCGATCCGAACAGATCGCGTATATAAAGCTGTACAACTTCTTTTCCGTCGACAGCACTATTGTTCTTTACGCTAACACTCAGCGTTATTTTTCCATTAGGATTTAGCGAATTACTGCTAAGTTTCAGGTTAGAATACTCGAACTTCGCATAACTTAAACCGTACCCAAAAGGGTATTGGGGAGAGTTATCAATATCACCATAGTGCGACCAGAATACGCTCTCGGTAGGGGTGTCGCCACCAGGCCTTCCGGTAGATTTATGATTGTAATACATCGGCAATTGCCCGACAGCTCTTGGAAATGTCATTGGTAGTTTACCGCTTGGGTTATAATCGCCATACAAAACCTGTGCAATGGCATTACCGCTTTGTGTACCAAGGTGCCATGCTTCTACAATAGCAGGAACATTTTTAGCTGCCCATGGAATAACTAATGGCCTTCCGTTAGTAAGCACTAATACAATATTAGGGTTTGCTTTATAAACCGTTTCTAAAAGTTCCTGCTGAACGCCCGGTAGCGCCAGGTCGGCGCGGCTACGGCCTTCGCCTGTTTGCAGGCCATGTTCTCCCAGTACCATAATAACCACATCAGCACCCTTGGCTGCGTTTACCGCTTCGTTAAAGCCGCTTTTATCGGTCATGTTTATTTTAGTTTCTACAACAAACTGAGGATCTCCAACAACTACGTCGGCACCTTTGGCATAGGTCAGTTGGTTGCCTTTATACTCGCGTAACCCTTCGAGTACAGATATAGCGGTATTATCGTCGGCACCAATCCTCCAGCTTCCTAACGGACTCGTTTTATCATTTGCTAATGCACCAATAACAGCTATCTTTTGTCCCTGTTTTTTTAATGGAAGCAGGTTCTTTTCGTTCTTAAGCAGTACTATTGATTTCTTAGCAACGTCCAGAACACCATCATGGAATTCTTTCTTGCCAACTGTAGCTGCTTCACGTGCTTCATCACAGTATTTGTAAGGATTATCAAATAATCCTAACTGAAATTTTACCTTAAGTATACGGCGAACCGCATCGTTTATTTTGTCTTCAGATACTTTGCCTTCGCGTACAAGTGCAGCAAGGTGCTCAATATATCCCGACGATTCCATATCCATATCGCTACCTGCGTTGGCAGCCATTTCAGCAGCCTGCTTAAGGTCTTTAGCATAGCCATGCCCAACCATTTCGCCCATAGAGCCCCAGTCAGACACTACAAAGCCCTCAAAATTCCAGTCTCTTTTAAGTATATCTCTTTGTAAATACGTATTTCCTGTGGCAGGAATACCATCTATATCGTTAAACGAGTTCATAAACGTAAGTGCACCCGCATCGGCTGCTGCCTTAAAAGGAGGCAGGATAACGTTGTGTAATGTATTATGACTCATGTCTGCAGTATTATAATCTTTACCGGCTTCAGCAAAAGAATAGCCGGCAAAGTGTTTTACACATGCTGCAAGGCTAAATTCGCCCAGGTTGCCCTGAAAGCCTTTTACACGTGCAACAGCAATTACACTGTTAAGATAAGTATCTTCGCCTGCGCCTTCCATAACACGGCCCCAGCGGGCATCGCGCGATACATCTACCATTGGGGCAAATGTCCAGTTTAAACCTGATGCGGCAGACTCTGCTGCTGCAATCTCTGCCGATCTTTGAATTGCTTCCAGATCCCAGCTTGCAGCTTCTGCAAGGGGAATAGGGCTTATGGTTTTGTATCCGTGAATAACGTCATAGCCAAATATAACGGGTATACCCAGCCTGGTTTGTTCTACGGCAATTTTTTGTAATGCTTTTACATCTTTTACACCTTTTACATTAAGCATAGAGCCTACCCATCCTTTTTTAAGATGTTCATATTTTTTTGCGGCCGAGCCATCTTTAGGCGCCGGTCCGGTTACATTCCAGAAACCGTTGTACTGATTCATTTGACCCACTTTTTCTTCAAGGGTCATAAGGCTAAGCAATGAATCTACTTTACGGTCTATAGCAGTTTTGTTTTTTGGAGATGATGCTATATCCTTTTTTACGGTACTGCAGCCCAAAGCGAGCGCCAGCAAAGCCGGAAGCATATATTTTGGTAAATTATATTTCATTATAATTTTTTAAAAAAGCCAATAGAGTAGGAGTCCTGTTTTAAAACAGGACTCCGTCTATCGGTAATAGTGAATTTCAGAAAAGATGTGTTTTGTTTATTATTGGTAGATTTTGATATAGTCTACCTCCATAGAAGATTCTGTAAAATTAGCATCTACAGGGCCTCCAAGGTTTCCGCCCATTGCAACATTTAATATCATGAAGAAATCAGAGTTAAATGGCGTTGAAGCAGTGTTATTGTAAGAGTGGAATACAGTACCATCTACTGACCAGGTTATCTTAGTAGGACTCCATACTAATGTATAAATATGGAAATCTTCAGAAACTCCTGCTACAGTTGTTCCTCCACTAATTCCGTTACCTCCGGAATTTCCAGGCATATGCAGTGTACCTAGTATATGGTTTTGGGTTTTACCAACGTGTTCCATAATATCTATTTCACCACACACAGGCCATCCTTTCCCTGGCTCATCAAAATTAGACCCCAGCATCCATAGTGCAGGCCATGTACCCACACCCTTAGGAAGTTTGGCCCTAATTTCTACTTTGCCGTAGGTAAAGTCAAATTTATTGTGCGTAATTAAACGTGCAGAAGAATACTGGAAACCGCTGGTAGCTTCTTTCTTAGCAGTAATTTTTAGGATTCCATTTTGTACAACTGCGTTTTCAGCTTTGTAATATTGAAGCTCATTATTACCCCAACCGTCAGTTCCGTTACCAATCTCAGCAGTCCATTTAGAAGCATCCGGAGCACCGTCTACATCAAACTCGTCTGAGAACTTAAGCGCAGTATAATTTGGCTCGCCTGCAGTTTGTTGTTCCTCAATTGTTTTGGTAGTAAAGATATGATACCATGCAAGGGTAGGGTCGTTACCCATTATAGTTCTTACATGAAGTTCTGTATCAGTTATTTTAAGTATCTCATAGCTAGTCGCGCCAACGTAGTAACCCATAAATCCGCCATCGGTAAATGACATTGTTGTACCGGTTGTTTTATCTACAGGAAGTCCGGAAGTTGATGGACCTAAGTTTACAGTTTTTGTAGCCGAAGTATCGTAAGGAAGACATTGGTCATCCGGAGCACTGCTTCCACCAACACTGTTGTAAGCAGCATTAAAGAATACACTTCCGTTAGTGTTCAGGTTGTAACGTATAGCATCTCCATCAAGCGTGAAAACAAGTTTTTCCTCATAGAAACAAGTTGCACCTGATTTTTCGAATGGCGCAGCTGCATAATGTTTAGGGACGTAAAGGTCTGCAGGATTTGCAGATTCAGTAGGACCTACACCTAAATGCCCTTGCTTGGAAGCGTACCAGTACCACGTTTTTGTTGTACCACCGGTTAAGAACTGAACAGCTTCAGGATCTGAGAACGTACTTAAAACGGTAACCTCTATAGAAGTTGATGTAGAATTACCTCCTGTACCGTAAGCCACTGCTGTAACAGTATAGGTGTTTACGCCATTTTTAGTGAACTGTTTGGTAAATTCACCTGTTGGTGAGTTTTCCGATGTCTCGTCGCTAAAAAAGAACTTGTAGCTTGTAGCGTTATCTGCAACTGCTTTAAGCGCTACTTTACCGGTTCCGTCTCCGTCAGGGTTTTCCGCATCTTTACCTACTAATTCGTAAGTTATTGTCAGGTTTGTTGGCGTTACCAGATCGCCAAACTTCTTATCGTCGTCCTGACAGCTGCTTACAAGTACAAGCAGCATTAGGAACTTCGCTATATTTTTTAAATTCTTTTTCATGTTTAGTTTGATTGTTTTATATCATCAAAGTAATAAGTCGTACCGGTACCATCAACACCAAAGTCGCAGAAAACAATAACTTTCTGATAGTTCACAGCAGTATTAATGTCGCTGAAATCAACCGTTAATTCTTCCCACTGTTCGGCTACTGTTGTAACAGCACTTTTTTCTATAGGGTTGGCATTTGGACCATCTTCAAACTTAAGTAGGATCGTTTTGCCGGCGGCTGGCGACCATACTTTAATCTTCATTTTCTTTTGTGTAGAAAAGTCAATTACAGATTCAAGCGTGATAGCAACACCTGCATAGGTTTTTGCTCCCTGTGCTTTAAAGAACTGAACTACTTTTGAAGAAGTATTGATTCCTGACGCATCCGGATTGTTGATAATTTCTGTAGCAGCACCTTCAAACGGAACTAATCCGTAATTAAGTGTTGAAGATTCAAAAGTTAAAGGGAATACAAGAGCGTCTGAACTTGCTGTCTGAACGATATCATCAAAGTAATAAGTTTGACCAGAACCTGATGTCCCGTAATTAAAGAACAATACAAGTTTAGAGAATTCCTGTGTAAGATCGATGTCGGAAAAATCGAAAGTAAGTTCTTCCCACTGATTCGCAACAGATGTTAACTGCTGGTTTTCATGTTTAATATCTGCATTACCTGCATTTTCAAATTTAACTATGATAGGTGTTCCTACTGCCGGAGACCAAACTTTCATCCTAATCTTATTCTTCACAGAAAAGTCAAGTATTTCGTCTAGCTGTAAAGCTACTCCCGCCCATACTTCACCTGGGTTTTTTATAAGCTTACCAACTTTTGTACTTGTGTTGATACCTTCGCTATGCGGATTATCTACAACACTTGTTGCAGTGCCTCCAAAATCAATGAAAGCATAATTTAAAGTACTGTTCTCAAAGTTTATCGGCAGTAATAACGGGTTAATTATGGTTACCGTTTCTGTAGTTTCAGATGTTGCAACACCTCCACTGTAAGCGACAACTCTAACTTCATATGTACCTATAGCAGCGTACGTATGCTTGATAGTCTGTCCTTCGTTAAATTGTACAGGCATTTCATCTTCACTTTCGCCAAACCATACTTCAAAGAAAGATTCAAAGTCTGCTTTTGCAGAAACATTTATAGAGAAAGCATCTCCCGCGACTGGCGCCACGGTAACGTTAAGGTTTTCAGGAGCTTTAAAGGATACGCTAAGGTTATGCGTAAATTCTGCTGTTTTACCATTTACAGATTTACCCACAATTTTTACCACATATTCGCCTTCTGCATATTTATGTGTAATGTTTTTACCTGCAAGAACTTTACCTGCTTCGGTAGTAGCATCACCATAGAATACATCAAAGCTACCTACACCTTCGCCCGTCGGGGCAATGGTAACAAGTCCGGAATTGTCTTGTGTAATAGTAAACAATGCCGATATATTTGACGGAGCCTGACCGTTTGACACGTTGTCAAGACTATCATTCTCATCTACCTCACATCCAAAGATGGCGGTAGCAAGAATAAAGGTTAAGAGTATTTTAAGTTTTTTCATAATTGTTTAGTTTAGTATCCTGGATTTTGTTTCCAGTTGTCATTAGAAAAACGTATTTCTTCAAGAGGAATAGGGAACAGTTCGTTTTTGTTTTCCTGGAACTTGTCAATATTATCTTTAGCAGTTTTTGTCCTAACAAGGTCAAAGAACCTGTGGCCTTCTCCAAATAACTCTTTTCTTCTTTCTTCAAGAATAGCATTAGTTAATGCATCGCCACTTTCAGTCGTAAGATTGTTATTGGTATTACCATATGCTCTTTCAATAACTTCGTTTACATACTGTCTTCCTTTAGCATTATTTCCCGAACGGCTAAATGCCTCAGCAGCCATAAGTAATACATCTGCATAGCGTATAGCGCGGTAGTTGTTAGGGTTGGTAAGGTTACGATCTCCCGCTGCCTCATCTCTTCTTAGTCTTGGTATGTATTTTTTATTGAAAAGACCTGTGTCTTTATAGCCCGGGGTGTAAGTACATCCACAGTCTGTCATATCAAGAATAGTTACAGCTTTTCTGTTATCACCTGTTTCAAATATTGCTGCTGCTTCTTTAGTGGGAACGTTAAAACTGAATCCTGATGTAAAGTTAGGGCCTTCGTAACTTCTAGGTCCGCTAAAACCAACAGCTACGTTACCTTCACTACATTGAAGACATCCAAAACCGGCACCTTCTACATCTGTATATTGTATTTCAAAAACAGACTCGGTTCCGTTTTCAGCAGATTCTTCAAAAAGATTCAGGTAATCTGCACCTTCTTTTAGGGAATATCTTCCGTCTCCAATTACCTGATCCAGCATTGCAGCCGCATCGGCATACTTAGCAGGAACTGTTGCTCCATGATAAAGGTATACTTTACCAAGTAATGACTGTGCAGCTCCTTTTGTTATCCTGCCCACCTGTGGCGCAACCGGATTTAGATCTGCAATAGCAAGCAATAGATCTTTTTCTATAGATGCATATACCTCCTCAACAGAAGCTCTTGGAATTATAAGTTCATCACCTAATTTAAATCTTGCATCTTCTTTTAGAGGTATTCCACCAAACCATTTTAAAAGTTCAAAATTGTAGTAAGCGTGTAAAAAGCGAGCCTCAGCAATAATTTGTGCTTTACCTTCAAAATCGGTTTTGTCTTTAAACTCAAGAATGTATGCCGCCCTGTTTACACCGGCAAACATCCAGTTCCATACATCTCTAATGTTAGAGTTTACAGGTGTGTGAATCATTTCATCTACCTGCTGCCACCCTATAACGTCATTCGCATCACCACCGCCCGAAGCTGTGTTGTCTGATGCTATTTCTCCTAAAATAACATTTACATAGGTAGATTGTAATATATCATAGGCGCCTACAAGTGCTCTGTAATACTCTTCTTCTGAGTTGAAGTAGTTATCGGAGTCAATAGAGTAGATAGCCTCTCTTTCTACAAACTCGTCGCTGCAAGATATAGAAAGTGTTGTTATGATGCTGAAAGCCAGAATAGCTTTTATAATTGTTCTTTTCATTGTTTTAGAAATTTAGATTTAAACCTACTAGATACGTTCTTGGAATAGGGTAGAAACCAAAGTCTATACCTGACGATAGTGGCCCGCCACTGCTTGCTCCAGGGTCAAATCCTCTGTATTTGGTAAATGTATAAAGGTTGTTAACACCTGCATACAGCCTTATTTTTGTGATACCAGCCCTCTTAGTGAAATCTTCATTAATCGTATAACCTAGTTGTACATTTTGAATTCTAAGGTATGACGCATCTTCAACAAAATAATCAGAGAATATATTGTTTGTTGTTGCACCTGTTGTTACTCTTGGTACTGTAGTGCTTGTACCTTCTCCATGCCATCTGTCTAAAACGTAGTTAGACCTGTTAACATCTGTAGTAGTACGTTCATAGTTTCTCATCATATCATTTCCTATAGAAGCAAAGGCATAGGCAGCGAGGTCAAAACCTTTGTAACCCAATTGCAGGTTAAAGCCCATTGTCGCGTCCGGAATAGGATCGCCAAGCTTAACTCTGTCAGCAGCTGTTAGCTGACCATCGCCGTTTGTATCCATGTATCTTATATCTCCCGGTTGTGCTGCTGCACCAAGTCCGGTTTGAGAAGGATGAGCAATCACTTCTGCCTGGTTTTGGAATATGCCGTCAGATTTATATCCATAGAAATAACCAATGGGCTGTCCTACTTCCATTCGGGTAACTGCCGGTTGCCCTACACCAAAACTTCCGCCTTCTATAAATCCTGTACCGTTATTTACTTCAAGTACTTCGTTTTTAAGGAAGGTTACATTATAGCTTGCGCGGATGTTAAAATCGTCTCCAATTTTGTCTGTATAAGTAAGAGCTAGCTCCACACCTTTGTTTTGTACTTTACCTGCGTTACGGGTAGGGTTTAATCCACCCGGGCCATTAGTTCCTATAATACCTGAAATTGGAATTTGCGGAATTAATAGGTCAGCACGCGTGTCAATAAAGTAATCAGCGTTAAACTCTAACTTATCATTTGCTAGTCTTAAATCTAAACCGACATCAAATTTTCTCGCTTCTTCCCACCTAATGTCCGGATTGGCAAGTGCACCACTCGCTATTCCGGTAACGATTGTGCCATCAAACACATAGGCACCTTCTCCATTTAGCAGTCCTAAATAAGGGTTGTTTCCAAAACCTGTATCGTTACCAAGAACACCGTAACTAGCTCTAAGTTTGGCAAAGCTCACAGACTTTGGCTGTCCGTAAAATGCTTCGTCAGATATGATCCAACCACCTGTTACCGAAGGGAAATATGCAACACGGTTATTAGGGCCGAATTTTGTTGATGAATCTCTCCTTAGCATACCGGATAATAAATACCTGCCCTTGTAATCATATTGTATACGTGCAAATTGTGAAAGCCTTCTTTCATCATATTTGTACGATCCAACATTTTTAGATGGTGCTATGCCTGTTGTAAGGTTTATGTCTGCAAATTTCACATCATTATTAGGTACATCAAATCCTGTAGCATACAAACCTTCTCCGCGTGACTGGAATACCGTCATACCACCGGTTATTGTAAAATTGTGTGCCTCATTTAGTGATTTTTTGTATGTAGCATATAAATCGTAAGTATAATCGTTGTCCTGGAAAGCATTCTGATTAACGCTGCTGCGTAAATTATTGAATACTTTACCTCCTCCATAATCCACTAACTTATTAAAAACACGTTCTCTTGCGTTCTGGCTGTTAAAACCAATACGGTTTGTAACAACAAGGTCTTTAATGATTTCATAGTCAACGTTTACTGTACCACTTATTTTTTTGAAATTGTAGTTGTTGTAAGTGTTGTCTATCTGCTCAAGAGGGTTAATGATTTCAATACCAAGATTACTTCCCGGATTTGCATTCCCACTAGGTAGTCTTGTAAAATTACCATCCGCATCAAAAGGCTTGTAAATAGAAGGTGTATTGATAGCATTAAATAATACAGATCCCAATACGTTCTCATTAAACGCCCTTCTGTTAAACGCTGTATACATTACGTTTGTGCTTACCTTTAATTTATCAGTAAGGTCTGCTGTTAAAGCAATACGGGCATTATCTCTTCTAAAGTTAGATTTGTTTCCGCCCACAATACCATCCTGATCGATATGAGCACCGCTCAAGCTGTATGTGATTTTTTCTCCACCACCTGATACCGAAAAATCGTGGTTTACAATGGCAGCACCTTTGTCAAACACTTCGCTCTGCCAGTTGGTACCTTTGCCAAGTCCGCTTACGTCAGGGAAAGGAATGTCTTTTCCGCCGTTTGCGTAGCTCTCGTTCAATAAAAGAGCATATTCAGTAGCGTTAAGAAGATTCATTTTCTTAGATGTCTCTTGGAAACCTGTATAGGTATTATAAGAGAATGAAGTTTTGCTGTTTTTTCTTCCCTTTTTTGTTGTTACTAAGATAACACCATTAGCTCCAATAGTACCGTAGATAGCTGCCTGGGCATCTTTAAGTACTGTTATGCTCTCAATGTCGTTGGGGTTCATAAGCCCAAGGTCCTGAGGATTGTTTAATACAAAACCATCTACGATAACTGTTGGGTCGTTGTTACCGTTAGTACCAATACCTCTAATACGTATTGATAGGTTTGCACCCGGAGCACCGGACTGTGTAGTTACATTAACACCCGATACTGTACCCTGAAGCGCCTGCTCCACTTTAACCGGTTTCAGCTGATCAAGTGTTTTGCTGTCTACAACGCTAACAGCTCCTGTAACTTCTTTACGTTTTTGAGTACCGTAACCTATTACTACAACTTCGTCCAGAGTTTGTGAATCTTCTTCAAGGCTAACCGTCATACTTGGGCCGGTTACGGTAACCTCTTTAGATTTAAAACCGATAAAAGTAAAAACAAGGGTAGACCCCGATGGAGCCGATATGGTAAAATTACCATCCATGTCTGTTACCGTTCCTGTTGTAGAATTTTTTACAGTGACATTTACACCGGGCATAGGCAGTCCGGTGGCCACTTCATTTACTTTACCGTTAATCTCTACATTTTGCGAAAAGCCTAAAGTAGATATCAGCAGAAAAGCAATCAAGAATAGTTTTGACTTCATATAAAATTGTTTTTTGTGATTATCTAAAATTATATCACAATTAATTAAATAGAATAAAATTAACCTCTACAAAATATATACATTTCTAAATTAATCTTGTTCCAAATCAAAATTTCATCTTAAAGCCAGTGTTAACAGCATTTTAAGGAATTTCTGCAACACATAAAAAAGTTACGAAAACCTTGTAATTACCCCTTTTGTATAGGTAATGTATAGGTGAAATTGGTGATTGATGTAGTTAGCTATATCGAAAGAATATACTCAACAAGTCCTAATTCGTGGGATAACTCCATTTTTTTGCGCAAACGATATCGTTTTATCTCAACACTGCGAACAGAAATGTTAAGTAGCGGCGCGATTTCTTTAGATGAAAGGTTAAGCCTAAGGTACGCACACAACCTTAAATCGTTTGGTGTTAATAACGGATGTGCCTTTTTAACCTTCTTCAGGAAATCTTTATCAGCATTATTAAATGCCTCTTTAAACATATCCCAGGTGTCATCCTCGTTTATATTTTTATTAATGGTGGTTATTACAGATTTCACGCTGCGTTCATTACCTTCGGTGTTCTTCTTAAGGTCATCTTTTATCATAGATAAAAGTTCATTTTTCTTAATAAGGTTCATTGTAGAGACGGCAAGCTCCCTGTTTTTGCTTTCAAAATCCTGTTCAAGCTGCTGGTTCTTAATTTTCATGAGCTCCTGCTCATTTTCCAGTTCTTTAATTTCAAGCAGCCTGTTGTTTTCTTCGATCAGCTTTTCTTTCTGCCTGTGGTAGTAGTTTTTGTACGAACGGTTGATAAGCCAAGCAGATATAAGCAGTAAGATAAAATATATGATCATCGCAAAGTTTGTTGCATACCAGGGTTTTAGTATTGTAAAGTTATATTCCGCAACATTTGCCGACATAGAATTCCCTGTTTTAGCCCTTACTTTAAATACATAAGTGCCCGATGGCAGATTTTTAAAATTAATGAAAGACCTTGTGCTCCATTCGCTCCATTCGTCCTGCATGCCTTCCAAAAGGTATTGAAATTCAGCATTTACATATTTACTATATTCAGGAACTGTAAATGTGAAAGTGAGGTTGTTTTCTTTATACTTAAAGCTGCCATCAGTCGCTATAGATCGCGAAGTTGTGTTTTGGTTTAAAACATTCGTGGCAACATTGGTAATGCTAACGTTATAAGTATTAAAGTTAAGTTCGTTGAGGTTAATAGTATAATAGCCATCTGTTGTGCCTACTAAATAGATGCTTGGAGTTATCTGTGTTATATTCTCATAGCCCAGCATAGAGTTAGTGAGCGAAGAAGGTATAGGTATTATATTATGCTTTAATTCTGAATTGAGTTTTCCTGCCGAAAAATAATTGATGTAGTTTTTAGTAAAGAACCATAATCTTTCTGAGTTGTCGGTAGCGAGCTTACCCGATGTATAATCGTCTTTCAGAAACTCTCTAGATAGCTGAGGCTGCTTTTCAAAAGCCTTTGTTTTTTGATTCACTTTATAGAAACCATCCTTAGATGCGTAATAAATGTTATTGTTGAATTTCCCTAAGCTTGCGTTTTTTCCTTTTGTCGGCGATTTGTAGGCTATAAAATTAACGGCTTTAGTATAGTTATTATCAGTAACAATTCTAAAAACGCCCTTGTATTCGTGGCTTACATAAATATCATTCCTGCCCATTGTTTCAAAATAACGGCTGGAATAATCAAAACCTTTAATCCAGTTTTTAAACTGCCAAGTTCCTCCTGTATTTTCGAGTACGGAAATGCCATGATAGTTTCCCTGCAAGAGCATATCGGGGTTAGATGGATGCCTTTCAAACTTCCATGTTCCGGAAGCATTAAATATATGCTGTGAACTGCTGCCGTTTATAGTGTAGGTACCCGAATCGTGTCCGCAAAATAAAGTGCCTTTATATGTGTAAAGTGACCAAACCTGACCTTTAGTTCCGGCTACAAATTTAAAATCTTCATTACTTGCGTAGGTTTTATAAAACAATCCCTGGTTGGTTCCTATGTATAATAATCCGTTATGATGGATTGAAGTGTAAACAGTTCCAAGAAAGCCGGTGTCGTCTACAAAACTCTTCACCGCAGACTGAAGGTTAATGCAGTTAATACCGTTGTCAAGGCCAATCCATAGGTTTTTGTCTTTGTCTTCATATAAGGAGAGGGCTGTGTTGTTGCTTAGGCCTTTATTCTGCGTTATATGATGCTTCGTACGTCCATTGGTATCGAGGATAAATACTCCGTTAGATACAGAGCCTAAAGCGAGGCTGCCATCGCTAAGCATTTGCCCGCTGTAAATACTGCTGTTTATAAGTTCGGCATCTGCTTCTGTATTCCATTTTGTTATGCCGGAATCATTGTAATCAAAAAATCCGTTAAACTGTGTCTGAAGCAAAAGGCCTTCGTTTCTTTCATAGATATTTACTATTTTATTTGATATGATAACAGGATGCGCACTAACCAACCTGCTCCGTCCGTTTTCTATTTCGTAAAGCCCGGTTCCAAATGTCTGGTACAATATCCTGTTGCTAACTGTAAAAACTTTGTTTACACCAGATTGTGGCTTTATTATGTTGTAACTTTTCGCTTTTGTGTCGTAAACAAAAATCTGGCTTAATGACTGAAATATAATCCAGCGATCGTATTGCGCAATGTTCCAAAACTGTTCGTCGTCAAGAATTTTATTTTTAACAGCTTTGCTAAGTGAGAAGTACTTTAGTAAGCCATTTGACTGTCTGTCCCAATAGCCAAACTCCATATAACAGCCTGTATAAATTCTTTTATTTATAACTTTTACAGAACGTACAATAGTTTCGTTAGGCGAGGGGTAAAGGGTCCATGACATTCCATTATATTCTAACAGTCCTTCATTATTAGCAAAGTACATAAAACGGCTGTTATCCTGAGATATCATCCAGTTTTGGTTTCCGGCATTGTAATTACCCGAACTAAACTTAATGATAGGAGGCAGTTCCTGTGCATTAACTGCGAGCGTTGCCAGCAAAGTGCATATAAAGAGTAGTTTTTTTATCAAAGCTTAGGATTTAGATTTAGAATAGTGCTACGAATATACAATTACTACCAAAAAATGAAAAATATTGCATATCAAACGATGTAAATTATATAACTGCCATAATAGTGTTTAAATGTTTTCATTGCGATAAATTCAATATTGTGTCCGCCGCTGTTAAAATAGCTGTTAAATATTGCGGTGTTTTGCCGAAACGGAAATAAATCTGTAAAAACACTAATCCTACTGAATAGTAAAGATTTATAAGGTTTTCATATTGAGACGTGTGTTAAAGTAACATTAAATTAAAGTTTTTAGAATATTATTAAGAGTATGCGTGCATAGATTTGAACTCACTAACATTCACTTAATTTAATTTTTAAAGAACATGAAAAAGATCAATTTATTAGTATGTACGCTTGCAGTTGCAGGCCTGGGATTCACTTCTTGTAGTGATGATGACAATGAAAACAACAACGATAACACTCGTATTGAAGGTACTTATAACCTTGACGAGGTAAACACGCCTAGGGCTACAGATTTTGACAGGGATGGTGTTTCTCATATCGACCAGACCGAAGAGTCTAACTGTTATGATAATGGTAAAATCGTGCTACGTGCAGACAATACATTTGAATATGTAATTACAGGAATTCTTGTACAGAATGGAAATGCAGGATGTAGAGAAACCGAAACTAAAACAGGTGTTTACACTGTTGAGCCGGCTGCTGATCCTAAAAACGCACTTATCACACTTACATACACTGAAAACAATCAGACTGTAACACGTGAGTTTACTAAAATTGGCGATGAGCTAACATGGAGATCTAACGCTGTAGTTTCATTTTATCCTGACAGGGACGCAAATGGTACTGCTATAGAAGTTGCAGGATCTGTAGAATATGTTTACGAAAAATAATATTTGATTTGACGTAATAAGAAAAAGGATGCCAATTGGCATCCTTTTTTCTTTTATATGATCTCGGCACTTAAACCGGCTTCAAGCAATTGTGTGCATTGAGACTTAAGCTCCTTATATTCTCCTGTTTTTACAGTGCATTTGCCATTATAATGAACAATTAAAGAACATTGTTCTGCCTGTTCTGCAGTATGGCGGCAAACACGTATAAGAGTGTCAATAACGTGATCAAAAGTATTCACTTCATCATTATACAATACTATTTCGTTGTTAAAGGAAACGCCTTCTTCAACTAATACTTCTTCTAATACTTCTTCCTGGGTACTCATAATCAAAAACTTAAACTAAATGCTAATTTACATATTTTAGCGAAACCCAATTGTTCCTGCTAAATTTTTTTACAAAGGTAAGCCCTTTTTCAGTACACGAAGCATCTATAAACGGAATATCTTCTTCATAGAAACCGCTCAATAATAGAATCCCGTCCTTATTAAGGCAGTCTACATACTGTTGCATATCGTTTAATAAAATGTTACGGTTTATGTTGGCAATAATAACGTCATAGCTTTTGCCTTTAAGTAAAGCGGCATCACCTTCGTAAACAGAGATATGTTTACAGTTATTGCGCTCAGCATTTTCTATTGAGTTAAGGTAGCACCAGTTGTCAATGTCAATAGCATCGATTGGTTGTGCTCCTTTCATTTCGGCAAGGATAGCCAAAATAGCAGTACCGCACCCCATATCCAGTGTTTTCTTATTCTCAACATCTGTTTCCAGCAGGTGCTGAATCATCATGAAAGTTGTTTCGTGATGTCCAGTTCCAAAACTCATTTTTGGCTCTATGACAATATCATAAGTTACATCTTTCTTTTCATGAAAAGGAGCACGTACACGACAGGTATTGTCTACATCTATAGGTTCAAAGTTTTTTTCCCATTCCTCGTTCCAGTTTACCTGTTCGATTTCTTCAAATGTATATTCAATTTTAAATTCCGGCGACTCAAAAATCTGAATGTCATTCAATATGTCCTCTGTCCAGAATTCCTTCTGAACATAGGCCGAGAAGCCATTTTCGGTTTCAATGAAGCTTTCAAATGGAGTCTCTCCCAATTCAGCAATAAGTATTTCAGAACCTAACTCCCTCGGTTCCACTGTAAAATGGTATCCTATATAAATATTAGACATAACTTTAAATTTTCGCAAAGGTAATGTTTACATAACATTGCATTGCAATAATTAATATTAAGTTTGCGCAAACTTTACAATGCTTGTTTATGGCAGTTTTACGGTTGTAAATCATCCGTATAATTAAAAGAGAAGCTAGCAGAGTTTAAGGCAAAAAACACGAAAATTTTACAAACAGGCATTAAATGAAAAACATTTTAACGTTACTAATTATCTTCTTTGGTCTTTCGGCGGCAGCACAGGTTGAAATAAAGAAGGCAACCGGAGATAACGACCTTAAGCTATCTGCATTACCGTATTACAATTATGGTAAAGGACTGGGAATAACTTCTCCCGACAGTATTTTCCAGTTTAACATCCGTTTCAGGATGCAAAACCGGGCAACATACCTTCAAAATGAAGACGAAGACCCTGCTATTGACGGACAAATACGTCGCTTACGACTACGTTTCGACGGTTATGTAGGTAACCCTAAATTTATATATGCTATCCAGCTATCATTTGCTCCGGGCGATGTAGGTGAAATTAGAGATGGCGAAAACATAAACATAATCCGTGATGCGGTTGTGTTTTACCGTCCGAATAAGCATTGGAATTTTGGTTTCGGACAGACAAAGCTTCCGGGTAACAGGCAAAGGGTAAACTCTTCAGGTGGTCTTCAGTTGAGTGACAGGACTATAAACAACGCACGTTTTAATATAGACAGGGATTTTGGTTTTCAGGTGCACAATCAAAACGAGCATTTAGATAAATTCTCATATAATTTAAGGAGTGCTATCAGTACCGGTGAAGGTAGGAACTCTACCGATAAACCCGATAACGGATTGGCGTATACAGGTAAGGCTGAGTTATACCCAATAGGTGTATTTACAAAAGACGGTGCTTTTTTTGAGGGTGACCTTAAAAGAGAACCGAAACCAAAAGTAATGCTTTCGGGTGCTTACCAATATAACGATATGGCACGCCGTGTTGGTGGACAGCTTGGAGACGATCTTTTTGCAAAGAGAGATATGCAGACGCTATTGCTTGATGGAATGGTTAAATATAACGGTTGGGCTTTTATGACGGCTTATATGCAAAGAAAAGCGAAAGACCCTATTACGGTTAATCCTGACGACGCAACAGACTTACGATATGTTTATACCGGTCATGGGTTTGACTACCAGTTAAGTTACCTGTTTCCTTCACACTATGAGCTGATAGGACGTTTCTCTACACAAAATGTTGATAAGGATATCGCAGCGCTTACGCCCAATACAAAACAATATACATTAGGTATTACTAAATATGTATGGGAACATGCTTTTAAAGCACAGTTTGAGGTTAACCTGGACGACCTAAGCTATTTTGACGGTTCATCTAAAAAGAATTTTTACGTTCGTTTTCAGGTGGAAATCGGAATATAAGTTACATAATCCTGCTTCGGCAGGATTTTTTGTTATTACGCCCCTTTTAAGCGGAGGACAATGAAATATATTCACTTATATCGTTTTAATTTTAATAAATTTGCAATGTTTAATAGCCAATTATATGTTACAGACAGCAGATGTTACCATTAAAGGAGAGTTAGAGCAGTATTTCCAGAGATTCAGGGATAATATTGTAGGTATAGGGCAGGAGTTCGATTCGCCATTCGGCAGAAAAGAAATCGTGTATACCGACTGGACTGCCAGTGGACGATTGTACAGGCCTATTGAAGAAAAGCTATTAAACGATTTTGGGCCGTTCGTTGCCAACACACATACCGAGACTACAGTTTCGGGTACTGCAATGACCATTGCGTATCATGAAGCGCGCCATATTATAAAACACCATGTAAATGCCAGTAATGACGATGTGCTTATTACAGACGGATCGGGTATGACAGGTGTTGTAAATAAATTCCAAAGGATATTAGGGCTTAAAGTCCCTGAAAACCTAAAAGAGTTTACAAAGGTTCCTGCAGAGAAAAAACCGGTTGTGTTTGTATCGCACATGGAACACCATTCAAACCAAACGTCATGGCTGGAAACCATTGCAGAGGTGGTATTGATTCCTGCCTGTCCGCAAGGGCTTATATGTCTGGATAGCTTTGCGAACCTGTTGGAAGAATACAAAGATTATACGCTTAAAATAGCCTCAATTACAGCTTGTTCTAACGTTACGGGTATTAAAACCCCTTATTACGAAGTAGCTAAGCTAATTCATAAATATAATGGTGTCTGTTTTGTAGATTTTGCATGCTCTGCACCGTATGTAAAAATAGATATGCACCCTGCTGATAGCGAAGCTTATCTGGATGCAATATTCTTTTCACCACACAAATTCCTTGGCGGTCCCGGTACATCTGGGGTGCTGATATTCAATAAAAAACTTTACAAAAATATGGTACCCGATCATCCGGGTGGAGGAACAGTAAGCTGGACCAATCCGTGGGGCGACCATAAATACCTTGATAATATTGAAGAGCGTGAAGACGGTGGTACACCGGGCTTTCTTCAGGTTATTAAAACAGCGCTTTCGGTTAAGCTGAAAGAGCAAATGGGTATTGATAATATACTTAAAAGAGAAAAAGAAATAGTTGACTATGTTTTT
Organism: Flavobacterium psychrophilum; assembly: GCA_001708385.1. Classification (NCBI taxonomy): domain Bacteria; kingdom Pseudomonadati; phylum Bacteroidota; class Flavobacteriia; order Flavobacteriales; family Flavobacteriaceae; genus Flavobacterium; species Flavobacterium psychrophilum. The sequence goes on along the minus strand of CP012388.1, from coordinate 939,686 downwards.
GATTTCCTTGGAGAAATTGAGAATATAAAAATACTTGCCCCACAGCATAAAGACAGGTTGGGTGTTATTTCTTTTTACATAGACAACCTTCACTTTAATCTTGGTGTAAAGCTGCTTAACGACCGTTTTGGCGTGCAAACACGTGGAGGATGCAGCTGTGCCGGTACATACGGACATTATCTGCTACATGTAGACCAGGAGCAGTCGAATTACCTTACCGATAAAATTACTCTAGGTGATCTTATCCAAAAGCCGGGATGGATACGAATGTCAATTCATCCAACAACTACAGATGCAGAAATACAATACGTATGTGAAAGCATTAAAGCACTTGCTGAAAATCATAAAGAGTGGGCTAGTGACTATCATTACAATAAGTCAAGTAATGAATTTACCCATGTAAATGCAAATAATGCAGAACAGGAAGAAAGGCTAAAAGACTGGTTTACGCTGTAGGCGGATTGTTTCTACGGTGCTTAAAGCGTTTGTGTGTCCATAAGTAATATTCCGGAGCTTCAATTATTTGCTGTTCCAGCATTTTCATAAAGCTGTCGCTAATCTCATAATTAGGTATTTCTTTAATGTTATCCTGAACAGGCACGAAGGTACACTTGTAGTGGCCGCGGCTTGTTTTGTCTACTTTGGCAAATATCATGTTCATGCCTATCTTTTTTGCCAGCATCTCACCCCCTACGTGAATAGGAACCTGCATGCCAAAAAAATCACCCCAATGTATAGTACTGCCAAGCTTCGGAGACTGGTCTGATATAAAGCCGTAAAAGCCTAAGATACCATTGCGCTCATTCTGTCTCATGGCAGGAATAGTCTGGCGTACGCCGATAAGTTCAGCGTCAAATCTGCCGCGCATTTTTTTTACCAGCTTGTCAAAATACTTATTTCGTATTATTTTATATATACCAAAGCCTTTGTGTGATTTAAAGCCTTTATTCATATACAAAAGCCATTCGTAGCTACCGTAATGCCCTAAAAGCATTACGACACTTTTATCTTTGGCTTCATATTCATGTATAAGGTCATAATTGGTAAATACAAAACGTTTTGCTAGTTCTTTATCGCTAATATTCAGGCTTTTCGCCATCTCAAAAAAGTTGTCGCAAAAATGGTGGTAAAACTTTCTTTCAACGGCATCGCGTTCGTCCTGGGTAAGATGTCTCAGGGTTAATGAAAGATTTTTATGAACGGTATTTCTACGGTATCTAACGATATGGTAAACTATTACATAACAGATATCAGAGAAAAAATACAGTATCCTGAATGGCAGTATCGATATAAACCAGATGATAGGGTAGGCTAGTATATAGGTTAAAAGCTGCATTCGTGTTTTTTATGCAAATATACTTTTTATTATTAATTTAATGTTTGTTGAGGGCTTTCTTATAGAATATGATAAGCCATTTGTATAACTTTACGTCATAAAAATAACATTTATGAATATGCCACTGGTTCTTATTATTTTAATCCTTGCAAACGTATTGGTAAGTTACAAGGGAATAATAGATATATCATTTTTCAGAAAATACGAATTTCATATTGGCAGCATCAGGGCAGGAGAACAGTACCGTATGTTTACGTCGGCCTTTCTGCATGCCGATTATATGCACCTTGGATTTAATATGCTTACACTATACTTTTTTGCACCGGTAGTAATCTATAGCCTGGGTGTAATGAGCTTTATTCTTGTGTATGTAATCAGTTTGGCATGCGGAAGCTTACTAACGCTGTACTTGCATAAAAACGATTACTCTTACCGTGCTATTGGTGCGTCGGGGGCGGTTATGGGAGTTTTATTCGCTTCTATACTTATTGACCCGGACAGGCAGATTAATTTCATACCGGGTTACATATTTGGTATCATATACCTGCTTGCCACAATTTACGGTATGAAAACCAAAGCGGGCAATATAGGACATACTGCACACTTTGGTGGCGCAATAGGCGGATTTATAATTACACTAACAAGAATGCCACATATTCTTTATGATAACACCTTGATAGTTATTGTTATGGCTGTGCCAATAGCTATAATGCTGGTGATGGCAAAGGCCGGAAAATTATAGCCGGTTAAAAACTGGCACGCAATTTGAAATTCCTACATTAAAATAAAATCAATCATTATGAAAAAAATTGCTTTAGTACTGTTCGTGTTTGTTTCAACATTTGCAAGCGCACAGGTAACACAACAAAATCAGCAACCTCAAATCAGCGTTGCAGGAGAAGGTAAAATAACTGTAACTCCGGATAGGGCAGACGTTACTATAGGGGTAGAGAATATTGGCGCAGATGCAGCCGATGTAAAGAAAAAGAATGATGCGACTATAGATGCGGTAATAAAGTATCTTAAAAGCATAAAACTGCCTGCTGAAGATTACCAGACACAAAGGGTAAACCTTTACAGAAACTATGATTCTGATAAAAAGAAATATAGCTATACGGCTTCACAGACTATCGTGATCCACCTTAAAGATCTTACCAAATATGATAGTATGATGATGGGGCTTATAGATGCCGGTGTAAACAATATACAGGGCGTACAATTTAAAACATCTAAGCTGGCACAATACGAATCAGAGGCTCGTATTAAAGCTGTTGCAGACGCTAAACAGAAGGCAAACGACTATGCAGGTGCATTGAGTCAAAAAGTAGGTAAGGCGATCGTTGTAACCGATAATTCGCAAACCTACTATCCTCCGATGGTGAGATCAATGAAGTTTGAAGCAGCTGATTCTGTAATGCCGCAAGAAACGCTTGCAATAGGAGAAATTACAGTTACGGCTAACGTAACGATAAGCTTTGAATTGAATTAATCTTTTATATATTTAAATTGAGGAAAGCCCTATGCATTGCATGGGGCTTTCTGTTTTTATAAATAACCCATTGATGATATAAAAGGTGTTAAAGAAAATTTAAAAATCTCAGAGGTTTTTAATCTGAATATTTGGAGTGTATATTTTTGTGAAAAACCAATTATATGAATACAATATTTTCAATTATTACAGCACTTATACTAGGTGTACCCAATGGTAATAATTCTCTAAATTCGATAAGCTACAGTGTGCGGGCTTCTTCAATTCCCTTCAATCAGGATAACGATGTAAATGCTATCCGAGAGGAGTATAAACGAATAAATAGTCTTGATATGAAAACAGAAACATATACCTATACTAATGAAGATTGTGTTGACGACGGAGAGATCATTTATTATCTTAACGGAAATGATATTGTAAAGGTTGTTGAAAAAGGAAATTTTAAAGATGGATCCTGGGCTACCGAATACTATTATAAAAACAGCAAGTTTATATTTGGATATGAGTCAGTAACAGGCGGTGCAGCGGCGGGACCAGAGGTTATCACAAAATTTCGTTACTATATTAAGAATGATAAAGCTATCCGACAGATGGAAGGCGATGCAATAGTAAAAGCCGACAGTAAGTTTTCTGAAGCTTTAAGCAAAGCTTATATACTATTGAAAGTGAATAAGACTAAAAATTTCAGCGAGGTATTTTGCAACTGATAAAACGGATATCTTTTTTACAGTGTTTGAGGAGTTGTATAAAATAAAAAAACCTGCAAAATAATTTGCAGGTTTTGTACGAAGTTGGGTTTTACTTTCCCATTTCGTGGGGAGAGAAGGATTCGAACCTTCGAAGGTTTCCCAACGGATTTACAGTCCGTCCTCGTTGGCCGCTTGAGTATCTCCCCATGCGTTCAGAAAGCTGTTAAGTTCTCTGCCATTGCGGTGCAAATATAGGACTGTTTTTTAAGTTTGCAAACATATTTGCGGGTATTTTTATAACTTTTTTTTAATGTATTGGTAGCTAATAAAATAAAAAATCTCCCGAAGGAGATTTTTATATATTTACTATGTTGGTTACTCTTATTTAGCTAAAAGTTCAGCAACTTTTGCTTTAAGTTCGGCACCTCTAAGGTCTTTTGCAACAACTTTTCCTGTCGCATCAAGAATAAAAGTAGCAGGAATAGATTCTACACTATATTGTTTTGCGATAGGCTCATCCCAAAATTTAAGGTTAGAAACGTGATTCCATGTAAGTTTATCAGCAGCAATAGCCTCTTTCCATTTAGCGGCATCTTTATCTAAAGAAACGCCAATAATGTTTAATCCTTTAGTATGAAGCTCATTGTAAAGGGCAACTACGTTAGGATTTTCCATACGGCATGGTTTGCACCATGAAGCCCAGAAATCAACAATAGTTACTTTGCCAAGAGATTCTTTAAGCGAAAGTTTTTTACCATCCGGTGTTGTAGCGCTAAAATCAGGAGCAGTAACACCTACGTCAACTGTAGTTTTAGCAGCAGCAGGCTCTTCGGCTTTCTTAGCATTTTCTATGAATTCAGAAAGTTCTTTTGCAGCTTTTACTTTTTTAATCTCAGGGTCAAGTTCATCATATTTCTTTTTCATTTCTGCATACGGAACAGGTTTCATTGAAAACGCCTGTTTAAGTAACAATACAGTAATATAAGCCTTAGGATTTTTCTCGATAAATTTATCAGCAATAGCTCTCATGTCTTTACCAATAGCTTCATACGTTTTATTTAGCCTGTTCATTACAACAGTGTCTTGTTTTTTGTATGCTTCCATCATTTCAGCCTGATTAGCCTTTTGGAAGCCCATCATTTTTTGCCTTAATTTGCTGATGTCATTATAATATTCTGTAAGCTTCTCGTTATTGTATGTTCCGGTTCTTTCTGTTTTAAAGATAGAGTCTTTATCAACTTTCATGTCAATCTCTCCTTCTTCAAGTATAAATTCAGCTTTGCCCTGTACACCTTCAACCTGGATAAAGTGAAGTTCCGGCTCCACAGCTTTACCTTTAATAGTAAATTTACCGTTCTCAATTTTTACGGTATCTATAGGCTCATAGCCCATTGTGCCTTGTTTTTCAAGGATCACGTTTTTACCGTTAAGAGAAGGATCAATAGTTCCTGCAATTTCAAACTCATTGCTCGCCAGCTTGTTGCATGACACAACGAAAGCCGAAGCCGCAACCATTAAAAGAATTTTTTTCATATTTGTTTTTATGTTATATATGGTGCAAAAGTATTTAAAAATCAGTTATATAATTAACGCATTAAAAATTTAATATTAAGAGCATGCAGGCTGTACGACAGTTGTTTTAACCGATGTGTTTTTTATTCCTCCAAATCCTTTCTCTACGTTAATCATATTATGGTAACCGCGCGCTTTTAATATAGAAGCCATAATTACAGAGCGGTATCCACCAGCGCAGTGAAGGTAAAAGTCTTCATTCTGCGGAACTTCCGCAAGCTGCTCGTTTACAAAATCCAACGGAATGTTAATTGCATCTACCACGTGGCCATTACCGAATTCGCCTGGCTTTCTTGAGTCAACTACAATTTTTGCATCATTTGCCAATCCTTCGGCGAAAACTTCAGGTGATATAGATTTTACGCTATCAGTTTCATATCCTGCTGCTTTCCATGCGTTGATACCGCCATTAAGGTATCCAAGGCTAAAGTCGAACCCTACACGGGCAAGCCTTGTAATTGTTTCTGTTTCTTTACCTTCGGGAGTTACCAATAACAAAGGCTGGTTTACATCTCTGATCAAAGCACCAACCCATGGCGCAAAGTTGCTGTGAAGTCCAATAAAAATAGAGCCGGGAATGTGTTCTTTTACAAAGTCATCTTCATGTCTTACATCAAGTACAATTGCTTCTGTCTCGTTGGCTTTTATCATGAACTCAGCAGCAGAAAGTGCTGTTTGTCCTTTCTCAATAATAGTGTCAAGACTTTGATATCCCTGAATGTTAAGCATAACATTTTGTGGAAAATAGGCGGGAGGTGCCCCAAGCCCGTCAAGAAGTTCTTTTATGAACTCTTCTTTTGTCATATCTGCCCTAAGTGCGTAGTTTACCTTTTTCTGGTTGCCAAGAGTGTCGGTAGTTTCTTTACTCATGTTCTTGCCACATGCACTTCCCGCACCGTGACTTGGGTACACAATAATATCATCAGCCAGAGGCATGATCTTATTGCGTAGTGAATCGAATAGGTGAGAAGCTAATATTTCCTGGGTAAGTTCATCAGTAAGGGCTTGTGCAAGATCAGGACGCCCAACATCTCCTATAAATAGTGTATCACCGGTTATTATACCGTGAGTCGTTCCGTTTTCGTCTATAAGCTCGTAACAAGTACTTTCAAGTGTATGTCCGGGAGTGTGTATTGCTCTAATGGTATAGCTGCCAACTTTAAACTCCTGTCCGTCTGTAGCGATTACAGCGTCAAATTCTGGTTGGGCGGTTGGGCCATAAACAATTTCGGCACCTGTTTTTTGTGCCAGGTCTATATGTCCTGAAACGAAATCGGCATGAAAGTGTGTTTCAAAAATGTATTTTATAACAGCGTTATCTTTTGCTGCTTTCTCAATATAAGGCTGTACTTCCCTTAAAGGATCAAAAATGGCAGCTTCGCCATTGCTTTCTAAGTAATAGGCTGCTTGTGCAATACAACCTGTATATATTTGTTCTATTTTCATGATTATATTAAATTTAACTGATATGAATGTAGACTATAAAGTGTATGACTTGTTCCAGCTTCCAATCTATACAGATAAGTTCCTGCAAATATACCAAAAACAGTAGTTAAAGTATAAACTAATAAAAAATCGTGTCAATATTTGTTATTATTATATGTGGTTTTGATATAGGCCAATTTTGTAAGGATTTTACAAAAGTGTTGTGCCAATAAACTGGTTTATCTGTCGTTATAACTGATATACGCTTGTTTTGCCGTATATTTGTAAGTATATGTTTGGTTATTAGTTAGTTGCGATGTTAAAATAGTGTTAATGATTATGATATGTTCAGTATGGCAACCTTTTTGCTTGTTTAAATTGTAGCAATCATAATTTTATTAATATTTTTTTGTAAAATTATTAATTCAAACGATTAAGTTGTCACAAAGTTGGTTTATATTTGTGATGCTTTTTTGAAAAGCTAGTGTTTATTATATATAATTCAGTTGTAAGTTAAAAATTTATGGCAACAGCAATAAAGCCTCGCGTGGGCATGTATGAAAACGTAAAGAACCAGTTTGAAAAAGCTGCAGCCGTTATGGGGCTGGACGAAAGCGTTAAAAAGATCTTATCTATAACCAATAATGAGATCGTAGTGCATTTTCCTGTGAAAATGGACAATGGAACTGTAGAGGTATTTACAGGATACAGGGTACAGCATAACAATGCTCTTGGTCCTTACAAAGGTGGTTTACGTTACCACCCGACTGTAGATATTGATGCAGCGAGGGCACTTGCTACCTGGATGACATGGAAAACATCGTTAGCCGGACTTCCTTATGGTGGAGGTAAAGGCGGTATCCAGATAGATCCTAAGAAATACTCTCAGGGAGAACTTGAAAGGATTACACGACGTTTTACGTATGCTCTTGGTGACAATATTGGTCCTGAACATGATATCCCTGCGCCGGATGTTAATACCAACGCACAGATGATGGCATGGATTGCAGATACATATATGTCTACAAAATCGCCTGCAGAGCGTTCTAAAAATCAACACGTTGTTACCGGGAAACCTGTAGGATCTGGAGGTCTTGAAGGACGTGACAGAGCTACAGGTTTTGGTGTTGTTGTAACACTTGAGTCGTGGGCTAAAGTTAAAGGTACTACGCTTGAAGGTAAAAGGTATATTGTACAGGGGTTTGGTAATGTAGGTTACTGGGCTGCTCATTTCATGAACAAAAACGGTGCTATACTTGTTGGAGTTCAGGATGCTACAGGTACAATTTACAACCCTGAAGGTATAGATCCTGAAGCTTTGTTGAGATACCAGTCTGATAATGCTACAATTACGGGATATAAAGGTACTCAGGATTACAAGTCTGATGAGTTCTTCTCAATTGACTGTGATGTTATTATCCCGGCTGCTCTTGGTAACCAAATTACTGATGAAAATGCGGGTACAATAAAAGCTAAAGTTATTGCTGAAGGTGCTAACGGACCTACAGATACTGATGGAGAAGCTATTCTTATAGCAAACCATATCGATATTATTCCGGACATCCTTTGTAATTCAGGTGGTGTTGTTGGTAGCTACTTCGAGTGGTTGCAAAACCGTAACGGAGAAATATGGACCATGGATGATGTTATCATCAAACTTAGAAAGAAAATGGAAGAGGCTTTCAATAAAGTGATCACTTCTTCTGTACAATATAAAACAGACTGGAGAACTGCAGCTTACATCGTGGCGTTAACCAGAATTGAAACGGCATACAAACAAAGAGGTATTTTCCCTTGATTTGATATCCAACACATTAAAAGGCGCTTTATGCGCCTTTTTTCATTTTTAATCAGTACATTTGATATAAGATGTAGCTATAATCTGTCATGAAAAAACTTTACATTTATATTGCAATGTTTGCTGCTTCGGCAGTATTTGCACAGGAAGAAACTTCACCGGCTTTTCCCGATCAGCTAACGCTTGCTGTTAAGCAAAGCCAGGGTTGGACTATTAATAGCCTTACCACTCCCGATTTCTCTTTTTATAATAAGAATTACAGGTCGGTATTCAGGGATTACGATTATACCTTTAATATCCAGGATTCAAAAAGAGACAGAATATATGTAGAGGGAGACAAATACTATTCTAATACCTATATTCCGATTGTGGCTCAGCAGCACAATTCAAACCTTGCCATAGATAATATGTATTTGTACAGAACAAACAGTGCTCCTGCAGCATCTGTTAACCTGGGTGCTCTTAAACAATAACAGTTTAAATTTTTTCAGATGAAAAAGACAATTGGTTTACTGGTTTTATTAGCTACCGCATATGTAAACGGGCAGACTAAAATGTTCTCAGATAATTTGTCTGTAGCAACCGCAGAAAATAAAATAAAGGTGATTGACTTCACGCAGCTGACTTCACATTTGTCCTATTTGTCTAAGAATTACGATAATGTATTTGGCGAGTATATCTTTTCATTTGATAGTAATAATTTTGGTGATAAGAATGTGTACGTAGGCCAGGGGGAGAGAATGTATTGTCAGGGACAGTCTACATTTATTATGGAACATCAGGGGCCTTTAGCTGCAGGGAATCTTAGTTGGAGAACCGATTATGTTTCAGGATTTTTTTCCGGATTGAAGCTTATATTCAACACTGAGAAAAACTATACAAAAAGCTATAGCGATTTTAATAAATAAATAAGGGAGGTTTTAAAACCTCCCTTATTTATTATCCTCCCATATACTCTTCACCACCGCCATCTTGATTTTGCGGTTGTTTCGGTTTCTCATTTTTACTCATGTTGAAACGGTATGTAAATGATAGTGTAATTTGTCGCTGTCTCCACTGCATTTCGCCATAAGAGTTAATTTGTCCAGGAATATAAGTCTCATTCTTCATTTTTCTGGAGTTAAAAATATCCTGAACGTTTAAGCCTATCGTTGCTTTTTCTTTTAGGATGTCTTTGCTTAATGATGTATTAGCACTTGCTACACCAATTCTTTTACCCTGAGCTGTATTTTGCGGTGCTTCGTAATTACCGTTTAGCTGCCAGTCAATTTTTAACGGAAGGCTAACCTTAGAGTTTACCCTTGTTGTCCAGCTGTATGCTGTTCTGTTAAAGTCCTGGAAATCGGTTATAGTCTGACCGTCCTGCTCATAAGTAAAGGTGAAATCACCTTGCGTTTCATTTCTGTAGAAGTTAAAGTTGCTGGTAAGCCTCCACCATCTGAAAGGGTTGTAGTTCACGTTGAATTCAAAACCAAAACGGTATTCTTTCGCAAGGTTCAGGGGCGAAGTAACAATTACAGGCGTATCACCAATAAATTCTCCGGTAGGTCTTCTTACAAATTGATAAGAGTCATCAGTTATATTAAGGTAAGCAGAAGTGCTTAACGTAACTTTTTGCCATTTTTTAAGGAATCCAATGTCTATAGCATTAGTCATAGACGGATCAAGATCCGGGTTACCACGGAAAAGGTTGATGTTACTTTCCAGTCCTGCAAACGGATTTAAGAAACGGCCTCTTGGCCTGTTGATACGACGGCTATAGCTTAAGCTGATGTTTGTGTTATCATCAAACGAATAGGTTAAGAAAGCACTTGGGAAAAAGTTGTTGTATTTCTTATTGTTGTACTGGTTAAGGTTTAAAAGATTTACATCAATGTTTGAATCTTCCCAACGAAGCCCTAATAAATAAGAGAATTTGCCAACTTTAGATCCAAACTGTGTATATAATGCATTTACTTTTTCTTTATACTCAAGAAAATTGGTGTAATCGGCATTATTAACCCATGCGCCACCCTCAAGTATTTCTGCTCTGGCATCTGTTTCAAGAGTGGTAAAGCTTCCGCGGTAACCGGCTTCAAAACGGCTGTTTTCGCCTAAAGGCAAAACATAGTCAGCCTGAAGTAAAGACCTGTTTTCATCTTCATTATTAAGGGTTCTTTCATTGCTGTTTGGAGTAGCAGAACCTAAAGTAATATCATCAATAGCCGCATTTTCGTCATCACGGCTCATAGAAACCGATGCATCAACTTTAAGCTCGTGGCCTTTATCGTTGAATTTATGAGTAAGGCTTGACGAGAAATTTACGTTGTTATCGTCAGAATCCTGATCGTTTCTACGGTAACGGGTGTCAGTATAAGTACGAAGCGCGTCAAAGTTATCAAAATAAGTATCGGTAACGTTGCCGCCTTTGTTTCTCCTGAAGTTAACCGAGTTTACCCAAGTAGTATTATCACTTAAGAAATACTCAAGTCCAAAACTGGCATTAAAGCCTTTGCGTAAACGATCGTTGTTTCTTCTTTCGTTAGTATAGCTTCTTGTTGTATTGTCTTCGTTTAAGTATTCTGTATTGGTAAAAGAGTTACCCGGGTTTTTTCTGTAGTTATATCCTAAATTAGAGAAAAGGTTAAACTTTTCACTTCTGAAATTTAAATTGGCAGAAACTCCGTGGTTTTCCGGGTCACCGGTATTTGCTATAAGCGAACCGTTAAAACCGCCTGCTTTACCTTTTTTAAGGACTATATTAATAATACCGCCACCACCTTCGGCATCATAACGCGCCGATGGATTAGTGATAACCTCTACTTTGTCTACAGAATCGGCAGGTAAAAGCCTCAGAACTTCAGCAACATTGCTTCCCGCAAGGTTAGATGGCCTTCCGTCAATTAATATAGTTACGCTTTGGTTGCCTCTTAACGCTACATTACCTTCCGCATCAACAGATACTGACGGTACATTATCAAGAACGTCGCTCACAGTACCGCCTTTAACCATCATATCCTGGCCAACGCTGTAAACTCTTTTATCAAGTTTAATTTCAACAGTAGTACGTTCTGCAACAATTTGTACTTCGTTAAGTATAGTTGCATCGGGAGCAAGTGCAGTAGTTCCTAAATTTGTATCTGCTGTAATTGCTTTACCTAATAAGGTTATGGGTTTAAAAGAGATAAAGTCGAACTTAACATTGTAAGTTCCCGCAGGTACCTCAATGCTGTACTCTCCTTTTGCATCGGTAAGTCCGCCGTTTACGGTTACATTATCAATAGTCTGGATTATTACGTTAGCAAATTCAAGGGGTTGTTTGGTTTCCTGTTCAATAATTTTACCTGTTACTTTTACTTTAGGGCCACCGGGACCTCCCTGAGCAAACGCTCCAAAAGCAAAAAATAAAAAGAATAACAGAATAGATGTTTGAAAATTCTTCATGAAATAGTAAGTATGTGTGTGATATTGGCTTGAGGCAGTTGCCTCATCCTGATAGTTTATCTGTCAGGCTCTAAAAATGTGTTTCTATAAAATTTCTTTTATCCTATCCGCAGGGCGTGCAATAACGGCTTTATCTCCAATTACAACTATCGGGCGCTCTATTAAATTTGGATGCTGCACCATGGCATCAATAACCTTGCCATCTGTTAATACTGTGCCTTTGTAATTTTCTGTCCAGACAGCTTCTTTTTGACGCACAAGCTCTATTGGCTTAATGCCCAGCTTTTTAATAATTTCGGTAAGTTCTTCTTTTGATAGTGGTTCGCTAAGGTATTTTACTGTGGTAAAAGGTTTTTCTTCAAGTTCCAGAAATTGTAAACCCTCTCGCGACTTGCTGCATCGCGGATTGTGGTATATAGTAATCATTATTTTCTTTTTGCAAAGTTCGCTATTATAAACGGAAATTTGAAGTAACTTAGTGCAAACAAAATCTTAAATAATAATATAAGTATGTTCATAGAACTTGGGTTTAAGCCGGAAAATAAATTCTGGAAATATCTTGTAGGGTCAGTAATTGTCATTTTCACTTCATTTATTGGACAGTTACCACTCTTAATCGCAATTTCGGTTAAAGCAATGTCAGATGGAAGTCCTATTCCCGCGACACAGGAGGACATGCTTGGTTACTTAAACCTAAATTTAACCTTGTTTTTGGTGCTTTTTTCATTTTTAGTAGCGTTAGTAGCACTTTATATTGTTATAAGAAACATACACAGACAACGATTTAATGAAATAATCACAAGTCGGCCGAAGATTGATAAGTCACGAATACTTTTTTCTTTCTTGTTATGGTTTATATTTTCATGCCTGACTACGATTTTAGATTATTATCTGAATCCTGAATCTTATGTAATTCAGTTTGATATTGTAAAGTTTGTCCCTCTCTTTTTAATAGCTATAGCAATGGTGCCAATACAAACATCTGTTGAAGAGCTCGTATTTAGAGGGTATTTAATGCAGGGATTTGGTAATCTTGCTAAAAATAAATGGTTTCCATTGGTTATGACATCAGTTATTTTCGGTGGGATGCACTTTTTTAATCCCGAGGTATCAAAAATGGGCTACCTGATAATGATATATTATATCGGTACAGGCCTTTTCCTCGGAATAATAACACTTATGGATGATGGGGCAGAACTTGCCCTTGGTTTTCACGCGGCAAATAATCTTACAGGTGTGCTGCTTGTTACAGCAGACTGGACAGCTTTCCAGACCTATTCGGTACTTAAAGATGTTTCGGAACCATCGGCAGGATTAGATATAATCGTACCTGTACTAATTATATTTCCGATTCTTTTAATTATCTTTAATAGGAAATACAAATGGACCAATTGGAAGGAAAAACTAACCGGTCCTGTCCACTTGATTAACGAAGAAAAAACTGCTTTAAATCAAATAGGAAAAAACTATGAATAACCCGGATTATCACTTTGTACACCCCCAATTTAAACTTAACGGATTTCATCTTACCGAAGATGATCTGTGCCGTATTGCGTACAGCTTTATTAAAGAAGGTGAAGCTTACGAAAGGGCTGTAGGCGATTTTCTGCTGGATTGGTTTGACCAGACTGATTTTATTGAAATGCAGACATCGGGTACTACAGGTGCCCCAAAACTTATTAAGGTAGAAAAACAGGCGATGGTGCATTCTGCTTTGGCAACGGGTGAATTTTTTGACCTTATGCCGGGTATCAAAGTATTGCACTGCCTGCCCACACAGTTCGTGGCAGGAAAAATGATGCTGGTACGCGCTTTTATACTGGGTTGGGATATGGATTTGGTAGCCCCGGTTTCTAATCCGTTAGAAAGAAATGACACGCAGTACGATTTTGCAGCTATGGTGCCTTTACAGGCGCAGCATTCGCTGGAAAAATTGCAGCAAATAAAAAAAATCATACTCGGAGGGGCAAAAGTAAGCCAGGCACTTTCAGACCAATTGGCTGTACTGCCTGTTGAGATATATGAAACCTATGGTATGACAGAGACCATTACCCATATTGCAGCTAAAAAAATAGGAGAGGAAGCTTTTACTGTACTGCCCAACGTAAGAATTAGCAAAGATGAAAGGCATTGCCTTGTTATCGATCCGTATGTTATTTGCAATGAACCTGTTGTGACGAATGATGTTGTTGAAGTTTTAGACGATCAGCACTTTATTTGGCTTGGCAGGCACGACAATGTTATAAACAGCGGTGGTGTTAAACTCTTCCCGGAACAGATTGAAGAAAAACTATCCTCTAAAATAAACAGGCGCTTTTTTGTAAAAGGAGTTGCTGATGATAAATTAGGTGAAAAACTTGTACTTGTTATAGAAGGCGCGCCTTTTGATATCGATGAGTCGGTTTATAAAAAGCTGGACAAATTTGAGAAACCAAAAGAAGTTCTTTTTGTACCAAAATTTGCCGAGACAGGATCTGGTAAATTACAAAGAGATGCTACGCTTAAAAGCCTGGCATAATCTTCAGGACAAAACATAAAAAAATCCGTTACTGTACAGTAACGGATTTTTGCATTTATAGCGTTTGCAGCTTTACATAAAACTTACTTCTTTGCAGTTCTATTTTCTCGGCTTTATCGGTCAGGGTAGTAGATTGCCAATTATTGGTTGCGTTAAGCCGCATTTCTTTTCCGTTTACGGTTACACCTACAGGCATTGTAAAATTAGCAACATCGGTTACCCAGCGGTATTCTAAATTTTTGCCTTTAGATTTTACCTGCAGTACAGGTATATCTTTATAGCGAAGGTATTGATCGAAAACAGGAGTAAAGTTCATGCCTGCTTTTTTATTAAAATAGTTCACCACTGTTTCTGTGTCAATAATATCTTTTTTATACATTAGAGAATAGTTCAGAATCAAATCCCACCATTTGGCATCGTCATTAATTACATGGCGAAGCGTATTTAGCATCAGCGCACCTTTGTAATACATATCGCCCGAACCTTCTTTGTTTACGCCAAACACCCCAATAACGGGTTTGCGGTTGCCAACGCTGTACTGTTGCCCTGTTATGTACTGCATTGCTTTTTCGTAGCCGTAACGACACTCAACATAAACCGATTCAGAATAGGTAGTAAACCCTTCGTGAATCCACATATCGGCAATATCTTTAGAAGTAATGCTGTTGCCAAACCATTCGTGCCCGGTTTCGTGAATTATTATATAATCAAACAATAACCCAACACCGGTACCGCTAATATCCATACCCATGTATCCCTTTTTGTACTTATTTCCGTAAGCAACAGCGCTTTGATGTTCCATTCCCAAATATGGAGTCTCAACCAGTTTATAGCCATCTTCAAAGAAGGGATATTTACCAAATTTGCTTTGAAAGCATTCCATCATAGGTTTTACTTCCTCAAATTGTTTTCGGGCCTTATCTTCATTTTTACGAAGTACATAATAGTCAAGGTCAAGTCCGTCCAGATTATCATGTATATGGACGTAATCGGCAATGTTCAGTGTAATATTGTAATTGTTGATCGGGTTTGTTACCTCCCAATCCCAGCGCGTATAACCATTTTTTAAATCTTCGTTGCCTATAAATCGTCCGTTAGATACATTCATGAGTCCGTTTGGAACAGCTACTTTAACGGTCGCGCCTTTGTCGGGTTCGTCAGTCTGGCTGTCTTTCACAGGATACCATAAACTTGCTCCCGTTCCCTGTACAGCAACACCTATCCAGGGTTTCCCATCGGCATCATTCGAAAAAACAAATCCACCATCCCAGGGTGCATTTTTAGCTATCAGCGGATTTCCCGAGTAGTAAAAGCGAAGCTTTTCTTCGCTGCCTTTTTTAAGCGGCTCACTAAAAGTTATAAAAACGGCATCGTTATCACGTTTGTATTTTATAGTATTGCCTTTAACTGCAATACTGTCTATGGTCATATTTTCAAAAAGGTCAAGCTGAATCTTAGCGGTATTTTCTACAACCTTAAAAGTAATGTCATTGTATCCGCTAATAAACTTTTTACCCGGATCTACCTTTATGTTCAGGTCGTAACGCTGCACATCAAAACTGGTGCGTTCAGGTCGTAAGCCACCCTGTAAACTATCGCGCCTTGTAAAGGTTTGTGCCGAAGCAGATACTACACTTAAAAAAGTAAAAGCTGTTATTAAATATATTTTCATCGTTACTGTGATTTCTTAGCAGTCAGTATTACAAATTCACGTTCTATTTTTTCGCCACTGTTACTGGTAACAAATTCGGTGTCGGTAACGGCTGCTTCAACAATAAATCCGGCGTTTTCTAAAAGTTTAGTTACTGTTGGTATACTATACAGTGTAAACCCATATTTGGCAAATGGAATCTTTTTCATTGTACTTTCCGGGATAAAACCTATAGATAGAATCCCGCCTGTTTTTAGTACACGGGCTATTTCATCGGCGAACGCCTGCGGCTCATCCCAAAAATAGATGGTATTAGCGGTAAATATTTTATTAAACCTGTTTTCTTCAAATGGAATATCGCTTCCGTTAGTATGCTGAAAAAACACATTCTTAAATGCAGCGTTGCTATTGGAAGCTTCGGATAACATCAATTCAGAGATGTCTATACCGTGATATTCTCCCTCTGATGCATTATTTATAAAAGACGATACATGTGCGCCGTTACCGGGACCAATTTCTAATATTGAATCGTTATGTTGTAAATTAAGGCTGTCTATCACCCTGCTAATGATGTTGCTATTGGTGAAATTCATCATTTCGCCCACCTTGAGGCCATTATCGCCGTTGGGGCAGCGCAGTTGTTGCGCGAGATCCTGTAATTCAGTTTCAGATAATTTCATGCATCTAATTTAAGGATAAATCTTATAGTTGGATTAGGTGCTATAAAATTTTGTGTAGCTTGGGAAGCTTAAAAACAACAATCACGCAGCCTGAAACAGGTGCGTGATCGTTAAAAGTCATATTGGTATGACAGTATAATACTTTTGCAAAGATAAAATTAAACCTGAATAACGCCAAGGTTAAATTGTTTCTCAATAGGAGCGTGGTTAGCAGCTTCAATACCTAACGATATCCAGTTACGTGTATCAAGCGGATCGATAATAGCATCCGTCCACAATCTTGAAGCAGCGTAGTACGGAGATACCTGCGCATCATAGCGCGCCTTGATCTTATCAAAAAGTTCCGCTTCTTTTTCAGGTGTAATTTCTTCGCCCCTTGCTTTAAGCGATGAAGCTTCTATTTGTAATAGTACCTTAGCAGCCTGTGTACCACCCATAACGGCAAGCTCGGCACTTGGCCATGCAAAAATAAGCCTTGGGTCGTATGCCTTTCCACACATTGCATAGTTACCTGCGCCATACGAGTTACCCACAACAACAGTGAACTTAGGTACAACCGAGTTACTAACGGCATTTACCATTTTAGCTCCATCTTTGATAATGCCGCCATGTTCTGATTTAGAGCCCACCATAAATCCGGTAACATCCTGAAGGAAGACAAGAGGAATTTTCTTTTGGTTACAGTTAGCAATAAAGCGTGTCGCTTTATCGGCGCTGTCAGAATAAATTACACCGCCAAACTGCATTTCACCCTTTTTAGATTTTACCACTTTACGCTGATTGGCCACAATACCAACAGCCCAGCCATCTATACGGGCATAACCTGTAATGATAGTTTGTCCGTAGCCTGCTTTATATTCTTCAAATTCGCTGTTGTCTACCAGTCGTTTGATGATTTCCATCATATCATACTGCTCAGAGCGCGATTTCGGAATTATACCGTAAATATCCTGTTCCGGCAATGCAGGTTTCTCCGCTTTTATACGGTTGTACCCTGCTTTGTTGTAATCGCCTATTTTATCGACAATGTTCTTTATTTTGTCAAGGGCATCTTTATCGTCTTTGGCTTTATAATCAGTAACCCCGGAAATTTCACAGTGTGTCGTGGCACCGCCAAGTGTTTCATTGTCTATGGTTTCGCCAATAGCAGCCTTTACAAGGTAGCTTCCTGCAAGGAAAATACTTCCTGTTTTGTCTACAATAAGCGCTTCGTCACTCATAATTGGCAGGTAAGCACCACCGGCAACACAGCTGCCCATAACGGCTGCAATCTGGGTAATGCCCATACTGCTCATAATAGCATTGTTGCGGAAAATACGTCCAAAATGCTCTTTGTCGGGGAAAATTTCGTCCTGAAGTGGTAGGTAAACCCCGGCACTGTCTACAAGGTAAATAATAGGCAGGCGGTTTTCCATAGCTATTTCCTGTGCACGCAGATTTTTCTTTCCAGTAATAGGGAACCACGCCCCGGCTTTAACGGTAGCATCATTGGCTACAACAATACATTGCTTACCGCGAACGTAGCCTATTTTTATAACAACACCGCCAGATGGGCATCCGCCATGTTCTGCATACATACCATCGCCTACAAATGCCCCAATCTCTATGCTTTTTGAATCTTTATCCAGAAGGTACTCAATACGCTCACGTGCAGTCATTTTGCCTTCGTTGTGAAGCTTTTCAATACGTTTTTCGCCGCCGCCCAATTTTACTTTGGCTAACTTTTGTTTGTATTCTGAAAGCAAAAGTTTATTATGATCTTCGTTTTTATTGAAGTTAATATCCATGTTACGTTGTATATTTGTGTATTGAATGTATTTTTTGAGTAGCAAAAATACGAAAACGTTTGATATCTTTAGAAATTATTGAGAATTCCTTTGTTTTATTCGGTTAACAAACGATTAGAACAAATAACCTCATATTCATGATAACTTAATGATTTCTTAACATTGGAAGAGTACATTTGCGCCATAAAACACGAAAGCTAATGTCTATTAACAGTATCTTCCAATTTCTTGTACCAAAAGATAAGAAATTTTTCCCCCTTTTTGAACAGGCAACATCAAACCTTGTTATACTAGCAGAAACACTTCACGAAGCAGTTAACACTCCTAAAGAAGAGAGAGAAGCTTACTACAGGAAAATTGAAGAATTAGAGGCTGTAATCGAAGAGATTGCACACCAGACTAACCTTGAGTTAAGCCGTAACTTCATAACTCCTTTTGACAGGGAAGATATCCACGCGCTTATTTCAGCTATTGATAACGTTGCAGATTACCTTTACGGTGCTGCCAACAGAATGAGGCTATACCAGGTTGAAAAGATCACGAAGTCAATACGAAAAATGACCGAAATTACACTGGAAAGTTGCCAGCTTATCCAGATTGCGGTTGCAGATCTTAAGGATATGAAAAACCTTAAAGGTATTGCAGATGCATGTAAAAGAATAAACAAGCTTGAAAACAAATCGGATAACGTATTTGATAAAGCTGTAGCTGATATTTTTGAGAACGAAACAGATGCTAAAAACATTATTAAGTATAAAGAAGTACTTTCTTCTCTTGAAACAGCTGCTGATAAATGTAAGGGAGTTGCGAATGTATTAGAGTCTATCTCTGTTAAGCATTCATAATAACAACTCACTAAACTATTATCTATGTTTACATTACTTGTAGTAATTATTATTTTAGCATTAATCTTTGATTACATCAACGGATTTCACGATGCTGCAAACTCTATAGCTACCATAGTTGCTACGAAAGTATTAACGCCTTTTCAGGCGGTACTTTGGGCAGCTTTTTTTAACTTTCTTGCTTATTTTATTTCTAAATACTGGATTGGAGAGTTTAAAATTGGTAACACGATCGCTAAAACTGTTGGCGAAGATTTTATAACACTTGAGGTTATTTTTGCAGGACTTATTGCGGCTATCACCTGGAACCTTTTAACCTGGAAACTAGGTATACCATCGTCATCATCGCATACACTTATCGGTGGTTTTATGGGTGCTGCTATGGCTCATGCTTTCACAATTCCCGGTGCAGATCTTAATACTGTTATTAATTACGCAAAAGTAATTCCTATCGTATTATTTATTTTTGCTGCTCCTTTAATTGGTATGGTCGTCGCATATTTTCTTACTATACTTATACTCAATATTTGCCGTAAAGCAAACCCGTCTAAAGCTGATAAGTGGTTTAAAAGGCTTCAATTGATTTCATCTGCACTATTTAGTCTTGGGCATGGTGCTAACGATGCGCAAAAGGTAATGGGTATTATTGGTGCAGCAGTTATCTACTATCATACTAAGATTGACATTGATACGGCTTACTTAACTGCTGCAGATCCGTTTAAATATTTTGTTGAGCATTATGGATGGGTGCCTCTTGTGAGTTTTGCTATGATAGGCCTTGGTACAATGAGCGGTGGCTGGAAGATTGTGAAAACTATGGGATCTAAAATTACAAAAGTTACATCGCTTGAAGGTGTAACAGCCGAAACAGCAGGTGCAATTACACTTTATACTGCCGAACATTTTGGTATTCCGGTATCTACAACACATACTATTACAGGTTCAATTATTGGTGTTGGTATCACTAAAAGGGTATCAGCGGTACGTTGGGGGGTAACTATCAGCCTTCTTTGGGCATGGATACTTACAATACCGGTATCAGCAGTAATTGCAGCAATCATGTACTATATCGTTTCTCTATTTACATAAAGGGAAATTTCTTTAAATAAATTTTAACAGGCATAATAGGTATCTTTGTTTTTAAACAAAACCTTTTATGCCTGTTTTTTTATATTCTGTTCGCAACTACGTTGTAGTTTTTCTATTGTTTATCAGTAGTCTAAGCACCGCTCAGGTGTCGTCTCTTTTCAATAACGACAGGCCAAAATCTATGGCACAGCGTTGGGAGCTGGATACTCTTACATCTTCCGGTACGTTTATCATAACACCTTATAAACCATTATATATACTTCCGGTACGCTGGTCAAGTGAACCCAATGGAAAACCGCATAGCGGTAATACTAGCCCTGGTTACGAAGTGGTAGATAACCAGGACCTGAATAACCTGGAGGCTAAATTCCAAATTAGTTTCAAGGTTAAAGTTTTTCAGGGACTTTTCTGGGGGCATGGCGATATATGGGGAGCCTACACACAAAAATCGCACTGGCAGTTGTATAACAAAAGTTTGTCGCGTCCTTTCAGGGAGACTAATTATGAACCGGAAGTACTATTAAACTTCGCAACCAACTTTAAACTGTTTGGTCTTACCAATAAAATGGCAGGCATAAGCTTTAACCACCAGTCTAATGGACGTAGTATGCCGTTGTCGAGAAGCTGGAACAGAATAATATTGCATACCGGCTTTGAAAGCGGAAACTGGCAGGTGTACCTTCGTCCGTGGTTTAGGCTGCCCGATCAGAACAATGAAGACGATAATCCCGATATTGTTGAATATATAGGTCGTGGCGATGCTACAGTTATTTATGCTATGGGTAAAAATGTACTGTCGCTTACTACAAGCAGTAACCTATCTTTCAACAGGCATTTAAAAGGATATGCCGAATTTTCGTGGTCACGTAATCTTTCCGGTAATCTTCGTGGTTATTTTCAGCTGACACACGGTTATGGTGAAACACTTATCGATTATAATAACAAACAGACAACCATTGGATTAGGTGTTTCACTGGTTGA
Organism: Flavobacterium psychrophilum; assembly: GCA_001708385.1. NCBI lineage: Bacteria > Pseudomonadati > Bacteroidota > Flavobacteriia > Flavobacteriales > Flavobacteriaceae > Flavobacterium > Flavobacterium psychrophilum. The sequence continues at coordinate 918,403 of CP012388.1, read as the reverse complement.
ATGGTTATAATTCTGAATAAATAATTTATATTGTTATTTTTTAAATCTTTTATATATTTCAGTGCCTGAAAACAGCAATATGTCAGATTTGTGCTATTGAATGAAGGATTTATGCTATACTCTAACGATATAGTAGTTTAACTTTGAATGACAACAAATAAACTACAAGACTATGAGTATTGAAAAACGTCCTGAATTTAAGGATAAATATGATAATTTTATTGGAGGCAAATTTGTACCTCCCGTTAAAGGTGAATACTTTGATAATGTATCGCCAATAGATGGAAAAGTGTTTGCAAAAGCGGCACGTTCTACCAAAGAAGATATAGAATTGGCTCTTGATGCCGCCCATGAAGGCTTTAAAACATGGGGAAAAGCATCTCCTGCTCTTCGAAGCAATGTATTAAATAAGATTGCCGATGTTATGGAGGCTAATCTGGAATACCTTGCTACTGTTGAGGCCATAGACAACGGTAAAGCCATCCGTGAAACCCTTGCTGCCGATTTACCGCTTTGTATCGACCATTTCAGGTATTTTGCAGGTGTAATCCGCGCAGAAGAAGGAACAATCTCAGAACATGACGAAAATACGGTAAGTATTGTGCTTCATGAACCTTTGGGTGTTGTGGGGCAGATCATCCCATGGAACTTCCCGTTACTAATGGCTACCTGGAAAATTGCACCGGCTATTGCAGCGGGTAACTGTACGGTGGTTAAAGCTGCAGAGCAGACTCCTGTATCAATTATCGTATTGATGGAGTTATTAAAAGATGTGGTGCCACCGGGTGTAATTAATATCGTTAATGGTTTTGGTGTAGAAGCCGGTAAACCGCTTGCTACATCGCCACGTATCTCTAAAGTTTCATTTACAGGAGAAACTACTACAGGCCGTCTTATTATGCAATATGCTGCCGAAAATATTATTCCGTCTACGATGGAACTTGGTGGAAAATCGCCGAACATATTCTTTAAATCTGTTGCAGATGCCGACGATGATTATTTTGATAAAGCCGTTGAAGGAGCTGTAATGTTCGCCTTAAATCAGGGTGAGGTATGTACGTGCCCGTCACGTATGCTGGTTCATGAAGATATCTATGATAAATTTATCGCTAAAGTAATAGAGCGTACCGAAGCCATAAAAATAGGACACCCACTTGACAGAACTGTAGCTATGGGGGCCCAGGCTTCTAACGACCAGTTCGAGAAGATAAAATCGTACCTTAAAATTGGTAAAGAAGAAGGTGCTGAAGTGCTTACAGGCGGTGAAGTCAATCAACTGGATGGCGAACTTGGCGGGGGATACTACATTCAGCCGACTATATTTAAAGGACATAATAAAATGAGGATTTTCCAGGAAGAGATATTTGGGCCTGTTGTATGTGTCACTACCTTTAAAACTACAGAGGAAGCTATAGAAATTGCCAACGATACCCTTTACGGACTTGGTGCCGGCGTGTGGACACGTGACGCACATGAGCTTTACCAGGTGCCCCGTGCAATAAAAGCAGGTAGGGTTTGGGTTAACAATTATCACGCGTATCCTGCACATGCGCCATTCGGTGGCTATAAAAAATCGGGCTTTGGCCGTGAAAACCATAAAATGATGTTAGAGCATTACAGGCAGACAAAAAACATGCTTATCTCTTACGATAAAAAGAAATTGGGCTTTTTCTAATTGTTAGAATGTTTGGAAGTCAGGCTGCTTAGGCGGCCTGATTTATTATATATTAATTTAATTTTTTTAGAATGTCAAATACAATGAAGGCGGCACGCTGGCATGCTGCAAAAGATATTAGGGTTGAAGAAACAGAAATTCCTACAGCAGGACAAAAACAGGTAAAAATAGAGGTTCAGTTTACCGGTATATGCGGATCTGATTTACATGAGTATACACACGGGCCAATGCTGATTCCGGTTGATAAACCGTATTCGCTTAACGGGCATCAGGGGGTTACAACACTTGGTCATGAATTCTCGGGTATAGTTAGCGAAGTTGGTGAAGGTGTTACAAACGTAAAAGTAGGCGACAGGGTAGTGATAGAGCCACTGTTTAAAAATCCTGAAAGCCCATTTATTGCTAACGGAGAATACAACCTTTCTGAGCCCCTTGGCTTTGTGGGGTTAACATCTAATGGTGGCTTTGCGAAATATACGGTGGTGGAAGATTATATGGTGCACAAGATTCCGGATAGCATGAGTTTTGAGCAGGGTGCGCTTGTAGAACCTGCTGCGGTTGCAGTATATGGTGTTTTACAAAGCGGATTGAAGCTGGGTCAGTCATGCGTAATATTTGGTGCGGGGCCAATCGGGTTATTGTGTGTACAGGCGGCTATTGCTGCCGGATCGCCCAATGTTATTGTGGTAGATGTTGCCGATAAACGCCTTGAAAAAGCAACTGAAGTTGGTGCGACCCATGTTATTAATGGCAAAACAGAAGATATTCCGGGACAGGTTAAAAAACTAACCAATGGCGGTGCAGATGTGTATCTTGATGCTGCCGGAGTTCAAGCAACATATGAGAACGGCCTAAAAAGCCTTAGAAACGGCGGAACAGCTGTCTTAGTAGCATTATTTGGTAAACCTGTTACCCACGATGCATTCGATCAGGTGGTGAGGGAAATTACTATTAAGGGTATTATTGCCTACAGGAATATCTTTCCGCAGGTTATCGCCCTTATCGATTCGGGACGTATGCCTGTAGAAAAACTGGTTACCCAGAAAATTAAACTGGATAATATTGTTGCAGATGGCTTTGAAGCTCTGGTTTCTAATCCATCGCAGGTAAAAATACTTGTTGATATTAACGGATAATATAAAAACAGGGCTAAGCCCCACGGCCCTGTTATAAATAAACAGCTATGTATAAAAGAATTGATGTTACACCTCAGGCTATTGCACTTATTGCAGAGCTTAAGAAACGATATGGAGAATTAATGTTTCATCAAAGCGGAGGATGCTGCGACGGTTCCCAGCCCATGTGTTTTGAAAAAGGCGATTTTAAGCTCGGTTACAGCGATGTTTGCCTTGGAGTTATAGAAGATTGCGAATTCTGGATGAGTAAAGACCAGTTTGAATACTGGAAGCATACGCATTTAACGCTTAATGCTATTGATGGAAGAGGAGCAAGCTTTTCTTTGGAAATACCGCTTGGTAAACGATTCATGATTGAATCGAGATTATTTACAGAAGAGGAAGCCAAAGACCTGGAGCCTGTTAGTTTTATAGAAGACTAGTTAACGTAAAGCAGCTGATATTGCTTTGGTGTTATGCCTTCGTGTTTTTTAAACAGCCTTATGAAATAATTACAGTCTTCAAACCCCGACATAAAACACACTTCGTTTATTTGTATCCCGGGGTTTTTGAGTAGCTTTTTTGCCTGTTTAATTTTTTCATTGAGTATAAACTCAATCGGGCTCATGCCCAGTTCCCGTTTAAAATAGCGATAAAAAGAAGTAGTACTCATACAAGCTTTGTTACTGAGCTCTTTCAGGTTAATACTGGAGGTAATATTTTCACGTATGTACTCTGTAATGATGTAAATAGTGCTGTTGGTATCAATTGTGGTTTCCTCGTTTACTCTTTGTGCGGTCTGTGTCTGAATAATCCGAATAAGCAATTCCTGAAGGGCAAGATCTGCCAGTGCATCTTTAGTTACAGAATAACTCATGCATTCCCGAATAAGTTTATTTATGGTGGTGGCTAATTCAGTATTATTATAAAAGAAATAATTTTCGTGGTTCAGTTTCCATAACTCATCTTCTTTTGGATAGCGTTCGTTAAGAAATACCAAAGTATCATTTATCTTATTATGATCTATAGCGAGTGCCAGGCATTGGGTAGGGTTTTGAACCGATGCTTCAGGAAAGTCGATCTTCATTTCTACATTTCCGGGAACAATAACTGTTTCTCCGGGCAGGTATTCAAAACCGGGATCATCAAACAGGTGCATTACTTTTTTGCCCCTTAGCATGCTTGTAACAACAAGGTCGTTAAATTTCAATGGTACTCTCAATGATTCCTGATAGGTTTCAAAAAGATTAAGTTCGCAGTTATCTAGTGAATATACAGTTCTGTTCTCTACAAGAGTTTTTAATGATTTTTCGCTGGTTAACGATGGAGTATCAAGCAATGCCCTTTGATTGTTCATAGTTACCTAATTTAAAGCAGCCCTTAAATTAAGAATATAAAACGATGCAGCGAAATTTTACGAGTTAAATTCGGCTATTGCTTCAATATCATTTGGCATGCGGTATTTAAGCGGAATAGATACAATAAATGTTGTTCCTTTATCTTTACCCGGGCTCATAGCATAAATATTGCCCCTGTGAAGTTCTACAAACGATTTTGTAATAGAAAGGCCTAATCCATTTGATGTTTCCTTGCCTGTAGGCTTAGAGCTAAGTTTTGCAAACTTGGTAAACAGTTTCTGTATGTCATCAAAATTTAGTCCCTGACCTTCGTCTTTTACCTCAATGTGCATATAATTTCCGGCTTCGCGCGCAGAAACTCTAATAGCAGTATTGTGGTAGGAATATTTTATAGCGTTGCTTAGTAAGTTATGCAGTACATCTGATATTTTAGAGCGGTCACCTTCAACAATAAGCGTTTCGTCGCAGTTTAACTCAATAACCTGTTTTTTACGGTTTGCTAATAATTCAAAATTATTAACCAGCCTTGTAAACATATCTTTAAGGTTAATTTGCTCTATAGAAAGAACTAAGTCTTTTTCTTCAAGTTCAGATTGTGTAAGCAGGTTTGCAAGCCTTTTCTGCATCATGGCAACAGATGATTTTATCATGTCTGTCATACGCGGCAGAGTAGAAGCATCTTTTCTTATAACATCGTTCGCAAGGCTTATAGAAGCAAGCGGATTTTTGATCTCATGCAGGGCAATGTTCATAAGGTTGATCTGCGACTGAATGGATTTTTTATAACGCAGCCTGTTTTCCAGTTTATCAATTATAATTTTAGCTAATGTTTTTAGCATATCCAGTTGTAGTTCGGAGGCTTCATGCGGTACCTGGTCAGTAACACAAATAACCCCTACATTGTAACCTTCCGGCGATTTCAATGGTGCTCCTGCGTAGAAACGCACCCCGTTTTCGCCTTTAACAAATGCATGGTTTGCAAGTTCAGTAAAATCGTTGGTATCGTTATAAACGGTGACATCATCGTTTAAAATTGCAATAGAAGATAAAGTACCCTCACGGTTTACCTCATTAAAAGTCAATGAGCTAAGGTTAGACTTTAAAAAAGCCCTCTTTTCATCTATAAAAGTTATAAAAGCACTCGGACAGTTAAATACCTGCGATGCCATAAGAGCGATCTTATCAAAAGTATCTTCTGAATGGGTATCAAGGATATCGTACTCACTAAGCTTTTCCAGCCTGAGAGCCTCATTGTCGGGTATATAATAAACTGGCTTTTTATAGCTCATAGTTTTTGAATGGGAACTTTATTGAATGTTAAACATGTCATAATTCCGAATGTGAAAGTACGACTAAATACTCACAATAAAGTGTTAAAAACTAATGTTGTAACAAATGCTACACGATTTTGTAAGGTTAAAAATTCTAATATTAAGCCTATTTTGCTGGAATCCCGCTGTATAACAGGAAATGTTAAAAAAAGTCCCCCAAGAGTCAACTTGGAGGACTAATTTTTTAATAAGCATACTTTATACCTGATCTTCTTCTTTTTGGCCCATCATCATCAGATATGCCTTTAAAAAGGCGTCGATATTTCCGTTCATAACGCCATCAACATCGCTGGTTTCAAATTGTGTTCTCACATCTTTTACCAACTTATATGGGTGCATTACGTAGTTGCGAATTTGCGAACCCCACTCAATTTTCATTTTGTTGGCTTCAATTTCGTCACGTACTGCCTGGCGTTTTTTAAGTTCAATTTCATACAACTGCGATTTCAGCAACTGCATGGCTTTGGTTTTGTTGTCAAGCTGCGAACGTGTTTCGGAGTTTTCAATGATAATACCCGTAGGGTGGTGGCGAAGTCGCACTGCCGTCTCTACTTTATTTACATTTTGCCCTCCTGCGCCGCTCGAACGCATGGTTTCCCATGAAATATCTGCCGGGCTTATCTCTATCTGAATGGTATCGTCTGCAAGTGGATAAACATATACCGATGCAAATGATGTATGGCGTTTACCATTACTGTCAAAAGGAGAAATACGTACTAAACGGTGTACGCCATTTTCGCCCTTCAGGTAGCCGAAAGAATAATCGCCTTCAAATTCAATGGTCACGGTTTTAATACCGGCAACCTCACCGGGCTGATAGTTAAGTTCTTTAACTTTATAGCCTTCTTTTTCACCCCACATAATATACATACGCATAAGCATAGCAGCCCAGTCACAGCTTTCTGTGCCTCCGGCGCCTGCCGTAATTTGCAGTACGGCACTTAGGGTATCGCCTTCATCCGAAAGCATATTCTTAAACTCAAGGTTTTCTATATGTGTCGCAGTCACGCTATACTGATTGTCGAGTTCTTCCTCGGTAGCGGCACCTTCTTTGAAAAATTCATAAAGAATCTGGAGTTCTTCGGCCATTGTATTTCCTTTCTCGTAGTCTTCAACCCACTTTTTTTTAGTACGCAGGTTTTTTACGATTATTTCGGCTTCTTTGGCGTTGTTCCAGAAATCGGGAGCAAAAGTCTTTTCCTCTTCGTTAGATATTTCAATTAATTTCCTGTCAATGTCAAAGATACCTCCTCAGCGCACCAAGACGCTCTATAATACCTTTAATTTGTTCGGTATTTGTCATAAATAATGTAGTTTTGTATTAAGCAAAAATAAGCTATCCTTTTCAATAATATGGAAATAAATTTAGTAAGTGACACGGTAACCCGCCCGGGGCATGAAATGCTTCAGCAAATGTTCAGGGCAAAGGTGGGCGATGATGTTTATAAACAGGATCCTACCGTTGTACAGCTCGAAGAAACCGTAGCCGACCTTTTTGGTATGGAGGCTGCATTATTTTTTCCTTCGGGCACCATGGCAAACCAGACAGCAATAAAATTACATACAAATCCGGGTGATGAAATGATATGCGATAAATGGTCGCACGTTTTTAATTATGAGGGCGGTGGTGTTGCCTTTAACAGCGGCGTATCGAGCCGATTGATAGATGGCAACCGAGGTATGATAACCGCGAACCAGGTGGCAGAATCTATAAACCCTCCCGATTTTTACCATAGTCCGTTAACAACACTTGTAAGTATAGAGAATACAACCAACAAAGGCGGAGGAGCGTGTTACGACCTGCAAACGCTTATGGAAATAGGTGAGGTATGTAAAACCAATAATCTTAAATACCACCTTGACGGTGCCCGTTTATGGAATGCTCTTGTAGCCAAAAGACAGCACCCTAAGCAATTTGGTGAATTGTTTGATACTATATCAGTATGCTTATCTAAAGGATTAGGAGCGCCCGTAGGGTCGTTGTTAGTTGGGAAGCAGGAACATATCAATAAAGCAATTCGAATAAGGAAAGTATTTGGTGGCGGTATGCGTCAGGCAGGATATCTTGCGGCTGCCGGACTTTACGCATTGCAACACAATGTTGGCCGGTTGGAAGAAGACCACAGGCGTGCAAGGCAGCTGGCTAATTTTTTACAGCAATTACCGTGGATAGAGAAAGTAGAACCTGTAGAAACTAATATCCTTATCTTTTCACTTAAACCACAATACAGCGAAGCTGCATTAATGGAGAAACTAAAGCAAAAAAGTATATTTATTAGTTCGTTAGGTAAAGGTAAACTACGAATTGTCACGCATCTTGATTATAAGGAAGTGATGCATAACTATGTTATAGAAACTTTGCAGAAATTAAGTTTCTAATAAGCAAAGTTTCAAAGTGGCAGAGTAAGTATACTTAGCGACTTTGAAACTTTGTTATTTATATTACTTAAACATATCCAGTCCCGGTATATCCGGCATGCCTTCTTTAGTTACAGCAGCAAGCTCAGCTTCATTTACAGCAGTTGCCTTTGCAATAGCTTTATTAAGTACAAGTACTAAATAATCTTCCAGTTGTTCTTTATCTTCCAGTAAAGAATCGTCAATAGCAAGGGACCTGATGTTTCTGTTTGCTGTAATGGTAACCTTTAATAATCCGTCATTGCTCTGCTCGTCTACCAAAACAGTGTCAAGCCTTTTTTTAGTATCTTCAATTTTTTGCTGGGTTTCTTTAAGTTTACCCATCATTCCCATGATATCTCCAAACATTGTATATAATTTTAAATTTTTTGTTTCTAAAGCAAATATATTAAAAATACATTTTTTATAGCGCAGTGTGAGTGTTGAAAAATCTACTAAAAATGTTCATAATTTCTTAATATATTTTAGATTAGGAATAAGATCTGTATGTCAAAAGTACTAAATTGCAGAGTTATAACTAACTATAAAACAAATGAAAAAACACTTACTTTTAAGTTGTGTTTGTGTTATTTTTGCAGCGAATGCGCAATCTAATAAAACTAAGATGACCGAAACCATTTCTCCGCCGCTGGCAACTGTTAAACCAAAAAAACTGGAAAAACACGGCGACGTAAGGACAGATAACTATTACTGGCTTAACGAAAGGGAAAATCCTGAAGTGATAGACTACCTTAATAAAGAAAACGACTATTACAACACAATGACTGCCGGTCAGAAACAGTTCCAGAAAGACCTGTTCGAAGAAATGAAAGGCAGGATCAAAGAAGACGATTCATCTGTACCTTACTTTTACAACGGATATTTTTACATTACCCGTTACGAAAAAGGAAAAGACTACCCTATATATGCCCGTAAAAAAGGCAGCCTTGAGGCGAAAGAAGAAATATTGTTCGATTGCAACGAAATGGCAAAAGGACATTCTTATTTTCAGCTTGGAGGTTTAAATATAAGTGAAGATAATAAATGGGCTGCGTTTGGTGTAGACACTGTTTCAAGAAGACAATATACAATTCAGGTTAAAAACCTTCAGACGAACGAGACACTTCCGTTTAAAATTGAAAATACTACAGGTGGCTCTACATGGGCAGGCGACAATAACACCCTTTTTTATACCCGTAAAGATGAGGTAACATTGCGTTCGGATAAAATTTACAAGCACAAGCTTAACAGAGATGTTAAAGATGATGTACTTGTATACCATGAAAAAGATGATACTTTTAGTGCATTTATCTATAAAGAAAAATCTAAAAAATACCTTGTAATAGGTGCCAGCAGTACGCTTACAAGCGAATTTAGTATACTGGATGCTAAAAAGCCTGATGGCGACTTTAAAGTATTCCAAAAAAGAACAAGAGGGCTTGAATACAGTATTTCGCATTATGGTGACAACTGGTATGTAGTTACCAATAAAGATAAAGCGACTAACTTTAAGCTAATGGTTACCCCGGAAAACAAAACCGGAAAAGAGAACTGGAAAGACCTTATACCACACCGTAATGAGGTGCTTTTGGAAGATATAGATATCTTTAAAAACTACCTGGTAATTTCTGAACGCAGCAACGGACTTAATACAATAAGAATTCGCCCTTGGGATGGAAAAGGCGAGTACTACCTGCCTTTTGAAAGCGAAACTTACACAGCAGGAACGTCTACCAATCCTGATTTTGATACAGAAATACTTCGTTACAGCTATCAGTCGCTGGCAGTGCCATCTTCTGTAATAGACTTTAATATGAAGACCAAAGAGAAAACTATCCTTAAAGAACAGGAAGTGCTTGGCGGTAAATTTGATAAAAATAATTATACCGAAGAAAGAGTCTGGGCTACTGCTGCAGACGGTACTAAGGTGCCGATTTCTATGGTGTATCGTAAAGGAATTACCAAGAATGGTAAAAATCCTTTATTACTTTATGCTTACGGCTCTTACGGGGCTTCTATGGATGCTTACTTCTCTTCGATAAGGCTAAGCCTTTTGGATAGAGGGTTTATCTATGCTATCGCCCATATCAGGGGCGGGGAAGATCTTGGCCGTGAATGGTATGATAACGGAAAACTGCTTAAAAAGAAAAATACTTTTACCGATTTTGTAGACTGTTCTAAATTTGTGATCGACCAGAAATATACTTCTGCCGAACATTTGTATGCCGAGGGCGGATCTGCCGGAGGTTTGCTTATGGGAGCTATTATAAATATAGCACCACAACTTTATCACGGTGTTATTGCGCAGGTACCTTTTGTAGATGTTGTTACGACTATGCTTGATGATAGTATACCATTAACAACAGGTGAATATGACGAATGGGGTAATCCTAACGACAAAGAATACTACGATTATATGAAATCGTATTCTCCATATGATAATATTACTGCTCAAAACTATCCAAATATGTTGGTTACTACTGGTCTGCATGATTCGCAGGTACAATATTGGGAACCGGCTAAATGGGTAGCAAAATTAAGGGTTACCAAGACCGGGAACAATCTTTTATACCTGGATACCAACATGGAAGCTGGGCATGGCGGGGCATCCGGACGTTTCGAAGCGATTAAGGAAGTTGCCAAAGAATACAGTTTTTTATTAGATTTAGAAGGAATTAAAAAGTAATTAAATTTTTTTTGTTAGCTTTGCAAGGTTTTGAGGTCAATAAACTTTGTAGCAGTTTTACCTTACTAACTTATTTTTTATGAAAGAAGAAATAAAAGCCTATAATAATGTGTTGGAATTAATTGGTAACACACCTCTTATTAAGCTCAATAAAGTTACTGAAGGATTAAAGGGTAACTTCTACGCAAAAGTAGAAGCTTTTAACCCGGGACATTCCACCAAAGACAGAATTGCATTATACATAATTGAAGAAGCAGAGAAAAAAGGTCTCCTGAAACCGGGCGACACAATTATCGAAACTACTTCCGGTAATACAGGTTTTAGTATTGCCATGGTAAGCATTATTAAAGGGTACGACTGCGTACTTGCAGTAAGTTCTAAGTCTTCGAAAGATAAAATAGATATGCTTCGCGCTATGGGCGCTAAAGTGTATGTATGTCCTGCTAATGTTTCTGCAGACGATCCACGCTCATACTATAACGTAGCTAAAAGGCTTCATGAAGAGATCAAGGGTTCGGTTTACATTAACCAGTACTTTAACGATCTTAACGTAGACGCACACTACAAAACCACAGGTCCTGAAATCTGGGAACAGACTAAAGGACAGATAACGCACCTTATTGCTTGTAGCGGTACCGGTGGTACTATATCAGGTACGGCACGTTTTCTTAAAGAGCAAAATCCGGCGGTTAAAATTCTTGGTGTAGATGCCTACGGATCTGTATTAAAAAAATACCACGAGACTAAAGAGTTTGACAGCGAAGAGATCTACCCGTACAGGATAGAAGGATTGGGTAAAAACCTTATTCCTACGGCTACAGACTTTGATGTTATTGATAAGTTTATAAAAGTATCTGATGAGGACAGTGCACATACAGCAAGGCATATCGCTAAAACTGAAGGCCTGTTTGTAGGATATACAAGTGGAGCAACTTTCCAGGCTGTTAAGCAATATGCAGAATTAGGAGAGTTTGATGAAAATAGTAATGTTGTTTTAATTTTCCCTGACCACGGCTCACGTTATATGAGTAAAGTATTCAGCGATGACTGGATGAACGAACAGGGCTTTTTTGACAGCGTTAACCTTGAAGAAGCACAGAAGATTGAATTTATAAAATAATTCAATACTACATATTAAAAAACTCCGGTACTAGCCGGAGTTTTTCGTTTTATAAATATCAAGATTTATTCAGGGCAATTAAACGTATCCATTTCCAGATAGGGAACTTTGGGGCCTACTAGACTATTTTTTTGTGCAACGGCATCGGCTAGTGCAGCATCTTTACTTTCTCCAAATCCAACAGCGCATTTTACCACAGTACATTTCCATTCTTTGATTTCCTGCCTATAGCTTATAATTACACAGGTAGATTTGTCTGAAGAATATAAAGTGATATTCTTATCCGGCACTTTAAATTTATCACGTAACAAAGTCTTAACGTAATTTGCTGTATTGTAATAATTGTCGCTGTTAGTATGGTATACAGCCTGATAGCCGGCATGGGTAGGATAGGCCACCTTATCATCACCCTTTTGGCATTTAAAATCCTTACTGGCTATACCTACCACTATGAGGCATTTGTCATCAGTTTGATTAGGTTTAAATGCATTTATGCTTAAAGTTGTCGTAAGTGCTAAGACGACTCCGGATAAAATTTTTGTAATTTGTTGTTTTACCATTTTACGTATAAATTATTGTACAAAAATAATTATTTAAAGCAATTTCTCTGATTTAGGAAATTATTCCTCATATAGTAACTAAAAAAATAAGCTCCGGAGATTTTATGTCCGAAGCTTGCTCTTTTAACTAACTTAACTGTAAAATTTATTGTACTGCTAATGTATTCTGATTTTGAAAATCAGGCAATACCTATTAGTGGGGATTTTAAATATAAAAGCCAGCCTTTAATAGGGCTGGCTTGTGTTTTTTACAGCATGTTACGTTTTGGAACGTATTTGAGCACTTTGTTTCCGTTTTAACGAAAGCTTGATTGATGGTTGAACTCCTGCCTGATGAGGACAGTTAGCTTAACTGTGATGAGTAGTTAAGTGTATTTTTTTATAGACGACTAGGATATCAAAATGGTTGCATGGCAGTGCCATTTTTAGACATTTAACCTTTGCTAAGGCTAATATCACCGTATTCTGCCCTTACATACATACGGTTTACGCCGCTACTCTTATAATATCCTTTATAACTTGCCCTTGTATTTTTTTCTATTTTCTCTGTGAACTTAAAGTCACCGGTGCCATTAAGGTTACCATAATCAAGTTGGTATTCAAAGTCGAAAGCGTAATCCGGGTCACATTTTACTCTTACGTTTGTATAGGTGCTGTTGATAGCAATATTACGGGTAGTTTTTTCTACTTTGATTACATTTACATCGCCATAATTGGTGCTAAGATTAAGTTGCCATGATAGGTTAGATATTCGTGTATTTGTATAATTAGCGTTACCACTTACTTTACCGCCTTCGGCAATTTTTACATCACCGTAATCACAACGGTAGGTTATTTCGTTTACGTGACCGATGTTAACGTTTGTGTATTCGCTGTTAAGCGTAATAGTACCTCCTTTTGTCAGTACAAAACCTGAATAGGCCGCCTTAACAGTTCCGTTTTTAATGTATCCAATTTGCGATTTACTACAATATTCAATTTTAACGGAGTTATCCATATTATTAAGTGCATCACCATGTACATCTCCATATTGACATTTTATAATTGATGGGCCATTAATAGAGCCAAATTTAATAGCTCCATATTGATTATCGAGATTGATGCTACCATTTTTAGGGATTTTAATGGTGTAGTTAATTTCCATACTAACATTACGTCCCGAAAAATTACCAATAATTGTTTTCGCTTTTACAAGGCTTTTAAGCGCTTCAAATTCAATATCAATAGAGTTTAGCCTTTTATTGACTGTTTCTTCGTTCTTTGCGCTTATACGTATTAGTACTTCTATAGATGTCTTGTCTTCATCCCAGGTTGTTATGTATATCTGTCCGAATTTATTGTCTATTTCAAGTCCTGCATTAGCGTTTACTATGTAGGTTTTACTTATTCGTTTCTCTTTTGTTATTTTTTCACCTTCACCGGCTGTAACTATACCCGGGAGCAGCATTACAAATAGCAGTAGTATATTAAGCCTGATTGTTTTCATGATAGCTTTCTTTAATTTTTTTAATATTCTCAATTTTTACCAGTACATCTTCAAGGAAGGAAATCCTTGTTTGTAGATTGGTTATCATAGCATGTATCAACTGTTTACTTTCGCCTTTTTTCGCAAGTTCATGAGTTATTTTCTCATAATCCTTGTCTAGTTGTTCCATGCGCAGCAATGCATCCTGCACTAAAACTTTCGTTTCGGGGCTGTTTTCCTTTTTTACCTTTACCAGTTCTTTGTTAATAATCGTGGCAAAGTACATCTGTGTCTCTTTTACTTTAGGAGATACTTTCGCTATTTTTTCGCCATTGTCAAAAGGGGAGAAGGTAAACAGCAGGCTTAATAATATAGCTATCACCGCCGCGGCCGGCATAGCAATCCAGTAAATCAGCCTTTTCCCTTTAGGTTTATGTTTTTTCTCCAGCCTTTCGAGAAAACGATCCTGGTGCCCTTTGGCAGGTTCTTCGTTATCCCACTGACCGTCGAAATGACCAAACATCTCATCAAATTTGTTGTTCTCGGTACTCATTATTCACTCAGTTTTTTCAGCAGGCTTTCTTTCGCCCTGCTTATTGTTGTGCGGGTATTACCGGGGGTAATTCCCATAATATCACTAATTTCTTCCTGGTCATATCCCTCAATGTATAACAGTGTAAGCGCTATCCTGTAATTTTCTTTGAGCGATTGTATGGCTGCAGCCACCTGTTGCACTTTCATTTGCTGAAACTCCAGCTTCTCTTCATTATCTCTATCGCTGCTATCGGATACTTTGTATAGTACATCATCCAGCGAATCGAGTGCATTTTTGTTTATCTTCTTATAATTATCCAGGCTGTGGTTTACCACAATTTTTTTAAGCCATGCCCCAAAAGTAACCTCGCCTTTAAACGTATCCAGTTTTGTAAAAGCCTTTAAAAAAGATTCCTGCATGATATCTTCAGCCCAATGACTATCCTTTACTATGCGAAGGGCAGTATTGTACATGGGCTTATAATACCTGTTATAAACCTCGAACTGTGCATTGCGGCTTCCCGATTTGCATAGCTCCAGTAAAGAATCTATATCCTGAATTGCGTTTGTCAAACTTTTATTGGCTGGTTTATATAATGACTGTCAGTGTTATCTAATTGTTACACTTTTGAGTTAATTTTTTAAGATCTACTATACTAATGTTTCAATTTAAGGACTTAATGTATTGATAATTAATGTTTTATTTTAAATGAAAAAGCGCCCGAAATAGGCGCTTAGATTATAATAGAAATGCGGTTTAATCAGGTAGATTATTCCTGCATAGTGTGGTATACGTTCATAACGTCGTCATCTTCTTCAATTTTTTCAAGAAGTTTTTCAACGTCAGCTACCTGTTCAGCAGTAAGTTCTTTTGTGATCTGAGGGATCCTCTCAAAACCTGAAGAAAGAATTTCAATATTCCTGTTCTCGAGTTCTTTTTGAATAGAGCCGAAACTCTCAAAAGGGGCATACATTAAGATACCATCTTCGTCAGCAAAAATCTCTTCAACACCAAAGTCAATCATTTCAAGTTCAAGTTCCTCCACATCCTGTCCTTCTGAAGGTATACGGAAGTTACATGTATGGTCAAACATAAACTCTACAGATCCCTGTGTACCCATTGCACCATTACATTTATTAAAGTAACTGCGTATGTTTGCTACAGTACGGTTATTGTTGTCGGTAGCGGTCTCAATAAGTATGGCAATACCGTGAGGTGCATAACCTTCAAATAATACTTCCTTAAAGTTAGCCGTATCTTTATCAGATGCTTTTTTAATAGCCCTTTCAACATTATCTTTAGGCATGTTTGCTGCTTTTGCATTTTGCATAACAGCCCTTAAACGTGCATTGCTTTCAGGGTTTGGTCCGCCTTCTTTAACGGCCATTACAATATCTTTACCAATTCTTGTAAACGTTTTGGCCATTGCCGACCAACGTTTCATTTTTCTGGCTTTCCTAAATTCAAACGCTCTTCCCATAATTTATTTGTTTGCAGCACAAAAATAAACTTATTCCCTGTTTTTGCAAAAACAAAATGAATACTTTATTTTAATGATTGCGAATACTGTTTATATCATTTAAAATATTAATCGCTTCGTTTATATATACGTCGGTTTTAGCCGCTTTAATCTTGTACGTCCGTGCACTCACACTGTAATCGTCATTCGAATTTTTAGCTGTATATGTTGTTGGCCGTATTGCAAAATCCTGTTCTTTTTCAGAAGCTGTGCTTATATCCTTCCATATGTCATCCATGCTGTGGGTGTCGGTAAACACTGTACTAAAGTTTACCGGCAACGGCGACTTTGTGCCATCATACAGCCAGTTGATCCTTGTGTTTACAGCGCCGATAAGTTTAAAATCGGCATTGTTTTTCGTTCTCGCCTTACTTTGGGTGATAATTTGGTCATTACCTAAATCGGGCATTCTTGTAAAAGCAAGGTTTAATGTAATACTATCGTTTTTTATAGCTGTAGGCATACTGCTTTCACGGGGTAAAAGATCTTCAAAAAACGATGGAAGTTCCACATCGGGTATTACGCCGGTATATTGGCTGCTTTTTCCTGTAACCCTGTAGAACTTATCAAGTGTAACTTTTACAAAGTCTTCCGGCTCTTTTTTGTCATCAATAGGCAGTATTGTCTGCATTGTAGCTTTGCCCAAAGTAGTATTACCCACAATCAGTGCGCGGTTGTAATCCTGCATTACACCTGCAAAAAATTCACTTGCCGATGCCGTCATTCCATTAACCAAAACCACCATTGGGCCATTGTATAACATGCCTCGGTTATAATCTTTCACAACATTATATGTCATTTTCTTATCTGTAATAATGGCTATCGGACCAAAATTAACAAACATACCGGCCATACGGATAACCTCATCCATAGACCCACCACCATTAAACTGAAGGTCTATAATAAGACCTTTGATATCGTCTTTTTTAAGTTTTGCGACTTCTTTTGCAACATCATCCGCACAACCCTGGTTCAATTCGTTGTCAAAAGCAGTGTAAAAACTAGGAATCTTAATATAACCAACCGGATTTGTATCCCCTAAAACAAAGCTGTAAACACTATGGTCGTCGGCCTTCATTACCTTTTTCTCGAGATTTACAGAATATATCGTGCCGTCTTTTTTTCGAAGCGTAAGGAGTACATTTTTGTATGTGTCAGAATATACTATTTCTGTAATAGCCTCTAACGATGCACAAGAAACGGTGTATTCGGTGTCGTTGGCAGCAAGTTTTATAAGTTGGTCACCTTTGTCAATTTTTTGGGCAATATAAGCAGGGCCGCCCGGTACTAGTTCTTCAACTATAATTTCTTCTTTTTCATTCTGGCTTACATAAAGTCCAAGAGAAAAATTTTCGGTAGAAATAGATGATACAAACGATGCCTTTTCATTATAATTAAAATAAGTAGAGTGCGGATCGAAATAATTACAGAAAGTCGAGAAAAAACGGTTGTAAATACTATTTTCAAATCCTTCCGATGGCGATAGCTGATTATCCAGCCTGCATAGGTAGCTTTCTAAAACTTTTTGTTTGGAAGTTTTGCCAAGTGTTTCAAGATGCTGCTGTAGCGAATCCTTGTTTTTGCTCATCTTGGCTACGTCTTCCAAAATGTCATAGGTGATTTTTTTACGAAGGAATTTCTTAATCTTCTCCGGATCTTTTAAGTAGGGGAATGTTTTTTTAGAATAATAGATAGTATCTTTTGTGGTATATGGAAGTGTTTCTTTTCCTATCTCTACGACAAAATCCCTGTTGCGCTGCAAAGCGCTTTTATAGGATGAAATAAAGTCGCCAAAAAACGAACAATCACTGTTAAGTACGTAATCGTCTATCTTGAGTTTATGCTCTGCGAGCTTATCATATTCCTGTTGAAGGAAGAGTGTCTTGTTCTCATCAAGCCCTTCCATAACTGTATTATAAACATAAACCGATAGACTGTCGTCTACCGGTTTGGGCTTAAAATGCCTCTTTTGAAGGACATCGTTTATTTTAGAAAATGTTACGCACGCTTTTTCATGGTTCTGAGCCTGAAGCGTTACAGCAAATAATAAAAAAGCAAGTGCGGATAATTTCCTCATATTTATTTTTTGTAGAAAGGCAGTTTCACCACTTGAGCAGGAATATCATTTTTCCTGATGCGGATGAAGATCTGGCTGCCCTCTGTAGCAAATTCTACAGGAACATAACCAAGACCAATGCCTTTGTTAAGCGACGGTGCCATAGTACCCGATGTAACGATACCAATAACGTTTCCGTCTTTATCTGTTATTTCATAATCATGCCTCGGGATACCTCTTTCGGTAAGCTCAAAGCCAACAAGTTTTTTAGTAACGCCTTCTTCTTTTTGCTTTTTAAGCGCCTCCGCGTTAGTAAAGTCTTTTGTGAATTTAGTAATCCATCCAAGACCTGCCTCAAGAGGAGAAGTAGTATCGTTAATATCGTTTCCGTAAAGGCAGAAGCCCATTTCTAAACGAAGTGTATCACGTGCAGCAAGTCCAATCGGCTTAATGCCAAAAGATGCGCCTGCCTCAAATACTTTGTTCCATAATTGTTCAACCTGGTCGTTCTTAACGTAAATCTCAAAACCACCGCTACCTGTATAACCGGTTGCAGAGATAATGACATCGGCTACACCTGCAAATTCTCCTACTTCAAAATGGTAGTATTTTATAGCAGAAAGATCAACCGGAGTTAATGCCTGCATAGCCTCAACAGCTTTAGGACCCTGGATAGCAAGAAGTGAATAATCATCAGAGATGTTACGCATATCTACACCAAGATCGTTTTTAGACGAAATCCAGTTCCAGTCTTTATCTATATTAGAAGCATTTACCACTAAAAGGTATTGCTCTTCTTTCATTTTGTAAACAATAAGATCATCAACAATACCACCGTTATCGTTTGGAAGGCAAGAATACTGTGCCCTGCCGATTGTAAGCTGCGATGCATCATTAGAAGTCACCTTCTGTATAAGGTCAAGCGCTTTAGGCCCGCTTAGTATAAATTCGCCCATGTGCGAAACGTCAAAAACGCCAACACCGTTTCTCACTGTTTCGTGTTCAGCAGTTACTCCTTCATATTGAACAGGCATATTGTAGCCTGCAAATGGTACCATTTTGGCTCCAAGTCCTTCGTGAATGTGCGTAAGCGCAGTATTTCTCATTTTGTTTGTTTAAATGGATTGAAAGCGCAAAATTATTGAAATTTACAAATTATGACGAGGATATTTTCATTAATTATCATTTATTTCACAACAAAAGATAATCTCTAAGCTCATTATAACTTTTTATGGCAATTGACTGTTTTTTCTTTGCCAGTAAAGGGGCTAAAGAAGTCGGAACAGGTATTTTAATACCCAACTCTTTTTCTATATGCTGCGGAAATTTAACCGGATGTGCTGTTTCAAGAAAAACCCCTGTACGATCAGGATGGTTTTCAAGGTGTCTTTTTAATCCAAGATAGCCTACAGCACCATGCGGATCTGCCAGGTAGCTATTTTTGGTATATAATTTATTAATGGTGTCTAACGTATGAGAATCGGTAAAAGAATAAGAAGATAATTCGTTTTGAAGGTCACCAAAGTTATTATTGAATAATTCCAGTATGCGTGCAAAGTTGCTGGGATTACTTACATCCATAGCATTAGATAAGGTTTCTTTAGTAATCAACGGACTGTATTTTTTGGAATCCATATATCTGGGTACGGTGTCATTTACATTTGTTGCTGCTACAAAATGAGCAATAGGCAGGCCAATATGTTTTGCCATCAGTCCGGCGCAAATATTGCCAAAGTTGCCGCTTGGCACTGATATTGCTAACGGCTTACCCAAATGTTTCAGCTGCTTATAGGCAAAAAAGTAATAAAACATCTGCGGAAGCCAGCGTGCTATATTTATAGAATTCGCCGATGTCAGATTTATGTTCTTTAGGTTTTCATCCAGAAAAGCCTGTTTCACCATATCCTGGCAGTCATCAAAACTGCCGTTTACTTCCAGGGCGGTTATATTCTGCCCCAAAGCGGTGAGCTGCTTTTCCTGGATATCGCTCACTTTACCCGATGGATATAGTATAACCACGTTTATA
This sequence comes from Flavobacterium psychrophilum, assembly GCA_001708385.1. Classification (NCBI taxonomy): domain Bacteria; kingdom Pseudomonadati; phylum Bacteroidota; class Flavobacteriia; order Flavobacteriales; family Flavobacteriaceae; genus Flavobacterium; species Flavobacterium psychrophilum. The sequence continues at coordinate 898,560 of CP012388.1, read as the reverse complement.
CCTTCAACACCTAAGAAGCCGCTGGCAACAGCACCACCTGTATCTCCGGATGTTGCAACTAAGATGGTAATCTTTTTGTTTTCGCCCTGCGTAAAATAATTAAGGCAGCGTGACATAAAACGAGCACCTACATCTTTAAAGGCAAGGGTAGGGCCGTGGTATAATTCTAAGGCATAAATACCATTTTCAACTTCTACTGTTGGGAATTCAAATGATAATGTTTCTTCCACTATCTTTTTTAGCTCTCCCAGCGGAATTTCATCACCAATAAAAGGCGTTATGGCTTTAAGGGCAATTTCGATATTGCTGTAATTTTCTATATTATTTATGAAATCTGAATCGAGTTGCGGAATGCTTTCCGGAAAGTAAAGCCCTTTATCCGGTGCTATACCGGTAATTGAGGCAGCTGCAAAACTGGCTATTACATTATGGTTGTTAAGGCTGTAATATTTCATGATAGTAGTTGTATTCCTTTAGGGTTAATGGCAGATACGTGGGTTTCAAAAGGTATATCGGTTGTAGTAAGTATAGCCGACATTGCATTTGCAGTTATTTGGGCAGTTTCTAATCCCTTCGATAAAGCAAAAACCGATGGACCTGAACCTGAAATACCATTCCCTAAAGCACCGCTATCGGCAGCAGCCTGCTTTAATTCGGCAAAATGCGGAATGAGTATAGAACGCACAGGCTCTACCAGTTCATCGTGCAGCGATCGTCCTATGAGCTTATAGTCACCAGTGTAAAGTCCACTAATAAGTCCACCCAGGTTACCGCATTGTATCGTAGCTTTTTTAAGGCTTATATTTTCTTTTAAAACAGACCGGGCATCTTTAGTTTTTAATTCTATCTGCGGATGAATTACGGTTACATATAATTCTTGCGGCGATGGAATACTAATAATATCTAACGGCTCGTAACTGCGTATCAGCGTAAAACCACCTAACAGGGCAGGAGATACATTATCGGCATGTGCAGTGCCGCTGGCTAAGGCTTCACCCTGCATAGCATAATAAACAAGTTCTTTGTTAGATAACGGATAACTGCATAATGCATTAATACCAAATACCGCTCCGGCCGCGCTTGCTGCACTGCTGCCAATGCCGCTTCCTGCTTTTATATTTTTACGTATGCTTATTTCAAAACCGAAATCAGGATCTAATTTTTCAAGTAATGCCAGTCCGGCCACACCTGCAACATTATGTTTCGTATCTAACGGAAGATCTGCTCCAATGACTTCAGTAATACGAATACCTGTATGACTACTTTTTGTAATAGTCATTTCATCGCCAAAGTCAAGACAAAGGCCAAGCACGTCAAATCCGCAGGAAACATTAGCAATTGTAGCCGGGCAAAATAATTTAATAGTATCCATAGTTATTTGTTTCCTATTCGTATTACATCGGCAAAAATGCCCGATGCTGTTACTGCTGCACCCGCACCCGCACCTTTTATCAACAATGGCTGATCTATATACCGATCGGTATAAAATAAAACAATATTGTCTTTGCCTTCAAGATTGTAAAACGGATGCTCTTTAGGGATAAATTGCAGGCCGACATTGGCTTTGCCATTTTCAAATGAGGCGACGAATTTTAAACGTGACCCTTCCGCCGATGCTTTTTTATATAAATCATTAAAATGACCTGCATTTACCTTAAGCGATTCAAAAAAATCATCAACATTATCGGTATCGAGGCACTCCTGAGGCAGAAATGACCTGTTTTCTATATCGTCAATTTCCATTTCATAGCCGCTTTCGCGGATAAGGATAACCAGTTTTCGTTTCACATCAATACCGCTAAGGTCAATTTTTGGGTCGGGCTCGGTGTAACCCTCTGTTTGCGCTTGTTTTACAATATCATAAAAAGAAGTATCCTCATTAAAGTTATTAAAAATAAAATTAAGGCTTCCGCTAAGCACCGCCTGAATTTTATGTATCCTATCTCCAGACGCTACCAGATTCTTCAATGTATCTATTATAGGCAGCCCGGCTCCAACATTGGTTTCAAATAAAAACGGAGCATTATATTGGCGGGAAAGGTCTTTTAATTTTTTGTAACTTTTATAACCCGATGAGCAGGCTACTTTATTACAGGTAACTACAGCAATATTCTCAGACAGGTATTCGGTATAGGTTAACGCTACCTCATCACTGGCTGTATTATCAACGAATATACTGTTACGCAGGTTGAGCTTTTTAATGCTGTCGATAAACGCCTTAGCATTTGCTGGTTCTCCGGCAGCCAAAAGATCCTTACGGTTGGCAAGGTTTATCCCGTCTTCATCAAAGTGCATTTTACGGGAATTTGCCAGTCCAATAACGCGTACGTTCATCTTCAGGTTGTCTTTCAGGTAGTTTCTCTGAGATTCGATCTGCTCTAAAAACTTATCGCCCACGTTACCCACGCCCATAACAAAAAGGTTAAGCTGAACGGTATTGTCCTCAAAAAAGGTTTCGTGGAGCGTGTTAAGCGCTTTCTTTACATCTTTATGATCAATTACTGCCGAGATATTCCTTTCTGATGCACCCTGCGCAATAGCTCTTATGTTTATGTTATTTCGTCCTAGTGTGCTGAACATCTTACCGCTAAGTCCCTGGTGGTTTTTCATGTTCTCGCCTACAACGGCAATAATAGATAATCCGTCTTCAAGTATGGCAGGTTTTATTTTCTGCTGCCTGATCTCAAAACCAAATTCGCCATCAATAGTTTTTTTCGCTTTTTGAGCATCAGAGTCAACAATACCAAGGCAGATAGAATGTTCTGACGACGCCTGTGTAATGAATATTACGCTTATATTTTCTTTAGATGTAACTTCAAACAATCTTTTAGAGAATCCTGCAACACCCACCATACCCGATCCTTCAAGCGTAATCAGCGTTATATTATCTATATTGCTGATGCCACGGATAGGGTTTGAACTTTTAACCTTTGGATCTTTATTAATGATGCTACCATGTGCATTGGGTTCAAAAGTGTTTTTAATATGAAGGGTAATATCTTTGGTAAGTATTGGTTGTATGGTAGGAGGGTATAATACCTTTGCACCAAAATGCGATAGTTCCATAGCTTCCTCAAAAGTTATATGCTCGATAGGCTCTGCCTGTTTTACCAATTTAGGGTTGGCAGTGTAAATACCGTTTACGTCGGTCCATATTTCCAGTGAAGGCACGTCAAGTGCGGATGCGAGAATGGCAGCTGTGTAATCAGATCCGCCCCGGCCAAGTGTAGTTGTATGACCATCTTCAGATTGTGCTATGAATCCCGGTATTACGGTTACATCAAATTTATTCTTATCAAAATAATGCTGTATAAGCAAATTGCTGATCTCAAAGTTAACCACAGCTTTACCAAAATGACTGTTGGTTTTAATAAGCTCGCGGCTGTCGGCGAGGCTGCAGTTTTCGCCATGCGATTTAATAACTTCTGATATAATGTATGACGACAATAATTCTCCAAACGACAATATAAGGTCTTTTGTCCTTTCAGATAATTCCCCTAAAAGAAAACAACCGTCTAACAATGTTTCAAGAAGGTTAAGTTCACGCTTTACATGGCTTAATACGGCACTTTGATGCGTTGCCGGTAAAAGGTTTTTAACTACTTCCAGATGCCGGTCTTCAATTTGCTGCAGGAGTGATTGATATTGATTGTCTTTTTGTGATGCGTATTGCGCTGCCAGTAATAATATATCGGTTATACCGCCGAACGCTGACAATACAACAACTATGGGAGCATACTTTTTTTTATTGTTGATGATGCTAAGGCATTTACTTATGTTTTGGGCATTGGCTACAGAAGTGCCGCCGAACTTTATAATATTCATATAGATTGTTTTCAGGGAAATGGATGTGGAAATAACACAGGTTGTTCCTGCCATTTAAATTAAATGACCACGAACGGGGCTATATGAAATGATTATACCCCTAACGGGGTAGTAGTTGTTGTAGTTGTAGTAACGGCAGCAGCAAACCCTAGAGATACAGGGCTTAATGAAGTTAAATATTTGTTGCTGTTTACTAACATATGCTTACAAATGTAATAAATTTACGTAGCTGTAAGACAGTTATTACGCTTTTTGCGAAATGTTGAAAAAAGCACACAAAATACTACATTATGAAAATTTTTGACGCACAACAAATAAGACAGGCTGACGAAACTACAATTTTAAGGCAGGCTATTACTTCTGCCGAACTGATGGATCGTGCAGCGAATGAAGTATTTTTATGGCTTAAGCGAAAATTTCCGGATAAGGAAACGGTATTTCATGTTTTTTGCGGACAGGGTAATAACGGTGGCGACGGACTGGTAATTGCGCGTCAGCTACGCGAAGATGGCTATCTCGTAATCCTGGAAATTATTAATGAGGCAGGGAAGCCAACAGTTGACTTTAATGCGAATCTTGAAAAAGTAAATCAAGCCGATTTTAAATATAACACCGGCGAGCATTATAATTTTAAAAAACACAAGCTGGTAGTTGTTGATGCATTATTTGGCATAGGGCTTTCCCGGAAACTTCCTGATGAGGTAAAACAGGTTATAACCAGAATTAATGGGATGAAAGCCTGTGTGGTATCTATAGATGTACCATCGGGACTATTTCTTGATAGGAAAACCGATTTTGCGGTGAATTCACATATTGTGCTTACGTTTCAGTGTCCCAAACTCGCATTTTACCTTGCTTCAAACTGCAATTTCACCAAAGATATCGTTGTGTTAGATATCGGACTTGATAAAGAATATATCGATGCAACCCAAAGTAGTTACCTCTTCACGGATAGATTTGATATTTATAACCGCTATAAACCACTACATCCCCACGCGCACAAAGGAACCCAGGGGCATGCGCTTGTTATAGGTGGCAGCTATGGAAAAATAGGTGCAGTATGCCTTTCGGCCAAAGCAGCACTTAAAAGTGGATGCGGATTGGTTACAGCTTATATCCCGGAATGTGGGTACGATGTTGTTCAGTCGGTATTTCCTGAAGCGATGGTGCTTACCGATGGTGAAAAGCATATTACTAATATTAGTTTCGACTTAAAGCCAAAAGCAATAGGAATAGGTATGGGGATAGGGCAGGAGCCTGAAACCCAAAAAGCCTTTGGCGAATTTTTAAAAAGGCTTTCCGACCCTTTAGTAATTGATGCCGACGCTTTGAATATACTATCATATAATAAAGAATGGTTAAAGCTTTTGCCGGAGAATACAATTCTTACTCCCCATCCAAAAGAACTGGAACGCCTTATGGGAGGCTGGGAAGACGATTTTGAAAAAATTGAAAAACTGAAATCCTTTTCAACAGAATATAAACTGGTAGTTGTAGCTAAAGATTCTAACACTATGGTGGTTTACAATGATCAGGTGCATATAAATTCAACAGGTAATGCCGGACTTGCAACCGGAGGAACGGGCGATGTGCTTACAGGAATTATAATCGGATTGCTTGCCCAGTCCTACAATCCTGTAGATGCTGCAATTTTTGGAGTATACCTGCATGGACTTTCGGCAGATATTGGTGCAAAAGAAACGTCAATGCAGTCGTTCACGGCATCAGATATCATAAAATACCTCGGAAAAGCCTACCTTAAAATTGAAGCTGAAATGCATCAAAAATGAAAAGTTATCAAAAATGTTGTTTTTTAATTATGGTTTAGTGAATTTTGGACTTTCAAATAAACCATACCATGGAAACAATACATTATATAAGCAGCGAGCTATTATCACTTGAAATTGTGAACGATATCATTTCTCAGGATAAAAAGCTTGCGCTTTCTGAAGAGGCAAGGGCCAATATCGAAAAGTGCCGTACATACCTTGATGAGAAAATGAAATCGCACAGTGATCCTATTTACGGTATAAATACCGGTTTCGGGTCACTATATAATGTAAAGATATCTAATGAAAACCTATCACAGCTACAGGAAAACCTTGTAAAATCGCATGCATGCGGTACAGGTGAAGAAGTACCTGAAGCTATCGTTGAGATAATGCTGTTACTTAAAATTCAATCATTAAGCTACGGACATTCAGGTGTTCAGCTTGAGACGGTTGAACGACTTATAGAATTTTATAATAACGATATACTTCCTGTAATTTATAACCAGGGATCGCTTGGAGCATCGGGAGACCTTGCGCCGCTGGCACACCTATCACTTCCTTTATTAGGAGAAGGAGAAGTTTATATGGATGGTTTCCGCCAGCCTGCTGCCAAAGTGCTTGATAAAATGGGATGGAAGCCTATTGTTTTAAAATCGAAAGAAGGTCTTGCATTGCTTAATGGTACCCAGTTTATGAGTGCTTATGGAGTATATGTGCTTCTTAAATCGGTTAAGCTATCATATCTGGCAGATGTTATCGCAGCGGTCTCATTAGAAGGTTTTGATGGACGTATAGAGCCGTTTAACGAGCTTATACATATGGTTCGACCGCATAAAGGACAAATTGTAACAGCAAGACGTTTTAACGAATTGCTTGAAGACAGCGAGATCATTGTACAGGCAAAGCAACATGTTCAGGACCCGTATTCTTTCCGTTGTATACCACAGGTGCATGGCGCAACTAAAGATACTATTGATTACGTTAAGAAGGTTTTCCGTACTGAGATCAACTCGGTTACAGATAACCCTAATATATTTATTGAAAGTGACCAGATCATTTCGGGCGGTAACTTCCACGGACAGCCTTTAGCGCTTACGCTTGACTTTTTAGGGATAGCCCTTGCCGAGCTTGGCAGTATCTCTGAAAGAAGAACTTACCAGCTTATATCAGGGCTACGTGGTTTACCACCATTCCTTGTGAGCAACCCCGGACTTAATTCAGGTTTTATGATTCCGCAATACACTGCTGCTAGTATTGTAAGCCAGAACAAACAATTGGCTACGCCGTCCAGCGTTGACAGTATCGTGTCATCTAACGGACAGGAAGACCACGTAAGTATGGGTGCTAACGGAGCTACAAAGGCGCTTAGGATAGTTGAAAACCTTGAACGTATTTTAGCTATTGAGCTTATGAATGCGTCTCAGGCAATTGAGTTCAGAAGGCCATTAAAATCAAGTGAATTCCTTGAAACTTTTGTAAAATCATACAGGGAAGAAGTTCCATTGGTAACAGAAGACAGGATACTGCATTATGATATAGAAAACACGATCTCGTTCTTGCACAATCTGCAGATAGATGAAACGGTATTTGAATAAATAACAAAAGCTCTCACGAAAGTGGGAGCTTTTTGCTTATAGTTTGTTTGGCTATTTCTCTACTTTATCAATCCATTGTTTTATAATTGATTGTAATTTTTCTTTTTTAGCGCTGAGGTCTTCTAAGTTTTTAATAATAACCATGCGCCGTCCATCTTCATAACTACCTTCAAGTAATCCGGATGCATCACTAATTACATTGCCTGTTGGGAATATAAGAAGGATATAATCGTTCTTGCGAACGTTATACACAACAAGATCCCTTTTGTATTCTTTAGCGTCAAAAGCTGCCATTTCGGAATTATAATAAAAGGCGGGAGCGTTCCATTTTATATGCTCAGCAATTGTGGTATCCGTGCCCAGAATAATCTCGCGTATGGCTTGCATCACTTCTTTCAATGGATGAAGAGACTCGCTAATAAACTGTGAAACTTGTTCTGATCCTGAAAGTTTTTCTTTTGCCATGTTACTTATGTTTTACCACAATGCCTTCTTTAAATTTTTACTCTAATAACCACCTTAAAATCAAACTCGATTAGGCAATTTCAAAATATTGTGAAGCGTAATCACTATAGAGTCGTTCCTAAAGACTACATCACGTGGTGCGCTATATTGCGAATAAATTGTAGTGGGAAGTTTTTAAGTAGCACACCCAATTAATGTAGCAAGCAGCAAAAATAGTAATAACGGCTTTGTTAATCCTTCTTATCCGGCACTACAAAAACTTCATCAAGCCTCCTGAATTTTCTGTTGTTGGCAACTGTAATCCTTTGAGTATATGAGCTGTCTTTTGTTTTAATGATTTTAACCGTCATTAAACCGGATTTTAAAACCTCCTGGTTACGTGCGGCTGTCGTGGCAGTGGGTGACACGGTATATGTACAATCGTCTAACCATACAAGGTCGAAATCATACGTCTCTTCGCTTTCCTCCATTCTTTCAGTCTGCTTATCGCCATCACGGGTAATAATGCATACTTTTTTGGTTGCAGGATCTGTGAATTTAAATGTTCCATTCTTGAATTTTTCACAGCTAGACTGGCTATAACCCATTACAGATAGTAATAGCATTACGGCGGATAATTTTATAGAGGCTTTCATATATTTTATTTTGACTTATAAACTGCTTTTACAGAAGTAAAAGCAAACTTAGATAATCTCTTATTTTGAAGAATGATCTTACAATATAAAGAAGTTAACCAAGGATAAAAATAATAATAATACGCCAGTACTACATGCTTTTTTTGGTTAAAGTATGTTAACAGCCAAAAGCCCTATTATAGCTGGAATACCTTGTACAAAAAATATCTTTTTCTGTACTGTGGCAGCACCGTATAAACCGGCAACAAGCACACACGCTAAAAAGAAATTAGCTACATTAACACTCCATACCGCATCCGTTATCACTAATGACCATACAAGTCCGGCAGCCAGGAATCCATTATATAATCCCTGGTTTGCCGCCATTGTTTTTGTTGGTGCAAACATTTCTGCCGGTATGGTTCTAAACACTTTTCGTGCTTTTGTCATCCAGGCAAACATTTCCAGCCATAAAATATAAATATGAATCAGAGCCACAAATGCAATAATTATTTTAGCGATAAGATGCATAAGTTTTGATTTATAGTAATTTAAAGTTTTTTTCGATAGCGCGTATCATTTCGCCGGCAATATCTTTATTGGTTGCGCCTTCAATACCCTCTAGTCCGGGCGATGAGTTTACTTCCAGTAATAGAGGTCCTTTTGACGAACGGATAATATCTACACCTGCGACCTTTAGGTTCATGGCTTTTGCTGCTTTAATAGCGATACGCTTTTCTTCGGGTGTAGCACGTATTACAGAGGCTGTTCCACCAAGGTGAATATTCGCCCTGAACTCTCCGGGAAGTGCCTCGCGCTGAATAGTAGCAACTACTTTTCCGTCAATTACAAAAAGACGAAGGTCTTTACCATTGGCTTCTTTAATAAATTCCTGAACAAGTATATTGGCATTAAGGCTTTTAAAGGCATTGATAACACTCTCGGCAGCTTTTTTGGTTTCGGCAAGTACAACACCCTTACCCTGAGTTCCCTCAAGAAGCTTTACAATTAGTGGAGGGCCACCAACCATTTGTATAAGATCGTTCGTGTCTAATGGAGAACTTGCAAAACCTGTAGTTGGTATATCTACGCCGCTATTAAGTAACAACTGTAGTGAGTACAGTTTATCCCTTGATTGTGTTATCGCAGAAGACGAATTTAAACTAAAAACTTTAAGTGCTTCAAAATGACGTGTTAATGCACATCCGTAGAAAGTCATGCTGGGGCGTATACGTGGAATAACAGCGTCAAAATCGTTAAGTATCCTTCCGCCACGGTAATGAATTTCAGGTGTATGGGCATCCAGTTTCATGTAGCAGTATTTAAGGTTTAAAAAGTGCATTTCGTGCCCTCTCATTTCACCCGCTTCCATAATACGCCTGTTGCTGTAAAGCTCAGGATTACTGGCTAATACACCTATACGAAGACCTTTTTTCTGCTCTTCGTTGTTGTCATATAGTTCTTTAAGTTTTTCTCTCGTAGGCTGACCCAAAAGGTATTTTTGTTCAGGGTCTACCAATAAACGCCCGCTCATGGCTTCGCGTCCCAGTAGCATACGGAAACCCATAGAGTCACGATTAGTTAGGGTAAGCTCTACATCCCAGTTGGCATCGCCTACGCGAATCTCGGTTTTTATAACATATCGCTGTTCACGGAATCCGCTGGAACTTTTTACCACGCGTTTATCCACCAACGGAGCCTGGCAATGTATAATTGTTTTAGAATTGTTTTGTATTGGGTTGATGTCAAATTTAACCCAGTTATCTCCGTCTTTCTGAAAAGGGGAGATGTTAATGGCGTGAAGCGCAGATGTTTTAGCTCCTGAATCTACACGTGCCTTTATGGTAGGTATTCCAAGGTGTGGAAATGCGCACCATTCTTCACTTCCTACAATTACTTTGTCCAGCATTTTTGTTCTATTTGTAATCTAAATTACTACTTTTTTTAATTGTAAAAAGCGGTAGCCCTTTTTTTGTGAAAATTTAATGAAATGGTAATGTGCTTAAAATATAAAATGTGTTTAAAAAGTTTATTACCAGTGTTTTGAGTTTTGCTTAGACTGATTATAAATTTACTGCGCGACACGTTTTATCATAAAAAAATCCCCAAAGGTTTAAAACCTTTGGGGATAGTATAATTACCAGTCTCAATCGGTATTAGCTTGCAGGATTTTCTGCTTTCTTAATAGTAACGGCTAGTTCTGTTCCGTTATCATCAAGATCCATGAAAATCTCATCGCCATTTGATATTTTAGAAGTGATGATCTCTTCTGCAAGAGTATCTTCTACATATTTCTGTATAGCTCTTTTAAGCGGCCTTGCACCATACTGTTTGTCGAAACCTTTCTCGGCAATAAAATCTTTTGCTTTGTCAGATAATGCTATGCTGTATCCAAGATCTTTAATTCTTGAATATAGTTTTTCAAGCTCGATAGTGATGATCTTGTCAATGTCTTCTTTTTCAAGAGCGTTGAACACGATAATATCATCGATCCTGTTAATGAACTCCGGAGCAAAAGTTTTCTTAAGTGCCGCTTCAATAACGCCTTTCGTGTGTTCGTCGGCCTGTGCTTTTTTAGCAGCAGTACCAAAACCAACACCTTGTCCGAAATCTTTAAGCTGGCGTGCACCAACGTTAGATGTCATTACAATAATAGTGTTTTTAAAGTCGATCTTGCGTCCTAAACTATCTGTTAAGTACCCATCATCAAGAACCTGAAGCAACATATTAAATACATCCGGATGGGCCTTTTCAATCTCATCAAGAAGTACAACACAATAAGGTTTTCTTCTTACTTTCTCAGTAAGCTGTCCGCCTTCTTCATATCCTACATATCCCGGAGGCGCTCCTACAAGCCTTGATATAGCAAATTTCTCCATGTACTCGCTCATGTCGATACGTACTAGGGCATCTTCGCTATCAAAAAGTTCTTTAGCAATTACTTTAGCAAGCTGGGTTTTACCAACACCTGTCTGCCCAAGGAAAACAAAAGATCCAATTGGTTTGTTGGGGTCTTTCAGACCTGCACGGTTACGCTGGATAGACTTAGCAATTTTCTGAACTGCTTCATCCTGTCCTATAACTTTACCTTTAATAAGTTCCGGCAATTTAGCCAGTTTGTTGCTTTCAGTTTGTGCAATACGGTTTACAGGAATACCTGTCATCATAGATACTACATCGGCAACATTATCTTCAGTAACGGTAACGCGGTTGTTTTTAGAATCTTCTTCCCACTGCTCCTGAGCTATGGCAAGGTCTTTCTCAATGCGTTTCTCGTCATCACGAAGTTTAGCAGCTTCCTCATATTTCTGTTTCTTAACAACAGAATTTTTAAGTTCGCGAACCTCTTCAAGCTGTCTTTCAAGATCAAGGATTTGTTTCGGAACATCGATGTTTGTAATGTGAACGCGTGATCCTGCCTCATCTAAAGCATCAATAGCTTTGTCCGGAAGGAAACGCTCGCTCATGTATCTGTTTGTAAGCTTAACACAAGCCTCAATAGCTTCCGGTGTATAGATTACATTATGGTGATCTTCGTATTTATTCTTGATGTTGTTAAGAATAGTAATAGTTTCTTCTACAGTTGTAGGTTCTACTATAACTTTCTGGAAACGACGCTCTAATGCTCCGTCTTTTTCAATATATTGTCTGTACTCATCAAGGGTAGTGGCACCAATACATTGGATTTCGCCCCTTGCTAAAGCAGGTTTAAACATGTTGCTGGCATCAAGCGATCCTGTTGCACCACCTGCACCAACAATAGTATGTATCTCGTCAATAAAAAGAATAATATCGTCATTCTTTTCAAGCTCGTTCATAACCGCTTTCATACGCTCTTCAAACTGTCCGCGGTATTTAGTTCCTGCAACTAAGCTTGCAAGGTCTAATGTTACTACGCGTTTGTTGAAAAGTATACGTGATACTTTCTTTTGAATGATACGTAATGCAAGTCCTTCGGCAATTGCCGATTTACCCACACCCGGCTCACCAATAAGTAGTGGGTTGTTTTTCTTTCTTCTGCTTAATATCTGCGAAACACGTTCAATTTCCTTTTCACGGCCCACAACCGGGTCCAGTTTGCCTTCTTCGGCAAGTTCGGTCAAATCACGCCCAAAATTATCAAGAACCGGGGTTTTTGATTTTTTGTTGGTTTTGGCACCGGAAGAAGGATTGTTGAAGTTGCTTTCTCGCATACTGTCATCTTGTCCTGCATCGTCATTATATGACTCTGCTTTTGGAAGGTTTTCTAGGTATTCTTCTTCGTTTGATGTCATACTGATAAATTGTTCTTTAACGGTTTCGTAATCAATTTTTAGTTTGTTAAGCAATTTTGTAGTAGGGTCATTTTCATTGCGTAATATACACAACAGTAAATGAGCTGTGCTTATAGAGGTGCTCTGGAAAACCTTTGCCTCAAGGAATGTGGTCCTCAGTGCACGTTCTGCCTGGCGCGTTAAGTGGAGGTTTTTCTTCTCATTATTGCGTTCGGCACTAGGATTAGCGGGGCTTAATATCTCTACTTTTCTGCGTAAATGATCCAGGTCGACAGAAATGTTGTTTAAAATGGAAATAGCTTTACCATTTCCGTCTCTCAAAATTCCTAACATTAAATGCTCTGTACCAATAAAGTCGTGACCCAGGCGAAGAGCTTCCTCTTTACTGTAGGTAATCACATCTTTAACTCTTGGTGAAAAATTATCATCCATAATGTTATATTTGATAGTGTAAATTTAACTATTTACATAAGATTTTACAAAAACCATACCTAATTAAAGGTGCATGACAGTGCTGTAAATTGTATGTCATGCTAAGTGACGAAAAAAAAGCCGAAAATAAAAGCGATTTAATAATAGTTTATCAACTATTGCTGATGTTTACGGTGTTAATAAAGTGTTTAAATTATTAGATTTAAAGCCTTAAAATCCTAATAAAAATACGTATATTGGCACGTTTTGTAATAACTATAATTTTTTAATATAACTACTTATGTCTGAAGGAGAAAAGTTAATTCCTATTAACATCGAAGACCAAATGAAATCGGCATACATCGATTATTCGATGTCGGTAATTGTATCGAGGGCGCTTCCTGATGTTAGAGATGGCTTGAAACCCGTACACCGAAGAGTACTTTACGGAATGTACGAACTTGGCGTTCTTTCCAATAGGGCGCATAAAAAATCGGCAAGGATTGTAGGTGAGGTATTAGGTAAATACCACCCGCACGGTGATACTTCGGTATACGATGCCATGGTACGTATGGCACAGGAATGGAGCCTTCGTTACCTGTTGGTAGACGGGCAGGGTAACTTTGGTTCGGTAGATGGCGACAGCCCTGCAGCAATGCGTTATACAGAAGCAAGGATGCGTAAAATATCTGAAGATATTATGGCAGACCTTGATAAAGAAACAGTAGACTTCCAGCTTAACTTTGATGATACTTTACATGAGCCTACAGTAATGCCTACAAGGGTACCAAATCTTTTGATAAATGGTGCTTCGGGTATTGCAGTTGGTATGGCTACAAATATGGCGCCGCATAATCTTACCGAGGTTATAGACGGTACTTTAGCTTATATAGATAATACGGAAATTGAAATTGACGAGCTTATAACGTATGTTAAGGCACCCGATTTTCCTACCGGCGGTATTATATATGGTTACGAAGGTGTTCGCGAGGCGTTTAAAACCGGTCGTGGACGTGTTGTTATCCGTGCTAAGACCAATTTTGAAGAAATTGATGGCAGGGAATGTATCATTGTAACCGAAATCCCTTACCAGGTGAACAAGGCTGACATGATCAAGAAAACAGCTGACCTTGTAAACGAAAAGAAAATAGAAGGCATTGCCAATATCCGTGACGAATCGGATAGAAATGGTATGCGTATAGTATATATACTTAAACGTGATGCTGTGCCTAATGTGGTACTTAACACATTATATAAGTATACACAGCTTCAGTCATCTTTCAGTGTAAATAACATTGCACTTGTAGATGGTAGGCCACAAATGCTTAACCTGAAAGACCTTATTCACTATTTCGTAGAGCACAGGCACGATGTTGTTGTGAGAAGGACAAAATATGAACTTCGTAAGGCAGAAGAGCGTGCGCACATATTAGAAGGTTTAATTATTGCGTCTGATAATATTGATGAGGTTATTGCGCTTATCCGTGGATCTAAAGACGGTGAAGAGGCAAGGGGCAAATTAATTGAGCGCTTTAAGCTTTCTGAAATCCAGGCCCGTGCAATCGTAGAGATGCGTTTAAGGCAGCTTACAGGACTGGAGCAGGATAAACTTCGTGCTGAATATGAAGAGATCATGAAATTAATAGGTGAATTAAAAGCCCTTTTAGAAAGCAAAGAGCTAAGAATGCAGCTTATTAAAGAAGAGCTTATAGAGATAAGGGATAAATACGGTGATGACCGTCGTTCTCAAATTGAATATGCAGGTGGCGATGTAAGTATAGAAGACCTTATTGCGGATGAAAATGTTGTTATTACCATTTCTCACGCAGGTTATATTAAGCGTACGCCGCTTAGCGAATACAAAACACAAAACAGGGGAGGAGTTGGACAAAAAGGTGTGGCAACACGTGATCAGGATTATCTTGAGCATTTGTTTGTAGCTACAAACCATAACTATATGTTATTCTTCACCCAAAAAGGTAAATGTTTCTGGATGCGTGTTTATGAAATTCCTGAAGGAAACAAAACAAGTAAAGGCCGTGCAATACAAAACCTTATCAATATAGAGAATGACGATAAGGTAAAAGCATTTATCTGTACTCAGGATCTTAAGAACCAGGAATATACAAATAGTCATTATGTAATTATGGCTACTAAAAAAGGTATAGTTAAGAAAACGTTGCTTGAGCAATATTCGCGTCCAAGGCTTAATGGTATTGCTGCCATTACCATTAGGGAAGATGATGAGTTATTAGAGGCTAAACTAACTACAGGCGAAAGCCAGGTGCTTATTGCTGTGAAGTCTGGTAAGCTTGTTCGTTTTGAAGAAGGTAAGACCCGACCAATGGGTAGAAGTGCTTCGGGTGTGCGTGGTATTACCCTTGCTGATGATACAGATGAAGTAATTGGTATGGTTTCTGTAAATGATATGAATAGTGAAATACTTGTAGTGTCAGAAAACGGATATGGTAAGCGTTCAAGCCTTGATGATTACAGAATTACTAACCGTGGTGGTAAAGGGGTTAAGACGCTGAACATTACTGATAAAACAGGTAAGCTTGTATCTATTAATGGTGTTACCGATGCAGATGACCTTATGATTATTAACAAATCGGGACTTACTATACGTATGATGGTGTCTGACCTTAGGGTTATGGGCCGTGCTACACAGGGTGTACGTCTTATTAATATTAAGGGTAATGACTCTATTGCTGCTGTAACTAAAGTAGTTCGTGAAGAAGATGCGATTGAGGAAGGTATAGAGGAATTAATCGAAGAAGGCGTAATTGATCCTTCGGCAGTTAATCTTGATATTACTGATGATGAAGCCCCCGCAGCTGATAATACTGAAGAAGAACAAACAGAAGAATAATTAAAATAATAACTATGAAAATTAAATATGCAATTGCTGCGTCTTTACTGCTTTCCATAGGTGCTTATGCACAAAAAGAAGAGCTTAAGGCGTTGAAAAAACTTGATGACAAGAAAACGCCGCCTACTGCAGCTGATCTAACAGAATTTAAAAGGCTTCTGACTGAGGTTGAACCTAAAATGGGGGCTGCTACAGCGGAACAACAGGCAGAATATAACTTCTATAGAGGAAATTATGCGATGGTAGAAATGATGACAAATCCTGCTACAGCAGCTGTTAATTTTTCTAAATCTTTAGAAAGTTTTAATAAAGTTATTGAAATTGAAAAAACAGGAAAGAAAAAATATACTGAAGAAATTCAGAAAGATATTCTTCCTGAGATGAAAACTGCAGCGCAGACAATGGCTCAACAGCTTGCTGAAAAGAAAATGTACAAGGAAGCCGGTATGGCATTTGCTGCGGCATACAAAGTAGATCCTAAAGATCACGCTGTACTTTATAATGCTGCTGCTATGGCTGTTAATGGTCAGGATTGGGATAATGCACTTAATTATTATCTTGAGCTTAATAAAACAGGCTTCACAGGTGAAGGAACAGCTTTTACTGCAAAAAATAAAGCTACCGGCGTTGTAGAAGGTTTCCCTAATAAAAGTACAAGGGATATCGCTGTAAAATCAGGTCAGTATATACAGCCGCAAGATGAAAAAACGCCTTCTGTTAAAGGAGAGATAGTTAAAAACATTGCGCTTATTTATAATCAAAAAGGTGAAACTGAAAAAGCTATTGCCGCTATGGGCGATGCAAGAAAAGCTAACCCTAATGACGTAAACCTTATAATTGCTGAAGCTGACATGTATCTTAAAACTAAGAACATGGATAAGTACAAGCAGCTTATTACAGAGGCGGTTCAGAAAAGCCCGAATGATGCAGATTTGTTCTATAACCTTGGTGTAGTAACGTCTGATGCAGATCCGGCAGAAGCAGTTAAGTATTATACAAAAGCTTTAGAAATTAATCCTAAATATGTAAATGCTAATATTAACCTTGGAATCTTAATGCTTAAAGATGAGCAGAAGATTGTTGACCAGATGAATAAAATCACCGGTACAACTGCTAAGGATAACCAGCGTTATGATGCGCTTAAAAAGCAAAGGGATGACCTTTACTTAAAGTCACTTCCATACCTTGAAAAAGCATATAAAGATGCACCTGATAACCAGTATGTGATATCTACACTTGCAAGTGTTTACCAGGCTCTTGACAGACAAACAGAATATAAAGCTATGAAAGCTAAGATTAAAGCTTAATTCGTAGTGTTTGATATAAATAAAATGCCCTCGCTTAGCGAGGGCATTTTTTATTGCTGTATGTTTAAACCTATCTAAGTTGTGCACCTGTTTCTTTTTCCAGGTTCTGTCTTATTTTGTTCATGATCTTATCGATCTGTTCATCAGTAAGTGTTTTAGTGCTGTCCTGAAGCATAAAGCTTACTGCGTACGACTTTTTACCTTCGGGAAGGTTATTCCCTTCGTAAACGTCAAACAGGCTTATATCTTTAAGTAAAGACTTTTCAGATTGCTTTGCAACAGTGTGTATCTTCTCAAAAGAAACTCCCTGATCGACAAGTAGCGCTAAGTCTCTTCGTACTTCAGGGAATTTAGATATCTCTGTGTATTTAATTTTTCCGGTCACTAGTTTAATAATAGTACCCCAGTTAAAATCGGCAAAGAAAACTTCCTGTTTGATATCAAAATGTTTCAGGATGCCTTTTTTAATGGTACCGAATTCAACTATGGTCTCACTGCCAACAGCAAGGGCGATGCCTTCTGCAAATACATCATTAGCTATCGGCTGAGTCTGTATCTTGGAAATGCCTAATCGTGTAAGCGCAAGGCTTACGTATCCTTTAAACATAAAGAAGTCTGTAGGCTTTTGTGCGTACGACCAACTTTCGTTAAGGCGGCTTCCTGTAACAGTAAATGTTAAGTGTTTGTTTTCGTCGTAACCAGAAGGCAGCTTGTGATAGCTTTTACCAAATTCAAACAATTTAAGATCGGCTCTTCTTCGGTTAACGTTAAACGATACTGCTTCAAGTGCACTGAATAACAATGACTGCCTCATAGCAGATAAATCGCTGCTTAGCGGATTAAGCATCATCACGTTGAACTCTTCTTTAAGGTTCTCAGAAAGTTTTACATAATCGGGAGTGGTAAGTGAGTTGGCCATCATTTCGTTAAAGCCAAGCGAAACCATCTGCGCACCTATAATATTTTGAAGTTTATAATCTTCATTACGTGCGGAGTTAGATATTGAAGCGTTCAGTTTTTGAGTAAACGAAATGTTGTTATATCCGTATACCCTAAGGATTTCTTCTATAACGTCAATCTCTCTTGTAACGTCTACGCGGTAAGCAGGTACTACAAGCCCTAGACCTGCGTCAGACATGTTGTTTATCTTAATATCTAATGATACCAGTATTTTTTTAATTGTTTCTTTAGAAAGCTCCTGTCCGATAACGCGGGTAACATTACTAAAGTTAACCACTACCGAATTGTCTTCTATCTTTTTAGGGTAGATGTCAATAATGTCGGAAGTAATTTCACCACCTGCTGTTTCCTGAATCAGTAACGCAGCTCTTTTAAGTGCATATTCAGCAACAGTAGGGTCGATGCCTCTTTCAAAACGGAAAGACGCATCAGTACTAAGTCCGTGGCGTTTTGCGGTTTTACGAATAGAAACCGGATTAAAGTAAGCGCTTTCAAGGAATATTGTTGATGTTTGCTCTGTAACTCCAGAATTTTTTCCGCCAAACACACCTGCAATACACATTGGGCCTGTTTCGTCGCAAATCATAAGGTCTTCTTCGTGCAGTGTTCTTTCAACATCATCAAGTGTTGTAAATTTTGTGCCTGCTGCTACCGTTTTTACAATAACCTTATTGCCTTTTATTTTGGCAGCGTCAAAAGCATGTAAAGGCTGGCCAAGTTCGTGAAGCACATAATTGGTAACGTCTATAATGTTGTTTTTCGGCGCAAGCCCAATTGACTTAAGCCTGTTTTGTAGCCATGCGGGAGATGGTTTTACAGTGATGCCCGAAATGGTAACACCGCAGTATCTTGGCGCAAGTTTATTATCTTCAACTTTAACATCCATCTTAAGGGTACGTTTGTCTACCCTGAAGTTACTAACCGATGGCGTTATAAGTTCTGTATTTACATTTTTCTGGGTAAGTCCTGCGCGAAGGTCACGGGCAACACCCCAATGGCTCATAGCGTCGGCGCGGTTTGGCGTAAGGCCAATTTCGAAAACTTCGTCGCTTTCTATGTTGAATATTTTAGAAGCAGGAGTACCAGGTTTAAGATCTTCAGCAAGAACAAGTATGCCGTCATGCCCCTGGCCAAGGCCAAGCTCATCTTCCGCACATATCATACCGTGGCTTTCTTCGCCTCTTATTTTTCCTTTTTTAATCTGGAAAGCGTTACCATCTTTGTCGTACAGGGTAGTGCCAATAGTCGCTACTGGTACTTTCTGTCCGGCAGCAACGTTTGGTGCCCCGCATACAATTTGTAGAGGTGTACCGTCTCCCAGGTCTACAGTAGTAATCCTTAGCCTGTCTGCATTAGGGTGCTGAATACAGGTAAGCACGTGACCCACCACTACGCCTTCAAGGCCGCCCTTAAGCGACTCAAACTTATCTACGCCCTCAACCTCAAGGCCAAGATCGGTAAGTAGGGCAGCTGTTTCTTCAGATTTCCAGTCTAATTTTATAAATTGTTTTAACCAGTTATAGGATATACGCATTGTAGTTTATTTTAAAAGCATGCAAAGATAATGATTACAGAACAAAAATCGGGTTACTATTTAAGGTGATTTTCACATCTTATTGTAGTAATTGTTCTGTCTGGGCAATCATCTCTTTAAAAATTTCTGCAGACATGTTACGTTTAATTTTTGGAGCAGATTGTCCTGCCCACATATTTGTCATTTGGTTATTGTCGTTTTTTTGTGCCGATGTCCTAAAAGCGCCCGTTAAACTATTCTGTATAGGGTAGTCCGGGATAAGGGGACCTGATTTTTCCATTTCTTCCATGAAGGTATTCCTAATGCCGCGTGCCCACCGACCCGAAAAACTCTTTGTGAGCGTTGTGTCAGTGTCAGAATAATCTCTGACAGCCTTTTTATAAGATGGTATGGCGAGGCTTTCGTTACTTGCAATAAATGCAGTCCCTATCTGAACCGCTGATGCTCCTAAATCAAAAGCAGCTGAAATAGTTTTACCATCGTTTATAGCTCCGGAAGCCAATACTGGCAAACCTGTTTTTGCTACAATCTGCGGAACAAGCGCCATTACTCCAACATTGGGTAATGACCCTGTTATAAAACTGCCGCGATGCCCGCCTGCCTCAATTCCCTGAGCGGTAATAGCATCGATATTTTTTTGTTTCAGGATAAGTGCTTCTTCTACACAAGTTGCTGTACCAATTAGTATTGTACCATTTTGTTTAAGCCGTGTAATTATTTCATCGGCTGGTACTCCGAATGTAAAGCTTACAATAGGTATGTTTTCATTAATTAAAATATCGATCTGTTCTTTATAAGAATAAAACCGGAAAGATGAAGGATCGGGCCGTTCAAATGATACGCCATTATCTTTACCCAATTGCTCCAGAAAATCGAGCATATTATTAGCTTGGTTATGGTCTACAGCACTAATGTGGTGCGCAAAGAGATTAACAGCAAAAGGATTTGATGTAAGAGCTTTTGTTTTTTGTATCAGTTCCAGTGTTTTTTCAGGTGAAAGGCCGCCAACGGGTAACGAGCCTAAGCCTCCGCTATTAGAGATTGCAGCAACCATTTCGGGTGAGGTTACACCTAGCATGGGTGCCTGGACAATAGGATATTTAATGTTCAATAAAGTAGTTAAGTCATTTTGCCATTCCATACTATTCAGGATAATGCTATTTATATTTCAAATATAAGGGCTAAAAATTTTACAACAAATAAAATTCCTACATTTGAAATTCGAAATATTATTTTCATGAAACACGTTTTCTTCGCTATAGCATTATTATTTAGTATCTCTGTAAATGCCCAGTTAAAAAGTCCCGATGAGTTTTTGCCCAATTATGGTAAAACGGTTAGTTACTACCATCAGGTAGAAGGATATTTTGCACACCTTACACAGAATTCGGACTATATAAAGCAAAAGCCTTACGGACAGACAACCCAGGAAAGGAATTTGAATGTGTTTTATATATCCACCCCCGAAAATTTAAGGGAACTCGAAAACATACGGCTCACGAATCTCAACCAGATTGGGATGAGCGATGCTAAACCGGCATCAGTTAACGATAAAGCTATAGTTTGGCTAAGCTTTAATGTGCATGGTAACGAACCAGGGGCTACAGAAAGTGCAATGTCTGTTGCTTATGAGCTGATTAATCCTGAAAACAAAAACACGAAAGAATGGCTTCAGAATACAATAGTAATAGTAGACCCGTGTCTTAATCCTGACGGATTTTCGCGTTATGGTAACTGGCTTAGGGATATATCAGGAAAAAATACACACCCCGGCCTTTACGACCGTGAGCATATGGAACCGTGGCCAGGGGGAAGACAAAACCACTATGCATACGACCTTAATCGTGACTGGGCGTGGCAGACACAGATTGAAACCCAACAACGTGTAGCTCTTTATAATGAGTGGATGCCTATGGTGCATGTAGATGTTCATGAGATGGGTTTTAATGAGCCTTATTTCTTTCCGCCTGCTGCCGAACCAATGCACGATTTTATAACTCAGGCACAGCGTGATTTCCATTATACCATTGGCGATATGACAGCCAAAAAGTTTGATACAAAAGGCTGGAACTATTACACCCGCGAACGTTTTGATTTGTTCTATCCAAGCTATGGCGATACGTACCCAAGTTTTAACGGTGCTATTGGTATGACCTATGAACAGGGAGGTATTGGAGCAGGGCGTGCTGTTACTTTAAATAATGGTAATGTGCTAACGCTTCAGGACAGAATAGACCATCACACAGCGGCAGTTCTTACGGCAGTTGAAACATCTTCGTGGAAG
This sequence comes from Flavobacterium psychrophilum, assembly GCA_001708385.1. Classification (NCBI taxonomy): domain Bacteria; kingdom Pseudomonadati; phylum Bacteroidota; class Flavobacteriia; order Flavobacteriales; family Flavobacteriaceae; genus Flavobacterium; species Flavobacterium psychrophilum. The sequence continues at coordinate 876,647 of CP012388.1, read as the reverse complement.
AAAGATAAACTTGTTAAAGATTTCAGGGCTTATTTTAAGGATAGCAGGCAGGATCTTAAAGGTAAATATAAAACCTATGTGGTCAAGAACTCGGGTAAGACAGAACAGCTGACAAGGTTACTGGAGCGTAATAAAATTCAGTATTCCTTTGCTGCCGAATCTAAAAAAACATCAGGTTACCATTACCAAAGTGATAAGGATAAAGATTTTACAATAGAACCAAACGACCTTATCGTTAGGGCAGATCAGCCAAAGGCAATATTAACCCAGGTTTTGTTTGAGCCTGCACAGCGACTTACCGATAGCCTGTCTTACGACATTACGGCATGGGCACTTCCGCACGCTTACGGTGTAGATAGCTATGCTTTAAAAGGAAATCTTTCTATAGATACAAAAAAGGAAATTTCACGAAAAGGTAAATTTGAGTACGAGCGAATTTATGCCTATTATGTGCCCTGGAACGGAAGAGGTTCGGCAAGAACGCTAAGCCTTCTTTTAAAAAGCGGGATAAAAGTACGCTCGTCGCACAAGGCCTCAGCATTTAGGGGGATAAAAGTAAGCCCGGGTGACTTGGTTATACTTAAAGGAGACAATGCACAGCTTAACGACTTTAAATATATCATGGAAACCCTTCTTGAAAAGAAGCCCGACTATGAAGTTATAGAAAGTGGATTCTCTTTAGCGGGAGGTGATTTGGGTGGTGAGAATTATCCATTGCTTGAAGTGCCAAAAGTATTGTTGCTTTCGGGTGATAATGTGAGCGCTACCGATTTTGGGCAGGCCTGGTTTTATATGGATGAGATTATTAATTATCCGGTAAGTATTGTAGATGCGGATAAACTGGGAAGAGTGACAATGTCTGACTTTAATACACTTATACTGGCAGACGGATGGTATGACCTGCCGGAAAGCCAAAGGAAACAAATTGATGATTTTGTTATAAATGGCGGCAAAGTAATAGCTATTGCTAATGCGTTAAATCTTTTTGAAGACAGGGCAGGGTATAGCCTTACCAAATTTGCAAGTACATATGCAAAAGACCTTGAAAATTCGGAACGCGATGAAGAAGAACTCAAGTCAAGGTTTTACGATTATCAAAATGCAGAGCGCCGTGCCATTTCGGGTTCGGTACCGGGAGCGATTGTCGAGAATGTACTTGATAAAAGCCATCCGCTATCGTATGGTTTGGGAGATAAATATTTTAGCCTTAAAACGTCTGAGAGCCGTTACCAATTACTTAAAAGTGCCTGGAATGTTGCTTATGTACCAACAGGGTATAAGAACTTCGGGTTTATTGGTAAAAGCCTTAAAAAGAAACTTGAAAATACAGTGACTTTTGCTGTAGAACAAAAGGGGAAAGGCTCAATAATCTATATGGTAGATAATCCTTTATTCAGAGGATTCTGGGAGAATGGTAACCTCCTTTTTAGTAATGCATTGTTTCTGGTGAACTAATTTGAATATCTTAAACTTTGTGTAAAAATTTAAAGTTCCTAAATCTTTACAGATTCAGTTCTCATCTTTGTGGTATACTTTAAATACTATGACTATGAGAGCCCTTTTATTAACGCTATATATTTCACTGATTTTTTCTGTTACAGCTATTGCGCAGATAAGCCCTCCGGGATTAGGATCAACAAATACAGCATTTTGGTCGGCAGTAGGGGTAAAGCAAAAGCTTGATGAAAAAAACAGTTCTACAACTTATGTCGGAATGGGGCGTATAAGCGGCAGGGGCGAAAGTAACCCGTTTAGCCTGCCGTCTATATTTGTTGTTAATCAGGAGTTTTATCACAAGCTTAATCCTAACTGGACGTACACAGGAGCACTGAGCTATCGTAGACAAAACCAATATGATGAAAGTTTCGATGAACAACAATCTTCAGCAATAAATCAGGAATTCAGGTTGTATGGAAGGTTGCAGTATACTGTAGATCTTGGCAATTCTAAATGGACAACCACGCTGCGCCAGGAGGTAAGAAAGTTTTATACTGCAGATTTCGCCAATGTACCCGATGACCTGCAATTGCGTTCCCGATTAAAAACACAAATCCTTTTTCCGCTGGATAGCGATAAGGAAAATAGTATTTTGGGCAGTGCAGAAGCCTTGTTTGCTGTGGCTAATGATAGTAATACTGGCTGGGGAAAGCCGGAATATAAAGAAAGCCGTTTTTGTCTTTACTATTGCTATTCTCCCGATAACTTTCCTGTGACATTTGACATGGGTTATATGAATGATCTTATCGGACACGGAAATCATACTACCGATGCCAGTTACCTCGCTGTCGATATTATAATTGAAAACCCGTTTTAATTTCTGTATTTGTAATAAATACTGTTATTTTAGGTTATAAGGAAAATGACAGTTTATGAAATATGGTATTTTAATTTTAGTATTGGCAGTTTTTACAGCTTGTGACAATTGCGACTCAGGTACAGATAATAACAGCGGTACTATTGGCGATCGCGATTTTAAGCAGGATATGCGCGATTTTGTTATCGGCATAAGCCAAAAAGGGAAAACTGCGAAACCGGGTTTTATTGTTATTCCTCAAAATGGCATTGAGTTGGTTACAACTACAGGAGAGCAGGGTGGAAATCCGCATTTGGCATATCTCGACGCTATCGATGGTAATGGACAAGAGGATTTGTTGTATGGCTACGACAACGATAATGATGCAACACCGGCAGACGTAACTTCTTACATAAAAAGTTTTCTGGATGTTTCTAAAAATGCAGGCAATACTGTATTAGTTACAGATTACTGTTCTACGCCATCAAAAATGTCAGATTCTTATTCTGCCAATACTTCATTTGGCTATGTGTCATATGCTGCACCCGAAAGAAGCCTGAGCGTTATCCCTACGTCAGTACCGATTAACGTAAATGCCAATGTTATTACAAATCTTTCTCTGGCAAAGAATTTCCTATACCTTATAAATCCTGAGAATTTTGCGTCTAAAACCACCTTTATAAATGCGGTTACAGCTACTAATTATGACGCTGTTATAATAGACCTTTTTTTAAACGACGTTGCATTTACTGCTGATGAGATCAATCAGCTACGTAATAAAGCCAATGGTGGTAAACGTTTAGTTATCTGCTATATGTCTATTGGTGAGGCGGAAGACTACAGGTATTATTGGCAGTCGTCATGGAATAATAATAAGCCTGCCTGGATAGCTGCTGAAAATCCTGACTGGCCCGGTAACTTTAAAGTTCAGTATTGGAACGACGACTGGCAGGGACTTATCTATAAAAATTCTGATTCTTATTTAAGTAAAATTACATCGGCGGGATTTGACGGCGTATATCTTGATATTATTGATGCCTTTGAATATTTTGAATAAACGAAAAGCATAACCCCGATAGTAGCGATATCCTTTGGCAGTTGATAAACTGACAAAGATTTAGCGAATAGCGGGAAATTGCTTCTGACTTGTAAATGTCATCTTGTCATATTCTTATGTCATTTTATTTCTTGGCACAAAGATTGTCTAATGTAAATCGTCCACTTAGATAATAAGATTCAAAAACAAAATAATAAACAAGAGAAAAATGAGTAAGATAATCGGAATTGACTTAGGAACAACCAACTCGTGTGTTGCCGTAATGGAAGGTAACGAACCGGTAGTTATTCCTAATGCTGAAGGAAAAAGAACAACCCCGTCAGTAATTGCATTTGTTGAAGGCGGAGAGATCAAAGTTGGAGATCCTGCAAAAAGACAGGCAGTGACCAATCCCACAAAAACTATTGCTTCTGTAAAACGTTTCATGGGTAACAAATTCACTGAAAGTTCAAAAGAAGCAAGCAATGTGCCATACAGCGTTGTAAAAGGTGACAACGATACGCCACGTGTAGATATCGATGGTCGTCTTTACACTCCGCAAGAGTTGTCTGCTATGACACTTCAAAAAATGAAAAAAACAGCTGAAGACTATCTTGGGCAAACTGTAACTGAAGCGGTTATTACCGTTCCTGCTTACTTTAACGATGCTCAGCGTCAGGCTACTAAAGAGGCTGGTGAAATTGCAGGTCTTAAAGTTAGAAGGATCATCAACGAGCCTACTGCTGCTGCACTTGCTTACGGTCTTGATAAAAAAGGTATCGACCAGAAAATCGCTGTTTATGACCTTGGTGGTGGTACTTTTGATATCTCTATCCTTGAACTAGGTGACGGTGTATTTGAAGTTCTTTCTACAAATGGTGATACTCACCTTGGTGGTGATGACTTTGACCAGGTAATTATTGACTGGTTAGCAAACGAATTCAACAGTGAAGAAGGTGTAGACTTACGTAAAGACCCAATGGCACTTCAGCGTCTTAAAGAAGCTGCTGAAAAAGCTAAAATTGAGCTTTCTGCTTCTACACAAACAGAAATAAACCTACCATACGTTACAGCTACTGCTTCTGGACCAAAACACTTAGTTAAGTCTCTTACAAGAGCTAAATTTGAGCAATTGGCAGATACTTTAGTACAGCGTTCTATGCAACCGGTAGCTAAAGCTTTAAAAGATGCAGGTCTTTCTACATCTGATATTGATGAGGTTATCCTTGTAGGTGGTTCTACACGTATACCACGTATCCAGGAAGAAGTAGAAAAATTCTTTGGCAAAAAACCATCTAAAGGTGTTAACCCGGATGAGGTTGTTGCAATTGGAGCTGCTATTCAGGGTGGTGTACTTTCAGGAGATGTTAAAGATGTATTGCTTCTTGACGTTACTCCACTTTCTTTAGGTATCGAAACTATGGGTGGTGTATTAACTAAACTTATTGAAGCTAATACAACTATCCCTACTAAAAAATCGCAGGTATTCTCTACAGCATCTGATAACCAGCCTTCTGTTGAGATCCACGTTTTACAAGGTGAGAGACCAATGGCTACAGATAATAAAACTATCGGTCGTTTCCACTTAGATGGTATTCCACCAGCACAAAGAGGAGTTCCTCAGGTTGAAGTTACTTTTGATATTGATGCTAACGGTATCATCAAAGTATCTGCTACAGATAAAGGAACAGGTAAATCTCACGATATCCGTATCGAAGCTTCTTCAGGATTAACTCAGGAAGAAATCGAAAGAATGCGTAAAGAAGCTGAAGCTAATGCTGATGCTGACAAAATTACAAGAGAGCGTGTTGAAAAATTAAACGAAGCTGATGCTATGATCTTTCAAACTGAAAAACAACTTTCAGAATTTGGAGATAAATTATCAGATGGTAATAAAGATGCAATCGGAATGGCACTTACGCAACTGAAAATGGCTTATGAAGCTAAAGATGTTGACACTATTCAACCGGCACTTGACAAAATCAACGAAGCATGGAAAAATGCTTCTGAAGAAATGTACAAGCAAGGTGATGCGGGTGCAGCTCAAGGCCAGCCAGAGGCAGGTCAGCAAGCTGAAGGTGACAACGTTCAGGATGTAGACTTCGAAGAAGTAAAATAATTTTTTCTTACTATAGAAGAGATTTGTTATAACAGGAAACGCCCCACATTTGGGGCGTTTTTTATTTGTTTTTTGTTAAAGTTTTTACGTATTTGTACCAAATTTAAAACCAATAACCAAAAATGAAAAAACTTTTAAGATTTGGAGCTATAGCTCTGTTTTTGAGCTTTGCAGTGTCATGTAGTGATGATGATAGCAACTCTACTAACGATGATGGTAATAATGCAGCGCAAACTATTTCGGCTGTAATCAATGGTCAGGACTGGCAGGGTACGGTTAAAAGCGCAACTCTTATCCGTGTAAATGGCGAGCAACGTTTTGATATCAGCGCAGAAGCTAACGGACAGTTAATAACCATTTCATGCTCCAGCACTGCTACTACAGGTTCAATGCCATTAAAAGCATACCATTTTGATCAGGAAAATGGAGGAGATGCGTTATTTACTAACAGCTACCAAATAAACGGTAACAATTTTATGGAGCACTTATGCGATTTTGGTACCGTTACACTTACCAATACAAATGCAGATAGCAAAACTGCCTCAGGTACTTTCAATTTTACATCTTCTAAAATTGGAGAACTTCAAAATCAGATTGTAACTCCCGAAGATATTGTTGTTACAAACGGTGTATTTACCAATGTTAAATATGTTGTGTACGAACAATAATATGAACATGAAATGTAAAACGCCCCACATTGAAAATGTGGGGCGTTTTTGTTTTGACATGCTCTTGAGTGCCGTTTTAAGAAAGCGCAGCGGAGTTGAAAAATCTCTAGTTTGATACTCCTTTTTGGAAGTATACTTTGATAAGTAGATTTGTATAATTAATAGCTAACAAATAACCGAATCACCAAATAACCGAATCAAATTTATTCAACACTAAACCCTAATCCCTCTATATATCCTTTGTTCTGAAAATTGTTTTTGTACAATGAGTTTTCTAAAAACTGGTCTAATGCTTTTTGTACCTTCAACCTGTCAGGCATATTTTCTCTTATCTTCCCGAAAGAGCTGCGGTCGCTTTCAGCGTATTTAGTAATAAGTGGGTAATCTTCCGGTTGCTTAAAGTTTATGATGCCTTTGGTGTTATCCATTTTCTTATACGGCCAAAAAGCCCAGTTGATCTGATTCTTATCCAGCAGTTTTCGGAATTCCATTACCCACTCATCTGTATTCTCTCCGGTTTCACCAATATAAATGGGGACATTATGTTTGTCACGGAAGTCGACATATTTCTGAACCGATTCCTGATTAATATCAAACCAGTACTTGTGAAACTCATAAACAATATTATCATCCAGGATACGCTCGAACACACCAAAGTCTCCCGCCCAAACCGATCCGTTAAGGTAGATAGTATGTTTTTTGTCGACATTGCGAATGTCTTTAACCATACGCTCATAGATCATAAATAGCCTGTGGTTATAATCAGGTATCTCTTTTGTAAAATAATGCGCGAAAGGCTCGTTAAAAACATCATAGCCAAGAATGATAGGGTCATCTTTATAACGTTGGGCAATGGATGTCCAGATAGCACTCATTTCATCCTGCGAGGTGACGCTGTAGTAAAGCCAGGGGTAACCATAACTGTCGTCAATATTATCACCTGTCTGGCCTCCCGGCGCACAATGCATATCAAGCAACACATATATATTTTCCTGACGGCACCATTCTATTACACGGTCAAAGTATTCGAAACCCGCATTGCGTTTGCCCATATAAAGATCGTTAGTAAACATCTTATAATGAAACGGCAGGCGTATATGGTTAGATCCTGTTCGCTTTAGATATTTAATATCGTCATGTGTAATATAATTGTCAAGGAATTTGTGCCAGAATGCAATTGTATTATCAGGACCAATCATCTCGTTTAATAGCTGGTCAATTTGCCTTGGCGAAGCTACTTTTTCAGTCTTAAACATATAACCTTCTGGAACCAACCAGTTACCAAGATTAGTGCCTTTTAAGATCATTGGTTGCCCATTGGCATCAATAATCTGTTGTCCCTTAGTGGTAGGAATAGCTCCTTTATAGTTTTTATCGGTGTTAGAGTATCCTGAGTTATAAGAACTGCAAGATGCCAGTATAGCGGTAGAGATAAATGCGACAATTAGTTTCAGTTTGTTTTTCATCAACGTGGGTTTGAATGTTTGTTGGAACGCTAAGATAAACAAATTGTAAGATTGAATTTTACCAAAAAAATCCCTCAATGCTTTAAACATGAGGGATTGTATATTTTTCTGAGGTCTTATTACAGATGTTTCGTAAGGAATGCAGCTATCTTACTGTATACCTCATTATATGTAGTATCATCCCAATTTCCGTGGCCACCATCAGGGTAAAAATTAAATTCGTTTTGTACACCGGCGGTATCCAGGGCCGATTTTAAACGTGGGCCTTGAGTGGCAGGTACTAACGGATCCTGTCCGCCATAGAATGATAATGTTGCCGGAGATTGTGCCGTTATATGTGCAACCGGGCTAACCGATAGTATCTGGTCTTGTGTAGGTGTTGGTGTGCCTATTAATGCTGTTGCCGCAGAAGAATATAACGGATGCGATGTATATTCAGGATCGGTAAAGTCGGCAGGTCCAACAACATCACAGATAGCTTTTACATCGTGATCGGTATCGTAAGCATAACCATAAAGCATAGACAGGTGTGCGCCTGCGCTAAATCCTATAAAGGCATAGTCGTCTGAAATATGGTAATCGTTACTTTCAAGGTGTTGAATTACACTTTTAATATCGTCAATTTGCTTCGGAAATGCAGGACTGTTTAGTGTTGCAAGCCTGTAGCCTACATTTACAATTGCATAATCGGGGAACTGTAATTGTATAACAGGAATAAGGTAAGACAGGTCGCTTTTATCGCCCTCTACCCAAGAGCCTCCGTGAAGCAAAACTACTACTTTAGTGTTTTCGTTTCGTCCTTCGGGCAGGTAGATGTCAATTTTTTGCTTTGCATCAGTGCCGTAAGAAACATTCATTAATGTTTGAGCAACTAACGGAGCATTGTTGTCGTCGTCGGAGTTACTGCATCCCGTTATCAGAAACAAGAATAATAGAGGTAGAGCCAATAGTTTTTTCATATTAGGTTTGGTTTTAGGTTTCCTAATACGTACCAAAATTTATGCCATTAAATAGTAGTCCGTCAAACCATTAAGATTTGATAGATAAGATTTTCAGCTGGTATATATTATATGATTTTCTTGATCACACGTAATTTGTGCGAGTGTCTTTTGGTATCGATATTGTAAATACCTAAGTGATCCAGGCGGTCTACGCGTACTTTACCATGTCCGTGGATAATATGATTGTCTTCCATAATGATACCAACATGGATGATACGTCCTTCTTCATTGTCGAAAAAAGCAAGGTCGCCGGGTTCGCTTTCTTCAATAAAACTAAGCGCTTCGCCTTGCGTAGCCTGTTGTGAAGCATCTCTTAAAAGCGAATAACCGTTGAGTTTATATACCATTTGTGTAAAACCGGAACAATCTATGCCAAATGGCGTCTTACCACCCCATAAATAAGGTGAATTAAGATACATGAAAGCCGTTTGAATTAAATCCTGCTTGCTGGTAATGCCCGATGTTTTAAGTCCTTCGAAAATAAACTTATCGGTATTAATAGACGGGTGATCTAAAAAAGTAAGTGATGAACCAATGGGTACCGATAACAGTTGATTATCGGGAGTAGTAAGGTATTCAATAAGGTCGCCATTAAGTACAGCGGGGCTGTTGCTTAATGTATGATAATCAGATTCACTAATAAGTCGGAATTGCTTATTGTCTATCCAGCCATTATAACCGTCAAAAGCCAGTTCGATGCGCGACCATTTTTCGGTTTGCTCCAATATTTTAAAATGTTCCCCAAACAACACCTGCGTTGTCATTTCGCTTCTGTCGCTTGGTTCTAAACGTAGGGGCACAATGGCAAGGTTACAAATACCGAACATCCTTTGGATTTATTATTTTTACTGATTATACTTATTAATTGCAGGTCTTCTCAAAGCTACAAATATAGTAGTTAATTCTGAAGCGTCTTAATAGAATTTTGAACATTCTCTACCTATGATTTTAGATTTAATTGATGAGTTTCATTTTAGGATAAAGTAATATATTTCTTTTGTCTTGACACAAAAGAAACAAAAAGTCAAGGCTCAGACTTTTTACGCTAAAAATTATTTTATTCGGCTAAACCATCCGAACTCGCCTTTTCTCAAACAGCGGATGATTTTAAACGCCTCATTTATAATTTTCTTTACGCCACAAAGCCCAATGCCTACGCTTCACTCAAACCGTGATCATATACCTGCAAATGAAACTGCTGTTGACCATAATAAAAAAAGGCAGCCTTGGCTGCCTTTTAAACTATATTTTATGTTGATTAAGCTCTTTCAATAACAATAGCAGAAGCACCACCACCACCGTTACAGATAGCCGCAGCTCCTGTTTTAGCGTTGTTTTGCTCAAGTACGTTTAAAAGCGTAACGATAATCCTTGCACCGGAACATCCCAGTGGGTGACCAAGTGACACAGCTCCACCGTTTACGTTAACCTTAGCAGCGTCAAGACCTAATATTTTGCAGTTTGCAAGACCGACTACAGAGAATGCCTCGTTGAATTCAAAGAAATCAACATCATCTTTAGAGATGCCTGCTTTGTCTAGTGCTTTAGGAAGTGCTTTAGCAGGAGTTGTAGTAAACCATTTTGGTTCCTGCTCTGCATCTGCATAACCTTTTATGTAAGCAAGAGGTTTAAGGCCAAGTTCGTTGGCTTTATCTTCGCTCATTATTACAAGTGCAGCAGCACCATCATTAATGGTAGAAGCGTTAGCCGCAGTAACAGTACCGTCTTTAGTAAATACTGCATTAAGCGAAGGAATTTTGTCAAGCTTTACGTTAGTATACTCTTCATCTTTAGTAACCATAATCGGGTCACCTTTACGCTGAGGTACTGCCACAGGCACTATTTCATTATCAAATTTACCTGCATCCCATGCCGCAGCAGAACGCGTGTACGATTCGATGGCAAAGTTATCCTGCTCTTCACGTGTAATTTTATATTCAACAGCAGTTGCATCTGCACTAACACCCATAGCGTTATTGTCATAAGCATCTGTAAGTCCGTCTTTTTGTAAACCATCTACCATAGTAGCAGGTCCAAATTTAGCACCAGTCCTCATTTGAACATAGTGCGGTATAAGGCTCATGTTTTCCATACCACCTGCAACGATAACATCTGCATCGCCAAGTTGAATAGCCTGAGCAGCCTGCATAACGGCTTTCATACCCGATGCACAAACTTTATTTACTGTAGTAGCAATAACAGAATCAGGTAGCCCTGCAAAACGTGATGCCTGCCTTGCCGGAGCCTGGCCAACACCTGCCTGAACCACATTACCCATTATAACTTCGTCTACATGTTTAGGATCTAATTTTATTTTATCAAGCGCTCCTTTAATTGCAGCCGCTCCAAGCTGGGAAGCTGTTACGGTAGATAATGCACCCATAAAGCTGCCTATCGGCGTACGTACTGCAGAAACGATAACTACTTTCTTATTCATGATAGATATATCTTTTTTGTTTGTTAACGTTGCGAAATTAATGAATTTTAGTGCATATAAAAATAATATGTTTAAAAAAAGTATAAAAAAACCGCTTTTGGTTGTGTATTGAATAAAGTTTGCTTTTTAAATCAAAACAACAATTATACCAATAGCCAAAGCCTACTCATATGAATAGGCTTTGGCTTATATGAATTCTAATTATACTAAAGTCGCAGATAATGTAATTTCTGCTTTTAGTAATTTAGAAACAGGGCATATTTCTTTTGCTTTTTGTGCAGCAGTCTGGAAATCTTGTTCTGTAATTCCGGGTACTGTAGCTTCCAGTTTCAAATGAATTTTAGTAATTGTACCATCTTCAAAAGTAACCTGGGCTTCGGTGTCAAGGTTGTCTGCCGTAAATCCTGCTTCGTTTAATAAGAAGCTTAGCTGCATGGTGTAACATCCTGAATGTGCCGCTGCTATAAGTTCTTCTGGGTTTGTACCAACACCATCTGCAAAACGTGTTTTAAATGATAGTTGTGCCTTATCTAAAGTGGTGCTTTCAGTAGAGATTAATCCTTTACCTTCCATACCTGTACCTTGCCAGTTTGCGTTTGCTTTTCTTGTAAATTTCATGATATTAAATTTTAAAAGTTGTTTATTATTTGTGAGATTAAATGTATCAAATTTTCAAATTAGTCCGGTTAAGGTTGCATTTCCATTTTGATACTACAAAGATATCTGATTAGACACGTATAAAACAAATTAATAATTTTGTATGTTTATAAAATAAATTTATAATCATGACAATTCAGCAATTGCGATACATCGTTGCACTAGACGAACACCGTCATTTTGCGAGGGCGGCAGAGGTGTGTATGGTTACTCAACCCGGATTAACTATTCAACTTAAAAATTTAGAGGAAGAAATAGGTGTCAGGATTTTCGACCGAACCAAAGTACCATTAAAGCCAACTTTACTAGGTGCTGAAATTATTCTTCGGGCTAAACGGGTGCTACATGAGGCCGATGCCATCCGCAATTTTGTGGTACATCAAAAAAATGACCTTGAAGGTAATGTAACACTTGGAGTGATAAGCACATTGTCACCTTATTTTATTCCGCAGTTTATAAAAGCAATGAAGGGCGTCGTTCCCGATATGCACTTTACGATTAAGGAAACCGGTACGGGACAATTACTTCATGGCTTACAAAACGGCGATATTGATATTGCCCTTATGGCAACGCCTACAGGTATGCCGGGATTAAAGGAATATCCTGTCTTTAATGAGCCATTTGTTGCTTTTTTACCCGAAGGACATTCTATGGCGAAAGCCGAATTTTATGAGCTGAGTCCCGATGACAGGCCTAACCTATTGTTGTTAGAGCATGAATATTGCTACAACGCGCAAATGCTGGATATCTGCGAATTGAAAGATAGCTACGATAAAGTAGGGGAGCAGTTTAATTATGATATTAATTCTATCGAAACCCTGAAAAACCTGGTGAGGGCAGAACTTGGCTTTGCTATCATCCCGCAACTGTCTGTACTCAATGAAAAAGAAAGTACATTATTCAAGCCTTTTAAAGATCCTAAGCCTGTGCGTGAAATAAGCCTTGTAACTTCCGATACTTTTTCGAGAAAGTTGTTGCTTGAAAAAATGAGCCAGACAATATGGAGCTGCCTGCCTGAAACCATAAAACAGGAACATGCCTATAAAAAGATACGATGGAACGACTCACCTTACTTTATAAATGCTACAGCAGGTTTTCTTTAATTATAGCCTTTTCAGAAATGCTTTGACATCAGCATTCCATTTGTCGTTATATTTTTTGAGATAATTCTCGTGTCCTGCCAATGGATATGTTGCCAGTTGTTTTTTACCTTTTAGGTTGGCAAAAATGGTATCAATTTCTTCCCGGCTCACGCGGTTATCTTTTTCACCATACATAAGCAATACCGGACAATTTACTGTTTTTGCATAGTTTTCTGGATTATGGGTAAATGCCCAAAAGCCATTTTCAACACCGCCCCAAAATACAAGAAGTCCGGCCATAGGAACGGTCGGCGCACCCATTATCCTGAAACGGGCACAGACTGTTTTGTACATTGAGCCAAACGGACACTCAATCATTATCGATGCAGGCTGCATATTGTAGTCGTTGATTGCTTTAAGTATAGCGGCCGCTCCCATAGAAGTGCCGAATAGATGTATGTTTTTTTCGCCTTTACGTTTCAGGTAGTCAAAACAGGTTTTTACCTGTTGGGCTTCAAAATAACCTATGCTTGTAGAGTTGCCTTCCGATCCTCCCGATCCCATAAAATCAACCAGCAGTGTATTGTATCCCATCTTTACAAATGCATCAGATTTGTCCAGCATTCCCGATTTATCTCCTCCGTAACCGTGAAATAGTATAATTGTACCTTTGGGATTATTTGTTTTTATGCTCCAGCATTCAATTGTAACATTGCTTTTAAGCTTTACTGTTGAATACGGTTGCGATGGTTTGTGTCTATTCACAGGCCTCGGATTGTCTATGCCAAAAAACAATATGCCTGCTTTTTGTGTTGCCGTAAGTGTGTTAGCATCCGTTTTCTCATAGATCTTATCGGAAAAGTGCGTGAATTTATAAGCATGAAATATCGCGATGATATTCATCAGAATGAATACACCAATGATAATTTTTAATAAACGTTTAAATAGTATTTTAGTCGACAGTCTTTTTTCGCCCATTTTGTAAATAATGAACTACGAATATAATAATAGTTTGTTATAAAAATAAACCCCACCAAAAGGCAGGGTCTAAAGTATTTTGTATGGTTGAAGATATTATTTGGCTAAATTTCTAAGAACTGCCCATTGTTTAAGTGTAGTACGTGCTTCTGCTGCAGGGTAGCCAAGCATTACTTTTCCGGCTTCAACATCTCCGGTAACACCAGAACCTGCGCCAATGGTAGCTCCGCTGCCAATTGTGGTATGATCTTTAATAGAGGCGCTTCCACCAATAATAACACCGTCACCAAGGGTTACAGATCCTGCAAGACCACTGTTACCAGCCATAATACAGAATTTCCCCAACACACTGTTGTGGCCTATTTGTACAAGGTTATCAATTTTACAGCCATCGCCTAAAATGGTAGAGCTGAATTTGCCTCGGTCTACGCAAGCGTTAGCACCTATTTCTACACCATTACCTAAAACAACATTACCAATTTGTGGAATTTTAACCAGTCCGCGTTGCGGGCATGGCGTAAAGCCAAAGCCATCTGCACCAATTGTCGCATTTGGGTGAAGTATGCAGTACGCCCCAATGTGGCATCTTTCGCGCACCACAGCACCAGACCATAGTACCGAGTTTTTTCCGATAGTACAATCGTCAAGTACGGTAACATTTGGATAAAGGGTTACATTATCTGCAATTTGCACATTAGGGCCAACGTAACATCCGGCGCCTATTCTTGTACCGGCTCCAAGAACTGCTGTAGTATCTACAACTGCTGTGGGGTGTATGTCAACGTCAAATTGTGGCGGTGCCGGAGCAAAAAGCTCAAGCAGCTGTGTCATTGCAAGTTCAGAATTCTTTACTTTAATAAAGGCCCTGTTTTCGCCGGGTTCAATGGAGATATCTTCGTTAACCAAAGCTATCGGTGCTTTACTATCTGCCCAAAACTTCTCATATTTCTTATTCCCTATAAAAGAAATCTGATTGTCTTCTGCAAGTTCAAGCTGTTGGGGTGAAGAAACACTATTATTTGTACTGCCTACGATTTCACCTTTAAGCAGTGTGTTGATTTCTTCAATTGAGTAAAACTTCATAAGATTATTGTTTGTATGTTTTTGGAATGTAAAGTTTGCAACAAAAGATTCTATTTATTGCAGTAATTTCAAATCATCGCGGTAAATATAGAAAAGATATTATAGAAGTTTCAAATTAAATGCCAAAGCTTCTGTTTTGCAATGTTAAATAATTGGTTACAAAATTAAATGCTTTGATAACCAGCTTTCATTAATAACGGCAGATAAGCACATAATGTATAGTCGTCTTCAGAAAATTATAAAATTTAACATCTTTTCGTGTAACATTCTGTAAGAAAAGCGGTCTATTTGTAGTATAAGATTATGCTTACATGAGGCAATTTACTTTGTTTAGTGCTATCGTTTTGTTTTTCATGATTATGTTGCCTGCATTAAGCTATTCGCAATATACAGTATCCGGAATCCTTCAGGACAAGGTAGGCAATGCTGTAGAATTTGCTGAAGTTATAGTGACGGGTAGCGAAAAAACAATGACCTCTTCTACACTCACTAACGAAAAAGGCTTTTTTACACTTACTTCCGGTGCAGGTAATTACAGTCTATATATTTCTTTTATGGGATCTGAAGTATTCCGAAAAGAGATTGAAGTCAATAAAGATATCAATTTAGGTCAGATAGTTGTGGAGATTGCTAAACAGCTCGATGAGGTTTTGGTAGAACAAAAGAAACGTCTTGTAGAGCGTAAAGTAGACCGCCTGATTTTTAATGTAGAGAATACCATAGCAGCATCGGGTGGCGATGCTCTTGATGCGTTACGATTGGTGCCGAGGGTTAAGGTAGAAAATGATGTGGTTTCCATAATTGGGAAAGGCAGTATATTGGTTATGATAGACGATCGTATCATGAGGTTAACCGGCGACGAGCTTACGGCCTTTTTAAAATCGATTAGGGCAGATGATATTAAGAGCATTGAAGTAATAACCAACCCGCCTGCAAAATACAGTGCCGAGGGAAATAGCGGAATTATAAACATCAGACTTAAAAAGGCAAAGCACAATGCCTGGAATGGATATATTCAATCAACCTATAAACAGAACACCTATGCATCCGGACTTAATAATGCCGGATTTAATTACCAGAAGGATAAACTGGCAATTCAGGCTTCGGTAGGAAAAACGGATGGTGCAAACGGGCCGATAAACAGAATGTGGTTTTCGTACCCTGAGTATTTATGGGATGAAGTTTCCGGTAATAACAGCCGATTTGATTTATTAAATGGAAGGTTTAGTGCAGATTATAAGCTTACCGATAAATTTACTACCGGAATTCAGTATTATGGGCAGCGGAATAACTATGAAACAGATGATATTACTACTGTAAATATTATAAACAATACTACTCAGGTTCGGGATTCTATCATAAAAACTTTAGGTAATGATACCGCTAAAAATAAATACAACTCAATAAACTACCATTTTGTTTATACGATGGATACGATAGGGAAGAAACTGTCTTTTGATATTGATTATTTTAGGTATTCTACCAAAAGCGACAGAACATTTGAAACCGATACTTACGATGTAAACGGAATTATACTACCAGAGCGTTTTACATCGCTCAATAATATGGGAAATAGGAGGGTAGATAACTTCTCGGCGAATGCTGATATGGAACATCCTTTAAAGTTTATGAAGATGAATTACGGTGCCCGGTATTCCAATACTAAAACGTCAAGCGATTTTGGGTTGTACAACCTTAGTAGTGGCGTGCCTGTGTGGGATGCCAGCCAGAGTAATGAATTTGTATTTAAAGAAAATACCTATGCCGGATTTATAGATGCGGCAAAAGAGTTTGGTAAATGGGAAGCAAAGGCGGGACTGCGTGTTGAAAGTACTCATACTAATGGCAGATCTTTAACGACGGGTCAGCAAAACATCATCGACTATACCAAGCTGTTCCCAACAGCGTATTTGGTTTTCAAACCAACGGAAGATCATTCTATTTCGCTGAATTACGGAAGAAGGATACAGCGTCCTAATTTTGAATTTTTAAACCCGTTTCGATTCATCAACTCACAGTATTCTTACTCAGAAGGTAATCCTTACCTGCAGCCTTCTTTTGCTAATGCTCTTGAGCTTGAGTACGGTTATAAGGATAATTATACGGTAGCATTATACTATTCCAAAATAAAAGGCGATTTTGAGAATCTTGCCATTATTGATGCCGAAACAGGAGTTCAGGCGAACCGTCCATTGAATTTCATAAACAACACAACAATTGGGTTAACCCAGTACGTAACACTTAAACCATTTGAATGGTATCAGTTAAACTTTAATGCCGATGTTTACTACTGCGATTCAAGATCGAGCATACCGGTAACGCTTCAATTTTTAAATGGCTGGAATGGTGAGTTCAGGCTTAACAGCGATTTTACCCTGAACAAAAGCAAGACATTTCTATTCAATGTAAATTACATGTATGTTACCGCCGGAACAGCCAATCTTGACACAAATACTGCTTTTAGTCAGCTGAACGCAACGTTAAAACTATTTCTGCTAAATAAAAAGCTACAATTTAGCCTTAACGGAAATGATATACTTGCTACTCACAAAACAACTTATACGGGTGTTTCTAATAATGTAAAAACATCATATCGCAATTACAGCGATTTAAAAATGCTTCGCTTTACCGTGCTTTATTCTTTTGGTGGCGATGTCAAGAATAATGAACGCGAGAATAAAAACGCCGAAGAGCAAAACAGGCTGTAACGCTATTAATGCATTACAGGAACATCGCTATCGGCTTCGGTAACAACTTTAATGTTTCTTTTTCCTATTAAAAGTATTACTAGTGCTGTAAGTGTACCACCTGCCATAATAGCGACCATTGGCACCATAGATGTTTTTACCAATATACCCACAAGCATAGAAGCTACAGCACCAAGTCCTAATTGCAGTGCGCCAAGAAGGGCAGAAGCACTTCCTGCATTTTCTGAGAATGGTGCAAGCGAAAGCCCTGCTGTATTGGGGTTGGTTAATCCTAAACAACCCAGGTATAAAAATAACATTCCGATAGTGGTGTAAAGATTAAGCCAGTTATTCATAGCTGCAATAAGAAAGCATACGCTGATTACACTTTGTATTAGTAACCCGGCATATACTAATTGCCTGCTTTTGTATTTGCGAAGCAATACCGAGTTAAGCTGGCTGGTGCCGATAAAGCTAACCGACATCAGTGCAAAGATCCATCCGTAAGCTTCACCTGATACTTTAAAGATATCCATAAACAGCAGGGGAGAGCCCGCTACATATGTAAACAGTCCTGAAAATGCTACAGCACCCGAAAATGCATACGTATAAAACTGCGGATGAGAAACAACGCTTAAAAAACCTTTAATGATAGGCTTTGGTTTTAACGATAGTGTGGTGTCGGGTTTTCGGGTGTGGCCTAATCCAAAACGGGAAGCCAGTAACACGGCAAAACCCATAATAGCAAGTATTATAAAAATAGTATGCCATCCAAAGCCTGCAATCACATAACTGCCTATGGTTGGTGCCAGCATTGGCGAAAGCCCAACGACAAGCATTAGTAGCGAAAATACTTTGGGGCTGTCTTCTACAGGAAAAAGGTCACGTACCATAGCCATTGCTGCTACCGATGCTGCACAACTACCTACTGCTTGTATAAAACGTAATAAAATGAACATATCAATGTCGGTAACAATGGCACAACCAATAGATGCGAGGATGTAAACCAATAATCCTGCATATAGCGGATTTTTACGTCCAAAACGATCCAGTAGTGGGCCGTAAAGCAACTGACCCGAAGCTATGCCTATAAAGTAGCTGGAAAGCGATAAGGATACTTTGTTTACATCGGTATGCAGGTCATCGGCGATGGCTTTAAAGCCCGGTAAGTACATATCAATCGTAAAAGGACCTAACGCTGTTAAGGAACCGAGTATAAGTATTAACGAAATATATTTTTTGCGTGTCATAAACGAATTGGATAGATGTGTCTCGATCGTGAAACCGAAGTGATTTTAGAAGGATGCAAATTTAAGGATAAAAACAGCAATAATCATTTGATAAGAGATGATTATACCGTTAAGGTAATCGTTAAAACTTCACCACATTATTTTTAATGTCATGGTAAAACAGTACCGACCAATGTTCATCCTTGGCTTGTTTTTCCCAAAGCTGGCGTAGTTCCATTGCTTTTTTACCATCGTGGTCGCTTTTGTAAGCTATGTGGAATTTTAGGTAACTTCTTTGCGGAAGGTTGTCTGCGCCGTAAAAAGCGATCTCGTCATCTTCTGTAATCCAAAAGGCCTGATGATAGGGTGAATGCCCACCTGTAACTTCAAATGTTATATGGTCGCCAATATTTCCTTTATCCTCATTCATTAAATACAGGTTAGAAAGTGACATTATTTCTTTCAGGGTTTCCTGGTTGAAGGAATAGCTTTCGGTTTCCGATAATGCATAATCCAGTTCTCTTTGCTGGATATAAATAGTGGCATTAGGAAAGTTAGATATAATTCCGTTTTCTGTTAGCTGTCCTATGCCGTCAATATGGTCTTTGTGCAGGTGAGACATCAATACTTTGGTAATGTCGCCTGTAGTGTACCCGTTTTGATCCAGCAGCCCTAGTATGGGTTGTCCGTTGTTGGTAAAACCTAATCCGGCATCAAGCAGAATTACATCGTCACTGGTAACAATCAGGAAAGGGCATACAGCCATTGTTAGGTACCCGGGATTTTTCTCGTCCCTGTTCCCATCTGTAAGTAGGTTGAATTCTTTTTGTTTACTAACGGCGTAGGTTCCTTCGTTTAGTGCTATGATTTTCATACGGCGGGATTTTGAAAGTTGTTAAAAACAGAAAACCCACTCAGAGAGTGGGTTTTCCTAATCTACGTGATCGCGTCAGGATTCGAACCTGAGACCGCCTGCTTAGAAGGCAGGTGCTCTATCCAGCTGAGCTACGCGACCCTGATCGATCAATTCCAATATAAGTTTTCGTCGGGGTGGCAGGATTCGAACCTGCGACCTCCTGGTCCCAAACCAGGCGCGATGACCGGGCTACGCTACACCCCGAAAACAGCGGAGAGACAGGGACTCGAACCCTGGCGACGTTTGCACGTCGACAGATTAGCAATCTGCTCCGTTACCACTCCGGCACCTCTCCTGTTTTGCATAAAGTTGTACCCTTTTTGCGGTTGCAAATGTAGCAGTTGATTCTATTATCTGCAACTATTTTTGAAGGTTTTTTTTATTTTTTTGTAATGTTAATGTAAAGTCTTTAGCAATCAATACAATAACAAATCAACTTTTTTCAAGAAATTTACTGGATACATTTCAGATTATTTATGAAATAGGCTTCCGGATAGTATTTCTGACCCATGCTTTCGCTTACAAGTTCTTTCTTTAGCGGGTAATCTACCAGCTCATCTACATATTTTACCCTTATAAAAGAAATAGCATTTTTCTCAAGCTCTTCTAAAGATCCTTTTGTAAACAGGAACATTCCTGTAAGAACCCTTATATTATTTTTCTCGGCACCGTCATAAATAAGTCCGGAACACTGATCTTCGGTAGCGCTGATAAGTGTAATAATTTTACCGTTTGATAATTGAATGTAAATTTTTGACGTCCTGTCTAAGCAATATACTTTTGGGAATTCCTTGCTTTTTGCCAGAAGCTGAAAGTTAAGAACAGGAACACCGTCGTTATTGGAAAGCGAAAAGAACATAAATTGAGAGGATCCCGCAAACACTTTTTCATGCATCAGGGCTTCTTTTGTAGATTTCATTTCCTGGCCATCATTGCCACTCACTACAGTGTAATCGCAGTCTTTTGTTTGTGCACCGGCTACAAGAGTTAATCCTAATAGCAGGCATGTAAACAGTTTCTTCATTAGTTTATATAGTATTTTGAGTGTCAAATATAATCAAAATGGTACGTATTGATCATATTTAATAATTTACAAACCCTTTACAACCAAAAAATATAATAGCTTTATAGTTCCATCAACCCATATTTTAAAGATTATGCTAAAACCTTATATCATATTTCCCGTATTGCTTGCCTGTGGCATAGCGCTTTTTAGTTTTCAGGCAAGAGAGAATTATACTGCTGTGTCAGCGATAAGCCTTCCTGTAGATAAAACACCTGCAGAAAATTACCAGAATTATTGCAGTAGCTGTCACGGCGAAAAAATGGATGCTTTTGTAGACCGGGGCTGGAAACACGGGAACTCCCAGGCTGATTTGGTAAAAGGTATAACAAAAGGTTATGCCGATGAAGGTATGCCTGCGTTTGAAAAAGCTTTTAGTAAAAAGGAGATTGAAGAACTGGCGGCTTATATATTGAAGGGCATTAAAAATAGGGAGGCTTATGATTTTGAGGATGCACCAAAATCTAACATCTTTAAAAGTGAAAAGCTTACAGTAAAACTGGATACAGTGGCTACAGGACTTGATGTGCCGTGGGGAATGGCGTTTTTGCCCGATGGCAGCCTGCTGGTTACAGAAAGAGGCGGAAAACTCTATAATGTAAAGAACAGGAAGAATACGGAAATAAAAGGAGTGCCGGATGTTTTGGCAGCAGGGCAGGGCGGACTTATGGATATTATCCTGCATCCTGATTTTGAAAAAAACCGATTGTTATATTTTTCGTATTCAAAACCTAAAGGCGGACAGGCTACTACCGCTGTAATGCAGGCAAAACTGGATGGAAATAAGTTGACAGGTCAGAAAATAATTTTTGAAGCCCTTCCGTATGCCTCGACACGCCACCATTACGGCAGCCGTTTGGTTTTTGATAAGAATAATTACCTGTTTATATCGGTAGGGGAAAGAGGTAATGAGAAACAAAACCCTCAAAGCCTCGAAAACGCATTGGGTAAAATTCACCGCATAAATGCAGATGGTTCCATTCCGGCAGATAATCCTTTTAAAGATAAGTCGGGAAATGCTACTTCATTATATTCTTATGGCAACAGGAATCCGCAAGGTATGGCATTGCATCCGGTAACGGGTGAACTTTGGGAAACCGAGCATGGCCCAAGGGGTGGAGACGAAATAAATATAATTACTCCCGGCACTAATTATGGCTGGCCTGTTACCAGCTATGGTATTAATTACAATGGCGCTATTATTACAGACAAAACCGCTGCTCCGGGTATAGAAGAACCTTTATTATATTGGTTGCCTTCTATAGCGCCATCGGGCACTGCTTTTGTAACCGGTGATAAATACAAGCCTTGGAAAGGCGCACTGTTGGTGGGATCATTACGATTTAAATACCTTAATCTTTGTTACCTTGACGGAAAGAAAATAACAGGACAGGAAAAGCTGCTAAAGAATATAGGCCGTCTTCGCGATGTACGGATGGCACCTGACGGTTATATTTATTTAGCGGTTGAAGATGATAAAGGATCTATTTTCAGGCTCGTTCCTGTTAACTAAACTTTAGAGCAGACAAGCACTACCTTTTCATTTTTGATATTGGTAGTAAAGAACGCATAAGTGTCCCCTCCATCTTTAAGTTTCCATTTTTTGCGGATATCTTCTACTGAAAGCGGGAAATTACGGGTGGTTACATTCATCTTTTTACCTTCGAGTGTTTTCATCTCTACCTTTTGATAAGCAAGAATAGAATCGATAGTAAATCGTCGTCCTTCAAAAGAAATTAGTTCATCTGAGGTGTACAATTGTGTATGTCTGTGCAGTTTTGTTATGCCGTAATGATGGGCAACAGCGTCAAACGCCCCCGATTTCATTATGGCTGCATTCGGTTCATATAAATACATTGAAGGTAACGAATAAGGGGCTTCATCGGCAGGTTCATATGAAGCCGAAAATGTTTCTTTGCCTTCTTTAGTAACGTTTACTGCAGTCAGCATCGGTGTGCCTTTAAAGCCTTTGTCTAATAGCCAAAGTAACTCTTTTACCTCATTATTTACAGCCACTATATGTACTGCTTTTACCGAATGCAGTTCGGCAAGACCGGCACTTATATCAAGAATTGGAGCGGTTTTAATTAATATATTGTCGCTATACCTAAAATAGGTGTCTAAAAGATGCGGAACGTTAGGCAGGCAGTCTTTCAGCATGAAAACTTTGCCTTTGGCATCGCTGCGTCTTGCAGGATCAATATATATCCAGTCGTATTGTCTTTCAAGCACCTGTAATGTATCAAGGCTATCGCCCGGCAGGCACTCTATATTACCGGCACCGAGTATTTTAAAATTGTGTTTAGCAATTGCAGAAAGCTCCAGGTTAAGTTCGCAGTGTGTTACCTTGTTTACTGTTTTAGAGAAGTAATAATCATCAATGCCAAAACCTCCCGTAAGGTCTATCAGGCATTCGCCGTAAACCAGGGAGGCTTTATATTGTGCGGCAGCCTCTGATGAGGTTTGCTCTACCGATATTTTAGAAGGATATATTATATTTTCTGCGGCATACCATGTAGGCAGCTTATCTTTTGCTTTCTCGCGTGCAGCAATCTGGTTGAGTATTTCTGTCCATTCAATATCGTGAAAAGGATTTTTTTGCAGTGCCAGTTGTGTAACAGGCCTGCCGGTATTCTCAACAATATACTGCTGTACTTTGGGCGATAAAAGTTTTTCGAAAAGCAAATCTAAATGTCTTTGGTCAGTATTTTAACTACAGGGTTCTCAGGGAAAAATTCTTTAGCAACAACTTTCAGTACCGTATATATTGGTATGGCAACTATCATTCCCAATACTCCGAAAAGGAAGCTGCTTGCAAGTATCACGATGAATATTTCCAGCGGGTGCGAATTTACGCTATTAGAGAATATAAGTGGCGATGTAATATTATTATCTATAAACTGAGCCGCACAGTAACCTATAAATACATATAATGTAGTTGAAAGCATTTCTCCCTGTGTTTCGGGGCCAATGTTTCCAAGCATTGTAAGTATGATTACCAGCACTGTTGCGATAAGCGGACCGATATAAGGGATAATGTTAAGCAATGCGGTTATAAAGGCTATAATAAAAGCATTTTCTACCCCAAAGATTAATAATACAATAAGGTATATTACAAACAGAATGGACATTTGTATTATAAGCCCTATAAAATAACGGCTAAGCAGGTAGTTTATCTTCCTGAAAGAATTAACGATCTTATCTTCGTGCGTATCCGGCAGTAGTTTTTTAGCGGCCCTGGAGAACAGTTTCCTGTCTTTAAGGAAAAAGAATGTAATGAATACTACCGATGCCACACCAATACCGAATCCGCTTAATATGCCGATAAGTGAATTGATAAAATTGGGTATAAAATCAAAATTAAGTTTTGAAGTAAGGTCAGCTTGTTTCATTAGCTTCTGGGCGTCAATGTTGTGGCCTGACAGGTAGGTATTAACCTGATTGATCACCTCATTAAAATCCTGCTCCAGTTGCGCTGTATTAAGCAATGACAGGTTTTCTCCTTGAGATATGATCAAGGGAACAAACATAAAGATGAAGCCGGCAAGCAACGATATTAAAAATACCAGTGTCACAATTACAGCCAGCGTATGCGGAAACTTGCATCTGCGTTTAAGGAAGTAAACGATAGGGCTTGCTATCATACTTACTATTAATGCAATAAAAAGGAATAATATAACTGTCTGAACCTGGTAAAGGACATAAAGTAATATGAATACGCCAGCTAAGATGGCAATTGCACGCAATAGCCCATTAGCGATAGTTTTAGAGGTGACCATAAAGTGTATTTGTTTTTAGTAGCCCGAATTTACGGTTAAATTACTAAAATCTTTCCGCTTTAATACAAGATTATGAGTTTTTAAGCTGTAAAATGGGCTTAGTTGTTAAAAGCATAGTTAACGATATTGGCTCCCATTCTTAAAGCTTTCTCGCGAATTTCTTTAGGGTCGTTATGCACTTCCTGATCTTCCCATCCGTCACCAAGGTCGGTTTCAAGAGTGTAAAGCAGTACAAGCCTGCCTTCTACAAAAATGCCCCAAGCCTGTGGTGGTTTATTATCGTGCTCATGAATCTTCGGGATTCCGGCAGGAAAGGAAAACGGACCCTTAAATATTTCATGGCTTGCAGGAACGGCAACCAGTTCTTTATCAGGGAATACTTTAGTAAGTTCTTTACGGATGTATTTATCCATACCGTAGTTATCGTCAATATGTAGAAAGCCACCCGATGTAAGATAATTTCTAAGGTTGATGACATCGTTGTCGCTAAATACCACATTTCCGTGTCCTGTCATGTGAACAAAGGGGTACGAAAAGATATCGGCGCTACCTGCTTCAACAGTAGCAGTTTTAGGATTTATTTTGGTACGTATGTTCTGATTACAGAATTTAGCCAGGTTGGGTAGGGAAGTAGGGTTGCCATACCAGTCGCCACCACCGGAGTATTTAAGTACTGCAATTTCCTGTGCCATTAGCAGTGCAGGAGAAAGCAATAATATGTAAAGCAATTTTTTCATGAATAATGATTGTGGTGTAAATATAAGGAAAGTTTGTGTGTTCTTTTGTCTTGACACAAAAGAACCAAAAAGTCAAGGCTAAGACTCCTTAGGCTAAAAATTATTGCATTTAGCTAAACCATCCGAACTCGCCTGCGGCTCAGGCAACGGATGCTTCTTAACGCTTCACTTATAATTTTCTTAACGCCACGCAGCCTGATGCCTTAGCATCACTCAGACAAACAATATCAACTGAAAAATGCGATTGCGATTGAAAACTAATTACTCCTCATTCACAAATGCCACACTGTGTGCCGCTACAATGGCTGCAGTTTCAGTGCGTAAGCGGGTATTGCCTAAAGATACAGGTATATAATGTTGCTGTAAGGCCAAAGCGATCTCTTTAGAGGAAAAATCGCCTTCAGGGCCAATAAGGATAGTAACTTGTTTTTTGGGTTCAATGGCGTTCTTAAGCAGACGCTTTTCGGTTTCCTCGCAGTGGGCTATAAAAAGCTGACCTTCATGCTGCGCTGATACAAACGAGTTAAAAGCTATTGGCTCGTTTAGTTTAGGCATATAAAATTGTAACGACTGCTTCATGGCACTTTGCAGAATCTTTTCGAAACGGTCGGCTTTAAAATTGTTGCGTTCGCTGTGTTCGCAGATAATGGGTGTTATTTCAGTAATGCCAATTTCTGTAGCTTTTTCTAAGAACCATTCGTAACGGTCGTTCATTTTAGTTGGTGCTACTGCAAGATGCAAAGAATAAGGAGCCGGCTCATGGAATTTTTCAGCAGTTATCTGAACCTCGCATTTTTTCTCGTTCGCAAAATTTATCTCAGAAGTAAACAGGTAGCCGTTTCCATTAGAAATGTGTATGGTATCACCTTCTTTTTTGCGGAGTACTTTTACAATATGCCTGCTTTCTTCCTTATCAAATGTAAAGGCAGTATCGCCGGGCTGTACTTGTGGGTTATAAAATAATTGCATATTAAAGTTCTATTCGCGCTTTAGAGGTTACAGAAGCATCGTTAAACTGATGTTCCAAGTATTTATGGTAGCCTACAATGCCAATCATTGCGGCATTGTCGGTAGTATATTCAAATTTTGGGATAAAGGTTTTCCAACCGTATTTTTTCTCTGCTTCCTTAAGTGTGGCACGGATGCCGCTATTGGCAGAAACACCGCCCCCAATTGCCACCTGAGTAATACCGGTGTCTTTTACGGCAAGCTTTAGCTTATCCATAAGGATATTAATAATGGTGTGCTGTATGGAAGCACAAATATCATTCATGTTCTCGTTAATGAAATCAGGATTGGCAACTACATTTTTTTGCACGAAATATAATATCTGCGTTTTAAGTCCACTAAAGCTAAAGTCTAATCCCGGGACTTTAGGTTTGGTAAAAGGAAAGGCTTTAGGGTTACCTAACTGGGCAAACTTATCAACTAAAGGCCCGCCCGGATAAGGTAGTCCCAGTATTTTTGCACTTTTATCATAAGCTTCACCAACGGCGTCATCGGTGGTTTCGCCGATAACTTCCATTTCAAAAAAGCTTTTCACTTTTACGATCTGAGTGTGGCCACCACTTATGGTCATCGCTAAAAAAGGAAAATCGGGTTTGTCGAAACCTTCCTCATCTATAAAATGTGCCAGTATGTGTGCCTGCATATGGTTCACCGCAATAAGCGGAACACCTAATGCAAGTGCCATAGATTTCGCAAAAGAACTGCCTACCAGTAAAGATCCCATCAGTCCGGGGCCTTGTGTAAAGGCTACAGCACTAAGCTGTTCCCTCGAAATATTCGCTTTTTTCAGAGCAACATCTATTACAGGAACAATATTCTGTTGGTGCGCACGCGAGGCAAGCTCGGGTACAACGCCGCCATATTCTTCATGGATAGCCTGTCTTGCAACAACATTAGAGAGTACTTTTCCGTTCTCAAGTATGGCTGCAGCGGTATCATCGCATGAGCTTTCGATAGATAATATATATGTAGGTTTTTCCGTCATAATTTTCAGGC
Organism: Flavobacterium psychrophilum; assembly: GCA_001708385.1. Classification (NCBI taxonomy): domain Bacteria; kingdom Pseudomonadati; phylum Bacteroidota; class Flavobacteriia; order Flavobacteriales; family Flavobacteriaceae; genus Flavobacterium; species Flavobacterium psychrophilum. Next base: position 849,412 of record CP012388.1, on the reverse strand, counting down.
ACAGAATTTGGTATTATAAAAAAGCCTTAAAGCGAATTTAACAAGTATATAAAATTCCTATTTTTGTTGCTTGTTAGCCAGCTAGCAGCGCACAAATTTAAAACAATTAGCAGTATCAAAAAATTTAAAAAAATACTTCTCAGGACGATAATCGGAATTATCGTGTTCATACTGCTATTAGGCATAGCCTTGTCTTTACCTTTTGTACAGACAAAGATAGCGCATTATGCTACAGATAAGCTAAATGAAGATTTTGGAACAAACATCCAGATCGAAAAAATTGCAGTTTCTGTATTCGGGGGTGTTAAGTTAAAAGGTGTGCTTATTCTCGATCATCATAAAGATACACTGGTTTCAGCAACGAGGCTTCAAACAAATATCCTCAACGTTAGGGGCTTTTTAAACAGCCAGTTAAAGTTTGGTTCTATAAAAGCAGAGAAGCTAAACTTTCATATGAAAACCTATAAAGACGAAAAAACATCTAACCTTGATTTTTTTATAAAGCGCTTTGATGACGGTAAACCGGGTAAAGGTAAATTCAGGTTAAGGACAAAAGACCTTGTTGTAAGCAATGGGCGTTTTCGCCTGACGAATGAAAATGCAGTTACGCCTGTAATTCTTGATTTTAAAAAGCTTAACGGCGAGCTGAAAGACTTTTATATTAAGGGTAGCGATATTACTGCAGATATAAGGAAACTTTCTTTATTGGATCACAGGAAGCTTTTTGTGCAGAATCTTAAAGCGAAATTTACATATACCAAGACCAATATTAAACTGGATAATCTGGAACTTGTAACGGCAGAGTCTGCACTTACCGGAGCGGTTAAGCTTACCTATGGCAAAAATGACATGAAGGATTTTGTGAACCGTGTTAATTTTGACTTTTTGGTAAAAAGGGCTTCAGTATCATCTAATGAACTTAATTACTTCTATAACGAATTTGGGCCTAATCAAAAGTTTTATCTTTCTACGAAGCTTACAGGGCCTATGAACAATTTCGTGCTTCATGATCTTAAGCTGTTGGATGCTAACGATTCTGAAATTATAGGTTCGGTTAACTTCAGGCATTTGTTTGACAAACAGGGCCCGGGCTTTTATATGAACGGTAACTTTGACAGGATAACTTCAAATTATGCCAACCTTAAAGGAATAATGCCAAGAATACTGGGTAAAAGCTTACCGACTATACTTGAAAAATTTGGACGTATAGATCTTGTTGGTGATGTAGTGCTTACTAAAACCGACCTTACCACCCAGATGTATATAATGTCTGAATTAGGGGAGGCAACAACGGATCTTTCGGTTAATGACTATAACAATCCGGATAAAGCGTCATACTTTGGAACGATAGACCTTGACGGCTTTAATATTGGCGGGCTGTTAGATAATAAAATGTTTGGTCTTGCTACGCTTCATGTAGATGTAGACGGGCAGGGATTCAACAAACAATCGCTTAATACTATTGTAAAAGGAAATATTACCAGCTTTGCTGCAAATAAGTACAATTACAAAAATATAACTGTAGACGGTCAGTTAAAGTGGCCTTTCTTTAACGGAAGCATAGAAAGTAACGATCCTAACCTTTTGATGTCGTTTGACGGTTTGCTTGATATGAGCAACAACCGTGTTAATTACGATTTTCATGCGCAGGTTGATTATGCCGATCTGCATATGCTTAACTTTATGAAGAAAGACACCCTTTCTATCTTTAAAGGAAATATTGTGGCCGATGCCAGCGGAAATAGTCTTAATACCCTGGCCGGTAAACTTCATGTTACGAATCTTTCGTATCAAAATAACAGGGACAGTTATTACTTTGACGATTTTACAGTAGAAGCATCTTATGATGAAAATAAGGTAAGGACAGTAACTCTTGACTCTAAAGATATTATTGAAGGCTATGTTAAAGGTATCTACGATATAAAAGAGGTGCCTAAGCTGGTTGAAAATGCTTTGGGAAGTCTCTACACCAATTATTCACCGTATAAGGTCAAGAAGGGACAGTTCTTTGACTTTAATTTTGTTATTTATAATAAGATAGTTGAAATTATAAACCCGGGAATTGTAGTGGGGGATAATACTACCGTGAAAGGAAGGATTAATGCTGATAAGGGGGAATTTGTGCTTGCATTTGATTCGCCTTTGATAACGGCATTCAATAATGAGTTTAATAATATTGATATCGACGTAAATAACAGGAATCCGTTGTACAATGCTTACGTAAGCATGGATAGCATTAAACTAAAAAATTACAAAATATCAGACTTTAAAGTTGTTAACGTAACTCAAAACGATACATTATACCTGCGTTCTGAGTTTAAAGGCGGCAGCCAGGGTAAAGATAATTTCAATTTAAACCTGTACCATACTATAGATAAAGATAATAAGTCGGTAGTAGGATTTAAGAAATCGGAGATAAAACTTAAAAACTATTTATGGTATATTAATGAAGAAGATGGGAGACAGAATAAAATTGTATTCAATAAAAAGTTGACCGACTTTACTATTGACAAGCTTACGATGTCACACAACGACCAAAAGGTTGAGCTGGCAGGTATGCTTAGAAACAAAGACTTTAAAGACCTTAAGCTAACGTTTAACGATGTCGACCTCCATAAGATTACACCTTCTATTGATAGTCTTAGTTTTGGAGGAAGGTTAAACGGGGAAATTAGCCTAAAACAAAATAAGCAGGAGTTTCATCCGTCATCGTCAATAACAGTAGATACATTAAGAATTAATAAGTTTAACCTTGGCGACCTCTCTATGCAGGTTACCGGAGATAACTCCTTTAGAAAATTCAACGTTAGTACATCATTATCAACAAACGGCGATGAAAACTTTTATACCAGTGGTGCTATTGAGATAGTAGATAAACAAACCCTACTATCTATGGATGCTATATTTACCGATTTTGATATGTCGCCACTTGAAATATTCCTTAAATCGGTATTTCCGGATATTAGAGGTAAAGCTTCCGGACGGGCGGCTATTGTAGGTAATGTAAAGAATCCTGAGATAAACGGCCGACTCTACCTTAAAGAGGCCGGACTGAAAGTGGGTTACCTGAATACCGATTATAATTTTGAACACAACGCCACGGTAGATTTTAATCAGGAGATGTTCCAGTTCAGGAATATAGAAATGACCGATACCAAATATGGAACAAAGGGCAGGCTTAATGGTAAGGTAAAGCATAAGATGTTTAAAGAATGGGGACTGGAAGATCTTACTATTGAATCGGACAGGATGGTGGTACTGGATACACAGGATTCTGATGAGGCGATGTATTACGGTACGGCTTTCATTAAAGGTAAAGCCAGTATAGATGGCCCTGTAACTTCACTACTCATTAAGGTAGATGCCACATCCGCAGCAGGTACCGATATTAAAATACCGATTAATAATAGTGGACCGAGTAGTAATAGTGCTGCATTTATAAAATTCCTCAGTCCGAAAGAAAAAGAAAACAGGCTTAAGGGGATCGTGGTGGAGGATAGATCGAAAACCTATAAAGGTCTGGAACTTAACTTTGACCTTATTGTAAATTCGGATGCAAAACTTGAGGTTATAATCGATAAGAATACGGGTCATGGGCTTACAGCTACCGGTAATGGTAACTTGTTACTAAATATTAATACACTAGGTAAGTTTAATATGTTTGGAGATTTCTCTGTACTTAGTGGAACTTACAACTTTAAATATGCCGGGCTAATAGATAAAAAGTTCACCGTAAAACCGGGTGGTTCTATTAACTGGGAGGGTGACCCTACACGTGCAAGGTTAAACCTTGAAGCGGTTTACACCACCAGGGCAAACCCTTCGGCATTACTTGAGGCGTCTACTTTCAATAGAAATATACCTGTTGAGGTAGGTATCGTGCTTACCGGTAATCTTACAAGTCCTGAGCCCGATTTCGTGATTACATTCCCTGGAGTAAGTTCGGTACTGAAGTCTGATTTAGAATACAGGCTTAGTGATATGACCACAAGGCAAAACCAGGCGTTATCATTGCTTTCTACAGGAAGCTTTGTTAATCCTAACAGTATGAATGCAGGTACGGCAGTAGCGGGTAACCTTTTTGAAAGGGCAAGTAGCCTTGTAAATGATATTTTCTCCGATCAGGATAGTAAAGTGAATATTGGTTTTAACTATGTACAGGCCGACAGAAATCCGTATGTAGAAACCAATTCTCAGGTCGGACTTACATTGTCATCGCAAATTAATGACAGGATTACTGTTAACGGCCAGGTGGGTGTTCCTGTTGGAGGTGTGAACGAATCGCAGATTGTAGGTAATGTAGAAGCACAAATTCGCCTTAATGATGAAAATACGTTAAAAGGAAGAGTGTTTAACCGTGAAAATGATATTAACTTCTTAGGTGAGGGAATTGGCTACACGCAAGGTGTCGGACTTACTTATGAAGTAGATTTTGATACAGTGCGTGAACTTTGGAGAAAACTATTCAATAAGACGGAGGAGAAGGAAAAAGACAATACGGGTAATGATATTCCAGACTCCGATCTTTCACCGGAATACATAAAATTCATGGAGAGTAGGAATAAGAAAAAAACGAATAGTAAAGAAAAGCAGCCTCAACGCATACCTGAAACCGATTAATTGATAATTTATCGGGGAAAAAATTCTATATTTAAAGAAAAAAGCAGCCATTTCAAAGAGAAATAGCTGCTTTTTTAGTTTCTTTAAGATTATTTTAGGAAAAACTTATTAACGAAAACGTTTGAAATGTTGCAGATTTAATAATAGAATGCAAAATCGAATAAATAAATTATATTAAATTATTAATTTTACAATCAAATACTAAAAAATGTCAGCTAACATAAAAAAAATAGGCGTGCTTACATCGGGTGGAGATTCACCGGGAATGAATGCCGCTATCAGAGCTGTAGTGCGTACATGTGCTTACCATAACATAGAATGTGCAGGTATCTACAGAGGTTACCAGGGAATGATAGAAGGCGATTTTAAAGAGATGGGCCCGCGTAGCGTAAATAATATAATCAACAAAGGAGGTACGATATTAAAATCGGCACGATCTAAAGAGTTTATGACTCCTGAAGGACGTGTAAAAGCTCACGAAAACCTGGTTAAGAATAACATTGATGCCCTTGTGGTTATTGGTGGTAACGGTAGCTTTACCGGAGCACTTCTTTTCAACCAGGAATTTAACTTCCCCGTAATAGGTATACCTGGAACTATTGACAATGATATTTTCGGTACAAGCTTTACACTTGGCTATGACACAGCACTTAATACAGTTGTTGAGGTTATAGATAAAATCAGGGATACTGCCAGCTCACATAACAGGCTTTTCTTTATAGAGGTTATGGGGCGTGATGCAGGACACATTGCGTTGAATACAGGTATAGGTGCAGGTGCAGAGGAGATCCTTATTCCTGAAGAAGATATGGGACTTGACAGGCTACTTGATTCATTACGCAAAAGTAAGGCATCGGGCAAATCATCCAGTATCGTTGTTATCGCTGAAGGTGATAAGATTGGTAAGAATGCTTTTGAGCTTAAAGATTATGTAGAGGAGAACATGCCGGAGTATGACGTGCGTGTATCTATATTAGGGCATATGCAGCGTGGTGGCGCGCCATCTTGTTTTGACCGGGTACTGGCAAGCAGACTGGGTGTTAAAGCTGTAGAAAGCCTTTTAGCAGGTGAGTCTAATTATATGGCTGGCCTTATAAAAGATGAAATAGTGCTCGTTCCGCTAGAGCTGGCTGTTAAAGGCAAATCACAAGTGGATAAAGAATTAATTAGGGTATCAGACATCGTTTCGATATAATTAACAACAACAAAAAACATCTATTCACAATGACAAAAGTTAAATTAGGAATAAACGGTTTCGGCAGAATTGGTCGAATTGTTTTCCGCGAAACCTTCAACAGGGATAATGTTGAGGTTGTAGCAATCAACGACCTTCTTGACGTAGACCATTTGGCCTATCTATTAAAATATGATTCAGTACACGGCCGTTTTGCAGGAACTGTAGAAGTTAAAGACGGACAGCTTTATGTAAACGGTAAACACATCAGGGTAACTGCTGAAAAAGATCCGAAAGTCCTTAAGTGGGATGAAGTAGGTGTAGACGTAGTTGCTGAGTGTACAGGTTTTTTCACTACACTTGAAACAGCACAACAGCACATTACAGGTGGAGCTAAAAAAGTTATTATCTCTGCGCCATCGGCAGATGCGCCAATGTTTGTAATGGGGGTAAACCATGATAAAGCTACAGCTTCAGACACTGTTGTTTCTAATGCTTCATGTACTACAAACTGTCTTGCTCCTCTGGCAAAAGTTATCGATGATAACTTTGGTATCGTAGAAGGATTAATGACAACTGTTCACGCTACAACGTCTACGCAGATGACAACAGACGGACCTTCAAGAAAAGACTGGAGAGGCGGACGTGCTGCAAGCGTAAATATTATTCCATCGTCAACAGGTGCTGCAAAAGCAGTAGGTAAAGTAATTCCGGCTCTAAACGGAAAACTAACCGGAATGTCTTTCCGTGTTCCTACAGTTGATGTGTCTGTAGTAGACCTTACCGTAAAAGTGGCTAAAGAAACTACTTATGAAGAAATAATGAGCGTTCTTAAGAATGCTTCTGAAACTAACCTTAAAGGTATTCTTGGATTTACTGAAGATGACGTAGTATCTCAGGATTTCGTTTCAGATTCAAGAACAAGTATTGTAGATGCTAAAGCCGGAATTGGCCTTAATTCTACGTTCTTCAAGATCGTTTCATGGTATGATAATGAGTATGGTTACTCAAGCAAACTTATAGATCTATCGGTGCACATTGCATCTTTATAATATTTTTATAACTTGTCCCGCTTTTTGAAAAGAAAGGCGGGACTTTGTTTTTTTATGTAGAGCTTAATATTTATTTAACTTAAGAGTAACCTGGTTAGGCAGTTACATTTACAAACAAGACTCAAACTTAACTCAAATTTACCCAAAGAAAATGAAATTATTAGTAGACAGTGGTGCTACAAAAGCCGATTGGATTGCTCTTGACGACAATGGCAACAGGCTTTTTAACACCCAGACTTTAGGACTGAGCCCCGAAGTTATTAATAGGGAGGAAGCTCTAGAGCGTCTTGAAGCCCGATTTGATATATACAATAACAGAAACGAAGTTACAGAACTTTTTTTCTACGGTGCCGGTTGCGGTACAGATAGGATGAAGAATTTTATGAAAGGTATCTTTCAGGAGTTTTTTCCTAAAGCTGAAATTACGGTGAAAGAAGATACGTACGCAGCTGCTTACGCCACAAACCCAACCAATGATAAAGCTATAGTATGTATACTTGGTACAGGTTCTAACTGTAGCTATTTTGATGGAGAAGAGCTTCACCAAAAAGTACAGTCATTAGGGTATATTGCTATGGACGACTGTAGTGGTAACCGTTTTGGACGTGACCTTGTACGTGCTTATTATTTCAATAAAATGCCGGCTGACCTGGCTAAAAAATTTGAATCTGAGTACAATCTTGATGCTGATGTAATTAAGCATAACCTGTACAAAGAGCCAAACCCAAATGCATACCTTGCAACGTTTGCTAAATTCCTTATCCAGAATAAAGATAATGAGTTTATTAAAGGAATTATTACTGAGGCAATGCAGGTGTTTGTAGATTGCTACATTACGCAGTATGACAACGCTCACGAAGTGCCTGTGCATTTTGTAGGGTCTATTGCATTTTATCTTAAAGCAGAGCTTGGAGAGGTACTTTCTAAAAATGGACTTAAATTAGGGAATGTATTAAGAAGGCCAATTGATGGTCTCATTGAATACCATGAACTAAACAAATAATATATGTAAATATGCTGATTAGGGTTTGCGATGTGCACAACGTGTCACTAGCCACAAACCCCGCATCGGCAGATTTGTTTTTTGCAGGCTATTGCACAGCAATCATAGATATTTCTACATTTACGTTTTTAGGCAGTTTTGCCACCTGAACCGTTTCTCTTGCAGGAGCGGTTTTTTCGTTGAAATAAGCAGCGTATACGCCGTTTATCTTAGCGAAATCGTCCATGTTGCTAATAAAGATTGTCGACTTTACAACATTCTCAAACGTCATGTCGGCAGCTTCTAAAACAGCTTTCATGTTTTCCATAACCTGTTTGGTCTCAGTCTCGATATCGCCTGTTACAAGCTCTCCTGTTACGGGGTGTAATGGTATTTGTCCAGATGTGTAAAGTGTGTTGCCTGATAATACCGCCTGGCTGTACGGACCGATAGGGGCGGGTGCCTTATCGGTAAAGATGATTTTTTTCATATTTATCGTATTAGTGAGAAATGACCTTTGTGTTGTTTTCCGTTTGCTCTGTTGACCACGAACCAATAATCATCAGAAGGGACCTCGTGTCCATTATATTTTCCATCCCAGGATTCTCCGGGTTTAAGGTTTGTTAAGATTTTACCATATCGGTTTAAGATATTTACTTTTATATCTTTTTCATAGAAAGAGTATTTTATAGACCAGGTATCATTTGTACCATCACCATTTGGTGTGAAAAATTTACTATACATTAATAATACTATTTCTTCATCGGTGATTCCGCATCCATTTTTGTCTTTAACATAAACAGTATATAATCCGTATGCTAGGTTTGAGAAGGTGTTATCCGACTGGTAGTAAATGCCATCTATTGAGTATTCATAGTTTCCTGATCCTTCAGTGTATATTGTAATGGCATTGTTGTTATCTGTCCAGTCTGTGGTTTTGATATTAGTAATTACAGCGGGCTGAGATTCTGTTACTGTGAAACTTTTAAGAGATGTACAGAAAACATTTCCAATATTTTTTGTAATTTCTACTTTATAATCTCCTGGTTTCCTTACTAGTATCGATTCTGTTTTGGCACCAGTAGACCATACGTAACTATCAAAATTATTACCGGCATTTAACATTACACTTTTGTCTTTACAAAGTATTATATCTTCGTTTAGATTTACATTAGTAAATGTAAATAATGTTAGATTTAACTTTACTACTTGAAAACAGCCATTTGTAGCCGTTATCCTGACATATATAGTTTTATCGCCAGATGGAATTACATAATTTTCAGGTTGCGAAATTCTTTCTGTTGCAAATTCCTTTAAAGCGCCGTTAAGTGTAAGATAGTATTCGAAGTTATAGCTTGAGGCATCCTCAATGATTTGATTATTAAAACCTTTAAGATCTACATTTTCTATACCGTCGTTTAACTTGTCGCAAATTGTTTCCTGATAATCATTACCGTTTAATTTAGTTATAAGCGTTATTTTTATAGGTGTGCGTAATATACTTTCGCATCCGTTTATAGTTTGTGTGGCAAAATATGTATAACCATCCTGTAGTTCTGTTGTAGCAGGAACTACGGTCCTATTTATATCATTGTCATACCATTTTATATTACTGCCCTCAATTACTATATCATCTAATGTTGGAGTTTGCATAGCACATAGTGTCTGATTTTGAGAAGCGGCAGGCGGAGGAGTATTCTGAATTACAACATGAATAGATTTTCTTAAGCTTTCACAATTATTCAGGGTTTGCGTGATATAGTAAATTGTGTCATCCTGAAGCAATGTTTCGGAGGGAATCGTAGTGCTATCAGTTAATGATGCATACCATTTAATGTTTTGGCCAGTAGCTGAAATTGAATTTATCGAAGGATTGTCTTTAAAACAAAAAGTTTGTTCTGTTGCTACTATTGGTTCAGGAGTGTCGTCAATAGTTACCTTAATAGCATTTCTTAAGCTTTCACATCCATTTAAAGTCTGTGTAGCATAATATGTAGCGTTTAAGAGTAAAGTTTCAGGTAAAAGTTCTTCTGCTCCGTTTGCTGTATTATACCATTTTATATCTTGTCCGGAAATAATCATATCCTGAAGTTTTGCATTTTCTGACTTGCAAAATATCTGATCTGTTGAAGTTGGTGGGCCAGGGCTGGGCTTTATTGTTACAGTTACCGCCATTCTTGCACTTTCAGGGCAATTGCCAGATTTTTTAGAAACATAATAAGTATGCCCGTCAATAAGAGCAACATTGCCGGCAAGCGGAGCGACATCAGATTGTGCGCCATACCATTTTATAGAAGATGATTGTGGACTTAAGCTACTAACAGTTGGTATTTCAGCGGAGCAAAATTCTTGATTTTGATTTCTTACCGGAGGGTTATCGTTACATGTACCAAGTTTTTGAATGAACCCATCGCTGTTTATTGTTGAAATTTGTATTGTTTTCAACGTATTTGCTGCCACTGGCGAAGGGTCAAAGTCGCAGGACCAAAAAAAATTACCCGCAATGTAACTGATATCGTCAATAACTTTTAAATCTGAAATTTTGATACTGTAGCAATTGTGATATGGATCTAATTTAGGGTTTTCATCACCAAATTTAAAAGCATCTTCAAAATTCCTGTTTTCATCAAATATCACATAAAATGCTTCGGCGTATTGTCCTGTTGCCGTCATGTTAAAAATCCCCGACGGATTCGGATTAAAGTCTACCGTATTATAAAATGTACCGGTTATAAAGCATTTGTTATTTTCGTCTGTAGTAATAGCGGTGATGCGTAGTTGCTCAAAGCTTGATGGGTTAAAAAATTCCTTTACGTCTACAAAGCTACCATTGAGGTCAAGAAAAAGAAGATAATTTTGTGCGGTTACAGTAACGACAGATGTTGCAGATGGATCAACATCAATTGGTACATCAAAACCGTTTGTTCCCGAAATTATAATCGCATTGTTTGAAACATGTAGATTTTGAGCTGACTGATTCTGAAATTCTTTTTCCCAGATTATAGATCCGTTAGTAGTATTTATATTGTATAATTTATAGTTAGTATCAGCATCTGAATATAAAGCAATATTTAAATTACCATCAGGCCGTATTTTAATATTTGAATACATATTTGAATTAAGATCAAACTGTTTTGTCCAGGCAATGTTTCCAATATTATTTATTTTTATTAGAAAGTAAGAAGCTCCTATAGCAGATAAGTTTAATGAAGTATTGGTTGTGCTGATAGGTATTACACCGGTGAACCATCCGGTTATGTAAATATTGTTTTGCGCATCCAATTCAAAAGATAATGGATGTAGACCATTATTTTGGCTGTAATGTTGGGGTATTTTATTTTCCGAAAGAATTATACCTTCCGGGGTGAATTTCATAACATTAATATAAGTGTCAGCATTATTATCACTTATCTCCTCGCTTACACTTACAGCGGCATAAATATTACCGTCTGTGCCAACTTTTATTCCTATAGGATAATCTCCACGCCTGAAATTTCCGAACATTTTACCCCACTTGTAGTTTCCGTCTTCGTCCACCTTTACAATATAAGCTGCGTGGAAGTTTTGAATATTGTTAATTACAATATCTGTACCTGATTCTGTCGGGTCAAGATCGAAAGAGTAAGAATTTGTTTCTCCAATAACATAGGAATTATTGTTATTATCTACAGTTATAGCTTTTATTTCATCACTATAATCTGAATTAACGCCCCTTAATTGTCTAACCCAATGGAAATCCTGAGCGTAATTAAGATTAAAAAAAAGTACACTAAAAATCAGGATTAGTAAACGTGTGCTCATAAAACTACTGTAATTGCCTGTCCGGTACTTGTCGTTTATCCCATTTGATATCGCTAAGTACAGATGATTTAATTCCTATGAAGAAGCCCCAATAAGTATTGTCTCCAAATGGAACCCAATTAAAGTCCATTCTCCAGCTTAACAGGTCGCGTTCAAAACGTAATTGCGTAAAGGTTACGCCGTTTTGTACAAAGTCATAACCTGTAGAAAAGCCCATCTTCCAACGGGGGGTGATATCCAGGTCTCCTGAAACCATTACTGAATTTCCTGTAATTTTTCTTTCCCTGTTATTGTTTCCGTAGGTTAGGGAATAGGCAAGCCTTAAATTCCACGGGAGTTTAGCGCTAAAGAAACCACCTTCGGATTTATCCGACTCCGCATCCTCCTCATCTTCGTCCTTAAACATACTTGTTCTGTTGTCAGTTAGCTGATCTGCCGCCTGCCCAAACAGATCATCCTCACGGCCACCATTACGTGCCGTCTGGCTGTTTTTATCTTTACCATCTCCTTTGCCATCACTACTCGATATAGAGTAGTTTACCGTAACGTTGGCGCTTGTCATCCTGAAAAGGCTACCACCATTATTAATGTTGTAAGTATCTATCCTTCTTCCGGCACTGTTTATAGCATATGGGTCTAAAGTTGTAGCAAAATTAAGGTTCATCTTATCTTTAAAAAGATTTGTACCACCTGATACTCTTAACGGCGACCACTTTAATGAATCAGCAGCCATATCATAACTGGTGTTGAACGTAAGATTATTTAATAACATTACTTTTTTAGGTTCGCCTTTTGTGTCGTTCTCGTCGTCGTTTCTAACTTTGGCTTCAAAAGTATTGTTTACTGAAATTCCTATCAGATTCGAGTAGTTTTGGTTAGGTGCTCCGTAAAGCCCGTCCTGAAATCTTGAATATTCTCTGTATTGTGTTCCTGTAGCATCAATTTCATACCTGTCATAATATCTGTCGAAGCTTGGTGTATAGGTGTATGATATTGAAGGACGCATTACGTGGCGTATTGCCTGTATCTTTTTGTCTTCACCAAAATTAAACATACCGTAAATGGTTGTTCCGACACTTGATGAAAAGTTATAGGTTCTGAAAGAGTCAAAACCTCTTACGTTAGAAATAAGTGTGTCTTTTTGTATTACCGGATTGTATTCTCTTCTAATAGTGTTTAGCACCCAGCTTTCTGTGTAAGTGCTGCTCGCAGATACGCTAAAGTGTTTAAATACCTTAAAGTTGGTACTTATAGGGATAATATGCTGCATTCCTGTTTTTGCATCCCTGAACATCTCTGGTTTAAAGAAAAGTGAGTCGGTAGTATTTATTCTGTTCTCACCTTTTACGCTATACTGAAGGTTAATATTTTTGATGATACCTTTTTTAGGAGCGTCTTCTGATGCAAAAGGGAAAATACGGTCTACACTTGCCTGAAAGGTAGGTAGAGACATAGTTATAGACTGGCTGTTTGTGTTTTGACTATGTGTAGCAGTAAGCGACATGTTAACCTGCGGCACCGACTGGAATGTCTTGGAATACGACACAGATGAGTAAAGTGTATTATTTAGCGACGATCCAACATTTATAGTATTAAGTGAATTTCGGTAAAACTTACTCGAACCTAAGTTTACACTTGCAGAAAATCTTGAGTTAGGGTTCGATTTAGCATCCTGGCTATGGCTCCACTGAATGTTGTAGTTTTTTGAACGGGAATAATCCGGCAAGCCTCTTTCGCTGTTAATGATGTTTTCAAAACGGATATTAATATTACCGCTATATTTATACCTGTTGGCGTATTGTGAAGCAAAACGCAAACCGTAACTTCCGTTAGTATAGTAATCTCCTGTTACTGCTAAGTCATAATGCTCACCCATGGCGAAATAATATCCGCCATTCTGAAGGAAATATCCCTGCCTGTTATTATCACCAAACGTTGGCGGTATAAAACCTGATTCGGCTTTATCGCTCATTGGGAAAAAAGCAAATGGTAAGGCAAGGGGAGTAGGTACATCTGCAATGTACATGTTAGTGGTTGCCACAACAACTTTTTTTCCGGGTACCAGTTTTATTTTTCTCGCATAGAAATAATATTCCGGGTCGTCTATGTTTTTAGATGTAGTAAATCGTGCGCCTTTAATGTAATATACAGAGTCGTTTTCCCTTTTTGTAATTTCACCCTTCACCCTAAATTCGCCCTGATCAGAACGTGAGTTCCAAATCCTTGCTTTTTTAGTTTTGCTGTTAAAGTGAATGGAGTCGGCCTCAACGATATTATTTCCCTGTTTAAAATACGGGTATTGTGAGTAGTTGCCAAGCGAGTCTTTTATCCTTCCGGCGAAAACCTCGTCTTTGTCATACTTCATAATAATTTTACCAGCTTTGAGTTCTATATCTTTATAGAATAGCTCGGCTTTATTATAAAGCTCTATCTCTTTTTTAACCTGATCTATTTTTTCGTAGTCCTCAGCAGTACGTCTAATAATAGCATCCAGGCCGTTCTTTTTCTTATTAGTATCGTTTACAGATAATTTTACAGGAATTTCGGTTACAGGTAAAGTGTCTGTTTCTTTTTTTGCTTCAGGGAAAGTATTCTTCTGTTTTTCAGCAGGTATCGGATTAGATTTAATGGTTTTTTCCTGCGCCGAAAGCTTCAAGCTTCCCATTGTTAGGAAAATTGATAATAAAACGATATGAAATAAGTTTGTACGCAACGGTTTTAATACTATTTTTGTAAAAAGTGGCTTATTTTAAAAGTGTCAAACTTACAATATTTTTGGCAAAATAAATCACTAAATGTAATTATAACACAAGCAGAAAAATATCTATATTACAATGACGGGGAACATGAATCTAAAACTGGCGTTTTTTACATTTATTGCATTTACTACTGCAACTTTTGGGCAGGATAATTCAAAATTTAAAGTTGTCCTTGACGCAGGGCACGGCGGTAAAGATTACGGTGCAATTTATCACGATTATATCGAGAAAAATATCGCGCTTAATGTAGCATTAAAGGTAGGTAAGCTTCTTGAAAAAGATCCTTCTGTAGATGTGATCTTTACACGAAAAACAGATGTCTTTATAGAACTTATCGACAGGCCGAGAATAGCGAATAAGGCTAATGCCGATATTTTCGTGTCTATACACTGCAACGGTGAGGCAAAGAAAACAGCATTTGGTACAGAGACTTTCGTGATGGGTCCAACAAAGAATGCTTCACACCTTGAAGTAGCTAAAAAGGAGAATGCTGTTATTACGTTAGAGAAAGATTATAAGGTTACCTATGGCGGATTTGATCCTAACCGACCGGAATCTTTATTAGGACTGACGTTACAGCATGAAGCTTTTATCAATCAGAGCCTTGATCTTGCAAGTAAAGTTGAAGAGAACTTTACAGATAATGTAAAGAGAAAAAAGAGAGGTGTAAAGCAGGGACCGTTTTTAGTACTTAACCAAACTGCTATGCCAAGTATTCTTATAGAACTTGGTTTTATATCGTACAAGCCGGAAGGAGAATTTTTAAGTTCAGACAGCGGGCAGGATGATATGGCAGAGGCTATTGTTAAAGCTATCCTGGCTTATAAAAAGGATTATTTTATATCGGGAAGTGTTACAAATCATGACTATAAAGAGCCTGTAGCAGTAAAAGACACAAAGCCGAAAGCAGACGATAAACCGATACCTGTTGCGGCACCTGCAGCTGCAGGATCTGCTAAAGGAGTTATATTTAAAGTTCAGATTGCCGCTAGTGGCAAGCAGCTGGAACTTGTGCCGTCTAACTTTAACGGACTTAAAGACCTGAGTAAAGATGACAGTACTGCTGTTATAAAATATTTTTACGGACAGACTTCTGACTATGATGATGCTAAAGAACTGCTGGCCCAAGCTAAAGCAAAGGGCTTTTCTTCGGCGTTTTTAGTTCCATTTAAAGACGGCAAAAAAATAAAAATGGAAGAAGCACTTAAAAAATAGAGTGTTGTAAAGCTTTAAAGTAATATTCACATTTTTGTAAAATTATTGTCCTACATTTGTTAAAAAATTATTCATTTTGAAAGTATCTAGAGAAGTTAAAACCGCGGTATTAGTTATAGGATCCATATTATTATTTATATGGGGTTATTACTTTTTAAAGGGAAGGGATCTATTTAATTCGTATAAAACATATTACGTTGTCTATAAAAATGTTGAAGGGCTTTCACCATCAGCACCTGTAACCCTTAACGGACTTATAGTAGGTAAAGTAACTTCAATAACATTTACAGATCATAAAGAAGGAGATCTTCTAATCGAAATGCAGGTTAAAACCGATTTCCCTATTTCCAAAACCAGTAATGCTACTTTATATGAGCCGGGGTTTATTGGAGGTAAGCAAATTGCGATTATCCCGAATATGAACGATAAAACTTTAGCAGAGGATAACGATTATTTCCAGGCCGGACTTAAGCCGGGAATGCTTTCTGCGGTAGGAGAAAAACTTTCTCCGCTACAAACTAAAGTTGAGGCTACTGTTGTTTCTGCGGATAGTTTATTGCACAGGGTTAATAATATATTCGACGATAAGACACAGCAAAACCTTCGCATTGCTATTGCCGAAATGAGCAATACCATGAAAGAGTTTAGCAGTGCTGCACGTTCGTTAAACGGATCGATAGCCGGAAATAAAGGAAACATTGATGCTACAATGAAAAACCTTAACCGTACCTCGGCTAACTTCGCAAAATTATCGGATTCAATAGATGCGGCTAATATTGCACAGACAGTTAGAAACCTGGAGCATTCATTGGCGAAGGTGGATAACCTTATGAACGATGTTCAGTCTGGTAAAGGTACACTTGGTAAACTTATGAAAGACGAAGCGATGTATAATAACCTTACGGATGCCTCTAAAGAGCTGAAAGAACTTTTGGCGGACTTTAAAAACAATCCTAAGCGTTACGTTCATTTCTCTGTATTTGGTAAGAAAGCTACGCCTTACACAGAAAAAGTAGTTGTTGAAGAGAAAAAATAGGAAACGGTTTAGCCCAATCACCCTTATTATATGAGCTATATAGATAATATCCTTTTTGTTGTAGTGCTTGCTGTAGGCTTTGGCTATTTTGCACTCAATGTGAAAAAACTTTTCCGCAATATAAAATTAGGAAGGGATATAGACCGTTTTGATAATCCGTCTGAGCGTTGGGGCAATATGGCTCTTATAGCACTGGGGCAATCTAAAATGGTACGTAAACCGGTAATGGGTATTTTACACATTATTGTTTACGTTGGCTTTGTAATTATAAACGTTGAGCTTCTTGAAATTATAATAGACGGTATCTTTGGTACGCACAGGCTTTTCTCATTTATGGGAGGCTTTTATAATTTCCTTATCGGCTTTTTTGAGATACTGGCTTTTGGTGTAATTTTCTCTGTTACTGTTTTCTGGATCAGACGGAATATCATCAAACTAAAAAGATTTATACATAGCGACCTTAAAGGATGGCCTAAAAGCGATGCTAACTACATTTTATACTTTGAAATGGTATTGATGGTGTTTTTCCTGACGATGAATGCTGCCGATGGGTATCTTCAGTCGATAGGGGCGCATCATTACACACAGGCCGGTGCTTTTCCTGTTTCAGGATTTTTATCGCCTATCTTCAATGGTATGTCTGAAGGGACGGTAATTATCATCGAAAGAACAGCGTGGTGGCTGCATATAGTTGGTATCATGATCTTCATGAATTACCTGTACTTTTCTAAACACCTTCACATATTACTTGCATTTCCCAACACATACTTTGCTAACCTTAAACCGAAGGGTAAATTTGAGAACCTTGATTCGGTTACCAATGAGGTTAAACTAATGATGGATCCAAATGCCGATCTGTTTGCTGCTGCACCGCCGGCTGCCGAAGGTGAGGAACCTGCCAAATTTGGTGCAAGCGATGTTCAGGATCTTAACTGGGTTCAGTTGATGAATGCCTACACGTGTACAGAATGTGGTCGTTGTACCGAATCCTGCCCGGCAAATATTACCGGAAAGAAACTTTCTCCAAGAAAGATCATGATGGATACCCGCGACAGGCTGGAAGAAGTTGGCAGAAATATTGATAAAAATAAAGGCATATTTGTTGACGACGGCAAATCGCTGCTTAACGATTATATTACCCCCGAAGAGCTATGGGCTTGTACTACCTGTAACGGTTGTGTAGAGGCCTGCCCTGTAAACATAGACCCGCTTTCTATTATCATGGATATGCGAAGGTTCCTTGTAATGGAGCAGAGTGCTGCACCTGTTGAGCTTAACGGGATGATGACAAATATTGAGAACAATGGAGCGCCATGGCAGTACAGCCAGATGGACAGGTTAAACTGGAAAGACGAAGCATAATGAAAGCGGAAGACATCGACAAAAACTTACAGCCGATTACAGAAAATGGCGAACATTTAAGCCCTATACTTCCTGATGGGATTAAAAACTACCTTATTGATATAGACGGCACTATTTGTGACGATATACCCAATGAGGAGCCCGAAAGGATGGTTACAGCGGCGGTGTATCCTGATGCATTGGAAACACTTAACGGATGGTATGATGAAGGGCATATTATATTCTTCTTTACATCGCGTACTGAGGCGCACAGGGAAATTACCGAAAACTGGCTTAAAGAGCATGGTTTTAAATACCACGGTATGCTTATGGGCAAACCAAGGGGAGGTAACTATCACTGGATAGACAACCACCTTGTTAAAGCAACACGTTACAGAGGTAAATTTACCAACCTAATTGATAAAGAAGTTACTATCCAGGTTTTTGACGACGGAAAGCACGAATAATCAAGATTATGAATCAGGAAAATTTTACAGTTCCCACGATGGCCGACATGATGGCTTCGGGACAGCAACCGGAAGTTTTATTCTGGGTTGGCTGTTCAGGAAGTTTTGATGACAGAGCTAAAAAAATAACCAAAGCATTTGTAAAGATACTTAACAGTGCAAAGGTACCTTTTGCTGTTTTGGGAACAGAAGAAAGCTGTACCGGAGACCCCGCTAAAAGAGCTGGTAATGAGTTTTTATTCCAGATGCAGGCAATGATGAATATTGAGGTACTTAATGCGTATGAGGTTAAGAAAATTGTAACCGCATGCCCACATTGCTTCAATACCATAAAAAATGAATATCCGGGACTTGGCGGAAGCTATGAGGTGGTTCACCACACGCAGTTTTTAAAATCGCTTCTGGATGATGGCAGGCTTACTATTGAAGGTGGCCAGTTTAAAGGTAAGAAAATTACGTTTCATGACCCTTGCTATCTCGGGCGTGCCAATAATATCTATGAGGCTCCGCGTGACCTTATGGAAAAACTGGATGCCGAGCTTGTAGAGATGAAACGCTCTAAACTTAACGGGCTTTGTTGTGGTGCCGGTGGTGCCCAGATGTTTAAAGAGCCTGAAAAAGGAAATAAGGATGTGAACGTAGAGAGAACAGAAGATGCTCTTGAAACTCAGCCTGAAATTATTGCAGCGGGTTGTCCGTTTTGCAATACCATGCTAACTGATGGCGTTAAAGCTAAAAACAGGGAGCATGACGTTAAAGTAATGGATGTGGCAGAATTAATTGCCAATGCGAAGGATTTATAAGAAAAACAATTATGTACGTTCCGTTTGAAACACTGCCTGAAGAATCCAGAATTTGGATTTACCAGTCGAACAGGAAATTTTCTGAAGAGGAAGTTTCCGAGATAGAAGCATCACTACAAGCATTTCTTGAAGGCTGGGCAGCTCATGGCGCCGGACTTGAGGCTTCTTATCAAATAAAATACAACAGATTTATTATTATCGCGATTAATCAGGAGGTTCAGGCTGCTACAGGCTGTTCTATAGATGCATCTGTACAGTTTATACAGGCGTTGGAACAAAAGTTTGGAGTTGACCTGCTGGATAAGATGAATGTAACCTTTAAACTGGGGGAACATATCGCTTATAAAACGCTTATCGACTTTAAGAAAATGGCGAAAGAAAAAGCCGTATCTGCTAATACCATTGTGTTTAATAATTTAGTGAATACCGTAGGAGAATGGCAGGATTATTGGGAAGTACCTGCAGGAGAAAGCTGGCACAGTCGCTTTTTTTAGCATACTTTACACCAATAGAACAATATAAGAATCATCATTAGCAATCGGTAATGATGATTTGTTATTTAAAAAAATACAATTATTTAATGAGGTTTTTCATAGTAGTTTTCTTGTTAGCCGTTCAGGTTGTATCTGCCCAAAAGGCACGTGTTTTCAGTGATTATAAGTCAGAAGCTGAGAGAAAATGGGTAGACAGCGTGTACAATGGCTTTTCTTTCGAGGAAAAAGTCGGACAGCTGTTTATGGTCGCTGCTTATTCTAATAAAGACTCTGCCCATGTAAGGGGGATAGATAAACTTATTATGGACTATAAGATCGGCGGGCTTATTTTTTTTCAGGGTGGTCCGGTTAGGCAGGCAAGGCTTACCAACCGTTTTCAGTCGAAAGCAAAACTACCGTTATTCATCGGCATTGATGCAGAATGGGGCTTAAGCATGAGGCTTGATTCTACTTATCGCTATCCGTGGAATATGACACTTGGTGCAGTGCAGGATATGAAACTCATTGAAAAAATGGGTCAGCAGATGGCTATCCAGGCAAAACGAATGGGTATCCATTTTAACTTTGCACCTGTATTAGATATCAATACAAATCCTGTTAATCCTATCATCGGTAACCGATCGTTTGGTGAAGATAGGTTTAAGGTTACCGAAAGGGCATCAGCATTGATGCGTGGTATACAAAGCCAGGGTGTATTTGCTACAGGAAAACACTTTCCGGGGCATGGAGATACTTCAACCGATTCGCACCACTCATTACCTTTCTTGAACTTTACAAAAGAACGACTTTACGATATTGAATTTTATCCTTACAGGAAACTGTTTGCGGAGGGCTTGTCCAGTATAATGGTCGCGCACCTTAATGTGCCAAGCCTTGAGCCTACGAAGAACTATCCTACATCACTATCGTATAATGTGGTGACGAATATTGTTCAGGATGAGCTGGGCTTTAAAGGCCTTATTTTTACCGATGCGCTTAATATGAAAGGTGCCAGCGGCTACATGCAACCGGGAGACATAGACCTTGAGGCATTTTTAGCGGGTAACGATGTGTTACTGTTTGCAGAAAATGTACCTGTGGCTATAGAAAAGTTCCGTCAGGCGTATGCTGATAGTACTTTATCTGATGAACGTTTACAGTTTTCGGTAAAGAAAATATTAGCATATAAATTCAGGGGAGGGCTTAATAAATATAAGCCTATCGACCTTAAAAATTTATACAATGAACTTAACGGACATGAGTACGACGACCTGAATTACCAATTGTACGAAAATGCAGTTACGGTTTTAAAGAATGATCAGGAAGTAGTACCGGTTATGGATATTGAAAAAGAAAAGATAGCCTATGTAAAGTTGGGTGATGATGACGGTTCGGTTTACCTGAAGACGCTTCAGAAATATGCAGACGTTACCGAAGTTCAGGAGGATACACTTAAGATACTTTCGGCTAAACTTAAAGATTATACCACAGTTATTGTGGGTTATCATAAGGCTGATGGCGCATGGAAAAAACACGAATTATCGGCTAAGGAGCTGGTATGGCTTGATACTATCGCTAAAAACAAACGTGTAATATTTACGCATTTTGCCAAGCCGTATTCGCTAATGCCTATTAAAAGCTTTAAGAATATTAAAACGGTTGTGCTTGCGTACCAAAATAATGAGATATCGCAGACCGTTGCCGCCGAAATTGTTTTTGGTGCTTTAGGCTCTAAAGGGCAATTACCGGTAACGTTAGGATCTTCGTTTAAACTTAATGATGGATTGTTTACCAAAACAACCAACAGGCTCGGATTTACTACGCCTGAAAACGTAGCTATGAGCTCGGCTAAGCTAAGTAAGATCGATTTGATTGCACAACGTGCTATTAATGAGAAGATGACACCCGGACTACAGGTACTTGTGGCACGAAAGGGAAAAGTCATTTATCAGAAATCGTTTGGTTACCATACCTATGATAATGATGTGAAAGTAAAAAATGCCGATGTATATGATGTTGCATCATTAACAAAGATACTTGCTACTTTGCCTAACCTTATGCAATTGTACGATAAAGGAAAAGTGAACCTTGATGCTAAACTAGGGGATATGCTTCTGGCTTTTGCTGATACCGACAAGAAAAACATTACGCTGAAAGATATGTTGTTACACCAGGCACGTTTCCAGGCATGGATACCTTTCTATCAGGAAACGCTTGACAGCAACAAGAGGCCGGATTCGCTGTTATACAGGAAAATGTATAGTGCAGAATTTCCTAATCAGGTGGCGGAAAACCTTTTCCTTGTAAAAGGGTATGAAGATACAATCGTGAAACGCATTGCCGATAGTAAACTGCTTAAGAAAAAAGAATATAAATACAGCGACTTCTCCTTTATACTGCTTAAAGAATATCTTGAAAATATGACGGGCAAACCGCTTGATGTATTGAGTCAGGACGCCTTTTATAAGCCACTTGGGGCGGCATATACATCATATAACCCTTTGCGTAAATGGGATATGTGTAACATACCGCCAACAGAAATTGATAACTATTTCCGTTACCAGGTAATTCAGGGATATGTTCATGATATGGGCGCAGCGATGGAAGATGGTATTGCGGGCCATGCAGGGCTATTCTCTAATGCTATGGATGTTGCCAAGATCATGCAGATGTATCTTCAAAAAGGTAACTATGGTGGTAAGCAGTATTTTTCGGCTAAAACATTTGATACCTTTAATACGTGCTATGCCTGTAAGGAGGGTAATAGGAGGGGACTTGGATTTGATAAGCCACAGATTGAAAAATCGGGGCCAACATGCGGATGTGTTTCTAAGTCGAGCTTTGGGCACACTGGTTTTACAGGTACTATGACTTGGGCAGATCCCGAAACGGAAATCGTGTATGTGTTCCTGTCTAACCGTACGTATCCGGAAGCATCGGAAAACAGGCTTTCTAAGGAAAACATCAGGGAAGATATTCAGAAAGCAATTCAGGACGCAATTATAGAATAAACGATCATTTGGTTATTTGGTGATTCGGTAATTTGAATTGATAAACATAATAGCAAGGTAACCAAAACTATAAACCTAAGAATATGCAATCGTCAGCAACTACACCGCAGGAATATATAGATAGCCTTCCCGAGGACAGGAAAGCGGCTATAGAAAAGCTTAGAGAGGTAATTTCTACTAACCTTCCTTCAGGTTTTGAGGAATGCATTAGTTACGGTATGCTGGGATGGGTTATTCCGCATGCAATCTATGCGCCGGGCTACCATTGCGACCCAAAGCTGCCATTGCCGTTTTTAAGTATCGCTTCCCAAAAGAATTTCGTCGCCGTCTACCACATGGGTGTTTACGCCGATGCAGCATTATACGATTGGTTCGTGGGTGAATTTCCTAACCATAGCAAGTTTAAACTGGATATGGGGAAGAGTTGCATCCGGTTCAAAAAACCGGAAGCTATTCCGTATGAACTTATAGGACAGCTGGTTTCTAAAATGACTCCGCAAAACTGGATAGACCTTTATGAAAAGATGCTGAAACGCTAGTTTTCATGACAGATAACTATTACGTTAATTTCAATACCAAAACAGGCGTAGCCTGTTTTTTTTATGTAATTTCGTTACCTTTATTTTGACATTATATGAAAATCGCAATAGTTTGTTATCCAACCTTTGGAGGTAGTGGTGTTGTTGCTACCGAACTTGGATTGGAACTGGCCCGAAGGGGTCATGAAATTCACTTTATTACTTACAGCCAACCCGTTCGATTGGCTTTACTTAACCCCAATATACATTACCACGAAGTACACGTTCCCGAATATCCTTTGTTTCATTACCAGCCGTATGAGTTAGCGCTTTCAAGCAAGCTTGTAGACATGGTAAAGTTACATGGAATTGAATTGCTGCATGTTCACTATGCTATTCCACACGCGTATGCTGGGTATATGGCTAAGAAAATGCTGAAAGAACAGGGAATTAGGATTCCTATGGTTACAACGCTTCACGGTACAGATATTACACTGGTAGGTAACCACCCGTTCTATAAACCGGCAGTAAGCTTTAGTATTAATCATTCAGATATCGTAACTTCGGTATCTCAGGACTTAAAAGACGCTACCTACCGACTTTTTGATATAAAAAGGGATATAGAAGTTATCCCGAACTTTATAGAGATAGATAAAAGCCGTATCGATGAAACGTCTGAATGCCATCGTTCGTTAATGGCTACAGAAACACAGAAGATTTTAACCCATATTAGTAACTTCAGGAAAGTAAAACGTATCCCTGATGTTATAAGGATATTCAATGAGGTGCAGAAAGTTATGCCTGCAAAACTAATGATGGTGGGAGATGGCCCCGAGAAAGCTCCGGCAGAAGCACTTTGTGAAGAGCTGGGTATTAGCGATAAGGTTATCTTTTTTGGAAATAGCAACGAGATCAGTAAGATCTTGTGTTTCTCCGACCTTTTCCTTTTACCATCGGAAACAGAAAGTTTCGGACTTGCAGCACTTGAGGCAATGGCAAGTGGAGTACCGGTAATTTCTAGTAATACTGGGGGACTACCGGAAGTGAATAGAGAGGGTTACTCGGGTTACCTTAGTAATGTTGGTGATATAGATGATATGGCGCAAAAAGCAATATCTATATTGTCTGACGATAATGTACTGTTTGAATTTAAGTCTAACGCGCTTAAGGTTGCCCAGGAGTTTGACATACAGGCAGTAATGCCAATGTATGAAAGGGTATACCGAAAAGCTTTAAAAATGCATAAATAATGAAAAAGATCTTAATGCTTAGCGTATTGCTGCTTACCGTAATTACGGGATGCTCAACGAAACAGGGAACTGCGACAGATTCTAAAAACTCCTACACTATTTTAAAACAAGGTGAGTATGGAGGAAGGGAAACAGAGTCATATGAAGTAATTCATACCCAGGAGGAACTGGATGTTATTTTCAGGGAATTAAATCTTGAAAAAGCACCTGCTGTAAACTTTGCCGAAAACAATGTTGTGGTGTTATTCCTTGGTCAGAAAAATTCAGGAGGCAACAGTATTGGTATAAAGAGTGTACAGTTTAACGGCGACACTGCTACTATAAATGTAGAGAAAAACAGCCCTCAGGAAGGCGGTATGGTAACTATGGCAATTACGAATCCGTTTTGTGTTGCTGCACTTACAAAGACAGCAAAAGTGGTTGTTAAGTAACAATATATTATTTTGAAAAAACGAAAAGCCCTGAATCATTTCAGGGCTTTTTGATTACTTCACTTTTAATTCAACATATACAGGAAAATGGTCTGAAGGATAACGGTTAGATTTTAATTCTTCAATAACCCTATAATTCGTTACATCGACACCATTTTTAGGAACGAATATATAATCGATACGTTTAGTAGCTGGTTCATCTGTATTAAAATTATTGAAAGTTGCAACCGGGCCGCTTACTTTTTTGGCAACTTTTTTAGCGTCGGATAGGTCTGCACCTAGAAGCTTAATGCTTTCGCTGTCGTCTTCAAGGTTAAAATCTCCCGTAAGGGCAAAAGGAAGATTTTCTGTATTCACTTCCTTTATTTTAGCCAATATCATTCTAGCGCTGTTAACACGTGCAACATCGCCTATATGGTCAAAATGGGTATTGAATATCCATATCTTCTTTTTGGTCTTACTATTTTCAAAAAGGCCGTAGGTGCATACCCTTCTGCAGGCAGCATCCCAGCCAAAAGAAGCTTTGTCAGGAGTTTCAGATAACCAAAATGTCGATTGCTGCAACATTTTGTATTGCGATGCATTGTAAAATATTGCCGAGAATTCGCCGTCGCGTTTACCATCATCCCTGCCAACACCTATGTATTTATAACCTTTAAGATTTGCATTGAGATAGTCTATCTGCTGTGGAAGTGCCTCCTGAACGCCCATAAAATCAGGGGATAGTTTCAGCACCTGGGCAGTCAGCATATCTTTACGGTTATCCCAGCGGTTTTCGCCATCGCTGGCTACATCCAGCCGGATGTTATAACTCATTACTTTTACATTTTGTGCAGTAGTACTGGCGAATGTAAAAATTAGGATAATTGATGTTACTATTTGTTTCATAGTTGATTGGTTTGAATGAGATAGGTAACTATAAAAAACGCCGGTAATCCCGACGTTATGAAAATTTATTGAGATGTAAGTCCGAAGAATCTAAATACCCCGTTAACTTTTACAAACTGAAATGCATGGCTGGTTCCTTTGT
This sequence comes from Flavobacterium psychrophilum, assembly GCA_001708385.1. Lineage (NCBI taxonomy): Bacteria > Pseudomonadati > Bacteroidota > Flavobacteriia > Flavobacteriales > Flavobacteriaceae > Flavobacterium > Flavobacterium psychrophilum. Next base: position 823,449 of record CP012388.1, on the reverse strand, counting down.
GCCCTTTGGATAACTCATCAGGCTTATACGTCTGAACCCAAACTTCATATACCTTAAGGTCTTCGGGAGCATCCTTGGGTAAAAACTCAGGTTTAAAGTCTTTTAAGATCATGCTGTTGAAAGCATACCCTCTTTTAGTTACGGCTTTATATACCGGAGATTTTTTAAAATCTGACGCTACCGTAATATAGAATATTTCGTTAGGTACAAAGTGGGTAACATCACCGGCTTCACCAGATGCGGGACATTCGGCACAATCAACCTGTTTAAGGCTTATCGAACTGAAGGATTGTTTATTCTGTGATTCTAACGCTTTAAAGAAAGCTACGAATGTTTTATCAAGCTCATCCCATTCTGCGGCTGTAGTTGCTTTTATGACCGCAGCAGGTTTTGCAGGCGAGACAACCGGTTTTGTGGCTACTGGTTTTGCAGGTGCAGTTTTCTTTTTTGTCTGCGACCATCCCGATGTGCAGACGAATAGAAGAGATATAATTAGGTATTTCATGTTTCTATTTTATTCGGGCGAAGATAATTAATCTATGTTATAACGCAAAAACGCTGGTATTAATACCAGCGTTTTTTATTTTTTTTCGAAGCTTCAGATTTTCTGGAGTTAGCGTTTCCTCCGTTTCCGGCAGGCTTGTTTTTATTCTTATTCCTAAGATCGGGTTTTTTCTTTTCACCCGGTGCCGGAGCAACTTCCTCAGGGTATGGATAAGGGTGACCGTCGATAACCTTTATCTGGAGACGGATAAGCTTTTCGATATCTTTTAGGTAAGGAAGTTCGTCTTTGCTGCAAAACGATATAGATAATCCTTCTCTTCCTGCTCTTCCGGTACGGCCAATACGGTGTACATAGGTTTCAGGAATATTAGGAAGGTCAAAGTTTATAACGTAAGGCAGGCTTTCAATATCAATACCACGGGCAGCGATATCGGTAGCAACAAGTACGCCCACTTCTTTATTTTTAAACTGGTCTAACACACGCTGTCTTGCTCCCTGCGATTTATCACCGTGGATAGCACCTGCTTCAACGCCATTTTTCTTAAGTGCTTTTACAACATTGTCTGCTCCATGTTTTGTACGTGTAAACACAAGCACGTTATCAAGGTTTTCGTTGCGTATAAGGTGGTAAAGCAGTTTACGCTTGTCTCCCTTATCTACGAAGTATATTTGCTGTTTAACTCTTTCTGCTGTTGACGATATAGGTGCTACAGAAACGTATTTTGGTTTGGTAAGGAAACTATCTGCCAGTTCGCGTATAGCTACAGGCATAGTAGCAGAAAACAATAGTGTCTGCCTGTTATCAGGTGTAAGTTTGATAATTTTCTTTACATCGTTAATAAAGCCCATGTCCAGCATCTGGTCAGCCTCATCAAGTACAAGTGTGTGCAGATGATCTAGATTGATGAATCCCTGTTTGTGGAGGTCAAGCAGCCTTCCAGGGGTAGCAATAAGAATGTCTACACCTTTTTTAAGCTGATCTGTTTGTGAAACCTGGTTTACACCGCCAAAAATGGTTAGCTGGCGAATGTTTGTATATTTTCCGTATGTGTCAAAGCTTTCGCCTATCTGTAAAGCAAGTTCACGAGTAGGTGTAACTACAAGTGTGCGGATGTATTTAACTTTTTTAGCCGAGCCTACAATGTGGTGCAGCGAGTTAAGTATAGGAATGGCAAAGGCAGCGGTTTTACCCGTACCTGTCTGCGCGCAGCCTACGAGGTCGGTTCCTTCTAAAATAATAGGGATGGCCTGTTCCTGTATCGGGGTAGGGTTTTCATACCCTTCGTCTGCAAGTGCCTGTTGTATATTTTTAAGTAATTTAAGATCCTGAAATGTCATGTATAAGTAATATTAAGTACTCTGTGTTAAGTACTAAAGAATGTGCAAAGATAGGCGAAAAAAATTAAGTCCCCGATTTAGGCTTCGGGCTTTTAAAATCAGTATTTTTACAGGCTCAAATTTACCCGTGGCATATACCAATTTTTATTATGGCAATATCTGAAAATAAAGGCTTACAATCTACATTTGTCGGAATAGTGGTCAGCGGTATACTGGCTATACTAAAGGCATTGGGCGGTATATTTGGTAACTCTTATGCGCTTATTGCCGATGCTATAGAATCTACAGCCGATATCTTTACATCGAGTATGTTGTGGCTCGGACTAAAGTGGGCTTCCAAACCAGCCGATGAAGACCACCCATACGGACACGGTAAAGCAGAAGCGCTTATTGCTATTGGTATAGGTGCAGCCCTTACCATTGCTGCATTTGTAATAGGCAAGGAGAGCGTTCATAATATTTTAACCCCGCACAAAAGCCCTAAACCTTACACGCTTATAATATTACTGGTTGTTATCGCTACCAAAGAAATATTATACCGCTATGTTAAGAAAACCGGACAGGACCTGAACAGCGATGCAATTAAGGCAGACGCTTTTCATCATAGGAGTGATGCTATCACTTCGGCAGCCGCATTTGTGGGAATTTCCATTGCATTAATAGGGGGAGAGGGGTATGAAGTTGCCGATGATTATGCCGCATTATTTGCAGGCGTAATTATCCTTATCAATGTCTACCAGATCGTCAGGCCTGCTATTGGCGAACTTTTAGATGAAGACCTTGACCCGTCGTTAAACACTAAAGTAAGGGCACTTGCTGCAGAAGTACAAGGGGTAACCAATGTAGAGAAATGCCATACCCGTAAAATGGGCGTTCTTAACCACGCCGACCTTCATATATGGGTGGACGGGGATTTATCTGTAACCGAAGGGCATACTATTGCGCATGCAGTTAAAGACCACATACAGCAGGCTTTACCGCAGTTTGCAGATGTTATGATTCATATTGAGCCCGATGGGCACCACCACTAAAATTTAATGATCACCTTTTGCTTTCATAAAGTCGGTGATAAGATAGGCCATTAGTTTCCCGCTAATGTGGCTGTTCTTCTCGTTATCCAGATCGGGGGCACCCTCGCATAAATGCAGGTAGGCTGCATGTTTATGCTGGCCGAAGTAATGCAAAAACTGCCTTGCTTTTTCAACACTAAAGCCACTTGGCGTTATAGCACTGCTTGCAATATTAAGCATAGCATCAAGATCCATTTCAATACCAAAAGGCTCATCACTTATAAACGACAGGGCAAATACTTTTTCTTCCGAAAAGCTCTTTTCTTTTCGAACCGATATTTGCTCGTAGGTATTGAATTTAATAGCATCGCTGTGTTTTTTGATGGTCTCCATGACACCTTTTGATGTATAGTTTTCATGAAGTCCAAAAATAAAATAACGCTTTAGAAAACCTTCCTCAAAAGCATAGGAGAAACCATTTCCGCTATGGCGGCCTTCCAACACCCTGAAATCGGTATGAGCGTCAAAATTTATGGCGTTTACAGGCTTTCCTTTGGCTAGGGCAGTACCCTTAATATTTCCATAGGCGTTATTATGGCCTCCGCCGATAATAATTGGCGTTTTTCCGGCAAGGATAATCTGGCAGACAGCATGTGCAACATCCTTATCAATTTTTTCAACCAGTTCAGATAGTGCTTTACGGCCTTCGGTGGTTGTAGCATCAAGGGTTTCTGCGGTTTTCATTGACTCCTCTACATCAATTTTACCAAGAATAAGCAGGTTGCTGCCTTTGGTGAATTTGTTGTGCTGAAGATTCACGATGCTTTTTATAGCCGATTCCCAGGCAGATGCTGTGCCGGGCCTGCCAAAGTTGGCGCGTACCCCGATATCTTCCGGAATTCCTAAAAGCACAAACTGGGCATCGCAGGATTTTAAGAAATCTATTGTATTTTCTTCTTTTGGCACTGTTAGTATCCTTTCGCCGAATTTAATCTCCCCGCTGCGTTGTGAAGTGTACTTTGTAAGGTCGTTTACAGTGAACCTGATGATGTTTTCCATGATAATTTTGTTGGAGTCAAAAATACTATTTTCCGCTAATTTTACGTTAAAATGATAACGCCAAATTAAAATATATATAAATTTGGGAAAAATATTTTAACAATGGAAAATCAAAAAAGTAACTCTAGCTTAAAGGCTATTATCGTAGTATTAGCGATACTACTTGTGGGAAGCCTTGCTTACATGTACAAAATGAGTACAGATAGCGAGACTACAGAAAAAACGTTAATGTCTGAAAAAGACAAGCTTGTGCACGATCTTGAGGAAACCAAAGCCAGTTATGATGCAGCGATTGCAGACAATTCTTCGCTTAAAGGAGACTTAGAAGCAGAGCGTGCAAAAATTGAAGAACTGCTTGCTGAAGTTAAAAAATCTAAAGGTGATGCTGCTGCACTTGCGCGTTACAAAAACGATTATTTTAAACTTAAGCGTGAGCACGACTCTCTTTTAGCTGAAAATAAGGTGCTAAAAGGAGAAAATGCAAACCTTATGGCGCAACGCGACAGTACTAGGAATGCACTTGACGAAACAAGAAGGTATAATGATACCCTTATGTCTCAAAACGATAACCTTTCAAGAAAAGTTGAAAAGGCATCTAAAGTTTCTGTTCTTAACATTAAAGCAGAGCCGTTTAAAGAGAAAAGCTCAGGTAAGCTTGTTGAAACTTCAAGAGCGAAACGTGTTGATGTTCTTAAAATCAGCTTTACACTTGCAGCTAATGAAGTTGCTATGTCGGGTAACAAAATGTACTATGTACAGGTAATTGACCCGAATAATAATGTAATAGGCGAAAAAGCGACAGAAGTGTTTGGAGACAAAACACTAACATATAGCTTTATTACTAATGCTATCTATCAAAACAAAACTATGGATGTAAGCGAGACTGTTTCCGGACAGGATTTTGCTAAGGGTCTATACCACGTAAACGTCTTTGATAAAGGACAACTTGCGGGTAACACTACATTTACATTGAAATAAGAAAAAAATAATAAGGTATGAAAATGGAGCCATTAGGCTCCATTTTTATTTTATACCGTTTTACCTTCAATAATAACCGATTCTATTAGATTAGTTCCAAAAGCGTAAGGTAGCTGATAGTATGAGGCAATTGGCTGGGTAATGATAAGGTTTGCCCTTTTGCCAACGGTAATACTACCGTGGGTTTCTGTTAATCCCATTGCATACGCACCGTTTATAGTTGCAGCATTAATGGCCTCCTCCGGGGTCATTTTCATTTTAATGCATGCTGTCGCTATAACAAGATTCATATTACCTGATGGGGTAGTGCCCGGATTAAAATCGGTAGCCAGTGCCAACGGAAGTCCGGCTTCCATCATTTTGCGTGCCGGTGTATACGGAATACTTATAAAAAAAGAGCAGGTAGGCAAAGCAACAGGCATGGTATTGCTGTCTTTTAAAGCCTCAATATCTTCATCGGTAACAATTTCCAGGTGGTCTACACTTAGCGCATCATGTTTAACACAGGCCTCGATACCATTTATAGCGGTAAACTGGTTAACGTGAATTTTGGCAGGCATGCCGTATTTTTTTCCGGCTTCCATAATGCGTTCGGTTTCTTCAACAGAAAAATAACCTGTTTCAAGAAAAGCATCAATATAGTCGGCCAGCTTCTCCTCGGCGATTTTCGGCAGCATTTCGTTTACAATCAAATCAATGTAGCCACTATGGTTTTCTTTATATTCGGCAGGAAAAGCATGTGCTCCTAAAAACGTAGCCTTTATGGCTACAGGAGATTCTTCTTTAAGGCGTTTTATAACACGAAGCATCTTCAGTTCGCCTTCAACGGTAAGTCCGTAACCCGATTTTATCTCAACAGCCCCTGTTCCCTGCTGCATAACTTCTTCAAGACGCTGCTTAGATTGCTCGTAAATATCATCCTCGCTGCTCTCATTGAGTTTTTTGGCAGAATTAAGTATACCGCCCCCGCGGTTGAATATCTCCTCATAGGTAAGCCCATTTATCCTGTCTACAAATTCCTGAACGCGGTTGCCGGCATATACAATATGGGTGTGGCTGTCGCACCATGCAGGTAGTACTGCTTTTCCAGCGGCATCAATAATGGTAAGACCCGCTGTATCGGGGCAGGAGTCCATTGTGCCGTAACCGGCGATAAGATTATCCTCAATAAGCAGCCAGGCGTTGTTAAGTAGCGGCAGATGAGCCATTTCCTTTCCGGAAACTTTTGTAATGCCTGCTTCACGCACCTGTAACAGCTCTTTTATATTTATAATAAGGGTTTTCATGAATTAAACTTTTTGTAAAAATAGAATGGATTTTTAAAAAACGCCTATATTTATAGGAAGAAATACTGTATTTGTGAAAAGAATTAAATACAACAAAGTACGTAAAGTACAGCCGTATAACTTTGAGTATACAGGCGAATACAAAACCGATCCCGTAACTATGCAGCTATTCGTTTTTGATGAAGAAGGCTACGAAGAATACAGCAATGTATCGCTGGACAGGGTAATTAACGAATGCAAAGATGAACTTCAGGCGAATGACGTTAAGTGGCTGAATGTTCATGGTCTTCACGATGTAGAACTTATAAAGAAAATTGCTGCACTATTTCAGGTAGAACCTTTTATTGTTGGTGATATTTTAAATACTTCAAGGCGTACCCGTATTGAAGAACTTGGCGATGTGCTGTTTTTTAGCGTAAAGTCGGTATTGCCGGAAGAGGAGGAGGGCAGCATTAAAACCGAACAGGTGAGCTTTCTGCTAAAAGACAATGTTATAGTCTCTTTCCAGGAAAAGAAAAGCGACTACTTTGCGCACATTCGCGAGCGTATACGTACCGGAGGTGGTATTGTTCGCAAAAAGAAAAACGACTATTTACTTTACCTGCTTCTGGATGCTATCATGGAAAACTTCTTTTTGACAATTGAGCGTTATGAAGACAGGGTGGAAGCATTGCACGATGGCAAAGTAAACTACAAAGTAGATTTTATTGCAAGTATAGAGAAAAGCCGAGACAACCTTAACTATATAAAGCGTGCTATTGCGCCTCTTCGGGATGCGCTGTATAACCTTAAGAGCCAAAAAGATGAATTTGAAGATTATGAAACCATAAACAAATCCAGCCATACGTTTTTTGCGCGCCTGCACCAAAAATGCCTTGAAATGCTGGATCAGGTGGAGTATGACCTTACCTCACTGGATAGCGCTTCCAACTTTCATTTTTCGGCGCAAAGCCAAAGAATGAACCAGATTATGAAGACACTTACCATATTCTCGGTTATCTTTATGCCGCTTACATTTATTGTAGGGGTGTATGGAATGAACTTTGATAATATGCCAGAACTTCGTACAGAGAATGGCTATTACTGGGTACTGGGAATCATGGCTTTTATAGCGATATGCATGACAATTTATTTTAAAAAGAAAGACTGGTTTTAATATATGGAAAAGTTTAAAAGCGATATATCAGGGAAAGAATTTCCAGGTAATGAAAAAGTTTCTGCTAAAATGGTTCGTCAGCCTATTTACGATGTAATAAAACAGGAAAATCCGCTTTTTGACGACAGCTGTCATCTTTCTGTAACTGAACTGAACCAGTATCGTGAAAAATATATTACAGAATTTCTGGAACGCGAACTCGGTGATCTATCAGCAACCGAAGCTAAAGTTGTAGAGTCTCTTAAAAACAAAACGTTGTTAGCTGATGATCCTGACGATGACGATGCGAAAAGTACTTTTGGGCAACGTGTTGCTGACAGAGTTGCATCCTTTGGAGGTAGTTGGACATTTATTATTATTTTTATAACAATACTTGCCGCCTGGATAGCAGGGAATGTATTGCTGCTGGCTAATAAAGGATTTGACCCATACCCTTTTATTCTTCTAAATTTAATACTTTCCTGCGTTGCTGCACTTCAGGCGCCGGTTATTATGATGAGTCAAAACCGACAAGGAGAAAAAGACCGTGAAAAAGCGCAGAATGATTATATGATCAACTTAAAATCAGAACTTGAAATAAGAATGCTGCATGAAAAAATAGACCATTTAGTATTGCATCAGGAACAATCACTAATTGAAATACAAAGGGTACAGATTGAGATGATGAATGATATACTGAAACGTATGGAAAAAAAGTAGCTTATTTCAGCATTAGCTGCATAAATAATAAGTCTAACCAGCGATCGAATTTGTAGCCTGTCTGTTTGAGTACACCTTCTTCGGTGAAGCCAAATTTCCTGTGAAATTCTATGCTTCCTTTGTTTTCTGCGTCGATGCAGCCTATCATTGTATGAAGCCTCTGTTCTTTAGCCAGGGCGATTAGTTCTGTCATCAGTAATTTACCAATGCCTTTTCCATTAAAGTTTTCAGCTACATAAACTGAATGCTCTACTGTAAATCTAAAGCCGACTTTAAACCGGAATGTTCCGTAGGTTGCATATCCTGCGATTTTACCCTCTAATTCTGCTACAATAACAGGCCAGTTATCCTTTTGCCTGTCGCCAAACCATAGTTCCATATCGGCTAATGAACGCGTATCATAGTCATAAATAGCTGTGCTATGCAGTATATTATGATTGACGATTTCCAGTATTTCAGGAAGGTCTTTAATTTCGGCAGGGCGGATGATGGTTTGCATAGTCAAATATAGAAATTTTTAAAGGCACGAATTACACGATTTGACACAAATGAAAAATTTAATTAGCGCCAGTCGTAGCCAAAAAAAAGCCCTCTTTTCAGAAGGCTTTTGGTTTATTATAGAGGAAGGATTATTTTAACGATCCAACCATATCTTCAGGTTTAACCCATGCATCAAAATCTTCCGGAGTTACATATCCAAGACGAACAGCTTCGTCTTTAAGTGTGGTTCCGTTTTTGTGTGCAGTTTGTGCAATTTCAGCAGCTTTATAGTAACCAATTTTGGTGTTAAGCGCAGTAACAAGCATAAGAGAGTTGTCTACAAGTTCCTTAATACGTACATAGTTAGGCTCAATACCCTGTGCACAATGCTCGTCGAATGATACACAAGCATCTCCTAACAATCTTGCTGACTGAAGGAAGTTGGCAGCCATTAACGGTTTAAACACATTAAGCTCGTAATGACCCTGAGTGCCACCAATTGTAATAGTAACATCGTTACCCATAACCTGAGCACAAACCATAGTAAGTGCCTCACATTGCGTAGGGTTAACTTTACCCGGCATGATAGAAGATCCCGGCTCGTTTTCAGGGATAAGGATTTCTCCAATACCGGAACGTGGTCCTGATGCCATCATACGGATGTCATTCGCTATTTTATTAAGTGAAACAGCAAGTTGTTTAAGGGCACCATGCGTTTCTACAATAGCATCGTGAGCAGCAAGTGCTTCGAATTTGTTTTCAGCTGTAACAAACGGATGACCTGTAAATTTAGCAATGTACTCAGCTACTTTTACATCGTAACCATCAGGAGTGTTAAGTCCTGTGCCTACTGCAGTACCACCAAGGGCTACCTCTGCAAGATGTGCCAGTGTATTTTTAACAGCTTTAAGTCCGTAGTTTAGTTGCGCAACGTAACCCGAAAGCTCCTGACCTAAAGTTAGGGGAGTAGCGTCCATTAAGTGGGTACGGCCAATTTTAACCACATTCATAAATTCTTTTGATTTTGCCTGAAGTGTATCGCGAAGTTTTTCAACTCCGGGAATTGTTACTTCTACAACAGCTTTATAAGCTGCAATGTGCATACCTGTTGGGTAGGTATCATTTGATGATTGCGATTTGTTTACATCATCATTAGCTTTAAGTACCGGTTCGCCTTCGCCAATTTTACCTCCGGCTAGTACCTGAGCCCTGTTAGCAACCACTTCGTTAACGTTCATGTTACTTTGTGTACCAGAACCTGTTTGCCAAATTACAAGCGGAAACTCGTCATCAAGTTTACCGGCAAGTATTTCGTCGCAAACCTGTGCAATAGCATCACGTTTTTCTACAGATAATACGCCAAGATCGTGGTTAGCATAAGCTGCAGCCTTTTTAAGGTACGCAAAGCCTTCTACGATTTCTTTTGGCATAGATCCCGAAGGGCCTATTTTAAAGTTATTCCTTGAACGCTCAGTTTGTGCACCCCAGTATTTCTCTGCGGGTACCTGTACTTCACCCATGGTGTCTTTTTCAATCCTGTATTCCATTTTCAGAATGTTTTATTGTTGTATTTGTTTGTTAAAGCTAATGGCTGCCTAAGTGCCTGAACGTGTGCCGGGCACTTTTAAGAGCCTGCCAAAAATACGCATTATACACAGGTTTAAAAAATGATTTGCTAAATAATTTATACTCATTTTAAGTAGCAGTTGTTGGTTAAAATAAATATTCGCCTTATATTTGGGGCTGAATTCAAACAATCTGAAAAATGGAATTTACACAATACTTAGGTTTTCTAGCTTTCCTTACCATCATCTCAATAGGCTTTTGGTTAATGATGTTCCTTGTACCTTTTGTAATGTACTGGGTAACCGGTGGTGCTATAGAACTTTATAAAGAAAGAGCAGCTCAGAAAAAACTAAACAATAAGTAATAATCGTATTGTTTCTACATAAAAAAGCCCTGATAAATATTTATCAGGGCTTTTTTATGTTTTGTTTTTACTGTAAATTAAAGAACAGGGAAATAAACACTTATTGTAGTTCCTTTTCCTAATTCACTTACGGCTGTAATGTAACCTTTATGGTTTTGCATTATCTTTTTGCACAAAGCCAATCCTACACCCGAACCTTTATATTCTGATGAAGCATGCAGTTTTGTAAAGATGTTGAATATTTGTTCAGAGAACTGAGATTCAAAACCAATGCCGTTATCTTCTATATGTATAACATTATAAAAATCGCTGTCAATGCCGTTGTATGTCATCGGTACAGGGCTTGCATAAATTTTTATGAAAGGGTTTCTGTCAACAGCTGCATATTTTATTGAATTTGCTATCAGGTTGGCAAACAATTGCTTCAGCAGGAACGATATCCCTTTTACATTTGGCAATTGTTCCGATTGTATAATAGTTGATTTCTCGTTAATAGTCTCCGACATTTCATCGCGGAGTTCGTCGATAATATCATTAAGGTTTACAGTGTTAAAAGCATCATCCGTATGTTTAAGGCGGGTATATTTTAATATATCTAACAGGAGTGTTTGCATTCTGCTTGCAGAAAGGTTCATTCGCTGTATAGCGTCCTGAACGCCCTCAGATATTTCTTTGTCCTTACTTAATATTCTAGACGATATCACCTGAATTTTTCTAAGCGGCTCCTGAAGATCGTGCGTGCTTATCCAGTTGATATTCTCCAATTCGGAGTTGGTTTCTTTAAGCAATTCACTCAATTTTCGGTATTTTTCTTCTTCCTGCGTAATTATAAGCAGATTTATCTGGCGCTGAAGGCTGTTGGCATAGGTTGCTGCTGTAGCTATTTCGGGCCTTAGCCAAGGTTTGCTGGTGCAGCTTACAATTTCTTTCCAAAGCTTAAACGAATTCCTTGGGTAAAGTCCGTTTTTATCTTTAACAATGGCTTTGTTAGGATCGCCTCCCCAGTTAACTTCGGTTTTTGTTTCGGGCCTAAACCACATGATACAGTTGTTGCTGTCAATATCAAGAGAATGGTATATTAGCCCAGATGTCTGTCCGCATACTTCTGCTTTATTGGGCAGGTAGTCAATTAATTTATCGGTGCTAAAACTAGTATTGTTTGTGTAGGTAGCAAGCCAGTTAGCGATATCCTGCACTTCGTCATTATCGGGTGTAAGTCCGTTTCTGTAAATAGTACCGTTAAAAAGCACTGCAACGCCTGCGGCATTACATAACTCTAAAATGCCGGGTGCTTTTACAAGTTCGTTAAGCGTACCATCGGCTTTGCCTGTAAGGCTAAAAGTATTTATTTTTTCGAGATCGCTATTTGTTTTTCGCGCCACTTCATATTCTTCAGTCGCCTGTCTCAGGTCAATCTGAGAGGTTATAAAATGCCCTTGGAGCTGCGCTGCAAGCCTAATCTCGGGTGATAAATTTTTAGTAGAATAATGGTGACATGCAATAAGGCCCCATAATTTCTTTTTATAGATAAGCGATATAGTAAGTGTTGCACCAACCCCCATATTATGCAGGTATTGCACATGGATAGGTGAGGTGCTTCTTAATATTGAAAGACTTAGGTCAAGATTTTTTTCGGTACTGTCATCCACAGTGTAAATAGGTACCGGAGTATAATCAATGTCGGTAATCAGCCTCAGGAGGTTTTTCATGTAGAGTTCCCTTGCCTGCGGCGGAATATCGGTATGCGGATAATGAAGCCCTAAGAAAGGCTCTAAATCATCGCGAACGGCCTCTGCAAATACTTCACCATTATAATCTTTATCAAAACGATACACCATAACCCTGTCGTACCCCGTAATTTCGCGGGTGCCATTGGCTACAAGCTGGCAGAGTTCTTTAAGAGTGTGGGTATCATGCATATAAAGAAGGAACTGCGACGTTTGGTCGTAAACGTCGCTTACCTTCCTGTTGTTATTACTTACCGGTTCTGCTTCCAGTATATAAGTAGCATTGCTATTGTGAACGGTACATAGAAAATCTTTTCCCTCAAGTGTAAGCTTTAAAAGCGAAGACGAAAGCATTTGCTCATCGGCAATATATTTTTGTAGTGAGGCTAAAACATCATTACCAAAAATATCCTGCAATTTTTTGCCTAAAAGCAATGTGTGGCTGATGCCAATGTATTCCTCGCTGTTAGCGCTGCAAAAATCTATTACAAAAGAGTTTTCTTTAAGTCCGAGCAAAAAACCATGCGGCTGAATGCTACCTGGAATATGTATGGGTTCCTGCTCGCAGTTAGTAAGGTTAACTATGTCACGGTTTACAATATCTTTTATCTGCATAAAATTATTTAGGGGAGTTTTCTATAAAATAATTACTTATAGCATTGTAGCAATAATCTGCTCCGGCTATAATTTCATCAGCATTGCCGCTAACTGCTTCATATTTGGTCAACATCTCAATAAATGTTTTCCAGTGGCTGCCTGTTGTACCTCCGTAACCAGCAAAGTATGATGCGCCACTTTCTACATCATAACCCAAAGCAGTATTAATGTTTTTGAAGATAACCCTTCCACCAAGGTTAGATCCTTCAAGTACATAAAAAATACCCAATGCAAAAGCAGGTGTCAGGTTTGTAATGCCTGCACTAAGCGGTTTTGCGTCAGTAGTTTTTTTAGTATGGCCTAATGCTTTAAAATCATTGTCTAACAAGTGATTCCTTTGTCTATCGGTACTGTCGGTAATAATAGCTGCTGTTAACGGGAATATGTTTGTTTCAGCATCGTTAATAACATCCTTCATAAGGTCAAGGTACAAAATATACTCTTCTTTGGTTACCTCTGGGTTTATTATCGATTTTGATATCGGTAAATCTTCAAGGCCAACGTGAGATTGAGCAGTTTTGTTACGAAGATTTTCTAAAAATGACGGGGTTGAAATTGTGTCGTTCATTGTAATTAATGATTGTAAATAAAATTATTCTCTGTGGGTACAAAGCTCCCCCAGTTAATAGCAAGAGTATGCTCTATAGATCTTTTTAGCTGGTCAAATACGTTCGATTTCTGAACATAATAATTGGCACCCAGTTCCCTGCTTTTATTTATGGTATTTACATCTCCGGATGTGGAGAACATGACGATAGGTAAATTTTCAGGATTTCTTGATTCCCTGATTTTTTTTAATACTTCGAGCCCGTTAAGCCCGGGCATATTAATGTCAAGAAACAAAAGATGTGGGTGAGGAGGAGGATTGTTCAGGGCATGTAATAACTGGTCTCCGTTGTTTTGAGTTACTAACGAGTAGCCGCTGCCAAAACTATTAATTATTTCCCTGAAGAATTCTATATCATCCTGGTCGTCATCGGTGTAAAAAATTGTGAATTCATGGTTCATCTACCAGGTGAATTTTAGATTAGCGATGTTGCTTAACAAATATACTTATTTTAAAAGTTCATGATTTAATTTTTACAAAAAAATTAGAGAAAACATATGTTAATTAATCCCGTATGAATACAGGATATTTGCCTATTTATAAATTTTAACACACATTAGTTCTAAATCATAACAGATAGCGTAAAATAGTATAACCCTTTAGGAATATGCTGATGTATTTTTGCTCTGTTAGTCATTAGTAGAATAACAAATGGTACTTGTTAAGTTCGTTTTACGGCCGTAAATCGGGAAAAAAGTCCAACAAAATAAAAAAGGTATCTTGCTGGGGGGCAGATACCTTTTTTTATTTATATAGTTTAGATCTTACAGACTAAGGATAAAACTATCTTTGTTTAATCCGTCTGTAATATACTGCCAGTTGATGTGTACCACATCACTAAGTATTTTTTTAAGCATATTAAAATCATTCGGTTTTTTAATATATACGTTGGCACCAGATACAAATGTATCTTCAATATCCTGTTCTGATGAAGAGGTAGAATAGATAGCTACCGAAATTCTTTTAAGACGTTCGTTGGCTCTTATCTCTTTAAGGCATTCTATACCCGATTTACGTGGCATGTTAAGGTCAAGGAAAATAATATCTGGTAACGGATTTGCATCGTTGTACAGATGTTCCATTAGCTGTTCGCCATCGTTAAACGCCGAGATATCGTAGTTAATTTTTACTTCTTCAAATGCTTCCTTAAAAAAAAGGCGATCATCTTCATCGTCATCGGCAAGCATTATGTGCAGTGTTGTAGGTCGCATCAATGTTATTAACTTAATTTATGGTTATGCATAGCGTTTTTGTTTCATAATCTTCTGAAACGCTGTGGGGGTTACACCCGTAATATTCTTAAATTGCTGGGACAGGTAGGCTACACTACTATAATTCATCATAAACGAAATCTCTGTAAGAGACAGGTTTTCTGTTAACAGTAATTGTTTTACCCTTTCAATCTTATGCAAAATGATGAAATTTTCAATCGAAATAAATGTTACTTCAGAGAATACCTGCGATAATGTACGGTAACTCTCACCCAGCTTTTCACTAAGATACGAAGAAATTTTTAACGACTGTACACCTTTATCGGCGTAAAGCATCTCAATAATTGCATTTTTTATCTTTTGTACCAGTATGCTTTTTTGGTTATCTACAATTTCGATACCAAATTCTTTTAAGGAGTTAATGAGAGCATTGTAGGTTTCCATTGGAATGTTTTCCCTGAACTTAACGTATCCGGGTTCTGTAACCTTGCAATCTATCTTAAACTTATCCAGTTGTTGCTGCAACAGGACTTTACACATCATGTCAATATTGTATTTTATGTAAAGTTCCATGTATAGTGCTCGCTTAAAAGTGAGTAAAAATAAAGCAATTTTTTTAACATTTTACATAGTGTGTATAAAATTATAAAACCTATGTATTTAATTGTAATAATATGTTTACACATATTTGCCAAAACATACAAATTGTACTAAATATCTAATTGTTTATTAAAGGGTTATGCTTCTAAAAAAAAGATTAGTTAATTTTAAATAAAGAAAACCTTATAACGATGCTTTTTAACCAAAATCCGCCCGATGGAGGTATGTTGTATGCTGAAACAAACCTACAGCACCTTTTTCCCGAACCGCTCAATACCATTACTTCCTGTTTTTTCCTTGCTATAGCAATCTACTGGACCATAAAATTATGGGGAAAATTTAAACAACATACGTTTTTATCTGTCGCTGTGGTTTTACTTTATATAGGAGGAATTGGCGGAACTATATATCATGGCCTCAGGCAATGGCGCTTTTTTATAATGATGGACTGGCTGCCGATTATGTTACTTTGTGTTGCAGCGGGTGTTTACTTCTTAGGTAAAGTTACCAAGTGGTATTATGCTGTGGCTTTTATAGTGCTATATATGTGCTTTCAGTTTTTTGGCAGGGCACAAATGGCAGAGCACGGAAATATGCAATTGTTTATCAATATAAATTACGGAGTAATGGCAGGTATGGTGCTGTTTCCTGTATTGGCTTATCTTGTAAGCACTCAGTTTAAACATGGCAAATGGGTAGGTTTTGCACTTCTTGCATTTATTGCGGCATTAACTTTCAGGGTGACCGATGGCTGGCAACTAACAGAATGGGGTACTCATTTTCTTTGGCACACCTTTGGTGCAGTTGCTGCGTTTTGCATGTTTCAGTACATCTATCTAATTAATAAAAACAATTTAGAGACTTAATTTAAGATTACAGAAAAACAAAACCCACCTAAAGCGGGTTTGTATAATATATTATTGTCTTTATTGTTGTGGCATTGCGCTCATGTCCATAAAGAAGAATTCCCACTGGTGTCCGTCAAGGTCTTCAAAGTTACGGCCGTACATCCACCCATGATCTTCGGCTTCTTTGTACTGTTTACCGCCTGCTGCAATTGCTTTTTCGGTAATGTCATCTACTTCCTGTCTGCTTCCTAAAGAAAATGCGTTTATAACTTCGGTACTTGTTTTAGCATCTGCTAAAGGTTTCTTTGTAAAAGTACTAAAGTATTTTTCTGTTAGCAGCATGGCAAAAATGTTCTCGCCAATAATCATGCATGTAGCGTTTTCATCGGTAAAATCAGGATTGAATGTAAAGCCCAGTTTTGTAAAGAACTCAACGGTCCTGTTAAGGTCTTTCACCGGCAGGTTTACAAAAATTTGTTTAATGGCTGTCATTGTCTGGTTTTTTAATGTTATACTACAAAGTTATTTAACGAATGCAATAACACTGCTGTGCAGATACGACAACTAACAGGGTATTTCAGGACAAATATTACATTACATAGTCTTCAAATAGCTTTTGTGCCCTGTCTTCCAGGTTATCGCATAAACCGGGGTGTGGCCTTGATGTTTGGATTACAGAACTTCTAACAGCTGTTAACCACCTGAAACGCTCCGGAACTTCCATGCGCGAAATAGGGCCGCCATCTTTAGCGCCTTGTCCGATCTTCTGAAACGATTCAAGGTTAAGGCGTATCTGATCTACATCAAGCTCAGGCGATAGCATGGTTAATTTGGCTTCATCTATAGTAAACAAAACCCTTATAAACCGCTGCCTTTTACAGAATACAACTATACCTGCATTAACAAACTCTTCGCGTTCTACCCTTGGCACCACGCGAATAACGGCATACTCATATAAGTGCTTTTCTTGCATCGGTAGCTTGTTTTACAAATATTGCAGAATTCTCTAAACGGGTCTTTAAGAAGCTTACATACACCTCTTTGATGGCTGATGGCGATTTTTCAAGTTCTTCCCAATGAAGCCATTCGTCGGGTATAAGGTTTACTATGCCGCGTATTTTTTCTTCCGTTAAAATAGCTTTGTATTCGGTATCAGTTTCTTCTAAAAGTGATGCCTGTGGCAGCAGTACGTGATCTTTTATCAACCCAAACGGACTCTTAGCGTGCCCGATAGGATCGTCAAAAGAATGATGGAAGTAAAGACTTGCACCATGGTCTATAAGCCACAATTCCTTATGCCATATCAGCATATTAGTGTTACGGAATGTCCTGTCTACATTGGTAATGTAAGCGTCCAGCCAGACAATCTGCGATGCCATTTTAGCATCTACAGCCGTAACTACAGGATCGAAGTTTATAGCACCCGAAAGGTAGTGCAGCGCAAGGTTAAGTCCTTGTGAGCCTTGCAGTAAGTCCTGAATTTCCTCGTCAGCCTCTGTTCGTCCAAAAGCTTCGTCAAGGTTGGCAAAAACCAGTTCAGGAACCGGGAGGTCCAGAGCCCTGGCAATTTCACCGCCTATAAGTTCGGCTATAAGGGCTTTTGTGCCATGACCGGCGCCCTTAAATTTCAATACATATTTATATTCATCGTCAGCTTCGGCGAGAGCAGGCAGGGAGCCGCCTTCCCGAAGAGGGGTAAGATAGCGCGTAACGTTAACCGTACGCAAATGTGGTTTATCCATATATTACGGGCTGTTTCAGCTTTATTGAAGTGTAAATATACCGATTTTTACCCACTAAAACAGCAATTTAATATTGCACTTTCTGCTCTCAAAACGCGATTTTGCTGCATAAAATTAGAGGTAGTCAGAGTGTTGAAAATTAGTGGATTAAAAAACAATATTGCACTTTGCGGTTTTGAGTGAATTTGTATAAAAGTGCATTATCATATTTATAGCTGTCAACCATAGATTTTACATTTCAATTTTATTTTTCCATTCTTAAGATTCGCTTAAGACTGATCTTGTTATTCAATTTTAATTTTTGATGGGCGTTATTTTGTAACACAAAGTTACGATCATGAACAAAAGAGACTTAATAAAATTAAAAATTCATCCTTCAAAGAGGCTAAGTTTATTACTTACGTTTTTAAAATTATACATACTGCTATCCTTGTTGTTGAGAGTGGTATTTTTCTTTTGGCAGGCTACAGATGTATCTTGGAATCCGATCAATTTTACACGAACACTTATTACAGGTCTGTTCTTCGATATGGGTACATCCAGTTTTATAGTTTTTCCGGCATTACTTTACATTGCCATGGTTCCAAATCGATTTATAGGTTCATGGTTGGATAAAGTGCTTACCCTATTTTTCTTTGCATTGACACTTTTCATATTGATGTTCACTTTTCTTGCTGAAATTACTTTTTGGGAAGAGTTTAGAACACGTTTTAACTTTATTGCTGTAGATTATCTTATTTATACCCACGAGGTTATAGGTAATATACGGGAGTCTTATCCGTTGCCATTGTTGGTAGGCGTAGTGTTACTTACAACGGCGTTAATTGTGTTTTTGTTATTTAAAAAACAGGTTTTTAAACATACATTTTCAAATGGTATATCACTCGGGCAAAGGGCTGCAGCGTTAGGATTGGGACTTGCAGTTATGTTCTTTTTTATTGGTTTTGTTAAGAATACCGATGCCGAGTGGTCTGCTAATCGTTATAACAATGAGATATCCAAATCGGGAATTTATTCCTTCTTTGCCGAATTTCGTAACAACCGTATGGATTACACTGATTTTTATACCACTGTAAATAATAAAGATGCGTTTGATGTTGCTCGTAAAAATTTGAGCGAAACGAATAGTCATTTTGAAAACAACACCCTTTCCATTAAAAGAAAAGTTGACGAAACAGGAAATGTGTTGAAGCCTAATGTGGTATTTATCCTGATGGAAAGTATGAGTGCCGCGTTTATGACTGAGTTTGGTAACAATAAAAACATAACACCATATATGGATAACCTTGCGCAGAACAGTATATTATTCTCTAATCTTTATGCTACAGGTACACGTACTGTCCGTGGTATGGAGGCGGTTACACTCTGCATTCCGCCAACACCCGGACAAAGTATTGTTAAGCGTCCGGACAATCACAATCTATTTACAATATCAACTGTATTTAAAAACAGGGGGTATGATAATAGTTTCTTTTATGGCGGAGACGGTTACTTTGATAATATGAATAGCTATTTTGGAGGCAACGGATTTACAATTTACGACCGGGGCAGGGGGAGTGTGCTTAATGACGATATCAAAGCTGCCCGAAATAATATTGAGGACAATGAGGTAACTTTTGAAAATGCCTGGGGCGTTTGCGATGAAGATATATATAATAAAATGCTTTCGGTTGCCGATACCTATTACACAGAAGGCAAACCATTCTTTAATTTCGTAATGACGACTTCTAATCACAGGCCGTATAGCTATCCCGATAATAAAATAGATATACCTTCGGGTACAGGTAGGGATGGTGCAGTTAAATATGCCGACTTCGCCCTTGGAAAGATGCTTGAACAGGCGCGTGCAAAACCATGGTTTAAAAATACTGTTTTTGTTATTGTTGCCGACCATTGTGCCAGCAGTGCAGGTAAAGATGAAATTGATGTCGCCAACTACCATATTCCCGCGATGATTTACAATTTGCCCGATAGCATTAATCAGAAAATACAAAAGCAATGTTCGCAAATTGATATTTTCCCAACACTATTCTCGCTTATAAATTGGGATTATACCTCTAATTTTTATGGTAAAGATGTACTTCAGTCCGATTTTACAGAGAGAGCTTTAATGGGTACTTACCGAAAGCTGACTCTTATGAAAAAGAATAAAGTTATGATACTTTCAGATCAGAAGAAACAGAATTTTTACACATATTCTGTTTCAACCAATAGCCTAAAACCTCAGAAAATAGAAAATGAATTTCTTAAAGAGGCCATCTCCTGGTATCAGACCGCCGATTATTTATTTAGTCATAAACTTTTAAAAGAGTAACATAACTATTGAAATGCTGGAATTAATGTTGAGGCATGTTTATATAAATGCCTCAAGTCTGTAATCCCACCTCTTAATTATAACAATAAATATAATAGTATGAATTAAAAATTACGCTATGCGTGCTGTGAGGGCATGCTATCACCCCCTATACTATATTATATTATGAAGGCGAAATTTTTATTACTAACGATGCTATGTACAATGTTGCTTAACGCACAGGTTAAAACAGATTCAATAGCAAAAGATTTATTAGGGTCAATAGCTGACACTTTACATAAAACAAACAATCACCATTTTGGTTTTAAGCAGCTAATCATCCCATCTGTACTTATTGGGTATGGCGTGGTAGGGTTAGAGAGCCATACCCTTATCGGATTAAACAGGCAAATGCGCGAAGAAGTTAAGGAGGATATAGATGAGCAAACATCTATTGATGACTTTTCGCAATATGCACCAATGGTATCCGTATATGCCTTAAATGCCATGGGAATACAGGGCAAGCATAATTTTAAAGACCGTACGGTTATAATGGCAACGTCATATCTTATAATGAGCAGTACAGTACTTAGCCTTAAATCTATCTGCAAAGTTGATCGGCCGGATGGTAGTTCCAAGAATTCATTTCCTTCGGGTCATACCGCTACAGCATTTGCCGGTGCCGAATTTTTATGGCAGGAATATAAAGATAAGTCGGTTTGGTATGGTATAGCGGGTTATGCAGTTGCCACAGGTACGGGTTTGTTCAGGATATACAATAACAGGCACTGGATTACCGATGTGGCTGCCGGCGCAGGTATAGGTATATTAAGTACCAAGATAGCTTATTGGCTTCAGCCACATATTAGTAAAGTTCTTTTTGGTAAAAAAAGTACAGAAAACCTAAAATATAAAACTGCAATAGCGCCTTTTTATAACGGAAACCAGTTTGGATGTTCGGTAGTTGTACAGTTTTGAAAAATTTGAGTGGCAACCGATAAAACTTAAGTAAATTATATAACTTTAATAAAAATTAGGCGATGGATATACTTGTTGTCGAGGATGAAATAGGCATTTCAAATTTTATTAAACAGGGGCTTGAAGAAGAAGGTTATAGCGTTACGGTAGAATCCGGAGGCGATAATGCCTTGGTTGCTGCGCTTAAAATCCATTTTGACATTATTCTTCTTGACTGGATGCTGCCAAAAGTTTCCGGGCTGGAAATTTGCAAAACAATACGCAAGTCTAATAAAACAACGCCTATAATTTTTCTTACTGCTAAAGATACCGTTCAGGAAACTATTGTTGGTCTTCAGGCTGGTGCAAACGACTATATAAAAAAGCCTTTTAGTTTTGAAGAATTACTGGAACGTATTAAGGTTCAGTTACGTAACGTTACCGAAGAAAAACCGCAATATACCTTAGGGCCTATTACTTTAAGAACCGATACTTATAAGGTTTTTTATAATAACGATGAGGTTATACTAACACAAAAAGAATTTGCTCTTTTAGAATTTTTGCTAAAAAATAAAGGCACAGTTTGTACACGCACCGAAATTATTAAACAAGTTTGGAATATTCATTTTAATTATGATACAGGTGTAATTGATGTTTTTATAAATGGTATTCGTAAGAAACTAGGGCTTACAAAAGATGAAAATTATATTAAAGCCATACGTGGTGTAGGATATATAGCGAATGAAATCGATTAAAAAGTCATCATCAATAAAAAACAGGATAGCCCTGTATAACCTTTTAAGCAGTGCTTTACTGATACTTATTGTATTTGTCTTTATTTACAGAATAGTATCGTACTCTGTAAATAAAGACATTAATGACGATTTGCAGATAGAAGTTAATCTACATACTTCTTTTGTTGAAAATCAAACGGAATTTAAAGGACTTGTAGACAAAGCCGAATGGGATGAAAGTGAGCATAAAGAGATAATAATCAATCCTGTATTTGTACAGGTATTTGATACAGATGGAAAGACTGTTGAAAAATCACCTAATCTCAAAGGAGAAAATTTAGTTTTGTATACCGACAAGCGTTCTGAGAACTATTACGATACTACAGTTGCTGGGATTGCCGTAAGGCAGTTGCAGGCACGTTTATTTTTTAAGGGATCGTTAAAAGGGTATGTGATAATAGGCATGTCTGTAGAACAACCACATATGGTACTCGATAATTTACTATGGGTATTATTGGTTGCCTACCCGTTAGTTTTGATGATATTATCTTTCATTACAATGGTAATTGCAGGGAGTAGCATTAAACCTACGCTCGATATTATAACTACAACACGTAATATAACCGACAATAATTTTGATGAACGTATTGCTCTTCCAAAAAAGAAAGATGAATTATATATACTATCCTCCGCTATAAATGCACTTTTAGAAAGGGTAGAGAGTGCTATTACCAGGGAAAAACAATTTACTTCTGATGCATCACACGAATTGCGCACACCTCTTGCCGCAATAAAAGGCACATTGGAAGTACTTATTCGTAAACCGCGTACCGTCGAAGAATACAACGAAAAAATAGCGTACTGCATAAGTGAAGTGAACCGTCTTGCCAATATGGTAGATCAATTATTACTTCTTGCCAGATATGAACATCAAAAAATGGCGTCAATCCCTCAAAAGATAAATTTAGATGAAGTGATATTGCAGAGTCTTGAACGGTATTCGCCAAAAATAGAGGCTAAAAACCTGACTATTGATTTTGATGTTGCCGAACATTTTGAGATAGTATCAGATAGCGGAATGACTGCACTTATTATTGAAAATCTACTATCTAATGCCGTAAAATATTCTCATAATAATGGATTGCTTACCATTTTACTTTCTTCTACCAGTGACATAACAACTTGTATAATTGTTGATAACGGTATCGGTATCGCTAAAGCTAACTTAGATAAGATTTACGGTCAGTTTTACCGCTCAGAGGCATTAGAACATAGCAATGTAAAAGGTACCGGATTAGGATTGTCTATTGTAAAGCGTTTGTGTGACATACTTAATGTCAATATTGATATTCAGAGTATTAAAGGTACAGGCACCACAGTAACTCTTCGTTTTTTTCAAAATACTAATCGCTAGATCGATTCGGCAACAATTTTTAATTCGGCTAGTACGCCATTCCAGTTAGTAATCATCTGCTGTTTTTCTTCATCGGTGGCTATATTATCCTGGGTAATTGTAAGCAGGGTTTTGTCGCCGCCTTCTTCAAGGGTGTAGGTAACCAGGTTATAATTTTCGGGCTCATCTTCTTTACCGCCCATAGAGCTCCAATACGTAGACGCGAAGACCTTATTTGGCTCAAAAGTTTTAATAACGCCTTTGTCATAGTATTCATTTCCTTCATATTCACCTTTGTAGTCAATTGGGCTACCTTCTTTCCAATCTGATGTTACTTTGGTACCATAAAGATATTTGGCAATATGTTCAGGTGTTGTTAGTGCTTTCCATACCTTTTCGGCAGGAGCGTCAATGGTTACAGATGTTTCTGCTATGTAAGTACCTTTCATAATTGGTTAGTTTAATGTTTACTACATAAAAATAGCAAACTAATCCGTGTGCATCAGTTAAGAACAGGTTAAGATACATAGTATTAAACCACCCCGGCAAGTACCGTTTCTCCTTTAAAGATGTTTTTAATAACATTTATCTCGTCGGCATATAAAGTTTTCTTGCGGGTGGCAAAATGCAGTGTGTTCGTAAGCTTTGGCTCGCCCTCCCATATCAGCTGAATCTGTCCGCTTTCAATTTCGCGTCGGCATAAAAAGTCGGGTATCACGGCAAGCCCAATACCACTGCTAAGACAACGAACAATTGAGTTAAGGTTGGGTACAATATAGTTAGGCCTGAAATCGGGATATTTATTAAAGTTAAGTTGCCAAAAGCGGCGCAAATGTTCCATATCTCCGGTGGTGCCATACCACTTTTGTTGTTTCAGCCAGTCTTCGAGAGCGTTACGATCGTTAAGGGCTGCTACAATATTTAATGCATCTTTATCAATATCGTTGCCGCCAACAAGTACAATGGTTTCTTTACTAAAGGCTTCATAGTCCACATCTTTGCTTACAGCCATCTGTGGTGTAATTATCAGGTCAAGAATTCCTTTTTCAAGGTTTTCTACCATCTCAGGATATTCTCCAAACTGAATAATAACATTAAATGGCAATGTGGCAATATAAGGTTCCAAAGTGATCTGAAAGGTCTCAAAACACATACCTACACTAATGGTTGGCGTATGTTTTTCAGTACTTCGCTGAAAGTGTTTCTCAGCTTCTTCCAGCTTAACCATTGCATCTATTATAAAGTTATACAGGGCTTTACCACGTTCGGTAGGAGCCATGCGCCGGTCTTTACGGTCAAACAGTTTGTATCCGGTATAACTTTCCAGCGAACTTAAATGCAGGCTGACCCCGGGTTGCGAAATAAACAACTCCTGAGCGGCTCCTGTTAAGGTTCCGGTTTTATATACGGCCTTAAATGTGCGATACCATTCTAAATTTACCATGCTAACTATTATAATTATGATGCAAAGTTATAAATTATCTTATTTTTATAATAGTATATCCTGCCGTAAATTTGTATCATAAAATATAAGATACAATTATGACAAAGATATTCATCATCAATGGCGGTCAGGATTTTGGCCATTCCGGAGGAAAATTCAACGATACGGTCGCAGCACAAACCCTTGATTTCTTTACTAATAATGAAGATTTTGAAGTGAAGATAACTACTACCAGTAATGGCTACGATCCGGTTGAAGAGGTTGCTAAATACGTCTGGGCGGATGTGGTTATTTACCATACGCCAATCTGGTGGTTTCAATTACCGCACAACTTTAAGAAATATATAGATGTGGTGTTTACTGAAGGCCATACCAAAGGAATTTACAACAGCGACGGACGTTCGTCCGCTAATCCTGCCATTAACTACGGAACAGGCGGAACAATGCACGGACGTAAATATATGCTTACCACTTCATGGAATGCGCCAAAAGAAGCCTTTACGCTTCCGGGAGAGTTTTTTAATGAACGTAGTGTTGACGACGGGCCATTGTTTGGTTTCCACCGCATGAATGCCTTTACCGGTATGGAACCGCTTCCGTCAATGCATTTTCATGATATAGAGAAAAATGCCGATGTGCCGCGCGACCTTCAATTGTACAACGAGCATTTAACTACTCTGTTTCTTTCAGCGAAAGCGACCAATAGTGGACTTGCTGCTAAAAACACTGAAATTTTTCAATAATTATGAGTGTTAATGTAACTGCAATAATAAAAAGCCTGCCCGGTAAATCGGAAGAAATGAAAGCTGTGCTTTTAGAGCTTGTAGCAGGATCAACTCAGGAAGCAGCCTGCATTCAATATGATTTGCATCAGGCCGCCGATGAACCAAATGTGTTTATTTTTCATGAAATATGGCAGGATGTAGAAAAGCTGCAACAACATAACATTACGGCGCATGTACTTAAATTTAAGGAAGATGCCGCACTTTTACTTGCAGAGACGCCTGCAATTTATATAACCGATAGGATTTAAAGGAATTAAAGGGGGCGCTATAATTTTTATAGCGCCCCTTTAATTTATTGCACACTCTTAAAGAAAGCGGGGGCGTTGCCATATATGGCGGTTTTACCATCCCATTTTTCTATAAACTGTTGTTGTATCAGTAATGCATTAAGCGACTGTTTTCTAAGTTCGTTGGCTTTTGCTTCAGACTCTGCCAAAACAATAAGTTTTCTTGCTTCTGCCTGGGCAATTTTAAGTTCGTTTTCTACACGCATTGCCTGTTGAACAGCAGCATTTTTATCATTAATGGCCTGAGTAATAGCTTCAGGATATTGTATGCCGCTTGTCATTTGCTCTAAAAGGAAACCTTCGGTATCTAATAGCTAACCCATATTAGTTTGTATGGAATGTTCGAACTTCTCCCTGTTGCTTATAATGCTATCTGTTGTGTATTTATTAAATTCAATACGAAAGGCATCCTTAATGTAGTTAAACAGGGTTGTTTCTTTAATTTCTGCAATATCTTTCCTGTATTTTTTAAAGATTACAGGGCTATATCCGTCTTTTACTTTAAATGAAAGTGTAGGGTCTACAGTAAAGACAGATCCGTCCTTTGCATTTACTGTAAAAGCAGAATAGTTTATAGTTTGTACATAGGTAGGGAATTCATATACATCTTCGGTAAAAGGATTGTACCATACACGCCCCGTAACCAGGCTCAAATCCTGAACTCCTTTATCACATCCATATAGTTTCACAAGTATACCTTCATAACCGGCATCAATACGTTCGTTACAAGAGTTAAATAATAAAAGAATAAAAATAAAGGCGAATAGTCCGCTAACGGCATAGATAATTTTAGATCTCATTTAAGATAGTTTTTTAATAGGTAAGAAAATAATTTAACACAGGCTAAAAAGGAGGCACATAATAAGATAATTCCTCCAATAACAGATACATCTGATGGTGCAGAAAGCAGATGGAAAGCCTGCGTAAATACCCATGACAGCAGTGCAAAAGCCAGAATTGCAATGCTTAAGGTTAAAATTTTTCCGTTCTTCATTTCTTTTGTTTTAACAAAATTTTCACTTTGTCCAACATATAAAGTTTTACAGATATTTACAAGACCTTGCCGATAATGGCGTAGTTTTTGGTTACTTTGCAGTCTTTGTAAAAAGCTAAGCCTATGAAATTATACAAAATACCATTGCTTTTAACCCTTGCTGCGACCTTTGTTTTTTGCCGTGCCGAAAACAAAAAGCCACTGCCGGAAAACAAATCAGAGATTACCGATACTAAAGCCACTGCCGAAAAAGCGAAGCGTGATGAGGTACTTACATTTGCTAAAAAGTATATGGGTACCAAATACTGTTATGCAGGGGGTGACCCTAAAAAAGGTTTTGACTGCTCCGGTTTTGTAAACTTTGTCTATAAACATTTTAATATAGAATTGCCAAGAAGCTCATCGGGGTTTACCAAACTTGGAAAAGCCTTAAAACCGGAAGATTTTAAAGTAGGGGATGTTCTGGTGTTTTACGGCTATCGTGATAGCAAATCGGTTGGGCATGTGGGTATAGTTGCTGAGGCTAAAGGAATGAAATCGAAATTTATTCATGCTTCTTCAGGTAAAGAAATGGCAGTTACGATTAGCGAATTAGGATCTGATATGTATACCAGGAGATTTTATAAATGTATAGATCCTTTTGAATTATAGTTGGATTTGGATGGAAGTCTCATATTATATAAAAAAACAGGTTATCCATTTCGGAATAACCTGTTTTTTTATGTGTAATCAATATTATAGTTATAAGTAAGATAATTCGGCCCTGAAACTCTTCTACTATTTAGCCGCATATAATAAGCCTGCAAGCCTTTCGTCACGTTTATAAATATCTTCATAGAAAGAAACATTTCCGTTTTCATCGGCCCATGCTGTAAAGTAAGCAATGTATACAGGAATCTTTTTCTTAAGGCTGTAAGTGCTTTCTTTTCCGGCATTCATGGCTTTATCAACTTTAGCTTCTGTCCAGTTGCCATCTTCTTTTGTAATCATGATGGCAAGGTCACGTGCTTTTTCCACACGTACGCAACCATGACTAAATGCCCTGTCATCTTTATTGAATAAACTCTTAGCGGGTGTATCGTGAAGATAGATGTTGTTTGAGTTAGGGAACATGAATTTTACTTTTCCTAAAGAGTTTTGTCCTCCCGGTTTCTGGCGTACACGTTTGCCATCTACCCACTCCATGTTATGTTTAGAAAGATAATTAGGGTCTTTTGCAATACCCGGTTTAATCTCTTTATTTAATATACTGGTCGGTATATTCCAGTACGGTGCAAAATTAAGGTAACTCATCTGCCCGCTGAAAACAACTGTCTTATTCAGTTCTTTACCAACCACAACTTTAGAGGTGAAAGCAGGTTTGCCTTTTTTATAATATACCAATCGGTATGAAGGTATGTTAACTGCTATAACTTCCGGTGCCTGATCCATTTTAGGCGATATCCATCGGCAACGCTCCATATTAACAGTAATGGCTTTAATAAGGTCGCCTATAGACATATTAAGTTCCTTTACCATAGCCGGGCCTATCTTACCGTCAAATTCACGGTTGTGTTTCTGCTCATAGGCTTTCAGGCCTTCGGCAAGTTCACTATCGTAAACCGATTTTCCAGAATCACTTTTAAGATAACCCTCAAGAGCTAATCTTTTTCGTATCTGAACCACAGCCGCAGCAGAATCACCTTCTTTAAGTGATTTTACACCTTCACCAAGGGCAATAGTTCCCCATGCGCCTTTTTTCTCAATTTCGCGGTATTTCTGTAATCCTTTGCGAAGGTTATAGTATTGACTGAACATTTCAGATTTGTCCTGCTTAATAAGCTTAGGGTCCTGCATTAACGTGTCCAGATACGCTACATAGTCAACCCTTTCACGTGGCAGATACCATCCTGTTTGCTGGCTTTTACTTTTATCAAGGCCTTCAAGTACATTTTTGGTGTAATAAAAGTATAATGAGCTTATAAGCAATTCACTTTCGGTATCCGGCTTACTTTTAGGGCTATCAAAAATGTCGTTCAGTTGTTCTTTGTACGGAATCTTTAATTCAAGCCCTTCATTATCCATCTGGTTTACCCTGTTATGCAATACATCGGCAAACTCAATAAGCCCACCTCTATCGTGCCATATAAAATGGTTGTGCTTAGAATACAATTTTCTTACATCTTTTTCAAACTCTTTAAACTCTGCATGTTTAGTAAAGAATGAAGCGATCTGCGTAGTGTCCAAAGGTATACTTGCATCATCATGGTCGTGCACTTCGGTATTGGCATTAACCTCTCCGTCTTTCTTCTTGCAGGAAACCGTTGTTAGCAGGCATCCCAACACTATGGCTAATACTAAATTTATTCTTTTCATGTTGTTTTATGTTTTTAATAAAAGTAAGAAATATTTTGTTAGAACGATAACGAATATAGCAACAGACAGGTAGTTTAACTAACAATTGTGATTATCCCTTAACAGATTACAAATACGCGATCGAAACTGACAATTGTCATAGTTTACGGGCTATAGAGCTGTAATTTTACCTTTGTCATTAAAGGAATATATCATGAAAATAGAACAAATGTATACCGGCTGCCTATCGCATGCGGCTTATTATATAGAGAGCAACGGCGAGGCCACAATTGTAGATCCGCTTCGTTAAGTAACCCTTCATTTGGATCGGTAGCAAGTGATAGAAACGCTGTTCCAAAAACCGATCATACGTGTACCACTACTTTATTATAACTAAAAATTAACGCGGTGCGGCTCTGTTGGTTTATAATGGCGGAGCTTTTTTCGTAAATTTGGTATAAACCTAAAATACTATAACTATGGATAGTTTCAATGCCATTATAAATAGCCCCGAACCTGTATTAGTGGACTTTTTCGCTACCTGGTGTGGGCCATGCCAAATGCTGGCACCTATACTAAAAGAAGTGAAAGATACCCTTGGTGACCGTATAAAGATCATCAAAGTAGATGTAGATAAAAATCAGGCATTAATGTCGAGCCCGCAGTTTCAGGTGAAGGGAGTACCTACTTTGATGCTTTTCCAAAACGGAAAAATGCTTTGGAGGCATAGTGGTGTTGTACCGAAAGAGGAATTGATACGTACTATAAATAGTTTTCAGTAATAAGTTTACAGTGTCCAGTAATTAATTGGTTCTTATATAATAATTGTAACGATTGATTACTGAACACTGCTTACTGTATTAAACCGGTTCCTGCTGGCTAAGGCAGTGGAAACTACCTAATCCCCAGATAAGGTCCGTAGAGTCTATGCCGATAACCTCGCGGTCTTTAAAGCAGGATTGAATTATATCTAAAGCTTTAATATCGTTTACACTATCCTGAAAGGTAGGCACGATAATACTTTTGTTCGCTATATAAAAGTTAGCATATGATGCAGGAAGCCTTTGGTCTTCATAAATTACAGCCTTTGGCATTGGCAGCTCAATTACATTAAGCTGTTTGCCGTCTTCAAGACGCATCGTATGAAGGCTTTTCAGGTTCTCCTTAAGCAGTTCGTAGTTCTCGTCATTCTTGTCGTGTTCCACCACGGTAACCACAGTATCTTCGTTTACAAAACGGGTAATATCATCAATATGTCCATCAGTATCATCGCCAACAATACCATCTCCTAACCAAAGAATATGCTCTACACCGTAGTACTCGGTAAGGTATTCTTCAATTTGCTTTTGGCTAAGATGCGGGTTACGGTTTTTATTAAGCAGGCATGCAGTAGTAGTCATTAACGTGCCTCTGCCGTTAAACTCAACAGATCCACCTTCCATTACAATACCGGGATGAAAGACTTTAAGTCCTAAAGCCTCCCCAATACGAGTCGGAATAACATCATCAAGGTCATACGGAGGATATTTATCGCCCCACGCATTATAGCCCCAATCCACAATAGCTTTTTCGCCTGTTTGTTTGTTTACTAAGAATGCGGGACCGTGATCACGGCACCATGCATCGTTAGTAGGGTGCAGGTAAAAACTGATTTCATTTAGCCTTGCTCCCGGAACAGAAGACGCAAATTTCTCAATTTCCGTTAGTGCAAACTGCTGCATTGCAGTATCGGCTACGTTAATGCAAACCTTTTGGTGACGCGATACCTGAAGTATAAACTCACAGTAAGGCTTGTATATAGTATGCAGTTTACCCGGCCATGAAGCCTCTTTGTGAGGCCATGAAAGCCAAAGTGCACGCTGTTCTGCAAATTCAGCCGGAAAATGGAATCCAAGCTGTTTGGGTGTTGGTGTATCGAAAGTCATTATTTATAAGTATAGAAACCGTATTAAAACTATTCAGGAGCCAGTCAACCCGAAACCCGAAACTCAAAAACCCGAAAATAGTTTACTCCTCGTCCAGGTAGCGTTTTGTTATCGGCTGGTAGCTGTCAATTCTTCTGTCGCGAAGAAAAGGCCAATGCGTACGGTAATGATCGGTTTTCTTAGTATCAATTTCTACAACAGTAGTCTCTTCGTTGTAGTGAGAACCTAAGTATAGTAGTTTACCCTGCGGGTTCGCTACGAAGCTACCGCCCCAGAATTTCATAGCACCGTCCTGCTCAAAGCCCACACGGTTAACGCTCACTACGTGAACACCATTGGCAACGGCATGCGAACGCTGAATAATTTGCCATGCGTCATATTGTTCTTTGTTAGTTTCTTCATCCTGGTCTGTAGCCCAGCCAATAGCAGTAGGGTAGAACATGATTTCTGCACCCATAAGCGCCGTTATACGGCTCGCTTCTGGATACCACTGATCCCAGCAGATAAGAATACCAATTTTGGCAAAACGTGTCTGGAATGTTTTATAGCCCAGGTCGCCCGGGGTAAAATAGAATTTTTCGTAAAATGCCGGATCATCCGGAATGTGCATTTTGCGGTATTTACCAAGGTAAGTACCATCAGCGTCAATAACCGCAGTAGTGTTATGGTAAAGGCCTTCGGCGCGTTTTTCAAACAGCGAAGCAATAATTACCACTTCAAGTTCTTTTGCAACTTCGGTAAGTGCAGCGGTAGACGGGCCGGGAATGGCTTCAGCTAACTGAAAGTTATCATAATCTTCAACATCGCAAAAATACAGCGAGGTAAACAGCTCCTGAAGGCAAATAATTTGTGCTCCATCGGCAGCAGCTTTCCGAATTTCCCTAATGGCTTTGTCAACGTTAGGCTGCCTGTCTTTTACGCAGCTCATCTGTACTAATCCTACTTTTACTTTACTCATGGCTTTACATAAAAATTGAGGGGCAAATTTACGCAAAAAGTTTTATTTTTTCAGGGATACCGCTGTTAGCCTTTTCTTAAATGTAAAATTCCTTTGGGCGTGCCGCTCCATTGCATTACGCGCCGGGCTATCCGCTATATCCTTCCGTTGCACTACAGGGATGCCGCTACTATCCCTCACGCAGATTTGCCCGGATATAACGAATTATTGTTCAGACTCTTCGTCGAAGTTTTGTTTTGCAGGAAGTATAACCACAAATGTAGCACCTTCGTCTTTAGAACCTTTTGCCTCTATCGTTCCGTGGTGGTTAAGCACAATTTTTTTACAAATAGATAGTCCAATTCCAGTTCCGGAATATTCCGATTTACCATGAAGCCTCTGGAAAATGTTGAAAATCTTATCTGCATATTCCTGGTTAAAACCTATCCCATTATCACTGAATGTAATCCTGTAATAATCCCTGCCTTTTGTAAAGCCATTAATTTTTATAGCTTCTTCCTCAGGCAAAAACTCAGCAGTTACACTTACAATGGGGGCTACATTCGGGCGTCTGTATTTCAATGAGTTCGATATCAGGTTGCCAAACAACTGCGACATCTGTCTCGGAATCCCTTCTACAACAGGCAACTTATTGTAATTTACAACAGCGTCAGACTGCTCTATAATAAGTTCGAAATCGGTAATGGTTTCGGCAGCAATTTTGTTAAGGTCTACAGGCTCTATTAAGTTATTATCTTTAGATAATTGCGAGTAGGCTAGTATATCACTGATAAGGGCCGCCATTCTTTCCGCAGAAGTGGATATTTTATCCAAAAACATTTTTGGCCTTTCGTCGATGCCGCTAAGGCTATCTGCAAGCATCTTTGCAAAAATGCTGATTTTTCGTGTAGGCTCCTGTAAATCGTGAGAAGCAATGTATGCAAACTGTTGAAGCTCTTCGTTATTTTGTTCCAATGCATTAATAGCATCGGCGAGCTCTATATTGGCTTCCTGCAATTCTTCGGTACGCTGTTCCACCTGATACTCAAGTTCCTGTTGTAATCGTCTCTCTTTTGTTATATCACGTGCGTTTCCGGTTAAGAATTCAGGATTTCCCGCACTGTCATACGTTACCTCTGCCTGAGAATGAATAATACGTATCTGACCTGTACGTCTATTGATTATAGGGTGCTCCTTATCATATTTACCCGATGAATTTTTACTAATAGCAATGGCTATAGCATCATCTATTTGTTCAACATAATCTCCCGGCAGGGTATCATAAGCTTTTTCGACAGACGTAGTATAATCTCCGGTAAAGCCTAGCCAGTCAAGAAAACGCTGTGAAAATGTAAAAGTATTTTCTTTTATGTTATAACGCCATGTAGCCAGTTCTGCCAGTTCAATAGCTCTTTGAAGAGCACTACCAATATCTTCTGCCCTTTGGCGGGCCTCTATCGCTTCAGTAACATCAATAGCGATGTCTAATATGGCGTATACCTCATTGTTCTCATCGAAGAGAGGGGTATATGTAATATTGTAGTAATTATATGTGGTTACACCATTCTGAACGATAATAACCTGATCACCGTAACTTTGGTACATTTTTCCGGTGGTAAATACATCATCAAGTATTTTAAGGAAAGGCTGTCCATGCTCTATAAGTTCGGGCATAGCTTCGCGAAGTGGTTTTCCTACAATATCCCATCCTTTACCCACTATATCTATGAATGTCTGGTTAGGCATATCAACTATCAGTTCCCTGCCTACAAACAGCCCGATACCTGCCGGAGCTGTAGCAATAATAGATCGTAGCTTAGCTTCGCTTTGTTCAACCTGCGCCCTGGATTGTACCTGCTGTGTAACATCGTTAGCTGCTACAAGCACACCCGTAACATTCTTATTACCATCATACATGGGTTGATAGGTAAGGTCTACATATATAGTCTCAAGACGATTATTTCTTTTTAAGTTTACGGATATTTCTTTTGCTGTAAATGGTACTCCCGTAGCAATAACTTCATCAAGCAATTTATCAAATCCCTGGCCATCAAGTTCAGGTAAAATCTCCATTAAAGGTTTACCAATAAGTGAATCCCTGTCCCTGCCCACAAGTTCCCCATAAAAAGGATTAGCCATTGTAAACACAAGGTTTTCTTTTGCTAAAATAGCGATACCAACGGGAGATTGCTCGAATGAATCCAATATCTGTTTTTGGCTTTCGGCAACACGTTGCTGTGCAAGAACACGTTCGGTAACATCTATTGCCATATCCATTACGCCGTATACTTCTCCCTTGGTGTCAAATAACGGCTGATAAGTAAAGTCAAAATAGTAAGTGCCTAAAACGCCACCTACCTCTAAAAGTACAGGTGTTGAGGTGTCACTATGTGCTATACCGGTAGTATATACTTTGTCAAGTATATCAAGAAAAGGTTGTCCAACTAGTTCAGGTACACCAACACTTAGCGGTTTGCCCATTACCGATTTATCTTTACCCCAATAGCCTATCATAATATCGTTAGCAACTTCAACCAGCATTTCCTTCCCTGCAAACAGGCATGTTGCAACCGGAGCCTGCTCTATCATAGAACGGAAACGTTCTTCGCTTTGCATTAACGCCTTGCGGCTCTCAATAATTTCATTTATATCCAGTACGTAGCCTGAATATCCCGCAAAACTGCCGTCTTCATTATAGTACGGATCGCCTGCAACGCGGCACCATACTACTTTGTCTATATTTTGCTGCCTGAATATAGTGTCATAATGAACTCTTTCAGAAACAGCCTTTTTTAGTTCTACAAGTAAACGTTCCCTGTCTTCTTCAACAATTGAATTTGCCCAGCCACTTTGCATGAATTCCTGCTGTGAAAGTCCTGTCCATTCAGAAAATATCCTGTTTACATAAATTATCTCTCCGTTTTCATCCGAAAGCCAAAGCCCCACAGGTGAGGTATCAGTTACATTGCGAAACATTGCATCACCTTCGCGTTTTAACGTTTCGGCAGTCTCTAGTGCCGCTCTCTGATCTTCCAGTATGGTTATATCCCTGACTGTACCCGAAAAAACGATTGGTTTTCCTGTTTCATCAAGGGTATTTGTACCCATAACGTGAACACGGTGTACAGACCCATCATCCCATATCATACGGGGTGAGTAATAAAATTCATTGGTTTTTGCACCTTCAATCAGTGCGGCATCCCTGTCGGCAACGTCGTCAGGATGTATGTGTTTAGCAAAGCTTTTCCTGGAGATCTCTGTTTTATCGGGATCTCCGGTAAGTATAGCCGAAAAAGCTTTGTTATATTCTATCTGTCCGGTAAGCAGGTCTATTCTAAATAAACCAACTCCGGCATTTTTAAGTATAAGGTCGTTAAGCTCGTTGGCCTTCGCAATTTCTCTTTTAGAAGTGATACTTTCTGTAATATCCTGAAGTGTACCGTTTAAGCGGTATGCAATTTTATATTCGTTGAATTGCGCACGTCCTTTAGCTCTTACAATACGCTCCGTTTTTGTTACCGGATGCACAATTGTATATTCGGTATCATACAATCCACCCGATTCATACTGAAGGCTGTAAGCGATGGCTTCTTCAACACGGCTACGGTCTTTAAGTGCAATAACAGATGTAGCATGGCCTAACGGAATATGTTCATCAGGTCTAAGCCCGAACCACTCCTTAAGTCTTGCATTACCTGTAAACAATCCAGTTAATGGATTCAGGTCAAAAGTGCCAAGTTCGGTAGCTTCAATAGCAAATTCAAGTTCTTTCTTGCTTTCTGTAAGACTCTTGATAGTTAGAACCTTTTCGGTAGTTTCGTCACATATAACCAATACACCCTGAACAACATTGTTTTCATCCATTACAGGGCTATAGCTAAATGTCCAATATACATCATCAAGCTTTCCGTTACGGTAAATGGGTAAATAAAGGTCCTCGCGCCAAACACTTTCACCTTCGTTTAAAACCTTTTCCATTAGCGGATTTATGGTATTCCATATCTCGGGCCAGCATTTCTCACCATTTTGCCCCAGAGCTTTAGGGTGTTTACCATCATCTCCCATACTTGGTCGATAGGCATCGTTATAAAATTGTATATGATCCGGGCCCCACCATAAAAGCATAGGAAATTTAGACGACAACACCATAGCAACTGTATTGCGAAGACTTTGAGGCCATTGTTCAATTGGGCCCAATGTGGTAGAAGCCCAGTCGTGGTTTCTGGTGCGTTCTGCCATTTCTCCGCCTCCTAAAAAGTATGAGTGTTGTTTAGTAGTGTTCAATAGTTATAGGTGATAAAAGATATTCTTAAAAGTACAGATTAATTGTTATTACGGAATCAGATAAAAAAAGATCCCGAAAAAATGCAGGGCGCTGCCGCCAAGTACAAACAAATGCCAGATGGTATGGTTATAAGGTATTTTCTCTTTAGCATAAAAATAAATACCAAACGTATAACACAACCCGCCTCCTAGTAAAAAGTATAATGCACCCGCAGCTACATTTTCAATAAGCGGTTTTATGGCGATTATAATAAGCCATCCCATTAAAGCATATAGGGATAATGATAGTTTCTCGGACCTTCTCAAAGGCGAAAATTTGAATATAAAGCCCAATATAGCAAACGCCCAGATGAATCCGAAGATACTCCAGCCCCAAACGCCTTTAAGCCCTAAAAGGGCAATAGGGGTATAGGTACCTGCAATAAGAACATAAATACAAAGATGATCTACCTTCTGGAAAAAGCGTTTCCACTTTAGCTTATAAGCTGCGTGATAGATTGTTGAAGCAGAATACAGCAGTACGAGGCTTACACCAAACACTAGCGAAGCCGCCAAGTGCATGGCGGTACCTTTAAATGCCGAAAACACAGCCAGTACTATTAATGCTGCTACAGAAAGCAATGCACCGGTACCGTGTGTGATAACATTCCACAATTCTTCACTTTTCCTGTTTTTCTTTGGCATAATGATAGTTAACTTCTAACAAAGGTAAGCTTTAGTCTTTTTAACAATATTATAGAAATTATAATATTTTGTTACAATCTACGAAACTTTAAAAAATACATCACATTTAAAATAGTGATGCGTATTTTTGATATTTACTGAATAAATATGAAATATAACACACTGCATAAAGCGGGATTTAATGTGAGCGAAGTCAGTTTTGGCTGCATGTCGCTTAAAAGTTCTGCGACAGATAATGAGGCTATAATTAATAAAGCAATAGATGGGGGAATTACCCTTTTTGACACAGCGGACCTATATGAAAAAGGAGAGAACGAAAAACTTTTAGGCAATGCTATAAAAGGGAAGCGTAAGGATATTTTTATCTCGACCAAAGTGGGAAACCGCTGGAAAGAAGATGGCTCGGGCTGGGAATGGTATCCGCGTAAAGAGTACATTCTTAAAGCGGTGGATGCCAGCCTTAAAAGATTACAGACAGATTATATAGACCTATACCTTTTACATGGCGGCACTATGGATGACCCCATGGATGAAAGCATTGAAGCTTTTGAGCGGCTAGTGGATATGGGTAAGATAAGGAGTTACGGCTTGTCATCTATCCGCCCGAATGTTATAAGGGAATTTGTTAGCCGTTCTAACATTGCAGCTATTATGACGCAGTATAGTTTTTTAGACCGCAGGCCTGAAGAAGAAACGTTAAACCTGCTCCATGAAAACAAGATTGGTGTACTGGCACGTGGCAGCATGGCAAGCGGATTGCTGATAGATAAACCGGCTACCGATTACCTTGACCTTAAGTCTTCTGAAGTAGAGAAAATTGTAAAGGAGCTGAAACATCATCTGCCGGAAGGCAAAACAGCCGCCGGGGCTGCAGTGCGATATGTTATAGACAACCCTGCAGTTACAACAGCCGTCGCCGGAATTCGTACGATGCCGCAACTTGAAGATGCATTGTCTTCGGCGAATGCCACAGCCTTAAATGTGGAAGAGTGGAAGCAATTACAAGGTCTTTGGTCAGGAAATGTCTATAAAGAGCACAGGTAAATACCGGTTAAGATCGTTAAAAAATTGTATGTATATTTAATCCCTCCAAAGAGAGAGAACATACAATATGGAAAACGTTACAATTATAATAATGATGATGTTTGGCATTGCCTTTCTGGGCTTGCTGAGTAATAGATATAACTTCCCTTTCCCCATAGTTTTAGTAATATGTGGCGTACTTATAAGTATAATTCCGGGGCTTCCTGTAATAGCCTTGAGTCCGGATATAGTATTCATTATATTCCTGCCTCCGTTATTGTACCATGCGGCATGGCATACCAGTTGGCACGATTTTAAAGGAGCGTTACGGCCAATAACATTGGCAGCTGTCGGTTTGGTATTATTCACCACAATTGCTGTTGCTGTTGTAGCCCACGAACTGATAGACGACATCAGCTGGCCGCTTGCGTTTTTAATAGGTGCTATTGTTTCACCACCGGATGCTGTCGCGGCAACATCTGTTACTAAAGGATTAGGGCTTAATCCGCGATTGCTTACCATACTGGACGGCGAAAGCCTTGTTAATGATGCCAGCGGACTTGTAGCTTACAAATATGCTCTTGCGGCAGTAATGGCCGGCAATTTTGTGCTTTGGCAGGCCGGGCTAAACTTTTTTGTAGTGGCATCTGCGGGTGTTGCTATTGGCCTTGGCCTGGGATATATTATGTACCTGATTCATAAGAATTTTGTGTGTGACCCAATTATAGAGGTTACCCTGACATTTCTTACGCCATTTGCGGCATACTTATTGGCAGAGCATTTCCATTTTTCAGGTGTGCTTGCAGTAGTGTCTACAGGTTTGTATTTGTCGTACAGGTCGTCAGAGATATTCTCGCACCAAAGCCGGGTAATGACGGTTACTGTTTGGGATGTAGTAGCCTATATACTTAACGGACTTATATTTATCCTAATTGGCCTTCAGCTGCGTGTTATAATGGAAGGTATTGGCGGATATTCTACAGGGTCGTTACTGCTTTGGGGCGGTATTGTTAGCTTTGTGGTTATCATTGTCCGTTTTTTATGGGTGGTTCCGGCTACGATGCTGCCACGTTATTTCAGTAAAAGAATACGCACTACAGAAGCTTTTGACAAACGAAACCTAGTAGTATTCGGATGGGCAGGTATGCGGGGCGTGGTATCTATGGCTGCGGCACTGGCCATACCTTTAACATTACCGGATGGAACCGACTTTCCGCACCGAAACCTGATTATCTACCTTGTTTTCTGTGTGATACTTTCAACACTGGTAATACTTGGGCTAACACTGCCGTGGATCATTAAAAAACTAAAAATAGAACCGTATTCTATTTATGCGGAGGAATATGAGGTGCGAAACAAAATCGTGTCTGAAACGATAGCGCATATAGAATCTACCTACGCATTATTGCAGGATGAGCTTTTAAATAACATTAAAAGCAAGTACGAGGTTAAATTTAACCGACTGCAAAAAACGGAACTTCCATCACACTATTTTGGTAATGGCGAGCTATTGTCTACCAATATCTTTAACGAATACACCCAATTACAAATTGACCTTTTGAATGTGGAGCGTAGGAAAATAGGCGAACTGCATAAAGAAGGTAGGGTAAACGAAGACATACTCCGCAAAATAGAACGCGAACTCGATCTCGAAGAAACAAGGCTGAATATGGATATGTATGAGGGGTAGCGATTAATAACATGAATTATTAATTTGTGCTTTCATAATAAGAATGATGTATCTCATTCGTCATATTTAACTAAAAATTATTCCTCCTTTTTGTTGAAGCAGTTTAATTATATAATAATTTTATAGGCTATGGAAACAAATAACAAAAAAGGCTTTGTATTCAGGCAATACGAAGCTCCAAATGTGTCTCCGTTTGATAAACTCTTCGAAATTTTTACCGAACTGATAACCCATACATCAGGCGATCTGGATGAAGCATTAGACTGGCTTAGGGAACTGGATAAAGAATATAAGCTTACCGACGCAAACTATACCATAGACCACTTTATTGAAGACCTTAAGAAAAAAGGCTATATAAAAGATGAGGTTAAAGACGATGGTACCGGCGGGTTAAAGATTACGGCAAAAACCGAAAGGTCGATCAGGCAGCAGGCACTGAACCAGATTTTTGGAAACTTAAAACGAAGCGGCTCAGGAAACCACAGGACTAAACATGCCGGCAGCGGCGATGAGCATACCGGAGAATTCAGGGAATACCATTTTGGTGACGGCCTGGACAGGATCTCGCTTACCGAAAGCCTTAAAAACGCTCAGGTAAATAATGGTGTAGAAAGCTTTATGCTTACAGAGAATGACCTGGTTGTAGAAGACTCCCATCATAAATCGCAAATGAGTACAGTGCTGATGATAGATATTAGCCACAGTATGATCTTGTATGGTGAAGACAGGATAACTCCTGCAAAAAAGGTAGCGATGGCATTGGCTGAGCTGATAACTACACGTTACCCTAAAGATACGCTTGATATATTAGTCTTTGGTAACGATGCATGGCCTATAGCTATTAAAGATTTGCCATACCTACAGGTGGGGCCATTTCACACCAATACGGTGGCGGGGCTTCAACTGGCGATGGATTTGCTCCGCAGGAAACGAAATACCAATAAGCAAATCTTTATGATTACCGATGGTAAGCCAAGCTGTATTAAAGAGAAAGACGGAAGTTACTACATGAACAGTAACGGGCTTGATGAGTATATTGTTGACCAGTGTTACAACATGGCGCAACAGGCACGAAAACTGCACATACCTATTACTACGTTTATGATTGCAAGCGACCCTTACTTACAAAAATTTGTAAACCGATTTACAGAGGCAAATCAGGGGAAGGCTTTTTACACAGGACTTAAAGGGTTGGGCGAAATGATTTTTGAAGATTACGAGACCAACAGGAAAAAACGAGTTAAATAAGAATTTACAGAAGGAACGATGGATATACAGAATATAAAAACGCTGGGTGAACTGAAAAAAGCGGGATACCAGAGCAAAAGCATAAAAGACGAATTACGAAATAACTTAAGAACGAAAATAAGCAAAGGCGAAACGGTTTTTGAAGGTGTATGGGGGTTTGAAAACACCGTAATACCGGAACTGGAACGCGCTATTTTATCACGCCATAACATAAACCTTCTGGGATTAAGAGGCCAGGCAAAAACAAGGCTTGCGAGGCTAATGGTTAACCTTCTTGATGAATACATTCCGTTTGTGGAAGGCTCAGAAATTAACGACGATCCGTTAGCGCCAATATCGCGTTATGCAAAAGATATTCTTGCAGAGAAAGGCGATGCTACACCTATAAGCTGGCTGCACAGAAGCGAACGCTTTTATGAAAAACTGGCTACGCCCGATGTTACAGTAGCCGACCTTATCGGAGATATTGACCCTATTAAGGCAGCTAACCTTAAACTATCGTATGCCGATGACAGGGTAATTCACTTTGGTATGATACCACGCGCTAACCGTTGCATATTTGTAATTAATGAACTGCCCGATCTTCAGGCAAGAATACAGGTAGCGTTATTCAATATACTACAGGAAGGTGATATCCAGATACGTGGCTTTAAAGTAAGGATGAACCTTGACCTTCAGTTTATATTCACTGCTAACCCCGAAGATTATACCAACAGGGGAAGTATAGTTACACCTCTGAAAGACCGTATCGGATCACAGATACTTACACACTACCCTGAAACGGTTAAAATAGCAAGGACTATTACCGAGCAGGAAGCTAACCTTGACGGTCGCCAGAGCGACTTTATCTATGTGCCTTCGCTGGCAAAAGACTTGTTGGAGCAAATAAGCTTTGAAGCCCGTGAAAGCGAATTTATAGATTATAAGAGTGGCGTGAGTGCGAGGATGAGCATAACAGCATTTGAAAATCTGTTGAGTACCGCCGAAAGAAGGGCATTACGCGCAGGTGATGACAATACTACTGTAAGGCTTTCTGACTTTATGGGGGTTATTCCTGCTATTACCGGTAAGGTAGAGCTGGTTTATGAAGGAGAGCAGGAGGGAGCAGCCGTTGTTGCCGAACATTTATTGAGTGAAGCAGTAAAAACATTGTTCCCCGATTTCTTCCCTAAAATAGAAAAGCTGGAACGCCAAAACGAAAAAGGTCCTTACCAGGAAGTTATTGACTGGTTCTTTAACGAAAGTGGTTTCGACCTTGCTGATGATGCATCTGATGCTGAATACAGAAAACAACTGGATTCAATCATTCCGTTGAAACAGTTAGTTCAACAATACCAGCCGGATGCTGCTAAAGAAGACCAGTACT
Organism: Flavobacterium psychrophilum; assembly: GCA_001708385.1. NCBI lineage: Bacteria > Pseudomonadati > Bacteroidota > Flavobacteriia > Flavobacteriales > Flavobacteriaceae > Flavobacterium > Flavobacterium psychrophilum. Next base: position 781,239 of record CP012388.1, on the reverse strand, counting down.
TCTTAAAAGAATTTATCCTTTGGGGATTATCAGAATTCAAGAAACTGAGCAAAGACCGCTATACCGAAGGGTATCAGTTTAAAGATCTTTATGGAAGTTACATCAGTAAGAATTTATAAGAATCACATATCAGAAGAAAGCCCGCTCATTGAGCGGGCTTTCTTTATTCAAAACAGGTAATTCTACGTACTATAGCATTCAATTGATTTTTTATTTTGCATCATAATTATAAAAAAGAGATTATGCCAAAATATGGAACCCCCGGTGTGTATATCGAAGAGAAGAATGCTTTTCCAAACTCAATTGTTGAGGCCGCAACCGCTATACCTGTTTTTGTTGGATATACTGAATTTGCTCTGGATAATTCCGGTTCAATCATTAACACTCCTCTACGTATCAACTCGATGGCAGATTTTGTTAAACATTTTGGGCTTGCACCTAAGGCCTCCTTTAAATTTAAGCCTACCGATAATTCCGGCTTTAGCCTTTCGCGTATTGATAATTACAACTTTTACAATGCAGTCAGATTTTTCTTTAGCAATGGAGGTGGACCGTGTTACATAATTTCTGTGGGTAATTATTCGGAAGATATTACAAAACAAAGATTATCTGCCGGAATTAGTGCTGCCTCAAAAGCGGATGAAGCAACAATGCTTATTATTCCCGAGGCGGTTAACCTTAAAAAGGCAGATGACTGTTATGTAATTCAGCAGCAAATGTTGAAACACTGTAGTGAATTACAAAACAGGATAGCGATACTTGATATCTATGATGGATATAAAAAACGTAGTAACGATGAAAATGACATAGTAACTGTGTTTAGAGAAAGAATAGGAAGTAACAGTCTTTCATACGGAGCTTCATACTATCCGTGGGTAAATACAACTATTGTTTCAAATAGTGAAGTGGATTTTTCAAATATTACGGAAGGTCTTGAAGATTTTAGAAAAATACTCATCGCAGAGAATCCTAAATTAAAAACTGAAACCGATAAAATTGTAAAGGATGTTAGTCACGACGAGCTTTTGGCAGTTGATAAATTATTTAAAAGCCAAAGTAAATTGTACAACGATATTATGGCGGAAATAAGGAGGCAATTAAATATCCTTCCACCGTCCTCAGCCATGGGCGGTGTATATACAATGATGGATAACACGAGAGGAGTATGGAAAGCACCTGCCAATGTTACCCTCAGTAACGTTACAAATTCTGTTGTTACTATTTCTGATTCAGATCAGGAGGATCTTAATGTGCCATTAAATGGGATGGCTGTAAATGCGTTGCGTAATTTTCCAGGAGAGGGTACTTTGGTTTGGGGTGCGCGCACCCTTGATGGGAATTCTCAGGACTGGAGATACGTAAATGTGCGCCGTACAGTTATAATGATAGAAGAATCTATTAAAAATATTGCTAAGGTATTTGTTTTTGAACAGAACGATCAAAATACATGGTCTGCATTGAAAAGTATGATAAATAATTTTCTGCTAAGCCTCTGGAAGCGTGGTAGCCTTGTTGGTTCATCGCCTGATGATTCATTTAGTGTGAGGGTTGGATTAATCGAGACAATGACAAACGAAGATATTTTGAATGGAATCTTACGTATAAGTGTTTTGGTTGCTCCCGTACGCCCTGCAGAATTTGTGCAAATATCAATTGTACAACAACTACAGAAAGCTAATTAAAAAATATAAATAAAATGGATATTTCCCCAAATAACAATTGGAGTGATCTGGTAAGTTTTGCTATTTACAGCAATGGCGTACAGATAAATAATAGCATACAGGTAACTGGTATTCATGTTAATCATGAAGTTAATACAATAGGAAGAGCCCTGATAACTTTAGCCCCTTCTGAGGCTATGGAAAATTTGTTTGAGCTTGAACATGCGGATTTTGCTGAAGGCAACAGTATAAGAATAGAATGTGGTTACGATAACAGTAACGCTGTAGTGTTTCATGGATTTGTACATACACAGGAGTTAGTAATGGCAAGTGGAGATCAGTTAAGACTGAAGGTAAGTTGCGTAACTAGTGATAAAAATGCTTATGATGCAAATCCTGCTACATCATCGCAGCCTGTTCTAAAAGTAACATATCCCGATAATGTAATAGCGTTCAATGCAAAACTAAATACAGATCAAGCTACCATAGTTAAGTGGGGTACTTTGTTAGGAGAAGTTTCATTTCAGGGGAGTGCTATAGCTACGCCTGACACGACTATAGAAATTGACGGGTTCTCAAAAAGAGTTAATGGCTTATCTTATGTAAGCAGTGTAGAGCATATCATAGAAAATGGCAACTGGATTACTACAGTAAGTGTCGGTTACGACGAACAGAAGTATAATGATAGTGTTGCTTTCAAATCTGTCAGCGCTAATGAAGTGAAAATAACGTCTGATGAAACCAAAAGAGTTGTAACCCTTGAAACCGTGGCTGGTAACAAAATAGAGTTAAGCGATGACCTGAGATCGGTTAAATTATCAGATCAGCATAATAATAGGATTGAAATGTCAGGCGATGGTATTTCAATAGAATCTTCCGGTAACCTAACATTTAAGGCTGCAACGGGTATAAATATTGCTGCCAATAGCGATATTAACATAAGCTCAGTGACTGGCGTAAAATTAAAAGCTGCACTAATACAAGCTATAGCAGATATGTCTTTTGTAGCTAAAGGCGGAACACAGGCGGAGCTTTCCTCGGGCTTGCAAACTACGGTAAAAGGAGCAATGGTAACGATCAATTAATAAAAAAAAAATAAGTATGCCACCAGCAGCAAGAATAACAGATTTTCATCAGTGCCCTATGTCAACACCGGGAGTTGTACCAATTCCTCATGTAGGAGGGCCAATAGTGGGACCGGGAGTACCTACAGTTTTAATAGCGCAAATGCCAGCAGCCGTCGTGGGAGATATATGTGTCTGTGTGGGATCGCCTGATAGTATAGTAAAAGGATCTTCAACTGTAATGATAGGAGGGAAACCTGCAGCCAGAATGGGTGATCCGACAGCACATGGCGGCTCAATAGTATTGGGAGCATTTACTGTAATGATTGGAGGATAAACTATATCGTTTCTATAGCCATTATTTTTTCTTCAAACACCTCTTTACAATCTGACTTACTTTTAATACGCGTTTTATAAGTATATATTGTAGAAACAGAAAGCTCTAAAAAGTCGGCTACCTGATTACTATCCTGTATACCTAATCGGTAAAGGGCAAAGATTCGTAATTCGGTATTAAGCAGTTCACCCTTTTTAACAATAGTTCTATTGTCGGGAGGAAAAAGAGCATTAAAATCGGCAATAAAAGAAGGAAACAATCTAAGGAAGATCTCATCAAACTGATGAAAGAGGTCTTCCCTTTCTTTTTTTACATTATAGCGTTTAAGGCTTGTAATAACTTCGTCGGTCTTTTTGGCTATTATTTTTTGTATAGTACTCTTTTGGATATTGTCTATTTTATTAATAAACTCAGAAGTAACTCTTATAAAGTAAGCGATATATTCTTCTTTAATAGTATTGGCTTCGCTCAGGCTTTTGTTCATCTGCTGCAATTTATCATACGATGCTGCCATAGCCTTTCGGGAAGCATTTCGTGCCTTTAGCTGCTTGAATATGATAATAAGGAACAGTATAATGATTAGAGCTAAAATGGTAAGCAGTATAACTATCTTTTCAAGCAGATCATTTTTATCATTTACTTTATTTAGCTGTGCTTTTTCGATGATGGGGAGTATGGAAGATATCTCTATCTTTCTGTGTCTTGCATCATAGAAGGTAGCATCATCCATAGCGAGGTTGATGTAATGGTTGGCCTTTTCTAGATACCCCATTTTAAAAAGCTCGTTGGCAAGATTGCGTAAGGCAACGGTTTCTTTGGTAGCATTCTTAACATCGGCAATTGCCGCTAAAGCAAGGTAGTATACGGCTTTATCGGTTTGCCCTTTTTCAGAGTAAATATAACCAAGGCTGGATGTGGCAATGCCGTAGTATTCTGCCGGTAGTTTAAAGTTATTGACCCAATAGCTAAAAGCATCTTCGGCACCTTTCCAGTCCTGTTGCTTAAGGCGTTTAAGGCTTTCTGCAGCCCAGTAATCATTTGTATTTGGTTTAATGAGAGATATTGCTATTTCCAGTAAATGATTCCCCTGCTGAATATAGTTAATGTTATAGCGCTGATCTTTTGTGTAGTCGGCAAGGTCATAGTAAGCACGTGCCTTAACCGAATAAAACTCGTATTTATTAGCGATATCAAGTTTGGATATATCTACACTATCGAGTGTATCAATAGCTTCTTTAAACAAGCCCGATGAAAGCAAAACAAACCCTTCCTTTATTTTAGTTTTAGAAAGCAATTTTCCATCTTTTAGAACATGTGCCCTTGACTTTGCAGACTCCAGATAATAATATGCCGAATCGTATTTGAAGGACTTATATTCTTCAAACAGGCGCATATAATCATGATATAAATTTATATTGTCGTTACTAAGCGTATACTTATGCACATTCTTTTTAAGTTCTCTGATGCGGGCATATTTTTGCTTGGTATAAACGTCTTTTTTTAAGATAGCCTTATCCAGACTGTCCAGTATTGGGTCAATCTCAATAGCAAAAGCACTGAAGGATAAGACGGATAATAATAAAAGATATATGGTACGCATGACTATAAGTTTGAAGCCCTTATTATCATTGGATTTGTGATAATCAAGGTGATTTCTTTAACAGAATTTTTAAAGATGCTAAATATAGGTCAAAATATTGCAATTCGATAATAAAATAATAGCATACGTGAACAATCCTAAAATTTTAGTTCTATTAATTTTCATATCGCTATTTATTTAGCCTTTAAAACTCAAAAATGACTCTCAATTCTATCTTGATTTTTTTAAAACACAATTGTCGTCAATTAATTGTTTATTAGATTATTAAGTGTAATTATATCGTTATAGTATCTTGATTTTTGCTTTATGTTTTTTTTAAGAGGATTTTAACAGGTAGCTTCGTCCTAACTTTTAAGAACAAACAAATTTAACCTAACAAAAAACAAAAACATTTATGAGAGTTAAAATTATCTATTTGTTAGCCGTCTTTAGTTTGCTTGCAGTAAGCTGCAACGAAATGGATGATGGCAACCATGTGGACCCGATTTCGCTTCACGAAAAAGTTACAGGCGAATGGGGACTAATGAGCCTGAAGATGGTAGACGAGATTGCAAAATCGAACAAGCTTGAACCATCTGAACAGACTTTAAGTACTTTATTCAACTATGACGATTTCAGGATTAAGTTTAATGTAGACGGAAGTAACAACCCAACAAGTTACGAGGTTACAGGAAACGTTCCTCCTTTATTTGCACTTAACGGTTTTTGGAAATTAAGTTCAGATTTCCAGACTACAACAGGTGAAGCAGTTCGAATCTATTTGTACAGCGATGCACAGAAAACCCAAAAGACAGATGAGTTACGACTTACATCTGTACCGGGCAGCAATGAAGAAATGGAACTTCAGTTAGTAAGATCATCGGGAGGTACTCCTTATGTGTCTTATGCATTTAAACTAAACGCAATCAATTAATCTAAAAGAGTATGAAAAAATTAATACATATAGTATTACTTGCCTTTATAATGCTTCCTGCTCTTGTTAAGGCACAGGAAAACGTGGGTACTCCGGCTAAAATATGGTCGTACCCTGTTGTATATAAGTACGACGAACAGGTAACCTGGTTTTTTGACCTTTCCACTACAACGTTTGCGGAAACTGAAGACGTGTATTTATGGATATGGTCACCATCTGAACCGGATGCAGGAAATTTTGAAAATTCATCAGAATTTGCAAAATTAACCTATGTAGGTAACAAAGTATGGAGCTTTACGTTAACGCCTACAGTATACTTTTCAAGAACGCCGCAGGAAATTAAAGACAGTGCAGGCTTCTGGTGCAGGCTGAAAAATAAAACGGGCACAAGACAAAGCGAGGTTTCAAGTGTAACATATACACCGTTTGACGATTTTGCTACATCGGGAGAACTGGTAAGGGCATACCCACCAAAACCAACGTTAGACGGAGGCTTAAGTATATTATTTAACGCTAACAATGCAGAAGGTTTTGAAGGTGCAGAAAGTGTACATTTTCATAGTGGCCTTAATAACTGGGATGTTAAAGTAGAATATCAGGCAATTGTGCCCGAAATTGTTGAGAAAACAAAACTAAAGCACCTGGGTGACGGTATCTATAAAATGGATCTTATTCCATCACAATACTATAATACACCTGCAGGTTATGTTATGCAAAACCTTAACTTTTTAATGGTTAAAGATAACTGGGCTAAAACTACTCCAGACCAGGTACTGAATGCTGCCGAATTTATTCCGCCGCCACCTCCAAAATTCATGTTCTTCCCAACTCAGATAAGCAAAAAAGACTTTTTGGGTATTATAAGAACAAACAACGAGACAAACGTAAACAAGCTTGTTTATACTGTTACCGCAGGAAGTAAAGTAATTACCGGAGAATTTTCGGGTACTGTAAGCGAGATAAAAGGCTTTGTTAATCTGGTTTCAGAACTTAACGGTGTGGATGTAACAGAAATTCATGTGGTTGTAAAAGACAATAACGACAGGGTAATTTCAGATTCTATCCTTCCTCTTAAAACGCTGGACTAACAAGTATGATTAACCAAAAATCAATTCTAATGAATAGTAAAAATACAAATACAGCCCCGCAGACTGGAAGGGCTAACCTATCGTTGGTATTCATGATTTTCATGCTTTTGCTTTCGGCAGGAATGTATGCCCAGAACAAAAAGCTGATATCAGGTGTAGTTTACGATAATACAAAAATGCCGTTACCGGGCGTAAACATACTGGAAGCCGGTACAGCCAATGCAGTAAGTACCGATGAAAACGGTAAATATGTTATTGAAGTTAAAGTAGGAGGTACGCTTGTAATTTCCTCAATAGGGTTTACAACTCAAAATGTGGTGGTAGACGCATCTACATCTACACTAAATATTAACCTTGAAGAAAGTGCTATTATGCTGGAAGGTGTAGAGGTAGTTTCTGTAGGTTACGGTACCATGAGAAAGTCTGACCTTACAGGTGCTATATCTTCTGTAAAAGGAGAAGACCTTGTAAAAGGTGTTATTACATCTACAGAGCAGGCATTACAAGGTAAGGTTGCTGGTTTAACGGTAACACAAAGTACCGGTGACCCTGCAAGTGGTGCTACATTACGATTAAGGGGAGGAACATCTTTAACTGCTAGCAACAGCCCCCTAATTGTAGTGGATGGTATTGCAGGAGTTGATATCAATGTGGTTCAGCCTTCGGATATTAAATCAGTAGACGTATTAAAAGATGCATCGGCAACTGCAATATACGGTTCAAGGGGTGCTAATGGTGTTATTATCATTACCACTAAAAACGGAATGAAAAGTACATCTGTAGTGTACAATGGTTTTACAGGTATAAGCGAGGCGTCTAATAATTTAGATTTGCTTTCTGCTGATCAGTGGAGAGGTTATGTACGTGCTAACAACTTAGCTGACGCAGTTGATTACGGTGGAAATACCAACTGGCAAAAAGAATTACAGCAGACAGGTTTTACACAGTCACACAACATTAGCATCGCATCTGGTAGTGAGAACAGCACGCTTCGTGCCTCTTTATTGTACCTTAAAAATGAGGGTGTAATTAAAACTACAAATTTAGAGCGTGTAAGCGCAAATGTGGCGGGTACACAGTATGCAGCCGATAAAGCCCTTAAATTTGATACAGGCTTATTTGCGAATATAGACAAATGGCATCCGCTGGATTACAGGATATTTGAAAGGGCATTTAACCTTAATCCTACAATTCCCGTTAGAGATGCTCAGGGTAACTATACTCAGGTAGGGGGTACGCTTAATGAAAATCCTGTTGAGATAATGAACAACAGGATTGCAGATAACGAAAGACACAGGGTGTTAGGTTACTTTAAAACAGAAGCTAAATTCTTAAACGACTTTACAGCTACAGTAAACCTTTCGTTAGAACATAATGCAATGCAGGGCAACACATACAAGCCAAGCTACGCGATGATGGAAGGAAGAACCGAACGTGGTTATGCCCAAAAAACATACGAAGAATATACCAATGCACAGCTTGAAAGTTACCTTAGCTACAATAAGCTTTTAGGAAAACACAGTATTAATGGCTTGGTAGGTTACTCTTTCTATGAGAATATTTACAAAGGCTTTGGCGCACAAAGAAGTGGTTTTGTAACCGATTTGTTTGGCTATAACAACCTTGGCGCAGGATACAATTACCGTTTAGGTGATGTGTATTCATATCAGGGAAAATCTAACCTTGTTTCATTCTTTGGTAGGGCAAATTATTCTTACGATGGTAAATACATGTTTACCGGAACAGTAAGGAGAGACGGATCGAGCCGTTTTGGTGCTAACAACAAATGGGGTGTATTCCCTTCTGCGTCGGCAGCATGGAAAATTTCAGGCGAAGATTTTATGAGCGGTACATCTAACTGGCTTTCTAACTTAAAACTTAGGGCAGGTTACGGTGTTACCGGTAACCAGGACGGTATTGGCGAGTACAAATCACTTTCTATTTTAGGAGTTGGCCGTGACAGTTACTATGATCCTGCTACAGGTACATGGAGCCTAGCCTATTCGCCAACTCAAAATCCTAACCCGGACCTTAAATGGGAATCTACTAAACAATTAAATATTGGTTTGGATTTTAGCCTTTTCGACAGGATTACTGGATCAATTGAGGTGTATGACAAACAAACGGAAGACCTTTTGTATACATACCAGGTGCCTCAGCCGCCCTACTTAGTAGGTACTATGCTTGCAAACGTAGGTGACCTTTCAAACAAAGGGGTAGAGCTTACGCTGAATGCAAACATCATTAAGAAAGATAGCTTTACATGGGATGCTAACTTTAACTTCGCAAAGAACAAGCAGAAAATTGAGAAACTGTCTAACCAGACTTATAAGACAGATATAATTTATAGCGGATCGCTTCACGGACTTTCGGGTATGTCTAACCAGTTCTCTCAAATCATAAAAGAAGGTTATGCGGTAGGTACTTTCTGGGGACCAACTTCAGAAGGACTTGATGCAGAAGGTAACATCTTAGTATCAGAAGATAGTAAAGCTATTGGTAATGCCCAGCCTGATTTCAGTCTTGGTTTAGGTATGGACTTTACATACAAAAACTTCGATTTTGGTTTTACAGGTTATGGCATGTTCGGTCAGGATATATTAAATGCATCAAACATGATGCTTAACGATCCTAACAGGCTGCCTTCTTACAATGTAACAGACGATTTCTTAGGGAGTGGTATAACATCGTCTCCTAAATTCTCAAGCTACTGGATAGAAGATGGTTCGTTCTTCAGGTTACAAACCGTAACCGTAGGATATACGGTTCCGTTTAAAGATTCAAAATCTAAACTTAGATTGTATGTAACAGGACAAAACCTGGCTGTATTTACAAACTACAGCGGTGTAGATCCTGAGGTGAATATGAGTGGTTTGGATAACCCGGGAATTGACAGGTTTAACAACTATCCGAGGCCAAGGACAATAACGTTCGGACTGAATTTTACTTTGGCTAACTAAGCAATCTGATTAACAATAAATTAAAAAAAATGAAAGTCAAAATAATAGCTGCTGTATTTTTTAGCACACTTTTTACTTTATCATGTACAAACCTTGATGAAGAACTGTACGACAGGGTTCCCGATGATCAGTTTGGTCAGACACCAACAGAGATCGAAGCTCTTGTAGGTGGTGCTTATTCTTCGTTACGAGGATTTAGCGATGCCATTTCAAACTCTTTCCCTACTTGCGAATATGTATTCTTTCTTAACGAAGTAGCGTCTGATGAGGCTACAATCCCAACAAGAGGAACTGACTGGTTTGACCTTGGTCGTTACCAGCAGGTGCAACGACACGAGTGGGCATCTGACAATGCCATGATACTATCGGCATGGAGATACTGCTATGCAGGTATAGCAAAAGTAAACTCCATAATTTATCAGGTAGATAAATCAGGACTTACAGAACAGGCTAAAATGCCTATTTATGCAGAATTAAAATCAATCAGGGCATACTATTACTATCAACTGCTTGATATGTTTGGTAATGTGCCAATTGTTACGAATTTTGAAGATGTTGGTTTACCTTCTAACTCTACACGTAAAGAAGTTTACGATTTTGTTGAGTCAGAATTGGTGGCTTCCCTGCCATACCTAAACGCTAACATAGTGTATTCTAAATTCACTAAAAATGTAGCTTACGGATTATTGGCAAGGTTATACCTTAACTCTGAAGCGTATGTTGGTGTTGCCCGTTGGCAGGATTGTTTAACTATGTGCCAGAACATTTCAGGATATACATTAACGCCTGATTATTTTGCAAGTTTTGCTACAAATAACCAGACATCATCAGAAATTATATTCGCTATTCCTTACGACCAAAAAGCGGGTACTGTAGGCAACTACCTTTCTTCGATGAGCTGCCATTATCTACATAGGTTTGCGATTTCGGCGACAGGAGACTATCCATGGAGTGGAAATGGTATATGTGCACAGCCTGGTGTATTCTCTTCTTTTGAAGACACAGATAAAAGAAAAGCGTCTATGATTGAAGGTGAGCAGATAAACCTTGCTACAGGATCTGTAATTATTATGGATAGCGGCGAACCGCTTATATATACCGAAGACATTACAAACTTTACCAATGCTAAACAAAACGAAGGTGTAAGGCTTGGTAAATATGAAATGAAAGCGGGTGAGCAGTGGGAGCGTGACCATGACTGGGTTATTATGCGTTACTCTGAAATACTTATGATGCAGGCAGAATGCTACGTTCGTTTAGGGCAGGCAGGTCTTGCAGCACCATTTGTTGAGCAGATTAGAGAACGTGCAGGTCTGGAAATGCCTGCTACGATAGACCTTGAATTTATTGATAAAGAACTTCTTCGCGAATTTATATTTGAAGGAAGACGAAGGACAGATAATATTAGGTTTGGTACATTCTTCCAACCATGGTGGGAAAAAGGGTCTACTGCTCCGGAGAAAGCTATTTTCCCAATTCCTAAAACTGTTTTGGATACCAATTCAAACCTGAATCAAAATCCTGGATATCCTAATTAGGTTGCTTAATGCCGGTCTTCTATGTTTTTGGGTTAGTCATAGAAGGTCCGGCATTTTTTTATTAACCATTAAATAGAGCTAATGAAAAAATATACTACACTGCTGCTTATAGGTTTAGTAAGTATTACTTCGGTAATGAGCTGTAGCAACGATGATAAAAATCAGGTTACAGAACAAAATGAAGTTTTAGATCCTGTTGCGGTTGCCAAAACCAACAAAACTAAAATTTACATGCATTATATGCCATGGTTTGAAACCAATGAAAGCAGCCCGGACGGTAAATGGGGCTATCACTGGACAATGGCAAACAAAAATCCGGACAAGACAGATGCTAATGGCAGAAGGGAAATAGCCTCGCATTACTATCCGCTTATCGGGCCCTACCATTCCGGTAATAAAGAAGTTATAGAAAACCATTTGCTGTTGATGAAATACGCAGGGATAGATGGAGTACTTATAGACTGGTATGGTACTTATAACCTGAACGATTACAGGATTAATAAAGACAACGCCGAACAACTTATTGAAATGCTGGACGAAGTAGGGCTGGAATATGCTATTGTGTATGAAGACCGATTTTTAACCAATATAGTAAATGCAGGACTTTCGCCTACTGTGGTGAGTGCCGCTAAAACCGATTTCAGCTATTTGCAGAACAACTATTTTAACGATGCTAATTACATAAAGGTTAATGGTAAGCCGCTATTGTTGAATTTCGGACCAATTACGCTTACTACACCGGCTGAATGGACAAGTGCTTTCAGTAATCTTGATCCTAAACCTACGTTCTTAACGTTGTGGTATGAGTCGGCAGATGCCGGCGCAAATGCATCGGGAGAATATTCGTGGGTATATCAGGACAATACGCATATTAGTAACTTTTATGCCAACAAATTACCGGGTCTGGCTGTAGGCATGGGGTCTGCATATCCGGGTTTTAAAGATTTTTACCAGCAGGGCGGCGGCGGAGATGCCATAGGCTGGACTATTGAACATAACAACGGTGCAACGCTGGACGAAACCCTGAACATGGCAAAGAATGCCAACCTTGACTATTTACAGTTAATAACCTGGAATGACTTCGGAGAAGGCACAATGTTTGAGCCAACTGTAGAGTTTGGCTATTCATACATTGAAAAAGTAAAAACCTTTGCAGGTGTTCAAAACGCAACTGTTTCGTTTGCCGAAATAAGCAAACTGTATAATTTAAGGAAACAGTATAAAGGCAACGCTGCCATACAGACTAAACTGGATAAAGCTTTTAACTATTTTGTTTCAATGCAACCTGAAAAAGCTGTACAGATACTTAATGAAATAAAATAAGTTGTAATAAATGTAATTAAATAATGAAGAACAAAATTTTTAAGTACTGCCTGGCGGCATTTGTATTAGTGTCGCTTTCGTGTAGTGCGCAAAAAAACTACAAGGTATCATCTCCCGGAAAGAAAAATGAATTGGTTTTTGACCTTACAAAAGCAGGTCAGCCGCAATACCGTTTTTCATCAAATGGAAAATCGGTAATTGAACCTTCATTACTGGGCTTTGAATTTGCCGGCCTTGCAAAGATGACAGATGGTTTTAAAGTTATAAATACCGAAAGCAAAACGGTGAATGAAACCTGGGAGCAGCCGTGGGGAGAATTTAAAAAAGTAAAAGACAACCATAATGAGCTTATTGTTCACCTTAAAGAAGAAAAAGGGGAGCAGAGGCTTGTAGATATCATCTTCAGAGTTTTTGACGATGGATTGGGCTTTAGGTATCATTTTCCTAAACAGCCTAAACTGGGTAAGGTGAAGATATCTAACGAGATAACACAGTTTACATTTGCTGACAATAATGATGTTTGGTCTACACCGGTACATAGCGAAAATAGCTACTACGAAAGCTATTACAAAAAATCGCCTATTAGCCAGACTGATACTATCAACACGCCGGCAACCTTCGAAATGAAAAACAAGCTGTATGTGGCTATACATGAGGCAAATTTAACCGATTTTGCTTCTATGACATTGGTAAGAACCAAGAGCAATCAGTACAAAAGTGATCTTGTGCCTTGGTCTGATGGCGTTAAAGTTTATGCAGAAACTCCCTTTGATACACCATGGAGAACTGTTATGGTTGGGTCAAACCCCGGCGATCTTGCGGTTTCTACGCTTACGCTTAATTTAAACGAGCCCTCTAAAATTGAAGATACTTCATGGATAGAGCCATCTAAATATATTGGTATATGGTGGGGTATCCATTTAGATAACTACACTTGGGGACAAGGGCCTAAACATGGTGCTACGACAAAAATTACTAAAGAATATATTGATTTTGCAGCCAAAAATAAGTTTAAAGGCGTTCTTGTTGAAGGCTGGAACTATGGCTGGGATGGCGACTGGACAGCTGATGGGAGTACTTTTAGCTTTGTAAAACCATACCCTGATTTTGATATTGAAGAAATTACACGTTATGCTGCTTCTAAAAACGTTCGTTTAGTAGGGCATCATGAAACAGCGGGCGCTACTAAGCATTATGAAAGCCAGCTTGACGAAGCTTTTAAACTATACAATAAGCTGGGCGTAAACACGGTAAAAACAGGATATGTAAACAAATATCTTGATAAAAAGGAATGGCATGACAGCCAGTATGGTGTTCGTCATTACAGAAAAGTTATAGAAACTGCCGCCAAATACAAGATAATGATAGACAACCATGAACCGGTAAAAGGTACAGGTTTACAGCGTACTTATCCTAACCTTATGGCGCAGGAAGGCGCAAGAGGCCAGGAATATGATGCGTGGTCTGCCGATGGCGGTAATACGCCTGAACATACTACAATATTGCCATTTACCAGGATGCTTGCCGGTCCGCTTGACTTTACTCCGGGTACGTTTGATTTTAGTTATAAAACCCCATCCGGTGCAAAAGTGCAAACTACGCTTGCTAAACAGCTTGCAATGTATGTGGTTATTTACAGTCCGTTACAAATGGCATCTGACGAGCCTAAAAACTATGAAGGCAAACCGGAGTTTCAGTTTATAAAAGATGTGCCATGCAACTGGTCTGAAACAAAGGTATTAGATTCTAAAATAGGCGAGTATGTTACAATAGCGCGTAAAGACTGGGATACTAACAACTGGTATCTTGGTGCTATTACTAATAGCGACGCCCGTAAAATTAATGTTCCGTTAAGCTTTTTAGAGGCTGGTAGGACTTATAAAGCTGAAATTTATGCTGATGGAGCAGGAGCCAATTATAAAACAAATCCGTATCCTGTAACGATATCTACAAAAGAGGTTAACAGCAAAACAGTTTTAGCTTTAGATATGGCTTCCGGTGGTGGTACAGCAGTTCGGTTTACAGTTGTTAGCAAATAATATTTGTTATAAATTCACTTTTTATATATTGTTTTTGTGTAGCGGGGCTTTTATAGCCCCGCTTTTTTTATCTCTAATCCGCTATTTATAACTTTTTGTGAAAAGGGTAACAAGTTGACTGAATAATGTTACTTTATTATAGACTTTTAAAATTGAATTGTAGCTATATTTGTCTTTCAGATAGAACTGTAAACGGCAATGTTTATTAGTTATATCCTGATAAATACATTAATAATGAAACCTAGTGTTAGTATGTTTTCGGGTCTGCTTGCAGCATGTTTTATGCTCCTGGCTAGTGCTACGCTATATTCTCAGGAAAATGCAGAACAGGATCTGTTGCAGGTAAAGGCTAATGAACTGGTTTTTTCTAACCCCGATGAGAGTATTAAAATAGCCAACCATCTTCTTAAAAAAACACAGTCAGACGAAAATAAAACGGTTTTAAACCTGCTGCTTACAAGAGGATATATCACAAAAGGAGATTACAACAAATCGCTTGAATATTTATTTGAAGCCGGCAGGAATTCTAAAGAGGGTAACGACTCATTAGTAGCCGAAGTATTGCTTGTAAAGGCTGAAGTATCGCGTAAAGTACACTTGTTTAAACAGGCAGATGACTATCTTGATGACACAAATGCTTTGTTTGATAAAGTAGCACCGGTAACCTACAAATCACTGCAAATTCGCATGGCACTTGAAAAGGCGCTGATAGCTATAGAGCTTCAGCAATATAAAAAGGCGTTAGAGATACTGGCGGCAATAAAAAGTAATGAAGTTTCTACACAAAAATCTATTGCATATACTAAAGCCACCGCCTTACTCGGAACCGGTGATAATAAGGCTGCCGAGAATGAGTTTAATAAAGCGCTAAAGCTATATCGTTCGTTAAATAAACCGAACATTGTTTTTGAGAGCAGGGTAAAAATGGGACTTTCAAAAGCATATTTGTCAGCTCACCAAAATCAAATAGCTATAGATTTACTATTGCCGCTACTGGAAAGAGCTGTTGCAATAAACAACATTCCGTTGCAGGAAGATATTCATTATCAGCTGGCGGCACATTATCTTGCCCTTAATAACAAGATAATTTATCAGCAAAATTATGATAAGTTTTTGACGCTGAATACACAGGCGATGAATCTTGATAATGAAGCTGTTAATTCGCTTTTTAATCTTATCGGTGAAGAGCAGGAGTCTGATTATCTTTCTGAATTAACCAATCTGAAAATATATACATACAGCGCAATAGGTATACTGGTATTAATAATAGTAGCGGGGACTTTGCTGTATATAGCGAATAAGAGCAGGAGAAGACGTTTAAAAGAGATTATGGGGTATCTTGAGGTAACCAATAACCTTTTGGTAAAATCATACACTATAGACAAAAAAGAGCCCTCTAAAAAAATAACCATTTCAACAGAAACAGAGCAGGTTATATTGGCCAAGCTTAGAAAATTTGAAGTGTCAACCAAGTATACCAGTAAAGATATGTCTTTAGGTACCTTATCGGCGCAACTGGATGTAAATACCAAGTACTTGTCGGAGATAATTAATAAACATTACAACGACAATTTTAATACCTACATTAACAGGTTAAGGATAAATTATATTATTGAAAAGCTAAAGAATGAACCGGAATATCTTAATTATAAAATAAGCTATCTGGCAGAAGAAAGCGGATTTTCGTCGCACAGCAGCTTTGCAACTGTCTTCAAATCTATCACAGGTATTGCGCCTACAGTCTTTATAGATTTGATTGGTAAAGAGGTAAACCAGAAAAAAGCATAGTTATGGCTAAGATGTTTATTTTCAAAAGGATTTATATTAGTGTGGCCCTGTTGATGCTAAGCCTAAACACCTTTGCGCAACAAACGCCGGCGGTGGACAGCATACTTAAACAAGCTAAACTGGACATATATGAAAAACCTGAAAGGGTAATTAAAATTGGCGATTCTATATATAACGATCCTAAAAGCTCTACTGAAGATAAGGTTATGGGGCTGATGCTTGTATCTGATGCCTATTCTTCTAAAAGGGATTATCAAAAATCACTCAGGTATTTTCTAACAGCTAATGAGCTTTCAAAAAAATCTAATGATATAGGGCTTCAAATTAAAATACTCACCAAGACAGGTGTAAAGTATCAACAGATGCAGGTGTACGATAAGGCTATCCATTTTTTAGATGAATCCGACAGGCTTATTAAGGCTCATCCATCAGCAGACCCAAATAATTTTACAAAAGCCACAAACAGCGTTGTGAAAGGCTTTATTTATAAGGATCAACTCAATTGCGACATCGCGATAGGTTATTTCGACAGGGGTATTGAAGAGTATAAAAAGTCAAAGACAATAATGAATCAGCCTAATCTAAGCATAGCCTACTACAATAAAGGCAATTGCTATGTTCTGCTAAAAGACCTGGAGGCGGCAAAACAAAGCTTTAGGGAAGCGATTCATTATGCTGAAACGGTAAATGCAAATAGTCTGAAGGCCTTTGCCCAAAAAGGGCTTGGAGAGGTGTATTATAACGAAAAGGAGTATGAGAAAGCTATAAGCGTATTGCAGGACGCCGTTACTATTTCTAAAAATGTGGGCGACTTAGTACTTAACAGAGGTTTGTATATTTCGTTAGCTAATAACTACCTCGCTGTAAATAATTGGGAGGGTTACCAAAAATATAATAGGCTTTTTTTAGAGAACCAATCGATAATTAGAGAGTCCGAAAGAAGATCTATCGGCGACTCAATAGATGAACTTACGGCTACCAATAAACAGAAATTATCGGAGGCTAAAAAGCAATATTATTCTATAATTGCAATTGTTAGTTTACTGATTTTAGTATCACTTTTACTACTGTACAAATATCAGATGCGAAGTAAAAAAGCGCTTAAAATGTTAAATTATGAGGTTACTCAGATAAAAGCCAAACTGAAGAAACAATAATTTAATCATTGATGGTTTTTTGTTTTAACTCCTTGTTATAGAGTAGTTTTATTGTGTTTTTAGGGTTTTAAAATTACCGAATTAACAAAGGTTAACATTAGTATAATAGGTATTTTATGTTAAGATTTGTCTTTACTTAAACTAAGGACTATTAATTGAACCTGTTAACTATGAAACAAAAACTATTACAAAGACCGCCCGTTCTTAAATCGGGAATCTATCGTTCTTTGGGTTTGAAAAAATTTATGGGCAGATTATCGCTTGTAATTCTTTTCGGCCTCATGTCGATAAAAGGGTTTGCACAGTTGCCAATCCAGGATTTTGAAAGTGGTATACCAACTACATGGTTTCAACCACCTGCAGTTGGAGGAACAACCGCATGGGCAACATCTACCGATGGCTACATGAGTACGGGGGCAGCCTTCATAGATCCTACTACAGAAAATATTGGTAGTGGTAACACTGCAAGGTATTATCTGGTAACACCATCAATCACTGTTCCTGCAAATGGGCAGTTACGTTTTTTTACAAAACAATCGAGTCTTACAGATCATGGAAACATCTATGAAATAAGATTATCTACTGCGAATCCTTTAGATCCAAGTGGTTTTACGACGCTTCTTACTTCTTGGACAGAAACGCAGCTTAATACAAGCAATCCTCTTGTGTATGAGGAAAAGGTTGTAAATATGCCTACTAACATTGCTCCGGGTATTAATATCTATGTGGCTTTTGTTTTGGTGAACAATCAACCGGGTGCTACACCCGATGCTGATACATGGTTTATTGACAACGTAAGCCTTCAGACAGCCCAGCCTTGTGATAACGTACTTGCGGATAATTTTAGCGTTACAAGCAATGCACCAACCTCTGCTTCTTTTTCGTGGACACATCCAACGGCAACGCAATTTGAGATACAGGTAGTGCCAACAGGAGAGGCTCCGGCTGCTAACGGAACTGCAACAGGAAATACTTATACAGCAAATAATCTTACTCCCGGTACAGCGTACCAGGTTTATATAAAAGCACTATGTCCACAAAATTCAAGTGCCTGGGCGGGCCCGTTTGCATTCAGCACCCCCGCTATTGGAACTTCTTGTGAAACACCAATTGTTATTCCGGTAACAAATACACCTTATGTCTATGCATCAAACTTAGACTTATTTCAAAATCCCGCAGTAACATACACTACTCAGGGTAGTAACTGTTTGCCATCTAACATAACAGATAATTATCTGAATGGCGATAAGGCTTTCTTTTCGTATACGCCAACTCAAAACGGTGTTATAAATATCAAACAATTGGCTCTTCCGTATTCGCAGGGGTCAGGATGTTTTGGAAATGCTTACACTGGTGTTTTTGTCTACGAAGACTGCGCATCGGTAGGTGTTAACTGTTTGGCTGGTTTAAATACCACAACGGCAGATGTACCTAAATATATTTCAAATTTAAGTGTTGAGGCGGGTCATAACTACATCATTGTGATATCTTCACTTTTTGATTCAGGAACTAGCATCTGTTTCAATTTTGAATTGAACTTTTCAACTTGTCCTACTCCAAATGTAATTACATACAAGAACTTACTTCAGAATAGTGTAACTTTTTCATGGAACAATCCTTTAGCGATTGCAGCTTCATGGGAGTATGCAGTTGTACCGTCAGGGTCTCCGGCTCCTGCAACAGGTACTTCAACCAATACTAACACAGACAATTTAATAAACACAGGATTAACAGCTGGTACAGCTTACGATTTTTATGTACGATCTGTATGTGGCGGTGTTCCGGGAAGCTGGAGTGTTCCATACAAATTTACAACACAGTGTACTCCTTTTAGCACACCGTATATAGAGCCATTTGACGGTGCTACGGAAACTACGCCCACGGCGTGTTGGACAGTTTTAGATATTAATGGAGACGACCTGACGTGGAGACATTCATGGGAGAATTTTATGATATCTACAGGTAACAATCAGGGAAATAACAACGATATGGTTGTTTCTCCAAACATAGACTTAGGAACGACACCAAAAAGACTGAGATTTAAATACCAGACTTCAGGAGGTGTAGCCCGTTTTTCGGTTGTTCTATCTACAACTGGTATTGGAGCAGGTAATTTTACAACCGTAATAATGCCAACCATTAGCCAGGATACTGACTATGAAGTGGTAGAAAAAATAGTTAACATACCTACTAACATTACCGGTAATGTAAATATTGCTTGGTATGTAGATCCGGGAGCAGATGAAACTACATACAGTTTAATTCTCGACGATATTGTTGTTGAAGATAAACCGGCATGTCCGGATCCTGTAGCACTTTCTGCCGGTACTATCACAACCGATACCGCTAACCTTACATGGGAAACAGGCGATGTAGAAGGACAATGGCAAATTGTAGTTCAGCCAAAAGATACAGGTGTACCTACAGGTGCAGGTATTCTTATTAGCGACAACACTTACGCAGCGACTAATCTTACACATGCAACGCAATACGAATATTATGTAAGGGCATACTGCTCGTCTACACAACAAAGTAACTGGGTAGGGCCGTATTACTTTACAACCCTTTGTAGTGTGTTTGATGTACCTTTCTATGAAAGCTTTAACGATAACGACCCAAACACACACAAATCGTGCTGGACAACAAACGATGCAAATGAAGATGGTACTGCATGGCAGATAGCAGCTACACAAGCATCAATTCAGGGTAACAGGTTCTGGGGTACCCCGTCGTATGATGATTGGTTAATATCTCCGGCTATCAATGTAACGGGAACAAAAGCAATCAAATTTGATTATAAAGCGGCATTCTCAATTTTTTACCCTAATCCAAGATTTGGTGTTGAAGTTTTAATGTCTACTACAGATACTAATCCTGAAAGTTTTAGTGTGGTAATGCCATTAATGAACTTTACCAATATTGAGTATCTTGAAAAATCAGTTTACATTACGGCTAATGGCCCTGTGTATATTGCTTTCAGAGTACCACCAACATTTTCTACTGCAGAAGGCACTTCTATACTTAACATTGATAATGTACGCATAGAGGAAGCACCTGCTTGTCCAAATCCGTCAGAGTTGACAGCTTTTGAGATCGCAAAAAATACAGCTAAACTGTCATGGTCAAAAGGATATCAGGAAACACAGTGGGAAATTAAAGTTCAGCCTGCAGGAACAGGAGTTCCTACAACTGCCGGAGAACTAACAACTAACAATACAGCTTATCCGGCTGCATCATTATTGCCTAACACGACATATGAATACTATTTAAGGGCATATTGTAGTGCAACTGAACAAAGTGCATGGGTAGGGCCGTTTACATTTATAACATTATGTGAGGCATTTACTGCGCCGTTCACAGAAACGTTTAATACCGATTCTTCTTCAGAAGCATGTTGGAGGGTTCTTAACGGAAACTCTGATTCGTTTGCCTGGAATATGAATACGACTATTGATACTTACGAAGGCAACCAGGCAGCAGGTATGTTTACAGGCTCTAACGGTGCTAATAACGATTGGCTTATTTCTCCAACAATTACTGTAACAGCAGGTCAGCGCCTACGTTATTATTATAGGGTAAATAATTCTAATTTTCATGAAGATCTTGATGTAAGGTTATCAACAACAGGTATTGATACGGCTGCGTTTACAACATTACTTTATTCGGCAGATTTTTATGATGATGCACCACTAAACAACGTAGAGTGGAAAGAGAAAGTAATCAATATTCCGGCTGGTGTTACAGGCGATATTAACATTGCATGGCATATACCTACAAAAGATCCGCATTGGGAAGGATATAGAGGGCAGATTTTGCTTATAGACAAAGTAATTATAGAAGATATTCCTGCTTGTCCTATACCTTCAAATCTTTCTGTAAGTGAAATTGCAGATACAACAACTAAACTTTCGTGGGATGCTAACGGAACTGAAACAGCTTGGGACGTTTATGTACAGCCGGCTGAACTAGCCGCTCCTGTTGGAGATGGTGATGACCAATACCGCCATTCGGTATCTACTAATCCTTACACTATCGAAGGTTTAATACCTGCTCAAAAATATGAGTACTACGTAAGAGCTGCATGTGGCGATACGGATAGCGAGTGGATAGGCCCGCTTGAATTTACTACTATGTGTAGTTTTGAAAACCTTTGTGACTATACCATTACTTTAAACAGTGCATTTAATGGTGGTGTAGGTGGAGGAATTAACGTTATGCAAAATGGCGTTTTACTTCAGACAATGGAATTTCCAACAAGTGCATGGAATGAAACACCTGAACCTATAGATTATCCTCTACTGTTATGTACAGGAGTTGAATTCTCATTATTCTGGGATTCTGTGGGAACAGCGCCGGGTCAGTATCCGGGATCGACTGTAACTGTAAAAGACAGTGAAGGAAACATAGTTTGGACAGGCGATTTAGGAGACATAACACCAAGAACTACTATATTTAAAACAGTTTCAATATGCGGTGCTATCAGCTGTCCTCAGCCTACCGACTTAGCAGTTAGTGGAACTTCGGTTCTTTCATGGACAGCAGGTGGTACAGAAACACAATGGGAAGTTGCTGTTCAGCCTGTGGCTAATAATACATTACCACAATCCGGTACAGTTGTAACAACAAATTCATATACACCTCAGGGTTCTGACTTTGCTAACTTACAATCAGGGAGCTATGAATTCTTTGTAAGGGCACTTTGTGGATCAGGAGATACAAGTTTCTGGTCTGGTCCGTACAGGTTTGTACGTAATGACGATGCTTCAAAAGCAATTACAGTGCCTGTAAATGCAGGTGATGTTTGCGAGCAGTCTGCTACAATGGCAAGTTTTATGGGTGCTACTGTTTCGGCAGAACCAATGTCATGTACAGGAGCAAATGCAGGAGATGTTTGGTTTGAATTTGTTGCAGCATCAAAAGTACACATTGTTGAACTGGGTAATTTCTCAGCAAAACATCAGTATGAAGCAGGTAACAGTGCAGACGTAACTGAACCAAAAATTACACTTACATTATACAAAGTTGTTGGTACAACTTTACAGGAAATGGCATGTACATACAACAACGTAATTGTTGCTGCTTACAGTACAGAACTTGAAGTTGGCGCTACTTATAAAGTAAGATTAACCCTAAGTGATACAAAACCAAACTTAAGCACATTTGATGTTTGCGTTAAAACACCTCTTGATGCTTGTAAACTGGATATTGTTAACGGTGGTTTTGAAAGCCCACGTGCCGGTGCAGGCGGATTAGGTAATTTCTATTCTCAGAACATAGTGCCCGGATGGAGAAATAACCTGTTAGAAAGTGATGCTCCGTCATTATACGAAACGCTATATATTCAAAACGGTTTAGGCGTTGACGGATTTACAACATATGAGGGTGGACAGATGATTCAGTTAATGAGTCCTGACACAGAGCAGCCACTACCGGATCCTAACGATCTTGTAAATATTAAAGGTATGTTCCAGGATCTTGACAGCTCTGAGATCACGAAGTTTGCTTATAGCTTTGCTCACTTATCAAGAGCGCAGGACAACTCGGTACAATTGTATGCGGGTCCGCCTACTGGTCCGTTTGTATTATTAGAAGAACACGTAGGTTTAATGACATGGAGTCACTATGAAGGCACATACAATGTTCCTGCAGGGCAAAATGTTACCCGCTTTATTTTCAGATCCAAAGACAATGCAATTGGTAATATGCTTGATGCGGTAAGCATTATAGCTAAAAACGAAATAATTACGACCGCGCACACCTTAAGCTGTACAGAACTTTCTACTACTCTTGAAGCAGATGGGGTGGGCGTTTGGTCAGCAGACGAGAACAATCCTGCCGATGTGGTAATAACTACGCCGGGTAGTATAACAACTACTGTTACAGATTTTACAAAATCGGGAGAGTACAAGTTCTACTGGAAAACACGTTACTGCGAGTTTAGTGTTGTGGTTACCAAAGAAGCAGTAGATGAGACACCTGCAGTTGTTACACCGGTTGAATACTGTCTTGACACTACAGCTGCTCAGTTAACGGCTCCTGCTACAGACGGTTACACTCTGGCATGGTATACTCAGGCAACAGGTGGCACAGCAGAAACAACTGCTCCAACACCAGCAACATCTAATGTTGGTACGACTTCATACTATGTAGCTTATGTTAATGCAGATGGCTGTGAGGGGGTAAGAGCTCAGATAGATGTTATAGTAACAGATAAGATTGTTCCTATTGTAGCGTTTACGTATGAAACTTCATATTGTGAGGGATCAGAAAATGCGCTTCCGCAACTGGCTACAGATTTTTATACAGGAGGTGTGTTTAGCTCAACAAATGGTTTGGCTATAGATGCAGCAACAGGAGAAATTAATGTTGAAGCTAGTGTTCCTGGCTCATATGAAATAACCTATACTGTAGAAGGCGATGCTTCTGTTTGTAATACAGGTGGTTCACATAGCTTTACTGTATTTATTGCAGAAGGTCTTGATGGACTGATTACTCAGGAATGCAGGGAAAATGATGTTTGGCTTACTGTAGATCCGCTTGATGATTCTTTCGATTCGGCAACGGTTGATTACGTTTGGAGAAATGAAGCTGGTACAACTGTAGGTAGCAACGTAGATTTTAATGCGACACAATATTTTGCAGACAACAATAGTACTGCATTGCCGCTTAAATTTACAGTAACTGTAACATCGGGTGATTGTTCTAATGAAATTGAATATACTGTTACTAACCTTATGTGTGATATTCCTCGCGGAATTTCGCCAAACGGCGATGGCTTTAACGATACGCTGGATTTATCGGGATATTCAATTAAAGATATAACCATATTTAACCGTTACGGTAAAAAAGTATACAGCCATGGTGCTAACTATACAAACAACTGGCACGGGCAGGATAATAATAACAATGAACTTCCTGATGGTACATATTTTTACATTATCACAAAAAGTGATAGTACCAATGTAACAGGCTGGATATATATAAACAAGTAATGTTAGGTTAACTGCTTGATTGGTTGGTCTGTCCGCTTCATGGCGGGCTGGCCTGCCAAAAATAAATTACTATTCAAAATAGGTAGCCGCAATGGGCTGCCTATTTTTCTCGTTTTAAAATGATGCTAATGAAAAAGATTTTTTCTCTTGGGTTATTATTGTTGCTTTGCTGCAAGGTTATTGCACAAAATGAGCCAAACGATTGTGTAAATGCAATCACGGTGTGTGGAAACGGTGCCTTTTCTTCTAATGCCCAAGGTATAGGAGATGTACAGGAAGTGTCGTCATGCGGAGGACTTGAGCATAATTCTTTATGGCTTAAGATTAATATTGTACAGGCCGGAACATTAGGTTTTAACCTGATACCGGATGATCCCAGTACTTCTGTGGACTACGACTTTTGGGTTTTTGGGCCTAATGCATCTTGTGGTTCTTTAGGTAGTGCCTTGCGTTGTTCTACAACCAACCCGGATGCAGCAAATTTAAATAGCAATCATACCGGTATGAATGGCTCTACACTGGCTACACAGGGTGGCCCGGGTGGTCTTGGAACGGGATATGTGAGGTGGTTAACCGTTTCGCCGGGACAATCGTATTATATAGCTATAGATAGGCCGGAAGGTGAAGGAGGCTTCACTTTAGAGTGGATCGGTTCTGCAATGGCAGGTACAGGTGCATTTGAGGAGCCGCCGTTAGCAAATAATATTGAAGAAGTAAGAACGTGTAGTACTGCACCGAATATCGGAATTTTTGATTTAGGATCTTTAAGGTCTCAAATTAATGCAGATACGACTGGAAATACAATAAATTTTTTCTCGACATTGGCTAATGCGGTAGATAACATATCTCCTTTAAGTGATATTATATCGAATACTGTTAATCCGCAACAGATTTACGCCAGAGTTACAAATAATACTACCGGATGTTTTACCACTACCGATTTTTTACTGAGGGTTTATCCTGTACCGGATGTAGATATTAGTGCGCCTCCTGCTATTTGCGAAGGAGATAATACAACAATAACTTTTACAGGAACGCCAAATGCAAACTTTCATTATACAATTAACGGAGGACCTGCTCAGGCCGCAGTACTTGATGCGTCAGGATCTTTCGCGCTCAATCAGGTTATAACAGCAACTACCACCTATGCATTAGTAGACGTCAATATAACCAATTCTAATAATGAGGTTATATGCAGTCAGACGCTAAGTGATAGTGTCACCGTTACTATTTCACAGGTTGGCGATGTAACAGTTACAACAAACTCTCCACTTTGCGGAACAGGGACAGGTATATTTACTTTTACAGGACCACCCAATGCTACTGTAGAGTATACTGTTCAGGGGATAACCGGTACTCAAAGTACTGTGCTTAATGCGTCGGGGGAAAGTACAATTAGCATTTTAGGGCTTACTGCAAACACAAACTATTCTCTTGTAAGCGTAACAAACAGTACAGATCCTTTTTGTTCCAAACCTTTAACGGCAACAGGTACAATAGTTGTAAACTCTCCGCCACAAATAACAAATCCACAGTCTATGCGCCAGTGTGCAGCAGGATTGGGAATTTTTGATTTAGAAAGCAATAATCCGGTTATTTCCGGAGGAAATTCAACGTATACTATTACATATCATTTAACTGAAGTTGAAGCACAGCAGGATATAAATGCTTTAACTTCTCCATATCAGAGTATTTCTAATAATCAGTTGGTGTATGTAAGAGTTGAATCAGCTCAGGGTTCTGTTTGTGTAGGTTACACAACGCTTACCTTGATGACGGTTACCGCCCCGACCATAGTTGAGCCTACCGCGTTAGAAGCATGCGAAGTTGACAATGCAGGTTTTGCCACTTTTGATCTGACCCAAAGAAATGCTGAAGTGCTAAACGGTCAGTCGGGATTAACCATTACATGGTACCCAACATTGAGTGATGCACAGCTAAATGTAAATGCCATCCCGGACCCATCGAGCCATTACAGCAACTCGACAGTGGTATATGCAGGTGTAGTACAGGAAGGCACCACAACAGGCTGCCGCAGCATAGTACCGCTGACACTGATAGTACATCCACGCCCGGCAGTACCGGTTGTAAGCCAGCTTACCCTGTGTGATGACAACAATTCACCGGACGGTATAGAAGAATTTGACTTAACCTTGAATGACGATGCCGCAAGGGGCGGGGATGCGAGCCTTACGGTTCAGTATTACCTTACCCAGGCAGACGCACAAAACAATACCAGCCCGATAACAACACCGCAGACCTATCCAAATGCAACCCCTAACCAGCAGACAATCTGGGTAGGGGTAGCAACAACCTTTGGCTGCCGCAGTGTATCTTCATTTACCATTTTAGTAAACCCGCTACCGGTATTAAGCACCGACCCTGCAGACTTTATTGCTACCGAGTGTGAAGAACTGCCTGGCGAGGCTGATTTTGACCTTGATGAAATTGCAACAGCGGTAACGGCAGGCTCCGCGAGCTATGTAGTGTATTTCTACCAGACCCAGGCCCAGGCACTGGCCGGTGGCGCTGATTTTGAACCGGGCCCAACCTACCTTTCGGGCGATGCCGATATCTGGGCCAGGGTAATTAACCCTACCACGAACTGCGTAAGGGTAGCCCGTGTGGAACTAAATGTCATCCCTGCACCAATTGCGACCACCCCTGCGCCCATTGCAGAGTGTGATGACAACAACGACGGCTTTGCAAGGTTTAACCTTGTACCTACAATGCAGGCTATTGAGGCTGCTATTGCCGATGTAACGGTAAGTGCCTTTGAGACCCAGAGCGATGCCGACCTAAATGTAAATGCGATACCGTCGCCCGGGGCTTATGACAATATCGTAGCAGGTACCCAGACCCTGTACCTAAGGGTACAGTCGGACCTTACGGACTGCTATGATACGGTAACCCTTGTGCTGATTGTAAACCCAAGGCCTGATGCCCACAGCCCTGCGCAGCCTTATGCGCTGTGTGATGACGGTACCAGCGATAGTGATGGCATAGCCCATTTTAACCTGAACAGCCAGAGTGCTGAGATACTTGCAGGCTTAGACCCTGCGCAGTACACAGTAGACTATTACACCGACGCTGCAGCTACACCGGCCGGGCTTATCGGTACACCGGGCAACTACCCATCGGCAAGTGCCACGGTATATGCCAGGGTAACCAATACAGCCACAGGCTGTTTCTATATCGTACCGGTACGCCTGGTGGTGAATGCCCTTCCGGTGCTTATCACCAATGAGTACAGCTACTCGCTGTGTGATACCACACTGCCGGCCAACAAAGAGACCTTTGACCTTACCACTACCATAGATAAATTCATCACCGATGAAAACCTTAACGGAGTAAAGGTAAGCTTCCATACCACCCTTGCCGATGCGCAAGGGAACACCAATGCCCTTACCGACCAACAGGCACAGGCGTATGAGAACACTAGCCAGGTACAGAGCCTTTATGTGCGCTTTACGGTAACCACTACAGGCTGCTTCAGGCTTGGCTACCTTGATATCAGGGTAGAGCCGCAGCCGGTACTTACCCTTCCCTCACAGGATGAGCTAACGGTATGTGATACCGATGGCAACGGTATCGGTGAGTTTAACCTTGAAGCCTTAAAAGAGGGCCTTGCCAATGGTGATGCAAGCCTTGTGATTACCTTCCACCTAACGGCGGAAGAAGCACTATCGGGGGCCAACCCGATCGGTAATACGACCGACTACAGGAATGACCACCCGGGCACACAAACCCTTTGGGTAAGGGCAGTGAGTGGTACCACAGGCTGCTTTAACACCACGCCATTCCCGGTTACCCTTATAGTAACCCCTGCACCGCAGGCACCAAAGCTACAGGATATCACCCTTTGTGATGATACCGACAACAATGGGCAGGACGGGGCGCTAAGGACAGACCTTACAGTATATGAAACACAGATAAAAGAAGCAGTAGCCCCTGTGGAAGTAACCATCACCTATTACCTGTCACAGGCTGATTCCGATGCCGGTAGTAACGGTATTGCCAGCCCTGCAAGGCATATTGCCAGGGATGGGCAGGTGATCTGGGTAAGGGTAGAGAATACCGCAGGCTGCTATAGCCTTACGAGCTTCACCATCCATATCAACAAGCCACACCAGTTGGTAACCCCAACACCCCTTGCCGTATGTAACGAGGCATTGCCAAATGACGGTATTGCGGAGTTTAACCTTACACAAAAAGACGATGAGATACTGGGCCCTGATGGGGTAGGCATGGACTACGTTGTAGACTACTTTACCACCGACCCAAAAACAGACAGCACCGCCGTGGCAATCGCTGACCCTAAGGCGTATGTAAATACAGACAGCAATGGAGCAGCCCAAAACCCAAGAACGATCTGGGTAAGGGTAACCACCACCCAAGGGTGTGTTAGCTATACCACCCTAACCATAAGGGTGCTTCCGCTACCTGTACCCAACTTTAACCCAGCCCCACTTGAGGTATGCGACCAGGATACTACAGAGGTAGGCAGTGAGCCCTTTGACCTGACCCTTGCACAGGATGATATCCGCAACAACGGTACTAACTACCTGTTCAGCTATTATACCACAGAAGAGGATGCCCAGGCAGGCACCAATGCGATACCTGACCCAACCAGCCACAACAGTGCCAGTGGCAGTGTATGGGTAAGGGTTGAGGCCAATACCAATAACCCATCTGATTTGAGGTGCTTCCAGATAGTGGAGCTTGAACTAATAGTGAACCCACTGCCACCGATAGCCGACCTTGCCGACTATGGTATCTGTAACGACACCCCTGCATCCCCGACAGCCTTTAACCTGAAGGAGTATGTAGAGACAGCCCTTGGCGGTAATACAGGTACCATTTACACTATAGGCTACTTTAGCGATGCAGCCCTTACCACACGTGCCACGCCAATAACAGGGTATGTAGTAACAGGCAGTGCAACGGTATACATAGAAGTAGTGAACAACGACACAGGGTGCAGGATCGTAAAAGAGCTTGAGCTTATCGTAGAGCAGCAGGCAGTAGCCAACCCTGTGGCAGACCCTGCGGCGGTATGTGATACCGACGACCAGAATGACGGCAGGGCCTCAGGATGGGATTTAACCCTACTTGCACCTGAAGTACTTGGCGCTCAGGACCCGGCTGTGTTCCTTGTAAGCTATTACGATATTGACCCGTCTACAGTACCTGCACCGCAACCGATACAAGACCCTGAAAACTATACCAACCAGACTCCGGAGAGCCAGGTGATCTGGATCGTAGTAACCAACAGCGATACGGTACAGGACACTCCATGCAGTGCCACCACTACGGTAACCCTAAGGGTAGAGCGCAGGGCAGAGCCTGTTATCACCACAGCAGATGGCAGCGATACAGTATGTATCGAATGGGGGGCAAGCGAAGGCGAGCTGGAACTTAACAGTGGTGTAGTACCAAACGGGCACACCTATCTTTGGTACAAAGACGGGGTACTGCTAACCGATAGTGATGACTCAGGAAGCTACATCGCCAAAACAGGCGGCGTATACACCGTAGTAGTAACGGGCCCTGCGCCACTGGAATGTGTGTCGGATGAATCGGCAGGCTTTACGGTAATCGAATCAGGGCAGGCATCAGCAATAGGCCAGGGGTACTATGTAACCAACTACTTTAGCGATAACCAGACCATAACGGTAACCATAGAAGGAAACGGGGAGTACACCTACCAGCTGGATAACGGCCCAAGGCAGGAATCTCCGGTATTCACCAATGTATCCCCGGGCTACCACACGGTTACGGTATGGGATGAGAAAACAGATTTTCCATGCCAGGAGCTGGTCTTAAATGGAGTAAGCATTGTAGACTACCCTAACTTCTTTACCCCTAACGGTGATGGTTTCCATGACACGTGGAACATCATAGGCTTAAGCGGTACAGGATCGGTGATCTATATCTTTGACCGCTACGGCAAGCTTATCAAACAGATAAGCCCGGACCTTGAGAGCAGCGGATGGGACGGAACACTAAACGGTACCCCGGTACCGGCA
Source organism: Flavobacterium psychrophilum (assembly GCA_001708385.1). Taxonomy (NCBI): domain Bacteria; kingdom Pseudomonadati; phylum Bacteroidota; class Flavobacteriia; order Flavobacteriales; family Flavobacteriaceae; genus Flavobacterium; species Flavobacterium psychrophilum. Next base: position 750,750 of record CP012388.1, on the reverse strand, counting down.
ACGGACTACTGGTTCACCGTTACCTACCCTGAGTTTGATGGCACCACAACGGTAACCAAAGAATTTAAATCGCATTTCTCACTGAAGAGATAAACAAATAGAAAACCATAATAACTAAGAACCCCGGACAGCGAAAGCTGCCCGGGGTTTGTTTTTATAAGTAATGTAAAAGTTAAAACGGCAGAAAAAAAGTTTAAAGAAATTGTTACAGTTTGTGCCTAGCCCTGATAGAGGCGGCATCCTGCCCGGCAGAGCCAAAGGGCAGATACAGCCGATAGCAGGAAATAGCTTTAAATAAATACGCTTAGATTGGGCTTCTTAAAGTACTATTTTAAACCTCTTCGAGCAGAGATAAAATTTCAGTTATAGAAAATTTGGCACCACAAATAAATTCATCTGCTGCTCCATAGTAAATGGTAAGTTCATCGCCTTTAACAATATGACCGTTTGTAAACACAACAAAGCCAAAAAAGCCACTTAGTTCGTATGTTTCGGTTGGAACCATAATAGGAGTAACCGTCCTGGATATAACTTTTGAAGGATCATTTAAATCCATTAGAAATGCACCCAGGCAATATTGATTTTCTTTGTTGGCACCATGGTAAATTTCCAACCATCCTTGTTCTGTTTTAATGGGGGCTGCCCCGGCACCAACCCGTGCACTATCCCAAAGTGCTGAACGGGTTTTAACGATGCACTGATGATTTCCCCAATGTAAACCGTCAAACGACTCGGCAATCCAAATATAGTTACCGCCAATTTTGGGGCTGCTCGGACGGTGCAAGGCATAATATTTGCCGTTTATCAACTCTTCAAAAATAGCACAGTCTTTATTATGGGGAGGAAAAATAAGACCTTTAAAATCGTACGATTTCCAGTCTTTGGTTGTTCTTAAACCAACGCCCACACCATTTTCTGATACGGCGGTATATGTTAAATGGTAAGTGCCATCAATCTCTGCTACACGGCAATCTTCAATACCAAATTGCTCCAAATAGTCTTTACCCGATACAATATCATATCCTTCAGGTTCGGTAAATTGTATGCCATCATCACTACAAACCAATCGCAAATGTGATAAAGTAGTAAGATAATCTGAACCTTTATAGTTTATTACTCTCGCATCATTAGCTATAAGGTCAGGATCGTTAAGGGAGACTTCCAGTATTTTTGTTTTTCCTTCTGCATTGGTAACCGGAAAGCATATAAATCCTTCTTTTTCCGGAATGTTTTCGGCTACCCTAACTAATAGCCACGTTTTCCCCTGATAGGTAAATACCCCTGGATTTAAAAGGCAAATAACCTGCATCTTACTATTGCTGGGTTTTAAATCTTTTGGTACCAAAATAGGGTTCTGCGGAAAACGATGTGCTATATCTTTCATAACTATATAATTATGCATTTAAAGTTACTATGATTTTTAACTGCATAGCGAAACACTAAAGCTAAAGTACTCTTAAATTTATCCTTCGTCTGCCATTACACTTTAAATTTACACATATTGGCATGTTAACTGACATTTTAACTGTTACAGTATATGTTATACTGATAATGCAGCTTTGGCACAATTTTTATACATTTAATACTACTTCACAACGAAATAAAAGAAAGGAATTTATCATGTTAAAATGGATAGATATAGTAAAGTTTGCCGGTAGCGGTATCCCTATACCGGAACGCAGAGTAGAAAAGACTGATAAAGAGTGGCAGGCTTTATTGAGTCCGGAAGAATTCAGGATTACAAGGCTTAAAGGTACCGAGCGTGCGCATAGCTCTGAAATGTGTTCTTTATTCGAACCTGGAAAATATGCCTGTGTTTGTTGCGGTACTTTATTATTTGATGGTGATGAAAAATTTGAAAGTGGTACAGGTTGGCCATCGTTTACACAGCCGGTTACAGATAACGCTGTGGCATATCATAAAGATATAAGCTACGGTATGGTTAGGATAGAGGCACTTTGCAATACCTGCGATGCACATTTGGGGCATGTATTTCCTGATGGGCCAAAACCTAGCGGACTTAGGTATTGCATGAACGCTGTTTCATTAAAAAAAGTTGAGAGCAACGAAAAGAAAATAACTTTTGGCGGTGGCTGTTTTTGGTGTACAGAGGCAGTGTTTACATTGCTTAAAGGTGTTACCAAAGTTGAAAGTGGATATAGTGGTGGGAAAATTGATAATCCCACGTACAGAGAAGTTTCCAGCGGTATGACCGGACATGCGGAAGTAATTGAAATTGCTTACAATCCTGAAGAGATATCTTTTGAAGATTTGCTTAGTATACATTTAAGTACTCACAATCCTACGACCCTTAATAAACAGGGCGCGGACATGGGAACACAATACAGGAGTGTGATTTTTTATCGTACCGAAGATGAAAAAGCTGCTGCCCAAAGTGTAATTGATGAAGTACAGCGGGCATATGATGAGCGTATTGTGACTGAGCTAATACCATTCGAGCAGTTTTATAAAGCGGAAGAATACCATCAGGATTATTATAAAAATAATAGTGAAGCGGGTTACTGCCAGGCTGTGATAGACCCTAAGCTTAAAAAGTTCAAACAGCTTTTTAAAGATAAATTAAAAGATGTATCAAACATTGAGGGATAAAATATGATTAAAAGAACCGGATTTGGGGGAGGATGTCATTGGTGTACCGAAGCAGTATTTTCTGCTTTAAAAGGTGTTGTATCGGTACAGCAGGGATGGATTGCGTCAGATTCGGAAAACAAATCGTTTTCTGAAGGTGTTATTGTTGACTATGATACTGAGCGAATATCGCTGAATGTACTTATAGCGGTGCATTTGCATACACATAGCAGTACTGCATCTCATTCTATGAGAGAAAAATACCGTTCGGCTGTTTACATATTTAATGAAGAGGACGCGCAATTGGCTAAAGAGGCTATACATGTTTTACAAACGGACTTTGATAAACTTATAATAACCCAGGTATTGCCCTATGCCGATTTCACGCTGAATAGGGAAGATTCTCTGAATTATTATTTCAGCGATCCCGAAAGGCCATTTTGTGAGAACTATATTAATCCGAAGTTGAAACTGTTGTTAAATCAATTTTCGGATGTTACCGATACAAGGAAATTGCAACACCTGCAAAATCCCGACTAATTACAATGCGGCATGAGCCGTAAATCCTGCATACAAGCACTAAAGCGTGTATGCTTTTATATTATGAATACAAATAAAAACACTGCGTACTCTATATTAGAACTGGCTTTTATATCAAGCGGCAGTACTATTCCGGATACGTTTAAGAACAGCCTTGACCTTGCTCAAAAGGCGGAAGAGATGGGTTTTAACCGATTTTGGCTTGCAGAACACCATAACACTATAAGTATAGCCAGTTCGGCAACATCTGTGCTCATTGGGTACATAGCAGGCGGGACAAAGACAATACGTGTAGGATCAGGCGGGATTATGCTTCCTAATCATTCTCCACTAATTGTTTCAGAGCAATTTGGTACGCTAGGGGGACTCTATCCTAACCGTATCGATCTTGGACTTGGAAGAGCTCCCGGAACCGACCAGGTTACGGCACATGCTATCAGGTCTGACAGGATGAAATCTGTGCATAATTTTGGTGGAGAGATTGAGGAGATACAGGAATATTTTTCTGTAGATAACTATATGGCGCAGGTTAGGGCTACAGTTGCCGAAGGTGTAAATGTACCCCTATACATATTGGGTTCTAGTACCGATAGTGCCCACCTCGCTGCAAAACTGGGATTACCATATGTTTTTGCCAGTCATTTTGCTACATCGCTGCTTCATGAAGCACTTGAAATATACAGAAGGGAGTTTCAGCCATCAGAATATTTAGATAAGCCTTACACTATTGCAGGGATAAATGTTATTGCTGCTGATACTGATGCTGAAGCAGAAGAAAACTTTACATCGTTAATACGTATGTTTCTTGGCGTACTGACAGGTAAAAGAGAACACCTGCAGCCACCAGAACCAATGTCTGACGATTACATGATGGTACAACATAACCCTGCTGTACGCGATATGCTTAAATACTCATTTGTGGGAAGAAAAGAAGCTGTAAAGAAAGAGGTTGAGAAATTCCTTCAGCAAACAGGTGTAGACGAACTTATGGTTGTATCTAACATCTACGGGCATGATGATAGGGTGAAATCATACAGGATATTCTCAGAGATAATGAACGAGATAAACGCTGATAAAGCATAATATGAGTAAAAGCCTCATCGGTAAGACGATGAGGCTTTTTTAGTACTGACTATGAAATTATATCTTCTCGCTAAGGTATGCAGTAACTTCTGCAAGCCTGTTGGCAAATCCCCATTCGTTATCATACCATGTAGCAACCGATAACAAGTTACCTTCTTTAACCGTAAGCGGTAAATCTATTATAGATGAGTGCGGATCTGCAACAATACGTGCAGATGTCCATTCTTCTTCTAATACATCTAAGACACCTTTAAGCTGTCCTTCGCTTGCTGCTCTTCTAAATGCATCGTTAACTTCCTGTACTGTACAATCTTTTTCGGTTACAAGGTTAAGTTCAGCGATACTTCCTGTACGTGTAGGTACCCTGTATGCTTTACCTGTAATTTTTAAGTCTTTCCAGATAAACTGGAGTGCCCTTGCAGCTCCGGAAGACGAAGGAATAATATTTTCTGCCGCTGCCCAAGAATCACGCCTGTCTTTCATTGGCTGATCGGTAAGCGACTGTGTATTTGTATACGAGTGTACCGTTGAAAATAGTCCGTACTGAATACCGAAATTTTCAAGGATTACCTTAACTACCGAAGCTAATGCATTTGTAGTACAGCTACCCATACTGATGATCTTATGGTTTTCAGGATCAAAGGTTTCAAGGTTGATTCCTTTTAAAAGTACTGCGTCGCAATCGGCTAACGATTTGCTTGGCGCACTTATCAATACGTGTTTAGCACCTTTGTCTAAATGCAATTGTGCACCGGCTCTTGTAGAGCTAAGTCCTGTACAGTCTACCACAAAATCAATTTCCAGTTCACTCCAGTTCGGAATTTCTTTAGATGAATTAAGGTAGGTTATATTTTTATCGCCAATTGTAAAGCTTTCGCCTTCGGCAGATACACTTTCGCTATAACGTCCGTAATTGGTATCTACACTAAACAGAGCAGCCAGTGTTTTTATATCTTTAATATCTGCAATGTACTCCGGTACAAATAATTTGTTGGTAAGTGCTACGCGTAGAAACTGCCTGCCTATGCGGCCGAATCCGTATAATGCTATTTTAGCCATATTATTTAATTTTTTGGATTTGTTACTATTAGGTGTTTTTTAGTTTGTAACGGTGTTCGCCTTTTAACACCAGTTCTTTATTTTGGTTGTATACCGTTGCGCGGGTTACCACGGTACCTGTATTGCCTTCGTCTATAAGCTCAACAATTTCAATAGCCGGGTAAAGCGTATCACCTGAGTGAACTTCTTTTAAAAATTCACACGATAGCGATGTAAAGGCTATAAACACATCGCCTATATAGTGCGGAAACAAAGTTGCTCCCGGTGCTGTAAATGCCAATACCTGTAAGCCATGAACAACAGGTGCTGTGTGGCCAAAACGTTTGGCATATTCCATATCATAATGAATGGGATGGTTATCGGCTGATACAGCCTGAAAAGCAGAGGCATGAGCATCTGTTAATGTCCTGCTTGGTGCTCTGAATATATCGCCGATATTTAATTCTTTAAAAGTACGGGGCCCTACAAGCCTGAAATCTTCTTTATTGAATGCTATATTTTCCATATTCTAATGAATTGCAAGTTTTTTAATCATCTGGTCAGATATTGGGTCGGCATACATACCGTATGCGCTTAGCAATACTCCTTTAAGATTATATTTTTCTGATGTTATTCCGTAAACGATATTTTCATCGCCAGGATCTGTTTCTCCCTCAAACCTAAAAACCCACTGAATATGAAATTCATCGGGAGATAATGAAGTAGTTCCGTATACTACACAATCGTAATCAAGATTAAAATCGTGTGTAAATCCTTCTGTTCTTAGCCAGTTTAATGTTTCGGTTACAGTGTCAAATGATGGCTGTATTTTTTCCATGGTATTTGGTATTAATAGTAAACCTCATAATGTAAATATAACATTATGAGGTTAAGTAATTGATAATTAGTTATTAAGGAATTTGATGAACTCCTCATTAAATTTGTCTTTTTCTTCTATAAATGAAGCATGACCGCTTTTATCAAAAGGCACAAGGGTAGAACCTTCAATTTTTTTGTGCATGTCTTCTGCCAAAGCAAAAGCAACGATCTTGTCTTCTTTCGCATTAAAAATTAGTGTTGGCACTTTAATTTTAGGTAAGTCGCCACGAAGGTCTTCATCACGAAGTGCAATTAGGGCCTGTTCCATAGCGTATGGAGAAGATTGCATTTCGATACCGCCTAACCATGCGCCGAGACCCGGAGATACAGAAGTAGCAGATAGCGTAAATTTCTCTCCAACTGCTGCAAGTAAAGCAGGCCTGTCACTATTGTTTAGGTTAACCCATTGTGTAATATCTTCTTTAGTGAAGAATGGCAGATCATAATCGGCTTTTTTAGTATGGCAGGGTGCAGCAGCAGAAAACAAAGCCAGTTTGTTTATGTGTGCAGCGTTGTATTTTGCAACGTAGTGTAGTGCAATTGCACCGCCCATTGAGTGTCCGCCAATCGTAGCATCTTTAATATCCAGTTTGTCTAAGACAATTTTAATATCATCAGCAAACTGATCGTAGTCGTAGCTTCCGTATGGTTTGTCCGACTGTCCAAAACCACGAAGTGTAATACCTATAACCCTGTAACCTGCATTAAGCAGTGCATGATACTGATATTCCCACATAGCATCGCTTAACGGATAACCATGAATTAGCACAACAGCAGGCCCGTCTCCCATATCGGTAACATGAAGTCGTACATTCTCTGCAACTTCAATGTATTCTTTTCTGGCAGCTTTTTCACTGTTTTGCGTTGTGTTTTCTGTACTTTCCTTTTTTTCTTCTTCTTTAGATGAGCATCCGGTAAGTGTACTTGCCGCGATAAATAGGGCAAGGCCTAATGATTTGATATTTTTCATAATTTGTTTCGTTACACAGGGTAACATTTTAGGTTTTAATTAGTGATTATGAGATGTTTTCGAATTGTAATAGCCAAACGATATGCCTCTAAGTTAAGTGATTGATATTTAGTTGTTTGATTTTTGTACCGGTGTTTGTAAATTACGTTATATCGTAATTTTATGCGCCATGTGTGTTGCATTTATGATGCTTTTATTTTTGCGTGTAATATTTTTAGCCGAAATTGCAGTATTTCTAAAACAACACCTTACATGGAACAAAATACTGCTGCAACCGATGCACTGCTAAGAAATCTGCAGGAGCGTGAAAGAGAACAAGCTCTTGTATTTTCTACATGCAATGCGCTTTCTCAAATAACTGATATCGATGCGTTAAAAAGCCTGGTATGTAATGATCTTAAAGATATTCTGGGTTTTGAAGATATTATTATATGCAGTACAGACGCTGAAGAGCAGGAGTATGGTATCCGTTATCATTACTCGGACATAAATCCTGTAAAAAAGGATAACGTGTATACCGTTGAGGATGGTTTTTTTGACGCATGTATGGCATCGGCAGAAAACATACATTTTGATTTTTCCGGGTCTGCTATGAAGAAACTGGTGTTACCTGACTATATTCAGAAAACAATTACGTCCGGTAATAAACATGCGATAGGTATTGCGCTGCCAAATTTAAAACAGCAGCCTGTTGTCCTGTTATTATTTTTCAGGAAACCTGATGGGCTATCCAGGCAGTCGGTTCGTTTTCTGAAAGGGATAGGGAATCAGTTGGCGATAACACTATTAAATATCAATCGGTTTAAAGATTGGGAAAAGCAGCAGGAAGAGCTTACCGCACTTAAAAAGAAAACCGAGCAGGAAAAATTTTATGCCGCACCGAAAGTAGCGGCTGATGAAGATAGTTTCTCGGGCATTGTTGGAAAAAGCGAAGCTATGAATATTGTTTTCGACCTGATAGACAATGTAGCTTATACCGAAAGTAATGTTTTGATAATTGGCGAGACCGGTACAGGTAAAGAACTTGTTGCGGCGGCTATACATAGTAATTCGCCTTTTCATGAAAAAGAAATGATCAAGGTGAATTGTGCTGCGATACCGTCGCACCTTATAGAGAGCGAATTATTCGGGCATGAAAAGGGTAGTTTTACTGGCGCAACAGAACGCAGGATCGGTAAGTTTGAACTGGCTAACAACAGCACCATATTTCTAGACGAAATTGGCGAGTTGCCATTAGAACTCCAGGCAAAAATGCTTCGGGTATTACAGGAGAGGGAAATTGAACGTATTGGGGGCAATGGTAGCATAAAAGTGAATGTGCGGATAATTGCCGCCACAAATCGTAATTTACAAACTGAAGTTACCGAAGGCCGCTTTAGAAGTGATTTGTACTACCGACTTAACGTGTACCCTATAAGTGTTCCATCATTACGCAGCCGTATAGAAGATATGCCTTTGCTTAGCAGTCATTTTCTGAAATATCATGCGGCAAAGACAGGTAAAAAAGTCACCAAATTTTCACACAAGGCAATGGAGGGGATGATGGCTTATCCGTGGCCGGGTAATGTTAGGGAACTGGAAAATATAATTGAGAGGAATATACTACTCGCTAAAGGTGACACCATTAAAGAAATACATTTTCCCGATGCATTAGCTATTGCCGGAACTGATGATAATGAAGAATTTCACTTAAAGACTTTGCAGCAAGTTGAAAAGGAGCATATTTTAAAAGTGATCGCCAAATGTAACGGACGTATATCAGGACCTTATGGTGCAGCTATGATTCTTGATATGCCGGCTACTACACTTATATCTAAAATGCAAAAGCTCGGTATTAAAAAAGGACATACGGTAAACAAAGAATAAGTTTTATTCAGCAAATTCATCCTGATGGATTTTGCCCGATGAAAATGCCCAGTAAATCCATAAGGCTATACAGATTACTAAAGCGATATCCGGATATTGAAAAGATAATCCAAAAGCGATACAGTAGGTAGGCAGTCCGTACAGGTAATTTTTTTTAATTTTATTGATGGCTTGATCTGAAATGCCCGGGCGAAGCAGTTCTTTATTTCTTGCCGCCACATACCACAACAGATTATAGGATAAATTTATCAGTACAAAAAGACCCGTATATACAGCTACTGCTACATTTGCAGACGGACCGGTAAAAAATTTAGACAACAGGGCAGTAGGATACGACACTGCTGTAACGAAAAAAAGTGTCAGTCCGTTTGCAAAAGTAATGGCAGTATTGCGGCTGTAAATCTGCTTAAATAATTTATGGTGGTTTACCCACATTATAAAAATGCTGAAAAAAGAAATGGTAAATGCCAGAAAAGCCGGCCACTGCTCTTTTAAATATGCGCCGAGATCTATATTTCCATCTACAGATTCAGGAACATGAAGATCCAATACCAACAGTGTTATAGCAATGGCAAATATAGCATCGCTAAAACCTTCCATTCTTACGGTTTCTTTTTCCATTGTGTTTTATTATTCGTTTTCGGCTTTAAGCCATATGTCGTTATATTCTTCAGGATGTCTTTTAAACTGCGCATGTACGTATGGACATAATGGTTTAACCCTCAATGTGTTTTCTCTAACATACGTTGTCATTGTATCTAAAAGTAAATTGGCAAAACCTTTGCCTCCGGCTTCGGGGTCAACTTCGGTATGGTAAACAGTAAGAATATTTTCTTTAATGCTTACTACCATTTCACCAAGTTTTTTACCGTCTTCGTAAAGATTAAAAGCACCGTGCTTTTTTTCGTCAAGTTCCAGTTTTATATCTGTCATAATTCAAAATATTTGGTTTGATTTTTAATTAAGAGTAACCTTGTTTAATGCCGAGTTTCTTCATTTTAGAATATAATGTCTGTGCAGGCACTTTTAGCAGTTCTGCGGCACCTCCAGGGCCAAAAACTTTTCCATCGCAGGTTTTAAGAGCGTTCATAATATGGTCGCGCTCCATTTCTTCCATAGATTTTAATGTTCCTTGTGGCTCTGTCATAATCGTAGTAGCAATAACAGGAACAATACTAATATCAAACGATTCTATTTCTGTGACTTTAGCCAAAAGTACATTGCGTTCAATTAAATGTTCAAGCTCCCTTATATTTCCGGGCCAGTTATATTGCATCAATTGGTGTAGTGCAGCAGGAGCTATACCCACTACATTCTTACGTGATTTCGCAGCGTATTTTTTAAGAAAATAAAGTGCAAGTTCTTCTATATCCTGCAGTCTGTCTCGTAGCGGAGGCAGCTCTATCGGGAATACGTTAAGCCTGTAATAAAGGTCTAATCTAAAACGCCCGTCGGCAACTTCTTTTTCGAGCGAGCGATTTGTAGCAGCTACGATACGCACATTTACTTTGATGGTCTTGTCTCCGCCAAGGCGCTCTATTTCACGTTCCTGTAATACGCGTAACAACTTTACCTGAGAATCTAAGGGCAGTTCGCCAATCTCATCCAGGAAAATGGTACCGCCATCGGCTTGTTCAAATTTGCCTATACGGACTGTATTGGCTCCTGTAAATGCGCCGCGTTCATGTCCAAAAAGTTCCGATTCAATTAACGAATGGGGTAGGGCAGCACAGTTTACCGTTATTACAGGTTTCGACTTCCTGTCTGACAGGTCATGGATAGCATGTGCGATCTTTTCTTTGCCAGTGCCACTTTCTCCTAATACAAGTACAGATGTATCGGTCGGGGCAACAATGTGTATCTTTTCCAGAACTTCCATAAGTTGCTCGCTCTGGCCTATAATGCCTTCAATACGATACTGTTCGGTAGAATCGATCTGGGAAATTTCTAAATTGTGTCCGGATTGTTCTATGCTGTGCCTATAACGGGCAATATCCAGCATCACCATTAAATCTCTTTCCCTAAACGGTTTAACCATAAAGCCATAGGGTTGTGTAGCCTTTACAGCTTCCATAGTAGTTTGGTTCGTATTGGCAGAAATATATAAGAATGGCAATCGTTGCTCAACAAGTTCCCAGGCAAGGTCAATACCTGTCAGGTCGCCTTTAAGCATAATATCCAATAGCACCCAGTCCGGTTTTTTTGTTTCGATAACCTTACGTGCCTGTACTACAGAAGAGGCTATGCCAACAACCTGGTACCCGCCCTTTGTAAGCATCATTTTAAGGTCGTTTGCAACAATAAACTCGTCCTCTACAATTAAGATTTTTTCCTTCATCAGTTCTGTTAGGCGTTTTGGGAACTATACTCAGAACCCATTTTTTCGTTCTTTATAAAAGTTATAATAATGGTAAGTCCGTTTGCATTTTTATAATCAAATGTACCGTCCAGCTGATCGCTAAGGCCTATCATAAGATTCATGCCCAGCGAATTGCTGTTTTCAAATTTAAAATCTTCCGGCAGGCCTACACCATTGTCGGCTATAGTAAGTTCGTTAGTTTCTGTGTGTACTTTCTTTAACGAGATCTTTACTTTGCCTTTTTCATTTTCAGGAAAAGCATGCTTTATAGCATTGCTTATCGCTTCATTCAAAATAAGCCCTAAAGGTACCGCCTGTGCCACGTCAAGTTCCAGTTTTTGGGTATCAATTTCAAAATCAATCTTCCTTTCCGGATCAAAATAATCACTCAGGTAATTTACCAGTTCATAAATATACCATGATATATCTATTGTTGCCAGATTTTCCGACTGATATAATTTCTGATGGATAAGCGACATGGCATGCATCCTGTGCTGGCTGTTTTGTATTGCTAATATAGCATCTTTATTGTCCAGATAGGCAGATTGTGTATTGAGAAGGCTTATAACTACCTGAAGGTTATTTTTTACACGATGATGAATTTCGTTGATCATCCATTCTTTTTCGTGCTGAAGTTTTTTTATCAGTTCGTTTTGCCTGCTTATTTCTTTTTCTTTAATTTTTAATACACTGCTGCTTTGCTGTTTTAACCTGTAGTAGCTAATAAGCAAAGCAACCAATAGTGCCAGAACAATGCAACCTCCTATGTATAGCAAAATAGTATCGTTATAAGTTTATCTCCTGTATTTTTATATTTCTGATGGTATTGTTTCCGGTTTTCTGTCCGACAGGAAATAACATATAAGCATGGCTACCCCGGCGAATGTAATAGAGAAAAGGCCAAGTTCCCTGCCTGCGAAAGCACCGCCTACACATCCCAGTAAAAAACCAGAAAGTGTAACCATTTGTTTTTTAAAGCTCACCATAGCATCAGGCCCCTGAAATCTGTTAAATAATAACTTTCCGAGATCAAGGGATGCTTGGGTTACATTACCTGTCATCATTGTTGTAGGCCCGTATGTTTCTTTAGTAAACAATTTACCAAAGGCATTTTGCAGTCCGAGCGCAAAAACAACAATCATAACTATGGTGTATGTTATAACTTTATCGTCCTGTTGTAAGTGAAATATAAATGCCGACAAACCTGCAATAACAAGTAAAACGGCTTCTATAAACAGTACTTTGTTTTTCTGTTGTGAACGTGTAGCCATCCATCCGCCAAGCATTACTGCAATTACAAATACCGGAAACGTAATAAGTTTTACCCATGCACCCGGGCTTCCGCCGATAGCCATCTGGTAGGCAAAAGTGATAAAGTTACCCGTTACGTGTGCCGAGAAAATGTTATCTCCTGCCACAAAAGTAACCGTATCGCAGTAGCCTGCAACAGCGGTAAGCATAAGCGTTACGGTGCTAATATTTTTTTGAACTTCCATACTTTATTATTTTAAGTGTGCACGCAGCATCCACGCCATTTTTTCGTGAGTTTCCATTAGTCCTGTAATGTAATCGCTAGTACCAAGATCATGCTGTGCGCCCGCAAAATTGTTTATGTTTTCACGTAAATGAATCAGGATACTTTCATGGTCTGCCAAAAGTTCTTTAATATATCCTAAGCTGTCATTTCCTTCTCTTGATTGTTCAGAAAGATGTGTAAGGCTCAAATATTCTTTTAGTGTTGCCGGAGCGTAGTGACCTATCGTCCTGATGCGTTCTGCAATGGTATCGATAAGGTCATCAAGCTGTTCATATTGCTGCTCAAAGAAAAGATGTTTGTTGTAAAAGTCCGGGCCTTCTACATTCCAGTGCGCTTTTTTGGTTTTTGTATATAATATGAATTCATCTGCCAGTACTTTACTTAAAGCATAAGCTACTTCAGCAAGATATTCCTGTTTAATTCCGATTTTAGTTTCCATCTGTTTTATTGTAAAATGGTTAATAAATTATGATCTAGTGAATATGTTCCCGCGCCTAATGCAAGTATCAATAGTAAAGACAAGGTGTACATATAAGGTACATCTCTTACTTCGAGCGAATCTTTACGGTGAACCACAAAATATCCTATAGCAGTTACGCCGATAGTTGGCAATACAACCAGACGTGTACCAATACCCAGCATAATGAGAAACGGAACTACGGTGTCAGAAAACGTAGCTACCAGTCCGTTAAGCTTTTCAGGTAAGTGAAGAGGGTTTGGCACGTGTTCTTTCTGCCCGTTTTCTACCCTAAACTTTTTAATACCGTGAACCCTGAATAACTCCAGCGCAAGCAGTATCCTGAAGACCAGCATAGCCGAGTTATTGAATGCGCTGCCAAGATCTGAAGACAGTATTTGTTTTATAAAATCTATCATGATAGTTTAAATTAAAATGCAAAACATGAGCAGCCTAATGCGCCCCAAAATGCGGTATAATTGTTTACGGGAACGTTACTTAAACGTGCCTTGTTATGGTCGTGGGCGTGTACGTCGCAACTGCCTATACAGCTATGAATCTCAGAAGTAATTCCTTTTGTTCCTGCTTTACCAATATGCTGGTGACTATGCGCTGCATGTCCGCCTGCCGGATAATAACCGTTGTAAATATTGGTAGGCGACCAGTCCGGAAGGATAGGCACCGAAGGAGGAGAGTAAGAAGAAAAATCGCCTTTAGCGTACACTATTTTTCCGTCTACAATGGTAAGTTCGGCTTCAATTTTCTTTACATCTTCATCAACTACGCTAAAGTAATCCCTGTCCAGTACCGCAAGATCTGCAAACATACCTACCTGAATATCGCCCTTTTTCTGCTGTTCCTGAGAGAACCACGCACTGCCACGAGTGTATAATTCTAAAGCGGTTTCGCGGTTTAACCTGCTTTCGTTATATAACTGAAGCCCGCCTACCGTTTTACCAACTGTAAGCCAGTACATAGAAACCCATGGGTTATAGCTGCTCACCCTTGTAGCGTCAGATCCTGCACCTACAGGAACTTCCATTTCCAGCATGCGTTTAACCGGAGGTGTATTTTCGGCAGCCTTGGCACCATATCTTTCCGTAAAATATTCACCCTGATATGCCATACGACTTTGTATTGCAATACCGCCACCTAAGTTCTTTACACGCTCAATATTACGTTCATCAATAGTTTCGGCATGGTCAAATATCCACGGAAGCCCGTTAAACGGAATATCCATATTTACTTTTTCGAACACATTTAAAAAGCGGGTTATGCTTTCGTTGTAGGTAGCGTGAAGCCTGAAAGGCCAGCGATTGGCAACCAGCAGACGTACCACTTTTTCAAGATCGGCTTCCATGTTTTCAGTAAGATCCGGACGTGGCTGTAAAAAGTCTTCAAAATCAGCAGCAGAAAACACAAGCATTTCACCCGCACCATTGTGGCGGTACATATCGTCACCCTGATATAGTTTAACGGTGTCTATCCAGTCGCTAAAATCTTCGAACTCGTGCTTGGGCTTTTGTGTAAACAGGTTGTAAGCAATACGAACGGTTAATTGCTTTTTCTCATTAAGCTCATTAACTACTTTGTAATCGTCAGGGAAATTCTGAAAACCTCCACCGGCATCTATAACACTTGTTATACCAAAACGGTTAAGCTCTTTCATAAAATGGCGGGTAGAATTTACCTGGTGCTCATACGAAAGTGTAGGGCCTTTAGCAAGGGTAGAGTACAGTATCATAGCATTTGGTGTTGCTATAATTAATCCTGTAGGCTCGCCTTTGCTGTCTTTTTGTATTTGCCCTCCCGGAGGTGCAGGCGTGTCTTTAGTAAAGCCAACTGCCTTAAGGGCAGCCCTGTTCATTATTGCCCTGTCGTATAAATGAAGGATAAAAACAGGCGTTTCGGGAGCAATTGCATTTATCTCTTCCAATGTAGGCATGCGGCGTTCGGCGAACTGAAATTCAGACCAGCCGCCTACAACGCGTACCCATTGTGGGGAAGGGGTACGGTCTACTTGTTCTTTAAGCATTCGTAAAGCATCGGCTAATGATGGTACACCATCCCAGCGCAATTCTAAATTATAGTTCAATCCGCCTCGAATAAGGTGAATGTGAGAATCGTTAATTCCCGGAACAACCCTTTTTCTTTCAAGGTCAATTATCCTTGTGCCTTCAGAAGCCATTTCCATCACATCAGCATCATTGCCCACGGCTATGAATTTTCCGTCTTTAATGGCAACAGCCGTAGCGTTGGCGTTCACTTTAGCAAAGCTGTGAACTTTACCATTGTATAATATTATATCAGCTTTCATACGTCGCGGCTTATTTGTTTAATTTGGCAATTGCCGATTTAATACCATCACCGGCTACCGTATAAAAAGCAGGCCCTGCAAGCAATGTAATTTTTACAAGGGGTTTGTGGTTTGCCATTTTTTTATCTTTTAACCATTGTTGAGTTCTGTAAGCTTCAAACGAACCTAAAACAACATTTTCGGCTACTAAAGCAGTAGGAGAATCAATACCTGCATCTTTCAGGTCGCTTGCAAAAGCATAGTGGCTTACGCCAAGCCTAAGTGCTTCGTTCATGGCAACACTTCCTACGGTGGTCATAACATCGGGCGTAAATTTATTCCTGTCTCCCAAACCTATAAGCAATAATTTTTTAGCGGCAAGCATTCCTGCCGGAGGTGTTATAAGCAATGTTTCATAAGCATGGCCCTTAAATTTTCCGGTTTTACGTGCTTCTGTAATAATACCTTTTAGCGCCTCGTCTAAATGAACCATACCGTTTAACTGTGCAGGGAGAGCTGGGGGCGAGTTAAAAATGTCACCTTCTGTATATTCAAAAACACAGGCAACCTGAAGGTCTGCCACTGCCGCCGACGGACCCTGAACAAGCCCTTCGATAGTTACACCATCTACTTTACCCCAGGCAACGCTTGTGCCTATAGGTGTAGTTTTAACTTCTGTTTTTGTTTGTTGTGCTATAACTGTTGCAGGGGTTAAACCTGTTAATAGTAATGCAGCTATAAAAATGCGTATTGATAGATTTTTCATAATGTGGTTTTTTTAGATTGTATTAGAATTTAAAGCCTAGTCGTATATTATAAAAAAGGCCGTTTTTTGAATTTGGAATAATATCGTTTATAAATTCTCCCGTCTTAAAGTATTGAATACCTGTTACCAGTGAGGTAAATTTATTTACGGTATATGAGAAATTAGCCAGATAGGCTGTACCTATATATCGTTTGTCTGATGATGATCCCGGAAGGTTAAAGCCTCCGCTTGGCCTGTAAACACCGTCGTTAAGCGAGTAACGCCAGTTAAATACTACATCGACCTGCATTTTAAGCTGAGGTAATAAATCCAGTGTCCCGTACGGATGGATATCTATAAGGTTCACGGGACCTATTTGCGGACTAAAACCAAAATATCCTCCCTTTGGGTATATGGGGTTAAAGGTTTGCAGTGTGCCGTCTCCCGCTTTTTTATCTCCCGATATGTAATCGTTACGCAGGTTTATGGTAGGTTTAAATTTGATGTTCTCGAAAGAGTAGCCAAGATCTATAGAGCCAGTCCAGGCACTTATGTTTCCGTTAGCAAATGAGCCAAACTGATAAGCTGCCTCTAGGTTATAGATAAAGCCGCCACCATATTTCCATAGCCTTGTACCAATAGTATGGCGCACTTCTTTAGCAGCACCTTCCTCAAATACAGAAAGGTCTCTCCTTATGCCTACATAGTACAGGTCGAGATTACCACTACGCGGAATAATGTATTTAGAATATCCACCCCAAAGATTAACTTGTTTCGAAGGCTTATTATCAAAAATACCTGTATGTGTAGTATCTGCCATCATAGCAAAAGCATCTACCGATAATCTTTCAGATGTATACATTACCTTAGCTCCTGTAAAATAAAGCCTTGCGTTAGGGCCTTCGCGTACAGAGATAAGCCTTCCCGAGCCATAATCTATTTCCTGCCTTCCTACACGCATGGTTATCGCTTTGTCTTCCTTTTGGTAAACAATGGCATCAAGAAATAAGTTCTGAACATTAAGGTGGTCTTCGTCAATAGGGCGGGAGCCGTTTTTTCTGCCATCCTGCAGGGCACTCCTAAGCTGGGCAAATACCCTGAATCTTTTATTTAAGTGCAAATCGGCATGAAGGTCGTAACGTTGTAGCAAAAAATTGTTATGTCCGATATTTAAACGGCCCCAGTCCTCATTACTAAAATCAACATATTCATACCTTGCCTCTCCACCAAACGATAACCATGTCGCCCCGTCAGATGAAAGCGGAATGTATTTTACCTGCTCGTAAAAGTTGCGTGACGAGTCTTTAAGATATTCGTAGTTCTCGTCATAACGCATAAGCTTAAAGCTTTGTGCATAAGCAGTATTGCCGCAAAGGCACAAGAAGGCAAAGACAAATAAATGACTTAACTTTTTAAATAATATGGTACGGATTGATAGCACTGGCAGATATTTATGTATAATGTTGACTAGCTTGTTTTAAAAATATTAATGCTTAAGCATGTTGTGTGCATAGTGAATGCCTAAACCGTAAGCACCGCCATATTTTTTCATAAGATTTGTAACGGCAACATACGTTTCCTGACGTGCCCAGTCTCTTTGAAGCTCCAGTAAATACTGAATTGAGGTAATAGGTTTTACACCTGAATGTACCATACGCTGAATAGCACGTTCGTGAGCTTCTGCAGTAACATCTCCACAAGCATCTGTAATTACATATACCTCATAATTTTCTGCAAGTGCAGAAAGTGCAGGGCCAACAATACAAACGCCTGTCCATAAACCTGCAAGTACAAGTTTTTGTTTTTTAGTACCTGTTATTGCTTTGTAAGCAGCTTCATCTTCCCAGGTGTTCATGCTTGTACGGTCTATATAACCCGAAGTTGCCATTGGATAGAATTCTTCGATTTCCGGAAATACCGGGCCTGAGAAACTTTCTTCTGCAACAGTGGTTACAATAGTTGGAACATTAAAAATTTTTGAAGCTCCGCATATAACGGCTACATTTGTTCTAAGTTCGCTAATAGCAATGCTGTTTGTAGCAAAGGCCATTTGACCTTCAAAATCGATAAGCACAAGAGCGTGGTTATCCGGGGAAAGTAAGTTTGCTGATGGTTTCATAAAATAATAGATTAAGATTTTCTATTACTTATGCCAATACGATGCCTTGTTATGAAAGCCTTTAAAAATAGGGGATTAGCTGTTTTTAGCGTGCTTTAAGTTTACGATATATCGTAATTTTATGAGTTGGGTTAATCATCACATAAATTACCATGATATGTAAGATGCAAAAGCCCGCTTAAAAAATTAAGCGGGCTTTATATTGATATTTTTCTCAGATGAAACAGGACTATTCAAAAACGTATTCGTCCTTACTTTTCTGTACTAAAACGATATTCAGATGCTGTTTTGTAAGTACTTCCCGGTTTTAAAACAATAGGAGCAAATACCGGTTGGTTTATAGCATCAGGAAAATGTTGTGTTTCCATAGCAAATGCTGTTCTAAAATCATCTTTAACACCCGATTTAAAAGTGTTTTTTCCCAGCATAAAGTTACCGCTGTAAAATTGCAGACCCGGTTCTACAGTAAACACCTTCATTACAATACCCGATTTATCGCCTACAACAGTGGCTACATCGCGCAGTTCTTTAGTAATGCCATCATTAAGTGCAAAGTTGTGGTCGTAACCTTTTCCGTTTTTAAGCTGAATGTTATCTGTGTTGACCCTTTCTCCGATAGTGTGAAAAGTTGTAAAGTCAAATGGCGTACCTGCAACCTTTTCAAGTTTCCCAAATGGAATAAGACCTGCATCTACAGGAGTGTATTCGTTGGCATTGATTAAAACTTTGTGGTTCAGTATAGTTCCGCTGCCCTCGCCATTAAGGTTAAAAAACGCATGATTGGTTAAGTTTACAGGCGTTTTTTTATCGGTTACGGCTTCGTAAGCCATTTTAAGATTTTGATTATCATCTACACTATATTTTACTTTAACCTGTACATTACCGGGGAAACCTTCTTCGCCATCAGGTGAGTTATAAGTAAAAACTAATGTTTTATCGTTGGGTTGCTCCACATTCCAAACCACATACTGAAATCCTTTTTTACCACCATGAAGGGTGTTTCCATTATTGTTAAGCGGAATATGGTATTCTTTACCATCAAGCTTAAAAGTACCTTTCGCAATTCGGTTTCCTACACGGCCAATGGTGGCTCCGAAATATGGTTCGGTAGCATCCTGATAGCCTTTCGTACTGTTTAAACCCACCACAACATCGGTCATCTTTCCGTTTTTATCGGGTACCCATAGCCCTACGATACGCGCCCCGAAGTTTGTAAAAGCAACATTAATGTTCTTTGCCTTAATATAATATAGCGACACCTCTTTACCGTCTATGGTCGACTTAAAATCTGCTTCTTTTAGGTTGGTATTGTAAGCAGTAGTTTCGTGTTTAGCAGTATCATTGATGGTTTTTTCCAACTCTTTCTTTCCGTTGCATGAAATAAAAAATGGTATGCTTACCATGTATATAGCTAATAGCCTATAATTTTTCATAAAGTTTATTCTGTTGATTTTTCCCGACGTAAATATGGTGCTTACATCGGGCTTGGTTGTACGTTTCGGGCAAGTTAATAATAATTTGGTTTACTGCAACTACGCACATAAGGTACGTATGTGAGTTAGAATTTTGTACCCGGATAATCCTTAACAAAATGTTATTTTAATTTATTTTAGAGGCATTATTTTGAATTGTAAAAACTATTTATATACATTTGCAGGACTTATGAAGAACATTTCTCAAAATAATACATGGTGGTGGCTAGCTAAATCCTCAGGATTCGGTTGGTAAACTTCTATATATTATTTTGTGTCTAAAATAAATAATTAGAAGCCCGCTGGATCAGCGGGCTTTTTTTATTTCCCCAAAACTCCCATTCCATTTTTATTATCCTTAAATCAATATAAAATGATTTATCCATTTAAAACCGTAGTACAAAAAAGGCTTAGCGATACAAATACACCAGTAGAGATGTATTTAAAATTAAGAGATAAATTCCCTAACTGTTTTCTGCTTGAAAGTTCAGAATACAAAAGCAGGGAAAACAGCTACTCGTACATATGCCTTGAACCATTGGCATCTTTTGTTTCGGAAAGAGAGACAACAACCTTGCAATATCCTGACGGTAAAAAAGAAATTTTTATTAATGCTGATATAAACATTGCCGATACACTCAACGTGTTTACAAAATCTTTTAAAACAGATAAACTGGATTTTGGATTTGTAAACAGCGGACTGTTTGGGTACACATCATACGATGCCATTCCATTATTTGAAGATATTGAGTTTAAAAATCAATCCTTTAACCTGCCGCTTATACAATACCAGTTTTTCAGGTATCTCATTGTTTTCAACCATTTTAACAATGAAATGTTTTTGCTAGAACATTTACAGGAAGGAGAAACCTCCCAGATTGACAGTATCAACGATATCATCGTAAATCGTGCAGTAACCAATTTTGGTTTTACGTCCGAAGAAAACGAAACCTCTAATTTTAATGATAAAGATTTTCTTAAAGCCATAAGAAAAGGGATGGAACACTGCTTTTTAGGCGATGTTTTTCAGGTAGTGCTATCCAGAAAGTTTCGTAAAAAATTTAAGGGCGACGAGTTCAATGTATATCGCGCATTGCGTTCTGTTAATCCGTCTTCGTATCTCTTTTATTTTGATTACGGCGATTTTAAAATTTTTGGGTCTTCGCCCGAAGCCCAATTAACCATAAATAATAACAAGGCTTTAATATATCCTATAGCGGGGACTTTCAAACGTACAGGAAATGCGGAAGAAGATAAAAGACTTGCTGTTAGCCTTAGTGAAGACCCAAAAGAAAATGCCGAACATGTTATGCTTGTTGACCTTGCAAGAAACGATCTGAGCAGAAATAGCCACGATGTTAAAGTTGAAGAGTTTAAACAGATAGAATATTATTCGCATGTTATACATATAGTTTCTAAAGTAAGTGCCCAGCTGGATGCCGATTACAATCCGGTAAAAATATTTGGAGAGAGTTATCCTGCCGGTACGTTATCGGGTGCGCCCAAACACAAGGCAATGCAAATTATTGATGATAACGAACCCGAGAGCCGTGGGTTTTATGGCGGAGCGGTTGGCATAATAGGGTTTGACGGATCATTTAACCACGCCATTTTTATACGATCGTTCCTGAGTCAGAATAATGAACTTACATATCAGGCAGGTTGTGGTATAGTGGCAAAATCCAACCCGGAAAGTGAATTACAGGAAGTTAATAATAAACTAATGGCATTGCGAAAAGCCATTGAAATAGCAAATACTATTTAGTTATGAAAATTTTAGTTGTAGATAATTACGATTCGTTTGTATTTAACCTGGTTCATACACTGTATAACCTTGGCGTTGATGAGGTAGAAGTGCTTAAAAATGATAAGATAGATTTAGATAGTATCAATAATTTTGATAAAATATTGTTGTCTCCCGGTCCCGGAATTCCTAAAGAAGCGGGGTTAATGCCGGAAATCATTAAACGTTTTGCATCGTCAAAAAGTATACTGGGAATATGCCTTGGTCATCAGGCTATTGCCGAAAGTTTTGGTGGCAGCCTAATTAATATGCAAACGCCATTGCATGGGGTGGCTTCTGCTTTAACGATTACACAGGAGGATTATTTATTTGACGGAATTTCATCGGGGATTAGTGTTGGACATTATCATTCATGGATCGTAGATAATAAACTACCGGATACGCTCGAAGTATTGGCATCAAATGAGTCAGGAAATATCATGGCGCTAAGGCATAAAGAATATGACGTAAGAGGTTTGCAGTTTCATCCTGAATCGGTACTCACAGAAAGCGGAATAGCAATGATAGCAAACTGGTTAAAAGGGAACTCAGGCAAATAATTTTAACTACAAAGACAATTACAATGAAAGATATACTGGAATATTTATACCAACATAAAACCCTGAGAAAACACGAAGCACAGGAAGTGCTAACAGATATTGCATCAGGTAATTACAATCACAACCAAATAGCGTCATTTGTTACTACATTTATAATGCGTAACATAACCCTTGAAGAGCTTAGCGGATTTAGGGAGGCATTATTATCGTTATGTAATACAGTCGATCTGTCGTTTTGCAACCCAATGGATGTTTGCGGTACGGGCGGCGACGGAAAAAATACTTTCAATATCTCAACGCTAACATCTTTTGTTGTAGCGGGAGCAGGAATTGCGGTTGCAAAACATGGCAACTATGGTGTGTCTTCTATTTCGGGATCGTCTAATGTTTTAGAACATTTAGGTTTAGTATTTCAAACCGATGAGGATATATTAAAGAAACAGGCCGCTGAAGCTAACATATGTTTTTTGCACGCACCGCTATTTCATCCTGCATTAAAGCATGTAGCTCCGGTTCGAAAAGAATTGGGGGTAAAAACCTTTTTTAATATGCTCGGCCCTTTAGTAAACCCTGCGCAGCCAAAGGTGCAGATGGCAGGCGTTTTTAATTTGGAACTGGCACGAATGTACCAGTACCTTTTTCAGAAGCAGGACATACAGTACAGTATAATACATTCATTAGATGGTTACGACGAAATAACACTTACCGGTAATGCTAAAGTGTTTAGCAATAAAGGAGAAAGTATCTTAAAAGCAGAACACCTGGGCTTTGAAAATACGTCTGCCGACTATTTGTACGGAGGAGAAACGGTTGCAGATGCTGCTGCTATTTTCACAACAATAATAGAGGGAAAAGGTACGGTACAGCAAAATAATGTTGTGCTTGCAAATGCTGCAACTGCTATTAAAACATACTATCCGGAAAAACAATATGAAGAAACCGTTGCAATAGCGAAAGACTCGCTATTTGGCCTGAAAGCAAAAAATGCATTCAATACTTTAAAGTCAATCCGATGAAAATATTAGACACCATTAAGCAACAAAAAGTACTTGAAGTGCAGCAGCGTATGGCAGCTTATCCATTAAATGTACTAGAGCAAAGTCCTGGTTTTGAGAGGGAATGCATCTCTTTAAAGAAAGCACTGACCGATGTAAATAGCAGTGGAATTATTGCTGAATTTAAGCGGAAATCGCCTTCAAAGGGAAATATTAATATCGATGCGGATATCGAGAAAGTAATATCTGGTTATATTGAAGCGGGAGTATCGGGATTGTCTGTTTTAACCGATGAACACTTTTTCGGTGCAAGAGACAATGATTTTAGATCAGCAAAGCATATCAGTAAAATTCCAATGTTGCGAAAAGATTTTATAATTGATGAATACCAAATTTTTGAGTATAAAGCTATGGGCGCAGATGTTATTTTACTAATCGCCAAAATGCTTACGCCTAAAACAATATGTGATTTTACAAATGTAGCTCATCAGTTGGGAATGGAAGTACTTCTGGAAACGCATACCGAAAAGGAAATAGTACAAAACATTGATACCACAGCCGATTTGGTGGGCATTAATAACCGCAACCTCAACACTTTTGAGGTAGATATTGAAAACAGTATTCGCATGGCCGAAATGCTTCCCGCGGACTGTGTGAAAATTGCAGAGAGTGGTATTGAATCGGCTGCTGTTATAAAGCAGCTTAAAAGAAGTGGTTTTTCGGGTTTTTTGATAGGCGAATATTTTATGAAGAATACAGATCCGGGAGGAAAATGCAACAGTTTAATCAAAGAACTAAGCTTATGAAAATTAAAATATGCGGAATGAAGTATGCCGATAATGTTAAGGATATAGCATTGCTTTCGCCCGATTATTTAGGGTTTATTTTCTATGCAAAGTCAAAGCGGTTTGCCGTTGATAGCCTTAAACCGAAAAGTCTGGATAGTATCCCCGAAAATATTCAAAAGGTAGGTGTGTTTGTAAATGAAACTATCCCTGTAATAGAATGCCTTGCTAAAAAATATAAACTCGATGTATTGCAATTGCATGGTAGTGAATCTGCAAAGGAATGCAATGATTTAAAGCAAAAAGGCTACAGGCTTATCAAGGCGTTTTCAGTTGGTGAAGAATTTAATTTTTTATCACTTACAGAATATAAAGACAGTGCAGACTACTTTCTCTTTGATACCGTTACCCCAGATTATGGTGGTAGTGGAAATTCTTTCAACTGGCAGGTTGTAAGTAATTACAAATTAAGTACCCCCTTCTTTTTAAGCGGTGGACTCGGTTTGCACAATCTTGAGCAATTATTAGAATTTAAACACCCAATGTTGTATGGCTACGATTTTAACAGCAGGATGGAAATAGATCCGGGACTAAAAGACGTAATATCAGTACAATCATTAATTGAAAAAATAAAAAGATATGAACACATTTAGCCCCGATAATAATGGATTTTACGGTGAATTTGGCGGTGCCTTTATCCCCGAAATGCTATACCCGAATGTGCAGGAATTACAAAAAAACTATAAAGATATAATAGCTTCTGCAGATTTTCAGGAGGAATTCCGTACACTGTTACGCGATTATGTAGGCCGGCCTACGCCTTTGTTTTATTCAAAGAGCCTGTCGGCTATGTTTGATACGAACATCTATCTTAAAAGGGAAGATCTTAACCATACAGGAGCGCACAAGATAAACAACACAGTAGGACAGATCTTGCTGGCAAAGCGTTTGAATAAAAAACAGATTATTGCAGAAACTGGCGCAGGCCAGCATGGCGTGGCTGTGGCAACTACCTGTGCCCTTATGAATATGGACTGTACCATTTATATGGGCGAAATTGATATACAACGACAGGGACCGAATGTAGAAAAGATGAAACTCTTGGGTGCCAAAGTAGTTGGCGTTTCCAGCGGAAGCAAAACCCTTAAAGATGCTACAAACGAGGCCATAAGACAATGGATCAATAATCCTGTGGATATACATTATATAATAGGGTCGGTTGTAGGGCCGCATCCGTACCCCGATATGGTATCAATATTTCAGTCGGTAATATCCGAAGAGATAAAATATCAGTTAAAAGATAAAACAGGCAGCGAAAATCCGGACTATATTATTGCCTGTCTGGGTGGTGGCAGTAATGCTATGGGCGCATTTTATCATTACATAGGCGACAAAAAAACAAAACTTATTGCCGTTGAAGCAGGAGGAGAAGGCGTGTATTCCGGTAAGACTGCGGCAACTATTGCCTTAGGCAAAAAAGGAATTATTCATGGCAGTAAAACCTATTTAATACAAACAGAAGACGGACAAATAGTTGAACCTCATTCTATTTCAGCAGGGTTAGATTATCCGGGTATCGGTCCGGCGCACTCTTATCTGCACGATTCTGGGTTGGCAGAAGTAGTTAATGTTACCGATAGCGAGGCATTGGCAGCAGCGCTTAACCTATCACAAAAAGATGGTATTATCCCTGCGTTAGAATCGGCGCATGCTTTGGCGTACCTGCATAAAATGAAATTTAAAAAAGAAGATGTCGTAGTAGTGAATTTGTCGGGACGCGGAGACAAAGACATGATAACCTATAAAAAACATTTAGCACTATGAATAGAATAAAACAATTATTTGAGCACAAGCAGCAGGATATAGTATCCATATATATAACAGCCGGTTTTCCTAAGCTTAACGATACGCTATCTATCGTGAAGGGACTTGATGAAGCAGGTGTTGATATGATAGAGATCGGGTTTCCGTTTTCAGATCCGCTGGCAGACGGGCCTGTAATTCAGCAAAGCAGTGAACAGGCTATTGCTAACGGTATGACCCTAAAGATTCTGTTTAATCAGTTAAAAGAACTAAGAGCTATAACAAAGTTACCCATAGTACTAATGGGTTACCTGAATCCTGTATTGCAATTTGGAGAAACCGAATTTATAGAAAAATGCCATGAAACAGGAATAGATGGTATTATAATACCCGATATGCCTTTAGCCTACTATCAGGAAAATTTGCAGCAGTTGTGTAAAGAAAAAGATATTTCAAACATATTACTTATAACCCCTCAAACATCGCAAGAAAGGATTCATGAAATTGATGATAATTCAGATGGGTTTATATATATGGTATCGTCAAATAGTATAACAGGAGGAACAACGGGAACGGTTTTTCAGAAAGAATATCTGGAGCGTACACAAAACATGAAACTTAACAACAACCGCCTTATTGGGTTTGGTATTCATGATAATGCAAGTTTTAAAAATGCTTCAAATTATGGTAGTGGCTGTATAATAGGCAGTGCGTTTATCAACCATATAGCGAAAAATGGAACATCAAAAGAAAGTATAAAACATTTTGTTGATAGTATTATAAAGTAAGCAGTAAAATGATAAACAATTTTAGGTATGTTGTTCATTTTTACTGTGCAATTGCAGTTTCACTTCCAATATGTTTTCTGGGTTAAGGCGTCTGTACGCCAAAAATATAGCCTACAATTGCAGAAGCGCACATTGCAAGCGTCCCCCAGATACAAATTCTCAATACAGATTTCATAGGGGTAGATCCGCCTGCTTTTGCTGCCAAGGCACCCGAAAAAGCCAAAAATACAATTGCTGAAGCATATTGTATAACCACCATATATTTTAATGGTGCTAACATCGCTACAAGTATAGGGAGCAAACCGCCTATTGTAAAGGCTAAAGCCGATGCAGCCGCAGCTGTAAATGGTTTTGCCTGCGTAATTTCGGTGATGCCCAGTTCATCTCGCGCATGAGCTTCCAGAGCGTTGTGTGCCGTCAATTGTATAGCCACCTTCTTCGCTAAATCTGGCTCAAGTCCTCTGTTGATATAAATCTCAGCGAGTTCGGCAAGTTCCTCCTCCGGCATTGTAATCAATTCATTTTTCTCCCGTTCCAGATCAGAATGTTCAATATCAGATTGCGAACTAACAGATACATATTCGCCTGCCGCCATTGATAACGCACCTGCAACGACGCCGGCAAGGGTTGCGAGCAGAATAGGATTGCGTGAATCGCTCGCTGCTGCGATACCTATAGCAAGGCTTGTTGTAGACAGTATACCGTCATTTGCACCGAGCACAGCAGCTCTTAGCCATCCGCTACGGGTTATAAAATGTTTTTCAGATTGTACATCCATAGCGATAAAGTTATGTGATTTTTCGTTATTCCAATGACTACCTCAATAAAAATATTTAACAAAATGTTATATAAATGCATATACATGTAGAGTATAAGTTGTTGTTGTTTCAGCGGTTAAGTTGCAGTTTTAATTTATACCAGATATGAATAGCGGTCGACCTATTTTATTATGTCTTAGAATATTTATATTTGAATAATTGAGACTATTAAAACACTACAGAACAGATACTATGTTACAATTTAAAGACAGAAGGTTGGTGATATTTGGCGAGCATGTGCGTACGCTCCGTGAAAATCTTGGCCTTAGTCATAATGATATTGCGGGAAGAACTTCATTAAGCAAAAGCGACCTTCTTTCTATTGAGCAGGGAAGCAAGAATCTTGCATTCACTACACTTTTAGAATTAGCAAAAGGTTTGGGTGTTAGTCCAAAAGAATTGCTTACTATAGATTTGCAATAATCCGTGCAATAAGTCAATTTTTGAGATACCATTAAATCTCATAAGTATTTTCCAAATTATTTATTTCGCCTGCAAAAAAACTATCCTGCTATTATAAATATAGTAGGCTGATGTTTGTAAACCCCTTATTTTACATTATTGATGAATTCAATTCGTCATTTTAAAGCTAAATAGGTTAGCATAAGGCGCTACAACGGATAACAAAGATATATTAGTTTGCTATATACACTGGAGGGTTATGAGATAGCTATAAATATAGCATTGGGTTATGCCGCAGAAACGCCAGCCGTTCCTAAACTTTTTTTACTGAAAAAGTAAAATTATTGAATAATCCTGTCAGGTCGCTATAAAAGAAAAGCCCATCAATTGATGGGCTTTTCTTTTATACGTCGATGAATATTTTACCATTCGGAAGATACTTTATTATTAATATTAAGCGTATCAAACAATTGTTTTGTAAAGGTATTGAAATGAGTTTCAATCAGTTTTTTAGATTCTTTATCTACCAGCTTTCTATCGCTATTCCAGTATGATGTAAAAGGAAGGTTGAACTTTTCATTAGCAGAATCTATATAATATGGTTCTACAGTTGAAAATGTAATTTTTGCTTTGTTGTCTTTAAATTCAAGTATTCCTTTATAAGTTACAAAATACTCAACGTCGGCTTTGTTTCTTTTCACTTTAGAAACTGAACGGTCTGCAATTTCAAAGTTCAAAAACTTTCCAGCCTCTTCGCTCTTAATCACGTTAATAGCGCCACCGTATTTAGACTGTATGTATTTCTTTGCTACAACAAATAACGTATCAGCTGGAATATTAGAATATTCCCTGATAATGTAATTTTTAGTATCATCATTTTTAGCCACTAGTCCGGTTGTAATAACTGTCCATTCCTGCGCAAGGCAGCTGGTACTTATAAATAAAAATAGTAAGAGTGTTTTCATAATAGGGTAATTTAGTTTAAAATTTCTTATTAAAGTTACTGAATTCCAATCTGTTAAATCTTAAAAATATAAAGAGGAAAATACGTATGTATATTTTTAATGTTCTGAATAATAACGGATTGTATTTTTGGTGTTTGTTTTTGTTAAGTGTATTTTGTGAGATTAATTGATTTTTTTGGCTGAAGTTTATGATTTACAGTGTGCCATACAATTTCATCATGGCATATTTATAGCCTACATTTGTAGTAACCACTTACTGTATAATTCTACATGACTATTTTTATTGTATCGCTGTCTTTTTTACTTCTTGTTTTTACTATTATGTCACTAATCAAAAATGATTACTGGACATTTAGAATTTTCGATTATCCGAGACTTCAGAAGTTTGTAGTATCAGTTATTTGTTTTTTCCTGTTGATTGTATTTTATGATGGTGCTAACTGGCTGTATGCTTTGCTACTACCGCTAATTGGTGCCAACATAATTTATCTTGCATGGCTTATCTTACCCTTTACAGTCTTTGCAAAAAAGCATGTGCGGAAAGTTACAGTTGTAAAGAAAGACGATCAGGTTTGTATAATGATCTCTAACGTCTATCAGGAAAATACTAATCATAAAGGGTGTCTTGATATAATTAAGAAAGCCAATCCGGATATAGTTTTGTTATTAGAAACAGATGCAAAGTGGGAAAACGGAACTAACGATCTGGATAATTCTTATCCATATTCTGTAAAAGTAGCCTTAGAGAATACTTATGGTATGCTTTTGTATTCTAAACTGGAACTTAAAGATAGTTTTGTAAAGTATATGGTTGAAGACGATATTCCTTCAATTCACACTAAAGTTATTTTAAAGAGCGGAAAAGAAATACAATTGTATGCATTGCACCCTACGCCGCCGGTACCCAATGAAAATCCGCGTTCTACAGAAAGAGATAAAGAATTGTTGCTAGTGGCCGATCTTGCTAAGACCTCTGATATCCCTGTGATTGTCGTGGGAGATCTCAACGATGTGGCATGGAGCTATACAACAGAACTTTTCCTTAAAATGAGTGGGTTATTAGATCCGCGAAGGGGCAGAGGCTTTTTCAACTCTTTTCATGCGCATTATCCGTTTTTACGCTTTCCGCTGGATCATACTTTCATTTCTACCGATTTTAAACTTGTGGGAATGAAACGTCTTCACAACTTCGATTCAGATCATTTTCCAATATACATTCATGTTCAGTATGAAGCAAAAGCATCACAACAACAGGAATCTATGGAAGTAGATCAGGAAGATAAACAACTGGCTGAAGAGAAAAAG
This sequence comes from Flavobacterium psychrophilum, assembly GCA_001708385.1. Lineage (NCBI taxonomy): Bacteria > Pseudomonadati > Bacteroidota > Flavobacteriia > Flavobacteriales > Flavobacteriaceae > Flavobacterium > Flavobacterium psychrophilum. Next base: position 720,596 of record CP012388.1, on the reverse strand, counting down.
GCAGCTACTACATAATTATATGGGGATAGATTGCACCACTTCTTTTGAATATGAAGTATTTGCCTGTTAAATACAATTCTCTTCTGGGAGCCATGAAACGAAACACGGGAATTTATAAATAAATTTATAGTGTTATTCTTAAATATTTTCCTGCATTTTATACCTTAGCGCAAAATTAAGATCATCAAATGAAATTAGAAGAATTACTTCAAAAGAGAAGCGGAAATGTATGTGAATTGAGTGGAACTACCGATGACCTGATTGTTTATGAAGTTCCGCCTGCTCAAAATACCGGGGCAGATGGATCTATTTTAATCAGTACAAAATGTTTTAATCAGATTGAAAAAAAGGAAGAGTTAGATGGGGCTTTTTGGGAGAATTTCCTTTTATCTTCTATGTGGAGCGAAGTTCCTGCTGTACAAGTGGTATCATGGCGTATGCTTAACCGCTTCCGTAATGAAAGCTGGGCATCTGACGCGTTGGATATGATGTATCTTGAGGATAACAACCTGGAGTGGGCAAAAGCAACAGGTGACCATACAGGAGACGGCACTATAGAATTCCATAAAGATAGTAATGGTAACATTCTTCAGAACGGTGACTCCGTTACATTAATAAAAGATCTTGATGTAAAAGGATCTACACTGAATGCGAAGATTGGTACCGCGGTTAGAAATATTCGTTTAGTGCATGATAACCACGAACAAATTGAAGGTAAAATTGACGGACAGTTAATAGTTATCCTGACTAAATATGTGAAAAAATAAGCTGTTATGGTTCTTTAAGCAAAAACACCTGAGAGATCAGGTGTTTTTTTTTGTAGCATTGAAATATCTATTGACCATACAATGGTTCAATAACTGAAAGAGAAAGTTATTTATTATAATAGAAGTTCCGATACCTATCGGAAAAAAAAAACGGGTATCTTACCAAGATGCCCGTTTTAATTTATTTCTTAACCAATTTTTTTATCTCTGCAGCAATGGTTTCCAGATTTCCTTCAGCGTTTCCGGTAGCCACAAATCGTATAATACCGTTTTGGTCAATCAGGAAGTTTTTAGGTATTGAATTAACTGCATATTGATTCCAGATTTCTTTATTAGGGTCAATCCCGTAATTAAAGTCCATGCCATCTTTGCGAAGCTTCTGTACCTTTTTGGTTACTTTTTGTTCGTTTTCACCAATAGAAATAGCTAAGAATACAAAGTCTTCTTTTTTAAATGATTCCAATATTTTAGAAGGGATATCATAAAATTCCATCAGGCATGGAGCACACCATGTTGCCCAAAAATTTACCAGTACTATTTTTCCTTTAAGATCGGAAAGCTTAACTTTTTTACCGTCGGTCAATTGAACAGTAAAATCTTTTGCCTTGTCGTTTATGTTCAGAAGATATTCATTTACGGGAGCGACCGGTTCCGCTTTAGTGGCAGACTGGTTTGTATTTTTGTCATTCTCAATTTTTTCTTTTTCGGTAAACAATCCCACTACGGTGATAAACTCCTTGTCACCAATCTTATTTCCATATTTTTTTGCCAGTACATCTCGTTCGCTTTCAGTAACACCTTTAGACAACGACTTGATATAGCCATCAGCAGCATACTTTTCGACTTGTTCCATCGTAACAAGTTCATTATTAATTATGATGATGTTCTCGGGCTTTTTAGCTGTCTTTTGTTGCGCATAAATTGGCAGGCAATTTATTACCAGTGCAGCAATAAGATAAATCATGGTTTTCATAGACTGAATTTTTCGGTACACAATTTACAATATTTTATTTATGTCAGCTGAATCCTTATCGGTATTTGAAACGCTATTTATTAAACTTTTGCTAAGGTTACCTTCCTTTAAAAGTGCAATTATTAAATTTAAAGTATGAGTACTGACACAAATAAAAAAAATATGAAAAAAAGAAGAATAGTAATTAACGGACTTATCATTTTTGCAGCAATCGCAGCATTTTTCCTTCTAATGGAAGCATTTGGCCTTGCAGATCAAGTATATTTAAGACTCGTAAATTTTGTATTTGTAATTTACGGGGTTAACAGGACTATAAAATCGAATTATCATGACCATATAAACGGTTATCTTACTAATCTTAAGGCAGCGTTCTTTACGGCTCTTATAAGTTTAGTTCTGGGAATTATAGCATTATTGTCCTACATCGAATACAGAGGAGGGGAATCATACCTTCATTCTTTGGCTGTCAATTACATATTTGGAGGGGGAGAACCTTCTACGCATGAATTTGCTATTGGTTTACTAATAGAAGGATTTGCTGCTGCAGTAATTGTCGCTTTTACCCTTATGCAATACTGGAAAGACAAAGTAGAAAAAATAAATAAAGTGGACGGCCCGGCGCATTAAAAATGATTGTATGCTAAATCGTTTGAAAAATATTTTCAACCTTATGGTATAAAAGACTATAAGTATCGAATGAAAATGTATATTTGTCTTTTAATCGACAAATAAACTACTATGTCAATATTTTTATCTGCTATAGATTCCCGATTATATAATAAAATGGGAAATTGTGTAGTTTCAGCCTTTGCAATTGTTATGTCGTTTTCAGGCGTAGCAACGGCGCAAACTACGAATCGCACCATATCAATTGATTACACCAAATCATCAGGCAAGCTCAACACAATGTTCAAAGAATCTGTTGGAGCCGGACGTGCAAATGAAGGCCTTCGCGCCGACTGGCAACAGCAATTAGCCTATGTGAAAAAGGAATGCGATTTTAAATACATCCGTATGCATGGCCTTTTAACTGATGATATGGCTGTTTATACAGAAGACAGTAAGGGTAATCCGGAGTACAATTACCAGTACGTAGATGTACTTTTTGATTACCTGCTAAGCATTGATATTAAACCATTTGTAGAACTTGGTTTTATGCCGAATGCGCTTGCCAGCGGCAATAAAACAATATTTTGGTGGAGAGGTAATGTTACACCTCCTAAAGACTATAACAAATGGGAAGCTTTAATTCGTAATCTTACAAACCATTTTACAGAGCGCTACGGTGCCGAAGAAGTAAAGACATGGTATTTTGAGGTTTGGAATGAACCAAACCTTGACGGTTTTTGGGCAGGCACACAGGAAGAATACTTTAAACTTTATGCGCACGCGGCGAAAGCAGTTAAAAGTGTCAATAACGACTATAAAGTGGGTGGCCCTGCTACGGCAGGCGCAGCATGGATTCCTGAAACATTAGAATTCTGTAAAAACAATAATGTACCCATCGATTTTGCCAGCACGCATTCTTACGGAGTAAATCAGGGGTATCTTGATGAATTTGGTAACTCGGGTACTGTGCTGAGTAAAGATCCTAAGGCGGTTAGCAGCGATGTAATTAAGTCCCGTAAAGAAATAGAAAACTCTGCTTTTCCAAATACAGAACTTCATTATACAGAGTGGAGTTCGTCGTACACGCCAGCCGACCCAATACACGATAGTTACCATCAGGCGGCATACATTCTGGAAAAAATAAAACAAGTGGGTAAAGCTGCCAACTCGATGTCGTATTGGGTATTCACCGATATTTTTGAAGAACCGGGACCAAGATATACGCCCTTTCATGGTGGTTTCGGGTTACTAACTATTCAGGGTATAAATAAACCGGCATTTTATTCGTACCAGTTTATGAATAAGTTGGGAGATACCGAACTTACCAATACAGATACTCACTCCTGGGCAGCGAAGAACAGTAAAGGCGATGTACAGGTGCTGTTTTGGGACTGCACATATACCGATGGTGGAGAAGGGGTAAACAATCAGCAGTATTATATTCGCGACCTGCCTTCTAAGGCAAAAGGCAAAACTACCGTTTCATTAACCGGATTGCCTAAAGGCAAATACCGTGTTGAGCTTTATAAAATAGGCTATAAGTCTAACGATGCATATACAACCTATTACGAAATGGGAAAGCCTGCACAGCTTTCTAAACAACAGGTAGAAAAAATAAAAACTTCAAATGATGGTAAACCTTTCTTTAGTGAAACGGCTACAATTAAGGGTGATGGCAGATTTTCTAAAGAATTAGATATGCGCGAGAATGATGTTATACTTGTAAACCTTGTAAGGATCTAACATTACGGTTATATACTCTAATTAATTGTTAACTACATTCATTAAAGAAATGAAAACAATACTATTAAGTTTATCTACGCTTTTACTGTTTTTCAATACGTTTGGGCAAAACCAACCGGAGACAATGGCGAATAAATCGACATATCAAAATCCAATTTTCGGAGGTGACTACCCCGATCCAAGCCTGTTACGTGAGGGAAAAGACTATTATATAGTACATTCATCTTTTGATTACTACCCCGGTCTAACCATATGGAATTCCCAGGATCTGATAAACTGGATACCTGTTACTAATGCGTTACACAAATACGTCGGCGACGTCTGGGCTCCCGACCTGATTAAGTATAAAAACAGGTATTACATTTATTTTCCTGCAAATAATACCAATTTTGTTGTAAGTTCAGATAATATAGCGGGTCCGTGGAGTGAGCCGGTTGATTTGAAGATTGGTAATATTGACCCCGGACACGTAACTGATGACAACGGAAACCGCTATTTATATTTCAGTAATGGTGATTATATAGGATTATCTCAGGACGGATTAAAAACAACCGGTGAGGTAAAACATGCTTACGACGGATGGCCTATACCACGCGATTGGTCAATAGAATGTTTTTGTATGGAAGGCCCTAAACTTTTTAAGAAAGGCGAATATTATTATCTTACTGTTGCAGAAGGTGGAACTGCCGGACCCGCTACCAGCCATATGGTAGTTTCGGCTCGTTCCAAAACACCATTTGGACCTTGGGAAAATTCGCCATATAATCCTGTAGTAAGGACAAAGAGCAGCGATGAACGCTGGTGGTCTAAGGGACACAGTACTATTTTTGAAGATGCTAATGGTAAGTGGTGGATGATTTTACATGCTTACGAAAAAGGGTTTTATAATTTAGGGCGTCAAACCCTACTACAACCTGTAGAGTGGACTAAAGACGGATGGTATAAAATTCCGGAAGGTATTGAAACAGATAAACCTATTACCAAACCGAAGGGGAAGGAAGTTGCGCGTTTTTCGCAAAGTGATGACTTTTCGGGTACAGAACTTAAACCGCAATGGAAGTTCTTTAACGGCGTAGACAATTCGCGATTTAAAGTAGCAAATAATAGTATTACAATAAAAGGCAAGGGTAAAGGAGTAGGAGATAGCTCTCCACTGGTATGTGTACCTTCGGAGCATTCATACACAGCTGATGTGGAAATGGATATTGAAGGTGATGCTGTAGGTGGATTGGTTCTGTTTTACAATAACACTTACTTTTCCGGTATTTTAGCAGACAACGAAAATATTCTGGCTAACCTTAGGGGATGGCAGTTTCCTACAGAGAAAAAAGTGCACAAAAGACATGTATATCTTCGTCTTAAAAATATAAATAATAATGTAGATATGTACTACAGCCTTAATGGTAAAGACTGGCTTAAAATTGAGAATTCGGCAGAAGTTTCGTCATATAACCATAATGCACTAAGTGGATTTTTAGGCTTACGTATAGCGTTATGCTCTATAGGGGAAGGAACAGTTACTTTTAAAAACTTTAAGTATACCGCATTGTAAAAATAAAGGCTCATATTTATTTATGAGCCTTTATTTTTACTTAATTTATTTGAGTGACGATAGTAAGCGATTTGCTTAAAATTGATATTGCTTCTTCCATTTCGGTTTTATCCAAATGGCCAAACCCCAAGCGTGTGGCTGTTAGGCTTTTTGTTTGGTATAAAATGGTTTTTGGCAGGAACAATCCATTTGTAGCGCATTCTTTTTGAAACTTTATTAAATTAAAGTTGCCGAGCCATTCAACCCAGATAGCTAATCCACGGGGTGGGACTTTAAATTTAATTTTGCCTTTAAGTTTTGCATTCAGAAGCGAGACAAAATAGTCCCTGCGCTCTTTATAGATCTTTTTATTTTTTTTAGAAAGACGGTGCACTTCACCCTCTTTGATCCAATCGGTCAAAACCTGTTCTTTAATAACATCTATTCCGGGTTCAAGTATATTCTGATGTTTTTCGAGTTCCTTAATAAATTCTGATGGTGCTGCAATAAAACCATATCCAAAACCCGAAGGCAACGACCTACCGAATGACCCGATGTAAACAACCCTTTCATTAGTATCAAACGCAGCGAGTGGCAACACCGGGTTGTTGTCATAGTGAAAGTCAAAATCATAATCATCTTCAAGAATTACGAATCGGTACTGATTTGCCAACTCAAGTACCTCAAGCCGTCTTTTGGCACTTAAGGAAGTTGTAGTTGGATAATGATAAGTAGAAGTAAGATATAATATTCGTATTGTTTGCTCTTCGCAAATCTGTTTGAGGTATTTTGTGTTGATACCATCTTTATCAACGGGTATAGAAATGATCTGTGCCCCGCTATCAGATAATGTCATGTTGGATATATAATAGCCAGGAGAAGCAACTACTACTTTGTCACCGGGGCTAATAAGCAGTTTGGTAACCAGATACAAGCTAATCTCATGGCTGCTGGTCGTAAGAAGATTTGATGTAGCAATACGCAACCCCCTTGTAAGGTTCAGAAAATTGGAAAAATGCATTTTAAAATTTAAATGCGACTGTGCCTGGATCTGTTCCCACGTATTTGTGCTTTTTTGTCTTTTTAGTTTAGAAACATATAGCCTTGCTAAAACATCGGTCTGAACGAGCCTAAGATCCGGCATACCATCATTAAACTGATAGGGCAGGGTACTTGTGTCCTTTGGATTTTCGAGTATTGTCGAGCGTTTGTACGTGAAGCCGGTACTCACTTTTGATGATTCTTTACTTTTTAAGTGAGTAAAGACTTTTTTTTTGTCCTGCTTTTGTTGGGATAAGATAAATGTACCTTTATTAGGTAAAATTTCAATCCAGCCTTGTGATTCTAAATCCTCGAAAGCTTTGATGAGTGTATTTCGGTTAACCGACAATAATTTGCACAATATACGGGTGCCGGGAAGCTTTGTACCTTCAGGAAGTAGCCCTGTTTGTATGGCTTTAATAAACTCAAAAACAATTTGAAGGTATATTGCTGTTGTTTCTTCCGGCTTAAGCTGGATAAAACTTTTAAAGGGAATTTGAACCGGACTATCCATTATTAGAAAACTGGTATACTTTAGTAGTACGGCAAGGTACTACATTTGCCAAAATTTTAAACGAATGAAAAAAAAATATTTTGCTATTCTTGTTCTAACGCTTTTAGGTGCAGATGTATATGCGCAGGTAAAAAAGGACACTGTTGTAACTTTTGATGAGGTAATTATTAATGAAAACCGTTTCAGTACTCCTATTTCTAAACAAAACAGGAATGTTTATGTAATAGATAGTGAGGCGATAAAAAAATTACCGGGCAGGACGGTACAGGAATTATTGCAATATGCTAATGGGGTAGACCTTAGGCAAAGGGGGCCATTTGGCAGCCAGGCTGATATAAGCATAGACGGTGGAAGCTTTGAGCAAACCGTGGTTCTTTTAAACGGAACAAAGATTATTGATTCCCAGACAGCACACAATATGCTTAACCTGCCTATTCCGGTTGAAGTTATTGAGAGAATTGAAATAATCAGAGGCCCTGCAGCCAGAATTTACGGTATTAATAGCTTAACCGGTGCGATAAATATTATTACTAAGAAACCAACTACGTCAGGGTTTTTAGTAAATACATATATGGGGTCTAATTTTGAGAAAGATTCTGAAGATACAGGAGACACCTTTTTTGGTAGGGGAATTCAGATAGGCGGTGTTTATAGTAAAGAAAAGCACCAGCATTCGCTTTTTGCTTCACATGATAAAAGTAATGGCTACCGCTACAACACTGCGTTTGAAAACAATAAGCTTTTTTATCAGGGCAATGTTCAAATAGACAGTCTAAATGAAATTTCGGGATCATTTGGTTATATCAACAACGGATTTGGTGCTAACGGATTTTATGCTGCACCCGGTGACAGAAATTCAAGCGAAATCGTGCAAACTACAATGGCCTCACTACAATCTAAACACTTTGTGTCGGACAGATGGACGTTAATGCCGCGACTAAGCTACAGGTACAATTACGACGATTACCGCTACTTTGGTATTTCTAACCTAAATGCAGGTAGAAGTAAACACTATACAAATTCAGTGGCTGCCGAATTTAATACGTCTTATAAAACAAACAAAGGAGAACTTGGCTTTGGAGCTGAGGCGAGGAGTGAAGACATCAACTCTTCTAATATTGGGGAGCACAGCCGCGAGAATGTGGGTATTTCTGTGCAATACCGAACAAATCTTACCGAAAAGCTAAATGTAAATATTGGTACATACCTTAATTATAATTCAGACTTTAAATGGCAGGTTTATCCGGGGCTGGATGCCAGCTACGCAATAACCAATACATTCAAAATAATAGGAAACATAGGTACAAGCCAGCGTATACCGTCATTTACAGATTTGTATTTAAACCAGCGTCCGGGTAATATAGGTAATCCTGATGTTACTTCCGAGAATGCATTTCAGAGTGAATTAGGATTTAAATTTACCGCTCAGAATTTTAGCTTCAATGCAAATTATTTTTACAGAAAGATCAGCGATTTTATCGACTGGACAAGAATGGTTGATACCGAACCATTTCAAAGTAATAATTACGGAAACCTTATTACAAACGGTATCAATATGCGTTCAAACTACAGTACTAATTTTAGTACAGACACAAGGTTTACTACTAACCTAGCATATTCGTATTTAGATTCGGAGTTTAAAGACATACAATCCGATATAAATTCTAAATACTTTATATCTTCGTTAAAACATCAGGTAACAAATACAGTAGATTTACAGTATAAAAATTTCACTATTTTATTCGCTACGCGCTTTAATGAAAGAGCATCAGGCCCGTCATACTGGATTAATGACTTTAAAGTGAGCCAGTCAATAAATAAAGTGATGATCTACTTCGATGCACAAAATATATTCAACACAACTTATTTTGAAGTTGGTGCAATACCACTTCCATCAAGATGGTTTAGCTTAGGAGTTAAATATGTAGATTTATAATAAATGACTTAAGTTACAAAATACATTTTGCTATTTTTTTCCAAAATGGCCACCGATAAATTAAAGGTGGCCATTTTTTGTGATGGTTAAAAAATTAAAATTTTCTTTGTACACAATGTGAATTTACTGTAATTATTCAATAAATTTACCAAATAACCGCTTCGGTTAATAAAACTACTAACTTAAAATAAATTCAATGAAAAAAAATCTACTTAGTGCATTTCTGTGTTCAGGTTTATTTTTTCCTTTTGCAACAATAGCTCAGGATTTTCCTTATTCAGTTACTGTATTAGATCAGGTTCTATTTTATGATGGATATGCAGCAGTTGTAGATCAACCTGTACCTAGTGGAGTTATCCGTCACAGAAATGATTCGTATGCTGTGAAACTTACGGAAGAGCAAATATCCTCTTTTGGAAATACTTTGACTATGAATGTGGTTATAAAAGCAGCCTGCGATAATTACGACCGAATAGGTAACATTAACCTTGCATTGGTTCCTAAAAACCAGACTTCTTATAATTACGATAGTGTTTCAAGGATAGAAATTGGAAGATATATCACACCATTTATGAATAAAAACAGAACTCCTACTGAGGTTCCGTACAGTTATGAAGTAAACAACCTTACAAGGATTTTGAAAGACCAAACATTAAGTGCTGAATTCGATTTTTGGGTAGAACTTGAGGTTTTTGGAGTTCCATATTCGGCCAATACTCAGGTAGCAGGTTGTTCCGGTAGATCTGATGTGTTTTTTGGATCGTTAGAATTTGTTTCAGATCAGAATCCTAATGTAATATATGGAACAGATCACTATTTCACCCCGATAACAAATAAGGCTAACCTTAATAATTACCAGAGCGGTGCTACAGATGTACCTGGGCAGACAACAAGAACATTTACTTTTGAACTGCAAGAAGCTGTTACTAATGCGACAGTTTATTTTATAACATCTAATCACGGTGCTAACTCGGGAGGAGAAGAATATAATAGGAGAGTTCATAATATTTATTTCGACAATGAGCAAGAATTAAGTTACATACCCGGCGGTAAATCTTGTGAGCCTTACAGAATTTACAATACACAGCCAAACGGTATTTATGGAAACTCACCTCAATCAGACGATGAGTGGGCATCATTCAGTAACTGGTGTCCCGGAGACGCAATACCTATTCGTACGATAGAAGTGGGTGATCTCGCTGCCGGTTCTCATTCGTTTAAAATAGAAGTGCCAACTGCTCAATTTGTTGGTCAGGATGGTAATATACCTGTTTCAGCTTATTTACAGGCAGGATCTGTAACTTTGGGTACAAACAAGTTCACGCAGGATAAACTAACTGTGTCTCCTAATCCTGTTGATAATATACTTACAATAGATACAAAAGGTGATGCTATTAGTAGTGTATCAGTAGTAAACGCAATAGGGCAGGTTGTCTACCAAGGAGTTAATTCTAATAAAATTGATTTTTCAGGGTATCAATCTGGTATCTATATTGTGAAAGTTACAATGTCTACAAGTGAAATACTTATAAAAAAAGTTATGAAAAAGTAAATTACTTTTACTAAAGTAATGTTTTACAGCAATAAAAAATCCCCATTTACAATTAAGTAAATGGGGATTTTAGTATTAAACTAACTCAACTATTTTTTATTTAGCGCCCTTAAATATTCACGTGATTTTATACCACTTTCTTTAAGGTCACTTTTTTTCCAGTTTCCGGTTGAAGAAGCTGATTTTTTTAAAACACTACAGGTTTCATCTTTATCGGAAACCGACCAGGTTATCCAGCTAATCTCCCGGTTTTCCATCCAGTCAATCCATTTTTGCCATTCTTCCATGTTTAACGGGCCGTCGCCGGTTGCTTCCATTCCGGCACATTCAGATACAAAAACAGGTAGTCCTTTCTTTAAAGCCTCGTCTGTACGGTCTCTTAATTCCTGCTTATGTGTGGCAGCATAAAAATGGACGGTATACATTAAATTTTTATATCCTTTAATAGGATCTGCTGCGGGCAAATTAATATCCTGATCCCAATGCGGACAGCCAACAAGAATGATATTATCGGGGTCATTCTTACGGATTATTTTTATAATGGCTTCGCTATACGCTTTGATCTCCGGCCATGTTTCCTCATCGGGCTCATTAAAAATTTCATAGATAACATTAGGATGCTTAGCGTATGTTTTTGATATTTCATCTAAAAACAGGCTTGCTTCTTTAAGGTTTATGTTGTGGCTGTGCCAGTCTATAATTACATAGATATCCGCCGCAATGGCGCCATCTACTACCGCTTTAATTTTTGCCTTGGCATCTTCAGGATTCTCTTTGTATGTCATTCCCGGAGAGCCTGTTTCAATACCCATTGCAGCTCTTACAACGTTAGCATTCCAGTCTTCCTTAAGCCATTTTACACTTTCTGAATTATAAAAACGCGGCCAGAAACTATGCCACCCATAACTCATGCCCCTAAGCACAACATGCTTTCCGTTCTTGTCTACAAGCTGTGTACCTTTTACGCTAAGCTGCCCGTGTTCTTTTACAACCTGAGAAAAACCCAATGCACTTATTAGTACTACTATAAATGTTACTTTAAACCTTAGCATAGTTATTTCTTTTTGGTTAATCTAAGTGCTATTATATCGTGCGACGGTATATCGGCGCTAAATACTTTTTTGGTTGTGGCGTTGCCTTTATCCTTTTTATCCCAAAGATTTTTAATGGTATATACAGTATTGTTTAACGAAGCATCAAGTTTATTGATTTCATCATATATTTTTTCCTTAGACCAGTCAAATGTTACTTTCTGTGCTTTGGTACTTCTGTTTAAAAATGCTACAGCCCAATCGCCATTCTCTAAAGGTTTAGCCCATATTTCCAAGCCATCTTTGGCAGAAACTTTAAAACCCTGTATACCCAGTTTATCCTGGTTAACAGCGATAATGTTTTTGTTGGTAAGTACTTCTGTGGTTTCTTTGCTCATGGTACGTAAATCGTTACCTGCAATTAGTGGAGATGCTATCATCGCCCACATGGTAAAATGTGCCCTGTCTTCACCGGGTGTAAGTGCATCGTTGCCAATTTCCATCATATCAGGATCATTCCAATGGCCAGGACCTGCGTAACCTCTAAGTCCGTCCTGTTTGTCGAGAATTTGCATTACACCAAAAGCTTTCCAAGTACCATGGTCTTTAATACAGTCAAAACAGTTGTAAATGTCTCCCGTTGTTCTCCATAGGTGCCCAACGTTTTGTCCCCATTTCCAAGGCTCATCAGTACCCCATTCGCAAATACTGAGAACAATAGGGCGGCCTGCTTTTTTTAATGCAGCAGCAATTGTTTTATAAGCACCTTCTGCCTTAAGCCCTTCAGAATTACACCAGTCATATTTAAGATAATCTACTCCCCATTCTGCATAAAGTAAAGCGTCCTGAAATTCATAACCACGGCTTCCGGGTCTTCCGCCACAAGTCTGGCTTCCTGCATCGCTGTAAATTCCCAGTTTCAGGCCCTTGCTATGTACATAATCTGCTAATGCTTTAATGCCTGAAGGGAAACGTTTGGGATCAGGGTGTATAAATCCTTTTTCATCGCGATCGCCATGCCAGCAATCGTCTATGTTGATATATGTATAACCTGCATCTTTCATACCGCTTGAAACCATTGCATCGGCCATTTGTTTTATCAGGTTCTCATCTACATTACATGAAAATTTGTTCCAGCTGTTCCATCCCATAGGTGGGGTAAGGGCGAGACCCTGATATTTTGTATAATCCTGTATGTAATTATTTCCCTGTGAAAAAGCTAAAGAGCAAAAGGTTAAAAAGAGTAAAATTGAAATAGGTAATTTTTTCATTATTATATAATTTAATTAGTTGGCGTTTAAAAATAGATTATAATTTGGTTTTTACTAGCATATCGTAAGTTCTAAATTGCAAAAAACATTCCCTGAATAATCAGGGAATGTTACACAAAAAACAGTTACAACTTATATTAAACCTAAGTCATCAATATATAGCACGTTACCGGCACCACTAAATTCCTGAATTACTATCTCATTCAGTGTAGCAGGACTGCCAAGTTCTGAGAATGGAATTGTAAAGTCGATCCATTCGCCAGCGACAACGTCTAAAGTTTTACCACCATCATAATTACCATTTATTGCAAGTAATACTCTTCCGGTAGTCGTAGCTTGTATAGAAACTTTAATCGCGGTATAATCATTTGCTAAATCTATGGTCGCCCCGCCATTACCTATCTGGAAACCAGACCAGGCATCGGTAGTTCGTTTAATAGCGAAGGTGCCACGTCTAACAACTTCGGTGTTATCAAACTCCTGACTTCCTCCCCAGCCGCCAACCCACCATCCTGGTGCAAGGGCTTCGTCATACACTATAAATTTAAATCCAAATTGTCCGGACGATCTTGTTATGCCCCCGGTAGTTTCAACAAAAATGTAAGACTGTACTACTCCTTCGGGAACTTCAACTTTAATTTCTGTAGTTGTTGCTGATATGATTGTAGCAGGTATGTCGTCAAATCGTACAGCCTGAAGATTATCAAATAGTGTTCCTTTTATAGTTACAATTGTACCCTCACCACCGGCAACAGGGTCGAAACTTGTTATTCTTGGACCGGGCTGACCTATCATAAAGTCATATTGAACAGATCCGTTTAACGTTACTATCCTTAATTTGTTCGAAGTGTTATCGTTAGAAAAAGGTACAGATTCAGGTATCTGAACAAAAATTATATTGTTTGTAATTAGCGTAGGATTAAATGTCGCCTCAACCTCATTAAAATAAATTTTTTGAGTGTTAAGAAATCCATTACCTCTTATAATGTACATATTTCCTATAGACCCTGTCGTTGTAATAGAATCTTTCGGTATGTTTTCCCCATTTACAACATTATATCCCGTAAGACTTACACTTTCAATTGATAATGCATCAGATGTGCCTTTAGCATCATCATCGGAACATGAAGCTGCTGTAAATGAAATTACTGTCATTAAAAGCAATGAACCCAGTACTTTTTTAATATTTATTTTTTTCATGATTTACAATTTTAAAATTAATCGAAAACATATGGCACTGGCGCCTCTCCAAGTTTAGGATTTTTTATTAATTCTGAAGAAGGATAAGGTAATATAAAATCGTTTTCATCCGGCGTTATAAATATCACATTGTCTTTGTCGCCTCTATTTTGGGCAGCTACAATAGCCATAGCCTGAGACCTTGGTATTCTTCCAAGATCGAACCAATAATCTCCTTCAAATGCTAGTTCAACTCTTCTTTCATGTAGAATATCATTAAATGTTATCGACGGGAAATTTCCGAGTCCGGCTCTGTTTCGTACAGCGTTGAATGAAGCCAAAGCGGCAGCGTCTGACGTGCTTGCTCCACCAGCTAAAATTGCCTCCGCATGTATAAGAAGTAATTCTGCATATCGCATTACATAGCTATTATTCGCACTACCATACCATGCGTCTGTTATACCATCTCTTCCTATAACATATTTTTTTATACCTGAACCAGAATTCTGAGCATTTATGTCTGCAGGTACTGTAAAGCCAACTCCTGTGGCAGTAGGTAAATTAGGATAAACATCACCGGGAAGCATAACTGTTTCTTTACGACGTAGATCTCCAGGCTCAAATGTTGCCAATAAATCCTGTGAAGGAGCAAAAACGCCTGCGTATGGTGCGTTGTTTATTGCTGTAGAATAAGCAAATTGTGTATTGCTGTAATTTCCTGTATTGTAATTTCCTGTAGTCCACTGCCATGCAACAATCGATTCTTCATTATTGTTATTTGCAATAAGGTATAAATCGCCAAATGACTTCGAAGGCATCGCTGTACCTCCTAAAAGTTTAAATTCTCCGCTGTTTATTACCTCTTCAGCCATTAATCTTGCATTGGCATATTCCTGTTGATAAAGATATACTTTAGAGAGTACTGCTTTTGCAGACCCTTGAGATACATGTGCATTATCTGAATAACTGCTGCTTCTAATTTTTGCAACTAGATTCTCTGCTGCAAATTTAAGATCATTCTCAATAAAAGTGTAAACATCTTCAACTCGGTTCGTGTTAAGTTGAGGATCGTTTATATAATCCTGATTGTTTTCTATAATTGGTACGGGTCCATATAATCTTACAAGATAAAAATAAGCTAACGCTCTCATGAAGTGAGCTTCCGCAATGGTGTTTTTTACAACGGCTGGGTTTACCGAAGCACTAACCCGTGGCGGGAGCAAATTAATCAATGCATTAGATTGTGCTACTACAGCCCAACATGATTTCCATGCGTTTAATAATTCAGGATCTGTAGTCGTAATATTAAGTTCTCTTAAGCTATTTATGTCGCTTGAATATGAAAAAGAGTTTCCCGATCCCACTTCGCCAATAGCATAAAATGCTTTATTGTGAAAATTAAACCACACCTTTCCATAAAGTGCATTGGTACTAGCCGCTACCTGAGCATCAGAGCTATAAAATTCGTCAATATTAAATCCATCCTCAATGGGTCTGTCCAGAAACTCCTCAGAGCAGGAAGCCATTACCATCGATAGTGCCAGCATTAACAGTATTCCTCTTTTATTTTTTACTATTTTTTTCATAACTGATTTTTAAAATTCAACATTTAGTCCCATTGAAAATGTTCTTGGAGTAGGATAGCGTCCATTGTCGACCCCACTAAGTAATACATTTTGGTTAAACGAGCCTACCTCAGGATCATATCCCTTGTAATTAGTTAGCGTATAAAGATTTTGAATACTAGTATAAATACGTAATCTTGTAATTTTTAATTGAGACAATATTTCAGTTGGAAAGGAGTATCCTAATGTTAAATTTTGTAGCCTCATATATGATCCGTCTTCAATAAATCTGTCAGATACATTTAGATTTTGGTGGCTCAATGCACCCACAGGCCTTGGCAATGATGCATTAACATTATCTGCAGTCCAGAAATCAGCAGCATCAGCTAACTGATTTACATATAAATTTGCGTTTAATGTACCTGCTCTCCTTGTTAGGTTCATTATATCGTTTCCAACAGATCCCTGAAGGAAAATAGATAAGTCTAAACCTTTATATGCAAAACTATTTGTAAAACCAAATGTGAAATCAGGATGCGGATTGCCGATTGTAGTTATGTCCTTATCATCGATAATTCCATCACCATTCTGATCTACATACAATACATCTCCAAGTTGCGATGTTTGAATAGTGTTAGAAAATCCAATTAGGGGTGCAGCGTCAAGCTGTTCCTGATTTCTTATAATTCCGTCGCTTTTTAAACCGTAAAACATTCCAATCGGGTTACCAGTAGATGTGTTGGTTACTGTACTGGACGTGAAATCATTAAAGTTTATTGTCTGCGGTATTTCAAGTCCCGATGAAATTTCGTTAACCCTGTTTTTATACCTCGACACAACAAGTGTTGAGTTCCATGAAAGACCATTTGCAAAAGTGTTTTTATAATTAAGCGTAAGGTCAATACCTGTATTCTGCATTTCTCCGGCATTAACATATGGAGGTGCCATACCACCCTCGTAACTATCTCCTCCTGTCAGAAACAGAGGGAGTGGAGCCTGTATAAGGAATTTAGATGATATCTTTTTATAAACCTCGATTGTAGTTGTTAGTTTAGAATTGAATAACGAGAAGTCCAGTCCTAAATTGGTTTGTTTAGATGTTTCCCATTGTAGATTTGGATTTGAGAAATTACTTACCAAGAAGCCTTGACCTATCCCTGTAATAGCGGAATTGATAGCTGATCCATACAAGTAATTTGGTATTTGCTGGTTACCTGTCTCCCCATATCCAATTCTGAATCGAATATCACTGATATATTTTCGCGTACTTTCCATGAATGCTTCTTCCGATAATTTCCATGAACCGGAAACTGCAGGAAAATAGCCCCATTTATTACCTTCACTAAATTTAGATGAACCATCAGCCCTCATGGATGCAGTAACACTATATCTGTTATCGTAGTCGTAAATAAGCCTTCCGAAGAAAGAATAAAGTGCCTGACTTCCTTTAAATTGCCCCTGATATGTGAAATCTTTTGCAGCTGAAACGCTTAACTCCTGAAGATCATTACTTAAAAACCCTCTACCCTGAACACTAAGACCCTGCCAGTGGCTGTCGTTTGCTTCCTGACCTGCCAAAATTGTAAAATTATGTTTATCAGCTGAAGTCTTATATGTTAGTAAGTTTTTAATGTTCATCGAGTACGATTCTTGTGTCCTTTGATCTAATGTAGCAAAAGCATTTATAGCACTTCCCCAAGCATATGTCGGATTAAACTCTTTATTGTTAGAAAAATCGGCATAACCACCAATTTCAAACCTGTATTCTAATCCTTTCAAAAGCTTTGCTTCTGTAAAAAAGTTAGCAGAGAAGCTTTTTCGTATCAGTTTGTTCTTCTTTTGCAAAGCAGCAGCGACTGGGTTTATAAAACTTCCAAGCGTTCCATCTGCGGGAGGACCTGCAAATGTTCCGTCAAGATTTCTAACCGCAGTGTCAGGCGTGCTTAACAGCGATGTGCTAATTATACCATTTTGCTGGCCGTTAAGTGTTATATCTTCATTGGTTACACCACCGTTAATGTATACACCTGCTTTAAGCCAGTCTTTCAATTTAGCATCTAAGTTTGTTTTAAACGTATATCTCTTAAATCCTGAACCAATTACTGTACCAGCCTGGTCTGTATAACTTCCGGACAAATAGTAATTTATGCCTTCTTTGCCACCTGAAAATGATAATTGATGTTGTTGCATTATGGCATTCTTGTAAATTTCGTCCTGCCAGTCTGTACCATTACCCAACAAACTTGGGTTAGAGAATTCTGCCCTTGGTGCAACGCCGTATACTTTAGCAAGTTCGTTTTGCAATGCTGCATACTGTCTCAAATTCATTGCATCAAGTAATCTTGACTGGGTTTGTATTGAATAGGAGTTATCATAGGTTAATTTTCCAGTACCTTTTTTACCGCTTTTTGTAGTTATAATTACAACACCATTGGCACCTCTTGAACCGTAAATAGCAGTCGCAGATGCATCTTTTAAGATATCTACAGACTCAATATCATTTGGATTTATAGCTGACAGTGGGCTAAAGGCAACGCTACCCGCATTTGAAAAGTTACCGCCTCCAACAGGCCTACCGGTTGTTGCTTTGTTTAAACCGTCACCTGAAACCGGAATACCATCAATAACGTACAAAGGTTCATTTGTTCCACTAATAGACGTGTTTCCCCTAATTTTTACGGATACCTGGCTGCCTGGTTGCCCAGAGTTATTAGTAATTGTAACACCAGCTGCTTTACCCTGTAGCATCTGGTCTATAGATACTTGTTTTAGGTCTTGAATATCTGAGGCTTTTACTGAAGAAATAGAACTATTTACATCAGATTTTTTTTGAGTTCCGTATCCAATTACAACTACTTCATCAAGAACTTCAGAGTTTTCTGTAAGGGTAACATTAACCTGTTTTTTGTTTTGAATAGCTATTTCCTGAGAAGCAAAACCTATAAAACTGAATACGAGTGTTGCGTTAGCAGGAGCTGTTATGCTATATTCTCCGTCAACATTTGTGGCGACTCCGCCCGTTCCTCCTTTAACAGATACGTTTACCCCCGGTATAGTTAATCCGGTAGGGTCTTTTACGACACCTGTTACAACATTTTGGGCCTGTAAAGAACCCATTGTACAGAATAGAAGTATAATCAGGGATAAAAATCTCCCTTTTTTATACCATTCCGTAAGATCATGTAAAGTGTTACCCATAATAAATTTGTGTTAGGTTAGTTAAAACTTCATAATAAATAAACATTTTAATTTCGCAATTGGTAATATAAAGGTTCATTTATTGACAAAAACAAATTTATGTGAGTTGTTAAGTGTTTGTTAATATTATTTTATCATTTCATGATAATATTTCCTCTAACGTTTGCGTAGATTATATACAATATAGTATATCCTTAGTGTTTTGTATATTTAAAATATTGTTTATGAGTGTTTTAAATTCGTTTTGTCATGTCGGAGTTGCTTATGTAGTATTGTATTTTTTAATCAAAATACGGTTTATAAAAAGCGTTTCATACCATAAAACTCTTCCCGATACTGACTAGGAGTGGTATTTTTTATACCCTTAAATATGCGGTTAAAATTGGCAATATTATTAAATCCGGATTTAAATGCAATTTCAGAAATACTAAGGTCTTTTTCTACGAGCCATCGAGCAGCATAGCCAACCCTGATGTCATTTAGGTAGTTTACAAAAGTTTTGCCTGTACGTTTTTTAATAAATCGGTTAAAAGAAACCGGACTCATACTGGCAATATCAGAAACATCATCGAGTGTAATTTTATTAGAAAAATTTTTCTGTACATATTCATACACGAGTTTCATTTTGTCATCATCTTCAAAAGTATCATAATCTACTGTAAAAGTAGAAAGCAATCTTTGGTTACGTGAGTTTGCCATATCATGCAGGATGGATATTATTTCGAGAAAATAATCCATACCATCGAGTTTAGAAATTTTCACGATCCTGTCGGCAAGTTCGCTTCCTGTCTTTTTAGAGAAAAGAATTCCATGGTTTGCCCTGTTGAACATATCTTTTATAGGCATCATGATACGACGTTGTAAAAGAGATTCGCTAAACAGATCGTTATGAAATTGTATTGTTATTTCATGAATGCCGCTGTTTTTACATTTATTAAGTTCCCAGCCGTGATATAAATTAGGGCCAACCAGTACTAATTCAACATCGTCTATCTCTTCAATATGGTCGCCAACTATTCTTTTAACACCCTTTCCATTAAGTATAAAGTTTATTTCATATTCAGGGTGATAGTGAATAGGAAAGTCGAAAGCATCCTTAAGACGGTCGAAAACTAAGAAACTGTCTCCCTTAGTTAATGGTGGAATTTCCCTGTGAAACTTATGGTTGTCCATGGCTAAATTTTTATTTGCAATTATATGATATAAAATTGATAAAATAATATTAACGAAAATTTAAGATGAAATTTATCTTTGGCATTATCAAAAAACTGTCTTTAAAATTGCAGTCTTCCAAATAATAAATAATATTAATTAAGAATTTGTCAAAACGCGTAAATTCGTTTTCAAACTGATATACAAGCTAAATGAAGAATAAAATAATACTTGTGCTTGGCGTTGCGCTGATAGTTTCCTGCAAAAGTATTTCGCAGACTGCCAATGTGCCGGTAGATAAAAAGGCAACTAATGAAACTGTTACGCTGTATAAAAACCTATTCAAACTAAGGGATAAGGGTTATATGTTTGGGCATCAGGATGCGCTTGCCTACGGAGTGGAATGGAAATATGAAGAGGAGCGAAGCGATGTTAAAGATGTTACAGGCGATTATCCGGCGGTTTACGGATGGGATCTTGGAGGGATAGAAAATAATGCTGAAAAGCAGATTGATGGCATTCCGTTTACAAAACAAACAGATTTTGTAAGGCAGGTGTATGACAGGGGAGGCGTAAATACCTTTAGCTGGCATGCCGACAACCCCCTCAGTGGTAAAAATGCATGGGATAACCCGCAGGGTACTGTTGCGTCTATATTACCGGGTGGTTCAGAACATGAAAAATTTAAGGACTGGATGGATAATGCTGCTGCGTACCTGCTTACATTGAAGGGCACTGACGGTAAACTTATACCTGTGTTGTATAGACCATACCATGAATTTACAGGGAATTGGTTCTGGTGGTGTAAAAATACTACGACTCCTGAGCAATTTAAAGCTTTGTGGAAATTTACAGTAGAGTATTTTGAAAAGAAAGGTGTCCATAACCTTATTTATATTTACAATACCTCTGACAGTAATGTACAGACGGAAGCCGATTTTATGGAGTATTATCCCGGTGATGAATGGGTAGATATGGTAAGCTTTGATATCTACCAAGGGGGCGACGGTGAAAAGCAACTAAAATTTGTAAATGATACTAAAAGACTGGTTACTATTATAGATAAAGTTGCAAGAGAGCATAATAAGCTTTCAGCTATTGCAGAGACAGGTTACGAGGCTGTTCCTTATAGTAAATGGTGGACGGAAACGTTAACTGATGCTATAGGTGACAAAAAAATATCATACGTTCTTTTATGGCGTAACCACGGCTGGAACGAAGGTATGACACCACCGCGTATGCACTATTATGCGCCGTATAAAGGACAGGTTTCGGCAGATGACTTTATTGAATATTATAAAAAAGACAACACGCTGTTTCAGAAAGAAGTGACCAAATTTAAACTATACAAATAGGCTGCAAGCCATTTATGATATGAGACTAACCTCTATTGACCTAACTATTATTGCCCTCTATTTTATCATGATGATCGTTATTGGTATCATTATGAAAAATCGCGCTAAGCGCAGTAAAGACAGCTACCTGATGGGTGGTAAAAAATTACCATGGTATATGCTTGGATTAAGTGATGCCAGCGATATGTTTGATATTAGCGGCACCATGCTGCTTGTTAGCATGGCCTTTTTGTACGGATTTAAAAGTGTATGGATTCCGTGGATGTGGCCTGTATTCAACCAGGTATTCCTTATGGTGTTCCTGAGTAAATGGCTTAGGAGGAGTAATGCAACTACAGGGGCAGAATGGTTAGGCACCCGTTTCGGGTTGACCGATAAGGGAGTAAAACAAAGCCACGCTATTGTTGTTGTTTTTGCCCTTATGTTATGTATCGGCTATATGGCATATGCTTTTGTAGGTGTGGGTGAATTTTTAGAAATATTTATTCCGTATGAGAGTATTAAAGAAGTAGTTCCGTTCCTGGATCAGAATTTAGAACAATTTACAGCAGGATCAGACGCATATACAACAGCACTATATGCTGCAAAGCACACTACAGCCCAGTTTTACGGTGTAAGCATTTGTATTGTGGCTACCTTTTATAGTATAGTAGGTGGTATGCATGGTATCGTACTGGCCGACTTTATTAAATACATGATCATGATAGTGTGTTCTATTTTTGTGGGTACTATCGCCATGCTTCACCTCGCAGATTCAGGTATTATTTTCGCAGATAAGATGCCTCTTGGTTGGGATAGCCCGATGTTTGGTGCCGAACTTGGCCTTGACTGGCATAATATATTGGCAGATGCACAGGTTAAACTTGAAAGAGACGGATACAAATTATTCTCTGCAGTTGTAGCTATGATGTTCTTTTCGGGTGTTCTTAAAAGCCTCGCAGGTCCTGCGCCTAATTATGACTGCCAGAAGATCTTAAGTACAAAATCGCCCGAAGAAGCCAGTAAAATGAGTGGTTTTATTTCTATTATATTATTGCCTATCCGCTATTTCATGACAATGGGGCTTTGCATACTTGGAGTACTGTACTTTAAAGATCTTGCTCTTAGCCGTACTGCTGATGGTGTAAATTTTGAAAGTATTATGCCTGCAGTTATCAATAAATATCTTCCTGTAGGCTTGGTCGGCCTTGTGCTTGCCGGTTTCCTTGGAGCATTTATGAGTAATTTCTCAGGAACGCTTAATGCCGGACAGGCGTATATAGTCAATGATATTTACCTGAAGTACTTTAAGCCCGATGCCGGAAGGAAACAGATTATCAATATGGGATACCTTTCGGGTGCTGTAATGGTAATATTGGGTGTAGGGCTTGGATTGTTTATCAGAGATGTTAATATGATATTCAATATTATTACGGCGGGCTTATATGGCGGATTTGTTTGTGCAAACGTGCTTAAGTGGTATTGGTGGCGTTTCAACGCAAATGGCTTCTTCTGGGGTATGTTTGCAGGAATCACGGCAAGCGCAATCCCTCCAATACTTTCGGTAAGTGGTATCACTACATATTTTGACGGTACACGAATGCTGTACTTCTTCCCGGTGTTTATTGTTATACAGTTTATTGCCTGCGTGCTGGGTTCTTATGCCGCACCACCTACAGATGAAGTTACACTTAAAAGCTTTTACAAAGATGTCCGCCCTTGGGGTTTCTGGAAACCTGTACGCGAAATGCTTCAGGCAGAAGACCCAACTATTGAAAGAAATAAAAACTTTGGTATAAACATGTTTAATGTTGGTATGGGAATCGCCGGGCAGATTTTACTAACACTGCTACCGATGTATTTTATATTATCTAAATGGACAGGTTTTGGTGTTGTACTGGCCTTATTGGCGGTAATATTTATTGTTATGAGAAAAACCTGGTGGAACAGGCTAACCGATTATTAAAAGAATACAAATTAAAGATTATAGTGAAATGGGGAATGATATGATTACTGACCAGCTGAACAAGATTGCAAACTATGATGCACTTGTTAGTCAGCACCAGCAGCTTATTGAAAAGAAAAACGAGCCTATTGCCCAAAACAATGGGGTGTATACACGATATAAAAATCCGGTGGTTACTGCTGCTCATGCCCCAATTACCTGGAGGTATGACCTTAATGCCGAAACCAATCCATTTGGTATGGAGCGCATTGGCATTAACGCCGCCTTTAATGCCGGAGCCATGAAATGGGATGGTAAATATATTATGTGTGTTCGTGTTGAAGGTACCGACAGAAAATCATTTTTTGCTATCGCCGAAAGTCCGAATGGTATAGATAATTTTAAGTTTTGGGATAAACCATGTGTTATTCCGCAGCTTGAAGATCATGATACCAATGTATATGATATGAGGCTTACGTTGCACGAAGACGGATGGATCTACGGTATTTTTTGTACTGAGCGAAAAGATCCAAATGCGCCGGCAGGCGATACCAGTGCTGCTATAGCCAATGCAGGTATAGTGCGTACGAAAGACCTTGTGAATTTTGAAAGGCTTCCCGATTTGATATCCAACACGGGGCAACAGCGTAATGTTGTAATTCATCCTGAATTTGTAGATGGCAAGTATGCATTATATACGCGTCCGCAGGATGGTTTTATAGATGTTGGAAGTGGCGGAGGTGTAGGTCTTGGCTTTATCGATAACATGGAAAACCCGATAGTAAAGGATGAAAAGATAATATTCGGGAAAATATACCATACCATATACGAACTTAAGAATGGCCTTGGCCCTGCGCCAATAAAAACCAATAAAGGATGGCTTCATTTGGCACACGGTGTTCGTAATACCGCGGCCGGGCTTCGTTACACATTGTATATGTTTATGACCGACTTTAATGATATTGGTAAAGTTACCCATGTACCGGCAGGTTATTTTATGGCTCCGGAAAACGAAGAAAGAGTAGGGGATGTATCAAACGTATTATTTACTAACGGATGGATAGCCGATGAAGACGGAACGGTTTATGTTTACTATGCTTCTTCAGATACACGTATGCACGTAGCTGTTTCTACAGTAGATAAGCTGGTAGATTATGTTATGAACTCGCCTGAAGATACTTTGACTTCGGCAGGTTCTGTAAATACAATTATTAAACTGGTAGATAACAACAGTAAGTTTCTATAATGGCGAACCTTAAAGCAGAAATGTACAATGAACTGCTTTCTATTCTTGAGTATTGGAGCACTAACGCTTTAGATGAAGAGAATGGCGGTTTTATCGGTACAATAGATTACACAGATACAAAAGAGTATAATGCCGATAAAGGCTCCGTATTAAATGCCCGTATTTTATGGGCATTTTCGGCTTCTTATCCCATCACAAAAAACGATTCGGATCTTGAGATGGCTAAAAGGGCTTTTGACTACATCAGCGAGTATCTTTATGACAGGGAGAATAATGGTATTTTCTGGAGCATTACGTTCGACGGAAAACCAAAGGATGCTAAAAACCAAATCTATGCGCTTGCTTTTGTTATTTATGGACTATCGGAATATTACAATATCTCTAAAGACCAAAAAGCACTTGACCTTGCTATAGTACTTTACAATAGTATAGAAAAACACAGTTATGACCCGATACATAAAGGTTATTTTGAAGCTTTTACCCAAAATTGGCAGCCTATAGATGACTTGCGCCTTAGCGATAAGGATGCAAACGAGAAAAAGACTATGAATACCCACCTGCATATAGTAGAAGGATATGCTAATCTTTACAGGGTTTGGAAAGACGAAGGATTAAAAAATAAAATTGTAGAGCTGCTTTATACAATTAATGAGCATTTCATTAATGAAGACATGGGGCATCTTCATCTTTTCTTTAACGAAGAATGGGTGGAAAAGCCGGATGTTATTTCGTACGGACATGATATTGAGGCAGCCTGGCTACTGCAATGGTGTGCCGAAATGATAGAAGATGATACATTAATTGCCATATACAAAAAACATGCTGTAACCATGGCAGATGCCACCTTTGAGGGTATAGATGTAGATGGTGGTTTGTGGTATGAGTACGATCCTAAAGAACGAAAATTGATTGCTGAAAAACACTGGTGGCCGCAATCTGAATTGATGATTGGAATGATAAACGTCTGGCAATTAACCGGAGATAAAAAATACCTTGATGCAGCCATTAACAATTGGCATTTTGTTCAGGATTATATACTTGATAAAGAGAATGGTGAATGGATATGGGGTATAAATAAAGATTACTCTGCTATACAAAAAGATAAGACAGGGTTTTGGAAATGCCCGTATCATAATTCCCGTGCCTGTATTGAACTTTTCAAAAGATTATAAGTAGCGTAGCTTGATAATAGACTATAAAAAAACACCGCTGTAAAGGGGTGTTTTTTTATACATATCATATGGATGAGAATCTTATTTCAATTCAAATTCTGTCTCCTGAACATTATCAGAACTTGTACCCACAAACACTTTGAATATTCCGGGTTCAACAAGGTAACTACCGTTATTATCGTAGAAACCTAATTCTTTATCCGTCAGGTTAAAAGTTATGGTCTTGGTTTCCCCTTTTTTAAGATCAAGCAATTCAAAACCTTTGAGTTCTTTTACGGGGCGTGAAAGACTCGCAGTAATATCTCTTATATAAAGCTGAGCCACTTCCTTACCATCAAGATTACCTGTGTTGGTAATTTCTACCGATACCTTTACAGTTTCTCCTTTAATGTAAGTTTTTTTCTCAATCTTAGGAACTCCATATTTAAAAGTTGTATAGCTCAGTCCGTGACCGAAAGCAAAAAGAGGTGTTTTCTCTACATCACTATAGTGCGACCAGAAGACATTATTATCGCTATTAACTGGTCTTCCTGTACTGTGCTGATTGTAATAGATTGGCACCTGCCCAACATTACGCGGAAAACTCATAGGCAGCTTACCACTTGGGTTATAATCTCCGTACAGAACCTGTGCAACTGCATTACCTGTTTCAGAACCCAAATGCCATGCTTCTACAATTGTTGGTATATGTTGCGCTGCCCATGGCAATGCAAGAGGTCGGCCATTGTTGAGTACCAGAACAATATTAGGGTTTACTTTATAAACTTCTTCAAGTAGTTCCTGCTGTAATCCCGGCAGGTCAAGATTGGTTCTGCTGCGGCCTTCGCCACTCTGGAAACCGTGTTCACCCAATACCATAATTACAACATCTGCTTCTTTGGCTACTTTTTTAGCTGCTTCAAATCCATCACGATTGTTAGTATTGAACACCAGTTCATCAAGGAAAGTAGTTTTGCCGATAGTAAGCTCAGGTCCTTTTTCAAAAGTCAGGATATTTCCTTTGTACTGCTGCATGCCTTCCAGTACAGATACCGCCGTATTATCATCTGATGCGATCCTCCAGCTACCAAGTGGGCTGTTCATGTCATTAGCCAAGGCACCTATAAGGGCTATTTTCTGTCCGCTTTTTTTAAGAGGTAATAAATTTTTATCATTCTTTAAAAGCACTACCGACTTTTTAGCCATATCCAATACAGCTTTATGATTCGCTTTACTGTTTATAACCTCTCTTTCTCTTTTTTCGTTGCAGTAACGGTAAGGATCGTCAAATAATCCAAGTTCATATTTAACTCTTAGTATCCTTTTTACCGAATCATCAATTAGTTTAATATCGACCTTACCTTCATTTACCAGTTTTACCAATTCTACCACATAAAGATGTGATTCCATATCCATATCTGCACCCGCGACGACAGCTTTTACACTGGCATCGGCACCATCTTTTGCATAGCCGTGTGCGATCATCTCGCGGATAGAAGCCCAGTCGGTAATTACAAAACCGTCAAAGCCCCATTTACCTTTAAGGATATCTCTTTGCAGAAAACTATTACCTGTAGCAGGCACACCGTTAAGAATATTGAAAGAATTCATAAACGTACGAACGCCTGCATCATGTGCTGCTTTAAAAGGAGGGAGCACCGTGTTGTGTAATGTGGCATTGCTTATATCTACCGTATTATAATCCCTTCCGGATTCAGAAAACCCATAGCCTGCAAAATGTTTTGCACAGGCAGCGATAGTATTTGGAGCTGAAAGATCATCTCCCTGAAATCCTTTAACCCTTGCTACTGCAACTTTACTTCCAAGATATGGGTCTTCACCGGCACCTTCCATAACACGTCCCCAGCGGGCATCGCGGCTAATGTCGACATTTGGCCCAAACGTCCAGTTGATCCCTGAAGCCGATGCTTCATCTGCAGCTACCTGGGCCGATTTCTTTATAGCATCCATGTCCCAGCTTGCAGCTTCGGCAAGAGGAATAGGACTTAATGTTTTATAACCGTGTATTACATCAAATCCTATAATTAGCGGAATACCCAGTCGTGTTTCTTCAACGGCTATTTTTTGTACGGCACGTACCTGTTCCACACCTCTGACGGTTAGCATAGAGCCCACCCATCCTTTACGAAGGTGCTCATATTTAAGTGCGGCATTGCCTTCTTTAGGCGACGGGCCAGTTACATCCCAAAAGCCATTATATTGATTCATCTGGCCTACTTTTTCCTCAAGGGTCATTTTTGCCAATAACTTTTCTACCTTTTGTTCTATTTCATGTTTTTTCTGCATGCTGTTTTTCTTTTGGGCGTTGCCATTATAAAAGCTTAAGATGGCAAGTAGTACTATTGTTTTTTTCATATTATTCACTTAAAAATGAGGAAGCAGGCAACCCTGCTTTATTAAACAGATTGGGTTGTGCAGTGTTGCTCCATCCGTAGCGTACATATATAGGACTTTCAACTTTTTTAGAATGCACAATCACAGTATTGTTTTTGATCTTTGCTTCCGCAGGATGAAATATTTTGTCTGCTCCTGCAATCTCAAACTGTGTCGTTTTTTTTGTAGTAAAATGAAGTCCTTCAGCATTATCGAAAATAACGGTAAGCTTATTTTTTTGTACTGTAATACCTTTGTAAAAAGGAGACTTTACCTGTTTATTCAGTACTTTATAGTGTGACTGTAAAGCAATTTCAGCCAGGCGTACACCGACCGGTTTTTTATTTCTTGGATGTATATCATCAGTAGGGCTTACGTCACTAATTACCACCAGGGCAGTATTATCAACCTCCTTAAGTACTTTTCGCTGGGCATCTCTTATAATTACACCACTTGGATATTCGCTGCCATAATTGTACGGTGCTATTTGAACATAATAGAACGGAAGGTTTTCTTTCCATTGTTCCCGCCATGATTTTATGAGTGCCGATAGAGTTTGGTCATACACTTCAGACCCTACATTGCTTTCGCCCTGATACCAAAGAAAACCTGAAATTTTAAGCCCTGCAAACGGGTGTATCATTGCGTTATAAGCATACCCCGGCTCAACAGGTCCCCATTCTGACGGTTGAAGTTTCGATGCTGCATCCGAAAGTGTTTTGTTATTTGAAATAATACCTTCGGGAATCCAAATCTCTGCTGGTGTGCCACCCCAGCTTGAATTAATTATACCGATTGGTACATTTTTAAGATCTTCTTTCAGCCGTTGGGCAAAAAAGTAACCAATGGCACTAAAGTATTTCATTGTTTCGGGAGTGCAGGGTTGCCAGTTCCCCGGTATATTCATTTGAGGGGTAGAGTCTGCAAGTAAAGGCACAGAAAAGAATCGTATATCCGGATAATTTGCTTTTGCTATTTCTTCGGCGGCATTGTCTATCCCTGCATTGGCAGACCACGCCATATTAGACTGACCCGAACAAAACCAAACCTCGCCGAGCATTACATTTTTTAGAGTAATTTCGTTATAACCTTTAATATTGATAGTATAAGGCCCGCCTGCTTGCGGTGTGTTAAGCGTTATTTTCCAAAAGGCGTGGTTGTCGCCTTTAGTTTTAAATTCTTCTTTTGTCCACCCCGTACTTACTGTAATTTCTTCTCCGGGGTTTGCCCATCCCCAAATTGTAACTTCCGAGTTTCTTTGCAACACCATATTGTCTGAAAAGAATGAAGGTAGGTTTATGTTAGCATAGTTATTACTACATAATGAGGCAAGAAGGATAACAAGATAAACACGCATACTATTCATTTATAAGTTTTTGAAGGAAAGGAGTCAATTGAGAAGCCATTAGTTTATCATCTTCAATTTCAGGATGATATCCACAGCCATGAGGTGTTACTTCGGTAAACTTAAATACAGAAATAGGCTTATGATTTTTTTCGTTATTAAAAGTGTCTTTAATCTTTGTAAGGCACTTTACAAATAATTCGTTCTTCTCGCCGCTAACCATTGGGCTGTTCAGCAATACAATTTTAGCATGAGGGTAATGAGCATATATATTCCTTATAAATTTAATATAGCTATCTATATATTTATTTTCATTAAAAGGCAGTCTTGGCTTTATTTTATCGCCTTCAGAAAAATCATTTGTACCAAGTGCAATGCAAACTACATCGGGCATAAAGCTAAAATCGTAAGGTTTAGAAGTATCTGTATTTAGGTATAAGTTATTATATACATCGGGTATAATGGCTTCTTTATCATGCTCATCATTCCAGTTTCGGTACATACCAAAACCGGAGACTGAACTTAGCAGATAATCTGCATTTAAAGCTCTTGCAGCTATTGGAGCATACGAATAATATGCATTGTGCTGGTCGAACCATTCTCCTTCACCACAAGGCAACGCACTTAGGTCATTGCCCATGCCGCAGGTAATAGAATCACCTATAAATTCTATTTTCTTTCTCTTTTTCTCTTTAGTTTTTTTGATATCTCCTGTAGCGCCCAGAAAAGTAATATTGCCATTAGCGGCTTCGGTAGCTTTATAGATCGCTACGGTATGAGTTCCCGATTTAGTTTGATCGACTGTAATTTCGGTAGGTGTGCTCTCAATTCTTTTACGTCCTATGTATTTACCGTCAATTTCTAATGCGATATAGCCATGATGCAGTTTGCCCGATTTAAGTACGACAGAACATTGTTTTCCTTTAAATGTAAAGTTCACAGAGGATGCTGAACCTATCAATATTATACTATCTTTAAAAATCTCGGTTCTTCCTTTTACAGTATATGCCGTTTTGAAATCTATTTCGGTAAAGCTTAAAAATGAGCACCAAAGTAGCGCTGTAAGTAAAATGAAAGGAAACTTTTTAATTGTGAACATCAGTAATATTATTTTGTGACTAAAATACGAAATCGCTGTAGTCGCTAATAATACTATATTATCATTTCATTAACGTAATATATTGCCTTCTTAACCATTCTGAATTTCAACTATAACTACAACGATTGATATATGAAAGAGTAAAATGTATTAATAACCAGGTTATTAGATCTTTAATCGTGAGAATTGCGTTGTAATTATATAATATACAATTGATTAAATAATATTATTTGTAAGGGTACTATATAATTTATATTTGAAATTGATGGTTTGTTATTTTTTACAATAAGTAGAATTAATATAAAATTATCATCAATTTATAATATGAAAAATAAATTTCTGGCCTTTTATATAGTAATTGTACTTCCGTTCGTTGCCTGTTCAAGTCAGGATAAAATCACAGAAACTGAAACGCCTGAAAATATTTCTACACAGGTTGACCCCGTTGTAGCAAAAACAACAGGTTTTTTTCTTGATACCTGGACGCCAAAAAATCTGGATTTGCCGGTATCTTTTACAGAAGCAACAGTTCCAACAGCAACGGCTTCAACAGTGACCGTCGATTATGCAAAAGTACTTACCAAAATACCATCATCTATATATGGTAATAATGCCAATCTATGGTCGGGTAAGATGATTAACGATGCAACGCTGGTTAATGATATAACAAACCTGAAACCTAACATTATCCGTTTTCCTGGCGGAAGTATAAGCGATGTATATTTCTGGAATGCTGCCAGTATCCCAACAACCGCACCATCATCACTAATAAAAGCCGATGGAACCGTAGAACCATCTAATTTTTGGTTCGGGTTAAATGATGCTGACTGGACTATTTCACTAGCTAATTACTACGAATTATTGCAATCCACAAACAGTAAAGGTATAATCACTATAAACTACGGTTATGCACGTTACGGTACGGGTGCAAATCCGGTTCAGGATGCAGCGAAACTTGCAGCCGACTGGGTTAAGCATGATAACGGAAGAACACAGTATTGGGAAATTGGTAATGAGGTGTATGCCGATTGGGAAGCAAGCTACCGCATTAATACAGCGGATAATAAAGACGGCCAGCCAGAGCTATTAAATGGTGGTTTGTATGCCCAGCATTTTAAAATTATTGCCCAAGCTATGCGTACTGCTGCTGCTTCGGTAGGGAATACCAATATCAAAATTGGTGCAGTTATGGTTGAGGGGGCTCCTGCAAGTTATTTACCCGAATGCCATAAAACATGGAATGCCAAAATGCTGCAAAATATTGGTGAGGATGCAGATTATTATGTAATACACAATTACTACACTAACTATAATACGAATTCTAATGCTGCCGAAATATTGGAAACCCCTAAAGTAAAAACGGCAGAAATGATGACGTTTGTAAAATCGGAGCTTTCTTCAAATGTAAAAGAGGTTAAACCTCTTGCGCTTGATGAATGGAATATTTTTGCAGTTGGCAGTAAACAGCAGGTGTCTCATATTAATGGTATGCATGCTGTGTTATTATTGGGCGAAGTGCTTAAAAATAATATTGGCTTGGCTGCCCGTTGGGATTTTGCCAATGGCTGGGCTAACGGCGACGACCACGGTATGTTTAGTAATGGAGACGAGCCTAACATACCAAAAGGTACTCCCAGGCCTGCATTTTACCATATGTACTATTTCCAGAAATGTATGGGAGACAGGCTTATTGAAGCTGTTAAAGATGCATCGGGAAATTATGAAGTATATGCTTCATCATTTTCGAACGGTAAATTGGGACTGACTTTTGTAAACAAAGCATCTTCTGCGATTAATGTGAAAATAAACCTTAAAAACTTTGTAAAAGGTAACAGAATGTACTGGTACAATTTAGTTGGTGATAACGACAATGGTGAGTTTTCCCGAAAAGTAATAATTAATGGTTCAGGGCCTTTATTAACAGCAGGAGGGCCGTCTGGGTATAAGGACATAAAACCATTTTCTGCTACAATAGGTGAAACTCCAAACGTAACGCTACCGGCAAGATCATCAGTATTTGTAATAATAGATAACCAATAACATAATGACATATAAAAACAAGCTAACACCATTTTTACTAATATTACTAAGTTTCACCCTCATAAATTGCAGTATACAAAAACCTGAAAAAATCACTGTAAAAGGGCAGCAGTTCTTTAAAGGTGACAAACCCTATTCTTATATTGGAGCCAATTATTGGTACGGTAGCCTGCTTGCTTCAAAAAAAGTAGGTGACAGGGCGAGACTGCTTCGCGAACTGGATTTAATGAAAAAGAATGGTATAGATAATCTGCGTGTTCTTGTGGGGGCAGATGGAGGTACCTACGATTTTACCGTAAGGCCGGCGCTTCAGTATGAACAGGGTAAGTATGATGAGGATTTATTAGATGGGCTTGACTTTTTAATTGCTGAAATGGGCAAGCGTAATATGTATGCGGTTTTGTACCTTAACAACAATTGGGAATGGTCTGGCGGTATGTCACAATACCTGGAGTGGAACGGCTACGGAAAAATTCCTATTGCTAACATTCCTCCTAATACATGGCCGCAGTTTATGAAGTATACTGCCCAATATCATAGCTGTGAACCTTGTATGGAAGCATTTAGAAAACATATCAAATTTATATTGGGTAGAAGGAACCGGTACAATAAAAAGAAATATACAGAAGATACAGCCATAATGGCGTGGCAGGTGGGTAATGAGCCAAGGGTGTTTACTCCCGAAAATGAAGTGAAATTTACAGCGTGGCTTAATGATGTTGTAGATTATATAGATTCATTGGATAGAAACCATCTTATATCGACAGGGTCTGAAGGTAAAGCCGGGTCTAACGATGACCTTGCTACTTTTGAAAGAACACATAAAAATGCAAATATTGATTATTTAACAATGCACATATGGCCAAAAAACTGGAGTTGGTATAAGGCAGAAGATCCGAAAAATACTTTTCCGGATGCATTAGTAAAGGCTAACGCTTACATAGACGAGCACATTGCTGCCGCTACACGTTTAAATAGACCGATAATTATAGAAGAATTCGGTTTACCGAGACAGCATGAAATCCTTCTTGCCAATTCTGATGTTAGCGACAGAGATGCACTTTACACATCCTTTTTTGACAGGCTGCTTAAAAGTCAGCAAAACAAGCAATCATTGGCAGGCATTAATTTCTGGGGATTTGGAGGCGAAGGCAAAGCTGTAAATGCCGAAGGCAAATGGAATGTAGGTGATACTTTTACTGCAGATCCACCTCAGGAACCTCAGGGATTAAATTCGGTTTTCGCCTCTGATATCAGTACTTTAAAACTGGTTAGGGATTACAACAGTAAGCTGAATGAACTTCAGAAATAATTCTAATATAAATAAGATAATACTTACTATTTCCGTTTAAAAAAATCTATTTTAGCGTTCTTTAAATTAAAATGCCAACTATGAAATTAATGCCTTACCAATTATACGTTGTATTTCTTCTACTATCTGTTTTTACATCTTCTGCACAAAATAATTTAGGCAGGGAAGAATATTTAATAGATAAAGGATGGCATTTTTCTTTCGGACATTTATATGATACCAAAAAAGACTTTGACCATGGTACGGCTTATTTTTCCTATCTCACAAAAACGGGAAATGGCGACGGTCCAGCCGCCGCCGCATTTGATGACAGGGCATGGAGAAAACTGGATCTTCCTCATGATTGGGCAGTAGAGCAGACGTTTAGTGAAAAAGGTAGCTTTAGCCACGGATTTAAGGATGCAGGTAAAGGTTTTCCGGATAAAAGTATTGGATGGTATCGTAAAAAAATAACCATTCCCAACAGCGATCTTGGGCGCCTAATAACCCTAAAATTTGATGGTGTTTTTAGAAACTCGAAAGTATGGTTTAACGGGCATTTTCTGGGAACTGAAGAAAGCGGCTATAACGGATTTGAGTATGATGTTACAGCATACATCAAGTATGGTGAAGAAAATACAATTGCCGTTAGGGTAGATGCTTCAATGGAAGAAGGATGGTTTTACGAAGGAGCAGGCATTTACAGGCATGTACATCTTCAAAAAACAAATCCATTGCGAGTTGCTACAAATGGCACTTATATAACAACAGATATTAAAAGCGGTTTTGCAGATGTAAATATTGAATCCACTATTGAAAACAAGGGAACATATAAAGGGAGTGTAACAGTACAGCAAACAATTTTTGATCCGTCAGGGAAAGAAGTTGTTTCTGTTACAGAGAATACTAATGCGCCGGATTTTTATAAATCGCTTAAGCTTGTGTCAAAGCTAAGAGTTAGTAACCCGTTGTTATGGGATATCGACACACCCAACCTGTACCGCTTAGTAACACAGGTAAAACAAGAAGGTAAAACTGTAGATTTATACGAAACAGTTTTTGGGATACGCACTGCCTATTTCGATCCTGAAAAAGGCTTCTTTCTAAATGGTAAATCTGTAAAATTAAAAGGTACAAATAATCACCAGGATCATGCAGGCGTAGGTACAGCATTGCCTGATGGATTACAGTATTTCCGTATACAGAAGCTAAAAGAAATGGGATCGAACGCCTATCGTTGTTCACATCATCCTCCGACACCTGAACTACTGGAGGCATGCGACAGGCTGGGGATGCTTGTTATAGATGAAACAAGACTAATGGGTATCAACGATTACCACCTTGATAATGTAAAATACATGATTGAGCGCGACAGGAATCATCCAAGTATTTTCTGTTGGTCTGTTGGTAACGAGGAATGGGCTATAGAGGGAAATATTACTGGTGAACGCATTACAAATATTATGCAGTCTTTTGCGAAAAGTATAGACCCAACACGACCGGTGACCGTTGGTTTAAGTAGTGGATTTAAGAGTGGTATCTCTTCTGTTGTTGAAATTATTGGCTATAACTATATGGGTAATGGCGATATAGATGCACACAGAAATGAGTTTAAACAGCAGCCTGGTATGGGGACAGAAGAAGGCTCTACGTTTACAACGCGTGGTATTTATTTTAAAGATGATGAAAAACATTACCAGACAGCGTACGATCTTAAACCACGTCCAACCTTTTACACTATAGAAGAAGGGTGGAAATTTTATGCTGCAAGGCCATATCTGGCAGGAATGTTTATCTGGACAGGATTTGATTACCGTGGCGAGCCAACACCATACGGCTGGCCTTCGGTTACGTCATATTTTGGGATGATGGATGTTTGCGGATTCCCGAAAGATAATGTCTATTATCTTAGATCATGGTGGGGTAGAGAATCCGTTTTACATATTATGCCGCACTGGAACTGGCAGGGTATGGAGGGCAAAGAAATAGATGTCTGGGTACATTCTAACTGCGATGAGGTGGAACTTTTCCTCAATAAAAAAAGCCTTGGTAAAAAGAAGATGGAATTGTTAAGCCATCTTGAATGGAAAGTGATCTACACCCCCGGAACATTAGAAGCCGTTGGATATAAAAACGGTAAAAAAGTGCTTACTGATATTCAGAAAACTACCGGAAATGCACAGGCTATAAAACTGGTTTCTGAAACGATTGCTAAAACAAATGACGTGGCTGTTGTATCTGTAGAAGTTACAGATAAAAACGGGCTCCATGTACCTACTGCCGACAATGAGATAACTTTTTCTGTAAAAGGAGGAAAAATAATCGGGGTGGGAAATGGTAACCCAACATCTTTAGAAAAAGACAAGTTCATCGATGATCTGGCTCTTGTACCGATAACAGATTTACAGGAGCAATCTGTTACTACAGCTGACTTACCTTCGCAATTATCGTCATATCCAAATGATAAATGGAAGGAAGCTTTTAAAGACAGGGATTATAAAAATTTAGCTCCTGCATATGTTTATAAAGGGCAATTTGAATTGGGTGCAACAACAAAAAGCGGTATAGTTTCGTTCTATTACCAAAAGTTAGGGGTTAATGCCAGAGTATTTGTAAATGGAAATATCGTTGAGCCATCTAAAGAAGATGCCCAAAAATATATTTTGAATCAGGATATACTTAGGACTGGTAAAAATGACATTTATATTGTTGCCACACCAATACATAAAGTACGTGAATGGGATGTTATAAATATAAATCCTGGAGTAATTCAGGTTATAACTCCTTCTGAGCCATGGAAAAGAAAATTATTTAACGGACTCGCTCAGGTAATTATACAACCTGATGGAACAGGAAACAAGATTATTTTGTCCGCTACATGTAACGGATTAAAAACGGGTACATTAGAGATAAATTCTAAGTAATAACTATCTGATTTCTTAACGCTAACGGAGCATTATGGAAAATCGTAACATTTTGTTTGAAAAATATTTTTTTGGCAGGATTTGTGTTACGTCAATTTAATGTGATACTTTTGCAAACTAAATGAGGATAAATAAAATACATATAGGTTTACGTGCGTTGTGGGTGCTTATGGCATTACACATACTAAACTTTAGTATTGATAACCCTCACACACTTTTTGAGCATAACAAAGTTGATAACGACTTTGAAGAGGTGGATAGTGTTGTAGAGCTTGTTCTTGAAGATGTTTTTGGTATTGACAATGCAATACCCGAGCATCATAGCAAAACGCCGTTGAGCCATAAGTTTAATGCAAAGAAAATGGTATGGACGTTTGAACAGACAGAACCTTTAAAATTTAGCGAGCCAATGGCTATAAATTTTAAAATCGTTGTGCCCGACGTTCTTTACAAAAATCCTATTTACGATTCACCTTTGGTGAATATTTTCTCCCCGCCGCCCGAGGCTTAAAATACTATTTATCTGCCGGCTCAGCATTTTGCTGGGGTGCTTTTGCGTATTCCTGTTTTTGGAGTATATCCGGTATATCTATGTTTTGCACAAAGCTGCATTACTATTTCTTACATAGTATTTTAAACACAATTTTATCATGGAATTTAAAAATAAATTCTTTGTCTGGATAGCTGTATTGTTTATCCAGGCAGTGGGTATGGCGCAGGCTCCTGAGTCAGTCACGCTCACTATAAAACAGGCCGAGGAACTGTTCTTTAAAAATAACTTTATGCTGTTGGCACAGCAATATAATATAGATAAAGCCGGAGCGGCAATCATTCAGTCGAAAGTCTATCCTAATCCGGAAGTTACTGCCGATGTTATTGCTTATGAAGCGCAGAACGATAAATATTTCCCAACGGGTAACGGTAACAACTTTGTAGCCGGGCTTGAACAGGTAATACTAATGGGGGGTAAACGCCGTAAACAAATAGAGATTGCTAAGCTCGACAAAAAGATTGCCGAGGCAGAACTTACAGATCTTACCCGTAATCTTCAACTCGAAATATGGCAATCATTTTATACACTTCATCATCAGCAAAAGCTGATTGAAAAATATAACGGCCTTTTAAGTAAACTTCAATCGCTTATAACCAGTTATGAGGCTCAGGTCGCCAAAAATAATATTGCACTTAAAGATTTAGTCCGTTTAAAATCGGTTTATGTTAAGATCAACAATGACAAATCGGAAGAGACTGCAGTACTTATAGAAGAGCAATCTAAGCTTAATATTCTGCTGGGAACAAATGCAACAATACAAACAGTGTATACCGGAACAGATGCTGTTTCTTACGCAGGTAAACCCGTTTTGTATGACTTTGTATTAAATCAGTCGTTAGAGAACAGGCCCGATCTAAGCCAGGCAAAACTTGAGATAGAATCGGCTAAACTGAATGTTTCGCTACAGAAAAAACAAAACATCCCGGACATTACCCTAAGGGCAGGTTACAACCAACAGGGTGATGCATTTTTGCATCAGTACAACTTAGGTATAGGTATACCACTTCCAATCTTCGACAGGAACAGAGGTAATATACAATCGGCTAAGATAACCCAGGAGCAACAGACCCAAAATGTTTCTTATAAACAGCTGGAAATACAAAATCAGGTCTTAGCTGCCTATCAGAATTTTACCCGAAGCGTAGATGAATATAAGAACATCAATGCAATTATTAATCAGGATTTTGATGCCGTATTTAATGGTATTAACACCAATTTTCAGAAAGGAAATGTGTCTATGATTGAATTTGCCGATTTTTTTGAGGCATACAACGAAGCACAGACCGAAGTGGAAAGAGTGAAGAAACAGCTTGCTATCGCAGCAGCGCAGATTAATTATGTAACCGGCACAAATAACTTTTAAAAATGAAAAAATTTAAATATATATTCCTTTCAGCAGTAGCAGCATCAGCTTTAACCGGATGTTCTAAAAAAGAGGAAACACATACCGAAGAGAATAAAAAGTTTGTAATGAGCGACACGATGTATAGCACCAGCACTTTTGCTGATGCTAAAACAGAAGATGCCCAAAACGAAATTAGGTTGTTTGGAAAGGTAACAGCCGAGAATAACAATATGGCTCAGGTATTTCCGGCAGTTGGCGGAAGTGTAATAACTATTAAAGCTGAATTAGGCGACTATGTAATGCAAGGTCAGCTACTGGCTAGTATTCAAAGTAGCGAAGTAGCAGGTTACCAAAGCCAAACTAGTGATGCCGATGCCAATGTTAGCATTGCAGAACGTAACCTTCAAAGTGTGAAAGATTTATACGATGGTAAACTGGCGTCTGAAAAAGAGCTGGTAATGGCTAAAAAAGAGCTTGACAAAGCGCGTGCAGAAAAAGAAAGAATGACAGAGGTAAATAAAATTTATCGCCTAAAAAGTGGGTCGGTTTATAATCTGTATGCGCCTATTAGCGGTTATGTTGTAGCCAAAGATATAAGCCCTAACGAAATACTAAGTAACAGTAGAGACGAGGCGGTATTTACTATCGCAAAGCTTGATAACGTTTGGGTTTTGGCTAATGTAAACGAAAGCGACCTTGCCAGGATTAAAGAAGGGCAGGAGGTTAGCATACAGACCATTGCTTACCCTGACAGGAAAATTACAGGAAAAATTGATAAGATATTCAATGTGATAGACCCTCAGACAAGGGCAGCAAAGGCACTTATAAAAGTACCTAATGCAGATGGCTCTTTAAAGCCTGAAATGAATGCTACTGTAACGGTACATTATTCAGAGAACCAAAAATATATTACTGTACCGTCTGCATCGGTAGTTTTTGATAAGAACAAAAACTTTATCATGGTGTATAAAGCCAAGGATGATGTAGAAACACGTGAGGTTTCTGTTTACAGGGCACTGGACGATAAAACATACCTTTCGGGAGGCCTTAAAGAAGGCGAAAAGGTAATCGTTAAAGGTAATTTATTGATATATGACGCTATTAACGATTAAATTAAACAGCAATGAACAAGTTAATTAAAGGCATAATAGGGTTTTCCCTACGCAATAAGCTGTTTACCTTTTTCTGGATTGGTGTAGTAGTTATTGCAGGTATTATAAGTTATAAAAATATTCCCGTTGAAGCATTTCCGGATGTTACCAATACACAGATAATTATAGTAACACAATGGCCGGGACGAAGTGCCGAAGAGGTAGAGCGTTTTGTTACATCTCCGGTTGAAATTGCAATGAACTCGGTGCAGAAAAAAGAAAATGTGCGCAGTGTTACCATGTTTGGGCTTTCTGTTATAAAGATCATTTTTGATGATGATGTAGATGACTTTTTTGCCAGGCAGCAGGTGAATAACCAGTTGAAAAATGTACAATTACCGGATGATGTAGATCCGGAGGTGCAGCCGCCATATGGCCCTACAGGTGAGATTTTCAGATATACATTAAATAGTAAGGAGAAGGATACCCGTGAACTGCTTACCATACAAAACTGGGTAATAGACAGGCAGCTAAGGGCGGTACCTGGTATTGCCGATGTTGTGGCTTTTGGTGGGCGTGAAAAAACATATGAGGTTGAGATCGACCCTATTTTATTACAGAAATACGAACTCTCATCCCCACAGGTATACGAAGCAATAAGCAACGCCAATGTAAATGTTGGTGGGGATATTATTGAAAAGAATGGGCAGGCGTACGTTGTCCGGGGTATTGGTTTGTTGGATTCACGGGCAGATATTGAAAACACTATCGTTGCCGAATCTGATGGTAACCCTATACTTATCAAAAACATAGCTAAGGTTACAGAGTCTAACATTCCGCGTGTGGGACAAGCGGGACTTAATGATAATGATGATGTTGTAGAAGGTATCGTGGTAATGCGTAAAAACGAAAACCCATCTGAAGTACTGGAACGCCTTAAGGAGAAAATAGAATATGTTCAGGCTAATGTATTGCCTAAAGATGTAAAAATGGAAACATTTTACGACAGGGACAGGCTAATGGAATATTGTACACATACGGTAACCCACAACCTTGTTGAAGGTATTATACTGGTTACTGTTATTGTATTTCTTTTTATGGCCGACTGGCGTACAACACTTATTGTATCCATCATTATTCCATTATCATTACTCTTTGCATTCCTCTGCTTAAAGATGAAGGGTATGAGTGCCAATTTGCTTTCGCTTGGTGCGGTTGACTTTGGTATTATTATCGATGGGGCCGTCGTCATGGTGGAAGGACTCTTTGTGACGCTAGACCAGCTCCAGCGGAATGTTGGTGTTGAGCGTTTTAATAAGCTTTCTAAACTTGGACTTATCCGTAAAGCCGGATCGAAACTGGGTATTGCTATATTCTTTAGTAAACTTATTATTATTTCGGCATTGCTTCCTATTTTTTCTTTTGAGAAAGTGGAGGGTAAAATGTTCTCCCCATTAGCATGGACACTTGGTTTTGCACTACTAGGTGCGTTATTATTTACGTTGACGTTGGTACCGGTGTTATGTTCAATCTTACTGAACAAAAATGTAAAGGAGAAGCACAATGTATTTGTTGAATTTTTCAATAAAATAGTTGCTAAAGGGCTTAATGTAACTTTTAAAAATAAGAAGATATCTATTGTAGTGTCGGTTGTTATACTGGTTGTTACATTGTTTTCTACCCGTTTTTTAGGATCAGAATTCCTTCCTCCGCTTAACGAAGGAGCACTTTGGGTTACTGCCGAATTACCAATAAGTAACTCGCTTACCGAAAGTGTGAAAATGGCGAAGATCATCCGTAAAGAATTAAAAGAATTCCCCGAGGTTGATGACGTATTATCGCAAACAGGGAGAAGCAATGACGGTACTGATCCTAATGGATTTGGTTTTCTTCAATTTCAGGTAGACCTTAAGCCAAAAGACGAGTGGACGAGAGGCGTTTCTCAGGATGAACTTATCGAGGAAATGAACCATAAGTTAAGCCGATACCAGGGTATTACATGGAATTATTCGCAGCCTGTTATCGATAACGTTGCCGAGGCTGTAGCCGGATTTAAAGCATCTAACGCTGTGAAGATCTATGGTGATGACCTTCAGGTTCTCGATAGGCTTGCTAACGAAGTAATGGAAAAGATTAAACACATAGATGGTGTTAAAGATGTTGGTGTGCTTCGTAACCTGGGACAGCCGGGGATAAGCGTTAAGTTTGATGAAGAGAAAATGGCGCTATATGGCGTTCAGAAAAACGATGCGCAAAGCATTATAGAAATGGCTATTGGCGGTAAAACAGCTACCCAGAAATACGAAGGTGAGAAGAAATTCGATATAAGGCTGCGTTACCAGCAGGATTACCGTAAGGATGAGCAGGACATTATGAACCTTATGGTGCCAACGCTTCGTGGTACTAAAGTGCCGCTTAAAGAAATAGCAACACTGACTACCGAAACAGGCCCTGCACTGATTTACAGGGATAATACAAAACGTTTTATCGGGGTGAAATTCTCGGTACGTGACCGTGACCTTGGTAGTACTATTGCCGATGCACAGGCAAAGGTTAAGGCTGTGAAAGTTCCGGAAGGTTATTCTATAGGCTGGACGGGTGAGTACGAAAACCAGATTCGTGCAAGTGGCAAACTGGCTCAGGTGGTACCAATATCGTTAGTGTTGATATTTGTACTGCTATTTGTAATGTTTGGTAATATAAAAGATTCGCTGCTTGTACTGGTAAACGTACCATTTGCAGTTATAGGAGGTATCCTGGCGTTGCATTTAACCGGAATCAATTTTGGTATATCGGCAGGTGTAGGTTTTATTGCACTCTTGGGAATTTGTATTCAGAATGGTGTAATTCTCGTCTCGGAATTCCACACGAACCTCAAGAACAAGCTTTCATTAACAGAGTCTATTATTGAAGGTGTAAAATCGAGAACAAGGCCGGTAGTTATGACTGCACTTATGGCTGCTATCGGACTTATGCCTGCAGCATTATCTACAGGTATCGGATCTGAATCACAAAAACCTCTTGCAGTTTCTATTATCGGCGGACTTGTAACAGCAACAGTATTTACGCTATTGGTATTCCCTAATTTCTTTTACTGGGCAATGCGCAAGAAGCATCAAAATATGATGGAATAAGAAAATTAAGTTTTTTGTTTGGTTGATTATTGAAAAACCCGTCCGTAAGATTTCTTTCGGGCGGGTTTTGTTTTGTGGGGACTATTAAATATTTATTATACTAATTGTATAATATTCTGAAAGGCACAATGTTTACTGCCCTTTTTTCTATCGTAAGCTTAAGATTTTCGCTTAAGTAATACCATTCTTCTTCGTTGTATAAAGTGGGATCTTTCTTCTGTAGATAAATATCTATAGTAGGAGTATAGCCTACATTATCTTCGAGGCTGGTTTGTATTCCATTTTTAACTTCTACAGTTCCTATTGCATCGCCAAAATGGTTTTTACACAGAATTATAATATCCTGTCTTGTTACGACCCTTTGGTTAGAAATAAGGTTTTCGCGATAAGCATATATTTTTTCCGAATTCGATAGCTCATCTTTACCACCCTGTGTAGTAGATAAAAACGTAATACTGTCCTTTTCAAAATCGGCACCCTTATGCACGGCAAGCCTTGAGAAAGTGTTTATTTTGTTAGCACTTTCACCATTGGTAGTCCAGTATTTTACAAACAGCGTTCCTTTGTTCTCTTTGTCTTTTGTGTTGAAAACAAGGTAAGGACTGTTTGCATTTTGCATTCCAACCTGCGACATTTTATTTTTAAACCTAGAAATTATCTGGTTTATCTCCTTAAGGTTACTATCGGTAAAATCGTGCCCCAGCCTTGAAAAAGCAGCCGCTTCGTCACGTACCAGATCAATCAGGTAATTTATTTCTTCGGCAGCATTACGTTCATCAAAACGGGCAATACCACCAAAGCGTAAATAAGTGTAGTCACTGTCCTCATCGTGTTCCTGAGTACCCGAGGTGACAATTTCAAACTCTTTATTCTTGTGGTCTACGGCAGATAGGAGTTCAAGGAAAAATTCATTATTAAGGCTTAACGGGTAAATGTTAAGTAGGTTTTTAATACTTCCCTGTACTTCATTAAGCTTCTTATTTATAGCCGGAAAACAATTGTTTGCACAAAACATTTCCGAAAGAATGTCATTGTTTATTACGTTAGGAAATTCAATTCTTAACCATAACAGTTTTTCATTGGCCAGTTCCTTAAGGTTTTCGGCGGGAATAAATTTACTGAATTCGGCAGGAGGAGTCAAATCACTATTGTCTACAGTAATAACATCTTTAATTGTTATAAATTGTTTTTTATAGAAGTCGTTTACCTGATCTTGTGTTTTTTCAATGTGATAAAAGCTTTCGTTACTTAAGTCATCACGGGTAAAA
The DNA here is from genome assembly GCA_001708385.1 of Flavobacterium psychrophilum. NCBI lineage: Bacteria > Pseudomonadati > Bacteroidota > Flavobacteriia > Flavobacteriales > Flavobacteriaceae > Flavobacterium > Flavobacterium psychrophilum. The sequence goes on along the minus strand of CP012388.1, from coordinate 676,374 downwards.
TCATAGCCTTCATCGGTATTGTATCCCTGCTGCGACTGAAGCTGGTAATCGTTAATAAACCATTTGGCTTTCGGTAGAAAGTGGAAGAAGGTATTTCTTGTATCTATATTCTTTAGGTAGAAATAGAACATAAGGTCCTTAATAATTCCGCTGCCTTCGTGTTTTACACCCAGCCACACTGTACCATATGGCGATGGCTGTGTATAATTTTCACGATTAAGTGTTTCCCTGAACTGGTCTTTAGCAATTTCGTTAACCGATTGCGGTGTCACCACATAGCGTAATTTATTACGTGTAAGCTTTAACGGAATTGTTGGCCCGAAAAAGTAATTTTTTATAGTGGTTTCAACCGGGTTATAAGGGTTGGTTTCTTTTCTCTGAAAGTAAAACTGATGATAATCGTTAAGAGTAACTTCATTTTCAACCGGATAAGCTTTTAGTATACCCCTTGCTGGTGTTGCTTTAGTAGCAGTGGTAGGTGTAAGAATGTCGATTAAACGCTCGGTCATCCTTCTACGACTTGATGAAATTTCGCCCGATACTTTTTCAAGTTCTTTTGCGCAAACATCAAAAAGCATATTTACTATTGGGTCAAAAACGTTTTCAAGTTCAATATCGGTATAGCCCCATTGTTTTGCAGCCCTTTTTAGTAAACGGTCTTTTATCTGGTCTTTAGATAATTGGTTCATAGCTGTAATTATTTAGTAGAAAATGGCGCCAGAAAATAGGAGCTTTTATAATAATAAGGCTGGTTGGTTTTTTTGATTATGCCGTATACCACAATGTCAAGGCGTTTTTTTACGCGTATTTTGGTTGTGTAGCTTACAGTATCTTCACCTATAGCCAAAGTGACATCTGTAATTGTAAGTCGTTTTTCGTACGCTTTAACCTTACTGAAAACAGAATCTTTAATGGCATCCTTAAGCTGATTTGCATTAGCGAGCAGGTTAAAATCAGTTTCCCAGATCATGGTGCCAAAATTCTCATCATACTTATATTCCCCGAAAATCGTGGTTATAACGAGCGAGATGTATTGCGCCAGAGATTCTTCTATGGTAACTTTTTTTATATCCTCACCACGCGTAAGGTTCTTAAAGTCTATGGGTATTTTATAATAAAGATCCTTCATGTTCTTTTACAAATTGTATCGTACCGTTTTCATCAAGGCTTACTCTTAATGAGTCGCCTTTCTTTAATTCATTAGATATGATCATCCTTGAAAGCGGCCTTTTCAGCTGGTTACGAATGATACCTTTAATGGGCCTTGCGCCATATTCGGGACTAAAACCTTTAAGGGCGATAAGCTCTTTATCAGCTGGGTCAATTTCGAGTGTAATGTCAAGTTTTTCAAGTAGCTGCAATAGCTCTTTTTTAAGGTGGATTTCAAATATCCTTGCAACACTTTTAGAGCTGATGGGTGCAAATGGAATAATTTCTGTTAGCCTTCCCAGGAATTCAGGCCTGAAGAAACCACTCATAATCTTTATAAGATCATTAGATTCCGGAATAATATCCTGCTCAAATGATTTTACGATATAATCAGATCCTATATTCGATGTAAATAATATTACAGCATTAGAGAAATCTCCCTCTTTACCAAGCCTGTCATGCAGTTTACCCTCATCCAATATCTGAAGAAATACGTCAAAAACCGACTTATGTGCCTTTTCTATCTCATCAAAAAGCACAATAGAGTAGGGCTGCTGCCTTATTTTATTCACTAAAAGTCCACCCTCTTCGTAACCTACATATCCCGGAGGTGCACCATACAGCAAGGCTGCTGAATGCTCTTCTTTAAACTCCGACATATCAAAACGGATGATTGCGCTTTCATTGCCGAAAAGGAAATCAGCTAACGATTTGGCAAGTTCCGTTTTACCAGTACCTGTTGGCCCTAAAAAGAAGAACGACCCTATAGGCTGACCGGGCTTAGTTAAACCGGATCGCGATTCAAGTATTGCATCTGCCACAACTTTCACCGCATGATCCTGACCGATAACTCTTTTCTTAAGCGTGTTTTCTATGTCCATTAAGCGCTCACGCTCATCAGATTTTACTTTCCCTGCAGGAATACCAGTAATACCCGATACTATTATTGAAAGGTGAGCGGGCAATACTTTATTTTCTTCAGTATCCAGTTGTTCCAGCTTTTCAAGAAGTGTAACAATGTGCTGAAGTTTATCTTCACTATCAATTACCGACTCATCGCTGTCATTAAACAGGTTGCCGGCTTTGCCGTGAATTTCCAAATGAAGGTCAAGCAATTTCTCTTCCTTGTCTTCTTCCTCTGTATTTTGAAGTTCCTCCAGTTGTTGTTTTAATTGCGGAAGCTCTTTTTTGATCATTTCCTTAGCTACCTTAAGGGATGACATTGTTCTGTCGATAAGGTCAAGTGCCGAATCCGGTAATGATTTTTCTTTTAGGTAACGTTTAGATAAGCGTATAGATTCTGATAATCCTTCGTCATCTATAGTGAAATCGTGATGCGTTTGGTAATGGCTTATAACATTCTTAATCATTTTTAAAGCCAGGTCGGCATTAGGCTCAAAAATCTCAAGGGTTTCAAACCTGCGTGATAGCGCATCATCTTTACCTAAAGATTTTCTAAACCTGTCGGTAGTGGTTGCGCCAATAAATGTAATATCCCCCTTAGAAAGTTCAGATTTTACAACGCTTGCAATACCCGACCCCTGACTGGTGTCAAACAATTCGTGAATATCATCTATAAAAACAATAGGCTTTTCGTACTGTTTAATTTCGTTGAAAATTTTTTGAAGGCGGTCTTCAACCTCCCCTTTATAAGATGCACCCGCAAATAAGGTACCTATATTAATTTCAAATACCGATGCATCATGAAAGATGTTAAGTACCGATTTATTAGCTATCTTATGAAAGAAACCTTCAATAAGGGTAGATTTTCCAACGCCACTGTCGCCGGTAACAATAATATGTGGTTTAAGCCTTCGGTTTAAAACTTCGGTTATTGTTTTTAGCTCGTTGTCACGCCCAATAATGGGAATGATTTCCTTGCCGTGCAGTTGCTTGATTTTATCGATGCAAAATTTTTCAAGGGAAGATGTGCCCGGATTAATCGTTGCTTTTGGCGCAGCAGCACTTTTAACTGAACCCGGTTTTTGTCCGATACCAAATGACGCTTCCAGTTCGGAAGGTGATATCGGTAATGATTTAAGCTGATCGTGAGAAAAGCCAACCCCCGGTGTAACCAAAGCAATAAGCATATGGATGAAGCTAATATCACTGCCACTTTTATCGGCAATAGATTCTGCCTCTGCAATAACAACAATAACGGCACTGTCAGTATCGGGGTCATCGCAAGGTCGCGATGCTTTAGCATATTCGCTAACGCGTATGTCTGCCCATTCTTCAAGGTAAAAAACGTCGATACCGGCGGCATCAAGTTCTTTTATAAACGAAAACTGCCTGTTAAGCAAAGCCTTTAAAAAATGGCCGGGCGAACATTTAGCATTAAAGTTATCTTTAGCTACCTGTTTGGCAACATGTATAATTTCCAGTATGTCTTCTTTAGCCATGCGAATGCTTATTAGTTAGGCCTCATGTTAAGCTGCCTCGTTAAGTTTAATGTGCGTTCTAATTCTTTATTGTCCTCTTCATAAGCTTTGATCTGCTCTTTAAGGCCTTCAATTTCTTTCTTAGAATCAGCTACTTGTTGTAGTTGTCTTTTAGTGTTTACAAGGTCTGTAACACATAGTATATAATTATCATACAGTTTAAGACTGTTGTCAGAGTCTGTAGGTAATTTTTTCTGAAGGTCTACAAGTTCGTAATTGATCTTCTGTTCTGTAAACTGAAAACTTTCCGGTGACTTATCCAAAGAATCTACAAGTTTGGCTACGTGCTCAATTCTCTCGGAAAAGGCATTATGAAAATTAAACTCGTTTAGAATTTTTTCATTTTCAGCTTTTAAAACTTCGTTTTCTTTAAGCGGCAGCCTGTAATTTGTAAATATTGCAGCAAGTAATGTTCCTGTTGTAATTACAAACATCAAAAGGAAAAGCAAAAATGCCGATACGCGTTCTTTTTTATTTAATATTTCCATGGCGTTTATTTTTCTATTCTGCTAAAAATGAAGGTGAAGAGTTTTGTGATTCGTTACTACTGCTGCCCATATAACTTGGCTTTTCAGTTCGTAAAATGTTCTCGTTAACAAAAATACCGGCATCACGTTTTTTACCGATGTAATCCAATTGGTTAAGTATGTTAAACAAGTGTTCTATCTTATCAATAAAACGGCTTACCTGCGCAATGCACGGAGCAATATCGTAGGCATAGTATTTTACATTAATAGTATCTGTAAACAGCCTTTCATAATCGCCGCTTGATATTTCGGTCCACTCAGAGAAGTAGTTGAAAAGCATCTCTTTACCATCTCCTGAGAAAGAATCAAAAGTGTTCTTGATTATTCTGGCCAAGCTTACATTATTTTCCAATACTTCCATTGGGCTCATATCAAAACCTACCCATTTGTTTTTGGTAATGTGCTGAGCTGTAAATATTTTAATCTTTTCGCAGGCATCAAATACCATTTTTGCAATAATGTTCTCGTCTTCGGTAGTATTCCTGAAGCGAACTTTCTGGCAGATCTGTACTGCATTAAATTCAAGCTGTTTAAAGAACGACTCGTAATTTTCAAACAACGATAGCAGGGCAGGGTGGCTGTTTACCATAAGGCATGGAGGTACAAAATCGGTTAGTATTTCATAACTGTCTGCCGACGTCCTGAATTTTGCCAGAGGGAACTGTAATGCCCCAATATTATTCTGATTGATCTCAGTTTCAATTACACTGGTTAAAAAGTAATGGGGCAGTGCATTAGGAAACCTTGGTGGTACTTCGCTCATGTTTTGCTCACCCGAGGGTATCCTTTGAAACGGATCTATATTAAGAAGCAGGAAGTAATTATTTTCTTTAAAATCAAAATCCTGCAATTCCATTCTTTCAGAGAATTCACCGGTAAAATCGGTAATTTCTATTCTGCCTCCGCCCGGCGTAACCGCCTTAAGGAATTTAATGGTTACACTTAGCTCCTTGTGCGCATCTATAGATATAGAATACTGAAAAGGGCGTGTTAGGTTTGTAGGCAGTAGACCATAATTGTTATGATTAACCCCAAGTGATCTTGCATCGCGTATTAAGTCCTCAATATTGTCCTGTAAGTCAATAAAATGATTTTTATTGATCTTCATTCCATCAATCCAGTTTACAGGAAAATGTTTAATATTTTCAGCCATTTTTTTATTGTGTTAGATTCTTTGACATATTATTGTTTCCCCATCTTTTATATTGTTCATGTCTATGGCATGATCCGGGTCTATATATTCTGAAGAGCCAAACCACTTGGGTTTAGTGTAAAAATACCAGCCATAAGGTTCGCTCTTGTTGTCGAGGTAGTGTATCTGGCTGTTAGGGTTCTTTTCATTATAATCATTAATGAAATAGTAAAACAGTTTTCCAAACTCAAAAGCACGGGGTGCTTTAACTTTAAAATTGATCATCTGGCTATCGTTTTCTTTTTTCTGGAAAACGAAGTTTAGGATAATTATGTTTCTCATATCTGCTGCCTGTGGCGACGGATATTTTACGTTTACAGGATAAAACCATCTTTTGTGCAACTTTGCAGGAATAGATACAGCGCTTTCAAATAGCTCGTAACACAGGGTAGGCACAAGGAAAAATAGTAATGTGCCAAGTGTATATGGCAAATACGTCAATTCCCTAAAGTGCACTACAATCATAATGACGAAGGCACTTAGGTAAACAGCAGAAATAAATGCAATGCATATTTCTTTATAAATAGCATTGGTTTCAAACTTTTTAAAATAACCCCTGAAAGTAGCTAAGTGAACAGATCCTGCAATAAGCATGTAGATCTGTGTGGTAATAAAACGGGCGTTTAATGTGGTACCCTTAAGATTATAGAGTATTGCACCGAATACAAGAAATACAAGCCCTTGTATTAGTATATAAATTATATATTTTTTCTTTTCCTTTCTTAATTTAGGAACTTTAATGCCTATTAATATAGTAAGCATCATAGCAATTGCTACTGCTAACAAAATATAGACTAAGACTTCTGCACCACCTAATTGAGTTAAATATTTACGCATTTATAAAACTGTTGAAATTCCTAATCTGGATTTGTATATCGTGTTATCGTCCATTGAGAACAGTTCGTCCTCAGGGTTTAAATGTATCTCAAATGAGAATTGAGAGTGAAACGGTATGAACAGGTTAAAAAAGGTAGTAAGGAAATTTTCCAATACCTGACCACCAAAATATAACGGCAGGTTGTCCGGGTTTTGCAAAGGGCCAACACTAAAATTATATTTCTTTAAAAATATTTTCTCACTGCTGGCAAGTGTTGTGTTAATGCCCATTATCATGTCCTCTGCTTTTTCCTCTATATCAAAAACATGCTCAAGACGAATATTGTCTGATGTAAATGAGACATGCTCACCCATAATCTCTTCGAGAATAATGCATAAATCTTCAATTTTACTTTTTGGATTTGTTTTTTGCCTCATCAGGGCATAAAACATTTTTACGACTAAAAAATCGGGTAATTCTTTCTCGACACCCAGTATAGTCCTGATAATGTCGGCGATGCCGTAAGTACTCATCGAGGCAAAAAAGCCCGATTCGTATTTTTCTATGGAATGCCTAAAGCGAAAAAGTTCATTTTCAAGCGGATTGAAAAAGAAACGTGCCTCTTTTTCCTCTTTTTTCCTGCTTTTAAAATCCTGTACCGGATCTTCACGTACCTCACGGCCTTTATAATCGTGGGTTATACTCTGCGGAAGTATGTCATAAAAACCATCACGGCTAACCGAAATATTAAGTATATCCGGGTTAACAGGATCTTCAGTTATAGACATAAGGTCTTTGCTAAACTTCCTGTAAAACAGGCCGTTTGGCTTAATTATAATATTAGCATCTTTAATGTTATTTTCCAGTAGTGCGTTAAAAAGCACTTCTACCTTAACATCAAAGCGGGCTAAGCGACGATAATTTTCTGTAAAAAATTGGTTGTCCAGCATATCTATTGCTTAAATCTGCCACCGGAAACAAAATTCTTTCTCCAGCTTCCTTTTTTTAAATTATATATTTCGGCTTTGTTATTCTGGCTGGAAAAAAAGTGATCATTTTTTAAGTACACACCAACATGTGTTACTACTTCTTCGCTATTTGTCCTGAAGAATACAAGATCCCCTTCTCTTAAGCTGCCGGTATCTTTAAATAGTTCCAGTCTTTTATCCGCCAGTATGTCTACCGGCTCGCCTAAAACCTTTTTGTTATATACCTCTGCATACAATCGGGCAGTAATTCCTGCGCTAGCATTATTCCTGTTTTCATTCTTTTTTATAAATGAGTATAAATTATCATTTGTAAGTTGTGAAGGCTTTACACCAAGCTTTTTTGCTACGTAATTTTTATCATCTTCACTAAGCACTCCTTTGTTTTTTTCTATAGGATTTATTCCCATTTCTTTACTCACATAATCGTCAGTAATTACAAAGTCTTTTTTTGGCCCGCAAGACGAGTAAAATGAGGCTACTGCACATACAATAAGTATTTTGTTAAAACGACAAGAAATCATTAATTTAATATTTAGTATCTGTTAAGCGATTTATACGAACATATTCGGGTTATTACCCTTAAAAAACAGTGTTAAATTAATATTTTTTGGCTCCGCGTTAAATCAATTAACTTTTCATTATATAAGTTTTAACAAACATTTATAGGATAAGTATGATAATTCATACCGTTATGTTAATTCTTTTAAAATGTTTTGTTAATGTCGGTTTTGGTTTACAAAAAATTTGATTGCTTTGTTAGAGAATGACTAGGGAGTGTTAATCTTTATAGTCTGATTAGTAATGGTTTCCACGCTTAAAAATGAAGCAATATGGCATCTCAGATCAAGACGCACTTCGACGGGAAGATAATTATGACATTCATAATTATTTTTATTATTTCCTGCGGACTGCTTGCCTTTAAAATTAACTCTAAAGACTCGTGTTCTATAAAAGAATTTGAGGTAAACGCTCCATCATTTAAAGAAGATGAACTTATAACATTTTCTGATAAAACTTCAGATTCTTATGAGTGGAAATGGTATTTTGGAGATGGTACAGATCCGTCTTACAGATCTAAAGTTGCACACTCATTTGCTAAAGAAGGTAAATATACGGTAAAGCTTATAGTAAATAATAATTGCACCGTTGAAAAGGTAATTACGATCATACCGAAGAAAGAAGTTCTTGATAAAGCGCTGTTTCCAAAATTATCGGCTCCCAAAGTTGTTTACCAGGGAGAGTCAGTTCAGTTTAATGATGCTACAGCTAATGCAAAATCTTGGGAATGGAGATTTGGAGACAGCGGCAAAATAGACGCTATTGATAAAAACCCGTCATACACCTTTATGTTACCAGGAAAAAAAGTGATTTCATTGGTGGTAAATGGTAATACAAAATATGCTGCATCCCAGTCTATTACTGTACTTCCGGCAAAAAAAGAAAAGAAAGACTGGGTTAAAGAAAGGCTTGAAAGAAAAGGAGAAGGCAGGGGAGATGCGATAGGTGATTACTTTAATAGTATACCCGATGCTCCGACACGCGGTCCGGAACTAAAAGACCTTAACGAAGCGAAACTTAAATCGTTGTTATTGGGAGTGTCTGAAAACAGGCTTTCATATGATAATATGTTGCGATATTTCTGTGGAGATAACCTGCCGTTGGTACAGGTTAGAAAAAAAGAGTCAATTTCTCTTAAGGCGCTTGACGATGCTATACGCAGCAGGTCTATAAGAATTAAGAGTGTTGCAATTCATAAAGATAAAGACGGATGCGCATCTCTTATTGTGCTGGATTATAAATATAAAACGTTGTTCAATTAAAAAACTTTAATATAGTATGGCTAATACATTTAACAATAGTTATGGTATAGGTGGTAATGAGGTGAGGGTTGAAGGACAGGAAGCTATCCTGGAAATACCACAAAACAAAACTCTTATTGCGCAGAAACTTACCCCTAATACACCTGTAAAACCCGAAATTGTTACAGGACTGCAAAACATGGATGAAGTGTTTGAGCATTTTGACCCAAGAGTTAAAGTAGCTTTTGAAGATGACAAAGGGCACATTAGCCGCGAAGAACTTGCTTTTAAAAATGTTGGAGATTTTACATTAAACGGTTTAATCGCACAGAGTCCTTTTTTACAGGGGCTTAAAACAAAAAATGAGCAATATCAAAAAATAATCAAACAACTTAAAACCAATAAGGTTTTAAAGCTTGCATTGCAGGATCCCGAGGCTAAAAAAGCACTTTTAGCATCAATCGAAAATCTTATTTCTGAACTTGAACAAACCGATAAATAGTAGTTGTATGATAAACCCTGACAATAGTAAAGCCACTGCTGCAAGCAATGTAAAAGAACAGGATGTGCTTACATCCCGCTCCCTGGAACAAAACCTTGATTCCTTTTTGCAATATGGAGGTTTTGATCTGCTTGAAGGAGCGATTGAAGGAGTACAGAATCTTAACCCAGAACGTAAAGCAAGAAAAAATATATTTTTAAGCGAAAATGCTAAAAAAGCAGAACGCAGCGAACTTCAAACTGTTCTTAAGCTTTGGGCAGATACATTAAAACAGTCTGACAGTATTCTTGATCTTGTACAGGAATGCGAAACGCGATCTGAAGAATCTGAAAAGTCACTTAAAAAGAATCTTGCTACTGCTGTAGAAGAGGTTAAAGAACTGGAAGAGAGTTACAGAACGCTTCAGTTATTTTATAAAAATACAGAAGAAAGTAAAATTAAAAATATTTCTATTCTTAATGCTGAATTAGACCAGCTTAAAGATCTTGATAACTCACGTTTTATAGATCATATTCACGAGGAGCTTGTTAATGGTTTTGACCGTCTTGATTTAAGGCAAAACTATGCATTACTTGTTATTCCGGGATATCTTGGGTCAAATAAAGTTATTGAAAAGTGGGGTAAAATTGCCTACGAAAATAAAGTTATGCTTATAACAGATTTCCAGCATCTGGATGAACCGGATGATGTTATGGAAATGTTTGAATCGGCTAACCTTACCGGTGGCGATACATTCAGGTCTAACGTTATGATGACGTGTAACTGGCTGGTAGGGCGTGGAAAATATGACGAAATTGAAGAAGAAGAAAATCTATATATAGCGCCTTCTGCAGCACTTGCCGGTAAAGTATACAATACGCTTATGTCTCAAGTAACTGCCGGTAAAAAACATGGTGGTATTAACGAGGTAGACGGTGTTAAGTTTGATCTTAAGAAAAGCGAAATTGCCAACCTTGAAAACCTTGGTTTGATACCAATGGTAAATGAGTATGGTAAAGTAATGGCTTTCTCTGGTAAAACATTGTTTAGCGGAGACAACCTAGGGCTTCAAACTTACTCTGTAGTACGCGTATTTGATTACGTTACTAAAGTACTTATGGACTTCCTTAACCGTAGGGCATTTGAAAACTTTAATGCTAAAACCAGAAAAGAGATACTTAACCAGATTGTGAAATTCCTGGATAACGTATCTGGACCGGATAAACTTATTGAGGATTTCGAGATCAAACGTTTTGAGCAGGACTTAAATCAAAAAGACAGAATATTCGTAGATATACGTTTAAAACCTTATTTCCCAGCTAAGAATTTTCTTATAAGAATGGACGGTCAAAAAGGAGATGAAGGTACAGAATGGGATACAGAATATGCTGAAGCATAGTTTTAAGGTTCTGAACCTTAAATATTTATATTTTATTTAATATATTATTAAGAAATAAAGAAAATACTATTCACTAATTTAGATGCGTGCATAATAAATCACCCTACTACTTACTTATTAAATCAACCTAAAATTAATTCTTAAATTTTTTTATTATGTCATTCAAATCAAAACTTAAAGTTGGCGGAAAAGAACTAAACATTTTAAATGCTACATATGACCTGTATCAGGACATTGATGCAACAGGCCGCCCATCATCTGTTACCCGTGGAGGTACAATTACATTAACTGTTGAATCTACCGGCGATTCATTCTTCTTTGAATGGATGACCAACAACTTCGAAAGAAAAGACGGTTCAATTCAGTATGTAAAGCGTGATACCGATGCTAAACTTAAAGAGATGACTTTCAAAGAAGGTTACCTTGTTAAGTACAATGAAAAATTCGATGCTACAGGAGATAATCCTCTAGTTGAAACATTCACAATTTCTGCTAAAGAATTTTCTTCAGGAAACGCAGAGCACATAAACGAATGGGCTAATTAAGATTAGAAAAGTATTGAACAATGAAAAGGGTTTGCAGTATCGCACTCCCTTTTCATTTCAATTTTCTAATTCATTATTAACTAAATAACTCATTTATTATGTCTTTCTTAGCAAAGCTTGAAATTGATGGTGAAGTAATGAATGTACTTGAATTTCAATGTACTTTAGGACAGGACACCGACAAAAGTGGAAAACCTTCGGCAGATCCTTCAGGGGGAAAAATAAGGGTAGTGGTAGAATCCAGTAAAAGTACAATGCTTTTTGACTGGATGGTAAGTAATTCTCAAACTAAAAACGGTAAGCTTACTTTTTACAGAAGAGACGCCATTTCTAAAATGCGCGAACTTCAGTTTAAAGAAGGCTATTGCATAAGGTATGACGAAGCATTTGTGGCATACAACACAATGTCTATGCGAATAGAAATTGTAGTCTCAGCAAAAGAAATAAATATGAATGGTTCTCAGTTCGCAAGAAACTGGCCTTTAAAGCTGTAATGTTATGAATGAACTTGAAACTACTTTTTTTGCAGGCTTAACCTGGCACTTTGGTGCAGGTAAACCTTACATGAGCGGAACAGCTGGTGTGGGGGTTAGCAAGCAGATGGGTTTTGTAAACCCCGGAGCTAATCTGGCCGTAAATTTTTATAATGGCGGTATTGGATCCAGACAGGACTCTAACAAATGGCATTTTGATACTGTTCTTACAGGTAAAGTAACTGTTGGGGGCGGAAAAGGCAACCCTATGGATATTTACCCGCTGCATTTAGACAGTGGCACTGGTATGGAAGACAACTATCGATATTCTGCTACTGTAGGGTCAAGTTTAATTTTTAACAACAGCAACAGGAACCAGCATGTAGGTTTTGTGCAGTTGAGGGCTGAAGATTTCAGTTTTCAGACGTACAACGACTTTGGTGGTTTTAAAAAGATAGGTATAAGCGACGGCTATGATCGCTGGTGGACCGGTGGTGGTAATATTACCGTTGGTGCAAAAAACAGCAATTACCAGCTTATTATTGCCAGTGATGTTTTTACTGCTGATACAGATTCTGACAGCGAAACAGACAGGCTTGCAGCAGACAGGAATTTAGAAGCTTTTGAAGCCTCTAATACAGGAAGCTGGATGCAGCAAACAAAAAATAAACTTTTTGATTACACCCCAACCACAGCTACCGAAGTAGGTACTGACTTTTTAAAGGAGAACAGGAATAATGTTCCATGGACTCCAGATCAGCATTCTTTTAACTTAAACCAGGGCAGAACTTCTTTCAGGCTAAGAACGCCTCAGGGTAACTACGGCGCAAACGGGCTTGGTGGCGGACATATGTATTCTCAGGATATGATCCACAGGATTATAAACTTCCACCTTATACCATCTGAAAGGCCTAACCAGTGGGAATTTCAATACAGCCCCGGCACATTAAACAAAGGCTTTTAATGCAGTTTAGATTTTGTTGTATGCTATTGCTTTTAGGATTATTCTCCTCATGTGCCCAGAAGCTTTATCAAAAAAACGATTATTCATTTTATGATGAAAGCTTTACTATTAGCCCAGGTTCTGCAGTAAGAACCGATGGCGTGTATGTTCTTGATCGTATCTGGACAGACGAAAACGGAGGAACAACAAAACAGCCAAAAGAGCATAGGTTTTATAAATTTTATGCTACCGGACAAAGCAATTTAACGCTCGATCCTGAAAATAGTATTAAAACAGATCAGGACTACATTACTGTCGTAAAGAAAGACTTTATTAAAAAAGATCACACCCTGTTTGAAGGTTATTTTAAGCAGCGGGGTAGTAAATTAATTATACAAAGTGTAGTAGTACCACGAAAGCAGTTTGAATATAAATACGGTTACGTTGACGGTAACAATTTTGTAATTGTTAAGTCAACCCATGAAGGAAAAGGAAAATTTGACGATAAATACTTTACAGATTATTATAAGGAATATTATGTTTTCCATCCGTTGAATATGGTTGAAGGTAAACCGCAATGGTAACCTTCAAAGTATAATTCTATTTTTCTCCCGTTTATTTACAGCTTAACATGGTAATGCCATGCTTGTTAAAAAACAGGTATGTTGAGGTTTATTATACATATTTATATGCTTATGCTGGTTTGCAATGCATTGCAGGCACAGCAAAATTCCTATAGTACAAATGACGTTGATAATGCCTACATGAAAGAAATGATGGCTGAGAACACTCGGTTAACCGAAAGGATAAATGCACAGTCTGCTGCATTTCAGGATATCAATAAGGAAGCAGGGCAGGCGATACGAAATAAAGATTACGCTAAGGCACTTGCTGTTGCTCTTAAGCTTGAAGAGCTACAACCTAAAAATCCAGATGTAAAAAATTTTAAAGGTAAAATGCAGTCTAAACTGGGCCATAACGCAGCAGCTATAAAATCGTTTAGCCAGGCACTGGTATTAAACCCTGATAATAAATGGTTTTATATAAATAAAGCCACTGCAGAAGCAGAGGGGAATTTAATACTTGAAGCACTAAAAACTATCGATGCCTTAAACAAAAAATATCCACAGTGGAGTATAGGCTACAACTTTAAGGCCGCTTTACTACACAATCTTGGAAAAGATACTGATGCGCTAAAAGCGTACGTAATGGCTATTAAAAGTCAGCCCGAAAGCGCACAGATATTGACCAACAGAGGCGACTTATACCTACATTTAGGAAATAAGGACAAAGCACTTGAAGATTACAAAGCTGCACTGGTTATTCAGCCTGATTATGAAAGGGCACAGTTGCAGGCAGATAGTTTAAATTAACCATGTGTGAAAAGGTTAGTTATTGAATTGAAAATACTGGCTTTGCTAATGCCACAACAATATAAAATATCCGGAGAAAATATTCCGGTTAAAAATAAGTAGTGGGGTGATTATTCATCCTGGATTTGGTTAAAGTGAGAGAAGGCTGCTGTTGTGGCAGCCTTTATTTAATCTTACGTTAATATTAAATTTACTTATGTGTAATATGTTCTTTTTTAGATGGTTAATTGTGTTTCTTAAATCATAAAGTTTTTAAAAGGTATTGTTAAAAAATGCTAATAGGCTTTTCAAAAATGTAATTTCACAATCAAATCATCCTGCTCTAAATTACAAATTTAAAAATTTAAGTTATGCCAATTAACACGAGTGTAGCCATTAAGATAGATGGAGAGGATCTTACCAGATTTTCAAGACTGGTGATAGACCAAAAGGTACATACGCACCATAGGTTTTCGCTATTGCAACCGCTCCCTAAAGAGTTTATTGAAGAAGCTATTAAAAAAGCACAGGGTTATATAGGTAAAACTATAAACATAAGCATAACAGCGACCAATATGTCTGCAGAAGCACCCTTAAATTTTAACGGCGTAATTACCGAAACACAGTTGGTACGTACTGCCGGAGCATCTGGCGGTATTATAATAAACGGATTTAGCCCAACCATATTGATGGAAGGCCCCCCTAACATCCGTTCTTTTAATGATATGACATTGACGGACATTGTAAACGATGTAATGAAATCGTATCCATCCGGGCAATTGAAACCATCTGTTGATATCCAAAAAGATTCTACGCTTCCATATACAGTTCAGTATGCCGAGAGCGACTTTGCCTTCATCTGCCGTATGGCACAGAAAAAAGGGCAATGGCTTTATTTTAACGGCGAAGAACTTCAATTTGGCAAGCCGAAATCTAAAACTTATACATTAGAGTACGGCCGAACACTGCATTCTTTCAATATCGAGATGAGAGCCAAATCGCTTGGATTTGAATATATAGGGTATGACGCTTCTAACGGAGATACCCAAAAAGCAAATTCATCTGAAGCCGGTTATCAGGCACAGGGATATGCAAAAGAAGTATTTGATGCTTCTAAGAAAATGTTTCCCAACACATCTACACTCTTATACTCTAACGCGCTTGAAGAAGGTAATTCTAAAAGCCATCTTACCGAAAGAGTTAGCATGCAGCTTAAATCGCGTGCTGCCGATTTGGTAACAGCCAAAGGAGATTCCGATGAAACAGGACTGCGACCGGGAGACATTGTGGTGGTAAAAGAGCCATCGTTCTCGTTAACGGGTATTTCTGCCGATAGTATTAAAGAACAGAGCTATGGCAACTATTTAATTACCGATATTACTCACATTTGTGATGAATCGGGTAACTATCATAACACTTTTGATGCTGTTCCCGATACTGTTGAGGCGCCGCCTTATGGTAACGTCCACAGCATCCCGATGGCAGAATCGCAGCCGGCAACAATTATAGATAATAATGATCCGTCCGGATTAGGTAGGGTAAAAGTTGCTTTTGCATGGCAAAAAGATAAAGGAGGTAATAGCCCATGGGTAAGGATGATAAATCCGCATTCGGGTAACGGCAAAGGATTTTATTTTATTCCGGAAGTTGGCGAAGAAGTGCTTGTAGGTTTTGAAGGCGGTAATGCAGAGAAACCTTTTGTATTAGGTTCTATGTATAACGGATCTGGTAAAAGTGGCCAGAACGACTCAAGCAACAACTTTAAAGCGATACAAACCCGAGGAGGGCATTTAATACGATTTGACGATACCGATGGAGCGGAATCTATTACGATATCTGATAAAAATGGTAATACCGTTGTATTAAATACCAACGAAAAATCGATAACCATAAATGCGCCCGAAAGAATAGATTTTATTTCTAAGGAAATTAATATAATCGGCGAGAACAATGTAAATGTAAGTTCTAAAGCTACTGCGATAGACGGTAGCGATTCGGTTAGTATATCGAGTAATACGCAGGTGGAAGCCGGAGCACCATCGTTAAGCCTTACAGGTGAAAAAGATGTTAGTATAGATGGTATGCAGGTAAATGTGAACGGATCTGTTACAACTAATGTGAAAGGAACAATTCTAAATCTGAATTAGTTATGATGAACCATGAACACAACCCTGTCGCTGTAAGGATAAGCAAGCTTCAGAATATTTGGTCGGAAGCTACCGAGAAGGTACCTGCTTATAATTTAGCACGTTGGGTTATACATAACGAAGATGTAGATTTTTTAAACGGTTTCTTTAAACTGGAATCTTCTCCGCATGGAAGCCTCGAGGATATATTTGTTGTGCTGTTTACGCCATTTGGATCTAAGGAAACTTTTGCCAGAATGCTAATTTCTGACTGGATTGATATGTACAAGCAGGGTATTGAAGAGCAGCCACAGGCTAAAGCCTGGGATTTTGCTATATACCGCGATAGATTAAACGATTTACCACAGGGTGATACGGGGGCAGGCCTTTTAAAAGAAATGCTTCATGATTTTTCTAAATATGCCAGTGGCGAAACGCGTCCGTTGGTTGTAACGCTTATTCCCAGAAGTATTAGCGAAAACGACGCATATGCAAAATGGATAAGCGCTTTTGTAGGCAGAAATGATTTTGCCTATGCTATAAAATTTGCGATTGTAGATTATGCAGGGCATAATTATTTTGATTCGGTTCAGAACATAGAAAACAGAAAGGTAATTACTGTTGCACCGCCAAATCTCGATATGCGTGGTGCGGTAAACGAACTGGCTGCTATGGGTAACCCTAACGATCCGCAGGTACAGTTTAGAACCTGTATGATGAAAATGGGTGAGGCTGCGGGTAACAATAAAAGACAGGATCTTGATCATTGGGGAAGCAGGCTGATAGATGCCGGACAGCGATCCGGAGATCAAAGCATGTTTGCATCGGCGCATTTAATATATGCCGGTTTCCTAATGCATTTTCCGGCTAAGGAAGAGACACAGCTAATGCTTGAAAAAGCAGAAGGGATTGCCAAGAGAGCAGTACAGCAGGATGCCAATCATGTGGTGATACTAATACAGATATACGGATATATGGGAGCTTTGGCCTCTATGCATAGCGATCACAGAACAGCTCTTGACTATTTTATAAAGCAGGCTAATTTAAGCAAAGAGCATAATCAGTTGGCGAACGCCATATCTGCATACAAAACTATTATTTACCTGTGCCATACGCATGGTTTTGCTCCTGAATATTTAGAACATTTACAGGACGGTTACCTGATAGGGCTGGAGCTTACAGATGATGACCTAAGCGTTACCGATTATAGCTTTATAGCCTATCATTACATAGACGCCAACCACTACAAACTTCCGAATGAAACAGCAGCTTTACGACAGCGAATGGAACAGCTTTTCGGAGTTAACTGGCAGACTGACCTTCAACAAAAGTTTGATGAAGTAGAACAGCAAAAATAATATACCTAAATTTTAAAGCATGCTGTTAACCAACAATCATTTTACACCTATTATAGGGATTGATATTCACTTTAATACCCTTCCTCCATTTAACCCTATACATCCTTACATAGGCATTGTTATGGATATAATGGATTATATACCATTTATAGGTTCTACAGTAAATGTTAACAGTATTCCACGAGGTGTTACAGACACCGGGGGAAATATCCTAACGTTTATACACATACCGTTATTTACGGGCCCGTTTGCGATGATGCCCATGATAGGGCATGAGTCGATGAACTTTTTTGGAAGTGTAAACTCGTACATAGAAGGCAGGCGCATAAGCCCAAAGGGCTACATGAAAATGACGTGTAATGATATTGGTATCCCGCTTAGTCTTACCCCCGGTAAGAAAATGAGGCCGATACCGTCATTGTTTGCACCGACAAGCTTCAGTTTACCTATCCCTACAGGCATGCCTGTGAATATAGCAGGCCCATACGTACCGGACTTTATGGGTATGCTTATCAACCTTTTAGCGGGCTATGGTTTTGGGGCATTGTTTAAAGTTTTAGGCAAAGCGATGAGCAAGTTGCTTAAAAAGCTGAACAAGCTGGCAAAAAAGGCATTTGGAAAATCGAACCGCCTAAGCAAATTTTTATGTAAAAAAGGCTTTGAACCTGTAGACCTTATACAGGGCATCGTATTTTATGAGTATACCGATTTTGAACTTCCCGGGCCTATACCATTGGTGTGGGAACGTGTATGGAATTCCGATGCAGAAAATGAACACCAGTTAGGGCATGGCTACCACCATAGCTATGACCTTCCGATGAGGATAGTATACGATGACCAGGTAATTGCTGTATGCCTTCCTGATGGCAGAACCTGCGGTTTCCCGATATTGGAAGACGGGCAGGAGTTTTACCACCGTATGGAGCGCTTAACTTTAAAGCGTGAAGGAAACAACTACAACCTTTATCACCACACCAAACGATTAAACTACCAATACACACCGGTTGACAGTGAATACTATGTACCTGTAAGCATAAGCAATACTTCAGGGCAGGCAGTCAGCCTGTTTTATAGCGGAAAATCATTAGTAGGAATTACCGATAGCTGTGGCAGGGTAATAACATTCGATCTTGACCATAAAAACCGCATATCGGGCATTTACCTTGAATCGTTAAAAGGCAGGTCGCTTCTGGTAGGGTATGAGTATAATGAAGCCGGCGATCTTGCTGTGATTAAAGATGCACTTCTTCAGGCCGTAACTATAAAATATGATAACCACTTAATGGTTGCCAAGACCGACAGGAACGGGCAGACCTTTTACTGGGAATATGATGCTGAGAAACGCTGTACCCATACCTGGGGTGATGAAGGCCTGTTGGAGGGCTGGCTGGAATATCACCCTGAACTTGGCTATAATATAATTACCGACGCATTGGGTAACCAGTCGGTTTACTATTACAACGAAGACTTTTTATG
The DNA here is from genome assembly GCA_001708385.1 of Flavobacterium psychrophilum. NCBI lineage: Bacteria > Pseudomonadati > Bacteroidota > Flavobacteriia > Flavobacteriales > Flavobacteriaceae > Flavobacterium > Flavobacterium psychrophilum. The sequence continues at coordinate 657,307 of CP012388.1, read as the reverse complement.
CACTCAGATAAAGGATGCGTTGGGGTATTCAGAATTTTACGAGTACACAGAAACCTTTGAAATATATAGAAAGATTGATAAAGAAGGATATCTTACCGGTTACACCTATGATGAAAAGGGTAACCTAACAACACTAATTCAGCCGGATAGTTCACAATACAGCTACGTGTATGATGAAAATGACCGCCTCATCATTGCCAATGATCCAGAAGGCGGTACTACGATATGGAATTATAATGAGGAAGGGAAGCTTAAGACGACTGTAGCTCCTGATAAAGGAATTACGGCATTCAGTTATAATGAAAGCGGACTTGTAAGTGAAATACGTGATGTAAACAAAGGCATTACCCAGTTAGAATATGACGCTGAATTTAACCTTGTAAAACTTACACTGCCTTATGGTGAAGTTGCCACATGGACCTACAATGAAAAAGGCGAGGTAGAAAAAGCCGTTAACCCCGAAGGCGCTGTGCAAAAATTCAGTTACGATCCTTTAGGCCGTGTAACACAAATTATACATCCTGACCATACTTCGGTGCAATTACGCTATAATGCCTACGATGAAGTTATCCATGCAAAAGACAACGAGCATGATGTAAAGTTTGCCTATACGCCACTTGGAAGCCTTAAAATGAGGGAAGAGAATGGTGTTAAGGTCGAATTCAACTACAATCGAAATGAAGAGCTTATCAACGTTAAAAATGAGCACAACGAACTGTACCGCTTTGTACGGAATGCTAATGGCGAAGTTGCTGAGGAAATAGGTTTTGATAGTTTATCCCGAAAATATCTAAGAAATAGAGCAGGGCAGGTTGTGAAAGTTGAAAGGCCTGATAACCGCTGGACAAAATTTGAACGTGATGCCTTAGGAAGAACTATCAGAGCAGAATACTACGATGATACGTGGGAAACCTATAGTTATGACAAGCGTGGTGTTATTATAGAAGGAGTCAACAATACAATCTCTGTAAAGCTAAAGCGGGACGCTATTGGGCGGATAATTCAGGATATTCAGGGAGAACATTCTGTGAATAGTGTCTATAATAGAAACGGATCCAGAAAAATATTATCAAGTAGCCTTGGAGCAAATGTTACCTATGATTATGATAAAATGGGTAACTTAGTTAAAACTGAAGCATATGCAAAGGATTTGGAAGATTCCTGGCAGATGCAGCAGGGTTATAATGCGGCCGGACAGGAGTTATGGCGTAAAATGAGTGGAGATGTGAATGCTATTTGGGATTATGATAATTATGGGCGTCCTGTATTACATAAAGTAGAGTCTCAGAATAAAGTTGTAAGACATAGACGTTACAGCTGGAGTGCCAATAATAGTTTATGGCGAATGATGAATGAGCTTACCGGCAATGAAACCGGATATGCCCATGATTCACTTGGTAAGCTTGCCTGGGCAAAATATGAAAATGGACAGTACGATTACAAATTACCCGATGAAGTTGGAAATTTATTTAAAACGAAACAAAAAAACGATAAAGAGTATGGTGCAGGAAGTAAACTGCTTCGTGATGCAAACTACAAATATTCGTATGATGGCGAAGGCAACCTTATAGCTAAAGAAGGAAAGGATAATTGGAAATACGACTGGTTTGGTAATGGTATGCTGAAAAGTGTCTATAAACCGGACGGAAGTGTAATAGAATTTGAATATGACGCTTTTGGCAGACGTACGTCTAAAATTGTAAAAGATACGGTAAAGCGTTTTGTTTGGGACGGTAATAATCCGATACACGAATGGGAATATGATATTAACGACAAGCCAAAATGGATTGTAGATGAAAATGGGTTTTTAAAACAGGATCGTGTTGAGCCGGTTGATCAAAATTCTATAACCTGGGTTTTTGAAGAAAACACGGCTAAACCTACAGCCAAGATAGTAGGCAATAAAAAATATTCTATTGTTACCGATTACTTAGGTACACCATGCCAGGCATTTGATGAAGATGGTAAAAAAGTATGGGAAACCGAATTGGATATATATGGTAAAATACGTACACTTGAAGGAGAAAAAGATTTTATACCATTTAAATATCAGGGACAATATGAGGATATAGAAACCGGATTGTATTACAATACATTCAGGTATTACGATCCCAATAGTGGAACATATATAAGTCAGGATCCCATTAGGTTGGCAGGATCTAATCCTAATATGTATGCTTATGTGCAGGATGTAAATTCATATATAGATATACTTGGTTTAAGCGAATGTTCGCCGAACAGCTGGAATGCTTTTCAAAAGCAGCATAAGGGAAGATTTAATTCTCCCGCTGAAGCTGCAGCTGCTTATGATAATTTAAAAGTAGGTAAAAGTCCATGGCCAATTGGCGTTACACCTACACCTGGTACTATTAAGGCAGGGCAAAAAATAAGAATGGCAATGTCTCCCGGGCAACCGGCAAACAGGCCGGGCGGATGGGCAACCACAGACGCTATACCGGATGCAAATACTGTGAGGGAAAAACTAGCTGTCACAAAAGAATTTAAACCCGAACTTTCACATGTTCAGGAATATGAGGTTATAAAAGACATTCCTGTAAACACAGGTCCGGTAGGGCCTCAGGTAGACGCCATTACAGGTGAGTATTTACCAGGTGGAGGTTCTCAAATTCAAATGACAGTTAATCCTGCAGACCGAATGGATTATTTAAAACCAATAGGGCAATACCCAATTTAGAATGAAAAATTTAGAAAGCTTAGAAGTAACAGACGATAAAATTATACAGTGGGTTTATAATGGAAGCGAAGTAAACCTTTCATTTTCAAAGAAAATTTTCCAGATAGAATTTATGGAAAGTTTACAGCAATTTTTGATTATAGCCGACTATCGGGAAGTAGGGGAGCGTAACCTATTTATTTATGATACTGCTGGAAAAATTATTGCTAATCCGGCTATGCCGAATATAGGTACAACAGTTGAAGGCGTTTATTCAATTTGGTATATAGAAGGCAAAACGGATCAGACTGTTGTGCTACTAACTCCACAAAATCAAAATTATGAAACGAAGTGTAATTTTAGTTTGGTAGATTTTACCTTTTCAGATTTTTCGTTAACAAAATAGAATTACAATAGGCAATAATGGTGTATGGTTTTAAACCAAAAAATAGGATGGAGTTTAAATAGGTTTGTTCAATGATAAAATGAGAGGTAGAGTTTTTGTTATTTGGTAAAGCTTCTATATCCTGAAAGAATTTTTTCAGAATTAAAAGCTTTTCTATATACGGATGTATATAGTGAAAGATAAGTTACAGTAGATTAAATTTATTTTGTGAGAAAAATATTTCTAAAACTGTAATAAGATTAATGCGTTAGGACAACAATATTAAGAAGGTGATTTGTTTAATAATAATTATTCAAAAAGGTTATGATTTCATGTAGGACAAAACGATAATACCTAAACTGTAAGCCATGCTGTTAACCAACAACCATTTTACACCTATAATAGGGATTGATATTCACTTTAATACCCTGCCTCCGTTTAACCCTATACATCCGTACATAGGCATTGTGATGGATATTATGGATTATATACCATTTATAGGTTCTACAGTAAATGTTAACAGTATTCCGCGAGGTGTTACCGACACCGGAGGAAACATTCTAACCTTTATACACATACCATTATTTACAGGTCCGTTTGCCATGATGCCCATGATAGGGCATGAGTCGATGAATTTTTTTGGAAGTGTAAACTCGTACATAGAAGGCAGGCGCATCAGCCCAAAGGGCTACATGAAAATGACGTGTAACGATATTGGTATTCCACTTAGCCTTACCCCCGGTAAGAAAATGAGGCCGATACCGTCATTGTTTGCACCGACAAGCTTCAGTTTACCTATCCCTACAGGCATGCCTGTGAATATAGCAGGCCCTTATGTACCCGACTTTATGGGTATGCTTATCAACCTTTTGGCGGGCTATGGTTTTGGGGCACTGTTTAAAGTTTTAGGCAAAGCCATGAGCAAGTTGCTTAAAAAATTGAACAAACTGGCGAAAAAGGCATTTGGAAAATCGAACCGTTTAAGTAAATTTTTGTGTAAAAAAGGGTTTGAACCCGTAGACCTTATACAGGGCATTGTATTTTATGAGTATACCGATTTTGAACTTCCCGGCCCTATACCACTAGTATGGGAACGTGTATGGAATTCCGATGCAGAAAATGAACACCAGTTAGGGCATGGCTACCACCATAGCTATGACCTTCCGATGAAAATAGTATACGATGACCAGGTAATTGCGGTGTGCGTTCCGGATGGCAGAACCTGCGGTTTCCCGATATTGGAAGACGGGCAGGAGTTTTACCACCGCATGGAACGCCTCACCTTAAAGCGCGAAGGAAACAACTACAACCTTTATCACCACACCAAACGATTAAACTACCATTACACACCGGTTGACAGCGAATATTATGTACCTGTAAGCATAAGCAATACATCAGGGCAGGCAGTAAGCCTGTTTTATAGCGGAAAATCATTGGTGGGTATTACCGATAGCTGTGGCAGAGTAATTACATTTGACCTTGACCATAAAAACCGCATATCGGGTATTTACCTTGAATCTTTGAAAGGCAGGTTCCTTTTGGTAGCGTATGAGTATAACGAAGCCGGTGATCTTGCTGTGATTAAAGATGCATTATTACAAGCGGTAACTATAGAATATGATAACCACTTAATGGTTGCCAAGACCGACAGGAACGGGCAGACCTTTTACTGGGAATATGATGCTGCGAAACGCTGTACACATACCTGGGGCGATGAAGGGCTTCTTGAGGGCTGGCTGGAATACCACCCTGAACTTGGCTATAATATAATTACCGACGCATTGGGTAACCAGTCGGTTTACTATTATAATGAAGATTTTCTGTGCACGCAGATAAGAGATGCACTTGGCAATTCCAGATTTTTTGAATACACCGAAACCTTCGAACTATACAGGGAAATAGACGAGGAAGGATATCTTACCGGTTATACCTATGATGATAAAGGTAACCTAACAGCTGTTATACAGCCCGATAGTGCACAGTATACTTATGTATATGATGAAAATGACCGTCTTGTTATTGCCAATGACCCTGAAGGCGGTACAACGATATGGAATTACAATGAGGACGGAAAGCTTAAGACGACGATAGCTCCTGATAAAGGAATTACCGCATTCAGTTATAATGAGAGTGGACTTGTAAGCGAAATACGCGATGTAAACAAAGGCATTACTCAACTGGAATATGATGCGGAGTTTAACCTTTTAAAACTTACACTGCCTTATGGTGAAGTTGCTACATGGACTTACAATGAAAAAGGCGAGGTAGAAAGAGCCGTTAACCCTGAAGGGGGTGTGCAAAAATTTAGCTACGATCCTTTAGGCCGTGTAACACAAATTATACATCCTGACCATACTTCGGTGCAATTACGCTATAATGCCTACGATGAAGTTATCCATGCAAAAGACAACGAGCATGATGTAAAGTTTGCCTATACGCCACTTGGAAGCCTTAAGATGAGGGAAGAAAATGGTGTTAAGGTAGAATTCAACTACAATCGTAACGAAGATCTTGTCAATATTAAAAACGAACACAACGAACTGTACCGTTTTGTACGAAATGCCAATAGCGAAGTAGTAGAAGAAATAGGCTTTGATGACCTTAGGCGCTATTACCAAAGAGACAGGACAGGAAAAGTTGTACGCATCGACAGGCCCGATGACCGCTGGACAGAGTATGAATATGATGCTGTAGGCAGAATTATTAGAGCCGAATATTATGATGAAACCTGGGAAGCATTCAGTTACGATAAAAGGGGATTGCTTATTGAGGCTGTTAACCCTCAGGTAACTGTTGAGCTAAAGCGAGATGCCATAGGCAGGATAATCCGGGACACCCAAGGGGAGCACAGCGTACTAAGTACCTACAACCGTAGTGGTGCCAGAACGATAGTTACAAGCAGCCTTGGTGCACAGATAGCCCACGAGTATGATAAAATGGGTAACCTCTCAGCGACGGAGGCACAAACAGAACTGTTAGAAAGTTCATGGGAGATGAGGCTTCAGCATAATGCTATGGGTCAGGAAGTAAGCAGGGTTATGAGTGGCGGTATAGAAAGCCACTGGGAGTATGATAATGGTGGTCACCCGGTATTGCACAAAGTGCAATCAAAAGGCAGGTCGGCAAGGAACAGAAAATACAGTTGGAGCGCTAACAACCGCCTGTGGCGCACGGTCAATGAGATTACAGGAGGTGAAACTGGCTATGCCCACGATGCTTTTGGCAATCTTGCATGGGCAAAATATGAAGACGGGCAGTACGACTATAAACTACCCGATGAGGTTGGTAATCTGTTTAAGACAAAACAGAAAAACGACAGGAAATACGGGGCAGGAGGGAAACTGCTTCGAGATACGGAATATAAATATGCCTATGATGGGGAAGGCAACCTTATAGCTAAAGAAGGAAAGGACACCTGGAAATACGACTGGTTAGGTAACGGTATGCTGAAACAAGTAACTAAGCCTGATAATAGCAAAGTTGCTTTTGAATATGATGCACTGGGAAGAAGGACTGCGAAAATTGTAAATGATACTATAAACCGTTTTGTTTGGGACGGTAATACGCCGCTACACGAATGGAAGTATAATATAAATGAAAGGCCACAGTGGCTGGTTGATGACTCTGACTTCCTTGTAAAAGACAAGCCGGAACCGGTATCTGACAATTTAATAACCTGGATATTTGAGGAAGGCACCTTTAAGCCAACAGCAAAAATAGAAGGGAATCAAAAATATTCTATTGTTACCGACTATTTAGGTACACCATGTCAGGCATTTAATGAAAACGGTGAAAAAGTATGGGAAGCCGAATTGGATATTTATGGTAAAATCCGTAAACTTGAAGGAGAAAATTCTTTTATACCTTTTAGATATCAGGGACAATATGAAGATTTGGAGACAAAGCTGTATTATAATAGATTTAGATATTATGATTTTACTACAGGATTGTATATTAGCCAGGATCCTATTGGATTGGCAGGTAATAATCCCACATTATACGGATATGTCAAGGATTCTAATATTTGGCTTGATCCCTCCGGTCTTGATTGTGCAACAACAAAAAAACTTCAGGCTCATGCAGATGCCGCAAAATCGGAAGCTCAATTGTCATTAAAACAGCAAGCGTCAATTCAAAGGTCATTGAATCGCTCTGTAGCTACTTCAGATCCCAAAATTAAAGCATATCATGAAATGATGGCAGCTAAAAAAGAGAGATTATATATGGGTACACAAATTGATACAAAATTTAAAGCTAAAGTTGATGCAGATCCTGACCTATCTCATTTATCTACGACTCCGAGAGGAAAGGTAGGGCCTGATGTCTACGATCCAAAAGAAAATAAATATTGGGATTTAACAACGGAAAAAGATTGGGCTAAAGGAACACATCAAAATAAATATGATCCTGATTTCGGGGAGGGAACGGGCATTTTTTGGTAAATTATTTATATTATGAACGAAACAGAAAAAGGAAAGATTTGGGAATTAAAGACAAAAATCACTAATAAGGTTTTTGAGGAATATGATTTTACTGCTACAGATTTTAATAGTGCTATTTTTGAAAATGTAACGTTTAAAAAATGTGTTTTTAAAAAATCTAATCTATCTGGCACAAAAATTTTTTATGAGTCAAAATTTGAAAATTGCTCATTCATAGATTTAAATTTTTCAAATACTACCTTAGGAAGTAACAAAGGTATTTATGAAAATTGCCAATTTGAAAAGTGTGTTTACAAAGGTAAAGAATTTGACTTTACCCAATTTATAGACTGCACTTTTGAAAAAATGAAATTTAACAATGTAAATTTTAATGGGAGTATTTTTAGAGATTGTAAATTATCAGGAAAATTTAATGATGTATCTTTTAACGGTATATATGAAACAAATCCATCGAAAGATGCTTGCCTAAATAGGGTAGATTTTACTAATGCTGAATTTGGAGAATTTGTGAATTTTTACAATTGTGATCTCTCTACATGTTCTCCTCCAAAGGGTTTAGAATTTGACGAGTTATTATATCAGATCTATTCTAACGATCCAACAGTTTTAAGTACTGGTACTAAAGATAGGATAGTATTAGTACGTAAATAAATTAATATCAGAAAAAGAGCAGTTCAAATGGACGGCTCTTTTTTTATTAATTAGAGAAATGCTTGTACCGTTTAGGTATCAGGGGCAGTATGAGGATATAGAAACCCGATTGTATTACAATAGGTTTAGGTATTACAGCAGTGATACGGGGAGTTATTTGAGTCAGGATCCTATTGGGCTTGAAGGAGGAATGCAAAACCTATATAGCTATATAAATGATTCTCTAATTTTAATAGATGTTTTTGGTTTATCTGGAGGGCCTTCTACCGTTTTTACATCTTCTGATGGTCTAACATTACAAGTTAAAAACATACAAGATTTAAGTCATTTATCAGATAAAGAATTAACAAAAATTTATCATGCTAATAATAATCCTAAAGGGTCTGGAAAATCTCCTATTAATGCTAAAGGTGAAACTATAATTTTACATCATCAAAAACAACAGAATATAGGACCAATAATCGAAATGCCAAGATCGGCGCACAATCTTGGAAATAAGAAACAACATCCATTTTTTCCAAAACCACGCCCATTAGATCCTGTAGATAGAGCAAGGTTTGATCAATTGAGAAAATAATATTGGAAGGACAGAGCTGAAAAGGAATTAAATACGAGAGGTATTTCGATTGAATGTAAATAAACATATATGTATGAAAAACGAAGTCATTGAAAGAATAAAAGCTTTTTTGGAAGACGAAGACTACACGCAAAATTTAGCAACTGATGAGGAAATAAATAGAGCTGAAAATCTACTCAAAGTCTCATTTGATAGTGATTATAAACAATTTATAAAATTGTTTGGAGGGGCTTATGTAGGATATAGTATTTATAGTTTTAAAAATTTAAACGATTTAGAAAACGTCGATATTATTGAATTAAATAAGTAATTTGAAAATCATGGATTCCTGATTTTGAAGATAAATATGTTATTTCATTTGATGGTTCAGGTAGTCCCATTATGATAGATAGCGAAGGCAAAATTCTTTTATTTGATCATAATAATGGTGAATATGTAGTATTAGCCGACTCTTTTGAAAAATTGATAGAAGATAATCTCCCAGATTAAAAACTTGGAAAGAAACCTCGTTTGTATTTAAGTATAAGCAACAATTAATTACTATTCGTTTCTAAATAAATCTCTGATGATACATAACAATATGTAAAATTTATAAATTCGAAATTTGAAAATCTAAGTTACAACGAGAAGCTTTTTTGGGATTTATAAAGCTTAAGTGATGTCAAACATATAAATGTTTCTAATAAATTTTATTCAGTATTTGATGAAGCTAGTAATTTGGTATTCAGGTATAATGACTTATAAATTTCTTTTAATGAGTTGTTTATAGATCCATCTCACCAAAATATTTTAAATTTTGATGAACATGATTTTGAAAACCTGGATAATTTTGACGTTGAAGAAAGAGTTGTAAAAGAAATGCTTATCGGTTTAGAAAGTATTATCTTGAATATTGTTCTGTCGGCAAATTATCTACAATACAAGTGAAAATGTGATTAAAATTTTAAAATTTTCATTGATATTTAAATCTTTCAAATACTACCTTGTTAATACGATAAGATAGCACGTACTACCGGTTGTGCTGAAGATGAAGAGTTTGCCATTGAAATAATTGATTATCTTAGTGGAGCAGGAGTTATCGACAAAGATTAGTTAGACTTATATTATGATAATCTGGCAACAGGAAGATGGCAATAATTAATTTTCTTAACCATGAAACTAGATTATATACAGGAATTAAAAAATGACCAGGCTGTAGGGCCAATGGTCGAATATAATATTGTTTCTAATTATAAAGTTAGGATAGTAAATAGGGGTGAAGGATTATTTTATCACGAAATAGATAGTGATCGCGCTATAATAATTGACATTCAGGTTAGAAATGACACCATTTTTGAAAACTCGTTAATCCGTTGGGATAATGGAAAAAATATAGCGGCAGATGAAAAAAAAATTATCATTAAGAGAGTTATTTCTTATTTCAGTCGCTTTCAGAAAACCGATGTTAGCATAATCTAAAAATCAAAAAGGGATCGTAAACGACCCCTTTCTTCTGAACAATAATTAACCAAACAAAACTTAAATGTTGTCTTCTAAAAGTTGTTGCCATTTTTTGGCAATAATTATATTTTCATTCCAGTAAGAATGTCTAAGTTTATCTTTTCCTGAATCATACAGAATAATATCTTCATCGTCTCTCTGGGGCGATTTAAAGTGAAGTGATATCCTTGCATCTGTACCGATAGTAGTTTCTTCAGCGCGGCATGAACTAACTTTTGTAAGGTCGATAAATGACGCTTCGGTATTGGGCTGATCCAGATCTGCAAAAAGAAATCCTTTGTTTTGGGTATCAAGAGCATATAATTTACGGTAATGGTTTTCAACCGTTTTAAATTTATACTTACCCTGTCCGTACATTTTAAATATTTCGGACTTTTTTTTCTTGTTTTTATTCTGCGTATTAATGATGTAGATAATTGGTAGTGCGCATATTAATATAAGCACAAGGCCAATTAGTAATGACGATGTATCCATGTTTTTGTTTTAAGTAAATAATAAGTCAGGCTGAACATTAGGTATAGTTCAGGCCATAAATTAAACCGCTGTGGTACAGTGTTATTTACCAGAAAATATGAAAAGGAAAGAGCAGGAGTGATACCTTATGGCATCGGTTAATGTCCTGCCTGATAAAGAAGGAATTATTAGTTAGGGGACTAAAATCGGTGAAATGTGTTTCTATGTACGAAACAAACCATTTTGCCGTAAGCGGGGAAGGTGTACGCTGATCTTCTGAAAGGTTTTGACTTGTATAAGGTTTGGCAATTAAAGCTGCATCCTTAACAAAATCAATTTTATCAATAGCGTCTTGTGTGGGTTTCTTTAAGGGTTTCCACGAAGCCTCGGCTCCATTTGTACAAAGGAGGAAGGTGAATAGCAGAAGCAGGCAGGCTGCAAAGTCCCTTAACCATTTCATCTGCCAAATATAGTATATATTTAAAGAGGATAAAAGTATTGGTCTTTAAACTGTAAATCAATTATCAACACTTCTACCTTAGAGATTAAAAAATTGTTCTCTGCCTGTCATCCTGCCGCGTTGCTGATCGGTTTCCGTGCAAAGCACGCCGACGTTAGTTTTTATGCCATACACGAACGGGTGGAAAGTGCATGGCCCCTTACAGCCTCCTCGACAAGCTGCCTACCCGTCATCTTCGTTTTATAACAAGCAGAGCAAACAATTATTATAAAGTTATCAATTTCATTTTTAGTGAATCTTAATTTTATAAAACATTTAGCTTTATAATTATGTGGAGCAGGGTTTAAATTTAACAGACGAGTTTATCAATTAGCAATAGATGTAATTTTTTTACGGTTATTAAAATTAAAATTTTACATTTGCTTACACTTTAGGGGTGTCTACAATTATGTAGGCTGAGATTTTACCCTCTGAACCTGATGCAGTTCATACTGCCGTAGGGAAAAGTAAGATGACTTCATTGTACCACTTTGCGTACATACTGCAGCCATTCCTAAAGTATATCTCTATAATATACTTAACCAATAAGGAATGGAATTATTTATAAACAACCAAACCCGGAATTTTGATTTTGATGAACTTACTGTTCAGGCACTGCTTGATATAGAGTCTCCTCAAAAACAAAAAGGCATTGCTGTTGCCGTAAACAATCACGTAATTCCGAGAACCGACTGGAATTCGCATCTCCTTAATCCTACCGATCAAATCCTTATCATTTCTGCAACACAGGGCGGGTAAACTTCTATTGCTAAAAACTAACCAAAAAAAATATGGAAAATAACGAACATCAAATATCGCGTACACCATTTCCTAACTCAAAAAAGATTTTTGTAGAAGGTGAACTCCACCCTGTAAAGGTTGCCATGAGGGAAATTACATTAAGCGATACCCGCCTTTCTAACGGTGGCCTGGAAAAGAATCCGCCGGTTACGGTATATGACACATCGGGGCCATACACTGATCCGGATTTTGAGATTGATATCCGTAAAGGGCTTCCCAGAATACGTGAGCAGTGGATTATGGATCGTAATGATGTCGAAGAACTGACAGAAATATCATCGGATTACGGAAAGAAACGTTTGAACGACACCAAACTGGATAACCTTCGTTTCGAGTACCTGCATAAACCAATGCGTGCTAAAAAGGGGGCAAATGTTACGCAGTTATATTACGCCAAACAGGGTATAATTACTCCTGAGATGGAATATATAGCGATTAGGGAAAATCAAAGGCTGGAAGAATTCCAGCAGGATAATAATAGATCACTATCTGCCCAGCATGCAGGTAATAGTTTTGGTGCTAATACCCCGAAACATAAAATAACACCTGAATTTGTAAGGGACGAGGTTGCCTGCGGTCGTGCCATAATTCCAAATAATATTAATCATCCCGAAAGTGAGCCTATGATAGTAGGGCGTAACTTCCTGGTAAAGATAAATGCTAATATTGGTAACAGTGCGGTGACTTCGAGTATTGAAGAAGAGGTTGAAAAGGCAGTTTGGGCATGCCGATGGGGAGCGGACACGATTATGGATCTTTCTACCGGTAAAAATATTCACGAAACAAGGGAATGGATTATCAGGAATTCACCTGTGCCAATTGGAACTGTACCTATTTATCAGGCATTGGAAAAAGTAAAGGGCGTTGCAGAAGACCTTACCTGGGAAATATTCAGAGATACGCTTATTGAACAGGCAGAACAGGGGGTATCTTATTTTACCATACATGCGGGCGTTTTGTTGCGATATATACACCTAACGGCAAACCGTGTAACAGGGATCGTTTCCCGTGGCGGATCCATCATGGCAAAATGGTGCCTTTTCCATCATAAAGAGAATTTTCTTTATACCCATTTTGAAGAAATATGTGAGATAATGAAAGCCTACGATGTAGCATTTTCATTGGGTGACGGCTTGCGTCCGGGATCTATCGCGGACGCTAACGATGCTGCGCAGTTCGCTGAATTGGAAACGTTGGGTGAGCTTACCAAAATTGCATGGAAACATGATGTTCAAGTGTTTATCGAAGGCCCGGGACATGTACCCATGCATATGATAAAAGAGAATATGGATAAACAGCTTGCGCATTGTGGCGAAGCACCTTTCTATACGTTAGGACCATTGACTACAGATATTGCCCCGGGGTATGACCATATAACATCAGCCATTGGTGCTGCAATGATTGGGTGGTATGGTACGGCTATGCTATGTTACGTTACACCAAAGGAACATTTAGGGCTTCCCAATAAAAAAGATGTAAAAGATGGGGTTATTACCTATAAGATAGCTGCTCATGCTGCCGATTTGGCTAAAGGGCATCCGGGTGCGCAGTACCGCGATAATGCATTAAGTAAGGCAAGGTTTGAATTTAGATGGGAAGACCAGTTTAACCTGGCGTTAGACCCGGATACTGCACGTGAATTTCACGATGAAACACTTCCGGCAGATGGTGCTAAAGTTGCACATTTCTGCTCTATGTGCGGGCCAAAATTTTGTTCGATGAAAATATCTCAGGAGATAAGAGATGTCGCGGAAAAAGGTATGAAAGAAAAATCAGAAGAGTTTGTAGAAAGCGGAAAGGAAATTTACCTGTAATGATTGTTATAACCAATCCGGCTTCAGTAGCAAACGAAAGTAAAATAATTAATAACCTTTTCAATGAAGGATTAAAGCTATTGCATATAAGGAAACCTAATGCTACCAAAAATGATGTTGTTAGTATAATAAAAAGCATCAAACCAGTTCACCATTCAAAACTGGTTTTGCATCAGGAATATAGGCTGGCATCAGAATTCAATATCCGTCGTATCCATTTTACAGAAAAGACAAGGCCGGATTTTAAAAAGATAACAACAGGTTTAGGAAATAAAAAAGAGTGGGTATTCTCTGCATCAACGCACAGTATTGAAACATTCAATAAGCTACCCGATCAGTTTGCCTATGCTTTTTTGAGTCCGGTATATGAGAGTATTTCAAAGTCAGGATATGTATCGGAAGTAGATATAATAAAATCGGTTAATGAGCGAACAAATTTTAAAACCAAACTTGTTGCATTAGGAGGAATCACCAATAAAAATATTAATGAAACACTGATGAATGGCTTTGACGATATCGCTCTTTTAGGCTCTATCTGGATTGCAGATAACCCATTTAAAGAATTTAAAAAATGCTTTACCATTTATAATGAATTTAATAAATAAAATACAGTATATCTCTCAGGGAAATTCAATCACTGAGCAGATAAATAACATAAGATCTGCGGTAGATGCCGGGTGTAACTGGGTGCAACTTCGGTATAAAAATGTTATTGAAGCTGAGGTTCTTCATCTGGCTGAATTAGTAAAAAAAAGTTTGGAAGCCTATAACTGTACTTTTATCGTTAACGATTATCCCTACGTAGCAAAAGCTATTGATGCTGATGGTATCCATTTAGGGTTGAATGATATGCTCGTTGACCAAGCACGCACTATATTGGGATATGATAAAATAATTGGCGGTACAGCTAATACCTTAGATGACGTACTGCAACGCTACGAAGAAAAGTGCGATTATGTTGGGCTGGGGCCTTTCAGGTTTACAAAGACAAAGGAGAAACTAAGTCCGATATTAGGGTTGGAAGGCTTTACTTCAATCATGCAGGAGTTACAGTACCGAGATATAATTCTCCCTGTATATGCTATTGGCGGTATTCAGCAAGATGATATATCGTCGATACTTACTACAGGAGTACACGGGGTTGCTGTTTCGGGACTGGTGACTTTTCATCCTGATAAAAAAGAATTATTCAATCAATTACACGCATTATGAAACCATTAGAAATAGGAGATAAAATATTTGAATCCCGTTTATTTCTGGGAACAGGGAAATTTGGGTCAAACCAGCAAATGCAGGATGCTGTACTGGCGTCCGGCAGTGAATTGGTAACTGTAGCATTAAAAAGAATTGACCTTACTAAATATACTGATAGCTTATTATCGTATTTGGAATACAGCCACATTAACCTGCTTCCTAATACATCAGGAGCGCGAAATGCGAAAGAAGCTGTTTTTGCAGCCCAACTGGCACGTGAAGCTATGGAGACCAACTGGCTTAAACTGGAAATACATCCTGATCCTAAATACCTGCTTCCCGATCCTATAGAGACATTAAGGGCTACAGAAGAGCTGGCTAAGCTGGGCTTCATAGTTTTACCTTACATACATGCTGATCCTGTTTTATGCAAACGATTGGAAGATGTAGGTACAGCAGCGGTAATGCCACTAGGTTCGCCAATTGGTAGTAATAAGGGACTTAAGACGGTTGATTTTTTAGAGATAATAATTGAGCAGAGCAGGGTGCCTGTTATTGTAGATGCAGGTATTGGTGTACCGTCTGATGCAGCAAGGGCTATGGAACTGGGTGCCGATGCTGTGTTGGTAAATACTGCCATTGCAGTAGCCCATAATCCGGTTTTGATGGCTGAAGCTTTTAAGGAAGCTGTAATTGCCGGAAGAAAGGCTTTTGAAGCAAAACCGGCTGGCATAGGTTTAACAGCGCAGGCTTCGAGTCCGCTGACTTCTTTTTTATATGATAACTAATTAGCCTATGACTACTTTTAAGAGCATTTTTGATACGTACGACTGGCAGATTGTTCAGGATAAGATATATAGCGCTACTTCCGGCGATGTGGAACGTGCCCTTGCAAGTACTAAACGATCCCTGGATGATTTTTTGGCGTTGATATCTCCTGCTGCTGCGCCTTATCTCGAACTGATGGCTGTGCAAAGCAGATCAATTACACAAAAGCGTTTTGGCAAGACAATGCAGATGTATGCGCCCATGTACCTGAGTAACGAATGCCAGAACATTTGTACGTACTGCGGTTTTAGCCTTGATAATAAACTAAAGCGAAAAATATTATCGGATAAAGAAATAGCAATTGAAACTGAAGCTTTAAAACAGGCAGGTTTTGATCATGTGCTGCTTGTAACAGGTGAGGCTAACTATACGGTAAATATCAACTATTTTCTGAATGCTATTGGTCTGCTAAAAGATAGTTTTGCTAATATATCTGTTGAGGTTCAGCCCTTAAGTACCGAAGAGTATCAAGCATTGCATAATGCAGGAGTGCATACTGTATTGGTGTATCAGGAAACCTATCACAGGGAGGTGTATAAACAGTATCATCCCAAAGGGAAAAAATCAAATTTTGATTTCAGGTTGGAGACGCCCGACAGGGTTGGCAGTGCAGGAATACATAAAATAGGATTAGGAGTTTTACTGGGACTGGAAGACTGGCGAACCGATAGTTTTTTTACGGCACTACATCTTGACTATCTTCAAAAGAAATATTGGCAGAGTAAATACTCGGTATCTTTCCCGAGGCTCCGCCCTGCTGAAGGTATAATCGAACCGAATTTCATTATGACCGATAAAGATATGGTTCAGCTTATATGTGCATATCGTTTATGGAATGAAGATCTGGAAATTTCGATATCCACCCGTGAGAACGAAAAGTTCAGGGATAATATAATTAGCTTAGGTGCTACCAGCATGAGTGCCGGGTCTAAAACCAATCCCGGTGGTTATGTTGTAGATACACAATCGCTCGAACAGTTTGAAACCAGTGATGAGCGTTCTGCCAAAGAAGTCGCAGCTATAATAACATCAGCAGGATATGAGCCGGTGTGGAAAGACTGGGACAAAATATATACTCCTTTATAATATGATTTCTATAGATAATTTTTTACGATACAACCGCCAGATGATGCTTCCTGAAATAGGGGAAGAAGGCCAGGAAAAATTGCTGAATGCTAAAGTTCTTGTTATCGGTGCAGGTGGCCTCGGCTGTCCAATTTTACAATACCTGACCACGTGCGGAGTGGGGACTATTGGGGTTGTTGACTTTGATATTGTAGAACTGCATAACCTCCACAGACAGATTTTATATACCGGTAAAAATATTGGTCAGTCTAAAGCAATTACTGCAAAGACAGTATTGGAAGAATTAAACCCTGTAGGTAATTATATTGTTTATAATGAGAAGCTTACCCCCGAAAATTGTACCACTATTATTAGCAATTTTGATGTAATTGTAGATGGCAGCGACAACTTTGATACACGCTATTTAGTAAACGATACATGTGTACTATTAGGTAAAACATTAGTTTACGGAAGCATCCTGAAATTTCAAGGACAGATGGCAGTTTTCAATCATAACGGTAGTAAAAATTTAAGAGATATATTTCCCGAACCTCCAAATCCTGAAGATGTACCCAATTGCAGCCTTAATGGCGTGTTGGGCACTTTACCGGGTATTATTGGCACAATGTTGGCTCAGGAAACACTTAAGCTTGTTATGGGCTTACCTGTACTTCATGATGAAATAGTACTTTTTGACACCCTGAATCTCAACTTTACCAAGTTAAAATTTTAAACGCTTTTCATTCTTTTGCTTTTGCGCCAGTTAAAGCTTTTCGGGAGATCGTCGCCTAAGAGATAGCCCCACGGTTTTAACGAATCTATACGGTCAAAAATTACCTTCATAATAGCCATGATCGGTATAGCAAGGAACATTCCCGAAATACCTGCAATCATTCCAAAGATGATAATGCCTACGATAGAGGCTATCGAGTTAATTTCAACTTTGGAGCTTACCACCATTGGTACCAGGATATTGTTATCGATTAATTGTACAACAACATTTACGACTATTATTCCGACAATAATAGATAAGTCGCTGGTTCCGGTTAACGAAGCAATAACCGTTAATACTCCCGCTATAAGAATACCAATGTAAGGTATCAGGTTTAGTAGTCCGGTGATAACACCTAAAAGAATAGCATATTTTAAACCTAAGAACATTAGACCGACAGCGGTAAGTACTGAAACTATAATGAATTCAAACAGTAATCCTATGATATAGCTTTGCACTGCTGTTTTAATAGTTTTAAGTATATCCTGTAGTTTAGGATGGTACTTCTCTTTAAAAAGCTGGCATAAAAAGGCAACAAAATGTGTTCTGTACAGTAATATCAAAAAGATGTAAATCGGTATCAGGATAAGAGACATCAGGGAATCACTAAAAGATAACACTGTAGTGCTTACAATTTGTTTGCCTGTACTCATAGAGTCGCTTGTCGCCTTATTGATCATTTCATCCTGTTCTGACTTGGTAATACTGAAAGTATCGTTAATATAAGCCTGAAGGTTATGATAATGTGTAAAAAGGTTTGCTTTTATTTTATCCCAGTCGTTAGCCATTACAGCAAGTTGGGTAGATATAAAATATAATATCGTACCAAAGAACAAAACAAACAATAGTACTGTTATAATGCATGCAAGCGTATGTGGAACCCGGAGTTTTGTATTAAGAAAAGCCGATATGGGACGTAATAGTATAGCAAATAATAGTGATAGCAACAAAGGAGATATTACGCTTTGTCCGTAATAGTAAATTATGGTTATCGCTATAAAAATAATCAGTACGAATGCAAATTTGGCATAAAACGGGAATTGTAGAGTTTGTTTCATTCGGTAATGATTTTTTTATAATTGGTTGAGGTATTAAAAGTAATCCATAACATCTGATTACACTTATGTTATTGCTACAAAAATCTTATACAGTACGCCGGAGTAATCTTAATATGTCAGTTTCGAAATAATGTGTGAACGCTCTTTATCCGTTATTCCAAGCTGATTGGCAATAAAACTATCTGTCCCGCCATATTTAGAGTCAATCACTTCAAAAATAGCGTTAATATAATCCCTGTCTACACTCATAAAGTTTTCTATTACTTTGAGTTGTAAATGAGGTTTTATGATAGTTGCAAGTTTAGCTTTGCCAAGCATGCTTTTCACTTTTTGGTTCCTGTAAAAATTAGATAGCAGGTATTCGTTTATAATAGTTTCTCGGTCTACTTTTAAAATAGATAATAACAATGCGGTAACTACACCTGTACGGTCTTTTCCGGCAGAACAATGATACAATACAGGCTGATCCGAATTGATAATATTATGGATCAGTTCTTTTAGCAATAAATTGTCTGTTACACTTGTTCTGTAAAGATCCAGCATCATTTCTCTCGATTGCTCTTCAGACACCTCGCCATTAATCACCTTGCTTTTCATTTTAGATAACAGGTCGCCGTTATCATTTATAATGGCAAACGGAATGTAGTTTACATTACCGGGAAGATTATCCTTTTTGGGAGCAATTTCAGAAGGTGTCCGTAGATCATATACAGTCTGTATGTTTAAGGATTTGAATTTTTTAAATTCTTTATCCTTTAAAGTGGAAAGATTATCTGACCTGAATATTTTTCCCCATTTTACTGTTTTGCCTTCGGTAGTGGTTAATCCGCCAATATCCCTGAAATTGAAAACTTTTTTAAAGCTGATATTACGGTTGGTTATTACTACTGTATCACTATCATAAAGCGTAAATAACGGCCTTTCTGTGCTAATTTTATATTGAAATACCGAATCAGGATTTACAATTGTTTTTAGCGTCGTGCCATTTTCGCTTTCAATTTGTAAGTGTTGAACTTTCGTTGAAGTATGAAGTGTGTACCTGTTGTTGTGATTTTCAACAAAGACCTTTTCGTTAAGTGATTTTTCTGTAAAAGTAGTAGGTAATTGTGATGCGCAGGAAGAAAACAAGATTCCTGAAGCAAGTAATAGTAACTGAAGTTTCATTATTTAAAAGTACAAAAAAATAATAACCAAACCTTTTAATCTAGGTGTTGTATTTATAGCGATGCCTGATATTTACCAAATTAATAATTTAATTAGTCTGGTAACTATATTATATCAGATGATTACTATTGTAAAAAAAAACCGACTATCAATTGCCGGTTTTTTATCCTGTTGTCAGAGATGTCATTCTAGTTTGCGTCATAAATAACAACTTTTTCAAAGAATACCCTGAATTCTTCAAGAAATGCTTTGTGAATAGGGTGAACCTGGTATACATCGTGTGCAGCAAGATCTTCAAAAAATAGTATAAGGCTAAAAGTGTATGTAGTATCTACCACTGCGCGCTCAATAGGTGCGGGTACACCAACGTGAAAGTTTTTTACAACTTCAATTTCTTCCAGTGATTGTAGTCCTTTTAAAAAATCAGCTTTCTGCTGATCTGTAGTATCGGCTTTAAGCCAGAACAATACGTGATGTGCTATCATTTTTTTGGTTTTGTATTTAATACAAATGTAAAAAAAGCACTTTGAAAAGCAGGTTATAATTCTTCACTATTCATAAAATCCAGATACTTATTTGTGAAATAAAACACATTAATCCTTATTAGATATGTTACGTGTGTAACATTACTTAGTTATTCATAAATGCTATGTAACAAAATATGTATTTGGTGTCCGGATGTTAAAAAAATATCCTGTAAGAAAATATTTTAATATCATTTTACTGACAAAATCATGTATTTGTAGGGCAATTTATAGTTAAAATCCTTAATCAAAAGTTAAAACGTCGTCTCTCAATTTGGGAAAATATTAAATTCACAATCAATAATCACCTTTTTTGTTAATACCTATTAATTTCTAAAATCTACTGTTATGCCCATAAGTACGCAAATACAGATACAGATTGAAGGAGAAACCCTTACCCGTTTTTCCAAGCTTGTTATCAAT
Source organism: Flavobacterium psychrophilum (assembly GCA_001708385.1). NCBI lineage: Bacteria > Pseudomonadati > Bacteroidota > Flavobacteriia > Flavobacteriales > Flavobacteriaceae > Flavobacterium > Flavobacterium psychrophilum. The sequence goes on along the minus strand of CP012388.1, from coordinate 636,483 downwards.
CAGAAAGTGCATACGCACCACCGTTTTTCGGTATTGCAGCCATTACCAAAAGAGTTTGTTAGTGAGGCTATAGAGAAGGCTCAGAACTATGTGGGCAAGTCTATAAAGATTAGTATTAAATCTACTAATATGTCTACTACGTCTCCCATGGTTTTTAATGGTATAATTACCGAGGCACAAATGGTTAGAACAGCGGGTGCATCGGGAGGTATAATAATTAACGGATTTAGCCCTACTATTTTATTAGAAGGCACGCCTAATATCACGTCATTTGGCGATAAGTCATTAACGGATGTAGTAAATGAGGTGTTGGGTAAATATCCGGGTGATAAGTTAAAACCATCGGTTAAGGTAGATAAAGACGCATCGTTACCGTATACAGTACAATACAACGAAAGTGATTTTGCCTTTTTATGCCGTATGGCTCAAAAAAAAGGACAATGGTTTTACTATAATGGTGAAGAACTAATGTTTGGAAGACAGGCATCTAAAGATTTTACACTGGAATACGGGAGGACGCTACACTCCTTTAACATAGAAATGCGCGCCAAATCACTTGGTTTTGAATATGTCGGTTATGATCCGTCAAGTGGGGAAGTGCAAAAGGCTAACTCGGCAGAAGTCAATTATCAGCCGGATGGCTATTCCAAAACATTATTCGAATCATCCAAAAAATTATATCCTAATAACTCTACGATGCTGTATTCGCATGCGCTTGAGGAAGGAAACTCAAAAACACATCTTACTGATAGGGTAACAACACAGCTGCAATCAAGATCTGCCGACCTTGTTACCGTTAAGGGTGACTCAGACGAAACAGGCATAAGGATTGGGGATGTGGTATCTATCAAAGAGCCATCCTTCTCGCTTACAGGCAATATGCTAGATGGGTTACAGGAGCAAAATTTCGGCAATTATATAGTTACCGATATTATGCATTTTTGCGATGAGTCGGGCAGTTATCATAACACGTTTGATGCCATTCCGCAAAATTCAGTATCGCCGCCTTATGGAAACGTACACAGTTTTCCGGTTGCCGAATCGCAGCCTGCTACAGTAATAGCCAATGACGACCCGGCGGGACTGGGCAGGGTTAGGGTAGGCTTTGCATGGCAAAAAGAAAACGGAGCAAACACTCCGTGGATACGAATGACAAATCCGCACTCGGGAGGAAGCAAAGGCTTTTATTTTATACCGGAGGTTGGCGAAGAGGTACTTATTGGTTTTGAAGGTGGTAATGCCGAAAAACCATTTGTACTTGGTGCTATGTATAATGGAAGTGCCGCCAGTGGTTATGCAGACCCTAAGAACAATTTAAAAGTAATCCAGACACGATCGGGTACTAAAGTAAAGATGAATGATGAGGAAGGATCTGTAACTGTTGAAGATCCTAGCGGTAATATCTGGTTTATGGATGGTAAAGGTAATATAACTGTTACCGCACCTAAAAACATAACAATGGATGCCGGAGAAAGTATTATAATGAACGCAGGTAATAATATTGTTGCTACTGCGAAGGTAGATGTTAACCTTATTGCCGGAGAGAATATATCTGAAATGGCTAATGATGATTATAGCCTTACAGCCAGTAACATTACAGAAACTGCTGCACGAAGAAGGACATCTAACGCTCAGACCATTAATGAAAATATGCATGAGGGGCAGATTGTTAGCTCTATGAAAGATATTTTTATAGAAAGTGCCACGCAGGTTAACGTAAATAGCGGTCAACAGGTTAAAATGCAGTAATTATGAAAGACGGAACTATCACCAGGAATATATTCGGCCTGTCTTCCAAAGGGGCGGAAGGGATGTCTTTTAGGGCATCGGGTGGCAATTATGATATAATGACGCCGCAGGAAGCTAAGATGATAGGAAAAAAAACGGGTAAAAAACTGGATGAATTTACACCCGGTTCTGAACCGCCTACCGAAACTACTGAAGTAAAAAAGATAAGACTTGTTACACCGTTAGATGCAGGCTCTGCAAATTTAGGGGATACTCAATTACAATTGGGATTGGTTTTTGGCAGGAAGTATACTTTCGAGGTTGAAAGCTACACAAACAAACCTCCAAGAGACCTTTCATCTATAAAATGGGTAATGCGATATCATTCTTTAAAAGATAATACCTGGAAAGAATGGGATGCAAAAGCTACCGGTAACAAAGTGGTTTTTGAGTTTAACGAGCCGGATCTTTGCGGGAGGTTTTTCCACTTAAAAGCCTATATAAATAGTAAAGAAAGTGTTGAGTTTGAAAAAACCTGGCATCATAACAGGTTCCGCTACTTTGATAAGAAAACTGTATACGATCAGATTGCGGAGAGAATGGCACAACCTTGGAGGATACAACAGGGAGGTACTTCTTTGTGCGGAATGGCAGCCTTGTTTTATGCTATGATAAAGAAAGACAGTGCAGCCTACGAAACAATGGCAAAGAATCTTTTTAGGATGGGAGAACATACAATAGGTAACTATACATTTCAACCGCATGAAAAGGCGTTGGAAATGTATGACAGGACTCCGGCCTCTATAGATGGTATGCATATATATGCTGCAGACTGGATTGTAATGGCCACCGCAAGAAGTAAGGAAAGCCTTAATGACCAATTTGTTTATAAGGGTACTGAGACTGGCTCTATAGATCAGCTTAAAGCTGTAAACTGGCCGGAAATGCTAACCAATATGTGTAAAAATGTAGGTGTATTTGGCTCATCAGTATCCTACGGATTGAGCAAACCTTCTATCGCTGCAAAAAAAGCACCTATATCTGGAAGAACAGCGGATTTTCTATTTGATACTGATCTTAGAGCGTTACAGCAAATAGATACAAAATACAAAGCAGGAAAACAGATACTACTGATGATTGATGCCGATATGATTGATGATGAAGGAAGTTATTATTCTGTGGTTGATATAGCAAGAGATTCACACTGGGTAGTTTATGAGGGTGGATTAGAGTTTTTTGATAAAGAAGGTAATGCAACGACTGAACTGGGTGATGTAAAATCTTTAAAATTCCAAATTTTTACATGGGGAAGGAACCCGACTACTTCTGTATACAGGCGCTATACCGACGGTAAGGAATATATAGATTCTGCAGTTACAAAATTCAGGACAACAGGTATTAAAGTTAAATCGTTTAAAAGTAATTACTATGGGTATATTGAAGTTTCTTAAAACTTTTTATGTTGCAATAGTAGTTGTCTTTTTTATCAGCTGTCATGATTATAGCAAGGAAGTAGAAATTGGTAATTCGGTAATGATTTATGAGTGGAGCCCAAATGACTTACCTGAAAAAGCAACATTGATTAAATATAAAAAGGATAGTGGATTTGAAAATAGTGCTGGTGAATATAAAAACAGTTCTATTACAATAGCAGATGACACATTAAATAACCGGAAGTTCTTACGGATCGATTTTAGAGTGCCTGACAAGCTAACCACAGGTTTTGACTATAAGCTTGTTGTAGATGATACAATAGAATGTAAAATACACGATTTTACCGTACTGCCTAAAAATCGGGGTGGTGAAATATCTGCTAAATCAGGAAAAGATGCAATCGCGGCAGATCATGAAGGCATATATCTGTATAAAAAACATACAATGGTTTTATTAAAAAAATAGTTCTTTGGCTTAGTACATTATGAAACACATCTTTTATGTTGTATTGCTTTTTTGCACCGGCTTTATCTATGCCGATGCAGGCCCGAAATTTAAAGATGAGGTACAGCTATATTTTTATGAAAATGGTAAAATGTTGCCTTTAAATAACTATAAGTTATTCGTTTTAGAAGAAGTTGGAAACATATACGATACTATAAATAAAAGGAGAACAACAGCCGATTACTGGACAGTAACAAATTGCAGGAAGGTGAATACAATTATTATCTGAATGTAAAAAATTCAAATCCGATAATTATAAAGCTAATATATAAAAATAACATTTATGAGAGCAATGTAATTAATCTCAATGCGAGTAAAGATGTTATTAGTTTTAATGTAGGGGTAGACAGGCTCGAAGATATATCGCCGCTGTTTTATACAAGTTGGGCTTTCTATTTTACAATGTTTGCCATTACCTTATTTGTTGAGGTGGCTATGGGACTTTTGCGTAGAAAATGGTTTAAACTATCTAAAGTGCAACTCGTACTTCTGATCAGTTTAATAAATATAGTTTCACATACATTGCTTTGTTATGTTCATTCGCATTATGATGCAAATCTGTTGCTACTGGAAATATTAGTTGTATCTGCGGAGGCATTAGCGCTTTCAAGGTTTACGACTATAAAATTGGCTTTTGTTTTCAGCTTTGTAGCGAATCTGCTTAGTTTTTTAATAGGAGGTATTTGTAGTTTATTTATCGATGGTATATGAAAAGACTATTGCTTCTTACAGTTACACTTATTATGATTTCCTGTACCAGTTATGAGGCTACAGATACAGCATTTGAATCTATAGTTATATCCGGAACAGGTAAACCATTTATAATTAACAAGGCAGAAATGCTGAAATATAAAAAAGGGACAAATTATAAAACGTTAGAATTTAAAAGTTCGGATTTTGAAATTGTACAGAGTGAAATCAATAAAGAAATGTATCTAACTCCGAATTTTGATAATGAAGGGGTGGTGACATCAGACATAAAGCTAATTGTAAATGATAGTGTTGAATTTAAGTTATCTGATATTGTGATTGTAAGGGATACAATGGTAAGGACATTTACTCTGAGCAAGAGATATTATATATCAAATATGATCAAATCGTTTAGGCTTAATGGTGAACATGTTGATAACGATGATTATCAGATAAATATTAAATATAAATAGTTATAAAGTTATTGATTAAGGCATTAATACTGACTTCTTAAATGCAGGACAGCAAATTATGAATCACGATATTAAGAAGTTAAAGGGAATTATTATACATCCCTGGAATACAAAAAGAATATATAGCGTAAAGCACATTAGAACAATTGTTATCGAAAAGTATCCAAGAACCATTGAATCTGATTTTACTATCGAATTAAAATATGTAGATGATAAAGAGGATGGCAGGATTTGGGAGATTAACAAAACAGAGCCGGTTATAAAAAATATAGATGAAAAAGATAAATCGCTACAGCTATTAAAAACACTCGAAGCATTTACGTATCCGATAGAGGTAAAAGTAGATGCCTGCGGTAACTTTATTGAACTGGTTGATCACAGTGATTGGGTTGAGGGCTGGAGAGTAAAGGCAAAGAAGCTGGCACACGAAAAATATGATGTTGCCGGTAATCTGGATATGTTTCAGCAGTTTTATGAGATAATACGTAACGGGCAGAAATTTTTGGAAAATAAGAACCGCGAATCTTTTTGGAAACTGCTTTTTCTGAATTTTAAAATCGCAGTGCCTTTAGATACTGCGTATGCAGTTAAAGAGTCATTCTCCTGGGATTTAATGCAGCTTGGTACAAAGCAGTTGAAAGGGAAGGCGACAGGATATGTTTCAGGCAATAAGTTCATTCAGCATTTTAAATGTAAAGAACTTTTGGATAAAGAATTTATTGAGCGTGCTATTGATATTTACGGATTAAAACCTGTTTATGATATGTACGCGCCATCTATAAATTTTACAATAGATACTATTACTGAAGAAGGAAGCCGTAAGCTGATAAGTAAGAAAGCTGTATTGGACTTGATGATCGAGGATCAGTTAAATTATAAAGAAGAAATAAGCATTGTTTTTAATAATGAAATAGCATGATATTATGGCTGATAAAGGTAAATTAGTTGTAGAAGGTGCAAAATTTTACTGTACCAATTCGGCAGACCATAATTCTCCGGGTACTGCTGCAACTCTTAATGTAATGAGTCAGAAAAAAGTACTTAAAGATAATAAGTACTTTGCTCATGATAAACCTATAGGTACTTATCTGGATGATAAAGCTACCAGCTTTAATAATGGCCAGGGTTTTGGAAAGTGCATTACACCCGATGGCAAACAAATGCCATGTGCAGCTAAGTGTAACATTAAATACAAAGATTACTACGAAAATGTAGAGTTCAATAAAAGCATGAAAATCCTGCTTGATGTATCTACAGGAACGTGTCCCGGCTACGGTAAAAAAGGAGATATCATGGTAGCCGACTCCGGGCAGAAAGAAAAAACATCTACGATCAAGGTTAACGAAAAAGATGCTTTCGAGGTTAATGCCGTAAGTGGACAGTGGCCTATTGCAAATAGTGCAACCAAAACATCGGTTAAGAGTATTAAAGCTTCTGTTCCCTTTGCTGCTAATGCAGGAGAAACATTATTTTTTCTCGACCATAAAAAGAATGCCTTTAGTTTTGACAGCATTATCGCACCCGCTGCCGAAACTAAACTGCAGTTAAATGCAGATTATACCGGTGACGAATCTAAAATTGTCTGGGCAATTTTTAAAGGAACCGATACCAAAGATAAGGTCCAGACGTATATAGGTTTAGGGAAAAGTATTGTGTTACGACTAGAAAACCTTTTTAAAAATCTTGAAGAAGGTAAGTACCGGGTTGAAGCTTATGGTAGTAAACCGGGCGATCCTAAATGCTGCCTTTTTATTGACTACGTAAAAAACTTTGTTGAAAGTATAACCGCAAAAGGCGATAGCGTATTAAGAAATGTTGCTATGCCGTTTACGTTGAAATTTAAGGTAGACCCTAATGACCTTAAAGCTAAAATTTTAAACAGGACTATATTTCAGGCACCATCTTCGGTTATCTGGACTGTGAGTGATGATAAAAGTATTATATACCGAACCGGCGCAGTAACTGGAACAAACGTTGTTAGGGTAATGGGCTCAGGAAATGCAGCTACCATAGCTTTTTATAATGGTGGTAAATACAAAGTATCTGCTACCACCAACGCAGAAGGCAAACCTTTTACCAAAGATATTACAGTTGAAAATAAACTAGGGGTTAAGAGCATAACGCATGGCGATCCTTTATTGAGAATAAGTGATTCTATTTCTGCAAAGGTGGCAAATTATAATGTTGCCTATATAGGCGATGCTCCAAGAACCATACAATGGTATCTTAAAAAAGGAGAAGCCAGGATAAATGTATTTGAACAATCACCTATATCGGGAGCCACCGCAATCAATAAAAAGGTAAGTGAACTATTAGGCAATGATGCGAAACTTGCAGGGGCTTTGTATGGAAATTATATACTTGAGGCCTATGCATCTGCACTTCCTGATGGTAAAGATCCTGACTTTAAAGAATCGGGTGCTTATATGGACTGTTATCACTTTGAAGTTGTGAGAAACAGCGTTACAGGTGCAAATCTTCCCGAAACAATTCCGCTAAATTCCAATGTGAAATTTACGGCAGAAACCAGGTTAAAACTTGCTTCAGATGAAAGAATCATTACAGAGCCCGAAAGCGGTGACGTAAAAAAGAACGAAGATGGTACTCTTACCTTTACCAAAGAAGGCGAGTATACTATAAACATCCATATGGAAGGCGGGGACTCAGATCCTGTAAAGCTGGCAAAAAAGGTTAAGGTTGCAGCCCCGGAGATTAAAAAGGCATTATGGTCTTATGAGTCGGGGTACAAGAGAACAGAGACAGGCTACAAAGAGGAATCGTATGCGTTTGTTGAGATAGCAGGATTAGCCAATCAGCAGCTTATTGGTAAAATATGGCTGAAAGGACCGGACGACAGTTTTTATGCCGATCCTGAAAATAAATTCTTCCTGGAAGAAAAACAACTTACCCTGAACGAAGAAGGTAAGGGGTCTTTTCAGGTTGTTACCAATGATGATTACAAGACAAAAATAGAAAAAGCAATACCACCAACGGCTGATAACCCTCATCCGAGACATGAGCTTATTTTTACGATAGAACTCGTTGCGGCAGAAGGCGCAAATGTTACGCTGCCTGCCGATTTAGCAATAAAAAGCGCAAGACCGGTTAAGGTTGGTGAGAAAACGCTTTATGAGGTATTAGATAATAATGAGGTACTATCACTAACATCAGAACAAAAAATTAAGTCGATAGTGTTTTCAGATGAAGCGGGTAAAAACATTCAGCGTGCCCAAACCTTCTATGGAAAAACACATAAAATATGGGTACATACTGTAAACATGCAGGATGATGAATTGCAGGTAAATGTGTATAAGGAAATTTCGGATCTTGCAATGACTGAGAAAGAGGGAACAGTAAGCGCACTAACTTCTAAAAAGACTTATCAAAATGAAAAGGTAGGTACCGACAGCATGCTCAAACTTGATTTCACTCCGGAAAAGGCATGGAATGAACCCGAAAAGAAAAATGTCGATTTTTACTTTGTTTCAGTAAGTAAAAAAGGCAAAGACGACTCTGGAAAAGATATTCTAATTCCTGTAAAAAGCCAGGTGACGCTAAGCAATGCCGACTCAAAAGTAGTGTTGGTAAACAGTAAAGATATGGAAGCGGTAGGCCTAGGTGCTGCAAAAGAAGACGGTACGCCATTTACGCAGGAAGAAATGGCCAGGCTGAGAAAAGAATACCTGTTTTATGAAAATGGCTGCCTTAAAGTTTCTAACACTACAGCGCAGGAAGTTATAGAAAATGATATTTCTCCGGTAATTGTTGAAATGGCAGAAATTGAGGGAGATTCAGGTACATGTCCACGTTGCACGGCAAAAGTAACTATGGCAGAACTGAAGGAAATCTTTACAGGAGGATCTTCGGCACTTATGGAAACCTGTTTGCCATTTATTAATGACTATTTTGAGAAATTTAAAATAAATACGTGTAGAAGAAAGGCTCATTTCTTTGGGCAGGTACGTGTAGAAACCGACCTTGTAACCCTTACCGAAAACTTAAAATATAGCGAAGACACACTTTTTACCAGCGACCTTGCCTATTATAAAGGCAATAGGGAAAGAAGTAGGAATGATGCCCGTAACGAGAAGGCAATTGGTAATAATGCATATGGTTCGAGGCTTAAAAACAGGGCTGGTACAGATGATGGTTATAATTTTAGAGGGCGTGGCTTTATCATGGTTACCGGTAGGGTTAATTACACTTCTTTTCAGACTTTTTATGATAAGAACAAGAAACTGCTGGATCTGCCGGATGTAACGTTTATAAGCCCAACATTCGAAAATGAAAATCCTGAAATGCTCGCCGAACCTAAGTATGCTGTTTTATCGGCTGTCGATTTTTGGGTTTCCAAAGGTTTAAATGAAAAAGCCGATAGCAAAAATGAAACGAAAGCACTGGAAGATCTTGTTAACGTAATCAATTCGAAAACAAACTCAAGGGATAAAAGAAGAGCATCTTTTCAGGGCGGAAAATATACATTTAAAAAGAAAGAATATTCTTTTGCAAAGGGTACTAAAGCGATTTTTAAAGTGCCTCAGTGCCTTAAGGGGAAAACATCCAATCTAAACCTTGCAGGTGCTGCTCCATGGATGCCATTTGCTTATGAAGAGCTTAAGAATTTTGGAGGCGTTAGGCAAACTAACTCGCCTTTGAAAGAGCAGGTATCTGTTTATTTTGATTCGAGCTCACTTCCGTCCGGTAATCACACCACATTTTGGTGTGCTGCATTCATTAATTGGTGTTTTGAACAGACGGACGATTATCAGGGTACCAACAAAGCAGCAAACGTTGCCGCTCAGGATTGGGCTCCAAAAGCCACCGCCCAAAAATTTAGAACAGATGTAGACGGATGGGAAAATGGCGAACTTATAGAAAAAGCGGAGGATGTTTTTGTGGGAGCAGTAGTAATGTTCGACTATTCACACGTTGCATTTATAATCGGTGAATCGGAAGATGGAAAGAAATTCGTGTATCTGGGTGGTAACCAATCAGACGGTGGCCCCGGTGATGGTCCCGGACAGAGAACAATTTCTATAAACCAAACCAGTAAGTCTAACATGGGAACTAAAATATTTATATCTAAACCGTCAGATTTTACCCCGTCGCCGGCAATAAAGAAGTTACCTAAACTGAGTACCAGCGGTGAAGAACTTGATGCTTCAACATCACGATAAACTTTACATACAATGAGATATACCAAAATAATACTTTTCATTTTACTGGCCTCTGCTCAGATTTCCTGTAACGGCCAGGCAAAGAACAATCAGGATGAAAGTAAAAAAAACGATACTAAAACAGCCCAAACCATGAGTGGAGTATTACAACAACAACTTACTAAAGGACGATCGGCTTTATATAATAATACAGCAGACGCGCCTTCTTACACATATACAGAAAATGACCTGACCGAGAGCATTCAGCTATTAAAAGATGCCCTTGCAGCAAACGGATATAAATATCCATCAGAGGCTGATTTTAATGCCAGGATCAAAGAGGTGTTTGGGAGGGTGATAGACCCTTCAGTATCAACGAGGTTTTTGTATCTTAATTTCGAAAACAAGTGTGATAAGGAGGCTAAATTCTATAGAAATGAAAATGAAATTGATATAAGGCCTTTCGCAATGTACGTAGCGAAAAAGGAAAGCTTTATTACCGAACTTTATGCCATACCTGAGATTATAGACTATAAAAAGAAGTTCCCCGAGCTTGCGGCAGAAGAAGCAAAAATGAAAGCTGAAACTACGGATGCAAGTGGCGAATCTGTAAAAATTAACATGTGGAAAGATTTTGCAGAACTGCCTGAACTCCGCAAGAAAAATGTAACCTCTTTTGTAGCGCGGAATATGTTTCTGTTTAACAACAGTAAAGCGCATGCTTTATGGCTGGCAACTAACGATAAAAACTTCGTACTACAGCTTGTTAAAACATTTGGGTATGATAAAGACGCTAAGTTTAATGAATTTGTAATAAAAGAGGCAGCAAAAGAAAATGTTGCCTTTTTACACGATGTGATATTTGCTAAAAGCTGTGATAGAAAACTTGAGGTTAGGGGAGGGCTATTAAAATCATATGGAGCGATTTATCAGGAACAGCAGGACATCAATAAAATTCTGCCTCTAAAATATTACAGTGCAGAAATAATTGAGAATAAAAGCAATAAATATACTGAGGCAGAGCAAAATATAATAGTTGCTCATCTAGCAAATACTTTTGACCCTTTGTTTAAAGCCAATCATAACAAAAATAACCAATGGGGTACTATGACTATATTAGCAGATTACCGCGATTTTATAGGAGATGAGGCATGGGATAAAACTCTGGCAGATTTTAAACGTAATAATTATTACGGTCTTGAAAATCTGCAAAAAATGGCAGAGTACGCCAGCCAGTTTGACTCAGTTGGCGCACCAGATTAAATAGTTTAATATCATATAAAAATAGCCAGTTATTAACTGGCTATTCTCTTTTTTATATAGGGTAAAATGGTTTTAAGGTTTTGGTAAATCCAACAATTCTGGTAATGTATCCATTGCTGTTAAATTCAAAGAAATCCATTCCTGCTGAGGTGGTTTCATCCGGTCGGTGCAGCATCCATGTGTACCTGCCCGTATTGTTATGAATGTCGGGATGGGTAATCTGGCTGAACCTTCTTCCCGGTATCATTTCGTATGATTTTAACATAAGGTTGGCCATAGCGTCTATACCTGTAACTGTTGGCGTCTGATCGTCCGTATAAGTGCTTTCATCTGTCCAAAAGGCGGTAAGTGCAAATTTTATATTATCGAGGCCTTCTTCATTCCATGCGGCAACGTATAAAGAAATGTTGCGTTCAATTTTAGATTGTTCCATGTGTATATTATTTTATACGACAAAGTACCGTTATAACAATCTGCTAAAAATTAAAGTAGTTTAATTTATATCATTATATTTTTTACGTAACATACTTAAAAATACAGGAGTGATACCAAGATAAGAAGCGATATGCTTTTGGGCTATGCGCTGGTTAAGCCCCGGATATAACTTTTTAAAGCTTTTGTATTTCTGATCGGCAGGAAGCGATAATTCACTGTTAATCCTGTTTTGATACATAATAAAACCATTTTGAAACAGCACCCTGAAAAACCTTTCAAATTTTGGAACGTCTAAACATAGCTTTTCTAAATTCTGGTGCGTTAACTGTGCCACTTTTGTTTCTTCCAGTGCTTCTATGCTATGCGTAGAAGGGGAGTTGGTATGAAAACTAAACAGATCGGTACACCACCAATTTTCGGGGGCAAACAAAACGTTATGTTCTTTACCACCTTCATCTGTAGTATACATTCTAATGCAACCATTTACGACAAAATTAATGGTACGGCATACAGTGCCGGCCTGTAATAGAATTTCTTTGTTGTTGAGTGATTTATATTCTAAAAGTGATAAGAAATGATTGGCTTCTTCCTTGTTAATATCAATGTGTAGTGCGATATTATCCAGTATAGATGCATCCATAAGTATCAATTATAAAAGTGAAATGCTAATATAGTGCAAATAAAAAATCCCGACTGTGTAGCCGGGATTTATCAATGCAATTTTTTAGTTGAATGTTATTGCTTTATAACTTTAATAGTCTTCGTTAAACTACCATTGGTTATTTTTACTAAATAGGTTGCTGTTGGAAGTTTTGACATATCAATTTTCACCAGTTCTTCACCCGCAGTTTGGGTAATTACTTTTTGACCGTAAAGGTTGTATACTTCAATGTCATAGTTTTGACTATTTACAACATTTAGTATGTTGTTAACTGGGTTAGGGTAAACATTAATTCCTGAAAGCGTTGGATCTTTAATACCAAGGTTTTTAGCCACAAAGTTTACCACTATAGTATGGTTTGCGGCGATATCTTCAAAAGTATATTCAGCATCCGTACCCACATTTTCTCCATCTACAATTACAGATTCAATTTCGAAATTTTCTTTTGGTGTAATGGTAAATGATTTAGAAGTGTTGGTTTGCACGGCAATATCACCAATAGGAGATATAGTTCCGCGGCTTTCTTCATTTACACTTGCAGATATTATGTTGGTAAGATATTCTTTCCATCCGAAGTAAGGATAGCCCTGTCCTTCACGAATTGTCCACACCTCATCAAAATTCCAATCCAGATCAGCACCATAAGTAATTTCATTTTGCAGTTCTGCCGCTGTCTTGTCTTTACCATGCTGATCGTTAGCATCTGTAATTGCCAGAGTTTCTCCATTTAGACGCATTGTTTTAAGTGCGAATGAATTTGTCACTGTAGCTTCAAATTCTAAGATACCTACCAAGCGGTGTACATTAGTAAGGTTGCCGGCTGTGTTACTTGTTACTACTGGATTTGCAGCGGTACAGTTTGTTACAGGACCCCAAGCGTCGCCAATAAGGCCTCCAACCATACTGTATGCTTTAGTCAGAACATTTCCGGAAGCGTAGCAGTTTGAAACTTCTAATGTAGAGATGCCTACAAGACCGCCAACATATCTGCTGTTCTCAATTGTAGTAATATTTCCGGTAGCGTAACAGTTATTTATAATGCCAAATGCATTACCTACAAGACCTCCAACATCAATTAAACCACCTTCTGGCAACGAATTAGGCAATACCTGCGTTACATCACCTGACGCGAAAGATATAGTAATGTCATAATAACTCATACCTACAAGGCCACCCAGCGTTTTTGCTCCGTACACATTACCTGTAGCGTACGATTGTGTAATATTTCCGTATGATTGAGAAGTAAGTCCGCCAACAAATTCCTTATCTCCGGTTACCTTCCCTGTTGCGTAACAGTTAGTAATGGCGCTTGAAACACCTATAAGTCCGCCGATACGTTCATTACCTGTAACTTCGGTACTGGCATGGCTGTTTGATATGTGTCCGAAAGAGTTTCCAACAAGCCCTCCAATTACATTAGTACCTTTAATTGTTCCTGTAGCACTGCAATCTGTAACTGTAGATTGAGCCGTTCCTACAAGGCCTCCCATGAAGTTACCAACAAATACATCAGCTGTGTTCTTTATGTTTAAATTTGCTGAAGAGTTAGATACCGCGGCAGAAGTAAAACCAATAAGACCGCCAATATTATCCCCAAACGAGTCAATAGTGCCCGATGCGGTAGCGAAAGATACCGTAGATGTAGTTTCGCCTACTAATCCTCCTACGTAATTGCCACCAACAATTTTTACCTGAACGTTGCTGTTTGTTACAGCAGCATCCTCAATTTTACCTGCAAGTACACCAATATAATCAGTTCCTGCTATACCATGGGTATCATCAGTTTTAATTGTTATATGACCTACACCGCCGCCCCTGATGTATCCGAATAATCCAAGGTAATTACTTTCGGGTTTGTTTATCCACAGGTTAGAAACTGTAAAATCGCCGCCATGCAAAAATCCGTAAAAAGCATTGTTCTCTTCATCATTTCCAATAGGGTTCCATCCTGTAATGGGTGATTCCTGAGTGATGAATGTAGACAGGTTAATATCATTTTTTAATTCGAAATGAACGCTTGCATTTGCTTCACCCAAATAGTTGCGGATCTCATTTAATTGCGATGCAGTTGTTATTTCATACGGGTCTTGTAAAGTTCCGGTTCCCGCTCCCGAAAATTGTGCAAATGCAGATATGTTTAATAGTAAAATTAAACAGAGCATAAAGTTTCTTTGTTTCATAAACATTTTTATTTAGTGTAATTTTTTTTTGAAAGCAAACATGCTTTGAGGTAACACAAAATTACAGGCAGTAGTTATGTTTATACCTTAATACAGGGTGTGCAAATGGTGTGCATTGTGAAAAAGAGGTCTTGCAAACGGTGTGCATTTATAGCATTGTAGCAACTAAATCAGTTACTTTGCATTTTATTATCAGGTAATCTTACATTCAGGAGAGTTTTTTTATGCGGTCGATATACATCTTAGTTTTATTATTTCTTACACTGAATTTTTATGCGAAATCTCGGAATGATTTCGATAAGATAGCAGATCAAATCGGAAGGCTTAGCTTTACCGAACCTGGTACTGCGCATAAGTTGGTAAACAATTTATATGCTATAGCCAAGAGCCATCCCGAAAAAAAACAGCTGTTACCATTATGCCTCTATTGGGAATCGGTTTTATTTTACGCACAGGGAATTGCTGACGATAAAATAGAAGGCAGAATTAGTAAAACCCTAAAGCAGTACAATGAAGGAACATATCCTTTTGAACACGCCTTATTGCTCCATTCATTAGCTTTAAATGATGTTATAATAGGAAATTATACCGAAGCCCTGGCCAATTCCTTAAACGCACTTACAGTGTATAAAAAACTGGACAATCCATTATTTGCAGCGAGGGTATTACAGTTGCTTGGTGTTATATGCCACAGGACAAGAAATTACGAGATGGCTGAAAATTTTTTAAAAGAGTCGCTGGTTAAAGAGTCGCCCACAAATGAATATTATAAATCGCTAATCAATATGCATTCGGCACAGTTGCTAATTCCTGATAAAAAGCCTGGTGCTATTAAATCGATGAATGCCCTGATACCCGTTATTGAAAAATATAATGACAAAGGTCTTAAAGCCGTATTATATTTAAATCTGGGTGGCGGTTACTTTTTAAATAACGAAAGAGATAAAGCATATCCTTTTTACGAAAAGGCTTTAGGAGTAAACAAACGAATACAAAACGAATCGTTTACGGTTTCTTTACTAATTAACTACACTACCTATTGTGTTGTAAATGGAAAATATGCCGATGCAAAGCGCTATATTGACGAAGCCGAAAAAATTGCATTACATCTTAATAATGCCGAACAGATTTCTTTAGTATATCTGGTTGCTTTTAGTTTATATGAAAGTATAAATGATTTGCCAAAATCGCATGAATACCTGAAAAAGTATAATGTATTAAAAGATAAAATAGCTAGCAGTTCCAGCACTATAGATTCTTATCAGGCATATGTTTCGTCTTTTCTAAAATCTGCTGAAAAGGAAGTTACTATTTCCAGGGAAGAAGCGAAAATGGAAAAAAGAAGAGGGTTAATCTATTTAGCTTTCGGACTCTTTCTTGTTCTTCTTACCGCTGCAATACTTGTAATCGTACAGCAAAAGAGGCACCAGATGGCTATAATAAAAGAATCAGAGAAAAGTGCCCTTGAGAAACAACTGTTGTTTGAAAAGACAATTCATCAGATAAACGCCGAAAAACACAAAGAAGTCCTTGCCGCCAAAGAAAGGGAGGTTACTTCGTATTCACTAATACTGTCTAATAAGAATAATGTGCTTCAGGAAGTACTGTCAGAAACCAGGCAACTAAAAAAAGTACTTAATCCGGGGGCAGAAACTGCTTATAAAAACATTATAAAAACCATTAATGACAATCTAAATAAAGACCCCGAACAGCATAAATTCATGTATCATTTTAATGAGGTACATCCTGATTTTTTTAATAAACTTAAAGATCTTTGTCCGGACTTAACGGAAAACAACCTTAGAATTTGTGCGTATTTTAAAATGGGAATGTCTAATAAGCAGGTTGCTGCGATACTTAATATTTCTGTGGAAACAGTGAAAAACGGGCGCTACCGGCTTAAAAAGAAATTAAGGCTTGGCGAAGATGAAAACCTGGATGATTTTCTAAGAAGTTTCTAGGTCGGTTTTGTAAGAATCCGATTGATCATCAAATTAAATTCTACTTTATATATTCTTCATATTTTATAACGTTTCATATGTTTTTTTTGTGATAAATGTAGTTATCGTAATTGATGATTGTTTTTATTACAAACATTGTTGTTATCTTTACCGAAGATTTTGGTCTGTTTTTGTAAATATTTTATCAGAAACAGTTAAAAGGGAATCAGGTGAAAATCCTGAACAGGCCCGCTACTGTAAGTTCTAAAAAAGTCTTTAAACACTACTAATGCCACTGTTTCTGTAGGAAATGGGAAGGCTGTTTAAAGATAGAACAAGTCAGGAGACCTGCCAATATCACATAGTTCAAGACTTTCGGGGAGCAAAGTTGAGCAACAAGAATTAACCTGTTATTTTTATAACCGGTATTTTTTCTTATGGTTTCTTATTACATCCTCTGACGGTTTTTATAATTTATTAGTGATGTATAATAAGAAAAAAACACTTTTACTCATTTTTATCGTATTTGCTCCGTTTTTACTTTATTCTCAGGTCCCTGTCGATAGTATACAGGTTTTAGATGAAGTAATATTAAAAGCAAAACCTTATCTGGAAGTAATTCCGGTACAAAGCCTTTCAGGGAAGAAGCTTGAAAATTTGGCGAGCCATAATGTTGCCGACGCACTTAGATACTTTGCCGGAACCCAGATTAAAGATTACGGTGGACTTGGAGGCCTTAAAACTGTGGATGTGCGTAATATGGGTACACACCATGTTGGTGTTTTTTACGATGGCATTCAGTTGGGTAACGCGCAGAACGGTGTTACAGACTTGGGTAAGTATTCGCTTGATGACATGGAAGCCCTTACGATGTATAACGGGCAGAAAAGTGAGATTTTCCAATCGGCAAAAGATTTCGCAGCAGCTTCAACCATTTACATGAGGACTAAGCGTCCTGTTTTTGAGGATGGTAAAAAAACGAATTTGCTTGTACGTTACAAAACCATGTCTATCAATTATCATGATCCATCTTTCAGGTGGGAACAAAAACTGAGTGACAAGGTTAGCATGAGTATTAGTTCAGAATTTATTAAGTCCAACGGGCAATATAAATTCAGGTACAAAAGAAACAATCAGGATGGAACGGTAGCCTACGATACTACTGCAACACGATTGAATAGCGATATACAGGCACTAAGAATAGAATCCGGGCTATACGGTAAATTACACAAAGGATCCTGGGATGCAAAAGTTTATTATTATGATTCTGAAAGGGGAGCGCCGGGTGCTATTGTAGAGAATAAATTCTCTGATGGTTTCAGGCAATATGATAAGAACTTTTTTGCACAGGCCTTTTTGGTTAAAGATTTTACCGAAAAATATAAATTTCAGGCAAGGGTAAAATATGCCTACGATTATACACACTATATCGCAAGGGATACCACCAATGTATTGGGTGAAACAGTAACCGAGGGAGCACAATCAGACGATAGCTATTATCAGCAGGAAGTCTATTTCTCTGCTGTACATATGTACAGCATATTACCAATTTGGGACGTTTCATTATCTACCGATTTTCAGTATAACAGGCTTAACGCAACCCGGAGAGGTATACAAACCCAGTTTTCTTATCCACAGCGCTATACCGCATTGTTTTCATTAGCGAGTTCTCTAAGATTGGGAGAATTTAAAGTTCTTGGTAGTGTGGTGGGCACACATGTACAGGAACAGGTACGATACAATGCCAAAGCTCCAGATAAAACCGAATTTACACCGGCATTGTTTTTAGGTTACAAACCCTTTAAAGAATACGACTTTAATCTACGTGCATTTGCTAAGCGTATTTTCAGGATGCCCACCTTTAATGATTTGTATTATACAATGGTTGGTTCGAGCACGCTAAACCCTGAGTACATGAATCAGTATGATATAGGTTTCACTTATAATTTACCTGTTGAAAAAGATTTTCTCAACAAATTTTCGATTCAGGCAGATGCCTATTACACCAATACTAAAGATAAGATAGTAGCCGCCCCAACAGGAAACCTGTTTCGCTGGATGATGACAAATATGGGGCAGGTGCGAGGTAAAGGAATTGAGTCTGTAATTAACTTAGGGATGCATATTAATAAAGTAAACCTATCCGCTAATCTTACTTATGCCTATACTGAAAGCAGGGATTACACAAAGTTCTCCGGTTTAGAAATATCGTCCTATGGAGACCAGATTCCTTACACACCGTGGCACAGCGGATCTGCTATACTTAATGCAGAATATGAATCATGGAATTTTAATTACAGCTATATATATGTTGGTAAGAGATATAACGGTAATGTAAATAATATCAAGGTAAATGAAGTTCAGCCCTGGTATACCCACGATTTATCGGTACAGAAATCTTTCGCAGTTAACAATTACAAAATAAAAGGAACAGTAGAGCTTAATAACGCACTCAATCAGCACTATGAGGTAATATATAATTATCCTATGCCGGGGCGTACATTAAAATTTATAATTGGTATTGAGCTATGAGAAACATAACAACAAAATTACTAACAGGTTTATGTATAGCCATAACTTTTATCTCCTGCCGAGAAGAAGAAATGGTTTTCCTGTCATCAGATACAACAGTTGCCCAGCCAAGGAACGACGGTAATATAGAAGGCTTTTATCTTCTTAACGAAGGTAACATGGGGATGAACAGGGCAAGTATAGACCTCTTTAGTTACAGGACGGGAGTTTATACGACAGACATCTATTCAGAACGTAACCCTACCGTTGTAAAAGAGTTGGGAGACGTTGGCAACGATATAAAAATATATGGTAATAAAGTGTATGCTGTTATTAACTGTTCTAACAAGGTTGAAGTAATCGATAAATGGACTGCAAAGCGCGTTAAAAAAATTGATGTTCCCAATTGCAGGTATATGGCTTTTTATAAAGACAAAGCATATGTAAGTTCTTATTCCGGGCCGGTAGCAATTAACCCTAATGCAGAGATTGGCTTTGTGGCAGAAATTGATACTACATCACTGGAAATAACCCGTAAAGTTACCGTTGGTTATCAGCCGGAACAAATGGTTGTGCATAACGGTAAATTATATGTTGCCAATTCCGGTGGTTACAGGGTACCTAATTATGACAGGACAGTATCTGTAATAGACCTTGAAACTTTTACAGAAATAAAAAAGATAGATGTAGGTATTAATCTCTTTAGTATGCAGATAGACAGCAGGGGAGATATTTATGTTAGTTCCAGAGGAGACTATTACAATACATCTTCCAACCTTTTTGTCATTGATACAAAAACAGACGAGAAAAAAATGCAATTGAATATTCCAGTTCTGGGAATGTGCCTTGTAGACGATTTGCTGTACTTCTACAGTGTAGAGTGGAGTTATCTTACTAACAGCAATAATGTTACCTACGGAATACTGGATACTAAGACCAAAAAAGTAATTAGCGATAAGATAATTACTGACGGTACAGATAAACAAATCATGATTCCGTACGGGCTTCAGGTAAATCCCGAAACAAAAGAAATTTATATATCCGATGCGCAAAACTATGTCGTAACAGGATATATCTACTGCTTTACCCCCGATGGCAGGTTAAAATGGAAAACTACAGCGGGAAATATTCCTGCGCACTTTGCTTTTATATATAAAAACTAAAATAGAAAATATGTGTAACCAATCTTCAAAATGCTTTAGATCAATTTTGCTTTTACTTGCGGCCGTAGTGGTTGTCAGTTGCTCCGGTGATGATAAAAATGCAGATGATACCAATGGTGGGGGAGTCATAGAGAATAGTGAATACAATGTTGCCAGATCTACGATAGTGGCTATTGCCGCAAATAACAATGTTAGTGCAGATGCAACATATAGCTGGATTGTAATTAATGCTCCGTCAGATAATTATTCATTAGCTAATGCTTCAGCAAAAGAAGCTCTATTTGCAGCAACAGAAGTTGGAGTTTATGAACTGGAAGTTATAGTAAACGATCAGGGAAAAACACGTACGCAAAAAGTAAAAGTGTTTGTAAACAAAGAAACCAAAGAGTACAAAACTTACATAGCTAAAGTACACGAGTTCAAGCCTGCTCCGGGACAATTTATAAACGATTTGCCGGCTGCTAACAATGGAGATACGCCGGAAAGAATTTTAGGCAGGGCAAATACTTATTTAGCCAAGAAAGCCGGAGACCTTGTTTCGCTTGGTGCGTTTGGGGGCTACATTGTTTTTGGTTTTGACCATACAATCGTAAACGTAAAAGACAAACGTGATTTTAGAATATTAGGTAATGCATTCTGGGCAGAGGCCAACCCTAACCCCGACTCAACAATGAGGGGCGGCAGTAGCGAGGCAGGTGTTATCATGGTTTCATACGATAAAAATAAGAATGGACTTCCTGATGACGAATGGTACGAAATTGAAGGGGCGGGACACAACATGGAGAAAACGGTTCACAATTATGAAATCACATATTACAAACCCGACCCAAACAAAATTCCTGTTCCCGGCGGAAGCACAGGAACAGTAGTATTTACTGATATGGAGTACATATATTGGAAAGATAATCAGGGTAAAGACGGTTATTTCGCACAAAACAACGCCTATAATCACTCTCTTGATTACTGGCCAAAATGGCTTGGTGATCAACAAACACTAACTTTTAAAGGTACAAGACTCCCCGATAATGCGGTAGATGAAAGCGGAACGGGAAGTTATTTTGTTCAATATGCATTTTTATATGGCTATGCAGATAATGCCCCTAATAATGATGACGATTCTGCGATAGATATCGACTGGGCCATTGACAGTAAAGGAAACAGAGTACACCTTCCCGGGGTAGATTTTGTAAAAGTTTATAACGGGCTTAACCAGCAGGCAGGATGGCTGGGAGAAACTTCCACCGAAATAATGGGGGCAACAGACTTGCATCTTTTAGGTGAAAACATTCCTACCCGAAAATAAATAAACAGTATGTCAAATTAAATCTATTTATATCAAACATTATGAAAAAAAACTTTACCCATTTATTATTACTTGCATTGGCATCCTTATATATTGGATGCAGCAGCGATGATGATAAAAAAGATGTTGTTACACCGCCAGTAGACGAGGTTGCAGATCCTATTAAGATTACACTTAAGGAACAGCATGAGGTTGCTACATTCAGCGTTTTAAACATCACTGTTTCGGCTGAGATTACCAATCCGGAATTTGAGTGGGTAATGACAAAAAATCCGGTTAACCAGGTAACAGATTCAATTGTAGGAACCACTAAAGATCTAAGGTTTATAACGCTATATCCGGGTATTTATGAACTTACATTAAATGTTTCGGCAGACGGTAAAAAAGGCAGTAAAAAAACAGTTATAAATGTAATTAACGAGGAGAAAAATTATAATCCTTATGTAAAAAACATTTATGATTTTAATCCGGCGCCGGGTACGTTTGCTAATGACTTATTTAAGGAAGGTGCTTCAAAAAAAGAGTTTATGCAGGTTGCATTAGGCAGGATAAATGAAACAAGTGTTGGTTATCCGTTAGACTTAGGTGGATTTGGAGGCTCTATTATTGTAGGGTTTGACCACACTGTTGTAAACATTCCGGGAGAAAAAGATCTTAGGGTTTTTGGAGGTAACCTTACAGATAAAGCCGATCCGCCTGCACCGGGTTTAATATATGTTGCTTATGATAAAAACGGAAATGGAAAACCGGATGAGGATGAATGGTATGAAATTGTGGGAAGCAGTCATAATAAAGAAAATACAATTAAGAATTTTAAAATTACCTATCACAGGCCTGAAGAAGGAAAACCGGTGGTTGTAACCGGTCCTAACGATCCGTTCTTAGATCATGAACACCTGTTTTGTCAAAACAACCAGGATGAGTCGTACTACATGGCAAGGTCTAAAAACAAAAAGGAATACTATCCTTTATGGATATCCCAAAATACGTCTGTATTTGAAGGATTAAAATTAGATGTGAATTTTGAACCAACTCGTCCCGGGCAAACCACTTTATGGGAATTTGAAGCTCCGGAGTGGGGATATGTAAATGCTAAAAGCCCTGATATTGATATTGATTGGGCAGTAGATAAGAACGGAAATAAAGCAAATCTACCGGGTGTAGATTTTATAAAAATCGTTAACTGCGTAAGCGAGCCAATGGGTCTTTGCCACCAGCAATCTTCAATGGCTACTAAGTTTTCGGGGGCAGCAGACCTTCACATATTAAAAAAATACAATCTTAGACAAATCAAAAAATAAGAATATGAAAAAGTATATAAATTACGGATTATGTCTGTTGACTATTAGCGCGTTATACTGTTGCAGCAGCGATGATACAAAACCGGTAGAGGAACCTATTACCGAAGAACCTACGCCGGAGCCTACACCTGAAACATCCGTAGTAATAAATTTAGCATCAGCGTTTGCTGTAGACCGGTACAATGTTGTGGTTATCGATCCGCAGGTAACTATTGAAAATGATAACGGTTTAGTTCCGCACTATAAATGGACAATTAAAATTACCGGTGAAGATGGAATTGTAAAAGATTCCGTTATTGGTGATACAAAAACATTGTATTTTATAGCACCTAAAGCAGACAAGTACATTGTAGATTTTACAGTAACACTTGATAAACTTGTACAACAGGCCTCAACTACAGTCACAGTAGCAGAAACTGGAAAGATGTATAATTCTATAGCATTGTCGCTAGTAGATTTTCTACCGTCTCCGGGATATACTATAGACGATTATGAATACACCACGAAAGCAGAGGTTTTTGAAAGAGTTCAGTCTGATCTTACAAACGGTGAATTGATACCACTGGGTACTTTTGGAGGTTATATTGTTACGAAATTTGACCATACGGTAATAAATACCTACGGAAAACGCGATTTTGATATTCAAATGAATACCGATGGGGGTAATGCAAAAATTACTCCGGTTAGCATATATGTAGCGTATGATGCGAACAAAAACGGTGTTGCCGATGAAAATGAATGGTATGAGATAGCAGGAAGTGAATACAGTAAATCTACTACCGTTAAAAATTATGAAGTTACATACCATAAGCCTGATCCGGACAAGGAGGCTGTAGCAGGTGCGGCTGATTGGCAGTTTGATACTGACTATCTTAAATGGTCTGATAATAAAAATATATCAGGTACTATCACAAAAACAAAGAAATGGAGACGCTATAATTACTATCCTCAATGGCTTGGAGATTCTTACACTATGAAGGGTACCAAAGTAAATTTACCTGTAAAAGATGTAAGTGACGGGCAAGCTTTAAACTGGAACGTAGGTACATTCGAATGGGGTTATGGCGGCATTAAAGATCCTACTATTGATATAAGCTGGGCTGTAGATAAAAATGGAAATAAAGTGTATTTACCGGGAATAGACTTCGTAAAAGTATATGTGCCAACTTTTGTGGAACTAGGATCTTTAGATCTATTGACAAATTCATTTAAGCAGGCGCAGGATTTAAATTTTGTAGACTAGATAAATCATATTTACCCTTAAAATATGCTGTTTTTAAAATAACCAATTAATAGTAACTTTAAACTTTATCAATAATGAAAAAAGTATTTTATTTTTTGACCTTAGGTTTGTTTTTGGGACTTTCGTCTTGTAGTAACCAGGATGATGTTCTAACCAATTACAGCCCGGATGCAGCAGCATCAGCATTACGATTAGCAGCAGATCCTGCTATAGGAACAACTACAACGCTTAACCTTACGAGTGCGTTATTAACTAACGGAATTACTACAACAGGTGGTAAATATTGGTCAAATACATACGTGTCTAATACAAAACTGAATGTAGACATATTCACGTTCTCTCACACTGCCGTATCATCGGGGTATAATTACTGGGATGGTTTCATTGTATCAAACGCAAATGATATAAGAGATTATGGTATAGGTACAGGGTCAACCAGTTCTGATGGCTGGATATCTCATCAGTGGGGAGCAATGGCAGGAAGTGGATTTAATACTTCAACTACAATTGCCCCGGGAACTCCGGGAACAACCGGTAGTCCGTTTATTGTAGCTTACTGGTCGAGTTATATAGATCCTAAAAATCCGGAAGGTGATGTTTTTAGTGAAACTAATTTTTCTAACTGGATTAAAGTTGGAGACACGGGACTATATGAAGTTAAGGGGTTGAAAATAAATATGCACCCATGGCCTTATTATGGCTGTTTAAATGGTGATGGGTTTGCTCAGCCGTTTACATCTGGAGACCATTTCGAATTATTAATTTATGGTGTTGATGAAGATGGTGTTATTTCAGATCCTATTACACATTCGTTAGCAGATTATACCGGGTCTTCATTGGTTATGCCAACAGGATGGGTAAATGTAACGGCATCGAAGCTTAAAAGTTTAGGAGATGTAAAATATCTTATTTTCCAGATGAATTCAACAGATTCAGATCCGGTATACGGAATGAATACTGCGGCCTACTTTTGTTTAGACAAACTTTCTGTAACAAGGGTTGACTAAGAAAAAAACAATATTTTATGATAAGAGCCATTAAAAAAATGGCTCTTATTTTTTAGTTCAATTTTAAAGATTCTTTAAATCCCAAATTTTTAAAATTTACTTCACCTGATTTTGCTCTAACGATTTGTAGGTAGTTAGTGCGAATAGGGAGAAAATAATATGGGCAACAAAAAGCTGCCTGTAGTAACCATTCCTATAATTTTTAGGCGGCCTATCGTGTTGTGTAAATAATGATTTCCAAACGGCAATACCTGCAAGTCCGCTTATCGATCCAACAATTAGAATTTTAGTGGTAGTGGGCTTTGTAAGCACTTTTTTCCATAGTAGCCAGTACAATCCTACGAAGCTTATTCCTGTTGCATAATGCAATCCCCAACCTGCAGGATGAATCTCTTCGTCTTTGATTGAAGGTAGGTTTTTAGAGTTATCTATAAGCTTGTTTATCATTATAGGCTCTACATATTCCTGATTTTCTTTTTTTGCTTTCAGATAGCTGTACAGCGTCATAAATGTTGTACCTACTACACCTGCAATTATTATTTTTTCGAATGCTTTCATATTAATTGATGTATAATAGAGGAGGAAAGCAATTGCTTTCCTCCAACTAATTTATTCTACTATTTTTTCTTCTCTTTCCCAGATTCGGTGCTTACCTAATTCTGTAATAAACTCATTGGCAAAATTAGCGTCATTACCCATAACCACTCCAGGCAATGTTTTTTCTTTTTTGTCGGCAAGTTTGTTACCAATAGTGGTTGTAGAAAGTAACTTATCGGTCCCTTCATCGGCACCAATTACTTTACAATGCCTGTAAGCATCGTTAATAAATTCTATAACATTATCGTTGCTCTCCAATACACTCATATTAGTTGCCTTTGGAATATAAATGGCATCAAATAATACGGAAGAAGATGAAAAGAAGGTATGATCAGTTTTAATCTCTTTTCCGGTATCGGTTTTTATATTTCCTGCATGAGGGCCTATAATTTTAGCTGTCGCACCCTTTGCTTCCAACGCTTTCTTAAGAGTATTCAATGACGTCTCGCTGACTCCGTCTGCGCATAAAAATGCAACCTGCCTTGTTTCTATGGTATTAGTAACAGTTGGGTTTTTAAGCATGCTTAAAGCATCAGATGGCTGGTAACTGTTATCTAAAGGTTTTGGCTCATGTTTTTGAGGATCTGCATCGGCACCTATGCCATGATTCATTGGTTTTTCGGGTTGGGCAGGAACTGTAAGTCCTAAACCTTCAGCTACTTTATCGGCAAGATTTTCATCAACCTGAGATAATAATCCCAGCATCCTTTCCCTTATGGCAACAGTTTCTACCTTACTTAATTCAAAACGCAAAGCGCTAATAATATGGTTCTGTTCAACTTTAGTCTGGCTTTTGAAAAACAAGGCTGCCTGGCTGAAATGGTCGGCAAAGCTCTCACTGCGTTCGCGTACTTTATGAGCTTCAACACGTTCGTAATGGCTTACAAATCCGCCTTCAGCTTCTTTAGCCTGCTCTGGGTACCCATTGTTTAAAGAATTAGGGCTGTAGCTTACACGGCCAACATTGATTTCCTGCCTCATGTGCCCGTCACGCTGGTTGTTGTGCATTGGTGCAATTGGCCTGTTAATCGGAATTTCATGGAAGTTAGGGCTGCCTAACCTCAGTAGCTGTGTATCTGTATACGAGAAAAGCCTTCCTTGTAACAGTGGATCGTTTGAGAAATCAATTCCGGGAACTACATGGCCCGGATGAAATGCAACCTGCTCTGTTTCTGCAAAAAAGTTGTCAGGATTTCTGTTTAGAACCATTCGGCCGATTTTGATTACCGGAACTAGTTCTTCAGGAATAATTTTGGTAGGGTCAAGCAGGTCGAAATTATATTTATGTTCATCAGCTTCAGGAACTATTTGTACACCGAATTCCCATTCGGGGAAATCGCCGTTTTCAATTGCTTCCCATAGATCTCTTCTGTGGAAATCGGGATCATTACCTGATATTTTCAATGCTTCATCCCATACTACGGCATGTGTACCTAATTTAGGTTTCCAATGGAATTTGACAAAGACTGACTCATTGTTTTCATTTATAAATCGGAAGGTATGAATACCAAAACCTTCCATCATACGCAGGCTCCTTGGAATCGCCCTGTCACTCATAGCCCACATAACCATGTGCATAGACTCAGGCATCAGTGAGATAAAGTCCCAAAAAGTATCGTGTGCAGAAGCTGCCTGTGGAATTTCATTATGAGGTTCAGGTTTTACAGCATGTATAAGGTCAGGAAACTTCATGGCATCCTGAATAAAGAATACAGGAATGTTGTTGCCAACAAGGTCAAAATTACCTTCCTGTGTATAGAATTTTACTGCAAAGCCACGAACATCGCGGGCAAGGTCTGTTGATCCTCTAAAGCCTGCAACGGTTGAAAAACGAACAAAAACAGGTGTTTTTACTGAAGTATCATTTAAAAATGCGGCTTTTGTATATTCACCTGCATTTCCGTAGGCTTCAAAATAACCATGTGCTCCAGATCCCCTTGCGTGGACTATACGTTCCGGTATGCGCTCATGGTCAAAATGCGTAATCTTTTCACGCATTATAAAGTCTTCCAGTAATGAAGGACCTCTTTCTCCAGCTTTAAGGCTGTTGTGATCGTTGTTAATTCTTACGCCGTGATCGGTAGTAATAAACTGGCCTTCGCTATACTCCCTGTTTTTTTCCAGATCCTGCAGCTTAGCATTGTCTGTAGGATTTGTAGAAGGTGTGTCATTTTTTTTCATTTCAGTACGCTTTTAGTTTTTGTTTATTCCATATAAAGTTAGGTATCAGTAATTAAGCAATACTAATATTAACGCATGATTAACGCCGTCACAATTTACCCCTCAGAGTTTAACGCGCCGTTACCACTTATTAACATAACACTATAAAATGCTTAAGACCAGCCTGTTTACCTTTACAACACTTCAAACGAAAAATGCTAATTTAAAAAACCAAGCTATGTCAATCATTCAAAATGACCATTCAGAAGGGCCTGTTGCAAAGGCTATCGAAAAACAGACTTCAAAACTTCCGTCAGATGTGTTTTTATGGGCCGCTTTAGGCGCTATGGCAGCATCGGCTACTTTAAAATGTCTTAGCAAAGACAAAACGGCCTTATTTGTGGGACAGTGGGCAGCACCATTTTTACTATTAGGTCTTTATAACAAAATAGTGAAATTAGAAGGCAGCGACAAGAAAAGTAAAAATTTCGAATCAGGCTATGATGCTTTTACAGAAGAGCATCCTATCAGCGATTATGCTGAACCTGAAAGAGATATTACAGTTTAATTTAATTGGGGATAGATTTTATCTGTTCCCATTTAAATTTTAATGAAGCCAGGAATAATTTGATAAACAACAACTAAGAATAAATTTTATGGAAAAGAAACATGCACTAATTACAGGAGCAACAAGCGGTATTGGTTACGAACTGGCAAAACTTTTTGCTAAAGATGGTTACAACCTTGTACTGGTTGCCCGTAATGAGGAAAATTTAAAACAAACGGCATCGGAAATGGAGCAGCTTAACAGTGGTATTCACACACATGTAATTGCAGCCAACCTTTTTGAAAGTGACGCAGCACAAAAAGTGTATGATAAAACTACAGAGCTGGGCATTACAGTAAATGTATTGGTAAATGATGCAGGACAGGGCGAGTGGGGAAGGTTTATAAAAACTGATCTTAAACGTGAAACCGATCTTGTTCAGTTAAATATTCTTTCCCTTATCAGTCTGACCAAATTCTACCTTAAAGAAATGGTATCAAGAAATGAAGGAAGGATATTGCAACTGGCTTCATCGGTATCTAAAGCGCCATCACCATACTTATCGGTATATGCAGCAACCAAAGCTTTTGTTTTATCATTTACAGAAGCAGTAGCAGAAGAACTTAAAGAAACAGAAGTACGTATTACGGCCCTTCAACCGGGTGCTACCGATACTGACTTCTTCCATAAAGCAAAAGCAGAAAATACAGTTACCTATAAAGAAAGCGATCTGTATACTGCGGAAGAAGTAGCTAAAGCAGGTTTTGATGGGTTGATGAACGGAACTACTATTGTCTCACCCGGCTTTATGAACAAGGCACAGAAAGTAATGAATACAATAATGCCCGATAGTGCTATTGCAGCCAATATGGAAAAACAGATGGAGTCGAGCATGAAAGAAGACGGGCGTCTTGAAAGCTCACATCCTGCATCGCAACGCGAACGCAGCAGTATCAATTCTAAAAAAGAGGGTGTTAACGGAGATTACTAATCTCAAAACGTAATGCTATGGATATTTTGTAATTAAATACTAATCTGTAAATAAATGTATTATGAAAAAGCTTAAAACAATTGGTCTTGTGGCTCTTATAGTCCTAAGTGCGACATTTTACTCGTGTAAGGACAGATCTACAAACGAGGAATCTTACGGACCTACAGAAACATCAAGAAGTGAAATGCCGACTGAAAATGATGAAGCAACAGGAGATACTGTAGCCCATGAAACAGGACCCGGATCGGCTACTATAGGAGATACGTTAAATAAAACGCCTTAAAAATTTAATAAAAAACAACATCTAATCAATCTATTATGAAAGCAGCTGTAATACACGGTCCGGGTAAAATAACCTGTGACACTATCGATGATCCAAAAATCTTGAATCAGGATGACATTATATTAAAAGTGACTTCTACAGCCATTTGTGGGTCTGACCTTCATATTTTTTCAGGAGGTATTCCACAACCAAGGCCTATGGTGTTAGGACATGAGTTCATGGGAATAATTGAAGAGGTTGGAAAAGGAGTAACGCACCTAAAGCGCGGCGACAGGGTAGTAGTGCCATTTCCTGTTGCCTGCGGAACCTGCTTTTTTTGTGACCACGAATTACCGGGACATTGTGAAAACAGTAACCCAGAACATTATGGGCCTGAAGGAGGAATAGCAACCGAAAAAGGTGGAGCACTATTTGGCTACACCGATCTGTATGGTGGGTATGATGGCGGTCAGGCACAATATGTGCGCGTGCCTTATGCAAACTTCGGGCCGCGCGTTGTGCCGGAAAATCTTACGGATGAACAGGCTTTGTTCTTAACGGATATATTTCCTACCGGTTATACCGGAATTGATTGGGGGCAGGTAAAAGGTGGTGAGACTGTTGCTATTTTTGGTGCCGGACCCGTTGGAATAATGGCAGCAAAAAGTGCATGGCTTAGAGGTGCTGCAAGAGTTGTTGTCGTTGATACGCTGCAATACCGCCTTGATAAAGCAAAAGCGACAGCACATTGCGAAACCATATTGTGGGAAGATGGCCCTAAAGGCGTTGTAGAACAGATACGTGCCATTACGCAAGGCCGTGGTGCCGATGTATGTGTAGAAGCTGTTGGTTTTGAACCCGAAAGAAGTTTTTTAGACAGGGCAAAAGCTGTGGTTAATTTCGAAAAAGGTTCTGTAAAAGTTTTAGAAGCTTGTATGAGTGCAGTACGCCGTGGTGGAATTGTATCAGTGTTGGGTGTATATCCGGCAAACTATGACAACTTCCCGATAGGCCAGTTTTTTGATAAAGGTATTATCCTGAGGGGTGGTCAGGCTCCTGCACATAAACATATCGACAAGCTACTTGGATATGTAACGGAAGGAAAAGTAGTTTTAGACGACATTATTACTCACAGGCTCCCGTTAACTGAAATTGCACATGGCTACGACATCTTCGATAAAAAAGAAGATGGTTGCGTTAAGGTCGTTTTAGATCCGTGGGCATAATAATAGATAAATGGGGTTAAATATTTTTACTAAAGCAGAGTCTAAAACGGCTCTGCTTTTTGCATACTATTAAAGTCAGAAACTATATTATATGTTTAGCGAGATAAGAAGCCGTCCGACTATTTTTATTTTTAGCTACAACCGATGGTGTTCCTTTTGCTACAATAGTTCCACCTTTGTTGCCTGCTCCGGGGCCTACGTCAATAACCCAGTCGCTGGCGGCAATAACATCCATATCGTGTTCTACCACGATTACGGTATTTCCCGCCGAAACTAAGCCTTTTAATTGTATCATTAGTTTTTCAACATCTGAAGGGTGAAGCCCCGTTGTTGGTTCATCTAAAATATAAAGGGTGTTGCCATGCTGCTGTCTTTGCAACTCTGTTGCTAGTTTAATACGTTGGGCCTCGCCACCCGAGAGTTCTGTAGCGGACTGTCCCAGTCGTAAATACCCCAAACCAACCTGACGAATTACGTCAAGGGTATGTGCTACAGCTTTATCATCAGCGAAGAATTCATAGGCCTGATTCACAGTCATAGCTAATACTTCGGCAATATTCTTATCGTTGTATTTTATTTCAAGGGTTTCAGGATTATATCGCGTACCATGACAGGTAGGGCAAGGCGAGTATACGCTTGGCAGGAACAAAAGTTCTACCATTACAAAACCTTCTCCCTGACAATGTGGGCAGCGTCCTTTAGCAACATTGAATGAAAATCTTCCGGCATCGTATTTTCGTGATTTTGCCAGCTTAGTAGCTGCAAATAATTTACGTATGTTTTCAAACAAGCCGGTGTAAGTAGCAAGATTAGACCTCGGCGTTCTGCCAATAGGCTTTTGGTCTACAACAACCAATCGTTTAATGAATTCCATACCTTCAGTAATAGTTCCGCCTAACGTTTCAACTACATTCTGGTCTAATGGATTTTCTTCTTCAGATGAGGCATTATTTACAGCAGTTCCGAGATAATCGGCGACAAGTTCTACAAGTACCTGGCTAACAAGGCTGCTTTTACCCGAACCCGACACACCCGTAACACTTGTAAAGACACCCAGCGGAAATTCTGCTGAAAGATTGGTGAGGTTGTTTATTGTTACGCCTTCTAATTTTAGCCAGCCTTTTGGTTCAATTATATTATTTTGCAAAGTCTTTTTATCGGAGAAAATATACTGTCTTGTTACTGATGCTTCAATACCTTTCAATCCTTCAGGTGGGCCACTATATAAAACTTGGCCTCCCATTTCTCCGGCAGCAGGACCAACATCTACGATCCAGTCGGCATGGTGAATTACATCTATTTCATGTTCGACCACAAATAAAGAATTTCCAGAAGCCTTAAGCCTGTCTAAAGAACGGAGCAGCGCCTCGGTATCTGCGGGGTGAAGTCCCGCTGAAGGTTCATCCAATACGTATACAACACCAAAAAGGTTGGAGCGTACCTGCGTTGCAAGCCGTAATCTTTGCAATTCGCCCGGTGAAAGGGTAGGAGTACTACGTTCCAGTGTAAGATAACCAAGACCCAGGTCTAAAATAACATTAAGCCTGGCCAGCAAGTCTTCTGCAATGCGGTAAGCAACAGTAATTTTTTCAGGATGTTCTTTGTCAGATTTTGAAAGCTGTTTAGCTAAAGGTGTAGCAAATGCCGCAAATATAGTAGCCATTTCTTCTAACGGAACCCTGTTCATCTCTGCGATATCAAGGCCGGCAAATTTTATTGATAGTGATTCTTTTCGTAACTTTTTACCGTGGCATGCGGGGCATTCGCTGCTAAGCATATATTGCGCCACGCGTTTTTTCATTAACGGACTTTGTGTATTTGCAAAAGTGTGCATCACATAGCGTTTTACGCCTGTAAAAGTTCCCATGTAGTCGGGTGGGAGTTTTTTCTTAAGAGCTTCTTTTACTTTATCAGAACTATAGTTTGGGTATACAGGTACTACAGGTTGTTCATCGGTAAACAGAATCCAGTCGCGTGTTTCTTTTGGCAGATCTTTCCAGGGAATATCTACATCATGCCCTAGGGTTGTAAGAATATCGCGTTGGTTTTGTCCCTGCCATGCCGAGGGCCATGCTGCAACTGCACGCTCACGTATGGTAAGCGAGTCATCGGGTACCATAGATTTTTCAGTAACTTCATATACGCGACCTAATCCGTGGCATTCGGGGCAGGCGCCTTCAGGAGTATTGGGAGAAAATGCCTCAGCATAAATAATAGATTGTCCGGCAGGATAATCGCCTGCACGGGAATAGAGCATCCGCAACAGATTAGAAATAGTTGTAACACTACCCACGGATGATCTTGTACTAACTGATCCTCGCTGTTGCTGTAATGCTACAGCGGGTGGCAACCCTTCAATTTCATCAACTTCGGGAATTGCCATCTGGTTGAAAAGCCTTCTTGCATAAGGAGATACAGAATCGAGATACCTGCGTTGCGCTTCGGCATATAAAGTACCAAAGGCCAAAGATGATTTACCCGAACCGGAAATACCTGTAAATACTACCAAAGCATCTCTGGGTATTTTTACATCTATGTTTTTCAGGTTGTGCTCGCGTGCACCTTTTACGGTTACAAAACCGGTAAATTCTTTATTTGTATCCTTAGGGTCTTTAGCCATTCTGCTGCTTGTTTTGCTTTTGCAAACTTAGTAAAACTGTAAGTGTATTGTTATGATTGCCCCTCAAGTTTGGCTACCGCTTCGGTATTGCCCTGCTGTGCAGCCAGATCTAGTGCTGAAAAACCACGCATATCTTTAATAGAGCTGTCAGCTCCTTTTTCTAATAACATATTAACGATATCGTTACGGCCAAACATAGCTGCAAACATAAGTGCTGTACCGCCGTTACCATGTTTCGCATCTATATCAGCATTGCGGTCTAAAAGTAGTTGTACAACATCTGCATAACCTTTAAAGCATGCACCCATTAGAGCAGTATTTCCACTATTATCTGCCAGATTTATATCGGCACCTGCATCAAGAAGTGCTGTTACGGCTTCAGGCTGATTGTTATAAGCCGCTATAATTAGTGGCGTAAAACCTTTTTCGTCGTAAACGTTAAGGTTATCTTTAAGTGCAAAAATTTCTTTTAATACAGGAACATTTCCCTGGCGTGATGCTGCAAATAAAGCTTGTGTAATTTCGTCCATATCTATTTTATTAAGGTGTGTTATATTATGATTTTTAATTTTCCAATGAATGGTTAATATTACGTTGCGTAAGGTATATTCCCTGTTTTAATCTCATTCTGCATCCGTAAAAAGTCATTGTTATTCTGATGCATATAAGCTATTGAAAATTCGGAAATAGCTTCGTCAAAAGATGTGCCTCCACCGATATATCCGCTTATAATAGCAGGATCTCCGGTGCGTGCGTGTGCCCTTGCCAAAGCCCAACCGCACGAACGGGCATACGTTATAAATGTGCTGTATTCCATGTATTCAAGAATAGGCTTAACTTTTGCATCCCTAAGCTGGCGCATATAAAATTGCTTGCCGGTATCATCATGTGTCCATCCAAGGAATATATCAGATGCAGACTGCATTAGCTTTTGGCCTTCAACAACGCGTTGCCCATGATTAGTAAATCTACTTTTACCAACGTATGGTTCGAGTACGCTCTGCTTTGCTTCTTTAAACTGCAGGAATAAAGGATCTCCCGTTGCAGATAGCAACAGCATGATTCCGCATTGCGTGCCCACGCTGCCAACACCTACAACTTTTATTGCAGCATCGTATAAACTGTACCGCTGCAATAACGTTCTGCGATCATTTGGGAGTGTTTTCAGGTAACGGTTAAACGCGCCTTCGGCCTGATTATAAAATCTAGCCTGTCTTTCATCATCGAAATGATAGATAAGCGGTGGTATATCTTTAATTCTGGGGTTGCCATTTTTTGAATATACCAGTTTTGTAAAATCCTTTATATGTGGCTGCCTTTTAATGGCTTTTTTTATTTGTGCAGGATCAAACTGTTTTGCGTTTTTAATCTTTCCTGTTTGAATAAGATCTTTAAGATTGATTTGGGAATACCATATTTGCAGGGCCGACATTTCTGCATACTCATTCATATGACTACGGTAACTACTAGCCACTGTAGCTGCAGCATCCTGACTTTCAGATAATGAAAAACCTTTGTCAATCCCCGCTATCGCAAAGCTGGCTGCCAGCCTCTTTACATCCCACTCCCAGGGAGCAACAGACGTTTCATCGAAATCATTGATATCAAAAACCAGTTTTCGTTCGGGTGTGGCAAATCCACCAAAATTTAAAAGGTGGCAATCACCACAGGCCTGAAGATACATTTTTGTCGATGGTAGTTGAGATAGATCGGATGCCATAAGCGCCGCACTTCCCCTAAAAAAAGTAAAAGGCGATTCCATCATTCTTTCATAGCGGATAGGCAATAATGAAGACATCCTGCCTTTGTCGCTTTCCAGATGAAGGTCTACAGGATTAACCCTGTCGGTAATATCCAATTGGGCATGGTTTACAATAGGGCAGTGTTCCCGTAAAGAGGCACCATAATTATAGCGGTCATCCTTGGAAACGCTTCCTTTAAAATGTTTTAGTATACCCAATGCCTTTTTAGACTTCATAACTTATTATTGCTATACATCTTACAGATGTAAATTTTATTATTGTGCAGCAATGCGGTGCATCAGTTTTTGGATCATTGCCCTTAATTTTGCCTTATAATCCTGTTGAAGCCAGTCGGTATAATTTTTTGTTGTGTTTTCAAGGCATTTGCAGTATTGCTTAACCCTCCAGGTTATTTCGCTCTCCAACTCGTCAGATAAATGGAGTGCTTCACTAATAGTTTCTGCATTTTCAATGCACATCAGTGTATGTTGCCTTATCGAATCACGTATTACTATTTTTGGCTTTTCATTGTTCTTCAATGCATCCAGGTATGCACTTTCAATATCAAATGACAGCTCAAGTGTTTTAGGAAATTTAGAACGTAGTTCGCTGCTGATTGTATGCGACTCGTAATCCGATCCTTTACTTTCTTTGGTCAGGTAACTTTCCGGATTTTCAAATATATATTTCCAGTCCATTGGTGCATTCCACTCACCGAAGCGTTCTGTGTTGTTACCAAGATCTACTATCGTAAATGTTTTTTTATTGCTCATTCGTCGCGAGCCCCTTCCAATCATCTGATGGTATAGCGTCAATGAATTTGTTGCTCTGTAAAGTATAATAGCTTGTATAGATGGCTCATCAAAACCGGTTGTTAATAATGATACAGACGTCAAGATAGCTCCTTTGGTCTCCTTGAACCATTTAAGAGTAGCTATACGCTCTTCTTTTGGCGTTTTGTTGTCAAGATGCCTGATAGCATAACCGGCGTCGGTAAACATCTGAAAAACCCTTTTCGATGTGAAAATCCCATTATTAAAAATCAAGGTCTTTTTGCCAATACAAAGGTTTTTGTAGGCTTCGCTAAGCAGTTCCAGCATTGGGTCTGATGCATACAACAGGTCAGAACTTGCAACTGTGTAGTCACCATGTGATGCTGCAACAAGCGAATTAAGTTCTACCGTATACTTATGTGTTTTTGGTTTTGCAAGATATCCTTTCGCTATAAGCGACTGGATATTTTCACCAACAATCAGTTCGCTATAATTTTTATGTAACGGCATCGTAATATCTGAGCTCAGAGGTGTAGCAGTCACTCCAATTATAATGGCATTACTGAATTTATCAAGCAGTTTCTGAAAGGAATTATGATGCGCTTCGTCTATAATAACCAAACCAACACCGTCGGGGTTAAACTGCTTATCCCTTATCCTGTTTTTAAGCGTTTCAATCATGGCGACGTAACAGTCGGGTTGTACACGTGGTTTTTTCTTTACCTCACTGGTGTAGGCAAGATTGTTAATCCCCATTTTTTTAAGAACAGATGATGTTTGCCTGCACAATTCTACGCGATGCGTAAGTACAACAACCTGTCGTGCATATTTCTGAATGTAGTTTTTTGCGATTTCAGAAAATATAACTGTTTTTCCACCACCTGTAGGAAGCTGATACAATAGCCTGCTTCCCGGAGGAACAGAATCTACCTTAGATAACAGTGTTTGAATGTCACTTTGTTGGTAGTCGTAAACTTTTTTCTTTGGTATAATGGGAGAAGGTATCGTTTCCATAGTAAGGTAATTTATTGTTATCTAAATTAGTCAGTCCAAAATAGAATAGTTATAAATATTTGGTAAATAATACAAGAATGAGGTTGTTAATTTTGTGATATAATTAATTGATAATTAGTTTTATAAAAAAAAAATAACCTGCAATTTTAATTGCAGGTTATCAAATATCATTATTGACGTAAAGTCCGGTTCTTAAAATTTATAACCAATACCAATTTGAAATACCGAGTTTTGAACGTTGATATCGTCAGCAATATCTGTTACTCCCTGAATGTATCTCGCAGTGGCAAATAAGCCAAGATCTGTCTGGAAAGTTACACCACCGGCTACACCAAACTCAAAAGTTTTTAGATCATCTCTAAATGGAGTTGGAGAGTCACCGTCATTTGAATTAGGATTCACATCTATCTCATCATTAAGTAGGAAGCTGAACTGCGGTCCTGCTTCTACACTAAACCCTTTAAAAAGATAAAACTTAGCAAGTACAGGAACGTTTATATAGTCCAGTTGAAGTTCTGCCTTATCGCCATCTGTTCCTTCAAAATTAAACTGTGCGCCCTGTCCTGAATAAAGTGCCTCTACCTGAATCGAGAAAATCTCTGCAACAGGCAATTCTGCAAATACACCTGCGTGAAAGCTTGTTCTTGAATCGGGGCTGTCAATGCTTCCGTTGATAGTAGCCAGGTTTACTCCACCTTTTACACCAAAACTTACAGCCATAGATTGTTCATTGCTTCCGTTGTCCTGTGCTGATGCTGTTGTAATGGCGCCCATCATAAAAGCACCCATTGTCAATAATTTAAATAATTTCATTGTATCTGTTTTTTTATAATTTCAGAATAAAATTAGGTCTTTAAAATTGCGGATTTATTAAGGATTTGCTAATTCGCAAAACATTAACCAAATCTGTAAAACCTGCAAACGCGAATTATTATATATTGGCAATACCTTCACTATTATTTATGATTTAATGGGGAAACTATGCCATTTACAGCACTTACATTTATAGCAATTACCAAATCTATATTCTGAAGAAACAAGTCATGGAAAAAACTACCCGTATTGCTATAATAGGAGGAGGCCCTGCCGCATTATTTATGTTTAAGCGATTAATCGAAACAGATAGTAAAAATATCCAGGTAACCATTTTTGAGAAAAAGCAGGAATTGGGATCTGGCATGCCTTACAGCAGGGAAGGAGCCAATGAAGAACATATAACAAATGTATCTGCCAATGAGATTCCACATATCGTTACTTCCATAAAAGAATGGACACAGACGGTATCGAGGGATATACTTGATATTTTTTCTATAGAGGCAGAACGCTTTAATGAATACAAGGTATTACCTAGACTTTTCTTTGGCAAATACTTATCAGGTCAGTTTGATCTGCTTATTGATATGGCTAAAGAAAAAGGTATAGAAACACTTCTTAAATTAGGAAGTGAGATAACCGATATTAAAGACCTGCCTGAAACCCAGGAGGTAAGGGTAGAAGTGAACAATGAAGACTTTTTACTATTTGATACCGTCATAATCTGTACAGGCCATAACTGGCCTAAACGTTACGAGGGCAAAGTGCCGGGCTACTACGATAGTCCGTATCCTCCGTCTAAACTAAGGCATACCTTTAACCATCCGGTGGGAATTAAAGGGGCATCGCTTACAGCGATTGATGCTATACGGACTATTGCAAGACACAATGGTAATTTTTTTGAAAATGAATCTGGTGAGCTTGTTTTTAAAACTTTAGAAGATACTCCCGATTTTAAAATAGTTATGCATACCCGAAATGGTTTTTTACCCGCAGTGCGCTTTCACCTGGAAGACTCACAGTTAAAAAGCAACTCATTATTAACAGAGGAAGAATTATCCCTGCACAGAGAGCAAAATGGTGGTTTCCTGTCTCTGGATTATCTGTTTGAAAAAGATTTTAAAGACCAGTTCAAAGAAAAAGATCCCGAATTCTATTTGAAAATAAAAGATATGAAAATGGAAGAGTTCGTAGCAACTATGATGGAGTTACGTGAAGAACTCGATCCTTTCGATCTTTTGAGGGCGGAATACATACAAGCGGAAAAATCAATAAAAAGACATGAGTCGGTATATTGGAAAGAAATGCTTGCGATATTAAGTTTTGCTATGAACTATCCTGCAAAATACTTATCAGCTGAAGATACACTGAGGATGCAAAAAACGTTGCAGCCTTTAATCTCTCTGGTTATAGCATTTATTCCACAGACGTCGTGCAGGGAGTTGATGGCGTTACATGCAGCCGGCAGGCTTGAACTTGAAGCTGTTGGCAATGATAGCGATGACGAAGTTCATGAAGATGGTGGTGTAAGCTTAAAATATACGTCTAAGTCAGGGCAAGTAACATCATCTTATTTTAAAACATATGTAGATTGTGTTGGGCAGCCACACCTTAACTATAAAGATTTTCCATTTAAAAGTATGCGGGATGACAAGACGATATATCCTGCAACGATACGTTTTAAAGATAATGAAAAAGGAAAAGATGTATTTGACGAACATCCTGATAAGGTGGAGCAACATAGCGATGGTTACAGGTTAAAGGTTTCAGGTATTGCAATCAATGATAATTTTCAGGTTACGGATAATTATGGAGCTTATAATGACAGAATATTTATAATGGCTGTACCTTATATTGGCGGTTACAATCCTGACTATTCCGGACTGGATTTTTGCGAAGAGGCTTCAGGTCGTATTGTAAAATGGATTTCAGATAATATATTAGTTACAGTAAACTGATCACTTTGAAACTAAATGATACTTAGTAATCCTGTTCGATTTGGTAACTTTGCAGTTCCAAGTTTTTTACTATGACTATTATTACATTTACGCTCATAATACTTATCGGAGCTTTCCTTGCGGGTCTTATAGGTTCTTTGTCAGGTCTCGGCGGGGGTATTATCATAATTCCATTACTTACTATTTTTCTTGGGGTGGATATTCATTACGCCATAGGTACGGCATTGGTATCTGTTATCGCTACATCATCAGGCTCTGCCGCTGCCTATGTACGTGAGGGAATCACGAATATGAGATTGGGAATATTCCTGGAAGTAGGTACCACAGTAGGTGCTGTTTGCGGTGCATTATTATCTACTATTGCACCCACATCATTTATAGCCGTATTATTTGGCTTAACCTTACTATTTTCGGCACTTAATTCTTTACGCAAAAAGGAAGAACACGTAGTGAAAGAATCGAGTCCACTTGCCCAAAAATTCAGGCTGGCAGGAACTTACCCTTCTCATGACGGAAAACTGATACAATACGGCACCAAAAACGTAGTGGGCGGTTTTGGTATGATGGGCATTGCAGGGATGATGTCCGGACTGCTGGGTATAGGTTCCGGTGCATTTAAAGTTATTGCGATGGATAACATTATGCGAATTCCATTGAAGGTATCTACCACAACAAGTAATTTTATGATGGGCGTAACTGCTACTGCGAGTTCTGTAATCTACATTCAGAAAGGATACATAGAACCCGGTATATGTATGCCGGTTGTAATAGGTGTATTATTTGGAGCGATGGCAGGGTCTAAAATACTAGTGAAAACGAATCCTAAAAAGTTAAGGGTATTCTTTTCAGTATTAATTTTTGTGCTTGCCGTGAATATGATATACAATGGATTAACAGGAAAAATTTAAGGATGGAAGAACGCACATATAACGATAAAGATTTTCAACAGATTATAGGTAATCTTTTGCGATACGGAGTTTGGATATCACTATTTTTTGCTGCTTTAGGTGGTATAATTTACCTTATTCATCACGGGGGTGACATAGAAGATTATTCTAATTTTACAGAAAATGACAGGAATCTATTTTCTGTAGCTGAATCTGTAATTAAAGGTGCTTTGGAAGGAAGAGGCGAGTCGGTTATTTTCTTTGGAGTAATTTTGTTATTCTTAACACCTGTGTTTAGGATTATATTATCCCTTATATCTTTTATCTTAGAAAAAGATTATCTCTATGCAGTAATCACGATGATTGTAATTTTAATAATTATAACAAGCATTACTTTTGGTTTTTCGCATTAGTAATTTGTAATCCTGTTATTAAATTTTAGCAATTGTTTAATTTCAAATTTAGTAAATACGCTGCCATAGAAAGTTAGTGGTCGCGTAAAGCACTTCTATTTGTATAGCCGTGTAAGGGGTTTTTCGTTGTCTTGTGTTTCTTATTTATGTGTTATTGTTTCCTGTAATTCAACAAGTTGTAATGTTTTCTTAAATAGGTTTTATTTGTGACAACATTGGCAGTAACTACTTTGGTTATCATGACTTTTACATGAAAACTAAGTAATTATACATTTATGAAAACCACACCTAACAGTTCGAAATCAACTACTGCAAAAAAAACAACTACTGCGGGAGCGGCAGCTAAAAAAACAACATCATCCGGTAAAGTAAAAGCAAAATCAAATGCCGCGGAAGGTCTTCGCGAATTATTTGTTGATAGCCTGAAAGATATTTACTGGGCTGAAAAAGCACTGGCGAAATCTTTACCTAAAATGGCTAAAAATGCTACTACTGAAGCTTTGGTACAGGCTATTGAAGAGCACACCGATGTTACGCTGCAACAAGTACAGCGTCTTGAAAGAGTATTTGAATTGCTAAATGAAAAAGCAGTTGCTAAAAAATGCGAGGCAATGGACGGTTTAATTAAAGAAGGCCAGGAAATAATGGAAAGCACCGAGCAGGGGCCTGTTCGTGATGCAGGTATTATTGCGGCTTCTCAAAAAATTGAACATTACGAAATTGCTACATATGGCACATTAGTAGCTTTTGCCAAAACCCTTGGCGAAGACGAAGCAGCCGGCATACTAGCGGAAACCCTTGCCGAAGAAAAAGAGGCAGATATTACGCTTACCGAGGCAGCATACAACACAATCAATTTTGATGCGGCAGGCGAAGACGCAGAAGATCAGATTGAAGAAGCTGAATAAATCTACTTACGCATAACAAATCTGCTAAATAGCGTATTAAGCACCTCCATACAGGAGGTGTTTTTTGATGCTTCTATTGCTGGCGGCCTAAAATAACTCCTAATATTTTTATCATGTATAATCCATCATTAGAAAATGCTGTAAGCAGTCCATTGGCTTCAGATAACGTAAATAACAATAATGAATATGGTCTTGTGGTGTTTTGTCATCTTCGCTGGGATTTTGTATATCAGCGCCCACAACATATTATTAGCAGGCTTTCAAAAAATTTAAAAATACTTTTAATAGAAGAGCCGTGGCACCGTCCGGAAGAGCAGGGTAGCAGGCTTACTATTGAATCGGAAAATTTACATGTTTTACAACCTAATGTAATGTCGATTGCTGAAATAGCAACTGTGCTTCCACAATATACTGGTGGCCAGATAAACCTCGGATGGTTTTACTCTGCATCGTTCATCCCATTATTAGACTATTTTACTTTTGATACCCTGGTATACGACTGCATGGATGAACTATCGCTTTTTAAAGGCGCATCACAGCAACTTGTAGAACAGGAGCGAACGCTAATGAGTAGGGCAGACGTTGTGTTTACCGGAGGTAAATCGCTATATGAATCAAAGGCAGGGATGCATAATAATGTATACTGTTTTCCAAGTTCGGTTGACCGACACCATTTTGCAAAAGCACTTAACGGACTTGCTCTGCCCGAGGACATAACTTCTATAAATACACCTATCGTTGGATATTTTGGCGTTATAGATGAACGTGTTGACCTGCAATTGATATATGAAACTGCCATACTGCTGCCTGAGGTTAAGTTTGTAATGATCGGACCACTTGCAAAAATTGGTGAAGCCGATCTTCCGCGTGCAAACAACATTCACTACCTTGGAATAAAAGATTATAAAGAACTGCCGGGATATCTTAAAGCTTTTAGTATTGCTATGATGCCTTTCGCACTTAACGATGCTACAAAATATATCAGCCCTACTAAAACACTTGAATATATGGCTGCGGGAAAGCCCATTATTTCTACAGCAATACATGACGTGGTACGTGATTATAGTACTGTGGTTAAAATTATAGATTCTGCAACAGATTTTGCTACTGCTATAGAAGACTTTCTGTTCATGGCGCCTACAATAGGTGTTACTATAGATTATGATACCATACTCGAAAAAACATCCTGGGATGCTACGGTAGACGCTATGACTGCTATAATTATTAAAACACAAACGGTATGAAAGCAGATATAGTAATTATAGGTGCAGGTATTTCCGGGGCGGTTTTAGCGCAAAAGTATGCTGCTATTGGTAAAAAGGTTTTAATCATTGAAAAGCGCAATCATATTGCAGGTAACTGTTATGATTATATTGATGACAACGGCATTTTGGTTTCTAAATATGGCGCGCACCTTTTTCATACCAACGATCAGCAGGTTTGGAATTATGTAAATAAATTTTGCCAGTGGTATCCATGGGAACATAAGGTTATTGCTGATGTTGAAGGCAAATTAGTCCCTATCCCTGTAAATATTACAACTGTAAATAACTTGTTTGATACCGCTATTGCATCAGAAGCTGAAATGGCAGTCTGGCTGGATAAAAACAGGGAGTTTATTGCATCGCCTAAAAATGGTAAAGAAGCTGCTTTAAATAAAGTTGGAGCAGTGTTGTACGAAAAAATGTTTCGCCATTATACAAAAAAACAATGGGATAAATATCCTGAAGAATTAGATGCTTCTGTTCTCGATCGAATACCGGTGCGTACTAATTATGATGACCGTTATTTTTCGGATACGTTTCAGGCATTACCCGAAGGCGGATATACAAAACTCTTTGAAGCTATACTGAACCATCCTAATATCGAAATACTTCTTGATACTGATTTCTTTGATATCAGGGATGACGTTTCAGGTTATGAAAAGCTCTTTTATACGGGGCCTATAGATCGCTTTTTTGAGTTTAAACATAGCCTTGAAGATAAGTTGGAGTACCGTTCTATTAATTTTGTTAGTGAAACCATTGATACCGAATATTTCCAGCAAAACTCTGTTGTAAATTATCCGGGTAATGAGGTAGAATTTACCAGGATTATAGAATACAAGCATTTCGGTAATCAACAGTCATCGAAAACTACTGTGGTAAAAGAATTTACAACAGATGAAGGAGACCCTTATTATCCTGTACCTAACGATAAAAACCAGCTGATCTATGAGAAATACAGAAAAGATGCGGAAGCACTAACAGATGTTTATTTTGTAGGCAGGTTGGCAAACTATAAGTATTTTAATATGGATCAGGCTTTTAAAAATGCCTTAGATCTGTTTAGCCAGCTCGAGGCTAGTCCTGAACTATCTAAAACAGATAATGTATTATGAGTATTTTCAAGTCTTTCTTTATGGGTGGCTATGAATGCGCTGACCATATTAACCGTTCCGGTAATCGTATAAACCTTTTAAGAGAAACCCAGCATGATGTGCGTGTCCGCGATGATTATAATGATTTGTTGACTCTAGGTATTGAGGTAGTAAGGGAAGGTATCTGTTGGAGTGCCGTTGA
Organism: Flavobacterium psychrophilum; assembly: GCA_001708385.1. Classification (NCBI taxonomy): domain Bacteria; kingdom Pseudomonadati; phylum Bacteroidota; class Flavobacteriia; order Flavobacteriales; family Flavobacteriaceae; genus Flavobacterium; species Flavobacterium psychrophilum. The sequence continues at coordinate 592,019 of CP012388.1, read as the reverse complement.
AGTGTCCCCTAAACAGTTTGATTTTTCGGAGGTTAAAAATAGGATAGTGGTTGCCGAAGAATTGGGTATCCAGATTATATGGGATTTGTGCCATTTTGGGTATCCTGACGGAATTTATCCTACTCATCCTCATTTTTGTGATCGATTCGTGGCCATGTGCGAAGCATTTGCAATTTTTTATAAAGGAGTTACAAGTCAGAAGCTTTTTGTTGTTCCTATTAATGAGATTAGCTTTTTATCCTGGCATTCGGGAGATGTAAGGGGAACTGTACCTTTTGCCGTTAACAGCGGCTGGGACATCAAATATCACTTGTGTAAGGCGGCTATAAAAGGCATTGAAGTACTAAAACGAATTATACCTGATTGCAGAATTATTTTGGTAGAGCCTCTTATAAAAATTCACCCGGGTTATGAAATCGACAGTGAGCATATAGATAACCTTAATGTTCACCAGTTTCAGGCGATGGATATTGTCAGTGGTCGTATGTGTCCTGAGTTAGGTGGTAGCGAAGAAAATCTTGATATTCTTGGGTTTAATTACTATTGGAACAGCCAGTGGGACCACGGTATCGGGCCGTTACTATGGCCGGAAATAGAGGTAAAGAGGACAGGCATTGCAGCTCTTTTGGAGATGGCCTATTTGCGTTACAAACGGCCACTCTTCTTATCTGAAACCGGGCATTTTGGTGAAGGGCGTGCCTTATGGATGGAAGAGGTTACTGCCGAATGCAAAAAAACGTTGGAAAAGGGCATACCATTACTGGGTGCTTGTGTTTATCCCGTTATAGACAGGCCGGATTGGGATGATATGGAACGATATCATGATTGTGGTATCTGGGATCTTAATGATACGAAAGAGAGGGTAGCGCATCTCGATGTTGTAGTGGCCATATTGAGGGGGCGGGAGGTTATCAATAGTAAAATGGCGGAACTGAGCCAGATTCAGCCGATAACTTACATTAGAGCAACCGAATTTATATAAGATAATTATCTCATAAATAATTAGAAGTCGGCTTTTACTTTTGGGATAAAATTGGCAACATTCTGAAATTTAAAAGTGAAATTTAATTAGAAGTTTAAATATAGACTAGTTGTTTTAATTACATTCCATTTGTTGTTAGGCCCTCTTAGTAGACTAACAATTTAAAATGCATAAATAATTTAATACTAATCAACATGAAAAAAGTTCAGTCAATACTATTAAAATCTATGATGTGTTGTTTGTTGATACTTTCAGTATCATGTAGGGATACATCCGGTCAGAAGAGCGGTACAACCGCGGGTGAAGATGCTAATGGAGATACCAGAGGATCTGAAAGTCCCGGGGATAATGAGGGGTCAGGGAGTAATCCTGGAGCGACTCCGTCTAAGGAGAATAATGATCAGTAAGAGAGCAAACCAAAAAACGTAATTAAATAAAACCCGGAATATTTTTATGGAATCATCCAGTATTTGTGTAGTTAAAATTATCGGTGAAAACTATATGAATTCGTCGCCGATAAATCATAAGGAGCTTATGTGTGAGGTCGATATTGCAGTAGAAAACCGTAGTTACGAAATAGTGCACCTAGATGACTACAATAAATTTTCTATCGTAAATATAGATCAGGATACACAATTTGCCACCTATATTCAATTTGATTTTCCATCTAAATTAACAGACTCAGGAGAAATTGAAGAAACGATTAAGTTGCAGACTGCGAGTGCCTGCTGTCTTGAGATTGTTGAATCGACAGAACGATACAGGCTGATTCAGTTTGAAAAATTTGACATTAGCTTTAAGTAGCATAAGATGTCTGTATAAAAAAAGCTCTAAATCTATGATTTAGAGCTTTTTTTTGTGGTTTATCTTGTAATTACTTTAATGTAATTGTCTGCCTACGACCGTCATAAGTTACACTTTGACCTTTTGCATCGTAATTAAACGCTTTAGGTTTGTCTTTACTTACAGTCACTATTTCAAACGTACGACTCTTCAACATTCCTTCAAATTGGCCTTTTCTTTCGTCAATAGTTAATGTTCCATTGGCATCATTATAAGTGAAAGCTATATTAGAATATTTGCCCGACTCATAATTGTAGTTATTGTCTTCATCTTCGTATAGTGTGAAGCTGCCATCTTTTCCTTTGTACACGTATAACACAATTTTGTCTGCTGGTTTTTCACCTGTATATTGTATTTCAGGTCCAACAGGAATGATAGATCCTTCTCTGATATAAAGGGGTATACGTTCATACGGAGCATCAACATTTATCTGTTTACCACCTGTTATATAATTTCCGGTATAAAAATCATACCAGTTAGAGTCAGCAGGGAAGTATACATTTCGGTTACGTGCCTCATAGCTATACACAGGGCATACCATAAATGCAGGTCCAAACATAAACTGGTCACTTATATTTTCCACTTTTTTATCAGTTGGGAAATCCATAAATAACGGACGCATAATTGTATAGTCGTTAAAATACGTCATACCCGCCATTGTGTATATGTACGGCATAAGCCTGTATCTAAGGTTGGTATAGTACACAATCGACTTATAAGCAGGATGTCCTTCTGGAGCAATATTCCATGGCTCACGGAAAGGAAACTGCCCGTGTGCCCTGTACAATGGAGCAAAAGCACCAAACTGGAACCAGCGTGCGTTTAGTTCTCTCCATTCTTTATAATCTTTATTTTCTTTTCCATCTTTGTCGTATTGCTGTTGTCCGCTTACGTATCTGTCTTCTACGCAAAAGCCACCAATATCCATTGTCCAATAAGGGATACCGCTAACAGCAAAATTTAAACCTGCAGAAATTTGGGCTTTCATATCCTCCCAACGTGTTGCGATATCACCACTCCAGGTTGCGGTAGAATAGCGTTGTAAACCGGCAAATCCTGAACGTGTTAATAAAAATACCCTTTTATTAGGAGCAACACTGCGTTGTCCGTTATAAATAGCTTCAGCATTCATTAATGCATAGGTATTGAAAAATTCTGTAGACGATCCCAATGCTGTAGGGCCGCATAATGCTTTACGGTAATCCATATCAGTACAGTCAAGTACATTAGGTTCACTGGCATCCATCCACCATGCATCAATTCCTAAAGGATATAAATTATCATAGATTTGTTTCCAAAATAATTTACGTGCACCACCGGAATAGGCATCGTAAAAAGAGCCAACGTAACCCGGGCCAACCCAGTCGCGAACGCTATCTTTAATTGCCTGTTGGTACATCCAGCCTTTTCTGTCGAACTCTTTAAAATGTTCTGTTGTTTTATAGAATTTTGGCCAAACAGATATCATCATTTTTCCATTCATAGCATGGATAGAATCTACCATACCTTTTGGATCCGGAAAACGTTTTTTGTCAAATTCATGACTTCCCCAGGCATCTTCTTCCCAGTAATTCCAGTCAAGAACAATGTTGTCAATCGGAATTTTACGCTTTCTAAACTCTTTTAAATTAGAAAGAATTTCACCCTGTGTTTTATATCGTTCGCGGCTCTGCCAGTATCCCATAGCCCATTTCGGCATAATCTGAGATTTTCCTGTTAGAGTACGATAACCTTTAATAACCTCGTCTGTAGTACTACCATAAACAAAATAGTAATCCAGTTTTTTATTCATTTCACTCCACCAAACCTGATTGTTTTTCTCATCCGCCTGCTGTGGTGTTAGAGCTCGTAATCCGCAGTATGATGTTGCACCGTCCGGCTGCCATTCAACACGTAGAGGTACACGTTTTCCTGCTTCCAGCGGAAGAGTAAATTTGTAGCTGTTAGGATTCCATGCTGTTCTCCAGCGCTCCTGCACAACCAGTACGTTATTTAAATAGACTTTTACATAACCTGCGTAGTAAAGGGTAAATTTATAATTACCACTTTCCGGTGCCTCAATTTCTCCTTCGTAAGTTACATTAGCGTTTTTAAGAGGGAAATTTTTAGGAAGGTTTTTTATACTTTTTATATCTTCAAAAAAGATAGATTCTTCCTTACGAACAAGAGTTTCCACACCCTTATCTTCAGAAGTGTATGTTCCTGTTAAAGAACCCGGATTTCCTTTTTTATCATAAAGTTTAAAAACACTATTTAGTTGTTTGTACGGACGACTGTCGCCAAAACGGCTCAACGAGTAACTGTCCCATAGCAAACCATAATTTTTATTTGATACTATAAACGGTACAGATACTTTAGTGTTATACTGAAATAATTCTTCGCTCTTACCTTTATAATTGAATTCATCTGCCTGATGCTGTCCTAATCCATGAAAGGCTTCATCTGGAGGAGAGTTGAAAATCTGACGTACAGAAAAACCTTTTGTGCCTTCAACCTCGATAGGGGTAAATGTCTTTCCACCGCCGGTCTTTTCAGTTAAAATAACCTTTCCGTTTTTGTCCTTAAAATTTACACCACCATCATTTTGCGAAACTAATACCTTTAACCTATTAGTAACTATTGCTACAGAATCTTTATGGCTGGTGTCTACGGTAAAAGGAACTCCTTTTATTCCAGGTATAATAATAAGTGTAGAATCCTTTGGAAACTCCTTCTCCGGTGTAGCAGAAACGCGTATAAGTTCGTCACCTAGTACCTGTAATCGTACTTTACGGGTTTCTGTATTATTTTTTTTCTTGACATTTACAACAACACCATTATCTATCATCTGGTATTGTTTAGTGGAGCACGCTGTTAGTAACATTCCCGCAATTAGGAGGTGTATTTTTTTTCGTATCATCAAATAATGCGTTATTTTTTCGTACTGGTTAGATTAATTTAATAAAACTTGCCGCAATTTACAAATTCAAATACAATAAGGTCAATTTGACCATAAGTTTATTTTAAAATATTTTAAATTTCGCATGTCTAATAGCTTTGAATTAAACTTTTAAAGCCAGATTAAAAATTATGCGGTGTTTAATTATTCAATTAAATTTGATTTCAAGATACATAATACTAGAAATGTACAAACCAGCAGTAAATCTCAATAATTTTCGAGTTTCCTCTAAATCTATAGATTATAAATAAAAATAGCTCCAAATTTTTCAATTTGGAGCTATTTGCTTGTGACCCCGAGCGGACAAATTCCAAACCATTTTATGCATGATTTGAAGAAATTGGCTTATTATCTGTAGGATAAATTTTAGAAAACACTAAAAAAGCGATTTGGATGTCCGGTTGAAGATTGACATGAAATTTGTGTTTTGTTTTGATAGCGTTCAACTTTTTTACTTTTCCACAATTGTGATCAGCTTTACCATCATCTCGATTACTTTTTCCTTAGTAAGAGGGATTACATTATTAACAATGGTGTATCCTTCTACAAAAGGGATAAGAAAACTTACGATTTCTTCAGGTTTACTGCAAAATGCAGAGACTAAATCTATCATCCATAAGCAATAGGTTTTGTAGTAGGTTTCCACAGCATTTTGCAATTCCTTATTTCTGGATGCTAAAGTCCATATTTCCTGAAACATCAAAGTTTGATGACTGGATCTTCCGTCAATCAATAACATACTCAAAACCTTTTCCAGAAAAACCTTTTTATCAGGTGTGCTGTCAGCTGCCAGAAGTTTAACAGCCTGCGTCAGTTCTTTCTTGCAGCTATCAAAGTAAAATTCCACTGTGGCAATCAAGAGAAGATCTTTATCTTTATAGTAGTATTGCAGATTACTTAAAGACAAATTCCCATTTTTCGCTACTTTCCTCATAGAGAGATTTTCCGCACCTTCCTTTATTAGTAACTCTATTGTTGTCGATAAGATCTGATTTAATCGCTCTTCTTTTTTGTCCATACTGTAAAATTAAATAAAAAATATTAAAAACATTTTTTTAGATTAGGTCGTTTGACCTATATTTGTACTAGGTCGTTTGACCTAAATATAATTTTTAAATATTATAATATGCAATTACAAGAAAAAAGAATTCTAATTGTTGGCGGTTACGGGCAGGTAGGAGCCAACATTGCACGTTTGATAAGAGACGCTGACGAGACTGTCAAACTTATTCTTGCAGGTAGAAATCCCCAAAAAGGAGAGTTGCTGGCTAAAGAATTAGACCACGCTGAAACAGCCTATATCAATTTGGAAGAAGGTTTCAATTTAGCTCAATTTCCAGAAATTGACCTTATAATATCAGCTTTGGATGATCACAGCAATATTTTAAGGGAAACAGGTATTTTAAATAGTATTGCCTGTATTACGGTAAGCGAATTGGCTGATCAGATTTCTACTACAGCATTTCTCAGCCTTCATAAAACAATTTCTGCTCCTATAGTTTTCGCAGGGCATTGGCAGGCAGGACTGTTGACGTTAGTTGTAAAGCAGATGGCTTCTGGATTCAGCAGAATCACTCATATAGAAACTGCCGGACTATACGATCAAAAAGATCCGGTAGGACCATTGGTTGAGGAAGAAGTCAGCGGTTTTGTAGGTAAGGCACTGATGCGCCATGATGGAAATTGGCTGTATGCGGATTCAAAAAATAATGCAAGATCAATTAAACTTTATGGTGAATCATCGGCTATTGGCCATCCAATAAGTACGCTGGATGTTCCGAGTATAGCCGCTTTTACAGGTGCCAGAAATATTCGGTTTGATTTCATTATTGGGGAATCAATAGGCAGCAGTAAAGGTTTGACAGCATCACACGATCTGTATATTGAGATAGAAGGGACCTCATCATCCGGAGAACACAAGAAAGTCAGGACCATTGTGTCCGGTCCAAAAGGGAATTCTCACCTGACGGCGGTCGGCGTCTATCTGATCGCAGAGAGGGTTCTTGGACTTAACGGACAAACTGCGCAGGAAATAGGAGGTCTTTACCTTCCTGAAACCATAGTCTCCTCGGATAATATTATAAACCGTTTGGCAGCATTTGGAATTCAAACTATTGAAGAATATGTCTAATTTCCTTACCATTTTACTGCAATTCAAGATGAAAAAATCATTAATAATTATCGCACTATTTATTGTCACATCTAATGTTAGTGCCCAAACAAAAAATAATCATTTAAAACAGATAAAAATGACAAATACAGCAATACTGCACAAAGCCAATGAATTTGTGAAAAATGGCGATAATGAAAGTTTTTTAGCTTACTGTACTCCCAATACCAAATGGGTTTTCGTTGGCGAACGTATTCTTAATGGGAAAGAAGAAGTCCGTGCTTATATGAAAGAGTTCTACTTGGAGCCACCGGTGTTCAGTGTGGAAAAGGCAATCGAAGAAGACAATTTTGTTATGGTGACGGGGGAAATCCGATTAAGAAATAAGGCCGGAAAATATGAATATTTTGATTATTGTGATATCTGGCGATTCGAAGATGGGAAGATAGCAGAGCTCAAAGCATTTGTCATCGAGAAAAAGCCTTGAATATAAGGTGCTTAGATAAAAACCTGATCGTTTTTAAAAATAAAAGTGGCGCCAATTGAAAACAATTGGCGCCACTTGGCTGTGTGACCCCGAGCGGACAAATTCCAAACCATTTTATGCATGATTTGAAGAAATTAGCCTATTATCTGTAGGACAAAATTTTAGAAAACACTTAAAAAAGCGGTTTGGATGTCCGGTTGAGGATTGGATCAAAAATAGGTAATTAAATGTCGAAGTAACATTTTAGATTTAAAATTTGTATAATTGAGTCAGGCAATTGTGACTTTCCAATGCAGAAAGTCACACCCTTGATTTTGAAGGTGTTTTAAATCTCTAAGGTACAAGGGAGGTACAAGTTTTACAAGTAATTTAAGATGGTTTCCTATTTATTATAATTAACGAAAAATTAACATTTTTTAACATTTAGACTTCGATCAGGTTTCTCACCGGGAATCAATACTCGTTAAAAGGCCATTAATCTGACGTTTATTATAAGAGTAAATATGTTTTACTTGTTAATCCTTAAACAGTTTTATTATATCCGAATTAGATAGTTCATTAAATGTCGATTACAAAACAGTTTATTCTTAAAAAGTTTTGAATTCTAAAGCAACATTTTGCGGAATCGAAGTTATAAATATGTTGATAAAAATCAGAATGATTAATCCTGGGATGACCGTGTTTAAATCATTTTGTAATTGGTCACCTAAACTAGAGTACTCGAAAATCTTGGATCTTTACAAACAAATGCGACAAAACCTACCATAGCCATTTATAACCTAAATTTATTATTATACTTTTTAATAATTTTATCCTGAAATTGTCTTAATTTCTCAACTAGTTTCTGATTTTCGAAAATTCTGCCATCAATATCCCTTTGTACGTTTATTGCCCTATCCACAATTGCTAAAAGGCATAATTGAACATCTTTATTATCTAAAGGATTTAATTTATCAGTTTTGGACATATTTGAAACACTCCATGTGTTGGTTTTCGTGTTAAACACTGTATGGGTGGGGTTTAGGCTTGGTCTTTCCCATATCCACTTCTCCTTAAATACATATTCTCCTTCCTTAATTTTATCTAACCATTGAGCATCAATACGTTCAGTATTCGTGATAGAATGCAGTTCGACTTCCGGTAAATTTTCCGGATCTACTAACCCATTATGAAAATCTTCCAAATCTAAAGGAGGTTGAACGTAATGGTGATGCATTATAACATCGTATGTTCTGGATATTGAGTCGTTTTCGGGGTTTTCATATCCTGCGATTATCGCCAGATGTTGACCATCTATCTCTAAGCTTTCCGAGCCGATATATCGGAAATTTTTAATTATAAGTTTTTCTAAACGTGGAACTGGCATACGGACATTTTTTTCTGTTCCAACGGAATTCTGAGGAGCTACTGTTGCCATTAGGTCATTAATAAGTTAAATATTAAAGGTAAAAATTATAAACATGTAAAACATACCTATTTACGTAATTTTTATACTATAAGTTTAATTGAATAATTGCCTATTAAAATTGCCTACTAAGCCTCTCAATGTAGAGTCGGATGAAATTACACTAATGAGATAGATGGCTGATTATTTGCGTTTTATTTTGATAGTAGAGCTTTAGGTGCTTATTTACGTTACTGAATATCCTCATAGATAAATTCGCTACACATGAACTGTAAATAAAAAATCTCCGCATTGAGCGGAGATTAGCCTAAACAAATCTAATAATTAGTTTATAATACTATAAATACAATAACCTTCAGTACGAATGAGTATTAGGACTATATTATTTTCACAAAATTAGTGTGAATTTAAGATGAAAAGGGTACCAGGCTGATATAGCTAGTTAGTAGGCGAAATTTATTAGAATTGAGAGGATAATTGTACTAAAAAAACAAACCCCCTCCAACGGAGAGGGTGTATAAGGGTGCGCTGCCTTACGAGCTAATTGCATATAAAATGTGTTCCCCCCAAAGGACTATCATTTTATTTTTACCTTACACAACAAAAATACTAACGATCTAAAAAACAACAGGTATCACACTACTACTTACCCAAAATATTATAAAAAAAAATCTAATGAGGTTGTTTGCTTATGATAGACGACTATTGGAATGCTGCTAACATTGAACTTAAAGCAACCCTTATTAACAAAAAATCATTATCAATATAATTTTGATCCAGATTTATTACCGAATGATGAACCGATGCCAGTTCACTTTCTACATACACAAGGTAGTTACGATACTTATTGAACTTGTTTTCATCTCTAAAATCAATTGGCGTCAGTTCTCTTAAACTATTATACAATGTATCGTAGAAAAGGATGACATTTTCTGTCAGCTGCTCATCTTTTAATTTCATAATGCCGGCTAAAATTTTTTTTTCGAGCAGTTCGGCATTTGTATTGTTATCGTCCATGAAACTAGCATCCATATATATTTATTTTACCGGTTCAAAAATAGTGCTGTAGGTGTGTGATTACATCTGTATATTGAAAAGGTATAGCAGTTCCATATAACAGGAGAGGTTCGTGTAATTCGCTCAATTGCATGTTTACCATATAACTATGGGGTAGTAAAAACAAGTATATCCATTACAAGAACCATCTGGTTGACTTTTTACGACTCTCATTATTGATAATGCTGTTCATAAGTGTGGCAGAGATAAATAATATATTTGCCATACATGTAACTAAAAACAAAATACTTATATATTGTGGGTTGGGTAGGTGATCATTAGTATCAATTAGAAAACTGATCATTTTTTCATAGCTTAGCAATTCAACGCTACGATATAGACATACAAAGTTGCTTGCAATTAGCAATACAATTAATAAATGGCGCACTTTCATAATTCAAATATTTAATCGTTAATTCGTGGGATATTACGGTAATTATAAACTTCAAGATACCTTGAAACTTAGGAATAATCTTCTAAATTATAATCTGCTAATTATTATAATGGTATTAGTGTGATAGCTACTATTGATCTGCCTCAAAAAAGTTGCCCCAAGTAATTAATTACTCAGGACAACTAACAAAGTGGGGGATATTACTGTTTTTAATGCATCAATATATTACATAACTCAAATATTAATTTTTCATGCATTAAGTTACTACGTTATGCCCTGGGGTAAATTTATTTTATAGCCAAGTAGGACATTTATCTAATTAAAAATACAACGTACACCTGCGCCATTAGATTTTGGAAAAGCATTCACTTCCCATGCGTTTTCATCAAAGAACAGTGCATTTGCATAGTCGTAGGCGTTGTCAATACGGGATACAGATGTCCAAAGATTTGTCTGAACGCCACGCCTGTAGAAAGGTCCGTTTGCTTCATTACCACGGCGTAATCCATTGAGTACAAATTTTAAATTAGTAGCCATAGCATTTCTACTGGTTACGGAAACATAATTTTCGAAATTATTTCTATTTGGTACTCTAAAACCATCAGGACACGGATTGTTTACGGCATCTAAACCGGACCATAGGTTGTAATTTGTACTTGCTCTCCAGTCAATTACTGAAGTCCATGTAACGGTGATAAAATTTGCGTGTGATGGTATATCGCTTTTTAGAGCAATAGTACCATATCTGGCGGTACTATTACAACAATCCGTCCAGTTTACAAGTTCGTGTCCATCGGGTTTTCTTCCCCACTGGAACATGCTGCCATAGGCTCTGTAGTCGGTAACAGATGTAGCATCTTGCCCAGGGTTAAAGTCGTCCTTTTCTAAATTTGTATAATCGGCACCCAAATTATGTCTTAACCATATCCTGCCATCTTCTCCCATAACAGGTGTATATATAAATCGATGCGTCGTAATGTTACCGGAACTGCTGTTATCCGGTAGATTAAACATTCTATCCGGTACACCGCTTATTCCTCTTAGCCTAAGCGTTCCGTCAGCTTTTGCATTATTGTAAGGAAATATAATGTTAGCTATTACTACACCAAGAGCATCATTACCCAAACCGGAGTTGATATCAAGTTTCTTAATGTTCAGTGTACCGCTAAGTGTTCTCACAGTTACGTATATCCTATTGGTGTTGGCTGTATATGTTTGAGATTCCCAGGATAATACGACATCTCGTGAAATTCCATCTTGTGTACGGCTAACGGCTACGCTTATAGGTTCTGAAATAAAAGCCGGCAACGTTCCACTTCCTGTAGTTGTAACAGGAAGCACAAATTTTATTCCGGTGGTTGTTACCCTTCCCTGGTAATCAATTGTGGGATCGGTTGAGCCGTCTGCGTTTACCGGTGTTAAGCTGGCTGTTGTGGTTGGCGCGGTATAGGGTAGGTAATCTGTATCATAAATTGAGGAAACAAGATGATAAAAGTTATTTTCGAGCGTAATATTTGTAGGTATCGTAAAGTCGATAGTAACTTTTACAGTACAGCTCTGTCCGCCAATGGTAATGGCAAAGTTTGCTGAACCTCCGGCAGATGGTGTACCTGTTAAGGTATACGTAAGGCTGCCGTTACCTGAAGCCAAATTTCCTGCAACCAGTCTTGCTGTCAGACCTGTTACACCTGTAGAAGTTATGGTTTGTGCAATGTAGCCACCACGATTACCGCCGGTGTAATTAACGGTAAAACTTGCAGTCGTAACTGCTGTGCCAGAACGTAATGTACCCGTTTGGGTTGCCCCGGCGCAGTTTAGCGTAGCAACTGTAGTAGGCGCAACTGTAGCACTTAAGGTACATGATTTACCACCAATAGTTATAGCAAAGTTTGCTGTTCCTCCAGTAGATGGTGTGCCCGCTATAGTATATGTAAGGGTACCACTACCTGTTGCCAGATTACCTGCGGCAAGGCTTGCTGTTAAACCTGTTACTCCTGTAGAGGTTATCGTCTGTGCAATATAGCCACCACCATTACCACCAGTGTAACTTATGGTTTTAGAAGCGCCGGAGGCTGCTAAACGTTCAACTAATGTACCTGCCTGCGTTCCACTTGTACAGTTTAGGGTAGCAACTGTAGTAGCAGCAACTGTAAAGCTAAGTGTACAGCTTTTCCCGCCAATGCTTATGGCAAAGTTAGCTATTCCTGAACTTGTTGGTGTCCCGGTTATAGTATATGTAAGGCTTCCGCTGCCTGTAGCAAAATTGCCTGCCGTAAGCCTTGCCGTAAGTCCGGTTACCCCTGTAGAGATCAGTGTTTGAGCACTATAGCTTCCGCCATTACCTCCTGTATAGCCAATAACAGCAGAAACACCCGAGGCCGCTACGCGCTCAACTAATGTACCGGTTTTAGTAGCTCCTGCACAGTTAAGCGTGGCAACTGTAGCATTATCAACCGTTAAGTTGAGGGTACAGTTTTTGCTTCCCAGGGCTATTGCAAAACTGGCAGTACCACTTGTTGTAGGTGTGCCTGTTATTGTATAGATTACTGAGCCGTTTCCTAATGCAAAAGTACCTGCCTGTAAGGTAGCGGTTAAGCCTGTTACGCCTGTAGATGCTATAGTTTGTGCAGGATACTTTTCCTCATTACCTCCTGCGTAAGGTAGTTCTAATGTTATTGAAGCGGGTAGGTTTCTTACTAATCCGCCTGACTGTGTTGCCCCAGCACAGTCTAGCGAGGTAACAGTACCAACAGACTGAAGGACGCTTCTTGTAAGAGTACAGGTGCGTCCGCCAATATTTATGGCAAAACTTGCTGTACCATAGCCTACTGGTTTGCCTGTTATAGTATACAGTAAAGTACCATTCCCGTTTACAAAATTTGTCGCATCGAGTGTAGCCGTTAATCCTGTTATACCCGTAGATGTAACGCTTTGCCCATGATGATATGTTCCGTCGCCGCCTGTGTATGCAATAACAGAATATACCCCCATTGCAGATTTATCATCTTTTAATATCCCGCTATTTTGAGATGCGGCGCAGTTAATGCCCGTTACAGTACCGTTTTTTCTGTAAATACAGTCTGACCAGTTTCCGTTTTGGTAAATTTTATAACATTTTGAGGATTCAATATACACTATCATCCCATCCTGAGGATCGGTTATCAATGCGGTATTATTTATCCTAGGTAGTAGTAAAACCTTATCGGCAGACATTAAATCTAATATCGCACTCTCATTTGGTGTTACGGTACCTATACCGGTTTGGGCAGATAACTGGCCAACAACCATAATTAAGAACAGCAGTAATTCTTTTTTCATCATTTTACTTTTTAAAGCCCGTATTTTCTATAGTATATAAGTTGTATTGTATTTAAATTTTTAATTCATAATGCAACGAACATTAGCACCATGAATTCTAGGAGAGGTTATAAGAGTTGGAGGATTAGATCCGTTATCTGCACGAATTAAATAATACAGAGCTTCGGGTAAAGTGGCATCAGCCTGATTTGGAGAACTCGACCAATAATGGCCTTCGGTTCCAACGTACAGAAAACCTGCCGTATTACCTCTTCGATATCCACCATACATGAATTTTAAATTATTCATCATGTCTGTACCGGATGATATTCCAGATGTAGTATTGTAGTTGGAAAAGTCGGTGTTTGTAGGAACTCTAAACCCTTTTGGACAAGGATTATTAGCAGCTGCTTCTGTAGACCATAATGTATTGCTAACAGTAGTCCTCCAATCGTTATTAGTATTATCATATATAAAATTAGCATGTGTCGGCGCATTTGTACGTGTAGTAGTTGTGCCATATACACTCACACCTGCGGTAGAACTTGTCCAATTTATAAGTTCATGGCCATCGGGTCTCCTTCCAAATTGAAATAAACTGCCATATGCCTTGTTATCTGTAATAGTCACCACCTGTTGTCCGGGATTAAATATGCCCGTTTTATCTAAATTGGCATAATCTGCACCTAAATCATTTTTAAGCCATATTTTTTTATCTTCACCCATTACTGGAGCATATATATAGCGGTGTGTTGTTGTGCTTCCGGCATTATCCGCGACATTAAACATTCGGTCAGGTATACCGCTTACAGCTCTAAGGGCCAAAGTAGTTGTAGTATTAGCATTGTTGTAAGGGTAGGTAAGAGCACCTAAAACTACCCCGAGCGCGTTGCTGCCAAAACCGGAATTAATATCCATTTTTTTAACATTTAAAGTACTGCCAACAGCTTTTATAGTGACTGTAATTGTTTTAGTACTTACTGTATATGGCTGACTAGCCCATGATAGCACAACCTCACGGGCGATACCATCTTGTGTTAGCCCTGCAGGTATGGTAACAGGTTTGGTTATATAAGCGGGTAATGTTCCGCTACCGGTGGCTTTTACAGGAAGCGAAAATGTTATTCCGGCTGTGGTAACGCTGCCCTGGATATCAACTGTAGTGTCTGGTACTCCATCTGCATTCGATGCTGATGTAGTTGCAGCAGATGTAGGAAAGCTATATGGCAGGTAATCTGTATCATAAATAGACGAAAGAAGATATGCAAATCCCTGCTCAAGGGTTATGGTTGTAGGTATTACGATACCTACAATAATATTAACAGTACAGCTTTGGCCGCCGACAGATAGGTTGAAGTTGGCAGATCCTGCCATATTAGGTGTACCTGTTATTGTATATGTAAGCTGACCGTTTCCTGCTGCAAAACTACCTGCCTGCAATGTTGCTGTTAGTCCTGTTACTCCTGTAGATGGTAAGGTTTGCGCAGCATACTCACCTTCGTTACCGCCTGTGTAACTAACGGTAAAAGCGGCACTTGTTGTTGCTGTACCTGCGTTTAATGTACCAGCCTGAGTTACGCCTGCACAGTTTAATGACGCAATTGTACCTATAGCTGGCAATACTTTTCTTGTAATGGTACAGGCTTGTCCGCCTAAATTAACTGCAAAAGTTGCTGTTCCGTAACTTACAGGGGTACCTGTAATACTATATACTAGTGTTCCATCTCCGTTTACAAAGTTTGAAGCACTAAGGGCAGCTGTTAGTCCTGTCACTCCGGTTGAAGCAACACTTTGCCCGTTGTGCCTTGCCCCATTACCACCTGAATAAGCAATAACAGAAAATGTATCCTGTGCAGCTATCCCTTCTTTTAGAGATCCGCTATCCAGGATGCCAGAACAATTAATACCAGTTATAATTCCATCCAATGCGTAAATACAGTCAGACCATAAATTATTTTGAAAAACCTTTATGCATTGGGAAGACTTATCGTATATAACCATACCATTTGCAGGTGTGTTAATTACACCGATATTATCTACCCTGGGAAGAAGCAATGCTTTATCTGCAGCATTAAGATCCAAGATGGTATTTTGCTGAGGAGTTACCGTACCTATACCGGTTTGGGCAAAAATTAATTTTCCGAAAAAAAGTAATAGTACAAGTAATGTCTTTTTCATATTTTTATCTTTTGAATTGCAAATAGTTAATATCTGTTACTAAGCCAGGCCTCTGCCTGTGCCAGATTTTCCGGCTTTTGTATTATTTTTAAATTTTTATCCAGTAGAAATAGAGTAGGGGTAGCAAACACATGATACTCTTTTGCAGTTTTTGTTTCCCATCCTTTTCCACCATACACAGTAACAAAAGGTGAATCTTTAAAGAAATCAGAATATGCTTTTGGATCTTTATCCAACGATATATAGACAATTTCCATATTGTAATTATCTTTTAACTCTTTATATTTTTCAATAAGTAATGGGTATTCTTCCTGGCACATCGGACACGTGCTGGCTCCAAATATTACAAGCTTATAATCATTGTCTAATTTTAAAAGATTACTTTTTTCTGATAGGTTAATGTTAGGTGCCAAATTACCAATACTCATTTTTCGGTATTGTTCATAACGGTCTATCTGTTTTTCATCTATTATGCATTTATCGTTATTAAGCATATAAGTGGCAAGAAAAGCAGCTGGTTCTATTTGATTTCTTTGTTCAAGAAACTTAAACCACATGTCGCTTACCGCTGTCATCACTTCTTGTTTATTAGTTAAGTTATTCATGACATGAGATATAGCGGCAGTAAGATGTTTTGACCCCACATTTTTACCTAACGATTCGCACAGCTGCGTATATCCTTCAATTATATCTTTTAGTAAACCGGATGTAAGCAGATCCTGATCACCAAAATCGATAGAAGAGAAATAAGCCTCATGTGTCAAAAATCGGTCTGTATATTTCTGTGCCGTCTGAGGCATGTCAGAAATGAAGCCACGCCATTGTAAATATTTTTTTGCGTACATCTTGTCGCTTACACGATCTATAAAACGGCTATACTGTAGTTTAACGGTGTCGAGTTCTGTTTTAAAAAAATGATTTTTTACAGGATCGTTTTTATATAATGTTTCTAAATATTCAAGCCCAAGTTGTTTAGATGCTGCGCTTTGATATATTTCCATTCCATCTGCGAAAAACTGATTTTCGGGACTGTCAATATATAATGTCTTAAAATCGTTTTCATCAGTCCAAAGAACATTTACATTCTCATTATTTATCAGCAATACTACTTTATTCACATCGTCAACCTGTAAGACTGAAGCTCCTCTGTATTTGGAATCAAAATTTAAAGTAAATTTTCCAAGACTATCTGCTATTGCAGATCCAATAATAAACTCATTAAACGTATCATTACCCTTGATAGATATTTTTTGTTTTGCAAAAGCAGCTCCTGAACCGGTAACAGATTTGTACTGTGCGTAAATATTGCTACTTACTAAAACTAAAAGATATAAAACTGTTTGCCTCATGTTACAATAGTTGTTTGTTATCAATTGACTTATTTTCTAAGGTGCTACAGTTATGTTTATGGTACAGTTTTTACCACCTATGTTAACAGCAAAAGCCGCAGTTCCGGCAGAGGAAGGGGTACCAGTAATAACATAGTTAAGTATACCACCATTATATGTTAATGAACCTGCCGAAAGAGTCGCAGTGAGACCTGTAACTCCTGTAGAGTTGATCGTCTGAGTGTCATACTCACCGCCATTATTTTCTGAGTAGGTAATTGTAAAAGATGCGCCTGAAGTAGGTACACCATTTCGAAATGTTCCGCTAGTACTCGATTCTGCACAATTAAGAGTTGTTATCTTCGGCGCTGGCAATATGGTACGAATCAGGCTGCACGTTTTTCCGCCAATGTTTATTGCAAAACTTGCTTCTCCCGGACCTGAGGGGATTCCTGTAATATTGAAAACTAATGTTCCGTCACCATTAATAAAATTTCCTGCTCCCAATGTAGCCGTTAATCCGGTTATACCGGTTGATGATACGCTTTGTCCATGATGCTGTTTACCATTACCTCCAAAATAACGCATTACTGTATACGCTAAAGATGCTGTACCTTCTTTTAATTTACCGTAACTAGACATTCCCGAACAATCAATAGAAGTTATTGTTCCCGGAAGTGTATATATACAGTCAGACCATGCTCCATCCTGATACATCTTAATGCATGATGTTGATGTATCAAATACTATCATGCCATTTTTAGGATTTGCAAGCGTACCGGCATTGTTGACTCTTGATAGTAATAAAGCTTTATTAGGAGATGACAAATCCAATATTGCGCTTTGCTGTGGTGTTGCTGTACCTATTCCCGATTGTGACAGGCATAACTGGGTTATAAAAAGTAACAGTATAGGTAGTATTTTTTTCATTTTTAATTTCAATTTATGTTTTATAACAGTACCACTATAATCTACCTCTGAGAATGAGGTTTACGGTACAAAATATATCATTCAGAAATCTTTTGTATTTATACATTTTTGCTTTTAAATGCCTCAGGTTTAGTGTGTCACAACAAAATCTATTCTTCTGTTGAGTCTGTGTTCTTTTTCGCTGCATTCGATACCATCTTTACATTGATTAGTAATTTTAGTCTCTCCATAGCCCACAGGATGAAGCCTTTTCTTTGCCACTCCATTTTTAGTTAGCCACTTTACCACTGCATCCGCTCTCCTGGCTGATAATTTAAGGTTATAATCATCGCTTCCGCGTACGTCTGTATGTGCTTCCACATTAACCATTATTTTAGGATACTTAGTCATAAACATTAATACTTTGGCTAAATCAGCTTCAGCCAGAGAATTTAAATCCCATTTGTTAAGCTCAAAGTATAGATCGTGAGTATTAAGTATTTCGTTTAGATTGGTTCCCGCCGTTACATTAGTATAATTTTTTACAAGGCTCTGCTGAAGCTTAAGAGCTTCGGGTTCTGTGTTTGAAACTGTTGTAAAAAATTCTACTGTCTCATAGCCTGTCATTTCAACTTTTAGCCTATATGTGCCATATCCTAATCTACCCAAGGCATAGGAGCCAGCTTCTTTTGATTGTGTTTCAAGTATTCTGGTATACTGATTATCGTATAGTGTTATTTTTGCACCGGTAATTGGCAGGTTTGTTGTAACTTCATTTATATTGCCTGAGATTAATTTACTTTGGCCTGCATCTTCCTTTAAACTTTTAGTTTCCTTAATTTTGTAGATGTTATCAGAACCATATTTATCTTTTTTGTTCGATGTAAAGTAGCCATCTTTACTTACACTGTTAATTATAAATCCAAAATCATCTTCTGTGCTATTAACAGGCTTTCCAACATTAACAGGCTGACTTAGCGTTCCGTTAGGATAAATAATAGCCCGGTATATATCGAGCCCACCCATTCCCGGATAGCCATTAGAAGAAAAGTAAAGTTCATTAGCTTCTGAGATAAAAGGAAAAGTTTCTCTTCCTTCTGTATTTATTGCCGAACCAAGATTTTCAGGTTTACCATATGTTCCGTCTGATTTAATAACTGCTCTGTATAGATCTGATTCTCCAAAACTACCGGAACGGTCTGATGAAAAATATAATGTTTTTTCGTCTGGACTCAGAGCCGGATGTGCATTGTTACTACCTTTTTGGTCAATTGGTACTTCTAAGACATTTGTCCATGAACCTTTATCATTTAAAGTAGCCTTTAATAATACAAGGGTCTTTATACCTTTATCTTTGCCCTTTCTTCCGGAATAGGTGTTAGCGGTGAAATACATTACTTTTCCATCTTTTGTAAAAACGGCACTAGATTGGTGAAATTCAGAGTTAAGATTTTCGCTAAGTAAATGTACGTCTCCGTAATTGCCATTTTCAGCTATATTAGAAATATATAAATTTGAAAATGGCTCATTAGACCATTTATCAATTTTAGGTTTGCGTTTACCAGGAATAGGCCTATTTGATGTAAATACGATACTCTCACCAAAGAACGCAGGCGAATAATCAGAATGATCAGAATTGAGATCAAGGCTTCTTATATCATATCGATTAGAATTTTCATCTATAAGGGTTAGATAATCTGAATTACTTGTAAATATTCTTCCGCGCTGATCGTTAGAGTTCTGACTAATGAATATATCCATCATTTTGTCTGCATTTGTGAAATCTCCCAGGGATTTTAGACAGAGGGAATACCTGTAATAATACTCTGAATTGGGATTCGGATTCTCTTCGAAGAGTTCCTTATAATATTTTGCTGCCTGCGTGTAGTCGCCTGTAAAATAATAAGAATCTGCTAATCGCTGAAACAATTCAGGAGATCTATACCCTTCCTTAACTACTTTTTCATAGGTTCCTATAGCGTCTATGAAAGCGTAGTCCTGAAATTGAGAGTCTGCCTTTTCAACTTTATTTTTTTGAGAATATACCCTTGGAATTAAAGCAATACAAACTATTATATATAGTAATATGTGTCTCATTTATAATGGATTAAAAATCGCAGTAATTAATGCAATTGTATTTAAAAGAATCTCGGGGACATTATTTTACCTAAATTCCTATTGTTTATAATTTCAAATCGTAAGAAAACTTCATGGGATCCTGAGTTGTAGTCTCCAAGGTTTTTTGTATCTGCATCGTACGAGTAACCGAAGAAAAAGGAATCTGTAATCTGAAATCCGGCCATAGCACTTATTGCGGCATCCCATCGATACGCAACTCCAAAAGATATCTTATCATGCACAATCATGTTAGTACTCAGATCAACTTGTAGCGGTGATCCGGCTACTACTTTAGTTAGCATTGTAGGCTTTAGCCTTAAACTCTCCGAAAGGTCAAAAACATAGCCTCCCATTACATAGTAGCTTACCTTGTCCAATACAATCGACTGTGAATTGCCTTCATAAAATTTAGTTTCCAGAAAATTTGGTATTGAAAGTCCTGCATAATATTTATCGCCGTAAACATAAACTCCGGCACCAATATTTGGTGAGAATCTGTCCTCTATATTATAGCGAAAGCGCGGGTCATCGTCCCTTATGTTTAATTTACTATAGTCTACGTTATATAAATCAGCCGTTCCCTTCAATCCAAAAGATAAGTGGTTATCGTAACCATATCCAAAATCAATTTTATATGAAAAGTCAACAGAAATACTGTTTAAGTCTGATGGACCAATACGGTCATTTATAAAAGATAGTCCAAGACCAACTTTTGAATCTTCACGGACAGGTGCGTGAATTGAAAAAGCCCCAGTACTGGGTGCTCCGTCCAGGCCAATCCACTGCGCTCTGTATCCTCCAAAAATACTTGTCATGCCACGTGAACCTGCATAAGCGGGATTAATGATTGTCGTATTATACATATACTGGGTAAACTGGGCCTCACGTTGTGCCCAGGTAATACCAGATTGCAGTACAAGTAGGAGTAGGGTTACCTTAAAACGATATTTTAGCTTAGTATTCATTATATATTTTGTTAGTCGTTGTTGAGATACAAATAGCCAGATTTCTTATCTGTTTTTGTTTTTCCGTCTTCCGTGTACTGGTATTGAATAATGTAAAAGTATGTTCCTGTCTGTAGTTTTCCATCACGATTAAGCGTCGCCCTTCCCTCTGAAATACCCCTAAATACATTGTCAGAAGAGCCGTAATTAGTTGTCTCGAAAACTTTAACTCCCCAACGGTTAAATATTTCTACAGTGTTATTTGGATATTTCTCTAAGTTTCCAATAACGAAATAGTCGTTTTTCCCATCTCCGTCAGGGCTGACAGCATTATAAATGTCAAGCATCGGAAGAATGGTAGGAATTGTTACTCGTGCAATGGTAAAAATTCCATACCCTGACACATGTGTAGGGGTAGTAATCGTTTTGTTTGCGATATCGACAATACCTCCTTCGTCCAACCACTTTTTTGTTTGTGAATCCCAGCGTACTATGTGAACATTGTTTTCATTTAATCCTGCTAACAATTGTTGCGATGTGGTACTATTATTCCATGATAATGTCAGTACCATTTCGACATTTGGTGCTATACCTTCAATTTTCCAATATTCAGTATCATTAATAAATTCAATTGTATTTCCCGAAACGTTAGCATGTGGAAATTCAGTATTAGAGTTTTCTAAACTATATTTCGAAATAATTTTATCAGTAACGTTTAAAGTTGCAATAGCTGCCTGTCTGTAAAATCCATTACTTCCTATAGGGAAGGTAAAGGCATCCTGGCCTCTTTTTTCGACTGATCCACTGACAAAGCTATCATCAGCCATATTAAAACTAGACGATCCCTGATCAAATGTTACATACCCTCCTAATGAGCTATTGTCTACAATACCATTAATAAAGTCAGCGGTACCAAATATTTTTAAATCGCCACCAAGGCGGAAAGCCGGTTGAGAAGCTGTATTATTAAATTGAACGTTATACAATTCAATAGGTAACCCACCAACAATAGATTGAGGAGTTTTGCCATTTAGAAATACAAAACTTTCAACACCGGTTGTAAAGGTAAATAAGCCCTCATTTCGTATGTTTTTATAAAAGTATAATTCTCCATCATTAATAAAATCTGCGGCGTTGCTATTAATAAAGTCAGAGTGTACCGATACTTTAGTGTCGGTTGACACTGCTACCTCTCCTAAATTTATAGTTTGTGCGTTAAGAGAATAAACGTTAATGAATACAAGAGTAATTAGATAAAACTGGAGCGAATTTTTTTTCATTCTTTAAGGTTATTAGTTGTCTACCTTTAAATATGTGGCGGATAAATAGGAATAATCTGGTACGGTTAACGTACCAGATTACCAGTTGTTATTTTTTTAAAATAACCTTTTCCAGTTCCAGCATCCTTTGATCCATTTCTTTAATTTGAGCTTTAAGCTCATTGATCTGGTCGTTTTTGACTTTTATTTCTTTTTGCTGAGCAATAGTATGTAGGTATAATTCCTCAACTTTTTCTAAGACCTGAATTGAAAGCTCTGATATATTTACCATGTAGTCGCCTTTCTCATTCTTATTTAATTCGTTGATACCTGTTACACCCGGTAAGTGTTTGTTAGCATTTATGTAAGCTTCAACTTCTGAAAGTGATTTAAAAGAATACTCTTTATTTAGCTCCGAAAATCCATCAAAATAATCTTCAAACACATAATCGGCATAAATTGAATTTGTAGTCAAGATAGCACCATTCACAGCAAGTTTTACAGCTGTATTAGTTGTACCTAACATATTATCTGTACCTATACCAACCATACCTGTACTGTATATGTTATCGGTATTTAAAGTCGCTTTATCTGTAGTTCCTTGTATAAACCAAGGCTCAACCGCCTTTACATAAAGAGCTCCATCTGTACCTGCAATAAGTGAATTTTCAGCATCTGCAGAAACCAGTTGAATAGCCGGATTATCTTCCAGTTCATTAGTATACTCCAGTTGACCTGCAGCTAAGGCTAATTTTGTATTAGTATCTACAAGAGGCAGAGTGGTATCATTCCCGTCTTCATCAGAATAGGTCAGTGTATTTGTCACACCGTCATAGGCAAGAGTTGTTGTAGTCTCAAGGTCTTTAACAATAGGGGCTAGGTCTATTGCTGTAGGCTGCTCTTCTTCGTCTGTATACGTTAGGTTTTTAGTGACATTGTCATAACCAAGGGTAGTAAGTACATCCTCTTCCAATGTAATTACAGTATTGTTCCCATCTTCATCAGAATAAGTCAACTTATTCGTGAGATCATCATAGGCAAGAGTTGTTGTAGTCTCAAGGTCTTTAACAATAGTCTCAAGGTTTATTGATGTAGCCTGCTCTTCTTCATCTGTATATGTCAGGTTTTTACTAACATTGTCATAACCAAGAGTAGTGAGTACATCCTCTTCCAATGTAATTACCGTATTGTTCCCATCTTCATCAGAATAGGTCAACTTATTCGTAAGATCATCATAGGCAAGAGTTGTTGTAGTCTCGAGGTCTTTAACAATAGTCTCAAGGTTTATTGTTGTAGGCAGCTCTTCTTCATCTGTATATGTTAGGTTTTTACTAACATTGTCATAGCCAAGGGTAGTAAGCACGTCTTCTTCCAATGTAATTACAGTATTGTTCCCGTCTTCATCAGAATAAGTCAACTTATTCGTGAGATCATCATAGGCAAGAGTTGTTGTAGTCTCAAGGTCTTTAACAATAGGCTCAAGGTTTATTGCTGTGAGCTGCTCTTCTTCGTCTGTATATGTCAGGTTTTTACTAACATTGTCATAGCCAAGTGTAGTAAGCACGTCTTCTTCCAATGTAATTACAGTATTGTTCCCGTCTTCATCAGAATAAGTCAACTTATTCGTGAGATCATCATAGGCAAGAGTTGTTGTAGTCTCAAGGTCTTTAACGATAGGATCAAGGTTTATTGCTGTGGGCTGCTCTTCTTCGTCAGTATACGTTAAATTTTTAGTAACACTACTATAACCAATAGTAGTAAGAACATCCGGAGCCAACGGTAAAACGTTAGGCTGTCCATTCTCGTCAGTATATGTTATAGTGTTTGCAACATCGTCATAAGTCAGAGTTGTTACAGTTTCTAAATCGTCGACGATAGTTTTAAGATTAATATTAGTCGCAACACCCTCCTCATCAGTATATGTTAAAAAGTTGGTTGTCGTGTCATAATTTAATGTTGTTAAAATTTCGTCGTCAGCATTAAGAATTTGTTTCCACTTATTGCTATCCCAATAATAAAATCCAGGGACTATATCGGTACCAACTGTTGCGGTATTATAAACAAGCAAACCGTTTGGCAACGAAGTTGCAGGAGCTCCAAGTGCGTCTGTTATAGGCGCGCGTGAAGTAATAGACGATAAAGCTACGCGTGTAGTTAAAATACCTTTTGTTGGAGCCTGAACCTCTAGCTGGCTCGTTGGGTCTGGCGTAGTAGTGCCAATACCAACCTGTGAATAAGCTGCATATCCGCTAAGTAGGAGAGCAGCAACCGATAATAATTTTTTGTTCATGTTAAAAAGTGTTAATTATATATAACTATTGTTCCTGGGGTAAAAATTTATTTCTACTTTTATAGCATTATAGAGCAAAATTATCGTGTCACTTTTCTAGTATTGGTATCAGTGTAATACCTTGCGGTCATTTTAATTATGATTCTGTTTGTTTTTTTGCGGAAAACATTCAAAAAAAAATTGTGCTGCCTCTGAAACATTAGTAAACTCCATATCAAAAAATGAAGAAATTTTTTCCAATATTTTTCTATTTAGCTTATAAACAGCGGCTTTAGTCTTATTTTGAAGTGTCGCAATTTCTTCTGCTGAAAGTTTTTGAATTATATTTTCCAAATTGCTGCTTTCTTGTTTAGTGAAAATGTTAGGTGTTGCTAGTTTTTCGACAATATTTTTAGAAAGCTGTTCATCCTTTTTGTAATTAAATAAAACCTCAATTTTATAAGGTTCATTATTATATTTTTTAATAGGTATATTTACAAACTGTAAGCCGTACATAGCATTATTAATCCTCAAGGGAGTTATTGACTGTTTGACGTAATAATATTCGTCAGCTAATTTGAGCGGCAGTAATATTTCAAAAGTTATATGATTGCGTAAAAGATTTTGCTGGCTAGGATATTTAGTCAATATGTATTGCAGAAGATCAATATGGGTTTGTAAAAATGGTTGTTTGACCAATTTTATAAATTCCATAAAGCTAATGTTTATAAGATGTGCATAAAGCCCAAATATTTCTGTCTTTCCAATAAATCTGAACTTCTCATCAGCTAACATTAGCTGCCAGCTAAGATTTTCAGGGATAAATTCCATATCAAACGGTTTTACCTGATTCTGTACTTCGGGGTATTTATTTTCCTTAAGTGAGGAAAAAAGGCTGGATAGATTTTTTCGATTCATTTACTTATGGGGTTGTAAATTTGTATTGAACTACTTGTAAAGTGTTTTATGCAAGTGTTTTTTGTGTTGGGATTTCCCGAATATTTCAAATTTAGCATTGGGAGAATACGTTTAAGTTATCAGGCTGATAGTTTATTTGCAGACACTAATTGGATTTAATAGCAAATAGGTAAACTGTTTCTCTTATAAGAATGCTTCTACTATTTCTGTTGTAAGAGTAGATGCTGTGTTAGCGACATGTTTTTAGTCTTATAGTAAATCCATATACTATACTCAAATTAGCCTGGATGTGTTTATTAATAATTTATACATAGCAATATGCGGACATAAGTTAAGATGGATTACTTATGTTCACTATGTTAATATCGCACGTAATTAATGTCATTCAATCTCCTTAATGGACATTTTTGATTTGCTAAATATTATAGTATCGAGTAATAAATTATATGATTAAATCTTATAAATGCAACGATATTCGATTAATCA
Organism: Flavobacterium psychrophilum; assembly: GCA_001708385.1. NCBI lineage: Bacteria > Pseudomonadati > Bacteroidota > Flavobacteriia > Flavobacteriales > Flavobacteriaceae > Flavobacterium > Flavobacterium psychrophilum. The sequence continues at coordinate 566,098 of CP012388.1, read as the reverse complement.
CAATAATTTAAACTTGTCATTTGGCAAACTCATTTGGTAGATTTGTAGTGTTTTTTGTAACTACAGCAAATATTTAGCTCAAGTTGGGAGTAACAAAAATCTGAAAACACTCATCCAGTCGTAAGATATTGTGATCAAAAATACATTTGGATTAGCGTTGGATTTTAACAAGATTAGTCTTGAGATGCATAGTAAGTATTTCATAAATAGTAAGGATTTATTTATTTTGATTGACTTCAAAAATACCTCAAGACTACTGATATAGATAGATTCTTACATGGACAATTATATGGACAAAACGACTAAAAAACTCAATTAAATGTTAATTTTTAACATTTAGGATAGGTTCTGTTTTTTAAGAGTTAATTACAGTTCTAAAAATACTTTTTCGAATTCATCTTCACTTTCAATTTTCATTTTCTTTTTTAAGCGATATTTTTTTTTAATGACGCTTTCGGGTGAAATTGCCATTAGTTTTCCTATTTCCTTGTACGGAAGTTTTAACTTCAATAAAGATGCAAAAAATAGGTCAGTTTTATTTAATGTAGGATAGGCTTCAGATAAGTGTGTTGTAAAGTAGGGATGTATTTCGCTAAACTTTTTCTCAAAGACTTCCCAGTAGTCTTCCTGCTTAATAAGTGTTTCTAGTTTGCTTGTCAAAAATGTTGTATCTAGATTATTTTGGTTTTTTTTTACTGTAAATAGAATTTCATTTATATTTTCCTGTACTATAGCAAGTTTCATAGCTCCTGACACGAGATCTGCCTGTTTCTCAAGAAGTGATTTTTTTAACTGTTTAGTTGATTGTTGTTCCTGCTCATATTGTAGCGTAGCCGTCTCTTTGCTCAATATTATGGTTTTCAATTTTTCAGAAATAAGTTTTTTCTTTGCAAGGTAAAAATGATAGCCTATTACAATAATTCCTAACGTGGCTAGAAATAATACTGTAACAATAATTTTTTGTTGTGTTTCATTTTCTACCTTTGCTTTTAATAGCCGATTATTTGTTTTTAGACTAAGGTTTTTTTCACGCTGTAATGTGTTTTGATAGCGAGCTTGTAGTTTGCGTAGTACAGCTTGATTGTCATTATAATTGATTTTGTTTTTTATAGTTAATGCTTTTTCTAGCGAAGCAATACTTTTATCTTTAGCATTGATGTTTTTATATGTTATAGCTTTTTGTTCTTCCAATTCAGCTAGAGTTTCCACATTAGATGTTAAATTTGTTAAATATTTTTCCGAATATGAAAATACTTTTTCCGCCTTCTTATATCTACCCTTTTGATTGAGATTTGTAATATAATGTCCTAAAATAACGGGAAGGCTATATGATTTATTATCATATAATGTTATTAATGCTTTGTCGTATAATTCTTCACCTTTATCTATTTTCCCTTTTTTAAATGCTATTGCGCCGAGCCAGGAGTTGGCCATTGCAATAGATTCAACATCATTATATTTTAAAAGCCCAGGTAATGCAGCATTTAATGTGATTTCCGCTTCTTGATATTTGTTCAATAATAATAAACATTGTCCATAATTTACCAACGTTACATAATAATTTTTTAAATTTACATCTTTAAAATAAGCTAGAACTTCAACATACATATCAGCAGCAAATTGATAATTTTTTGTGCCCATGTATGTACTTGCCAGTCGCTGCATTACAGGGTTTATCAAATTAGGTTTTTTTAGTTCCTTAAAAATATCAAGTGATTTTAATAAGTATCCAATAGAGTTATTAAAATTACCCTGTTGGTTGTAGATTGATGCGATCTCACCATAAACCATTGCCGTTCCACTTTTGTTCTTAAGTTCACGATTTAAAATTTCCGAACGCGAAAGATAGTCAAGAGCAATATCATAGTTTGTCATTTTTCGATATTGAGTCCCCAAATTTAAATATGCCTTAGCTTTGTGTTTAGGATATTTTTCGCTGTAGGCAAGAGATTTTTTGAAATAATATATAGCAGAGTCAGGAGTATTGAGTTGGGAATGTGAAAATCCTATATAAATACATATGTTGGCGTACGTAGTATCTGCAAGTTTTTCATCACTGCTTAATACTTCTCGAACTAGTTTCAATACAATTTCAGGGTTTGACCTTATATTTTTTAGTATTAAAGCTTCTTTGGAAGATATAGAAGATTGTCCGTAACTGAAATAATTTACAAATACTGAAACTAGTATTAACACGTTTTTTTTAAAATATGGCATCAGGAATAGTTATAAGTATGTAGAAATAGAAACAATTATTTTACCCATATTTAAGTATGGATAAAATAAAAGTCTCTATGCTATCACTCTGATAATAAATAATAAATAATTAAATGATTGCTTTGTATCTAGCTCTGAGGGCTGCACAGATCTTTAGTTAAATATCTGAGCTGTCAGTTCAAAACATCTAATTAAAATCAGTTTGTATGCGTGAATTCTAAAGATTAATAGATGAGGAATTATAAGCTAACAAATAATTGTCAGGATGAATAATTTGATTGAAAAAAATTATTAAATTGTAATTTAATAATTGATTTTTTGTAGTAAAAAGTCTAGGGATTAAAACATTGAAATGCACTGACATCGTAGTAAGGTTGTAAGTTAGGCTTTGTGTTTTTTTTAGCAAATATACTTTAAATCTGTATAGTTAATCATAGTAAATTCTAGCGATTAGTTATGAATTTATAAACGCAATACTATTTTATTGTAAATTACATTAGGCCCCAGGTATGATTTTATTATGACCAGTAATTATTTACTATTTAAATAAATCAACTATATAAATTATTAGGTATGTCAACAAAAATTATCGATCAAAATTTATTGGAGTCATTTCTCCTCAAATTTATTCCTGAAGATAAAGTAACAGGTTCATCGGAGACTGAACTTCGATATATCTCTTCACTTATTAGTGACTTATTATATCATGTAAATTATTTTACCACAATAGACGCTGTTTTTACTGCATTTGAAAATTTATCCTATCCAATCTCTGTTATAGAGCCTCTTAAAAAAGGTAATTGCGCTATACCCTATGTACAGACAAACTCCAATACTATATATATTGGAGTGCAAACTAGCGCATTAAAGAAGATTTCGGAAATTTGTAATTATTATGAAACACCGGGATTTGAATTGCCACCGGATCGGCACAAACTATATTTGGATTTTCTAAAATTAGTGTAGAGAATCATATGTTTAATTTAGAAATATAAACAGCCAAAACATAATGGGTCTATCACATCTACATTTTAATCTTTAAAATCTTTATTTCACGGATACTAAAACTCATTGCTATTCGAATATATGATTCTTCAGGAAGTATATTTTAACCTTAGGTTCATATTGAGCTATAGGGATGTCGAAGAGATAATGAAGATGCGCGGCATTCAGGTTGAACATACTACAATCCAACCTTGGGTGTATAAGTTTACGCTATTTATAGATTTGCAAATGAAAAAAAGAAAACTCATAGTTGGTAGAGCTACAGTATGGATGAAACATACATTAAAATGAAAGTTGTTTGGTGTTATCTGTATAGGGCAGTTGACAAATCAGGTAATACAGTTGATTTTCTGTTGACCAAAAGAAGGCAAAGGATGAGTGCCCAGTCTTTTCTAATCAAAGCTATTACTAATAATTGTAAACCAATAGTAATTACTATTGACAAAAGTGGTTCCAATACTGGAGCTATCAAGGTTTATAATAAACGTTCGTTGTCTAAAATTAAGATTCGACAATGTAAATATTTAAATAATATTTTGGAGGAGGATCATCGTTTTATTAAATAGAGAATACAAAATGGTTTAGGCTTAAAAAGGTTCGAATCGGCAAAGAGAACATTGAGTGGAATAGAAGTTGTGCATATGTTGAGGAAGAATCAATAATCAGATACGACTGAACTGGCGTGCGATTTGATGCATAAAGTAACTCTTGAAAATAGGATACACAAGAGCTTAATTATAACGTGGTAATATTAACGATTCAACAATTAAACATAGTATATAATGACAATGGGGCATTTATTGTTTGTATATTAGCTAGATTCATCGCAGCGTAACATACTTACATTGAAAGCAAAAATTTTACCTATTATCGCAAGTCTTATTGCATTGTTTTCATGCGAAAATAGTGCAAAGACGGCTTTGCATATAAAGGACGGAAGAATACTAAAAGCTAAAACCGGTTTAAGGGCACTTAAACAAAACAGTGATGCCATATCCGATGCTCATACTGTAGAGCAATTAGATAACACAAAAGGACTTTCGAACAGTTCGGTAAATTGCATATTTCAGGATTCTGAAAGTTTAATTTGGATTGGAACCTGGGATGGCTTAAACCGTTATGATGGTAATGAATTTAAAATTTTCAGACCCGAACCAGGCAATAGAAAGTCGCTAAGCAACCAGGTAATATTAAACATAGGTGAAGATAGGGCTGGAAAAATATGGATACTTACCATGCATGGGCTTAACAGTTATGATAAACACACCAATACATTTACGAGTTTTCAATTTTCAAAGGACAGCAATACACCCTTGTCTGAGGCTCAATTTAATATGGCTATTGACAATTCTAAAAATGTATTTTGTGCGGTTAAGGGCTGGGGGATAGGTTTTTATAATGGTATTTCCTTTACAAAGATAGACAGTGGCTTTTTGGATGGTAAAACCATTAAGAAACTAAGATTCTTAAGGAACGGGACACTCATCGCGCTAACGCAGGATAACGATCTTTTCCGCCTGAACCTTAAAACCTCAAGCACAGGTAAAAAATCAATTGACACATCAAAACGTATTTCAGGGCAGGTGGATACATTTGAGATTATGCCGAACCAGAATATTTGTATGGTGACAACTCCAGGTAAGGTGATTATACTGTCTATGGATAACAAAACACATCGGGTAGATGCAGAAAAAAATGTTGAAAGTATTATTGGCAACAGCAAGGAAGGACTTGTACTCTTATGCAAGTCAGGTTATTTGACCATAGATGCTGGCGGTAAGGTCGTTAAAACATCCCGGATTAAAAATATCGTCAGCCAAAAAATAACAGCTTTAAGAGAAGGCAATGAAGATATTTTATGGATAGGTACAGACGGAGAGGGTGTTTTTAAAATTCAGCCGCAAAAAAAGTCCTTTAACCTGGTCACCAAAACACAGCTGAATGAGCTTGATGGTGGAATTGTAAGGACTTTTGTTAAAGCCAGCGACGGTACATTTTTTATAGGTACAAAAGGAAAAGGATTGTTCCGCTTTCCATCCGGTTTCTTACAACATAATGAGAAACCTTTTAGGTACGAGAACTTTGATGAAAATAACAGCGCTATTCATAATTCGGTGTTTGCACTAAACAACGGATCGGATAATCTTGTTTATATCGGGTCCGACGGTACAGGAATCCAGGTTTTTGATAGCGAACGCTCAAGATTAATAAGCTGGAAGCAAATAGTGGGAACCAATAAATGTGACTACTTTAAATCGACCTATGCAATCTATCAGGATAAAAACGGATTTATTTGGCTTGGTACAAATGGTTATGGGATGATACGGTGCAGGATTGTAAGAACTGGTGTGGGCTTAAAGATATCGGATTTCAAAAGATATACTGCTGATGCCGAAGGCCAGGGCAATCTAAGCAGTAACATTATATTCTCGATTATTCCAGGTAACGATGAACAACTTTGGATTGGCACGCGTTTGGGCGGTTTGAATCTGTTTGATAAGAAAACAGAAAAATTTGTCGCTTATAAGAATAATCCGGGTGATCCTGCAAGTCTTTCAAGTAACGATGTTTTGTGCCTTGTAAAGGATTCAGCCAATAAATTGTGGATTGGCACAAGCTTTGGGCTGAATGCGCTGGAAACAAATAATGCAGGAAAATCTATTTTTAAAAGTTACACTGTAAAGGATGGGCTGCCCAATAACACAATACACGGAATAGTTTCTGCTGACCAATCGAGTATTTGGTTAAGCACTAACTTCGGCCTATCGAATTTTATAACCGATGCTGATAAATTCATTAATTATTCGAAAAATGACGGTCTCCAAAATAATGAGTTCGCCGATGGCGCCTTTTATAGAGATAGTATTTCTGGATATATCTTTATGGGAGGCATAAAAGGATTTAACTACTTCCTCCCTCAAAAAATAATGGAGTCTAAAGTGCTCCCCGATCTTTTCATTGACCGGATAAGCGGTCAAAACAGGGATATGCCTTACTACCAAAGTGTATTGATAACCCCTTACCACACCATCCCCTCGTCTATAGCACTGAACCACGACCAGAATTTCTTCGATATCCATCTTACTGCCTTAACTTTTACCAATAATGAGAAATGCAAATATGCCTACCAGCTCGAAGGCTTCGATAAGAACTGGAATACAATTGATAACCGTAAAGTTATCTCCTTTACAAACGTGCCAAGGGGGAACTATTTGTTGCGGCTTAGATGGTCAAATGCTGACGGTGTCTGGACAAAACCTGTTCGTGCCATTGCAATTACAATACATCCCGCGTGGTGGCAGTCGAACACAGCCGTAGTGATTTATGGCATTCTCATAATATTATTTGTGTTTTTTGTAAGGAGTTATTATTTAAAGAGAAAATCGTTAAGGCAGAAGCTTTTGTTTATAAAAAACGAAGAAGAACTGCATGAAAACAGGCTTACCTTTTTTACAAACATTGCCCATGAGTTTTTGACTCCATTAACTTTAATTGCGGGTCCTATCGAAAAAATAGCAGAATCAGGGAATCTTGACGTAAAAAATAAAAAGTTTGTAACCATGATTCAAAGGAATACATCACGGTTACTGCTTCTTACCCAACAGTTGCTAGAGTTCCGTAAGGCGGAATACGATTATCTTGATGTATCGGTAAAACATTTTGATCTGGTGAATCTTTTGGAACAGATTGCCGAACTATTTGATGATTGGGCTTTTGATAAGAATATTGATTATACGATTGACATACCGCAAGAGTTATCGGGTTGGTTCGATAAAGATAAGTTGGAGAAAATAATATTTAACTTACTGTCCAATGCATTTAAATATACTCCTGCAAACGGAAAAATCAACATCAGCTGTACTATAGAAAATACCGGTACAAAAATGTTTGATTTTACTATTACCAATACAGGCAAAGGTATCTCGAAAGATAAGCTAGAGTCGCTGTTTGACCGTTTTTTCCTATCTGATACCAATCAGACCTCTGATACGGAATTGTTTAGGACCGGAATTGGCCTTGCCTTTATCAAAAAGCTTGTTACAGTATTGCGTGGTGATATTTTTGTATCAAGCATTCCTAATGAAGAAACACGGTTTAAGATACTTATACCATGCGATCGTTCAGCTTTTAGCGATAAAGAAATCGACACTGTTCTGTCCGCAGCCACCATCTCAAACCACTTAAAAAACGTAGTTGAATTATCGGTCAACGATACCGGTGAAATAAGATCGGATAAAATCATAGCTTTTGAAGTAGTCGAAAATCAAAAGAAAGTAGTACTTATTGTCGAAGATGAAAAAGAAATACACCTTTTCTTAAGCGACCTTTTGAAAGAAGAATATCGGATAGTATCAGCCTATAATGGAGTAGAGGCACTGGCAGCTATTGCAGTTGAACTTCCCGATATTATTATCAGCGATGTTATGATGCCTATAATGGACGGGGTAGAATTATGTAAAACGGTGAAAACTGATCTCAGGACATGCCATATTCCTTTTATTATGCTTACTGCTAAAAATTCTGTAGTACACAGGATAGAAGGGTTGGAAAATGGAGCCAATTCATATATACCAAAACCATTTTATCCGGATCATTTATTAATCAGGATAAAAAAGCTTTTAGAGGAGAAACAAAGGATACTACAGCATTTTACGAGCGATATAGTGACAGGTGAAGTTGCCCAGATCCATGTGAGTAACAGTGACAAGGATTTTATAAAGGTCGTTATAGACTTAGTCCGTAAGAATGTTGATAGTGAACATTTGAACAGTGCTTTCTTAGAAAAAATACTTGCCATAAGCAATTCCGCACTGTACCGAAAAACGAAGGAAATTTTTGGGCTTTCGCCAAGTGATCTTATACGTACGATCCGGTTAAAATATGCTGCAGAGCTTTTGAGAAAAAATGTGCTGACAGTTTCTGAGGTTTGCTATAGATCGGGATTTAACAACCGCTCTTATTTCTACCGCGAGTTTAAAAAGTTGTATAACACAACGCCAAAGAACTACCAGATGAAATACAGCTTAAAGAAATCATTTTTTTCAAACAACTGAAAATCAACATTTTAATACGCAGTGTACACAATTGAAGAAATAGTGTACACTGTTTTTTTATGTATAAATTACTTTTATAACGCAAACGATATAGTAAACTAACTTTAGTTCAACAAGCCCAAAATTTATCAACATGAAAACAAGCAACTCAGTTATTAATCAATCATTAGTATCGCTATGAATCAAAAAATTATTTACAATCTTCTGATGGTATTGACATTGTTTTTTGGAAATGTCATATACGCTCAAAACGTAACAGGCGTTGTTAGCGATGAAACCGGTCCGCTACTAGGTGCCACTATTACCGTAAAAGGTACATCGGTGAGCACAATGACAGACCTTGATGGCAACTATACGATCGCCGGGATCGACCCTAATGCTGTACTTGTTTACAGCTATGTCGGCTACCTTATCCAGGAGGTCAAAGTAAATGGACACACACAGATAAGTGTAACTCTTAAAGCCGATATAAAAACGCTTAACGAGGTTGTAGTGGTTGGGTATATAGGACAACGAAAAAGTTCTATCTCCGGTTCAGTAACACAGGTAAATATGGAGAATTTAGCCAAGACAAGGGTACCCGATGTTGCCCAAGCGTTGCAGGGACAAGCGGCTGGCGTGTTTGTAGCAGCAAATACCGGGGCACCAGGCGATGGAAGTAAAATACGAATAAGGGGTGAAGGCACCATTGGTAATAATGAAGTACTGTATGTTGTTGACGGGGTTCCAACCCGAGATATTACTTTTCTTAACCAGCAGGATATTAAAACTTTATCTGTCTTAAAAGATGCATCTGCGACTGCCATTTATGGCTCAAGGGCATCGGGGGGTGTAGTGATAGTTACGACTAAACAAGGTATTGAAGGTAAATCAAGCTTTGACGCTGATTTTTTTACAGGCATCCATTATGCCACGAACCTTCCCAAGATGCTTAATGCAGACCAGTACTTATCGGTGATGGACACATCGTGGCACAATACTACAGGTAATGCTCCAGGATCCGAAAGCCCTTATGCTATTGACAGGAGAACAAGAACTGACCTTGCCAATACCAATTGGCTGGATGAATTATTTACTATGGGCGTCTCACGAAACGTCCAGTTATCTGCCAGTGGGGGTTCGGAAAAGATGAGTTATCTTATCTCGGGTGGTTACTATGACATGGATGGAATTGTTACAGATAATAATGATCAGTACAAGCGTGTAAATTTTCGGACCAACATTAATGGCAAGATAAGTGACCGTTTTACCGTGGGTGCAAATATGCAGATTACCTTTCAGAATCAGGACAAATTGTCTTCCAGTGGCGACGCGCCGGGTGTAATTCGACACGCTTTTTTACGTCCTCCGGTAATTCCTGTCTACAAAAATCCAAACGACCCGACCTACACAGGTAGGAATCCATATACAGATCTACCATTTTACGTTAGCCCGACGAATTATCTTGGCAACAGGTATGAGTTTACTTCAAATCCGCTGGCGATCGTACATTTTACAGATGATGTAAGACAAACATTCCAAAATTTCGGTAATGTTTTTGCAGAATATGGTTTCTTATCGGACAAATCACTTAAACTCAGGACAAACCTGGGCATGGACCTGAAGTTTTACCATAACAAAGCGTTCTATGAAAACTATGGCGACAGGGATATCACCGACGTAAACGATATTTATTATAATCTTGGAAGAGTAAACAGGCCTAACAGCTTAAGCGAAAGCAGGGCGCAGGACGTTACTTTTACCTGGTCGAATACCCTGAACTATGTTAAAACATTTAATGATGTACATAGTGTAAACCTGCTTTTAGGGCACGAGTTTATTAAAAATAAATGGTCTAATATCGTGGGTGCGAGGTCAAATTATGATAACACGACCGACCCGTTCCGATATTTAGGAAACGGCGGCCAAGCATTGGGTGATTCACCCTATCCACGTCCATCAAACGACGGCAGTGCCCAAAGTTGGAGCCTGTTGTCTTTCTTCGGGTCGGGAACCTACGGTTACAATAACAAGTACTACGCAACAGCTACATTTCGGGCTGACGCATCATCGCGATTTGGGCCAAACAATAAATGGGGGTATTTCCCATCGTTTGCCGGTAACTGGATAATAAGTAATGAAGATTTCCTAAAAGACACGGCTTGGCTATCCAACCTGAAACTACGGGCGAGCTGGGGGCAATCCGGTAACCAGGAAATACCAAACGGAGCATACCAGACCTTTGTTGACGTTACTTCGCCTTTGGGGCCTACGATAACGCGTTTTGGAAATGATGATGTAAAATGGGAAACGACCACTCAAACAAATGTAGGGTTTGACTTTGGCCTGCTGGATAATAAACTAACACTTGCCGCGGACTATTTTCATAAGAAAACAGATGATATCTTGCTGGCAGTGCTCCCTCCGGGAGTTACAGCGGGTAGCACGATTGCGGCAACATATGTGAATTCAGGCACGGTTGTAAATAAAGGATTTGAACTGGGGGTTGCTTTTCAAAACAATGATAATGAATTTAAGTATGGCGTTAATGCAAATATGGCTACACTAAACAATGAGGTTACAAAACTTCACGAAAATGTGCGTCTGTTGGAAGATGCTGGCGGTCGAAGCCGCACGGTTATAGGCCAGCCCCTTAATGCCTACTACGGTTACGTTACCGAGGGTATCTATCAGAACCAGGCTGAGGTAGATTCCCAATTGTATACAGAGGTAGGCGACAGCAAGCCGGGAACAATGCGTTTCAAGGACCTTAATGGCGATGGACAGATAAACGCTGATGACCGCACCTTTATAGGAAACCCTGTCCCGAAAATAACCTATGGACTTTCCTTTAACGCATCCTACAAAAACTTTGATTTATCGTTTCTCTTGCAAGGGGTTGAAGATGTAGACCGCTATAATGACCTTAAACAGATCATCGATTATGATACGCGCTTTTTTAACTCGACAACCGCCGTACTTGGGAGCTGGAATGGAGAGGGAACAAGCAATACCATACCAATGCTTACTTTCAACAGGACTGGAGGAGAAAAGATCTCGAGCACTTTTGTAGAAGATGCATCTTATCTGAGACTGAAAAACATAGAGTTGGGATACACATTTAGCAGCGATGCATTGGCTGGGGTGAATTACCTGAGAATCTATGTATCCGGTCAAAATTTAGTAACATGGACAAAGTATTCGGGGCTTGATCCCGAATCAACCGCGCTGGTAGATATGGGTACCTATCCACAATCCGCTGCGATAATGTTTGGCGCTAAAATAAAACTATAGATAAAATACACTATGAAAAATTTTATAAAAATTAGCCTGTTGGTCGGAATTATGGTAGTAACGGGGTGCGAGGATGATCTTGATCAACCGCCTTACGGTAATGTGACCCTGGATCAATCGGATAGTACACCAACGGTGACAATACTGGAAAATTCTGTGCGATCATCGTATGACATGCTTTCGAACAGCCTTAATCTTTTGGGTACATGGAACTGGGCAGGCGGCCTGGTTTTTCAAAATGATTATGTGATGCAGGATATAGCATCTGACGATATGGAAAAAAAATGGGTCAGTGACGGAGACCAGCCGTGGATCGATGAGATCAATAATTTCACCCTTACGTCAACGAATGGCGGGCCTAATGGCCTTTGGAAATATAACTTTGAAGGGATAAAACGAATTAATATCGCTATTTTCCACCTGACTAAACCCGATATAGAATCGGTAACAGGAATTACAACACAAAGGAAAAATCAATTGCTTGCCGAAGCCTATTTCCTTAGGTCCTATTTCTATTTCTCTCTGGTAACGAATTTTGGCGATGTACCGTTACTATTAGAGCCCGTAAGGACATATGAACAGTCTTTTGAACTTGCGGTGCGCGTTGACAAGGCAGAGGTATGGGCGCAAATAAAAACTGACCTTAATGCGGCTATACCATTGTTGCCACAGTCAAAATATTCTTCTGAATCAGAGAAATGGCGGGTATCAAAAGGTGCCGCTATAGCCCTGTTAGCCAAAACACAACTATACAATGAAAACTGGGCCGATGTACCTGCGTTAGTAGATCAGTTAAACGCTTTAGGTTTTGACCTTAATACCCATTACTTTGATGCGTTCCGCAGTGAATTTACCGATAACGAGGTCATTTTTGCATTCGACCACCAGACCAATGCTGTACCAAGAAGAGGTAATGGTATCTGCGCGCCTTTAGGATGGGGATTTTTTGCACCATCGCAGGATTTCCTGGATGCATTTGAACCGAATGATCCAAGAAAATTATACACTGTAAATACTGAAGCACAAAATATTAATAAGATGCTTGGCAGTACTGATGGGTCTAACAAAGGCAACGATGAGGCTCCAAACAATAAAATCTATATGCGCTATGGGGATGTGCTTTTGTGGAAAGCAGAAGCCCTAAATGAACTTGGTGATCATAGCGGGGCTATTGCTATAATAAACCGGATCCGAGAGAGAGCAAGAACCACTCCAGACGCGGCTGGTGTATTGGCACCCACAGGTACGCTTACCGATAGGCCGGCTTCTGCTGATAAGGCAACAATTAAGAACTGGATTATCACAGAGCGTAGGGTGGAGCTTGGTTTTGAAAATCAAAGGATGCTTGACCTTAAACGCTGGGGTATCGCCAAAGATGTAATGGCAGACCATGGCAAAAACTTCCAGGATAAACATATGCTTTATCCCATACCTCAATCGGAAATTGATGCCTCTGCGGGAACCCTGAAACAAAACCCGGGATACTAAAACATAAATTTGGGTTAGCTCAGGCCTTGCATACGCAGGTCTGGGTTAACTCTTTTCTTTCCAAAAAATATTCAAGAATGAAAGACATTGCAAAACGCTTTGCCCAAAATCCTCTACTTTCTCCAAAAGATATACCCTCGAGTAGCGATGGACTTGAAATTACATGCCTGCTTAACCCGGGTGTGTTTACCTTCCAGGATAAAACATGGCTTATTGTCCGCGTTGCAGAAAGGCCGCATCAAAAAGAGGGGATTATCTCGTTCCCTGTACTTACTCAGACCGGAAGTATTACCATTATGGAAATTGCCACTGATGATCCGCAACTGGTTGCCACCGACGCCAGGGTAATTAATTACAGAGGTAGCGACTATTTGACCACCCTGTCACATCTTCGACTTATGTGCAGCGACGACGGGGTTACATTCTACGAGCCGGAAAATTATCCCTTGCTGGTAGGCGAAGGCCTATTAGAAACATTTGGTATAGAAGACTGCCGTGTTACCCTGATCGAGGGTACATATTACCTGACTTTTACCTCGGTCTCAGATAACGGTGTCGGAGTTGGCCTGCGTACTACAAACAACTGGAAACAATTTGATAAGCACGGCATGATACTGCCTGCCCATAATAAAGATTGCGCCATTTTCGAACAAAGGATTAACGGCCTTTATTACGCTCTCCACCGTCCAAGCAGTGTCGATATTGGCGGTAACTACATCTGGATAGCGTCATCCCCTGACTGTGTTCACTGGGGTAACCATAAGTGCATAATAAAAACACGAAAAGGGAATTGGGACAGTAAGAGGGTAGGAGCGGGAGCCGCTCCTATTAAGACAGAAAAAGGCTGGCTTGAAATTTATCACGGTGCCAATGAAAATCATCAGTATTGCCTGGGGGCTTTTTTACTGGATTTGAATGATCCCTCTAAAGTAGTGGCAAGAACAGAAGATCCTATTATGGTGCCAACGGCAGACTATGAAATAAGCGGTTTTTTTGGCAATGTAGTGTTTACCAACGGGCATATTGTGGAGCCTGACGGCGATACAGTAAGGGTATATTATGGTGCATCTGACGAATTTGTTTGTGGTGCCAATTTTTCTATTACAGAGATACTTTCACTTTTAAAATATAACTAATGTTAAAGAAACTTACATCTGAAGTTAACCATTTTAAAAGCCAGACCCATAATTTCAAGATACTTATTTGGACGAATCTGGTATATGCACTGGTGCAGCCGGTCATCGACATTTTTGTTGCTGCCTATATAATGCGGAACTCTGACGATACCTCAAAAGTTGTAATTTACCAACTGGCTATATATACCGGTATTCCGCTGACCTTTTTGATAAACGGCTTTTTATTGAAATACGTTAACATAAGAAAACTGTATGCTATAGGGATGATGCTTAGCGGCATATCCATGATCATTATGATGTCGCTAAAGAATCTTGACCTTTTTGGAATAGGCGTGGCAGGCATTACTATGGGGCTTTCTTTCGGGCTGTACTGGTCAAACCGGGATTATCTTGCCGTATCGGTTACGAATGATGAAAACAGGAATTATTACTATGGCCTTGAGACCTTTATCTATACCATCATAGCTATTGTAGTTCCGGCGGCAATTGGCTGGTTCATACAATCGAAGTCTGGAGATGACCAAAAGCATGGAGCGTATGTAATAATTACAGGTATTGTCTTTGTAATTACCTTTTTAGCTTCGTTAGTGTGCTTTAAGGGGAAATTTGAGAATCCTGTGCAAAAAAAGTACATCTTTTTCAAATTTCACCCATTGTGGTACAAATTACTATCATTGGCAATGTTTAAAGGTCTGGCTCAGGGTTTCTTAGTTACTGCACCGGCTATGCTTATCTTTAAGATACTAGGTGAAGAAGGGGCATTAGGAAATGCGTTATCGGTAGGGGCAATCCTCGCTGCTGTCGTTATCTATTTTATCGGTCGTTTATCCAAGCCGTCGGACAGAATCAAGACGTTCTCAGCAGGACTTATATTATTTGCCTTGGGCGCTTGCCTGAACGGATTGCTTTATAACCAGACGGGAGTTATCATTTTCCTCTTGTTATTGCTTATAGCCAAGCCCCTAATGGACCTTGCCTATTATCCAATACAATTGCGCGTCATAGATATAGTATCGCGCATTGAAAAGAGAGGGGAATTTACTTATATATTAAACCACGAGTCGGGTTTATATATGGGCAGGCTCATAGGTGCGGGAACATTCCTGGTTTTATATTTTGTGGTTTCAGAAGATTTCGCACTTCGCTACGCCATCGGCATTATCGCAATTCTTCAGTTGTGCTCTATTTTTATCAGCAAAAGAATTATTGCCCATGGTAACAAGATAGCCCCGGATACTGCGGAAGTACCCAAAGAAAAAGCAATGGAAGAAACTGCAGCAAATTTAGTTTAACACAAACAATCATCAATTCATGAATATTATTTTTATATCCGTACTTTTCGGTTTTTTACTTACCGGTGCCAGCCTTATTGCACAGGTTAAGCAGCAGGCCATACCACGTGTAACTATGATGACTGATATGCCTGAACCTTTTAAAATAATAGACTATTATAAACTGGCACATGATTTTGACAACACGGTTTACGATTTCAATGCCAAAGGAAAATTTTGGCCTTTGGTGTGGGTCGATACATCACAAAAAAACTATCCTCAGGATGTCGTAGGACTGTATACTGCAATAGGAGATGTGCGCCAGGGCCCAGCCAATAACAATGGTATGTTTCATGAAGCGCTCGCCACTATGGGGGCCACTTTAGGCGCAACACTTGTAGGTATTGATAAGGCAGACCACCAAAAGCGCAATTATGTGGGTATGCTTAAAAATTATTTCAACAGTGAGACTGGCTGGGATATCATGATGAACAATACCTGCCCTGAGGTGGCTTTATTAGGGGGAGGCTACGGGCGCGACTGGTGGTATGATGTGTATCCTAACCTTTTGTTCTATGGTATATACGATAAATATCCAAATGAACCCGGGTTTGAAGGGATGGCACGCAAAATTGCCGATAAGTTTTATGAGGCCGACCTTATACTAGGTGGTAATTACGACTATTCCTATTTTGATTATGGCAAGATGAAACCCATGAAAAACAATATCTGTTCACAGCCCGATGCCGCTGCAGGGCACGCGTGGATATTGTATGCTGCCTACAGGAAATTTGGCGATAAAAAATATCTTGATGGTGCACTGTCGGCATTGTCCGCTTTAGAGTCGCAAACCACTAATCCAACCTATGAACTGCTTATGCCTTTTGGGGCATACCTGGCAGCCAGTATAAATGCAGAACATGGCAAATCATACGATCTTGACAAAATGCTGCACTGGAGTTTTGACGGAACCCCAATTTGCCGTGAAGGCTGGGGCGCTCTTGTTGGTAACTGGAATGGCTACGACATATCGGGCATCGTGGGCAGTATAGTAGATCATGGCGGTTACGGCTTCTTAATGAATACCTACGATGCTGCATGGCCTTTGGTGCCCATGGTAAGGTACAACCAATCCTATGCTAACGCCATTGGTAAATGGATGCTTAATGCCGCCAATGCCTCTAAATTATTTTACCCGCAGTATATGCCTGATGATCATGAGGTTATTCCCGGCCTTGCAGGCGAGGGTAAAAATGTTATTGCTTATGAGGGTATTATCAAAAAATCCAATCACGACCAGTACCAAAACTTGCATGCCCCTGTAGCACAGGGCGACGGACCGCTGTGGGTTCCGGGCAAGAATCCTCAGGAATCTCAGTTAAGCGTTTACGGAAGTGGGCATGTTGGAATCTTTGGTAGTATTATAAAGGAGACAAATGTTGAAGGTATTTTGCAGTTAGACCTATTAGCCACCGATTTCTTTCACGGTAAGGCTTATCCATCCTATCTGTATTATAACCCCTTTACTGTGGAAAAAACAATTGCTGTCAAGGCTCAGAAAGGAAAGAAAGTAGATTTGTATGACACAGTGTCGGGAACATTCGTTGCCAGAAATATATCTTCTGCCAAGGTAAAAATCGGGGCTAAAAACTCTTTAATACTTGTTATGGTACCAGCCAAAGGAAAGGTAACTTATTCGGAAAATAAAATGCTGGTTAATGGTGTAGTAGTGGACTACTACATACAACCTGAAAAATAATATTAATCGCCTTGTCAAATGCATCTAGCAATTTATTTGAGATCAGCGATAACTTACTAATTTCATTTTAATCTTTAAAAATGTTTATTCATGAATATTAAATACATACGCGGTCGGGAGTTTCTAAACATGAAAGTAGCATGATTGAGTACTTGGCAAATTGTGAAAAGGAAACTTAAAGTGGAAAGACTGAATTAAATATCTATTTATGGCATCGGTGTCGTTTAGTGAATAGTTTATAATTGGTTATTAAAGTTGATCTACAACCGACAATTATAAAACACTTCAAAGCCTTTATAATTAAGGTTCTGTCGCATTTGTTTGTTAAAATCCAAGAAATTCGAGCACTATAACTTTATCCTGCCAGTCTACAGAATTATTTGAACATACACTCAATGTTCTCTTAGCCGATTCAAAATTTTTAAAGCCTAAGATACTTTGTATTCTACATTTAATAAAACGATGATGTGTTCAACAATATTGTTGAGATATTTACATTGTAGTGGCTTAATTTTTGAGAAAAATATTTATTATAAACATTGATAATCCCAGTATTAGAACCACTTTTGTCAATTGTAATTACTTAGTCTACAATTAATAGCTATTGCTTGACCAGAAAAAGAAAGTGCACTTTCTTTTTCTGGTCAATAAAAAACCAACTGTAACACCTGACTTATCAGCAGCTCTATACTAATAATACCAAACAACTACCATTTTGATAAACGTTTCATCCATTCACCAGCTATTCCCTACTTTATCTTTTCTCTTCATCTGTGTATAAATAAATGGTGTAAACTTTTATACTATTATATGGGTGCGACGGAATCACGCAAGTCTGTAATAAAAACCAGTTAAATGGCTGTTTTAAAGCTTTAACTGGTTTTGTTTGTGATGTTGTTTTGTCATTTTTTCCTCTATATACCGATACAGAAAGTCATACACTTGATTTTACAGGCGTTTTAAATCTCAGTGGTACAATGAGGGACAAGTTTTACATGTAATTTTAAGACAGTTTCCCATTGGTTGTAAGCAATGAAAAATTAACATTTTAAACTTCGATTAGGTTCTCACCGGGAATCGATACTAGTTAAAAAGGCGATTGAGATTTGACGTTTATTAGTAGGATTAAATATGTTTTACTTGTTAATCCTTAAACAGTTTTATTATATCCGAATTAGATTGTTCATTAATGTCGAGTACAAAACAGTATTCTCTAAAAGTTTTGAATGCTAAAATAACATTGAGTGGAATAGAGTTATACATATGATAGGGAAAAATCAGATGACTAATCGTGATATAACTATGTTCAAATAATTCTGTAAATGTCATCATAAAGTAGCCGTGCTCTAATTCCAAGATTTTAAAAAACGGATGCAACAGAACCATATTTAAAACTGGCTTAAAGAATTTACTTAGTTAAAAATCAATTTTAACCGATATACCCTAAAATAATATATCTTTGGTTTTACCTAATGTTTTACGGCGCTTACAATGAATAGAAGAATTCTGTTGGTCATATTTATTTTTGCAGTTTTTAGTACATTTTCTGTCTTTCCACAAAGCGATACCGCTAGACGAAAGACTAGAACACTCAAAGAGAGTGTTGTTGAAAACCGCCAACTGTTACTGACCAATTCTGATAAAGCTTTTAATGATATTGACGACTTACTGGATTGGGCAATAAAAGAAAAAGATAAGGAAACGGAACTTATTTTAATATCGCGCCAGTGTTGGTATTATACTAATAAAGATTTAAAAAAAGCAATAGATGCTACAAAAAAGCTGCAAGCTAAAGCCGAAGAATATAAAAACTTACATTATTTAGCTACCGCACACCTGCATTTTTCGAATATTTATTTAAGTAGTGATTTGCCGGCTAAGGCGTTAGAAGAGTTCGAAGTAATAACAGAACTTCTTGATAAAACAAACTATAAGGCAGATCCACAGGATCTTATAACTCTCAGAATAAATGCTTATTCCGCCGCTGCTGCCGCTTATCGACATATGAGAAAATCACATGAGGCGGCAAATATGTTATTAAAAGCAAATGAAGAAATAAAAAAACTTAAAGATTCCGACAACAGAAAATTTCTTTTGCGTATTAACAACACAAACCTGGGAGAGATCTATTCCAAAATTGATATTGACTCCGCAGAATACTTTATAAATCAGTCACTTTTGCTAAGTGATAGGGTCAAAACTCCCGATATTGTTCAATTCAATAATTACCTTGTTTTGGGTTATGTACATAAAGAAAGGAAAGAGTACACCAAAGCTATATTAAATTATAAAAAAGCTGAAAATAAAGTATCTTATATCAATCCTACAATAGAAAATATTAATACTATTTATAGTAGCTTATCTGAAATATACAAGACAACCGACAGTCTTCAACAAGCAAACCATTACCTTGAAAAATTACAAAACAGTTTATTGCAGCAGGAGCAAAACAAAAACAAATCGTTGCACAAAATAATAAATGACAAGCTGCTTGAAGAGAAAAATTATACCGTTTATATAGGAATTGCATCCGGAATATTGCTGCTTATCAGTCTTGGTATCATGATACGCTTGTATATAAAGAACAAGTTATTGGAGAAACAGGAAAAGGCAGAAGAAGCCTATTTGCAGATTAATGAATTGGTAAAGATTCAGGATATAGATGTCTATAAACGGTTGGCCGAGTTAGCAAGAAATGATGATCAGGCATTTATTATTGCTTTTCACGACCAATTTCCCGGGTTTTACGAAAAACTTTTAGAAATAAACCCGAAGCTGGTAGAATCGGAAATTAAATTTTGTGCATTTCTGAAATTGAAATTATCTACCAAAGAGATTGCTCAAATACAATGCATAGAACCAGCAACGGTAAAAAATAAGAAAAACAGAATTCGAAAAAGATTATCTATTCCTGTTGATGTGGAACTGTATTATTTTTTTAATAAATTCTAAAGAATTTATCTTTAACAGCCTTTACAAGTAATGTCGCTGTTCAGCATATTTACCCTTTCTTTTTATAAAGATGCATTTTAGTATAGCAAAATGCCATTTGACACAATAACTTCTGTTGTTTGAAATTTTTCGAATTATAAAACTAACTATTAAAACGCTATCTAAATATTAGATATTGATCTTTAATTGTTTATGGTTATCTGTATGAATGTTATGCTTGTGTTGTGCATATTAAATTATACACGTTATGCACCTGTTGTACCCTGTTTAATTCGGAATTTTATGTTAATACCTGTTAGTTTTGTGGTGTACTGTACAAATATTCTATTACACTAAAACTTAAACTAAAAAAATATGAACAAAATATTTACTTTACTAATATTGCTCACGGTACTATGTTCAAAAGCACAAACTATAATACCCCAGATTGAATGGGAGAAATCTTTAGGAAGTGAATCCAATGATGGAGCGGGAGGTATTACATTTACGTCAGATGGCGGTTACATCGTGTTTGGAAATGTATTTAGTCTTTCAGGAAATGTAACCAATCACTATGGCACCAGCGATTACTGGATTGCAAAAATTGATGCTATGGGTATTCTCGAATGGGAAAAAACTTATGGAGGTAGTTCTTTTGAAGGAGCTGCTGCCGGCGGGTTAAAGGTTGATACTTCGAAAATAAGGCAAACCCCGGATGGAGGCTATATACTTGGGGCTAACAGCTCATCAGATGATTTTGACGTGTCAGGTAATATAGGTGGATCCGATGTTTGGCTGGTAAAAATTGATAATGTCGGAAATATTGAGTGGGAGCGAAATTACGGTGACGAAGGGGAAGATGCTTTTTTTGATATTAAGGTAACCAGCGATGGCGGTTTTATTATGACTTACGGAACATCTGACGATAATAATTATGTATATGGTTCTAAGATTAGCAAACTAGATGCACAGGGAAATATAGAGTGGACTAATTCTTATCAAGGATCAGGGCAATTTACATTTTCGCATCTACTTAATATTATCCAAACTTCAGACGGAGGCTATATTACTACCGGATGGACAAGCGCAGAAATTTCTGAAGCTATTCCCGGGCATGAAATTTCCCCTGGTTTTTATGACCCTAATGGTCGTCTTTGGGTACTTAAAATTAATGCTGCCGGAACCTTTCAATGGGCTAAAACTTACGGTGGTACTAATTTGGAAGAAGGCTATTCTATTGTAGAAACTACGGAGGGTAACTTTGTGGTTGCAGGTATGACATATTCGGGAGACGGGGACGCTGTAGGTCATCCCGATCCGGATAATTCTCCATCACCGTGGGTGTTGAAATTAAATGATTCTGGAGAAGTAATATGGCAAAAAACCTATGGAACCAGAGGAAGTGCTAATGATGTTAAAATCATGCCTGATGGCAACTACGTAATAGGTGGAAGCTACATAATCAATATAAAATCAACAGATGGAGAAGTTATAGGCGGACGCGGAGGAACCGATGAATTCCTGATGAAGTTAAATCAGGAGACCGGAGATATTATCTGGACTAAAACCATGGGGGGAAGCCTAAATGACAATTTTTGGGGCTTTACACTTGCCCCTGATGGAGGGTTTGTCACCATAGGAAGTAGTTGGTCTGTCGATGGCGATATAAGTGCAAATATAGGTGGTTTTGATTACTGGGTAGTAAAGTTGGGACCTGACTGTATAGTACCTGTTCTTACCGCTGAAACAGCTTACACTGTTTGTTCGGATACCGAATTTACACTAACCGCTGCCTCAGAGGGAAATACAATTAATTGGTATTCGTCAAAAACAGCAACAGATATATTGTTTACAGGATCGGATTTCGTTATTCATGCATTAACAGAAGGAGTATCGTATTGGGTAGACGCTGTTTCTCCTACAGGTTGTACCTCTCAAAGAACAGAGGTTTTAGTTTCAGTAAATACCCGTCCTGACCTGACGGTTGAAAATGACGAGATCTCTGTATGTGAAAATACAGAAGCACTACTTACAGCAAGTACATCAACAGGAAACTCTATACTTTGGTATGATAGTGCCGAAGCTACAACATCAATTGCTTCCGGAGAAGATTTTACCACTCCCTTGCTTATAGAAAACAGATCTTATTGGGTACAGTCTTATAATGCACAAACGCTTTGTGTTTCAGATAGAATAGAAATTAAAATTACAGTTACACCGTTGCCTGTAGTAATGACAAATACTGCCGTTAGTATTTGTGAAGGTATGGAAGCAGTTCTTGTAGCAGGTACGCAGCAGGGTAATCTCATTGCTTGGTATGATAGTGAAGATGCTCTAGAATCGATTGCTTCAGGTTCAGAATTTACTACGCCTGTACTTACAGGAGATGTTTCATACTGGGTGCAGGCGTCCAATCCTCAAACCAATTGTGTTTCCGAAAGAACAGAAATCACTATAAAAGTTAATCCGGTTTCATTAGCTGTTGTTGAATTTAGTTATGTTAACCCTGTGTGTATATTGGCTGATAACCTCCTTCCGGTAGTTGCTGATAATTTTACCTGGGGAGGAACGTTTAGCGCAGCTTCAGGATTAAGTATTGATCCTTTAACGGGAGAAATAGATTTATCTTCAAGCCAAAAAGGAACTTATACGATTACCTACACTGTTGAAACGATAGAGTGTTTACAGGGTGATTTAGATTCGTCAGTCATTACCATAACAGATTCGGTAACTCCCGCAATTTCGTTCAACTATGGTGAGGTTTGTACCAATGATATTTCTGCTCTTCCGGTATTGAGTGAAAGTTTTACTGATGGAGGAACCTTTAGTTCTACTTCAGGTCTTACTATCAATGCTGAAACAGGAGAAATAAATGTAAAGGCGAGTCAACCCGGATTATACGTTGTTCGTTATAGGGTGGAGGAAGATCTGGATTCGTGTTTGGCTTTTACACAATTTGAGACAGAGGTAATTATCAATATTTGTCAGATCCAAAGAGGAATTTCTCCTAATGGTGACGATATGAACGATTGGTTTGATTTAACAGGACTGGACGTTCGCCACCTGATTATATATAATCGTTATGGGAAAGATGTTTACTCCCGCTTGGGCTATGTAAAAGAGTGGGGTGGTCAGGACAAGGACGGTAAAGAATTACCTGATGGTACCTACTTCTACGCCATTGAAAAAACGGATAGCACTATGCAAACGGGCTGGGTTTATATAAACAGAAACCATTAATAAACCATTTATAATATTAAAGTTAGTTTACCGGTTGATGATTCAGCCGGTAAATTTTATTATAGAAAAGGTGCACCGCTTTATTGGAGGCAACCAAAATGAAGTATTTAATTCTGATACAGTACATTCTTAAATGCCAGACAAATAAATGAAAAAAGTATTTTACGTAGTATTGTTTATCTTTTCTTTTTTGAGTTCACAAGCTCAAATGCAAACTGCTCATTGGTATTTTGGTGCCAATGCGGGAGTAGACTTTTCTTCCGGTTCTCCTGTCGCTGTTACTGATGGTGCGTTAAATACAAAAGAAGGTACTTCAAGTATATCAGACGAATTTGGTAATTTGTTATTTTACACAGATGGGGTTACTGTATATACCAAGAGTCATATGATTATGAGTAATGGGGAGAATTTGACCGGTAGTGGATCTAGTACGCAGTCTACACTTATTGTTCCCGGTCCGGGAATTTCCGATCTGTTTTATATTTTTACAACAGACGCTATTGAAATCAGTCCAAAGCATGGTTTAAGGTATAGTATTGTAGATATGACACTGGGTACAGAGGGAGAGGTAGTATCCGGGCAAAAAAACATTCCTATTTCTCTCGGAGGAGAAAATAATGTATCCGAAAAGCTTGCCGCGACTGTAAAAGGAGATTGTTCAGGTTACTGGATAATTACGTATTATAAAAAGAAATTCTATGTGTTTTCACTTACTGATGAAGGCATAGATATTGAAAACCCTATAATATCAGAATCAAGTCCCTTTACAGATAATGATGATACGGTAGGGGGGATTAGAGTTTCACCTGACGGTAAGAAACTAGCAGCATGTTTCACAGATTATAAAGGAAGTTTACTTTTGTATGACTTTAATAATATAGACGGAACTGTGTCTAACGGCGAGACGCTCTTTGAAGGGGAGACGCTTAATGATAGATTATATTATAGTGCTGAATTTTCTCCAAATAGTAAAGTACTATATGCTACATATAGCGGATTAGTTCGTTATGATCTTACAGCGGCATCTATACCCGATTCAGAAGTCGTTTTTTATAATACACCTAATGGGACAAGCGGAGCTTTACAAACCGGATTGGACGGGAAAATTTATTATGCACGTCTAAATAATCAATTTTATCTTGCTGCTATTAATGACCCTAATCATTTTGATGCCCCCAACCTAGATTTATTTAGTGTTTTTTTAGGGGGAAAACTCCATGCTCTTGGATTAGCTGGTTTTCCACAGCCTTTTTACAATGCTAATCTTTTTATAAATGGTAAAGAAGATGTCCAAACATTTTGTACTGGTGAACCTATTGATTTTAGTTATTGTTTTAATGGTGGCGTTTTGCCTTCGTGGACAGTTCATTGGGACTTTGGAGATGAAAATACTTCTGTAGAAGAAAACCCTACGCATAGTTATAATGAACCGGGTTCATATACAATAACTTTAGATATTACGATCGGACTAAACGTTATAACGGTAACTAACACCGTTATAGTAATACCCATTCCAATTGCGAATAAGGCTGCTAATCTTGTAGTTTGTGACGTATTACCTAATGACGGTTTTTCAGAGTTTTTCCTTGCGGGACAAACCCCGTCCATATTGGGTACGCAACCGGCAGCGGATTATACAGTAGTATATTATCCGGATGAAAATGCGGCTATTGCGGGCAGCGCACCACTCCCGTTGAATTATAACAATATCGTTAATCCTCAAACTGTTTATGCACGTATTACTAATGTTGCCACCGGCTGTTATGATATTACTTCGTTTACCTTAACAGTAAACCCTGTTCCTAAGTTTGCTGTTCCTGATGGTCTTGAAGCTTGTGAAAATAAAGAGGGTACAGGTATTACAAATTTTGATCTTACTCAGGTAATCCCGCAGATAAACTTAGGTAATATGAATTTAAGCGTTAAGTTTTATAAATCTCAGGAGGACTTACTTAACAATATTGTTATAGTTACGCCAACATCATACACTAATACTGTTGCTGGTGGAGAAACACTATATTTCCAGGTTACAGATCCTGTTTTGCCCGAGTGCACATCAACCGGCGAACTTCAGCTAAAGGTAAACCCCCTTCCGGTTTTAAAAAACAATATAGCACCTTACAGCCTTTGTGATATGAACAACACTGGGGATGGCTTTGAAGTCTTTGACCTTATCAGCAGGTATAGTTCCATCACCAACGATACAGGCCTTGTCCTTACCTACGCCTATGATAATAATGGCACGCTAACCACTATTACTGACCCGGGAGCATTCCGCAATACATTAGCCGGCCAGCAGACCATATTTGTCTCAACACAAAATACTTTTAATTGCAGTAACAGCACAAGCTTTACCATTTTAGTAAACCCGTTACCGGTATTAAGCGATAACCCTGCAGACTTCATTGCCACCGAGTGTGAAGAACTGCCTGGCGAGGCTGATTTTGACCTTGATGAAATTGCAACAGCGGTAACGGCAGGCTCAGCAAGCTATGTGGTGTATTTCTACCAGACAGAAGCCCAGGCACTGGCCGGTGGCGCTGATTTTGAACCGGGCCCAACCTACCTGTCAGGCGATGCCGATATCTGGGCCAGGGTAATTAACCCTACCACGAACTGCGTAAGGGTAGCCCGTGTGGAACTAAACGTAATCCCTGCCCCTATTGCCACCACCCCTGCACCTATTGCAGAATGTGATGACAACAACGACGGCTTTGCAAGGTTTAACCTTACACCAGCCATGCAGGCTATTGAGGCCGCTATCCCCGATGTAACGGTAAGCGCCTTTGAGACCCAGAGCGATGCTGACCTAAATGTAAATGTAATACCGTCACCCGAGGCCTATGACAATATCGTAGCAGGTACCCAGACCCTGTACCTAAGGGTACAGTCGGACCTTACGGACTGCTATGATACGGTAACCCTTGTGCTGATTGTAAACCCAAGGCCTGATGCCCACAGCCCGGCGCAGCCTTATGCGCTGTGTGATGACGGTACCAGCGATACTGATGGCATAGCCCATTTTAACCTGAACAGCCAGAGTGCTGAGATACTTGCAGGCTTAGACCCTGCGCAGTACACAGTAGACTATTACACCGACGCTGCAGCTACACCTGCCAGCCTTATCGGTACACCGGGCAACTACCCATCGGCAACAGCTACGGTGTATGCCAAAGTAACCAATACAGCCACAGGCTGTTTCTATATCGTAGCGGTACGCCTTGTGGTGAATGCCCTTCCGGTGCTTATTACCAATGAGTACAGCTACTCGCTGTGTGATACCACACTGCCGGCCAACAAAGAGACCTTTGACCTTACCACTACCATCGATAAATTCATCACCGATGAAAACCTAAACGGTGTAGCGGTAACCTTCCATACCACCCTTGCCGATGCGCAAGGGGGCACCAATGCCCTTACCGACGCCCAGGCACAGGCGTATGAGAACACTTCACAGGTACAGAGCCTTTATGTGCGCTTTACGGTAACCACTACAGGCTGCTTCAGGCTTGGCTACCTTGATATCAGGGTAGAGCCGCAGCCGGTACTTACCCTTCCCTCACAGGATGAGCTAACGGTATGTGATACCGATGGCAACGGTATCGGTGAGTTTAACCTTGAAGCCTTAAAAGAAACCCTTGCCAATGGTGATACAAGCCTTGTGATCACCTTCCACCTAACGGCGGAGGAAGCACTATCGGGGGCCAACCCGATCGGTAATACGACCGACTACAGGAATGACCACCCGGGCACACAAACCCTTTGGGTAAGGGCAGTGAGCAGTACTACAGGCTGCTTTAACACCACGCCATTCCCGGTTACCCTTATAGTAACCCCTGCACCGCAGGCACCAAAGCTACAGGATATCACCCTTTGTGATGATACCGACAACAATGGGCAGGACGGGGCGCTAAGGACAGACCTTACAGTATATGAAACACAGATAAAAGAAGCAGTAGCCCCTGTGGAAGTAACAATCACCTATTACCTTTCCAAGGCTGATGCTGATGCGGGTAGTAACGGTATTGCCAGCCCTGCAAGGCACATTGCCAGGGATGGGCAGGTGATCTGGGTAAGGGTAGAGAATACCGCAGGCTGCTATAGCCTTACGAGCTTTACCATCCATATCAACAAGCCACACCAGTTGGTAACCCCAACACCCCTTGCCGTATGTAACGAGGCACTGCCAAATGACGGTATTGCAGAATTTGACCTTACACAAAAAGACGATGAGATACTGGGCCCTGATGGGGTAGGCATGGACTACGTTGTAGACTACTTTACCACCGACCCAAAAACAGACAGCACCGCCGTGGCAATCGCTGACCCTAAGGCGTATGTAAATACAGACAGCAATGGAGCAGCCCAAAACCCAAGAACGATCTGGGTAAGGGTAACCACCACCCAAGGGTGTGTTAGCTATACCACCCTAACCATAAGGGTGCTTCCGCTACCTGTACCCAACTTTAACCCAGCCCCACTTGAGGTATGCGACCAGGATACTACAGAGGTAGGCAGTGAGCCCTTTGACCTGACCCTTGCACAGGATGATATCCGCAACAACGGTACTAACTACCTGTTCAGCTATTATACCACAGAAGAGGATGCCCAGGCAGGCACCAATGCGATACCTGACCCAACCAGCCACAACAGTGCCAGTGGCAGTGTATGGGTAAGGGTTGAGGCCAATACCAATAACCCATCTGATTTGAGGTGCTTCCAGATAGTGGAGCTTGAACTAATAGTGAACCCACTGCCACCGATAGCCGACCTTGCCGACTATGGTATCTGTAACGACACCCCTGCATCCCCGACAGCCTTTAACCTGAAGGAGTATGTAGAGACAGCCCTTGGCGGTAATACAGGTACCATTTACACTATAGGCTACTTTAGCGATGCAGCCCTTACCACACGTGCCACGCCAATAACAGGGTATGTAGTAACAGGCAGTGCAACGGTATACATAGAAGTAGTGAACAACGACACAGGGTGCAGGATCGTAAAAGAGCTTGAGCTTATCGTAGAGCAGCAGGCAGTAGCCAACCCTGTGGCAGACCCTGCGGCGGTATGTGATACCGACGACCAGAATGACGGCAGGGCCTCAGGATGGGATTTAACCCTACTTGCACCTGAAGTACTTGGCGCTCAGGACCCGGCTGTGTTCCTTGTAAGCTATTACGATATTGACCCGTCTACAGTACCTGCACCGCAACCGATACAAGACCCTGAAAACTATACCAACCAGACTCCGGAGAGCCAGGTGATCTGGATCGTAGTAACCAACAGCGATACGGTACAGGACACTCCATGCAGTGCCACCACTACGGTAACCCTAAGGGTAGAGCGCAGGGCAGAGCCTGTTATCACCACAGCAGATGGCAGCGATACAGTATGTATCGAATGGGGGGCAAGCGAAGGCGAGCTGGAACTTAACAGTGGTGTAGTACCAAACGGGCACACCTATCTTTGGTACAAAGACGGGGTACTGCTAACCGATAGTGATGACTCAGGAAGCTACATCGCCAAAACAGGCGGCGTATACACCGTAGTAGTAACGGGCCCTGCGCCACTGGAATGTGTGTCGGATGAATCGGCAGGCTTTACGGTAATCGAATCAGGGCAGGCATCAGCAATAGGCCAGGGGTACTATGTAACCAACTACTTTAGCGATAACCAGACCATAACGGTAACCATAGAAGGAAACGGGGAGTACACCTACCAGCTGGATAACGGCCCAAGGCAGGAATCTCCGGTATTCACCAATGTATCCCCGGGCTACCACAGTGTTACGGTATGGGATGAGAAAACAGATTTTCCATGCCAGGAGCTGGTCTTAAATGGAGTAAGCATTGTAGACTACCCTAACTTCTTTACCCCTAACGGTGATGGTTTCCATGACACGTGGAACATCATAGGCTTAAGCGGTACAGGATCGGTGATCTATATCTTTGACCGCTACGGCAAGCTTATCAAACAGATAAGCCCGGACCTTGAGAGCAGCGGATGGGACGGAACACTAAACGGTACCCCGGTACCGGCAACGGACTACTGGTTCACGGTGACCTACCCTGAGTTTGATGGCACCACAACGGCAACCAAAGAATTTAAATCACATTTCTCACTGAAACGATAAAACAAAGAGAAAACCACAATAACCAAACCCCCGGACAGCTTTCACTGCCCGGGGTTTGTTTTTTTAAATGTGAAAATATCATGATTTAAAAGGATGATAAATGGTTTAAGATTATATATAAATTGTATTTTTTTAGAATTTAGTGCCTTTCATATGTTTTAAGTTTTTGATAACAAGAAATTTAGTTCTAATGTTTCGATGACGAAGTGTTATTATCACAGATTAAAATCTCATAATAGATGTGAGTTTCAATCAAATTTATTATAAGTAAAATCCTAAAGTTACTAAATTATTAAATGAGATAAAGCTTAAATTATGGGAGCAGCTTTCTACTAATTTTACCATATCTTTTTCCAACTAATATGGATATGAAAACTAATTTGATAATAAAGTTGCGTGAGGGAGATGATTCGTGTTTTAAAGAAATCTACGAACTCTATCATTTTAAGGTCTACCTTTTTGTAAATAGCTACACTGACCAGCCTGCAGATACGGAGGACATAGTGCAAAACGTTTTTATCCACCTTTGGAAGTACCGTAAAAAAATAGATGCTCAGGTTGAACTCGACGCTGTTTTGTTTAAAAGTTCAAGGCAAGAAATTTCCAGATGGTACAAAAAGCAAAATAATTTTCCTTCTCTGGAAGAAAAATTGAGAGAAGATATTGACATTATCCCTGAATGGGAAGAGGATATCAGTATCAAACTTAGGAAGATCAAGATCCTGTTAAACCAAATACCGGAAAAACGAAGAAAAATATTTACTCTCCATAAATTTGAAGAAAGGAGCTATAAAGAAATAGCAGTGGAAATGGAAATGACTCCTAGTGCCGTTGCCAATCAGATATCAAAAACCATTCAGTACCTTAAAGAAAATTTAGTAGAAGACCATTGTTTGTTTTGGTTTGCGTTTATATTTTATTTCAGTTAACCGTATTAAGGTTTTTATTTACCCTTATTCCTAATGCAGTTTACATTAAATTAAAATTCAGGTGTTGTAGAAAGTAGTTTATAATTTTCATCGTGATAAATAAAGTTTAAATATTTATTTATCAGTCAGTTGTGATTTTGTAACGTCTTGTTTTCTTTTTTGTCCGTTAAGAAATTATTAACACTTATTCTTGCCCGTGACATTCAACCTACTGAAAGTCTATTATAGTTAGAGATGCATATTCTATTGTTTTGGATGCACTCGTAAAATTAATTATTGTTTTATGGGGAACAAAGAAATTGAGGAAGAATGGAATGAAATTCCATATAATGGAATACTTCCTAATGAAGTTAAGTCACGTATGTGGATGAACATTCGCAGCGAGACTCTTGATAGGAGAAAACGCAATTATAAGTGGATCGCAGCAGCATGCGCCATACTATTTATATCTCTTATGGGTTACCAGTCTTTTACAAATTCACGTTTTGAAAAGGTAGAGGTAATAGCAACAAATACCTATCCGGATGATGTCAGGTTATTGCGTCTTCCAGATGGAACCAGAGTTTGGGTTAATCAAAATACGCACATTGAATATGCAAAGGAATTTATAGGTAATGAAAGAAAAGTTACACTAAACGGTGAAGCATTTTTTGAAGTAGCTAAAGATCCTTCAAAGCCTTTTGTAATCACTTCAGGAGATGTTACCACAACCGTTCTAGGTACATCTTTTAATGTAAAAGCTTATTTAGGTAAGCCGGCAGAGATTAGGGTAAGAACAGGTAAAGTAAAAGTAGAAGGTAACCAAAATACTGTTTTCTTAGAAAAAGGTTACGCCGCCATAGCACTTGCTGACAATAAAATAATGCAGAAACAAAAAATTTTGGTATTAGAACCTGAATGGAAAAAATCATTACTTGATATAGATGGCCTCACCTTAGAGCAAGTAATAGATAGACTTAGTTTGGACCACACTTTATCTGTGGAATATAATAGTGAAGACCTCAAAGGCTTAAAAATTAAAGGTACCCTAGATGCCAGGCAGGGAGTTGGTGATATGCTAGAAACCATTGCATTTGCATTAAATCTTACAATTAGCACGAAAAGTGGAAATAATTATGCTATAAGCAGATAATTCCTATTTACATATTTAATAAGGAACTACGCTTAACTAATTATAGCGTACAGGGACTTCTATGTCTTAGAATTAGCAAATTTAATAAGGCTAAACTATTGAATATAAGTTTTTTATATGTTTTACTATGCTCAATATTATAAAATTACAATTACAATCGAATTATTATAGACAATAATTACTAATTATCTAATTATGAACAATGCTTTTTCAAAGCCATTTCCTTTAGCTTACCGGATTTTGCTTTTCGGATTATTACTCTCTTCAAATTTCCTGCGTGCGCAATCTGGTACTGTATCGGTAGATTTTAAAAATGCTTCCCCAAAAGAAATTATTGAGAATCTGGAGTCAAGGACTCCTTATAAATTTGTATACCAGAATGATACTGATCTTGATTCACCACGTGTTACACTGAAAAAAGACAATGTATCTATAGATGATGTTTTAAAAGAATTACAGGCAATAACAAGTTTTAATTTCAGAAGAAATGAGAATAATATTGCTGTTAATAAAAAATCTGCTCCTAAAAAGATGGGAAAGATTATAGGAAAGGCGGTTGATAATACTGGTCTTTCCTTACCCGGAGCGACTATTAGGCTTATTGAAACCGGCCTGGCTACCATTTCAGATAGCGAAGGTAATTATTCGTTTGCTGTTGAATCAGGTACCTACACTGTTGAGGCAAGTTACATGTCGTTTCAGACACAGCGGATTACAGGTGTAAAGGTATCGGGAAATGATCCTACAACATTAAATATTGCGCTTAAGGAAGATGCACAGGCCCTTGATGAAGTTGTAATTACTCAAACTTTCCAAAAAGCAACGGCTTCGGTTGAAGGCATGCTATCACAGCAAAGGAAAGCCGCTCAGTTCTCTGACGGTATATCTGCCGAGCAGATTGCGAAGACACCGGATAACGAAGTTGGAAGTACTTTGAAAAGAATTACGGGTGTAACCACGGTTGATGATAAGTATGTCGTGGTTCGCTCTATGGGAGAGCGTTGGAACCAGGCAGTAATGGATGGTATTAATCTACCGAGTACAGATGCATACCAACAGCACTTTTCATTTGATATAATTCCAACTGCTTTAGTAGAAAGTGTTGTGGTAAGTAAAACAGCTACTCCCGATATGAACGCTAATTTTGCAGGTGGCTATATCGAGGTAAAAACCAAAGACATTCCCCGTGAAGATTTTACAAATTTCACAATATCAACGTCTTATAACAGCCGAAGTACCTTTAAAGACCAGATTACCAAACAGAGGGGGAAAAATGATTATTTTGGTTTTGATGACGGTACAAGGGATTTTCCGAAAGGTTTAAAGGCTTTGGACGTGCCGAATACAGAAGCTGAGTCCGTGCCTTTTCTGGAACAGTCGAAAGCTTTTACAGAGGACAATTTTACCAACCACCGCACGTATACCCCTATGAATTCTGCTTATCAGTTTGCGATGGGTCGTGCATTCGATTTAAAAGACAACAGTCGTTGGGGTTTTGTTGCTGCCCTCAACCTGAGAAATACTCAAAGTACCCAGGAAATAGATCACACAG
Source organism: Flavobacterium psychrophilum (assembly GCA_001708385.1). NCBI lineage: Bacteria > Pseudomonadati > Bacteroidota > Flavobacteriia > Flavobacteriales > Flavobacteriaceae > Flavobacterium > Flavobacterium psychrophilum. The sequence goes on along the minus strand of CP012388.1, from coordinate 532,978 downwards.
AAAGAGGTACAAATATGCGTAATACGTTATTTTTTCCTGCTGGTACCAATTATCAGGATGGTGGAGGAGGAACTTATCAGTATAACGATTTTAGGCAGTATGGTTTTAAAAATTCAGGTGCTCAGTATACTTACAATACTACTCTTGGAGGAATGTTTAATGCCGGTATACAATTAGGAAGTAATCACAGGTTAAGCCTTCGAAATACCTATCTGCATATTTATGAAAATCAACTTACACAGGTTACAGGCTGGAATTATTACAACAATTCAGTCTCGGAAATTTTAAATGGGCAAGTACCTCCCCAAACACAAACTACCAATTACCCTGTTTTTCAGGATTTTAACCAGAACAAAATTGAAGGCAACCATCGTTTTGGTACTATTGCTATCAATTGGTTTGGAGCCTATTCCCATACTTCAAAAGATACTAAGGATGCCACGTTCATGAATGCATCCAGAACTAGGCTTGGTGAAGACGAACTACTTTATTATGCAATCTCTAATAGTGCCAATGATATCCGAAGAGAAAACTATTGGAATAAAGAAGATGACTTAAACTGGGGTGCTAATTTCAACTGGAATTTTAATGTGGGGATAGTAAAAAATGATATTAAAGCCGGCTATTTTGGTAGTATAAAGAAAGCTGAGAACATGCAGGAAAGAGCGGCATTAAGAATTGTAGGTGAAAATGGCGGTAGTGGTGGCACCGCTAATGTTTTCACACCAATTTCAGAAATAGTAAATGGCTCTAATTATCGTTGGGGTGGATTTGGTTGGGAGAAGTTCGCATTTTATGGTAATAAGTATGAAGGAAAAGTAGATATGCATGCTCCTTTTCTAATGTTTGATCATAAATTCGGAAGTGTCGTTCGTTTTGTTTGGGGATTAAGGGCAGAAAGTTATGTATATAAACAATTGTCATCTCAGGCGCAGGATTTAGGAGCCATTGAGACTAAAGAGTTGGATGATAAAAAATGGCAATATATGCCATCTGCAAGTCTTACCATAAGCCCTGTCTCTGACTTAAACATTCGTTTTGGATATAATAAGTCAGTCATGCGTCCCCAATTTTCAGAGCGGCTTGATATCCCATATTTTGATCCGGTACGAAGTGGAGTTGTCTTAGCCAACTGGTCAGGCGTTGTTTCATCTGTTTCTAATAATTACGATTTTAAAGTAGAGTGGTTCCCTACTGCGGGCGAATTACTGTCTGTTGGTGTATATCATAAAGATATGGATAAACCTATTGAAGCTATCAATCAAATATCGGGTGATGGTGGTTCCAGGTTTATATACAATATGAATTCGCACAATGCAAATTTGTCCGGACTGGAATTTGAGATTCGCAAGAATCTTACTTTTTTAGGGGATGGTAAAGCATTGGAAAATATATACCTGTCTGGTAATGCAACATTTAATGATACTAAGGTAACATCATATGTTAATGCTGATGGAACCGGAGGTACATATAAAGCAGATAGACCGCTTTATGGACAAACTAATTATGCATATAATTTAGGAATTGACTACACAGGTGATCGTTTTGGTTTTAGCGCACGACACAATGCTTCGGGAGACCAGTATCTCCTTGTAGGTTTTGATTATGATGCAGAAGAGATCCGTATGCCATTTTCTACTACTGATGCACAGGTAAACTGGAAGTTTTTTAAAGATAAAAACCTTGATATTAAATTCAGTGTTAGAAATATTTTCGATAGTGTGTATGAAACCTATAATAATGCTAATAGCTATCGTGGTGAATTGAAAGAAGGTTACCAGTATGGAGATAATCCGAGGGACAGGTATACACTTACTCAGGGTGCAGGCAAAAAATATGATGAGCGCATAGACAGAGTAATGTTTAGATCTTGGGTGGGAAGAACAATGATGCTTTCAATCAACTACTCTTTTTAAAGCTCCTAAAAGCATTAAAGAGGTAACTCAAATCATCTTCAAAATAAGTTAAATGTAAAGTTTATTTACATAAAACAGGACTAAAATGAAGAAACAGTTAAGCCTTGTCGTAAAGCGTGATTTTTTAAACAAAAGAAATCTAATACATATAGTAAACGTTGTGAACCGCTTTAGTAAAAGCAAATCACGACAGATTTGGTTCTTTGGAAATTGCAGCAATAAATTAGTGTAACCGGAGTACGGAATCCTCACCAACCAACTACCATCGTAAAAAACGAAAAGGTAAAACGGGATTCATCACGTCCTGAAACATTGACTTTCCTATTGTTGCAGTTATTAAAAGGTAACTCTTTCACATAAAATCTCTAAAAGTGAAAGTAGTAGGTTAGGGATAGGCCTCTGGTGGTAAAATGGAGTAGCTTATTAAAAAAATTTACCAAAAAGCGAAAAGACCTCAGGGAAGATATTTGCTGCTCTCCCCTTAAGGCCTCAATAAAATAATAGTAGCAAAGGTAATTAAATTTTAACTAATATGAAAAAATTTTTTGCATTCGCAATGGCTGCCCTTGTGTTGACTTCTTGCGATAAAGAGGAAGCTACAGCAGATTCTTCTTTCGCGATGAAAGCTACAGCTGCAGATTATTCATCAGCTTGTACTTTACCTGTAACAACTGTAACAGGAGAAATTACTGCCAATACAACATGGGATAATGACCATGTATGGGTAATAAGCGGAATAGTTCGTGTAAAAAGTGGTGCAACACTTACAATCGAAGCCGGTACTTACATTAAAGCGGATCTTAGCCATGCTGCTCCAACCGGAGTATTGGTAATTACGAAAACAGGAAAAATAAATGCTATTGGTACTGCTGCAAACCCAATCGTGTTTACAAGTGCTGCATTATTAGATTGCGATGCTGCAACTACTCCTAAACCTGGTGATTTTGGTGGAGTGGTATTTTTAGGTGATGCACCTGTAAACACAGGTAGTGTAACTAACGTTATTGAAGGTTTAGGTGACCAGTCACCAGCTGCTGACTTTCAGTATGGTGGTACTAATTCAACTCATGATGTTGGTAGCTTCCAATATGTTCGTATAGAATATGCGGGACGTAAACTTACTGAAAACGTTGAGATCAACGGTTTAACACTTGGTGGTGTTGGTGATGCTGGTCTAAGCGCAGCTAGCACAAAAATACATCACGTACAGGTTACTTACGGACTTGATGACGCTTTCGAATTTTTCGGAGGTAATGCTGACGCCCGTTATTTAGTGGCTTTTGGACAAGATGACGATGCTTTTGACTTTGACCTTGGTTATACAGGTACAGTTAACTATGCAGTTGCTTTAGCAGACAAAAATTCTACTCATAGTTTAAGTGGAACTAATCCGGATTCTAATGGAATTGAATTAGACAACGATGCTACAGGTTCTACTAATACTCCATTTACAAGACCTATTGTTAATCACCTATCTATCATAGGAGTTTCATCTTCGACGGATGCTGCTAGATATGAAAATGGTATACATATTAGAAGAAATGGGCGTATAACATTACAAAACTCTACTGTTGCGGGTTACGGTGTTAATGCGAATACAACGACTACTCCTGCTACTCCAGATTCTTGGGCTATTCGTTTCGAATCGCCATCTTTAAATACAGATAGTGGATTCTCGAATGTACAGGTAAATGCTTTCAGAACATCTCCATTTACTACTCCGGGTTCTATTTCTGCAAATGTTACAGAAGTATCATCTAATAATTTCGGAATGACACAGCCATTCTTTAACAACGGTACAATCAACTTTGCAGGTGCTACAAACGGTGCATTTGTTGACGGTGCTACATGGATTGACAACTGGACTAAATTCAGTAATTTCTAAAAAATTAATTTGACTTAGGCAGGCTTTTCCTGCCTAAGTTTTTAAACATTTTAAACATGAAAAAAATTATCATTTTTGTTTTTATTCTTTTTTCTATCTATTCTCAGGCGCAATTGGAAGTTGCTGCTTACGACTTTAAAAATGGAGATACTCTTGAAGGATGGACAATTATAGACAATAATTCCTCAGCGGCGTCAACATGGAGTATAACAAACGATGCATATTCTGAATTGATGGGAACAGATCCTATTAAGGTTTTAAGCCTTAAGTCTTTAGGAGGGGCTTCGTCCGGTGATGAGTGGGCAATTTTGCCTGTGCAGGATCTATCATTTTATAAAGGAATTCATTTAGATCTTACGTATTTGAAAGGCTTGTTTGAACTTGAAACAGATGCTAAAATTTTATTGTATGCCCATGTATCTGAAGAGGTACCAACTATAGAAAATTTTCTGACTACTGAGCCTGTAGCAACTATAGTGCTGACAGGGATGGATAACGACCCATCGGAAGAAGTACCGGTAGTTACAGATATCCCGGAATTATATAATGTTGAAAATGTACATTTTGCAATTGTTTACCGTAGAACAGTAGGCGAGGAGGCTCCGGGAAATGCAATCGAATTTACAAAAGTCGCTATTACAGCAGATGAGCTAGTCGTTGGTATGGATGATTTTGCAGGACACACATCTACCATAATAATGCAAAATCCTGTAGCGGAAATGCTGCAATTTAAATTAGGAAATTCTGTAACTGCAGATACACTACAGTTACAAATATATAATGTAAATGGTATTTTGGTTAAAAATACCAAATATAATGAAAATGGTATTTCAGTGATTGATCTACCAGGTGGTATGTACTTTGTACTACTGAATGATGGTAAAGCTCAGGACCAATTAAAGTTCATTAAAAAATAATTCATTTCTGGTAATCACTCCATAAAAACCACTGTTTATACTTGTGTATGAACAGTGTTTTTATCCTTTTTTTGTTCGAAAGAGCCCCAAGAATACTGCAGATGTGTTTAAAGTGCGAACGCGGTGATCAATATTTATATGATAAGTTATAATCTACATGAAAAACATACTAAAAAAACTAATTCCTTGTTTATTATTTGCAGTATTTGTTACAGCCTGTACCAATGAAAATATGGCATTGCAATACCCTGAAGGCATAGAGGGTAAGGTAGTAATAAGAAGTTATAATGCTATGCAGGATTCCCTTCAGATCAATGCAGGAGGAAAATTTCTTCAGATCAATAAAAAAGACGCTTTTAAAGGTAAAATAGTAACAGATTATCAATTCGTTTTTTACAATAACGCAGAAAGGCATATAAATATCATAAACAAAGCTACCGGTGATATTTTACAATCGTATACGTTTACTACCAAAAAGCCTATTGATACATTATCCTTCTACGGTAAGGAAAATATTTGGGTAGAAAATGTTATGTCTAATCCACCCGGAGCGCTTAGTTCAACAGGTCAGACAGGTTATCGTTTTACTTTTCCAACGCTTAATCGCTTTTCTAATAGTGGCTATGATGGGCCATTGGATGCTATTATTAAAAAAGTAAACGGGCAGGTACTAGGTATAGCCGAAAATATTACTAAAGACTCCTTCAGTACTTTTTTAGAATTCCCTTATGGATCTCCACCTATATTAAATATAGAACTGGTAAAGCATGGCACTACAGAATCATATGTAAGCGGACAAAAAGTTCTGGTCCAGATAGTAATGCAAAATAATAAGTCAAGGCTAATTGTATTGGATGAAAAAGCTAATGAAAACGGAATTTTTACAGGCGTTGACGGCACTCTTAACCTTGTTGACTTCTTTGATTTTTAGCCTTAAATAATTTTCTGAAATTTATGGAAGCAATAGAAAGAACCAAGCAGATACTTGTGGTAAAAGTTTGTTATTGTACCAACATTAAAAATTTCAATATTTATACTATATAATAAAATGAAATATTATATAAAAATAGCACCGTTTTTTTTACTATTATCTGCCTTTTCATGTCAGACTGACGATGCACCAAAGGTATATGTGCCAGGTAGTAATGAATATACTAATCAGTGGATGTACGAACAGATGAAAAAATATTACTATTGGAATGAGGGAATTGGAGAACAGGGTGATTTAGCACTTATGCCAAAGGATTATTTTAAAAGCCTTATGAATCCATCTGACCGTTTTTCCTATGCATACAATTCTACTATGGCGGAAACACTTTCTAAAAGCATACGAAGCAAATTTGGATTTGATATATCTTTTGTGAATCATGAGGAAAAGGTGTATGGGGTAATTTTATATGTATTAAAAGATTCTCCCGCGCAGCGGTCGAAACTGCACCGGGGGCAGTTGATAACAGCTATAGGAGGTGTAGCTATCGATCAAAACAATTACGAAAATCTTTATAAGAGCTTTGCAATTGCAGATAATGTGCGTTTACAACTAACTGAATATTCAGAAAATATTGGTTTTTTTAATTCGCTAGCGGTCACACTATCCGACGGGTTTACTTTTTTACAGCCAGTTAATCATAAAATTATTACACAGCAAAATCATATGGTAGGGTATGTCGAGATACCTCATTTTGATGTAGGACTGACACAGTCACTTTTAGATATTTTTCATGATTTTAAAAATAAATCGGTTACCGATGTGATAGTTGATTTGAGATATAATGGCGGCGGGGACGTTTCGTCTGCCACAGCATTAGGTATTCTCTTAGCCCCTAATATTCAGGCTACCGATCAGTTTCTTCTGTTTAAAGGAAATAAAAATGGAGGGGAGATAAAACAGACTTTTAAAGAAGCACTTGAAATGAATGAGGCTCAGGTAAGTTACGACGCGTTGAGGGCTGCTCATCCTTTAATTCAGAGAGTTTATATCCTTTGCGGGAACCGTACAGCTTCAGCATCGGAAATTATGATTAATAACCTAAATCCGTTTATGCAAGTTGTTACAATTGGAGATCAGACATTAGGCAAAGATGTTGCAGGTTTTGCCATTGAAGATGAAAGGGAAGCCGGACCGTCAGGGTGGGTATTACATCCTGCAATATATAAAATTTACAATTCCAACAAGGAAGGTGATTATTCCGATGGCCTTACCCCGGTTATCCAGTCTGATGAGCTTAAAAAACTAGAGGTTTATCCATTAGGAGACACGCGTGAAGTATTGCTTAAGCAGGCATTAAACTCTATTTTGGGAGGTAAGTTGAATACTGAAAATAATGCGAGTAATGCTATATTGTCTTTACCAATAAAAAATGCTTATTTAGAGTCTGAATCTGTAGTAATAAAGCGAAGTCAATCCGTTTATAACTAAATCCGTTTAAAATTTATAACGTAATACGCCAATGCAGGGAATTAGTGCAAAAGAACATGAAGGCATGTTAGAGGGGTTTCGAAAATTTGAAGATATCTCTTTGAAGATCAAAAATAAAGATGTTACTAAGGAAGATATATTAACACGCGATGGTATGTCTGAACTAACTGAAACCTATAATCGTTTCAAGGTACTCTTATCTGAACTCGAAAAATGCACTAAGGAATATTCTAAGCAAAGAAAATTTATACAAAGTGTAATGTATAAAAGAATTCGTAAGATGAACTCGGAAGTTAATAAGGGAAGCCGGAAGTAGAATATGATGTTGTTTATAAGGCATATATTAGATAAAATGCGAACCATATGGCCCGCATTTTATTTACTTTAAGGATTATTTTTTCTTTCCTTTAGCTTTAGCTTTCTTCTTAGCTTTAGCTTTTTTCTTTGCCTTTTCTTTCTTTTTAGCCTTAGCTTTATCTTTAGCCTTTTGTTTTTTAGCTTTTTCTTTCTTTTTAGCTTTAGCTTTTTTGGCTTTTTCCTTTTCTTTCAGTGCTTTCACTTTATCTTTCTTTTTGGCTTTTTCTTTATCGCTCATTTTTTTGCTTTTCTTTTTTTTAGTTTTTAATTTCGTAATGCTGGTCGCAGCCTCAGTATGTAAATCATTATTTTCTGTTTCTGCTGCAGCTACGGCTGTTTCAGTCTTATCGTTTACCACTTCTACCACCGATTGCACTACAGCGTTGGTAACAGCGTTGGAATTTTTTCTCTGTCCTTTAACCTGCTTAGGTTCTACATCATTATTCCCCTCGGAATTAACCTTAGTTTCATGAGGCGTATTAGTATCTGCATCGTTAAGACCGGGATCAGCGGCTTGTGGCTCTTCTTTATTAGGTTGTATCATTTAAAATTGTTTAAATTGGAATATCTTGACTCTTTTACTTTAGCGTTTCTTAATTGTAAGTTTAAGGTTAGTAAATTTAATCTATTTTACCATTGCCCAATGTTAAGTTTTACTGGTGATACTAGTCAGGAAATACAACCGGTATGAGGGATTTGTATTTTTCTTTTGTCAGAAAATATAATAGTAAATATGTTTTTACTTGTTAATCCTTAAACAGTTTTATTATATCTAAATTAGATCGTTCATTAAATGTCGAGTACAAAACAGTTTATTCTTTAAAAGTTTTGAATCGGCTAAGAGAACATTGAGCGGAATAGAAGTTTTGCATATGTTGAGGAAGAATCAGATGATTAATCCTGGGATAACTATGTTCAAATCATTTTGTAAACTGGCCGCATAATTTTAAAGTGCTTGAATTTCTTGGACTTTAATAAACAGATGCGACAGAACCACGTAAACACTACTGCTTTTTTGTTAGCTAAAATAGGTAATTTTGTCTATACAAAGACCATTATGGATTAGGCTTTTAAAATTAATAACTGCCCGATGCATGATTAAACTGGTAGCTAATAAAGAAAAACTGATTTCAAAATTTATAAGTATAACGTGTCTGGTCATAGCTGGTGGTTAGCAATCACTGTAAAACTAAATATATAAATGAAAAGGAAGTAACCCTTGAAGATTCAACAGGAGAACTTGTTCAAACATTGATAATAAAGAGAAATTTAGCAGATCTGGTAAGCTTGTTTACGGAAAATGTAAATTGGCATGGCTGGGGGAGAGAACAAAGCCACAGCGAGTGCCTGACTATTTTGAGTTATTGTGGAAAAACGTAGAGCCAATTTCCACGCAAATTGATAACGTCTTCATCGATAAGGGATATGCAGTAATTACAGGGGAGTTATCCGTGAAAATACTCTCTACACGGAGGTCATTCGATTCATTATTTTCTATTTAGATTTATGAAGATGAATCAAGATATATAGACTGTTGGAAGACAGTCATGCTGCTTTGCAATCTATGACGAAATAATTATGGTTTCTAAATAGAAGTGGTTAAACATCGATAGATAACTTCTACATAGCCTGTTGCAGGCTTGAGGAGCTCGGACTTATAGGACAGCCAGTGGCATTGACTCCGAATACTCAATATAATCGGTTAAAAGTAAATGCTGAATAAATATTTTTTCTACATTTACACCAATGAAATACACAAGGCAGCTAATAACCACCATCTTATCAGTATATTTACTGGTGCTTATGGTTATGCCTTGTACTGATGCCCATTCAAAAATGGGAGCGATTAACCAGACAGAGGTTTCACAATCTGGTCAAGACCACCACGATTTTGAGATATGTTCTCCTTTCTGTGTTTGCTCCAGTTGTACTGCAGCAGTAATATTACAACCAGTAATTACATTTGAAGTATTGCACTTTCAACCACACTATAGAAATGTATCAAGTTTATACGAATCTGTAGTTTCTTCCTTTTACGGTTCCATCTGGCAACCGCCCCAATTAGTATAATGATGTGCCGATGAAAGTCGGCTGATTAAGCGTGTTCTTAAACATGCTATTACATTCAGGAATGCCCTGAAATTTTCAGTCATTATATTAATTCATAATCTATGTTAGATAAGATTATTCATTTCAGCATCAATAATAAGTTTATTATTGGGTTGTTTACCTTAGCATTAATCATCACAGGGACGTATTCACTATACAACCTGCCGATTGATGCCCTCCCTGATATTACCAATAATCAGGTGCAAATTATTACAAGTTCGCCCACACTTGCCACTCAGGAAGTGGAGCAATTTATAACATATCCTATTGAACAGTCGGTAAAGCCTATTCCTAAAGTTGTTGAACTCCGTTCTATCAGCCGATTTGGTTTGAGCGTTGTCACAGTTGTCTTTGAAGAGGATGTAGATATCTATTGGGCAAGGGCTCAGATATCAGAACGTATTAAAGAGGCCGAGGATGTTATCTCTAAAGATTTGGGTATACCTGAAATGGCCCCTATAAGCACAGGACTCGGTGAGATATACCAGTATGTAGTTTTTCCTGAGAAAGGCTTCGAAGACAAGTTTAATGCAACCGACCTGAGAACTATTCAGGACTGGATAATAAAACCCCAGTTGATAGGTACTAAAGGGGTTGCTGAAGTAAATACTCTTGGTGGTAACCTGAAGCAATATGAAATTGCCGTTCAGCCTGACCGTCTAAAGAGTATGAACACCACTATTGCCGAAATATTTCAGGCATTGGAATCCAACAACGAAAATACTGGTGGTGCATATATTGATAAGAAGCCATATGCTTATTTCATAAGGGGTATAGGTATAGTTAGCGGAATTGAAGACATCAATAAGATTGTCATTAAGAACCAGAACGGAATCCCGATTCTTGTTCGTGATGTAGCAAAGGTCCAAATAGGGAGTAGCATCCGTTACGGAGCCGTTACTAAAGATGGTAAAGGCGAAGAGGTGAGCGGCATGGTTATGATGCTTAAAGGAGAGAATAGTGGTCAGGTTGTTGAGCGTGTAAAGGAAAAGATGGAACAGATAAAAAAAACTTTACCTAAAGGCGTTACCATAGAACCATTCATGGACAGGACAACACTGGTTGATAATGCTATTAGTACCGTACAGAAAAACTTGATTGAAGGAGCTCTAATCGTAATCTTTATATTGGTGCTGTTACTGGGCAATTGGCGTGCAGGTCTTGTGGTCGCTTCAGTTATACCGTTGGCTTTATTGTTTGCTATTACCATGATGAAACTCTTCGGAGTTAGCGGTAACCTGATGAGTTTGGGAGCTATTGATTTTGGTATCATAGTAGACGGTGCGGTTATCATTGTAGAGGCAATTATACACAGGCTTCAGGTCAAAAAAACGGGTCAGTTAACCACACAGGAGATGAATGATGAAGTGTATGAGGCGTCATCTAAAATTAGAAGCAGTGCTGCCTTTGGGGAAATCATAATCCTTATTGTATATCTACCAATTTTAGCCCTCGTAGGCATAGAAGGTAAGATGTTTGGTCCACTGGCTCAGACGGTATCTTTTGCCATCTTAGGAGCGTTTATTTTGTCTCTTACTTATGTGCCAATGATGAGTTCTTTGGTGTTAAAGAAAGAAACGGGTCACAAGCCGAATATCAGCGACCGAATCATTGATAGTATTTATAATTTTTACCGTCCATTACTAAACAAAGCATTAGAGATAAAGGGTATTATAGTTGGTGCATCTATAGCATTATTTGTTGTTTCATTATTAATTTTTAATTCCCTTGGTGGTGAGTTTATCCCAACCTTAGACGAGGGCGATATCGCTACCCACCTTATCATAGCATCAGGTAGTTCATTATCGCAGGAAATTGAAGCCACTACTAAAGCTGAGAAAATCCTAAAATCTAAATTCCCAGAGGTAAAAATGGTGGTGACTAAAATCGGTAGTGCGGAAATACCAACCGACCCAATGCCTATTGAAGCGGGTGATATGATTATTCTCCTTAAAGATAAAAGTGAGTGGACATCAGCTGAAAACAAAGAAGAATTGATGGAAAAAATGGAAGAAGCCCTTAATGAAATACCAGGAGCGACCACCGAATTTTCACAACCCATCCAGATGCGATTTAATGAGCTTATGACGGGAGTCCGTAGTGACGTAGCCGTTAAGATATTTGGTGAGGATATAGATATGCTTGTAAGCAAAGGTGATGAGGTTCTGGAACTGATTAAAGGGATTGATGGTGTATCGGATGCTAAAGCTGAAAGAGTATCGGGATTACCCCAGATAACCGTAAGATACAACAAAGATAGATTAGCATTATATGGCCTTAATATAGGTGATTTAAACAGGGTTATAAGAATGGGATTTGCTGGCGAATCAGCAGGTCTGGTGTACGAAGGTGAAAAGCGTTTTGATTTGGTGGTCCGTCTCGCTGAAGACAGCCGTCAGGACATATCAAGCCTTAAATCATTATTTGTAACACTCCCATCAGGTAGCCAAATTCCATTAGAACAGGTGGCTGATATCCAATATGAAAACGGGCCAATGCAAATTAGCCGTGAAGACGGTAAACGCAGGATTGTTGTTGGGTTTAATGTCAGAGGTAAAGATATTCAGGGGGTGGTAGAACACATACAGGATAAGCTTGAGAACCGTCTTAAGTTACCTGATGGATATTATGTAACCTATGGAGGGCAATTTGAAAACCTAATTGATGCAAACAAACGATTAATGATAGCTGTACCGATTGCATTGGGTTTAATATTCGTGCTGTTATATTTCACATTTAACTCCATCAAACAATCAATACTGATTTTCACAGCAATCCCATTATCTGCCATAGGGGGTATATTTGCTCTATGGATTAGGGATATGCCATTCAGTATTTCAGCAGGTGTGGGCTTTATCGCCTTGTTTGGAGTATCGGTATTAAACGGAATTGTATTGATAGCATATTTTAACCAGTTAAAAAAAGAGGGCATGGATAGTGTTTATGAACGTATAAAAGAAGGCACCAAGGTAAGATTGAGGCCTGTAATATTAACGGCTTCGGTAGCTTCGTTAGGCTTCCTGCCAATGGCCATAAGTAGCAGTGCAGGGGCCGAAGTCCAGAAGCCTTTAGCCACAGTGGTTATTGGTGGATTGATAACAGCAACATTGCTTACGCTCATTGTATTGCCAATACTGTATTATTATTTTGAAAAAGGATTCAAACCGAACCATAAACGAAATTCAGTGTTGCCAGTTCTATTATTGTTGTTTATTTCTTTCAATGGAAATGCACAGGAAAAGCTTACTCTTGAACAAGCTATAGAGAAAGGGGTAAAAAACAACCAGTCGGTGCAGGTCTCAGAATTAGATACTAAGATGCAAGAGCAATTGCGTGGTACTGCCTATGCACTTCCAAAAACAGAGGTTAATGGGATGTTTGGACAGATAAACAGCAAGGCTCAGGATAAGAACCTTAGCGTATCACAGACATTCAGTCCATTCCAATTCGGTGCTAAGAAAAAACTTTTAACGGCAAATTGGAATGCAAGTCAGTTGAGGTTGGGCGTGACTAAGCAGGAGGTACTATTCAGTATAAGACAGTCGTGGAATACCATACTTTATTACTCAAAATTGAATGCTATCCTTCAGAGGCAAAACACCGTTATGGACCGTTTTGTGCGCGCAGCGACCCTAAAATTTGAAACAGGTGAAACGGGTTCTCTCGAAAAAGTAACAGCTACTGCAAGGCAACAGGAACTGCAGCAGCAAATAAAACAAAACGAGGCCATTATTAAGGTTGAAAAATCAAGAATGAGTGTTTATCTTAATAGTACCAGTGATTTTATAATTGCAGATACTTCCTATGTCGCTCTTTCTTCGCTAACTGTTTTAGATACGACCCGTATAAAACAAAATGCGAATGTCCAACTCGCTCTACAGGAGGTTAAAGTTGCTGAGGCAAACAATAGTGTTGAAAAATCTACTCTGTGGCCTGATGTATCAGCAGGTTATTTTATCCAGTCTCTTACAGGTAATCAGGATGTTGATGGACAAACACAGTACTACGACAATTCATTACGTTTTCAGGGGTTTTCGGTAGGTCTATCACTTCCCATTTTTGCAGGAGGCACATCATCACGAATAAAGGCCTCTAAAACTAATATTGAAATGCAGCAGAAAAATGCCGATTACTTGCAACAGCAATTAAAAAGTCAGTATCAACAAGAAATCGAGCAGCTGAATACCTATCAGTCATTATTAGACTATTACAAAAACACAGCCTTACCCAATGCGGACATTATTACCAACAATTCTACAAAAGCTTACCTGAACGGTGACATTGCTTATGTAGAATATGTACAGGGTCTTGAAACGGCATTGACCATTAGACTGAACCATATTAATGCTGTAAACAAATTCAATGTGACTGTAATTAACCTTCAGTTTCTTGTAAATCAATAATATTTAAGATGAAAAAGATAAAACTTTCGACCGTCCTGTATATCATCCTTGGTCTTGCTGCTGTTGTAGCATTTGATTATTACCTGCTGAGAAACACCAAGGCGGATGACCCCCATAACCATAACGAAGAAGAAGAAGCTCATAGCGAAGAACCAAAAGCTCAATCAGCAATTAGGGAAGTAGAGCTTAATGAGGCGCAGTACAATGCTTCAGAAATTAGCCTTGGTATATTTACCATGAAAAACCTGAGCGAGGTGGTTAACGCGAATGGGTATACTAAATCGCCTCCCCAGAATCAGGCTGATATATCAGTTCATCTATCTGGTGTTGTAAAGTCTATTAAAGTTATTGAAGGACAATATGTAAAGAAGGGACAACTATTGGCGACGATTGAAAGCCCAGAATTTGCTAAACTTCAGGAAGCATACCTTACTTCAAAAAGCAATCTTGAATTTCTAACATTAGAATATGATAGGCAAAAGACCTTAAGTGATGAGAATGTAAACTCTAAGAAGGTATTCCAGAGAACTAAATCTGACTTTCAGATTGAAAAGGCACGTTTTAATTCACTTCAAAAACAGCTGAATATCCTAAATATAGGTAGTAGCAAGGGGTCTACACCCACTATGCCGGTTATAGCTTCAATATCAGGTTCTATAACGGAGGTAAATGTAAAGATTGGCAGTAATGCCGAAGTGGGTAAGCCTTTGTTCAATATTGTCGATAATTCAAAACTTCACATAGACCTTCTGGTTTATGAAAAAGACCTTCAAAAGGTAAAGGCTGGTCAGAATATACGTTTCACACTTACCAATCAGGATAACACCGAAATAAAAGGGAAAGTGTTTAATGTAAGTCAGTCATTCGAGAATGATACAAAATCGGTAGCTGTCCATGCTGATATCACCAGTAACAATCACTCTCTCATACCCGGTATGTATGTCAATGCCCTTATTGATGTTGGAACTAAGCAAGTGCCTGCTTTACCAGTTGATGCGATTGTTAAGGCAGATGGGAGGGAATTCGTTTTTGTTCTGGTGGAAAGGCATAATGAGGAACATGACCATGCAAAAGAATCACACGATGAAGTTAAAGGACATTCTCATGATGACGGTCATGATCATGAAGAAGCGGAACGCAAAGAGGGTAAAACATTTCACTTTCAACGTATCGAAGTTAAAACTGGAACGGCGCAGTTGGGATATGTCCAGGTTACTTTGTTACAGGAATTGGATAAGGATGCGAAAATTGTATTGAAAGGAGCTTATTATATTCAAAGCCATTTACTTAAAAGTGAAGGTGGTGGCGGTCATCAGCATTAATACTAACTAATACTATGAAAGTATGGATGATTTAAAAACACTAGAAACTACAGATAAGTATAACCACAACAAAGCGGAAGCAGACGGATGGGAAAGCCATTGGAAGTTACTTTTGGCGGTCGTTATATTAGTTATAATGCTCACATTGGAATTTGGGTTCGGCTATGTACCTAAATTTATTTTTAGCTTCATTATCTTCGGAATCGCTTATTTATTATCGGGTTATAATGTTTTATATCTGGCATGGCGAAAAGCGATAAGGCTTGATTTTTTCAATGAGTTTTTCCTTATGAGCGTTGCTACAATTGGCGCTTTTGCCTTAGGCTCTTATAGCGAAGGGGTAGCGGTAATGGCTTTTTATTCAGTAGGAGAGTGGTTTCAGGATGCGGCGGTTAACCGTACCAAAAGGAGCATTAAAGCATTGCTTGATATCAGACCCGAAAAGGTAACGGTCATTAGGAATGGTAGCGTAATCGAGCTTAATCCTAAAGAGGTAGCTATTAGTGAAATCATACAAATAAAACCGGGGGAGAAAGTGGCACTTGACGGAGAATTGCTTTCTGAAAAAGCAACCTTTAATACTGCGGCCCTGACTGGAGAAAGCAAGCCGGATAATAAGAGGAAAGGTGAAAAAATTTACGCTGGAATGATAAACCTGAATACTGTATCAGAACTAAAGGTTACTGCGCTTTTTCAAAACAGTAAGCTTAGTCGTATCTTGGAAATGGTGCAGGATGCTACTGCCAGGAAATCGCAGACACAACTCTTTATTAGCCGTTTTGCTAAAATATATACACCTATAGTCTTCGTGTTGGCATTAGCTGTGTGCTTTATACCTTATTTCTTTGTTGATCCTTATGTGTTTACAGTGTGGTTTTACAGAGCCTTGGTATTCCTTGTGATCAGTTGTCCCTGCGCACTTGTCGTATCTATCCCTTTAGGTTATTTTGGAGGTATAGGCCTTGCCTCACGCAATGGCATTTTATTCAAAGGCTCAAATTTTCTTGATGTTATGACAGATATAAATATTGTTGTAATGGATAAGACTGGGACATTAACAGAAGGTGTTTTCAAAGTTAAGGAAGTCAGGACAAGAGATATTGCAGAACAAGAATTGCTAAAATTGGCTGCGGCGTTGGAAAGCCAGTCAACCCATCCAATCGGATTGGCTGTACTAGAGCATGTTAGCCAGGATGCTATAAAAGGAGTAGCAATAAGTGAGGTTGAAGAGATTTCAGGCCATGGCCTAAAAGGGATTATTGATAGTAAAGAAGTGCTTGCAGGTAATACAAAATTGATGAAAAAGTTCAATATTACTTATCCTTCGGAAATTGACAGCATTGGATCTACTATCGTAGTGCTTGCTGTCGATAAAAAGTATAGTGGGTATATCACTATTGCAGACAGGATTAAAGATGATGCTGAAGTTGCTATAAAAGAGCTACATGCCCTAAAGATAAAAACTATCATGCTCTCGGGTGATAAGCAGGCCGTTGTAGACGAGGTAGCTGCAAAGCTTGGAGTTGAAAAATCGTATGGTGACTTGCTACCGGAAGGAAAAGTTGAAAAGGTTCAGGCGCTGAAAGACCAACGTTTGCGCATTGCTTTTGTAGGCGATGGAGTTAACGATGCTCCTGTAGTTGCCCTCGCAGATGCCGGTATTGCTATGGGAGGGTTAGGCAGCGATGCTACTATAGAAACCGCTGATATTGTCATCCAAAACGACCAGCCCTCTAAAATAGCCACTTCAATAAAAATTGGGAAGCTAACAAAAAAGGTTGTCTGGCAAAATATTGTCTTGGCTATGGTAGTAAAACTAATTGTCCTCGGTTTGGGAGCTGGGGGCATTGCCACTTTATGGGAAGCTGTTATTGCAGATGTCGGTGTAGCTTTTTTGGCTATCCTCAATGCTGTTAGGATACAGAAGATGAAATTATAAATCAATTATTATATTTGCGACAAACCCTAACAATTAACAAAATGAAAACATTTTTAAAAACTATTTTAGTAGCCTTTACCGTGCTTTTATTCTCTAATGGAACGTTCGCTCAGGAAAAGAAAACAATCCGAACAGCAATCATTAAAACGGCTATATACTGCGATCACTGTAAAGCTTGCGAAACTTGTGGGCCAAAATTTAACCAAACCATACTAAAAGAGAAGGGAGTGCAGATGGTTGTTCTTGACGAGAAAGCGATGACAATTAAAGTTACTTATAACTCAAAAAAGACGGATCTAGAGAAAATAAAGATGGCTATTAGCAAACTTGGTTATGATGCTGATGAGGTGAAAGCTGATACTGCCGCCTACGCAAGCCTTGATGGATGTTGTAAAAAGTAAAATATTTAATTGGACGCTAAATTTACAACCTGACTTCTAATTCCTATCACAGTAAAGATGAGGTGTTAAAAAACTTTTCATGAAAACTCGACATTGAAAGATTAAGTTCAACGGTGCTAGTTTTACTTCAAAGATAGGATTTATTCATTCCCTGTCATAGGACCAAAGTTTTGTCAACACGTGAAAATTTATATCAATGGAAGTCCTCGATTACGTCAAATTTAAAGAGCATACAGATATGCTTATTCCTTTCTAAACCTTTCGCTTTGAATCGTCCAAATGGAAAAAATGATCTTTATTAAATTGCAGTTCAACCTCTAATCAACAGGATGGAATCTAATAAAGGTAATCCTATTTAAGTGGAATTGATACTAATATATTTTAGCATACATAGTTGTTATTAACATAAGAAAAACTAATTCAGTTTATTTTGCATACCTATATCGCTACATTTTTTCAGTCAGAGTTTTGGATGCGCCCTGCTGCCGCTTTTGCGGTCAAAGCTGCGACGGTCATTACGTAATAAAGCACCGTAGATGATTATAAGGAAAATAATTGCAATGCCCAGTAATACCAGGGTTGCGGTACTTTTTATTACAGTATTGAGATTGACAATTTCAATATCCCAAATGCGGAGTACAAGAATCCCTGTCAGCGCAATGCTGAGCAGCAATAGTATAATGCCAACGATACGTTTCATGATGAATTATTTTAAAATTTATCCAACCATTTTTTTTTCTTATCTTCAAACTCCTGCTGGGTTATAATGCCCTCGTTAAGCAATAGTTTTAATTGTTGCAATTTGGAAACGATGTCCGGTGAATTGGCGTTTAATTGTGCTTCCTTGGCAACATTAAATGTTTTACCCAAGTCCATTCCTACGCCCAATTGTAACCCCGCACCTGCAAGGCCGCCCTCGTTGCGAGCCGCATCTCGAAGGGCTTTCAGCTTTTCCATTTCTACATAGGTAAGCCCACCTTCGCCCGCCGCCATCGTGTCTGAGGTAACGTCTGCTATTTTACCAATACGTTCACTGGTAGACTTGTCAAACAGCGTCCCGTTTATTTTAAAGTCGGTAAGGGCAAACCCAAGCTTCGCAACTTCAGGATGGAGCTGTTCACTTATCTTTTCAGAAAGGCTGGGCAGCTGCGCGTCGATATGGTGGTAGGAGAGGCCACTTTGTGCCAGTACCGAAGAAAAGCTTTGGGGAAACCTGCTCTGCAACAACTGTCGCGCCTCGGAAATGTAATACACATCCTGCGAGCCGATGACGTTTGAGAAAAGGTATAACGGGTCGGCTATCTTAAAAGAAAAACTTCCGTTGACACCAAGTTCTATCGGGATCTTATAAAACGGATCCACATATTTTACGGGCTGCGAGGTTCCCCATCCCTGGTTAAGAACTTCGGTAGTACGATAAAAATAGACCTTTAATTTATGCTCGCTTTCAAAATTGGTTCGCAGCTTAAGCAATGTGGTTACAAACGGATGATTATCGGTCTCGAGGTCGAATATTCCTTCTTCGCTCAAATGGTCGGTCATTTTACCTTCGTATACCAAAATAGCGCCCTGTCCTGGAGCTATAATAAGTTTTGATGCATTTTTAAGCTCGTCACTTTGAGACGGGAATTTGTAGACCAATACATCCGGCTGCTGGTCTTTCCACTCAATAACCTGTGAGAGCTGGCTCCTGAAAAAATCCACTAATCCCATATTATAATAGTTTAAATTCTTTAACCAATTTACCCTCCATATCCACGGCCACGGCAAACATGCCGGAAAATGCCACAAAGCCGTCTTTATACCTGATAGCATTTTCATCCAAATAAACGTCTTCATTGAAGGGATAAGTAAACACGATCTCACCCGTTTTGGCATCAAGGCACTGTAAAGCCACCTTGGCATTTTTGCCGGCAGTTGTATTCATACTGATTAGGATATAGTCCTTATCATAATAAAGCATTTTTGGCGAAAAATATAACCTGCCGGGGGTGAGGTCCTTATAATCAATAAGTAGGTCGCCAGTCCCCCTGAACGGCTGTTTTATAAGCTTCCCGTTGTGGCCGTAATAGCTGCT
Organism: Flavobacterium psychrophilum; assembly: GCA_001708385.1. NCBI lineage: Bacteria > Pseudomonadati > Bacteroidota > Flavobacteriia > Flavobacteriales > Flavobacteriaceae > Flavobacterium > Flavobacterium psychrophilum. The sequence continues at coordinate 513,233 of CP012388.1, read as the reverse complement.
CCATTCAAAATATGTCCAGTCATTAGGGCCTCCCAAATTATCCTTTTGTGCCCACTTATAAAGCTGAATTTTTTCATCCGGGAAACTTGTACTGGCTAAGCTAAAGTCCAAAAATGTCCTTGTTTTGGCTTTGGGATCTTTAATGGACAGTGAACGCTCTGCTTGCCGCACCTGGTCCTTATCATATACAACGTTAGCAATGGGAAAATAAGAATAATTTTTACCGTCGTTGGTAAGCAGCTTCATCCCGTCGCCATAATTTTCATTTATAAAATCGTAATCTGCGATGCCGGCAGCCAGCTCTGGATGCTCTTTATGTAATGCTGTAACTGGTTTGAGGCTCATCGAGCGCTTGTCTAGTTTGTATAGTAGCATGTTATTTACTATGGCGTAGGTATCACCATTGGTAAAGGTCTTAAAAACAAAATTTTCGCGTTCCGCTTTGGGTATCTCAAAGCGCTCCGCCTTTATTTCTTTACCGGATAAAAAGTCGTAATAGATGGCATACTTAGCCGATTTTGAAGTATCATCACCTGTTGTTATGTCCCGCTGCCCAAACATCAGTAAAATTGGCATATTGTTTTCATCCGTAAAAGCCACAACATCGTGATCCCTCCAGCTGTATTCGGTATCCGGTTTACCGATGCCCACCATGGTATCAGGCGACTCTGATGAACTGCCTGTTAACCAAAAGGTCAGCAAGAAACCGATAATAATAATTAAAAACACAACGCCTATAACCGCTGCAGGCCTTTTGAGGGGTATGTGTCCGGTGTGGGCAGGATTATAGTTTACATTATGGGTAATGGTGATGTCATCATCATCCAGAAAATATTCGGTATCGCAATTCGTGCACCTGTAATAATCTGTCCTGATTTCCACTTTTTGTGTGGAGCCGCATTTAGGGCATTGTATCGCTTTTATTTCCCTGGCCATGTATTGTAGAAAGATATATTTTTACTCGTAGTTTAGTATCGTTACTCAAATATAAAGATTTAATGGAATGCGAAATATATCGATGTAGCGGCATGTAGTCTAATTAACAAATATTTATATAAATCGTGCCGGGCCTAGTTCTCTATCTATGATTTTACAACTTGTTATTTCAGGATTGGAGAAGGATATTCTAAGAAGAATGGAGTTTTGTATATCAGTGACTTAGCGGGTTTATTAACATTTTTATGTAAGGCACGTGCCTGTTTCTTCTCCAATCACTACAGCTTGCCTTAAAAAAAAGATCTGTTCAAAATCTGTCATCTGCTGGTTGGGGGAATTTCCTTATCAGGTCGGATAGTGATATGCCAAAATATCAGTGAGTGAGATAGCGATCAGGTCGATCAGTTCGAAAGCGACTATGATTTGCTAATAGGTGTTTAGTGCTGCCCCTAATATAACGGTTACGCTTTACATAAATAACGTAGCAACTGGTGTTACGATTACGGTACCTACAAGTAGTGCCATTAATGTCAGTACGACGGGCTTTAGTAATGAAAGTGTGGTTATTAATGCTGGTGATACCTTTGCCTTTTACGTAACACAAAATACTACTGGACAGGTGACACGAATAGCAACTGCAATAAGATATCAAGCCAATTAAAGCTTAGATTAAATTAATAGCTTAGGTCTATAAACGTAGTGGCTGTTCGAAATATCGAACAGCCATTTTTTTATAATCAAATTTAATATTCTCGAAAAAATAATCCAAGAACTGTAAGTCGACAGATTGCAAATTTTTACGGCTAAATATCTTACAATGATTACCTAGCATATAGAAACTTTTTAATCGTCTAACTTTAAATTTTAGTTATAATTCCAATCAATCATGAAATTTAGCTATCTTATTTATTCTAATTTTTATAACCTTTATAATGAAATTTATAGAAGCTATTTTATACAATGTAAAGAGTAATTATACTGTCTATCGAAATCAAGAAAAAAAAATTAATGCAAGTATCTAGGACTAGGATTTAAATTGAATGGTTTGAATCACTGGATAAGATTAAAACATATAAATTGTTTTAACCATCTTTAAATTTGTAATTAATAATTATACAATTGGATTAACCAACAAAGCAAATACATTGTTCAGAAGTGTACTAACGAAACGATTCCGGGATAAAAAAAGTTTAACAATTGTTACATGATAAGCCTGAAGAATGAATAAAACCCCGCTCGTTGAATTCTGGAAAAAGATTTAAACCTGAATTTTATTTTAATGGATCAGATCTATTCGTTAAATTAGTCGTAGGATTACTATTTTTTCATACCGCCCGCGGTTGCTAACTTAAGCGTCCTGATATATATTTCTAAGACTATTGTACAAGTAGGAAACACCATTACCTTTTTTATTATAAATTTTTTATCTACTTCTACAATTTTCTCCAAGTCAGACAAAAACCTGACAGCTACGGTATGTAAGCTATCGCCAATTATAACAGTTGAAGTATAAAATAGATTATTATAGCATACTACCAACCCGGTGTAATCCGCGCTTCCTTTAAATAAAATTTTACAGCCTAATTTTAGGTATATACGACCTTATTCCGGCCTGCCTGTTATAGATTTTATAGGCGGCTTCCTTCATGCTCCATAGAAGCCATACCAAAATTTCAGGATCAGTTGCGTCAATGATGTATTGCTGCTCAACATCTGTAAAAATTTTTTGTAGAAAACCCGAGCGCCGCCAATCACTTTCAAGTCGCGATTGAGATATGTCAACCACAATCATTCCGATCATTTTTCGTCAAGTTTGGCAGCTATTATTTCTACCTTGACAAACCTGCGAATCTGCTCCCTCCTGATGAGATTATACAGGGCTCCGTTAGAGATATCAAACCTTTCGTGCATTTCATTGACGGTGTAACAGTCATTCAGGTAAGGGAGCTTGCTGTCAGGAATTGTTATATCCGGAAATTCGAAATACGTATTGACATCTGACCTCTTGACAATGGTCCTGCGTCCCAGCTTTTTGATTGTAATTTCGCTTCCCTCTGAATGGCCTTGTAGGCCCTCCTATTGCACTTTAGGTCACAATAACGTGTCTTTGTAGTCTTAGATGTGAATATTTTCCTACATTATTCACATGCTTTTTCAATCCAGATATTTGAACTCATTTCATTTTATAATTTGGCGTGCCACAAAGTGTCCCGGCGTGCTCTTATGTGCCAGCACGTTCCAAACTTTGCCATAATTTGTCCGGTCATTTGTACCTCAATGTTAAAATCATTTTCGAGGTACAAGGGAGGTACAAATCAGAACAAAGTTGCGCAAATAAAACGAAAGTTTTTGGGATTAAAAAAATCACTACATTGTTGGTGAGTAGTGATTTAACGTGTTTTTTAGAAAGTCGTTTTGTGTTTTTTATACCTTCTTACTTCCCGATACAAAATCTAACTTTCCTTTATTTACAAGGGTTTAATTGTTACAAGGTACAAATAAGGTACAAATTGAATAAAAAGGGGTAAATGTTATTAATTGAAAAGTATGGACAAAATATAAAAGAAAACACTAAGAAAGAAAGTTACAATTTGATAATTAGTATTTCTCCATGTATTGATTCCTAAATTATGAGCTATATTTCTTAATTCATTAAAATTAGATTTTACTTCTTCTTTATTGTCGAGAATTTTATATGTTTTGCATTGTTCAAATGTAATTTTTGGATAGCCAATCATTACTTCAAAAGTTAGAAACAATTTTCGCACCTTGTTAAATTCTTTTGTAGTTCCTTCCGGCATTGGTAATCCTGAATGTTTCATAATGAGATGTCTTGTTCGATTAATATACCTTGTTATACGAAAACTGTACAAACGATTAATCGAAACAATCAGACCATAGTATATTGAAAGAAAAATAAAAAAGATAGAAATAGCCGTAAAGGTCAAATTCCAATCAAGATTGCAAATTGAAAAAGACGTTTTTTCTTTGAAAAAGTTCTCATAACTGAACGATAAGAAGCCTACACCTAAAGTTAATAGTAAACTATTAAAAAATGATAATTGAGAAAGGGAGTTATCTGTCCATCTAATTTCTCTTTCTCTATACTCATTAATTTTTGTTGTTATTTCTTCATCTGTCATTTCTTTGAAAGTTTTTAAATATCAATTATTTAAGTAATTTAGTTAAACAAATATATGATTATAATTTTTTTGTCGAATAAGAGAAGTAATTAGTATGATGACATATAACGAACTTTTGGAGTTAAGAGATAGATTAGCAAATAGCGAAATTTCACTAGAGAGCGCAAAAGCTGATTTCTGGAATGATTTCAAAGAAGGACAACGTTCCTGGCATACAAAAGACTGGAAAGAAAGAAGGTCTAAATTCATTAAAGAGAAATGCGAAATATGTAGTAGTAAAGATGTATTAACCCTTCAGCATCTTTCTCATCCAAGAAAGTTTTCTGAATACAAAAGACAAACGACTAGAGAGTATACAAATGAATATATCGGAGAAAACTCGATAGTTGATAAATCTGAGTTTAGTAATTATCTTCTAAAAAAGTATGATTATGAGCCAGTTCCTTTATGCCCTAATTGCAAAAACAAAAATCCTAATACAAGGGTTAGGAAAACTCCAAAATATTATTGCGCAGATTGTAAACATGAATTTGATGAAGCTATTTATAGAACGGTAGATGAGCTTATAACTATTTTTTATGAAAATGAAGATGCTTATGAAGTACGAGATAAATGCTTTGTATCTAAGGATAAATGGAGAAATAAGAATAACCTATCAAATGTTAGGTATTGGATGCAAAGAGAATGTGCAAAAGATAAAGACTCAGAAACGATTGAGAAAGAGGCTTTTTTAAAATATTTAGATGACAATATTAAGTATCTTTCATTTGAAGATACAATAACTGCTTGTCGAAAATGTGCCGGTAGTTTCGACTTATACAATATGGAATTATGTCCAAAATGTAAAGAAAATTACAAAGGCATTCAATACCAAACCTGTATTCAATGCTTACCCGAAGATAAGCGGAAAGCAGCATTAGAAATTATCGAATTTGGAAAAGAATGGCGAGAAATGCATAAAAGATTAGGAATCGATTAAATTAAAAATATTAAAGTAACTCTTCAAAGTAAGTAATATTTTTACCATTATCAGAAAATGGATAATCTTTGCTTCTTCGGTGATTTATAAAAGTGAGATTTTCATTTTTTTTTAAACTAGTGTTTATGTGTTCATCACAAAATGAATAACCGGAAACTAATAAATTTTCTGTTTTTGCAATTGTTTGTTCATATATATCAAACAACTGCTTATACATATTATCAGCACTAATTATTTCTGTTTTGTTTGTACCTGTAATAAATTTGGGTACTATATCGAAATTGTATTCTTGTAAAACTTCACCTGTTTCAGGATTAACTCTTTCTACACGATGCTTATCATAATAGTTTGTAGTCAAAAAATAATCATAAGCTCCGGTTCGTTGATAAACATTTACATTTTGTGTATGGTGGTCAAATCTGTATAAATCTAAACTACCATGCAACTTGTAAATTCTAATTTTCTTATCAAAGTTACCATTGTAGAATTCAATCGATTTGCCATTAGCATGTATTGGAGAATTATTTTTATTAAAGCCGCGACTATATTCCATTCCTGACATTCTTAAGAGCCTCTCTAATAAAATATCATGATTTAAAGTAAAAATATCAATTTCATCAAAACGTTTTAAATATTCAATAAAATCTGAATATGTTTCAAATATTGTTTCGTCAGAAATTTGAATATTAAGAATATCAGCAATTAAATAATTTATTATATCAGTTAATTTTTGATACTGTTTTTTAGTAAAGGCAAATATATAGCTGTCATAATAATCATTATAGCCTTCTAATTGGTCGTTTAAATGAGGCTTGTCAATTAATAATTCTGCTTTTCCTTTTTCAAAAACTTCTGTTAGTAGATTTTTATCTTTAGAAATGTCAATTACATACTGGTAAAAATCTTCGTAGTTATTTAATTCTTCTCTCTCATTAATATATTGTTTAACCAATTCATTTAGAACATATGAATAAGGTAGCCAGTCAAAATTTAAACGACCATTATTTAATGAAGCATCGTCTTTGTTATCTGCCCACATCCATTCACTTGACGAAAAGCACAATAATTTTTCTTTCAAATCTCTATTAAAATAACTGGCAATGGTGCTTGCCACAGGCATACCAGCATTAGCAGAAAAGCCAGCACCAAGTAGTACAGTGAGTTTTTTTGTCATCACTTATTTTTTAAGCAATTTACAAATTATGTGATAAACATCCTCTCAATATCATCTATCGTATAACTTTCACTTTTCTGTAATTCAGCTATTAGCTTCGCATATTTCTTTGTGGGTTTACCGGCATACGTTTTTTTAAGATGCTTTTTATATAGCTGCTCATAAAGTTTTTCCGCTTTGAAGTAAGAACCATAGAATTTATCCATGTCACGCCATTTTTTGCTTTGGATTTGACTTTCATACATAATCCCTTTAAAAGCATCGCGATGTAAAAAATAACCAATGATTGAATAAAGCTTGCGGCAGAGCTTGCCGGTATGTGGACAAACGAAAAACCATAATTCGCCTTTACCTAAATTACTGAGTTTGGTAATTAGAAACACCTTATAATTTCTAGGTTCATCCCTGTACTTGTAATCAAGTTCAATATAAGGTTGGTTTACGCTTGTGTTAATCGCGATAGAGATACTACCAACTGAGTTTCCATTAGTACTCCAGTTTACTGTACCTCGAATATGCTGTTCGGGGTTTAAATATCCCCATTCTTTTAATTTACTTATTTGTAACTGTAGAACATCGTCAAAGAGGGTGGGGAAGGTGCTTTGTTTTGGCATGATATTTAATTTTTATAACCTAAATTATTAAGGAACTTTGCTATTTGCGGTCAGCTGTTGTTATTACATAATGTTTCAATTCCTGTAACCTTTCAAGGTAAGGTCGGTATATAGTATTTCCGTTATTTGACTTAACTATGGAAAGGTGACTTTTAATCATCTTATCCATGTCGGAAATGATATAATGATTAGACTTTAATGGCAGCATTGGTGGTAAAGGTGGTTTAAAGAATTCTTCAAGGTCTTTTATTTCAGTATTCCAATCAGGCTTTTCTTTGGTTATAAAATCATTAATATCATCTTGCTCAAGGAACTGCTCAGATAGATAAAAAAAAGTTGTTTCTAAAGGTTCATTCTTTTCACTTTTTTCACTCGGTTCTATTATGGCTAACTCCTGTTCATTCTCAATTTTTAATTCTTTAACTCTAAAATTTCGCCAGTCTAATTTTATTAGAAAGTCTGCTATATCGCATCCATCATCGCGGTTGTCTTTCGGCGAAAACTGTTCAAGTAAATCAGAAAAAATAAATCGTGTTCCCGGAAGTTGTTTTTCAATAAACTCAGCTTTTCGTTTCCATTCTTTAAATGTTTCGCCATCTTTAGATAAGTCAGGAAAAACAAATACATCACGCCCTTTTAACTCTTTTAGTTTATCAAATGTGAAGCTACTTTTATTATACACAGCCAACCAAATAAAATTATTTTGGTTATTGGGTAATCCAAAATACAATGAGCCATATACAGCTGTTTTAGGAGCTTCAACTAATGCAATAGGGTTAAGTGGGTATCTCTTTAATAAATGTTCGCCGAAAAGGCAGCTAATGCGTTTGTCTTGTTTTATATATTTTGGCAACCAGTCCGGTTGTGGCAAATTGTTTTTGTTATGATGTTTTTCTATTATTGAATGCAAAAAGTCTGTACCTCTAGTATGATTGTTTTCGTCGAATTGCTTTACCTGAATTGCTCTCACGTTTCCATCAAAATCAATGAACGGAAAGGTTATAGCTCCAGCTCTATACCCATTGCTAACAGTACCTAAATAATACATTGATATAACCTTATTAATTTGCTCTTCTTCAAAAGGAAATGGAATGTTTTTGAGTAGGTTTTGTATGAAAATATTTTGTCCATAATTTTTAAGAGTTTGATTTAAAATCTCATTAGGGATATATACAGGAGCATCTGTTTTTTCTTGTTTTGCCCCACGTGCGTGCGCGTATTGTTTCTGCCTAGCCTCATTGTAATCTCGCTGCTCACTATCCTTATTAACATAGCCATCATTATAAGGGTTAATATGATACCCGCATTTGCTTTCACGGTCACAACGGCCATATTGTTTCGGGATATAATTCTGCTCTTCGGTATCCTGATAACGGACAAAGCTTTTCTTACCACAGCCCGGGCATAAATGCTTTTTACTGCCTTTCTCTAATTTGTAGATATAATGTTTCATTAGAAATTAGCTTTACTTTCAATATAAGCTACATTGCCAATATTGATGCGGTTTATGTATATTTCAATTGCAGACAATCTTTTAATGAAATTGCTTTTGTTGACAGGGATAAAACCATCTTCACTGCAAAAAGAGCGATACTCTTGGTACAGTTCTTTTATAAGCTTGTACTGGGCTGCACTTTTGATAAAACCATTTTCATCAACAAACATCTTTACACTATCTGATTGCGTTTTATATTGTTCAACAGCAACTTGCGCCGCATCACAATCAGAAAATCGTTTTTGTTCTAAAAGTCTGTTAAGTCCATCTAATACCCAGTTAAAGACACCTGATAATTCATTTTCGATAATTTTGGTATGGAGCTGCTTGTCCTGTTGTTCTGTTGGTATGGTTACATCAAAAGGTATTATTAGAAACCTTCTAAAGAACGCATTAGTTTGTTCTACATCTTTTGGTAATTCATTGCAGTTGAATATTAATTTTGCGTATTGTGATATTTGAAATGCACGGCCATAAGGATGTCGGGCTTCAACAGGTTCGCCGGATGTTAACTGTTTGAATATTGCAGCATCCAGCTTACCATTTATCTCACTAGCATAGTTTACCAGTTTATTAGCAATAGCAGCCCTAAAATAACCGTTATCATTGGTTAAGCTTTGCAATGAAAAATTACTCGTGTTTTCAGTACCTAGTAAAGCACTAACCACTTCAAAGAAAACCGATTTGCCATTTGCTCCAGTTCCATATAAGATTAGTGCCTTTTCTTCCTTTACTGCATTTGAGCCATTTTTTATAAACACATAACCCAGGTATTCGGCTAATACTTTTTGACGTTGTATATCGGGCAAGACGGTATTTAAGTACTTCTCAAACAGGGGTGCTTTGGCCTGTGGGTCATAATCAAAGGGGAGTTGATAGGTGATAAAATCATTGTGATTAAAAGGGCGTAATTGTAAATCATTCCCACTTATTTCAAATGTGCCATTTTGAAGATTAATAAGTACTTTACTGTTATCAGTTTTGGGGCTTGGTAAATAAGCGGTTGCAAGGAACTGTTTTAATAGGCTTTCCCTAAATTGGTAAAACCTCGCCGAAAATTTTGTTACACCCATTTTCTCAGCTGCCTCTCCTAAAAACTTTTGAAATACCGGTTCTTCGATAGCAGCCCAGTAGGTGCTATTATACAGGTAAATAAAATCATTGTTTTTACATAATCCCCATCGGTTACTTGTAGCAATAGAAATTAAATTTTCAATACTTAAAACCAATAAATGCTTATTGTTAATCTTGTGTTTATCAATTCGTTTACGTAAGTTATCTGCTTCTTCACTTTCAGGTTTTGTATTAACTAATTTTTCACGCAATTTTAAAATTTCAGGAAAAGCCAGTATATGAAAGTCCAGCTGCTCAATCTGCTCAATAAGCTCCTGTAAAATTTCATAATGAGGTAACACGTCCGGTTTCTTTGCTAGTAGTTTTACATGGTCTTTAAATGTTTCCGGATTGTTTAAGGGCTCAAATTGAGGGTTTAATTCAATACTTTTGCTTAACTTTTCATTATCTTTGGGTTGCGTTTTATTCAAAGAAATAAAGGAGGTATTGGTGGTTTTAGCCATTATAGCCTCCTTTCTTTTTTAGGTAGTTGGCAGCTTCAGCCTGTACCTCAGCATAGCTTTTTTTGCGGCCGGTCTTAAGATATTCCAGCAATTCAGTTTGACTAAAATAAAGGCGTTTTCCACGCTTCATTACTGGCAGTTCACCTTTGCTTACTTTCGTGTACATTGTAGCAACAGTAAGATTTAAGAATTCTGCTGCCTGCTGAATGTTTAAAAGCTGCTCGGGTTGGGAGATGGAAGTATTTAGCTGGCGGCTCTCCAGCAATAGTTGTTTTAGTTCGCTAACTTGTTGGGTTAGCATCGTTACCGCTTTGGGTAATTGTTCAAAGGTTAAAACCTGTTCCATTTTTGCAGTATTTTTGAATTATGTACTGCAATAGTAGGTGTGGGTTTTATGGGTAAAAAGGTGGGTTTTATGGGTTACCCTTTTTATTACTTTTTATTTGGATTTATCTTGTGATGGCTTTGTATAAATCTTTTTCTTTTTCAAAATGATTTAGCTTTCTGATAATATCAAAATACTCCGTTTCCTGATTTAGCTTATCCTTATTGCCAAGTTCCTTTAATATTCCGTGAAAAGCCTTCGCTAATCTAGTTTTACAGCCTCTTTTAAGCCTTATAGCCTCAACAGGTAATGTATATTCGATTTGCTCAAAATAAGCTGTTAAAAGGGATGTAAATGTCTTGTAATCATTTTCATTTTGAAATGAGTACTGCCAACCATTATTATCTATAGCTTCAATATGGCTTTTGATTAAAAGTAAAGTTTTGCTTTCTTCTGCATTGATAATACAAGTGGCATTCTTATTATTATCTTCTTCAGGATTGGTTAAAGACTTTTTATATTCTTGTATAAATTCGTAATAATTGCTTTGGGCATTGAATGTAACCTGATTGAAATGCGGACTTTCTAAATAGCTAATACTTGGCTTCGCTAAGTTTAGCGCATCAATGTATTGCAGTTTTCTTGCCTTAGATAAGAATGATGTTTGTTTCTTGAAATCAGTAAGATATTGCAAAGTCAAATTAAATGATGCTTCTGAAAAATAATTTCCCTTTTGCTCATACGTTGATGTTTTATAAGCATTGGGTTTAATAGGCTCTTCAGGCTTAATTTCGTCGAAAAGCTCTAACCAGTTGATAATTTCATCATTACTAATATTAGCTTTTGAATCCTCAATTTGTAGAGTATTTACAGGCATTGCTTTTAACTGAAGTGTTATTTCGTCAATGAATTTCTTTTCGTCAGAAAGCCATTCTTTTAATATTTTACGATAGCGTTGTTCTTCTGTAGCCGATTTATTAATATAGCCTTTGCTTAGCTTTAATTTACGTTTACTAAGAGTTAGTTCCAACCTAATCCGTTCGGGTTCGTTTAAAGCACCTTTGTTATATAAATAGTGGGTATTAAGCTGACTTATTATTGTATTTGTTAGTTCTATTAATGTATCTATAAGACTTCGCTTGGTATGTGGTTTAAAAATCGTTAACCCAGTATAACGGTTCGTTTTTCCTTCTCCACGTAAAAAAGGAATTGTCTTTTCAAACTGAGGTTTCAAATGAGTAAAAAAGCTTATTTCAAAGGGAAATATCTTTAGCCACTTTTGGTATGTTTCGTAAAGAACGTTGAAGTCTGTTTTTTCCTTTTGTTTTTTTTCTTCCGGGTTAAAGTATGTGTCTAAATATTGCTGTAACTTTTCCTGTTTACTAATATCTGAAATTATCTTATCGTTGTTGATGTTTGCAGAAACATAATCAATGTAGATATGTAGCCCTGCTGCCGGTTGGCCGAAACATTTTATATTGTACTCAAGATAGTCGGTTATATCTTCATACCAATCTTCATTATTTATACGGTTTTCAATCATTGTCATAGTGTAAGAACATTGATTGATTATACGCTCCGCTACACCATTGTAAATTGATTTTCTGAAGAAAGGTTTTGTTGCAAATTTCCGGTGTCCTTCACAGCAATTAGGAAACCTATCAAACCATTTTAAAGCCCTATTATATACAGTGGTATGAGTTTCACAGCAATAAGGGAATTGTTTCCCTGTTTCTTCATTTACAGAAAATTTAAACCCCTCAATAGGATGTGCCTCTTGTGGATGCAATATAATATTATCGGCATCTATTTCTATAAACGGTTTTTCCATATTTAGCAATGACTAACAAACATAACCCTAGTTATTATTTAATAAAATTATTATCGAGTAGAATTAGCATTTGAACGATTAGGTTGCGATGACGTTTGTACTTGAGGTTGTACTATAGGATTTTTTATTATTACACTGTCAGAAGTAGTTATTGTAGCTTTCTCAACAATAATTTCTGTTTTACTTTTTGACTTATCAGTTGATTTTGTTTTGTTTGGATTATTCTCTTTATAAAGATTTATGCTTACAAAAGCTCCAAATGAGAAGACTCCAATTAAGAATAAAGCCACAGCAATAGCTCTTATCCATTTTAGCCTATTTTTTATTTTATAAAACTCTTTATTAATATCATTCTTAATAGTCGTTGCCTGATTAATTGTTAAAGGCGTTGTTGGATTATATAAAGTATTGGCAATGATAAAATCATCAGTTATTTTCCATAATTTGTTACTGCCATTAACAGAAGATAAAAATGCATACATCATTACTCCAACAGCTGCTAAAATAAACAGCCATCCTAAAAATAATAAACATAGGCAGAGTGCACCTTCTATTTTTACAATATCCTTAATAAAGGTGATAGAAAATGCAAGTAATCCTGAAGCGATTAAAATAAAGTTTTTTTCAAAAGCATCTAAATCTCTTGATAGCGATGTATATAAACTATCCTTATATTTTTTTAGTTCCTCAACTTTCATATTATATGTTTTATAACCCTATTGGGTCGCCTTCATTTAAAAATTTGTTTGCATCCTTATCAATAATGCTTAGCCCCTCATTTATTTTAGTAATCAATAGCTTTCTTAATTCCGAAAGGCTACCGTTTTCTATTTTGGTTTTTGGTATTTTATAAATTATACCTAATCCAGCATTAATATTTAAAACTGAATAATTTTTATGATATATATTATTATTTAATTCATTGGTCTTATTACTACTTAGTTTTATTACTCCATCTTTTTTGAGTTGAGTAATCAATTTTCTTGCATCACTAACGTTATGTCGATGTAATAACTGTGTGTTTCCTCTCCAAAAATTAATGTAATCTTTTGGATTAATATCACTTTCAAACCAAATTAATCCTTTACCAAAAGCACTTGAAAAATGAAAGTTTCCATGTACTGACAAATCTTTTGAAAGACGTTCAATTTTAGGATTTGTGGCATAAAAAGCACGGCTTTGACTTTGTGTATCTCCAAAATATAAAGTTAATTCATAATGATTGCTTTTATCGATTAAACCTATCATATTTATTTCAGCAAAAGGAACTTGTATGTAATAGCCCCAGTTATTATGCCATTTTACTAAGCTCTTGTCTTTTACAATTGATTTAAGTATTTGTTCTACTCTATTCATACTTATGTTAGTTGGTTAAATTTAAAAAACTCATTTACATCCCATCTATAAAGGTTTCTACAAAATCTACAATTTTATCTAGCACCCGCTGCGTAACAGTGGCACGGTCTTTAAGTCCGGGGCGTTCGTTCATTACTTCAATAATATCTTCCCTTAGAGGGGCTTTTTGCGTAAACAGGTATCGGCCTACCAAAACCTGCAATCTGTCAAAGCTGAGGTTCTCATTTGTAGCCAAATGTTCAATAGCTCTGAGCTTTTCTAAATTCCAATAACTTTCAAATTCATCTGTAAGGTTAGAGGTGTCCTCAATATTTGGCAGGTTTTGAAGTATGAACTTTTCAATAAGTTCTTTCTTGCTCCTTAGCTGAATATCTGAAGCCATAATGTCACTGATAACCTTTTCCTGCTTTTCGCGTTCGGCTTTACTGGTTGTTTCTTTGAGTTTAACCAATAGGTTAAGGATATATACCACATTGATTTCATCGCGGTGAATTAATTCCAGCTCAAAATCAATATCATTTAGTATAGATACTTTTTCCTTTTCATTCTTAACTGTATCCCTAATGTCAAGATATTTGCTTTTGTAGTCTTCAAAATCCTGCTCAGTGATAGGCAAATCATCAAAGGTAAATTCTGTAAAAGTGTTTAGAACGTTCTTAATACGCATTAGTTCCCTGAATGCGGTAACAAATTCTAGTACCTGCTCTTCGCTTGGTAAGTTATTAATGCTGTCAACCGTTGGGGCTATTGCTAAAAGCTTTTCTACGGCTTTCTCAAAACTATCCACATAGTTCTCATATGGCTTAAGTAATATTACTTCAACAGCATCTTTATTTGCAAAAAGCTCTATGGCTTTATCTGTGGCTTCTTTTAGATTACGGAAACAAACTACATTACCCTGTGATTTAACTTCGTTTAAAATACGGTTAGTACGCGAATACGCCTGTATAAGCCCGTGGTATTTCAGGTTTTTATCTACATAAATGGTGTTAAGTATTTTGCTGTCAAACCCGGTAAGGAACATATTTACCACAAGCAATATATCTACCTGTTTGGCTTTTACGCGTTTTGCAATGTCGTTGTAATACTGGTAAAATTCATTAGTACTATAGTTGGTACTGAACATACCGTTATAATCGGCTATGTAGCTTTCTAACTTTTCACGCGGGTGTATGCCGTAACGTGTTTCGGGTTCGCCTAAAAATGAAAGACTTTCTTCTTCTACAAAGCCATTTGCATCGCTATCATCTATATCGGGATTCGCCTCATAAGAAAATATGGTCGCAATCTTTAAATTGTGTTTGCCTTCATCTTTTTTCTTTTTTAGCAGGTCGTAATAGCGGGTAAGCGAATTTACATCCTGAACACAAAATATCGACGTAAATGCCCTGTTATGCGTTTTGCGGCTGTGGTTGGCTATTATATAATCGGCAACAGCATTAAGCCGCTCTGGGGCTTCCATAACCTCAGCGCGGTCAATGTCATCTACGTTAATATCTTCAACACCTTCTTTTCCTTTAAAGGTGCTTATATATTCAATGCTAAACTTCAGTACATTTTGGTCACGAATGGCATCGGTAATAACATACTTGTGAAGGCAGTCTTCAAAAAGGTCTTTGGTCGTGCGTTTACCGTGGTCATTCTTAGCGGCGTTTGGTGCAAATATTGGTGTACCGGTAAACCCGAACATCTGAGCATTGGTGAAATACTCTTTAATACGCTTATGGGTATCGCCAAACTGGCTACGGTGGCATTCGTCGAAAATAAACACTATGCGCTTATCCTTCAGCTTATCCATATGGGTTAAATGACGTTCTTTAAGTACCGCTGTGTTTAGTTTTTGTATGGTTGTAACTATAAGCTTGGTATCATTACCAAATTGCTTTACCAGTGCGCTTGTATTTGTCGTACCATCTACACTGCCATCGCTAAAGGAGTTAAACTCTTTTATGGTTTGATAGTCCAGGTCTTTGCGGTCTACAACAAATACTACTTTATGTACCTCATCGAGGTTAGTGAGTATTTGGCTGGCTTTAAAAGAGGTAAGTGTTTTACCTGAGCCGGTGGTATGCCATATATAACCAAATTTAGTAGTCGTCTTTACACGCTCTACAATAGCCTCTACAGCATAGTACTGATAGGGGCGCAAGGCCATTAATATCTTAGCCGACTCATTAAGTACAATGTACTTGGTTATCATTTTACTGAGTTGGCACGGCTCTAAGAATACATTGGCGAAATCCTGCAGCTGGGTAATTTTGCTATTGTCAGGATTTGCCCAAAAGAAAGTTTGCTTAAAGCTGCGTTGGTTTAGCGGTGCATTAGCATAATACTTAGTATTTACCCCGTTGCTGATAACAAACAGCTGCACGTAGCCAAACAACCCGCTACCACTGTGGTAACTTTGTCCTTCATAACGCCCTGTTTGGTTAAAAGCTTCCTTAAGCTCTAAGCCACGGCGTTTAAGTTCTACCTGAACCAATGGGAGGCCGTTAACCAGTATGGTAACATCATAACGGTTTTTATACATACCATCCATCGTGATTTGGTGTGTAACCTGATACTGGTTTTGACACCACTGAAGTTGGTTTACCAGTTCGATATAACCCGTATTACCATCGTCTTTAGTATAGGCAACCTTATTGCGCAGAGTTTTGGCCTTTTCAAAAATATTGCCTTTAGCAAGGTGGTTTAATACCTGCTTAAACTCGTAATCTGATAGGGTAGTAGCATTATGTTTTTCCAGCTGGGTTTTAAGGTTAGCTATAAGTTCGGCTTCATCTTTAATGATTACCTTTTTATATCCTAAGTCTACAAGCTGGTTTACTAAGTTTTCTTCTAATATGTATTCCGGTTGTTTGGTCATTATTTATATTTTCTAAATGCTTGGATAAACTGATAAATGCCGTAGCCTACAAACGTTTTCCCTAAAAAATCTAAAACGTAAAATCTTTTTGAAAGCGTGATGTCTTCTCCTAGATAGTCAAATTTATGGATAGGGTTCAAAAATTCCATATAATATCTAAAACTCTCATTAAAAGCCCATTCTTTATAGTCTAATGTAAAAGAAAATAAATCTAATGATATTAATGAAAAATAGAAGAAAAACAATCCAAATCCTAAGATGAATAAGAATGCTCTGCCATAAGAATTTCCATGGTTATTAGATAACCAATTAAAAAACAAATTTGCTCTGTCCAAAAAAATGGATGCGCTAAAAGTTTCATGTTTTAATTCATGTGAAAGAATGTCTTTTTCTATTGCTTTAAATTTTAATGATTCTGCTAAATTTTTCTGAGATTCGAGATTGTCTTTGAGGATTCTGAACGTTTCTCTTTTATTTTTTACCGGTATGTTGGCAGTTTCTGAAACGAAGGTTTCATATTGTTCTTCTGTAGACGTGATTGTAGTTTTATAATCGTTTAGATTAAAATCGAACAGACCTAATTTACCAGTAATTATTGCCAAAGACAAATCTAATCCCTTTTGCATTTTTGCACCTCGAAGCAGTAATAGCTTATCGATTAATGAATATGTGAAAAGAACATTTTCTTTAAATATTACTGCAGAAAATACTACAATATTTTTAAAATCTGTTTTATAGAATATGGTTTTGTTGTAGAATGTACATCGCCAAAAGTCAGCAAGTTCATTAAATGTAGTATTCCTGAAGTTTACATTGCCTTTAAAATGACAAGTTCTGAAACGAATTTTGCCTTTGAAGATAGTGTCTTGAGCATTTACTTCATATCCTTCTTTAAAATTACAGTTAGCAAATGTTAATATCCCATCATAGTCATTAAAAATAATATTCTCATCAAAATTACAATTTTCGAAAGTGATATCTTTATGGTCAAAATTTATATTGACTTCTTTTGTAAAAACGCAATTATTAATTTTGAAGTTATAATTTTTCCATACCCGTGTTAATTTGGCAGCCTTTAAAGCATTTTTAGCCTCTTTACTTAGTGGAAATTTAAAATCATAATTAATTAGATATCTATTCTCACTATTCCCCGCTACAATCAATGCAAATTCCGAATTGTTTTTTTCTATGGTTATTAAACTTTCCATATATGAAAGGAATTCCCGTTCATTATTAATAGGTATGTCCATTATATTTCTTTTAAATCTCCTAATAAATTTATAGTTTAAAATTCTCTATGACAGGTAATTTTACCTGTTTTAATTTACTGTGATAATTTTACCTTCTTTATCCTCACCTCATCACCGTCAATATTGAAAACAAAATACTCTTTATTGTTGTCGAGTAAATGAACATTGCCAAAGTGCAATTGCCTGTGATGATTAGCGCAAACTGTCATTAGATTAGCTACTCCTAATACACCTGAATTTAATGTTGATACCGGTTCAACGTGGTGGGTTTCAATATACGGTTCTCCATTGCTTTTTGTGAAGGAATTTGTAGGCATTCCTAATGCCTCGCATACCGAACATTTATAATTGCAATGCTTCTTGATTTTAGTTGAAATTGCGCCCCGCTCTATATATGATGATACTCTTTGCTTAACACCCGGCAGCTGGTTTTTCATTTTCTTTTCCAGTTTTGCAATTTCTGATAGTGTATCGGCTGAGGTGTCGCCTATTAATTCGGTATAATCTAAAACGTCAAATTCCTCTTTGTCTAATCCTACGATGTGAGGGAAATTTTGAACAAACGTTTTTAGCTTAACATTGTTGGGGTTTAAGCCTAAAGCCAGCTTTATAAAATTATATACATTATCTGAGTTGAGGTAATTAAAGCCCTGAAGGCCAATTTTTCTGTCGTCAGGTAAAAGATTATGTTTAATTACAAATTCATTGTCTATTATGATAGGTTTATCAAAGTAAATGATGTTTTCAGGATAGGCCATAATATTGCCTTCGCTGTATTTTTTATACAAAGGGTGCTTTGCTGTTCTGTCAAATATCTCACCAATTTCAGGTTTACCATAAAAGCCTATTATTGATTTACGGTTGGAGTTTTTATAGTCGGAACTGAAAAAGAAAACAATCTGAATATTTCTTGTTTTGTTTTCACTCGGTTGTTTTCTGAACATAGGAGTATAGCCTATGTAATAGCCATCATCTTCTATAGGTAAAATGTCATGCCCAAAGTTCAGGCTTTCGTGCATATGGGCATTTTCCTTTACATACTCATATTTTGAAGTCCTTAAGTCTTCTTTAGATGGCTCTGCTGCCCATTTATTACTATTCCATGCTATGGAAGCCAGTATTCCATAATTTATAATTGTGGTTTCGTCTTGCATTGCATTGGTTTTGGTTGGTTGTGCTGCAAATAAGTCTACTCCTCAAAAGTAGGTATACTATTACGTTTTCCTACAGAATTCAATAAATTTTTTATTCCCTGTTCTTTATCCAGTTTGGTGTATTTATGAATAAGGTAACTTTCTACTTCCAGCCTCCCAAAGGCAAGAGGCTTACAGGCCACAGAAATATTACTGTTGCAATAGGAGGTAAGCAGGGTTTCTAATTCGAGGGAGTAGGTACGCTCTTCTTTTAATATAACTGCATTGGGCTGCAATCTTTTACCTAACTTCTTCCTAAATGAATGGTTATAAGTACGGCCTATTTCGCCCATACGCTTATAAAGATTGGCTGTTTCACCTATGTATACCAATACATCTTTAGCAAAAATGAAATATACGCCAGCTTTTTTATCTACTGTATTACTCCAGCGATTACTAAAATCTATCTTATGGCGTGGAGCAGCTAAAAGCTCTTTTTCAAAAGCTTCAATAAATGTTTTTACTTGTTGGTTGGAAAATTCCAGTATCATAGATGTTTTTTTGAATTGAATACTTACATTTCTACACCAAAGTTTTTATAAAACTATTTATTTTTTCTGCTAATTGTTCTGTTATTCGTTTTCTTTCTCTCAGACTTGGCTCATATAACATTAATTCAAAAACGTCATTCCTCGACACCTCTCTTTTTGTATTAATTATATTTTCTGCAAGTTCTCGAAGTTCCTCGGCTCTTACAAGCTCTTCTTCGGAAAATTGATTTATTGCTTCGATTTGTTCCTCTGAAAGTATTGAATACTCAGGTTGGGAGTCTGTTGCTGTTGGATGAGCTTTATCTGAAATAACAAAGGTTTCATTATCAAAATCTGAGTTTGTATCTATTTCATCATCTAATTGACTTAATGTTAAAAATTCATCATTATACCTATTATAGTATATGTCTTTATCATGCATAAATAATATTTTACTAAAACGTTCATTGACTATTGGGAAATCCTTTATTGACTCATCTAGCCATTTGTTATATTCCTCCAAGTCTGGGTAATCATCTTTAATCTGTAAAGTTCTTTCACTAACGTTTTCAAGAATATTGTAGATTAGATATGAGCAAATTCCATCAGTTATTGATACAATTGAATTGGCAAAGTATACCGAGCTTTCGATATTTTTTGGATATGAACGTCCATGACATAAATCTCCTCTATCTCCTCTAACTCTATTTATTTGTTGTAATGTATCATTAATATTGTTATAAATTTTCTTTTTTGAAGAATCTATAATCGTTCTTAAACGCACTTCATTAGCAATCAAACTGTATAGACCAAAATAGAGCTTAGATTCAAATGCCTCTTGAAACACATGATTAAAGGCGGTAAGTGATAACGTCGGTAATTTATGGTTGCAATCTTTAATTAATTTTTTATCCGCATTGTATTCATCGCTTAAAAGTTCTAAGGCCTTTTTACATAGACCTTCAATTAATGATTTACAAACTTCTATAGCAATATCCGGATGGAATTCAATATTATCTTCAATGTTATTTATCAGAAGATAGTATCCCTCAATTCCTTCAATTTGATTTAAAGACTCGTTTATGGCTTGTTTGGTTAGTTTCATCATTACATTTTTACACAAACATTTGCTGTAACAGCCCTTTTTTAAACGCTTTGGCTTTATCTACTTGTGCGCTTACTGCATTAATTTTATTATCTATAACCGTAAGGAAATCAGCTATTTTTATTTGTTCTGAATGGCAAGGCAAATTAACAGGCATTTTATTGAACATTGGCAGCCTAAGAGATTTTACTGTTGAGCCTACAGCCTGAGAATAGAAATAGTTTTTATGATAATCAATAACGAAATAGATAAACTTTCCGACACTCTTATGAAAGTTCATTATAGCATAAGTCCTTTGGTGTAAATCGAATTTTCCAATAAAATATTTAGGTTTAAATTGTTGACCTTCACCAGCAACAATTATTGCCTCACCATCAAAAAGGTAAATGTTACTTGTTCTTATGTCTTCTGACCTATCGAAGAAAGTATATTCACCATCTAAATTAGAGTCTTCTCTGTTAGAACTTCCGGTTGTTGTGTAAGCAATCTCTCCCAATTCCTTTTCTTCCCATTCCGGAAAATCCTTACCCTCATCATCCTTAAACCTTATCTCCTGATTAAACAGCTTTTGCATCATTCCTTTCTTATATTGCTCCAGCAAGACTTTCTTTTGCTGTAGCTGCTCCAGCTTTATATCCGTGGCTGATAAGAATGAAGCTATTTTTTGTTGCTCGGGTAAAGTGGGGTGCTTAATAATAAATTTATTTATTTCTTTGACTGTTAATTGAGGTTGGGCACTTCCAAAGGCAATTTCGTTTATATTGTTTACTAAATTTGGAGTATAAAAATATATATATTGATAACTAGGGCTAATACTTTCGTTAGTTCTTATTAATACCATTCCTGAATTTATTCTTAGATTTTCATAAGAAATGCTTTTATCATAGTATGCAATATTACCTATTGAGCCTCTTGTTGTTAACACAACATCGTGTCTTTTTAATTTCCCTTTTCTAAGTTTTGCATCTTTTTCAGCACTTATAAACATTTTTTCATTGAAAGAAAATCCATTCTTTGTAACATTTTTAGCATTTAAAAATAAGCAATAACCTTCTTGTAAAAAATCAGAAGAATTTGGATAATTTTTTCCCCTATCACCATCGATTATATCTGCAATATCCCCTAATTTCTTTTCTTCCCACTCACCGCTAAATTCCGGGAAGCGCAATTGTGGTATGTTGTGCTTTTCCATATTTAAAACGGTGTTGGTATGTTCAATTCTTTACAATAAGCCTCTATTTGTGTATCGGTTATGGTCATGCTTTTTTCCAGTTCGTGCAGTTGGGTAGCAATGGCAGCAATGTCAATCTGTTCTTCTTCTTCAAAGGTATTTACATAGCGCGGTATGTTCAAGTTATAGTCGTTAGCAGCTACCTCTTCTATAGTGGCAACGTAGCTGTACTTTTCTATACTTTCGCGGTTGCGGTAGGTCGTCAGTATTTTACCAATATCGTTGGGGGTAAGACGGTTTTGGTTACCCACTTTATCAAACCCCCTGTGAGGCATCTATAAACAGTATGTTTTCAGGTTGGGTACGGCATTTACTTAATACCAGTATACAGGTAGGTATCCCTGTGCCATAAAATATATTGGCCGGTAAGCCTATAACGGCATCTAAGTAATTTAGCTTTTTAATAAGGTATTCGCGTATAACGCCCTCTGCTGCCCCCCTAAATAGTACGCCGTGAGGCAATACGCAAGCCATAGTACCGTTATCAGCCAATTGGTATACCATGTGTTGCACAAAGGCAAAATCGGCTTTACTACTCGGTGCAAGTCTGCCATACTGGCTAAAACGCTCATCGGTTTCGTTCAGTGGGTTTTCTTTGCCTTTCCATTTAGCACTAAAGGGCGGGTTGGCTACAATGGCCTCAAAACGTTTGTCGGTATGGTGTGGGTTTTCCAGTGTATCATCCTGCCTAACGTCAAAACGGCTAAAATGCACATCGTGCAAAATCATGTTCATACGGGCAAGGTTATAGGTGGTACGGTTAAGTTCCTGCCCATAAAACTCCTCTACATCGGCCTCACGGGCTACGCGTAACAATAGCGAGCCACTGCCACAGGTTGGGTCATACACGCTGCGCAGTCTTGCTTTTCCGGCAGTAACAATACCTGCCAACACTTTACTAACTTGCTGTGGTGTATAAAATTCACCCGCCTTTTTTCCCGCGCCGCTGGCAAACTGTGCTATAAGGTACTCGTAAGCATCGCCTAGTACATCGCTGTTGGCATCATGCAGTTCAAAGTCAATCTTAGCAAGGTGCGAAAGTATTTTACTTATCAGTTTATTACGGGCTTCAACGGTGCGCCCCAGTTTAGTACTGTTCAGGTCAAGGTCTTCAAACAGCTTGTTAAATTCGTCTTCGCTGTCCGTACCCATAGTGCTTTGCTCTATGCTGTTCAGTATGCCTTTAAGGTCTTCCAGTATGAAGTCGCTTTCGTGTTCGGTATTGGCATTACCTTTTTTAGCAATAGCATCAAAAAGCTCTTCCGGTTTCAGGTAATAGCCCAGGTGCAATAAAGACTCCTCCCTAATAGCTGCAAGGTCATCAGTATCCGTTACCAGCGTATAGTCTTTAATGGCTTCGGTTTCCAGTAGCCTGTTAGCAAAAAGCAATTGCTTCTCACTTAAGTATTTATAAAATATAAAGCCTAGTATGTAGTCTCTAAATTCATCGGCATCCATTTTGCCGCGCAGTTCGTTTGCTATGTTCCATAACTGCGCTTCCAGCAGCTTTTTTTGTTCTTCGCTCATTTGGTTATTGGGAATGTATTATAAATCTAATATTATTCTATTAGTAGTTTCACGCTTAGCTTCATCAACAATTTTAGCGTAAATCTGTGTTGTTTTTAAATCTTTATGTCCAAGCATTTTGCTTACGGTGTAAATGTCTGTACCATTGTACAATTGTAGAGTGGCGTAAGTATGCCTAAAACTATGGAAAGTAATATCTTTAGTTATTCCGGCTGCACCAATCCATTGAAAAAGGTGTTTATTTTGGTAGGCCGAATATTTTAAACCATCAAATACCTGTGCTTCCTTTGCGCCCGGCTCTCCTAATAAATTATAAGCCTGTTCCGAGATAGGTAATACCTCAATACCTTTGGTTTTCTGCTGGCTAAAGTTTAGGAAGTAACCCTGTCCGGTGACAAATTCAAGTTCGCTCCATTTCATTTTCTTTATATCTGAATGTCGTAAACCTGTAAGAGCAGAAAACAAAGCGGCACGTTTAAGCAAGTCGTTATTGCAAGGTGTTTTAACCAGCCTGTTAAGCTCATCTAAAGTAAGGAAAACACGGCGGGTTTCTTCTGCTTTTATAGGTACTACTTTAGCGTTGAGGTCAGTTTGTAGTAAGCCATCTTTATAGGCTTGGCGCAAAGCAGCTTTAACTTTATTGAAATAGGCTACAGCAGAGTTTTGTGATAGAGTTGTCTTATCGCTGCGGCTACTTTTTACAGATAACAGGAACTCTTTAAAATCTTCAAGGATTCTTTCGTTGAGGTCGGCAAATTTAAGCTTAGCGTTAAACTTATTAAGGTATTTTAATGCAGCTGCCCAATTATCGGTATTTGTGCCGGTACGTTTATCGGCAAGTTTTTCAAAATACTCAAGGAAATTCCTTTCTCCGTTTTCTTTTATACGTAATTGCTCTTTTTCGTATTGGCTGTAAATCTCAGGCTTATTAAAGAAGTTTTCTCTTTGTTGGCGTATACTTTCGGCAATTTTCAACTGGTCAGTATTGTGCTGTTTATCAATTGGGTTTTTTGGTGTGTCAAATATATACATACCTAAAAACTCCCTGCGTGTAATTTCTCCCGTTTCAGGATTAGGTACGCCCGGGTAAAAATCAAGGTATAGGCTTTTACGCCCCTTAGTTATGTTTTTTTGTCTTAGTGTTACTTTAATTGCCATTGCGTTTTCTCCGTTTGTGAAAATAGTGAATTTTGTGAAGTGGAAAAAGAAACTTTCTTTTAAGTTAATAGTTCATTTATTAAGACTTTGGAGACATAAGTATATTTACCCCTTTTTGTTTTAGGAATGCTATTCTTTTTGATAAGTAACTGTAAGCCAGTTTGAGAAATGCCAAATTTGTTCTGAACTTCATTAATAGAATAATGTTCGTCAATTAAAAATTCAGTAGGCTGGGGGAGTGTTATCTCTTTTTTTGGTTTTTCTAATACACTGTTGAGGTCAGTTCTTGTTATCCGGGTCATTCTTTCGGCGAGGTTAACACCTTTTATAGTGCCATTATTTACCAATCTATAAGCAGTGCGCAAAGAACACCCTAATAATATTGATACATCGCGAACGGTTAAAAACTCCTTTGATTTTACATCTTCAATATCCCGGTTTGTAATTTTTAGGGTTTCGTTGTTGCTGGTTTCAATCTTTTCATCCTTTACCTTTTGTTTATAATGTCTGCTATTGCATTTATGAGAGCAGTACTTGGTAGCGGTAGTGCGAGCCGTAAACTCACTACCACAAAATTGACAGATACGCTGTATTTTGATATTTGTACTCATTGGTTAAGAAGTAATAAATATGCTTTAAATATTATTATGAAGTATTAAGTGTATTTAAGTGCCATTATTTTGCCAAATATACTCTAAAATTTGTACCTCAAAACAAAAGGTACAAATAAGGTACAAATAAAATAAAAAAATGCATATATCATCACAAAGTGACCCTGTAGTGTATAAATATAAAAACCCTGGATTTTACAAGGGTTTTAGTGGTTTATTATATGTTTGGTATATTGATGTTTTGTATTGGTTACTTTCCGATACAGAAATTGGCAAAAATATTACCTAACAATTCGTCGTTTGTAACCTGCCCTGTGATTTCACCAAAATAAAATAATGCCTGACGAATATCTATAGCCATAAGATCGGCTGAAATACCCGACTGAATTCCGAACTGAACTTTCTGAATTTCTTCCAGTGCTTTTAATAGCGAATCATAATGACGGGTATTGGTCACAATAGTTTCATTATTGCGAAGAGCACCTGTATTAACAAAAGACAACAACTTGTCTTTTAATTCTTCAACACCAATATTTTCTTTAGCAGATATTAAAAGAAGCTCGGGTAAAGTAGTAAGTATTTCTGCTTTTTGATTATCAGTTAACTTGTCTGCTTTGTTTCCTATAATAACTAATGGCTTTAAAGGAAATTGGTTTTTTATCCTTTCGACTTCAATTCGTAAATGTTCAAGCTGTATACTATCTGTTGTTAGCTGATGGCCATCTACTAAGTAAACAACAACCTGCGCCTGTTCTATTTTTTCGAATGTTTTCTTAATACCAATACTTTCTACCACATCTTTAGTTTCGCGTATTCCTGCGGTATCTATAAACCTAAATCCGATACCGTTAATAACCAATTCATCTTCAATAGTGTCGCGAGTTGTTCCAGCAATATCAGATACTATGGCCCGCTCTTCATTTAGAAGCGAATTAAGTAGGGTAGATTTACCTACGTTAGGTTCTCCCACAATAGCGACAGGTATACCATTCTTTATTACATTGCCTACGGCAAAAGAGTCTATAAGACGTTTTAGTACAAAATTTATACGATCTAAAAGGTCGGTAAACTGAGAACGGTCGGCAAACTCTACGTCTTCTTCTGCAAAATCCAGTTCAAGCTCTATTAAAGAGGCAAAGTTTAATAACTCTTCACGTAGCTTGGCAATTTCATTTGAGAACCCACCGCGCATTTGCTGCATAGCTATTTGGTGAGAAGCTTCGTTGTCAGATGCTATCAGGTCGGCTACAGCTTCTGCCTGAGATAGGTCGAGTTTACCGTTAAGGAAAGCTCGCAAGGTAAACTCTCCTGCATTTGCCATACGGCATCCTTTACGAAGCAATAACTGTATTATTTGCTGCTGTATATAGGTCGAGCCGTGACAAGATATTTCTATCGTGTTTTCTCCTGTATAAGAATTAGGCCCTTTAAATATCGATAGCAATACCTGATCGTAGGTTTTATTGTCGTCTGTTATATGGCCTAAATGTATAGTATGTGTTTTTTGGCGGTTAATATCTTTACCGCTAATAGAGGTGAAAACTTGTGAAGCAATAGTTATGGCATCATCGCCGGACAATCGAATTATGGCGATTGCCCCTGATCCTGAAGGGGTAGCAAGGGCAACTATGGTATCCTGTGGTATCATTTTTTAACCTTTTTGGCAAAGATAAACCTATTTACCTCACTAAATATTCGCTTTACCTCTATTTTTATTTTATATAAAATTAGCAATATATCTTTGCTTCATCAAATTAAGGGTTATGGAACAGAATGTATTTTACACGGTTAGCATAGATCTTTTACTTTTTTATAAAGGAACATGCAAAGAAGACGTTAAATGTGTTTTCGAATTAACACTTAATTAATAATTTTAATCAACATAAAAATTTATATATGAAACTTAATTTTTTACGCGTTTCTGCTTTAGTAGCTGTTTTATTTCTGGCTTCTTGTCAAAATGATGATGACACGGTAGGTAATGATCCTCAGAATGGAGTTATCATTAATAATGATTCTCAAGGACTTAACGAGCGTATTAGTTTTGATAACTCAGGAGTATTGTCAATGCGTCAGGACAGTAATCCGTTAGGCAGAGATGAGCAGGTTGCGGGTACGCTTCCGCTTGTAATGGTTGCAGAGGTAGCGCCACCAACGTATAACGGTATGACACTTAAAGCTACTCACGTTGCTATTAACGGTAACTACGCTTATGTTTCTTATAATGTTGAAGGTGAACCTTACGGTGGAGCAATTGACGTAATTAACATTTCTAATCCAAACTCACCACAACTTGTAGTTCAGGCAATACTTCCTAATACAGATTTAAGTAGTGTAAATTATGATAACGGAGTTCTTTACCTTGCAGGTGCAAGAAGCACAGATGCTTTCCCTACTGCCGGTACAGCTGCATTCTCTGCAGCAATGACTCTTAACAATGGTTTATTAAGCACAAACTTTGTTCAGAAATCGTTACCGGGTAACACAGGTACTTCTGTAACATCGTCATCGAGCAAATATTATGCTGTATCTGGTAACAATGGCGCTATATCTCAGCTTAATAAAACTAGTAACGCTATAGAGGTATCAATTCCATTAGCAGATCTTAGAGCTGTAGGATTAAACAATAACAGAATCGTAGTATTAAGCGGTACTCAGGGTGTAAAAGTATACAACGCGAATGGATTAGCCTTACTTTCTTCATTCAACACTTCTCAGGATACTCAAAATGCTAAAAGAACTATCGATTTCCTTGGAACTACAAGAGTACTTGTATCTGAAGGTTATAACGGACTTGGTGTTTACAATACTTCTACCGGTGCAAAAACACAAACAATTGCTGTACCAACAAACGTAAATGGTGTTAACGCAAGCGACATCACGACAAACGCGGTATCTGTAAACGACGATAATGTGTTCGTAGCAAACGGTGGTGCAGGTATGTACATATATAAAAACACGAATTCAGTGTTAAGCTTCTTAGGTTCTATCTCTCTTAGCGGAAACAGCTCATGCAACTACCTTACAAGTTCAGGAGACTATATATTCGCTGCAATGGGTAACGGAGGTTTAAAAATTGTTAAGATGGTTGCGAGCTCAGTAGATTGTACTTCATTCCCTCTATACCTTGGCCTTTCAGCTAACCTTAATGTTAACTCTGGCGAGACTAAACAATATCAGGGTGCAGCAGCTTTATCAACTGTAAACGTAAATGCTAACCTTACATGGTGTGGTTCGCTTTCAGTATCTCAGGCACTTAATGTAAACAGCGGTGGAGTATTTTCAATAAAAGGTTCTCTTGCACAGGGTACAGTTTTATTCGGACAGCCTCTAACAGTAAACGGTACACTTAGAGTAGAAGGATCTGTAGTAGTGTACGGTAACCTTGTACTAAACAGTGGTGCTAAAGTAGAATTTGTAGGTCAGGGATCTTCAATCACAATCTTTGGTAATGTTACTAAAAACAGCAATGTTACAATAACAGGTAACTATACTTCTAACAAGCTATAATTAAAACAACATATTTTGGAATCGGGGCTGCCATTTGGCAGCCTCTTTTTTTTAACAAAACCCTGACAGTCTAAATGTAGGAAGCCACGGTAATTTTTAGTAATTTTATGAGATACCAATAAACCGGATCATGAAACAAATACTTTTTCCTACCGATTTTTCTGAAGCTGCAAATACAGCATTTATTTATGCTTTGCGGTTTGCTGATTCTTTCGGGGCTGAACTTGTTATACTTCACGTATACGACCTGCCTATTGTAGAAACCCCGCCATTACCGGAATCTACCAAAGAAATTTTTGATATTGTAGAAATGAATCAGTTTGAAAGTTTCAGGGAACAGCTTCCCGAACTGCATCAAATGGCAGACAGAAGAAATCTCGGACATGTTAAAATGCGTAACATCCTTCATTATGGCGATCTTATTTATAATATCAATAAGGTTTGCGCCGATGAAAATATCGATCTTATCGTAATGGGAACAAAAGGAGCTACGGGGTTAAAAGAAACATTTTTGGGTTCGTCTACAGCATCGGTTATTGCGAATGCTAAAGTTCCTGTATTAGGGATACCTGCCGAGGCTGAGTACCACCCTATAAAAAGTGTAGCTTTTACAACGCAGTACAAGGATAAAGATAACGATGCATTGGCAAGAACATTGGAAATTGCCCGTAAATTTGATGCTTCCGTACTTTGCCTTTATATTAAAAATGCTGATGATCCCGAAGATATCGAAGAAAGGATTAACGAGTGGAAGATCTTCTACCGTAGTGAAAATATAGACTTCTATAATATTGCAGGCGACCATATAGAACAAACAATATTAGATTTTATAGATAATCAAAATGTTGGAATGCTTGTAATGCGTACGCACAAGCGGGGCTTTTTTGAAAGCCTGTTTCACAGAAGCCTAACTAAAAAGTTGGCTTATCATACAAAAATACCTTTACTTGTATTTCACGAAGGTTAAAACATACATCCTGCTACGGCAGGATTTTTTTATTTTATATTTGTCCTTTACACTTTACTTATGGAATTTTATCAAAAACAAAAAGCTGCCCATTTACACGAACTTAAAAAGCTTAACAGGCGATACAATATTATAAGCACATGCAGGCTGCTTATGGCTATTGCTATAATTGTATTGGTTTATTTTGCTTTTAAGGCAGAAGACCCAACAATACTCCTTTGTTGTATCGCTTTTTGCTTTGTAGAATTCATACTATTGATGAACCGCCACGGATTGGTTCAGAACAAAAGATTGCGTGCTGAAGCCATGGTTAAGATAAACCATGACGAGATGGATTACCTTTCAGGTAACGCTATTCCGTTTGAAAACGGTAGCGAGTTTATAGATTATACACATCCGTACTCGCACGATCTTGATATTTTTGGAAACAGATCACTTTATCACAATATAAACCGTACCCAGACTTTTAAAGGTCAGCAAAAACTTGCCGGCTTACTTACAGACGTTTTATCTCAGGAAGATATAATTGCCAATCAGGAGGCTGTTAAAGAACTGGCTGAAAAGCCTGAGTTCAGGCAGGAAATAATGGCATTAGGTAAGGCACGAAAGGATAGTCAGAAAGTATACGATACCCTTTTAGATTGGGCAAATACTAGCTCGGGACAAGTATCAGCGGTTAAAGGAATTATCGCACTAGTCACTCCTGTGTTGTTGTTAGGATGTGTAGCAACTTACTTTATAACTGGTGACAGTCTATTTACTACTATTGCCGGGTGGGTTTTTGGTTTTAACCTTATCTTTATTGGCTCTCACTTAAAATTGATCAAAGCTGAGATGAAAGATACCGCCGATATACACGATATTATTCATCATTACGGACTTATAATTGAACAAATAGAAAACCAGGAATTTGTTGCGCCAAAACTAAAAGCAATACAGGCTAAACTGGTTACAGAAGGTAAAACGGCATCGAAGGAAATAAAAAGGCTCGCAAAGTTCTTCTCTAAGCTCGATAGCCTGGATAACCTGTTTGGTGCTGCCGTTATGAATGGCATTATGCTGTATCATTTTTTTGCATTAAAAGGCTTACTGCATTGGAAAAAACGACATTCACAAACCATAGCGCTTTGGCTTGATGTTATTGCTGAAACAGAGGCTTTATCTGGTTTCGCTAACTTGTACTATAATAATCCTGATTTTACTTTCCCAATCCTTAATACAGAGAATAGAATAGAATTTACCAATCTTTCGCATCCGCTGCTTCGAAAAGAAGGCAGGATAGGGAACGATATAAATTTCAATTCGGACTTTATGATACTTACGGGTTCTAATATGTCCGGTAAAAGTACATTTTTACGTAGCCTGGGCATTAATATGGTACTTGCAGGCGCAGGCGCACCAGTATGTGCCGACAGGGCAGAGGTACATCCATTACCGGTATTGGTGTCTATGAGATTGTCTGACTCGCTCTCCGATAGTGAATCGTATTTCTTTGCAGAGGTAAAACGCCTTAGGTATATTATGGATGAATTGCAGGAAAAGCGTGCATTCGTATTGTTGGATGAGATACTAAGAGGAACAAACTCTGATGATAAGCGTACGGGAACCATAAAAGTTATAAAGCGTATGATAGGGCTTAATGCTACCGGTGCCATAGCAACCCACGATATCGAGGTATGCGAACTTGTTACTGAATATCCTTCTAAACTGGTTAACCGTTGTTTCGAGGCACAGATTATAGATAACGAACTTTATTTTGATTACCGCCTGCGTGATGGCATCTGCCGAAATAAAAGCGCAACCTTTCTCATGGAAAAAATGGGCGTTGTATAAAATCTTAATTAGCCTTTAATTAACAGCTAAGGATTTCTTAACGAGCGCAATGCTGTTTTTAGTAGTTAGTAATTTTATGTAACATTATTAACGACAAAAAACAAAATTATGCCTTTTATCACAACAACCTCTGTAAGCTTATCAGGAAGTGCCGAAGAAGTAAATATTTTTTACCAGGACATTGGCAGGGGCAAGCCCGTAGTATTAATACACGGCTGGCCGCTTAACTACCAAATGTGGGAATACCAGCTAAACGAACTACCTAAACATAATATCCGTGTTATTGCCTATGACAGGAGAGGATTCGGCTTGTCTTCACGCCCTTGGGAAGGGTATGATTATGATACTCTGGCATCAGACCTTGCCCTTCTTTTAGAAAAACTTGACCTTAGGGATGTTACACTTGTTGGCTTTTCTATGGGTGGGGGAGAAGTAGCACGATACCTTTCTAAATACAATGGCGAAGGCAGGGTAACTAAAGCCGCGCTTATTAGTGCAGTAACGCCATTCCTTCGTAAAACAGAAGATAACCCGACAGGACTTCCTCAGGAAATGTTTACCACTATGAAAGAACAGATTGAAGAAGACAGGCCTAAATTCCTGGCAGGTTTCTCTAAAATGTTCTATGGTGTGCATTTGTTCAGTAATCCTGTAAGCGATGAAATATTGCAAAGGGATATGACGCTGGCATTAGAGTCGGCAGGATATTCAACGATTAAAGCAATGCAGGCCTGGTCTACAACCGACTTCAGGGACGATTTACGTAACATTCGTGTGCCTTTACTGGTATTGCACGGTAAAGCCGATGAAACGGTGCCTATTGATGCATCTGCCGAAGAAACGATTAAAATTATACCGCATGCTCAATATGTGGTGTATGATGACGCGCCGCATGGTCTATACTACACACATAAAAACAAGTTCAACGAAGACATTGTGAATTTTATAAATTCATAAATAATTTTTAGTGCCCCCACCTTTGAACCGCAATATGACTTAATTGTCTGTTGCGGTTTTTTGTTGCATTAAAAAAGCCGTGATACTAATGTGTCACGGCTTTTTGGGTTTTAATCCTTACGAGTTTTTAAAACCTTGCAGGTTTAAATATCAAAGATTATCTATCGCATAGCATCCATTACTTCTTCCTCGTGTGTAACGTTGCTTATGTTGATAGCAGTTTCAATTAATGCTAAGTGGGAGTAAGCCTGAGGGAAATTACCTAACAGCCTTTTTGTCTTAAAATCAATATCTTCACTAAATAAACCTAAATGGTTACTATAAGATAATAACTGTTCGAAAAGCTTCTCGGCTTTTTTGGTTTCACCAATTTTGTATAAGCTGTTAATGAACCAGAACGTACAAATGGTAAACGATGATGATGGCAACCCGAAGTCATCTTTATTCTTGTAGCGGTACAGTAAGCCGTCATTGCTCAGTTCTCTTTCAATGGCATGGACGGTAGCTATATATTTACGATCGCGTGCGTCTATAAAACCGTAGTTTTCCATTAACAGTACCGATGCATCAAGGTCTTCCGATCCATACGATTGTGTAAATGCCTGTACTTTTTCATTCCATGCATTTTCCATAATATCTCTGCGGATAGATTCTTCAAGCAGTTCCCATTTGGCAAGTTTGGATTTTCTTCCTAATATCTTAGCTACTTTAATAGCACGGTCTATGGCCGTCCAGCACAAAACTTTAGAGAAGGTGAAATGCCTTTCCTCTGTACGGAACTCCCATATTCCTTTATCAGGTTCCTGCCAGTGGCTGCCCACTACCCAAACAATTCCTTTAGTTATATTCCATAATTCTTCTGCATTCTGAACATCATTACTAAAGTTGACCAACTGCAGGTAAATAACGTCCATTAAGATGCCGTAAATATCATTTTGGCGCTGTGTAAAAGCTGCATTACCTATTCGTACAGGTTTCGAGTCCATATAACCGCTAAGGTGTTCCAATGTTTCTTCCTTCAGGTTTTTCTCTTTATTGATACCGTACATGATCTGGAGCTTCTCATCCTTATCCGGCATAATGTCGACAATGAATTGCAGGTAATCACTGGCCTGTTTTTTATGTCCGATTTCAGAAATTACCTTAACTACCATAGAGGCGTCGCGTATCCAGCAGAAACGGTAATCCCAGTTTCGTACTTCCCCAATGGTTTCGGGTAGCGATGTTGTTGCCGCCGCCAGTACTGCCCCGGTTTTATCGTACGTAAGCAGCTTTAGGGTTATGGCACTTCTTGAGATCTGGCTATTGAATCGCTTGTATGAGGTAGTTTTGTCAGACCAGTTTAACCAATACGTCTTAGTACGTTCAAACTCAAGATAAATCTTTTCAACGGTCTGGTTAAATATCTTTTCGTTGTAGGCAAGAAGGAAAAATCCGTCCCCATTAAGTTCCATCGGCGTACTATTGGCAACGGCCTGTTTGTCAAAATTAGTATGCAGGAACAGTGAATTGAATTTTGTGCTGTTAGTAAGACTTACTATATAGTCGTCTTTAACATGCGTAATTGTTTTTCCTGCTGCATATTCCAGTTTCGGGTCATATTTAACGCTAAACACAGGTTTACCTGATAATCTCCTTATGTAGCGTATAATTTCCGGCGGCGTATTGTAAGAGCCATCTTCTTTATAGTATCTCGGCATAAAATCGTTTACCTCGAAAGCATCGGTACCGTTACTGAATATAGTAACCAAGATAGCGGTATTTTCAAGATAGTGCTGGCGTATACTATAGCTCTCATCGGTAATTATCTCAAAGCTTCCGCCAATTTCCTCATCAAGCAGTTTTGCAAAAATAGAAGACGAATCGAACTTGGGAAGGCAGCACCAATCCATTGATCCTTTGTCAGAAACAAGGGCCGCGCTGCGACAATTTCCAATAATGCCATAATTTAAATTTTTCATAAAGTCTTGGATTTACTAGCCTTTCGGCTCATTGTTCACTAAATTTATAAAAAGTAAACCTTAACCGCAAACACTTTAGCATGAATAAAACAATTATAGTTTCTAACCGTCTGCCCGTAAATCTTCAAATTGACCATGGCATTTTGCGTGCCCAACCAAGTGTAGGAGGACTGGCAACGGGTATGAAGTCTGTACATTCTGAAGGGAACGGCATCTGGATAGGGTGGTCTGGCCTTACAGAAGAACAACTTGATGATGACCTCAGCCGACAGGTAGATGCTGCGCTCGAAAAAGAGAAATGTGCAACCGTAAGTTTAAATGAAAATGATGTAGAAAATTTTTACTATGGATTTAGCAACAGGACACTCTGGCCTATGTTTCATTACTTTATGGAATATACCGAGTTTGAACTGGAACAATGGAACTCATACAAAGAGGTAAACCAAAAATTTGCCGACGCTGTACTGGAACATGCCAACGATGGCGATACTATCTGGGTGCACGATTACCAGTTGATGCTTGTTCCTAAAATGATACGCGATAAAAATCCGTCGCTTACTATTGGCTTCTTCCTGCACATACCATATCCTTCGTATGAGATCTTCAGGACGTTTCCGTGGCGTGAAGAACTCCTTGACGGCGTTTTAGGAGCCAATCTGATAGGTTTTCATACCTACGACTATGTCCGTCATTTTTTAAGCTCTGTAAAGCGAATTACAGGCCTTGAAACAAAGTTTAACGATGTGCTGTATGATGGACGTACTGTAAAGGTAGATTCTTTCCCTATGGGAATAGATTACAACCATTTTCACGATGCTGCCCTGGAACACAAAACAAGGCCGGAAGAAAAGAAATCTGACCTGATGCGAAAACTGGAAGAACATAACCAGCATTTTGGCGATAACAAGCTGATACTTTCCATAGACAGGATGGATTATACAAAAGGTATACCGAACAGGATTCGCGCTTTTGAATACTTCCTGAATAAATATCCCGAATACAAAGAGAAGGTAAGGTTGGTCATGCTTGCCGTACCGTCACGATCTAATGTTCCCCAATACCAAAAATTAAAAAGGGAAACCGACGAGCTTGTAGGACGTATAAACGGACAGTTTGCCACCGTGAACTGGACACCAATCTGGTACTTTTACAGGTCGATGCCTTTTGAGGATCTGATCGATTTGTATGCATCGTCGCAGGTAGCGCTTATCACCCCGATCAGGGATGGTATGAACTTGGTTGCTAAGGAGTATGTAGCATCAAGAGCAGATCATGACGGAGTTCTGGTGCTCAGTGAGATGGCGGGCGCAGCTAAAGAGATGCATGAAGCACTTTTAATCAACCCGAATAACTTCGAACAGATTGCCGATACTTTAAAACAGGCGCTTGAAATGCAACCCGAGGAGCAGTTCACCCGTATGAGGGAACTGAAGAAAAGGATATCACGTTACAACGTTGAAAAGTGGGCAGAGGAATTCATGAAAGCGCTTGACGCTTCAAAACAACTGCCCGACGCATCGGTTACACGCGAGCTGAATACAGAACTGCTTACAGCGATGACCCAAAACTGTAAAGAAGGGCAAAAAAGGCTTTTCCTTTTGGATTATGACGGAACCCTTGTTGGTTTCAGGAATACACCGGAAGAAGCAATGCCTGATGAATCGTTATTTACATTACTGGATGCGCTTGCAGAAGATGAGAATAATGAAGTTACCATAATAAGCGGACGTGACCATGATACCCTTGGTAAATGGTTTGGGCATAAAAATTACACACTTATTACCGATCATGGTGTGTGGCTTCGACGTAAAGGACAGGAATGGGAGGCTATAGAGCGCGTTAAAAGCGACTGGAAGGAAAATATACGCCCCATTATGGAAACGTTTGTAGACAGGACGCCAGGCTCGTTTATAGAAGAGAAAAACTATTCTCTCGCATGGCATTATCGCAAAGCGGATAGCGAACTGGCAAATATCCGTGCCAAAGAGCTGGAATTTGTACTGAACAGCCTTATTGCTAATAATGCGCTTGCAGTACTTGAAGGAAATAAAGTGCTGGAAATTAAGAACAGTAATGTAAATAAAGGCCGCGCAGCAGGCAGGTTACTCGCAGGTGGTGACTACGATTTTATATTCGCTATCGGTGATGACTGGACCGACGAATATATGTTTGAAGAATTGCCTGAGACTGCTCACACCGTAAAGATCGGATCGCAAAAAACACATGCACGTTATTTTATTAAAGACAACAAGCAGGTGAGGAACATACTTGAAAGCTTTACCGATAAAAAGAAAATGACCAACGATCAGTTTGCGTAACTAAACCTATAGAAATGAGCAAATAGTACTTATTAAATCGAAAATTATTAATTCAAAAAATTTAAATTGTTATGGCTATTGCAACCATTAATCCCTACAATAACAAAGAAGTCAAAACGTTTGAAGCGTTAAGCGAAAAACAGATTGAAGAAAAAATAAGCACTGCCGATAAGGCCTATGCTTCATGGAAAGAAAAACCTGTTGAGGAGCGTACCAAACTGCTTACTAAAGTTGCTGCTTTATTGCAGGAGCGAAAAAAAGAACTGGCGAAGCTTATCACTTTAGAGATGGGTAAGCTTATTAGTGAAAGTGAGGACGAGATAGATATCAGTTCGGCTATTTACAAGTATTATGCAGATAATGCTGCTGAATTCCTTGAAGATAAACCATTTGAGGTAAAAGAAGGTAAAGCGTATGTGCGTTACAGCCCGATTGGTGTTATACTTGGCGTTGAGCCGTGGAATTACCCATTCTACCAGGTAGCGCGTATTACCGCACCTAACCTTGCAGCTGGTAACGTAATTATGATTAAGCACGCCAGTAACGTACCGCAGTGTGCCCAGGCGATTGAAGATATCTTTAAAGAGGCCGGTGCTGAAGAAGGTGTATATACTAACCTTTTTATAGGTGGAGATAAGATTGGTAAACTTGCTGAAGACGACAGGATAAAAGGTTTGTCTCTTACAGGGAGTGAGAAAGCAGGCGCAAGTCTTGCAGAAGCCGCGGGTAAAAACCTTAAGAAATCGGTATTGGAGCTTGGCGGTAGCGACCCGTTTATTGTTTTGGAAGATGCCGATCTTGACCATGCTGTTTCACAGGCTTTTGATGGTCGTATGAAAAATATGGGACAGTCATGTACGGCTGCTAAACGTATGATCGTTGTAGAATCTATTGCTGATGAATTCCTTGAAAAGCTTACAAAGAAAATGTCGGGTCTTAAAGTGGGCGACCCTGCCGACGAAGCTACAGAAATTGGTCCGTTAAGCAGCGAAGGTGCTGCGAAACAACTGGCAGAGCAAGTTGAAGAAACCATTAAAGCGGGTGCTAAAGCTGTTATTGGCGGCAAACGCCTGGATAGGGAAGGTGCCTTTATGGAACCAACTATACTAACTGATATTAAGCCGGGTATGCGTGCCTACCACGAGGAGTTATTTGGGCCCGTTGCTTCTTTCTACAGGGTTAAAGATGAAAATGAAGCTATTAAACTGGCTAATGATTCTGATTTTGGGCTTGGTGGTGCTGTATTCAGTAAGGATATCAAGCGTGCAGAGAAAGTTGCACTACAAATCGAGACAGGTATGGTATTTATCAACTCACCAACAAACTCGAGTCCGGAATTGCCATTTGGCGGAACAAAACGTTCGGGTTACGGAAGGGAACTTTCAAGTTTGGGAATTGAAGAGTTCGTAAACAAAAAACTCATTCGAATTACAGAAAATTAAAATCTGATAATTTTAATAATATGAAACCTGCTAATGAAATTCGGCAGGTTTTTTTATGCTTAAAAAAGAGCGAAAATCGACTAAAAAATGAAAACCAAAAAGCGTAACATTGTTTTTACAGGTGTTTAAAATCAACGGTTTACAGCGATTAATATTACGCAGCAAAAGTGCGTTTTGAGAACATAAAGTGCAATATTAATTTTCGAAAAATGACAAGAAAAAACCCGTAAAGCGTTAGCAATACGGGTTTTATATAAAAAAGGGTTAGTTGAATAGCTTTTTTAGTTGTTAAGCATAACCGGCATCACCAGCATGGTAACAGTTTCGCCTTCATCAAGACCGTCAACCGGGGTAAGGATACCCGCACGGTTTGGTAAAGACATTTCAAGCATGATCTCATCGCTTTGCAGGTTGGTAAGCATCTCTGTAAGGAAACGTGAATTGAAACCTATCTGCATATCATCTCCTTGATAATCACATGTCAAACGCTCTTCAGCTTTGTTTGAGTAATCGATATCTTCAGCAGATATGTTAAGTTCAGTACCGGCAATCTTAAGACGAATCTGGTGTGTAGTCTTGTTAGAGAAAATAGCCACACGACGCACAGAGCTCAGTATCTGAGACCTGTTTATCAACAACTTGTTAGGATTTTCTTTTGGTATAACCGCCTCGTAGTTAGGATATTTACCATCTATAAGTCGGCAGGTAAGTACATAGTTATCAAAAGAGAAAGTAGCGTTAGAGTCGTTATACTCTATCTTAACCTCTGCATCAGATGAACCAAGTATACCTTTAAGTATTGTTAAAGGCTTTTTAGGCATGATAAAATCAGCAACCTGAGAAGCTTTAACATCTGTTCTTGAATATTTTACAAGTTTATGAGCATCAGTAGCAACAAAGATTAACCCTTCCGGTGAAAACTGGAAGAATACACCCGACATTACAGGCCTTAAATCATCATTACCTGCTGCAAATATTGTTTTGCTAACTGCTGTTGCAAGTACTTCTGCAGGCACAAGGGTAGAGAAAGGGTCTTCAAGCGATACTGCTTTTGGGAATTCATCGCCTGATGCATACGCAAGTGCATATTTGCCTGAATTAGAGCTTATCTCTATGGTGTTGTTATCTTCAACAGTAAAAGTAAGCGGCTGTTCAGGGAACGTTTTTAGAGTTTCCAGTAACAGTTTGGCAGGTACAGCAACACTTCCTTTGCTGTCTGAGTCAATCTCCAGTGTAGCAGACATTGTAGTCTCTAAATCTGAAGCTGATACTTTTAATTCAGTATTGTCTAATTCAAAAAGAAAGTTATCTAAAATAGGCAGTGTGTTGCTGCTGTTGATAACACTTCCCAAAACCTGTAATTGTTTTAGCAAATATGAACTGGATACTATAAATTTCATTTCTGTTTGGTTTATTTAATTGTAAAATCCATCGGAATTTACGTTTCACAAATATATCGTAATCAAATTGAATAGTGCAACATTATTTATTAACACTACTTAGAATATTTCCTTTTTCTCAGGTAAGTAAATAATATTCCGAACACTGCTAAAATGACTATTGGTAATCCGACAGTTATAAATACTGCGATTGTATAGTTGTCGTAAACTTTTTGTTTATCCAGCATTGGCAGCTCCACATCCTTACTTCGGATGTTAATAAGTCCGCTATCATCCAACAGGTAATTTATGCAGTTCATAAGGAAACCTTTGTTGTCATACATATTGCCTGTCCACTTATCGTAGCCCAGTTCCATTGGCTGATAATCTTTATCAAGCTGGTTTTTTGCGATGTCGCCATCAGATATAACGATCATCTTGCCGGGTGCATTTTGCGCTTTGAAAGTTACATCTTTAAACGGAAGCACCCTGTTTTCAAATGCGGAATGAAACTTACCTTCAAGTAATACTGCCACAGGAAGAAAGCCCCTGCCATCATAATCTTTTGGATTAGTCTCTTCTGAAACCATTGCAAGTTTTACTTCCACCGGAGTACCTACCTTCCTCGAAAATTTGGAAGAACGTAACAGTACTGTTTTCTTAATGCCGTTTTTAAGTGTATCTATAGGATTGGCAAATTCAAACTTAATACCGCTCATGTTCTTCACAATAGGATTGTCAGAATCAGGATATACAAATGGAGAATATTTCCAGAAAAACTCCTGGTATTGCGTTTGGCTGCCTTGAGATCCACTGGCAAGCTTTATAGGAGTTGCCATTTCATCCTTAATAATATCTGGATTGATCCTGATGCCGTATTTAAAGAACATATCCGTAAGGTTCAGTTCCCTTGGAAAGGCAAGCGTGTTGCCTGTCTGATTGTAAAGGCTGTCCATTTCAATCTGTACAGCATCTACCATCCAGAGCGTTTTACCTCCATTAACGATGTATTGGTCAAGGACTTGTTTTTCTGCTTCGGTGAATGCCTCAGTAGGTTTTGTTATAATAGCAAGGTCATATTTGTTAAGTGCCTTTAGTGTGTTCTGAGGGTCTTTGCCGACAGAGTCCAGAGTAAACGGACCGATATGGTAGCTTTCACTTATACTTTTTATAAAGTCACCCATAAGGCGCTCAGTCATTTCACCGTTGCCTTTTATTACAGCAACCTTTTTTTCTTTTTCAGAAACAGCTTTGTTGATGCTTTCTGTAATAGCATATTCAAGGTGTTGAACCGAGCTCACTACCTTTTCAGCAGTGGTAGCACCCATCAGGTTTTTAAGCAGGGCTACTTTTACGGTTTTCTTATTGTAATTAACCATCGCCCACGGAAATACAACTTCCTGAGACTGTTTGCCTTTATCTTCAACGGTAACGCTTACAGGTGTCATGCCCATCTTGTAAAGATCCTGCATTGCCTGGTCGCGACCTGCTTCATCTTTTAAGGGATTAATAAACTGGAAAATTATATTGGGATTAATAGCGTGGAATTCTTCCAGTAATTGTCTGGTTTCATTCTGAAGCCTTTTGAATTCTGCAGGAAACTCACCGTCAAGAAAAACGTCTATGTATAGGGGTTCCTCTACTTCTTTAACGATTTTAAGTGTGGTAGGAGACAGCGTATAACGTTTGTCTTGCGTAAGGTCAAATCGTTTAAAAATATAATAGCCTGCAAAGTTTAGCGCAAGTAAAACGCCCACAATAATAAGCAGCTGTTTCAGGTTTTTTTGTTGTACTGTTTCCATTACCCTTTAAGCGATTTAAGTTTGTAAACAGTTAACGACAGAAAAATAATAGTGATGCTAAGGAAATAAATAATGTCCCTTGTATCCAGTACGCCACGGCTCATACTTTTAAAATGATAATCCATACCAAAGGCAGAAACCAGTCCGCTCATATTGCCTGCAAATCCTGCAAGGCCTTCAAAGCCAAAGTAAAATATAAAGCAAAAGAATACCGAAACTATAAAAGCAACAATTTGATTGTCGGAAAGGGTAGAGGTAAAAACGCCAATTGCTGTATAACCCGTAATAAGGAAAAGCAAACCAAAGTAAGAACCTAAGGTGCTTCCCATATCAATATTACCTTCAGGATTTCCAAACCATGAAAGCACCATTACATACACTATAGTTGGTAATAAAGCCATCACGATAAGGATAAACGCGCCGAAAAATTTTCCGTTTACAATTTCCCAAATGCTTAGCGGTTTAGTGAAAAGCAATTCGATAGTCCCTTGCTTTTTTTCGTCAGAGAAACTTCTCATAGTAACCGCCGGGATAAGAAAAATAAGTATCCAGGGTGATATGGTAAAAAACGGACTCAAATCAGCAAAACCGCTGTTAAGTATATTAAAATCACCTTCAAAAACCCATAAAAACAGGCCGTTGAGTAACAGGAAAATAGCGATAACCAAATAACCTATCGGCGAACCGAAAAAGGATTTGATCTCCCGTAATAACAATGCTTTCATTTATAATTTCTAGTTATTGAGACGTAGTGTTGCTACGCCTAAATTTGTAAATTTTATTTATTACAGACGTAACGGTGCTACGTCTCAATAGTCTATGGTAATGTAACTAATTTGTCAACGCTCCAGGCTTCTGCCTTTTGCCTGAATAATTGTTTTGTAAATGCCCATACTTCAATAAAAAGCTCTGATTTTCTGTAGTTTTCCAGATCATCTTCGGTCTCCCAATAGCTATAGGTAAAAAATACCGTAGGGTCATTTTTATCCCTGTACAACTCTAAGAAACGGTTTCCGGGAAAGTTTCGTATATCCTGCTTAACCTGTTCAAAATTATTAAGAAAGGCATCAACCTTGTCTTCGTGGAAACCCATTTTTACAATGCGTACAAACATACAGTTTTTTATTGTTTTTTTATTTCTATTTTTTTAGGTTGAAACCTCTTAAAAAAAGATCATTAGCTTTTAGTATCTATCACATAACCAAATCAACAAATCGCAAAATCCCTTACCTGAAAACCACATTTACAACATCTCTGAATCTAAGTCCCAATAATGTTTTTGCAGTGCCTACAGTTAACGGGTTACTTCGGTAAATGGCAATTTCCAGAAAGCCTGCCTCATTAAATATAGCCAGTTTATCGCCCTCGTGGTCTTTAATAGTAAATGGTTCCCTTACTATAAAGTCAGAATAGCTTTTCCTGACCGATTTTATATTCTTAGTATTAAAGGTAATCTCAAAGTCACGCCCTTTGGCTACTTCTTTAACCAGTTTCTGCGGAATATTGGTTACACAGTTACCAAAATGGTCGATGTAAGCAATATAGCCTTTTATGGCAGAATTGTCGGCTGCAACCACTGGCTGCAGTTCGTTCATGTCTTTAATTTCGGTAATCTCTCGGCCTATAACGCTTGGTTGTCCGCCTTTTGCTAAGTGAATGGCAACGGCTACAAATACATCCATTTCGGTCGACCCTTCCGGTAGCCTGTCGTGTATGTTTATCTCAACAATTTTTTGTGGGATGATCTTCTGCGTAAGCATGCTTAATATGCCATTATCTGCACAGATAAAATAATGGTCGTTCCACTGCATGGCAAGGTGCCTGTTATCTTTGGTAAGTTCGGCGTCTACGCCGATAAGGTGTACTGTTCCTTTAGGGAAACTACTGTATGCCGCACCAACAATATAACTGGCTTCAGATACATTAAAATGATCTATGTCGTGGGAAACGTCAATAATCATGGCTTCGTTATAGCCGGAAATAATTTTTCCCTTCAAAGCGCCCACAAAATGGTCCTTGAGGCCAAAATCGGTTGTAAGGGTAATTATTGACATAAAATTGTGTAAAACTTTTAAAAAAGCGAGATTAAATTTCACTAAATTTGAATGCAAAGCTAACAATTATATGGCTTATTTCTCTAATTAAAATCATCTGCTTTTGAACGAAAGAATAATTGAATTAACAGACATCGCTCCAAAAGATTTTTGGGGAACTCAGGACGCTCATCTTGAAACCATTAAAAAATACTATCCAAAGCTAAAAATTGTTGCAAGGGG
This sequence comes from Flavobacterium psychrophilum, assembly GCA_001708385.1. NCBI lineage: Bacteria > Pseudomonadati > Bacteroidota > Flavobacteriia > Flavobacteriales > Flavobacteriaceae > Flavobacterium > Flavobacterium psychrophilum. The sequence goes on along the minus strand of CP012388.1, from coordinate 469,947 downwards.
AACTACCCTGAAAGCTTTTGGCGAAAAAGAAATTCTTGATGAATTTGAAAAGCGCTTCAAGAGGCTTATGCTACATTTCACACGCTATAATAATATTGATGATAATGTTATTGAAAGGGTAATTCAGGATGACTCACAGGTACAGCAGATGGACCCAAGCGACAAAATACTGGTACACGGTGTAGGCGGTAAACTTATAAAAGCCCTTACGCCAAACCAACAGTTGCTTGTAGACTCTATGTATAAAAATGATATGGTTTTTGCTATTGGCCCCGCGGGTACAGGTAAAACGTATACTGGTGTTGCCCTTGCCGTAAAAGCACTAAAGGAAAAACAGGTAAAGCGTATCATATTGACACGTCCGGCGGTAGAAGCAGGGGAGAACCTTGGTTTCCTTCCAGGAGATATGAAAGAAAAGCTTGATCCTTACATGCAGCCTTTATATGATGCATTGCGTGATATGCTTCCGCCACAAACACTGGAAGATTATATTTTAAAAGGAATTATACAGATCGCCCCGCTTGCTTTCATGAGGGGACGCACACTGGATAATGCTTTTGTAATTCTTGATGAAGCGCAGAATACCACACATTCGCAGATGAAGATGTTCCTCACTCGTATGGGTAAAAATGCTAAATTCATGATTACAGGAGATCCCGGTCAGGTAGATTTACCGCGCCGCACTACATCTGGCCTTAAAGAAGCAATTCTTATACTTAAAAATGTAGACGGTATAGGTATATTATATCTTGACGATAAAGATATCGTTCGCCACCGTCTTGTTAAGAAAGTAATTGAGGCGTATAAGAGTATTGAGAATCTTGATTAACGATTTTAAAGTCATGAAGTCATAAAGTCTTAACGATAAACCGGCAGTGTGTAACGCTGCCGGTTTTTAAATTTATATAATGTTTAATTTTTCAAAACCGAAACATTACATTGTGATTTTTACTTCTGAGTTCTTCACAGGGATTTTTATGCATCCCAAGGATTTTACTTACTGTTTTAGGCATCATTTTATTACTTATCAATGTTGTTTTCTCTATCTCATATAAATTGTATGACAAAAGAAAAGATTAGACAATTAACTTTCTTATTTTTGCAACTTCAAAAACTATAAACGTATAACAGTTTCATGAATACCATCACAAGCACTGATTTCAATTTTCCGGGGCAAAAATCGGTTTACCGCGGTAAAGTAAGGGAAGTATACAATATCAACGATGAGCTATTGGTAATGGTAGCTACAGACAGGCTTTCTGCCTTTGACGTAGTTATGCCAAAAGGTATCCCTTACAAAGGGCAGATACTTAACCAGATAGCTACTAAATTTATGCGCCTTACACAAGATGTGGTTCCTAACTGGCTGATTGATACACCAGACCCTAACGTTGCTGTAGGTCACCTTTGCGAGCCTTTTAAAGTAGAAATGGTTATCCGTGGATACCTTTCAGGACACGCTGCGCGTGAGTATGCTGAAGGTAAAAGGGTACTTTGCGGTGTTGAGCTTGTTGAAGGCTTAAAAGAGAATGATAAATTCCCTTCGCCAATTATCACACCAACAACCAAAGCGGATAATGGTGAGCATGATATGGATATTTCGAGAGAAGACATCCTTGAAAACGGAATTGTTTCTGAAGAAGATTATGTAGTATTAGAAAAATACACACGTGACCTTTTTCAGAGAGGTACTGAGATCGCTGCTTCAAGAGGCTTGATCCTTGTGGATACCAAATACGAATTCGGTAAGACTAAAGATGGTAAGATCGTTCTTATTGACGAGATACATACACCGGATTCTTCACGTTATTTTTATGCTGAAGGATACCAACAGCGTCAGAATAGCGGAGAGTCTCAAAAACAGCTTTCTAAAGAGTTTGTACGCCAGTGGCTTATAGCTAATGGTTTTCAGGGAAAAGATGGTCAACAGATTCCTGAAATGACTGATGAGTACATTGAAACTGTATCTGAAAGATATATCGAGTTGTATGAAAATATCTCGGGAGAGAAGTTCGCTAAAGCAGATATTTCTAATATCAACGAGCGAATTGAAAAAAATGTTCTTGCTTTCCTGAATAAATAATTTACAGGAAAAATTATATGAAACCGCCTTATAAATAAGGCGGTTTTTTTGTTTATATATGCAGGCATAGTAAGTTTTAAATTGTTAAAATTATGTTAAAATAGATATTCGCTGTAACGTTTTCATGGTTGTGCACGTCTATTACCTTAAACGACCTAATCAGTCTGGAAATTTAAAAACAATCATCACATCAAATCAATTATCATGAAAAAAACGATCATTTATTTAGGCTTGGCTCTTGTAGCATTTAGTAATGTAACAGTAGCAAACAATGTTGAAGCAACTTCTAAATTTGAGTTAGTAGGAAGCGTTAAAACAAACACACCGCTTGGTATGGCAATCTCTAAAGGGGATGTTGCAACAGTAAAAAAACTTCTTGAGTATGGTGCATCGGTAAACGAGAAATCTAACGGTTTAACACCGGTTATGATCGCTGCACGTTACAACCAGGTAGAAATTTTAAAACTGCTTATCGAGAAAGGTGCAGATCTTAAAATTAAAGATGAGAAAGGTATAACTGCTCTTAAATATGCAGAGGCATCAAACGCTAACGATGCTGCCACTGTAATTAAGCAGGCATTAAACGCTTAATCTACTATTGAACTGTAATTAAAAAAGCTTCCTGGAAACAGGAAGCTTTTTTAATTTTAAGCTTTAAAGTAAGAGAATGTCTCTTCGTTTTCTATGTTTAGCAGAGTTTCGTAAATAAGTTTAATTACGTTCTCAACGTCATCCCTGTGTACCATTTCTACTGTAGTATGCATGTAGCGCAGCGGCAGCGATATTAATGCCGAAGCTACACCACCATTGCTGTACGCAAAAGCATCGGTATCTGTACCTGTAACGCGGGACGATGCCAGTCTTTGGAATGGTATTTCGTTCTTGTTTGCTGTATCTATAATAAGTTCCCTTAAGTTGTTTTGAACTGCCGGAGCATAGGTAATAACCGGGCCTTTACCAATCTGAGTTTCGCCCTCTATGCGTTTATCAATCATTGGGGTAGTGCTGTCATGGCAAACATCGGTAACAATTGCTACATTAGGGCGGATAGTTTTAGTGATCATCTCTGCACCACGAAGCCCCACTTCTTCCTGTACTGAATTGGTAATGTAAAGTCCAAACGGAAGTTTCTTTTTGTTTTCGTGCAGTAAACGGGCAACTTCGGCAATCATAAAACCGCCAACACGGTTATCAATAGCACGGCAAACAAATTTATCGCCGTTTAGTATCATAAAATCATCTGGGTAGGTAATGACACAGCCAACATGTACGCCAAGTTTTTCAACTTCTTCTTTAGTGTTACATCCGCAGTCAATAAAGATCGTTTCAATTTTAGCAGGCTCTTCTTTACCACGGTTACGGGTATGTATTGCCGGCCATCCGAAAACACCCTTTACAATTCCGTTTTTAGTATGAATGTTTACCCTTTTAGAAGGAGCTATCATATGGTCAGACCCTCCATTTCGGATAACATAAATAAGTCCGTTTTCCGTTATATAGTTAACATACCATGATATCTCGTCGCTGTGGCCTTCAATAACCACTTTGTAAGGAGCATCCGGATTGATAACACCTACCGCAGTGCCGTAAGTATCGGTAATAAAAGTATCAACGTATGGTTTTAGGTACTCCATCCAGATTTTTTGTCCTTCAGACTCGTAACCTGTAGGGGATGGGTTGTTTAAATATTGCTCAAGAAATGATATGGAGTTGTCGTTTAGAACTGTTTTTGAAGACATAAATTTAATTTTTCGCTAAAATATAAATTACATTACAGAGTTACGTATTATTGTATAATTTTGATGTAAAATTTTTAATTCATGAAAGTAAAGATTTGCCTGCTGTTCCTGTTATTTGCAACCCTTGGAGCAAAGGCTCAGGTGGTGGTAAAAGATACTGTTCCGACTACAGAAACCGATTCTGTAATGTTTATTGAGATGCAGGAACTTGTAATCTCCAACGTTAAGGATACCATATCTGCCGAGGAGCTAAAAAACCTGGCATTGCTTAAAAGGAGAACGCTAAAGGTTTTTCCGTTTGCTAAAGCGGCGGCAGACAGGCTTACAATGCTGAATAAAAACCTGGCGATGCTAAAAACTGACAGGGAGAAAAAAAAATACGCCAAAATAGTAGAAAAATATCTTGAAGACGAATTTGAAGGCCAGCTTAAAAAACTTTCTAAAAAAGAAGGTCAGATACTTGTTAAGCTTATCTACAGGCAAACTGGCCATAGCACCTTCGATCTTATTAAAGAACATAAGAGTGGCTGGAAGGCATTTTGGTCTAACCGTGTTGCCCAATTATTTAATATCGACCTGAAAAGAAAATACAGCCCTGCTACTGTGGCAGAAGATTATCATATAGAAGGATTTTTAATTCAGGCCTTCAGAAGCGGTAGGTTGCCGAGACAGGAACCTGCATTCGCAATTAACTATGCCTCCATAACCCAAAACTGGAAAGAAAAGAATAAAAAAGATGAGTAAATCTTACATAAGAGTTTTAACAAAACGCGCCACATTTCTGTGGCGCGTTTTTTATTTTTTCACTTCTTCTCTAGGTTTGTCGTTGCTCTTTTTGTACAGTGGTATAAAGTACGATAATGTGTAGTTAAAGCCTACTCCAAAGTTACCATCGTAGGTACGGTTGAAACCCGGAATATAAAGGTTGGCAAAATTATCCGGTTCTTTTTCTGTTAGTAGAATATTCAGCCTGACACTAAAGCCCATAAATAGATTATCAAAAATTTCCGCTTTAAGTCCGCCTATAATCTCAACCCAGTGTGCAGAAAGTCCGCTAAATTTCTTATCGGGTCTTACTACCACATCGTCAAAATAAGGATTGGTGTCGTAAATAGTATACGCATTTAGATTTTGGCTAAACGAAGAAAAACCATACCTTACTCCTGTATAGATCATGTTTTCCATATCCAGCCAGTTTTCGTAAGCGTTGTAATCAAAACCTAGTTTTATGTAACTTCCTTTCGTAGTAAAATCAAGCAGGTCGTCAGGTATCCTAAAATCTACTGTGCCTACTTCACCTGCAGCGTATATCTTTTTGGTAAGCCTGTAATCCGCAACCAGTTCTATACCTTTAAAGTCCTTATCGTAAATGGCGCGGGCAGGCCTTGAAATATCGGCACCTATGCGAATACCGTAACGGTCTATTTTAGATGGAGCAATAGCAACAGCAACTGTATCGGCAGCGGGTTGTTCTTCCTGTCCGAAAACGGCTGCCGAAGCAAGAAGTAATAGGCTACAAATAGAATTTGATATGTACTTCATCTTCGTTGTCTATGTTATTTGTAATTTCCTCAACACGTCTTATCCAGGGCTGCCCATTTCTATCGGTTCCGGGCGTCACCACAAAATTCGGATTTTCCGGTGTACTTGGTAAAAGTGTAAATGTAGTTTTGTAGCCGCATGCGCGTGATACAAAAGTTTCTGTGCGGCTATACTTAACTTCAAATATATCTGTATTTGTAGTTACAGTTCCTCCGGTATTTGTAAAATTATACGTGATTGAATACTTAACGCTTTCGGCATCTGCCTTTAACGGGAAAACAAATTTAGAGCCGCTTATAGAATCAATAACTTTCTCCGAACCTACAACCTGGTACGACAAGTTAGTAACCGGACTAAGCACGGGTGTATTGTCATATTGATAAAATTCAACAACAAGGCCGGGCGTAGTAGGCGTACCTTCAGCGCAAAGGTCATCCTTTTCACAACTCAGCAGATAGCTGGTAATAATAAGCAAAAGGGCAATAGAAGCTATTAATCTTTTCATAGAGGCCGTGCCTGTTTTTAATTATCGTTTTTCCAAAAGTACAACATTTTCCACATGGTGCGTTTGCGGAAACATATCTACCGGGCGAACACGTGTAACTTTATATTTCTCGTCCATAAGGGCAAGGTCACGTGCCTGTGTAGCCGAATTACAGCTTACATAGACAACCTTTTCAGGAGCTATCTGTAATATCTGTTCTACAACATCCTTGTGCATACCATCACGCGGCGGATCTGTAATAATAACGTCGGGTCTTCCGTGTGTGGTGATAAAGTCATGGTTGAATACAACTTTCATATCACCTACAAAAAACTCGCAGTTGGTAATATTATTGCGTTTAGCATTTTCCTTGGCATCCGCAATAGCTTCCGGAACGGCTTCAACACCTATAACCTTACGCGCTTTTTTAGAAACAAATTGAGCAATTGTACCTGTGCCTGTATAAAGGTCGTATACCAGCTCATTACCGGTAAGTCCGGCGAATTCGCGTGTTATGCTGTAAAGCTCGTAGGCCTGGTCTGAATTCGTTTGGTAGAACGACTTAGCATTAATGCTAAACTTAAGGCCTTCCATCTCTTCAAGAATATAATCGCGCCCTTTAAACAGAATTATATCTTGGTCATATAATGTATCGTTAGCTTTACTGTTGATGACATATTGGAGTGATGTAATAGTAGGGAAACGTTCTGCTAAAAAGTTAAGCAGTAGCTCTCTCTTTTCTTTATCGTCTTCAAAAAACTGTATCAATACCATGATCTCTCCGGTAGAGGCAGTACGTATCATAAGTGTACGCAGTAGCCCTTCGTGGTTGCGCGGATTGAAAAAGCTAAGCCCGTTTGCATTGGCAAACTCTCTTATACTATTACGCAAATCGTTACTCGGATCTTCCTGAAGACTGCAATGTGTAATATCCAGAATTTTATCCCATGCTTTAGGAATATGAAAACCAAGTGCGTTAGCGTCCGATATCTCGACGCCGCTATCTACCTCGGCCTGAGTTTTCCAACGTGCGTTAGAGAACGAAAACTCCATTTTATTACGGTAAAAGAACTGCTTTTCAGAACCCATAATAGGCTCAAAATCGGGCAGGTCAACTTTACCGATGCGTTTAAGGTTATTGTATACCTCTTGGTTTTTATAGAATAACTGCTGCGGATATTCCATATTTTGCCATTTACAGCCTCCGCATGAACCAAAATGGCTGCATACAGGTTCTATCCTGTGCTTGGAATATTCATGAAAATTAATGGCTCTGCCTTCATAATACGACTTTTTCTTTTTAAAAGTCTGTACGTCTACCACATCACCCGGTACCACATTAGGTATAAAAATTACTTTACCATCTGGGGCTTTTGCTACCGATACGCCTTTTGCTCCGGCGTCCAGTACTGTAATGTTATCAAATACGATCTTGTCTGTCTTCTTTCTTCCCATGCGGCAAAAATAAGCTATTATTACAAAATTTAAATATTTTTGTAATAATCATGTAAAACAATTACTATGCCTGTTTATCTAGCCCTGCTTCGCGGCATCAATGTCAGCGGAAAAAAGATTATTAAAATGGAAGATTTGCGTAAGCTTATGGAAACTTTGGGCTATGCAGACGTTAAGACCTACATTCAAAGCGGTAATGTTATATTCAGTAACCCTGAAGGAGATAAGGCTTTGATCGAAAAGACAATAGAAGAAGCTATCGAAAAACAATATGGCTTTGACGTTTCGGTATTTGTAGTAGATAAAGATAAACTTGATAAGGCTGTAATAAACAATCCTTTCACAGAGGGAAGGGAAGAAGAGGCTCCGGGTTTTAAAAAGCTTTACGTAACTTTTTATCAGAAACACCATCTGATGAAAACATGGAAAAGCTTCTCCAGTCTTCTATTGGAGATGACCTTATAGAGGTTATCGGAGATGTACTCTATTTTAAGCTGGAATCGAAAGCATCCGATTCTAAACTATCCAACAATCTTATTGAAAGCAAACTAAAGGTGAGTGCCACCACGAGGAACTGGAATACGACACTTAAACTTTTGAAGATGATGGAGTTTTAATGTTTTGTTAAAAACAGTGCAATCGTTTTCATGATTGTGTAATTTAGGAACTCTAATAAAAAAACAATTACATGAAAAGAAATGCAACAGCCGTATGGTCTGGCTCACTAAAAGAAGGAGAAGGTAAAATAACTACACAGAGCAACGTATTAAGTAATACACAATATTCTTTTAAAACACGTTTTGAAAGTGGTAACGGTACAAACCCCGAAGAGCTTATAGCAGCAGCACACGCAGGCTGTTTCACTATGCAGCTTACAGCATACATCAACGAAGCAGGCTATAATGTTGCTTCGGTTGAAACGAAATGCGACATCGATTTTCAGGATGGAAGCGTTGTAGGTTCGCATCTTTCGGTACTTGCAAGGATTGATGATATAGAAACTGACGAGTTTCAGCAACTGGTCACCAAAGCGGAAACAAATTGCCCAATATCAAGGCTGTTAAATACAGCAATCACATCCAGCGCAACTTTAGTAAGGAGTTAAGTTGATTTTTGATTTCATAAAATGCCCTGCCACTGCGGGGCATTTTCTTTTAAGGAATTCATATCTTTGGATACACCAAACCAATAGTTATGAATCGTTTTGACAGGATAACTGCCATATTAATACAGCTTCAATCTAAGAAAATAGTTAAAGCCCAGGATCTTGCCGATAGGTTTGGTACAAGTCTTCGTACTATTTACCGCGATATTCGTACGCTGGAAGAAGCAGGTGTGCCTTTGTATGGTGAAGCGGGTATAGGCTATTCTATTGTAGATGGATACAAACTGCCGCCCGTTATGTTTACAAAGGAAGAAGCAGTAGCTTTTATTACTGCCGAAAAGCTAATGTCGAAATTTACCGATAACGAACTAAAGAAGAACTTCAGTTCGGCGATGTTTAAGGTTAAAGCAGTACTTCGCGGTGCAGAAAAAGATCTGGTTGAAAATCTCGAAGAACAAATCATGGTTGTTCAGAAAACAAATGTTGTTTCGCTTCCCGGTAATATTCTTGATCTTTTGCTGAAAGCAATAGCCGATAAAAAAGCGGTTAAGATATTGTATAAGGCTTTTGATAAAGACAGTAATGAGAGGCTTATAGAGCCTATAGGTATCTTTCACGAAAATGACTATTGGTATACAATAGGTTTTTGTCATTTACGCCAGGAATACAGGCAGTTTAGGATTGACAGAGTTCTTACCATAGAACTTACCAGTCAGGACCAGGAAGAAAGAACGTCACTTAAAGATTTTCAGGAATTAAGAAAAACCATGAAATCTGATTTTGTAACACAAAAAGCAGTTATCCGTGTTAGTAAAAGCGTGGCCGTTTTTATGCAGGACCGTAAATATTTTTTTGGGTTTGTATCTGAAATCGAAAGAGATGATTACATTGAAATGACTTTTCTTTCTATGTCAATTGAAGAGGGGCTGGCAAGATGGTTAATTATGTTTGCAGATCATGTGGATATAGTAGAACCGCAGCTTCTTAAAGACAGTATTGCAAAACATTTAAATAATATACTTCAAAAACACCCATTGTTTAAAATCGAAGAAATCAGTGTCAGGTAATAAAACGGCAAAAATGCTCACATTTAGGGAGATGTCTATTTTCGATGCATTTAATTTAAATTAAACGTAAAATAATTTTATTTTTATTATTTTGCGTGCTCAATAAGGATGATTTCTCTCCACTAAGAAGGAATTGCTGTTTGAAAAATAAAAACTACAAAACTAATGTCAGTTTTAGAAAAATTGAGCTCGGCAGATGCCATAGCTTTAGAGGACAAATACGGAGCACATAACTATCACCCGTTACCTGTTGTATTAAGCAGGGGAGAAGGTGTTAATGTGTGGGATGCGGAAGGAAAAAAATACTACGACTTTTTATCGGCTTACTCAGCGGTAAATCAAGGCCATTGCCATCCAAAAATTGTCGATGCCATGGTGGCTCAGGCACAAACTCTTACACTTACTTCAAGGGCTTTTTACAACGATCAGTTAGGCAGGTATGAAGAATTCGTAACCAAATATTTTGGTTTCGATAAAGTACTGCCAATGAATACCGGTGCCGAAGCTGTAGAAACTGCAATTAAGCTATGCCGTAAATGGGCATACGAGAAAAAAGGAATTGCAGAGCAGGAAGCTGTAATTGTAGTTTGCGAAAACAACTTCCACGGTAGGACCACTACTATAATATCGTTTTCTAACGATGAAAACGCCAGAAAGAACTTTGGTCCATACACGGCAGGATTTATAAAGATACCTTATGATGATGTAGAGGCACTGGAAAATGTTCTAAAATCTGAAAAAAATATTGCAGGTTTCCTTGTCGAGCCTATTCAGGGTGAAGCAGGTGTTTATGTTCCTGCCGAAGGTTATCTTGCAAAAACAAAACAACTTTGTGCAGATCATAACGTACTTTTTATTGCTGATGAAGTGCAAACAGGTATTGCCCGTACAGGTAAATTGTTAGCTGTACATCATGAGAGTATACAACCGGATATTTTAATATTAGGTAAAGCACTTTCAGGCGGAGCATATCCTGTTTCTGCCGTATTGGCTAACGATGATATTATGAATGTTATTAAACCGGGTCAGCACGGTTCTACCTTTGGTGGTAATCCGGTGGCTGCGGCTGTTGCTATTGCGGCACTTCAGGTTGTTAATGACGAAAAGCTGGCAGAAAATGCAGAAGCAATGGGCATACTTTTCCGTGAAAAACTAAATGACTATATTGCAAAGAGCAACATAGTATCGTTAGTAAGGGGTAAAGGGCTTTTAAATGCTATCGTTATTAACGACGACGAAGAAAGTTCCACTGCGTGGGATATATGTGTTGCACTAAAAGACAATGGTTTGCTTGCAAAGCCAACACATGGTAATATTATACGTTTTGCGCCGCCGTTGGTAATAAATGAAGAGCAGCTTTTAGATTGTGTTAGCATTATTACCAAAACACTAACCTCATTTGAAAAATAATCAATTAAATATTTTATAACCAATCAATTATCTATTATGGAAGAAAAATCACATTTCGATTCTTTTGAATTACAATTTACAAATGAAGCTAAAGATTATTTAGCAATAGCAGGAAAATGGGCTACTTTCCTTTCTATCATTGGTTTTATCGGGTTAGGCTTTATGGTTATTGGTGCTTTGGCAATGTTCTCGTTAGGTAGTGCTTTAGGAAGTATGGCCGGAGGTGGTGCAATGGGTATGATGTCTGGTGGAGTGCTGGGTGGTATATACCTGGTATTTGCTGTTTTGGGTTTTTTTCCAACACTTTATCTTTTCAAATTCGGTTCGAAAGCAAAGCAAGCTGTTAACAACAGTACGACTGCTGAGCTAACTGAAAGCTTAGGTAACCTGAAATCGTACTTCAAATTTTTAGGTATATTCACTATTATCATAATAGTGTTTTATATCATTGCAGCAATTGCAGCAGTGGCTATAGGCGCATCTGCAGCGGCAGGAATGTAATATTTACATGATTTCATATAGAATCCCGGCTAGCCCGGGATTTTTTTTTAACATTTCTCCAAGTACAGATTATTTTGCGTAATTTTAGCATTACTTACTACATAAATGATCGAGATACTAAATATTGATAAAACTAAATTCCCGTCCGGATTTAGTGCCCAGCATATAAAGGCTGGCGATTACTCATTGCCGGACAAGCCCTACAGGGGTGGATTTTATCATATGTTTTGGGTTAAGAGTGGTTCTATTGTGGTTAATGTAGATAACCAAACATTATCTGTAAATAGAAACGAATGCGTTTTTATTGGAGCCAACCAGGTGTTTAGTTTTGTACCGACCATTGGATTTGAGATACTTCTTGTTTGTTTTACAGAGGCGTTTTATATAAGAAACGGCCTTGATGAAAGATTTTTAGAAAGCTGTACTTTTTTTGATGCACAATTGATTCAGAAATACAAAGTACATTCTTCATTAAATCCGATAATAGAGCATTACCATAAATCTTTAATGGAAATGTGTAGTCAGCCATTTGAGGAACTATTATATCAATTTTCACATAATACTGTAGAACGATTGCTTTTGTTTGCGCAAAAAGAACTTATGGCAAGTAAATACAGTCCTATTGCTATTATAAAGAAAACAGATCAGGATATTGCAAATCATTTCAGGCATCTTGTTAAAGAAAATTGCAGGGAGATCAAACAGGTTAAATTTTATGCCGATAAGCTTAACATTTCCATAAAACGCCTTAATGACGTATGTCACACGACCTATGGTATGCATCCCAAAAAAATGATAACAGAACAGGTTGTTCTGGAAGCAAAGCGTTTATTGCAGCACAGCAGTATGAGTGTGAAGGAAGTTGCTTTTGATTTGATGTTTCTTGAACCCAGTAATTTTATTCGCTTTTTTATCAAATCTGTTAATATGTCACCAAAAGAATACCGTGATATGTTCAGGGGTAAAAAGGAGTTTTCTATGTAGTATGTCTTTTATCGATTTTTTTCATTAGTTAATCGTTTTATTACCCCGTTTTAACACACTGTTTGCATCTGATGGTTATATTTGTTTATGACTGAAAAGGGGATTAAACAGTCGATATTATGAAAAAGATGTATGCCGAAATATTAACTTCTATTTTTTGTGCTTTAGCTTGGGGAGGCTATGCGCAAAGTTCGGCAGGCACTAATTTAAGTGTTGAGTTACAAAACATTCAAAGTATTACAATTAATGAAGCCCAGAATAATGTTGGTATTTCATTAACTAATGCTTCAGAATACCGTAACGGAAAAACTTCGCAACAAGCAGATCATATTAATATAACAAGCAGCTCTAATTACGAAATTAAAGTTTCTGCAGCTTCAAATCTTATAAACGAAGCATCATCTATTGATATAGGTACTGTAACACTAACACCAAGTTTGGGTAGCGTAGGCGCTGCGCCGGTTGGAAACCTTAATCTTAACGCAGTTGCTCTTTCATTAGGCGAGACTACACTTGTGTCATCATCTCATGGCGATGCACAGCGTTCTTTTAATGTTAATTACAAAGTTTCAGGCGGTGAGGCGTATCTTAACAAGCCTGTCGGGACTTATTCTACATTAGTTACCTATACTATACTAATGCCTTAATCTGCTTATCAGGAGATTAATTAGCTTAAACTTAATAAGAAAATACCCGTTAGCGCAAAATGATATTAAAAATTCTCATTTTGACTATTCATTATGCATTCTTGTGTTATACTTTTGCACCATAAAAGTTAAGAAATTTAGACCCCCTAAAAATCAGTACTTTAAAAATTAATCCCCATAACCCCCTTACTAATGAACAAGTTTTTCAAAACTGCTGCATTGGCTGCAATTCTATTGTCTGCTAATTCAATTATCGCTCAAGATTCAAAAACCGGAACAACAACTCTTAATGTAAACCTTGGAAGCGTTCTTGCTATAGAGGTTGCAAACCCAAGCGTAACAATTCAAATGACAACCGCTGCTCACCTTAGAGACGGTAATTCTTCAAGTGAATTGTCAGATCACGTAAAGGTTACTGCTACAGAAGGTTATACTGTTACTGTTCAGGCTTCTACAGATTTAACTAACGGAGGTGTTGAAATTCCTGTATCTACAGTAAAAATCAAAACAGAAAAAGGATCTTATCTTGGTGCGTCAGGAAGTACAGCTCCTACTACAACACCAACTTTCCCAACTACAGAGCCTGCGTTAAGCGCAACAGCTCCTGTTCAAATCATCGAGTCTTCTACAGGAGATTTCCGCGGTTTTAATGTAACATATACTATTCCTGCTGAAGAAACACCTGCTTACCTTGATAAAGCAACAGGTGTTTACACTACAACGCTGACTTACACTATAGCAGCAGACTAACAATAAAGAAATATTACTTAAAGTAGCGCTAGCCATTTAGGTTAGTGCTATTTTATGCTATACATCAGGCTGTAATTTTATGGCCTTACAAATGGTGCGTTTTAGTTTTTGGAAATTAATTACATTTGAATCCCCACACCCCCCTACGTAATTTATTCCTGCTAGTACTGTTATTCCCTATTATTGTTTTTTCACAGATAGGTTCTGCAGAGACCCAGGTAAACATAGTAATTAATCAGGTACAAAGTATAGAAGTTTCGCAGCCCTCGGTAAGTATTAATATGAACAATGTTTCTCATTTTTTAAATGGAAACTCATCGGGGCAGCAAGTTAACCATGTAAAGGTAATATCCAGTGCAGGTTATCAGGTAACTGCAAAAGCGAGTACTCAGTATTTTTCCCTTAATGGAAGTGTAACTACACTTCCGGTAAATACTGTTGCCATAAAAACAACAGTGGGTAACGACCTTTCCAATACCAATACAGCTCCACCCAGCGGATTACAAGTGGCGCCCCAGGCTTCTATTTCTACATCGCCAAATACTATAATTACATCACCTACAGGTGAGTATGGACGTGGTTACAATGTTGAATATAGTATATCGGCACAACAATCGCCTGCTTATCTCAACAGAACTCCGGGTGCATATACTACAACCGTTATGTATACTTTGGTTCCACAATAAATGTATCTTTACCAAGCTAAAATTTAGGAAATGAAAAAGTTTTTATTGGTGTTTTTTACGGTTATAACAACAATAGGTATGCAAGCTCAGGCAGGTATATCTGTTTCGCCGGGACGATTGTATTATAAACTTGCATCAGGAGCATCAGGTAAACAAACAGTGAATGTTACCAATCCTACCGAAAAGGAACTCGAGGTAGGTGTGTCATTTAGTGATTGGGAATATGATCCTTCCGGAAGCAATAAAATCGCAGAGACCAAAACTCTTGCTACTTCCTGTACTGACTGGATTCAAATTTTACCATCTTCTTACTTTGTTGTTCAGCCTGGAGAAACGAAACAGGTAGAGGTGGTTTTTAATGTTCCGGCGAATGCCGACACAAAAGTACCCGTACATACCGGTATGATATTCTTCACACAGCTTAATCCGGGTAAAGCAAAAGACCAGAACGGTGCTGCAATCCAGGTAACTGTCAGAATGGGTGTAAAAGTGTACCATAGTTTTGTACAACAGTCAACCCCACTTTTGGAAATTATCGATTTTACAAATTCGGCTGATGAAGCAAATAATAAAATTGTTGAACTGAAATTAGAAAATCCGGGAACTACCTGGGCTGATGGAAAAGTAAAATGGGAACTGTTTAACAACAGTAACGGTAAAAAAACGACTTTAAGAGATACTGAGTTTTATACGCTTCCCAAAGATATTAGGGTTATAAAGCAAATTTTGCCAAATGACTTGTCGAAAGGTAATTATACGCTTTCGGCTATAGTTACTTATGGTGAAAATGATGTAATTAAAATTGCCGAACTGGAATTTAGCTTATGAAACAGCTTATAGCTTTATGTGCTTTCTTAGTTTGCTCTTATACACTAAAAGCACAATATACACTTGGTGCCTATAATGGTGGGCAGCCTTCTTTTAGCACTTACGCCGAGATGACTTCGGGTAAAACGGCTAATAACCAGATAGCTATTCCTATACAATATTATGGTAATAACCTTAATGTGAGCGAATGGAAACTTACCGCAAGGCTAACACAGGATTTTGCTAATGAGAGTAACTCTTCTTATACGGTAGGAGCCCAATATGCATATTTGCAGTTTAACAGCCAGGATAATAGTGGTTCGGCTAATGGTACTTCTATAAATGTGCCTACGCAGTTATTTCAGTTAAGTAAATACAACGAAATAACGCTTATACAAAGTACTGTAAGCCTAAACCCTCAGGTTAACCGTTTATTCAGATATAATCTTTTTATAAAAGGAGGTAATCATCTTTTGGTTAGTCCAAATGGTATGTATAATTCGGCGTATGAATTTAAGCTTTATAAAATTTCTGGCGGAGTAGAGCAGCTTATAGGTATCTATACATCAGGTGTCGGCGATGCACGCTTTCAGCTTAATTACGGTGGAAATTATGGTAACCAAAGCGTTATGCTGCAAAATGGGGCACAACAGTTTAATTTGTCGTACACTACAGCAGCAGATTATACGGTAGAAAAATCGGTTACTATAGCTAATGCACTTAAACTTAAAACATATAATTACCAGTTGGCCGTTCAGGCATCGGGCAATTTTATTTCTGCGTCATCATCACAAACACTCCCTTTATCAAATTTAAAATTACAGTTGTCAGTGAACCAGGGTTATCCCGGATTACAGATAGTTACTCCGGTTACGCTATCTACGGCGGCACAGCCAGTCGCTTACCGAACCAGTAGTACCGCAGAGGAAATATTGTTCAATGTGAAATTTTACATTCCGGCCAACAGTCCAGGTCTTAGCGCGCCTCCGGGCACTTATAGTACACACGTTTATTTTTTAATTATACCTAATTAAATGCTTTTCAAGGGCTGTAAACTATCGTTATTATTTATTCTGTTGTTATCAGGTATTACCGCCCGCTCCCAGAGTGAAGGGTTTACGATATCTTTTGCTTCAGATAAAATAGAAACTAACGGCTCAGATTTAATTGAAGCCAGAGTTAAGATAGTAAACATCTCATCAAATGTTCTCGAGGGGCAGTTTGAAGTTCACAGCAGCCATGAAGATATCTATATGTCGCAGCGAAAGCCAAGGCAAATTACTCTCAAAGCTAATGACAGTGTTTTTGTTTCTGTAAAAGCAATAGTTTCGTCGTCGGCAAAAGCAGGTAACCAAAGTGATATTGAAGCCGTATTTACTTTAAAGTCAGGTCAGTTAAAAAGCATTGCCATACCTGTAATTATCCATGAAAGGAAATTGGTAAAAGTTATGTTTCCCGAATTGAATGTGATATATGAAAATGCAGGTGACAGCCTTTCTGTACCTGTGCATATATTTAATGACGGTAATACAACTCAAAAAATAGCCATACTTGCAAGATACCCCAATTTTATTGCACGCAATACCCTGGAAAACAGGACTATTGATGTACGTGCTTTTACCGATACTATAATTTATCTAACGAAAGAAATAAACAAAAACATACTTAAGCAGGAAGATTTCGACATTAGTATTACTACTTTATATCACAATGGTAATATAATCAACAGTGGTACAGTTAAGGCTAGTTCTATAAAAAGTAACAGAAGGTATACTACGCCTTATAATGATGATTACAACCTAACATTCCGACAGGAAAATCAACTGACGGCAAGTACACAGTTTAACAATGATAAGTCTAAAGCATATTTTTTATATGCAAATGTACAGGCTGAAGTTAAGGATGCTGTTATTCAGGCTAACATTGATCTTAATTACTGGGAGAATTCAGAACAGGTATTTTTAAGAAACACATGGCTTGCATATAAGGAAAAAAAATACGGAGCGACTATAGGTTCAATTTCCAGATTCTCCGATTTTAACCTTATGGGGCGTGGTGCAGAAGTATACTATAATCCTGACGACAAAAATTTGATTGAAGCAGGTGCCGTAGACAAAGCATATAATTTGATTGACGATTCCGGTTTGTCTTTTGGTAAATCGGCCTGGACATCATTTACGCACAATGGAGGCTGGATGCAAAAGAAAGGATATGAAGCTATGGCTATATATGATAATGATAGCTATTACGGAGTAAATAACTATTTGGCATCGGCGCGTTTTGGAGTTTTAAGCTATGATAATTTTAATCTTAGGGCTGGTGGGGCGGTTAGTAATGTAACGTCAAATCTTGGTTTAGATAGTCAGGCGGGTGGATCTGGGGAGGTACAGCTTAATGGTAAAACAAAAGGTATTTATTATAGTAGTTCTAATTATGTCAGCTCTGCCTATTTCTCGGGAATGAGAAGGGGAGTAGTTAACCTTAATGAAAGGATTAACATTCCGGTCGGAAAATTAAATATATGGACAGCATTTAATTACCTTTCTGTAGAGCCGAAAATATACGCTAACCAATATGGGGTTTCTAATTTTTCCTCAACACGTTACGATATTGGTATGTCTACACGTTTTGGTTCGCTGATGGTAACACTTGCACCATATTTATATAAAGAACAACGTAAAGAACAGCTTTTTTCTGTAGGCCTTGCTAAACAATACGAGATGAATGCTGCGAGGCTAAATTTCGGAATGAGCTATTATAATATGCCTACCAAACAAAATGTAACGGTTTCGTTAGAAGGGGGGCAGTTTAACACAAATACCTTTAGTGGCGGACAATATCATTTTAAGGCAAACGCCATCTATAATTGGAAAATGCTAAGCTTGTTCACGTTTTATCAGTATAACAATTTTTACTTAGGTGAAATTATTGCCAATGTACAATCCGGTAAAACAGGGAAATATACTAATCTTACTATTTCCCCAACCCTGCAACAGAAATTTTTCAATAATAAGTTATCTGTAACCGCCGGTATGACTTATTCTGACAACTCACTTGTTGCGGAATCTTTGCAGTTTAATGGCCGTATTGAATATGATATTACAACTGATTTTACACTTTTCTTTTATAATTATTACAGTGATTTTTCAACCAGCCCTAAACCAATAAACACCTATCAGGTAGGGCTTACTAAACGATTTAATCCTATTAAAGCAGACAGGTCTAAAAGTGATCTTGAAATATACGTATATTATGAGCAGGGAGGTAAATCTAGTGTAGAAAATAGTAAACCTGCTGCCGGACAACTTGTAATTATCAATGGAAAGGCTTTTAGGACAAATAGTAGGGGTATCCTGATTTATAAATCGCTTCCCGCCGGCAGTTATGCTGTTAAAACATTAAACACAAACGAATGGTATGCCGCTGAGCGTACTGTCGAAATAAATTTAGATACGAAAATCGCAATTGGCTTGACCCGTACGGCAACTATAAAAGGAACTTTATCCTATATAGCAACAGAAAAAAGTTTTGATATAACCAGAAGAAAGAACGGCTTATCTGTAATTGCTATTGATGGCAATGGAAAAGTGTTTACAACCAAAACAGATGATAATGGTAGCTTTACTTTGTATGTGCCAAAAGGGACATATACTGTTACATTAGAAAAATCAGGAATATCCGAATATGTTGAAATTGAAAACAATAATACTCAGGTCAACGCTGAACCAAATGATATTAAAGAGGTGAAATTTGACCTTACAATTAAAGAGAAACGTGTAGAGACAAAGAAGTTTAGTTCGCGTGGTTTCCCTGCTCCGGCAAAAACTGACGATAAAAAGAAATAACCAATAAGCATATGATTATAATAGCTTATTGGTTATTGTAAATCAGCTTTATTTTTTATTGCTTCTTTCTTTCAAGACTAATTCTATATCTTCCAGTTTAAAGTTTTTAGCTTGTAAAAGTATCATGTAGTGATACAATAAATCAGCCGCTTCATTTTTGAATAACAAAACATTAGTGTCTTTTGCTTCAATAATTAATTCAACTGCTTCTTCACCCACTTTTTGGGCAACTTTATTAATGCCGCTTTTATAGAGACTGTTGGTATATGAGGCTGTATCATCGTTTTTAATCTTATCTTCTATAACGCTTTCAAGCTCGTAAAGAAACCCTTTCGATGTTTCATCTTTAAAGCAATTTTGAGATCCCGTATGGCATACCGGTCCGGTTGGAATAGCCATTATAAGTAATGTATCATCATCACAATCTATGGTTATACGTTCAACCAATATATAATTTCCCGATGTTTCTCCTTTTGTCCATAGTGCGTTTCTGCTTCTACTAAAGAAAGTTACGCGTCCTTCTTTTTGTGTTTTTATGAACGCCTCTTCATTCATGTATCCAAGCATTAGCACCTTCATTGTTCTGGCATCCTGAATGATTGCGGGTATAAGGCCGTTTGTTTTGTTAAAGTCAGGTTTCATCGTATTGGAATGTTTTGTGTTTTTAAATAGCTTTTTAATTCAGGAAGCGGAATTTCACCGTAGTGAAAAATACTCGCTGCTAATGCAGCACTGACAGAAGTTTTGGTAAATACATCTCTAAAGTGTTCTTTGCTGCCTGCACCACCTGATGCAATAACCGGAATGTTTACAGCTTTAGAAATACTGTCGGTAATCTCAATACTGAATCCTGATTTAGTGCCGTCGCTATTCATAGAAGTAAGTAAAATTTCTCCTGCTCCAAGTTCTTCAACCTTTTTAGCCCAATCAACAGCGTGAAGTTTTGTTGGCTTTGTGCCTCCGTTAATAAATACCTCCCAACGACCATAGTTGTTTTTTACATCTATAGCCACAACAACAGCCTGGCTACCCAGTGACTTTGAAATTTCTGTGATTAACTCCGGATTTTTAACAGCCGAAGAGTTAATGCTTATCTTATCTGCACCACATCTAATTAGTTTTTCGGCATCCTCTACACTGTTAATACCTCCACCTACAGTAAATGGAATATTAATTTTTGAGGCTATTGCTAATACCAAATCAGATAATGTTTTACGATTTTCAAGAGTTGCAGCTATATCAAGAAATACAAGTTCATCAGCTCCGTCTAAAGCATATCTTGTGGCGAGCACTACGGGATCTCCGGCATCGGCTAATCCTAGAAAGTTAATACCTTTTACTACACGGCCATCTTTTATGTCCATACAGGGAATTATTCTTTTCTTCAACATAGCTTACTCAGTTGTTTTAATGTTATGTTTCCCTCGTAGATTGCTTTGCCAATAATAGCACCTTCACAGCCTATTTCTCTGAGCCTGATTACATCTTTTATATTTGATACTCCACCACTTGCTATCAGGTTAATGTTGGCGGATGCAGTAATAATCTCCAGGTATAATGCGTTAGACGGTCCTTTAAGCATTCCGTCTTTCTCGATATCAGTACAAATAACATTTGTGATACCCCTTCTCTTGTAATCTGTGATGAAAGAAAGTATATCAAGGGAACTGTCCTGCTGCCAGCCATTAGTAGCTATTTTCCGGTTACGGCAATCTGCGCCAAGGATTATCTTTTCGGCACCATATTCCAATATCCAGTCATATACTGTTTCAGGATCTTTAACAGCAATACTGCCGGCAGTTATTTGTGAAGCACCATTTTCAAAGGCGATTTTCAGATCATTATCAGTTTTTAGGCCGCCCCCAAAATCAATTTTTAAATTGGTATTTGTTGCAATTGCATTAAGAACCTTATGGTTTATGATCTTTCCTGATTTTGCGCCGTCAAGATCAACCAGGTGCAAATATTGTATTCCTGCATCTTCAAACTGTTTGGCTACTTCAACAGGATTATTATTATATATCTTTTGGGTACCGTAGTCGCCTTTTGTGAGGCGGACGCATTTTCCGTCAATTATATCTATAGCTGGTATTATCCTCATAACGCTAAAAAGTTTTTAAGTATTTGTTCGCCTATGGAACCCGATTTTTCAGTGTGAAATTGCGTGGCATAAAAATTATCTTTCTGTAGTGCAGCGCTAAACGGCAGTATGTAATCACATTGTGCAATAGTATATTGCGATAACTCCGCATAATAGCTATGTACAAAATAAAGATCGTCTTCGGGTTTGACTGACCGGAACATGTCACCTTTTATATTCTGCAGGTTGTTCCATCCCATGTGTGGAACTTTCTCAGTAGGAGGAAACTTTTTTACATCAATATCGAATATTCCTAAAGCATTAGTGTTACCTTCTTCTGAAAGTCGACACATTAATTGCATACCAAGGCATATCCCTAACACAGGTTGATTTAAAGAGGGGATAAGTACATCGAGTCCATTTTCTTTAAGATAGTGCATGGCACTTGAAGCTTCGCCTACACCCGGAAAGATCACTTTATCTGCTTTTATAATTTCAGCGTTGTCATCTGTAATGCTACAGTCATAGCCTAATCGGCGGATAGCATTTTCCACCGACTGCGTATTACCTGCATTGTATTTAATAATTGCTATCATAATGTTCCCTTAGTGCTTGGTATAGAATAATCTCCTGTAGGCTTAACTGCCATTTTTATAGCCTTTGCAAACGATTTAAAAATCGCTTCAATTTTGTGATGTTCGTTGGTTCCCTCGGCTTTAATGTTTAGGTTGCATCTTGCAGCATCACTAAACGATTTAAAAAAGTGCATAAACATTTCTGTTGGCATTTCTCCAATTTTCTCTCTTTTAAAATCGGCTTCCCAAACCAGCCATTGTCTACCGCCAAAATCAATTGCAGTTTGGGCAAGGCAATCGTCCATCGGAAGCAAAAAACCATAGCGTTCGATACCCTTTTTGCTTCCTAATGCTTTAAGGAACGCTTCTCCTAAAGCAATAGATGTATCTTCAATAGTGTGGTGTTCATCTATGTGAAGATCTCCGGAGACAGTTATGGTAAGGTCAATATTTCCATGTTTGGCAACCTGTTCCAGCATATGGTCAAAAAAGCCAAGTCCGGTTGATATATTGCTTCTACCGTTTCCGTCAAGGTTTACCTCTGCATATATTTTAGTTTCATTCGTGTTTCGGTTAACATAGCCAACACGGGGATTTTTTTTTAGGTGATTATAAATATCAGACCAGCTTTTTGTTACTAGGTCGGCTTTTGCATCAGTGCCTATAAAAATGGATTTGCAGCCTAAATTCTTTGCTAATTGTATGTCTGTCTGTCGATCGCCAATTACATAGGAATTTGCAAGATCGTAGTTGCCATTTAAATAACGTGTAAGTAGGGCAGTACCCGGTTTTCTTGAAGCCAGATTTTCGTGCTCAAAACTTTTATCAATTATAATTTCAGAAAAAGTAATCCCTTCATTTGCAAAAGCCTGAATAATTTTATTTTGTGCGGGCCAAAAGGTATCTTCAGGAAATGAATCTGTACCTAATCCATCCTGGTTAGTAACCATAATCAACTCATAATCCATTTCTGTAACTATTTTTGACAGGTTTTGAAAAACACCGGGATAAAACTCCAGTTTTTCAAGGCTGTCAAGCTGATAATCTAATGGCGGCTCTATTACAAGGGTACCATCCCTGTCTATAAAAAGTAACTTTTTCATAGTTTAATATTTTCTAGGGCATCCATTAATGCCTTATTTTCGGCAGGATTGCCTACTGTAATTCGTAATGTGTTTTTAATTTCCTTATCCCTGTTTCGAATAATTATAAAATTCTTCTTTAACCGGTTATATATTTTGTTTGCGTCTTTAACTTCTATAAGAATAAAATTGGCATCGGTTGGGTGTACCTTTAGCACGGTAGCGATATTTTTAAGAGCTGCAATCATATTATCCCTTTCGTTGAGCAGGATATTTTTATTGTATTCATAATCCCCCTTTTTATTAAGAATTTCTATTGCTGCCTCATAATTAGGCTGGCTAATATTATACGGCGGCTTCACTTTGTTAAGTAGGTCGATAATAACAGTGTTGCAAAACGCCATGCCTATTCTTGCGGCGGCCAATCCCCAGGCTTTGCTTAGCGTTTGCAAAACGATAAGGTTAGGATATTGGTTAAGCTTTTCCGATAGGGACTCATTTCGGCTGAAGTCGATATAAGCCTCATCAACAACTACAATTCCGTTAAAATTAAATAGTATCTCTTCTATGGCATCAATAGAATTCCCTGTAGGATTATTGGGTGAGCAAATAAACACGAGCTTTAAATTTTCTGCGGCTAATACCTCTTTTGCTGCATCCGGATTTATCTGAAAATTTTCATTCAAAGGTTGTTGTAGCAGCTCAATGTTATTAATATCAGCACAAACCTGATACATTCCGTATGTAGGTGTAAATATCAAAGCCTTGTCTTTTCCTGGTTCGCAAAAAATCCGGAAGCATAAATCTATAACCTCATCACTACCGTTTCCTATAAATATCTGTTCTGCGGGTACTGCTTTTATTTCAGATAACTTCTGTTTCAAGTCGCTTTGCAGCGGATCAGGATATCGGTTGAGCGAGCCAAACGGATTCTCGTTGGCATCCAGGAATATTCCGTGGCTTCCCTTGAACTCACTCCTTGCAGAAGAATAAGGTTTTAATGAAAGTATATTAGGGCGGACAAGTTTATTTACATCAATCATTTTCAAAAGCTTTTAATCGTATTGATACGGCATTTTTGTGCGCTTCCAGTTGTTCTGCTGCAGCCATTATTTCAACAGCGGGGCCAATATTCTTAATTCCTTCCGCACTTACTTTCTGAAAGGTTATTTTCTTCACGAAACTGTCCAACGAAACACCGCTATAATTTTTTGCAAAACCATTTGTAGGCAACGTATGATTTGTTCCGCTTGCATAATCACCTATGCTTTCGCAACTGTAATTACCGATAAAAACCGATCCTGCATTTATGATATTATTGGTCAAGTCATCCGTATTCTCACATGCTATAATTAAGTGCTCGGGGGCATATAAATTGCTAAAATCAACACAGGCTTTTAAATCAGCAAGAAGTAAAGCTTTACTGTTGTGCAGCGCTTTTAATGCAATTTCTTTACGGGGTAATTCTTCTACCTGTGCACTGATGGCAATTATGGTTTTATCGATTATAGTCTCATCGTCAGATAAAAGTATAACCTGACTATCGGCACCGTGTTCCGCCTGCGATAAAAGATCGGCAGCCACGAAATCGGGATTAGCATTTGCATCGGCAATTACGAGTAATTCGCTTGGCCCTGCAGGCAGATCGATAGCGACACCATATTTTAAGGCACCTTGTTTGGCAGCTGTTACATACTGATTTCCAGGGCCAAAAATTTTATCAACTTTATCGATACTTTCAGTTCCAATAACCATGGCACCAATTGCCTGAATACCGCCTACTTTATAAATTGTTGTTATCCCAATAAGTTGGGCAGTGTATAAAATAGCAGGATTAATTGTTCCGTTTTTATCTGGTGGAGTGCACAATACAATTTCGCGGCATCCTGCTATTTGTGCAGGCACACCAAGCATTAGTATAGTAGAAAACAGTGGGGCAGAACCTCCCGGTATATAAATACCGATTTTTTCAATTGGCCTGCTTTCTCTCCAGCAATTAACTCCAGGAGTAGTTTCAATTATTTGTTTATTTTCTGCCTGTGCTGTGTGAAATTTTTCAATATTAGCTTTAGCCAGTTGAATGGCTGCTTTCAATTCGTCTGAAACCAGATTTACACTTTCAGTAATTTCATCTTCGCTTACTTTGATATTCTCAATAGTAGCACCGTCAAATAATTTAGTATATTTTTTTAATGTGCTATCGCCGTTTCGTTTAATTTCAATAAAGATCTGCTGTACAAGATCATCCAGTTCAAGGCTTTGCAATACTGGTCGTTGGCTTATTTCTGACCATTTCTCTGTCGGAGGGTTTATTATCTTTTGTATCATGGCTTATAAAATCATTTTTTCAACATTAGTAATGAGTATTCCCTGCGCACCTAGTGATTTGAGCTTATCTATAATGTACCAAAAATCATCTTCTTTGATAACAGAATGCATACTGCTCCAGCCTTCCTCATTTAATGGAAGTATAGTTGGGCTTTTCATACCCGGCAGGAGAGCCGCTATTTGTGAAACTGCTTCATTTGGAGCATTAAGTAAAATGTATTTGTTTTCAGCAGCATTCTTAACCGATTGCATCCTGAATAAAAGACTGTCTAAAATATCCTGTTTATCTGCTGTCAGACTTGAATTAGCTATAAGAACTGCCTCACTGTTGGTAACAACCTCAACTTCTTTAAGTCCGTTGATCTGAAGGGTACTCCCGGTGCTTACAATATCAAATATCCCGTCGGCCAGGCCAATACCCGGAGCAATCTCAACGCTGCCGCTAATGGTTTCTATTTCTGCCTTTAAGTTATTTTCATTGAAGAATTGCTGAAGTATAACAGGATAACTTGTGGCTATTTTTTTATTGTTAAAATAACTTATACCTGAATAGTCAACATCTTTAGGTACAGCCAAAGAAAGTCTGCAATTGGCAAATCCCAGTTTTTTAATAGTAGTAACGTTCTTGTTTTTTTCCCAGACTTCGTTTTCGCCAATAATACCAATATCTGCAACGCCCTGTTCAACATATTGCGGAATATCGTCATCTCGAAGAAATAAAATTTCGATAGGAAAGTTTGAAGAGGTAGTTTTAAGTTTGCGCTCTCCGTTAGAAAGCCTTATGCCACATTCGTTTAATAACTGAAGTGATTTTTCGCTCAGCCTGCCGCTTTTTTGGACGGCTATTTTTAATTTACTCATTTTATTGAAGATAATGCCTGAGTAAAATTAGAAGGGAGGAGCTCGATTAAATAAAAAAACCCGTCTGATTTTACTCAAACGGGTTTAGAAAATATTTTAGGTTGCTAACATATCATTTCCTTCTCGCCTTTGAGCCAGTTTGAAAATGATGATGATGTAGCTGATTAAAAATCATGGGATTTTGTTGTCTTGTGATTGCAAATATAAAAATTATAATTGAAATTCTATTATGATTGAAAATATTTTCAATCATAATAGAATTTCAAGACTTGATTATCTAAATAATTATTAATACGATACCATATAGTGCTATGCAAGCATTGTAACAACATAGTGTATCTAAAAAATGAATAATTGTACAAAAAATCAACGTTAGATAAAATATATCTTAGTATGTGACCCTTTTTTGTATCAATGTGATAGGTGATTAACTTTTTATTAAGAAATGAAGTATTGTTTTAGTGTCGATAAGTTCATTCATAGATTAAAAGCAGCATTTTGACGTTGTTTCTTTCATTTTGAAATCACATATTATTCCTGTTTATACCTTTGACCCTGTGGATGATAAGGTTGATGGTGAGGGACATCGTCTACTATAACAGATCCCCTTTTAATTATAAATTTTATTACAACTTAACATTATGAAAAAAGTATTTACATCAGTAACTTTTTGTGTTTTAGGTCTTTTATTTTCATCTTCTGTTTTTGGACAGGCAACGGCAACGGCAACCGCTGCTGCTACAATTGTGGCACCAATAGGTATTACTAAAGTAACCGACATGAACTTTGGTAATGTTGCTACAAATGGTCAGGTAGGTACAGTGGTTCTATCACCTGAAAGTGGACGCACCTCTACAGGTGGGGTAACCTTACCTGCAGATAATGGCACAGTAACAGCAGCATCTTTTGAAGTTGAGGGTTCTAGCTTATACACTTATGCAATTACTTTACCTGCTTCTGTAACAATTAGCGACGGTGGAAATTCAATGATTGTTAACACATTTACGAGTAATCCATCATCTACAGGTGTATTAGACGCAACTAGCGGTACACAGGTTGTAAACGTAGGTGCAACATTAAATTTGGCAGCAGGACAAGCAGCGGGCGAGTATATTTCTGATGTTCCTTTTGCAGTTACAGTTAATTACAACTAAATATTTATCCCTTAGCGGATATCAACAAGTTAACTTAATAAATAATTATAACAGCTTATGAATAATACCCTATTTGTAAAAACAGGGCTTACCATAGTTATGATGTTAACTATTATCGTATCTGGGCAATGGCTATACACTACTGATAGCATTGCCCAGGGCGATTTAGTTATTATGCCACGCAGGGTAGTGCTTGATGCTTCTAAAAGAACACAGGAACTCAGTGTATCAAACACGGGATCAGATAGCGCAAAATTCCTTATTTCAGTTATTCATTATAGGATGCTTGCCAGTGGCGCTTTTGAAGAGATTACAGTTCCCGATTCGGGCCAGTACTTTGCGAATAAAAATATCAGGTTTTTTCCGAGAAGTGTTACGCTTGGTCCAAACGAATCTCAAACAGTTAAAGTTCAGGCTGTCAATACGGGAGAATTAAAAGCCGGGGAATACAGATCACATCTTTATTTCAGGGCTGTTCCTAAAGAGCCAGCTCCGGGAGATAAACCTGTAAAAAAGCCTGAGTCTGTATCGGTAACATTAACACCCACATTTGGTATTGCTATACCTATTATCGTAAGAAGCGGTATTACAACCTTAAATGTAAAAATTGAGAAACCGGTATTATCGGTAAACAAAGATGGTGTACAGGAGTTAAATATGACGTTTACCAGAACAGGAAATATATCTGTTTATGGAGACGTAAAAGTAGAACACGTGTCAGATAAGGGTAAAATTACACAGGTAGGCATGGCAAAAGGACTTGCAGTGTATACTCCAAACCCATCTCGCAGTCTGATATTAAAACTGGATAAAAATCCGGCAATAGATTATAAAAAAGGAAAACTAATTATCACCTATTCAACCTCAGCAGAATCAAAACCTGTAGTTTTAACTACCACCCAAATTGATCTTTTTTGATCCAACCAATAGCTCAAAATAACCATAAGGCAGACAAATTAAGAAACTCAACACATGAAAAGAAAAATTATTTTTACTTTGTCGTGTAGATGTACACTTATAATTATTTTGCTGCTTTGGGCTGCACCCGGCCTTTTTGGTCAGACAATTACTAGTTACGCATTTGCAAACTCAACTACTACATTTACGCCGATAACAGGCGGTAGTACTACTACATGGACCGGATCTGCCGATGATGGAGCGTCAGCGCTCATTCCTATTGGCTTTGATTTTTGGTATATGGGTACCCGCTATACTAATGTATCTGCAACTACCAACGGTTGGTTATCGCTAGGAGCTATCCCGACAGATTACGGTTACGCTAATAACCTATCAACAGGTGGAACGCCGAGGCCTGTTATTGCTCCATTATGGGATGACCTTAATGTTGGCTCTACTTCAAACGTAACCTACAGAACTACAGGAACAGCAGGAAGCAGGATTTTTACTGTTCAGTATCTTAATGTTGAATGGAATTACCTTGCAATAGCGGCGGTGTGTTCTTTTCAGGTAAATTTTTATGAAACTACAGGAAAGGTTGAATTCGTTTACCGATCTGACCTTTTTGGTGCCAGTTCGCCATCTGCATCCATAGGTATAACGACAACAGCAACCGGGTCTGGGAATTTTTTGTCAGTGAATAACGCAGGAACAAATGTAAGTTCAACATCAGAAGCCTCTGTAACGACCAAACGTGCAACAGGTACAACTTACGGATTTACACCACCAATACCGGCGGCACCGGGAAGTTTAACTTTCTCAGCAGTCGCTCCAACCTCAATAACACTTAACTGGACAGATAACTCTACTACAGAAAGAGGTTTCCTAATTTACCGTTCTACTGACGGGGCAAATTATTCTTTCGTTAGTCAGACAGCTGCCAATACAACATCATCTGTTCAAACCGGACTTACAACAGGCGCAACGTACTATTGGAGAGTATATGCAGTTTCTGAAGGTGGATTAAGCAATGCTCTTAGTGGCACACAAGCTACAGGATGTACAGGTCCAGCACTTTCTCAATTGCCGGCATCAAATTTAATTGCAAATTATAAATTTGAAGGTAACGCTAATGACGCAACTGGAAATAATAACGGCACATTTCAGGGGGGAACTCCAACAGCATCTGCGGACAGGTTTAATAACGCGGGCAGGGCGTATACCTTTAATGGAAGCTCTAACTACATTTCTACAACAAATTCTTACGTAAATCCGTCCTCTTTCAGTATATCCTCATGGTTTAGAACGAGCTCTACTTCGGGAGGTGCTTTAATGGGGTTTTCAAGCGTTCAGACCGGACCAAACGGAAATAGGGATAGATTTCTTTACATGACAAATGCAGGGGTTCTGTATTTTGGAGTGGCTCCCGGAGCGGTAAAAAAATATATTAACACAACAACTGCATACAACGATGGCAACTGGCATCAGGTTACAGCAACCCTTGGTGCTGGTGGTATGAAATTATATGTTGATGGTGTATTATCGGCTAGTGATCTAACCGTAACATCTGCGGAAGTAACCACAGGCTACTGGCGATTAGGGCATAGTGACATTTCATCATGGCCAAACGAATCTTCCAGCTATTACTTTTCAGGCACTTTGGATGATATGGTGATTTACCACCGCGAGCTTTCCGCATCAGAAGTAGGTACACTGTATAACAGAGCTGATGGAGCAGGTAGTAATTCTCCTGTTTGTGCTGGTGCAACATTAAATCTTACAGCAACAACTATTGCAGGCGCTGCATATTCATGGACAGGACCTAACGGCTTTGCTTCAACACAGCAAAATCCAACACTTACATATTCAGCTGCAAATGCCGGCACGTATACTGTTCAGGTTACTGCTCCCGGGTGTGCAGCTCCTACAACAGCTTCTACAATTGTAACATCTACCACCGCCAGCGGACAATGGACAGGTAACGTGAGCTCTGACTGGTCTAATACAAGTAACTGGTGTAATGGAGTTTTGCCGACAGCTACTACAGATGTTGTAATTACCACCGGAGTAGCCAATATGCCAAATATTAGTACAAGCGTTATTTGTAGAAACCTTACAATTAATAGTGGAGCGAGTGTTACGCTTGCAGTTACAGGAACTTTAAATATTGCAGGCACACTAACTAACAATGGCACATTTACAAATAATGGTACTGTAAATTTTAACGGAACAACCGGACAACAGACATTTTCGGGAGTTTCAACATTTTTTAATCTTACAGTTAACAACAGTAATGGGCTGCTATTACCTGTAACAATAACTATAAATAACGATTTAACAATTACCTCAGGTGTATTAAATGCTAACAATTTTGGTATATTTATACTAGGTAACTGGATTAATAATGCATCGGCTACAGCTTTTACAGGCGGCACAAATACGGTTGTCTTTAGCAATACTACAGCTAAAATTATCGGCGGAAGTTTTTCTACGACCTTCAATAATCTTATTGTAAATACAACAGCTACACTTACGCTTGCGGTGAGTATAAATGTTTCAGGTAATCTTTCTGTAAGTGCAGGAATATTTGACCTTGCCAGTTTTACTGCAAACCGTACAACCAATGGAGGCACGCTCACTGTTGCTAACAATGCTACACTTAGAATAGGCGGTACTAACACTTTTCCTTCAAATTACGCAACAAATACCTTAGTAACAGCTAGTAATGTTGAATATTCGGGTACTAATCAAGCAGTTGCAAATCAGGTCTATGGTAATCTTAGGCTGACAAGTTCAAGTGGTTCGGCAACAAAAAATTTTCCATCGACTGCGTTAACAATAGTTGGTAATCTAACTACAACTGTAGGTTCAGGTACAGCTGTCTTATTTACAGCGGCATCAAATATTACCGTAAACGGAAATGTTATATTAGGAATAGCTACTACATTTAATGGAGCCAGCTTTACACATACAATCGGCGGTAACTGGAGCAACAGCGGAATATTTACAGGCGCTACCAGTACTGTAATTTTCAATGGTTCAGGCGCTACTGTAGGTGGTTCAGGCGCACAAAATTTCAATAACCTTACTGTTGCTGCACCGATGGTCAGCTTTACGGCAGAAGGGCTTACATTATCAGGTAATCTTGCTACTACAGGGGCAGGTGCATTTACTCAGGCATCAGGTGGAACCCTGACAATGACAGGAACTAATACTACAATAACCGGCACATCTATTTCACCGGACAACTTAATTATTACCGGATCGGTAACAACCACATCATCAATTACAATTACCGGTAATTTATCCGTATCCAATCCAGGAAGTTTTACAGCAACTACAGGTACTATAACAATGAGCGGTGCCTCAAAAACCATATCAGGTACTGGTATAGCCGTTAGATCATTTGGTATACTGGCAATAACCGGTACTGTTACAACAGCGGTAAACTTTACAATTACATCTGGTTTACTAGTATACGGAAGTTTCACGGCATCGGCAGGTACGGTAACTTTTACAGGGACCACCACCAGTTTAAGCGGTGTTGCTAATTTATTTAATGTAACTGTTAGCGCAGCAACTGCACTTCAATTATCGGCTAATGCAACATTGGGTGTTGCCGGCGCTCTTACGCTTACTAATGCTACCACTTCTACGGTAAATGTAAGTTCAGTACCAAATACGGTAAATTTTAACGGAAGTATTGATCAAAACATTAACGCAATAACATATAATAATTTAGTACTTAGTGTCGGGGGAAATAAAACAGCTGCCGGCATAATAACAGTAAATAACGATATAACTATAGGAGCGAATACAACGTTTACCCCCGGCAACTTTACGCATACTATTAATAACAACTGGTACAACAACGGTACTTTTACGCCTACTACAAATGCAGCGAGTATTATACGACTTGCAGGTGGTCAAAACTCCATAATCAGTGGCGCTACAACGTTTAATATATTAACCCTTGAAAAAACCAGTGCTGCTGTCAGTGTTACGTTGTTAAACAATGTTACCGTTTCCATTGTAAATATGACTTCAGGTATAATGTATACCGGAGCAAATACAATAACAATGACCACCGACAGAACCGGGCCCGGAATTATATTAGGTACAATAACGAGGGCTCATACATTTGGAGTGTTATTAGCGGGTTATGCTTTTGAGAGCCCAGATAATATAATAGCTTTTACAGCGGCACTAGGTGTCAGTAACGTAACGGTTTCGGTGGCAATAGAACCTCCGGGCGATTTTCCATCTAATGCATCTATCAGGAGAACATATACTGTTACCATACCGAATGGACTTGGGTTGATTGGAGCAATTCGTTTTCATTATGAGGACAATGAGTTAAACGGAAACAATGAAGCTACAATGGTTCCTTGGCGTAACAACGGTACAGGATGGACAGCTGTAGCTAAAACCGGTGGTAATACAACAAGTAATTATGTGGAAGCCGGCGTACCGGGCCTTGGTACATATCGTTGGACACTTGCAAATACCCCAAGTGTAGTAGAGTGGAGAGGAACTACAAGTAGCGATTGGAATACAGCCTCAAACTGGTCGCCTGCGAGCGTGCCTGCAACGACAAGTACAGTTAATATTGGGACTTCAGCATTTACCAACCAGCCCATAATTACCACCGCTGCTGTAGCAAAAAATATAAATTTTGGAAGTGTACAGGCTGTTAACCTTACGATGGGTGCAAGCGGTTCTCTTACTACAGGAAGTATTAAAGGAAACTGGAGTGCTGATGCAATACATACTATTAACGTAAATGCACAAACAATAACTGTTAATGGTGATTTAACTTTAAGTGAGGGTACGGCAGGGCGTGCCATCAATTTAAACATTACATCAGGGACTTTAGCTGTTACGGGTGCATTAACTCAAAGTGGCAATGCTAATATTGTTTTCTCGGGTGCCGGCAATTTGAGCATCGGAGGTAACTTTAATTATTCTAGCGGTACCTTTACACCATCATCGGGTACGGTAACTTATAACGGTGTTTCAAACCAAATTGTGGGAGCTGTGACATATGGCAACCTGATTATTAATAAACCCACTGTCGGTGCAGTTGCGACAGCTTCGGGTGCTTTAACCATAAATGGTAACCTTACAATAACTGCCGGAGAACTTGATAGTGATGCCGCTAATACTATTATAGGTAGTGTAACAATAGCTTCGGGTGCTACGTATCAGAATAACAGTACTGTAACGGTTGGGGGCAATTGGCTGAATAGCGGATCATTTGTTTCAAATAATTCAGGTACAAGTGTCATTTTTAATGGGGCTGGGGCGCAAAGCATATCAGCGTCTACGTTTAATAATCTTCAATTCAATAAAACGGTTGGCACTGTTGCTACATTAACAGGTAATGTAGTTATTAAAGGAAATCTGATCGGTACGTCAGGAACTTTAGATATTCAATCGTTCGATTTTAACAGGGATGTTCAGGGTGGAACTGCAACAATAAATGATGCTGCTACTCTTATCATCGGAGCGAACAATGCACCTACCAGATTTGCTAATTATGCTTTAAGTACTAACAGCTCTATTGTCTTTAATGGCACTGCGACACAAAACCTTGCGTTGCCGGGCGTTTCCTATGGAAATATAATTTTCAGGAATTCCGGGACAAAAATATTAGGCACACCGATTACGGTTAAAAATAACCTGACTATAGAAAATACTGCTACGCTTAATGGCGGAGCTAATACAATCACCTTAAATGGAAACTGGCTTAATAACGGAACGTATGTACCGGCAACCAGCACTGTACTATTTTCGGGTTTAGGAAAAACAATTACAGGAATAACCACATTTAATAAAGCGACTATTTCAGGAAACTATGCAATTTTAAGCAATATAACTTTTAACGGACTGCTTGAAATTACAGCTTCAGGAATATTGACAGGAGAATCAACTATTACGACCACGCTAAATGCCGACCTTACCAATAGAGGTAAATTAGAAACATTAGGCACAACCACATTTACGGGGAATGTTTTACAAACCCTGAGCCTTATCAACGCTGTCTCAACTATAGCTACTACGGTCAATTTTAACGGGTCCGTTTCACCTGTATTAAATTCTACAACACCACCTCAATTCGGCTATCTTAATGTTAATAATACAGCAGGTGTCAACCCAAGTGTCGGGTGGACTATAGCAAACGCACTTACAGTAGGTACCGGGGCATCTTTCAATGGAGGTTCTTCTACTCACACTATATTAGGTACTTTAACGAATAACGGTACCATTACAAGTTCAGGGTTTATAAATTTTACACCTGCAGCAGCAGCTTTGCTTAATATGGGGACTAATTTTACAAGTACCGGCACTGTAGTTTTCGGTGGCATAGGGGCAATCACGCTTGCGGGAAATCCTATATCATTACGCGATGTAACGATAGCAAACTCAAATGTAGCCGGGATAACTTCTGTTTCCAACCTTACGATTACAAGGAACTTTACAATCAATAGCGGATCGATATTTAATGCCGGGAGTTTTGCTTATTCGATTGGAGGTAATATTATAAACAATGGAACTTTAAATAGTAATACTTCATCTTTTACTTTAAACGGATCTGCGGTTCAGAATATACTTTCAGTGTCGCCGTTTTCCAATGTTATTATAAATAATACCGGTGGTATTGTAACTATATCTTCAAACGTAACGGTAAATAATGTACTGACATTTATTACAGGAAAAATCGTTACAGGAAATTATGTACTTATACAACCGGCAAATGGTTCGGTTTCCGGAGCAACACAAAATACAGGATGGGTATATGGTAAACTACAAAAGAATACCGGAACGGGAGCCGTTACCAAAACTTTTGAAATTGGTAACGCAACAAGTTACCTTCCGGTATCAGTTGTTTTTGATAATGTTTCAACAGCGGGAAATTTAACGGCATCTACAATAGACGGAGATCATCCGAGTATAAGCAATTCGTTGCTTAATCCGGCTTTAAGTGTAAACAGGTATTGGACACTTACCAACAGCGGAATAGTTTTTACCACTGCTTCTGTTACATTTAACTATGTAGCTGCTGATATTGATTCGGGTGCGGTAACATCAGCTTTTGTTTCGGCGCAATACATCAACGGATCGTGGGTCTATCCGAGAGTGAGTGGTTTAACGGGCACAAGTCTTACAGCAACGGAGATTACATCGTTTGCAGATTTTCAGATAGGACAACTCGCGATTTCTATTAAAACATGGGATGGAGGTGCAAATACATCAAATTGGGGAGATGCAGCCAACTGGAATACCGATGGAGTACCAACTGCTAACGATAATGTAGAGCTTACAGGAGCATATACTATCAATATTAATGTTCCTGCAGTTACAAAGAATTTGTTATTAAGCAATCCTAACCTTGTTTTAAGCACAGTTGGTACAAATACATTATCTGTATCGGGCAACCTTACCCTTGCCTCGGGGACCTTTAATATGGCGGGAGCATTTCCCTCAGTAACAGGATTGGTAGATTTCTCAGGAGGAACGGTTGGCTTTACAGGATCTGTTTCGCAAACTATACCGGCCTATAATTATTACAATCTTGTCAGCAGTTCAACAGGTGCAAGGGTATTTGCATCAAGCGGCATAATTGGTATTGCTAATTCCTTTACACCCGGAACAAATGTGTACACCGTTACTGGCAGTACCGTTAGTTATAATGGCAGCGGATCACAAACGGTAGCGGCAACGGCTTATAATAATCTTTCATTGGATAATGCAGGCAAAAAGACCTTTGCTGTAGGTACTACGCGTATTGCAGGCGGCTTAACTATTGCTACAGGTGTTGGGGCAGATGCCGAAACAAATGTAAATACCATCAGTTATAACGGAACGGCTAACCAAACCGTAGCCGATTTAACGTATTATAATCTTGATACATCAAACCCCACAGGAATTGTTACACTTCAGGATGTAACGGTAAAAATGCTGTTTAGCGTAAGTAGCGGTACAGTTCATATAGGTAATAGCAACAGCGTACGTAAGGTTAATGTGTATGATGATATTACTGTTGCCAATGGCGCAACTTTGACTATATCACCGTCTTCCGACGTCAAGCATTCAATAAATATTGGTGGAGATATAATTAGTAATGGTGTGTTAGACATGACTGCCGATGCCAATAGCCTTGGATCTGTAAGTTTTATAAGGGAAGGAAATCAAACAATATCTGGAACAGGAACAACAGATTTCCATGAAATTACCTTAAATCAGGGGAATAGTAATGTCAACACCCTCGAAGTAACAATTCCGAATTTTATAGCTCCGGCAGGATTTCTTACATTGAGTAATGGAACATTTAAATTGGATAATGCAGGAATTACCGTTACGCCTTTTTTAAATGACATTACCACAGATCATTATTTGATACCTGCTACCGCAGGGCTTTGGGTAAACGCAGGAACGATTAACTCATCTGCAATGAACTGGACGATTGACGGCTTGGTAAGGGTGAGTGGCGGGACGCTGAACATGGGTAGTGCCGTAAATAATACTGTTATACCGAAAGGTCAGGCACACTTCTCTATAAGTGGAGGGACGTTGAATACTGCTTCAGCCATAAGTAACCCCGGCATAGCATGGCGTTTTGATATGCAAGGGGGTACCGTAAACTTAAATACGCTTGGCGGCAACGTGAGTGGAACAGCCCCTTTTAATATGGATAATGTCGCCAGTGCTTTTAACGTAAGCGGAGGCAGAATT
Source organism: Flavobacterium psychrophilum (assembly GCA_001708385.1). Classification (NCBI taxonomy): domain Bacteria; kingdom Pseudomonadati; phylum Bacteroidota; class Flavobacteriia; order Flavobacteriales; family Flavobacteriaceae; genus Flavobacterium; species Flavobacterium psychrophilum. Next base: position 433,129 of record CP012388.1, on the reverse strand, counting down.
GTAATTCATAATGCAGGCGGATCGGTAGGTCAGAATCTTGGCTATCAAAACCTATCTACAGGAGGTGCAGGATTTACCGGAGGCACATTGAAAATTGGAGGGTCTATGACAACAGGCACTCAGACGATGAATATTAATACAGTTAGTCCGCTTTACAATTTAGAAGTCGGTAATGCTGGTGTTACAGTTCCATTAATCAATAATGATTTAACAGTTACTAATAATGTAGCAGTCACTGCCGGAACCCTCAACATAAATGACAGGTTAATAAGAATAGGTGGTAACATTACCAGTACGGGTAGCTTTATCGTAAGCAATGGAACCGTTGAAATGAATGGAACCAATGCACAGTCTATAGCTGCATCGTCATTTACAGGCAACCTCATTAAAAATCTTACTGTTACTAACAATGCAGGTGTAGGTTTGGGTGGCGCGATAAGCCTTACCGAAATATTAAAGGTAAATACAGGAACTTTTAATACAGCGGGTAATCTTACGCTGCTATCAACAGAAGAAAAGACAGCATTGATATCAGGTAGTGGTGCAGGACAGGTAACGGGTAATGTAACTATGCAGCGTTATCTTGTTGCAGGGTTTGGTTATAAATATTTTAGTTCTCCTTTTCAGGATGCAACTGTGGCCAGTTTTGCTTCTACGGTAGATCTTAATGGCAGTTTCCCTAATTTTTATAATTATATAGAAAATAAGGTAAGCAGCGGATTTACAACATATACAAACCCTACAAGTCCTTTAAACCCATTAGAGGGTTATGCAGCCGATTTTGGACCATCGCAAGTGCAAAAAACTGTTGTAATGACAGGTTTGGTAAATAACGGTCCGCTTTCTAAAACATTATACAACAATAATCATCCATATACAAAAGGATTTAATTTGGTTGGCAATCCGTATCCTTCTCCTGTTGATTGGGATTCTCCGACGGGATGGACAAAAACTAATGTTGATAATGCACTGTATTTCTTTAATTCTGGAACTACAAGCCAGTATACAGGAGCTTATAGCACTTACATTAATGGAGTATCAAGCGACGGTGTTGCCGGGCCAATTATTGCTTCTATGCAGGGATTCTTTGTACACGTAAGCGATGGAAGTTATCCTGTTACAGCAACCTTTGGTGTAAATAATAGTGCAAGGACAAATGATCTTTCTGCGGTTTTCCACAAATCAACATTCAGGACTGTAGAACCTGATAGTCAAAGAACGCTAATAAGACTTAGTGCTGGTTTTACAGATCAGGTTAAATCTGCCGATCCGTTGGTGGTTTACACTGCGGATGATGCCACCTCTAAGTTTGACGGCACATATGATGCTATCAAACTAATGAATATAGATGAGTTTGTGCCAAGTATCTACACTATAGCTGGAGATGCTTCGAAGCTTGTAATAAATGCAATTTCCAAGATAGATTCCACTATGGTAATTCCGCTGGGTATCAAAACCGAAAGAGATGGTAAAGTAAGTTTTAATCTTCGTGATATTGAAAACTGGCCATCTAATCTGAATATTTATTTGAGAGATGCTGTGACAGGTGTAAATACCGACTTGCAAAAGGATGCTGCTTATACGGTTAATTTAAAAATGGGAATTGTAGAAAATAGATTCTCACTTGTTTGTACACCTGTAAATGGAACTGGTGACATTTATTATGCTTATGGAATGGCGTTTAACAACACGTATGTAAAAATCAATTTAATGAGCGAACAACCGGGCATCCTGGTCGTAAGAAATTTACTGGGTCAGGTAGTTTCAGAATTGCAGGTGCAGGGTAATGGAGATTACAAACTTGAAGGACTAACATCAAATATAGTTTATGTGGTAAGTTTTATAACTCCCAAAGGAGATCATACATTAAAAATAATAACAACAGACAGATAAACCGGAAATTATGATAGTACTAAATACTACTCAATTATTGATGAAGGCTGCTTTTCTGGTTGTCTTGTCGTTCGTTGGCTTTTCAGCTACAGCACAGGGGCCGGAGAATCCTCCAAGACCGGTACAGATATATGTTAACCCTGCACAGGGTTTGAACTTTGGAGCATTTTATCAAGGAGGTTCGGGCGGAACTATAATTATTTATCCCAGTGGGGCAAGAGCAACAACAGGAAGTGTAATACAAACTAGTCAGGGCTACTCTTTTTCTCCCGCAATTTTTGAAGTTGATGCAGAGCCGGGCACACTAATTACTATTTTAAATGGCCCCGATATAACACTTACAGGTAGTAACGGAGGAACAATAAATTTAACGATAGGTGATTCAGATCCGCCAAGTCCGTTTATTGCTACAGCGACTTCTCCGTCAAGAACAATGATAAGAATAGGGGGTATCCTTACATTGGGTAACCCATTGGCGAGCCCGCCAGGTAATTATAACGGAACATTTTCGGTAACATTTATTCAACCCTGATTTATGCGTTTAGCCCCCCCAGGTTTAAATCCGTTCTTTTTATTGAAGATCATCACTATATGCATTATAATGATGGGGCAGGGTGCAACATGTAATGCTCAGACAGCAGTTGAATATGATGAGATACCTGTTTTTTTTAATATTCAGCGAATCGGATCAACAGAAATGACGGCTTTGATAAATGATGAGCAAGCCTATTTACCGGTAATTGACCTATTTGATTATTTAAAAATAAGAATTATATCAAGAGAACTGGATTCGGTAACCGGAACGTTTATTCATCCGGAATCACACTATTTTATAGATCAGCCGAAAAACCGTATTGTATATCAGGGGAAAACGTTTGATCTAAAACCCAATAGCATTATCAAGTCGGCCAGTAATGTGTATTTACGGTCAGAATATTTCGGTGAGATCTTCGGGCTGAACTGTACTTTTAGTTTCCGTAACCTTTCAGTTGTGCTGAGTACCGATCTGGAATTACCAATATTACGCGAAATGAGGCTGGAGCAAATGCGAAACAACCTTGGTAAATTGCAGGGAGTTTTTAAGGCTGATGTTGTTGTAGGGCGCAGCAGGCCGGCATTTTCTTTTGGAGCAGCAGACTACGCATTTGTTACGTCAGGGGGGAATGAAAATACACCCAGAGACGTTAGGGCAAGCGTAGGTGTGGGAGGTATTATTGCGGGTGGAGAAACTAATGTTATTTTAAATTATCAGAATAACATTGCATTTTCAAGCAGGCAGCAGTATTATTTATGGCGTTATGTAGATAACAAAAGTGTTTTTGCAAAACAATATCTGGCAGGTAAGATAAGGCCTCAGACAATTTCGTCTATTTATTCACCTATTGTCGGAGCTCAGGTTACTAACACACCTACAACATTCAGAAGATCATTTGGCAGTTATACCCTAAGTAACTATACAGAACCTAACTGGACTGTAGAGTTGTATGTAAACGGTGTACTTATCAATTATGTTAAGGCAGATGCTGCCGGTTTTTACACTTTTAATGTACCCCTTGTGTACGGAAATACAAATGTGAAGTTGAGGTTTTATGGTCCTTTTGGAGAAGAACGGGCAACAGAGCAGAACATTAATATTCCTTTTAACTTTTTACCCAAAAACGAATTTGAATACACAGCAAGCGGAGGTATTGTTGAAGATGGACAGGATACACGATTTGCCAGGTTTAGCAGCAATTATGGGCTAAGCAGGCATATCACCGTGGGGGCGGGGTATGAATATCTTTCTTCTATCACATCAGGAAGTCAAATTCCTTTTGTGAACACTTTCTTCCGTTTGCTTCCTAACTTACTTGTCTCTGCCGAATACGACTACAATGTAAGGACAAGGGCTGTTTTGAGTTATAGCATGCCCTCGGGGTTGCAATTTGAATTGTATAACAATTGGTATAAGGAAGGGCAGACAGCTATAAATAACACCTTTGTAGAAGAACATAAAGCAATACTAACAGTTCCGTTCAGGGGGAAAGTTTTCTCTGCGTTTACACGTTTATCTCTTCAGGAGATAAAACTACCCAATAGCAAGTATACCACAGCAGAATGGATGCTTTCCGGGGTTTTAGCGAACGTTAATGTTAGTGCTAATACTTTTGGACTGTTTTTTCCAAATAACGATGCCTATATTTATAGTATATATTCGGTTGGGGTTAGGGCTTTTAAAAATCTTTTAATTACCCAGCAGCTTCAGTATGAGTATAGTGCTAATAAAGCTATAGGTATACGTACAGAATTAGAGAAAAGAATATTTTTAAATGGATACGCGAATCTTTCGTTCGAAAGAAATTACGTTAGTAATATCAATAACATTGAATTTGGACTACGCTACAATTTCTCTTTTGCCCAGACAAGAGCGTCAGTCAGGAAAACAAACGATCTGTACAGAACATTGCAGGGTGCAAGTGGAAGCCTGATACATGATCCGAAATCCGGTAAAACAGAATTTAATAACTACACCAGTATTGGTAAGGGATCGGTACTGTTAATTCCTTACTTGGATCTTAATGGTAATATGAGACGTGACAAAGATGAACCATCTGCAGAAGGACTAAATGTAAATGTAAACGGGGGACGTGTAAAACGATCTGCTAAAGACAATACAATCCTTATAATGGATCTCGAACCGTACACAAATTGCAATATTGAATTAGATCCTTCAGGATTTAAACCTTTGGGATGGAAACTGCTTAAAAAGAATTATGCTGTGGCTATAGATCCAAATTTCGTAAAAAACATTGAGATACCAGTATCGGTGTTCGCTGAGGTATCAGGTAAGGTATCTGAGCTTGATGATGAAAACGAAAGAGGCAGGGGAGGTATTGTAATATCAATTTATAATGAGAAGTCTATTAAGGTTGGACAGACTACAACTGAAGTTGATGGTTATTTTTCTTATATGGGTCTGTTACCGGGTAAATACACCGCAAAAATTGATTCGGATAAATTGAGGGAACTGGAATTAACAACTGACACCACCTCATTTAGTTTTACTGTGGTTCGTAATATCGAAGGCTCTTTTATAGATGGTATTAACTTTATACTTAAACCGTTGAGGTAAATTTATCTGTTTGTGATACCTTTAATAAATAAAAAGGAAGACAATATATAAAAATACGATATATCGTATTTTTAAAAACTACGCTTAATGTTTAAAGTGTTGATTTTTAAAGGTATATGTTTTTGGGCTTAAAGTTGTTTTTATTTTGGCAGGGGATGTTTGTTTAATATCAAAAACAGAAACATATCTATAAAATTTATTAATCCAAAAAATATACAAAATGAGCACACTTAAAGTAAAAGACGGAACTAAGATTTATTACAAAGACTGGGGAACAGGGCAACCTATTGTTTTTCACCATGGATGGCCTTTATCAGCCGATGACTGGGACACACAAATGATGTTTTTCCTAAAACAGGGGTATAGGGTAATCGCTCATGACCGCAGAGGACATGGACGTTCAGGTCAGAGTTCTGAAGGAAACAATATGGATACTTACGTATCTGATGTTGCAGAACTAACAGCAGCGTTAGATTTAAAAGATGCTATTCATATTGGGCATTCAACAGGTGGTGGAGAAGCTATTCGTTATGTTGCGCAATATGGTAAAGACCGCGTTGCCAAAGCGGTATTAATAAGTGCTGTAACGCCAATCATGGTAAAAAATGAAAGCAATCCTGAAGGTGTGCCATTGTCAATTTTTGATGAAATCCGTAAGGGTACAGGATTTAGCAGGGCACAATATTTCTATGATTTCCCTACAGCATTTTACGGATGGAACCGTGAAGGAGCAGAAGCTCAGGAGGGTATCAAATATAACTGGTGGCGCCAGGGAATGATGGGGTCTGTATTGGCACATTACGAAGGTATTAAAGCTTTTTCTGAATCAGATTTTACTGAAGATCTTAAAAGTGTTGAGATTCCTGTTCTTGTACTTCACGGAGAAGATGACCAGATTGTACCTTTTAATCAGGCACCAAGAGCTGCAAAACTTCTTAAAAATGGTAAGCTAATTTCTTATCCGGGATTCCCTCACGGTATGCCTACCACAGAAGCAGAAACAATTAATAATGATATTTTAGCTTTTATCAAATCATAAGCTAAATCAAATTAGTAAATATTTATTAAAAGCTGTCAATATATATTGGCAGCTTTCCATTTTATTACAAATAAATCATCGAATAATTTCCAATTCAAACACTCAAATTATCCAGGCGAAAATATCAGAAAAATCTACGGTTGTGAAAATATGTGTAGTGTTATTGTATAGGTAAATAGGCTATGTTTTAGCCTGTTTTGGGCTCGCTGTATAGTTTGTTTGTGTGCTGTTTATTGAATATGTTTTAATATTTTTACCATTAAATAATATAAAATATAAAAATAATGGCATATAATTACCAAAAGTATATTAAGTTGTCCTTCTTCTTAATTATCGCATTTTCTGTGCAGTTGCTTTCCGCTCAGATTACTTCGGTGGGTAACGGAAGTTATACAAGAACATTTCCCGGAGCAGATTCCGCGGGAAGAAACTCTTTTCCATCGGGATCACCACAACTTAGTGGCAACGCCTTAGGAAAACCTGTTCCAACAAATGACTGGTGGTCTTCTTTGGTAAAAGAGAACCATGCTGCTAACCTGTTTAATTATCCACTTGCCATGCGGACGGTAAATCAGGGATTGGTTGTGAGTTATATAGTTCCAACTTCAACGCCAAACGGATCCAGTCAACCCCTGGATGATGCGTTACCAATAGTAGTTGGAGTTTCAGACCTGAATGCTACGCAGGCTACTGTATCGGATTACTCCGATTGGACTGTTACAATGAACTGGGCTAACAGTTCTCATTCATTTACAGCTACAGCCGGTATAGGCATGCCATTTGTCTATTTTACTAAAAATACCGCCGACGTCGCTAAGATTGATATTATTGAAGGCACAGTTACTATAGCCAATGAAATGCTTGTTGTAACCAACTCACATCAGGGTGCCGATTTTGCAATTTATGCACCTGTTGGTAGCACATGGCAGCAAACCGGAAATACGTATACTTCTACATTAAGTGGAAAAAACTATTGGTCTTTGGCATATTTGCCTCCTAGTGCTACTGATATACCTGTAGTTGCCAATGAATATAAAAAGTACGCTTATGTGTTTCCTTCAAATACAACAGCTACATGGAATTACAATCAAAATACCTCTAAGCTGACTACAACTTTTACGGTAGCTACGGATGTAAAAGAAGGTGCCGAAACAAAAGTGCTGTTAGGACTTTTACCCCATCAATGGGCGCATTTAAATTCCGCTTCTCCACAGCCTACAGGACAGAGCTATAATTCTATAAGGGGAGAACTTAAAACACTTGCGGGTAATACATTTACCGTAGAAAACACATTTAAAGGTATACTGCCTACGCTGCCTTATCTTGATAATTATAGTGAAGGATTTAACCCGGCTAAACTTGACAGCAAGATTGCTCAGATTGAAAACGATGGACTGGCAGAGTGGACAGATTCATACAACGAAGGACAGGTAATGAACAGGCTAATACAAACTGCCCGGATTGCTGACGAAATGGGAGATACCGAAGCGAGAAATAAAATTGTAGCTACTATTAAGGCGCGTCTTGAAGACTGGCTCAAAGTAGAATCGGGAGAGGTTGCTTTTCTGTTTTACTATAATAGTAACTGGTCGACGCTATTAGGATATCCTGCAGGCCACGGACAGGACAATAATATAAACGACCACCATTTCCATTGGGGATATTTTATTCATGCAGCCGCTTTTATGGAACAGTTTGAACCGGGATGGGCAGCAAAATGGGGTGGTATGATAAATTTATTGATTCGTGATGCTGCTTCAACAGACAGAAATGACACGCTTTTTCCTTATTTAAGGAATTTTAGTCCGTACGCTGGGCATAGCTGGGCAAATGGTTTTGCTACTTTTCCATTTGGAAACGATCAGGAATCAACATCCGAAAGTATGCAGTTTGCCTCCTCATTAATACATTGGGGAACGCTTACCCAGAATAATACTATAAGAGATCTTGGTATATATATTTATACCACAGAGCAAACAGCTATAGAAGAGTATTGGTTCGACATAAACCATAGAACTTTTAAACCGGGATATGGATTTAGTATTGCTTCAAGAATTTGGGGTAACGGATATGACAACCAGACATTCTGGACTTCTGATATTGCCGCTGCATACGGTATAGAAATGTATCCTATTCATGGCGGATCGCTATATCTTGGTCATAATCCTGATTATGCGCAATCACTATGGAATGAAATTTCAGCAAAAACAGGAATACTAAGTAATGAAGCAAATGCTAATTTATGGCACGATACTTATTGGCAGTATTTATCATTTATAGATCCGCAGGCTGCAATTAATTTATATGATTCTTATCCTGACAGGGAATTGAAATTTGGTATATCGGATGCACAGACTTACCATTGGCTGCATGCAATGAACGCACTCGGAAGAGTAAATACTTCTGTTACCGCTGATTATCCAATAGCAGCTTCTTTTGTGGATAATGGAGTTACTACATACGTTGCACATAATTATTCTGCATCGGCAATTGATGTAACATTTTCTGATGGATACATACTTAACGTACCGGCGCGAAAAATGAAAACAAGCAGGGATATAAATGCTTTGGGTGTGCTGGCGTCAGATTTTTACCAGGCTTATCCAAACGGAAGCGTAAATCTTACTGCTACAGTTACAGGGAGTGGCATAACTAAAGTAGAATTTTTTGATGGTGAAACGTCTATAGGATCAGATGTAACCGCTCCTTACCAGATTCAGGCGGCTAATTTAGCATTAGGAATTCATGGTATGTATGCAAAAGTATTTGTAGGCGACCAATTCAATATAACAAATATCATTTCTGTACAGGTAGGTGAACAAGTGCCTTTTACAACAGCCTTCCAGATTCCGGGTACTATTCAGGCAGGTAATTATGATGTTTTTGAAGGTGGTATAGGGCAGAATATATCTTATAATGATTCATCGTTAAATAACCAGGGAGGCTACCGGGCAGCCGAATATGTAGATGCTGCAATAGATACACAGGAAGGCCCAACTGTTGGATGGATAACTTCTGGCGAATGGATGGAATATACAATTGATGTTCAAGACTCAGGATTGTATAACGTGGTTTTAAGATATGCTTCGGGAAATGCAAGTGGTGGTGGGCCTTTTCATTTTGAAATTGACGGCGCTGCAATAAGCCCTGATGTTGTTTTACCAACTACAGGTGATTGGGGGACATGGGTAAATAAAACGGTAAATAATGTTGCCCTTACCAAAGGCAAACATATACTACGGTTGGTTGTGACTAATGGTGAATTTAACCTCGGTACTATGAACTTTACATTCGCTTCGCCTTTAGCATATGTTCCACCGGTTGCGGACGCAGGGCAAAACGTTGTGGTTGTATTACCTGCTGCAACTGCTACGCTAAACGGCTCATTAAGTAATGACCCTGAAGGGCAGCCTATAACATATAGCTGGGAACAAGTTTATGGGCCATCAGTAATAAATTTCAGTAATGCTACTGCTGTATCACCAGCCATTTCCAATTTAGCTGTGGGTATTTATAAATGTAAGTTAACTGTAAGCGACGGAACCTACAGCGCAACAGACGAAGTCTTCATCATTGTTTCAGCTTCAGGAAATGCTGCACCTTCTGTGTCTATAACATCTCCTGTAAATGGCTATTCTTACATACAGGGAACTCCAATTAGCATTAATACAACGGTTAGTGATTTAGACGGTACAATAACTCTAGTTGAGTTTTACAATGGAACTGTAAAAATAGGGGAGGCCACTGCGGCTCCGTATAATTTTAACTGGACAACAGCCAGTGTAGGAAACCATAGTATAACAGCGGTAGCTACTGACAGTGGTGGGGCTCAGGCAACCTCTCAGGTAGTTAATCTATCTGTTTCACAGGTAATGTCGTGTACCGAAACAGCCAGTGAAGCGCAACAAGGGGCGTTTTCTGTAGGTTATGAATCAACGTTTGAAACAGTTGGCACTAATGTTACAATTAAAATAGCATTACTTGATACAGACAAAACGGGAGTTGTAGCATTTTTATGGCAGCAGTCGCCATTTACAGAAACAGCTATGGATAATGTTTCGGGCTCGACTTTTTCTAAAACATTAAGTGGTCAGACATTAGGGCAGACCATTAATTATGCCGTTAAATTTGCTTATGCAGGAGGGCTTTCGGTAACAAAATACATAAGCTACGTTGTCGGTAGTAATTGTAATCAAGGTGGAACTGACACCGACGCTCCATCAGGTTTTACAGCTTCGGTTGGAGCTATAACAGCAACGTCAGTAGAATTGGTGCTTAAGGCAACCGATAATTCAGGAAGCGTTGTTTATGATATAGCATATGGTGAAAACTCAACATCCATTAATGGTGTTTCAGGAGTCCAAAAATCAGTTGTTATAAATAATCTTACTCCGCAAACATCGTACAGTTTTACTATTGATGCCGGTGATGTTACAGGTAATAAAGTTGTTAATCTTATTGTGTTGCAAGCAACCACTATTGGAGATGACAGCACAGATTGTTCCGGAACAGGTTCTGAAGTGCAGCAAGGCACTTTTTCAACCGGATATAATTATGCATTTAAAACTTCGGGAACTGATGTTACCATCACTTTCGAAATGCTAGATACAGATAAAGAAGGCGTAGTTGCTTATTTATGGAAGGAAACACCGTTTGCAGAGATACCGATGACTAATGTTTCAGGTCTTAAATTCTCGCAGACTCTTACAGGGCAGACTATTGGTGAAACGATATCGTATGCTGTTAAATTTGCCTATGCGGGAGGGTTAGTTGTTACTGAATATGTTAGCTATACTGTAGGCGATGATTGTATTATGGGAACAGATAATCCTGAGCTTAATAATGCATTAGTATTATATCCCAATCCGGCAAAGGATATCGCTTATGTTGAGTCTAAAGTTTCAGCGATATCAAAAATTGAAGTTTATTCATTATTGGGAAGTAAAATACTTGAAACGACTAAGAATGAAATTCACACTGAAGGTTTGTCGAAAGGCGTATACATTGTGAAAGTATATCTTGGAAATAAATCGGCGATAAAGAAACTAATTGTTGAATAAGCTCAATTATCCGTCATTACATTAAATACGAGCCTTTAAATATTTATTATTTAAAGGCTCTATTAATTTTATCCTTTCGTTGTTAAAAGTTTTATAAGCAATTTGCTTTTATATATCTAACTGTGAAATTTGTAAAACGTTTAAAATATCAATTACATGCAAGATCTAGGACATGGCTTCAGGCTTATCGACAAGAGTATTTTATATCATGATTCAGAAACATTTACCAGCCTTAGAAAAACAATTGATTACAATTCGTTTAAATTAATAGAGGCTTTCGAAGAAAAAACATTTTATTTTAAGGATAAAAACCATGTTTATGTTAGCAGTTATATGTGTACATCTTCTGTCCTCGAAAATGCAAATCCCGAAACTTTTAAAGTAGTTAACGCTGCCGACGGAATTGGCTATGATGGGAATGACTATTACTGGTATAATAAAGTTCTTCCTTATGACTTCAGCAAGGCAGAAAAGTATAATGAATATTACTTGCGGGATGGCCAAAAAGTTTTCTTTATTACCGAGTATGTAGAAGATGCTGATGCCGACTCCTTCAGTATACTTTGGCAGAATATAGGCAAGGATAACAATAACTTATTTTTTAAGGGTAAAAAGGAAGCGGAAGTGGATATAACTACCTTTAAGACGGTACCGGGATGTTTTGATAGTTTTCATTTGGATCAAAGTCATGCGTATTACGCTTTTGACCGGAATAACGTCTACTTTGTAAATACTTTGAGCAAGGGTTTAAAAAAACTATACAAAGTTAAGCCTTCTGATTTTTCGGTAAAGATTGTCGATGAGAAACTTTACGGGATTAGTGGTAAGGATGTTTACTTTTTTGGGATTAAAAAGAAAATCACGCTTTGATAAATTTATATCAATCAATTTTAATGTATAAAAAAAGCCTTTAAATATTTCTATTTAAAGGCTTTTAAATTTGAAGCTTTCAAGCTTAGCGGAGGAAGAGGGATTCGAACCCCCGGACCTGTTACAGTCAACAGTTTTCAAGACTGCCGCAATCGACCACTCTGCCATTCCTCCAGTATGTGTTACAATAAGTTCCTTATTGCGGTTGCAAATATAGTAAGGTTTTTATTATTTCCAAACACTTGTCATAGTTATTTCAATATAAATTTTAAGTAAAGAAAAATGTCATTAATTTAGATATTTAATCTGCTAGAAATCAATTTAAATAGAACAATTCCAAAGAAAAAACACACGTAACTATTTACCGCATTATTTGATTAGCCTTTAAAATTCAAGGTTTCGAAAAGATATATAAAATAAAAATAAGCCTTTAAATATTTCTATTTAAAGGCTTATAAAATTTGAAGCTTTCTAAGCTTAGCGGAGGAAGAGGGATTCGAACCCCCGGACCTGTTACAGTCAACAGTTTTCAAGACTGCCGCAATCGACCACTCTGCCATTCCTCCAGTATGTGTTACAATAAGTAAGTTCCTTATTGCGGTTGCAAATATAGCAAGGTTTTTGGTTTTGCCAAAAACTATTTACACTAAAATCGCAGTAAATCGCATACTATTTTATAAACATTTCATTACCTTAACTTTAAGGATGAAACTTTTTTCTAAAATTCAGTGTATTCTGTTATTTCAAGGCCGTAACCGATCATTCCAACACGTTTTGTCTGACCGGAATTTGTAAGCAAGCGAATTTTACAAATGTCTATATCGTGTAAAATCTGCGCACCAATACCAAAATCCCTGTCGTCCATTTTTACCTGGGGAGCTTTGGTTATTCCTTCAGACTGTAACTCTTTTAATTCTTTTATGCGTGTTAATAATTCCGAAGGCTGTACTTCCTGATTGATAAATAAGATAGCGCCTTTTCCTTCTTCATTTATACGACGGAACATATTATCAAGCTTTCTGTCGGCATCATTGGTTAACGTACCTAAAATATCACTGTTAACCTGTGTCGAATTAATTCTAGTTAATACAGGCTCGCCAATATTCCAGCTACCTTTTGTAAGTGCAAAATGAACCTGTTTATTTGTCGTCTGAACATAAGCTCTTAAACGGAATGTACCAAAGCGGGTTTCTATTTCAAAATCTTCTTTTTTCTGTATAAGGCTGTCGTGCTGCATCCTGTATGCAACAAGGTCTTCTATAGAAATAAGTTTAAGGTCGAATTTTTTAGCAACTTCGTAAAGTTCCGGCAAACGCGCCATAGAACCGTCTTCATTTAAAATTTCTACAAGTATTCCGGCAGGTTTAAATCCCGCAAGCCTTGCAAGGTCAATAGCAGCTTCTGTATGGCCTGTTCTGCGTAACACACCACCTTGTTTTGCCTTTAGAGGGAATATATGACCAGGACGCCCTAAATCTTCCGGCTTTGTAGTGTCATCCACTAAAGCCTTAATAGTTTTTGCTCTGTCGTGTACAGATATACCTGTAGTACATCCATGCCCTATAAGGTCAACAGACACTGTAAATGCAGTCTCATGCAATACAGTATTGTTAGTAACCATCATGTGAAGGTCAAGGTCTTTACAACGCGCCTCTGTTAAAGGTGCACATATAAGTCCACGTCCGTGAGTAGCCATAAAGTTGATCATCCCGGGAGTAACTTTTTCTGCTGCTGCAATAAAATCTCCTTCATTCTCACGATCTTCATCATCAACAACAACCACAACTTTACCATTGCGGATGTCTTCTATAGCTTCTTCTATTGTATTAAGTTTTATCTCGATAGCTGACATGTTAACTGTCTTTAAAATTTATAATTGTGTCGCGCCAGTGTTTTCTTAAGCGCTGTCTTATTGTAGAAATATAGTATAAGGTAAAAAGGTAACGCCAGTATCATATTCAGGATTAATCCTATACTGATTTTTTCCTTCAATATTTTTCCCGTACGGCTAATACTTTGTGCTGCCTTGAATACAGTGATATAAAAAATAGCAAGGCATATAAGCGCAGGTAAAATTATACCCATTTTAGCTTTAGTGATTAAAGGGGCGAGCCCTATTAGAATAATATATGCCGCTAACGCCGTATTGGCTGAAATTTTAAATTTATTATAAAGGAACTCAGATTTAAGATAGTAAAGATCGTATAGATTATTATCTTCCTTAAGCTGGTCCTGAAGTATATCTCTTCCTTCCAGTATTTTTAATGCTTTCTTCCTGTACTCATTTGTGTGCCCTAATTGTCTTGAGTTTTTAACGATGTGTATTAATGCATCGTCTGTCATTTCTTTTAAGCCAATCCATTCCTCAGAGTCGGTAATACGTACTGTATCTAGGTTAATCTTAGGCTGCTCGTCGCTCTTATCTTTTACAAATAATTTTTTGATAGGAGATGTAAGCCAATCAAAACTTATACTTACGTCAAGATCATTAGTAGCCCTGTAAGTCAATACTACTGCTAGTGGACTCAAAACAAAAGATGACATCCATGAGCCTAAGAATGGTGGGATACCATTTTCACCCGCAAGCTTTCTACCGAATGTATTTATAAAGTGAAAAATAATGAATATTAATACTGCAAATACAATAGGTAGGCCTAATCCACCTTTGCGTATGATAGCTCCAAGCGGTGCACCAATAAAGAACATCAAGAGGCATGAAAAGGCGATAACAAACTTTTCATACAGCGCCAGCCAGTGACCGTTAATATTTTTAGTTCTGTCATATAATTGGTCTTTACCGGATTTCATAAGATATTCCGCACTGCTTATGTTGTTTGTTGCAACATCCAGTATACGCGTTTTATCTTCATTGGTCTTAATCAGGTTCAGAAGATTTTTCGGAAGACTGTCCTTCTTTATAGTATTTATGCTATCAGCCAGTTTATGTGTAAACTGATTTTGCAACACATTATTAAAACGTTGCGAGACGTTATCGGCTATACTTTTTGACTCTCTCACATAACTGCTTTCAAGTGAATCGAGTGTGTATGATAATTCACTGATATTAAGCATTGTGTTGGTGTGTGCAATTTTTTCATCGTCCATGTCGTTTGAGTTTAACATGGTAAGATCTATGTTCATGATCTGTTTTGTAAAGCTACTTTTTGCAAAAGGCTGCTTTAAACGATCAGATGGTTTTTTACTGCTTACTTCTTCATAATAATAGCCGTCAAAAAGTTCAAGCTGTAACAAGTTAGAGCTTTCATTACTTTTTAATAAACCTGTTTTAGAACGTATAATTGTAACATTAGGACTTCCTATAACCCGTTTATGAATGGTGACCCCTGTGAGTTTTTCATCGTTGTCCCCGGATTTTTTATCGACCTTGATATTAAAGTTACCAATAGCGTTGAACTGACCGGCAACTATAGCCATTGCAGGCTTTCGCTGTATAATATTTTTACGGAGGTTTATAAATTTATACTCTGCCTTCGGAATAACATTGTTGGCGAAGAAAAAGGCAACAACGCTAAGTCCAAATATAAATATGGTAAGGCCTTTCATAGCCCTGCTAAGAGAAATACCCGATGATTTCATCGCGGCAAACTCGTAATGTTCTGAGAAACTTCCGAAAGTCATGATGGAAGCCAATAGTATAGACAAAGGCAATACCAATGGAACTATCTTAGGAGAGTAAAAAGTAAGGAATTTAAGTACAAGCCAAATGTCCAGATCTTTGCCTGCAAGTTCAGAGATGAACAGCCAGATGCCCTGTAATACAAAAATGAAAAACAGGATAACAAATACCGATGCAAATGTCGTAATAAACGAGGTTAGGATATAACGGTCTAATATTTTCACCAAAAAATTAGTCTAATCTATTAATATAGTAATTAGGGTATTTACTCTCTGTAAAGGTAAAATGATTTTTTGACAAAGGCTGATTAGTTTTGAAAGAATTTATGGTTATAATTATTTTGGTTCCATCTTTCTCTGTACGTATAAAATTATAGATATGCTTTGTCTGAACATCTACACCTATAAGTACTTCCTTAGTCTGATCTTTAGCGTTAATAGGGGTAAGTTTTACATACTGAATCTTCCTGCCTTTAATGTTCTGTAATATATCCCAGGCATACTTGTATCCCGAATTGTAAAAGGTAAGCATTTTAGCAGGGGTAAGATCGTCTGATTTCTGATCGTCATATTTAGAAATAGAAATTTCTTCGTCTTCCGGAACGATGTTGTATATCTTTTTGCCGTCAAAAATACGGGTGGTTCCCATAAAGTCTAAAACATAAAGATTGCCTTTTTGCACAACAGAACCCTTACTTTCCTGATTCAGGTTTTTCCTTGGGTTGCTCATAGAATATTTAAAGTCAATAGATATATTATCATAGCTTTTTACCCTGCCGGTTACCTGATCCAGTAATCCTTTTGCCTTCTCGGCATTTTGTGCCTGTAAGGCAGTGGTAAAAATTAAAAACAGAGCTATTGATATCCCGTAAAAAGTGCGCATGCTAAAAGTTATTTTCTTCATTTTTGAAAAATTGCTCAAGAGATGCGAGATCGGGGATTATTACACTTCGTGCTTTACTGCCTTCAAAAGGGCCAACAATACCTGCTGCTTCAAGCTGATCAATAAGCCTTCCGGCGCGGTTGTAGCCTAATTTTAATTTTCGCTGCAATAGTGATGCCGAACCCTGTTGAGCTGTAACAATTACCTCTGCCGCGTCCCTGAACATCGAATCTCTTTCGGATATGTCTATATCAAGATTGATGCCACTTTCCTCTCCAAAATACTCAGGAAGGAGATAAGCCTGCGGATATGCTTTTTGAGAGCCTATGAATTCAGTTATTTTTTCAACTTCGGGAGTATCAACAAAAGCACACTGTACACGTGTAAGGTCGTTACCTTGTGTGTATAGCATATCTCCGCGACCAATAAGCTGATCTGCACCCTGACTATCAAGAATAGTACGGGAGTCAATTTTAGATGTTACCCTAAATGCAATCCTTGCCGGGAAGTTAGCTTTGATAATACCTGTAATAACGTTAACAGACGGACGTTGTGTAGCAATAATCAGGTGAATACCAATAGCACGTGCAAGCTGCGCTAAACGGGCAATAGGAGTTTCAACCTCTTTACCGGCTGTCATAATAAGGTCGGCAAACTCATCTACAACAAGGACAATGTACGGAAGAAAACGGTGTCCATTTTCAGGATTTAATTTCCTGTGACGGAATTTTTCGTTGTATTCCTTTATATTTCGAACCATAGCATCCTTAAGAAGGTTGTAACGGTTGTCCATCTCTATACATAGAGAATTTAGTGTGTTGATAACCTTCGTGTTATCAGTTATAATGGCATCCCCATCATCAGGTAACTTCGCTAAGTAATGTCTTTCTATTTTATTGAAAAGCGTAAGCTCAACTTTTTTAGGGTCAACCAGTACAAATTTAACTTCGGCTGGGTGTTTTTTATACAATAACGATGTTAGTACAGCATTAAGTCCAACTGATTTACCCTGACCTGTAGCACCCGCCATAAGAAGATGGGGCATCTTGGCAAGATCAACAACAAATGTCTCATTAGAGATGGTTTTTCCTAAAGCAATAGGTAATTCCATTTCTGCAGTCTGGAACTTAGGAGCGGCAATTACGCTTTTCATAGAAACCATAGTTGGGTTCTTATTCGGAACCTCAATACCTATAGTTCCTTTACCGGGAATAGGGGCAATAATACGTATCCCTAAAGCGGAAAGCGAAAGTGCTATATCGTCTTCAAGACTTTTTATCTTAGATATACGCACACCTGCCTCTGGTACAATTTCATATAGTGTAACCGTAGGGCCTACAGTTGCCTTAATTTGTGCAATATCAATTTTGTAGTTACGTAGTGTCTCTACAATTTTATTTTTATTTTCTTCTAATTCTTCCTGATTGATAGTTATACCACCCGAAGAGTAATCTTTTAAAAGTTCTATAGAAGGAAACTGGTAATTTGAAAGTTCCAGGGTAGGGTCAAATTCTCCAAAATCCTTAACAAGCCTTGCCGCAAGGTTTTCTTCTACAGTTGCCTCCTCTTCAAATTTTTCAATGACAAAATTTTCATCCCCTGTTTCTATTTTTTCATGAATAGGTGCAGGCTCAGGTTGTTTTGGTTTGCCAAGATCCAGTTTAATTTCTGATGAATTAGAAATAGTTGGTTTTAACGACTCACGGTTAATCTCAAACTGAGATGGAGGAGGAGTAGGTGTAGGTGTAGGTGTAGGTGTAGGTATCGTCTTAAGCTCGATATTGTTTAGCTCTTCGTCATCTTCATCGTCAATAAAATCATCCTCGTCCTCAATTTTGTTCGATAATTTAGACTGAGGAGTAACAGCAGGTTTTTGAACCTGAATTGGAGTAGGAGCGACCACAGGGATATTTTGCCTGTTTTCAGTCACTTTTTCCTCTTCTTCACTTTCCTCTTTTTGCCTGCTTTCAAAGAAAGTTTTAATAGCATCAGGAGACATTTTGACCTTGAAAATCAGGAAGATGAAAAGACCAAATACAATAACCAGTATGGTACCGATTTTACCAAGATAATCCTGCATGAAAAGATTCATTTCAAAGCCTATAACACCTCCAAGTTCTGGAAGATAAGGATTGAAGAATCCAAAGAGGACAGAAAGTATTATTACAAGGAATAAATCCCAAAATAATGTTTTTTTGAGTTTTTTCACCGGAAGGTCTAATACCAGATATGCCCCCGTTAAAAAGAAAAAGCGGATTAATATAAATGACGCAACACCAAATCCTTTGTAAAGAAAGAAATCGGCTAAAGAAGCACCAAACTTGCCAAGCCAGTTTTGTACAGCCTGATTTCTATCGTTAAAAGAAGCAAGTGTACTTTGGTCAAAATCCCAATACAGGAAATACGAAATAAAAGATAATAGCAATGCTATCGAAAACAGAAAAAACAATACGCCTATCAGTACTTTATGCTGACGGGATAAAGCCCATTTTTTCTTTTCGGTAGTTGGTTTTTCTGCAGTTTTTCCTGCTGTCTCTTTTTTGCTCTTTGCCATTTATAATAAGTATCGCGATGTAAAAATATCAATAAATTTAAAAAAGCATCACAATTTTAGGGTAATATATAATTCCGCCAATAGCTATAGCAGCCATAGCAGCGAAAAATACAGCACCGGAGGCTATATCTTTTATAAACCCTATTTTTTCGTGATATTCAGGATGAATGAAGTCAGCTATCTTTTCAGCGGCCGTGTTAAGCCCTTCTATTGCAAGAACTATCCCAATAGCCAGTATTTGTAACATCCATTCGGTTGAAGAAATATTAAAATAAAAACCGGCTATTGTCATAGCGATTCCTATAGCAAACTGAACCATTATACTATGCTCGGTTGTTAAAAGCTTAAAAGCTCCCTTAACCGAGTACTCAACACTCTTCATTCTTCCTTTAACAAACCTGTTGTCTTTCATTAAAATATGCAGGTTATATTATAGTGCTGCAAGGGCACTTTCGTAGTTAGGTTCATCTTTAATATCTGCAACCTGTTCTGTATATTTTACAGTACCATTTTCATCGATAACAACAATAACCCTCGATAACAATCCTTCCAGAGGACCATCTGTAATTGTAAGCCCGTAGTTTTCACCGAAGTTTCCATCCCTGAAATCAGAAAGGCTAACAACGTTCTCTAATCCTTCAGCACCACAAAAACGGTTTTGTGCAAACGGCAGGTCGCGTGAAATACATAATACTTTTGTGTTCTCCAGATTTCCAGCTTTTTCATTGAATTTGCGTACCGATGCAGCGCAAGTTCCCGTGTCTACACTTGGAAATATATTAAGTACCAACTTAGTACCTTTAAATTCTGCTAAAGAAACAGTGGAAAGGTCTGTTTTTACAAGTTTGAAATCAGGTGCCTGAGTTCCTGTCTGAGGTAGTTCGCCTGATGTAGTAACGGGATTTCCGCCAAGTGTGATATTAGCCATTTTATGTGATTTGTTTTAGAAAAGCAAAAGTAAGAATTTCTACATTGGTATACATTATAAATATGGTGCTGTAAATAAAAAAACGCTTCCGGTTTGGAAGCGTTTGATATTGTGTAGATTGAATATCTTTATAAGTACATAAAAAGCATTGCGATGCTCATAGCTATCATTAATCCATCTTCTATAATTGTTACAGTACTCATTGGTAGGTTAAATACAGCGCCGAGGCAGGCACATTGTATTTTCTTTTTATTAAGTACGCTTTGTAACACTCCAATAAGGCTTACAGTCATAAGTAGAGCAGTAAAAGCATTTGTAAGTACTGGTTCAAAATCTAAAGCAAAAGCAAGTCCGAGTGTAAGTTCTAAAAACGCATAGATGTAGCCCCATCCCTTAAATCGTTTGGCTACGATATCGTACATAGAATAGCTGTTGGCGAAACCTTTTAGATCAAGTATTTTAAAGAAAGAAAATAAAAGGAAAAATCCGGCCATGAATACCCGCATAAATGTCATTGTACTGAAATTTTCTGGTACTGAAGCTGTTATTAAAGATATGATAGATATATATCCAAATATCAATACTATAGGTTTATATGTTTCAATCCAGCTTCTGCTTTCTTTGGCTTGTTCTGCAAAGATGTTTTTCTCTTGTTTTGCATGATAGTTACCCTGCCCGTTTAGCTGATATTTTGGGTAATCTTTTAGTGCTTCCTGTAATGTAGCTGTAGTAATATGTTCGTCCATAGTTACCGAAACTTCGCCTTTCTCAAGGTTAACATCTACATCGGTTACATGAGGCGTTTTCTTAAGTAAAAAGCTAACTTTAGATATGCAGCCATCGCAGGTCATTCCGGTTACGTTATATGTATGTGTCATTTTGTTTTGTTTTGTAAAGCAAATATGCTTGTTAATGTACACAACAAATTTCGGAATAAACTATTCATTAGCACATATGTAATTTTTAGAAAAGCTAATAACATTTACAGGTCATTTATGTTGTTACGCTTCTTTTCTTTAATTGACTTATAAAAGGTGGGAGTGAGGCCTGTAACTTTCTTAAACTGGCTTGAAAGATATGCCGGGCTGCTATATCCAAGATTATTGGCAATTTCTGCAAGCGATAGCTCATCGTAAACCAATAGCTCTTTTACCTTTTCAATGCGCTGCGCTATATAATATTTTTCGATGGTAGTTCCTTCAACTTCAGAAAACAGATTGCTAAGGTACGTGTAGTCGTAATTAATTTTTTCAGAAAGCCAAGCCGAAAGATTAGTCTTCATTACCTCCTCGGAATGATGAACAAGATAAATGATTTCTGTTTTTACCTGTTCTATCATCCTGCTTTTGCGGTCGCCGATGAGTTCAAAGCCTATTTTTTTTAATGATTGTTCCAGGTTTTTATGTTCTTCTGTAGAAAGGTCATTGGCGATTTCTGCTTCACCAAGTTCTATTGAAGTTATATTAAGGTGCATCTGCTCAAGTTCATTGCGAACTGCTGTAATGCAACGTGGGCAGACCATATTTTTTATATATAAATGCATTAAAGGTTGGTTTTAATCCAGTTGGTAATTTCTTTTAAAACTTTTTCTTCACTATCCGGCTGATTCATTCCTGCATCGTGACCTTTGCCTTCCATGGTTACAAGCTTTGTTTTAACCTTTTTCTCCTGAAGTCTGTTATACAGGAATACAGAGTGTTCATGCGGAACAAGGTCGTCTTTATTGCCGTGTATCAAGAGGGTGGGGATGTTTTTAATATGTGAATACGGACTTACATCTGTAAAGCGTTTATCTGCCTGATTTTCAAATTTTGAATTTGCCAGATATTCAACATTTTGAAGCAGCCCTATAGTAGCCAGTCTTTTTAGTTCCTCTGTATTGTCGAGTCGGACGGGTGGGCAGAGTACCGATATGGAGTAAATATTTTTTTGTGTAGTGTAACCATATAATAGAGCTAAATGAGCGCCTGCACTTATACCTGCCAGATGTAGATTTTTCGTGCTGAATCCTTTTTCAACGCCGGTTTTTTGAAGGTAAGTAATTGCATTATCTATGTCATTCAATAAATCTTTAGCATGCGTGTCGGCATCTACGTATCTATAATCTACATTAGCTACAATAAAGCCTCTGTTCCTAAGGTTTTTCGAAGTTTTATCGGTATACTCTTTGCCGCCCATTACCCACGCACCGCCGTGAAGCATTATGATCAAAGGTGTTTGTTTGTTGAACTTTTTTGGAAGGAATAAATCCAGTGTTTGTTGTTTATGTTCTCCATACGACAGATTGATCATATCTGAATAAGCCTGCGCATTTAAAGTACAAGCCGATAATAAAAGAAATATTATGAAAGAAAGGATTCTCATTTGAATTATTAATTTTAGTAAAAATAAATAAAAAAACGCTCCCGTTTCCGGAAGCGTTTTGGATATATGTAAAGTGAGTGAAGCCGGGTTATTTATCTATAGCACCTAAAACACGCATCATAAAGCTGTTAAGGGCCTCTTTTTTGTCCATTCCGTCTTTAATCATTTTGTTTACCTCAAGCGCGCCATACATATTAGAGATAAGCTCGCCTATAACATCCAGCTCTTCGTCTTTTAACGAAGGGATTTCCACCATAGCTTCAAGCACATCAAGGGTTTCTATAATATAATCCTGGTCGTTATCCTCAATAAATTGAGTTAAATGCTTAATTACTGGTAATTTCATTGACTAAATCAGTTAAAACTTCTACTTTATTTGTTTGTACCTGGTTAACGAGTGTTCCATTTCTAAATGTTGCAAATGTTGGCAGGTTATCTACCCTGGCAAGTTTCCTTGATTCAGGAAAATTCTCAGCATCGGCAATAACAAATGTTACATTCTCATTCTCTGTAGCCATTTTTTTGAATTTTGGCTTCATTATCCTGCAGTTTCCGCACCATCCGGCAGAGTATTGTACTACTACTACCTTGTTACCGGCAACGATTTCTGCTAAATTATCCTTCTCAAGTTCTTGTAACATGGTTTTGTTTTTTATTAGTTAGTAGCAAGGTAAGATGCTACACCGTCGCGGTCAGCTGTCATTGCTTCTTTTCCTTCTTCCCAGTTAGCAGGACAAACTTCACCTTTAGTCTGTACGTGAGTGTAAGCGTCAATTAATCTTAGGTATTCGTTCACATTACGGCCAAGTGGCATATCGTTAACACTTTCATGGAAAATTTTTCCTGTTTCGTCTACAAGGTAAGTTGCTCTGTAAGTAACGTTAGAACCTGTAAGGATTACAGAATCAGTTTCGTCATTATATTCAGAAGACTCGATATCAAGAATACCAAGAATGTTTGCAAGGTTTCTGTTTGTGTCTGCAAGTATAGGGTAAGTTACACCTTCTATACCACCGTTATCTTTTGCTGTGTTTAACCATGCAAAGTGAACTTCGTTAGTATCGCATGAAGCACCAATTACAATTGTATTTCTTTTTTCAAATTCACCTAAAGCAGCCTGAAAAGCGTGAAGCTCAGTTGGGCATACAAATGTGAAATCTTTTGGATACCAGAATAATAAAACTTTTTTGTTATTATTTACAGCTTCTTCAAAAATGTTGATTTTAAGGTTGTCGCCCATTTCTGAAATAGCATCAATTGCAAGGTTTGGAAATTTTTTTCCTACTAAAGACATAGATGTATGATTTAAATGAATATTCTTTTTACTGTCACAAAAATAGGTATAATTACCGTTTTCATCTTATGACATTTATCATAATTGCTTATGAGTATATAGAAAATTCCTATGTGTCACGCATAGTTGCTATAGCATTTGTAGATTGTAGTCGTGCTTTTTTAGATTAAGTTTCTATATTTGTTATATGCATTATAAATGCAGCTAATAATAATCATATAGATGGCATTTAAAGATTTATTCAGGAAAAAGTCAATTCAAAAAATTGTTCAACAGGGTGGCGACGGAGAACATTCCGGACTTAATAAAGTACTTACGGTACGCGACTTAACCTTTTTCGGGATAGCAGCTATAATTGGCGGAGGTACTTTCAGTGCTATCGGGAATGCCTGTTTTTCAGGCGGACCTGGTGTTATATTGCTTTATATTATGTGTGCGATTGCTTGTGGTTTTACTGCTATGTGTTACGCAGAGTTTGCTTCAAGAGTTCCGGTTTCGGGTAGTGCATATACTTATGCCTATGTTTCTTTCGGTGAATTATTTGCATGGATCATTGGCTGGGCACTTATTATGGAGTATTCTATAGGTAATATCTATATCGCATTTTCATGGAGTGGTTATTTTACAAATTTGCTTGAAGCGATCCATATCCATCTTCCGGAATGGCTTACTATAAATTACCATGCGGCACACGAAGCCTTTACGGTAAATAAAGCAGGTGAGGGGCTTTTTGCATGGCAAACCGCACCGATGATAGGTAGTTTAAGAATTATATTTGATCTTCCGGCATTGCTTATCAATATCCTTATTACTTACCTTGTATACCGCGGAACTAAAGAGTCTAAGAACTTTAGTAATGCTATGGTTATTGTTAAGCTGCTAATCATAGTGCTTATTATTTTTGTAGGTATATTTTATGTTGATATAGAAAACTGGACACCTTTTATGCCGCACGGTTTTGGTGGTGTAATGGCCGGTGTATCGGCAGTTTTCTTTGCGTATATAGGTTTTGATGCAGTGTCGACACTGGCGGAAGAATCTAAAAACCCCCAGCGTGATCTACCACGGGGTATGATTTATTCATTGGTAATTTGTACAGTATTGTATATTATCCTTGCACTTGTGCTTACAGGAATGGTTTCTTACGAGTTATTAGGTGTTAGTGATCCGCTTGCCGAGATATTTAAACTAAAAGGCGTTAAATGGATGCTATTTATAGTATCTGTAGCAGCTGTGGTAGCTATGACCAGTGTTATGCTTGTGTTTCAGCTTGGTCAGCCACGTATCTGGATGACAATGAGCCGTGACGGCCTTATGCCCGAGAAGTTTTCCAAGATACATCCTAAATATAAGACACCGGGATTTGCTACTATAATTACAGGTATTGTTGTTGGTTTACCTATATTTTTTACTGATGAAAACTTTGTACTCGACTTTACAAGTATAGGTACTTTATTCGCGTTTGTATTGGTTTGTGGTGGAGTTTTGGTATTATCAC
The DNA here is from genome assembly GCA_001708385.1 of Flavobacterium psychrophilum. NCBI lineage: Bacteria > Pseudomonadati > Bacteroidota > Flavobacteriia > Flavobacteriales > Flavobacteriaceae > Flavobacterium > Flavobacterium psychrophilum. Next base: position 407,998 of record CP012388.1, on the reverse strand, counting down.
CGCAGAGCGAGGCAGAGATTGCAGAAAGACAAACAAAAGGAAAATTCAGGATACCTTATATTAATTCTAAATTTATCTTCCCTGCGTTGCTTGCTGTTTCAGTAGCTATTATTCATTATGCTTTCCCCGGTTTCTTTACAGATAGTTTTGATTTTACAGGTAATAGTGATGCGCTTACAGCAAATGTAACAATGGTTGTTTTCTTTGTATTTTGTATCATCATGGCGGTGTTGTCCATCCTTAAAAATCTGTCTCTCATACCACTGTTAGGACTTGTTTCTTGTTGTTACCTGCTAACGGGTATGGAGCTTTCTAACTGGAAATGGTTCGGGCTATGGTTACTTGTAGGCCTGGTCATTTACTTTATATATGGACGCAATAAGAGTAAGCTAAATGTAAATACAGCTCACGTTCCAAAATAATGCAAGTTCTTTCAGAACCTTTCCTGACAAAATCTTTGGTTTATGACAGATGCGGATTTTTGTTTGAAAATCCTGCAGCTGAAAAAGAAAGTACCGAATATGATGCCTTTACTTTTGATCTCAATGGTTCAAAGGTACTTTTTAGGTCTGCCAAAATCACACCGAAGAAAACAGGTCAGTTTGTTACCTTATGGAAGAGGTTAGGAGACGGCCCAATTATGCCTTATGATGCTACGGACGCTATAGATCTGGTAATAATCTCTGTCAGGTCTGATAATCATTACGGACAGTTTATATTTCCGAAGTCGATTTTATTAAAAAAAGGAATTTTCACAACCGCTTGTAAAGACGGCAAACGCGCTATCCGTGTTTATCCTTTCTGGGATATAACAGAAAATGTACAGGCAAAGAAAACTCAAAAGTGGCAGCTGGATTATTTTGTTGATCTTTCGAAAAGTTTGAATGAAGATAAAATAAAATCTCTTTACAAAGTTTAAAATCCCTCAAAAACACCTAACCCAAAAAGGGCAAAATCATATTTAACCGGATCGGCTTTATCCATCAAACGCAATTGGGTATCAAGCTCATGTAGCGCTTTAGCATCATTTTGCTTTCGGGTTAGTATCCCGAGTTTTCTTGCAACGTTCCCGGAATGTACATCCAATGGGCATGAAAGTGTTGCGGAGGAGATGCTTTTCCAGATTCCAAGATCTACGCCATTACTGTCGTTACGAACCATCCACCTTAGGTACATATTTATCCGCTTCGCTGCCGAACCCACTAATGGATCAGAAACATGTTTATGCGTCCTGTGTTGGTGATCAATTTCAAAGAATACTTTCTTAAATTCATGAATAGCTTTCTGCATACCCTGTTCCTGCTGGTGTTTAGCAAATACAGCTTCAAGGCCTCCATGATTCTGATATATATGACGCAAGGCTTTTATAAATGTAGTAAAGTCGGTAGCATTAAATGTACGGTGAACAAAACCTTCCAGATCATCCAGATGGTGGTCTTTATGATTCATAATAAAATCATATGGGCTATTCCCCATGAGTGTTACCATCTTTTTGGCATTGTTGATGATCATCTTACGGTTACCCCACGCAATGGTCGCAGCTAAAAATCCTGAAATCTCCACATCTTCTTTTAGGGTAAAAAGATGGGGTATTTGTACAGGATCACTGTCTATAAAGTTTTTAGTATTGTATTGTAGTACTTTCTCGTCAAGAAAGGAGCGCAGTTCATCGGCATTCATTTTCACTTCCATAGTGCAAAAGTAATGCATAGAGGTAAAGTTTCAAAGCGAAGAATTCTATTCTGAAAATCAAATTACCCAATAACCGAATTAACAGTATTTACAATTTGCCCATCGCTCATTACCAGTTTTCTGTCGGCCATATTGGCGAGTTCTTCATTGTGGGTAACAATAACAAAAGTTTGACCCATTTCGTCACGAAGCTTAAAAAATAACTGATGAAGGTTCTCGGCAGAAGCGGTATCCAGATTTCCAGAAGGTTCATCGGCGAAAATAACGGCAGGTTTATTTATCAAAGCTCTCGCAACAGCCACACGTTGCTGCTCGCCACCGGATAATTCCCCGGGTTTATGGTTTATCCTGTGCGAAAGTCCCAGGTAATCTAATAAGCGTTTTGCTTCTGTTTCCGTGGAAGATTTAGATTTACCTGCGATAAAGGCAGGAATACATACATTTTCAAGTGCTGTGAACTCAGGTAATAGCTGGTGAAACTGGAATATAAAGCCCAATTGTGTATTACGGAATTTAGACAAAGCTTTATCTTTCATATTTAAGACATCTTCGCCATTTATAACAAGATTAGTTGCTGCCTTTTCTTTTTTGGGCCTGTCTAGTGTTCCTAATATTTGCAGCAGGGTAGTTTTACCGGCTCCTGATGCACCTACTATAGAAACAATTTCGCCCTTTTGAATATGAAGATCTACACCTTTTAAAACGTGAAGCTTATCGTAATATTTATGAATGTTTTTAGCCTGGATCATTAATGTACCGTTTACCACAAAGAAACAAACATTTTAAAGAATAAGAAATCTTTTTTGGCACAATATTTCGTATGTATAGTTTAGTTATTGCTCTTGGTATAGAGCTTCAATAAATTAATTTTTGGATATATAATATGAAAAACGTAATAGCACTTGTACTGGCGGTAGTTTCTTTCTCGTGCCAGTCTAAAGAAAGTCCTGAAAAGGCAATTGTAGAATCGGGTAAAGGAGAAACAAACATAGATGGTAAAAAAATGGAAACTGCCATTTTTGCCGGTGGATGTTTTTGGTGTACAGAAGCCTTTTTTACCGATTTAAAAGGTGTCGAAAAGGTTGTCTCCGGATATATTGGCGGTAAGAATGCCAATCCAACTTATAACGAAGTTTCTACAGGTACTACCGGTCACGCAGAGGCAATTAAAATAACTTTTGATCCTGAACAGGTAGCCTACGAAGATTTACTTGAAATATTTTTTGCTACGCACGATCCCACAACCTTAAACAGGCAGGGTGCTGATGTTGGTACACAATACCGTAGCGAGATATTTTACGCTAATGACGCTCAAAAAGCATCAGCAGAAAATTTTATAAAGCTGCTTACAGATCAGCATTTATACAAAAGCCCGATTGTAACAAAAATATCTAAGGCTTCAACATTCTACGCTGCAGAAGATTATCATCAGGATTACTATGCGCAGAACAAGAACCAGCCGTATTGTGCGGCAGTAATTACACCTAAGCTCGAAAAGCTTAAAAAGAATTATAAGTCGAAATTAAAATCGTAAAGATTAAAATAATATGAAAAGCTCTCTTTAAGAGGGCTTTTCTGTTTTAAAAAGAAAACCTAATCCTAAAGATTTAAGCATTTTCTTTTCAAACCACCAGAAGAATTTAAATTGTCCGAAAATAAAACCAAAAGAGACAAGTAATACCTGGTAAATAGGAAAAATAAGGATGATGTAAAGAGGGTAGTAGAGCCAAAGCGAAATGTCATCTTTACTTAATCCCATCCATGCAAGAACAGGTTTAGACAGGTAGGCAGATGTTGAACCTGTTATGGCAAACACTATGAATATAACAACTAACTGAAAGTTGCTCGTAATTCCCCAACGCTGTTTAAGATTTCCCATTTTGGCTAATAAAACGGCAAATATATTGGTTTTAGTCAATTACAGCAATCTTTTAGCTTCTTTATTTTAATTTATTCCAAATTGCAATAAAGATTAATACTGAGGAATGTTACCGCCAAGACGTTGCCTGTTGTTTATCTGAAAATACACAAGATAATTGTATAGCATATAGTTTACTTCATATCCGTAATCAATTTGATGTTGGTAGTCAATTTGCATCTGATACAGGTCGCCAAATCGGGTAGGGTTAAGGGCACGGTTATTCCATTCCATTACCCACATCCTATTCCTGTTTTCAAAATAAGACTGATTATAATATCCCCTAGGTCTTGCTCGGGATACTAGCCAACTGTTAAACCCGGGATCTATAATTATTATCTCGTATTCCAGCGAATCGTTTGCTATTCTTATTGTATCGCCCGACGCAGTGGCCGTTTCCGTTGACGAATTATGTTTAGGCAGCGTAGATTTTGTGGCACAGCCAATGACAATACATAGAACTGAAATGATTATAAAAATAGATGTTTTCATAATTGCGGCTTTACTATAAAATTAAACAATAAAAGGCGCCCAACAATGTTGCGGGCGCCTTTTATTTACAAGCTGTTCAAATCAGCTTATGCTGTAGCTGTAGGCTTAGTAGCTTTTGCTGCAGTTGCCGCTGCTGTATCAGCATGCGAAGATATTTTATCTGCAATTTCACCACCTTTTTCAACTACTTCGTCAAATTTTTTGCGTGCAGAGTCTTTAATGGTTGAATATTTGTCGGCAAGATCGCTTCCTAGCTCTTCAGCTTTACTAATAATACCGTCTAAATGACCCCTTCTCTTAAGAATGATTCCTACTACTGCTAGGGCTGCAACTCCTGCTGCAACACCTATAATTAATTTTTTGTTACTCATAGCTTCTAGATTTAATTGAATTATAATTTATTGATTTTCTCTAATAATTTGAAAGTCTACCTGTCATCGCTATTTCTGTCTGGATTCAGGTTACTGCCTGTTCTTTTTTCACGGTCAGGATTAAGGTTCCTTCTTTCGTTATGTTGGATATTACTTTCAATGTTACGGCTCATATGAGCTTTTTCGTCCCAGTTACCTGTAGTATCCCTATCCGGGTTCGGGTTATGCGCTTTTGCCTGCATATCCTCATTTTCCGGAATAAATTCCTCATGGTTTTGATCTGGATTTTTCATGGCTTTATAATTTAAAAGAACATTCATATGTCCCTTGTTTTTTATTACAGTACTAAGTTAGCCATTGTAAAAAGGAAGCTTTGCTAAGGTTCTCTTAAAGTTTTTCGATTTAACTTTTAATTAATTAAAGTGTTTTGAATCAGTTAGTTTGTGTTAAAATAATTAAGAGTTTTATGTTGGTGTAGAATTTTACTAAACAAAAAATGCCCCCGTTTAAAACGAGGGCATAAAGGGTATAGCACCCTGAAGGGTGCTGTATATTTATTAGGTATATTGAACACAATTAGACAAAAAGTGGATATTCGTCTTCGTCATACATATCAAATTCACCTTCATCATCAAATTCAGCTTCGGTAATATAACCGAAGAATTTTACCAGTCCAAATCCGGCTAGTGCTGCTAAGAAAAATTTTGCTAGTTTCATGTCGTCCGCGTTTTTAAGGTTAATGTCTTTTTTCATGGCTTTTATTAAATATTTTCCTGTTTGATAGGCTGAAATTACAAATTATCATTTTTCCAACCTCATTTATTGGCATAATTTTAATAGACAAACCTTTAATTTGCAACGAAAAGGAACTTTCGTGTAATGAAATTTTCAGAGGCTTTGATAAGACTTATTTTTTAGCTTCTAAAGGTGCTTAACCATTGTGATTTTGTCTGCAGGATTCTCTTCTTCGAAGAAATCTTTAATGAGTCCGCACTTTTCAAAGCCGAATTTTTCGTAAAGCTTCATACCTCCTTTATTTGTACTGTAAACTTCCAGCCATATAATACGTAATGATGATTTATTTGTAGCCCATTTAATAATACCTTCCATAAGCAGGCTGCCAATCTTTTTATTTTGCCAGTCGTATGCTATCCCCATGCCTATCATTCCCGTATGAAAAAGTTTTTTTCGCTGGTTGCCATTAAGGTCAATATTGCCTATAAGTTTGTTTCCATGCTCAGCTACAAGCAGCAGGCTGTTCGTTTCAGAGAGATATTTGTTTATTAAGTCTTTCTCGGTTTGAATATCGTTTGTGTATTCAAACTCATATATAGGAATACTGGTAGTATCCTTTATATAACTCCGCTTAAGTTCAATTAGATTAAGTGCATCATCTTCATTTGCCTCGCGGATAATTATTTCCTTACCCTCTTTTGTAAAATGGGTTTCAGGCTGCGTTTTCATGACTAAGGCAGTTTAAATTCCGGGTTATATATAAGTCCTATAACATTTCCCCACGGATCTGTTACAGATGCAGTAGTAATATCGCCGCCAACATTTTGTGGAGCTTCATGTTCTGTTGCACCTAGTTTAAGGAAGCGATTATATTCTGTATTAATATCTTCCACGCCCCAATATGTAACAACATTGTCACCTTTTACAGATTCGTCGGGCTGAAGGCCAAGTTCATATCCCGCAATGTTGAATCCAACATAAAAAGGTTCGTCAAAATAAGGTTGTGTATTAAATGCGTTACAATACCATTCTTTTGCTTTTGTTATATCTGACACTTTATAACAAACTGTTCTTAAGCCTAAAATTGCTGATTTCATTATTGTAGGATTTTTATATAGTGTTTAAATCGTGAACATAAGGTTTCTCTTATACAAAGATAATCAAATGCTTAAGCCGTATTTTTTGATTTTATGATAATATTCTATAAAAGTTAAATTAATTATTGAGGCTATTGTTAATGATAATTTAATTGCTTTAAAAAAATTTAAACTCTATATTTACCCTGTTTATATTTTTGATGATACTAAATTTAAGATGGAGCGGATACCGGAATTATATAAATACAGACACATTTCTTTTGATTTATGGCTTACGCTAATTAAATCTAACCCTGAGTTTAAAAATAAAAGAAACCTTTTATTTAAGGACTTTTTCAGCATTGATAAACCTATAGATGAAGTTGCGGCAGTTATCCGCAAATTTGATGTGCTTACCAATAGCATTAACGAAAAGGTTTGCTGCAATTTTAATACTTACGAAATTTATTACCTTATTCTTGATGCTCTGGGTGGTGATATTGAAAAATATTCGGGTAATGATCTTGATGTTTTTTACAACCATACAGAAGCGTTATTAATGGAGTACAAGCCATTATTGTTATCGGATGATATTCCGCAAACCCTTGCATCTTTGCATAAAAAGGGGATAACGGCGAATATTCTGAGTAATACTGCTTTTATTAAGGGGAGTTCATTACGTAAAATCGTTTCGCATTACGGGCTTACCGATTATTTTTCATTCCAGGCATATTCTGATGAAACAGGATATTCTAAGCCGGGAGTTGAAATGTATAACTATGCTTATAATGAAATTCTTAAATTGGATACTATCGAAAAGAATGAGATTCTGCATGTGGGGGATAACCGCATATCAGATTATAATGGAGCAAAAAATTTTGGATTCGATGCCTATTTAATTACAAACCAACCAATCAATGAGCCAAACCTACAGCCTGCATAAAATTAACGATAAAAACAATTGCCCATTTTCCGAAGCCGAATACAGCAAATTTAAATTTGGTGTGAATTCGTACGCCGAAAAATTTGGCGATGAACTTTTTGAAGGTTTTATTGCAAAACATAAAGACCTTATACTATCTCACGATGAGATTGTAATATTGCCAAGTCCTTACCTGGCTATACCAACAGCGTCAAATTACCTTTGCCATTACTTTAAGCTACGAATGAATAAATTTCTATTCGATCACGGCAAAAAATCCCTGGCAGAATCTAAAATTTACAGGAACCAGACGTATACTACAGATTATGGAAATCTTAGTTATGATGACAGGGTAAAGCTTATTTCTAATGATACCTATTACATAGACAGAAATTACATAAGCGGTAAGTTATGTCTCTTTATCGATGATATAAAGATTACAGGAAGTCATGAACATATTGTAAAGAAAATTCTCGATCAATATAATATACAAGGAGAGTTTGCTTTCCTTTATTATGCTGAACTGTTGAATAAAGATATACATCCTAATATCGAAAATTACTACAACTATTTCTATGTTAAAGATGTAGAGAGTCTTAGCTCAGTTATTAATTCGGCTACATTTACATTTAACACCCGTGTTGTTAAGTATATTCTCAAGCTGGAACAAAATGATTTTCTAAAGCTTCTGGGTAAAATACCGGGATCGCTTATGCAAAAACTTTTTGATCTTGCTGTTAGTAATAACTATCATACGATAGATGATTATACGACCAACCTTAATTTTATAAACACTAGTTTAACCAATAAAAAATCTAATTATGGCTATCAATTTACAGAAAGGACAACGTGAAACACTAAGTGCACCTAAATTTACAATAGGTCTTGGATGGGATACCAATTCATCATCTACAGGAGCACAGTTTGACCTTGATGCTTCGGTATTTATTATGGGCGATAATAAAAAACTTCTTGCAGACGAATTTTTTGTATTTTACAACAATCTAAAATCGCCGGACGAAGCAGTAGAACATACAGGTGATAACCTAACAGGTGACGGTGATGGCGATGATGAAGCTATCCTTGTAGACCTGTCTAAAGTAGATACAAGAGTTTCTGAACTTTGTATAGTGGTTACAATTCACGATGCCGACACGAGAAAACAAAACTTTGGGCAGGTAAGAAATTCTTTTGTACGCATTGTAGATGCTTCCGGAACAGAGTTGCTTAAATACGAACTTGAAGAAGATTTTTCTATTGAAACTGCTGTTGAATTCGGCAGGATCTATAAAAGAAATAATGAATGGAAATTTGAAGCAGTAGGTGCAGGAATGCGCGGAGGCCTTCAGGATTATTTAAACAAATACAATTAATCAACCAAAACCAATTATAAACCAATGGCAATCAATTTAGAAAAAGGACAGCGCATAAACCTTGAGAAGAGCAATGGCACAAAGCTTACAACTATTTGTGTTGGTATCAACTGGGGAGCAATAGAGAAAAAAGGATTTTTTGGTACTAAGAAAGAACCTGTAGATCTTGATGCAAGCTGCGCTATATATGACGAGAACAAAAACAACATTGATACCGTAAGTTTCAGGCAGCTTAAAAGTAACGATCAGGCGATAAAGCACAGTGGGGATGACCTCACAGGAGATCTTAACGGTGATGATGGCCTTGATAACGAAATTATAACTGTTGACCTTTCTAAGCTTAACCCTAAAGCTAATTATTTAGGTTTCTTTATCAATAGCTTTAGAGGACAGGATTTTAAAGATATTCCTTTTGCTTCTATACGAATTTATGAAGGAACGCCTACACGTGTAAATGAAGTGTTTGCTAAATATGACATTGCAAACGAGAAAGCATTTGAAGGTAACGTTTCTATGGTATTGGGCGTTTTCTATAAGAAGAATGGCGAATGGAAATTCAACGCTGTTGGAACACCGACACCCGATAAAAAGCTGGAGCAGACGATAGTGACAATTCAGCAAAACCACCTATAAACTGCAATCATGGAAAATAACGAAATTGTATTGACGGGTAATGGCAGCCCAATTGATAAAGAAGGAAATGTAAATCTGGCAAATGTAACTGCAACAGATCTTGATACTACCTACAGGCCTATAGCGAATCAGCTTAATGAGGGCGATGTAAACTCTATACTTAATTATGGTGCTGAAATACAAAACACCATTGCTAAACAGAGTGACACATTCCTTTCTAACGTTCGTGCACAGCAGGGCGGAGAAGTAGGAACACTTATCAATGAGCTTTTGGCAGAGCTTAACTACATAGATGTAGATGAGCTTAACAAGACAGGATTTCAGAAGTTTATATCAAGAGTGCCATTGCTAAACAAGCTGGTGATTGATGTTAAAAAGATATTCCAGAAATACGATAAGATAACTGCAAATGTTGACAGGATAAGCAACAAGGTAAAAGCAGGTATGATCAATTCTGTAAAGGATAATACGTCGCTGCAAACTATGTTTGATGGAAACGTTAATCTTATCAAAGAAATTGAAAAGTATATTGTTGCCGGTCAGATACGTTTTAAAGAACTTAGCGAAGAACTTGCAGTAATGGAGGGTAATCCTGCTAATTATCAGGATTATGAAATAGCAGACAAAAGGACCTTTATTAATAGGCTTGACAAAAGGCTTGCCGATATGAAGGTAGTTCGTTTTATATTGTTACAGTCATTAGCTCAAATAAGGGTTGTTCAGAATAACAACACTTCATTAGCTGAAAAAGCACAGTCTATCCTTACCACTACAATGCCGGTATGGAAAAACCAACTTACGCTTGCTGTTGCTTTACAAAGACAGAAACAAAATATTGAGGTTCAACGAAAAGTGTCTGAAACTACCAATACTATACTTAGAAAGAATGCGGAAATGCTGAAACAAAATAGTATTGAAGTAGCAAGAGAAAACGAAAATACTATCGTATCGCTTGACACTTTAAAAATGACAACGCAATCGCTCATAGAAACGCTTACCGAGGTGAAACAGATACACGAGCAGGGAACCCAGACAAGGAGGGAGCTTGATGCAGGACTTCAGAACCTTGAGGCAGAACTTAAAAAAGGCGTTATCAGCTAGAAAACAGGAGGAGACTATAAATGACGCAGGAGCAGGAAGAAATATATGCTCAGATAATCAGGGAGAGCAGCAAAAGACTGGTGGTTTTAAAAACATTATCTAATTTTTTTAACCATAAAGATCTTTTTGCCGTTTTTGTAAGGACGCAGGTTATTCATAATCTTTTTGAATCGAACAAAAACCTTGATGTTAATAAGCTGGATCTGTTTCATGTACAGTACACAAGTACGCTTATTGATTTGTTTCTAAAGCTTAAAAAAGCGAAAGAGCAGCAGTATCTTTTGCTTTCGGACGAAATTTATATTAACCAAGATCTTGTTCGTAAACTGGAGGGTGAGGCCACAGGTGCTAATTTTAATGCTGCGGCCCGTAGTCATTCAAAAGCTATGTCCGAAAAGATAAAGCAATTGTATGATATGCTGGCGGGAGGTACACTATCGGCTTTTAGCTGGGGAGATACAATGTCTTTCTCGCAGAGCATGCGCGGTGAATTTTTCAGGCAGCTTGATTCGGAACAGTATTCTCAGCTGACCAAAGCGGAAAATAGGAATAGTTATGAAAACGAATTTGTTACGATTGAGCGTAAACTTTTAGGGAGGCTTAATATTTACAATTTCAGGATGAAATTTTCATGTGGCTTCATCTGTGATGATGAAGTTGCCGAGGTTTTTGACTTTGTAGATTCTAACGATAAGTTTATTTTCATCAATAGTTCCAAGTCATTTTATTTTTTAGATGAAGATATGTCCAATAGCATTGATCTGTCTAAAAACACATCAAACAAAACAAGTATTATAATTGATCTTAAAATAAAGTCAGATTCGCTAAGAGAGAAGCAGGCCACAATAAAGTCGTACATAGCACCGGATGTGGAAGAGGTACTGGCAAGTTACCTGCATAAGATATCGGGAGTAGATTTTCTTGATGAACTGCAAAATGTAGATGAGCAGACCAATATTTTAAGGGCAATGCTAAACATTAATATTAATTCAAAATAACCAATGGCAATTAATTTAGAAAAAGGACAAAGACAAAACATATCAGCACCAAAGTTTACTGTTGGTCTTGGTTGGGATACTAACTCGAGTAGTACAGGTGAGGCTTTTGATCTTGACGCGTCAATTTTTATTCTTGGCGATAATGGCAAGCTGATAAGCGATAGCCATTTTATATTCTATAACAACCTGAAATCTCCGGATGAAGCTGTAATTCATACAGGCGACAACCTTACGGGTGAGGGTGATGGAGATGATGAGAAGATTGTAATAGACCTATCTAAAATAAGCTCTGATGTATCTCAGATTGCATTCGTTGTAACTATTCATAGTGCGGACACAAGAAGGCAAAATTTCGGACAAATAAGAAATTCATTTATCCGTATTGTAGACACCAATAATACAGAGCTTGTAAAATATGAGTTGGATGAAGATTTCTCTATCGAGACTGCTGTAGAATTCGGAAGAATTTACAAAAGAAACGATGAATGGAAATTTGAAGCAGTAGGGGCAGGTATGAAAGGTGGGCTTCAGGATTTCTTAAACAAATACAACTAACATGGCAATTAATCTAACCAAAGGTCAGAAAATTGATCTTAAGAAAAGTACAGGTGAAACGCTTAACAATTTTTGTGTGGGGGTTAACTGGGGTGCTATAGAAACTAAAGGTGGTTTGTTCGGACTATCTAAAAAAGTACAAAGCATAGATTTGGATCTTAGTTGTGTACTTATAGACGATCAAAACAAAATAGCAGACCATTTGTACTCTCCGTTATACAAAGAAGAAGTGCTTAGGCAGTTTGGACTTTCAAAAGGAAAGCTTCAGACTACAGATGGTGCGATGAAACACACAGGTGATGACCTACAGGGAGATTCCGGTGGTGATGATGGTCTTGATAACGAGATTATAACTGTAGATCTTTCAAGAATTAATCCTAAAGTAACTCAGATTTTCTTTTTCCTGAACAACGCAGGGAAAGAAGATTTCGCACAGATTCCGTATTCAAAGATCAGGATGTATGAAGGTACACCTACCAAAGTGATTTCTGAATTCGCATCTTACAATGTATCTGCCGAAGGACAGTATGCTAACAAGCGTTCTATAATTATGGGCAAGCTTTACAAAAGGGGAGATGAGTGGAAATTCAGCGCTATAGGTGATCCGACTGAAGACACTTTCTTAGGGCAGACAATACAAAGGATAGTAAAGAACTACCTTTAAATTTAACCAATAAAACAACACATACATTATCAAATGGATAATTTAATTAATCATCCCGGCCTTATAGCTATATTCTCTGTTGTAGTTGTAATAATGCTTTTGCTGGATCTTGGTGTTTTTAATAAGAACAGCCATGCCGTTACAAACAAGGAGGCTATTACATGGTCATTAGTATGGATAAGCCTTTCTATGGCGTTTAGTGGATTCATCTACTACTACATGGGAGTTGAGAAATTCTCACAATTCCAGTCTGCCTATTGGATTGAAAAGGCATTATCAGTAGATAACCTTTTCGTTTTCATTCTTGTATTCGGATTTTTTAATGTTCCTAAAGAAAACCACCACAAAGTATTATTCTGGGGTATTATAGGTGCATTAGTGCTTAGGGCAATCTTCATTTTCAGTGGAGTAGGGCTTATCAAGCTTACTTACCTTCCTGAAATGGAAGTGCTTGGCTATAATGTTAAGATCAACGTATTGCTTACCTTATTTGGTATATTCCTAATATATGCGGGTATTAAGTCATGGTTTGCAGACGAGGATGAAGATGAGGAAAAAGACTTTAATAAAAGTCCCGGAGCTAAAGTAGTTCACAAGTTTTTCAATGTGAGTAAGAGCTATGACAAAGATAAATTTTTCACTATAGAAAATGGTAAAAAGCTAGCTACGCCATTATTAGTTGTAGTTGGTGTAATTGAATTTACCGACCTTTTGTTTGCGGTGGATTCAATACCTGCGATATTTGCTATTGCTCCTGATGATCCTTTTATTCTTTACACATCAAACATTTTTGCAATATTAGGTTTAAGGGCATTGTATTTCTTACTGGCTAACTTTATCCACTTATTCAGTAAACTGAAATACGGACTGGCTATTATATTGGCGTTCATAGGTGTTAAGATGGTAATCTCTCCACTATACCATATTGAGTCGCTGCATTCTCTAATGGTCGTTGGCGGTGTACTTGTGTTATCAGTGATTGTATCGGTACTGTTTCCTGAAAAACCGGAAGCAGAAAAACAGGACTAACCACAAACATTTTGCTATATTTGTGACTTTGTAAAGAAACAAACTGAAACAAATTATGAAATTATTAGAAGGAAAAACGGCTATTATTACCGGCGCAAGCAGGGGGATAGGTCGTGGTATTGCCGTAGTTTTTGCGCAACATGGCGCTAATGTTGCTTTTACGTACAGTGCTTCTGCTGAAGCTGCGCAAACTCTTGAAGAAGAACTTAAAACGTACGGTATACAGGCAAAAGGATACCAGTCTAATGCTGCTGATTTTAACGAGGCTCAGAAGCTGGTAGACGATGTAGTTGCAACTTTCGGTACAGTTGATATCCTTATCAATAATGCAGGTATTACAAAAGATAACCTGCTTATGCGTATCTCTGAACAGGATTTCGATAAGGTTATTGAAGTGAACCTTAAATCGGTTTTCAACATGACTAAAGCGGTACAAAGAACAATGCTTAAGCAGCGTTCAGGATCTATTATCAATATGAGTTCTGTTGTAGGTGTTAAAGGTAACGCAGGACAGTCTAACTATGCTGCATCAAAGGCGGGAGTACTTGGATTTACTAAATCTATCGCGTTAGAGCTTGGTTCGAGAAATATTCGTTGCAACGCTATTGCTCCGGGCTTCATTGAAACAGAGATGACTGCAAAGCTTCCCGAAGACGTAGTAAAAGGATGGGCTGACAACATTCCTCTAAAAAGGGGCGGTACTACAGAAGACGTTGCTAACGCATGTCTTTTCTTAGCGTCAGATATGTCTGCTTATGTTACAGGACAAACGCTTAATGTAGATGGAGGTATGCTTACCTAATCTATAGAATACAAAATTTAAGAATATTAGAAATACACGATAATTTACAATGACCGGATCTACAATTTTATTGTTAGTGCTATCTGCTTTTGCAGCATTTGGATTATCGTTTTACCAATATCTTTTTAAGGCTAAAAAGAAGGGCAGGCTGTTCTTCTTTTTAGCTTTTTTACGTTTTGTTACTTTGTTCTCAATTTTTCTGTTATTAATCAATCCTGTGATTACCACGAAGGATCTTGAAATTGTAAAAACACCACTCCCTGTTATTGCAGATAATTCGCAATCTATAAAAGAATTAGGAGCAGATTCTATAGCAAAACAGCTCGTTGAAAAAATTACTTCAAGTAAAGCACTTAAAGATAAATATGATGTTCAGCTGTATAGTTTTGCCGAAGGATTTGAGAATGGGAAACCTCTTGACTTTAGCGGTAAACAAACACATATAGATCAGGCTGCTCAAAATTTAAAACAATTATACAGGAATATCCAATATCCTGTAATAATGCTTACTGATGGTAACCAAACTATCGGTAATGACTACGTATATAGCTTCCGCGAAAACACGGCTGTATATCCACTAGTATTAGGTGATACAACTACATTACTAGATCTTAGGGTTAGCCAGGTTAATGTAAATAAGTATGCCTTCTTAAAAAATAAATTTCCGGTAGAAGTGTTTCTTCAGTACAGTGGAAATAAAAACTTAAATACTGTTTTCAATATAATGCAGGGAAATACAGTGCTGCATAAAGAAAACATTAATTTTTCAAAAGATAAAAAAGCAGTATCCTTATCAGTACTGCTAAATGCTGATAAGGTCGGTGTACAAACATACAGGGCTGTAATATCATCTGCAGAACCTGAAAAGAACAAATACAACAACGTAAAAAACTTTGCAGTAGAAGTTATAGATCAAAGATCTGAAGTTGCGTTGGTTGCTACCATTAACCATCCCGATCTTGGTGCCTTTAAGCGTTCTATAGAAACGAACCAGCAACGAAAGGTCACTATACTCAAACCCGCAGATGTAAAATCATTACAGGATTATAATGTGTTGATCTTGTATCAGCCGGATGCTTCTTTTAAAGCTGTGTTAGATCAAAACAAAAATGCAGGATTGAATACGTTAACCATCACCGGATTAAGCACTGATTTCAATCTTTTAAATCAGGGTCAAAACGTTGTCAACTTCAAAATGACCTCACAAAGAGAAGATTATCTGGCAGATTTTCAGTCGGGTTTTAATTCTTTTGCAATAGATAATATAGGCTTTGAGCAATTACCTCCTTTGCAAAATCCTTTTGGAACGATTAATATAAAGGGCAATGCCACGACACTGTTACAGGCAAGGATAAGAAATGTAAAAACGGAAAGCCCACTTATGCTTTTTTCTGAAAGTGGAGCATCGCGCAACGCTTTTATATTTGGTGAGAATATCTGGAAATGGAGGGTTGAAACTAACCTGAATACTAAATCTTTCGAACAGTTCGATTTGTTTATTGATAAAACTATTCAGTACCTGGCTTCTAGTTCAAAGCGTAAATCGTTGGTTGTTAACCATGAAAGTTTTTACAATTCAGGTGAAATTATTCCAATCACGGCGCAGTACTTTAACAAGAATTATGAGTTTGACGAGAACGCAAGGCTTACAATTCAGCTTAAGAATAAGAAAACAAATTCGTCTAAAACATATGACTTCCTTAAAGGCAGTAACGAATATAAGGTTAACCTTGATGGCCTTGATGCGGGCGTATATACATTTACAGTAAGTGAAAGTGCGTCAAAAACCAGTTACAGTGGTTCTTTTGAGGTTTTGGATTTTGAAATTGAGAAACAATTTGTGAACCCGGATCTTGCCCGTCTTCAACAAGTAGCGGTAAATACTTCAGGTTCTGTTTACTATCCTGATACAGCGGATAAGCTAATTGATTTTCTTGTAAATAATGAAAATTATAAGGCAATTCAGAAGGAGATCACTACAAAATCTCCACTAATCGACTGGATATGGCTTTTGGTTATTCTAGCTGTTACTCTTGCAGCAGAATGGTTTGTTAGAAAGTATAATGGACTCCTTTAGCTATATTAAAAAAGTGGTAAAATAATTTTTGCCTATTTTAATTGTCTTACTTTTATTGTATCAATTTTAAATAAAAATACTATGAAAAATTCAGTTATGGCTTTTGTTATTATATGTATGGCCGTAATATCTACAGGCTGTAAAAGTAAAAATACAAATGCTTCAAGTCAGACTGATGTGCTTACATCTGTAACAGAATGGGAATTATCCTCAGTAAATAATGCAGCACCATCTGCCGAGCAATACAGCAGGGGTTTGCCCACAATTGGTTTTACTAAAGAAAATAAAGTAAGCGGTCATGGTGGGTGTAACCGCTATAGCGGTGAGTATACGTTAGAAGGAGATAAACTAACTTTTGGTAGAATGCTTTCTACAAAAATGTTTTGTCCCGGTGGTGGCGAAGAATTATATATGAAGTCTTTGGGTGGTGTTACTTCTTTTAAGGCCGAAAAAGAAAAACTTACTTTGATTAATGGTTCTCAGGAAGTTTTAACTTTTGTTCCGAAAAAAGGATAATTAATGATTTCAAAAGAAGTTCTGGACTTTATGTCCAGCCTAGGTAAAAACAATAACAGGGAATGGTTTTCTGAAAATAAGACTGCTTTTCAGAATATTGAAAGCGAAGCTAAAGTTTTCTTTAATGAAGTATATACTGATTTGCAAAAGCAGGACTCAATTGAAAGTATCAATATATACAGAATTTACAGGGATATACGTTTTTCTAAAGATAAATCGCCCTATAAAAAATATTTAAGTGTTTGGTATTCGAGAACCAAACCTTTTTTCAGAGGAAGTTATTATTTGCACATCGAACCGGGTAACAGCTTTGTTGAAGGTGGCTTTTGGAATCCGAACCCGGATGACCTAAAAAGAATTAGGAAGGAGTTTGAATTGGACGATAGCGAAATTCGGGAAATTATGAATGCTCCGGATTTTAGAAAATATTTTAACGGCTTGGAAGGCGAGGAGCTAAAGACAACGCCTAAAGATTTTGATAGAAGTCATAAAGCTATTGATCTGATAAAGAAAAAGCAATTTTTGGTGATCAGGAATTTTAAAGATAAAGAAGTACTGGATAAAAATTTCAAAAATGAAGTTTTAAGTACCTTTAGGGCAATGCGGCCTTATTTTGATTATATGAGCGATGTCTTAACAACGAATCTCAATGGAGAAAGCATAATAGAATAAATAAAAAGCGAGGATTTTTCAATCCTCGCTTTTTATTTAGGCAACAATTAATTGCACCTGATCTTTCAGTCGCTCTATAAGTAGGTTCATCATTCTCTTATTTAGGCTAGATGAATCCTGTATATATTCCCTGAACTCTTCCACAGTAAAAAAAGCGATAACCATACCTTTCAAAGCATTTCTGAATTTTATATCCTTATGAATGGCGTTGTCAATAAATTGCAACTTCCTGTCAGTATTAAAAGCGTAAAAATCGCTTTTAGATTTGTTTACATAGTTTATAAAGGACTCTAAAAACAGATCGTTCTGAAGTTTTAATATAGGTCTTAAAGTTCTGTTCTGGAAAATTTCTTCTTTTGATGATTGAGGATGTATTTCTCCTAGAGTTTCACCACGAAGAGCAAGTATCTGCGTATCGCGTTGTTCCATGTTTTTCTTTTAAAGATAATAAAAAACCCTGTAAGTAATTACAGGGTTTCTTGAATATTTAGAATTTGAATCGGATACCTAAAGCAATATCTGGTCCGAAATTGTTCTCACGATAATCGTCTCCAAAATAAATTTCCGGTCTAAAGTCTAACGATAATTGAAGTGGAATATCAAAGTTGTATTCGATACCCAGATCTCCCGCAACAAATAAAAATGTTCCGCTATCATCATTACCATTATAGTATCCCGGAATACGGTCATTTTTAAAATTCCACGTTCCAAGACCACCACCAACACCGGCGTACCAGTTAAAGCCGCCTTCAATGTTCCATACCCATTGGTATAAAGCAGCTAGCTTAATAGCGTCATAATAATCAGAATCTCTCCATCCAAGGTCAAGTTCTAACCTGTTTCCGGTGCCTAGGGTCCTTTGGTAAGATATCTCTCCACCAAAACCGTCGTTGTCTCCAAGACGAAGACCTAACGCATTTCTGTCCTGTGCTTGTGCGCTAAATGCTAACCCTATTAGCAAAAAGGCTGATAACAATACTTTTTTCATAATGATTTATTAGGTTATTTATTTAACAAATATAAATCGACTTCATTTGTAAGAAAAGAAAAATGTTAACATTTTAACAGTTATCATTATGTTAAAAAATCATGGAACCCTATGTTTTACTAGCGTTCCCAGTGTGCCGCCCGTATATCTGATGTTGGATTTCAAATGTTTGGATAATGCGAATATCAAATCCTAAAGCGTTTTTCGGAATGAAATTATTCGACCAAATATTTAATGCTTAATTTAATGACAGTGTAGTACGTATTGAATATTAAAGTTAATTCTTACATATAAAGATTAATTGAATTTATCTATTTCCAAATATCATAGAGGCGATAAGCTGATCACCAAATTTGGTTTCAAATTCAAAATAATCTTCCTCCTGCTCAATAATTTCAACATCGGCATGTCGGTATAATTTCCATCGTCTTTTATTGTACTCTAATGCAGTAAGGTTTTCTATCCAATCGCCCGAATTGAGATACATTACGCTTCCTTTCTTGTTTTCTTTAATCGTTATAACCGGTTCATGAATATGTCCGCATACTACATAGTCATAGTTGTTTTCTATTGCCAGGTCAGACGCAGTCTCTTCAAAATCAGAAATAAATTTAACCGCCTTTTTTACACTTGATTTTATCTTCTTTGATAACGAGTACGGCTCTTTGCCCATTTTATTTAGTATCCAGTTGACAAATCTGTTTAATAAAATAAGATAATCATACCCCAGGCCTCCCAGCTTTGCTATCCACTTAGCATGCTGTACCGAACTGTCGAACACATCACCATGAAAGAACCATGCTTTTTTGCCGTCGAGTTCAAGTACTACTTTGTCTACAATTGAAAAATTCCCCATGCTTGTATCACTGAATTTCCGAAGCATCTCATCATGGTTACCAGTTATGTAATAAACCTTAGTGCCTTTTGATGCAAAGTCCAATAATTTTTTTACAACTTTTAAATGAGTCTTTGGGAAATAGGATTTCCTAAATTGCCAGATATCTATAATGTCTCCGTTAAGGATAAGTGTTTTTGGTTTGATGGTAGAAAGGTAGGCTAAAAGTTCTTTAGCATGGCATCCGTAAGTGCCTAAGTGTACATCAGATAGTACAACCACATCAACAGTCCTTTTTTTCATTCAGAGTGTTTTTTCTTCTGCAAATTACCTACATATATATATAGTTGTGTTTAAGCTAACGTTATTAAAAAGTGTCCTTATTAATTGTTTTGCTTCAAACACATTTATTTGGTTAGTTGTATATTTGTATAAACAGAATTTAATATATGGCCGGTAATACATTTGGTAGAAATTTTACGCTGACTACATTTGGAGAGTCGCATGGGGAAGCAATAGGAGGTGTTATAGATGGATGTCCTTCTGGAATTGAATTAGATATTAATGAAATTCAAAAAGAACTAGACCGTAGAAGGCCGGGGCAGTCGTCAATTGTTACCCAAAGAAAAGAATCTGATACGGTGCAATTTCTCTCAGGTATTTTTGAAGGTAAAACTACCGGAACTCCTATTGGCTTTATCGTACCAAATACAAATCAGAAATCTGATGATTATTCTCACATAAAAGATGTTTACAGACCTTCACATGCTGATTATACTTATGAAAAGAAGTATGGTATAAGAGATTATAGAGGCGGAGGGAGGAGCTCAGCCCGTGAGACTATCAGTAGGGTAGTAGGGGGTGCAATTGCCAAGCAGGTAATGCCTGAAATAAAAATAAATGCTTTTGTATCATCTGTAGGAGAAATATTTATAGATAAACCATATCAGGCTTTAGATTTTAATCTAACTGAAACCAATAATGTTCGTTGCCCTGATATTGAGACTGCAAAGAAAATGGAAGATTATATCAAGCAGATTAGAAAAGAAGGCGATACCGTTGGTGGAACTATAACCTGCGTTATACAGAATGTCCCTGTGGGACTTGGCGAGCCTGTATTTGATAAGCTCCATGCAGAACTTGGAAAAGCTATGTTATCTATAAATGCTGTAAAAGGATTTGAATATGGTAGTGGATTTTGCGGTGCAAAGATGAAGGGTAGTGAACATAATGATTTGTTCAATTCGGATGGCTCTACGAAATCAAATCTCTCAGGTGGAATACAGGGTGGAATTAGTAATGGTATGGATATTTATTTTAGGGTAGCATTTAAACCAGTTGCCACGATAATGCAAAAACAGGAAACAATTAATAATAAGGGTGAAATTATAGAGATGATTGGAAAAGGAAGGCATGATCCATGTGTTGTTCCGCGTGCAGTGCCAATTGTAGAGGCAATGGCTGCTTTAGTTTTGGCTGATTATTATTTGTGATTTAGGTGAAATCTTAAAAATATCACAACATATATTGGTTTAAAGGGTTTTATTCTTAATTTAGGATAAAGCTAAAATATTTAAATCATGAGAAAACAATTACTTACCGGAGCATTATTGTTAACTGCTCTATTTTCAGCCAATGCACAACAAACGTTATTTCAGGATAACTTTGATAGCTATGACGATTTTATTATTGATCCAATTGGATCGTGGACTCAAATTGATCTTGACGGCGCTCCAACTTATGGTATACAACTTGACGAACAAACAAGTGTGGCTTTTCAAAATTCAGGATATGTTGGTACAGCGATTGTGTT
Source organism: Flavobacterium psychrophilum (assembly GCA_001708385.1). Classification (NCBI taxonomy): domain Bacteria; kingdom Pseudomonadati; phylum Bacteroidota; class Flavobacteriia; order Flavobacteriales; family Flavobacteriaceae; genus Flavobacterium; species Flavobacterium psychrophilum. The sequence continues at coordinate 386,736 of CP012388.1, read as the reverse complement.
TAATCAAAGTGCTACTGATCCCGTTTTAGACACTTGGACACCTGTTTCGGGAGCTAAGACATTAAATTTTTTTGCTGCTATACCTACAGCCAACAATGACTGGGTAATTACTCCTAAAATAAGATTGGGATCGACAGGTAATGTTGTTAAATTCTCCGCGCGCTCAATTACAGCCGATTATGGTCTTGAAAGGATAAAGGTTGCTGTATCCACAACTGGTAATACTAACACAGATGATTTTACTGTTATTACAGCAGGTAATTATGTGGAAGTTCCAGTCGATTGGACAGAGTATTCATTGAACCTGGATGCCTATAATGGACAGGATGTGTATATAGCAATTAATTATGTTACCGATGATGCTTTTGCATTGTTAGTTGACGATTTCAGTGTTACAACAACCGGAACGGTAGGGTTAAATGATAATCTTGCTTCACAATTCTCGGTATCGCCTAATCCTGCAAATAACATCATAAATATTAATAGTAGCAATAATGCATTAATTAATGGAGCGGAAATTGTGGATATGAACGGTAGAACTGTAAAAACAGCTACCTACAACGGTATTTCAGATGCGCAAATAAATATTTCAGATCTTTCATCAGGTGTTTATATGATGAATTTAACTTCTGATCAGGGAAAAACGACAAAGAAAATTATCAAAAACTAGTTAATTTTCAGTGTATTATATAAAATGAGCCTTTTAAGGCTCATTTTTTTTAAAAAAATATTAATGATGGTTGGTACTTGTTATAAAAACTTTTCCTATTTTTGGGAAAATTAAAAACTATTTATCATCATGAAAAAACAATTACTTACCGGAGCTTTACTTTTAGCTTCTTTTTTTGCTGCTCAGGCGCAAGTTTCGTATTCTTTTGAAGGATCAGAAGGTTACACTGTTGGGGCATTCGTTGTAAACGAAGAGACTGGAGATGCACAAAACGGATGGGGGACAAATACTCCAGCAACTGAGATAGTAAGCACAGATGCTACTAACGGAACAAACTCTCTTTTAATAGGAACCACTAATCAGCCTTTAAGCAATGGTGCTTTTGTAGGTGCATATGGTCCTGAATTTACAAACGTTGCAGGTGATGTAGATTTTACCTTTGATATTAAGCGTCCAACTCTTGATGCAACAGCTGGTTCTACAGTTAGAATTGCTGTTCAGGCTCCAAGTCAGCAACTAGCTACATCATATGTTTTATCACTGCCTGATGGTAGATTTGTATATTACGATGTAAATGAAGAAGATCCAACTGCTTTAGATGGTTATTTATTTGGAACTATTTCAGGAGAAACTTTTACTCCTTTTGTTGGCCAAGCAAATACTTGGTATAACATCCGAGTGGAGCATTTATTTGCAGATAATTTAATCAACTATTATCTTAATGATCAATTAATGGGTCAGTCTACTGCTTGGGGTGCTGACGCAGTTGAAAACGCTATTTTTGTTACTAACAATCTTAGTACTACTGCTCTAATTGATAATGTTAAGGTTGATGGATCTGAAACTGCAAGTGTTAAAGAAAATGTTCTTGCTTCTCTTTCTGTTTTCCCTAATCCAACAAATGATGTTGTAACTATTGCTAACAATGAGAACATCCTTGTAGATGGACTATCAGTTGTTGATCTTAACGGTCGTACAGTTAAAACAGTTAAATTTGCAGGTGTTGCTGAAGCTCAAGTAAATCTTTCTGACCTTTCTTCAGGTGTTTATATGATGACTATTTCTTCAGACAAAGGTACTACAACTAAAAAAATCGTTAAAAACTAATTATAGTTTTATAGATAAAATAAAGTCCCGCAATTGCGGGACTTTTTTTATGCTTTAATTAGTCGAGAAAGATTTGATTGTAGTTATAAAAACTTAGCCTTAAGTTCAGGAGTTGGCATCATACATGCATCTTTTTTGCCATACCATTTATATCTGTTTCTGGCAACGTAATCGTAAACTATATTGGATAACCAATTTGGAAATACTGAAAATATACCTAATACTGAAAATATAGCCCCAAGATTTTTTGCTATTTTTATTGCTGCTTCGGCTTTATAATAGTAAGCATGTCCCGGTTCATATAAAATAATAGAATCTGTTTTGCTTGTGTCTATTCCGATATATTTTATTATTTTCTCTCCTAGCTCTGATTGAATTGGAATAAAACGAAAAATATCGTTTTTATCGTTTTTAATGATTTTTTGAACAGTGTTGTCACATAAGTTGCAAACACCGTCAAATAATATTATTTTTTTATCTTGTGGGAGATTTAAATTTTCCATCTTATTTCTTTTTAGCTTCAACAAGCTCTAAACTTTCAATATCTATTTTAGATGTGAATAGCCCATAATTAACCGTTGCTTTTTTCTTTTCTATAGCGTCAAGTGTTCCAACAGCTTTACCATCAATCATCCTTACTCTGTCGCCAATTTTAAGTATAGCCTTAGGTTTCTCTGCTTCTAATTTTATGGCTTTGAGTTTCTTTTCTTTTTTCTCAACCCTAATTTCTTCAACTTTTTCCTGCACTTCGGCAATAACTTGTTTTTGCTGAACCTCTTTTTCTTTTTTCTCTTTTGGTGTAGCTTTTTTTCGTTTTGAATTTTCTATCTCCACCATTTTCAAAAACTCACCTATTAATTCTTTCTTGTTTTTATTGCCGAAATATTTTTCGCTTATATCATCAACTTTTTGTCCCATATAAATCAGGCGTTGGTTTGCATCATACAATTCCTGGTAGCTTTCAAGTTTCTGTTGGATTTTTGTATTAATGTTTTCCATTTTTTTGCCTTCTTCACGTGCTTTGCTTTCCTCTTCTTTTAGATTCTGTGAGGTCTTCTCAAGTTTAGAGCGTTCTTTTTGTAGCGTTGCTATAGTTTTGTCAAAACGTACTTTACTTCCTTCAATTTTCTTTTTGGCCCTGTTAATAAGCCCGTAGGGAATTCCATTTTTCTGTGCTACCTCAAATGTAAAAGAACTACCGGCTTGTCCCAGTATAAGTTTATACATCGGCTCCAGCGACTTTTCATCAAATAGCATATTCGCATTTGTGGCAAATGGAAGTTCGTTGGCTAATATTTTAAGGTTAGTATAGTGGGTAGTTATTATTCCGAAAGCTTCACGGTGGTAAAACTCTTCCAGAAATATCTCTGCCAGCGCACCACCAAGTTCTGGATCGGATCCAGTACCAAATTCGTCAATTAAGAACAATGTTTTGTTGTTGCACTTCTTTAAGAAGTAGTTCATGTTCTTTAATCGGTAACTATATGTACTTAAATGATTTTCAATTGATTGGTTATCGCCAATATCTGTCATTATCCTGTCGAATAAAAATGTTTCACTGCGTTCGTGAACAGGTATCAGCATGCCACTTTGCAGCATCAATTGTAATAATCCTATCGTTTTCAGCGTGATACTTTTACCTCCGGCATTTGGTCCCGAAATAACAATTATCCTATTATCCTGGGTTAGCTCTATGGTTTGTGGATAAGTGACTTCTCCTTTTCTCTTATTATTTACATAAAGAATAGGGTGGAAGGCTTCTCTAAAGAAAAGACGTTTTTCTTCTGTTATATTTGGTAACAACCCATTGATTCTTTTTGCGTATTTTGCTTTTCCTGAAATAACATCTATGTCAGTCAGAAATTCTTGGTAGTCATACAAAAGAGAGACAAAAGGCCGTATTACATTACTTAGTTGTAGCAATATGCGTTTTATTTCCTCCTTTTCCTCATACTCGTAATTATTTAATTCGCGGGAGTATTTCAGTGTTGTTTCCGGTTCAATATAGGCTATGCTTCCAGTTTTAGAGCTTCCAAGTATTGACCCTTTTACTTTACGGCGATACATTGCCAGTACAGCTAATACACGTCGGTTCTCGACAACGCTTTCTTTAATATCATCAAGATACCCCATACCATTGTATTGGCTAAGTGCAGAAGCAAAACTCTGATTTATTTTTGTCTTAACCAGATTCATTTCACGACGGATATTTTGAAGTTCAGGGGAAGCATCATCTTTTATCTCGCCATATTTATCTACTACTTTGTCAATGTTCTTAAGTATCTCTTTTGTGTACTCTACATCCTGAGCCCTTAAATTTAATTTTGGGTAATAATCGTCGAATTTCTCAAGAAACTTTATTAGTGTATTCACCGTATCGGATACTACAGCAATTTTCCTGAATCCTGAAGCTTCAAGATAACTATCCTCTATAGAAAGAAATTTGACCTCATTATTTATCGGTTCAAATCCATGGTTTGGTAATGCATTATTATTATCAAAAGACGATACGTATTCTGATGTTTGTAAAAGCGAATCCATTAATTCCTCCTTGTTTTTAAAAGGTGTGATCTGGAGTGCTTTTTCCTGACCGGGTTCTGTAACACAGCTGGAAGCAACAGCTTCAAGCACAGTATAGAATTCTAAGTCTTTAAGGGTTTTATCTGTTATGCTGATCATTATAGTTTATAAGCAAATTTATACAAAAATACTACATATTTAGCCGGGTTGTATATTCGAGTTGTAAAGTTTAAGAGGGCTTTATAAAGTGTATTTGTAACCAATCATTATATTTGTCAAAAAGTAATTATATGCAGGTTAATATTGAGTCCTCCTGGAAAGATGTATTAAAAGATGAATTCGAAAAACCTTATTTCAATGCCCTTATAGATTTTGTAAAGAGCGAATATACTGAACACACATGTTATCCACCGGGCAAAAAGATATTTTCTGCATTCGACCACTGTCCTTTTGATAAAGTAGAAGTGATTATTTTGGGTCAGGACCCTTATCATGGTCCGGGCCAGGCTAATGGCTTGTGTTTTTCTGTAAGTGATGGAATACCAATGCCGCCATCACTTCAGAATATTTTCCGCGAAATACAAACAGACCTTGGTAAACCTTTTCCTCCAACCGGAAATCTTGAACGTTGGGCAGATCAGGGTGTTTTGTTACTTAATGCTGTGCTTACGGTTCGCAACGGTGAGGCTAACAGTCATCAGGGTAAAGGGTGGGAATTGTTCACTGATGCTGTTATTCAGAAAATTTCCGACAGCAAAAAAGATGTTGTGTTTTTATTATGGGGAGGCTCAGCGAAAAAGAAGGGTGCCCGTGCCGATAAGAACAAACACCTGGTTTTAGAATCCGGTCACCCATCGCCGTTAAGTGCTAATAAAGGTCATTGGTTTGGTAACAGACATTTTAGTAAAACAAATGAATTTTTAGCCGAAAAAGGTAAGAAGCCAATTGAATGGTAACTCTTAGTTAAAAGTAAGTGCTCCCAAAATTTCTTCGCTCATAAATGGCCCTCCGGGATATGTAGCGGTATAGTCCAGATTCAACCAGACCTGTCCGCGCTCATCTATGTGATAGTGAACTTCTTTACCACGGCTTTCTTCAACGAACAGTATCTCTTTTATCAGGTAGTTTGCAGTTTCCAAATTTGCTTTAGATCCTACAAGCATTTCCGGATACAGATGGCCGCCGGTATGAATTATCCTTGGGGTTCCGCCAACAGCTCTTATAGCAGCAGCCATAAGTATTGCATGGTCATCACAATCGCCTGAGAAATGCTCCAGTGATTCTGTTGCAGCAGCTATGTATTCTTTTCCTTTAGGATCGTTTACATAATTCCATCGGTTTCTAATTTCCTTAAACACAGCAAAGCATTGTATCATTAAACGTTGTTTCTTATATCCTTTAACGTCTCTAAAATACTTTGTTGTTGCCATCAATGCAAAATTTCTAACCTTAGGGTTGTCATATTCTACTGCATCAATAATTTTAGATTTATTTGGGAACGGAAGCAATTTAGATATAATAATGTCCTGCGGATTGGCGTCATCAGCCATAGTATAAACCATCGACCTGTAATCTTCGTAAACGGCATTAAAACCATAATTTCCAAATACCGAACCGTACAGAAGTGCTAACAAATAAAAAAATATGCAGATTATTAGCACAGTCTTTAATAATCTTAAGATTAGCTGGATGACTGTAACTAAGACTACAAAAATTAAAATCCTGTCCAGATGAAACGGCCACTCAGGGTCTTTTAAATTTTGGTGAATTATGATAAATAGTGGAATTGCTATAAGCACATTCAGTACAAAAATGATAACAGAATCCCAGGGCTTCTTTATCTGAAGCTTTGCTTTAAGATCTCTTATGGTGTTGGAATCCAGTTTTATCATTAGGCACTAAATAAAACGCTATGTTTTATTCTGCTGTGGTTTCAAATTCAGTTTTATTTTCTATAATATTAAGCTCAAACAGTTGATTCTGTATTTTATCAAACGTTGTTTTATCAAGTTTCTTTTGAGACCATTCTGTTATTTTAAGCCATTCCTGTATATCCTCAATTTTTTGATCGTAGCGGCTGGCAAGTGTTTTATCTATATTCGGAATCTCTTTGAAATCTTCCGTCGTAGTATTTATTATTTCTAATGCTTTATCTACTGCTTCTCTATTGTTTTGCAAAACCTCATTGCGAACTGCTATTACAAAGCAAGGCCACGGAGTAGGACAGTCATCAATTCTTCTAAAGATACCTTTATCTACAATAGGTTTTGTCATGAAACGCTCCCACATAAAATAATCGGCTCTCTCCTCTGTTAAAGCTTCAACTGCGCCATCAAGTGTGTTTACTATTTCAAATTCAAGATTTTTTGTATCCCATCCCTGATTTTCCGCATTTACAAAGGCCATAAGATGCGAACCTGATCCATAGCGGCTTATAGCAATCTTGCCTTTTTCTATATCAGACAAAGTTTTGTAAGACGATCCTGCTGCGACATGTATTCCCCAGACAAGTGGGCTTTCAACATATATCTGAACGATCTTGCTGTCGTTTCCGGCTGCAATATCTTTAATAATGCCTTCAGATAAAATTACGGCAATATCTGTACTTCCGTCACGAAGCATCTGACATAATTTGCCTGTTCCCTCCGGTACATCTGTCCATGCAAGATCTATGCCTGCATTTTCAAATTCATCATTTTCTATGCATAAATGCCAGGGAAGATTAAAGTGTTCGGGTACTCCGGCAATATTTAGTGATGTCATTATCTTTCTATTAAAGTATAAAGGTAGTAAGAGAATAAAGATTTAACAAACAAGAATAAAAAATCCCTGAAACAAAAATTGTTTTAGGGATGATTACGAGTCTTTTCGAAAATTAAATTGGGATGGTTTTATGATTGCACTAACTAATATTCATTAGGGCTTGCGATTATCCGCCAACCCTTTTTACTTTATAGCCTTCTTTCGCAAGAAAATCCATTATTTTTTCCCTGAAATTTCCCTGAATAATAATTTCACCGTCCTTGGCAGTTCCTCCAACACCACAAAGTGTCTTTAGTTTTTTTGCAATGGCTTTAAAATCGTCATCATTGCCTTCATAGCCTTTTATAACCGTTGCAACTTTACCACCGCGGTTTTTTTTATCAAGATGTGCCTCAAGTTTTTGCTGGTTGTTAGCCAACGTTTCCTGTTGTTCATCATTGTTTTCAAATTCAAAATCCTTATTAGTAGAAAATACAAATCCACCTAAATCGTCTAAACTGCTTAATTTCTTTGCCATAGTAGTAAAAAAAGTAAAGCATCAGGCGTAATACCTAATGCCTTTATAACGGTATAAAAATAATGATTATTTTTTTATAAGCCCTAATTCAACCAGGCGTTCATATAGAAAATCGCCTGCAGTAATATCTTCATATTGTTTCGGTTCTTCGTCGCTAATACAATTGTCAAGACAGTCCAATTTCATTTCAGCTACCGGGTGCATAAAAAACGGAATAGAATAGCGCGAACTACTCCACAATTCCCTCGGCGGATTTACCACCCTGTGTATTGTAGATTTAAGTTTATTATTAGTATGTCTGGATAACATATCGCCGACATTGATTACTAACTCATCATTTTCTGCAATAGCATCTATCCATTCACCGTTTATATTTTGTACCTGAAGGCCACGACCCTGGGCACCCATTAACAAGGTAATAAGATTTATATCTCCATGTGCTGCTGCACGTACGGCATCATTTGGTTCCTGAGTAATAGGCGGATAGTGAATTGGACGAAGTATACTATTGCCCTCTGCTACATGATTATCAAAATAAAATTCATCAAGTCCTAAATAGATAGCTAACGCTCTTAATACGTAAACACCCGTTTTCTCGAGCATTTTATAAGCTTGTTTACCGATTGTATTAAACTTTTCAAGTTCAGCAACTTCAACATTATTATGGTAATGCGGATGACCATTGTATCTTGAATCTTCTGGAAGATATTGACCGAAATGCCAGAATTCTTTAAGGTCTGCCTGAGTATGTCCTTTTGCTTTTTCTTTACCAAAAGAAACATAGCCACGCTGGCCCCCGATACCGGGAATCTCATACTGAGATTTTATTTCAGAAGGAAGATTGAAAAAACTTTTCACTTCAGCGTAAAGTTCGTCAACTAGTTTGTCATCAAGAAAATGACCTTTCAGGGCAACGAAACCAATGTCTTCGTAGGCTCTACCTAACTCATTTACAAATTTTTGCTTGCGTTGAGGATCGTCTGAAAGAAAATCGCTAAGATTTACACTTGGTATATTCTGCATGGAGTAGTGCTGTTAGTGTTTTTTTTAAATAGGAACAAAGGTATAAATATTTGTGTGCAGGGAATTCATATTTCTAAATTTTCCCGGACTTCTAGCGAGAGTTTTTTATAATTTTGATGTCATGATACATGAAAATCTTTTAGTTATACTGGTACTCTTCTTTGCAATGGCAATATTGTACCTCCTTAGTCAGCGTTTAAAAATCTCATATCCAATATTTCTAGTTATAGGTGGTCTGGGAATTAGCTTTATTCCGGGTGTACCCAGAATAAATGTAGAGCCGGATCTCGTGTTTCTTATCTTCCTACCGCCATTATTGTTTGAGGCAGCCTGGTATACATCGTGGAGGCAGTTTTGGAAATGGAAACGATCGATAGCAATATTAGGATTCGGTCTGGTATTGGTTACATCTCTTGTTGTATCTATGGTTTCTGTAAGTCTGATTCCTCTATTTACACCCGCATTAGGATTTCTTTTAGGAGGCGTAATATCTCCTCCCGATGCAGTTGCTGCAACATCGGTGCTAAAAGGTCTTCCTGTACCCAAAAGAGGCCTGACAATACTTGAAGGTGAAAGCCTTGTAAATGATGCAGCTTCATTAACCGTATTTAGATTTGCTATTGCTGCAATACTTACAGGCCATTTTGTGTTTCAGGATGCTGCGTTAGACTTTTTTATACTCTCGTTTATGGGAATAGTAATAGGTTTGGTTATAGCACATATTCTGTATTTTATTCTGAAATACTGGGCGAAATCGTCCAGTATAACAACACCAATAACGTTAATAGCGCCCTATTTAATGTATTTAACGGCAGAGCAGTTTCATTGGTCTGGTGTGCTGGCTGTAGTTAGCGGCGGATTGTTTCTTTCATTTCGTTCCCAGGATTTCTTTAACTACAACACCAGGATACAGGCTACGCAGGTTTGGGCCACCGTTGGCTTTTTAATGAATGGTTTTGTATTTATGCTTATAGGCCTCCAGCTTCCTTCGATTGTAGATGGTTTAAACGGTTATTCTTTAGAGGAAGCGATATACTACTCTTTGGTGATAACTTTAATAGTGATTGTTTTAAGAATTATTCTTGTTTATGGTTCTGCTTTTCTACCAAGAATGCTTTCAAAGAAAATCAGAAACAGAGAAAAGAGCCCCGGATGGAAATTGCCTTTTGTAACAGGATGGGCAGGTATGAGAGGAGTAGTTTCGCTGGCTTCAGCATTATCAATTCCATTAACGTTAGATAATGGCGAGGCTTTTCCGCATAGGAACCTTATTTTATTTATCACTTTCGTTGTTATACTAATAACACTTGTTTTTCAGGGATTAACGCTTCCGTTTATAATTAAATGGCTAAAAGTTGAGGAAGTAGATGAATACGTGCCAACAGGAGATCAGATAGAATCTATCAGGTTGCATCTTGCTAAAAATGCTGTGCAATATCTTGAAGAAAACTATACCGACGAAATGCAGCAATACGAAACGATCTATCGTATTAAAGAGCAGTTGGAACGCAGTATTAACGCTACTGAAAGAACCCTTAACGAAGACCATAAGAAAAGAGCTTTGGCTTCAGTGCGTAAATTATACAGAGACATTATGTTGGAACTTATCGACTTAAGAAGGACAGGGCTGTATGAACTTCGGCTTGAAAAGAAATATGATGATGAAGTAATTAGAGAAATGGAACACAATTTAGATCTTGAAGAAGCAAGGTTGAATAAAGTTTAGAACATGTGTTGTCAACGAATTAAATTTCATTTGAAAACGTTTGAAAATAATTTTTATCACATCTCATTCTGATAATGTTATTTTACTACTTTTGAAAAATAAAGATTATTCAAAAATCACAATGAATTTCGATAGAAAAGAATTAACCAACGAACAATTACTCGATTTATATAAGAAATTGATAAAACCGCGACTAATAGAGGAGAAGATGCTTATCCTTATTCGTCAGGGTAAAGTGTCCAAATGGTTTTCCGGCATTGGGCAGGAAGCCATATCTGTAGGTGTAACTGCTGTGCTGGATAAAGACGAATATATTCTACCTATGCACCGCAACCTTGGTGTGTTTACAGGCAGGGATATTCCTTTGTCACGACTATTTGCACAATGGCAGGGTAAAGCTAGTGGCTTTACTAAAGGTCGCGACAGGTCGTTTCACTTTGGTACACAGGAATATAAGATTATCGGAATGATATCGCACCTTGGACCTCAGCTGGGCGTAGCAGATGGTATTGCGCTCGCTAATAGACTAAGTAATAACAAAAAAGTAACGGCTGTGTTTACCGGCGAAGGTGCTACAAGCGAAGGTGATTTTCACGAGGCACTTAATATCGCAGCGGTCTGGGAGCTTCCTGTACTATTTATTGTGGAAAATAACGGTTACGGATTATCTACGCCTACTAATGAACAATACCGTTGCGAAAACATTGCCGATAAAGGTATTGGTTACGGAATGGAATCGCACATTATTGATGGTAACAATATTCTTGAAGTATTTACAAAACTGACTGAGATCATTGCTTCGCTACGTGAAAATCCTAGACCTGTTTTATTAGAATTTAAAACATTCAGGATGCGCGGGCATGAAGAGGCAAGCGGTACTAAATATGTTCCGCAGGAACTTATGGACATGTGGGCTATAAAAGATCCCGTAGATAATTATAGGAAATACCTGCAACAGGAAGGTGTGCTTAGCGAACAATACGATGAAGAGCTGCGTGCTGAGCTGAAAAATGAAATTGATGAAAACTATCACAAAGCGTCAGCTGAGCCTGCAATAGAAGCAAATTTAAGTGAAGAGTTAAATGATGTATATAAACCCTATAAATATCAAGAAGTTGCTCCTAGTAATGCTATAGATTACATACGTATGATTGATGCCATATCGCAGGGGCTAAAACAGTCAATGCAGCGTCATGAAAACCTTGTAATTATGGGGCAGGATATCGCGGAATATGGTGGAGCCTTTAAAATAACAGATGGCTTTGTAGTTGAGTTTGGTAAAGATCGTGTACGTAATACACCAATATGCGAATCAGCTATTGTATCGGCAGGCATGGGACTTTCTATAAACGGATATAAATCGGTTATAGAGATGCAGTTTGCTGATTTTGTATCGACAGGATTCAATCCGATTGTAAACTATCTGGCAAAAGTACATTACCGTTGGCAGGAAAATGCCGATGTGGTAGTACGTATGCCTTGTGGAGCAGGTGTACAGGCAGGGCCTTTCCACTCGCAAACCAATGAAGCATGGTTTACCAAAACGCCCGGACTTAAAGTTGTTTACCCTGCGTTTCCGTATGATGCAAAAGGATTACTAGCTACAGCTATAAACGATCCTAACCCGGTTATGTTCTTCGAACATAAAGCGTTATACAGAAGTATCTATCAGGATGTGCCTAAAGATTACTATACTATTCCGTTTGGAAAAGCAGCGATACTTAAAGAGGGTGAGAATGTAACTGTAATATCTTTTGGTGCAGGTGTACATTGGGCACTCGAAACACTGGATAAGAATCCGGATATAAAAGCAGACCTACTGGATTTACGTTCGTTACAGCCTCTGGATACAGAAACAATATTCAGTTCGGTAAAAAAAACCGGTAAAGTAATCATCCTTCAGGAAGATACTTTATTTGGTGGAATTGCAAGTGATATATCTGCAATGATCATGGAAGAATGTTTTGAATATCTTGATGCACCGGTTAAACGGGTTGGTAGCCTTGAAAGCGCTATACCATTTACAAAAGCATTAGAAGATCAGTATTTGCCTAAACAGCGTTTTGAAATTGCTTTAAAAGAATTGATTGCCTATTAATAAATTTCACTATTTATAATTTAAAATGCTCTGCCTTATTAAGCAGAGCATTTCAGTTATATGCATATAGACAAAATCTCTTAAATATACCTTAATGAAATAGATGGTTTTCTTAACTTTGGGATATGAGAACATCAAAGATATTTGTTACGGTTGATGCTGTAATATTCAGGAAAACAAAGGGTGATCATGAACTACTGCTTATTAAAAGGAAAAATGATCCTTTTAAAGGTAAATGGGCTTTACCGGGCGGCTTTGTAGATGAAGGAGAGGATCTTATCGTGGCAGCACAACGCGAGCTTTTAGAAGAAACCGGACTTAAGGTTACGCAGCTTGAACAGTTGGGCGCTTTCGGTAAACCAGGTCGTGACCCAAGGCAACATACAGTGTCTATAGCTTATACAGGCTTTGCGGAAGAAAATGCAGAAGTTTTCGGAGCTGACGATGCCGATGAAGCGAAATGGTTTTCGGTTAAAAACCTGCCTGAATTGGCATTTGACCATGCAGATATCGTAACTTTAGCCATTGAAAAAAATATCACCTATGAGATTTCACACCAGAAAATGGGTAAAACCGGAAGACTTAAATCCTAACGGAACTTTATTTGGAGGTAAATTGCTTGCCTGGATTGACGAAGAAGCAGCACTTTATTCTATTATACAACTTGAAAATCAAAGAGTAGTAACAAAACACATGTCGGAAATCAATTTTATGAGTTCTGCTAAACAGGGCGATATTATTGAAATTGGTATAGATGTCGTGCGTTTTGGAACTTCATCTATTGTGCTTCGCTCTGAAGTACGAAACAAAATGACGCAGGAGAAAATAATTACCGTTGATAATATTACAATGGTGAATCTTGATAGTTTCGGACGTCCGTCTGCTCACGGAAAAACGAAAATTGAGTACGTTAAAGATAGAATAGGGGTTATTAAACCTTAAGCGTCTATATATCCTTTTCCGGAAGGTAACTCAAATATCTCCAGATCAAAGTAAGCCACAGAGGCAATGATATGGTCGAAAATATCAGCCATAATATACTCGTGGTTTATCCATCGCTTATCTGAAGTAAATACATAAATTTCTATAGGGATACCTTTTTCGGTAGGCTGTAAGTGACGGCACATGATGGTCATGTCCTTATTCACTCCCGGATGTGTTTCAATATAACTGTTTATGTATTTACGGAATAGTCCAAGGTTTGTAAGGTTACGACCGTTGATTGACAATGTCTTATCAATGCCGTTTTGATAATTATATTTGTCGATATCTGCCTGTCTGTGTTCTATGTAAGAAGAAATGAGGTGAATTTTCTTTAAGTCATTCATTTCGTCTTTATGCACAAAACGAACACTATTCGCCTTTATAAGAATATGCCTTTTTATACGTCTTCCGTTAGAGTTTTGCATTCCCCTCCAGTTTCTGAATGAATCGGAAATAAGACTATATGTCGGTATCGTTGTTGTTGTATTATCGAAGTTCTTAACCTTTACAGTTGCCAGGTTAATTTCGATAACATCGCCATCTGCGCCAAATTTTTCGATAGTGATCCAGTCTCCAATACGCACAATATCATTTGCAGTTACCTGAACGCTTGCAACAAAGCCAAGAATAGTGTCTTTGAAAATCAACACTATAACAGCAGATATTGCACCGAACGTTCCTAATATACTTCCAAGGCTTAAGTTAAATAATATAAGAATAATGGCTACGGTGCCAAATATCCATAATACAATCATAACTACCTGAACATAGCTATCTATCGGTTTGTCATTATAATCCGGCTGCTGTTTTAAATAATCACGGATTGCATTAAAAATACTTCGTATTATCCAAAGACTTATAAGTATAATTAATATCGTTACACCCTTAGAAAACAGGTATTCCCAATAGGTAAAATCTTTAAGTGCAATGGGTACACTTTTATAAATAAAATAAATAGGTACTAAATGGCCAATATATTTGGTAGTCTTATTTTCAACCAGGAAATCATCAAAAGTGGTTTTGGTTCTTTTTGCAAGAATTGTAAACCCGATGATAAGGATTGCCTTTGCAATCTTATCTATAACATAAGCTACAAAGGCAATAATCACCAAATTAATTACAAGGTTAATGTAGATGGCTGTAATATGGCCAAATCCAATTCCTTTTAATAATTTATAAGCCCAATTTAGTATTTCCATTTAGAATTTAAATGTTTTTGTTATCGGTATCGGCAGAATCTTTAAAGTACTTGTGTTCTATGTAGAAAGTACCAAAAGGTATTACGGATGCCAGGCAAATGATAAGGAACTTGTTTAATGGCCATTTAAGCTCAGCTTTAAGCATACAGGCAATAACAATATAAACAATAAATAGCAATCCATGAGCCATACCTACTACACGAACATACTCGGGCATGTCGTATACATATTTAAGAGGCATAGCTACAAATAGTAAGGCTAAAAGGGATACACCTTCCAGTGTAGCAATAATTTTAAATAAACGTGTCATAAGGCGGGGGTTTAAGTTAATGGTGCAAAGGTAGTTGATACTGCTTTTTTATAAAAACAAAAACACGGATAATTACTTACTTTTTATAACAATAAAAAAGCCGTTTGTTTCCAAACAGCTTTGATAATTATATAACCGGTGATAAAAATATTAAAATGCTAAAAAAGCTTTGTTGTATTCCCTTAGGTCAAGAAGGTTATTTTTATGGCTAAGATCACTGAATAGTGATATTAGGTACTCAAGGCTTTCAACATTGTTTTCAGAAGTAACATCTTCACCTTTTACAAGTTCTGTTTCTTCATCTACAGGCTCATCATCAGGAATAGCGATAAGAAAAGCGCCGTTTGCTTCAAGGTGTTCATACGTTAAGCGTATCGCCTTTGTAAGTACAGGGTTTTGCTCTTCAAGGGAATATTCGCGTAATTTTTTCAGATCGTTAATTAATGTTTCTGCATTAAAACCTTTTTTAAAAAGGTCAAGCTGTATTTTGTTGATCAGTTTTTGTGCACTCGGATTTTCCACAGTAAAAGTTGATTTAGTTTTTTGACTTTAATTTCAAGGAATGCAAAAATACTATTTTATCTAGTTTTTCAGCATTCTTTTTTAGTTTTTATTGCTGATGGTAAAATTAAGGCTTAATTTTGAATACGATGAGTAAACGTGACTTAAAAAAATACCTGACTTCACTACCAAAGGAAGAACTTGAAGAGCAGATGCTGGCCTTATACGAGAAATTTGCTGACGTAAAGGCGTATTATGATTTTGTATTTAATCCTAAGGAAGAAAAGCTTGAGCAGGAAGCTAAAGTGAAAATTTCTAATGAATATTTTCCGACGAGGGGAAAAAGGCCTAAGCTGCGCAGGTCTACAGCTCAAAAATATATAAAGCATTTTATATCGCTGGGTGTTGACCCTTATGTTGTTGCAGATGTCATGCTTTATAATATCGAAATTGCACAAACGTATTCTCAGCGAAGGGAACTTAGCTCGTCAGCATTCTACAAGAGTTTACTCAATTCGTATAAGCAGGCGGTAGATTATGTCGCCGCCAATGGCATGAACACTAATTTTGCTTCACGTATTAAAGGTATTTATGATGAAACCTTTAGGCAGCGTTGGGAAAATAAAAAAGAATTTGAGCGCATTTACGACAACTTCGAGTAATTAGGTTTAGAATAATTCTCCCTGAACATTTACTGTATGGTAGCCCTCTTTTAATTTACCTACCCGAAATAAATTTACTTTTTCATGTGCTAATCGTGTGGGCTCAGGTATTCTGTGTTTTAAAATACAGGGTTTTATCAGCTCAAGGCTATCGGTAACAGAAACTTTATGTCCCGGTGAAATGTATACCGGCTTTACATTGTCTTTTGTTCTAACTGCGTAACCCATATGTTCTTCCTGACTGATAATAGGGCTGGTACTGAATTTTTCTAATCCTAATGGCCGGTAATTACCATATAGCATATTCTTAGCGCAGCCAATACTCGGATGGTTGGCTAAGACGCCAAAGTGAGAGGCTATTCCCATTCTTCTGGGGTGGGTAACACCTTGCCCGTCAAGAATCATTAAATCCGGTTTTTGTGGTAGTTGCTGCCAGGCTTCCAGTAGTGAGGGTACTTCTCTGAAGCCGAGATAACCGGGAACATAAGGGAAAATAGTTTTTGAAACAACAAGTGAGTAGGATAGGAGTTGCATTTGCGGGTAACTAAGAACAACTATACCAGCATATACGATATCCGCATCTTTATTGTGCGATATATCACCCCCGGCTATTGTGGTAATATGTTTATTTTCAGTTATAAGCGATACGCTATTGCGTAACTGGTTTTGTATTTCAGTAGCTTCTGTAAGCGATGTTCCGTCATAATTTTTCATTTTCTTCCTACATAAATCTTTTCTATAAAATTAATTATTTAAATGGCTGATTTCGTGATACTGCCTGCCAATGTTGTATTAAATTTCACCTCAACTTGTAAGAATTATGATTTTATATACAAAATAATGCAGACAAATGGCTTATTTTTGGGAATTATCATACCTACATGGAAAGAGAAGACAATGTCGAGGACAGGAAAGAGCTGTACCATTATCAACAAGAAGATATAGATGCCATTTTTGAAAAGTTTGAGGGCAAACCTAATGACTATCATTTATTGTACCAGCTTCCTACAGGAGGCGGTAAAACTGTTATATTTTCTGAAATTGCCAGACGCTTTATTGAAAAATATCAGCGTAAGGTACTCGTGCTTACACATAGGATAGAGCTCAGCAAGCAAACTTCGCAAATGCTGAAAAGTTTTGGCGTAAAAAATACAATTATAGACAGTGCAGTGAAAGAGTTACCATACGATAATGACTATTCATGTTATGTTGCTATGGTTGAAACACTTAATAACCGTCTTAAAGATAAAAAATTCCACATGGATTATGTAGGTCTTGTTATTGTGGATGAGGCGCATTATAATTCTTTTAGAAAGCTATTCACATATTTCAAGAACTCACTTTTTCTGGGAGTTACTGCTACACCGCTTAGTTCAAATATAGAACTTCCGATGTATGAAACCTATAATGAACTTATTGTAGGTGAACCGATACAGTCACTTATAGATAAAGGGTTTTTAGCAAAAGCCGTCATGTTTGGCTATGACGTAGAACTTACTTCGCTCAAACTGGGTATAAATGGTGATTATACCGTTAGCTCATCAGACGAGTTATATTCACGGTCAGCCATGCAGGACTTACTGCTTCAGGCGTATGATACCCGTGCGAGAGGTAAAAAGACACTGATTTTCAACAACGGTATCTTTACGTCTTTGTATGTTTATGAGACCTTTAAAGCTGCCGGATTACCAATCAAGCATCTTGATAATAAAACACCCGATCTTGAACGTAAAAAGATACTGACATGGTTTAAGAAGACACCCGATGCTATATTAACGTCGGTATCCATCTTAACAACAGGTTTCGATGAACCTACAGTTGAAGCGATCATCCTGAATAGAGCAACACGCTCGCTTACTCTTTATTTCCAAATGATAGGACGTGGATCGCGTAAACTTCCCGGAAAAGATATATTTACGGTTATTGACTTAGGTAACAATGCACAGCGTTTCGGTTTATGGAAAGATCCGATGGACTGGCAATACATTTTTAAGCATCCAGAGCAATTCCTTGAAAATATAAGGACAGATGCAGATATTGAAAGTTTCCACAGTTACAGTATGCCTGATGAAGTGCGTGCGAAATTTGCTAAAAGCGTTGATATTTCATTTAATGTAGAGGAGGAGTTTCGCCTTGCAGCAGAAGAAAAGCAAAAGCCAAAAGCTGTTATTGATAAATCTATAACGCAACATGCGGTTATGTGCATTGAAAATGCTGAAACTATACCTGAAGCCCGTAGACTTTCTAAACTGCTCGAACCGGATATTGAATATCGTGTAAAGCAATATGCAAAACTTCTGGCGAAGACAACAAAAAACTACAGGGAGTGGCTTATAGAAGATTATAAAACACGTTTAGGTATTCTTATCGGACGTCTTTTTAATACATATAAAGCTGAAGATGACGATGTAGAATTAAAATAATTTTAATTGATTACTATCGCCACCTTTGTTTTTGGGCGGTTTTGCATCCCCAAAGATAGTTTTACCTCCATATTTATAAGATTCATTTCGTTCTTTTTGTATGAGGGCGTCAAAGTTTGTGTTAGGTGTAAAGTCTTTTTCGGCATTACGCGAAATTTCAGACAGCTTTCTTATAGCATCCATTTTATCGCTGTTACCAATCTTAGCACGTTGTATAGCTGTTTGTAATGTATTTATTGTTTCATCAAACACTTTTATGGGTACGGGAAACGGATGTCCGTCCTTGCCACCATGCGCAAAGCTATAACGTGCAGGGTCGTCAAATCGGGTAGGAGTGCCATAAATGATTTCGCTTACCAGGGCAACAGATTGTATAGTTCTCGGGCCCATTCCTTTTAGCATTAAAAGATCTTCAAAATCTTCGGGTTTGTTCTCATGAGCCACCCATAACATAGCGCCAAGGCGTTTCATGTTTACATCTTTCATTCTAACATCATGATGGTTAGGCATCACAAGATGATTAATTTCTTTAATTATCTTGTCTGGGTGTTCGTTCATAATAAGCAACGATTTTTCTCTTGTACTAGCTGCCATAGCATCGGTCAGATTAAGTATTTTGCCCTGATTTTGTCCGTATATAAAAGTATGTGGCTCGTTAATAAAAGACTGTAAGTTTTCTGAGTGCCAGTGATAACGGCGTGCTGTGCCGGTAGTATTATTCATGCCCTGCTGAATAACACACCAGTCACCTTTAGCGTTTACAATAAAATTGTGCTGATACAACTGAAACCCATCTTGTATTGCAGTATTATCTACTTTAGCAGTTAGCCTGCTTAATCCTGCAAGTTCCATTCCGTTAAGTCCGGTGCGTTCACCAACTATAAGCAATTCATCAGGCGTTTTAGTAGAGTTTTTCCCTTTGCCTCCACAGATGTAAATACCCAGTTCTTTAGCATGCGGGTTTACCGATCGTTTTAATGCGCCAAGTACAGATGTTGTAATACCTGACGAATGCCAATCCATACCCATAACAGCTCCAAAACTTTGAAACCAAAATGGATTTGCTAATTTACTTATCACTTCAGAGGTTGAGAACTCCATAGCAATGGTTTCTACAATAGCAAGCCCAAGCTTCGCCATTCGTTCAGATAACCAAAGTGGTACATGGCCTCCATGAAGGGGTAAGTCGGCAGAACCGGATCGTTTCATTTATAGTGGATTTGTAAAAGTAGATTTGGTTAAGCAAAGATACTTAGAATACTACTTTCTTAATTTGTAAAGCAGGTTTTTAACGATATCACTATTCAGGGCAGGAAGGGGCTATGCAAAGCACATTTGCTCCAAGTTTTTCTTCTTTAACACGTTCCAGTTTTTTATCATGTACAGTAACTAATATTTCTAACGAACCTGTGCCAACTGTACCCGATAAAATATGTCCTCCGTAAGCTTTAAAATCTTTGCCTGTTAATGTGCCGTGCGCATGAATAGACACTTTGCCTTTTTGCCATGCAATAGTACCATGCATACTTGCAAGCTCCATATCTTTAAATGCTTTAGGGTCAAATTTTTTAAGTTTGAAATCATAAAAACCAAAAGTCATATTTACAAAGCCCATTCCCGTAAAGTTTGCTGATGGTATATTCTCCTTTTCTGTCAGTGCTTCAATTTCCCGTAGAATGTTATCACCTTCTCGAAGTACCATTAGATATCCCGCCGGTACTTTTGTGTAACGTGGTATTTCAGGTTTTGTCTGTTGAGCGATTGATGTATTTACTCCAAAGGTTGTGAAAAGGATTAATTGTAGTATAAGTGAAAGTGTTTTCATAATGTAAATTTTTAATGACGTTAAAGTTAGCTGTCAGGTTATATAAAATAAGATAACAAAATCATAAAGTGATAATTATGTCTATGAATTGAAAGTAGTAATTCAGTATCAACAGCTTATTATGAGAACGAAATTGGCTATTATTTAATAGAACATTATAGAATATTTAGAATTAAAGTGAGTAACTTAGGAGAACCTTAAAACAAGCAATTACATACTAAAAAATACTATTACCATGGAACGTATAATTACACAGCCAGGCCACGACAAGGCACTCAATGCTTTATCTTATGAAAAGGCAGCCTTAGAATTTGCTGAAGAAAATGAAAGAACTGAAGATGTTAGCTGCAGTCTTTTGCTGAAAAATCTTTTGATGAATAATTTAAAGTTGCTTAAGATCAACGAAATACGATCAATGTTACTATTTTAAAAATAATGCTATGGAAAACCAACCTAAAAAACACGCAGATAATAAAGAGTTTCATCAGCAGGATAACACTGCTAATGAGAAAAAACATAATCAAAATTCTGAACATAAACATCATGTTCAGAATGATCAGGATGACATAGACGATACCGATAAATATCTGGCTATGGAGCAACCCGGTGTATCTTTTACACACGACACAGATCCGACACTCAATTCTGATCAGTCAGATTTTGGAAGTGAAAGCCAGAAAAAGCGATGGAGCGAAGATGGGGGGAACAGTAAGAACTCCGAGGCTTTTAATCAGGACGATTATATCCTTGAAGACAATCTGGATCTTGATGAAGACCAAAATCAGTCGATATCAAGTGATGATGAAGACTTTGAAGAAACAAACGAAAGATATTAAATTACTGAATTATATATAATTATCCCCTGTATCAATTTGATATGGGGGATTTTTTAAACACAATTATGACCGGAAACTCTAAGATAGCGATATATGGCGCCCTCGCTGCAAACATAGGTATTGCTGTTGTGAAATTTATAGCAGCTTCTATTACAGGGAGTTCTGCAATGATCAGCGAAGGTATTCACAGTACTGTCGATAGTGGTAATTCATTACTACTATTGTTAGGTATGAAGCGCAGCCAACGTCCGCCGGATAGAGGTCATCCGTTTGGACATGGAAAAGAAATATACTTCTGGTCACTAATAGTTGCTATACTTGTTTTCTCGCTTGGAGGCGGAATGTCTGTATATGAAGGTATAAGTCATTTACAACATCCTGAAGAATTAAAAAATCCGTTTTGGAACTATGTGGTTTTAGTGGCCTCAATGTGTTTCGAGGGAGCCTCGCTCGTATACGCTGTTCGTGAATTTAATAAAACTAAAGGTAGATTTGGTTTTTGGAAAGAACTTAGTATGAGTAAAGATCCTGGTCTTTTTGCAGTTATATATGAAGAAAGCGCTGCCATTGCCGGGCTTACAATTGCCTTATTAGGAGTGTTTTTAGGACACTACTTTAATAACCCATTGTTCGATGCACTTGCATCTATGCTAATTGGGCTAGTGCTGATACTGGTCGCTATAACCATGGTTAAGGAGAGTAAAGGATTATTGGTAGGCGAGAGTGCTAATCGCGAAATTGTAGATGGTATATATGATATCGTAAATAAAGAGCCGAGGGTTGAAACACTTTATTTTCCGTTAACAATGCATTTAGCTCCAAATGAGATTTTACTTGCGTTGGATGTTGAGTTTAAAAAAGATATGACTGTTGAAGAGTTGTTTGACGCAGTAAGTCAACTCGAAGATCAGATTAAGAAAGCGTTTCCTAATGTAAAGAAAATCTATATCGAGGCTAAGAATTTTGGAGGACGAAATCGTCCCTGGATGATTGAAGCTACTGATTAGATAAATAAAATTTTATAATTGTTACTCTTTTACAGGTAAATAAATATCGAATGTAGCTCCGTTGTTAATTTCTCCGCTGGCGGTAATATAACCCTTGTGATTTTCTACGATACGTTTTACAATTGATAACCCAATGCCGGTACCCTTGTATTCTGATTTATCATTAAGACGCTGAAAGAGCTCAAAGATTCTGTCGGAGAATTTTGGATTAAAGCCTATTCCGTTGTCGCTTATACTTATGTGGCAATACTTTGTAACAGGGTTTAATCTTTCATATTGTAATGCGCGTCCATTTGCAATAACACAGTCAATAGTAATAACCAGTTTCTTTTTGGGATCGCTAAATTTTATCGAGTTACTTAATAAATTATAGATAAGCTGCCTAAACTGGAAAGGAATTACAGCGATCCTGCACATTTCTTTTGAAATAATTTCTCCATTTATCTGCTGCAGATCATCGTATAAATCTTCCTTCACGTCATCAAGTATAGTCTTTAGATCAGTATCTTCGAGAATCTTTTCAACAAGGCTGGTTTTAGAATAAGCTAATAAATCGTTTATGAGTGTCTGCATTCGCTCGGCAGCATTTTTCATTCTTTCAAAATAATCTTTTCCTTTAGTTGATAAATTATCGCTTTCGCTCGATTCGATAATAGAAACTATAGTCTGAATTTTTCTAAGTGGTTCTTGCAAATCATGGCTGGAGATGTAGGCGAACGCCTGCAAATCCTTATTCATCTTCTCCAGCGATATATTATATTCTTTTAATTCCTGAGTCCGTTCTTTTACTTCCTTTTCAAGTGCATCTTTAAAACCTCTTTCTTCTCTAAGTTTAATATCACTAATTTGTTGTTGCTCAATAGCATTGAGATGAAATGCTATCAGATCTGCATAGAGGTCAAACATTCCGAGTACTGCCGGGGTATTAAGGATATTGGGATTCGGATCTATGGCACATAATGTTCCGAAAAAAGAGCCGTTTTTCCTCATTATAGGTACAGAGATGTAGCTTTGGAACCCATACATGGCTGGAGTATGATGATCATGAAATTCCGGGCTTTCCGCAACATTATCTATAACAACTACCTTTTGAGATTCACGTATTTCATTACATATAGTAGTCTTAATCTCTAGTTCATCACCAGGTTTTAATCCGAAATTTATATCATCCTGAACGCTACATGTTATCCATCTGCTGTCAGTTACCCTTGCAATAGCGGCAAATCCCATCCCCGTCGTTTGACAGATTACATTTAGTATAGTAGGTATAATTGTAATCTTTCCAACATTATTAATGTCTTCCTGGAAATGGTGTTCTAAAGGGGTCATATCTAACAAATAAAACTATACTATAAATGTAATTTATTTTTTTGGTTTGAAGGCTTTAAGAGGTAATTCTTTAGTTATGAAAGTATTTATTTTCATTGATTTTGAAAGTGTTTTTTTATTCTTTTTGGATTTTAAAATAAAATGTTGATAATGATACAGTTGATCATATCTTTCCCCAATAATATGATATGTGTGTCGATTAAATGTCTATATATATTTTTTTTTAATCGAATATTCCCAACTATATTTGTAGAATTGACAACAGATTACCGTATCGCCTGATTATTGTGGTGATAAAAGTTGAAAAATTATTAGTGATATTGTTAATTTGATTATTATTGATTAAGTAGATTACGAAACCTTAATATTGTAAATGGTTTCATTTAGATTTAAATCCATAAAGAATTCCTGCATAGATTTCTTAAAGCGATAATCAATATAATTGGTTATTTCTCTTATTATGTTTAGTCTGTCCTTTGAATGTATTCTTAAACGTGATCTTGATCCGTTATTCAAAATTATTTTTAAGAAATAACCTTGTTCATAGCGATTACTTTTAAAGTAAATGGATAACAAAAGTTGCAGTACGTAGGGGAATATAGCGTAAATATGGTTTATAAAAAAGAATAAAATTGGGTACAGCGTTAGGATAATTAAGGTAATTTTTAGCGCTATAACGTTTTTCTTTATCTTAATTTTAGTAAGGCTAATATCGTGTACTTCAGAAAAATAATGAGATATTTCTTCTTTTTTGTACCTGATCGTTATGATATCATCTTTGATAGTAATTATTTTATCGATGACGTGGATTTCTCCTAAATGGCGCATATATTTTATTTATCATTTGAGTACAATACTATCATAATGTAAAAAATCGTATTACATTGAGAATAGTTGTTAAATAAGAATATGAGGCTATTTGGTTTAATCCATATAGCTTTCAGCAGAAGTAATGCTGTTTAGGGTATAATTGTAAGGCGCATCAAAACTATTACTATTGATTAATAAAATATTAAAATTGGAGTTGTATTATATTCCTATTAGTTATAATTTAAAACTTATAAATGGCTACAGTTGAAGAGAAAATTAGAAATATCAGGGAGCTTAAAAATCTTACTCAGGAGTATATGGCAGATAAACTTGGCATAACACAGGCTGGCTATAGTAAGCTTGAAAATGGTAGTACCGTACTTACATATGCAAAATTAACACAGATCGCCAAAATTCTGGAAATTAATATCGAAGACATAATCGCATTTGATAGTCAGAAGTATTTAAGCAACCGTAATAAATTGAAAACGAACAACCTGTTAGGCGCGACAATAGGTGATGAAAGTTCAGATTTTATCAAAAGCTTATATGAAGACAAAATAAAACTGCTTCAAAAGCTCCTCGAAAAAACTGAAGCGGAAGTAGAACGTTATAAAAATAAATTTGGCGAAATATAATTTCTATATAGATACTAAAACTCAAAATAAACAAAAGCAGCTTATAATAGCTGCTTTTGTTATATAACTAATTATTATATTTTAAATGTAATATAATTACCAACTTTTTAATATTTTCCACTCAAAAGTTCACCGCCAATTGGAACTTTAGTGTCAAGTCCCATTTTTTTCAACATTTCATAGGTTGTGCATACTGCAGCAGACGTTACCGGTATGCCAATTTCTTTTTCTATCGCATCTATTGCCTCCAGAGAGGGCATCTGTACACACGCTGAAACTACAAGAACGTCAACATCTTTAAGATTAAGGCGTTTGTAGATATCCAGAAGATTCATTGGGTTTTGTGCCGCGACTTCAAGATTGTCTGAAATTTCTAACGCAATGTAATCTAAAACCTCAAACCCCTGGTGCTGAATATAATCAACAACCATTTCGGTTAATGGCTTCATGTAAGGCGTTATGACAGCAACCTTTTTAGCACCCAACACGTTAAGACCGTTTATCAAAGCTCCTGCGCTGGTCACAATAGGTGCAGGGGCATCGTTTTTTACAGTTTCTTCGTAAAGGTTAGTCTCAGAAACACAGTGGTAACCGCGGCCCATGCTCATAATTGCAACTAAGCACGCATACCCCATAACATCTACACGTGCATCCGATAATTCCTGTGCGCATTTTAAGCTTTGCGCATCCATAGCTTCTAATTCTTCTTTCGTAACTTTTTTCATTCTCATTCTACTGGAATGGAATGTAAAACGTTCGGGAGATATCGTCTCACGTGAGCGAAACAGGGCCGGAATCTCAGTTTCCATTGTAATATTAGAACTTGGAACAATCTGGCCTATTTTATATTTTAATTTAATCATTATGAATAATATTAAACCTCTTCGGAATCTACAATTGTATTTCTTAGTGTTCCTATACCTTCTACTGTAGCCTCAACCACATCGCCGGGCCACATAAATTCCTGTGGGTTTCGACCGGCACCGACACCTGCAGGAGTACCTGTAGCGATAATATCTCCTGTATCCAATGTAAATACAGTACTTAAATCGTGAACTAGATCGCTGATATTGAACAACATGAATTTTGTGTTAGAATTCTGCTTCTCTACACCATTTACGCTTAACTTAAGATTTAAATTCTGAGGGTCTGAAATTTCGTCACGTGTAACCAAAACTGGTCCCATAGGCGCGAAGGTGTCCTGTCCTTTAGATACTATCCATTGACCGGCACGTCGGCAATCCCTGGCGCTTACATCATTAATTATTGTATATCCGTATACATGATCCATTGCTGT
Source organism: Flavobacterium psychrophilum (assembly GCA_001708385.1). Classification (NCBI taxonomy): domain Bacteria; kingdom Pseudomonadati; phylum Bacteroidota; class Flavobacteriia; order Flavobacteriales; family Flavobacteriaceae; genus Flavobacterium; species Flavobacterium psychrophilum. Next base: position 360,491 of record CP012388.1, on the reverse strand, counting down.
TTCTTTGGTTATATTCTTTCCGCCTTTATCAATAATAACTGCAAGCTCTACTTCATAATCAAGTTGCTTGGTTAATTTTTGATTGTGAATAATATTAGTATCAGGGCCGGTGACAGCTGTAGTTGGCTTTGAAAAGATTACAGGTTCTTGCGGCAGATCTTTAGAAGTATCTAACGTGCGGGCAGACTCAGCTACATGTTCTGTGTAATTAAGTCCGATACCAAATATGTTTTTACGCGGTTTTGGGATTGGTGCCAGCAATGTTGCATTCGCTAAAGGGATTGAACAATCAAGTAATTCCTCTTTTGTAGCGGTATTTATAAGTCGGACAGCATGATTAATTCCATCAATACCTAAATCTATGAAATCAAGCATATTATCCGGTAATGGACTGCTTTTAATGTTTCCTAACTTTTCAGCGTCAATAATCATTTTCTCCTCTATAAAACCAAGACGCGATGGAGTATGGTTTATTCTGTATGTAACTAATTTCATTTATTATTTTTTGGGTATATATCAATTATAAGTAGTCCGGATTAAAATTATATTGTTTGATATCCTTCGGGATGTTCTTTCTCCTGATACAATCCTAAAGAGGTAATTACTGGCAGATCGTTAAAAGAAAACAGGCATGCATCATCAGTTTCAGAAAGGTTTACATGTTCGTGGTATTCCCATGATGGAACACAAAAAATATCGCGTTCTTTCCAGTCAAAGCGTTTTCCTCCAATAATAGAATAGCCGTGACCTTTTGCACATTGGTAAACAAAAGACCCTGTGTGCTTATGTGCTTTAGTGTGTTCTCCTGCACGTAGCAACTGAATAGAAGCACCCATAGTCTGCATAACGTGGCCTCCCGTTACCGGGTTTATATAATGCATGAGTATACCATCGTAAGGCGAACTCTCATTAACTTTAGCAGCTTCTAATAGTGCAGGGTATACTTGTTTCCATGAATATTTAAATAGGGGAGAGTAAGGCTTATTCCAGGCGATATCGGCAGGAACTAAACCTGCTCCACCATAGGTAAGAGGAGAGTGGTTGACCGGAGCAGATAAGGGTTGTTTGCCATCGTAGACAGCATAATCATTTGCTTCAAGAGCGTTAATAAGCGGTATATCTAATCCGTCCTGCCAAATACATGTCTTTCCGCCTTCTTCAACACCATGCTCATGCCATGTACTGTTTGGGGTAATTACAAAGTCATTAACTTCAAGCATTATTTTGTTTCCGTCTACCACGGTATAGCCACCTTCGCCTTCCATAATAAAACGCAGTGCAGAAGCTTTATGCCTGTGGGCAGATGTGCTTTCTCCCGGGCGAGTTACCTGAATTCCGGTGTACAGCCAGCCTACTGCGGCACTAACATCTTTACGTTTATCGTTTACAAGATAAACAACACGACGGCCTGCCTGTTCCGGTGTTACTAATTCGGATGATTTAAGTACCAGTTCGCGAAGTTTTTCATACTTCCATAACATAGGTATAGAAGATGTTCTTGGTTCCCATGGTTCAATATCATTAGCGACAGTCCATAAAGCACCCGCGCCAAGGGTTTCAAGCTCTTCATAGTAGGCTTCAAGTTCCGGGGTATCCTGCACGCGTGCACGTCCCAGAACACTATCGTCATATTTTTTATCCATAATTAGATTGGTTCAGTCTTTATAGTATTGCAAATAGCTTTTCTTTAATTCTAACTTTTCGTTTCTCAGAGTAATCGATGAATTAGACTTAATGACAGATGTACATTATTAGCTACATTCTGCAAAATATGGTAAAATTATAAAAAATATACTGAAAAAATATACGGTATATTTATTATATCGTAAAAAATTATTGAATTCTTATATTTTTGATTTAAACAAAATAAAAAGCCGGGCTTTAGCCCGGCTTAAATAATAATTAAAATGGATTATCTTATAAGTGAAAAGTGCGCTTTAAATTCCTGTTCACTGCCATTTTCGAAATATAATACTTTAAACCAATAATCAGTAGCAGGAAGTTTATAACCGTGGTATGTGCCATCCCAACCTAATTCATTTGGTTTTAGCGCAATAATTACTTTTCCGTAACGGTCAAAAATGTAAATCTTGGCATCCTTTTGATCTTTAAGGTCTGTTATATTCCATCTCTCATTAACATTATCACCATTTGGAGTAAAGAATTTGGGATAGTTAAAAGCAAGATCCTCAGGGACAATATTTACAATAACTTCGGAAGGAAGGCTAGCACAAGCTTCAGGAATCTGAACCGCATAATATATAGTTTCACCTGTTTGATTAGTAGACGGTAAAGGTGGTGTATAAGATATGAAATTCATATCAGAATCGTACCAGGCAATATTCCGTCCTTTGGCTACAAGTGGTAAGGCTTTATCATTATAGTTATAGATAACAGGCGAGGTTACCTCCGGTGCTCTGGTGCGGGATTAACAACAACCGTAATAGCAACGAGTCCGCTTTCACATCCATCATTATATTCACTTACAAAATAAACGGTAGAACCAACTATTTCTGTTGAAGGAGTAGGAGCTATCGTTGTTCCTGTTCCGCTTGCTGATGTATACCATAATAAGTTTGTTCCTGTTGCAGTAAGTGGTTCAGCAGGATGATGCTGGCAGTAGACAATTGTAGATTCGGTAATTGGTAAACTTGGTATAGCATTTATCGTTACCAATAGTACAGCTTTTTCGCTCTCACATCCATCTACTGTTTGGGAGACATAATACGATGTTGTTCCTGTAGTATTAGTGTCTGGAATGGGTGAAGTTGAACTCCCAGTGTTGCCGTTTTCTTCACTGTACCACAACAAATTAACGCCATTTGCTATAAGTGCTGATGCAACATCTCCTTCACAATAAATGATATTCGAAACGAGAGGCTTTGAAGGTAGATTGATTGTATTGATAACTGCTTCTATACCTTCTGATTCACATCCTGCAGTATTCCTGATTTTTACGGTATAGGATCCGGCAGTTAATCCTGTTTTGGTATTTGTAGTTTCCCAGCTAGTCCCGTTGTCAAAACTATAGTGATCTGATATGGTAGATATGGTTATGGTTCCTGTAGGTTGGCTGCATGTAGGCTGAATAACAGAAATAAGAGGTGTTACAGGAGTATCTGCAGGAGGATTTATTGTAACAATAGTGTCTGGTGATTGACAGCCTGCTGCATTTTTTATCTTTACCCGATAAGTACCGGGAGTCAGGTTTGTTGACGTATTACTATTTATCCAGGTCAATCCATTGTCAAAACTATATTGAGATGCCTGCGTTGTGATAATTATTTTTCCGAAAGGTATGAGACATGATAAAGGCAGCTGTACTGTTACTAAAGGTGCATCCGGTAGGGTTTCTGCCGGTGCAATGAGCTGATATGAAGAATAGGATATACAGCCGTTGTTATATCTTACTTTCATTTCATAATATCCCGAGATAAGATTATCGAACAATGGTTCATTTTGCCATGTGGTTCCGCCATCAATGCTGTATGCATCGGCTAGTGTTGTTATAGTAAGACTTCCATCAGTACTACAGTTTGGTTGTGCCGCGATGTAAGTAGGTGCAGGTGTGAAAAATTCATTGATATGGGTAAATACTGAATCAGATACACACCCATCTTGATTTTTAACACGTAAACGATAGTCACCACCTAAAAGTCCTGAAATAAAATTGACATCCTGCCATGTAGATCCATTATCAAAACTATACTCGGAAGCAGGTGTAGTGATGGTTATTTTCCAGCCATTTACGCAATCTTTCGGCTGAATTATCTCGAAATCAGGAGCAGGTAGCGTAAATTCTTTTACTTCAATGTACGTCGGATCAGAAATACAACCCTGTTCATTTTTAATTCTTACCCCATAGAAACCAACAGTAAGGTTTTGCGCTATAGGGTCAGCTGTCCATGTTTCCCCTTTGTCAAAACTATAAAATGGGGCGGGAGTAGTTATAGCAATACTTCCTGTTCCGGGTTTACATACCGGGACAGATGATGCTTTCGGTGCCAGTAAATCTGCATTTACTTCTGTATAGCCCGTAAAGCAATCGTTACCATCTGTTATTCTTAAAGCGTAAATCCCATACGCATTATTATTTTGAACTATGTTATAGGTAGGATTTACAGCACCTGTAATTGCAATACCTTCTTTATACCATTGGTAGGTTGCCAAATTACTTAAAGGTTGAGTAGGGGTGGCATTAAGTATAAGGTTATTATCACATAAATTCCCCGATTGAGTAACTTCGAGTCCAAATGCCGAACCTGAATTTAATATAAGGTTATCAAAGAAAAAATAGGGGTAACAGGTGTTTGTATTTAAATCCCATACAGGATACGTAGGTGGCAAAACTTCTGGTCCGCCAAGCATAAATGCGTTAATATCAGTCTTGGGAGTAAAAGCAATTGTAACCAGGCTCCAGTTTGACTCCGGTTTGTAACGGGCATGACCTAAAACAACCCAATTTGGATCGGTTGTTGGATAATCCTGAGTGTTTTTAGCGGGAAGATATTCGCACTTCTGGGTTCCGTAAATGGTTAGATCCAGTGCCTCATAAGCACTCATGTCGCCATCTTTGCATGCCGGAGGACCATCTTCAATAGCTGCAACATTAAACGTTATCCTGTAAGGCTTGCCAGCCTGTAATGGAGATTCTAAGCACGTTCCAACATATTCTTTGTATAGTTGTTCGATAACGCAACCCGCCAGACCATTGCCATCGGGAAACGGAAGGAGTTCACCTGCGTCTCCCATGTGTCCGCAGGTATTAATATAATCTGTAGTTGCCTGCCAGTGATTTTCGTAAGCAGTAGGCTGTATCCAGGGGACAGCCTTATCGATCTGATGCAGTCCCGACGGACATTCGCTATAATCTTCGAAAGAATGATTAGGTATAAGTGAATTTACCTGCGACTGATTGCATATACAATCAGGATCATTCAGGTCTATAAATCCGTCACCATCATCATCAATACCATTATTGCAAATTTCCTGCTGCCCGCTTTGGGAAAAAGCAGGCAAACTAGTGGAAATTATGAATAAGAGTATAAGTAAAAATGCAGTATTATATTTCATATTCTTATAGAACAATCAGCTTTTATTCCTCCCTGTTAATATATACCCATCCAGTTTTTGTTCCATTTTCAAGGTAATAGATCACATAGTAATAAGTACCCGTAGGTAATTCTTTCCCACTATCGTTATTTCCATTCCATTGATTTGTATAATTAGTAAGGCTATATACTTTTTGGCCATAACGGTTATATACTTCCAGCTTTTCTATTTGTGGCTGCGCCGAAAGGTCAAACACATCGTTTTTAGTATCGTTATTCGGTGAGATACCTCTTGGTATAACAATCGCACCACAAGTAGTGCACGGTGTATCTATATCTGTAGCCTCATTGTTAGAAAGGTCTTTGTCGGTTATTGCACTATTTACTGTCGCAGTGTTAGATAAATTACCTTCGTACGTTTCAGGTACCGTTAGAGTAACAGAATACGTAATACTTTCACCAACATTTAGCTGCTGTACTACATCATTTAGCGCTCCATTACCAGAGGTTTGATTGTCAGCAGACCACTCCATAATCATTATACCGGCAGGCAGGGCATCGGTTACAGTCACATCGATAGTATTTGAAGGGCCATTATTAGTAATTGTAATAGTATAAATTACCTGTGTTCCCTTTTTATATATATCCTGATTGTTCGTTTTTGTGATAGAAAGATCTGCCTGGTAAACAATAGGTGTTATCGTTTTATCTTCTATTATTGTAGTCTCAGGATTATCAGAAATAACCTTTACAAATATTTCATTATAGCTTTCACCCACAGCATTAGCCTGGTTTACAACTTGTCCTGCGAGTGCATCTGCTAAGGTAACAGTGTGTTGAGCGGTAATTGAAATACTTTCACCCGGGGCTAGTTTGCTTACCTGAGACGGATTTATACTTCCTGCATCGGCATTAGCATCTGTAATTTTAATATCATTTATCGTGACGTTACCTGTGTTCATAAGCACTATATCATAGAGTATAATCTCTCCTATGTTATAGTATACCTCTTTTTGCGTTTTTTTACTTAAATACAGTTTGCCATTTGGTGTTGCCGATGATGTGTTATTTGAACTATCTGCATCAGTATTTAATCCGGATATGGTAGCTGTATTGGTGTGATTCCCCGTTGTATTTACCTGTGCTGTAATCAACAGCGATGCTTCAGTGCCTACGCTAAGCGATCCCACAGACCATACGCCTGTTGTGTTATTGTATGAACCTGTTTGTGTAACAGAAGAAACATATGTATAACCTGAAGGAAGCATGTCGGTAACCTGAGCTACTGTTTCATTTTCCGGGCCATTGTTTTTGGCTGTGAGTTTAAATGTAATCTGACCATTAACTACATCAATTATCTCTTTTATGATTTCAAGATCACTACAAACTTTTACATATACTGGTACAGACTGGCTCGTAACACCACAGTCTCTAGTTGCAGTAACAGTATAATTACCTGTAATTTTCGGGCTGTATTGCTGTGCGGTTGCATCGGTTATTGCAATTCCGCTTAGATACCATTGGTATGGCGCCATGCCGGCTGCAGCTATTATTACAGGAGTACAGGTGCCGTTGTCTGAAATTTCAGGTGTTGCAAGCGGCTCATTGAAAACCGAGAAAAATTCTGCCATATTGTGCGAATTGGTACGCTGAATAAGGCCGGCATTCATCTTTGCAGCTGAAGTAAATTTAAGGTTAGCGGCATTATCAAAGTCAGATGGGGTAAAGCGCAGCATAAAATATCCGGAATTTCCCAGTGTAGTTCTAAATGAGGCTGTTAAAGTTTCAAGATTAAGCCCGTTTACAAAAACAGGCTCGGTGGGGCTTTCTGTAATAACATATCCAAATGCGTCAAGATCAGTGTTACTATAGTCTGTAAACTTGTGCATTGTAAAAGATTCAGCACCTGTACAATTACCTATTGGCATCACGGTGTGCATATCTATCTCACATCCGTTTGCTATTCCAGAATAAACTATTATTGGCTTTGATGAAACCACATGACTGGTTGAATATTCGTTTGCCGCATCACCATGAAAAAACGAAAATGAATCACCTGCATTGGCAAGCGTTTGTGTTGTAGTGTTTAAAATGATTCCGTTAAAACTATTATTAGTAATCACAACAACTGTTCCCGGTTCAGAAGCAATTATGGTAGTTTGTTCGGGGAAATTTGAAAGAGTACCGGCCTGACCGCTTCCTCTTACGATAAGATATCTCAATCCAATGTTATGCGTAGGAATTATTTGCGTAACAACCCCATCTGAGCATACAACAGGGGTATCGGCGTAGGCACCGACATTTGCTACAACTGGTTTATCAGTACTTAATTTACTCCCGATTGCTGCTTTAAACAAGTAGCTTTGTCCTGCATTAAGATTTATAAATGATACTCCATTTAACTTCACGTTGGTGTTGTCTTCGGTAGCCATTACGCTGTATACCGGCGCATTACCGGAAATACCAGTAAAATTGGTTCGGTAATAACCTAAAAGAAATTCAGTTCCTTTTCCCTGATCGCCATAACTTAACATAGCAGCATTTCCTTTTATGTAATCACCTGCGTTGTCTCCCGACGTACCTCCCTGATCGGATGCTACATTTCGCAATGTTACCGATATTTTTCCTGTAGCTTCAACTATCAGGCCTCTGTTATCATATACAACTTCAGTCCAGTTTTTAGGTGTTTGAGAAGGGATGCCTGTAAAACGATAAACAGCCGGTGTGTCTGCTGTTACTGTTAAGTTTATAATAGCTTCTCCGTTACTTTTGGTAAGTGTTGCGGTTACAGTACCGATTTCTGTTGTTGTGACGATAATTTCGTTAGCATTGCTCCAGTATTGCCAAGGCGACAGTGCTATAAAATGCTTGTTAGTATATTGTGCATTTGCAGCGATACACAAAAATAGTAAAGCTAGAAGGTGTAGTAGATTATATTTTGATTTCATTTTAAAGTAACCTTGTAAATAAGGAAATGCCCTGATAACTCAAGGCATTTTTATTTAGTTGAAATAAATTATTTTTTTATGATTTTAAATGTTTCCGAATTTCCGGCGCCAAAATTGGCTCTTAGCACATATATACCATTACTGAGAGTAGAAAGGTTTATTTCTTTTCCTCTACCTTTAGCTACAGATTGCCCAAGCGAATTAATTATCTCTATATCATTAATGGTTTCTTGTGATTGCAGATAAATCATATCCGAGGTAGGGTTGGGGTATAGGGAAATGCTTCTCTTTGAAAAATCATCCAGGCCAACTACGATTTCTTCATGTAGATTAATACTGTAATCTTCAGCCTGTCCATAACCCAAACTGTTACATGATAATGCTTCCGAGTTAAACTTCTTTATAACCCTCATCTTTGTAATACCCAAAGGGGCATCAGCAGGCACAGCGATAGTACCGGTAACAGATACATTATCTTCTCCGGTAGAATTTACAAGTATACCTATAGGATATATTTCTCCCTCGTCCTCAAAATTATTATTCCTGTTCCAGTCCACATAAGCAGTAATGTAATGTGTAAAGTCTCCGTTGGTATTTCCCTTAACGGTAAGTGTATATTCTTTATTCCAAGCAACTTCTGCTGTATACGTAGTAAAATCTTCCTGAGCGGGTGTTTCTCCTCCTGCAACTGCAGACGACTGGTTGTTAATACCTGCAAATAATACCGAGGTTATTGGCTCAACATTGCCGGGAAACAAAACTTTACACGGAGCCTGGTTTGTAACGGTTATTGTTATCTCATCAAGTATTTCATTGTTATCAGCAGATAAAACTCTTATAACTACAGTTCCATTAGCAAATGCTTTTACAAGCCCATTTTGATCCAGAGTTGCAAATTCTGCACCCGAAACCATTTCCCAAACTACTTCCTGGCTTACATAGGCAGGTTCAATTGATGAAATCAGTTGCAACGATCCCTGGTTTTCTGTAATTTCTGCAGCAGTATCATTTTCTGTACTTACAGTAATATCTTTAGGACTGTTATCTACGTCATAGTATAGCTTCATATTCGGACGATCTTTATATTGTCCTCCACCACTGTTATGGCTTAATATAAGGTTCTCATCCATTGGCACAGTATTTATCGGCCATGCACCAATAAGGTAATCTTTATAGCCTGCAGTAAACTGCCAGATAACATAAGTACTAAATTGCGCCGTTTGTCCATTTTGATACATAGCTGTAGCTAATTCTATGCCTTGCCCTCCATATTCAAAAGGGGTATCAAAGTTAAAATCTACCCAGCCGGTAGCAGCGGGTAGGTCGTAGGCCGGATTATCCATAACTTCTATGTGAGAAGTCAATAGGTCGCCGTAAGTTGTTGCAGGATCTAATGGAGCTGCCGCATCAGAATTTTTCACAAACATTCTCATTCTAAGATCCGGATATTCATCGCCTCCCTTAGCGTTGCTTATTTTATCAAAAGCAACGCCTTTAATTTTTGCGCCAACAGGTATCTTAAGTTGTTCTATTTCATTTTGTGTAAATAGCATATTTGCTACAGAGCCATTTCTTTGAGCAATACCGGCATACATAATAGGGCCGTAGCTTGATCCAAAGAGCGGACTGGCCGAGGCGCCAAAGCCTATCTGGCCATTTAGGTTAGAAATTACAGGCAAAGTGGTAAAATTTTCAATTGCCCATTCGCTGTATTCAGCATCTGCACAATGTGCACGAACACTTAATTTGTATTCTGTGTTTGTATTTAAGCCGGCAATAAGAACGGAAAGATTTTTTGCGGTACCCGATTGTAGGACTTCACTGTTGCCAGGCAATGTTATTTTCCATTCATAACCAAATTGGGGTTGGGTATCATTTTCCCAACTTACCCTGGCATGTTTAATACCCAAAGATGAAGGCGTAATTTCTGAGGGAACCACACAATCCTGTGCGTAAGTGCTATTCAGAAATAAGAATGAGCAAAGCACTAGGGCACTGCCTGATAAGGCAGACCTTTTGCTAAAATTTGTAAAATTTGACATTTTATTGAATAATATTAGGTTTCAATTTCATAGCTAATGGTTAACATAACAATAAGAATCCTTTTTGTGATTTTGTCAGTTTATACCACGCTAAACTCATTTATTAATAATTAGTCTAAATAATAATAGCTAAGTTTGCGCAAATTTCATCAACAGTTGAAAGAATGTTGTATGCCAAACGGATTTTTAAATAAGCCAAACGGATAATTAGCAGCAATGGAAAGAGATGCGTTTTTAAATGGAGAAATTTCTGAGGCGAATATGCCAATAGATATTAATTCTGTAGAAGAGATAAGAGAAAATGAGATTTCTTTTTCATATGACTTGGGTAAAACATCATTTAAAAGAATAAATTTCAACGGAATCAGGTTGCTATATGGTAAGCTCACATTTATAAAGCCCGTGCCGATAACTGTTCATAACAAAAACCCTTATGTAGAAATGTATTTTTCTTTAAAGGGGAGTAGAGATATCTATTTTACCCAAAGTAAACAGCGAGATTCAGTAAGAGAGGGCTATCATAATTTATATTATATTCCAGATACCGAATTTTATATTGAACCATCTGTAAATGATTATGAAAACATAAGCTTACAGGTACAATTCACTGAAGATTATTTTAAAAGATTTCTGCCGATAGGACATCCGTTATTTTCAACATTCGTTGAACAGATTGACGACAAAGAACTTTCGATCTTAAGTCATTCAGATTTGCAGATAACTCCGGAAATGTATACTATTCTTAATGATATCGTGCATTGCGATAAAGAGGGAGTTATAAAACAATTGTTTATTGAAACAAGCGTTTTAAAGCTCTTACTATTACAATTTGAGCAATATGAAACCACCTTCGTAAAAAAAGAATATAAATCGGTAAAAGTATATGATATAGAAAAATTACAGTTGGTAAGAAGACTACTGGAAGAAAATATTTCAGACAACCATTCACTTACTGAACTTAGCAGAAAGAGTGGGCTTAACGATTTTAAGCTTAAAAAGGGTTTTAAAGAATTATTTGGTGCTACAGTATTTGGATACCTCCGTGATCTGAGAATGACCACCGCTCGTGATTTGCTCATTGGAACCTCGCAAAGTATAGCGGAAATAGCAGAACAATGCGGTTATGTTTACGTTCAGTCTTTTTCAACTGCATTTAAAAGTAAATACGGCATTACTCCCGAAAAATTCAGGAAGTAAGCCGTATAACATTTAGATCCTATTCAGGTGTTTCGTCTGTAAATGTAATATTTTTTCGGGATGCTGTATTAACACGAAGGTCAAAGATATCAAAACGGTTGTAGTGCCCCAGTATATCATGCATTTGCTTAGGCTGAATGCATTTCGAAAGATCGATATCAGCATATACAATTCCTTCTTCATCAATAAGCGGTTTACCGATTACAGCTCCGTTCGGACCAATAATACCCGAAAAAGCACTGTTCTTCCTTGTAAGTAGTTCTTCGGCATTAGGAACATCCTCTTTCATGATATCAATTATTTCTTTCGTTATTGTAGAACATGAAACTATCGTAAACAGTTTACCTTCAAAAGAATGTGCTGCTGCCCTAATTTTAATAGCTTCTGCCATATCATAGTCGGGAGGGGCAACAGGTAGTGATATATAATTTGCAATATGAATTAGTTCGCCTTGAGCAAGGAGCGCAAAACGCGCCAGGGTATTAGTGTTTTCACCGCAGGCAAGTGTGCCTATGGGTCCAATTTCAGTATTGTAAACTTTTAATGAAGATCCGTCTCCTCCCGTCCAGGTAAGTTTCTCCGCCCAGGTAGGAACTAATTTTCTGTGTTTGCCAACTAGATTACCTTTGTTGTCAATAATAAGGTTGGTGTTGTATAATTCTCCAAAGCTTTGCCCGCGTTCGTTAACGCCAATAACAATATGAGTATTGGTTTCTTTTGCAGCTTCACAGATACGGTCAACTTCCGGGCCTGGCACTGTGATAGAATTTACATATAATTTCTCATACCATTTACTGCCCTGTACTGGTGTCATGATCCAGTTCCAGTATGGGTAGCCTGCTATAAAAACTTCAGGAAATGCAACTAAGGATGCCCCGTTGCCGGCGGCTTCTTTTATAATTGAAATAACCTTGTCAACTGTAGCATCAACATTTAAAAATATGGGAGATGCCTGTACGGCAGCAGCTTTAAACTTTGGTAAATCCAGCATTATATATGGAATTTATATTATTCTTCAATTTTATATCTCTCAAGATTCATCCGCATATCATCAGTAAACGGACTGGCTTTAATACCGCCGCGATCATCAAGAAAATCTACTTTAACCAGGGTAACATCGCCTTCAAGGCATATTGATCCGTCTTCATGTTCAAATTTAAATCCGCAATTCATAGATGAACTTCCCAGTTTTTTAATCCAGAAGTACTTTGTAAGTTCATCTCCGAGGCGGGCAGCTTTTTTAAACTGAACCTTAAGGTCAACTGTGGGAATACCGCCTGTTTTATGAATGTTTTTAAACGGAAGATTTAGTGCTTCCTCATAAAAATCTTCAACAAGGCAATTTAGCATCTCCAAAAAGCGGGGATAGAATACTATGCCTGCGTAATCTACATGCTGAAAGCGTACTTTTTCTTTTTTTATAAATGCATTTTCCATTAGGCTTGTAATATAGTTTTAAGTTTAAATCGCTGTATTTTACCTGTCTCTGTTTTAGGAAGTGCATCCATATAGCGAATTTCTCTTGGGTATTTATAAGGTGCTGCAACCTGTTTAAACCAGTCCTGTATAGTTCTGGTAAATTCGTCGCAGGCTTTTTCTTTATTCTTAAGTACGATATAGGCGCAAACTAACATCCCTCTGTTTTCATCTGCAAGGCCTACAACAGCACATTCAGCAATATCTTCATGGCAAAGCAAAACACTTTCTACTTCAATAGCTGCAATATTATACCCTGAAGAAATTATCATGTCATCTCCACGGGCAACAAACCAAAAATAGCCATCTTCATCCTGTTTAAAGATATCCCCGGTAATGTTCCAGCCTTTTTCAACATATTCCTTTTGTTTATCGGGGCTATTTAAGTATTTGCACCCTGTAATTCCTTTGACAGCAAGGCGGCCCGGCATTCCGGTTTCAACCACATTACCTTTTTTATCGACAATTTTGGCTTCATAACCACGAATTGCTTTTCCTGTTGCGCCTTTACGCATATTTTCTTCATTCGATGATATAAAGATATGTAGTATCTCAGTCGAACCTATGCCGTCAATTATTTTTAATCCCGTAGCCTCATACCAGTCTTCCCAAACTTTTACAGGAAGTGTTTCCCCTGCCGACACACATTTACGCAGCGTTGAAATATCAAATTCATGTACTTTAGATGTCAGTACACGCCAGGCTGTCGGGGCGGTGAAACATACTGTTACTTTGTAGTCTTCAATAGCTTTAAGCAATAATTCGGGTGTTGGTTTTTCTATTAGGAATGTTGATGCCCCGTAATAAAAAGGGAATAACACTAACCCTCCCAATCCGAAAGTAAAGCCCAATGGGGGGCTTCCGGTAAATACATCATCCGGTATAGGCTCTAATGAATATTTAGGAAATGCTTCACAGATCAACAATATATCTTTATGATAATGTGCTGTCATTTTTGGCTTACCGGTTGTACCCGATGTGAACCCTATAATAGAAAGTGAGTCAGCTTTGGTTGGATAGTTTGCAAATACCTTAGGTTTGTTACCCATAAGTGTTTCCAGTTTAGATACCCTTTCACCTGAACCATCAAAAGTTATAATGTGTTTAAGGAATGAAGATTTAACTTCTGTCATTGCGTCTTCAAGCCTGTAATCGCACAGTACGTGACTAATTTCGGCACTTTCAATCATCACGCTAAGTTCTTTTTCACGAAGCAGTGGCATTGTTGCAACAACAATGCCTCCTGCTTTTAATATACCGAACCAGCAAGCTACATACATTGGATTATTTGCCGAACGAATCAATACCCTGTTCCCCGATTTAAAATCGAGGTTATCTGTTAATACATGGGCGATCTGGTTTGCTTTTTCATACAGGTCACTAAATGTCCATGAGATTTCAAAAGTTCTAATAGCAATCCTGTCGCCATTACCTTCAGCAATATGCCTGTCCAAAAGCTTTTCTACACAATTGAGATCTTCAGGGAATTCAAAATCGGGATGACCTGTAAAGCATTCAGCCTGTAAAGACTGTTTGGGCAGATGATCGTGCGCAAAATTATCTTCGTAATGTTTCATCACTATACTGTAATATTACTTTTTATGTGTTACCGGTTTTAATGCCATTTTCATGCCTTCGATAGCTTTACGTTCACCATTTTTGTACGGATAATGGTGCGATGCCGCTGCCATGTATTGTTTAGGTATTCCTGCCGATTGCAGGTCGTTAGCTTTATATTGTTCATATGCCTGTGCATTGCGCACAAACGCAGTATCTAGTAATAGTGTTTTGCCAAGGGCTACTAAATCGGCACGGCCATTTAATAGTATTGTATTTATTTGGTCTATGTCCTGAATATAACCTGCGGTAATCGTGGGAATATGTACTTCATTACGAACCATATCAGAGAAAGGTGTTTGCCACATTCTGCCTATAGCCGGTTTTTGATGTTCTACAGTCAACCCTGTTGATACATTTATAATATCTGCACCTGCATTTTTAAATGCCTGGGCAATTATAATCACATCATCTTGCGTAATTCCGCCTTCTGCCCAGTCTGATGCTGAGATTCTAACGCTCATAGGCTTGTCTTTTGGAAAAACTTCGCGCATTGCAGTAAATACCCTTATTGGAAATTTTAACCGGTTTTCAATACTTCCACCAAATTCATCTTTTCGGATATTTGTTAGTGGAGAAAGAAAAGAAGCCAATAGAAAACCATGATGCGCCTGCAGTTCAATCATATCAAACCCTGCAGCATCAGCATTCTTTGCGGCGTTTACAAACTCGTTCGTAATGCAGTCCACATCTTCCACTGTCAATTCTATGGGAATAGCCATTTTCGAACTGAATGGAATAGGGGATGCAGAGATCAGCTGCCATGCTTCGTTTATAGGGTTGCCTGCATCTTCCCAAGGAAATTGTACGGCTCCTTTACGTCCCGAATGCCCCAGCTGGATTCCTATTTTAGAACTGCTGTTTTGATGAATAAAATCAGTTATTCTTCTCCATGCAATTGTTTGTTCTTCAGACCATATTCCAGGGCATCCTAAAGTGATTCTTCCTGTTGGTGATATGGCTGTAGCTTCAGTAAGAATTAGTCCTAAACCTCCTGTTGCGCGCGAACCATAATGCATTAAATGCCAGTCTGAAACCAATCCATCATTAGCGGAATATTGCTCCATCGGACTCAGAACAATACGGTTATCTAGAGTCATACCTCTTAAAGTAAAAGGAGTAAAGGCCGGTGATGTTGTAGGCTGATTTGTATTTTTGTTAAATTCTTCCTGTACTTTCTGAGGAAATGATGGGTCTCGTAATGCGAGATTTTCGAAAGTAACTTTTTTGGCTCTTGTCATTACGCTAAAGGCAAACTGCATAAAGGGATGCTGGATATGCCTGTCCATGTGTTCGAACCAATCAAGCGACACGTTCGCAGCATGCTGAATCATTTCAACACGGTTGCGGCGTAGCTTTTCGTAGTTAGCAAAAACCGATTGTATATCCGTTTTATATTTTATAACAGAATCTGCTAATGCGATAGCGCATTCCATTGCCAGTTTTGTGCCCGATCCGATAGAGTAGTGGGCCGTTGCTTTAGCATCTCCAAGTAAAACTATGTTGTCTTTACTCCACTTGTCGTTAGTAATAGCAGGGAACTGTCTCCAATGAGAGCGGTTTGATATCAATCCGTGACCATCAAGTTCTTCTTTAAATATTTCAGAAAGCTTATTTATAGTGTCCTCTTCATCAGTAGTACTAAAGCCAATTTTCTGCCAGGTTTCGTCAGTTGTCTCAAAAATCCATGTACTCATACCTTCTTCGTATTGATAGGTGTGTGCTACAAATGTTCCATAAGGCGTAGTTCTGAAGAAATAAGTAAAAGCATCGAGTGGGCGGGTAGAACCCATCCATACAAATTTATTGCTTTTAAGTTCTGTTTTGGTTCCAAAGTCAGTTGCGAATTTATCACGCACGCTGCTATTTATACCGTCAGCAGCTACAATTATATCAGAATCTTCAAACTGGCCTAAATCGTCCACGTTAGCTTCAAAATGCAGTTTAACTCCTTCGTCGATGCAGCGTTGCTGTAATAGTTGTAAAAGTGTTTTGCGCGAACATCCGCAAAAACCATTTCCGGTGATGCGTACTTTTTCGCCGTCGCGGGCTACATCGAGTTCATCCCAGTAAGCAAATTTGGTGCGTATTAAATCATATGATTGCGGATCTCTTGTAAGGAACTCACTAAGTGTTTCATCAGAGAATACAACGCCAAATCCAAAAGAATCATCAGCTTTGTTACGCTCGTAAATATGGATATCGCAATCAGGCATAGCCTTTTTTAGTAGAATTGAAAAATACAATCCGCCCGGGCCTCCGCCTATAACTGTTACTCTCATTATTTAAAAGGTCTTTTAATTGAAAAAATTTCACCAAGCTTAGCATAATTAGCTCCTGCTAAACGGGCTATGGGCCTGTAGGCTTCCAGGTTTATCTTATAGTCAGGCAACAATATCGATTCATCAACATGAAACATTACTACACGCCCTATCATTATTGTTGCTCCTCCATCTTTATGATCTTCAAGACTATAATGGTGTACAAGTTCGCACTCCATAGAGACGGGACTTTCTTTAACTCGTGGTGCTTTGACAAAATCTGAGGTTATAGCTGTAAGCCCTGCATAATCAAATTCATTGCCATCTGGAGGCAAGTTAACTGACGTAGCATTCATGGCATCTACTAACTCTTCGGTAGCCATATTTACTACAAACTGTTTTGTCGCCAGAACATTATTTAATGTATCTTTATTGGTGTTTCCGCTTCGTACAGTAGAAAACATTACATGCGGTGGATCTTCGCCAACAGCATTAAAAAAAGAGAAAGGAGCGAGGTTTGGAACTCCGTCTTCACTTATGCTGGACACCCAGCCGATAGGCCGTGGTATAATAGTTCCTGTAAGTATTTTATATATATCCTTCTGGCTGGTATGCTCAGGGTAAATTTTCATAATTAGTAGTAATGATTACTGCAAATAAAAGAAAATTTAATATGAATAATTCAAACTTTACTTGATTAAATTTTACAGTAAATAAAAATATTGGCAATTATTTTAATTATTCATTTTTATATATTTGCTAAAATACTATATTTATGCAAAAATACTATACATGGAGATTTTAGCCTGTCCAAAATGCCAAAGTAGCACTATCGTTAAAAGTGGTGTGATTAATGATAAACAAAGGTATTTGTGTAAAAAATGCAAATACTATTTCACTGTTAACAAACTTGGTAAAAAGATAGATAATTACTATGTTACCAAGGCTTTGCAACTTTACCTTGAAGGCCTTAGTTTTAGGGAAATTGAACGTATTATTGGTGTTTCGCACGTTACAGTGAGTAATTGGGTAAAAGAGTTTAAAATCAAGAAGCCGTCCCATGGCGATTATCATCCTACTTATAAGATATTTAACCATACAGAGCTTATAGAGCATCTTAAAAACAAAGATCAGTTATCGGGTGCCGGTATGATTATTACTGAACTCGGTGATAAGTTTATGCTTATAAAATGGGAACGTTTTAAAGACTAGCTATACTACTTTACAGAAATATATATTCAATATATATTTCTTCGTTTCAATTTAAGAATTTGGCAGTAACGAAAACGATTTTCTAACCTAACCAAACACTCTATGAAACGAATTTACGTTATTGCCGGCCTACTGTTTTCGATGGCTGCGTTCTCTCAGGGGTCAACGGAATACGGATCAGGATTAAAATTTAATCTTGACACCACAGGTACCAAATACATGCGTATCATTGCATGGAACCAAATATGGTTCAGGTCCAGTGAAATGAATCCGGGAACCATGATTAACGGTGAGGAAGCCTCTTCAAGTACCGATATTGGTAACCGCAGGCTTCGTATGTTGTTATATGCCCAGATATCTAAGAGGTATATGATACTTACACACTTCGGTATTAATAACCAAACCTTTACCAATGGCGGCGCCGCAGGTACAACAGGTACCGGAGGTTATGGCCAGGGTAAAAAACCGGGAATGTTTTTTCATGATGTATGGAATGAATATGCTGTAGTGCTTCCGCAGGCCGATAAGAAATTCAGCCTTACTTTAGGAGGAGGGTTACACTACTACATGGGTCTTTCCCGTATGACAATGTCATCTACATTGAACTATTTAGCTATTGATGCTCCAATCTTTAACTGGCCTCTGATTGAAAATTCAGATCAGTTTGCACGTCAGATGGGTATATTCGCCAAAGGTAAATACGGAAAATTTGAATATCGCTTTAGTGTAAACAAACCGTTTGCTACAAACCTGGTTCCAACAGATGTTCCCGGAGGCGGTAGGGAAGTGGCAGTTGACAATAGCGGAAACACCAAATGGTCTAAAGCCGGATATGTAGAATACCAGTTTTTAGATCAGGAATCTAACCTGCTACCTTATAAGGTTGGAAGTTATCTTGGAACCAAAAAAGTTTTCAATATAGGTGCGGGCTTTTACACAGCTCCGGATGCTACAAGAAGTTCTGTCGATGGAAACGTAAGAAAACATGATATAAAGCTTTTTGCTTTAGATGCTTTTCTGGATATGCCTTTAGGAGCACCAGAAAAGAAAATGGCAATTACGGCGTACAGTGTTTTCTATAACTACAATTTTGGTCCGAATTACTTAAGGAACCTTGGTATTATGAATGTTGGTGTCGCTAACCCGGACTTTACAGGTCAGGCAGCATTGGCAGGAGCAGGAAACCTACAGCCTACAATGGGCACAGGAAACATCTGGTACACCCAGGCTGGTTTCATGATACCCGATTCTTCGCCTAAACCGGCAGTAAGGGTTCAGCCTTTCGGTGCCTTTACCTATAAAAACTTTGAGGCTTTAGAAAAATCCAGCAGCCAGTTCGATATCGGGACTAATTTCCATCTTGACGGACAGCATGCCAAAATAACAGCGCAATATTCTACAAGGCCTGTTTATACAACTCCGGATACGTCAAGCCTTAAAGGCGAATTTATTGTACAATTACAAATCTATTTATAAAATCCAATAAAACACTATTCGTATGAGCAATACATCTACTAAAGGGATTTGGAAAGTTATTACTGCATCATCCCTGGGAACACTGATAGAATGGTATGACTTCTACATTTTTGGAAGCCTTGCTGTTGTAATATCTACAAAATTTTTCCCTGCCGATAATCCAACCGCAGCATTCCTGTCTACACTGGCAACATTTGCTGCTGGTTTTGTTGTAAGACCGTTTGGAGCACTATTTTTTGGAAGGTTGGGAGATTTAATTGGGCGTAAATATACGTTCATGGTAACCCTGTTGTTAATGGGAGGGGCAACGTTTTTAATAGGTTGTATTCCCAGTTACGAGACCATTGGGTTTATGGCACCATTATTAGTACTAGTTCTTAGATTATTACAGGGACTTGCATTAGGTGGCGAATATGGTGGGGCTGCAACTTATGTAGCTGAACACGCGCCGAAAGGGCAACGTGGTTACTGGACATCCTGGATACAGACTACAGCAACGTTTGGTTTGTTTATTTCGCTTATGGTGATCCTCGTTACAAGAGGAACATTATCTGAAGAAGCTTTTGACGAATGGGGATGGAGGGTACCATTCTGGATTTCTATCCTAATGGTTGTTGTTTCTTATTTCATCAGGAGAAAAATGCATGAATCTCCGGTATTTGCCAAAGCAAAAGCTGAAGGTAAAACAAGTACAAATCCGCTTAAAGAAAGTTTTGGTAACAAATTTAACCTTAAATTTATCCTTCTTGCGCTTTTCGGAGCAGCGATGGGTCAGGGTGTTGTATGGTATACGGGACAATTCTATGCAATGAGTTTTATGAAAACCGTAATGTTTGTCGAGTCTTCTCAAGTTGACGGACTACTTGGTTTAGCGTTGCTATTTGCTACTCCTTTCTTTGTATTCTTCGGATGGTTGAGTGACAAAGTAGGGCGAAAGGCTATTATGATGCTGGGTATGCTTTGTGCAATATTGTTATACAGGCCAATTTATGATAAAATGTATACAACTGTAGATGTTGCCAATAAAACAGAAGTAGTTACAGATACTAAACTTGATGCCATTATTAAAGAAACCAAAAACGGTCAGCTAGACTCTATTTACACAACTACAAAAGCATATTCTGACGGTACTGCTTACAAACAGGTAAAAACTGTACATTTAGAAGATGGTCAGCCAATAATAGTTGATGGTAAGGCAAAAGCAGATACTAAAACGACTATTACGATAAATTCATCTGACAGATGGATGTTAATATTCCTTGTATTTATTCAGGTAATATTTGTAACTATGGTTTACGGTCCTATTGCGGCATTCCTTGTAGAAATGTTTCCTGTTAAGATCAGGTATACATCTATGTCACTGCCATATCATGTGGGTAACGGTATATTTGGCGGACTGCTTCCTGCTGTTTCAACTTACTTCGTAACAACAGCTAAAGATGCAGGCGATGCTAAGTTTTACCTGGAAGGTTTATGGTATCCGATTATAATAGCGGCTATCAGTTTTGCCATAGGTATGATTTACCTTAAGTCTAAAAATAATGTAGAACACGATTAAAACAAAGAAATATGAAAGCATTAAAAAGAGTACTTGGAGTTTTATGGCTTTTACTGGCTGCTGCAGCTGCGTACTATTGCATAACCTTTGGATGGCCAAGATTTACTTCGGGCAAAATTGACGACCTGGTATTTGGCATTATCCTGCTATTTGTTTTAACGCCGCTAATTTCTTTAGGGTTAGGAACATTTGGTTATTATGCCCTTAGAGGAGAGTATGACAACGTATAATTGATTTATTTTTTATAATTTTCCGTAGCTCCTCTTAAGGGGCTACGGTTTTTACTATCAGGTATGAAAAAAAGGCACGAGCAAAAACTAATTATCTTATCTATATTGCTGCTAATGGCATTCAATATGCCTTTGCTATTGCTTTTTGATAGTGCACAGCCTGTATTTGGAGTTCCCGTTATTTATGTTTATTTCTTTTCGGTATGGCTAGCCTCAATACTTGTTTCCTTATATGTAATTAAACGATATTATGAGTAGCGCCGCATTACTTTTTATTTTATCGCTCTATCTCGCGCTGCTATTTTTTGTAGCGCATTGGGCTGAAAAAAAAGCCAATACAAAGTGGACGAATAATCCGTACATCTATTCATTATCGCTAGCGGTGTACTGTTCTGCGTGGACATACTATGGAAGCATTGGTGTCGCAGCAAATTCGGGAATCACTTATTTACCTGTCTATATCGGGCCTATATTAATTATTCCGGCTTGGATGCTTATTCTTCGTAAGATCATACGAATATCGCGGGTTAATAAAATATCCAGTATTGCCGATTTTATCTCTTTGAGATACGGTAATAGCCGCTCACTAGGAGCACTGGTTACATTTATATGCTTACTTGGAATTTTACCTTATATAGCACTCCAGCTTAAGGCTATAGCTGAAACTTTCCATGTAGTGACAATGACAAATTCATCTGATAGTATTTTTAACGATACAACTACTTATGTAGCTATAGCATTGGCGTTGTTTGCATCCTATTACGGAACACGTTATGTAGATGCATCGGAGAAAAGAAAAGGTATTGTTACTGCTGTAGCAATGGAATCGCTACTAAAGTTGTTCTTCTTCTTACTGGTTGGCTTGTACGTAACTTTCTTTGTTTTTGATGGTTTTGATGATATTTACCAAAAAGCGTCGCTGCTTAATAATTTTACAGAGAAGAATACTATCGGCGGAATACCTCAAGCAATTAATTGGTCCTTTTTGTGTGTGTTATCGCTGTTTGCAATCTTTTTGCTTCCGAGGCAATTTCAGATGGGGGTAATAGAAAACAATCGCGAAAATCATATAAAAACCGCAGTATGGGTGTTTCCGTTGTATATGCTGCTTATTAATATTTTTGTATACCCGATAGCCTGGGGAGGAAACATACTTTTTGAAGGGTCTGATGTAAACGCAGATACGTATTCGCTACTCATACCTCAATTCATGAACAATCAAACCATTACTGTTTTGGTTTTTCTTGGGGGATTTTCTGCAGCAATATCCATGATTGTCGTATCGTCAATAGGCCTTTCAACTATGCTGAGTAACAATATATTAATTCCGTATGGTTTTTTAGGGTCGTTACAAACAGGTAACCAGGTAGAGAACACAAAGCGTATTGTAAACATCCGTAAGGTGGGCATTTTCAGCCTTATCATTATCTCGTACTTTATTTACAGGGTTTTGGTTTTAGATTACGATCTGGTTTCAATAGGGCTTTTATCATTCGTGATTATTGCTCAGTTGGCACCATCATTTTTCGGCGCAATATTTTGGAGAAGAGGATCGCTTTATGGCGCGACAGCAGGTATTATAGCAGGATTTTTAGTCTGCACTTATTGCGTACTCATACCTTATGCTACAGGCGTAACGCATGTAGGCAATACTTTTATCAATGACGGTCCTTTTGGTATAGCGCTTTTAAAACCTTTCGCTTTTTTAGGATTAGATTATCTGTCGCCGGTACCGCATGCAGTATTTTGGAGTATGTTCTTTAATATTTTCACTTATATGGCCGTATCAGTCAGCTTTAAAGGGAACTACAGGGAGCGCAACTATGCAGAGATGTTTGTGGATATTGACAAATATATTACGATGCATGAAAACGCCTTTATCTGGAAAGGTACTGCCTATACAAGTGATATTACAATGATATTAAAGCGTTTCCTTGGTGAAGAAAGAACACGAAGGGCAATGAATATTTTTCAGGTAAAATATGATGTAGATAAAAATCAGGAACTGGCAGATGCCAGGCTCGTTAAATTCGCCGAAAACCTGCTTACAGGGCATATTGGAACTGCTTCGGCAAAAATATTGATTTCAAGTGTGGTAAAAGAAGAAGAAATTACACTGCCGGAAGTACTTAAAATACTTGAAGAATCTAAGGAAAATATTATCATCAATAAAAAGCTGACAGAAACATCAAATGAGTTAAAATCTATTACTGCAGAACTTCAAAAAGCAAATGAAAAACTGCTGTGGAAAGATCATCAGAAGGATGAATTTCTGGATACGGTTACTCATGAGCTAAGAACTCCAATTACAGCCATTAAAGCAGCTGGGGAAATACTGCATGATGATTCAGATATGCCTGAAGATTTAAGAAAACAGTTTTTACAGAATATAATGTCGGAATCAGACAGGCTGAGCAGGCTTATTGATAAGATACTTGACCTTGAAAAGTTTGAAACAGGTAAGCAGGTATTAAACGCACAGCAGCATAATTTTGATGCTACTTTAGAGAAAGCTTTGGAACCGCTTCAGCATTTAATAAGGAATAAAGGCATAAAGGTTAAACTAAGTAAAAGTGAGAATCTTACTGCTATGTATGATGAAGACAGGATGATTCAGGTAATAACAAATCTTTTGTCAAATGCTATTAAATTTTGTCCGGATCAGGATGGAATAATTACGATATCTGCTAATGATGGGCAATATGAAATTACAACATTTGTAGCAGATAATGGTAAAGGAATTAATACAGAAGATATGGAAAATATCTTCGACAAGTTTTATCAATCGATCAATCAAAACATTAAGAAGCCTTTAGGTAGTGGGCTAGGGCTTGCTATCAGCCGCCAGATCATAGAGCATCATAAGGGAAAAATCTGGGCAGAAAATAACCAAGATGGTGGGGCTTGCCTTATCTTTACATTGCCTAAAAAGCTTTAAAATATAAAGTGTATATATGAAGAAAATGCTGATAGTAGACGACGAACCAAACATCGTTATGTCTCTTGAATATACTTTTAAAAAGAACAATTTTCAGGTTTTTATTGCCCGCGACGGACAGGAAGCTCTGGACATATTAAAAACGGAATTACCGGACATTATAATCTTAGACGTTATGATGCCAATGGTTGACGGATATGCTACTTTAGAGCAAATTAAACAGGATGAAAGACTTAACAAATGCAGGGTAATTTTCCTCTCTGCAAAAAATAAAACAAGCGATATAGAAAAGGGTATAGCATTAGGTGCAGACCTATATATGACAAAGCCATTTTCGGTTAAAAAGCTTGTAGAAGAGGTGAATACGCTTGTAAGTCATGTATAGAATTTTAGCATAAATACATCGATTGAAAGTTTATGTTTTGCTATATTTACATTAATTAACGAATAAACAACTACTACTAAAGATATGAGTTACTATCAAGTTAAAAATTTAGAACAATATTTTAAGCATTATAATAAATCTATACGCGAGCCACGAAAATTTTGGGATAAAATTGCAGATGAAAATTTTACATGGTACCAGAAATGGGACAAAGTTGTAGAATTTGATATGCAGGAAGCCGAGGTAAAATGGTTTGTAAATTCAAAAGTTAATATTACTAAGAACTGTATAGATAGACATTTGGCTAAAAGAGGTGAAAAAACAGCTATAATTTTTGAACCGAACGACCCGAAAGAAGAGGCAGTCCACATCTCTTATAACGAACTGTACGAGCGCGTATCTAAAATGGCAAATGTTCTTCGCGATCAGGGTATAAAAAAAGGGGATAGGGTATGTATCTATCTTCCTATGATTCCCGAACTTGCTATCTCTGTTTTAGCATGTGCAAGAATTGGTGCTATACATTCTGTCGTTTTTGCAGGTTTTTCAGCTTCTGCTGTAACTGCAAGGGTTAATGATTCAGCATGTAAAATGGTTATAACCTCTGATGGTGGTTTCCGTGGCAACAAAACTATTGAACTGAAATCTATTGTAGATGAAGCATTACAGAAATGCCCTTCTGTAGAAAAGGTACTTGTAGCCAAGAGAACTAATGGCAAAGTTGACATGAAAGAAGGCCGTGATCAGTGGCTTCAGCCTTTATTAGACGAAGCTGTCGGTAACAATGTAGCTGAAATTATGGATGCTGAAGACCCATTATTTATTCTTTACACTTCAGGATCTACAGGTAAGCCTAAAGGTATGTTGCATACTACAGCTGGATATATGGTTTACACTGCTTATACATTTAAAAACATATTTGCATACGAAGAAAACGACATTTACTGGTGTACTGCCGACATTGGCTGGATAACAGGTCACTCTTATATATTATACGGACCATTATTGAACGGTGCTACAACCGTAATTTTTGAAGGTATTCCTTCATATCCTGATTTTGGACGTTTCTGGGAAGTAATTGACAAACACAAAGTAACCCAATTTTATACAGCACCTACAGCAATCAGATCGTTAGCGAAAGAAAACTGGGAATGGGTAGATAAACACGACCTCTCTACGCTAAAAGTGATAGGATCTGTAGGAGAGCCTATTAATGAAGAAGCATGGCACTGGTACAATGACCATGTTGGTAAAAAGAAATCGCCAATTGTAGATACATGGTGGCAAACCGAAACCGGAGGTATTATGATATCGCCGCTTCCTTTTGTAACACCTACAAAACCAACTTATGCAACACTACCACTTCCGGGAGTGCAACCGGTACTTATGGATGAATTACGCAATGAAATTGAAGGTAACCAAGTGGTAGGCAGCCTTTGTATTAAATTTCCGTGGCCGGGGATGGCGAGGACAATATGGGGCGATCATCAGCGTTTTAAAGAAACATACTTCACTACTTTCCCGGGTAAATATTTCACAGGAGATGGTGCACTTAGAGATGAAGTAGGCTATTACAGGATTACCGGTAGGGTAGATGACGTTGTTATTGTTTCAGGGCATAACCTTGGTACAGCACCTATTGAAGATGCAATTAATGAGCATCCGGCCGTAGCAGAATCTGCTATTGTTGGTTTCCCTCACGATGTTAAAGGAAATGCGCTTTACGGATTTATTATCCTTAAAGAGTCAGGTTCAGGACGTGACAGGGAAAATCTTCAAAAAGAGATTAACGAGCACATATCCAGTCATATTGGTCCAATTGCGAAGCTTGATAAAATACAATTCGTGTCCGGTTTACCAAAAACACGTTCGGGTAAAATTATGAGAAGAATACTTAGAAAAATTGCCGAAGGCGATTTCTCTAACTTCGGAGATACATCGACATTATTAAATCCTGAAATCGTGGACGAGATTAAGGATGGAAAACTTTAGATTTTTTTATTTAAATTGAAGATGGCGGCTTTGTAGTAAGGCCGCTTTTTTTATTTTATTTAGGATATTAAAACTATTTGTGATGATTTTAAGACTATTATTATTTATCTGCTTGTCTTCTCTATTTTCGGGTCATGCCCAAAAAAGTTTTGAATTCGATTATGTAGCGGAATATAAAATAAAGGGAGGCATAAATCGCTCTATGGTTACAACTCAATATCAATTTTATAACTCTAAAGATAATAGCTATATGTTATGGGTTAACGACGATAATGAAAGCATACACATGTGGCTTACCTTAGAGAGCGGACAACGGTATTATGATAAAATAAAACGCGAGGATTTTTTTGTGGAAGCTATAAGTTTAAAATGTCCTAAAACATGGACTAAAAGAAACAGCGATTATGAAAATCTAAAAGATTATGAGGTTAGAAAACTTTCTGACACCATTATAAACACCAACAGGTATAATTGTTTTGTGGTTAACCCATTAAATAAAAAGGAGATAAAGAAAAAGAATCTTTTGCCGACGTATTATATTTCTGGACAACACTAATAATTTTAAAATGCCTTTTCTATATCCTACCGGATTACTGTATAGAAAGTGGAAGAAAGATAGTACTATTCCTAATGGAATAATAAAGGAGGTTTTTGTTGTAAAAAACAGCACTGCAGAATCTGAAATGCATTTGGTACAATATATAGCAACCAAAAAAATTATAATAATAGATATAGATTGTCGCTAGCAATACGATCAATCCTGAATTCCTAATTTCTTTTTTAGTTTTAAAAATATCAGCGCGGTGATGTAAGCATTTCCGGAAGCAGTATGTAATTCGTTTTTTTTGATTTTTAACGCATCACAAACTTCATCAAGTGTAGATTGGGTATCATCCGGCAAATCTTTCCAGCGCTGGTACAACACATTAGTATCCATTAGTGGATTTTTAATTCTTCCAAGGTCAAGGCGTTTCAAAGCCTGATTTAGCATTTCGATGTCAAGATTTACATTATGACCAACCAGTATTGCATCTTTAGCGAAGTTAAGGAATTGGATCAAAGCTTCAGCTTCTACAACTTTTTCATCATCTTTCAACGCTCCCTGTAAAGCTACAGACTGAGGCGAAAAACCATCCTGTTTAATTGATACCTCAAAATAATCTCCTATATGTATAGCATTTGAAGCAACCCCAATTCCTCCTATAGAAAGAATAACATCTTCTCTCCAGTCGAGTCCTGTAGTTTCCATATCAAAAACAACGTAACGTTTTCGCGACTTCTCATCGTCGTCGTCAAAAAGCGAAACATAATTTTTCCAAAATTGAGGAAGGTTATTACCTGTTAACCAGTCAAAAGCCATAGTGTTAGTTTATATAGGTGATGGGAAAACGGTTTTTAATCATATCCTGGATATCATTGATTGGCTGAAAACAATTTTTCAGCTTAACTTTATCTGTTTTTGATAACTCATCCAGATTTAAATACCTGCCGTTAGAATTGTTTATTAAACCCTCCTCGGTCCTGAAACGCATAAGGATATTAAATGCTTCAGCACACTCTTCATAAAGTTCAGCATTTTTAGGTTCTATTTCAGCCAGCTTTTTAAAGCGATGGTATGTATTCGTTACTTCCAGAATATTAAGGCTAAGCGATAACAATCTGGCTGCATCTATAAGAGGTTCAAGTGCGCGGCTTTTAATGTCGAAACTGTCCTTGTGTTCGCCATCATTCTCAACAAGAAACTGCCTGAAGAAACCAAGTGGTGGTGGATTTCTTAACGTATCTGCTGCGAGGTATCCGAAGAATTTTTTATTGTGATTGATGTTGTGTAATATGTTCTCGGTTAATGCATCTTCAAGGTCAGGCGCTCCATATATAAAGTCAAAGTCAAAAAAAGTAGTGCTTAATTCAACACCTTTCTCTGCCGGAGTGTTGATCCATGAATTGTATTGCTTGATCCATCCTGATAATGATTTGCACCATAACGGATTGCTAGCCAAAAGACCGGTAGGAGAGGGTTCATAACCTACCTTCTCAAGTATTTCATTTACGTGTTCTGCCAGTTCGTGGAAGTATGTTTTTACATCCTCATATTTTTCCGCAGGAACATCCTCAAATATAAGTGCATTATCCTGATCTGTACGTAACAATTGCTCTTTACGCCCCTGACTACCAACATTTACCCACGTAAATCCAACTGGTGGGGGAGATCCCATTTTAATTACAGATAGCTCAATAGCACGTCGTGTAAGCGCAATGTTTATCTCGGCAACGATGTTAGATATATGTGATACAGGTATGTTTGTATCTATAGAACTCTGAATAAGATCAGTGAGTTTTTCACGAACATATTTAAGTTCTTTAGCATTTGTTGAACGCCTGGTTTGCTTAAGCAACACACCCGGAGTATTAGACTGGGCAGCAACAACATCGTGCTCACTGATTATACCGCTAATAGCTGACTTATTACTTCCATCGCGGGTAACACATAAATGCCCAACATTATGTTTAAGCATAATCATTTGAGCCTCAGCTATAGAAATATTTTCGGGCACGGTTATTACAGGGCTTGTCATTACTGTACGGGCATCAATATCAATAGAGTAGAGGCCAGTTGCAATTTTAGACCGTAGATCCCTGTCTGTAATAATACCAATAGGCAATTGATTTTCCTGAATTATGACACTGCCAATGGCGCTGTTAGCCATAGTTTTGGCAATAAACTTCAGGATATCGTCTGCATTTGCAGTTATAGGATTCCTTGTATATTTAATGGGTTGAAAATATTGTATATCGGCTACCTGATCGCTAAAGCTATTTTCAGAAATAAGTTTTCCCTGGCGTTCCTTATCGTATGGATTACGTGTTTGCGAAGCAAAACTCTCAAGTAAAAACTCCAAAACTTTTGAATTTTCCGTAACATATGGCTGAAAAACAGCGATAGGGACAGCACACACAATGGCTTCTTCACGGGCTTTAGCCGTCATTAAGTAATCATTTTTAGCAAAAAATGGGCGTAATCCTAAAATATCGCCTTCGTCACATTTGTCTATAAGTGTCTCTTCTGCATCAGAAGTAATTGAAAGTCCAACCGCACCATCTTTTACAATGTAAAAGTCGGTGTGTGTAGCATCGCCACCTTTAAATAAAATCTGGTTTTTTTCCAAATATATAATCTTAGAATGTTCTGCAATACTGCTAAGTTCAGCACTTTCCAAAAAACTAAATGGAGGAAAATGCTTAAGAAAATCTACAATGCTTTGGGCAACAGGGTTTTTCATAATGATAGTAATGAATTTTAAAAGTAATGCTTTTTAAGATTGTATGAAAGTAAAAAGCCTACAGCAAATCCTTAAAGGTTTGTTAAAATTGGCATCAATATAATTTATGCAGAAATGCTTGTTTAAATTTACGCTTTAATTAACCATAACATTATAAAAATGAAATTTACTGCAAAAATTGCAACACTGTTTATGACAGTGTTTTTTACAACAATCGCTGTAGCACAGGACAAAAAACCTGCAAGTCCGGCTGCGACGGCTAAAGGAACAATTAATGGTGCTAACATTACTATTAATTATAGTAGCCCATCTGTTAAAGGAAGAACTATATGGGGTGAATTAGTACCTTACGGAAAAGTTTGGCGTGCTGGTGCTAATGCTGCTACGACAATTGAAACAGATAAAGCACTTAAAGTTGCAGGTAAAGATTTACCTGCAGGAAAATATAACGTTTATGTAATTCCCGAAAAAGGTAATGCTACAGTAATTTTTAGCAAAGATGCAAAAATGAATGCTTTTAATTATGATGAAGCTCAGGATCAATTACGTGTAAACGTTAAGACAAAGAAATCTTCTAAAGCTAACGAAGGACTTGTTTACACAGTAGGAAAAAATAATATTACACTTAGCTGGGAACATTTAGATATTCCGGTATCTGTAAAATAATTTAGGCTCAATTTAAATAGAAGCACATTATCTTAATATGGTAATGTGCTTTTTTATTGTTTATAACTGAAACCATAAAAAAGAAGTAAAAAGTATATTTATTATTTTACATAATATACATTATAAGTCAAATGGAGGATTATAAAAAAGCGGGCAGAACCCGCTAATATATTGTTTTAAAGCTATTTCTTAACTTCTCCGGTATATACAAATTTTTCTCCTTGGTAAACAGTCAGCTGAACTGTTCCGTCCTTCCTTGTCTGCATTGCATATCCAAATACTGTATTATTTGGAAACCTTATGTAATACGACTGATCTATAAATGTTGTTGCCGGCTTTTTCATCTTAAACCTAAATTCACCATCAGCCATAATCTTAAGCGTAAATTTTTCTGTTTCTGCTGTTGTGTATTGTAATTCTCCGCCAACATAATGTTCAGTGACATTTTCAGGCAACGCCGGAAAATCTTTAAACGAATTTGATTTTTTTAAATTTGAATACAGCTCAAAATTTTTAATTGATAATGGCACAGATTTATCCTGGGCATTCATGCTAAAGGCAAACGCCAGCATCATACAGATTAGTAATTTTTTCATTTGGTTTAAATCAGATTAATATTTGCGTAAATATAAAAAGTTTTAAAGTTCAGGGAATACCATTATAGTTAAAAAAGTAATTTTAATACTTTACATAATATAAAGCTCTGTAAAAACTTTCCTGATTAGCGTAATTTTATTTAATTAGTGCGTTATCTATAAATATTAATTCCAAAACAATTCTATGTCTGAAAAAGTAAATATTCAATCAACTACTGTATTATCTGATAACTGGGGAAAATTAAATAAAGTAAAATACGATTATCAGCTTAAAGATGGCTCATGGCAAACTCAGGAACGCGAAGTATATAATCGTGGCAATGGCGCCGTTATTCTGCTGTATAACAAGCAAAAAGGAACAGTTATCCTTACACAGCAATTTAGACTACCCACCTGGTTTAATGGTAATAAAGACGGCCTTATGATTGAAGCCTGTGCAGGTGTTATTGATGAAAATAATCCCGAGGAAACCATACGCCGTGAAACTGAAGAAGAAACGGGATATACTGTATCCGATGTAAAGAAAATTATGGAAGTATATATGTCTCCGGGATCCGTAACTGAGATACTTTATTTCTATGTTGCAGCTTACTCTGATACTATGAAAACTAGCGAAGGTGGCGGTTTGGATAAAGAACAGGAAAATATTGAAGTTTTAGAACTTTCTTTTAGCAAAGCAATGCAAATGATTGAAACCGGTGAAATTAAAGATGCTAAGACAATTATGTTGTTACAATATGCTAAGATTCACGACTTAGTTTAACACTATTTTTCATATATAGCTGGGGCTAATTGCTTATTTTTAAGTTTTAAAACTCACATTATGGACATTACTTTTAATAACGATCCCAAACTCAGCATACTTATTCCTGTCTTTTACTTAGCGTGGCAGGATGATTTTTTAACCAAGAATGAATTTACAACGCTTAATGATTTTATAAACAAACAAGACTGGATTACTAAGGCTGAAAAAGAATTCCTTAAATCGAAAATAGATTATACCTCCCCTCCTAGCCGCTCTGAACTTTTTCACTGGAAAGAAAAGATAGATAAAGCGCTGGATACTATTCAAAAGCCGTCAAACCTTACCGAACTGGGCATTCTTATAGCTAACTCAGAGAGACAGTCGTTAAACGATGAAGATATAAGAAATATCGGGGAAGCTTTTGCTAAAATGGAATCTGAGCTTGGTGTTATGAGCCGCGAGGTTATCTCCGGGTTCAATGAAAAACGTGACACGATAACCGATAAGTATAAAACAGTTGAAAGCTTTGATGTAAAGCTGCTAACTGATTTTCTTGATGGTAGCCAGGCAACAACCATAAACAAGGTCAAAGAACTTATATCTTCCCCTGAATTTGCTTTAGATATTCCGGAGAATATTATGGAGTACAGGGAAAAAGTCTTAGACTGGAGCAAGTCGCTATCAAAACATGATTTGGGGGCGTATGCCTACCCCAAAGAACACGGCGGTAAAGATGACATTGAAGGTTACTTTTCTGTAATGGAAACGCTTAGCTACCATGACTTAAGTCTTGTGATTAAGTTCGGCGTACAGTTTGGACTGTGGGGAATGAGTATACTTTCACTAGGTACAGAAAAACATTATAAGAAATATCTAAAGGATATCGGTACGTTAAAATTACCCGGAGGTTTCGCTATGACAGAAACACATCATGGGTCTAACGTGAAGGGTGTACGCACAACAGCTACGTATAATCACAACGACAGGACTTTCACCATAAATACTCCTGAAAAATATGATCGTAAAGAGTATATTGGTAATACGGCTAACCATGGAGAAATGGTTACTGTTTTTGCCAAGCTTGTAATTAACGATAAGGATTATGGCGTAAATGCTTTTGTAGTTCCTATTCGTGATACTGAAAAAAATGTGCTTGAAGGAGTTACTATTGAAGACTGTGGCCATAAAATGGGTTTAAATGGTGTCGATAACGGAATACTTACGTTTAAAAACGTTGTTATTCCTTATGAAAATATGCTTGACCGTTTTGCGCAGGTTAATGAAAATGGAGAATTCGAAAGCCCAATACCAAGTGATAACAGGCGCTTTTTCACCATGCTGGGCACACTAGTTGGCGGGCGTATTGGTATTCCGCGTTCTGCTTTGGCAGCTGCTAAAACAGGATTGACTATTGCTATTAAGTATGGCGACAAACGTAGGCAGTTTGGGCCAGAAGGAGGAACTGAAGTTCCGATTCTGAATTACAGAATGCACCAACGCAGGCTTATGCCTTATTTGGCTAACGCCTATGCTATTCACTTTGGATTACAATATTTAACCAAGCGTTTTGTCAATCGTAAGGAAGAAGAAATGCAGGAGATCGAAGCGTTAGCTGCAGGAATGAAATCATATTCTACCTGGAATACCCGCGATACTCTTCAAGAATGCCGTGAAGCCTGTGGCGGTAAAGGATATCTTAGCGAGAATCGTATAGACGATCTTAAAAATGACACCGAGATATATACCACATTTGAAGGTGACAATACTGTATTGATGCAGCTTACTGCTAAAAACCGTTTAGGTGAATTCCGTAAACAGTTTGGAGAAATGAATGTTTCAACGATATTTAATTACGTATTGGATCAGGCAAAGACCTCAATTACAGAAAAAAATCCTTTTGCTACACGAAACACAGACGAGCAACATTTAAAAGATAAAAACTTTCATCTACAGGCATTTTTATACAGAGAGAAAGAAATAGTAAGTTCTGCGGCAAGAAGGTTTAAAAAACTTGTTGATGATGGTCTTGATGCATTTGATGCAGCCAATGTCATGCATCCTCACATGATACAAATTTCGGATAGCTATCTTGATCGTGTTTTCCTTGAACAGTTTCAGGCAAATCTGGAATTAGTTACCGATGCAGGAGTTAAGGAAGTATTAGAAAAGCTATACAATTTATTTGCCCTTAATAAAATTGAAGAACACAAAGCATGGTATTTAGAGCAAGGTTATATGGAAGGTGTAAAAACCAAAGCTGTTCGTAAGCTTGTTAGCCAGTTGTGTTGGGAAATAAGACAGGATGCTGTTCCTTTAGTAAACGCATTTAATATACCGGAAAGTTGCCTAGGTGCTATTGTTACCAATAAAGCTGCAGAAGCATAAAATTTAAAGGCGGTAATAAATGTTACCGCCTTTTCTTTATTAAAGATTTACATTCCAGTTAATATCTGGGTTATAAAATAGTTTTCCGTTTTTAACTTCTAATGGAGAATCAAAATTATTGGTGTATAATGCACCGGTTCCCAACCCCTGTGGCATAGGATTATTTTGGAGGTATGTCCATTGCGCAATGGCATTTAGTCCGATGTTACTTTCCAGTGCAGATGTTATCCACCATCCAATATTAAGTTTTTCTGCCAGTTCTATCCACTCCTTGGATCCTCGGAAACCGCCAACAAGGCTTGGCTTCAAAATGATGTATTGGGGTTGTATATCTTCTAACAATCGTTTCTTGTTCTCGTAACCAAAAACACCTATCAGTTCTTCATCCAAGGCGATTGGGAAAGGAGTAACTTTACACAATCCTGCCATGGCTTCAGTCTGCCCCTGCTTTATAGGTTGTTCAATACTATGTAATTGATATTTATGTAATTGATTCAATTTATATAAAGCGTTATTAGAAGTAAAAGCACCATTAGCGTCTACACGAATTTCTATCTTTTCTGCAGAAAAGTGCTCACGAATAAACGCCAAAAGATCAAGCTCATTCTGAAAATCGATAGCACCTATTTTTAATTTAATGCAGTTGAATCCCTGTTGCAGCTTTTCTTCAATTTGTTGCTTCATATAGGTTTTTTCACCCATCCAAACCAGTCCGTTTATGGCAATTTCTTTCTTATCATCTGTAAAATCCGAAGGAAAAAGCAAATATGGAGAATCTGATTTTAATGACTGAAAGGCCATTTCTACTCCAAACTGAATCGAAGGGAATTCTGTTAACGCCTCCCATAATTGATCTTCGCCTAAATGAATATTATCGCAGGTCCATTTCAACTGATCTTCATAATCCGGCCTGTCATCAATACTTAATGATCGTAATATACCACACTCCCCTATCCCTTGTTTGCCATCTTTTTCAAGAATAATAAACCAGGTTTCTTTTTGCGTAAGCACCCCGCGGGATGTACCGCTTGCACGCTTAAAGTCAAGAACGTATTTTTTGTATTTAGCAACCATTTTTATAAATTATGAATTTCAAATTACGAATTACGCATAGTTTTCTGAATAGTTCCAATTATTCGAAGAAGTTCATCAACATCATTCAGTAAACTTGCACTTTGCTCCTGACTTAAATAATCGGTATCTTTTAATATTCTAATCCAATAATGTGCCTCCCTTGCTTCTTTATAGGAAATTGCGAGCTTAGCAATAAAGTCTTTTTTACTTTGTCCACCAATAGCCTCTTCTATATTGGCTCCGATAGAAGTACCACATCTCAAAAGTTGCTTAGATAAAACATACTCATTGTTCTCAGATGTCAAATATTTATAGACATTTACAACTCTGATAGCAAACGCATAACTTTTTATCTGAATGACATTGTCTGCCTTCATGAATTCGTAATTTAAAATTCGTAATTCATAATTATATTATAGTTCTATAGACGCTCCGATTTCAAGAAGCATAAGATCTTTACCTTTATCATAGAATTTTTTAACTGCATCTTCGTGATCAATTACAATGTAACCGAAAGTATCATAATGATAACCAAGGATTTTATCGCATTCTAAGAATTCGGCAGCAATGATAGCATCCTCCACATCCATAGTGAAGTTGCTGCCTATCGGAAGAATTGCAAGGTCTAACTTAGTTCGCATCGGTATAAGTTTCATATCGAAAGTTACCGCTGTATCTCCTGCTATATAAATGTTCTTATGCTCACCCTCTATAACAAAGCCGCCCTGGTTTCCTCCATAGCTTCCGTCAGGGAAAGAGCTTGAGTGATGTGCTACAACATACTTTACCTTACCAAAGTCAAAGTTCCAGCTTCCACCATGATTCATTGGGTGTACATTAAAGCCTTTCTTTTCATAGTGGCCTGTAATTTCTGCATTAGAAACAATTGTAGCTCCTGTATTATTAGCGATAGCCTCAACATCGAGGATATGGTCGCCATGAGCGTGTGTAATAAAGATATAATCAGCTTTAAGCTGCATAATGTCAATATGTTTCGCTTTTTCGTTAGCAGTAATATACGGGTCAACAATAATATGTTTGCCTCCAACTTCTATACCAAGGCTCGCGTGGCCGTAAAATGTGATTTTCATAGATTTAATTTTAATGTGTGTTTTTGGAAATTATAGATTTAAAACTGCAATACTATACAAAGCAACACAGAAAGAAAAAAAGTTCCCAACGCTACTTTTTTAAGTTCCGGATCAAGGTCACGTGGAACTGTATTTCTAACCACTGTTTTAATATGCAGTATAAAGGGAATATATGCGATAAGAAAAAGATATTGTACAGGTTTAAAGTTAGAAAGTATCGCAAATAACAGTGTTAATGACAATGCTGCAATAATTATACTGTAATGGTATATTTTAGCTTTTTTCGATCCCATTTTTACCACAAGGGTATTCTTGCCTGATAATGCATCAGAAATCTGATCACGCATATTGTTAAGATTTAGTACTGCAACACTCAGCAGACCTACAGTTATTGCAGGAAATATTACAAGATTGTCTACGTGTTTAGCGAACAGAAAATAACATCCTATAACGCTTACCAAACCAAAAAAGATAAACACAAACACGTCACCTAATCCTCTGTAACCATAGGCGGAATTCCCTACAGTATATTTGATTGCTGCCGCTATTGCCGCAATACCTAAAACAAAGAAAAATAACGAATATCCAAAATTATCTTTCCCGAATGCAACATAGATAAGTATGATTGCGGCAACCAGCGTTAGAGCTGATGTAAATACAATTCCTTTCTTCATTGCCTGTACTGTAATAGCACCGCTTTGTATGGCACGTTGTGGGCCAATTCTGTTTTCATTGTCTGTACCTTTTACACCGTCGCCATAATCATTAGCAAAATTAGAAAGCACTTGCAATCCTAATGTTGTCAGTAATGCAAAACCAAGTATTGCATAATTGACAAGCCCTTGCGAAAAGGCATAGAAACAACCTACTAGTATTCCTGAAACTGATAAGGGAAGTGTTCTTAAACGTGCGGCCTGAAGCCATGCTTTTGTATTTGACATTTTAATCTAAATCTTATTTTATTTTTAGAGGATTTACATCCAGTGTTTTGTTCCTGTTTCAACTTGGTATAACCAGTAATTAACCAATTGTTTAAGATGGGTATAATCAGCGAGACCAAATGATAATGTGCCTCCTGCTGTGTGTAGCGTAATTATTCCAATATTCGAGCCTTTATGCCAAAAATATTGCTTTATAGAAATGGTTTGTATTTTATTTGGTGCTATAAATTCCTTATCAATATCCCAGGCGCCACTTTGTTTTATAATGAAATCATCATTCACAAACAACCTGCTGTGCCTGAATCCAAAATATATCAGTGTTGATGAAAAAGCGACATACAAGGGAAGGAAAATGATATATTCTTTGATTGAGGGAAAAGCGAAATATGCAAGAGCGAAATATATTGAAAGCGGAATAATAATAAACTGTAATAATTCCATTATTATCTTTCTCATACTCGGCTTCAATGCAATGCCCTTTTCCGGGATCTTTCCTAATAGAAATTCGAGCAATACACTTTTTTCTTCATCACTACAGCCAGGAATTTCAATTGCAGTTTTCTTCTGATCTCTATCATTAGCTTCTACACCTGATGCCTGACGTATTTTAAGATCGTTAATATTGAATTTCTTTTGAAAAAAATTGCGACCGATAGTAACTATCTGAACTTTATTTGGCCTCAGGATGGTGTTTTTGGTATTTATCAATCCGTATGATAACAGTAATGAATCTTTCTGTTTTGTGATCTTAAAGTCATAATATCTCACGATTGTTCTGACAAGATTTATTATAAGCGTTATTATCATGATCCCAACGATAATAAATGTAAGGAAGCGTAATAATACATCTGTGTTTATATAATCATCAAGCGGATCTTCGTCGTAACCGGCAGCCTTAATTATATCTTCAACGAACTGAAACGAGGATATTATAAAAGCCAGTAGTAAAGCGAAGCTTCTTGTATAGTTCGATGTAATACCTGTTTTAAATAGACTCAACAGGCTTATATGTATAAATGGGTGAGATTTTTTTGAGGTGCTTTCCTGAATTAGATCTTCTGAAGATATTTTTCTATCAGTCTCTAAAAGCCTTTCTTTTAATAAAAGTGCAATATCATGCTTGATTGCCCTAATAGAAACTTCTTTACTACTACTTCCTGCTGTATCAACTTCAAGAGCGTGAACCCCTATCATTTTCTGTATAAGTGACTGATTAATATTAACCTGCTGTATTTTATCCAATGGTATAGCAATTCGGCTTTTATTCCATATTCCTTTACTTACAACAAATTCTTCATTTTCCTCATCAAGGAAAAAAGTAAAATTCAGGTATTTAAGATAGGCAACAATGCATATACCGCAAAAAATAACACTAACTCCAACCCAAAGACCTAAACTGCTTATCTCCTTTATCCTAAAAGCCCAAAGTACAAGCACAGGCCAAAGCGAACGCAATGCACCCTGAAAAGTATCAGCAAACATAACAACTACACCAATAAGAGATTGGCGCTGAGGCTGGCTGAAACTATTCTCCATCGGCTACCTGGTTTATAATTTTACCCATAAGAAGTTGTTTGATCTTTTCCGCATGTTCTTTTTCAATGCCCGGAATATTTATATCGCTCTGATCGCCACCGGCAGTGAATATTTCTACAGATGCCAGTCCAAAATAACGGGAAATAAATCCTTCGTGCATGGCTACGTGCTGTACCCTGTTATGCGGAATAATAGTAGTGGTAAGGCTAATTACACCACTGCGGTAAATAGTATCATGAGTTCGGAAAGCAAATCCCCTGTTCCTGAAACTTATAAATGAGAGTAGTATAGAAAGAACCACAATAATTATATACGCTGCTGTAATAAGCACCCAATAATTATGTAATTCCTCTATAAAGTAGAAAGCTATTCCTGCAACTATAGTAATAATACCGTATACCAGAGCAAGATTTAGTAATATCACTTTAAGATAAGAAGGATGCAGTGGTGTAAGTTCTACATCTTCAAATCTGGGTAATCCGGCAGTATTTATAAGTTCGTTACTATAATTTTCCAATTGTATATGTTTATGGTTTGTTGTTCATGGTTATAAGCAGCAAACCATAAACAATACTATTTTTACATTATGGTATCCATTTGATATCCCTAAAGTTAGGTTTTCTTTTTTCAAGGAAAGCATCACGGCCTTCTTTAGCTTCTTCGGTCATATATGTTAAGCGGGTTGCTTCACCGGCAAATACCTGCTGACCTACCATACCATCATCCGTAAGGTTAAAGGCAAATTTCAACATTTTTATAGATGTTGGCGATTTATCAAGTATTTCCTGAGCCCATGAGTACGCAGTATCTTCCAGTTCGTCATGAGGAATAACTGCATTAACCATTCCCATTTCATAAGCTTCCTGAGCAGAATAATTACGTCCCAGAAAAAATATTTCACGTGCACGTTTCTGCCCTACCATTTTAGCAAGGTAAGCAGATCCGTAACCACCATCAAAACTGGTTACATCGGCATCAGTTTGTTTAAATATTGCATGCTCTTTACTGGCAAGCGTAAGATCGCAGATAACATGAAGGCTATGCCCTCCTCCTACCGCCCATCCGGGAACTACAGCTATAACTACTTTAGGCATAAAGCGTATCAAACGCTGTACTTCAAGTATATTAAGTCGGTGCATGCCATCATCGCCTACATAGCCCTGATGACCACGTGCCTTTTGGTCGCCGCCGCTACAGAACGAATATATGCCATCTTTTGATGATGGACCTTCTGCAGAAAGCAATACTACACCTATAGAGGTATCTTCCCTTGCATCAAGGAAAGCTTCGAAAAGTTCGGCTGTGGTCTTTGGCCTGAAAGCATTTCTCACGTCCGGCCTGTTGAATGCAATACGTGCTACACCATTACTTTTTTTGTATGTTATATCTTCAAATTCCTTTACGGTTGTCCAGTTTATAGTACTCATACTCTATAATAATTTACCGTAAAAATAAGCCATTTTTTGCATTCATCAATAAAAATATAACCACTCCTACAAGTTACCTTACATATTTAAAATATAGGTATAAATCTAATATTGTGCTAAATTGTTTTAGTTCAAAATATTACAGCATTTGTGGGCAATAAATAAAATTTTTTAATGTTAACCTTGTACGAAAACGCTTTTCAAAAGTTATGGTTTAATTATATTTGCTGTTTACCCGTTACCAAAAGATGAAGTTATTACGATTACTACCCTATATATTTGCACTTACATTTGTTTCATGCCTTAAGGAGAAATCTGAACTGGCAGAAAATACCAAAGAGGAAGTTAAAGACACCGTCTTACGGATAGCACCGTTAAATGTTAAGCTGAATAAAGTCAGCAAGAAATTTATTAATGCTAAAACTGCAAGCGTTGAACATTTTTATAATAAACTATGGAGCCGAAATGATTTAAGCGGAGGTTTTATCGTTGCTAAAAATGGAAAGGTAATCTTTGAAAAATATGGAGGTTTCGCTAATAGAAGCAGTAAACTTGAAATAAACTCGCAAACACCTATACATATAGCTTCTGTGAGTAAAGTGCTTACGGCAGCTGTAGTCTTAAAACTTGTTGACAGGGAAAAACTTCAACTGGACCAGAAAGTAAACTCAATCCTGCCAACATTTCCTTATGAAGATATTACTGTGAGGATGCTATTGAATCACCGCAGTGGATTACCCAACTACGCCTATTTTTGTGATGATCGTAAAATTTGGGATCGTAGCGTGCTTACTAATCAGGATGTTCTGGATCTTTTTGCACAGCATAAATTCAATCTTTACTTTTTACCGGATAAGAAATTTGGCTATTGCAATACCAATTATGCTATGCTTGCCCTAATAATTGAAAAAGTAACGCACATGAATTATCGTGATGCAATGAAAAAAATACTTTTCGATCCGCTTGGCATGAAAAATACTTATGTTTTCGATTACCAAAAAGACCGTGCTACAGCGAGCCAGTCTTATAAAGGAAACAATGTATTGTACGGATTTGACTTTCTTGATGATGTATATGGCGATAAAAACATCTATTCTACGCCTCGCGATTTGCTGAAATTTGATCTTGCCACATACAGTAAAAACTTCCTGAATCCTAAACTCTATGACGAAGTATTTAAAGGATACAGTTATGAGCATAAAGGGACTAAAAATTATGGACTCGGGATACGTATGCACGAATG
Source organism: Flavobacterium psychrophilum (assembly GCA_001708385.1). NCBI lineage: Bacteria > Pseudomonadati > Bacteroidota > Flavobacteriia > Flavobacteriales > Flavobacteriaceae > Flavobacterium > Flavobacterium psychrophilum. Next base: position 319,123 of record CP012388.1, on the reverse strand, counting down.
GGAAACCGGTGAAAAACTATTCTATCACAACGGTTGGTGGCATGGTAATACATCATCCTATGTTACGCTTAAAAAAGATACTGTTGCTATTATAGCATTATCAAATAAGTTCTCTTACAAGCCCTATAAAGTGTGGAAATTATCACCTCTATTTGGTCACTACCCTATAAAACCGGATAAAGACGACGAACTCGAGTAACACCAAAGCCCTTATTTTAAGGGCTTTTTCTTTTTATTAACTATGGTTGTTGATAATTAGTCTACCAAACTAGTAGAGTAATAGCTATATTTGCAAAATCAATAATCAAATAAAATGGAAAACTTAAATTATCTGGCGTTTGCCATGCCTGCTTTCTTCCTGTTTGTTTACATTGAATATAAGCTTGCTCAACACAGAAAAAAAGAACACCTTTTTAAATATGAAAGTTCAGTATCTAACATAAGTATAGGGATAGCAGAAAGGCTTATTAATCTTTTTGTCTCTGCTAGTTTCTATCAGGTTTATTATTGGGTATACAATAATTATAAATTATTTGATATTCCAAATAACTGGATGGTTTGGATAGGATTAATTCTGGCAACCGATTTTGTTTGGTATTGGTATCACAGACTTGGACACGAAGTAAACTTGTTTTGGGCTGCTCACATTGTGCACCATCAAAGCGAAGAGTTTAACCTAACTGCATCTGCAAGAATTACAACTATACAGGCTTTAATTAGAACTGTATTTTGGAGTGTCTTACCATTAATAGGCTTTCACCCTACTATGGTCATCACAATGCTGTTGGTTCACGGAGCATATTCATTCTTCACACATACGCAGGTTTTACAACGAGTAAAATGGCTTGAGTATGTCTTTATAACCCCATCACTTCACGGCGTACACCATGCTTCTGATGAAAAATACCTCGATAAGAACTACGGCGATATGTTTGTATTTTGGGATAAGATGTTTGGTACTTTTCAGACTGAAGAAGAACAACCAAAATATGGACTAACACATCCGCTAAAAAGTTACAGTTTTCTATGGATGCATTTTCACTATTATTTTGAGATATACGAATCTTACAGACGCGCAGATACTTTTAAAGGAAAATGGAAGGCCGTTTTTGGAAGCCCTGCCTACATGGATCAGGATATACGCCCGGAATTGGAAAAGAAATTTCTTCAGGACAGAAGATTACGCCTTAAAGAACTCAAATTTAAAAGTTACCTTGCGTTCCAGATTTCACTATCTGTAGTGATGTTAACCTGGTTCACCTTCTTTTATAGTTCTTATGAATATGCCGACAAAGCTTTTTATCTCAGCTTTATACTTATAACTCTTATCAACTGTGGGGCTTTACTCGAACAACGAAAATGGATTTATTATCTTGAATATTTCCGTTTAGGAATTTTATTCTCTTACTTACTCTACATAGAAGGACATGCAGAATTACTTTTAGTTCCGGTATTTGTTATGATTGCTGCAGAAAAAATATTTTCACTCAGCAAATGGTATCAGGGATATGTATTACAGACTAAATAGATAAGTAGTCTGTAATACAAAAATTTAGTATGGAATTACTCCTTTAGAAGATAAATTCCATCTTCTTTTATTTCTATAAGCTTTTGTTTGTATAAGGTACCAATAGCTTTCTTGAATGTTTTTTTACTCATTCTAAGAACAGTTTTAATATCTTCCGGATGGCTATTGTCGTTTAAACGAAGGAAGCCACGGCTTGCACGAAGTTCATCCAATACTTTTTCAGCATTGGGTTCAATACCTTCAAATCCCTGTACTTGTAACGTAACGTCAATTTTTTTGTCGGGGCGGATGTTTTTAATATACCCTCTCATCCTATCTCCTGTACGAACATCTTCGTATACTTCATCTTTATAAAGTAAACCTTTATGCTGCTCATTGATGATTACATTAATACCCATCTCGGTAATATGAGAAATGATAAGGTCTACTTCCTCTCCTTTCTCAACAGTTAACTCATCGTTGTTAAGAAACTGATTGATCTTACTTGTACCAACAAGCCTGTTCGATTTTTCATCCAGGTACATGTGTACAAGGTAACGCTTGCCTTTTTCCATTTCACGGGCCTGCTCACGGAAAGGCACAAACAAATCCTTTTCTAATCCCATATCAAGGAAAGCACCAAATTTATTTGTGAAATTTACACGCAATAATGCGAATTCATTAAGGTAAATATAAGGCTCCAGTGTAGTAGCAACAGGGCGTTCTTCCTGATCCAGATAAACAAAAACGATAAGTTCTTCACCTATCTCAAATTCATTGGGAACATATTTATTGGGTAATAATATATCTTCTTTTCCGTCGCTAAGATAAAGCCCCACCTGTGTATCCCTAACTATCTTAAGCGTATTGTATTTTCCTATTTCAATCATTCGTATAAATTTCTGGCGTAAAGGTACAAAGAATACAGTAATATCTTCCTTAACTATTGTAAACAACAAAGCCTGCTGATACCGGCTTAATTTGTATTATGTAAGTTCTTTAAAATACTGTAATAATATCTTATCATTTTCCAGCATTGGTGTAAACACTTCCAGAATTTTTGGCTGACCGCTTTTCTGAATAAATGTATCTAATTCAGTTTTAAGAGTTGCCTCATTAGATGCCGTGTGATAACTGAAGCCATACATTTTCGCAAGATGCTCTGCGTTTAAATGGTGTGCAGTTTCGAAGTAAGTATTAAATACGGGTGTTTCTTTATGCCCTGGCAATATTCTGAAAATACCGCCTCCGCCATTGTTTATTACTATGATCTTAAAGTCTTTTGGAATGTAGTTATTCCACAACGCATTACTGTCATATAAAAAGCTAACATCACCTGTTACAAGCACAGTTTCCTTTCCGCTCCCTACAGCTGCTCCAACTGCTGTTGAACTACTTCCGTCGATACCACTGGTACCTCTGTTACAGAATACTTCCACCGATTCTTTTACATCAAATAACTGGAGATAACGTATTGCAGAACTGTTACTTATCTGTAACTGTGAATTATCGGGAAGTTGTGGCAAAATAATTTCAAAAGCTTTAAAATCTGAGAACGGGATCTTTGCCAGATATTCGTCATGTTTTATTCTCCTGAAAGTATTGAGTTCCTGTGCCATAGTGTGGTAACCACTTTCTACAGCTATTGTTTCAGGAAGAAATTCATTAAGGAATTTATTTGGCTCAACTTTAAAATGTTTGGTAAGCGCTCCAAAAGTGTCGTAGGCTCTTAGGGTATCAATATGCCAGTGTTCAGCAGGGCTATATTTGCGCAGCCAGGCTTTTACACGTTTAGAAACTACCATACCACCAAATGTGATTAGTATTTCCGGTCTGTAGGTTTCAAAATCGTCATGGGTAAACGGTGTAATTATAGTATCTATGCTATTTAAAAAAGTAGCATGATGCAGGTTTGATGTAGTTTCTACCATTACTGTTACCGAAGGATCATTGGCAAGCCGCTCAATAATTGCAGTATCAATGCTGTCAGGATTGTTAACCCCAACTAATATTAATTTCTTTTTAGCGGCATTCCATTTACTGATATACGGTGTAAGATTTTCTATTTCCGACTCTTTTTCAATTAAAATATCAAATACCTGTGACTGTACTGAAAGCTCAGTCACTGTTTCATACAATGGTTCTTCAAACGGTGCGTTAATGTGTACTGGGCCTTTTTGTAACGAGGCAACATTTATAGCTTCGTTTATAAGCCTGTCATTTTCATCTGATGCATCCTCATGTAAATTTGCATTAAAAAGTATGTGATTGGCATATACGTTCTCCTGGCGTATAGTCTGCCCATCCCCTACGTCTATTTTGTCATGCGGCCTGTCAGCAGAAATAACGATCAATGGAATCTGGCTGTAAAAAGCTTCTGCAACAGCCGGATAATAATTAAGCAACGCAGATCCTGATGTACAAACCACAGCAACAGGCTTTTTAAGCTGTTGTGCCATACCAGTAGCAAAAAATGCAGCACAACGTTCGTCAGCGATACTATAGCAATTAAAGTTAGGGTTGTTAGCAAAACCAATCGTCAACGGGGCATTACGTGAACCGGGAGATATTACAATATCAGTAATTCCTTTAGCCAGGCATATTTCTAATATGCTTTGCGCTAAAGGTATTTTAGGGTAGATCATTTTTTGGAGTTTAAGTAGTCAGGGGTCAGGATTTTATAACCCTGACCCCTGCTCTGAAAATATTAAGCTTTGATCCAGTTAACAATTTCAGGATCTGTTGGTAGCGTACGTGGACTTATTACTTTTTCAAGCTGGCCATTCTCGTTAATAAGGTATTTCTGGAAATTCCATTCTACCTCGCTATCCTGTAAGCCGTTTTTACTTTTTTGAGTAAGGAACTGATAAATCGGAGCCATATCATCTCCTTTAACAGATATCTTATCCATCATTGGGAATGTCACACCGTAATTCATTTCACAGAACTCAGCGATTTCTTTATTGGTGCCCGGTTCCTGGGATGCAAAGTTATTTGCAGGGAAACCAACTATAACCAAATTCTTGTCCTTGTATTCTTTATAGATAGCTTCAAGATCTTTGTATTGCGGCGTAAGTCCACATTTAGATGCTGTATTTACAATAATGACTTTCTTGCCTTTTAAAGAAGCAAAATCAAATTCTTTGCCGTAAAGATCGGTTACTTTAAACTGATATATATTGGATGCTGACATAGTCTTGGTTGTTTGTTTTGTTGTTTTAGCAGCCTTGGTCTGTGCCTGATTCTGACAGCTACACAAAAGAGCTAAACCCATTACTGCTATTGCAAATTTTTTCATCGTTGATTTTTTTATTTATATAAAATTACGAAAAATTACTTCTTAACCTGCTTTTTAAAATGCTTCTTGTACTGGATATATGAAAGGACTCCTATTGCCAGGACGATAAGCGCCATATATAAGAAATATATTGGTGTCCTTACCTCTCCGCTTGCATACGAGTGCAATCCGGTTAGATAGAAGTTAACCCCAAAATAAGTCATAAGTATAGAAGCAAATGCCAGCACAGTAAAGAAGTTGAATATCCATTTACCTCTTAGTGCCGGTACAAAACGCATATGTATTACAAAGGCATATACCATAATGCTTACCAGTGCCCATGTTTCTTTAGGATCCCAGCCCCAGTAACGACCCCAACTCTCATTCGCCCATTGCCCACCAAGGAAGTTACCAATTGAAAGCATCACAAGGCCAATTGTAAGTGCCATTTCATTTACATATGTAAGTTCCTGTATGTTTAAATCCATTTTCGCTTTGTTTTTACTATTAGTAAACAATATTAGTATCAACGATACCAACCCTAGCACCATTCCCAGTGTAAACGGTCCATAACTACCAACGATAACAGCAACGTGAATCATCAACCAGTAAGAGTTAAGAACAGGAACAAGGTTGCCTATTTCAGGATCTGTCCAGTTCCAGTGTGCTACCATAAGTACCATTGAGGTTACAAATGCGGTGGCAGCCAGTGTAAGTTCGGATTTTGGCTTGACGAATGACAGCTTTGAAAGCAGGTAATAAGCAATATTAAGTTTAAAGCCAAAACCAAATGCCATACCAAAAAACATGGTTGCCCAACCTACATATATAACCGACTCGTATGCATTACTCCATGGCGCGTGGCCTGAAACATACCAGCGAACTATCAGTCCGGCAGTATGAAGTAAAAACAAGATTCCAATTATCCATCTAAAGGCGTTTAATGTAATTGTAACCCATTTTCTTGAGTTAAATATCTTAATGATTGCAAAAACAAACATTAAAACTCCGGCATAACAGTACCAAGAGAAAAGCTTTTTGAAAATATCGTATTTATTATAAAGTATCTCCGCATTAACCTTGTCATCGCTTGGCATAATGCTGCCTCCATATTTATGCTGGTATTTTATAAGCCCTTCAAGAAGGCTATCTGATAATTTATAGTCACCTTTTTGAGTCGCCTCTCCTACTGCCTGAAGATAAAACGGAAGTACGTTTTTAATCTTATCTAACTCTGCGTTTTTAATTTGCGGTATTTCAAGATAAGAAACCCATTTATTGCCTTTGTCGTTTGGTACAGGATATACTTTTAGTATCTGTCCTGTAAGTGCAGAGTATAATAGATTTACCCTTTTATCAATATTTATATAATCTTTTTCAAACTGTGTAGGTTCTTTTTCGCGATGTGCTCTCTGTAGTATATTTGACAATTTATAGTTACCCTGGGCATCAAAGAAGTTAGATAAAGATGCGAATTCAGCTTCCTTATCAAGGCCCGCAACAATTCGTAAACTGTCATTACCACGCTTCAATTCTATAATCGGCACACTAAACCACATCTGGTCCATCATAAGCATCGACATAAATACCTGGTCAGAATTTAATCCGTTGTATGTATCGCTTTTACTTACCTTACGTAAAAGTTCAGATGAGAAGGTATTAACCGGCTTCATCCTTCCACCTGCATCCTGGATTATCAATCGTCCAAATTTAGCAGCGTGCTCATCGCTTACCTTGTACTTTTGAATAAGGGAATCCATTTGCTTTTGCGTAGGCTGCTCATGCATATGGTTTTGAGAATATCCTGCAAACGCAAAGAAAAATAATGCAATAGCAAATAATGTTGCCTTCTTAGCTTTTACTTTTTCAAGCTTACGTTTCAGGTCACCAAAACGGGTATTTTTATCAAATAATATCGCCATAAGGCCTATGTATAAAAGGAAATAACCAATGTACGTTATCCATGTTCCGTAAAAATCGTGATTAACCGAAAGTTTTGTTCCTAGTTCGTCCTGATCAAAACCAGCCTGGAAGAAACGGTACCCCCTGTAGTCAAGAACGTTATTCATATAGATTCTCGCATCAAAGTTCTTTCCTTCTTCTTTGTCCTCAATAGTTACTTTACTTTCAAATGACTCGTAACTGGATTCAGTTCCGGGATATTTGTTAGCTATAAAATCATTCACTTTTATTGCAAATGGCAATTCATACGTTTTGCTTCCGTATATAAGTGTATATTCCAATTTACCAAGCTTGAATGATTGTGGCACTCCCATTTGAGATTTGCCACCTAATAATGTAACCTCATGCTCCTGATCTTCTGATTTTACAACTAAAGTAAGAGCCGACTCTTCTTTTGTTTTGTAGTCATTGTTAGAAATATAATCTACCTTGCCTCGTATCGCAGGCTCAGGGAAAACAAATCGCGCATTAGCAACATTATATAGCGAGCGCATTACCAACGGTTGAGTTGTATCTTTAGATACACTGCCTTTCATTTGGTCTGCCATTCGCATGTAATCTCCTTCGAATGGAGTTTTTATAGTGTACTTACCATCTTTAAACCCGATGTTAATAGCACCTTCTGTAGGTACATTAAAAGCGAAAAGAATATTATGGATGTTTTGTACTTCGCCCTCTTTCAAGTAATGTTCGTGACGGCCTCCATCACCTGCTTCAACAAGTTTAATGTAATAAATTCCTTTAGGGTCTTCAACAATGGTTTCTTTAGCTCCCAGTTTGAAATCTTTATATTTAATTTCAAATGGAGTACCACTAAACTCTTCAGATATAGTGAAATTGTTGTTTGCAGCAGGAGATAGTAAAAGGTTTTCTTCAAAAGTTTTTCTTCGAATTTCACCCTCATGCTCACCGTCTACAAAAACGGTAAGGTATGTTTTATCAGAATAAAAACGGCTTTCGGTAGCGCCTTCCCTTATTGGCATCATGCCTTCAAAGCTAATATAACGGGTAACGAAAGCACCTATAATGATAAAAATAAAAGATAAGTGAAGCAGTAAAGTGGCCCACTTTTCTTTTTTGTTTAGTTGGTAACGCTTAATGTTACCAAAAAAGTTAATTACAAATAAAAGCATTATGGCTTCAAACCATTTTGCGTTGTAAATATAAATGCGCGCAGTATCTGTATTGTAAGCATCTTCTATAAAAGTACCTATCCCCATTGCAAAGGCAAAAACGATAAAAAGAACTGCCATTAAACGGGTTGATGAAAAGAACGATATAATTTTATCCATGTGTACGGAAGTTGTTTTTGTAAATTGATGCAAAAGTACTCAAAACTTCATTTTAAGCCCCTATTTAATTACAAAAATTGAGTAATTCTCAGTTACAAATAATTTTTTATATAAAGTTAAGTTAGGTATATTTGACAATTACAGTCAACCCAATTTATTAGTACCCTAACTAACCCTAAACATTAATGAAGATACCGAAATTATTTTTACTCTTGTGCCTGAGTGGATTGACATCTTTTGCACAGGAAGTTATACCGAATAACCAGTCGAAATTTGACGATGTAATGTACCGACGTGGTAACAGTTACCGTTCTGCATCGGGTGTACCCGGACCTGAATACTGGCAAAATAAAGCCGACTATGCCATTGAAGCCGAATTTGATGATACAACGAATACTTTAAAGGGTAAACTAGTTATGACCTACCGTAATAACAGCCCTGAAGAGCTTAGCTATATAGGGATGTATGTCGAGCAAAACCGTTTCACTGCAGATTCGAGAGGTACACTTACTACTCCTATAAATGGTATGAACCGTTATGCAGGCGATACCGACGGTGGCTTTAAAATTAGTAACCTTTCGGCAAAGGTAAAAGGAGATGCTTCATCTAAATTTATTATTACAGATACAAGGATGCAGGTTCTACTTGACGAACCTATTCCTGCCAAAGGCGGTACTGCGACTGTTTCAATGAATTTTGAATTCAAAATTCCTGAGGAAGGAATGGACAGGATGGGTCAGCTTAAAACCAAAAGCGGTATAGTATATTCAATGGCACAATGGTATCCCAGAGCCTGTGTTTTTGATGATGTAACAGGATGGAATACTGAACCTTATCTAGGTGCAGGTGAATTTTATGTTGAATATGGAGATTTTGATTATAAAGTTACCCTTCCTTATGATTATATAGTTGTTGGATCGGGTGAATTAGTAAATGCTAAAGAGGTACTTACCAAAGAACTTATCAGCCGTTTAGATAAAGCTTCACAAAGTGACAAGACAGTTTACCTTATTGCACCTAACGAAGTTGGCAATACGAAACTAACCAGGCCTGTGCAAAGCGGAAAATCTACATGGCACTTTAAAATGAAGAACAGCCGCGATATTGCATTTGCAATGTCTAAAGGATTCATTTGGGATGCTGCTAAAATTAACCTGCCAAGCGGTAAAAAAGCACTCGCACAATCGGTTTATACTAAAGAAAGTGACGGAACAAGTGCTTGGGGACGTTCAACAGAATATACCAAAGCGTCGATAGAGCATTACTCTGCCAAATGGTTTGAATATCCCTACCCTAATGCAGTAAATGTAGCGTCAAACGTTGGTGGTATGGAGTATCCCGGCGTTTCTTTTTGCCATGCATCAAGCCGTGGTGAGGATCTTTGGGGTGTAACCGACCATGAATTTGGTCATAACTGGTTCCCAATGATCGTTGGATCTAATGAGCGCCGCTATGCATGGATGGACGAGGGTTTTAATACGTTCATTAACCATTACAGTACCCTTGCTTTTAATAATGGTGAATATCCTTCAACTGCTGCAAAAGGCCGAAATGGTGTTTTTTGGTTCAGGTCTAAACAAAGGGAAAGCATAAGTACTTACCCGGATATCGCAAGGCCAATGAATCTTGGTTATACAGCCTACTCTAAACCTGCAACAGGACTTATACTGCTTCGCGAATATATACTTGATGCTGAACGTTTTGATAATGCTTTTAAAGCCTATATAAAAGCATGGGCCTACAAGCATCCTCAACCATCTGATTTCTTTAATGCAATGGATAACGGTGTTGGCGAAAACCTTAACTGGTTCTGGAAAGGCTGGTTTGTTGGCAATGGCAACATCGATTTAGGAGTTACTAACGTTGTTCAGAATCCTGATTCTGCCGTTATAACTTTCGTAAATAAAGGCGAAGTACCTATGCCGGTAGTATTTAAAGTTGTTTATGAAGACGATACCAAAGAGATAAAAACACTACCTGTAGAGATATGGCAAAGGACAAATGAGTGGGATTATCTACTGAATTCTCCTAAAAAAGTGAAAGCGATTGATATTGATCCGGGAAGATTCCTTCCCGATGTTGATTCGAGCGACAACTCATGGATAAAATAAAATTTACAAGGCGGTTTACAGTAGTAAGCCGCCTTTTTTAATATTGCACTTTTTGCTTCCGATCCCGTTTTTTGAAATGTGTAATATTAGAATCATAAACTATTGATAATTAATCTTTAATAAAAAAATGTTGTACTTTCTGCTTTTTGATGTAAATAGCAATTATTAAAATCTATTATGACGAATTGAATACATCATTTTACATATCCTACCCTTCCCTAATACCTGAAACTTTTTTACTAATTTAGCGACCATGTTAAAAGTAGTCATAATAGGTTCGGGAAACGTAGCGCAGCACCTTATAAAAGCTTTTCAAAAATCGGAGAAAGCACAATTGGTGCAGGCTTATGCGCGTACCCCTAAAAATCTATCGCATCTGCTAGAGACAAGTCAGATTACTAGTGATATCAGTAATCTTTCGGAAGCGGATATTTATATCATATCTGTCAGCGATGATGCCATAACAGAAGTTTCCTCGCAACTACCTTTTGCCGACAGGCTTGTAGTGCATACATCAGGTAGTACCGGTATGGAGCATATTGATAGTAAGAATCGCAGAGGCGTTTTCTATCCGTTACAAACTTTCTCTAAATCAAAGGAAGTCGATTTTAATACCATTCCCGTTTGTCTTGAGAGCGAACAGGATATAGACTATCAAATACTTGATAAACTAGCACAAAGCATTTCTTCTCAAGTTTACAATATTGATACCAAACAACGTCAGGCATTGCATGTGGGAGCAGTCTTTGTAAACAATTTCACCAATCATCTTTATAAAATTGGCAATGATGTTTGTAACGAAAACAAGATTCCGTTCGACATATTGAGGCCTCTGATACAGGAAACAGCAGATAAGATAAAAACTCTTACACCTGAACAGGCACAGACAGGTCCGGCGCGAAGGAATGATAAAACAACGATACAAAGGCATCTGGACTTTATTACAGATGACAATCAAAAAGCAATATATACCTTATTAACACAATCTATACAAAGAACACATGGCTAAAAGCTATAAAGAACTAATGAATGATATTACCACATTTATTTTTGATGTGGATGGAGTACTTACCGATGGCAGCATACATGTAACTCCTACCGGAGAAATGCTTCGCAATATGAACATACGTGACGGCTATGCTATGAAAGCTGCGGTTGAAAATGGCTATACTGTATGTATTATTTCCGGGGGATTGAATGAGGGTGTACGTATTAGACTTAGAAATCTTGGTATTACCGACATTTATCTTGGTGTTCCTAACAAAGTTGAAACATTTGACGAATTTACAGATATCTACAATATTAACCCTGGGCAAGTGTTATACATGGGAGACGACATTCCGGATTATCATGTTATGAAACTCGTTGGGTTGCCTACTTGTCCTCAGGATGCAGCTCCGGAAATTAAAGAGATTAGTAAGTACATATCGCATAAAAATGGAGGTACAGGTTGCGTAAGAGATGTTATTGAACAGGTTATGAAAGTGCAGGGCAAATGGATGGAACATTTTAATGCCCGTTACGATTAACAGTAAATAACGAGTTGTGTTTTTAATTTGAATCATTAATTATTCTGAATGAAATTCTTAAAACTAATAGGTTTTGAAAACCTAATCATACTGGCTTTTGCCCAATTTATCTTTAAATATGGTTTCCTGAATTATCAGGAAGGTTTATTCCTTTCACTTAATGATGTGATGTTTTCTATGCTTATATGGGCAAGTGTGCTTATTACGGCAGGCGGTTTTTTAATTAATAACATTACTGCAAACGGAAGTCAGTCTTATGGCTTGAGCGACTCGTCATCCTATTACATTTATGCCGCGCTTACTATCGCCGGATTAGTAATGGGATATTTTGTTTGTAATGCTATTGGAAGACCGGAGTTTTTAATGGTATTTGGCATACCTGCAGCAACAATGTATTTTTATGCAAGTAATTTAAGGCAGAGTCTGTTGTTAGGTAATCTTATAGTCGCTCTTTTAAGCGGCTTGGGTGTTTTGATAGTTGGAATACTGGGCATGTATCCAGTCGCAGGAACTTCAGAGCCTGTACAGTTGGCTACTGTGTTTGGCGTTATTATAGATTTCTCGATTTTTATAGTCGTTGTAAGTTTCGCCGTTACACTGGTCAATGATCTTAAAAATACGGATGAGGATTATAATGCAGGATTAAATACATTACCGATAGCTATTGGTAAAGCGCGTGCTGCGAAAATCGCTTTTGCTTTTGGAATAATTGCCGTAGGTATGCTTCTTTATTATATAAACACTTATTTAAAAGAACTGGTATGGGCCATGGGCTTCATTCTATTATTAGTACTGGGGCCGTTAGCATATTTTCTTATTAATATATGGTCAGCTAAAACAAGTAAAGAATTTACAACTTTAGAGGTTGTTTTAAAAGCGATATTGTTTTTTGCAGCGGCATCTGTTGCTGTAATAACCTATAATATTCAGAATCATGCTTAAAGAAAAATTAAAAGGTTTTAAAATTGTACTTGCATCGGGATCACCCCGCAGACAGCAGTTTTTAAGGGAACTGGATGCTGATTTTGAAATTCGCCTTAAAGAGGTAGACGAAATTTATCCCGATACTTTACAAGGCGCCGAAATAACAGATTATCTGGCTGAACTTAAAGCAGCAGCTTTAAGTGAATCCCTTTCTGATGACGAAATACTTATTACCAGCGATACAATAGTATGGCACGAAAATAGGGCACTTGGCAAACCTAAAGATAAAGAGGACGCTTTTACCATGATAAAGTCACTTTCCGGCAAGACACATGAGGTTATTACATCTGTATGTCTTAAAAATGCAGGCAATAGCGAAACATTTAATGAGACGACGCGTGTTACATTTAATCCGTTGTCGGACGATGAGATAAACTATTACCTTGACAAGTACCAGCCTTATGATAAAGCCGGTTCCTACGGTATACAGGAATGGATAGGTCTTGTTGCAATAGCCAGAATTGAAGGTTCTTATGCTAATGTCGTAGGTCTTCCGGTAGATAAAGTTTATCAAAATCTGCTAAAATTTACGTTAAAAGCATAATTTATGATTCAGGAAGTATACAATGAGGTTATAGGTACACTAATAACAACGGTCGTATTTATAATTCTTAGCGTAATTATTAAAAAGCTTATTAAGCGTTACGCACGTGCTTCTCACCTGTCAGAACATCGTACTAACCTTATATCTAAATATATCGACTTCTTCATGATGGCGGTATATATCGTGATTATAATTGCTGTCTGGGGATTAAAAGCAGAAAATCTGTTTCAATATCTGGGAGGTATATTAACTATTATTGGTGTTGCCTTTTTTGCACAATGGTCTATACTTAGCAATATTACATCAGGGATTATATTGTTTTTTAGCTTTCCGTTCCGCATTGGTGATGTAATTAAAGTTCATGATAAAGATTTTCCTATAGAAGCCCAGATTGAAGACATAAAGGCTTTTCATACTATTTTAAGAACCAGGGATGGCGAGCTTATTACCTATCCTAACAGCCTCCTGCTGCAAAAGGGCGTGAGCATTGTGCCTTTAAAACAGGAGGATAAAGAATTTTACGACTAACATTCCATGCAAAAAAAACTATTATACCTTTTTCTATTTGCTTACGCACTGGGTTTTGCACAACAGCAAAAGCCAAAATCGTCTGAACTATATAACAAACTTGAAAAGTTAAACTTTCTAGGCACAGCCCTTTATTTAGCGGCCCATCCCGATGACGAGAACACAAGACTTATATCCTATCTGGCGAATGACGTGAAAGCAAGAACCGGCTATCTATCATTAACACGTGGTGATGGCGGGCAAAACCTAATAGGATTAGAATTGAGGGAATTGCTTGGTGTAATTCGCACGCAGGAACTTATAGAGGCACGTAAAATTGATGGTGGGGAGCAGTTCTTTAGCCGTGCCAACGATTTTGGTTTTTCTAAAGTACCAAATGAAACACTTCAGATTTGGGATAAAGAAAAGGTATTGCAGGATATAGTATGGGTTATCAGGAAATTTCAGCCGGATATTATTATTAATAGGTTCGACCACCGTTCTCCCGGTACAACGCATGGACATCACACATCATCTGCAATGCTTACGCAGGATGCATATATACTGGCGGCAGATCCGAATTATGAGCCAAACCAACTGAAATTCACCAAGACATGGCAGCCTAAACGGGTAATGTTCAACGTTTCGTGGTGGTTTTTCGGAGGAAAAGATAAATTTGATAAGGTCGATAAAACAAAATATATCAACCTGCAGACAGGTACCTACTTCCCTACCCTGGGTGTTTCTAACCAGGAAATAGCAGCACTTAGCCGTAGCAAACACAAATCACAGGGATTTGGTTCTACAGGTGTTCGTGGTGACGATATGGAATACCTTGAACTTATTAAGGGTGATAATCTCAAAGATAAACAAAACCTTTTTGAAGGTGTAGATACGTCATGGAACCGTGTTAAAGGCGGTAAAGCTATTGGTGATGCGATAACAGTTATCATTAAGGATTTTGATTTTGCCAATCCGGCGGCGTCTGTTCCTGCACTTGTAAAAGTGTATTTAGCTATAAAAAAGCTTGAGGATGAACACTGGAAAACTATTAAACTGAAAGAAGTTAGTGAAATTATTGCCGGATGCAGCGGGCTATATCTTGAAGCGGTTACAGAAGTTCAGTCGGTTACTCCCGGTAGCGATCTTAAAATAAGATATGAGGCGACTAATCGTAGCAGCGTTCCGATGAAATTGCAATCGGTGACACTTTTTCCTGAACAAAAAACTATAAATCAGGATATACAATTGTCTAAAAATATTGGTGTAGAAAATACAATTGATGCTGTTGTGCCAAAAACGGCAAATTATACTTCACCTTACTGGCTTACTGAAAAAGGAGATACCGGCATGTATAAGGTTGACGATCTGCAAAAAATAGGTCTTCCCGATATCATCAGGCAAATGTCGGCTGTTTTTGTTGTTAATATTGATGGAACAGATATTCCTTTTGAACGTACTATCGCTTACAAATACAACGATCCTGTAGCTGGGGAAGTTTATCAGCCTCTTGATATTATTCCTGCAGTAACCACACGTATACTTAATAAGGTTCAGTTATTTAAAGATAATAAGAATCAGCTTGCAAGCGTTAAAATTAAGGCAGGTAAAGATAATGCTAAAGGAAATTTAAGATTGGAACTCCCATCAGGATGGAAAGTTACCCCCGCTTCTATTCCGTTTGACTTAACGCGAAAAGGCAGTGAAACCGTAGTTACATTTGAAGTTACACCTCCTGACAGTTCTTCTGAAGCTACAGCGAAATGTATTGCAACTATAAATGGAGAGGATTTTGACAGGGAACAGATCATTGTAGATTATCCGCACATTGCTTTACAGCAGGTACTAATGCCTTCTACGGCTAAGTTTACAAAAGCAGACCTGAAAATTGCAGGACAAAATATCGCATATATAATGGGTGCCGGAGATAATATTCCTGAAAGCCTTAAGCAAATGGGCTACAATGTAACGCTTGTTAAGTCTGACGCGATTACACCTGAATATATTAAAACTTTTGATGCTGTTGTTGTAGGTATCCGTGCTTATAATGTTCTTGACGCTCTTGTATTTAAACAACAAATACTGTTTGACTATGTAGCCAATGGAGGTACTATGGTTGTACAGTATAATACAACCGGAGATCTGGTAACAAGAGATATTGCTCCTTATCCGTTACGAATATCGAGAGACAGGGTTACAGAAGAAGATGCCACTGTTACTTTTCTAGATACTAAAAATCCGGTGCTTAATTACCCTAATAGAATAACGGAAAAGGATTTTAAGGGATGGGTGCAGGAACAGGGATTGTATTATCCTGATGAATGGGGAAAAGAGTTTACACCAATATTTAGTTCTAACGATAAAGGAGAAGACGCGAAAAAAGGCGGATTACTAGTAGCTAAACATGGAAAAGGATATTACATATATACAGGGCTAAGCTTTTTCCGTGAATTACCGGAAGGTGTACCAGGAGCTTACAGAATTATGGCTAACCTCATAGGTGCAGGAAAATAACCTGTAACAGAACAAGAAGAAAAGAGTCTTATACAGAACCCAAAAATAAACGCACATGAAAGATAATCCGACACGATGGAAAAAGAGCTACTCGCTGGTACTATTGCTCAACATCATTTACATAGTGCTGTTCTATTTTATAATGCAAATTTACTAGTATGCAGTTATTAGACTGGATTATCCTATCCGCTACCCTACTGTTCATTGTTGCCTATGGCGCACTACGGACTAAAGGCAGCAAAAACGTAAACGAATATATTCGTGGCAATAACGAGACCCCATGGTGGACTGTGGGTTTATCTGTTATGGCTACACAGGCCAGTGCCATTACGTTTCTTTCTACACCGGGACAAGCCTACCATGACGGTATGGGTTTCGTGCAATTCTACTTTGGTTTGCCACTGGCAATGGTGGTAATATGCATCACATTTATTCCAATCTATCATAGATTAAAAGTTTATACAGCGTACGAATATCTTGAGCAACGTTTTGACGTAAAGACGCGTTCACTTGCGGCACTTATCTTTTTAGTGCAGCGTGGTCTTGGAACGGGTTTTACAATTTATGCCCCGGCTATTATTTTATCGTCATTGTTAGGATGGAATCTTAACCTTATGAATGTTGTTATAGGGGTAATGATTATCATCTATACTGTTTCGGGAGGCACTAAAGCTGTAAATGTAACCCACAAGCAGCAGATGTTCGTGATATTTACAGGTATGGCAATTACATTCTTTATCATTATGCAATACCTACCGGAAGAGCTTAATTTTAATAATGCAATGCATATTGCAGGTGCGAACGAAAAACTAAATATTATAGATTTCTCTTTCGATCCGGAAAAACGATATACAATCTGGAGTGGTATTGCAGGAGGTTTCTTTTTAGCCCTTGCCTATTTTGGTACAGACCAGTCTCAAGTGCAGCGTTATCTATCTGGTAAGTCGGTTCGTGAAAGCCAAATGGGATTAATAATGAACGGTCTTTTAAAGGTACCTATGCAATTTTTTATCCTTTTGATAGGCGTTATGGTATTTGTTTTCTTCCAATTCCATTCGGCACCATTACATTTCAATCCGAACAATACAAAGATCATTGAGAACTCACAGTATAAAGAGCCTTACCATAATCTGGAAAAACAACTTGATGTTGTAGCAGAAGAGAAAAAAGAAATAAGCATGCTGTATGTAGACCAGCTTAGTAAAGACTACGATAACAAAGAGCTTCATAATAAAATGATAGCCCTTAATACGAGGGAGAAAGATTTACGGGATCAGGCTAAAGAGCTTATTAGTAAAGCCGACGCTACCGCAGAAACCAACGATAAAGATTATGTTTTTCTGTACTTTATACTTAATTTCTTACCTAAAGGTCTTATAGGTTTACTGTTGGCAGTAATTATATCTGCAGCAATGTCTTCTTCGGCATCAGGTCTTAATGCTTTAGCTTCAACGACAACCATAGACATCTATATGCGCCACGTTAAAGGGGAAAAAGATGAAAAACACTTTGTGGATGCTACCAAAATGTTTACGCTTATTTGGGGTGTAATAGCTATACTATTTGCCTGTATCGGATCGTTGTTTGATAACCTGATACAAATGGTAAACATTATAGGGTCTATATTCTACGGTACAGTGTTAGGTATTTTCCTCGTGGCATTCTACATAAAATACATAAAGGCAGAAGCTATATTCTGGAGTGCGATTGTTACCCAGTCTGTAGTTATCGTTATATATAAGATGGAAATAATGAGTTACTTATGGCTAAACGTTGTAGGTGCAGCTATGACTATAATCCTGGCGCTTATACTTCAGGTGTTTATTGGAAATACTAAAGCTCCTGTTGTTACTCAGGAAACAGAATAAGACAATGATAAAACACAAAAAAGGCTGCCCATTACAGGCAGCCTTCTCTTTTCATAGCAATGCGCTAATTATTTTTTACTCCATTCCTGGATTGAATCTTTGTTCATTTTAACGTAATCGTTATTCTGAGCTTTTTCGGCTGCTGCCAAAGAAAGTTTAGCGGTTTCGATTGCACCTTTTTTATCTCCCATTTTAGCCTGTATAAGCGATTTTTGTCTTAAGATATAAAATGGAGGCTCTTGTCCGAATTTAGCAACAGACTGGTTGATCCATGCTAAAGCTTTAGCCTGATCCCCATTAGACTGATAGTAATACTGAGCCGCAGAGAATAAATCGTTAGCAGATGGGCCTGCCATTGCTGTCTCTATACTTTTCATTGCAGTAGCTTTAGTTGGTACTTCAAACTTAACAGCTACCATAGTTTTTTCCCATGCAATTTCAAGGAAACCATAGTCGTTATCAAGATTATTTATTCCTATTGTAAGTGTTTCTACATTACGGCTAAGGAATTCCGGTTTAACCGTTGTTCTTAATACTTCTTTTTTGTCATCATACTTTTCAGGAAGGCCCCAGTTATTAGTGTCATCATAAAAAATCACGTCCCAGCTATCAGCTTTCGGCTGGCTGTAGAGCGCATAATGACCTGCAGGAAGCTTTTTACCGCCAATTACAACATCATTGCTAAAAGACACAATAGTGTTGGCATTAGCACCTGTTCTCCACATTCTACCAAAAGGAACAAGTTCTCCGTAAACAGATCTTCCTTTAGAACTAGGTCGAGAGTACTCGATCTTAACATCTGTTAAACCTACAGTTTGTTCTATAACTGCCTTAGGACTTGCCTGTGGTGTTACAACTTGCGCCGAACCATTCACCATAAATGCCAGCACAAATGCGGCGGTAATGAATATTTTTCTCATAAAATTTTTGTTATTTTTTATATAGTTTGTTACTGCGAAATTAATCATTAAAGGTGGTACGATTGTTAAAAAATATTAAAAATAAACATCGTACAGTCACAAATATCAAGTACGTTTGCTAACTTTATTAGCAATCCCCTTACTTCAAAAATATGCTAAACTCTGTACACACAACGCAAAAGCTACCTATTAGCGTACAACAGGCATGGGATTTTTTATCAGATCCCAAAAACCTTGCCGTAATTACCCCGCCATCTATGGGATTTGTAACCTTATCCGGTGATGACAGGTCGATTTTTCCCGGACAAATAATTGAATATACTGTTACTCCCTTACTAGGTATAAAAGTTGGTTGGGTAACTGAAATAACACACGCAGAAAATCTGAAATATTTTGTTGACGAGCAGCGTTTTGGTCCTTACAGCTTTTGGCATCATAAACATTTTTTAAAAGAAATTCCCGGAGGCGTAGAAATGGAAGACATTGTACATTACAAATTACCCTTTGGTTTTCTTGGTAAAATGGTACATCCTTTTTTGGTAAAACCAAAACTTAAGGAGATATTTGACTTCCGTGAAAAAAAGCTGATTGAGCTTTTTGGTGAAATGAAATAATATTTTATATGACGATATTCTGGTTTAGACGTGATTTGCGTTTAAAAGATAACACAGGACTTTTTGAAGCTTTAAGTGCTGACGACAATGTGCTTCCAATTTTTATTTTTGACAAAAATATACTCGCTGAATTATCGAAAGATGATGCCCGCGTATCATTTATACATAAGCTCCTTGACGATTTAAATAGCGAACTTAAAAAGCATAAAAAGTCATTGGCCGTATTTCATGACGAACCTGAAAATATCTTCACGCAATTACTTAAAGAGCATGATATTACAGCAGTGTATACCAATCATGATTATGAGCCATATGCTTTAAAAAGGGATAAACAAATACATCAGTTGTTAGCGGATAATACTATTGATTTTGAAACATTTAAGGATCAGGTTATATTCGAAAAAAACCAGGTCGTGAAAGATGATGGAACTCCTTATGTTGTATACACCCCTTATATGAAAAAGTGGAAGGATGCCTTTCATAAACAATCTCTAAGGATGCATCATTCAGAGAATAAAATTGAAAATATCGCATCTCACTCCTACCCTTTTTTAAGCTTACATGATATTGGTTTTACTGAATCTAAAATCAAACCTATAACTTTTGATCTTTCCGGTCCGGTAATTACAAATTATAAAGACACCCGTGATTTTCCCGCAATTGACGGTACATCACACCTTAGTCCGTATTTGCGATTTGGAGCCGTAAGTATCAGGGAAGTTGTTAAGAAAGCTTCGGAGAACAGTAAAGAAACATTTCTTAATGAATTAATATGGCGCGAATTCTTCATGCAGATACTTTGGCATTTCCCTGAAACGGTAACAAAAAGTTTCCGCCCTAAATATGACGATATAAAATGGCGGAATAATGAAACTGAGTTCAAAGCGTGGTGCGAAGGAAAAACAGGATACCCTATCGTAGATGCAGGTGTGCGGGAACTAAATGCAACAGGAACGATGCACAATCGTGTGCGTATGGTTGTTGCAAGCTTTTTATGCAAACACCTATTAATTGACTGGCGTTGGGGAGAGGCTTACTTTGCTGAAAAGTTATTTGATTATGAGCAGTCCAGTAATATTGGTAACTGGCAATGGGCAGCAGGCAGTGGCGTAGATGCAGCTCCCTATTTCAGGATTTTTAATCCCAGCGAACAGGTTAAGAAATTTGATAAAGACCTGAAATATATACGTAAATGGGTTCCTGAATTTGAAGACCTTGATTACAGGCCAATTGTAGACCATAAAGAAGCCAGAGAACGTGCTTTGCGGGTATATAAGGAAGCGGTTAAATAAACAGGTAGAAATACTTACTATTAATATATTCTGTCGCAATATATTTACAAAAATGTATTCTCAGATGAGTTCTCCAATTTATATTTTAGGAACCGGATTATCACATAATTGTTCAGCGGTTCTGTTAAAAGACGGAAAGATTTGTGTTGGTATTGAAAAAGAACGCCTTACCAGGATAAAGCATGACGGAGGCAATGATACACTAGCTATTCAATATTGCCTGGATGCAGAGGGTATTGAACTAAAAGATATCTCACTCGTTGTACAATGTGCTAATTTTGAAATTCCCGAACGCAACCAATATAAAGGTAAAAGGATTTTTGCCGGAAACGAACTTCTTAATGTCGTTACTATTTCCCATCATTTGGCGCATGCCTATAGTGCTGTAGGAACGTCTCCCTTCTCTGAATGCGCAGTAATGGTGATTGATGGCTGCGGAAGTCCGCTACATCAATTTATAGAACTTCACCCTGAGCAAAAACAATCCATTTCAGAAGATGTACTGAATGAAATTCAAATGGTTTGCGAAAAAGACAGTTTTTATCATTTTGATGGACAAATACTTACTCCTCTATCAAAAGATTTTAGTAAAATGGCTGAATCAGGAGAAAGCTTGTTTTCACTCCCAACTACACAACACTCTATAGGTGGCTTTTATGCTGCTGTCAGCAATTATGTTTTTGGAGATATGGATGATGTTGGAAAATTAATGGGACTTGCACCATTCGGAAATTCGGGTGTATTTAATTTTGAAGCCTTTGAATTTATTAATGGAAATCTGTATGTTAACGATGACTGGAAGAGTCAATTTGTAAATCCGTTTCAGGGCTATGAACACTTTAAACAAAACTTTGATTATTATGCTAATGTTGCCTATTGGGCGCAGGAACAGGTAGAAAAAGCGGTATTGCAATGCATCGAAAATCGTTTGGAGCGCTTTCCCCATGAAAATTTATGTTATACAGGCGGTGTAGCTTTAAATGCTGTGGCAAATGCTAAACTGGAAGATAGTGGTATTGCAAAAAACATTTATTTTGAACCTGCCGCTGCCGATAATGGCCTCGCTTTGGGATGCGCCTATTATGGGTGGCTGGAATATCTAAAGAAGCCTAAGGTTGAGCATGATGGAAGTACCTGTTTTGGTAAAGAATACACAGATACTTGTATAGAAACTGCATTTAATCTGCCGGAAAACGATAAATACAAGCCAAAAATCTTTGATGATCGTGAAGAGATGCTTCGCTATTGTGCCGCGAAATTGAATCACGGAAAAACAATTGGCTGGTTTCAGTCAGGATCTGAGTTTGGTCCACGTTCGTTAGGTAGAAGGAGTATTTTGGCGCATCCCGGTATAGAGGGAATGAAAGATCACATTAACAGGGATATTAAATTCAGGGAAGACTTTCGCCCCTTTGCGCCAGCTGTATTAAAAGACAAGGTAGATGATTATTTTAAGGCGGGTAGAAACAGTCCGTATATGATTCTTGTTGATAAAACACGACCTGAATATATTGATAAGCTAAAAAACGTGACACATAAGAATGGATCTGCGCGTGTGCAGACCGTTGAGGAAAGCTGGAATCCTCATTTCGCTGCTTTATTGACTGAATTTTACAACCAGAGCGGAATTGCCGTATTACTAAACACTAGCCTGAACAAAAAAGGAATGCCAATGGTTGAAACTCCCGAAGAAGCTATTCATTTATTTGAAGTTACCGCACTTGATGTATTGGTAATTGAGAATTACATTTTAGAAAAATAGTGCTTACGCTACTCTAATTCACCAATCATTTTATTTGCTGTAGGTGTATTCATTCGGCGTAGCTCTGCAATCATTAGCTTTTTTTGTTCATCAGTAATAACCGGAGCAGGTTTTACAAATGCTTCCTGTTGCGCCTCATTATAAAACATGGCGTCTGTCCAGTCATTTCTGATACCGTCAATTACAAGATGAATTCTATCACGCGATCCCCTGTTTGCAACAGAATGTATAAAGTTGGCATCAATATACCAGCACTCACCCTCATTCATAATAAGGCGCGTACCATCTAAAATAAACTCAACATCACTATTTGTAATTATTGGAATGTGTAGCCTGAAAGAACCGTCCTCATAACCAAGACAATGATCACTATGCGGTTTAATTTCTGCGCCGACAGCTAGTTGTAACAATCTTACAGCTGTTTTCTCAAACAAAAAGCCATCAAGTATCTCTTTAAAATATAAACAGGAATTCAAAACGTCTGTAGCAATAAGTTTCTTAT
Source organism: Flavobacterium psychrophilum (assembly GCA_001708385.1). NCBI lineage: Bacteria > Pseudomonadati > Bacteroidota > Flavobacteriia > Flavobacteriales > Flavobacteriaceae > Flavobacterium > Flavobacterium psychrophilum. The sequence goes on along the minus strand of CP012388.1, from coordinate 295,938 downwards.
CACTATTTGGCAGCGCAAAAATGGCATCTGCCTTTCCTGTTTGCGACATCAATGCTATAGAAGTCCACTTACCCGAATAATCATTCTTATTATAATGATCAGTCCAGTCTGTATTTATAATCTTCTTAACGTCATTCTGTAGCTTTTCTACATCAAATAAAACCGGAAACTTTATTGAACGTACTAATTTATCCATAACTAACATCTTATAAATTAAGCATTTCCCATAGTTGAAAATAATACCTTAAAAATATAAAACTAATATGGATGTATGACAATTCCGTCAAAATTCTTTATTACTGAATATCTCTTATTATTTCAAAATTAACCTGGCCAAAATCGGTGATTACCTTATTTGCCAAAGAGGTGTCTTGTCCCATGGTATGTCCGCTATTATAACCAATACAATAAATACCGGCAGCATTCGCAGCCTTAATTCCATTGGTACTATCTTCAATAACAATACATTCATTTTTCTCAAAACCTGATTTTGCTACGGCCTCAAGAAATATAGCCGGATTCGGTTTGGACTCCTCAAAATCCTCGCCGCTAATAGTACAGTCAAAATATTGGTGTAAACCAAAACGTGTAAACACTTTTTCAATTTTTCTTTTTGACGCAGATGATGCTAATAAAAGCTTCATTCCATTTTTATGCAGATCAATAATAAGATCTTTTACTCCGGGAAGCATTTCAAGATCTTCAGCGTTGTCAAAAGCATCGAAGTAATACTTATATTTTTCATCAAGCAGTTCTTCATGCGTAAGCGGAATAGTGTATAAATCTTTCAGTTTCTGAACGATCATCTTGTCAGAATTACCAATAAACGTCCCGTATACTTCATCAGATACATTTATATTAAGTGCTTTGTATAGCTTTTGGTTAGCACGGTAGCCAATTGGCTCGGTGTTTACCACTACCCCATCCATGTCGAAAATTACTGCTTTTGTCATAATAGAATTTAGTTGCCTCCGCTTAAACAAACGAAGACAAAATCTTTAGTTTAAATTTTTAACCTTATCAGCGTCCAGCTCATTAAAATGATTGATCACCATATCGGCTTCTGCCAATTCCTGTAATTTTGAATTTTCACTCATATAGCCAACACAGTATATGCCGGCAGCTTTTGCGGCCTTGATACCATTTGTACTATCTTCTATAACTATACATTCTTCTTTAGGCGCTACTGATAACGAAGCAGCATGTTCAAAGATAGCAGGATGCGGTTTTGACTTTGGAAAATCTTCTCCACTTACAATATGCGTAAAATATTTATGAAGCCCAAAACGGTTAAATACACGTTCTATAGTTACTTTAGATGCTGATGATGCCAATATTAATTGTATGCCATTATCATAAAGATTAACTATAAGCTCACGTACACCGGGCAGAAGGTCAAGATCTTCTTTCTCATCAAAAGCGTCGTTAAAAAGTGAGCGTTTTTTCTGCACAAGATCTTCTACTTCCTCAAGTATTTCAAAAGATTCTTTTAAGCGCTGGTAGACATTTTTGGTAGAGTTACCTGTAAACGAAGCATACATTTCGGCAGTTACATCTATATTTAAATGTTTGAAATGCTGGTGGTAAGCATAGTGGTGAACAGGCTCTGTATCAACAATAACCCCATCCATATCAAAAATAACAGTCTTTATCATATTGTATTTTAAAGTCGCAAAAGTACAACATTACTACGTTTATATAAAATTAAGAGCTATTAAGCTGTAGTTAAACTTCAAACCCTTGTTAAACCTTGTAATACTTAAATTATAAAAATTGCAGATTAAACCTTTTGCTTTATTTTTAGTCCAACAATAAACACTAACCAAAGTTGCAGGACGAGAAGGCCTTTATAGCATCATTGCTAAATCCCAAAACGCAGGACATTGCGTTTAGGCAGCTCGTATCTCAATACAGCCGGCCTCTCTATAGCCATATTCGTAACATCGTGATAGATCACGATGATACAGATGATGTACTGCAAAACACGTTTATTAAAGTATTCCAGAACCTTAAAAGTTTTAAAGGTGAAAGTAAACTCTTCTCCTGGGTATATCGTATTGCCACCAACGAGGCAATAACCTTTGTGAGTTCTAAAGCGAAAAAAAATAATATCAGCAATGAAGAAGTGCAACAAAAAGCGTTGCAAAACCTTCAGGCAGATGAATATTTTGAAGGCGATGCTATGGAGTTAAAACTTCAGCAGGCAATTACGTCGCTACCAGATAAGCAACAATTAGTATTTAAAATGAAATATTATGAAGACCTTAAATATGAAGAAATATCAGAAATATTGGGAACATCAGTTGGTGCTTTAAAAGCATCTTACCACCATGCAGTAAAAAAAATTGAAGATTTTATAAATAGCCATTAAACCTTTTTAAATTAATTAAGTCTAATCACTATGAACGATTTCAAACTAGATAGCAGACCAAATATAAAATCAGGATTTAAAGCTCCTGATGCTTATTTTGAAAGCTTAGCCAACAGGGTAATGCTTAACCTTCCTATGCAGGAAGTAAAAGTAATACCGCTTTACAAAAGAAGGCCTGTATGGGTTACTTCTGCTGCGGCTGCGCTTGTGCTGTCATTATCGCTTATACTTAACAAAAATGAGGCTGCAAAAAAACCTGCACTGCCGGACAACAAAGCAATTGAAAATTACTTTGCTTACCAGGCTGACATAAGCTCGTACGAATTGCTACAAAACCTCGATGTTGAAGATGTAAGCGAATTACAGGAATCGGTAAATATAAGTGATGAGGCCATTGAAGAGTATCTTGCTGGCGAAAATGTTTACTTATATGAATAAAATAATGAAGATCAGACATGTAATGTTGTTCTTCCTGTTTTTTACAATGTTGGCCTATGGGCAAACCGACAGGAGAGATCAGTTAAAAGCGTTGAAATCAACACATATTGAGGGTGCATTAAAGCTTACTCCTGCTGAATCGCAGAAGTTTTGGCCTATGTATCTTAATTGTGAAGAAAAGATATATGATATAAGGTATAATAAAATTCGTCCCCTTACCAATAAACTCGAGGAAAAAGGGATTGATGCACTTACACCAAAAGAAGCACAATTGTATTTAAGTCAGCTTGAGTCGGCGGAAGAAGAGATATTTAATTTGCGCAAAAAACTGGTATCTGACTTACGATCAGTAATTGGCGCGAAGAAAGTCCTAAAATTAAAAACGGCGGAAGACGACTTTAACAAGTTGCTTCTAAGTAAATACAAAGGACGAAAAGATTAGTAGTTTATGAAAGTTAATTGATTAATCGCGAGATTAATTAATTAGTTAGTTTATGTTTAGTTTAAGTTTGGGAAAGGGAAGTTACAGCTTCTCTTTCCTTTTTTTATGCACTAATCATAAGTACGTATCTCATTCCTTCAAAGAAACATTTGTTATTATCGACTATCCGCCGGTATTTTATTGTAAATCTACTTTAATTTTAATCGTATAATTTTATTCTGTCCTGCGGCAATAATTGTTTTAGAATCTGCAAATCGTAACGTATGTAATGTTTTATCTGATAACAATTGTTTCCAGTTTTCTCCTCTGTCGTGTGAATAATAAACACCTGAAGCTCCCACCGTTATCAATTCATTTCCATCACTTTCCGGCACAAACTGTACGCATGAGCCATATCCAAAACCTTTGTCCTGCCCTACTTTCCTCCAGGTTTTACCACCATCTTCGGTAAGTATTTTATTATCCTTATTAAGTTGAGGATTTTCATAATCACCTCCTACGGCAAAACCAATCTCATCATTATAAAAATCGGCAGAAAATATTCCTGTCATTTCTCTACCCTGAACTATTGGGGTATTAAAAACCTCCCATTTCTCTTTAAGGGAGGAAGAATAAAACACTCTCGCCTTTTTACCACCTGATACTATCCAGGTGTTATCGCCTTTAACGATAACGTTGGTATTACTTGCTGCAAAAGCTGCCTCGCCATCTGCTACAGCAGGAAACTGGCTGCAAGGTATTTTCTTCCATGTATTTCCTCCATCGTTAGTGATAATAACAGATAAACATCCGTCTATAGGGTCACCTATGGCTATACCTTCTTTATCATTGCGAAACTGCATACTGTCGTAAAACACTTTTTCACCTGTTTCGGTATATACAAGCTTAGATTGTTTTCCGTCTTTAGATATCTTATATAATAACGCAGGCGTACCTACATTAAGTATAAAAATATCAGATTTTGTCTGAGCTATAGCGCGAAATTCCGGCATTAAGGTATCCTGTACCGCAACACCAGTAAAATTCCTGCCTCCATTTAATGACACCCATCCATATTTACCATTGTTTCCGGCATACCAGGCTTTATCGCCATCAATAGCAATTCCCCTGATACTTATCTCGTCCTGTAATAATGTATCAACTTTAACAGTATCGAAAGAAGCTTTAAAATTTTTGCTGTCTTCCTTCTTACAGGAAAGCAACGAGAGCACCATTAATAATATTATGCTTTTATTCATTTTGTAAATTTGGTTAGCTAATGTATAAAAAAATAAAGATTGAAAATTTACTTTGTATGAATTTTTAATACTAAAACGATTTGTTTTGTGATGATAAATCAATAATTACTTACAAAACAACACATAGTTGTCTAGAATGTTACATTTTATAAATTTTATGATGATCGTGTTAAAGATGAACTTAACGACAAATAGCCGGATATCACTTTTATTGACAAGCGATATCCGGCTATTTTACAATTTATCATTACTAAAGATTACACGTGCCTCTTCCGCCCATCAAACATATATATCCATACCATTCTGGAAATTCTGAAATTAAATGTGCTTAACAGTACTGACATCACACCTATAAGGCTAACCATACCTATAAAACTTTTAATAAAGAAATGTGCTACTGCAAATACAGCTATCATTTCGGCAACTGTTAAACCGTAGCTTACATACATAGAACCAAAGAAATAACCCGGTTCCTTCTCAAATTTGTGTCCGCAAACGGCACAGTTCTCATGCATTTTTGGCATTTGAAACAACAATGGATTACCTTTTTTACTGAACACTTTTCCCTGTCCGCATTTCGGACATTTTTCTTCTAATATATCTGTAAATTGTGACATTGTTTTTTTATTCAAATTTACTGCACACAGCAGTTTATAGCAATAGCATATATTCGCAGGAATTTGTACTTTTAGGACATATTACATTAATATGAAAAAAGTATCGGTATTGCAGATGCAGCAGTTTCAGGCAGGAACTAGCCCTGAAGATTTCTATGCAAACACATTACAAAATCATTTAGTCACAAGCCATAAGGACATTGCACTACCCCATTCGCATAATTTCTATCTTGCTATACTATTTACTAAAGGAAGCGGTATACACGAAGTTGACTTTACTGTTTTTGATGTAAAACCCGGGGCATTATTCTTTCTAAATCCGGGGCAGACGCATCATTGGGAGTTATCGAAAGATACCGAGGGGTATATTTTCTTCCACACTCAGGCTTTTTATGACCTGCATTACACCAATAACAGATTAAGCCATTTTCCTTTCTTTTTCAGTATGCACAACTCGCCATGTATTTATCTCGCGGGTAAGCAATATCAAAACATTACTAATTGGTTCAGATTAATACTGCAAGAAAATCAATCTCAAAACATATTAAAGCGTGAGTATATAATTAGCCTGACAGATCTTGTATATAATGAAGGGACAAGATATTACAAGCATCAGAATATAGTACCTATAGAAAACAGGAACAACTATTACGCTAAGTTCAGGCATTTCGAAGAACTGGTTGGTGAACATTTTACAAATAAAAAATCGCCTTCTGCGTATGCGGGAATGCTAAATATGACCTCTAAACATCTTAACAGAATTACGCAGGCAGTTGTTGATAAAACAGCTTCTGATGTAATTATGGATCGTGTGCTGCTTGAAGCTAAAAAAGCGTTTATCCTTCAAAAAGATAGTTTTGCTGAAATTGGCTATTCATTGGGGTACGATGATTATGCTTATTTTTCAAGGCTCTTCAAAAAGAAAACCGGTGAAACACCATCTGCATTTTTAGGAAGATATAAAAGAGACAACCATTTAAACCATTACCATGAGTAAAATTACTATTCTTATATTAGCAGTTATAGCTATCGCTGCTTGTCAAAAGGAAAAGACAACAGTGATAGAAAAGCAAGAGACCAAGGGAGATACAATTATAAACAGCGAAATTACCTGCGACTGCCCTGATAGTAAGTATCATGAAAAAGGTAGTGTAGCCGATACTGTTTTTTCATTATCCAAGAATAAGATAATAGCACTATGCGGTTACCGGAATGAGAATGGTGATTTTTCGGAATTTACGCTATCTATCTGTAATAGTAATAAAGTTATTGATTTTTGGGGTGCAGTTAAAAAATGTCGTATTGAATCTAAAAATGACACTTTATATGTAAGTGACATTAAATTTCTACCGGTATCAAAAAGTTTTAAATACGATTCAATAGCATGGAATATCGGGAAAATATATTTCGATAAAGATATTATTAATCAAAAAAACGTAGTTAACACTGAGTTCCCTAAATACACTAGTAGTCAAATTACAGAAGTCTTATCTGAATATGAAAAAACTGATTCTACTATTGATGAGAAAAAGATGGAATTAGTCAATAAATTATTCATCGCTACGGTATCGGGAAGCAATAAAGCGAGAGAATATTTTGAACAATTCCCATTAAAAATGAAAGTTTTAGATGGTGCTTATGCTGAGGAATATCATGAATTGGAAGTGATGCTTAAACAATGGGACAGCCAAAATAAACCCTGATAAAAAGCATAACAAAACATAGTTATAAGTTCTGCTTAAAATATAATACCTTTGCAGCTTCAAATTACGATAATGAGATTACACAGGAATTTAGTTTTTACGGTTATTGATTCACTTGGCTTTGTCTTTAATGATGGAGAATACGCCGATAAGGTTGTTGCACGTGCACTTAAAAAAGATAAACGCTGGGGAAGCGCCGATAGAAAATTTGTAGCCGAAACCATATATGAAATTGTTCGCTGGAAACGCCTTTATATAGAAATTGCCGAAGTTAAAGAACCTCTTGACAGGGATAACCTATGGCGTATTTTTGCTGTGTGGGCTGTGCTTCGTGGCGTAACGCTTCCGGACTGGAAATATTTTGAAGATACTCCAATACGCCGTATTAAGGGTCGCTTTGATGAACTTTCTAAAATACGTAAGTACCGTGAGTCTATTCCAGACTGGATGGATGAAGTTGGTGTAAAAGAGCTTGGCGAAGCAAAATGGGAAAAAGAACTTGCTGCACAAAACCAGCAGGCAAAAGTAATACTTCGAGTAAATACGCTTAAAACCACTAGAGAAAAGCTTCGCGCTATCCTTATGGATTTAAATATAGATACGATAATCGAAAAAGATTATCCGGATGCACTTATCCTTAAAGAAAGAGCAAACGTATTTCTAACCGATGCTTTTAAGGAAGGAATGTTTGAAGTACAGGATGCTTCATCTCAGCTTGTAGCGCGTTTTCTTGAAGTTGAGCCGGGTATGCGTGTTGTAGATACGTGTGCAGGTGCAGGTGGTAAAACACTCCACATGGCATCACTAATGGAAAACAAAGGCCAGCTTATTGCAATGGACCTTTATGAAAGTAAACTGAAACAGCTTAAGCTTCGTGCGAAAAGAAATAGTGCTTTCAATATTGAGTACCGTATTATTGACAGTACTAAAGTAATCAAGAAGCTTCATGAAAAAGCCGATCGTGTACTTATTGATGCACCATGCAGCGGATTAGGTGTACTTAAGCGTAATCCTGACAGTAAATGGAAGCTTCAGCCTGAGTTTATAGATAACATTAGAAAAGTACAGGCAGAAGTGCTTGAAAACTATTCTAAGATCGTAAAACCGGGTGGCAAAATGGTATATGCTACATGTTCGGTACTTCCATCAGAAAATGAAGAGCAGGTTAAAAAATTCCTTACGACCGAGATTGGTAAAGAATTTACTTTTGTAAAAGAAAATAAGGTATTGGCTTCAGAAAGCGGCTTCGACGGTTTCTACATGGCGTTACTCGAAAGAAAAAATAAATAGTTATATGAGCCTCCCAATCGGGAGGCTTTTTTTTTGCATTATATTTAAACATTATCACAACTCTAACCTCCTTTGTTATTTAGGTTTTATTAAATCAATAATTTTATTTCGATATCGTTGTAGTATTTGCATTTTACATACATTTGCGGGCTGTAAAATAACTATCTTTACAACTATTGCTTTAAACTGCTATGAACGAATGTATTTCTGTTTTTGATATGCTAAAAATTGGTGTGGGACCATCGAGCTCGCACACACTTGGACCATGGCGTGGTGCTGAACGCTTCTTAAAAGAACTTCATGATGAAGGTATCTTTGAAAAAGTAAACCGTGTTAAGGTAGACCTATATGGCTCACTTTCCCTTACAGGAAAAGGCCATGCTACAAATCTTGCAGTAATGCTTGGGCTTAGCGGTGCCGACCCCGAATATGTTCCGATTGAAAGCATTTCATCTATTATAGATACAATCACTGTATCCTATCAGATAAATCTTGGAGGTAAGATGATCATTCCGTTTTTTATAAATACAGATATTGTTTTTAATAAAAACTTCCTGCCATTTCACGCTAACGGATTCATGTTTACTGCTTATATTGATGATCATACACAATATGAATCTACTTTCTATTCTATTGGCGGTGGGTTTGTAGTTAAAGAAGAGCGTACTGTAGCAAAACAGAAAGAGCTTATAAAATGTGCTTTCCCCTTCCCTATAGATAAAGCGGATGAATTACTGGCGTATACCAGATCTGAAAATAAAAAGATATCTGAGATAGTATACGAGAACGAAAAGTCAATTCGTAGCGAAGAAGATATTGATAAAGAACTTATGCGCATCTGGAATACTATGCTGGAATGCATGTACACAGGTTGTCATACTTCTGGAATATTACCGGGCGGTCTTAACGTTCGTCGCAGGGCTTTCGATATGCATGCGAATCTTATAGGCGAAATGCCGTACAATAACCCTCAGGAATGGTTGGAGGTAATTAGAGGTACCGAGGTTAAATTCCGTCAGATACTTAAATGGGTAAGCTGTTTCGCACTTGCCGTAAACGAGGTTAACGCTGCACTTGGCCGTGTGGTTACTGCTCCTACCAATGGTAGTGCAGGTGTTATTCCGGCGGTACTTATGTATTATATGGTTATTGAAAACCACGATGCAGATGAGAGCCACATTAAACAATTCCTTATGGTTGCCGGAGAAGTGGGAAGTATCTTTAAAAAAGGTGCTACCATATCTGCCGCAATGGGTGGCTGCCAGGCTGAGATAGGCGTATCTTCGGCAATGGCTGCAGCAGCACTTTCTGAACTTATGGGAGGAACCCCTGAACAATGCCTTATGGCTGCTGAGATCGCGATGGAACACCACTTAGGGATGACCTGCGATCCTATCGGTGGGCTTGTACAGATTCCATGTATCGAACGTAATACAATGGGCGCTATTAAAGCCATTAACGCTGCTGAACTTGCATTGGAAACCGACCCTAAAAACGCTAAAGTGCCATTAGATAAGGTAGTAGACACCATGTGGAAAACTGCTCAGGACATGAATAATAAATACAAAGAAACATCCGAAGGCGGACTTGCTGTTACAGTAAACAATGCCGACTGTTAATGTAGAAAGCCGCAATTTTAAACATTGCGGCTTTTTTTTGTGCTTAATTTATTCGAATCCGTAACTTGTTTTAGATTATAGTTTTAACCCTGGTCGAAGATGAATCAGGGTAAACTAAAACCTAATAAAAGTAGAACTTAGGGCTTATTCTTATTACAATTTAGTACATTTACCCCTCAAAATTTTAATGTCATGTCAGTAGCAAAAAAAGATTATAAAAGAATTACTACTAAGTCTTTAATTGAAATGAAGGCCAACGGAGAAAAAATATCTATGCTAACAGCATACGATTATACGATGGCTAAAATTGTTGACACCGCAGGTGTAGATGTCATCCTTGTAGGTGATTCTGCATCAAACGTAATGGCAGGACATGAAACAACTCTTCCTATTACACTAGACCAAATGATTTACCACGCATCGTCTGTTGTGCGAGCAATAACAAGATCTTTGGTAGTAGTAGATTTACCTTTTGGTAGCTACCAGTCTGACCCCAAAGAAGCACTTCGCTCATCAATAAGGATAATGAAAGAAAGCGGCGGACATGCTGTAAAACTTGAAGGTGGGAGTGAAATAAAAGATTCTATCAAAAAAATACTTAATGCAGGCATCCCTGTTATGGGACACTTAGGATTAACGCCTCAGTCTATTTATAAATTCGGAACGTATACTGTTCGTGCTAAAGAAGAAGCTGAAGCAGAGAAGCTAATTGAAGATGTAAAAATGCTGGAGCGCCTAGGTTGCTTTGCTATAGTACTCGAAAAAATACCGGCGCATTTAGCTCAAAAAGCTGCCGAAAGCGTATCTATTCCTATTATTGGTATTGGTGCTGGTGGTGGCGTTGACGGCCAGGTGTTGGTTATTCATGACATGCTTGGTATGAATAACGAATTCAGCCCGCGTTTCTTAAGAAGGTATATGGATCTATACGAAGGTATGACTACAGCTATAGGTCAATATGTTACTGATGTAAAATCAAAAGATTTCCCAAACACTAACGAACAATATTAATTCGATAGTTAGATTATCTAAATGAAAGTTCTTTCCAATAAAACAAATCTTCAGGTTCTCTATGAGGACAATCATATTATTGCTGTAAACAAGCGTGTTGGCGATATCGTACAGGGTGATAAGACAGGTGATAAACCACTGAGCGATGTTGTTAAAGAATACATTAAAGATAAATACAACAAACCCGGAGAAGTTTTTTTAGGAGTTGTACACAGACTTGACAGGCCTACAACAGGCATTGTTATATTTGCACGTACCACAAAAGCTTTAACAAGGCTAAATGAACTTTTCAAAAACCGTGAAACCCAAAAAACATATTGGGCGGTTGTTAAAAATAAACCGGAACAAAAATCGGCTACCTTGGTACATTACCTTAAACGTAATGAAAAATCCAATACTTCAAAAGCTCATAGTAAAGAAGTCCCCGAAAGTAAAATGGCAAGCCTTGATTATACTATAATTAAAGAGCTAAACAACTACACTGCACTCGAAATAAACCTGCATACCGGCAGGCACCACCAGATCAGATCTCAATTATCCGCTATAGGCTCCCCTATTAAAGGTGACCTTAAATATGGATTTGACCGAAGCAATCCTGATGGCGGTATACACCTTCATGCCCGAAAACTGAATTTTGTACATCCCGTAACAAAAGAAGCGATCCAAATTATTGCACCTGTACCCGAAGACGTGATATGGAAAGCGGTATAACGTTATCTAAATAACATACTTACGTCAAATGTTAAAATACCCTGATATGGGTATTTGCTTTTGTGTATTCTTTTATGATATTTGCATCATAAAACCTATGTTAAGTAAATTACGTATAAAATGATATTATCGTTAATTCATTAAAAATACAAAATTATTTTAGTAAATTTAATGACACAAACAATCACCATACATATGAAAAAACCTTTACTATTTATTTTTGCTCTACTTGGTACCGGCGTTTACGCTCAGGAGCATTTTGCAGGTATTAATACATCTCGCAGAACAGGTATTATAAATGCCACAGTTAACCCGGCAGAGTTAACAAACATAAAAACGCAATATGAGGTTAATATTTTAAATCTTAGCGCTAATGTATCCAACAACAAAGTTAGCTTTGGAGATCTTGTTGGTGGAAATTCTGATTTTGAAGATCTGATATTTTCAGGAAATAAAGCGCTAAACATGAAAGCAGATATTGAAATCCTCGGCCCAGCATTTGCTTATAAAATTGATAAATGGGCATTTTCAATAACAACATCAGCAAAAGTTAAAGCTAATATAACCGATGTAGATAGCAGGCTTGGAAGAGCACTATCTAATGGAAGTGATGGACTCACTATTGCCGGAAGCATAATTGCAGCAGGGTCAAATCAAAAAGTTACAGGAACATCCTGGGGAGAAATTGGCTTTTCGGGAGCGAGGGATATTTTTGAAAATGATCAGCATAAATTCTCGGCGGGTGTAACTTTTAAATTAATTTTCCCTGGATCTTATGCTAATATTGGTATTGACAAGTTTACCGGAAATATAGCTCTAGGTTCAGGTGATAATGAAGGTAATGCAGTGCTAAAAAATGCAAGTACAAGTATAAATGTTGCTTATTCCGGATCATTAGCCGACGGTTTTACAGATGCTGGAAACTTTACAGATTTCTTTGCGGGCGGACTTAATGGTTTTGCAGCTGATTTAGGTTTTAATTATCAGTTAAAAGATCAGGAGAATGATGGCGGCTACATTATAAATGCAGGTTTATCACTTCGTAATTTAGGAAGCATGACCTTTAAAGACGATAACAATGAATCTTCAAATTATTCACTTAATGTAACTGGTGCGCAGGAATTCAACTTAAGTCAGTTCGAAGGAGTAGATAACCTACAGGATATCCAGGCAATTCTTGATAACGATCCTTTAGTAACAAAAGGGACACCTCAAAAGGATTTTAAGGTAAAACAGCCAGCACTTCTATCGACATATGCCGATGTAAAAGTATATAATAACTGGTACGTGACAGGTTTTTTACAGCAACGACTAGGCGACGATGCTAAAAATGATCAGATTGTTTCCCAAAATGTATTTACAGTAACACCACGTTATTCAGGTGAATGGTTCGAAGCTTATATGCCATTTTCAAGTAACGAAATATCCGGATTTACAGCCGGTATTGGTGTTCGTTTAGGTGGTTTCTACATTGGCTCGGGTTCATTATTATCTGCAGCCCTTACAGATACAGATCAGGCAGATGCTTATTTAGGTTTCCGTTTCGGATTCTAGAACGCCTTCGTCATATATAATCTAAGCCGCATTTTACGATGCGGCTTTTTTAATGCTAATAATTTATCAAAATGCATTGAAATGGAAACTAATTGTTTTAATTTCAATAGAAAATTTAAGCTATGAAATGGTTAGGCAGGAGACAAAGTGATAATATGGAAGACCGTAGGGGTATGTCCGGTGGTAAACTTGTAGCAGGAGGAGGTATTATTGGCGTTATTATATTGGTAATAAATATGTTTATGGGTGGAGATAATTCAGCCGTAATAAACGATATCACCAACCAAATACAGCAAGGCAGCGAAACCCAAAATACAGAACTGAGTGCAAGGGATAAAGAAATGGGTGAATTTGTCGCTACGGTACTTGCCGATACCGAAGATGTATGGACTAAAATATTTCAGGAGAATGGAATGACATATAAAAAGCCTAAACTGGTTTTGTTCAGGGATGCGGTTCAAACGGCTTGTGGAGGAGTATCTTCCGCGTCAGGTCCGTTTTATTGCCCTTCAGATCAGAAAGTATATATGGATTTGGCTTTCTTTGATGAATTGCAATCGCGCTTTGGCGCTAAAGGCGGTGACTTCGCAATCGCTTATGTAATTGCCCACGAAATAGGACATCATGTACAAACGCTTGTGGGTACATCTTCTAAAGTAAGGCAGCTGCAAGCCAATGCCAGCGAAAAGGAGGCCAATTATCTTTCAGTAGCTTTAGAATTACAGGCTGATTTTTATGCGGGTGTCTGGACACACTACAATGAACAAATGAACAATGTCCTTGAAGAAGGCGACATCGATGAAGCACTAAGTGCTGCCAATGCTGTAGGTGACGATGCCATACAAAAGCGCGCCCAGGGTTATATTGTTCCCGATTCTTTTACACATGGCACATCAGAACAAAGAATGTACTGGTTTAAAAGAGGTTTTGAATCGGGAGATTTTAATAATGGAGATACCTTTAAAGAACTTTAACTTAGTTATTCTTTTTTGAATTCATTATTTGCCACTGATCGTTAAGGTATTTTACTTTATTTACCTCTTTACGAATAAGATCATGCTCTTCATCGTAATCTTCATGGTCGATTCCTAATGCATCAAGATCTTCTGCCCTCTCAAGAATATTTTCCAATACAGGCTTTAATTTTTCCTGAACTATCGCAGGCATGCTATTGAATAGTTCTTCAAGTTGTGGTTTTACCATAATATGTTTTTTTGTCTATTTGTTATAAATTTTATCCCAACCAACCTTCTCTGTCAAGGCTTCTATATTGAATCGCCTCAGCAATATGTTGTTGCTGTACATTTTCCGATCCGTCCAGATCCGCTATAGTTCGGGATACCTTTAGAATCCTGTCGTAAGCACGCGCTGAAAGGTTAAGCCTTTCCATAGCCGTTTTTAAAAGTTGCAATGATGTGTCGTCCAGTTCACAGTATTGGCGAATCTGCTTGGTATTCATCTGTGCATTATAGTGAATGGAATCTAAATGAGCAAAGCGATTTGTTTGCACCTCACGGGCAGTAGTCACTCTCTGACGAATTTCTACACTGCTTTCTGCCTTCTGTTTTTCAGAAAGCTTTTCGAAAGGAACAGGTGTAACTTCAATGTGAATATCGATTCTGTCTAATAAAGGGCCTGATATTTTACTAAGATAACGCTGCATTTCATGCGGAGAAGAACTCACCGGGGCATCCGGATCGTTAAAATAGCCTCCAGGACTCGGATTCATACTTGCTACAAGCATAAATGACGATGGATAAGTAACCGTAAATTTAGATCTGGAAATTGTTACTTCCCTATCTTCCAGGGGTTGACGCATAACTTCAAGCACACTGCGTTTAAATTCAGGTAATTCATCTAAAAACAAAACACCGTTGTGTGCCATGCTTATTTCTCCCGGTTGTGGAAAACTTCCACCTCCAACTAAGGCCACATCACTTATAGTATGATGAGGATTTCTGAAGGGACGCTGATTCATAAGACCAGCTTCCTTTACTTTTCCAACAACACTATGTATTTTCGTGGTTTCAAGTGCTTCTTTAAGCGTCATTGGAGGTAAAATACTTGGCAGCCTTTTTGCGAGCATTGTTTTACCGGAGCCCGGCGGACCTATAAGTATAATGTTATGTCCACCCGCAGCTGCAATTTCCATGCAGCGTTTTATTGACTCCTGCCCTTTTACATCACTAAAGTCAAATTCTGGAAAATCGAGCGTTTTGTAAAATTCTTCTCGTGTATTGAAAATTGTGGGCTTCAGGTCTCCCCTTCCCTCAAGGAAATCAATAACTTCAACCACATTTTCAACTCCATATACTTCAAGCCCATCTACAATTGCAGCTTCCTTTACATTTTGTTTCGGCAGAAAAAAACCTTTAAAACCTTCTTCCCTTGCCTTAATTGCTATAGGCAGTGCGCCTCTTATGGGTTGCAGACTACCATCTAGTGATAACTCCCCCATAATTACGTATTTATCTACCTCGTCAGACGATATCTGCCCTGAAGCAGCCAAGATCCCTACAGCAAGTGTAAGATCGTAAGCAGAGCCTTCTTTTCGTAAATCGGCCGGTGCCATGTTTATAGTAATTTTTTTACCGGGTAATTGGTAACCATTATTTTTTAAAGCCGCCGCAATACGGTAGCTACTTTCTTTAATGGCATTATCAGGTAGTCCTACCAAATGGTAGCCTACCCCTTTATCGATATTTACCTCTACAGTAATTGTAGTGGCTTCCACGCCAAAAACGGCGCTTCCAAAAACTTTTATCAGCATGTACTTTTAATTTGAATGGCGTATATAAATTGTAAGATTATTATAGATCGAAAATAAGAAATTTTAGCGTAACTCTTAAAATACGTTTAAAATTAAATCCTTTAATTTTCATAATACAAAATATCTGCTTAATTTTAATAAAATTTAAATCACCTAACAAACAATTTATGGGACTATTTAACGCCATTCTAGGCAATGCTTCTGAGGTAAATATCGAAAAAGTGCAGGGCGAATTTCAGCCAATGCTCATTCCGGGTGAAACTATAGAAAAAGCTTTCAAGCTAATCAGGGATATGTTCGTATTTACAAACAAAAGACTCATACTTGTAGATAAACAGGGACTTACAGGATCTAAAGTCGATTATCAGTCTATTCCATACCACAGCATTACTAAATTTTCTAAAGAAAGTGCGGGGTTGCTTGACCTTGATGCAGAATTAAAAATATGGATACGCGGCGAGGTACAACCAATTAAAAAACAATTCGGCAAGGATAACAACATCAACGAAGTCTATGTTATCCTTAGTCAGCATATTTTATAAGACCACCTAAACCTAATTATAATACCTAGCCAAAACACGCAACGTTTTGGCTAATTTTTTTACAACTTAATGATCGAATACTTTAAAATTGATAACTATATTATTTTACTCCTCATAGCGGGTTTCATAGCTTTATTTGCTTCAATTATCCCTGTGCTTTTAAGGCGTAAACATCTCTCTGCCCCTATTGCATACATAGTGATTGGTGTTATTGTATATATAATTTACCATAAACATGAGTTCCATCCTTTGGAACACCTTTCTACGATAAAACATATAACTGAATTTGTTATACTTGTTGCATTGATGAATGCAGGACTACGTATAAAAGAACCGTTTAAATGGCGAACCTGGAAGTATTCCATTCGACTGCTGGTCATAACAATGCCTCTTACAATTGTGGCTGCTTCATTTTTAGGTTGGTGGATATTAGGAATGGCACCCGCAACTGCAATGTTATTTGGGGCATTGATCTCACCTACCGATCCTGTTCTGGCTTCTGAATTACAAACATCAGAACCAGGAAAAAGAGATACATCTTTAAGCCGCTTAGGACTTACTTCCGAAGCCGGTATTAACGACGGACTAGCATTCCCATTTACATTTTTTGCCATTTTTGCTTATCAAAAAGGATTGGATTTTCAGGACTGGGCAGGAGAATGGTTTCTACATTACTTCCTAATAAAAATTGCAATCGGAACCATAATAGGTCTTGCATCAGGATGGTTACTATATCATTTGGTTTTCTCGATAAGCAATGATAGAACTGTAGAGAGGATTAGCAGAGGCATATTATCTGTAGCATTACTTTTACTTCCTTATGCAATTACAGAGGTAATAGGTGGTTACGGGTTTATTGCTGTGTTTTTATCTGCATGCATGTTTAGCAGTTGCGAAAAAAACCAGGAACACATGAATAGCCTCCACGATTTTAATGAAGAACTGGAAAGTTTTGTAGTCGCCATAATTTTTATTACTATCGGTATATTTATCTCTTTTCATTACGATATATTTTTTAAACCGGATATATTATTGGTATCTTTAGGTATGGTGCTGATTGTCCGCCCTCTCGCAGGATATTTGTCGTTAGTTAATACAGGATTAAGCCGTTTCCAGAAATTTGTACTTTCATTTTATGGTATGCGGGGTATCGGCTCAATATTCTATTTGGTATATGCACTTGAGGCCGCCAATTTTGAAAACTCAAACAAACTTTTTGCTATAACAACCGCCACAATATTTTTCTCAGTTATCATACATGGGATATCTGCCAGGACGGTACAAAAACGAATTAAAATATATGACAACGAGCAATAACAGTACTTTAGTAATAATTGGCGGCGATGCAGCCGGAATGACAGCAGCATCTAAAGTAAGGCGCGAATTACCCGATAAAGAAATTATAGTTTTCGAAAAATCCAGTTACACTTCTTATTCTGCATGCGGAATTCCGTATTTTATTTCTGAGACTGTAAAGTCGGCTGATGAACTTGTTGTACGCAGTCCTGAAACTTTTCGCTCTAAATATAATATAGATGTGCGTACTCAGCATTTAGTACTAAAGGTTGATACAGCCAATAAACGTATCAAAGTACTTGACAAAGTCAAGAATAAGGAAATTTGGCAGGATTACCGTCAGCTTCTTATTGCTACAGGTGGAAAGTCGTATTGCCCAAATATAGACGGTCATGATGCCGATAATGCTTTTGGTGTTACTACACTTAAAAGTGGCATCAACATTGAAAATTTTATTGAGGAGCAAAAGCCTAAAAATGCCGTAATCGTTGGCGGAGGTTATATTGGCCTTGAAATGGCAGAAGCCTTACTAATTAGAGGATTAAACGTAACACTTATTAACCGCGGTAAGCAGGTAATGAATACACTTGACCCTGATATGGGAGCTATGGTATCTGACGCCATTCGAAACTTAGGGGTAAAACTATATTGCGAAGAAGAGCTTACTGCCTTTGAAATGGATAGCAAAACTATTAAGGCAGTTGTTACAAACAAACAAATTATACCTGCTGATATTGTGGTATTTGGAATGGGAACTTCTCCTAACACAGAATTCCTAAAAGACTCTGGAATTGAACTAGGTGTAAAGGGAGCGATTAAAGTAAATGGACAATTACAAACAAATGTTGAAGATGTATGGGCTGCAGGTGATTGTACCGAAACATTAAACCTGGTTAGTCACAAACATATGTATATAGCTATGGGAACCGTAGCTAATAAGACAGGCCTAGTTGCCGGCAGCAGTATTGCCGGTGAGAAAACTACTTTTCCGGGATCGGTGAGTACGGCCGTTTGCAAAATATGCAGTTATGAGGTAGCACGCACAGGTTTATTAGAAAGAGAACTTAAAGAATTAGGGATAGAATACATTACAGGAACAACAAAAAGTAAAACCAGGGCACATTATTATCCAAACGCGAAAGATATAACTGTAAAGCTTTTAGCGGAAAAAAATAGCGGACGATTATTAGGAGGTCAAATAATCGGTGAAGAAGGCGCAGCCAAGCGCATAGACGTATTAGCGACTGCTCTTACTCATAATCTCACACTACAAAATATTATTGACTTAGATTTGTCCTATGCACCGCCGTTCTCCCCTGTCTGGGACCCGGTTCAAACTACAGCCCGAAAACTTATAAATGATATTTAAAAACAAAGGCCTTCAAATTTGAAGACCTTTGTTTTATTTTTTAAAGTTGGCTATACCTGAAGTTAACCACTCCTGATATTCTTCGATATCCGGAGTATAGCCGACCGGCTCATTGAGATTTTCCTCTTCAAGATTCATCAGTACATAGTAAGGCTGTGAATTTGTTTTGTATTTTTTTATTTGAAGATCACTCCATTTGTTACCAACTGTCTTGATCATTTTCCCTGTAGTTTCTGATATTTTTTGTTCTGAAGCAGGTAACTCTTTTTTATAATCTACATATAGTGAAATCAAAACCACTTCTTCTTTTAAAATAGAAAGCACACGTTCATCAGACCATACATAATCCTCCATTTTGCGACAGTTTACACAAGCATAGCCCGTAAAGTCAAGTAAAACTGGTTTACCTGCCTCTTTAGCATAAGCAAGTCCTTTATCATAATCCTCAAAAGCAACAATACCATGCGCTGCAAGTTTAGCACCTTCTGGCAGCGCACCATCTCCTGTCTTTACAGAGTTTGATCCTCCAAAACCAAACGGTGATTCGCTATAATTTAATGGTGGTGGGAATCCGCTGATAAGTTTCAAAGGAGCACCCCATAATCCAGGTATAAGATATACTGTGAAAGAAAGAACTATTAATCCTAACGAAAGTCTTCCGACAGATATAAACCCACCCGGAGTATCATGCGGTAATGTTATTTTTCCAAAAAGATATAACGCCATTGTTCCGAATATTGCAATCCATATTGCCAGGAAAGTTTCTCTTTCGAGTAAATGTAATTGTAATACTAAATCGGCATTAGAGAGAAATTTAAATGCTAATGCAAGTTCAAGAAACCCTAAAAACACTTTAACTGTATTAAGCCATCCGCCTGATTTTGGAAGTCCATTAAGCCAGCCCGGAAACATTGCAAATAACATAAAAGGCAACGCTAGGGCTAAAGAGAATCCAAACATCCCAACTATAGGTGCAATACCTCCTTTAGAAGCCGCCTCAACCAATAATGTTCCCACTATGGGACCCGTACATGAGAAAGATACAATTGCTAAAGCCAAAGCCATGAACAAAATACCTACAATACCACCTCTATCGGCCTGTCTGTCAACTTTATTTGCCCATGAGTTTGGTAGCATAATTTCAAACGCACCAAGAAACGAAGAAGCAAATACGACAAGAAGCACAAAAAATACTATATTAAACCATACATTGGTAGACAATGCGTTAAGAGAATCTGCACCAAAAATAGCGGTTACAAGCGATCCTAACAATACATATATGATGATGATTGAAATACCATAAATGAATGCATTTCGTATACCGGCTGCTTTATTTTTACTTTGCTTTGTAAAAAAGCTAACAGTCATAGGGATCATTGGGAATACACATGGTGTTAGCAGTGCGGCAAAACCAGAAATAAACGCTAGAAAAAAGATAGAAAAAAGTCCCTTTTGCTCTTCTTTTTTCGGCGAGTCTACTGAGCTTGTATCAGCTTTTTTTTTTTCAACAGCAGCAGGAGATGCAGCCTCGAAATTTTTTACCTCTTTAGAGGTTAAAGCTTTAGTATCAAATTCAAACAGGTTGCTTCCTTGTATACAAACTTCTTTACAAACCTGATAAGCAAGCTCAACCTGAACGACGCTATTGGCTGCATTTGTAATTTTTACAGTTTGTCTTAATTGTGCATTATGGCTCCAGAATGTTTCTTCAACACCAAAAGTATCATTAAAAGCTTTTTCAGTTTTGCTTTCCTCAGCTTTACCAACCGCTTCAAAATTTCCTTTGTCATTGTTAAAGATAACTTCCATCGGAAGCGCACCATTCTCATCGCTAAACTGAGAATACATATGCCACTTATCCTCTATAGTAGCATCAAATACCAATACATATTCTGTATCCGATTTCTTTTCAATTTTTGATGTCCATTTTACCGGATCTTTAAAATTAGCTCCCGGAGGCTGTGCCTGAAGGGTTAAAAAAGCAAATAAAAAAAAGAATAATAAGCCCGCTTTTTTCATTTTATAAAACTTCTATTTTTAATATTGTGTCTGTTGTATTGCGTATCTTATAACGATTATCAGCACGCCTGCCTATAACCCAAACTATCTCATTTCCCGAACATAATAGCCATGTATCTTCTTTTTCAGATAAAGATAATTTCTCATCTTTAAAGTATTTAGAAACCTTCTTTTTCTGTCCGTTCATACCAAGAGGGTAAAAATAATCACCTTCCTGCCATTTACGTACAAATAAAGGAAATTTTATTAAGTTATTATTAACAAAAACAGTGTTTTTTGTGGAATCTGTCGAAATCTGATTCGTTAATTCAAACTTCATTGCTAAAGGTTCAGTTATTTCTGTTATTCCTTCTTTAATTTCATAGACCTGTCTATCAGCAGGCTTTAAAGGCTCTAAAATTAGCATCTCCCTGTCTTTTAGTAATCTATAACCCTGAGAATATACCTGTTTACCTGATTGAGCATCTACTAATGCATAAATATCATCCCAGGCGGTAAATCCAAAAGAGGTTAGCCACTGGTATAAATACGCTTTGTAATTAGGTAAACGCTTTAATTGTTCAATGCTTATGTGTTTTTGCCCTTCTTTTTCCGAAACTACCTGCTGATACACTAAGATGGCAGCATCATGCGCCAACGAAGCTGTTTGCTGCAAATTTTGCAGTGTTTGCTGAAATGAATCTGTAAAAGCCGGATTTAAAGATTTTAGTTTCGGCACGATATCATGACGCAGTTTGTTACGAAGGTATTTGCCAGATGCATTGCTGCTGTCTTCTCTCCATTGTATATTGTTTTTCTTCGCGTAAAACTCTATTTGATTTCTGGTAAAAGGAAGCAGTGGACGTACAATCCTATCATTTTGCTGGGGAATTCCGGTTAGTCCTTCAACACCTGTGCCACGCGTAAAATTAATAAGGAATGTTTCTATATTGTCATCAAGATGATGCGCTGTTAACAGGTAATCAAGACTATATTCTTCCAGTAATTGGTCAAACCAAACGTACCTTAATTGCCTTGCAGCTACCTGAATGGATAGTTTATTATCTTTAGCGAAACTCTTTGTTTTAAAGCTGGTTACTAAAATTTTAATTCCATTTTCAGAGGCGTAATTTCTTATGAATGCTTCATCGCCATCGCTCTCTGAACCACGAAGGTTAAAGTTACAATGTGCTATAGTAATATCGTAATCAAGCTGTTTTAAAAGATGAACTAAAACCACACTATCTATCCCGCCACTAACGGCGATAAGCAGTTTTTTTTCTTTTAAAAAGGGAAGGTTATTTTTAAGATGTTCTTTTAATTCTGAAAGCATATTCAAAGTTAGTGAATTGTTCGCAAATTTACACCTCTAATACACTTCTCATAGCTCTTGCCTTAAGTAAGCATTCTTCATATTCCATTTCGGGAATTGCTTTAGAAGTTATAGCGCTGCCTACTGAAAAAGATACATAATTATTTTCCTGATTATAAAGTATACTTCTAATGACAACATTAAAGTCGAAATCACCTTCAGGTGTAAAATACCCCACTGCCCCACTATAAAGACCACGTTTAGTTTCTTCCAACTTTTCAATAATTTGCATGGCTGATATTTTAGGTGCGCCAGTCATACTTCCCATTGGAAAGGTTGTTTTTAAAACATCAACAAGAGAATTACCTTCTTCTACTTTTGAAACAACCGTCGAAATAAGATGATGTACTTGTTTAAATGCATAGGCACCACAAAGTTCCTCAACTTCCACCGAGCCCTTTGTTGCAGTCCTCGATAAGTCATTACGAACAAGATCTACGATCATTATGTTCTCAGAGCGTTCTTTCTCATTTTTATATAGTTCCTGCCGAATGGCGTTATCTTCTACCGGATTCTCACTCCTTCTCGCTGTTCCTTTAACGGGTTGCGAAATTATCTTATCACCTTCTTTACGTATATAACGTTCCGGTGATGCTGACATTAGATAGTGTTTATGATTTTTTAAATATACAGCAAAGGGAGGCTCCGATATTAAATTCAGCTTTCCATACATTTCAACCGGATTGATAACCGCATTTTCGGCATAGAATTCCATACAAAAATTGGCTTCGTAAATATCACCTCTATGAATATGCTCGAGCATCTGGCCTGCCTTGTCAAGATAGCTTTCCTTAGATATTCTCTGCTGTATGGTTAATGACTGTTGCTTAGTAGTTGACTGCTGTTGGAAGTTTATAATTGCATCAAGGTCTTCTTCCAATTCATCATCACACATATTTAGATATTTGACTTCCAGTTGATCTCCTTTAAGCAGGAATAACTTTTTAGGCTGAAAGAAAAACAGGTCAGGAAAACCCAGTCCGTCAAAATTTGCTGACTGTAAATCTTCGGTATCGTTCTTCAAATCATATGAAAGACAGCCGAAAAGCCAGTCTTTTGTAATTTGCTGATAGGCTTTAAGATCCTCAAACGCGTTGTGATAATCCGTTTTAATAGAGGTCAATGCATCAACAGCTAATACTGCATCATACGATGTATATTTCTGATCGTAACTATTACTATCGAGAAACACAACTTCTCTATACTGTTGTGCCCAGTGTAGCAATTGTTTTTTATACTGATCGGTATTATTTATAGTAAGGATACGGGAAGTTCTCAAAGCAATTATTTAATACTTCAAAAGTACATACAATACAACTAAATACAAAACCCACTCCTTGCGGAATGGGTTTGTTATAAACTTTATAATTTAATACAGTATATTAAATGTGTATCGCCCTGTTATCAGTGGCAGCAAGAGCAGCTTCTTTAACTGCCTCGGCATAGGTAGGGTGAGCGTGTGACATTCTTGAAATATCTTCAGCAGACGCTTTAAATTCCATTGCAGTTACAGCCTCAGCAATAAGGTCGGCAGTTCGTGCACCTATCATGTGTATACCAAGAACCTCGTCAGTTTTGGCATCAGCAAGGATTTTCACAAAACCGTCAGTATCCATACTGGCACGAGAACGTCCTAAAGCTTTGAAAGGGAAACTTCCTGATTTGTACTCGACACCAGCTTCTTTAAGTTGTTCCTCTGTTTTACCAACAGCAGCAACTTCCGGCCATGTGTAAACAACACCCGGAATAAGATTATAATCAATGTGAGGTTTTTGTCCTGCTAAGGTTTCAGCAACAAATACACCTTCTTCTTCCGCTTTGTGCGCAAGCATAGCACCTTTAATAACATCACCAATAGCGTAAATGTTAGAAGCGCTTGTCTGTAAATGATCATTTACTTCAATCTGGCCTCTTTCTGTAACTTTTACTCCGGCAGCTTCAGCGTTAAGTCCGTCAGTGTAAGGACGACGGCCTACAGACACTAGTGAGTAATCTCCATCAAGAGTGATCGTTTCTCCCTTAGCGTTTTCAGCCTGAACCTGAACACCTTCTCCACTTCTCTCTACCGATTTCACTTTGTGTGAAGTGTAGAATTTCATTCCCTGTTTCTTAAGAACTTTCGTAAGCTCTTTAGAAAGACCTGCATCCATACCCGGAATGATCCTGTCAAGGTATTCTACTACAGACACCTGAGCACCAAGGCGAAGATAAACCTGACCAAGCTCAAGACCAATAACACCACCACCAATAACGATAAGGTGTTTAGGTACTTCTTTAAGCTTAAGTGCCTCAGTAGAAGTAATTATTTTTTCTTTGTCGATTTTAATAAAAGGAAGTGACGATGGTTTAGAGCCTGTAGCTATGATAGTGTTTTTAGCTTCGATAGTTTCAGAAGCACCATCATTTTTAGTTACCTTAATATGTGTAGCATCTTCAAAAGAACCTACACCTTCGAAAACAGTAATTTTGTTTTTGTCCATAAGGTATTTAATACCAACAACATTTTGCTCAACAACACCTTGTTTACGGGCAATCATCTGCTCAATGTTTACTTTAATTTCGCCGGCAATATCAATACCATGTTCTTTAAAGTGTTTAGTAGCGTCATGGTAATGGTGCGATGAATCCAGTAATGCTTTAGAAGGTATACATCCCACGTTAAGGCAGGTACCGCCCAAAGTTGGGTATTTTTCAATAATTGCAGTATTAAAACCCAATTGTGCGCAACGGATTGCTGCTACATATCCACCGGGTCCCGAACCTATAACGACTACGTCAAATGAACTCATAGTATATATCTTTTTGTGTGATTTTTATTTTGTAAGGCAAATTTAGGCATTAAGATTTATATGGTATAAATAAAAAAGAGGAAATTACATTCCCCTTTTAATATGTTACATTTAATATCTCATAAATAATTATTTCTTAACAGAAAACTCTTTATCAAGAAAGATGTATCTGTCTCTATGCTTCTCTTTCGACGCTTTTAGATCCAGATCAATTGTCATTATATCCATCTCACCTTCCGGTTTATTTACAGGCCAGTCCGGCATATTCTTTCCGTTAGGATTTCCTGTTTTTATGAAATTAGCAAAGTATTCCAAATTATATTCCGAAACTTTATAATCGTCTGTACTCCAATTATACACTGTATTTGTTTCAAGATTACCTAAAGCATACTCAATATCAGACGCATGCGCTGCACCTTTTAAAGGTTCAGGCATTGTATTTTTTTCTTTTTTTTCATCACCTTTAATAATACCACCTGCCAGTCCTGCTTTAGCATTACCCATTTCAGCCTTCATTGTGGGGCGTGCCCTTGCGAAAATATACACGTAAGTAGGTTCTTTAACAGTTGTCCTATGTAATTCTGCCCATTTCCACGTACTGTAAACAATAAAGCCATCACTGGCTAATGCTGTAGCAGATTCAACCACCTCTTTTTCAGTTTTAGCAGGATATAACTTTAGTACTTTTTCGGCTTTGTCTTTATAAGTTTCTTTTATTCTCTTATTATAATTCTGAACACTTGGATATTGCCCCTTCATGAATGCTGTGTAAGGAATCTCAGCCGATGTCCAGCCTACAAGCAATGGAATTTTAGCCTGCTCTCCCGCCGCGAATGATTCTGACGGCAGTTTAGTTAGAAAATAACCATCTATAGTTGCTCTGGTATTAAAGGCTCCCGGTTTTGAAGCCTCTTCTAAAATCGTTTCAGCAGGTAAAGAACGAAGTGCTTCAATTGTACCGACTTTTACTTTTTCAGCGAATGCTGTGCCTTGTTTTTCATTTTCTGCGAGCGGAATAGCATCCAGCGTCGGGTTGATCATCGCACCGCTTTCCCCAATAGCGCCCGCAATAAGATCTTTGGAAAGTGGTGAAACCATTTGTGCAGATACAGATATTGAACCTGCTGATTCTCCGGCGATAGTAATTTTATCAGGATCACCTCCAAATGCCACTATGTTTTTTTTAACCCATACCAATGCAGCGTTCTGATCCAATAATCCATAATTTCCTGATGCATTATTGGGTGATTCTTTAGTCAGTTCAGGATGCGAAAAGAATCCGAAAACACCCAACCTATAATTCAAAGTAACTGTAACAATTCCTTTTTGTGCTAAGCTCTGTCCATCATAACGGTTTTCAGAACCATCTCCGGCAACAAAACCGCCACCATAAAAGTAGACCATTACCGGAAGTTTTTCATTTGGGCTTTTAGCAGGTGTCCACACGTTAAGGTATAGGCAATCTTCACTCATTTTTGGTGCACGGAAATTCATATCGCCATAAACAGGTTTTTGCATGGCATTATTGCCAAAAACATCGGCTTTACGAACACCTTCCCAACTTTTAGGTGGCTGAGGGGCTTTCCATCTTAATTCGCCAACAGGCGGTTCAGCAAATGGAATTCCTCTAAAAGTCCGTATGCCCGACGCTAATGTAATACCTTCTAAAGTACCCTGTTCTACTTTTACCTTTGGCGCTTTTTGAGCGAATGCAGATAACATAGATTGTATCACTAATAGTAATAAAACATATTTTTTACTCATACTTTACGTTTTTATTTTTTCAAATATAGCCAAACATTTATTGCTTCATTACAGAACAATAACATTTGTATTCTTAACTTCCCCTATCATAAAAGTACTATGAGTACTCCCTATATGTTGCAACGTTGTCAATTTTGTTACCATAAACTCACGATAGGCTTCCATATCTTTTACATATATCTTTAATATATAATCGTAATCGCCACTCACATGATAACATTCTAAAACTTCATCCAGTTTGGTAACTTCCAGTTCAAAACGGGTAAGATATTCTTTTGTGTGCTGAATAAGTTTGAGATGGCAAAATACTACAAAATTCTTATCGATCATTTTTTGATCAACAATTGCAACATATTTATTTATTATCCCTTCCCGTTCCAGTTTTTTGATACGTTCATAAATTGCCGTAACCGAAAGGTTGAGTTTCAAAGATAGTTCTTTTGTTGTTTTAGTGCTATCCTGCTGTAGTAGCATAAGCAGTTTTCTGTCGGTTATATCCATACTTTGCCGTGAAATTTTCTTTTATCGCAAGGAAATTGAAGTTATTTAATGTAATTTTATTTATATAAATCCAAATATATAGATTTATAATCTAATATACTTCATTATTATTGATTTTTAAACCGTAAATATTTCTATTTGTTAAGAATAAAATCTATAAAAAGTTAGTAAGTAATTTTAAAAATTTAGTCATGGAATTCAATCCCGCGGATAAAATACAGGATTTACAATATTTCGGAGAGTTTGGAGGCGTTAACCCATCAATCTCAGATTCGTCTACCTATACCTTTCTTTCGGCAAAAACAATGTTCGATACTTTTGAAGGTAATGCAGAAGGATGTTACCTTTACTCAAGGCACTCTTCGCCGAGTAATCTTTACTTAGGGCAGGCACTTGCCGCAATGGAAGGTACTGAATCTGCCAATGTTGCAGCTTCAGGTATGGGAGCGATAACACCGGTACTTTTGCAATTGTGTGCAGCAGGTGATCATATTGTTTCAAGCCGAACTATTTACGGGGGTACGTATGCCTTCATGAAAAACTTCATGCCCAAATTACAAATCAAAACATCTTTTGTCGATATCACCAAATTAGATGTTGTTGAAGAGGCAATAACACCTACAACTAAAATACTCTATTGTGAAACGGTAAGTAATCCGCTTCTAGAGGTTGCCGATATTGAAGGTCTGGCAAAAATTGCTAAAAAACACAATCTTAAATTGGTTGTAGATAATACGTTCTCTCCCCTATCTGTTGCTCCGGCAAAAATGGGTGCAGATATCGTTATTCATAGTCTTACTAAATTCATAAACGGAAGCAGCGACACTGTAGGTGGTGTTACCTGTGGAACTCAGGAGTTCATAGACACACTTCGTAATGTAAATGATGGTGCTAGTATGCTTCTTGGCCCGACAATGGATAGTCTTCGTGCTGCAAGCGTACTCAAAAACCTTCGTACGTTGCATATACGAATGAAACAACACAGTCACAATGCTCTATACCTGGCTGAACGTTTTGAAAAAGATGGGCTTAAAACGGTTTATCCCGGACTTAAAAGTCACCCAAGTCATGAATTATACAAAAGCATGATAAATCCTGAATACGGTTTTGGAGGCATGATGACCCTGGATGTTGGTACACTTGATAAGGCAAATGAACTAATGGAACTGATGCAGCACCGTAACCTTGGTTATCTTGCAGTGAGCCTTGGGTTCTATAAAACGTTGTTCAGCGCGCCGGGAACTTCCACTTCCAGCGAGATACCAATGGATGAACAAATAGAAATGGGTCTTACCGACGGGCTTATCCGTTTCTCTATCGGGCTTGATAATGACATTGAAAGAACCTATCAAATGATGAAAAAATGCATGGTTGATGTTGGTGTTCTTCAAGCGGGAGCAACATTATAAACAAACTGAATTGACTATTATAAATCCGTTTCTAATTAAGAAACGGATTTTTTTGTAACTAAAACTTACACTTTGCTACTAATTAACGTATTAATATTTCGGCATAATTTATAGTTTAGTTAAATTCGCCACTCTAATAACAAACACATGAAAAAACTAGTATGGTTATTCCTTGTATCGGGAATGGCTGCAACAGCACAAAAAAATCTTACCGTTCAGGAAGCTACTTTTGGCCAGTATCAGGTTTATGCTCCAAAAACACTTGTCGCTCCATCATGGAGAAAAGATGCTAAAACAATAACCTATTTAGATAATACCTATTCTAACCTTGTTGCTAGAAGTGCAGAAAGCCAGTGGGCTGAAACTACGCTTATATCTAAAACAGAACTTGCGGCTGCGCTAAAAGCAAAATTCCCTTCCGATACTTTTGAACTCCAAATTTTCCCATATACCTACAAATGGAATGACAAAAATACCCTTGCATTTGAAGTGAACGGAAAAGACAAAACCTACTTGGTTCTTTTTGATGCCGATAAAAAAGAAGTTAAAAGTGCTATAGCTGTATCTCAGGACGCTACTCAACAAACACTATCTCCAAATGGTACTGCCGCTGCATGGCTTAAAGAGAATAATATTGTCGTTACACAAAACGGAAAAGATATAAACGTTACAAACGATGCCGATAAAGGGATTGTAAACGGTAGCGATTATGTTCACCGTCAGGAATTTGGTATTAATAAGGGCATGTGGTGGAGTCCTAACAGTGACAAACTTTTGTTTTATCGCAAAGACGAAACTATGGTTGCCAACTATCCGTTGACGAACTGGAATGAGCGTATAGCTTCTAATAAAGACATAAAATACCCAATGGCGGGTATGAAGAGTGAAGAAGTTACACTTGTGGTATACGATGTAGCTTCAGGCAAATCGGTTACTTTAAAAACTGAAGGGCCAAAAGAGCAGTTTTTAACTTGTGTTACCTGGTCGCCTGACGGTAAAAAAGTTTACGTAGGTGTATTGAACAGGGAACAAAATGACCTGAAATTAAACCGTTATGACGCAGTTACGGGGAACTTTGAAAAGACATTATTTGAAGAAAAAGCACCTACATATGTAGAGCCGCTTCATGATCTAACTTTTATACCCGGTAAGAATAATGAGTTTTTATACCGATCTGAAAAAGATGGGTTTGAACAATTATACCACTACAATACCGATGGTAAACAGCTAAAAAAACTGGGATATCAGGATGTGGTAATCACTGAATTTTCAGGCTTTGATGCCGATGCAAAAAATTCGTTCTACATTGGTACTGCAAACAACGGACTTGAAAGGCAACTTTATAAAGTAGAACTTAAATCAGGAAAAACCGTTCCGGTTACATCTATGAGCGGTACACATACTGCCATTGTAAATTCTGACGGTTCGCTTGCGCTAGATATGTTCAGTAATACTAAAACTCCCAACAATGCAATAATTGTTGACATCAAAACAAAAAAAGAGAATACACTTTTTAAAGCAGATAATCCATATGATGGTAAAACGGTTTTACCTAAAATGGAACTGGTTACAATTACCTCTGCCGATGGCAAAACGCCACTTAACGGAAGGATGATTTATCCTGCTAACTTTGATGCCAACAAAAAGTATCCGGTAATCGTTTACGTTTACGGAGGCCCACACGCGCAACTTGTTACAAATGATTGGTTAGGTGGAGCATCTTTATTTGATTACTACCTGGCACAGCAGGGATATGTTGTATTTACTCTTGACAACAGAGGTTCTGATGCCCGTGGACGTGATTTTGAACATGTTGTTCACCGTAATCTTGGTGTGAACGAAATGGCCGACCAAATGAAAGGTGTTGAATATCTTAAATCTCAGGCTTTTGTAGATAACGAAAGAATAGGAGTTTCAGGATGGAGTTTTGGCGGATTTATGACATCTTCGTTAATGCTTGACCAAGCTGACACTTTTAAAGTTGGTGTTGCCGGAGGCCCCGTGTGCGACTGGAAATATTACGAAATAATGTACGGAGAGCGTTACATGGATACGCCTCAGGAAAACCCTGAAGGTTACGCTAAAACAAACATTATTGACAAAGCGAAACAATTAAAAGGAAGACTTCTGGTAATTCATGGAGCTCAGGATAATGTAGTTGTGCAGCAGCACAGCATGGAGTTTATCAATGCATGTATCGCAGCAGGTAAACAGGTTGACTACTTCTTATATCCTAACCATGAACATAATGTTCGCGGAAAAGACAGAATTCACCTGAACCAAAAAATTGCAGATTATTTTGATACTTATCTAAAAAAGTAATATCATTGACGGAGGCTTTAAGCCTCCGTTTTTTTATTATCTATTATGACTGAAATTCAAAAACTTAACCGCTTTACTACCCTGCCTATCCTTTTAGATATGCTGGAGCGTAAGAAACTCACCTTGCTAAACCCTAAACTTTGGGAGGACCGGAATGATTCTGAAATTATCCTGGATTATAAATCGCGTAAAGGTATTACCAATCTGTTTGCATTGTGTTTTTCCCATGATGATGAAACCATTCATCACTGGAAAACGTATTCTAACGGACCTAGTGGCTGTGTGATTGAATTTGATGCTAAGAAACTCCTGGCCTTATTAGATAAGATCCCCGGTTTAAAACACGATAAAGTAACCTACAGAAAATTACCGGATATTGAAAAGAACAAAGTAGATATTGACGCCATGCCTTTCACGAAACGCTGGCCATATCGTTGTGAAGAAGAATATAGAGTAATCTATGAAACCAATGATAAAATGGATTTCTTTGAAATTGATATCCCTATAAATATCATACGTAAAGTGACAATCAACCAGCAAATGCCGGAGCAGATATACAATACGATAAAAGGCTACCTTAAGGAGGCTACTAAAAATCCCGATAGCAGGATAAGCCGCTCTACCCTTTATGAAAACAAACGCTGGATAAACGGATTTAAAAGAATGTAACTAAAAACGGAGGCGATAGCCTCCGTTTTATATTATAGTAAAAAATTCAATCCAATGTTAATGGCATCCCTGGATCCGGTTATCCTGTCGAAGTCATTATTTTTTAATACCTCACTAAAGCCATACTGGCCGTCATATTCAAAGAATAATTTAAGCTTGTCACCAATTGGTATTTTTACACCTATACCAAAAGCAAGTCCGGCATCTGTAGTATTAAAACCATCTTTGATATCTGTATCGAAAGTAGTTTCTTTAGCACTCATAAGGAAACCAACATAAGGTCCAAAATTCAGGTACCAGTTTCTTTTGCTTCCAAAATGCCAGTTCGCCATAACAGGCACAGTAATATAATCTAGGTTTATATCTGTACGAATAAGATTTCCATTAATATCGGTCAAAAAATCTTTATCCCACCCCTTTCTATCATATATCGCTTTTACTTTAATACTCCAGCGATCTGAAAAATAAAAATCTGCAGAAGCACCAATATTAAATGTTTGGTTCGTTTCTGCGTAATCGTCATCATCGCTAACGGTTGACATACTGTAACCGGTATTAAAACCAAACTCTATACTGCCTTTCGTCTGTGCGTCAGCAGCAGTTGTCAGCGCCAATGCTGCAATAATTAAATAAATTTTCTTCATGTTGATTGATTTGTTTTATGACGCAAACTTAATCAAAAACAGTATCCAAAAAATATGGTTATTTAAAATTATTTAACTTCTTTCACATTTTTAAAAAAGAGCCATTTCATAAAGATTTTTTCTTCTCCCTGATATTTCACCATTTGAAATTTCGGCGCTAATATTGTTGTTACAACTGCAGCTATAAGTGGCTTCCAAAACCCCTGTACATCTGTAAAATTATGCAGTAGCAGATATGTTATTACATAAAAGGGAAGAAACCCAAGTAAATTATATACGAATGATTTAAGTTGTTTGCTCATCTCTATCTTCTTGTGATTCTGTATTATCTCGTTGAAATTTAGTTCTCTTACTGCCCTCATACATTTCGTATTTTACAAAACGCGTTTCAAGCTTACCATTAAACAGCTTAATTTTTCGCGAAGGTTTCAACCCAACAAACTTAAGTGCTTCAAGATTAGCAGTAATAAACCATGCATTTGTTCCCGGGTAGCTTTGTTTTAGCGTATCGCCTATTTCCCTGTAAAAACGCTCTAGATCGATATCAAGCCTTTCACCATAGGGTGGATTAAATACCATATGTAATGGCCCACGTGTTTCTTTTTCGGTAGTAAAAAAGTCAGCCTGCGTTATAGTAACATAATCTTCAAGGTTAGCGTTCTGAATGTTATCCTTTGCTTTCATTACAGCAGAAGGTGCTTTATCATAACCTTTTATAGTATAATGGAATTCGCGAACCTTTTTCATTAATGAATCCACGATCATATCGAAAAGGTCGTTATCCCAATCGTTCCACTTTTCAAAAGCAAACTCTTTACGGTTTATGTTAGCCGGAATATTACATGCAATCATAGCTGCTTCGGCAAGTATCGTACCCGATCCACACATCGGATCCATAAAGTCGCCTTGTCCGTCCCAACCTGAAAGCAACAGCATACCTGCTGCAAGCACCTCATTAATTGGGGCTATGTTAGTCGCTGTCTTGTATCCCCTTTGGTGCAATGAATTACCTGAAGTATCTAACGCTACAGAACACTGGTCATCGTGAATATGAATATTTATTCTTAGATCCGGAAAATCTTTATCGATATTTGGCCTCTTGCCATAACGGTCTCTAAACTGATCTACAATCGCATCTTTCGTTTTTAAAGCCACAAATTGCGAGTGGTTAAATTGTTCTGAATGTAGTGTAACATCAATTACAAACGACTGGTTTGCATTAAGATATTTTGACCAATCTATACCCTGAATACCTTTATAAAGGCTTTGCTCGTTGTAAGCCCTGAAATGGTAAATTGGCTTAAGTATCTTGATGGCAGTACGTAAGGCAAGGTTTGCTTTATACATAAAGCCCTTATCTCCTTTAAAACTTACCATCCTTACACCCTGCTCAACTTCCTGAGCTCCTAAAACCTGCAGTTCCTTGGCAAGTATCTCTTCAAAACCAAAAAAGGTTTTGGCAATCATTTTATAATTATTTTCCATGTGCCTGAATCAAATTCTTGGCAAAAATAAACTAATTTTGCGGGTACACTCAATGAATATGCAAAAAGAAAATAAGAACTGGTTTGCGTCGTGGTTCGACACACCTTATTACCACATACTTTATAAGGATCGCGACTATGAAGAGGCACAGCTCTTTATGGACAATATTACACAATACCTTAACCTTCCTGATGATGCCAAAATACTTGATCTGGCATGCGGAAAAGGTCGTCATTCCATCTACCTTAACCAGTTAGGCTATGATGTAACCGGGGCAGACCTCTCTGAGAACAGTATAGCGGAAGCGTCTAAACACAGTAACGACAAACTTCATTTTGAAGTTCATGACATGCGTGAGCCTTTCGAACAAAAGTTTGACGCTATTTTTAACCTGTTTACAAGCTTTGGTTATTTTGAAAATGACAGCGATAACTCAAAAACCCTTAAAGCTATTTGCGAAAGCCTTACCGAATATGGTTTTGGAGTGATCGATTTTATGAACGTAAACCAAGTGATTAAAAATCTGGTGCCTGAAGAAACTAAAACGGTGGATGGTATAGATTTCCATATTAAGCGTTACGTCAAGGACAATCATATTTTTAAAGAAATCGATTTTGAAGATAAGGGCGAACAATTCCATTTCACAGAAAAAGTTCAGGCACTAACGCTTGAAGATTTTGAAAGCAAAATGGAAGAATCCGGAATTTATCTCTTAGATACGTTTGGCGACTACAAGCTTAAGAAGTTCTTTAAAAATGAATCAGAACGTTTAATAATGATCTTTAAGTAATATGATGATATATATATTACCCTTACTCTCTGTTATTTTAGGATACGGAATTGCACTTATATTAAAACCTACAAATAAAAAAAGCCTTAAACTGCTACTTGCATTTAGCGGATCTTTTCTGCTGTCTCTTACAGTTTTACATTTATTGCCTGAAGTTTATGAAGGTGCACATCATGCACACGAGGGACATGATCATGACCATAATAATCCGATAGGTATTTTCATAATGGCAGGTATTGTTTTCCAGATAATACTTGAGTATTTTTCTAAAGGTGCCGAGCACGGGCATGTACACGTTCATGGTAATGAGCATCTGCACAAAATGCCATGGCTATTATTCATCAGCCTTTGTATACATGCATTGCTTGAAGGTATGCCTGTAAGCCATCATGCAGATATGGCTTGGGGAATTGCTATACACCACTTCCCTATTGCAATTATACTAACAGCATTTTTTATAAATTCAGGACTTAAAAAGCCTGCAATATTGTTATTTATGCTTGCCTTTGCCGTGATGACGCCACTGGGCACGCTGATATCGGGACAATTAGAATTTATTAGTCATTATTACACCGAAATTTCTGCTATAGTTGTAGGTATTCTATTTCACATATCATCTACTATAATATTTGAAAGCAGTGAAGGCCATAAATTTAATCTCGCTAAGCTTCTGGTTATAATTTTGGGGGTCATAATGGCCTATTTTCTTTAACTTTACGTAAAAGCCAAATCATGTCGTTTACTAAAACTACCGAACAAAGCTCTAAATACAATCACCTCGAAACGATGCCTGTTGCAGAACTGCTTTATAACATGAACAACGAAGATAAAACTGTACCACTTGCAATAGAAAAAGCATTACCTCAGATTGAAAAACTGGTTGAAAAAGTAGTTGATCAATTAAAAAAAGGCGGTCGTTTATTTTATATCGGTGCCGGAACAAGCGGAAGGCTTGGTATAGTTGATGCATCGGAATGTCCTCCTACTTTCGGGGTACCTTTCGATTTAGTTATAGGCCTTATCGCCGGTGGTGATACTGCGATACGAAGAGCTGTAGAATTTGCAGAGGACGACCGTGAACAAGCCTGGAAAGACTTGTCTGAATACAACATCAACGATAATGATTTTGTTTTAGGTATTGCTGCATCCGGCACAACTCCTTATGTAATAGGCGGCCTTGAAAAATGCAATGAAGGTAATATTCCCACCGGATGTATAACCTGCAATAGCGGAAGTCCACTTTCAAAAGTATCAAAATTTCCTATTGAAGTTGTTGTAGGACCTGAATTTGTTACGGGAAGTTCCCGTATGAAGGCAGGGACTGCACAAAAACTGGTGCTGAATATGATTTCTACAACATCTATGATACAATTAGGCCATGTAAAAGGCAATAAAATGGTAGATATGCAGCTTAGCAACCATAAACTTGTAGACCGTGGTGTTCGCATGATAATGGATGAGATTAACATATCCCAAGAAGAAGCGTCTGCATTATTACAGGAGCATAAAAACGTTAGAAAAGCAATTGAAGCCCATGCCAACAGATAGAAAGATACTCGCAAAGGGAATTAAATACCTAAGTGGTGCATTGCCCTTATTTTTCCTCGGCCCGGTTGTTATCCACAGTTCATTTAAGAATCAGGCACATCCAATGTTTATACCTGTTTTGGGTTTAGGGATCATTACTTGTCTTATTGCAATATTTCTTGTCTTTTTCGGAATAAAAACTATTATGAAAAGTTTATTTAGCTAGCTATGGATATCGCCGATGATTATCTTATAAGTATCAGAAAACAATTTCTTTATTATAAAACATTGGCCGATAAGGCAATGGAACAGCTTGCTTCTGAACAACTTTTCCATACACCCGATGATGACACCAATAGTATTGCTATAATAGTAAAGCATCTTCATGGCAACATGCTCTCCCGCTGGACAGATTTTTTAAGTACCGATGGTGAAAAAGAATGGCGTAATCGAGATGAGGAATTCCAAAATCCGTACACTGATAAAGAGACACTACTTGATAAATGGGAAGAAGGATGGAAATGCCTTTTTGATACTCTTGATAATTTAAAATCTGAAAACCTTACTGATATTATTTATATACGTAATGAAGGCCACACCGTAGTTGAAGCTATAAACAGGCAACTGGCACACTATCCTTATCATGTAGGTCAGATGGTATTTTACGCTAAACTTTTAAAAACCGAATCCTGGTCCAGCCTTTCCATTCCTAAAAACAGATCTTCAAGCTATAATACAGATAAGTTTTCTGTGGAAAAAGGAAAAAGAAACTTTATTGATACCGAACTGGGCAAACTTAATAATCGCGAGAAATAATGAAAAAATTATTACTACTTCCATTGTTTGTTATATTAGCTTCATGTTATAATAACGAACGTAACTGTAAAGATTTTAAGACAGGGAAGTTTAAATTTGAATATGAGATTGACGGTCAGAAGAAAACCACTATGTTTGAACGTACTAACAGCCTTGAAATAGAAACGTTTGAAGGTAAAACAGATACATCGTCTGTACGTTGGGTAAGTGATTGTGAATATATACTGCAAAAGATACATCCTAAGAATATGCAGGAAGAAAAAGCAGTGCAAATGAAAATATTAACTACAAAAGACAATTCATACACTTTTGAGTTTTCTATTGTAGGAGATAATAACAAACAAAAAGGTACAGTAACCAAACTTAACTAAGACAAAGCTGATGCTCGAAGTATTTTCAAATCCAAATGCCTGGGTAGCACTATTAACCCTTACATTTCTTGAGATAGTTTTAGGTATAGATAATATTATCTTTATCTCTATTGTTACGGGAAAGCTTCCGCCGGAAGATCGTAAGAGAGCTACACGAATAGGTTTATTTCTTGCAATGTTCATGCGTATCGGACTATTGTTTGGAATCACACTCCTTATCGCGATGAAAGAACCGTTTTTCAGTGTAGACTGGAATTGGTTTAAAGCAGATTTTACCGGGCAGGCGTTAATATTGTTTGCCGGTGGTATATTTCTGATTTACAAGAGTACTAAAGAAATTCACGAAAAAGTAGATCATAAAGGTGAAGAAGAAATGACACTGGGCGGTGGCGTAAAAAAATCTTTTGCAGCTATCATACTTCAGATACTTATGATTGATATTATATTTTCTGTAGACTCTATACTTACAGCCGTAGGCATGACAAATGGCCTTGAAGGCGCTCTAATCATCATGATAACAGCT
Organism: Flavobacterium psychrophilum; assembly: GCA_001708385.1. NCBI lineage: Bacteria > Pseudomonadati > Bacteroidota > Flavobacteriia > Flavobacteriales > Flavobacteriaceae > Flavobacterium > Flavobacterium psychrophilum. The sequence goes on along the minus strand of CP012388.1, from coordinate 257,987 downwards.
GTAGTAATATCTGTTGGTATAATGATGTTATTTGCCGTACCTGTAGGAACGTTTGTGAATGCAAATCCATCCATACAGATATTAGGATTGGCATTTTTAATACTTATTGGTTTTATGCTGATAACTGAAAGCATGCATCTTTCCGGGGCAGAACTTGCAGGGCAGCACGTTGGCGCTGTACCCAAAGGATATCTTTATTTTGCAATTGCATTTTCCCTTGCAGTTGAATTTCTTAACATGAAGATGCGAAAGAAAAAGGTATAAATGGCTGATAAAAAATAAGGCAGGAAGTATCCTGCTTTTTTTATTAAAGTACGTTTGCGTTTATGCTTTCTTATGCATTCTGTTTCGTAATGGAATATTAATAATCATTCCTGTTATGCATATAAGTATAAGTATAGATACTATGCAGAAGTATACAAAGCCCTCAAAGCTGTTCAGGTTGGGGAAATCTGTAATTATATAAAACAACGACAGCATTAAGACGATAACCGAAGTAATAAAACCAAATACTTTCATAATCCAATGATTTAAACTATTAATCAAAAAAAGAATAGAAAGGACTATAAGGTGTTTAGTACTTTCAGTTTTAACTATTTTTCATAAATATTATATTGATAAAAAATATGAGAGAACATGCTCTCAGTTCGTTCTGACATAAATTTACAAAAAAAACTTAAATAAAAGTTAAAACACAAAGAAATAACGATAATGTAATACTGGCGTTATTATGACTTGCTTTTATAAAGTGTAGTAAAAGAAAAAATACGATTAAAATAAGCCTCTAAACATTCAAGATCTTCCTTCGATGAAGATTTTACAAGTCCATTTTCGATGAAATATACCTCAGAGCCGGTGGTTTTAGACTTTGAATTTTTTCCATTCTTAAAAACTAGTTTCGTAATCGTTACCCTATACTTACCTTCACGCAACTCAATCTCAAAGTTAAAATTGAATTCGTTATTAAGATAAGCTGAGGCTTCTTCACAGGTGTTTTTAAGCAAAGTGGCATGTCCTTTATAAATATTTTTTGAGGCGGAATCAATCTTAAGCTTAGAATGTCTTTTAAGGAGTTGCGGGATATTCGTTTCATTTGAAATGTACACATTTTCCCAAAATAGTTTTTCGTTTCTCACACCAAAATTGGTACTTTGAGAATAACAATTAATTGCCAAAAACAATAAAAGAAAACACCTGCCCATAAATTGATCTGATTTGTAATGCAAATATAAAACTTAATACTGCCATCTACACTTACAATCACTTACGTTTATTGTTACAACTTGTAAGATAAATGTTCTAAAACGAAACACTATATCATTAATAAATATTCCTTGCATAGGTTAAAAAACTCACATTTAACTTAATTTTATAAATAATAGATTTCAATTTACTGAAATTGCGTCCACAAACCAATAATGATTTTTACAATGAAATGGGGGAATTTAAAAATGAAAGTGAGACTTCTTGTGAATAATGCTATGAGAAGTTACAAACAAAGAAGGCTTAGAAGATATTTTATGTCTTAAAGAGCAAGTGCTATGAAAAATTTTGCCGCTGGTTATTTAGTAATCAGCGGCAAAATTTTTTCAGACCATATGGCTAACTTTTCAGTAAATGATTTCGTTGCATTCGCCCCGCTTGGAGATGGCAAAATATCATATTCTATATCTTCTCTCCTTCCGATATATTTATCATAATATGCCGCCGCATTTTTACTTGAAAACAAAATGTTTTTAAGGTTGGGAAAAGATTTGTAAAATGCAGTAAAATCATTTGGTTGCTCGCTCTTAATTTTGCTGTCGAGACTCCCCTCGCGTTCGCAATAGGCAAGCACATCCCACACTGCAATAGCATTATCTTTTAATAATGATTTCCTGTGTTCATAATCGTTTGATAATGGCATTTCAAACATAGTAAATAATAGTTTCCAGAACTGGTTGCCCCTATTCCCATAATATTCCTGTAATTCAAGTGATTTTTCTCCCGGCATAGTTCCTAATATGAGGATTTTAGAATCGTCGTTTATTAACGGAGGGAAGGCTTTTTTCATTAAAGTATAAATTTAATGTACAATTTTATAATTATTGTAAATAATTTTAAGTATTCTGTAAGACAGTGAGTTAAAGTATTGTTACAACATTTTATTTTGTGATTTAGTTAGCACTAAGGCATATAATCATCAGCTAATTTTGATATCCAATCAACAATTTACTTATAGTATTTGAACTAATCAAAATTAATTGAAAACATTATGAAAACAGCAACAAAAACTACAGCAAAAGCAACGAAGACAGCTGCAGCTTCAAGAGCTAAGAGTGCGACGTCAACTAAAACTCCGGCTGCTAAAACATCTACAGGTACCGGTAGAATGGTTAAAGCAAAATCTACAGCAGCCGATGGACTAAAAGAACTTTACATAGACTGCCTTAAAGATATTTACTGGGCAGAAAAAGCACTGACAAAAGCATTGCCTAAAATGGCTAAGAATGCTACTAATGAAAACTTAGTGAATGCACTAAACGAGCATTTAACCGTAACCGAAGAACAGATTGCCAGACTTGAAAAAGTATTTGACCTTATTGGCAAAAAAGCAGTTGCAAAAAAATGTGAAGCTATGGACGGTCTTATTAAAGAAGGCCAGGATATTATGGAAAGTACCGAGCCGGGACCGGTTCGTGATGCCGGTATAATTGCTGCATCCCAAAAAATAGAACATTATGAAATTGCAACGTATGGTACAATTTGTGCCTTTGCAAAAACATTAGGACAGGATGAAGCGGCGGCTTTATTACATGAAACTCTGGCTGAAGAAAAAGAAGCTGATATCACTTTAACTGAAGCCGCTTACAACACTATCAATTTTGATGCTGCTGAAGAGGACGATAATGAAATGGAATAGATGCTACAGCATTGTTGAAAAATGGGGTTTATTGTAAACCCCATTTTTTAGTTTACAACCATTTATACACCAAATATGAAAACATTCTTTAGGAATAATAGCCTTTCAATTGTCTTTTTCTCCCTCTTTGTAATTTCAATAGTTGCACAGATAGTTTTTGGATTTAAAGAATATAATAAAGAATTAACCGAGCTGGGAGCTGCAACTATAAACATATCGCACTATTTTTCTACAGGGCATTTTATAGAATCAACATTTGAGAACTGGGAAAGTGAATTTTTACAGATGGCTCTATTTGTACTGCTTACTATCTTTTTGAAAGAGAAAGGATCATCCGAATCTAAAAGTTTTGAAAAAGATGAGCCGGTAGACAGAGAACCCGACCCAAATAGAAAAGGTGCTCCCTGGCCGGTTAGAAAAGGTGGTTTTATCTTGAAAATATACAAACACTCATTAACAATAGCTTTGTTTCTACTATTCATAATATCATTTATTCTACATTTTTATGGCAGTCTCAAAGATCAGAACCAGCAAAATGCTTTAAGAAGCGAGCCTTTAGAATCAGTTTCTAATTATCTTATAGATTCGAGATTTTGGTTTGAATCGTTTCAAAACTGGCAAAGTGAATTTTTATCAGTATTCGCTATAATTGTACTTTCTATTTACTTAAGACAGAAAGGGTCATCGCAATCCAAGCCTGTCGATGCACCAAACATGGAAACCGGCGAATAATTGTGAAAGTCATATTAAAACAGTAAGAACTAGACTATAATCTTTGTAAATTGAATATCACTGGCAGTAAAATTCCTGTTAGTTCAAAAAAACACTTACTATGAAAGCACTATGGAAAGGCAGCATCAGCTTTGGTTTGGTGCACATACCAATAAAATTATATAGCGGCACACAAACTCACAGGATAGCACTTGATATGATTAGGCAAAAAGATAAATGTTCTATCCAATATGTACGTGTATGCAAAAAAGATGGCAAAGAAGTGCCTTGGGAAGATATTGCTAAAGGCTACCGCAAAGAAAATGGCGATTACGTTATTCTTGATAAAAATGATTTCGCTAAAGTTTTACCGGAGAAAACACAATCCCTGGACATATTTGAGTTTATCAAAGAAGATGAAATTCCGTCAAAATACCTTGAAAAGCCTTATATAACCGAGCCTGCTAAAGAAGCGAAGAAAGTATATGCTCTTTTAAGAGAAGCATTACTAAAATCAGGTAAGGTTGGTCTGTGTAAATTTGTAATGCGTACTACCGAACATCTGGGAATATTAAAAGTTGAAGACGATGCTATATTATTAATTCAGATTCGTTTTGAAGATGAATTACGCGATCCTGACGAAGCAGAACTTATTCCTAAAGACATAAAGATCGCAAAAAAGGAACTCGATATGGCTATGAGTATTATTGACCAGCTTACTGATACTTTTGATCCTTCCAAATACAAAGACACCTACAAAGCAGAACTTATCAAAATGATTAAGAAAAAAGCTGCTGAAAAACCGGGTGCTAAAGCTCCTGCGCCCCGCAGAAAGAAAAAGACACCTGAAGCTAAGGATGATTTATTAGAACAGCTTAAAGCAAGCCTGGCTGCTATTAAAAACTAATTGCCATGAAGTTATCTGAATATAATAAGAAAAGAGATTTTAAGAAGACTGCCGAGCCTAAAGGAAAGGTGAAAAAGTCAGGCAAGGAACTTCGCTTTGTTGTTCAGAAGCATGATGCATCCCGATTGCATTACGATTGGCGTTTAGAAATTGATGGTGTTTTAGTGAGCTGGGCGGTTCCTAAAGGGCCGATAGCCGATACAACAGTTAAACGCCTGGCGATGCATGTTGAAGATCACCCTATGGATTATATTGATTTTGAAGGCACTATACCAAAAGGGCAATATGGTGGTGGTACTGTTATGGTTTGGGATACAGGTACTTTTTTAGCTGAAGGAAGTGATGATGTTCAGGAAAGTGAAAAGATGCTGCAGAAGATGCATAAAGAAGGGAACATCAAGGTTGTGATGAGTGGTAAAAAGCTAAAAGGCTCTTACCATCTCGTACGAATGAGCGGTAAACAGGATGAATGGCTATTGCTTAAAGGAAAAGATGAATATGCAGATAAAAAAGAATTCGATCAGGATTCGGTATTAACAGGGCGTACGCTGGAAGAAATTGAAAGTGATAAAAAATCGGATGTTTGGGAAAGTAACAGAGAAGAAAAAACCAAACATGGCGATGACAGTAACATACTGGAAGATGATTTGAAAAGTAAGAAGGCTTTAAAGAAGGAAACCGACCCTACTCCTGCTTTTACTGCTGAAGATGTCGCCAATGCAAAACCGCTTAAAACTTTTCCAAAAGATTGGAAACCACAATTGGCCACTTTGGCGGACGAAATATTTGATAATGATGAATGGATATTTGAAACCAAATATGATGGGTATCGTTCGCTTATACAAATAAACAAAGGTAAAGTAGATCTTGTTTCGCGAAATGGTATATCATTCAATAATAAGTATGCACAGCTTGTAAAGTCATTTGGGGTTATTAAAGATAACATGATACTGGATGGCGAAATTGTTGTTGAGGACAATAAAGGCAATAGTCGTTTTCAGTGGCTGCAATACTTTCAGGATAATCCGGATCAGGGCAAATTAAAGTGTTACGTGTTTGATATTCTTTATTTCAACGGCTACGACCTGACTTCACTCAAATTACTTCAGCGTAAACGAATTCTGGAAGCGCTATTGCCCCAAGCAGATGATATACTATATTCAGAACATATAATCGGAAAAGGCGCGAAGGCACTTGCAAAAGCAGAAAAGGATGGTGGTGAAGGACTTATTGCTAAAAAAATATCGTCTACCTACCATGTAAACAAACGATCTAAAGAATGGCTTAAAATTAAAATAACTAAAGAACAGGAAATGGTTATTGGCGGCTATACTGAACCTAAAGGTTCACGTACAGGCTTTGGCTCGCTCCTTCTTGGCTATTATGAAGATGGTAAGTTTATATATTCAGGTAAAGTAGGTACAGGCTTCAACGAAGAATCATTGAAAGAAATGTACCTAAAGCTTACTAAGCTGGAAAGTAAGACATCTTACTTCGAAATCAAACCTAAAGAACGTGGCGCACACTGGATTAAACCTGAACTTGTCGCCCAGATAAAATATTCTGAGTGGACTGAAACTGGAAGCCTGCGTCACCCTGTTTTTATTGCATTGCGAACAGATAAGAAACCAAAAGATGTTACAAGGGAAAAAGCTATAGCAACCGATAAAATCGTACCCGAAGAAAAAGCGACTCAAGACATTAAAAAAGCTAAATCTACCATTGTGAAAAAAGAGAATGTTTCAGCAAAGACGACGACTAGGGGTTTTGACACCGAAAAAGTTGAAGTATCCAATCCTGATAAAATGTTCTGGCCTACAGAAGGCTATACTAAAGGTGATGTTATAGCGTATTATGATGAAATGGCAGATTATGTACTTCATTATATAAAGGACAGGCCACAATCAATGCGCCGTAATCCCGATGGTATAAAAAATGAAGGTTTCTTTCAGAAAGATATGGCTGGAAAAGCACCATCCTGGGCAAAGACCCGAAAAATTAAATCTTCATCAAAAGGTGAATCTGTTGAATATCTAATATGTAATGATAAAGAAACACTCATTTATATGGCAAACCTGGGATGCATTGAAATAAATCCCTGGAGTAGCCGTGTTGGAAGTATAAATAATCCCGACTATATTATTTTCGACCTTGACCCAAATAAAGCTTCACTAAAAGATCTTGTTACTACAGCTAAAAAAGTAAAAGAAATTTTAGACAGCCTGAGCATAAAAGGTTACTTAAAAACCTCGGGGGGTAAAGGATTGCATGTGTTCATCCCGATACAGCCTAAGTATACGTACGACCAAACAAGGGATTTCTCTCACATTATTAGCGAAGCCGTACACAAAGCACTACCTAAAATAACCAGTCTTGAGCGCAGTCCTGCAAAACGTATTGGCAAAGTTTATTTAGATTTTTTACAGAATGGTAAAGGCAAAACCATGGCCTGTGCTTATTCTCTCCGTCCACGGGAAGGCGCTACAGCTAGCGCTCCACTAGAGTGGGACGAACTGGATAATAAATTCGACCTGAAAAATTACAACATTAAGACATTGCCAAAGAGGGTCAAAGAAAAAGGTGATCTTTGGAAAAACTTCTTTGATGATGCAATCGATCTCAAGGCAGTACTTGATAAACTAAGTGAATAATTATATAGCTTTCTTATATTTGTAAGAAAAGTAGAACTATATGTTTAAACGAATAATTATTGGAGGTTTTTTGATCTGTAATTTTTTAAGCAATGCCCAAAGCAAATATGAAACTGATTTTCTTGAGTTATGGACTGACTTTCAGAAATACTATGCCTATTTCGAAAAACAGGGCATTGACTGGGATAAGGTAAAAGAAATTTATCTTCCACTGGCAAAAGACATAAAAAGCAATGACGAATTTATATCTTTTCTTGAACAGGTTACCCACGAGTTACATAATGGCCACATTTCACTAAATACAGCCTTATATTCATCAAACAGGATTATTCCCAGCGGACAAGATGTTTTCGCAGAGAAAAGAGGCAATTCTTTTTTTATTACTGATGTCAAGAAAAATTCAGCCGCGGAACTCATAGGAATTAAACCCGGAATGCAATTGATTACATTTAATAGCAAACCAATAAATGAGCAAATTAAAAATTTCCTGCCTAAATATGCATCTGTATATGATGTTAGTATGTATTCTTACGCTGTAAATATGTTACTGGCAGGAAAGAGAGACAAATCCCGTGAAATCACAGTACTTAATAATGGCATTGAACAGAATTTTGTCCCTGATGATTCAAAAAACAATATAGCTTCCACTGCCCTTCTCGATTATAGAATACTGGATGGGAATACAGGCTATATCAGAATAAACAATTCGTTAGGTGACAATAAACTTATTGTCGAATTTGACAGAGCCATGGAAGAATTAACAAATACAAAATCAATAATTTTGGATTTGACTGACACACCGAGTGGTGGCAATACAACAGTTGCAAGAGGGATAATGGGGAGATTTACCGATAAAGCCCTACCCTATCAAAAGCATCAGATCAATGAAAGAGAATTTGGTACAGTAAGAAGCTGGGTAGAATATGTATCACCTAGAAAATCCACTTACAAGAGGAAATTAGTTGTTATGGTTGGACACTGGACCGGTAGTATGGGCGAAGGTGTAGCAATTGGATTTGACGGCATGAAGCGGGCAAAAATCGTCGGTACTAAAATGGCCGGGCTTTTGGGAGCCATATATACATTTAAGGCACAAAATACTAACATCGGTTATCAAATACCTGCTGAAAGTATGTATCACATCAACGGCACACCGCGTGAAGACTTTTTACCACAATATCTTACCGACACCGAAACTGAAACATACAGCAAAGCACTTAAATTAGTCAAATAAAAAAAGCTCCATTAAAAATGGAGCTTTTGCTTTATACATAGTAAGGAATTAACCTAATACTTCTTTAACTTTTTTCCCGATCTCAGCTGGAGAATCAACAACGTGGATACCGTTTTCTCTCATGATACGTTTTTTAGCTTCAGCTGTATCATCAGCACCACCAACGATAGCACCAGCGTGACCCATTGTACGCCCTTTAGGAGCAGTTTCACCAGCGATGAACCCGATAACAGGTTTTCTGTTACCATCAGCTTTAATCCATTTAGCAGCATCAGCTTCTAACTGACCACCAATTTCACCTATCATAATGATAACTTCAGTTTCAGGGTCATTCATTAAAAGTTCAACAGCTTCTTTAGTAGTAGTACCAATAATCGGGTCACCACCAATACCGATAGCTGTAGTGATACCAAGACCTTGTTTTACAACCTGGTCAGCAGCTTCGTAAGTAAGAGTTCCTGATTTAGAAACGATACCTACAGTACCTTTTTTGAATACAAAACCTGGCATGATACCAACTTTAGCCTCGCCAGGAGTAATAACACCCGGACAGTTAGGACCTACTAAACGGCAATCTTTATCTTGAATATAGTCATAAGCTTTGATCATGTCTGCAACAGGAATACCTTCAGTAATAGTGATGATTACTTTGATACCTGCTTCAGCAGCTTCCATAATTGCATCAGCAGCGAAAGCCGGCGGAACGAAAATGATAGTTGTATCTGCACCTGCAACGTCAACTGCATCTTTTACAGTATTAAATACAGGACGGTCTAAGTGTGTAGTACCACCTTTACCCGGTGTAACACCACCAACAACGTTAGTACCATATTCTATCATTTGGGTAGCGTGGAAAGTACCTTCGCTTCCTGTGAATCCCTGAACAATTATTTTGGAATCTTTATTTACTAGAACACTCATGATATATTTTTTAAATTATTTTTTAAATCGTGATGCAAAAATAGGGTTTTGTGAAATATAATTAAAGCTTTAGACCACTTTTATAAAGATATTTTTACTAAAAAATAATATTGACTAGCCTAGCTGGCTCATCAGATATCCTTTATAAAACTTATTATCTTTAACTTCCCAGATAACTACAAAATGGGCAAGTATCATTTCTTCCCCGGGATTTTCTATAGCATTTACATAATGGGTGTAGCGTACCGTTACAGCGTCACCTTCGGCTATAATATGTGTAACTTCAAGTCTGGCAGAAGAATATGATTTATCCAACTCGGCAGCAAGCGTAAGCAGATCGCTTTTTTCAAGCTGAAGAAAACCTTTAGAACTATGCCATTGCAGCATAAGATCGTCATGCAGATACTTACTCATGTCCGGACCGGACTTAAAAGCACCTGAACTATAATATTCTGACACAAGCTCTTTTGCACTCATATTATTTGATTTTTTCTAAAATTTCAGGAATACGTTTAATATGCGCCATCTGTTTTAGCTTCTCCCTCGACTCTTCTGCAGGATAGCCAAAATATACTTTACCGCCTTCAAGAGATTTACTAACCCCTGATTGCGCAAGTACAACAGCTTTAGTACCAATAGTTATGCCACTTGTAGTACCTACCTGGCCCCATAATGTAACTTCATCTTCAATAATTACACATCCGGCAATACCCGTTTGTGCTGCAATAAGGCATTTTTTGCCTATCACAGTATCGTGACCAATATGAACCTGATTATCAATTTTAGAGCCGGCTCCGATTGTAGTATCACCAGTAACACCTTTATCAATTGTACAAAGTGCGCCAAGACCTACGTTGTCCTCGATAACCACGCGGCCTCCCGATAATAACTGGTCAAAACCCTCAGGACGTTTTTTGTAATAAAAAGCGTCGGCACCCAAAATGGTTCCGGCATGAATAATCACGTTATCACCAATAACAGTATTATCGTAAATACTTACATTAGAATGTATAAGGCAGTTTTTACCTATTGTTACATTGTTGCCTACAAAGGTATTAGGTTGGATAACTGTCCCCTCACCTATTTTTGCGGTTGCGGCAATAGTTACATTAGACGACTGGAATGGCCTGAAATGCCTGGTAAGAAAGTTGAAATCCCTGAAAGGGTCATCTGAAATAATCAGGGCTTTTCCTTCAGGGCAGTCTACCTGTTTATTGATTAGTACAATTGTTGCAGCAGATTGCAGCGCTTTATCGTAATATTTAGGATGGTCTACAAATACAATATCCCCGGGCTCTACAACGTGAATTTCATTCATGCCGTGCACAGGGAAGCTATCATCACCTACATAATCACAGCCTATAATAGCTGCCACCTCTTTAAGAGGATAAACGTTAGGGAATTTCATTTTTTATGTTTGTTTGATTTTTTGTGATCTGGTTATTTGCATTGCCAAAGTACAAATAATCAAATAACCAGACCTACAAAATAAACTATTCTTTTACACGCTCCATGTACTGACCTGTAGCGGTATCAATTTTAATTTTATCACCTTCGTTGATGAATAATGGTACGTTTACATTTGCACCTGTCTCAACTTTCGCAGGCTTTGTAGCATTTGTTGCAGTATTACCTTTAACACCTGGCTCAGCATAAGTAACTTCAAGAACTACAGAAGCTGGCATATCTACAGATAGAGGCGCATCAGTTTCAGTATTCCAGATAACCATTACCATTTCGCCTTCTTTTAAAAGATCGGGAGCATCAAGGATATCTTTATGCAGCGATATTTGCTCATAAGTTTCAACATGCATGAAGTGGTACTGGTCTCCTTCAGGATATAAAAACTGGAATTTGTGGGTTTCAACCCTTACATCATCAATTTTGTGTCCTGCAGAAAAAGTATTGTCTAATACTTTACCATTGGTAAGACTTTTAAGTTTTGTTCTTACGAAAGCCGGGCCTTTACCTGGTTTAACGTGAAGGAATTCAATAATTTTATATATATCGTGGTTAAACTTAATACATAATCCGTTTCTGATATCTGAGGTACTTGCCATTGCTGTTTAATTATATTTTGTTTGTATGTCTATTTTTTTGATGTACTGTGTCCGAGTATTAGTTATAAATACCTGTATATCCTTTCATTACACCTCTTGATGAATTTCTGATAAACATGATAATCTCGTCACGTTCAGGAGTAGCTTCCATTTCAGCTTCAATTAAACTTAATGCCTGAGTTGTATTGTAATTTTTTTGATATAGTATTCTATATATTTCTTGTATTTCTCTTATTTTTTCAGGAGTGAAGCCTCTTCTTCTAAGTCCTACAGAGTTGATGCCAACATAAGACAATGGTTCTTTAGCTGCTTTAGTGTACGGAGGCACGTCTTTTCTTAAAAGTGACCCTCCGGAAATCATTGCGTGATCTCCAACACTAATAAACTGGTGAACCGCAGAAAGACCTCCGATGATAGCGTAGTTACCAATAGTAACGTGTCCGCCAAGTAAAACACCGTTTACGATAATAGCATTATCTCCAATATGGCAATCGTGAGCAACGTGTGCTGCTGCCATAATAAGACAGTTCTTACCGATAACAGTCTGACCTGAAGCAACTGTTCCCCTATTTATTGTAACACACTCTCTTATAGTGCAGTTATCTCCTATTATTGCAAGTGAATCTTCACCTCCAAATTTTAAATCCTGAGGTACAGCTGAAATTACTGCTCCCGGAAAAATATTACAGTTTTTGCCAATTCTGGCACCTTCCATAATCGTGACATTAGAACCTATCCAGGTTCCTTCCCCTATCTCAACATTATTGTGGATAGTGGTAAAAGGCTCAATCACTACGTTTTTAGCGATTTTTGCGCCCGGATGTACGTATGCTAACGGTTGATTCATAAATTTTTGTTTAGCTGTTTTTAACAATCTGCGCCATTAGTTCTGCTTCTGCAACAAGTTTACCGTTTGCATAGGCATTAGCCTGCATATGGCAGATACCTCTGCGGATTGGAGATATCAGATCGCATTTAAACACAAGTGTATCGCCCGGAAGCACTTTATTCTTAAACTTAACATTATCCATTTTCATAAAGTAAGTCAGGTAATTATCCGGATCAGGAACAGAACTTAGCACTAAAATTCCTCCACATTGCGCCATAGCCTCTACAATAAGTACTCCGGGCATAACCGGTGCGCCAGGGAAATGACCTACGAAGAAACTTTCGTTCATAGTCACATTTTTAAGTCCTACAACATGGTTGTCGCTCATCTCAAGGATTTTGTCAACCAATAAAAATGGTGGACGGTGCGGCAACATGCTCATTATTTTGTTAACATCCATTAAAGGCTCTTTGTGCAGGTCGTAAACCGGTACCTGGTTGCGCTCTTCAATTTTAATGATTTTAGACATTTTCTTAGCAAACTGGGTATTTACAAAATGTCCCGGTTTGTTTGCTATAACTTTACCTTTAATCCTGGTACCGATAAGTGCAAGGTCTCCAATTACATCAAGTAATTTGTGACGCGCAGCTTCGTTGGGATAATGAAGCGTAAGGTTATCAAGAATACCATTTGGTTTAACAGTAATACTGTCTTTACCAAAAGCAACTTTAAGGCTTTCCATTGTTTCAGGAGATATTTCTTTATCTACATAAACAATAGCATTATTAAGGTCTCCTCCTTTAATAAGCCCATTATTTAAAAGTGCTTCAAGTTCATGAAGGAAACTAAAAGTACGTGATGAAGCGATTTCTTCTTTAAAATCGGTCATATTTTTAAGTGTAGCATTTTGCGTGCCTAATACTTTAGTTCCAAAGTCTACCATTGCAGTTACCTGATAGTCGTCTGCAGGCATAACAATAATTTCACTGCCCGTAGCTTCATCAGTATAAGAGATTACCTCTTTAACCACATAAACTTTACGCTCTGCATTCTGCTCTTCCACACCTACTGATTCAATAGCTTCCACAAAAAATTTGGAAGACCCATCCATAATTGGAGGCTCAGATGCATCAAGTTCTATAATTACGTTGTCTACATCGCATCCTACAAATGCTGCAAGAACGTGTTCTGACGTTTGAATTTTAACTCCTTTTTTCTCAAGGTTAGTTCCTCTTTGGGTGTTAACTACATAATTAGCATCAGCCTCGACAATGGGTTGTCCTTCTAAATCTACCCTTACAAAAGTATAGCCATTATTAACAGGAGCAGGTTTAAAGGTCATAGTAACCTCTTTTCCTGTATGCAGGCCAACTCCTTTTAATGAAATCTCACTTTTGATTGTGGTTTGTTTAACCATTATATCTGTTATTTATATTGTTTGATTTGTTGCTTTAGTTCATCTATGTCTGCTACGATCTTAGGGAAATTCCTAAAATGAACATATGACTTATTGAAGTCGGAATATCCTAATGCAGGACTTCCCTGTATAATCTCTCCATCCGGGATGCTTTTACCCACACCTGACTGAGCTTGTATGCGAACTCCATTACCTATTGTGATATGCCCAACGATACCTACCTGACCACCTATAATACAATTGTTGCCAATTTTAGTTGATCCGGCAACACCGGTCTGCGATGCAATGACAGTATTCTCACCAATCACCACATTATGGGCAATTTGTATCTGATTGTCAAGCTTAACTCCTTTTTTTATGATTGTAGAACCCAATGTAGCCCTGTCTATTGTAGTACAAGAACCTATATCTACATTGTCTTCTATAATTACATTACCTATCTGAGGTATTTTACTATATACATTTTCTTCATTTGGAACGAATCCAAAACCATCTGAGCCAATGATTGATCCGGAATGTATTGTACATCCACTACCAATTTCTGTTTCAGAGTATATACGAACACCCGCAAATAATATCGTGTTGTCGCCAATAGTCACATTATCACCAACAAAAGTGTTAGGGTATATTTTTACGTTTTCTCCAATCTTAACATTCTTGCCTATATAACAAAAACTACCAAGATATAGATTTTCACCATAGGTAACATTCTCAGATATAACAGATGGCTGCTCAATACCCGACTTCATAAGCTTAACCTGATTATAGTATTCAAGAAGCTTAGAAAATGATGCATAAGCGTCATCAACCTTAATTAAGGTAGTAGCAATATCGCCTTCAGGTTCAAATGTCCTGTTAACTATCGTGATTGTAGCTTTTGTGGAGTATATGTATTGCAGGTATTTAGGATTGGCTAAAAAAGTAAGAGATCCTTCAATTCCTTCCTCTATTTTGGCCAGCTTATATACTTCGGCTTGTGGATTGCCCACAACATCGCCTTCCAGTATGCCTGCTATTTGTTCTGCTGTAAATTTCATCCCGACAAAAATATAAAATTAAATTAAATTGCTGCTTTTTCCAAAAGCACTTTTGGAAAACACAGGTAATACTTAGTTACGGGTTTAGATAAAGCCTTTAAATTTAACTGATCAGACGCTTCAACAACGTCTTCTATAGTACGGTCTTTCTTTAATATATGTATAGGTTCGCCGGTTTTATTGTATGCCTGATTCTTAATTTTACCCTTAAAAACAAAATATTCAGCTTCTTTTTCGTTTAAACCTGTCATTTCCACGAAACGTTTTATAAGGTCTGAAACTTCATCTTTACCTACTTTTTCAGAACGCATTCTTATTTTAAGAAGGTCGCGATTAATAATCATCTTGCTTAATTCGCTAAGCACAAAATCATCATTAAACTGCCACGCTTTTACAGCGCTCATAATATCAAAATCGTCTAGGTATGAAAATTGGGTAAGCACATCATCATTAAAATCTTCAAGTGTAACTTTGTTTTGCATAAAAAACAGCAACGGATCACTTGCCGGTATATGCACTCCCTGTTGTGTAAGCTCTTTAGCGCGCTTAAGTATTTTTGTCATTATAAGTTCTGCAGCAACACTTGTTTTATGCAAGTATGCCTGCCAATACATCAATCTTCTGGCAACTAGAAATTTCTCTACAGAATATATGCCTTTTTCTTCAATAACAAGCATATCATCCTGAACATCAAACATCTGTATTAAACGTTCAGAATTTATATTTCCTTCTGCAACTCCCGAATAAAAACTATCACGTTTAAGGTAATCCATTCTATCCATATCAAGCTGACTTGAAATTAACTGCAACATAAAGTGGCGATGGTATTCTCCCTTAAATATCTGAATGGCAAGCGTAAGTTTACCTTCAAATATTTCATTAAGCTTATTCATAAACAATAACGAAATGGCTTCGTGGTGTACATCTTCTGCAATACTATGTTCCATAGCATGTGAAAAAGGACCATGACCGATGTCATGAAGTAATATCGCAATATTTAATGCTGTTTCTTCTTCAGCACTTATATCTGTACCTTTAAATTTTAAAACCTGTATTGTTTTCTGCATTATATGCATACAGCCTAAGGCATGGTGGAAACGTGTATGATGTGCTCCGGGATATACCAAAGACGACATACCCATTTGTGAAATACGGCGTAATCTTTGAAAGTAAGGATGCTGTATAAGATCGTATATCAGCGGATTAGTTATAGTGATAAACCCATAAATTGGGTCATTAAGAATCTTAAGCTTGTTTATTTCGCCCACAGTGCTGCTAAATTTTACACAAAGATACTAATTAAGGTATAGGCAAAAGCTTCTAAAACCGCTTTTTTAACGCTTAAAGACGGGCATATTAACGGAATTTAGTAAAAAGCGTTAAACATAGGTTAATCTGTATTACTCAGACCATTGAATACTAACAGAATAACTAACTTTACGATGCTGAACAATTTTACTGCTATGAAAACCACACTGCTTTCCATCATTGCTTTTTTTGCATTTACAGCTTATGCTTCAGCGCAGGAAGAGCACGATAAAACAGTACGACAGCCGCCACTGGTAACCCAGGCGCAAGTGGAAAAGGATGCTAAACTGGCAGAGCAGGAAAGGAAAAAACATGAAAAAGAAAATAAAGCGGTAAAAGAAGAGAATAAAAAAGGAGACGATAAAAAGGCAACTAACACAATCAATTCATCATCACCTAAAAAGACTTCAACACAGCCTGGAAAACAATAATAACGTTATTTTTTGTTACTTAGGTTATTGAAGGAGAGCTCTGCAGATCATATCTGCAGGGCTTTTTTTGTTTAAAAAAACAGTAAAAATCAGGCAATAAAAAAGATGTTTCTGCTACGCTATTTTTATAAAAAAATTAGGATTAAATTCCTTACTTTACCCTAAATTGCAGGATTAATTTAAGAACGAAATTGTACTCATAACTATGAATGAGATTAAGATACTTTGGGTTGATGATGAAATAGATATGCTAAAGCCTCATATCCTTTTCTTAGAAAAGAAAAATTATAAGGTTACTACAGCCAATAATGGACAGGATGGTTTAGACCTATTTGAACAGGAAAATTTTGATATTGTTTTCCTTGATGAAAATATGCCCGGCCTTAGCGGACTGGAGACCCTGACCATGATGAAAGAGAAAAAATCTTCCGTACCGGTAATAATGATTACCAAAAGTGAAGAAGAATATATAATGGAAGATGCTATCGGTTCTAAAATTGCCGATTATCTTATTAAGCCGGTAAATCCTAACCAGATATTACTATCCTTAAAAAAGAACCTTGATCATTCAAGGCTTGTATCTTCTAAGACTACATTAGATTATCAAAAAGAGTTTCGTAAGATAGCCATCGATATGGGTATGGTTAATTCATGGGAAGAATGGATTGACATGTACAAGAGACTTATTTTTTGGGAACTTGAACTTGAAAATATTGAAGACCAGAGCATGGTTGAAATATTAGAATCTCAGAAGGTCGAGGCAAATTCTCAGTTTGGTAAATTTATTGAGAAAAACTACGAAGACTGGTTTGATCCTAAAGAAAAGGATAAACCTGTGCTTTCGCATAATCTTTTTAGGGAACTTGTAGTTCCGGAACTTAAAAAGAAAGAGCCTATTCTTTTTGTAGTAATCGATAACCTTCGATACGATCAATGGAAAGCTTTTGAAAGCGTAGTAAGTAACCACTATAAGCTCGAAAAAGAAGCTCCATTCTACTCTATCCTTCCTACTGCAACGCAATATGCACGTAATGCAATATTTTCCGGGCTCACGCCTTTAGAAATGGAAAAGAAATACCCTCAATACTGGAAGAATGATGTTGAAGAAGGTGGTAAAAATCTGTTTGAAGCGGAGTTTTTAACTGAGCAGCTTCGCCGACTTGGATTAACTAGTCTTAAGCAGGAATATTATAAAATTACCAACTTTAAAGATGGTAAAAAACTTGTCGATAACTTTAAAGGACTTAAGGACAACGACCTTACTACAATAGTTTACAATTTTGTGGATATGCTTTCGCATGCAAAAACAGAAATGGATGTGGTAAAAGAGCTGGCATCTAATGATAAGGCGTATCGTTCGCTTACTCTGAGCTGGTTCCGTAATTCGCCATTACTGGAAATGATTCAACAGGCACAGCAAATGGGTATGAAACTAATTCTTACTACAGACCACGGTACTATTAACGTTAAGAATCCGAGTAAAGTTATTGGTGATAAAAACACAAGTTTAAATTTACGCTACAAGACAGGCCGAAGTCTAACTTTTGAAGACCGTGATGTTTTCCACGTAAAAGACCCTAAAAGCGTTGAATTACCTACTATAAACATGAGTAGTTCGTTTATCTTTGCAAAAAATGATTACTTCCTTGCGTACGTAAACAATTACAATCATTACGTAAGCTATTACAGAAACAGTTATCAGCATGGTGGTATATCGCTTGAAGAAATGATTATTCCTTTCTTAGTATTCAACCCTAAATAAGAGCTTTAAATTATATGGAAATTACATTTTCCCTTGAGGAAATAGACCACGCCGCAGAACAGGTTTTGACACAAAACATTAAAAAAACCATCCTGTTTCATGCAGGTATGGGGGTTGGTAAAACAACATTTATTAAGGCAATAGCGCGTCAGCTTGGAGTTGAAAATATGACTTCAAGCCCTACTTTCTCTCTGGTTAATGAGTACGAAACAAAAAATGGTGAAATATTATACCATTTTGACCTTTACCGTATAAACACCGAAGAGGAAGGGTATGATATGGGACTTGATGAATATTTTTACTCCGGCAACCTATGTCTTATAGAATGGCCAGAGAAAACACCAAATCTTATCCCGATAGACCATACGTCTATTACAATAAAACAGTTACCTGACGGCAGGCGTCACCTGACTGTAAAATAGTTAAAAAAACATTTATATTTTTTGTAAATTAGAGCAAAATATTCAGCCAAACCATGTCATTGTCTTTAACACCTTTTACAAAACAGCAGCTATTGCCGCAAGAAGAGAAACTTGAAGTAGAGCGCCAAAGAACTGAACTTTTTATTGGGATACCAAAAGAAACATCCTACCAGGAACGAAGGATATGCCTTACGCCTGATGCTGTGAATTCGCTTACCGCTCATGGCCATCGTGTTATGATTGAAGCAGGTGCAGGCATGAGTTCCAGTTATACGGATAAAGAATATAGCGAAGCCGGTGCAGAAATAACGCAGGATACAAAAAAAGTGTTTGGATGCCCTGTGATTCTTAAGGTTGAACCGCCATCGGTTAAGGAGATTGAAATGATGAACCATCAGACACTCCTAATATCTGCAATACAGTTAAAAACACAAAAAAAAGAATATTTTGAAGCGTTAGCTGCTAAAAAAATTACAGCCCTTGCTTTTGAATTTATCAAAGATGAAGACGGCTCATACCCTGCTGTAAAATCACTTAGTGAGATTGCAGGGACAGCTTCGGTACTTATTGCAGCTGAACTGATGATAAATCAGAAAATCGGTAAAGGCCTGTTAATGGGAAACATTACAGGTGTTCCGCCGACGGAAGTTGTTATAATTGGCGCAGGTACGGTAGCCGAGTTTGCCGCTAAAACGGCACTTGGATTAGGTGCCAGTGTAAAAGTATTTGATAATTCTATCAACAAACTACGCAGGCTGCAAAACAATCTCAACCAACGTATATTTACATCAACTATTCAGGAGAAATCTTTACTAAAAGCGCTTATGCGTTGTGACGTTGCCATTGGTGCTATGAAAGGCAAGAACCGTACACCGATTATTGTGAGCGAAACTATGGTAGAGCACATGAAAAAAGGTGCTGTTATTATAGATGTGTGTATTGATACGGGAGGTTGCTTTGAAACATCTGAAGTTACAACACATGAAAAGCCTACATTCGTGAAGAACAATGTTATCCACTATTGTGTACCAAATATACCGTCACGTTATTCTAAAACGGCATCAATATCTATCAGTAATATAATAAGTCCGTTTTTACTGCAAATGGCTGATGATGGCGGAATTGAGAGTTCTATACGTTGTAACCCGGGTCTAAAACATGGTATTTACTGTTACCATGGCGTATTAACCAATCGTTCTATTGGCGACTGGTTCTCATTAACGTACAGGGATATTAACCTATTCTTGTTATAAGACTAATCCCTGCTTTGATTCTTATTAGTTACTTTTATTGGTATCATTAATATTCCATCCATTTTTTAAATAGATCAATCCTGCTTTTTATAAAATTGGGAGTGTAAAAGAAATTAGACCAATCATCAAAATTTTCATGATGAAACCCGAAATAAAACATCCAGAAACCAAAGCCAAATAATTTAATTGACTTTATTTCTTCGTTGCTCACGGGCTTTACTGTTCGATAGGCGTTAAGAAATATGTTGAAAGATCTGTCTGCTTGTTCCCTCTTCATTTTTCCGTAGTAAACATCCAGGAAAAAATGAATGTAAAATGTAGTAATATCATTTATTAGATATCCTTTACCTGCAAAGTCAAAATCAAAAAATGTTAGTTTTTTGTCGTTCTCAAAATGAAAATTCTTCGGTAAAAAATCATATTGGCAATATCCATAACTAAAATTAGAAGTATCCAGCTTAGACATTTCATCTATAACCTGTCGTGTCGCTTCACATAGATATTCATACTCCTCTTGCAATTCATCAAACGCAGGTTTAATGACTTTTAAAGGAGCGGACAACATAGTATCTACTGTATATTCTTTACGAGGATAAGACAATTGAACTGCTTTTGAAATAAGGTGAAGTTTTGCCATTTCTTTTCCTACAAGTTCCAGATGTATATCGCTAAGGACATAAACAGGCTTACCCTTTGCGTAAGAAAACATAACACCATAACGAGTCCCTTCAGCCGCGTTAAACGATTGTAAATAATTTCCGGAAACATCTTTAAGAGGAAATGAAACACTTGCTCCATTTTCTTTATACTTAGTAAGCAGCTCAACTTCTGCTTTAATCTCTTCTAAAGATCGATGTGCATCCCTGTAAATTTTAAAGATATATTTTTCATCTTTACTTTCGGCGATGTAAGTATCGCTAACATTGTGAATGATTAATTTGCAGTTTATAATACCAAGATTATAATATTCTTCTAAATAAGCTTTGACGCCTTTCGCTGAAAGCACCGAATATTGAGTAGGAAAAATAGTCATTCTGCAAATTTACAAAATCAAACGATTATTTGGTATATAAACGAAAAGGGCTTTGATTATCATTTATTTTATAATATCTCAAAATAAATATTATGTTTTATTTAGGATAATTCACCCGAGGTATCCCGCAATAAATAGATAATTTTAGGTAACCCTTAATTAAATAATAATGAAAAATATCTACACTGCACTTATCGCACTGATTACCTCTTTTACATTTGCACAAGAAACAATCTCCTTTGAATCTGCAGAAGGTTATCAATTAGGAACGTTAAACGCTCAAAATGGATGGGAGATAACAGAAGGTTCAGATGGATTTCTATTGAACCAAGTAGTAAGTAGTGAAAAAGCATCTCAGGGAAGTTACTCATTTAAAAATTCTTACGAACCGGATTTTGACTTTCAATGGCTACCAATTTTTGGAGCTTCTAAAACATTTGCCGAACCGGCAGATTATACAGAATTTACAATATCATATGATATCATGGTTACTGATACATTAGGATCTGACTTTGAATTTACCTTATTTGCTATTGATGAAAATGATGAATACGCTCCCGTTGCCGGAGTTGGAATTGAAAACCGCGGAATGGTTTACCTTATTAAAGATGTGAACTATGGAATTGAATACGCTGATAGTGAATGGCTACCTAATGAATGGATTAACGTTAGAATTGAAGTTACTGCTACAGAAATAAAATATTACATCAATAATGTTTTAGAACAGACACTTTCAAACTTTACAAAACTTAATATTGTTGGCTTTAATATGTTACATAATAATTATGGTTATGATGCATATTATGATAATATTGTTGTCAGCGATGGTACTTTAAGTGATGAGAATTTTAAAGACTCATCACTCTTGGTTTATCCAAACCCGACTGTAAATACTTTATCAGTGGCGATGTCTGGTAACACTGAAATATCAGGAATTGAAATTTACAACCTTACAGGACAAAATGTTCTACAAACGAAACAAACACAAAACATTGATATAAGCCAGTTAGCCAGCGGTTCTTATTTTTTAAAAGCCACAGATACCAACGGAGCCTCATTCACAAAGAAAATACTTAAAAATTAAATCCCGAATGTATAATACTTAAGCCTCTTTTCAGAGGCTTTTTTCATTAAAGGACCTGCACAAATGAAAAAATATCTAACATATATGTATCTCCAGAGAATATAGAGTATTTTCGCAAAACGAAAAGAAAGTTAAATATCAAAGTGAAAAATAATCAAAATTGCATTACATATTTTTCAGATAGCGTTATTAAAAGAATAACTGCTCCTGAAAAATTTACTTTTCCATTTTTTTATGAGCCCCATGAGTTAACTAAAATTGCAGCCACTGAACTGCAGCATTATTTAGAAACTCAAACGGATCTTGATCATAATTTTGGACTTGTAAAAGATCAGCAGGGACTTGTAATCGGAAAAATGTTTGGTGTTTTGATTATTGAAGATGCAAAAGGTAAATTAGGTTATTTATCTGCATTTTCAGGAAAACTCGCGGGTTCTAATACCCATACCAGGTTTGTTCCGCCCGTTTTTGACATGTTAGTTGAAAACAGTTTCTTTTTGAAGGAGCAATACATTCTGAATGACATAAATGATCAGGTTAACGAAATTGAATCTGATGAAAAATACATTAAACTAAAGGAGGATCTTAAACAATTTTCTCAACAATCGGTTCAGGAAATAGAAGCATTCAAAAAACGCTTAAAAAGTAATAAAGACAATCGTAAACATCTTCGCGAAGAACAAAAAAATGTATTAAGCCAAAAAGATTATACAGCCTTTGAAGCTTATTTAATTCAGCACAGCTTACATTATAAACATCAATTCAAAGTTTTAACTGACACTTGGAAGCAACGTATAGACGAAATTAAATCGGCTATGGAGACGTATGATGAAACAATAGAAGCACTAAAAAAGGAACGCAGAGAAAAGTCGGCTGCTTTACAACACCAGCTTTTTGAGCAATATGCATTTCTGAATAAAGATAGTAAAACAAAGAGCCTACACGCAATTTTTAGTGACACTGTGTTTGGAAAGCCACCTGCCGCCGCAGGTGAATGTGCAACACCAAAACTATTACAATACGCCTTTTTAAACGGATTGAGGCCGGTTGCTATGGCAGAATTCTGGTGGGGAGCACCTCCTAAATCAGAAATCAGAAAACATAGACAATTTTATCCCGCATGTACCGGAAAATGCAAACCCATCCTGGAGCATATGCTGGAAGGAATTCCCGTAGATGATAATCCACTTCTAATTAATCAGGGAGAAGACAGGAAACTGGAAATTGTTTACGAAGATGATAGTTTTGTAGTAGTAAATAAACCTGCCGAATTACTTTCCGTACCCGGAATTCAAATACAGGATTCTGTTTACACACGCTTAAAGGCTGCGTTTGTCAATATAGAACCTCTTATAATACATCGACTTGATATGGCTACCTCAGGGTTATTAGTAGTCGCTAAAACGAAAGAAGTACACAAAAATATACAGAAGCAGTTTTTGAAGCGGACTGTTAATAAACGCTATACCGCGTTACTCTCAAAAATTATTAATAAACAAGAAGGAGAAATTACCCTACCGTTACGAGGCGACCTGGATAACAGGCCGAGGCAACTTGTTTGTGTTAAATTCGGAAAAAAAGCGATAACAAAATGGAAGGTTATTGAAACAAAAGAGACTACTACAAAGGTTCACTTTTGGCCGCTTACCGGAAGAACACACCAGTTACGTATGCACGCAGCTCATGAGTTAGGACTTAATGCGCCCATCGTAGGAGATGACCTGTATGGCACTTCGGATGAAAGACTGTACCTTCATGCAGCGTATCTCGAATTTACACATCCTGTAACTAGCGAAAAACTTGCTTTCGAGGTACTTGAAGATTTTTAATTTATATTTCCAGGATCTTAATCGCCGTATTTGAAACTAATTGAACTAATTTAGTATTTTTCATACCGTCAAAAAATACTGTTATCTGTTAATTAAAAGTATATTATGCAAAGTTGATTTAAGTATCTGATCACATGAATAATGAATTTTATCAAGACTTTGTCGTCAGACTCCCCCACCCCAATAAACTGTTGGTAATCGAACCTATTGATTACCCTAATCCATATGATTACCATCGTCCTCATAGGCACGATTACTTTGAAATTATATTTATACAAAAAGGATCGGGCTATCAGTATATTGATTTTAAACCTTTCGAAATGCATGCCGGACAACTTTTTAATGTATATCCGGGGCAGGTGCACCTCATGCAACGAAATACAGCGCAGGGCTTATTAATACAGTTTAGGAAAGACCTGTTCGAATTTATCAGGCCTCTGCAACACTATCACCTTTACTTTATAAATCCAGTCTTTAATCCAGAACCGAAGGTTTTTGAACGTCTTTATAGTATTGCCGAACAAATGGCAGAACTGTTAGCCATCGAAAATATGTCACCTCTTGCTATATATAAATCCTACAGCTATTTGGAAATCATTCTAATATCCCTGGCCGAGATGCAAGATGAAAAGATTGTAGCAGGCAACGATTATCTTGTATCTCAGTTTCTATCTGTATTATCTCAGAATATACACTCCCGGAAAAAAGTAGCGGACTATTGTGATATGCTGAACTGCTCCAGAGATAAACTGAACGTGGCCTGTAAAGCTGAGTTTAGGAAATCGGTACTTGAACTTATACACGAAGAACTTTTATTAGAGATACGAAGGCTTTTAATGTTGGGAGACCTGTCACTAAAGGAAATCGCATTCAAACTTAATTTTGACAGCCCTGCCAACTTCAGCATATTTGTAAAGAGTAAGACCGGACTTACACCGTCAGAATTGCAGTCTTCGATCCTTAAAAATTCATAAGCCATTCCTGAATTTTAATAACTCCGTTTTCTTTAACAGAGAGTAGTTTTACTTTATAAAACAACCTGTTATGAAAAAAATTATAATCTTTCTTCTTATGGCGGCCTTTGCCAACGCACAAGAGCATAATATTTGGTATTTTGGTTCGCGCGCAGGACTGGATTTTAATGGCGGTGCCCCACTTGCAATTACTGATGGCAAAACAAACACGTTGGAAGGCTGCGCCTCGATAGCTGATAGTAGCGGGAGTTTGTTGTTTTACACTGATGGAATAACGGTTTATAATAGAAATCATCAGGTAATGCTAAACGGCAATGATCTTACCGGCCATGTCTCGAGTACACAATCTGCAATTATAGTACGTAAACCCGGCAGCTCAAATACATATTACATATTTACAACTACTGCCGGCGGATACTCTGATGGTTTACGCTATTCCAGCATTGATATGGATGCAGCTTCTGGAATGGGTGCTGTGATTGATAAAAACATATTGCTCCATACACCTACAACGGAAGCTTTAACAGCGACATGGCACAGCAATGGCCAGGATATTTGGGTAGTGACACATAATTATGGCAACAACTTGTTTTCTGCCTACCTTGTAAATTCCGCAGGTGTTGATGTTAATCCCATTATTAGTGCTTCTGGCGGAGTGGCTGCCGCAAATGGACATTGCGCTATGAAAGTTTCTCCTAGCGGACAAAAACTTGCCTTTAGCATAGCTGAAGCAAATGATGGTAATTGCTTGTTCGACTTTAATGCTACAACTGGGATAGTGACAAATCCTGTACAATTACAGGGAGCAGGCGTTTACGGGATCGAATTTTCCTCTTCAGGAAATGTTTTGTATACCTCTACTCCCTATGTACTTCAGCAATACAATTTGTTAGCTAGCGATATAGGGGCATCTGTGATTGACCTTTTTGCTTTACAAATGTTTGAAATTCATGGTAATATAGCGTCTTTACAAAGGGCACCAGACAACAAAATTTATATTGCGAGGTCTGGGCTTAATTATCTTTCTGTAATCAATGATCCGGATATTATAGGATCAGGTTGCGGATTTCAGGAAAATGCCATAACCTTAGGAGTCGATTTTGAAAATTATAGCATGATGGGGCTTCCAAACAACGTGCTTTTTCCTATGTTCAGAATTAATGATATCCAAAATAGAGTATGTGCAGGAGAAGAGATATCATTTGGCATCACTACATCATTTAGCCAGTTTGAAGACATAATCTGGGATTTTGGTGATGGAAATACTTCTTCAGCTTTAAGCCCCAAACATATTTTTCAGGATGCCGGAAACTACATTATTACACTTACATCACAACACTTGGAAAACATACGGGTAAGTAAAATCGAAGTCTTTGTTTCGTCAATACCAGTCCTAACCCAACCAGACGATTTAAAACTTTGCTCCCACAACAATGAAGAGACTGCACTGTTTTATCTTGCATCACAAAATGATTCGATAATTGGCCTACAAGATCCCGAAGACTTCATAATTACCTACCATACATTTTTGGAACAAGCTGAATCAGGTGAAAACACCCTCGACGTAAACTTTACCAACACCATGAATCCGCAAACTATCTTTGTCAGAATACAGAATAAGGCCTCGGGATGTTATGCTACCACCGCTTTTAATGTAATCGTTGTCCCTAGACCTTTTATAGATATACCAGACAACTATAACTACTGTCAGGGAAATAATGTAATACTTACTGCCCCCGAAGGATTTGAAACCTATCTGTGGTCGACAGGTGAGACTACCCGTATTATCAGCGTTAAAGAGCCAGGCAGTTATACCCTGACTGTAGCTAGTAATGTTAATGGCAGCATGTGCGAGAATTCTAAGACTGTAACAGTATATGCTTCAGATGCACCTAAAATTACACACTTACACTTTGAAGACTGGACAGACAACAGTAACACTATAAGTATATCAACATCAGGCTCAGGCAGCTGCGAGTATTCCCTTGATGGCATTACATATCAGGATAGCCCTGACTTTACGAATTTGAAAAGCGGTATCTACACTGCTTACGTACGTGATAAAAACGGATGTGGTGTAGATACAGATGAAATTACTTTACTTATGTATCCAAAATTCTTCACTCCTAACGGAGATGGGATAAACGATACGTGGCGTATTAAAAATTCATGGAATGTACATGGATTATTGGTACATATATTCGATAGGTATGGCAAACATATTACATCCCTCCAAAACAACAGTACCGGATGGGATGGTAAATTCAATGGAAATACACTTCCTGCTACGGACTACTGGTTTATCGTTGACCGAAAAGACGGACGACAATATAAAGGCCACTTTTCAGTGATCAGATAAGTTTATACCTATAAAAAATATAGTTCTATTATAGTCAGTAAAATTTGGATATCCCTAATTTGGAGTACGATTTCTATTTGCTCTGAAGGATTTAATTGCACATACCGCAACAGCAAATATTTGTAAATAGATAAAAGAAAACCTAAAAAGATTACTTAGCGGATTTGCCAATTTGTAGATGTAGGGAACGAAATGATATTGTGGCTCGGAATAGTGATAAAGATAGTAAACCATTATAATTCGGAAAAATGCAATTGCTGTAAAGATAATTCCTAATACTAAATTCTTATTTACATTAGATAAGTATATTATATAAATCCATATAGCTAACCCCATACAAACAATCATCTCTACGATAATGTATGCAACATGAACAATAGTATACGTTGGACTATAATCTGGCTCTTTAGAATGAAGTAATGCTAGGAAATCTAAAGTTTCGATGAGAAGATAGAAAGCATACAGCCCGAATAATATAGAACTGAATAAAATTGTTTTTGAGATATTTGCATCACGCGAATTTACTTTCTTTTGAAAATCTTCAGTTTTCATAACAAAAATTACTTATTGAACACTCAACATTTTTATAGTTGCAATGTAGTGATTCGTATTAATTGTGTATTAATCGAGTAACGTTAAATTTATTATAAAACACCGAATTATTAATACGCTAATATATTACCTTATTGATACTAGGAAATAAACAAAAAAATCCATTGGATTCCAATGGATTTTTTTGTCTTTGTGTGGGATGTCAGAGACTGCAGTCGAACATTTGATACCAGTTTTGACATTTTTTGAAACTTTAAAATAAACATAAATATAGACAAATAACGCCACTGTCTCCAGTAGCGTTATTTGTCTTCTAAGGACTGTCAAGTGGAGTAAATTAATTAAGTTAACCATTCTCCATTAACTTTAATGACGCTGCTAATTATCTGTACTTCAAAAAAAATCGTGATCAATCCTTAATCGACAAATGGAGTCAATCAAGTTTGGTTTATACATATATTTATCTTTCCTATATTTGCGTGGATGATACTCTTGTAAAATAATTGATTACGATAGCAGTCGCCAGTATTAAATACATATGTCAAAATTAAAGCAGCTAAGAGAGCAACAGCATTTAACACAGGAAGAACTTTCAGCAAGCTCAGGAGTTTCTGTCAGGACAATACAGAGAATAGAATCAGGGGTAACACCAAAAGGGCATACACTCAAGGCACTAGCTAAAGCACTTCATCTTCCTGAAAATGATTTGCTGCCGAAAGCTATTAAGACAGAAACCATAACCACCACTACGCTTGCAGTTGATACAGAAGAATCAACAAGCCATATAGATTACCAAAAAATGAAACTGATTAATCTGTCGTCGGTTCTATTTGTTGTGCTGCCACCGCTAAATATTATAGTCCCATTTATACTATCTCGTTTATTTAAACAAGATAATGTTTTATTGAGACAAATCATCTCACTTCAGATTTTGTGGACTATCCTTGCTCCAATAGTGTTTATGGTAGGTATATTATTAAAACTTGGCCGCTCCTTTACAATTATACTAATTGTTTCTATTGCGCTATCTAACGTGTTTTTAATCGTTCGAAACCTCGCCGAAATAGACCGAAATAAAAAACTACGCTTTAAGTTGAATTTTAGTATTATATAACAACTGTCGGGCGATTGTCGGGTTATTGGCGTGCTATTTTTTTGGCAGTAGATATAGCAATATTAACCTTTGCCAAAAAACTAAATGATGGCAAAAAACATCCAAATCTTATTTATTTCACTATTACTGTTTTCACAAGGTTGTTTCGCCCAACTTGAGGACTCTGATACTCTTTACAGGACTATTTTAGAAAAAGACAGCCTGCTGTTTTCGATTGGGTTCAATACCTGTGATATTGCGCAATTTGAAAATTTACTAAGTGATAATCTGGTTTTCTTTCATGATAAAAACGGGGTCTCCAACAAGCAGCGATTTCTAAGAGATTTAAAAAATGGGTTATGTAAGAATCCTGCATCACGGCAAGTGAAAAGAATCCTGCAAAAGGAAAGTACTGAAATATATCCCCTGTATAAAGACGGAGTTGTATATGGTGCAGTTCAGAATGGTATCCACCTGTTTTATGATAATACGGAAAACATACCGGGCGTTGCGAAATTTTCAAACGTTTGGCGACTGGAAAATGGAAACTGGAAATTGGCGATTTCTTCAAGCTACGACCATCATGCTTACTCAAAGCAATATACTCAATCGCTATCTTTTGAGAATGATGCCCAAATTGAAAACTGGTTGAAGCAAAACAATGTCAAAACACTGGGGCTCGGCATTATAGAAGGAGGGAAACTAAAGCAGGTTAAAGTATACGGTGAACTTAAAGAAGGGGTATCAGCACCGTATAATACGGTATTCAATGTTGCTTCGCTCGCAAAACCGATAACGACACTGGTAGCTTTGCAATTGGTAAGCTTAGGGAAATGGAAACTTGATGAGCCAATTTTCAACTATTGGACAGATCCAGATGTTAAGAATGATCCACGATATAAAAAGCTGACTACAAGATTTATCTTAAGCCATCAAACCGGCTTCTCAAATTGGAGATATTTGAATAAAGATAATAAGCTGAAATTTGAATTTGAACCCGGAACTAAATATCAATATTCAGGTGAAGGCTTTGAGTGTTTGCGTAAAGCATTGGAAAAAAAATTCAAAAAGACCTTGGAACAATTAGCAAAAGAGTTTGTTTTTCACCCCCTGAATATGGGCGACACTTCATATCTGTGGAACGAAAAGCTTTATACATCAAGATTTGCTATTTGTTATGATGGCAGTGGAAAGCATTACAGTGTTGTAAAGAATCAAACAATTAATGCCGCAGATGACCTGCACACTACAATTGCAGACTACGGAAATTTCCTTGTTAGTATTCTGAAAGGAGGAAACCTAAGTAAAGATGTATATCAGGAAATGATAAGACCGCAGGTAAAGACTAAGGATAACAAATACTTTGGTCTAGGGTTTGAATTATATAATTTGGGAAATGATGAATATGCAATCTCTCATGGAGGATCAGATAACGGAACACAATGCCTTACCTTTCTGTTACCAAAAACCAACCAAGGAATAGCAATCTTTACTAATTCTGATGTAGGTTATAAGCTTTACGATAAATTACTCGTTCACTATTTAGAGGAAAGGGGAAAGAAATTAATTGATATTGAAAATAACAGGTAGTAAAAAACTGTGCTGGAAATATATAAATAACGCCATTGTCTTCCAATGGCGTTGTTTGTCTTCTGTGGGCGATGAGGGATTCGAACCCCCGACCCTCTCGGTGTAAACGAGATGCTCTGAACCAACTGAGCTAATCGCCCTTATTTGCTGTAATTATTAACTATTAATTAGTTCGTTATTACGGGTGCAAATATACGCATACTATTTGTATTTGCAAGGATTTTTATAAAAATTTTATTATTTTTTTACATCCTTAAGGATAGCTCTTTCGCTTTTGTTTACTATCTCTAACACAATAGGCTGATTTTTAAGAGTTCTGCCTTCAATTATATAAATCTTTCCTCCTCCCGGATTTATCTTATTGCTTTTAGAAAAATCAACATCTCCATTTTTTAGAGTGTTCTGGATATCATCCATAGTCACCCATTTTTCATTAAGTGTTGCCTGAGCCTCCTTAGATACTGTTATACCTTTAGATCGAATATCTTTAAGTACCCTGCAGTTTGGCATGTAACAGAATTCTGTTTTCTTATTTTTAAATACAAAAAGTAAAAACAATCCTCCTATTAAAAAACCAAAAAGATAATATGCTAACCTGTGTACGAACTTCATTTTTTATTTTTTTTCTAAATTAATTTAAAAAGACGACTAATCATTCAGTTTACGTCTTTTCCTTTCAGCACTTATAAGGTTAAGCTCACGGCTCGTTTGTCCCGCAACAGAAGTATTCTCCTCTGCCCTTCTTATCAGGTATGGCATGACATCCCTTACAGGCCCAAACGGTAGGTATTTAGCAACATGGTAACCATTAACCGCCAGGTTAAAACTAATGTTGTCACTCATACCATATAACTGACCGAAAAATATACGTTCATCATTCTTCGATATACCATTTTGCTCCATAAGCTTCATAAGCTTATACGAACTGTCTTCATTGTGAGTACCGGCAAAGATTGCCATTTTATCTATATGCTCGATCATGTATTTAATAGCATCGTCATAATTGATGTCTGTAGCTTCCTTAGATATACATATTGGAGAAACGTAACCCATTTCTTCGGCACGTTTATTTTCTTTTTCCATGTAAGCTCCCCTAACGATTTTCATCCCTATGTAGAAACCTTCTTCTTTCGCCTGCTCGTGTAGCTTTTTAAGATAATCAAGCCTATCCCAACGGTACATCTGTAATGTATTGTAAACGATTGCCTTTTCTTTATTGTACTTGCGCATCATATCGGCTACAAGATCATCAGCAGCATCCTGCATCCAGCTTTCTTCGGCGTCTATCAAAAGAGCAACATCATTTTGATGAGCCGTTTTACAAACAAGGTCAAAACGTTCCACTACCCTCTTCCATTCGTCAGCTTCTTCAACACTAAATGTTTTTCCCTCACCTAACTTTACCCAAAGGTCAAAACGTCCAAAACCTGTTGGCTTGAATACAGCGAAAGGAATAGCGTTTCTTTCTTTAGCAAACTCAATAGTTTTTAGCGTCTTTTCTAAAGCCTTATCAAATTCAGATTCCTCTTCTTTAGCTTCAACCGAATAATCAAGTACAGATGAAACGCCTTTTGTAAACATTTTATCTACTACCGGCAAACAATCTTCCTCAGTTGTACCACCACAAAAATGATCAAATACCGTAGCTCTTATAAGCCCTTCTACAGGAAGGTGCACTTTCAATGCAAAATTGGTTACGGCAGTACCTATTCGCACCAATGGCTGTGAAGCTATAAGTTTAAAAAGAAAATAGGCCCTATCCAGCTCGGTGTCACTTTTTAATACAAATGCATCGGCGGTATTGTTGAAGATTTTTTCCATTGTTTATAAAAAATTTGTGCAAATATAAATACTGTTCAAGAATTTATAGTATTAATTACCTTATTTTGCTTTTTCTTTAATACAAAAACATGGAGACACTTAACACCACAGGCTATTCTATATATTTTAATGACAACTGCTACACTTATTTGCAGGAAATATTAGTGCGTGAAAATTACTCTTCTTTATTTATAATTACAGACACCAATACCTCACAATATTGCCTTCCGGGATTTCTCTCACAAGTAGTTACAGAGCTTCCTATTGAGATTATAGAGATTGAAGCAGGCGAAAGCAATAAATCTATAGAAACGTGTATTCAGGTTTGGCATACGCTGACTGAGCTTGGTGCAGATCGTAAGAGCGTTGTTATTAATGTTGGGGGTGGCGTTGTTACAGACCTTGGCGGTTTTGCTGCTTCTACTTTTAAGAGAGGTATGGACTTTATCAATGTGCCAACATCGTTATTAGCAATGGTTGATGCATCTGTTGGCGGGAAAACAGGGGTTGACCTTGGTGTTCTAAAAAATCAGGTCGGCGTTATCAATAATCCGGCTGCCGTTTTAATTGACTCTAATTTTCTTGAAACACTTCCTGCAAATGAAATGCGTTCGGGTTTAGCGGAAATGCTGAAACACGGACTTATAGCTGACGCCAAATACTGGAAACAGTTCACAAATTTATCCGGCCTTACTACTGATGATTTAGAATCTTTAATATACCAATCGGTAATTATAAAGAAAAACATTGTAGAACAGGACCCTACAGAAAAAGGAATTCGAAAAGCGTTAAATTTCGGACACACTATTGGCCACGCTATTGAATCTTACTTTCTTGAAAATCCAAATACTACAGCTTTATTACATGGCGAAGCTATAGCGATAGGAATGATCATTGAAGCCTATTTTTCTTTAGACAAAAACCTGATAACACTTGAGGAATACCACGAAATAAAAACGGTGGTAAACGGCATTTTTGATAAGGTTAATTTCACTGCCGAGGATATTCAAAATATAATTAAATTACTCGTTCACGATAAAAAAAATGTGTCAGGAGAGGTTCAATTTGTACTGCTTGACGGAACAGGAAAAACAGTTATTAACCAAACCGTAGAAAACAACCTGATTATCAATGGATTTGACGACTATCAAAACTAACAATTTTTTAAGACATTTGTTTTTAAATACGAAGTAATATTTTTTACATTTGCCGAGATGAAAATGAACCATAACATGTTTTCCCTTTTTGGGACTATCAGTAAATTCAGGGCTTTTGCAGAGGCAAATAGTTCGGTTTTTTCGCCGCGTAAACTTGGAGACATGTCGGTTATATATAACGAAAATACCTGTAAAGAAAAGCTACAAATAATCTATGCTAATATAAGGGTTTGAAAATCAGATTATAATTTTAGGAAAATGCTCTTATTTTTATAATCTTTTATTTAACTTTCCAAATGAACACAAAATATTTCGACCTTATAAACCAGACTTTTTACTTTCCTCAGGAAGAATTCACTCTTAACAAAGACAACCTTCAGTTTCACAACATAGACCTGATGAAACTTGTCGAGCAATATGGTACTCCTTTAAAGTTTACTTACCTGCCTCAAATTTCCAATAATATCCGTAAAGCCAAAGGCTGGTTCAGGAATGCAATGGAAAAGACCAAGTACGACGGTAAATATTATTACTGCTATTGCACGAAGAGCTCTCACTTTGAATATATCATGAATGAGGCTTTTAAAAACAATATACATATTGAAACTTCTGCCGCTTTTGACGTTAACATCGTTGAAAATCTTTTAGCTAACGGCAAAATAAATAAGAACACTTATGTAATATGCAACGGCTTTAAAAGAGCCCAGTATATAGAAAACATAGCAAGGCTTATCAATGGAGGTCATAACAGGACTATTCCTATTATTGACAACTACGAAGAGCTGGACCTGCTTCAGGAGCAGATAAACGGTAAGTTTAAAATCGGTATTCGTATTGCTGCCGAAGAAGAACCTAAATTTGAGTTTTATACATCTCGTTTGGGTATCGGTTATAAAAACATTCTTCCTTTTTACAGAAAACAAATTCACGAGAATAAAAAAGTAGAGCTAAAAATGCTTCACTTCTTTATTAATACCGGTATACGTGATACATCATATTACTGGAATGAGCTTGTAAAATGTTTAAAGGTATATGTTAACCTTAAAAAAGAATGCCCTTCCCTGGACAGCCTTAATATTGGTGGTGGATTCCCTATCAAAAATTCACTGGCTTTTGAATACGATTATCAATACATGATCGATGAGATCCTTAATCAGATCAAGATTGCATGTGATGACGCTGATGTACCGGTGCCGAATATATTCACAGAGTTTGGATCGTTTACAGTAGGTGAAAGCGGTGGTGCAATCTACCAGGTCCTTTACCAAAAACAACAGAATGACAGAGAAAAATGGAATATGATCGACTCATCTTTCATTACAACACTACCTGACACCTGGGCTATCAACAAGCGTTTCATCATGCTTGCTGTTAACCGTTGGAACGATCAGTACGAAAGAGTACTACTTGGAGGCCTTACCTGCGACAGCGATGATTACTATAACTCGGAGCAAAACATGAACGCCATATACCTGCCTAAGTACAATAAAGAAAAACCTTTGTATATTGGTTTCTTCAACACAGGTGCTTATCAGGAAACTATTGGTGGTTTCGGAGGTCTTCACCACTGCCTTATCCCCCAGCCGAAACACATTTTGATAGACAGGGATGAAAATGGTATATTAGCAACCGAAATATTTTCAGAACAACAACAGGCTGAAGAAGTACTTGATATCTTAGGATACAACAGAGAAAAGAAATAAACTTGAATTTAAATAAAGACAACAATGAGCAAAGGACCAATTAGCCAGTTTATTGAAAAGTACTACCTGCACTTTAATAGTGCCGCTTTGGTGGATGCTGCTAAAGGATACGAAAAGCAACTTCAGGATGGTGCACAAATGATGGTTACACTTGCAGGAGCAATGAGTACGGCAGAACTTGGGAAAATTTTCGCCGAAATGATCCGTCAAGATAAAGTACAAATCATTTCATGTACAGGGGCTAACCTTGAAGAAGATATTATGAACCTTGTGGCTCACTCTCATTACGAGCGTGTTCCTAACTACAGAGACCTTACTCCTCAGGAAGAATGGGATCTTTTAGAAAGAGGACTTAACCGTGTAACAGATACATGTATCCCTGAACACGAGGCTTTCCGTCGCTTACAAAAACATATTTATAAAATATGGAAAGATGCAGACGATAAAGGTGAGCGTTATTTACCACATGAATTTATGTACAAAATGTTACTTTCAGGTGTTCTTGAAGAATATTACGAAATTGACTTAAAAGATAGCTGGATGTACGCTGCAGCAGAGAAAAATTTACCTATAATTGTACCAGGATGGGAAGACAGTACAATGGGTAATATCTTCGCTTCTTATGTAATTAAAGGTGAACTTAAAGCTTCAACCATGAAGTCAGGTATAGAATACATGACGTTCCTTGCTGACTGGTATACCAAAAATAGTAGCAAAGGCGTTGGTTTCTTCCAGATTGGTGGTGGTATCGCCGGAGATTTCCCTATCTGTGTTGTTCCGATGTTATACCAGGATATGGAAATGCATGATGTTCCTTTCTGGAGTTATTTCTGCCAGATATCTGATTCAACAACCAGTTATGGTTCGTACTCAGGTGCTGTGCCTAACGAAAAAATCACATGGGGTAAACTAGATATCAATACCCCTAAATTTATAATAGAATCTGATGCAACAATTGTTGCTCCTCTTATATTTGCTTACTTATTAGATTTATAATAGATTTATGAAAAGAGTTATAGTTGACTACGCAAAGCTAACTAATGAAATTCTGACCCTTTTGGTTGAGAAATTTCCTGATGGATATGATGATTCCAATATCGTTCGTTTTAAAAATGCCAAAAATGAAACTATTGAGGCGGTAGAAGTAAGAACGGAAGATACAATTTACCTTGTAAAAGTAAGTACTAAGCTTGCTGACAGAATTGAGAACTTTGATGATGATGACATTGACGAACCGGCTGACGACATCGATCCATTGAAAGATCTTGAAATTGGTGATGACGATGATGATGCTGATGATGATATGACTGAAAAAGAAACACGCCGCAGTGATGATTCTGATGGAGATGGAGATGACGACGACGACGATGAGGATGACAAAGAAGATCGTGATTATGAGGAAGAAGATGAAGAAGACGAGGATTAATTCCTGAAAAAATATAAAGAACTCTTAACGGAGTTCTTTTTTTATTTGCAATATCTTATTTTTAACAAAAATTCTATAATGAAACATCATATTACCCTATTAGCTTTCGGATTACTTTTATCCGTTTCATGCCAAAAAAAGGAAGAGAAAACAGAAGAAACCACTGTTGAAGAAGTAAAAACTGAGACTCCTGCACCGGAAGAAACTATCGCCGACGGAGAAACATGTTTTCTACAGGTTGTATCCAAAGATACTTTGTCACTTAAAATTAAAAAAGATGGGGACAATTTATCAGGTACATTCAGATCTATTCCATTTGAGAAAGATAAGCGAACGATTGTTTTTGAAGGAAGCCTTAACGGAGACACTGTAACTGCCGTAGGAAATGCTACCGGTGAAGGACAAACCCAAAAAGAAGAATTTATCTTTATACTGAAAAATAATCAGGCCGGAGTTAAATTTGGCGAAATGATTCAGGGTGATGATGACGTTTACCGCTACAAAAGTAAAAACACCGCTACTCCATTATTTATTAATAAAGTAGATTGTCAATAAAAATAAAGGGCTGCTAAATGCAGCCCTCATTGTTTCTATAAATATCGTTCTTTAAATATTTTAACGTGGTGGTTTTGATGGCCTATTATTAAAAAACCAAATGCCCTTACCGAAACCGTATATCCGGACGCTGTCCCTTTTCTTAAAAGAGCCTCGGCAGAAAATGATTTAAACATCATGATATTAGCATGTCGCAATGCCGATAATTCTGTAAGAAGGTCATTTGTACTTCTGTTATCTGCATCAACATTTTCAGCATATGCATTTTCGTCAAACCCTGGTAGACTGGTTTCATCACCGCGGGAAAAACGAAGTGCCCTGTAAGCAAAAATCCTCTCAGAATCTATAAGATGCTGGATAATCTCTTTAATTGTCCATTTACCCTCAGCGTAACGATACTCATATTTATCCATAGGAATCTCTCTCACGAAATGGACAAAATTATGAACGCTTATTTCAAGCTCTTCCGTTAGCGAATATGCATCATCAACAAGTTTAATGTACGCTTCCTGATATGGTGCATATTCATCAGGCTGTATATCTGTAATCTTCATTTTTTAGGCAGAGTTCCTGCTGGCATTAATATTCCCAAACAGGGAACGTGTAACAATCTTTTCATAAACTTCCATCAGCGCAGCATCTTCTCCCCCATTTTTCATCTGCCTTATTTTGTTTAAAGCATATTGCTGAATGGTAAGCAAAGGTAATACAATATGCTCCCTTAATTTAATAGAAGCTTTACCATCAGGATAATTTTCCATCAGTTCTTCGTAACCCGATATCTTAAGCAATAATCGTTTCGTTTCAAGGAACTCATTGTAAATAATCTCCCAGAATGCACCAAACTCTTTATCATCCTTCATATAAGCTGTAAGCGGGAAAAACGATTTTGATAACGACATCATACTGTTTTCTAACAACGTTCTGAAAAACAATGAATTATTATATAACCCCTGTACTTTATCCCACTGACCATTCTTTTCATATTCACCCAAAGCGAATCCAACACCGAAGAAACCGGGGACATTTTGTTTAAGCTGACTCCATGAACCTACAAACGGTATGGCACGCAGATCTCCAAAATCAAGTTCTTTAGATTTACTTCTTTTGGATGGACGGCTTCCTATGTTTGTTTTAGCATAGAAATTAAGCGTACTCATCTGATCAAGATATGGAAGGAATTTCGGGTGTTTTTTAAAGGCCGTATATTTTTCATAGCCAAGTCTTGCCAGGTCGTCAATAAGGTCTTTTTGCTCTTCCGTAAACTGTGGCTTCTCTTTATTAAATACACCATTGGTAATACCGGCGCTAAGCAGGTTTTCAAGATTAAAACGGCAGGTATCAAGCGTACCGAAGTTCGAGCTTATAGTCTGCCCCTGTATCGTTATCTGAATTTCGTTATTCTCAATTGATGCTCCCTGTGATGCATAATATTTATGGGTTTTTCCTCCACCTCTAGCGGGCGGTCCACCCCTACCATCAAAGAACACTACTTTAACGTCATGTTCTCTGGCCATAAGCGTAAGATTTTCTTTTGCCCTATAAATACTCCAGTTTGCCATAAGATAACCTCCGTCTTTTGTACCATCAGAGAAGCCAAGCATAATTGTCTGTTTATTTTCCCTTGCTTTAAGATGCTTTGCATACACTTTATTAGTGTACAGCAATTTCATAACTGCATCGGCTTCTTTAAGATCGTCTACTGTTTCAAATAGCGGAACAATATCTACCGGAGGGTTTTCAAAACCAAGCAGGCTAAACATTGTAAGTAATTCCAATACGTTAAGCGCACTTTCATTATTACTTATAATATACCTGTCAGCTCCCAACTCACCATTATTTTCCTGAATAGTTTTTATTGCAAGAATAGCTTCAAGCGTATTACGTGTATCTTCACTTTCAAAGTCTTCAGGCTTGATACTGCCTTTTAAACCGTTTAGGATATTAATTTTATCGACTTCATCTAAATCGCTATATCCCTCAAGTTGTTTATTATCTTTAGCCAGGAAACTAAATACATCGGCAAAAACAGCATCATGTATCTTACTATTCTGGCGAATATCCAGCGACGCAAAATGGAACCCAAACAGATTAACTTTATTGATAAGCCCATCTATCTCATCTGAATACAATGACTGGTGTTTTTCTACAATCAAATCTCTTACTTCTACCAGTGCAAGTTTTAATTCTTCAAGTGTTATATAGATTTCCCCTTCAGAATAAAATACCGAACGGTATAATTTCAATTCAATATCAGTAATTTTTTCCTCAACACCCGTAAAGGTCAGTTTTCTTTTAAGCTGTCTTATATCGCCGTAGTAACATTTTAAAATTGATGTGCGAAGCCTGTCTGCTACTTTCAATGTAATCTCGGTAGTTACAAAAGGGTTACCATCACGGTCGCCCCCCGGCCAGAAACCAAACGATAGCACCGGATGTTTTAACGCACCTTCCTTAAAGATTGCATCCTGAACGTAAGATGACATATCTCCGGCAGCCTTGTAAAATACATTCTCAAGATACCATATAAGGCTAACAGCCTCATCGTATGGCGTAGGCTTCTCCTTCTTAATAAATGGAGTCTTACCCAGCTGAGACAGCAGATTCTTAATCTCGCCCAGGTTATTTTGTTTGATTGCTTTAGTAAGGTCTGTAATGATCCCTAGTACCGATCCCGGATAGAACTGTGTTGGGTGAGCAGTAAGTACGGCGCGCACCTGAAAATCCTCAAGAAATTCCCTTAATTCTTCCATCAGACCCTGATTTTCGGCTTTTTCGCGGCTATAGCGTAACGATCCGCTTAATTCAAGATTATTAAGGCTGGTAAATGCAGCATCTTCAATAGCATCAAAAAGCACGATCTGGCGTTCAACATACTGAATAAAACGGAACATCATAGCGATCTTCTCTTCTTCAGTTGCTTCAGCAAGGTACTTATCGGCAAACTCATTAAATATTTGTTCAGGGCTTTTATTGTTTTTGAAACCTTCGTCGCATAATTCTGAGAATAAAGGTAATAGGCTTCCCGTATTATCAATTGCCTGAAAAGGCAATGTCATGAATATACTGTTGAAAAGCTGGTATTTGAGCTGTACTTCTTCATTAAAGCGCTCAATTCGTGTGGCAGGATACATATAGATGTTTTTTGTTGGTTCAATTTAATAAAAAAACCCTCATGTATTGATACATGAGGGTTATAAAATTTTGATAAAAACCTTACAGATCTTTAAATATTGTGTGCATCAGTCTTTTCTTATCATTGATGCTCTCTTCAAGAGATATCATAGTTTCTGTTCTGTAAACACCTTCAATGTCATCTATCATAAAGATAACCTCTTTAGCGTGTTTAGTATCTTTAGCCCTGATTTTACAGAAGATATTAAATTTACCTGTTGTAACATGTGCTACAGTTACAAACGGAATCTCATTAATCCTTTCCAATACGAACTTAGTTTGTGACGTATTGTGAAGGAATACACCAACGTAAGCAATAAAAGAATAACCCAGCTTTTCGTAATCAAGCGTTAATGAAGAACCCATTATAATTCCGGCATCTTCCATTTTTTTAACCCTTACATGGACAGTTCCGGCAGAGATTAATAATTTTTTAGCGATATCAGTAAACGGAACCCTTGTGTTGTCAATCAGCATATCCAAAATCTGATGGTCAACTTCATCTAAACGAAATTTGCTCATAAATGTGTCTTTTTAAAGGTTATATTGGTTTCTCTAATTGAATTTAAAACCTATTATTAAAAAATGTTCATCTATAAGGTGAGTTTCTTATTTTATCTTCTGCCCATTAACAAATTTCTTGTCAGGACCGAATGAAAAATCTGCTTTATTTCCAATTATTGGCACTTTGTTAAGCTCTTCGTCCTGATATTCGGCGCCAAAAGCGTCAAATTCCTCATGCCCATAAAAACCCTCCAGATTGCCTATTTCGCTAATTATAGCTTGAAAAATTATAGAATTCTCAAATAGCACTTCCTTATATTGTGATGCAAAATTCGCTATTTTTTCTTTATTTTCATAATTTATTTTGACATTTTTCCATATCATGTCATAAAAAATAATCTTATTTTGAGGAATATTGAAATATTCCTTCTTTTTGTTAACAACTATAACGTTTTCGTTAATTGCATTAAATCCTGATAATAATGCAAAAAAGATATATTTACGGGTTTGCTCTCTTTCGTAATCATTTGCGTAATGCCCAGCTTCAAATAAAATTGTAGGAACATTTAAAGACTGGAACATATCTCCAATACAATTAATATTGAATGAATCATCAAATCTACCTACCTGCCCGGGGATAAATTCCTGTAATGTTTCATTCATTGCAGCGATTATATTTATAGCTTTCTGGCGGCATTTATTTATATCACGATCATCATTATATGACGGAGCAAGGAAAGATACCGTAGCAGGCTTAGGGATATCGCCTACGCCAAATATAGTACGCTGATCGTGCATATTGTAACAGTAGTCGGGCTTAAAGTCTTCAAACATCTTTCGAAGCAGTTGACTTTCGGGCTGAGTTAGTTTTAGTGAATCACGGTTAAGATCTACATCAACTGCATTAGCGCGGGTATAAAGCCTGGCACCATCCGGATTAAGTATTGGCAGGATAAGAAAAGTAAACGATTGCTTAAGCTGCGTAGCTAATGCGGTACCTCCCTTGAGTAAATTAAGAAAGTCGAAAATAGCTTTAGTTGTTGTAGCTTCATTACCGTGCATTTGCGACCACATGAAAATTTTGGTTTTACCGTACCCGGCTTTGATACTATATATAGGTTCGTCCAATACCGAACGACCCGCAACCGAAACATCAAAATTTTCTTCTGTATTTTTAAGAATAGGTTCTATATGTGTATTAGTAACGTACCTACCAAAAAGTCTTGTTTCCTTATTATCTGAGAATAACTGTTCAAAATTCATACTTCAATATTTGTGTGACAAAAGTAAACATCTTAAAATTTACAATTGTAAATTTATATTTATAGTCAATTGTTTACAATTGTATACATAAATAACTTTTTACAATTACATGTTTCAACTTAGAAATAAAATTGAATATTTAACATCTGTTATTCATTACATTATACAGCACAATCTAAACTAAAAGATTAATCATTACACCTATTATATGATATTATAGATGTATTTAAAAGGAATTGTTTACATTTGTAATATAACAAATTTATCAAATGAAGTTACAATGGTAAACACTGATGATTTTATTAAAAGACTTGAGATACTGTTGGAATTCTATAATCTTTCAGCCTCTGTATTTGCCGATAAAATGGGTGTACAACGTTCTGGGCTTTCCCATTTAATGTCGGGAAGGAACAAACCAAGCCTGGATTTTGTAATGAAAATTGTCGAGAATTTTCCGGAAGTCGATTTGTATTGGTTACTAAATGGAGAAGGTAATTTCCCTAAAACAGAAATTAACGAAAATACAATTACCCAACCTGCTAATTCCCCCTCTCCTAAAAAAGATGAGGCCGTAGCTATGGATTTGTTTTCTTCTGACGAAATTACTACATCCAAGGAAAACTCCTCACCTGGCACACCTGATTTATTTACTACAGTGGAAGAGAAAGAAATCAAGTCCGTAAGCAGCAAGCATAAGGAAATTGAGAAGATTGTGATTTTTTACACTGATGGTACATTTAAAAACTATAACCCCGGAAATTAAAAAACCCCGATAGCTTTATAAAAAGCTGACCGGGGCCATTAACCAATAAAACAAACACAAATTATCTTTATAAGATAATCCCCTTTTCCGGGGAATGATATTCAATATATACTTTATTGGTAATAAGGTATCATTCGTATTTTTCTTAATGTAAAATTACAACGACTAAATGTTAATTACTTAAAACGCTTCGTTAAACTATTCTTAATCATTTCGTATAATTTTGGTAATGATTATATCCTCTTACTCCCTGATAATTACGCTCCAATATTTCGAAATCTTTCTCCTTGTTTCCTGTAAGATAATAGGGCTCAGATACTTTGACTTCTTTGTTTTCATAGTCAAATGCTATAGCTATAACCGGAACATCTGCTTTTAGAGCAATGTAATAGAACCCTGTCTTCCATTCATTTACTTTTTTACGTGTGCCTTCGGGAGCAATAGCAAGTCGGAATATTTCACGTTCTTTAAATAGCGCCGCTATAGCGTCGACTTTATTTTCATTTTTATGCCGGTTTAACGGAGCACCGCCCATCCATTTAAAATACGCCCCGAACGGGAACCTGAACAATTCTTTTTTGGCTACAAAATTCATTTGCAAACCAATACTTCCTCTTGTTAATACACCAATTATAAAATCAAAATTACTTGTATGTGGTACCACTATCATGACACATTTTTTAAGTTGCGGATCCATAAAACCCTTTATGCGCCAACCTAATAGCTTAAAGAAGATAAATTGATATATTTTTTTCATAGCATCTAAAAATCAGGCTGTAAAAATAACATATATTTACGATAGAATTGAACCACGGCGTATGATAACAACCCAGCCAAATTTACAGATTGAAAAAGAAGGATTTACCATCCTGGAAAGCATTTATACTGATGCAGAAATTCAGGAAATCCTCGACAAAATTGAAGCTGCAGATACATCTTCTGACAAGTTTAGAAAATCAGCTAACTTATTTGCAATACGACGG
The DNA here is from genome assembly GCA_001708385.1 of Flavobacterium psychrophilum. Lineage (NCBI taxonomy): Bacteria > Pseudomonadati > Bacteroidota > Flavobacteriia > Flavobacteriales > Flavobacteriaceae > Flavobacterium > Flavobacterium psychrophilum. Next base: position 214,279 of record CP012388.1, on the reverse strand, counting down.
TTTTTAAAAGAAATACCTCAAACATTACCCCTATTGCTGAATGAAAAGTTAAAAAAAATCATTGCAGGTTTTGGAGACGGATATTTTGTTGTTAAATCGATATACTTCGATAAACCGGGAGAATCTAACTGGTTCGTGGCCTACCATCAGGATCTTACCATTTCGGTTACTAAAAAACAGGAAACTGAAGGTTTTGGCCCATGGACTGTAAAGCAAAATCAGTTTGCAGTTCAGCCTCATTTGCAAATCCTTGAAAATATTTTTACTATTCGTATACATCTTGATGAGACGAATGAGGATAATGGTGCCCTAAAGGTTATCCCTGGCTCTCATAATAAGCAGGTTTACCGCCCCGAAACTATAGATTGGTCTAAGGAAACGGAAGTAAACTGTAATGTGCCTAAAGGGGGTGTCATGATAATGAAGCCAATGCTCCTGCATAGCTCCGGGCGTACCACCAATAATGCTCGCCGAAGAGTTATACATGTAGAATTCAGCAATGCAGAACTCCCTAACAACTTAGAATGGGCTGAAAGGATTAATCTAAAAAAGGAATTATATGTTTAAAAAATTCCTGAGTTACTTTATACCGGTAAACATCTATAAAAAGAATTCTGCTATAAGCCAAAAACTGGAAGTCACATGGAATAACGGCCAGCTTGTACTCGATTCTAAAAACACTAATTATTCTTATGGCAGCCTACAGCGCATACTTAGGAAAGGGCTGCAATACATCGGCTACGAAAGAATAAGAGGATTTGAGGATATATTGGTTCTTGGCGTAGCTGCGGGAAGTGTTATTAAAACCCTGGCCGAAGAAATAAAATTTAAGGGAAAAATTACAGGTGTTGAGATTGATGCAGCAGCTATAGAAATTGCCAATACCTACTTTAATCTTGATAAGATTAACAATCTTGAAATTGTAATTGATGATGCTTTTGAGTTTGTTTTAAAAACACGAAAAAAATACGACCTTATAATTATAGATATCTTTAAAGACACCGAAATGCCAAACTTTTTGTTTGAAGATTTCTTTATAAATCGAATTAACTTCTTACTTAATATAAATGGTTTTATATTATTCAACACCATGACATTAACGAAGGAACATTTCGAACGGAATTTACATTATAAAACAAGGTTTGACAGTAATTATTCGGTACGAATGTATCCTAAGGTCGAAGTACATAATGAGTTATACACTATTAAAAAATTAGGGTAGTATTATATATTTTTGTCATTCTAAACGCTCGTGACTAGAAGAGATTCTTCGCCACATTACACTGTTTAGAATGACAAAAAATCCTTTATCCTAACAACATTTTTCGTGCTTTTTCGAGATCTTCGGGAGTATCTATACCGATGCCGGCATGGCTGGTCTCAACCATTTTTATTTTCTTACCATACTCAAGATAACGCAATTGTTCTAATTTCTCAGAAGCTTCCAGCGACTGCATTGGCAAATTATAAAAATCAAGTAATGCATGCTTACGGAAAGCATAAATACCAATATGGCGATAATACCTTACTCCTGCTTCCTTATCTCTTGGATATGGAATAACCGAACGTGAAAAGTACAACGCAAATTTCTTTTGATCTACTATTACCTTTACGTTATTCGGGTTTTCTATATCTTCCCAATCCGTTATATGCATCATCACAGAAGCCAGATCTATTTCGCGGGCTGTATCGCCTTTAAATACTTCCAGTAAATCAGCCAGAGGTTCTTTATTTATAAAAGGCTCGTCGCCCTGAACATTAACAACCAGGTCTACATCAAGGTTTTCTATGGCTTCGGCAATACGATCACTCCCACTTTCATGTTCTTTAACACTCATTATAGCCTTGCCTCCATTTGATACAATTTCATTATAAATGATATCAGAATCGGTTACAACAAAAACGTCATCAAATAAGCCGGTACCAAGGGCTGCCAGGTAAGTCCGGTTAATAACGGTTTTTCCACCAAGATCCTGCATAAGTTTCGCAGGAAATCGAGTAGAGGCATATCGTGCAGGTATTACAGCTATGATTTTCATAATTCTTTATTTTAACTACAATCTATTCTTCAAAATAATCATCTTTAAATCCAATAAGGTAGAGCCTGTCTTTAGCTCTGGTAACAGCGGTATACAACCAGCGGATATAATCATTAGTTATACCGTCAGGCAGATAGGGCTGTTCTATAAAAACAGTATTCCATTGTCCACCCTGCGATTTATGGCAGGTAATAGCATAAGAAAACTTAACCTGAAGTGCGTTGAAATGCGGATTATTTTTTACTTTCAGGAACTTCTTATATTGCGCTTCGCCCTCATAATCTTTCATTACCTCCTGATACAATCGGTTTGATTCCTCATAGGTTAGCGATGGCGATTCGCTTGCAACAGTGTCAAGCAACAAATGTGTTTCAAACGTAACCTGATTAGGGTAATCAACCATCCTTATTTTTACACTGGCAAATTTAAATCCGTATAACTCTTCAATCCTGAATATTTCCAGGATTTCTATGATATCGCCATTAGCGATAAATCCGGCTTCTGATTTTTCGTTAAGCCAAAAATAGTTATTCTTAACCACCATCATAAAATCTCCGGTAGAAAGTTCGCTTTCACGTGATAATATTCTGGTACGTATCTGTTCGTTATATTGATTGGCACGCTTGTTAGAACGTACTATAAATGCAGTGTCTTCAATACTATAATTGCTGTACGCCTGATTTATGGCATCCTGTATATCGTAACCATCAACTAAACGAACTATATCTTTAAACCCCCTAAGCTTAAACTGAAACGTATCCATAAAGGCAGACTTTAGCAGTTCGCGCATTTCTGTCGCATTGTAAAGTATACCGGAGTTTTCTTCCTGTCGCATTACTTCATCCAGTTCAATATGATGCACGTCCTTAAAATAATGTAGGGAAAGGGAGTCGATATCCAACGCCGGACTCAGGTCTGAATTTACCGGTGGAAGCTGTGCCGTATCACCAATAAGCATCATTTTACAATTATTGCCGGAATACACAAATGATACCAGATCATCCAGTAACGATCCATTCTCATACATTTTCGATTCCTGAATAGTATCAGATATCATTGAGGCTTCATCTACAATAAAAATCGTGTTGGTAAATTTGTTGGGCTGTAATGTAAAGCCAACTCCGCCTCCACTTCCTTTTTTAGGGAAATAAATTCGCTTATGTATTGTAAACGCCGGTTTATTAGAATAACCCGATATTACTTTTGCTGCACGGCCCGTTGGAGCCAGCAATACATATTTTTTATTGGCCTCTGCCAAATGATTTACTATTGTGGAGATTATTGTTGTTTTACCCGTACCTGCGTAACCTTTAAGTACAAATATTTCATCTTTGTTCGTGTTGGTTATAAATTCTGCTGCTTTTTGTAAAAATATGTCCTGCTTTACTGTTGGTGAGAATGGGAATCTCTGACGGAGCAATTTATAAAACGAAGCAGAATTCATTAAGTGTAGAGGGTATTACAGTTTATTAGCCCAAAGATAACACGATTTTAATGAGCATCCCGTACCAAACCAAAAAAGAATGTAAATTTGCAATGAAACTTCGTCTTAATGAACAACACCATAACTTCTAAAAATTACAGGAAATTGTCGATGCAGATATCTGCAAGCGGGATATCGTTCTGCTGTTTTGATACGCTTAACAGGGAGATAACCCACTGCATAACTGCGCCTTTTTCTAAGTATACACCATTAGAAGAAGAATTATGGAAGGTATTTGTAAACAATCCCTTGCTTACTGGTACATACGATGAAATTGTTGTGTTGCACGATAATAGCTTTAATACTTTTGTGCCGACAGCTTTGTTTTATTCTAATTATCCTGGAAGTTATCTTCAGTACAATACCAAGGTTTTTGATACCGACTTTTTTGCAGTAGATGAACTTGATAGCTATGAGCTTAATAATGTTTACGTGCCAATGGTGAACGTGAATAACTTTCTTATAGACCAGTTGGGTGCTTTTGAATACAAGAATGCTAATAGTGTGCTCGTAGCCAAATTGCTCGATGCCTCTAAAAACATAGACGACAAGCAGGTGTTTGTACACTTCCATGAAAATCATTTTGAAATTGTAGTAGTCCGTAATCAGAAACTGCTCCTTTACAATTCTTTTGAATATAAAACGCCGGAAGATTTTCTATACTTTCTATTGTTTACAATGGAACAATTATTCCTCAACCCGGAAACAGCGAAAGTGTATCTGTTAGGTGAGGTCGAAGAAAACGATGCTAATTTTTCACTGGCATACACATATATAAGGCATATAGCACTTTTTAATACTATGCCTTTACAACAAAAATGGAACAGGAATAGCAGTGAGACCCTGCAACACTTTATACTATTTAACTCATGAGGATAATTTCCGGAAAATACAAAGGGAGAAGAATTACTGCTCCTAAAAACCTGCCGGTGAGGCCTACGACAGATATGTCTAAGGAAGCACTATTTAATATCCTTAATAACCGTTTTGATTTTGAAGGATTAAAAGTACTGGATCTTTTTTCCGGAACGGGCAACATATGTTATGAGTTTGCGTCACGTGGAGCCACTAACCTTACAGCCGTAGATGCTGACTTTGGCTGTGTAAAATTCATTAAACAGACTGCCGGTGAGTTTGATTTTAATATTTCTGCTGTAAAAAGTGATGTCATTAAATATTTGCAGGGTAGCAAAGCTGCATTTGACATTGTTTTTGCAGACCCTCCATACAATATGGATCAGAAGTTATTCGAAGAGATTGTAATGTTAGTATTCGATAATGAGTTACTGCAACAGGATGGCATGATGGTTATTGAGCACTCTAAATACACCAAGCTGAATCATATGATGAATTTTTCTTTTCAGAAAAACTACGGTGGATCTGTATTTTCGTTCTTCGAATTTGATAATGAAATAGAAGACGATTCGCTTGCTGAAGAGGAAGATAATATGTAATTTTCCTGCCAAAATTTTCTTAATATATTATCCATTCTTTTCGTAATGAAAAAATTATTAATGCTGGTATTTTTACTGGTAACTACAAGCGGCTTCTCTCAAACGTATCTTAAATTTAATGCTCCGACTACGCTTTTGGGAATACCTCAGGTGGCTGTTGAAACGAGTATCGGTAAAAAGCTTACATTTCAGGGTGATGTTTTAGGTTCTTACTGGGAATCCATAAACGGCGCTCCTTTTAAAACACTTATGGTATTTAGCGAAGTTCGTTACCATTTCAATGAAAAATTTAATGGCATATATGTAGGTGGTCACGTAGGTGGGGCTATTTTTAAAATGCAGAAATGGAATTATCTTAACACTGACTACTACCAAAAAGGCGAAGCTTTCTTTCTGGGAGTAACTGTAGGTTACGAAATAAAGATAAATGAGAAATGGATGATCGATATGTTTCTGGGTGGCGGTAACCAACAGGCACATTACACAGGTCGCCTTTTATCTACGAATGAAAGATATGAGCATTCCGGCTATAATAAAAGTGGCGAATGGCTACCCTATCGTGCCGGTGTAATGTTTAGTTACAAATTATAAAAAATAGCAGGCCTGTAAGCCGGATTCTGTAACCCCGCCCTAAAGCGGGGTTTCTTATCATTTATCTAGTCCTTACATTACTGTGAAGGATCAATCTGCCTACCCCCCGGCATCGGGCGGGTAGCCCTTAATTGCCGGTGTACATGGCATTTCACCGCATAGAGTTTACCTGGTTTCACTACAGCATTACCTGTACATACTTTCTGTTGCACTTGTCCTCTCCTGTTTCAGTAAGCTAAAACAGAATGACGGGCATTACCCGCTATGCTACCCTATGGTGTCCGGACTTTCCTCCCTCGTGTAAACACAACGGCGATAAGACGGCCTGCGGGCGCAAAAGTAGTGTTTTAGTCGTAAACTTTACCGACAATCCCAATAAACTCTGTAAATAATCCAGTGTCAGAGGTTTGACGTTTTGCGTTCGACTGTGAGAAAATGTTTAACATTTCGTTGGCTGGCATAAAAAAATGAAATCTGTAATTTTAAAGTAAATAAAGCAAACTAACTTAAAAACACAGTATCATGGACAGACAGATGTATCATTATGCCACGGTAACTAAGGCATTACAGGATTTAAACGAAAAAGGTTATACTACCGATTTTAACCTTGAAGAAGACCGTATTAAAACGCATTGCGACGATTTTGAAATTGAGCACATTTACCGTTACGAAGGCGAAAGCGACCCGGGTGACGAGGCTACAGTTTATGGTATCAAGGCAAAAAACGGACAAAAAGGTGTATTTGTAGTAAGCCCGGGAAGCGAAAGCGACGCTGCAAAAGTACTTTTAGATATGTCTATTAAAGGCAGGGCTGAACAGCAATAGTCATGAACAGGCTCCAGAAAAAACTTGAAAAGATAGGGAGCGATCCTAAAATAACAGCGAAAGCCGTTGGCCTGCGTTATTCTCTAAAGTCTGATAAAGGCTTTTACAGAAAACGCAAAGGTAGCGGCTTTAGTTATATTAATGAAGATGGTATTACTATTAAGGATAAGGAAACAATAGATCGCATAAAGAAGCTGGTTATTCCACCGGCATGGCAGAATGTGTGGATATCACCCTTTGAAAATGGACATCTTCAGGTTACCGGTATTGATGTAAGAGGAAGAAAACAATACCGCTATCACCCGCACTGGAATAAGATTAGAAACCAATCAAAATTCTTTCGCCTCCGCAGATTTGCAAATGCGTTGCCATTAATACGCCAACAGGTAGAAAAAGACTTAAACCGTAAAGGATTGCCCTATGAAAAAGTTGTTGCACTAGTTGTAAAACTGATAGAGATGACAAATATTCGTATTGGTAACGATGCTTACAAAAAACTCTATGGTTCTTTCGGGCTAACAACACTTCGCGATAAGCATGTTAAATTTGACGGCACCACAGTGTGGTTTGAATTTGTAGGCAAAAAAGGCGTAAAGCACAAGATAAAACTGCAAAGCCGTAAGATGGCAAATCTTGTAAAAAAATGCAAAGACATTCCCGGACAGGAACTTTTTCAGTACTATGATGACAACGGCAATCGACACACTATAGGTTCCGGCGATGTAAATGGCTATATTAAAGAAATTACCGGTGAAGATTTTACCGCTAAAGATTTCCGTGCGTGGGCAGGAAGCCTAAATGCCTTATGCGCTTTTTTAGATATAGGCAAATTTACCAGCGATACTGATTGTAAACGTAAAATTGTAGGTGTTATAGATTCCGTAGCTGAAAAATTGGGAAATACCCGCACCGTTTGCAAAAAATATTACATACACCCCACTGTTATTGCAACGTATGAGAAAGGTCTTATAGACAATTACAAACCCGAATCTACAACCAGTGAAGAATTTAACGCTAATGAAAAAGCATTACTCAGGCTGCTTACCGACGAAGATATTGCTGAAGTAATTGCATAGTCATCAATCGAAACTCAACTTATCGAAATTATCAAAAGTGAATACTTAGGTTTTTCATAAATTTACTTTTTTGAGAAAACTTCAAAGTTGATTTATGGAAAACTATAGTATTGTACTATTTATACTTGCCCTTATGATCGGGCTATCGGCAATCGCCGATAAAATAAAATTGCCCTACCCGATACTTCTTATAAGTGCAGGAATAGCCATTGGTTTTATACCTACTCTGCCTAAAGTAGAAATTGACCCCGAAATTATATTCCTTTTATTTCTGCCTCCACTTCTATACGATGCGGCATTCAATATATCATTCGCGCAGTTTAAAACCAATATCAATACGATTAGCACTCTCGCAATATCACTTGTATTTATTACAGTTCTTGGCATAGCGGTTTTAGCAAGGTATTGCATCCCGGGTATGAACTGGCCATTAGGTTTTGTGTTGGGTGCCATACTTTCTGCAACCGATGCTGTAGCTGCTATGAGCATTACAAAGGGACTCGGATTATCACATAAAACAATGACGATACTGGAAGGGGAAAGCCTTATAAACGATGCATCTGCACTAGTTGCCTACCGTTTTGCAGTTGCCGCCGTTACAGGAGCAGCTTTTGTATTCTGGAAGGCCACATTGGAATTTGTGTTCTTATTAGGTGGCGGAATACTGGTCGGAATGATAATGGGTAAGTTATTAGCCATTATACTTAAAAGGATAAAGGACGATGCAATAGTGGTTATCAGTTTCATGCTGATTATGCCATTTGTTACCTATCTTATAGCTGAAGAAATCCATGTATCCGGTGTTATTGCAGTAGTAATGCTGGGACTTGTAATATCGAGGTTTAGTAATATGGTATTTCCAGAACGATTAAAAAATCAGTCGAAATCAATTTGGGACATTGCTATATTCCTTTTAAACGGACTTATATTTATTCTCATAGGATTGCAATTTCCATACATATTGGGAAGCATTGATAAAGCCATGGTATTACCTTATATAGGTTATGCATTTCTTATCACAATAGCAGTACTTCTTATACGTATGATAAGAGTTTTTTCTCAAAAAGCCGGATTGCAGAATGCTTTTAAAAAAGGCAGGCACAAAATAAGCGAACATGCTTTGCTGGATTTTAAGAACAGCCTTATTATAAGCTGGTCGGGTATGCGTGGCATCGTATCTTTGGCAATAGCGATAGGTTTGCCACACGAACTTGGCGATGGCACCCCTTTTCCACTCCGCAACGAAATAATATTTATATCGGTGGTCGTTGTTTTATTCACACTTATCGGTCAGGGATTAACGTTGCCGTGGCTGGTTAAAAAACTACAGCCTTAAGGATATTACTTTTATAGTACATTCCCCTTAACATTAGAATAGTTTAAACCTAACTTCCGTGTTATTAGAGCGTAATATTTTGTGTTGCAAAAAACAATTAATCGGCGGCGGGATATCGTCAAAATTCCCAAAGGAATTGCTATATTTGCTCTACAGTAATTTCTATGGAACAGTTTATAGTATCAGCCCGTAAGTATCGCCCACAAACCTTTAAGGATGTTGTTGGGCAGCAGGCTATTACCAATACACTACTTAATGCCATAGATAATAATCACCTTGCTCAGGCACTGCTATTTACAGGTCCTCGTGGTGTTGGTAAAACTACCTGCGCGCGTATTTTGGCCCGAAAAATAAACCAAGAAGGTTATGACGACCCGTATGAGGATTTTGCCTTTAACGTATTTGAGCTGGATGCTGCTTCTAACAACTCTGTAGACGACATCCGAAGCCTTATAGACCAGGTTCGAATACCGCCACAAACAGGTAAATACAAAGTATATATTATAGATGAGGTACACATGCTATCTCAGGCTGCATTCAATGCGTTTCTTAAAACACTTGAAGAGCCGCCAAGACATGCTATATTTATACTTGCAACTACAGAGAAACACAAGATAATACCAACTATATTATCGCGTTGCCAAATATTCGATTTCAAAAGAATAACCGTTAAAGATGCTAAAGAACATCTTGGTGAGGTTGCCCGCAGCCAGGGAATCTCTTTCGAAGATGATGCACTGCACATTATTGCCCAAAAGGCAGATGGCGCTATGCGTGACGCTCTTTCGATTTTTGACAGGGTCGTAAGTTATTGCGGTACTAATCTTACCCGTCAGGCAGTTACTGAAAATCTAAACGTACTTGATTATGAATACTACATAAAAGTAACCGATCTGATCATTGAAAACCGTATTCCTGACCTATTACTTACCTATAATGAGATTTTAGCGAAAGGGTTTGACGGACATCATTTTGTAGCCGGACTTGCATCGCATTTCCGTGACTTACTAGTCAGTAAAAATCCTGCAACATTGGCATTGTTAGAAGCAGGTGAAGTTGCACAGAATCTTTACAGGGAACAATCGCAAAAAACAAGTCAGGACTTTTTACTAAAAGCAATAGATTTAGCAAATGATTGTGACCTTAAATATAAAACCAGCCAGAACCAAAGGTTGCTTGTAGAATTATGCTTAATGCAGCTTGCCTCCATCACCTTTGATGGAGAAAAAAAAAAGCTGACCAATTTATAATTCCATCCCATTACTTTAAAGAAAATGCCGCTGCTGTAGCTAAAGTTACTGTACAGGAAACTGTTATTCAAACTGAAAATACTATCACAGAAACTATAAGTGTCAGTGCAGAAGTTTCTGCAGCACCGATTACTCCACTACCCGCTACAGAGCTTGAGGTAGATGAGCCGGAGGTAATTAAACCGCCTGTACTAAAACCTGCAAATGACGGAACACCCAAAGTATCAGCATTTTCATTAGCCGGTCTTCGCCAGAAAAAAGAATTACTGGAAAGCCAGAAAGCTATAGTAAGGCATACTGATGATTTGCCCCGTGAGGCATTCAACGAAACCGATATGCTGCTGCAATGGAATAAATTTGCAAAGCGTTTAAGTGATTCGGGACAGAAGATCATGGCTACTTATATGCAAATTAATGATCCGGTGCTTGATGGTGTTACTATTAAGCTGGAACTTCCAAATGAAGGTTCTAAATTAGATTTTGACAATGCCAAACACGAACTATTAGGTTATCTGCGAGGTAAACTTCATAACCATGATATTACTATTGATGTTCATGTGAATGAAATAGTATCTACAAAGCATGCCTTTACTCCTATCGAAAAGTTTGAAAAACTAAAATCGATAAATCCCGCAGTAGAGACTCTAAGGAAATTGTTCGATTTAGACATCTAACCACACGTCAGTTTCAGAAATAACTTATATTTGGCTAACCAACCAACTATCAAGATTATGAAATTGCGCAATCTATTCCTCATTTTATTTCTTACCTATAACTTAACCTTACTTTCCCAAAATAACGTTAACGGAAAAATAAACTACCTTGTAGCAAATGGCAATAAAGAACCTATAGCCGGATTACTTGAATTCAATTCAACTCAGTCTCTTTATAAGTGGCTTAGATATGATCTGGAAGAAAATCTACAGGATTATTCATCTATGGAGACAGATGAAATAAACAATAGTTTTTCAGTAACAACAAAAGGATATGACGCTATTGGCGCTCAGATATTCAAAGATTATACAACTAAAAAAATAATTGTCCGTCAGCCTAAGCAAATACTGGAGCCTTATATTTATGAGGATAATTGGATAAATATAAAGTGGAAAACACATAATGAATTTAAAACAGTTGATGGGCTGAAAACTCAAAAAGCAACTGGAATATTCAGAGGTAGAAGCTATACCGTCTGGTTTACCGAAAGCATACCCTATCCTTACGGTCCCTGGAAACTATCAGGTTTGCCCGGTGTAATTCTAGAAGCCGAAGATGAAACAAAAATTGTAGGTTTTAAAGTTACAAGCATTTGTTATCCGTGCAAAGATGAAATTAAAATAACCGCACCTGAGGAATCAGTAAAGAAAACACTACAGCAACACATATTACAACAAGATAATTTCGCGGTTTTCTTTACACAGAAAATGCAGGAATCACTAGAGAAGTCAATGGAAGAATCGCGACCTTCATTAAAGGTAAAAACAACAACGAAATCAATTCCTACCGAGAAAAGCATAAAAGCGCAACGGGAGATTAGTTTTGAAAAAATGTATGAATGGGAAGATGAAGACACCAGACGTGTAATTAATGAAGCTGAACTGAAGAAAGTACGTGAAGATTCCAAGCCTATACAAGAACAAAAAACAACAATAAAGGGCTAAGTATGAAATTGATAATGACATTTATTTGTTGCTTTATTACTCTAAATTTTCACGCACAAGCAACTAAATAACAAGGCTATCTTTTTGATGAAACGGGCAACACAATTTCTCAGGAGTTATTTGACGCTAAAATTAAGTCACAAAAATATATATGGCTAATTAGCGAGAATAAAGATTCGATAAATGCCCGCCTGCTTTCCAGATAGGAATATGGAAAGATTACGCCTGAAAAGAGAGACGAACTGATTAGTGCACTGCAAGAGCTAACAGGCCTTCCCATATCTGCAGATCATTCGATAATTATAAACTATTTTCAGAAAGAAAAGCCGTTACCGAGACAACGTCCCAATATAGACTACTATACCAGCGATAGAGTCTATCGAAGATTTATAAAGAAAAACAAAACTGTTTTCCAGGTATTTGTAACCGAAAAACGATTTGATTACGAAAAGGATTTTGTTTATGAAGATAAGAATGAAATTATTAAGAAACTCTTATTTAAACAATCGGCAGATTGCGGTTATATTATAGTAAAGCCTGACGGCAACTATTTTAAAATGAATAGTGAATACAGGCAGGATTATATACCTGCGAAACTTGAAGAAAAATGGTAATGTGAAAATTATTGTAAATGTTAACTATAATCAAAGGTGTACATTAAAACATTATGTAACTTTAGTATGTATTAAATAATGTTTTATGCTTGTAGACAAACGCGTACCCCTGCGCTATCTTTTTAACCTGATAAAATATGAAATGCTTATCGTTTTCATATTAGGTATAATCATACATTTTCTTACCGAAAAATTTTATACATACGTACCCGAAATGCCGCTTACAATAGCAACATTTTTAGGTACTGCAATATCGGTCTTACTATCGTTTAAAATGAGCCAGTCTTACGATCGCTGGTGGGAAGCCCGAAAAATATGGGGTGCAATAGTAAACGATTCAAGAAGTTTGGTTTTGCAGCTTCAGGCGTTCCTGAAAGGAGACGACACCGACCAACAGATAAAACAAATGGCATATAGACAAATTGCATGGTGTTACTCACTTGGGCAATCGTTAAGAGGATTACCTCCATTGGAAAGTTGCGATAACTTTTTACCCGAGGATGAATTACAATCTTTAAAAGAATTCAAGAATAAACCTCTGGGAATACTTCAAATGAATGTAAAGCAAATAAGTAAACTAAGAGAAGCCGGTAGACTTACCGATTTTGAAAATATTCAACTAAACACTACATCGGTACGATTTTCAGATAGCATGGGTGCAGCAGAAAGAATTAATTCTACAGTATTTCCTACAACATATAGAATGTTCCTTCATTTCACAATATATCTTTTTGTTGCTATACTATCAATTGCTCTAAAAGGTGTGATACTTGCGTATGAAATACCGTTGTTACTTCTAATAGCGCTTGTATTTTTTATTCTTGAAAAAACAGCTTATTACCTGCAGGATCCTTTTAGAAACAGGCCAAGCGATATTTCCGTGACGGCTATCGCAAGAACTATTGAGATCAATATCAGGCAGCTTATTCACGAAAAAGATGTACCGGACCCTATTACGAAAGATGAATTTTATATAATGTAAATTATTCTAATATAGATTGATATAAATTGTAATTCTCATCATCAAAACATACAAATACAACCTCTTTAACGGAAGTAGTTGTTCTTAGAAAATCATCTACTGTTGAAATAGCAATTTTAGCGGCTTTATCTTTAGGAAAATGATATACTCCTGTACTGATATTTGGAAATGCAATTGTTTCAATGGAATTTTCAACCGCAAGTGTAAGACTATTGAGGTAAGCATTAGCTAATAATTGTTCTTTCTCTAGTTTATCGCCATTCCAAACCGGACCGACTGTATGGATGACATATTTGGATGTAAGATTACCTGCAGTTGTTATAACAGCTTCTCCGGTATTACAACCACCCTGAAGATTTCGGATTGCGATACACTCATCTAAAATAGCTTTACCTCCCGCGCGATGAATAGCACCATCCACTCCGCCACCACCCAGTAGCGATGAATTTGCAGCATTAACTATCGCATCAGTCTGCATCTTGGTAATATCACCTTTAATAAGTTTTATCCTGTTATCCATAAACTTATATTTTTCCGTAGTACATGGCTTTTACTATACCATCTGATAGTCCGATTTTTGGCACATAAATATTTCTCGCACCACTCCACTTCATGGCGTTTAAATATATTCGGGCAGCATAAATAATTACGTCTGCGCGATCCGGATTAAGTCCAAGCTCTGAAATACGCTGCTCGTAACTTAGGCTATTTAGAAACTGATACTGGCTGTTTACATAAAAAAAAGACAATGGTTTTTCCTGTTGTTTACCGGACATTTTGAATAGCTTATTGATATTTCCTCCTGAACCAATAAGTGTAACTGTTTCGTAAGGTTCGGTTACAGCTTTAATCCACTTTTCTATTTCCTGCCAAACCACTTCGTTTACCATGTTATTTAGCAAACGAACCGTACCATTTTTAAATGATTTAGAGGCAACGATTTTTCCATTGGCAAACAATGAAAACTCTGTACTGCCTCCACCAACATCAACATATAGATAGGTCTGATCGGTCTTAACAAGATGATGCAAATCTGTTGAAGCAATAATAGCTGCTTCTTTTTTCCCATCGATTATTTCTATCTTCACACCCGATTCCTGCTCTATAATATCAGCGACTTCTTTTCCATTAAATGCTTCACGCATAGCTGAAGTAGCACAAGCCATATAACGTTCTACTTTATGCACTTTCATAAGTAGTTTATAGGCTTTCATAGAGTCCACCATACGTTCAATATTCTCTTCGGTAATTTCCCCTACAGTAAAAGCATCCTGCCCAAGACGCACCGGTACGCGTACAAGCGAACTTTTATTAAACTGTGGTTCCTTACCTTCCTGCTCGACAATATTGGATATTAATAACCTCATGGCATTTGAACCAATATCTATCGCAGCATATTTTTTTATTGTAATCATTCTTTAAGCACCTAAGGAACTATCCCTCACTTATAATTGTTCGTAAATAACGTCTAATTTGTTTCTGTAATAATTGTAAGTTTCCAGCTGCGCACGGAAAGGTTTTTCATCAGGCTTTTTCCTGTATTTATTTTCCAACGTTTCAGAATGTAGCCTGGCTTTTACGTTAGCTTTCCAACCAATTTCAAAAGTTTCAAGCAATTCCTGCTTTATCTCCGGATCATAAATAGGACATGTAACTTCTACCCTTGCATCAAGGTTTCTAGTCATAAAATCTGCTGAAGAAATAAATATTTCCGGATCTCCTGAATTTGCGAAAATATAGACCCTGGAATGCTCAAGATAGTTATCTACAATGCTTATTGCTTCTATATTATCGCTCATGCCCGGTACACCAGGTATCAAGCAGCATATTCCGCGTATAATAAGCTGTATTTTTACACCCTCTCTGCTGGCTTCATAGAGCTTATCGATCATTTTGAAGTCGGTAAGGCTGTTCATTCTAAGTTTTATGTATGCCTCTTTACCAGCTATAGCATTTAATATTTCTCTGTCAATCAGTTTATAAAATTTACTACGGGTGTAATGTGGCGATACAAAAAGGTGTTTATATCGGTGTACACGATAGTTGACTTCAAAGAACTCAAATATCCTTTGTGTTTCTTTTAAAATCTGCTGATGGCTGGTAAACAATGTAACGTCGGTATATATTTTAGCTGTAGACTCATTAAAATTACCCGTAGATACAAATCCATAACGTTTTATACGTCCATTTTCTACGCGCTCTATAACACATATTTTACTATGCACTTTAAGGCCCTTTACGCCGAATATAAGATTGATACCTTCCGTCTGCATCTGTTCTGCATAGGAAATATTACTAGCCTCATCAAAACGCGCCTGAAGTTCGATCTGAACTGTTACTTTCTTTCCGTTTTTAGCTGCATTAATAAGAGAACTGATAATTTGCGAATTTCTGGCTAATCGATATAACGTTATACTTATGGAACTAACTTTAGGATCAAGTGCTGCTTCACGAAGAAATTTAATTACATATGCAAACGACTGATAAGGTGCGTTAAGCAGGTAATCTCTTTCTCTTATTTTATGAAGAATACTTCCTTCAAGGCTAAGCCCCGGTACCGGCAATGGGACATTTTGCTGATAAAGCAAGTCCTGTCTCCCTAAGTTAGGAAAGTCCATATAATCTCGCCTATTGTGATATCTTCCTCCCGGAATAATACTATCGGATGAATCTATCTCCATACGGGTAAGAAAGAAATCAAGTGTATCCTTCCCTATAGCCTGATCATATACAAAACGTACAGGTTCTCCAATACGTCTTTCTTTAACACTAGTAGAAATCTTCTCCATTAAGCTTTTACTCTGGTCGCTATCTATTTCTAACTGTGCATCACGCGTAATTTTAATCATGTGGGCAGAGATGCTCTCATACCTGAAGATATTAAATATTCCGTGCAGATTAAGACGTATAACGTCATCAAGCATAATGACATACTGCTTATCCGTATTAGATGGAAGTATTACAAACCTATTAACGGTTTTAGGCATCTCAATTACTGCATAACGTATTTGCTGAGTAGTCTCAGAGTACCCAGGTAATACTTTAGGTTTCATAACCAGCTTCACAGCAAGATAGCCCGATGTATCTTTTAACAATGGAAACTCGTCAAGATCATTAAGGATAATAGTAACTAATTCCGGACTTACTTTCTGGATATAAAAGTCTTTTAGATAGCTTTCCTGTTCTTTAGTAAGCTGGGTTTCATTAACCATGAAAATATTCTCATTCTCCAGCTCTTTTTCAATAACGCTTAGAATACGAAGACTCTCCGATTGTTGTTCGATAACAATATCAGTAATCTCTGTAAGAAGCTGCTGGGCAGATATACCTCCAAGAATCTTCTCGCCGGTCTGTCCTGTAAGGCTCAAACGGCGTATGGCTGCATAGCGCACCCTGAAAAATTCGTCGAAGTTGTTTGAAAATATTCCTAAAAATCTTAGCCTGTCCAGCAAAGGCACTTTATCGTCTCCTGCTTCTTGCAATACTCTTGCGTTAAACGCCAGCCAGCTTTTTTCCCTGTCAATATACCGGTTTACCGGTGAGTGGTGGATCATGTTTCTTTAATTCGCTTGGAAATAATACTTTTTCTATCGTCCCCTTTCGGATATCTTTCCAGTCATTTTGCTGAAAGGAAAGGGATACAAAACCTGCCGTAGGTACATTTTCTACAGCATGGTTCCCAAAGGTATTAACAAAATTAGTAATAGCGTCGTTATGTCCAAAAAGAATTAGGTTATCAAATTGATTATTGCAGCTTTTTATAACATCTTCGAGGCTTTTAGCATCAAAAGTATAGAGGTCGTCTTTAAAGACTATGGTTTCTAGTGGTATAGAAAGATTTTCTGCAAAAATGTAGGCGGTATTTTTAGCACGCTTAGCTGTACTACTCCAAACAATATATGATTTAGGTAAGTGATTCTCAATTTCAGACGCTACAAGATGCGCATCATTTATCCCTCTTTTCGATAAAGGGCGGTCTTTATCCTCCAACGGTGCTTCCCAGCTTGACTTCGCATGGCGGATCAGAATTAAATTTTTCATACGCTCTATAGGTTTAATAGTTATGTATCAATAATTTAAATATCCGTAAAATAACGAAGCCAGTTTCCCTACAATATGTTAATTTGATATTAAAATTTAAGCTTATGGAGCAAGTCGTTCCACAATCCATGAAAGATCATACTGAAGTTTAAAACGTATCCTGTCGTGAAGACGATTAGCCCTTCCCTGCCAGAATTCAACCTCTATAGGTTTTACAATATAGCCCCCCCAGTTCGCAGGACGTGGTATTTCTTTTCCTTCAAACTCTTTTTCCAAATCTTTCAGATTATTTTCGAGATAATCCCGTGAAGGAATAACCCGGCTTTGTGGAGATACTATAGCTCCCAGCCTACTGCCTTCCGGCCTGCTGTCAAAATAACCGTCAGAAATATTTTCAGATACTTTTTCTGCCTTACCCTTAATTATAACCTGGCGTTCCAAACCCTCCCAAAAGAAAGAAAGGCAAATATTAGGATTTGCAGCTATGGCTTTTCCTTTTTCCGAATCATAATTCGTAAAAAAAATAAAACCCTCATAGGTATACTGCTTGAGTAACACAACGCGTGATTTTGGAAAACCATCCAATCCAAAAGTGGAAACTGTCATAGCATTAACCTCTCCGGGACCATCAAATTCTTCTACCTCTATGAACCATTTTTTGAAAAGGTTCATAGGATCTTCCGGAAGATGCTCTTCTGTTAGCTCACTTTTTTCGTATGAACGGCGATAGTTACTAAGATCAGTCATTGTTCTTGTATTATGATTACTGGATAGGAAAAAACTAACTTAAAGGTATTGAAATTTCTTAAAACTCGAATATTTTCCCATCATCAGCTAAATGGACATTAGGGAATACGGTTTCTGCTTCGTCTTTAAAAGGATCTATTGAACCATATCTTGTAGAGAAATGCCCTAAGACAAGTTGTTTAGCGTTAGCCTTTAAAGCTATAGCGGCGGCGTGTTTAGCTGTTGAATGCATTGTTCGTTCACAAAGGTGCTCTTCAGAATCAAGGAAGGTACTTTCATGATACAATACATCTACATCCCTTATTAATGATACTATCGTTTCATCATACATTGTATCAGAACAAAACGCATAACTTTTGGCAGGAACAGGATCGAAAGTTAGCACATCATTACGAATTACTCTTCCGTCATCCAGTTTCATATCACTGCCACTTTTAATTTTATTATAGTAACAGGTTTCTATGCCGTATTCATTAACAGCATCAAGATTGAGCTTTCTGTCTCCTGTTTTTTCCTGGAAAAGAAAACCATTTGTATACACCCTGTGCGTAAGAGGAATAGTGGTTACAATTACTTTATCATCTTCAAACACCACCTGAGATTCTTTACTGTCCAGTTCATGAAAATAAAGATTATAACTTGTCCATGAAGCAGACAACTTTAATTGCAGAAGTGTAACTTCTTTGATCCCTTTAGGCCCATATATATGCAGATCGGACTGGCGATTGAGAAGCGAAAATGTAGATACAAGTCCAATTAAACCATAGAAATGATCACCATGGAGATGTGAAATAAACACATGGTTTATTCGTGAGAACTTAAGCTTATGCTTTCTCAGCTGTACCTGCGTGCCTTCCCCGCAATCAATCAGGAACATCCTGTTCTTCATTTCCAGCACCTGCGATGTAGGATTGGTAAGAGTTCGTGGGGTCGCTGCATAACAGCCAAGGATAGTTAAATTCATTTCGATACGTTTAAGGTTTAGGGTTTAAAGATTACCCATAACCCCAAACAATAGAAAATTATAAATAATCAAATTTTTAGAAGCCGAGATCTCTCTCTATCTCTTCCATTTCGATAATATCGTGAGCCTCAAGAAGAGTCGGCACAACTACCATTTCATCAGGCACTTCATTAAAGTCGATATCAGATGCAACAAGTACGAATGACTTTTTTGCTTTCCTGTGTTTATTAGATAAAGAGAGAAATGACAGTATATCCTGAAGCCCAATATTTTTATCCTGACTCACATCAAGAATTATATTACGCTCTTTATAGGTATTATATTCTGAAGTTACTTTTTCAAGAAATGTATTATAATCACCTTGAGTATCCTTTAATACAACTGTATGTCCTTTTTCTTCTACTTTCATTTTTCGTGTTACAAAGTTGCTGAAAAGCTAAGTTACAAAGTTGAATGGTAACTAAAACTTCCTTCAGAATATTTTAATAGTCGTGTACAGAAATTACGACTTCAATTTTTACTATTGTTTGATTTTAGATGCCAGTAGATAAATGACAGCCATTCGCACGGCAACACCATTCTCTACCTGTTCTAATATAACAGATTGCTGAGAATCTGCCACGTCACTGGTTATCTCTACACCTCGGTTTATCGGCCCAGGATGCATAATAATGACTTCTTTATTTAGTGAATCAAGTAATGCTTTATCAACTCCGTATTGTTGCGCATACTCACGTGTAGAAGGAAAATAATTCACATCGAGCCTTTCATTCTGAACCCTTAGCATGTTAGCAACATCTGCCCACTCTAAAGCTTTACGAAGGTTTGGCTCCACAGTTACACCAAGAGATTCAATATATTTAGGTATAAGGGTTTTCGGTCCACATACTTTAACTTCTGCTCCCTGCATCTGCAAGGCAAAGATATTAGAAAGCGCCACCCTTGAGTGAAGGATATCACCCACAATCACCACTTTCTTACCACCAACTTCACCCAGTTTCTCTCTGATTGTATATGAGTCAAGCAATCCTTGTGTCGGGTGTTCGTGTGCTCCGTCACCAGCATTCACTATACTAGCATTTACATTTTTAGACAGAAAATGTGCAGCGCCCGGCCTTTCATGACGCATAACTACCATATCCACTTTCATAGAAAGTATATTGTTTACGGTATCAATAAGCGTTTCTCCTTTTTTAACCGAAGACTGTGCTGCTGAAAAACTGATAACATCAGCTGAAAGCCTTTTTTGTGCCAGTTCAAAAGACAGTTTTGTCCGTGTACTATTCTCAAAAAATATATTAGCTATAGTTATATCCCTAAGCGAAGGAACTTTCTTAATCGGTCGGTTTATTACTTCTTTAAATTGATCGGCAGTTTCAAAAATAAGGTCAATATCATTTTTGTTGATATATTTTATTCCTAATAAATGATTAACGCTTAATTCTTTCATTGTAGTTACTGTTGCAGTTAAGCCTTATATTAAATAAACACTGTCTTCTCCGTCGTTTTCTTTCCACGACACTTTTACCTTCTCATCGTTAATAGCGTCTACCTGGCGCCCACGGTAATCGGGCTGAATTGGCAGGTGACGACTAAAGCGGCGGTCTATAAGAACCAAAAGTTCAATTTCAGATGGGCGGCCGAACGATTGTATAGCAGTAAGCGCAGCACGGATACTGCGGCCTGTATAAAGAACGTCGTCTATGAAAACCACCTTTTTGTTCTCCACAAGAAAGTCTATCTCTGTTCTGTTAGCCTCTAAAGGCTTGTCTGAACGGCGAAAATCATCCCTGAAGAAGGTAATATCTAAAAAACCAAGCTCTATGCTAGATACGTTATATTCCTGTTCCAGTAATTGTTTGATACGCTCTGCAAGGAAACGCCCGCGTGGCTGAAGACCAATAAGTACGGTATCTGAAAAATCGAGATGTTTTTCAATTAACTGGCAGGCCAAACGATGTAAGATGATATTGACTTCTCTTGATGTAAGCAATATTTTGTGGCTCATAATGCGGTATTGTGTTTGGTTTGTAAAAGTAGGGAAAAAATGGATTTGGAAAAAATAAGAATACAATTAATTAGACTAATTCTGCACTATTAGGCAACTTCCTGCCCATCTTAATATTATTACAATTGATTCAATTTTAACAATATCCTGTTTTTGTGTGTTTAACTTTATTATAAATAACCTAAAAAACAAAAAATTATGCAAAGTAGAATATTTAAACTAGGATTCATCGCGTTGTTTTTAGCAACAATGCTTACCAGCTGTGAAGTGATAGGTGACATTTTCCAGGCCGGTGTTGGTGTTGGAGTATTTTTAGTCATCTTCGTTGTAGTCATTATCATATGGGTAATAAGCCGCTTTAGGAAATAAGCCGTATATTTTATCATAAAAAAACCCGTAAGCTTTACACTTACGGGTTTTTCAATATATACTAGTTGTACATTTTCTTTCTTAACTCCTGAACTTTTTCATCATCCAGGTAATCGTCAAAGGTCATGTAACGATCTATAACACCATTTGGAGTAATCTCCAGCACCCTGTTTGCTACCGTCTGCGCAAATTCGTGGTCATGAGTTGTAAATAACACCGATCCTTTAAAGTTTTTCAACGAGTTGTTGAATGCCGTGATCGATTCAAGGTCTAAATGATTTGTGGGCTCATCAAGCATAAGAACGTTAGCACGAAGCATCATCATACGTGAAAGCATACAACGTACTTTTTCACCTCCTGATAATACTCTACCTGTTTTTAAAGCTTCTTCACCACTAAAGATCATCTTACCAAGAAATCCACGGATATAAACTTCATCACGCTCTTCTTCTGTCTTAGCCCACTGGCGTAACCAGTCAACAAGCGTAAGGTCATTTTCAAAGAAAGAGTGGTTATCACCCGGTAGATACGACTGAATTGTAGTAATACCCCAATCGAATGAACCTGAATCAGCAGCAAGATTACCATTAATAATCTCATAGAAAGCAGATGTTGCACGGCTATCTTTAGAGAAAACTACTATTTTATCGCCTTTAGCCATATTAAGGTCAACATTCTTGAAAAGAAGTTCACCGTCAACCGAAGCACTAAGGTCTTTTACATTCAGAATCTGGTCACCCGCCTCACGCTCCTGATCAAAGATGATTGCAGGATACCTTCTACTTGATGGCTTGATATCGTCAACTTTAAGCTTTTCAAGCATCTTTTTACGGCTGGTAGCCTGTTTAGACTTCGCAACGTTCGCGCTGAAACGCATAATAAACTCCTGAAGTTCCTTTTTCTTCTCGTCTGCTTTCTTGTTTTGCTGAGCTCTTTGTCTTGCAGCAAGCTGGCTTGACTCATACCAGAATGTATAGTTACCGGAGAAGTGGTTTATTTTACTAAAGTCAATATCCGAAATATGTGTACACACAGCATCAAGGAAGTGACGGTCGTGAGATACAACAATTACAGTATTTTCATAATTTGCAAGGAAGTTCTCCAACCATGAAATTGTCTCAAAGTCAAGGTCATTGGTAGGCTCATCCATGATAAGTACATCCGGATTACCAAACAATGCCTGCGCCAATAGCACACGTACTTTAAGCTTACCATCCATTTCTCCCATAAGGGTATAATGAAATTCTTCACCTATCCCTAAGTTAGAAAGCATCGCTGCAGCGTCAGAATCAGCATTCCAGCCATTCATTTCTTCAAATATTACCTGAAGCTCTCCTACTCTTTCGCCATCTTTATCAGAAAAATCAGACTTAAGATAAATTTCGTCCATCTCCTTTTTAACCGCATACAGGGTTTTGTTCCCCATCAGGATCGTTTCAAGCACAGTATGCTCGTCAAACATATTGTGGTTCTGATTAAGAACCGACATACGCTTGCCCGGCTCTAGGTGCACGTGGCCCGATGTGGGATCTATATCTCCTGCAAGAATTTTAAGGAATGTAGATTTTCCGGCGCCGTTAGCACCAATAATACCGTAGCAGTTGCCATGGGTAAATGATGTGTTAACTTCGTCAAACAATATACGTTTGCCGAATTGTACCGATAAATTTGAAACTGATAGCATTTTAAAAAATTTTTGCAAAAATACAAAATTTACCCCATTTTCGCGAGCCCTTGCAGATAATATAATTTTAATTTTTTTAACTGTATTTTAACAACTGTATGGAGATATAAAAAATATTTTTGCTGTTGCACTAAAATCACCTTATGCGCAATTTTTATTATAACGGATTACTGCTATTATTTTTGGCAGCACTAGTGTCATGTAAAAATGAACGCAATGACTACACAGCCTATTTTGGCGGCGTAGTAGACAACCCGACTACACGTTACGTTATATTCAGCAAGGATGATAAAGTACTGGACACGATACCTCTCGATGAAAAAAATCGCTTTTATGTAAAATTCGACTCGCTAACTCCCGGACTATATAGTTTTAGACATGAGCCTGATTACCATTATGTATATTTTGACAGGAATGATAGTTTAATGGTTAGCATCAACGGGATGAATTTTGATGAGTCTATTGTTTTTAGCGGGCGTGGTGAAGCCAAAAACAACTTCCTTATGGATATGTACCTGCTGAATGAGAAAGACCGTAAACAGTCTGCAGATATTTATGAACTGGATGTAAAGACGTTTTTAAAAAGAACAGATTCCGTTTATAAAACTAAGAAAGCCTTTTACGAACAGCGTAAGAAGGCCGTTAACTGGAATGATGGTTTTGATTTTTATGCTAAATCCAGGCTTAACCTGAATAACAACACAAAAAAAGAACGTTACCCTTACCTTCACGCAATGCGTACCGGCGAAAACATCAGGGAGCAATTACCAAAAGATTATTACAGTTTTAGAAAGGATATCGATTTTAACGATAAGAGGCTTACTTTTTTCTCTCCGTTTGTACGATACCTTACTGCAATGCTAAATAACACAGCATCAGCAAAAACATATAATAGCACAACATCTGAAGATAAATCGCTACATGAAAATATCGAAAAGCTACGTGTAGCTGATTCTATTTTCACTGATAAGCGCATAAAGAATGAAGTGCTTGATAATATTGCGTTTGCTTATATTCTTGAAGACCAAAATATAGCTAACAACGAACAATTTCTCGATGAATATGTAAAGCTTTCCGATAAAAAAGAAGAAAACGATATCAAGAAAATGGGACGCGCCATCAAGCTACTTAAACCCGGAAATAAAATCCCGCAGATTGCACTTGTTGACACAAAAAATAAAAACTTTATTATTGACGGTGACATAAAAAAGGAAACCGTTATTTTCTTTTGGACTGCGTGCGCGAGGCTTCATCTTGATATGATGGGAGAGAAAATAAAGTTATTAAAAGAAGAACATCCCAACGTAAACTTCATTGCTATTAATGTTGATGAAGAAAAAGAATGGAAAAGAATGATCGGGGAATACAACCTGCCCGACAGCACACTACTCCACGCCAGCAACTTTAATGAACTTAAGTTTAAATGGGTATTCACGAAGATCAATCGTACTATTATACTTAATCCTGATGGTACAATTAAAAATGCTTTCACCAATTTGATGGATTCAAAGTTTACCGAGTATTTGAGGTAAATATTTAAGCTTAAAAGTAGCAAAGAAGCAAATTTTCAGAATCATACGCTTTACACTATTTAACTTTGCTACTTGCAACTCTGACAATCTTAAAACTACTTTATCGGAATCCATATTTCTTCTTCTGAATCTGGATCTCCATTTTTATATTTAGGTCCGAGTATCTCAAAATGCGGACGATCGTCTAACTCATACCCCGAAGCCGGCAGCCACTCCCCAAAAATATAACTGAATACATCAAAACCATTGGTGTGTGCCCCTTTATAATGAAAAACCGCATATTGCCCACCGGGAATTATCAATGTTTCCATTCCTTCAGGAACAGCATCAAAATTAGCAACTTCCAGTGCAGCCCATTTTTCGAACTCCCTTGCAGGATTAAAGTTAGTATAAAAGTCTTTACCGTATAATTGCAGCGAATACATATGCTGAGAATCTACAGCATTGGCTATAAGCTTACGCTGTGGCATAAAACTGCTCCATAATTCAAAAGTTTTATTAGCAACAAACGACATGGCAATATGTTTACCTATAAGTTTTTTAGAGGAGATGGTTTGGATGGTTGGTGTCATACTTTCAAATATATCGTAATTTGTTAAATCTCAAATGTAAAAAATTACTTTCAATTCATACTCCTCACTTTAACAATTTCTTACCCAAACCGCCTACACGAAAATAGCCTAAAAATGAGTACCTTTGCGTTTTGCACAAAATGCTATGCTAGATACTACCGATAATATAGAAGTGTTAGGCGCCCGTGCGCACAACCTTAAAAATATAGATGTTACAATACCGCGTGAAAAACTTGTTGTGATTACCGGGCTTTCAGGCTCAGGGAAATCATCGCTTGCGTTTGACACCATTTATGCCGAAGGGCAGCGCCGCTACATTGAAACATTCTCTGCCTACGCGCGTCAGTTTCTTGGCGGCCTGGAAAGACCGGATGTAGACAAGATAGACGGCTTAAGCCCCGTTATTGCCATTGAGCAGAAAACAACCAGTAAGAGTCCGCGCTCTACAGTAGGAACAATCACCGAGATCTATGATTTCCTGCGTCTTCTTTATGCCCGTGGTGCCGATGCTTACAGCTACGTTACCGGCGAGAAGATGGTAAGCTATAACGATGAACAGATTAAAAACCTGATCATTGAAAAATTTGATGGTAAGCGCATTACTATTCTTGCGCCGATAGTCCGTACACGTAAAGGGCATTACCGCGAACTTTTCGAACAGATATCCAAACAGGGCTTCCTAAAAGTGCGTGTTGACGGTGAGATAAAAGACATCGAACCGGGAATGAAACTGGATCGTTACAAGAACCACGATATTGAAACGGTTATAGACCGTATGGCTGTTGATACAACTGCCGACACCGATAAACGCCTTGCAGACAGTATTAAAACTGCCATGTATCATGGTGAGGATGTTATGATGGTCATAGAGCATGGTTCTGATGAAGCACGCTACTACAGCCGTAACCTTATGTGTCCTTCATCGGGTATCTCCTACCCTAACCCAGAACCGAATAACTTTTCGTTCAACTCTCCTAAAGGAGCGTGTCCTCACTGTAATGGACTAGGTACTGTAAATGAGATCAATCTTAAAAAGATAATCCCTGACCCTAAGCTTACAATCAAAAAAGGCGGGTTTGCACCATTGGGCGAATACAAAAGCACATGGATCTTCAAGCAAATTGAGATCATCGGTGAGAAATATGGCTTTAAGCTGACGGATGCTATCGATAAAATCCCCACTGAAGCCATGGAGATGATTCTTAATGGTGGAAAGGAAAAGTTTACCGTAAATTCTAAAACACTTGGTGTAAACCGCGAATATAAAATTGATTTTGAGGGCATCTCAAATTTCATAAAGAGTCAGTATGATGAAAGCGGATCGGCTTCTCTGAAACGCTGGGCTAAAGACTTTATGGATGAGATTGACTGCCCTGTTTGCCACGGCACAAGGCTTAGGCAGGAATCGCTGAACTTTAAAGTAAACGGACTTAACATTGCTGAACTTTCGGCTATGGATATTTCTGACCTGGCTGAATGGTTTGAAAACCTTGATAGTAACCTTTCTGAAAAACAGAAAGTTATTGCCATAGAAATAGTAAAAGAAATTAAGGCGCGCCTTAGCTTCCTTGTTGATGTCGGATTAAATTACCTGTCACTTAGCCGTGGATCGGGATCGCTTTCTGGTGGCGAGGCACAGCGTATCAGGCTGGCAACACAGATTGGCTCTCAGCTTGTCGGGGTATTGTATATTCTTGATGAACCTAGTATCGGTCTTCACCAGCGTGATAATGAAAAACTTATAAAATCACTCGAATCACTTCGTGATATAGGCAACTCGGTCATTGTAGTTGAGCACGATAAAGACATGATTGAGCGTGCCGATTATGTTATTGACATTGGCCCAGCCGCAGGACGTTTCGGCGGACAAATAGTAAGCCAGGGTACTCCTGCCGAATTATTAAAAGAGCATACGCTTACAGCGGCATACCTTAACGGCGAAAAAGAAATCGCTGTTCCTAAAAAACGTCGTGAAGGCAATGGTAAAACCCTTAAACTTTCCGGAGCAACCGGTAACAACCTTAAAAATGTCTCGATAGAAATTCCGTTAGGCAAAATGATTGCTGTAACGGGTGTTTCCGGAAGCGGTAAGTCAACGCTTATTAATGGTACACTATACCCCATCCTTAATGCCCATTTCTTTAATGGCGTTAAGAAACCACAGCCTTATAAAAAGATCGGGGGCCTTGAGCATATTGACAAAGTTATTGATATAGACCAATCACCTATCGGGCGTACGCCGAGATCTAACCCGGCAACCTATACCGATGTATTCTCTGAGATACGTTCTTTATTTACACAAACGCCTGAAGCTATGATACGCGGTTACAAACCGGGACGTTTCAGCTTTAACGTGAGCGGTGGACGGTGTGAAACCTGCGAAGGTTCTGGGTTACGCGTTATCGAAATGAGTTTCCTTCCGGATGTTTATGTAGAATGTGAAACATGTCAGGGTAAACGATTTAACCGCGAAACACTGGAAATCCGCTTTAAAGGTAAATCAATATCTGATGTGCTGGATATGACCGTAGATGAAGCAGTTCCTTTCTTTGAGAACATACCTAAAATTCACAGAAAAATAAAAACGATTCAGGATGTAGGGCTTGGCTATATTACACTGGGTCAACAAAGTACTACGCTTTCAGGTGGAGAGGCACAGCGTATAAAACTGGCATCTGAACTTTCTAAAAAAGATACAGGTAACACCTTTTATATTCTTGATGAACCTACAACAGGGCTTCACTTTGAAGATATCCGTGTATTAATGGAAGTTATCAATAAGCTCGTTGACAAAGGAAATACTGTACTTATTATCGAACATAATATGGACGTTATAAAACTGGCAGACTACATTATAGATATTGGTTATGAGGGTGGTAAAGGCGGGGGACAGCTTATTGCGAAAGGTACACCTGAAGAGGTGGCAAAAAACAAAAAAAGCTACACGGCTCATTTCTTAAAAAAAGAATTATCTTAGAAACCTGATTTATTAATTATCTGCACAAAAAACGCCATGAGAGAAAAGTTTGAAAACGACGACGAATGGATTAACGAAAGCCTGAAACAAAAATCATGGCATGAAATAAGAAGTAACGACTCCTGGGTTATCTTTAAGGTAATGTCTGAGTTTGTTAACGGTTACGAAACTATGGCAAGGATAGGCCCTTGCGTATCTATATTCGGTTCTGCAAGAACTAAACCTGAAGATAAGTACTATCAGTTAGCCGAAAGGATCGCTGAGAAAATTACACGTGCCGGTTATGGCGTAATTACTGGTGGTGGCCCCGGTATTATGGAGGCTGGTAATAAAGGAGCTGCACAAGGTGGTGGGCCATCGGTTGGACTTAATATTGAGCTCCCTTTTGAGCAGCATTTCAATCCATATATTGATCATGATAAAAACGTGAACTTCGACTATTTCTTTGTTCGAAAAGTAATGTTTGTAAAATACTCTCAGGGATTCGTTGTTATGCCTGGTGGTTTTGGTACGCTTGACGAAATGTTTGAAGCAATAACACTGATACAAACTAAGAAAATTGCTAAGTTCCCGATTATACTTGTGGGAAGGGATTTTTGGGGCGGACTTATGGATTGGATTAAGACAGTTATGATTGAACAAAATAAAAATGCCAATCCAGAAGACCTAAACCTGATAAAAGTCGTAGATACTGAAGATGAAGTTGTTGAAGTTATAGATGCATTCTATAAAAAATACAACCTTAGCCCTAACTTCTAAAAGTAAACATAATTTAACATTGTGTAAGGCAACCATAGGTACAATTACGCATCTTTGTTATAGTTTTACAGGAGTAAGAAATATTTTACGTATAACGTTAATCCTACAGGTAATTTGAATATAACAGTCCGGTTATTTTCTTTATGTATACTGATGTTTTCGGTACAAATACATGCGCAGCATCGAAATACAATGCAAGTACAGGTAAATCCTGAAACGCAGGTATTGAAAGTAAAGCAGGAGATCGTTTATCATAACCGGACGAACGATACGCTAAGAGAATTTATACTTAACGACTGGAATAACTCGTATTCAGCTAAAAATACACCACTTGCCAAACGATTCTCTGATGAATTTGTAAGGGCATTTCATTTGGCTAAAGATTCCGAAAGAGGAAGCACTACAATCAATTCTATTACTGATGACAATAATATTACGCTTAACTGGACACGTCCTGATAAACACCCGGATCTTGTAGATGTAACACTAACAAAACCTATCTACCCGGGACAAAAATTCAGGATACTACTCACATATGACGTAAAAATACCCAACGAGCGTTTTACAGAATATGGTTATGATGATAAAACAGGTGCTTTTGCCTTAAGAGACTGGTACCTTACCCCTGCCCGTGTCGAAAAAAACACATTTGTAAGGTACAGTAATGAGAATCTTGATGATATAGCTAATGCAGTATCTGACTACCAGGTAACATTTTCACTTCCAAAAGATTTAAAAATAACAACAGATCTAAACGAAGTAAAAAAAACGGATAACGACAGCGTTGCAACGTATGAATTAAACGGTAATGACCGAACCAATTTTAACATTGCAATCGAAAGAAACAACACTTTTGATTTTTATGTTAATAAGGTAGCCGAAATTAGCTGTAACCTTAAAGACAGTCGTGTTACTGAAATACAAAGAGCACTACTAATTGATAAAATATCTGCTTTTACTGCTGCTAATCTGGGTAGTTATCCTCATGAAAAGCTAATGGTTACCCAGACGGATTACGAGCGTAGTCCTATGTATGGGCTAAATCAGTTGCCTGCATTCCTTAACCCGTATCCTGACTCTTTTATGTTCGAGATACGCTTTATCAAAACATTCACTAATGCCTATTTAAAAAATACACTAAAGCTTGATCCCCGTAAAGATAACTGGCTATATGACGGTATTCAGATGGATTTGATGATGAAATACATTGATGAGTTTCACCCGGATAGAAAAATGATGGGACAGCTTTCGAATTGGGGCATCTTAAAAGGGCACAACCTTTTTAATATCACCTTTAATGGTCAGTACAATTACATTTACCTTATCACAGCCCGGAAAAATCTGGATCAGCCTATTGGCGACCCAAAAGATTCTTTTATAAAATTCAACGAACAGATTGCAGGTAAATACAGAGCAGGATTGAGTCTTCAATATTTAAACGATTATCTAGGAGACAGCATCGTTCCGCGATCAATAGCAGCATTTTATGATCTTAATGTAAAAAGCACGAAAACAGACAGAAAGGACTTTGAAACTATCCTTAAATCAAAAACAGATAAAAATACCGATTGGTTTTTCAACACTGTTATAAATACCAGAAAGCTAATTGATTTTAAATTTTCTGATGTTGATAAAGTAAATGATTCTCTAAGAATTACTATTAAGAACAGGACACGAACAAATGTACCGGTATCGGTTTACGGAATTAAAAAAGGAAATGTTGTATTTAAACAATGGCTTGATAACGTAGAGAAAGACAGCACTTTTGTAGTTTCACGACAGGATATAGACAGGCTTGCCCTGAATTACAATAATGAAATACCCGAATTCAATACCCGCAACAACTGGTACAGAGTGGACAAATTCTTTCCTAATAACAAACCCATTAAGTTTACCTTTTTTCAGGATGTAGAAAACCCAAGGTATAACCAGATATTTTATGTACCCAGTTTTAGTTTTAACCTATATGACGGTTTTTCACCCGGTCTGAGGTTTCACAACAAGTCTTTACTGGATAAGCCTTTTTTCTTTGACGTAGAACCAACCTATTCTATGAAAACGGGGCAACTTATCGGTTCGTTCTCTCTGTTATTCAATCAATACATAAGAGATAGATCGCTATATAGCATTCGTTATTATTTAAGTGGATCTACCTATCATTATGCGCCGGATGCACGTTATATTAAATTTGCACCTTCTGTCCTTTTCCGCATCCGCGAAGACGATTACCGTGAAAACAAAAAGCAATCTATAGTATTAAGACAGATAACGGTAAACAGGGAAAAGTCAGCCTATGTAGCTACCGATGAGCAAAACGAAAATTATTCGGTATTCAATGCTCGTTACAGCAGGTTTGAGTCTGAAATTACCCGCCATTATAACTTTTATACAGATTTACAACTGGCTGGTGCTTTTGGTAAAATTTCAGGAGAAATACAATACAGAAGATTATTTGATGATAACCGACGTATCAATCTGCGTTTGTTTGCCGGCGCCTTTATGTATCGTAATACAACTTCAGAGTTTTTCAGTTTTGGATTAGACAGGCCAACAGATTATCTATTTGAATACAGTTTTTATGGACGATCTGAAACTACAGGGTTATTCAGTCAGCAATACATTATGGCAGAGGGTGGATTTAAATCTAAACTCGACACGCGTTATGCCAACCAGTGGATGACCACAGCAAACGCAAGTTTTAATATATGGAACTGGATAGAAGTATATGGAGATGCCGGTGTATTTAAAAATCAGCACTCCGATCCTAAATTTGTATATGACAGTGGCATACGCCTAAACCTGTTGCCTGATTACTTTGAATTATATTTTCCTGTACAATCCAGCAATGGTTTCGAACCAAGTTTAGGAAATTACAGCGAAAAAATACGTTTTGTGGTGACAATCAGTCCGGGAACTTTAGTAGGTCTATTCACCAGAAAGTGGTTATAACAATATCTACGAACTTATATTCGGCGATAAAATTACACAAAACACACTTTTTATGTGTTTTTATTAAAATAAAATCATCCAAACTATTTAGTCTGCAAGTTTTATTATGAAAAGTGAAATCATTTTTTTGTTCACTTTTTATGATTTCTCATTCTTTTACTTAAATTTGTAGTCATACAAAACCGGTTTTATGACAGATACAGAAACAAAAAAATCGATTTCATTTGAAGATTTCAGAGCCGAGGTGCTCAACGATTATACAATTGCAACAGTAAGCAGGGAATGCAGCCTTTTAGGCCGCCGTGAAGTGCTTACCGGAAAGGCAAAATTTGGAATATTTGGAGATGGTAAAGAAGTGCCGCAGCTTGCAATGGCTAAGGCGTTTAAAAATGGTGATTTCCGTTCAGGATACTACCGTGACCAAACTTTTATGATGGCTATTGGCCAGCTAAATATCCAACAGTTTTTTGCAGGTTTGTATGGTCATAGTGATCTTGAACATGACCCAATGTCTGCCGGAAGGCAAATGGGGGGTCATTTCGCTACACACAGTCTTGATGAAAATGGTAACTGGAAAAACCTTACCCTTCAGAAAAACTCAAGTTCTGATATATCCCCTACTGCCGGACAAATGCCAAGGCTTCTTGGGTTAGCACAGGCATCGAAGGTATACAGGAATGTGACAGGTATAGATAATAAAACTAACTTCTCTATCAACGGGAATGAGATAGCATGGGGAACTATAGGTAACGCCAGCACATCTGAAGGTTTATTTTTTGAAACTATAAATGCAGCCGGTGTACTTCAGGTACCAATGGTTATAAGCGTATGGGATGACGAGTACGGAATTTCGGTTCATGCACGTTACCAAACAACAAAAGAAAACATCTCTGAAATCCTTAAGGGTTTCCAGCGTTACGAAAACAGTAAAGGATATGAGATCATCACTGTAAAAGGATGGGATTACCCTGAACTGGTATCTGCTTATGAAAGAGCTGCTGAAATTGCCCGTACAGAACACGTACCGGTATTAATGCACGTTTATCAATTAACGCAGCCTCAGGGACATTCTACTTCAGGATCGCACGAGCGTTATAAAAATGCCGATCGTCTTGCATGGGAAAGTGAATACGATTGTATCGCCCAAATGAGAAAGTGGATGATTGAAAAAAATATGGCGACCGCTGAAGAGCTGGACGCTATTGATGAACAAGCTAAAAAAGATGTACTAGAAGGTAAAAAAGCAGCATGGTCTGCCTATGTGAATCCTATTAAGGAAGAACAAAAAGAGCTTGTAGCAGTATTAAACACTATCGCTGCACAAAGCCCAAACAAAGTATTTATCGATAAATTTACAGCTGACCTTTCATCAATAAAAGAACCTATAAGAAAGGATCTTTTGGTTACTGCCAGGAAAATACTGCGTCTTATCGTAAAAGAAAATGGCAGAACTACCCTTTCGCAATGGGTAACAGCATATACTGAAAAAATACAGCCTAAATTCAGTTCTCACCTATTTTCGCAGTCGGAGAAAAATGCACTTAATGTGAAAGAAGTTTTACCTGAGTATAATGACGATGCAGAAGATGCTGATGGGCGTATGGTTATGCGTAATAACTTTGATGCTATATTCAGCAAATATCCGGAAGCACTTGTTTTCGGTGAAGACTGTGGTAACATAGGCGACGTTAACCAGGGACTTGAAGGGATGCAGGAGAAATATGGCGATTTCAGGGTGTGTGATGCAGGTATCCGTGAGGCTACTATTTTAGGCCAGGGAATCGGTATGGCAATGAGGGGACTTCGCCCAATTGCGGAAATTCAGTATCTTGACTATTTGCTTTATGCTATTCAGATAATGAGTGATGATCTTGCAACACTACAATACAGGACTGCAGGAAGACAGAAAGCTCCACTTATTATAAGGACAAGAGGACACAGGCTTGAAGGGATATGGCATTCAGGCTCACCAATGGGTATGATTATAAATGCTATTCGTGGTATTCATGTTCTTGTACCGAGAAATATGACCAAAGCTGCCGGATTCTATAATACTTTATTACAGACTGATGAACCCGCTCTTGTTGTAGAATGCTTAAATGGTTACCGCTTAAAAGAAAAGATGCCGGCTAACCTTGGTGAATTTAAAACTCCGCTTGGTGTAGTTGAAACTATTAAGGAAGGTAAAGACATTACGCTTGTTTCTTACGGCTCAACACTACGCATTGTCGAGCAGGCCGCTAAAGAACTACTTGAAATTGGAATTGATGCAGAGATAATAGATATACAGTCATTACTTCCTTTTGATATTAGTCACGACATTGTTAAAAGTATTGCTAAAACAAATAGGCTGTTAGTTATAGATGAGGACGTACCGGGAGGCGCATCAGCTTATATCCTCCAACAAGTGGTAGATGTTCAGGATGCGTACAAACATCTTGACAGCAAGCCGGAGACACTTACAGCGAAGGCTCACCGCCCTTCTTATGGAACGGATGGCGATTATTTCTCGAAACCGTCTACAGAAGACGTATTTGAAAAAGTTTATGCAATAATGCATGAAGCTAAACCAAACGAATATCCGCAGTTATATTAACTACTGCTTTATTTACTATAAAAAATGCCACTCCGTTGAGTGGCATTTTTTATAGTAAATAAACATTTCTATTTTATGTAAACCGTTTTGACGTTTACAAACTCTTTCATACCATTTTCTGCAAGTTCCCTTCCATAACCGGATCTTTTAACACCTCCAAATGGCAGTGCCGGATCTGATTTTACCATCGCATTAATAAAAACTGCTCCTTCCTGGAATAAATGTATTTTATTTTTAATCGCTTCAATATCCTCGGTAAAAATAGAAACTCCCAGTCCGAAGTTACTTTTATTACTTAATTCAACCGCCTCTTCAAAAGTTTTAAAAGGCATAACCGGTACAGCGGGCCCAAAAACTTCTTCGTTAAACACAGGCATATCTGTAGTAACATCAATTAAAACGGTAGGGTCATAAAAGGCATCTGTACGTTTTCCTCCTGTGATAATCTTTGCTCCCATTTCTACCGATTTGTCAACTTGTTTTTCAATGTCTTTTGCCAGATCGATTCTAGCCAGTGGACCTATCTCAGTATCATCATTCATCGGATCGCCAATCTTCATCTTTTCAACCCCTTCCTTAAATTTACGTATAAACGTATCAAATAGTGATTCATGAACAAAGAATCGCTTAGCTGCTATACAGCTTTGCCCTGCATTTTGCATTCTTGCTGTAACCGCAATGGGTACAGCCTTATCCAAGTCTGCATCCTCGCAGATTATAAGTGCATTACTTCCTCCTAGCTCTAATACTGCTTTTTTAATTTCTTTAGCTGCTGCCGATGCTACAGCTGCCCCAGCTTTTTCACTACCTGTTAACGAAACAGCCTTAATAATGGGATTTTTAATTACATCTTCTACCTGGTCACTGGCAATCATTAGGTTCTGATATACGCCCTTTGGAAAACCCGCTTCGATAAAAATGTCTTCCAATAGTTGCGCACAGCCTGCAACATTAGAGGCATGCTTAACCACTACAGTATTTCCTGCGATAATAGCCGGTATGGCAAACCTGAATACCTGCCAATAGGGAAAATTCCATGGCATAACTCCAAGTATAACTCCTAAGGGTTCGTAAGTAACGAAACTCTCACTTCCGTCAGTATCTATTTTTTCCGCGCTCAGGAATTTTTCGGCATTTTCCACGTAATAATCACACAATAGTTTACACTTTTGTACTTCTGCTATTGACTGTTTAATTGGTTTACCCATCTCTAAAGTACACCTTTTTGCCAGCAAATGTTGTTGTCTTGTTAAATCAAATGCTAAATTTTTGATAAAATCAATACGATTTTTAACATTCAAATCACTCCAATTTGTAAAACTTTCCTGACTAATTTTTAATGCTTCAAAAACCTGTATAGTGCTACTATACTGGTAGTTTGCAACCAAATTATTGTTAAAAGGGTTAATCGTCTTTGTTGATTTTTCCATAGTTGGCAAGGGTTTTCGTTAAGATTTAGAATTTTTTAGGTTAAACTAAATTACTACTTTTACAAAAAAATTCAACAATACAATAACCAATATTTATGAAGAAAATTGCACTCCCTTTATTATTAGCTACACTGGCAACGGGAAGCTTACAAGCGCAAGACATGCAGGTGACCACAACAAGTACAACCACTAATGTCGACAATGGATTTAACAAATGGTCGATTGAAGTAGGCGGTGGTATTAACAAACCATTCAGAACATTTACTCCTGGCTACAGAACAGACAGAGCAAACTTTTTTACTGTAGATCTTGGAACAAGATACATGTTCAATAACAAATTCGGTTTGAAATTGGATTTTGGTTATAACAGATTCGTAAATAACGATGAAACTCCGGAATTCGAAAGCACTTACTTAAGAGGTGATATCCAGGCTGTAATTAACCTTGGAAGAGTTTTAAGCTTTGAAGACTGGACCAGCACTATTGGCTTACTAGCACACGGTGGTGGTGGTGTTTACAGACTAAGCAGCAATGATGACGCTTTTGAAGGCGAAGACTGGGGAGCTAACCTAATAGGTGGTTTAACAGCACAATTAAAATTATCAAGAAGCATTGTTCTTACAGCTGACGTTACAGGTATAGTTAACGGATTCCAAAACAAAAATTTTGACGGATTTAGTAACAACAGAGGTAAAACTGTAGATGGTGCCGTACTTAACGGAACTTTAGGTCTTACATTCTACCTTGGTAAACATGAACAACATGCTGACTGGGTTACAGATGTTAAATCTGATGAGCTAGCTGCACTTGAAGAAAGAATCGGATCTGTTGAAACAATGATGAACGATACAGATAAAGATGGTGTGCCTGACTACTTAGATGCTGAACCAAATACTACTGCAGGTGTTGCTGTAGATACTAAAGGTAGAGCTATCGACCGTAACAACAATGGTGTGCCGGATGAATTAGAATCTTACATAGAAAACAAAACTAAAGAAATTGCAGCTGCTGGCGGTTCAGGTACAGATCTACAAGGTCTAATCAACGGTGGATACGTTAATGTATACTTCGATTTCAATAAAGATATGCCTAACTCGGCTTCTGTAACAGGTATCAACTTCTTAACGAAATACCTAAAAGAGAATCCATCTGCAAGTACAGACGTAATTGGTTACGCTGACGAAATTGGAAACAGCGAGTACAACAAAGCACTTTCTCAACGAAGAGCTGAGAATGTTAAGAAAATCCTTGTTGACTCGGGTATCGACGCTTCTAGATTAAACATCATAGGAAACGGTGAAGATACTTCTGTAAACAAAGACAGCAAACAAGCTCGTCAGGTTGTAAGAAGAGTTACATTTATTATCAAATAAATTTAACTACAAAGGTTAAAAATTAAAATCCCGCTTATAGCGGGATTTTTTTTGTTCAGTATTATCTTATATTTATTTAAACTTGAAAGTAATGAAACAAGATTACACTTTAGCAACAGATACAAAGGAAATTTCTTTTGATATTAGACCGGAAACACTCAGCATTTTGCAATCAATGAGAAAACCGGTAGACCTACTTAAAAAAGCAGGACAATTAGGTTTAAAAGGCGTCACTACTTTTTTGGTTGTGTCATCTGTATTCTCGATTGTTAATATCGTATTCCTTATTTATGCTGTTTTATTATCATTTCTTACAGTAAATACATCATTGTATGCCCCACTTGCAATAGCGGTATTTGGTTTTATCTTTGTTTTTTTAGCTATTAAAATAACGTACAGTTACATTTTCATTAATATTCTAAAATCAATCTACATCGACTGCCAGCCAATCATAAAGCGATTTTGTTTTTCATTGGTAGATAAAGCTGTAGAACTTCTTAGTAAAAGAAAGGGTAATGATGCGCTAAAGCTAAAATCCACAGACGTGCACACCATATTTGATAACAGTCTGAAAATAATTCCTCCCTTTGCTAAAAAAACTTTGTGGCTTTTATTAAAAAAAATTCCGTTTGTAAAATTTATAAATGTTGATATCGCTCCGGTGATTATTTCAGGAGACAAAACCGAAGCTTCCAGGTTATTATTTATAAAAACAGATGACTATATTATACAGGATATCTTTGGCAGCAATACCTTAAACTGGTTGTTCTGGCTATTGCCTCTAAATATAATCGTACAGATAGCAATGCTGATAGTATTGTAATAAAAAAAGCGGCTTAGCCGCTTTTTTTATTTTTATCCTCTGATAAGTTTTTTGTACTTGATACGTTTTGGCGTTAAATCACCACCAAGGCGTTTCTTTTTATTCTCTTCATATTCAGAGAAGCTACCTTCAAAGAAGTATACTTCAGAGTTTCCTTCAAACGCAAGAATATGCGTACATACCCTGTCAAGAAACCATCTGTCGTGAGAAATTACCACTGCACAACCCGCAAAGTTATCCAGACCTTCTTCAAGTGCACGAAGCGTGTTGATATCAAGGTCATTCGTAGGCTCATCCAGTAATAGTACATTACCTTCTTCTTTTAGCGTTATAGCAAGGTGAAGCCTGTTACGCTCACCGCCTGATAGCGTAGCAACTTTTTTATTCTGGTCGCTACCACTAAAGTTAAAACGGCTTAGGTAAGCACGTGAGTTAACCTGTCTTCCGCCCATCATGATAAGCTCCTGTCCATCACAGAAATTTTCCCAAATAGATTTTTCAGGGTCAATATTTGAGTGAGATTGGTCAACATAAGCAATCTTAACTGTTTCACCAACTGTAAATTCACCTGCATCGGGAGTTTCTTCACCCATGATCATTCTGAAGATAGTGGTTTTACCGGCACCATTTGGACCAATAATACCAACAATACCAGCTTGTGGCAGCGTGAAATTAAGGTTGTCATATAACAATTTATCTCCATATCCTTTAGCAACACCTTTAGCCTCAATAACATTTGTACCAAGCCTTGGTCCGTTAGGTATGTAGATTTCCAGTTTTTCATCAAGTTCTTTCTGGTCTTCGTTTAACAATCTGTCGTAGTTTTGTAAACGTGCCTTTTGTTTAGTCTGGCGTCCTTTAGCACCCTGTCTAACCCAATCAAGCTCGCGCTCAAGCGTTTTTCTTCTTTTAGAAGCAGTTTTCTCTTCCTGTTCAAGGCGTTTTGCTTTTTGATCTAACCATGAAGAGTAGTTACCTTTCCATGGAATACCTTCTCCCCTGTCAAGTTCAAGTATCCAACCGGCTACGTTATCAAGGAAATAACGGTCGTGCGTTACAGCAATTACTGTACCTGCATAATGCTGAAGATGCTGCTCTAACCACAATACACTTTCTGCATCAAGGTGATTGGTAGGCTCATCCAGTAATAGTACATCCGGTTGTTGTAAAAGAAGGCGACATAAAGCCACACGTCTTTTTTCACCACCAGAAAGCACATTAATAGGAGTATCAGGTTCAGGAGTACGAAGCGCATCCATTGCTATTTCAAGCTTGGTGTCAATTTCCCATGCACCCGAAGCATCTATCTTATCCTGAAGTTCTGCCTGACGGTCCATAAGTTTTTGCATTTTATCTGCATCCTCATATACTTCAGGATCACCAAAACTGTCATTAATTTTGTTGAATTCGTCAAGGATAGCCATTGTTTCGGCGACACCTTCACGAACTACCTCAATAACTGTTTTGTTTTCATCTAATTGTGGCTCCTGTTCAAGGTAACCAACAGTATATCCCGGTGCAAATACAATATCACCCTGGAAATTTTTATCTACACCTGCTATAAGTTTTAATAGCGAGGATTTACCCGAACCATTAAGACCAAGGATACCAATTTTGGCACCGTAGAAAAAACTTAGATAAATATCTTTTAATACAGGTTTTTGTGCGCCCGGAAAGGTCTTACCTACACGGGACATTGAAAATATTACTTTCTTATCGTCTGACATTCTAAAAATGTTTATTGATTGTTGTTTATTCCTCTATTATTATACTCTGCCTTTTAAAGAACTAAAGACCCAGGCAATGGCAAAAAAACCAATACCTACTGCAGCAAAGCCATATCCGGCAATATCATTATATCTAAAAGCGCCAAGTGCTATAAGCAGCAGCCCCATAAGTATCATTATAAATGTAGCCCATCCTAAAATGGTATTTTTATTCATTCCCATCTTCTTTTCCGGTTTTAGCCTGCAAATATCGTGATTAAAAAGTTTAATTAAAAATCTTTACCAGCATCTCTTTCAAGAGGTCAGCCTGCGAAATAGCGTTCGCCCCCACCCCTTTGCTCTTTACATCAACATCGCGTAACGTTGCTACTATGGCACTTACCTTTTTCATAGGATAATTACGAAGAGCGATATCATAATCTTTAACAAAGTAAGGATTCACCTTTAATATCTTGGCTACGTTAGACGGATTTCTGTCTTTCAGCCCATGATATTGCAATAGCTGCGAAAAGAAACCAAATACTAAACCTACCGTCATTACGAGTGGATTATCCTTTGGATTCTGCGAAAAGTAGTCGGCAATTTTATACGCTTTAAGCTGATCACGTTCACCAATAGCTTTTCGCAACTCAAACACATTATAATCTTTACTAATACCAATATTCTCTTCTATGACATGCGCCGTAATTGTACTCCCCTGAGGAAGAATGATCATAAGCTTCTCCAGTTCATTGTTGATCTTGCTTAAATCAGTACCTAAAAATTCAACCAGCATTGCAGCCGCTTTAGGTTCTATAGTATAACCTTTACCGGAAAGCACCCGCTTAATCCAGTCGCCTACCTGATTATCGTACATTTTTTTACTTTCGTAAACAACGCCTTTTTTCTCAAGCAGCTTAGTCACTTTTTTACGCTTATCTAGCGTTTTATATTTGTACGCGAATACAAGCACAGTAGTAGGCTGAGGGTTTTCGGCATAGCCTTCCAGCTTTTCGATTGTACGTGCCAATTCCTGGGCTTCTTTGACGATTACCACCTGACGATCGGCCATCATAGGATAGCGTTTTGCGTTAGATATTACATCTTCTATAGTAACATCTTTTCCATACAGCACCATTTGGTTAAATCCCTTTTCTTCTTCAGTAAGTATATTGTTTTCAATATATTCTGTAAGCCTGTCGATATAATAAGGCTCTTCGCCCATAAAAAAATAAATGGGCTTTATGTTGCCCTGTTTTATTTCGTTTACAATCTTTGAAACTTCGTCCACTATACTGCTATTAAATTATGAGGTTTGTAGCCAAAAGAACTAAATTTGCATCATGCAGAAACTTAATTTCAATAACTATACTTTTCGATTCAAAAATAGTGAAAATAAGGTCGCCATTTTTGATGAAATCCGTAAAAAATTTATAATCCTCACCCCGGAAGAATGGGTACGTCAACACGTGGTACGTTTTTTACTCGAAGAAAAAAAATACCCTAAATCATATATAAATGTAGAGAAGATCATTAAAATTAATGGTTTAACCAAACGCTATGATGTAGTTGTATTTCATCCTGATGGAACTATTTTTTTACTTGTTGAATGTAAAGCGCCCGCAATAACAATTTCACAGCATACTTTCGACCAGATTGCACGTTACAATATGACCCTTAATGCGGGACATTTAATGGTTACCAATGGCTTAAATCACTACTTTTGCCAGATGGATTACGAACAGGAAAAATACTTTTTCCTGCATGACTTACCCGAATATACACCTATCCGATGAAAACCATAGCTGTTGTAATTTTAAACTGGAACGGAAAAAAGCTACTTGAAGAATTTCTTCCTTCTGTAGTAAAATATTCTCAGGAGGCGCAAATTTATGTTGCCGATAACGCATCTACTGACGAATCAGTGGCATTTATAAAAGTGGCCTATCCTGAAATACGGATTATTCATAACAAAGGCAACTACGGCTATGCCAAAGGCTATAATGAGGCCCTGCAAGGTGTGAAAGAAGAAATTTATGCACTTGTAAACTCTGACGTAGAAGTTACCGAAGGATGGCTTAACCCTATAATTGAACTTTTCGAAGCTGATAATGAAACGGTTATCATTCAACCAAAGATATTAGATTATAAAAACAAAACTCATTTTGAATACGCAGGTGCAGCCGGCGGATTTATAGACAGATATGGCTTCCCTTTTTGCAGAGGAAGAATTTTTGACACTATAGAAGAAGATCGTGGACAGTATGATGATACTACCGAAATTTTCTGGGCATCCGGCGCATGCTTTTTTATACGAAGAAAAGTATTTAATGAGCTTAGGGGCTTTGATGAAGACTTTTTTGCACATCAGGAAGAAATAGACCTTTGCTGGAGAGCATTCAACAAGAATTACAAAGTCCGTTTTTGCAGCGAATCTGTAATTTACCATGTTGGCGGAGCTACTCTTAAAACTGAAAATCCGCGTAAAACATTCCTGAATTTCAGGAACTCGTTATGGATGATGATAAAG
Organism: Flavobacterium psychrophilum; assembly: GCA_001708385.1. Taxonomy (NCBI): domain Bacteria; kingdom Pseudomonadati; phylum Bacteroidota; class Flavobacteriia; order Flavobacteriales; family Flavobacteriaceae; genus Flavobacterium; species Flavobacterium psychrophilum. Next base: position 171,911 of record CP012388.1, on the reverse strand, counting down.
AACCTTCCAACATCAAAATTGTTTACTGTACTGTTTATAAGACTACTTTTTGATAGCATCGCAGGGATACGATTTCTATTACAGGGTAAATTTGCACACTTATGGGCAATTTTAAGTGCTCATTTTCAATTTTATTTAAGATTTTTTCACTTCCTAAACAAAAGAGAATCAAAGAAGTATAAAAATTACTACAAAATTAATAGTATCATCTACTTGTATTATGTCACAAAAGGCAAGATATTTGATAAAAATTTTAACAATAGTTTATAGACAAACTCGTTATAGTTTTTAGTATTAATATGTAATTTAGTTTAAAATTTAAAATTTGGAGTTTATGAAAAGAGCCATTCTAGTACTTGCCTTAGCAGCCATGACGCTGACATCCACTTCGTGCGGTTCTAAAAAAAAGATTGCTGAATTGGAAGCAAAAAACAAAGAAATTCAGGACTTGTTAAATAGCGCTACTGTAAAGCTGAATACATGCCTTACAGAAAGAGACCTATTAAACAGACAAGTAGATGATCTTAGAAAAGATAAAAGTGACCTGATGAATACCAGGGACAACTTAACAACCCTATCATCTAAAGGTGCACAAAACCTTGAAAAATCGCTTGAAAGCCTTAAAGAGAAAGATCTTAAAATAACCAGGCTTCAGGATGCACTTACACGTAAAGACTCGGTTACACTTGCACTTGTTACAAGTATCAAAAGAGCTGTTGGTGTAAACGATCCGGATATCGAAGTTAACGTTGAGAAAGGTGTGGTTTACATCTCTATCGCTGATAAACTTCTATTCAAAAGCGGTAGCTACCAGGTAAGCGACAGAGCTAAAGAAGTTCTTGGTAAAGTTGCTAAAATCGTTCAGGATAAACCCGACTTTGAATGTATGGTTGAAGGACATACTGATAATGTGCCTATCAAAAACCCTGTACTTCAGGACAACTGGGATTTAAGTGTTAAACGTGCAACTTCAATTGTAAGATTACTTCAAAATGATTTTGGTATCGATCCAAAACGTTTAGTAGCATCAGGACGTGGAGAATACATTCCACTTACATCTAATGATACTGCTGAAGGAAGAGCTACAAACAGAAGAACAAGAATCCTTGTACTTCCTAAAATTGACCAGTTCTACGACATGATAGAAAAAGAAATGAAAAACCAGAAAGCTGGTAAATAATTCATTCTTTAATATGACATACAAAAGGCTCCGCAATGCGGAGCCTTTCTTATTTATAGTAATAAAAAAACTCACGACAGGCGTGAGTTTTTAGTTTTATTTTCATCCTCTAATCCAAAGATAATGTTATTTGTCCATCATCTTCAAGAGTGATATTAGTATCATTAACATCTGTTTCACCCAATACTTCCATTTCTTCAGGAACTTCTTCCACAGGAGGGTCGTACGGCAATGATTCAAGAAGGTTTACCTGTTTTAATTTATCAGACGTAAGTTGGTTACCTAACGCCTTAATGCCCTTAACAGCGATATAGTCTTCCATATCTATAACAAGATTTTCTTTCTGAACACCTTTTACCTTTGCAAATACAAGCTCCGCAACAGGACGGTAATCAGTAGACACAATCTCTAGTTGCGACTTAGGATTTTCAGTAATAAATATTTCCTCTTTGTTTTCATTCTCTACAAGGAAACGTTTTATAAAATAGCGTTCTTTTTCGCCATCAAAATAAATAGCTGAAATAGGTTTATTAGGAACCCATTTCTCCAGAACAATCATACCTTCATCGAAATGCGTGGTAAGCTCCGGAATAATAGTTTTTACTTTTCCGGACTGATTGATTATTAACAACCTGTCATTAGGCCTGAATTCACCTAAAAGCTCTCCTCTGCCATCAACATTAAGCCGGTGTACGGTATCATCAAACCAAACCCTTCTGGGTTTAAGTGTAGAGATACCTTTTTCTTTCAGCTCAATCTTTTTGATAGGATATTTAGTAACCGTATTCCCTTTTGAGGCACGGCCTTTAATTGCCATGGTAGCAAAATCTAGGTCGAATTTCAATTTCTTAACGCTACCTACCTGACGAAGCAATACTGTAATAACCTCTGCCTCACCATTAGGATTATCAGAAAAATACAATACCATAGAGTCTTTAGTACCGGCAGAAAGATCGTACACCTTATCCCGGGTTACCCCAGATACGTTGAATCTTTTAATGTATGAAGGCCCTGACTTACCATCACGGTAAATCATGTTATAGATAGTACGCTTATCGTTTTTATCAAATACAGCAACGTGAATAATGTCTTTACCAACAAATGTTTTCACATCCACTTTGGTAATCATCATGCTTCCATTACGAAGGAATACAATAACGTCATCAATATCAGAACAATCTGCGACATACTCGTCTTTCTTTAAACCTGTTCCTACAAAGCCTTCTTCACGGTTCACATAAAGCTTAGTGTTACGTAACACAACTTTTGTAGCTTCGATGTTATCAAAACTTCTAAGTTCCGTTTTACGCTCACGCCCTTTACCGTAACGATCTTTAAGTCCCTGGAAAAAGTCTATTGCAAATTCTACAATATGAGCAAGATGGTGTTTCACCTGCTCTATCTCACCTTCAAGTGCTTCAATTTTTTCCTGAGCTTTATCAATATCGAATTTAGAAATACGTTTGATTCGTATTTCAGTTAACCGAACAATATCATCTTCTGTAACAGCACGCCTTAAATGGGTAGTGAAAGGTTTTAATCCTTCATCTATCGCTTTTATAACTCCTTCCCACGTCTCTTCTTCCTCAATAGCGCGGTATATTCTGTTCTCAATAAATATACGCTCTAACGACTGAAAGTGCCATTGCTCCTCTAATTCATCGAGCTGAATTTCAAGTTCACGTTTTAGCAGATCTACTGTACGTGCAGTAGATATCTTAAGCATATGCGAAACACCAACAAACAATGGTTTATGGTCTTCGATAACACAACCAAGTGGCGCTACCGATGTTTCACATGCTGTAAAGGCAAATAATGCATCGATTGTCTTATCAGGAGAAACACCAGCCGGAAGATGTATCAGGATCTCAACATCTGCAGCGGTATTATCTTCAATTTTCCTGATTTTTATCTTACCCTTTTCATTCGCCTTAAGGATACTATCAATTAAAGTTGTTGTATTAGTACTAAATGGTATCTGCGTGATAACCAAAGTACTTTTATCTAACTGAGAAATCTTAGCACGAACCCTTATACGCCCGCCACGCATACCGTCATTGTATGCAGAAACGTCTGCAATACCGGCAGTAGGGAAATCAGGGTAAATTGTAAAAGGCTTGTTTTTTAATATTTTTATAGACGCGTCGATCAACTCTATAAAATTGTGTGGAAGTACTTTTGTAGACAAACCAACAGCAATACCTTCGGCGCCCTGAGCTAATAACAATGGGAATTTAACCGGAAGATTAATCGGTTCATTACGCCTGCCGTCATAAGACGCTTGCCAAGGCGTAATCTTAGGGCTATATAACACTTCAAGCGCAAACTTAGAAAGTCGCGCCTCAATATAACGGGATGCAGCAGCACCATCTCCCGTAAGTATATTACCCCAGTTACCCTGAGTATCAATAAGAAGTTCCTTTTGGCCAATTTGCACCATTGCATCGCCAATACTTGCATCACCGTGCGGGTGATACTGCATAGTGTGCCCTACTACGTTGGCAACCTTATTATAACGCCCATCGTCAAGTTCTTTAAGCGAGTGCATAATCCTACGCTGAACGGGTTTAAATCCGTCCTCAATTGCAGGTACAGCACGCTCAAGAATAACGTAAGACGCATAGTCCAGAAACCAGTCTTTGTACATACCGGTTACCTTGGTAATGGTATCGCCAGACTCAGGGTCTCCTATCCTGTCGTAAAAATGTTCTCCTTCTTTTAAAGGCTCAAAATTTTCTTCGTCCATGTATTACTTTCGAATGTATATATTTTTGTATTTTTTGGTACAGATGTAGTTGTGGCAAGCCTCTACATCTATCTACTCCACTGCATCAAGTTCCACCTTAAGGTTATTGATGATAAACTCCTGCCTGTCCGGTGTGTTTTTACCCATATAGAACTCTAATAAAGTTTCTATCGGTGTAGCTTTATCCATCAAAACAGGGTCAAGACGAATATCCTGCCCAATAAAGTGCTTGAATTCGTCGGGGGATATCTCTCCCAAACCTTTAAATCGTGTTATTTCCGGTTTCCCCTTCAGTTTCTCTATAGCATTTCTGCGCTCATCATCAGAGTAACAGTATATGGTTTCCTTTTTATTTCTGACACGGAAAAGTGGCGTCTGTAAAATATAAAGGTGGTTTTCTTTTATAAGTTCCGGGAAAAACTGCAGAAAGAAAGTTATAAGCAGCAAGCGGATGTGCATACCGTCAACGTCGGCATCGGTAGCAATTACGATGTTGTTGTAACGCAGGTTCTCCATTTCCTCTTCAATGTCAAGTGCAGCCTGTAACAGGTTAAACTCTTCATTCTCGTATACGATTTTTTTACTCATACCGTACGAGTTAAGCGGCTTACCCCTAAGACTAAAAACAGCCTGGGTATTTACATCCCTCGATTTGGTGATAGAACCTGAAGCTGAATCTCCCTCGGTAATAAAAAGTGTGCTTTCTAAACTTCTTGGATTTTTAGCATCGGTAAGGTGTACACGGCAATCACGTAGTTTCTTATTGTGAAGCGATGCTTTTTTAGCCCTGTCTCTTGCAAGCTTACGGATTCCCGAAAGTTCTTTACGCTCACGTTCTGCCTGTAAGATCTTTTTAAGCAATGCTTCTGCAACATCCGGATTACGGTGTAAAAAGTTATCAAGCTTATTCTTGATAAAATCATTTACAAACGTACGTACCGTTGGCGCTTCAGGTCCCATATCGGTAGATCCCAACTTCGTTTTAGTTTGCGACTCAAAAACCGGCTCTTCAACTTTAACGCTTATCGCACTTACGATTGATTTGCGTATATCAGACGCTTCAAAGTTCTTATTGTAAAACTCTTTGATAGTCCTTACAATTGCTTCACGGAAAGCACCTAAATGCGTACCACCCTGTGTAGTATTCTGTCCGTTAACGAATGAGTAATACTCTTCGCTGTATTGGGTTCTACTGTGGGTCATGGCAATTTCGATATCCTCATCCTTTAAATGGATAATTGGATAGATCCTGTCGTCTTCACTTATGGTTTCAGCAAGAAGGTCTTTAAGTCCGTCTTCGCTAAAATATTTTTCACCGTTGTAAATTATTGTAAGACCTGTGTTCAGGTAACAATAATTTTTAAGCATCTTAATGATGTACTCGTTACGGTATTTGTAGTTTTTAAATATGGCTTCATCAGCAGTAAAGATTACTTTCGTTCCTTTACGTTTGCTTGTTTCCACCTGATCTTCTTCAAGTGTTAACTCTCCGGCAGAGAATTCAGCAGCTTTAAGTATACCATCCCTAACCGATTCTACACGGAAATAGTTAGAAAGAGCATTAACCGCTTTTGTACCAACACCATTAAGACCTACTGATTTTTTAAATGCTTTTGAGTCGTATTTACCACCCGTATTCATTTTAGATACAACATCTACCACCTTGCCTAATGGAATACCACGGCCAAAGTCGCGCACACTTACGGTTTTATCTTTAAGGGTAACTTCGATAGTTTTACCGGTACCCATAACGAACTCATCAATTGAGTTATCAATAACCTCTTTTATAAGGATGTAGATACCATCATCGGGAGAGGACCCATCGCCCAGCTTACCGATATACATACCCGGACGCATACGGATATGTTCTTTCCAGTCGAGTGAACGGATGTTATCTTCAGTGTACTGATTCTGCTCCAGCATAAAGTTTTATGGATTTTCTGCTAATGTACCATTTCTGTACAAAAAATGAAAGCCGGATTGCAGAAACTTATTAAAAAGCATTGCAAAATCCGGCTTATTTTTAGAGCAAACTGCCTGTTTTAGGTTTATGCCTTATTTATCTTATAAGCTGCAACCGATTTCTGATTAATATAAACGGTAAGCGTACCTACAGAATTATTGTTTAACGGAATTGAAAATGCTGCCACATTACCACTCTCAACAGGGTTAACTTCTTTAAAAACCCTATCCTTACTAAACGCATAATGTACTTTATCTCCCGGTTGTAAGTTTTTAATCTTAAATGAAACAGCTCCCGAAGATGAAGTAGTAAGAACTCCTGCATCAGGAGTTAAAAACTCATAACCACCCATAAGGCAGTTGCCATAATATAAGGGCAGATTGGCAAATTCTTTTTCTGTCCTGTTGGTCATCAGCCATTTTTTATCATCGGGAAAATGGTTCAGGAAAAAGGTATCCGGATCGCTGAAGAAGTACTTTTCGTTGAATTTAAAAACGAATTCAGGTTTTGCTCCGGTCATCGTTCCGGCACCCCAGGTAGCATCCAAAAGCTTCCACTCCCCATCTATCTTAACGGCGTTCCAGGCATGGTCGCTTGCTCCCGGTGCTTTACCAATATGCATTGGGTGTGATTTGGAAGTACCCGGAATTATCACACTCTCAAGCCCAAGCTCATCAGCTACTACGGTATATAATGTTGCATATCCCTGACAAACTCCTTTTTTAGATTTTAAGGTCTTTTGAGCCAGTTCAGTCTTCAAAGCTTTCTGCTTGGCAATTTTTTCTTCCTGAGTTTTAAATGAGTATGCAACAGGCTTTTCGTTAACGCCGTAGGCTGCATAATCGTATTTTACATTGGTAGCAATCCATGTAAAAATAGCACGGGCTTTTTCATCATCACGTTTAAAATCCTTTCTGATTTGTGTGGCTAATTTATCGGGTGTAGCAAAGGATTTTGGATATCCTTTTACAGTGGCATCTACTTTTGCATAGTCCTGGGCATTCGCCGAAAAACCAAGGAACAAAAACAGCAAAAGAAATGTATTGGATGTTTTAGTTATGTTTCTCATACCTTAAGAAAGGCAAAAAGAGTGCCAAACTTAGTTAAACAACGTGACGTAAATAATTGAAATAAAAACATACAGTAGAGGCAATAAATTTATTATCAAAAAAAATAATGGATATCTAATCTTTTTGTAAATCATTTGTTTCAACATAAAAAGCGAATTTATAAACGAAAAAACAATTGCCAGTATAGCGGACAAAAACAAGGTAATATTTAACACTGCAAAATAATCGTGATAATGAAATCGTACATAATCATGAATACTCGAAGCCGTAATACATATAATTAAGAAAAATGGCGGAACCAACCAGTTCCTTTTTGGATTATCTATAAAAATCATTGATAATGATAAAAAATTCCTTTGTCATAAACTGTCCACAAGGCAGCTTTTTGATGACCAGCCTTTAAGCAGTTATTCGCCCAAGTATTACAAGTATAAAACAGGCTGTATTTGCCTTTACCTTCATAGAAAGCATCATACTGCCCGTAACTTTGGTTAGGTATCCATTGCACATTGTTGTTGGCATCTAACAAAAAGCTATCCTCAATATATTTTACCATATCCTTATAATCATCTTTGCTGATTGTAACTTTTACACACTCAGCATCTTCTTTCACAACATTGTAAAAACGCGTATGCATTGCCGATGTTCCTAAATAAAAAGCCGCCTTTGCCGCTGTACTGGCTTTCAGGTCGCTCCATTCCGGTGTATCAAGATAAAAACCTTTATCACCCCAGCCGAAAGCGACATACTTCATTATACTATCTTTAGATTTTGTCTGATCGAAGCGGATGGAGGTCGTCCAGTCTTTTACATCATTGTTTAGCGGAACAAGTATATCGGTATGCACTCCATTGGAGTTAATATAAATAGTAACGTCATCGCTTTTTTCCGGACTGGAATTTATCGGTATATGCGATGTGATAAAAACTACCAGTACATAGACCACTACAAAAGCAAGTATACCGAGTATAAACCTGCCTGTAAATTTTAATACCTGTTTCAGTTTTTTGTTCATACGTTACGATCTAATCTTTTTATACCTTTTTCCCAGCCTAACTTGTTAAACTTAATTATTCTTATGAATTGCGCACGTGTTGGGTAATCAAAATACAACTCAACTGCCCTTCCTTAATTAATCATTACACAATATCATAGTAAATAAAACCAATCCCTTTAAAAAAAAAATTCATAAGAATATACTTTGTAAATCCATAACTAAAAAGCTGATAGAATTATTATGTGTTGTAATAAAAATGCTAAAATATTATATTTTAGCATACACTTCAAAATTAAAAAAGCCTGTCAGATAAATTCTAACAGGCTCATAATTTGTATTTCGTAATTAAATTACACGTTAAATCTAAAGTGCATTACATCACCATCTTTAACGATATATTCTTTTCCTTCAACTTTAAGTTTACCGGCTTCTTTCACTTTAGCTTCCGTACCATACGTTACATAGTCATCATACCCTATAACCTCTGCACGGATAAATCCTTTCTCAAAGTCTGTATGAATAACACCTGCAGCCTGTGGTGCTGTATCTCCAATATTAATAGTCCAGGCTCTTACCTCTTTAACACCTGCCGTAAAGTACGTTTGAAGGTTTAATAATTTATAAGCCGACCTGATCAATGAAGATGATCCAGGCTCTGTAAGCCCAAGGTCTTCAAGGAACATTTTACGCTCTTCATAGGTTTCAAGCTCTGTAATATCAGCCTCTGTACCTACAGCAAGGAACATAACCTGTGCATTCTCATCCTTTACAAGTTCACGAACCTGTTCAACATATTTATTACCGGTAGCTGCAGAACCTTCGTCTACGTTACAAACATAAAGTACCGGTTTTGTAGTGATAAGCTGAAAATCTTCAAGAAGTATAGCTTCATCGTTATTTTTAGGTTCAACAGTTCTTGCCGATTTTGCCTGTAATAAAGCTTCTCTTATTCTTTCCAATAACGCTTCTTCAACCTGTGCTTCTTTATTTCCTGTCTTAGCAGCTCTTTTTACTTTCTCTAAACGTTTTTCAACAGTTTCAAGATCTTTAAGCTGAAGCTCTATATCTATAGTTTCCTTGTCACGAATAGGGTTTACGCTACCGTCAACGTGAATAATATTGTCATTATCAAAACATCTAAGCACATGGATAATAGCATTACACTCCCTGATGTTACCCAGAAACTGGTTACCAAGCCCTTCACCTTTACTTGCTCCTTTTACAAGTCCTGCAATGTCTACGATATCTACTGTTGCAGGCTGTACACGCTCAGGATTAACAAGTTCTTCCAGCTTTTCAAGCCTTGGATCCGGTACGTTTACTACACCGATGTTAGGCTCTATAGTACAAAACGGGAAGTTAGCGCTTTGTGCTTTAGCGTTAGACAAACAATTAAAAAGTGTCGATTTACCTACGTTTGGCAATCCTACTATACCTGCTTTCATGAATTGGCTTTTTTTGAGGGTGCAAATATAGGGTTTTGATTTTGAGTTACAAAGTAGCTGAGTAGCAAAGTCAAAAAGTGGTCCAATGAAGTATTATATAGTTGTAAGCAATACACCAACAGACTTTAAAAACTTTGAAACTTTGCCGCTTTGCCACTCAACTCTTTTTTACCAATACTTTATGTTTTTATACATACTTGTTTAACAATCAGACTATAACTTTGTTAGTGAATAAAACCTAAAAACAAAAAAGTCATGAAAACTATTGCAGCAGTTATAATGCTATCGTTAAGCTTATCGCTTAGCGCGCAGGTAAACAAAAATGTTACGAAAGAGACAAAAACAACTAAAGTAACAGTAAACGATGGTGCAAACCCAAAATCGGTTACTAAAACTGAAACGAGAAATGCTTCACAGGATATAGAGCTAAAAGACGCTGACTCTAAAAAATTGAATAAAGATGTTCAGCCTACACCAGTTCAGGTAACAGCAACAACATCTGTTTCAGGAGATGGTGTTCCGACTCAAATAAATCAGACAAGCTTTTACACAATGAATGGACAACGTTACCAGTTTGTAACTGATGCTAACGGCTATAAAATAGCATCGCCAACCAATGTGAATCATGGCACGTTAAGAAAAACGTCTAACAATAATTACATCTATACGACTGGAACTACAACCTCTGTAGGCTATTTTGACGGAAAAGGGAACTTTGTTGTAGAAACCTATGATAAAAGTTCAGATGGAGTTACGGTAGAAACGTATACCAAGAATCCATAAGAATATTCAATTGCTATGAAAACAAAAAATCCTGAAGTTAACTTCAGGATTTTTTTATTGTTATTATTCGTCGCTGTGCAGGAATGACTGTCTGTTAAGAAGCGTCTCTTCGCTTTCCACATGGTTATCATCGGGAACGCAGCAATCCACAGGGCATACAGCAGCACACTGTGGTTCGTCATGGAAACCTTTACATTCGGTACATTTATCGGGTACGATATAATAGATGTCGTCAGATACCGGTGTACGCGGTTCGTCAGCATCAACTTCTTCTCCACTAGGGAGCACTATCCTTCCACGAAGGCTTGTACCGTCTTTATATCTCCAGTCATCGGCTCCTTCATATATAGCCGTATTTGGGCACTCAGGTTCGCAAGCCCCACAGTTAATACATTCGTCTGTTATAATGATTGCCATAGCGTATTCGTATCTTAGTATTTAATCGTAAATTTGCAACAAAATTACGAGCAAATCCATTCATACGCAAACATAATGACGTTAACGAAAAGAAAAAACGCTTTTATTGAGCTTGGAAAGTTTTTAAGCCAGTTTCATCTGGATAACAGCCAGCAAAAAGACAATATAGTACACAACAGCCCTTTCTATGAAAATATGCTTGCACTTGCAAGCCTTTCAAGATCGCATAATGGCTGGTACACAGAGGACCAGGTGTTTTTTGCATTGGAATCCTGGGCAGAAGCCTTAACTCCTGAAAACCTTGATAACTGGCTGGAAAATTATAACCTGGAAGAAGTTCAGCCGAAAACTGTGGGACTGGTGCTTGCAGGAAATATTCCGCTCGTTGGTTTTCATGATTTCTTATCTGTACTGATAACAGGACATAAAGCCTTAATAAAAACGTCGAGTAACGATCAGCACCTCCTGCCCTTTTTAGCAAAATACCTGATTGCTGTTGAGCCCGAGTTTGCAGAGTCTGTTATATTCACAGAAGGCAAGCTTCAGGATTTTGATGCTGTTATTGCTACAGGAAGCAACAATACTGCCCGCTATTTTGAATATTATTTTAAAGATAAGCCATCTATAATTCGTAAGAATAGAAACTCTGCCGCTATACTTACAGGTAACGAATCACGTGAAAACCTAATAGGATTAGGTGAAGACATCTTTCGCTATTTTGGTTTAGGATGCCGTAATGTTTCTAAGTTATTTGTTCCGGAAGGCTATGATTTTAAAAATTTCTTTGAAGCAATTTACGAGTACAGGGATGTAATTCATTACGACAAGTACGCGAACAATTACGACTATAATAAAGCCGTGTTCCTGATGAGTAATTTTAAGCTTCTGGATAACGAATTTCTTACCATAAAAGAAGATAAGGGGTATGCCTCGCCAATTTCTAGCGTATTTTATGAATATTACGACAATTTAGATGCTCTTAAAGAAAAACTGGCAACAGAACATGAACAGCTTCAATGTGTTGTGAGCAATAATTTAACGGAAGACAGTATTCCCTTCGGGAACACGCAAAAACCAACTCTGTTAGATTACGCAGATAATATTGACACTCTTGCATTTTTATCAAAAATATAGCCGTTTTTTTTATATTATTATTAGTTGTTATTCGGCGCATTATTAGGAAATTTGCATTTCCAAAATTCATCTCATTCAATGAAAAAACATAATTTCAGCGCAGGGCCATCTATCCTGCCACAGGAAGTTTTCGAAAAAGCCGCACAGGCTGTAATAAATTTCAACAATTCAGGACTTTCCCTTCTTGAAATTTCCCACCGAAGCAAAGATTTCGTAGCCGTTATGGACGAAGCCCGTGTTCTTGTTTTAGAGCTTATGGGACTTACAGGAAAAGGTTACCAGGCGTTGTTCCTTTCGGGAGGTGCAAGCCTTGAGTTCGTAAGGGTACCTTATAACTTAATGACTCAACATGGTAAAGCTGCTTACCTGGATACAGGAACGTGGGCAGCCGCAGCTATTAAAGAAGCAAGGCAGTTTGGTGATACACTAATCGTTGGTTCTTCTAAAGCTGACAACTATTCTTATATCCCTAAAGATTATACTGTTCCTGCAGATGCAGATTATTTTCACTGCACAAGCAACAATACCATCTATGGTACGCAAATGCAAAGTTTCCCTGAAGTTAGCGTTCCCGTTGTATGTGATATGAGTTCGGATATATTTTCCCGTCAGCTTGATTTCTCTAAGTTCGATCTTATATATGCCGGAGCGCAGAAAAATATGGGACCTGCAGGTACTACTCTAATTGTTATTAAAGAAGATATTCTTGGGAAAACAGGAAGACAGATTCCTTCTATACTTGATTATAAACAGCATATCGATAAAGAGAGTATGTATAACACTCCCTCTGTGTTCGCTATATATACTTCTTACCTTACGCTTCAATGGCTTAAGAACAATGGAGGTATTGCTGAAATGGAAAAGAAAAATAACGCCAAAGCAGCCCTTCTTTATACTGAGATAGACCGCAATCCGTTATTTAAAGGTACTGCCAATACAGAAGACCGTTCTAAAATGAATGTAACCTTCCTTCTAAATGATGAGGCACATGCCGATGCGTTTGATAAACTTTGGAAATCTAAAGGTATTAGCGGATTACCGGGCCACCGTTCTGTAGGTGGATACCGAGCATCTATTTATAATGCTATGCCGATAGAAAGCGTTCAGGTATTAGTAAATGCGATGCAGGAACTGGAAAAAAGTATATAGTAAAGCAATCGCAATTGGCAGTAGCTCTACTCCTGCCGAAATGAGATTCTCTAAATATCCGATTGAATTTTCAATTTTTCAATCTTTAAATTTTTAAATAAATAAAATGAAAGTATTAGCAAATGACGGTATATCTAAAAGCGGTGTAATTGCCCTTGAAGATGGCGGATTTGAAGTTATAACGACAAAAGTGGCACAGGAACAGGTTGCCAATTATATAAACACAAATAATGTTAGCGTATTATTGGTGCGTAGTGCTACTAAAGTACGTAAAGACATTATCGATGCCTGCCCGGGTCTTAAGATCATTGGCCGTGGTGGTGTTGGTATGGATAATATTGATGTAGAATATGCACGTGAAAAAGGTGTTCATGTAATAAATACACCTGCTTCCTCATCAGATTCTGTTGCAGAGCTTGTATTTGCACACCTTTTTAGCGGTGTACGTTTCCTTTATGATGCCAACCGCAATATGCCTCTTGAAGGCGACACAAACTTCGAAGGTCTTAAGAAAGCCTACACGAATGGAATCGAGCTTCGTGGTAAAACATTAGGTATTATAGGTTTTGGGCGTATTGGCCGTTCTGTTGCAAGAATTGCTTTAGGACTGGGTATGCGTGTTATTGCGTCAGATAAATTTGTTGGTAATGCAGAGATCAGGGTTGATTTCTACAACGGACAATTCATCAATGTGGATATCGTTACTGAACCAATGGAAGATATTTACAAACATGCCGACTTTATTACGCTTCACGTACCTGCACAGGAAGGCGGTTATGTTATTGGAAAAGCCGAGTTTGATGCCATGAAAGATGGTGTTGGTATTGTTAATGCGTCACGTGGTGGTGTAATTGATGAAGTTGCACTTGTTGATGCACTTGATTCAGGTAAAGTAGCATTCGCAGGTCTTGATGTTTTTGAAGAAGAGCCGAAACCTGCTATACAGGTACTGATGAATCCAAAAGTATCACTTACCCCGCATATCGGTGCTGCTACACTTGAAGCTCAGGACCGTATAGGTACCGAACTTGCAGAGCAGATCATCAGCTTGCTAAAAACTGAGAATTCTTAATTAAGTATATTATATCAAATTACAATCCTACGCCCGTAAACGTAGGATTTTTTGTGCTATTCCCTTCCAAATTTACCAATAATGATCAAACAGGTTTTACGTCAGGATATATTCAGATCGAAGAAATTTATTACATCCATAATCAACGAATTTCAAGGTGATATGAAAGATTGGCAAAATTTTGAATTTGAAAGTGATGAAGATAAAGAGGATTATAATTCATTATTTGACATACTCGAGATTCCTTTTGAAAAATTTTCATATCATCACAAGCCAATTGGCTTTGATCATGACGATTTGAGTACATTTACCTTAATACTATCAGAAAAAATAATAACATTACTTACAACATTAGACATTAGTGAACTTTACATTGTTTCCCATTTCAAGATGGAGCTACTAGGTGCTAGAAAAAATAAATATAAGCCTCTTAAGGACTCTGTAGCTCGTTTTGAAAAGCTAGCCGGTATTCCTAACACTAATGAATCTTTTGAAGTAGACTTAGAAGATTTACCACAATGTATTGAAACTTTTTTTTGGATAGAACGCTGTGATCCCAGTGGGCCTGAATACCTTTTTTTTTGCGACAAGCAAGATCGATTTGCATTTTACCTCTGTAAAGATGGAAATGTACATACATTATCTTCTGAGGCAAACTATCTTAACGATGATTTACTACTAAGTGAGGGATGGCACATTATAAAAGGAAAATGTTACGATTTATTTACGGATGATGGAGCTATTGAAGGAAGGAGACTTAGTTTTGAACATCCTTCTAACTTTATCTTTCACGCATTCTCAGAAAAAATTGCCAATGTAAAAAGATTTTTTAGCCGATTGTCCAATAAATAGTTAAATATATCGAGTTATAATTTAGGTCAGGCTATAGAAGGACGGCAAACTCCAAGATAATAAAGTATATTTCTTATTGTTTTTAAATGATGAATCATTTGTCATTCTAAATGCAATGTAATTGAGTGTAACAATCTAAAAATAAAAGATTACTTAGTCGTTTCTTCTAGTAGTGACATACGTAGTCTAAAAAACGTCAGGATCTCCTTTGCCTTCCCTTACAACTACAGGTTCATCACCTGAAAGATCTATGATTGTGGAGGCAACGTTATCGCCATATCCACCATCAATAACAGCATCAACACGGTTTTGCCATTTTTCAAAGATCAATTCAGGATCTGTGGAATATTCCAAAACCTCATCTTCGTCATAAATTGAAGTTGAAACAATTGGATTTCCCAATTGACGCACTATCTCTAACGTTATGTTGTTATCAGGCACACGGATACCTACGGTTGTCTTTTTCTTGAATTCTTTAGGGAGATTATTATTACCCGGCAAGATAAACGTATATGGTCCCGGAAGCGATCGCTTAAGTATCTTAAATGTTGACGTATCAATCTGCTTTACATAATCTGATATATTACTCAGGTCACTGCACACGAAAGAGAAGTTAGCCTTATCCAGCTTAATGCCCTTTATCTTGGCGATACGTTCCAACGCCTTACTATTAGTAATATCACAACCTAATCCATATACTGTATCGGTTGGATATATTATAAGCCCTCCATCGCGAAGTATCTTCACCACTTTGGCAATTTCCTTTTCGTTTGGGTTTTCGGGATATATTTTAATAAATTGAGACATGATGTAAATCTTTCAGGTATATATTTAAGGGTTAAAGTTAGCCATTCTGTATGAATAGTTACGTTAAAGCAAACATAAACGTTTTTATGGTGTTATCAATCAATCCAAAATATCCCTATGAATAGGGATATCTTTTCTCATAACTACTTTGTAGCTTTACAATAACTAAAATTACTACTAAGACAACAGGAGCGATATATATATATGATATCGCTCCTGTATTTTTATCACTATTTATCACCTTGTTTCATAGTGCCTTATATTCGTTTCTTCATCAATTTCATCCCTGTTATATTTCGTGCCCTTCCCAACCTGTTCAGAATGCAGCTCTTCATAATCTTTTGTATGTAAGGAATTGGGAACTACATTGATATCGAAAAAGAATGAGTGCACCTGCTCTTTTGTGTTGGTAGATATGGTTGTGTATACGGCAGTATATCCTGTGTTTTTAGAACTATCATAAACCATTACAATATCTGCAGAATTGCCTGGTGTTATACCATGCGATGGAAATTTTGCAATGGTACAGCCACAGGATGGCAATACGTTTTTTACAACCAATGGATTCTTTCCTGTATTGGTTAATTTTACTTTGATGTTCTGCTTTATCCCCTGCATTATTGGACTGTAATGACGAACAGGATCTTCCATTTTTAAAGTAGTAAGCTCTGTTGTGTCATTTAATTTTTTGCAATTAGTAAAGCATAGTAGTATTGGTAAAATCAATACTACCGTATACCTGTTTATTAATGTTTTCATGTGGTTTTATTTTTTAAAAAATATCTCATCGCACGCCATAGACTTATTCTTAAATTCCTCTGTTTTAAAAGTCTTTACTTCAATTATTTTATCTGATGGTTCTATCTCGACAGCTATCTTTACATGCTTCTTGCTTAATTTATTATCATCAGTTATTATAGCTGCCCCATATTTTTTTGACCCGATAATTATTTCAACCTTTTTAGGTGCGTAGATATTGTGTTGTACATCATGTAAAAAATCCATTTCTATCGTCTTAGCACCTCTTACATCATCTGCATCGAAACTAACCGAAATTGCCTCGTCGGTAAACAACATCCAATTGTTGTAATAATCACTAAAACCAATATCTCCATCAGTTAGTATTGAGGGGTTGTTATAATCATCGTCAGGCTTCGATAGTAACTTTACATCTTTGCCAAATGCAAGATTAGCGTAAGGCTGATTGATAATTTCGACATCCCATTCTTTACAGTAATCAGAGATCAAATACCCCATTTCATTATAGATTTTAATCCCTGTATCGCGTGATAGCTCTTTTAATCGGTTTAAAAGTGACTTCGCTTCGGGTATATTTACTAACGCGTTATTATCAGTCCTTAGTAGTTCCAGTTTAATAAAAGTCTGCGACAGCAATAAGGGTTTACTATCTTTCTTTTCATCATCCGATAGTGTTTCAGTCCTATTTAATAAAGCGTTGTAAAAGTTATTAAAACCCTCTGCTTTAAAATATTTTCTTTTAGATTCGGCCATGCCTCCATAAATATCGAGGGCTCTTTTAGAACTAAAGCTTTTATTCTCGATTCCTAAATAATAATCTGCCAACAAATCTGATGACCCAGGATATTTCGCTTTAAAGAAACGTACTATTTCCTGCTTTACATCAATATTAGGATTGCTCAGTAGCAATGCGTATATATAGCATTTGAGATCTGAAAAAGCCGAATACTCCCCTTCACTACCCTGCATAAAAACACCTTTTACACCAAGCTTCTCGTAATATTTTAAATTAGCCTGAGTAGAAAGCAACGTAGGATAGGCTTTAAAATAGTTATCGAAGTTCACAGCATAATCCCAGAGGTAAATAGTTTTAGTTACCTTTTTCCATTCGGAAAATATCTTTTCGATTTCTTCTTTCTTGTGCGATTTCTCCAAAACTATTCCCTTAGGAAATGCCATAGTGCTTATCATGATAGCAGTATTATTTTCCAACTTAAACTTAGGTGCATGTTGGGTCGTGATATACGCAGTACTTACAAACTGTTTATCAGGAAATTGTTTTGCCAGTTTATTTAACAGCGAGAATACGGTAGGACTGGCATTAGTTTTTGTGTTACCCGCAGCTTTACAACGATCGCAAAGGCAAACTACACTATTATCATTGGCCTGTATCATAAACTTCGAATAGTCCGGGTTTTCTTCTGTCTGCATTTTTACATAAGATACCAACGCATTTTCTAGTTCGGGACTCGTAAAACAAAACTGATCTTCGCAGGTTTTACCATTTATAACAGAAAACATTTTTGGTGAAGGAGTTACTGCTTTTGCAATGTTATGCCCCCATAATCCCCAAATATCTTCCATGGCTTGAGTGCCATACCATTGTCTAAACACCAAATCATAATTATCCGGAAAATATGGCTCTCTATATTCAAATGCTGTCGACTGGCGATAGGATAAATTCTTTGGTACGACAATTTCCTTTACTTCTTTGCCGACTATACCTTTACCTGAAATATAGAACAGGCCTGCATATTTTCTAAAAAAGTAATTGATACCATTTATAATATCTGAAGGATGTGCTCCTTCTATAGTTACTATGTTCTTCTTCGATACGATACTGAAATTGTCCTCGTTACCTCTACCGGATAATTTAAACCTTATTGTAATAAACCTGTCCGAAGAATCCGTATTCTCTTTAATAACAGTTCCTGTAGCTTTTTCAAACAAGTTATTAAAGTGATCTTTTACTGACTCAGAAATACCACCTTCTACAATTATGTTAGGTATAATCTCATTTTTTTTATATATAATAAGGTCAGTCTGCTGAGAATTGCAACTGAAACATAGGAGTATCATAATCAAGTTTAACCTTATCAACATTATTCTTTAAAATTTAGTTTTAATACTTAGCATTAATGTGTACTGATCTAGATAAGTATCATTAGCTACGTGATAATTGTACCAGTTGCCCATTATTCCAAAAACCGTACTGAAACCAACAGAATGAAAATATCCGGCTCCCACCATTGTAGTGGGAAACGATAACGTATTGTTTACCTGAAAGTCCAGGCTAAGGTCTTCCGGGGCATTACCAACAGATGCCATTGCCTGTGCATAGTGCCTTTGATTATTCATATAAAAACGAGCCTGTCCCAACACATTATAATATAAATTATCTCCTTCTGTAAGTAACGACAGTCTTGCGTTTAGCCATACATCGCCAAGTGTCTTTTCTAACCCAACGATTCCTGTATAAAGACTCCTGTTATCCTGCAGGTACATATATCTACCACCCAATTCCGCCTGCCATGTTTTTGCAAATGGCTGGTAAAATGAGAACGCAGCCCTGTACTTTGGAAAGAATTTACTGGCTACCGCACCATTTACATAAAAATAAGACTTATTCCTGAATTTATGATACCAGTCAACTTCTCCCTGTATGCCAACTCCAGACTCTCTGCCTGTGTAATTTACCCTTGCAGCGTAGGTATCTTTTTTCGCAAAGCGAACATACTCAAGCGCTCCAACCGACAAATTGAAAGGTAGTGTATCGGCTGTTGCTTTAAGATATGTTAGGTTAATTTGATTTTTAAGTAATCTGGAATCTAAATACTGCATGTGCTCTTTATATTCGGCAAGCCTGTTTGACGGTGGGCTATATCTTCCCTGATATTCTTTCGCTCTTTTAAAATCATTAGTTTCTTCGTAAATTATACCTTTAAGATACAACAACTGATTGTTATCCTTGTTTTCTTTAAGGGCATTATCTACAATTATCATGGCATCGGTGTACTCTTTTCTCTTAATATGCTGGTTGGCAAGTTTTACAGGGGCCAGTGTATCTTTGGGATTAAGTAAAGTAATTTCACGATAAATATTCATAGCCTCACGATTTTCACCGCGCTCTTCCCTATCCTTTGCATGTACCATCATTTCTTCTATAAGAGAACTTCGTATTGTACTGTTGTACGGATAATCTTTTTCAATTTCGTGTAACGCCTGTACTGCCTTATCATGTTCTCCATTTGCAGAGTACAATCCTGCTTCTTTTAAGCGCAATTCTTTAGAATCCGGATAATATTTAAGTGCCTGCTCTGTAAGTCGCCTTGCCTCATCGTAGTTTTTCATTGCTACCCTTGCCGAAATCGCATAGTTGTATGCTTCCAGATTATCTGGGTTTGATACTATTAATCCATCGGCAATAGAAGCAACCATTGCATAATCTTCTTTTTGCTGAAGATACTTCATATATTCAAAAGCCATGTCATTATACATATACTTAAATTGAAGGCTTTCCGGGTTTTGATCATAATAGCTTTTTGCCATGGCGTAGGCATTATCATAATCGCCCATATCAGCAAGAAGGTCCATTTTCTTTAAGAGATATTCAGTCTCTTTAGGGTACGCTTTAATTAGCTTTTCGATATGATCCATCGCCTTTACGTACTCTTTTTTTCGAAGATAAATTGAATAGATATAATTGTTAGCCGATTTACCGTAATCTGAATTATTACCAAGGGTTTCAAACAATACCAAAGCATCATCATAATTACCATCGCTAAATTCATCCTTAGCATCCTGAAGAATATAATATTCATATTTCTGCCTTATATCCGGATCTTCTCCATAGAAGTTAAACAGTTTTTGTATTGTAGCCCTCGCACCTTGCTTGTTCTGCTGGTTTTCGTAAACATACAGTTGTTTAGCCAAAAGCTCTTTTGACTGCGGATTACTTTTAAGTGACTTGTTAAGTATAGCCTGTGCATCGCCATAATAACCTCTGCTTACGGCAGTGTTCAGCAAATAATCATGTGCTTCTGTATTGGCCTTGTCTTTCTCGTATACCTGCCCATACAACTCGTACGGATCTGAGTTTTTGTAATACCTGGCAGCTTCAGCGGTAAGGTAGCTAAGCTGTTTGTTATAGTATTCACCTTGTCCTTTTTTAAGTTGTTGTTTTACCAAATTAATAGCATCTTGATAGTTATGCATTTTTTCAAGGACACCAATCTTTTTATCAACGAGGGCTTTATTTCCCGGCAATGCATTTAAGCCTTTATCGGCAGTACTCAATGCTCCCTGATAATTTCCCGCTTTAGTGTAGACGTTAATTAACCCTAGGTAAGATTCAACGTCTTTTTTATTTATAGCTAAAGCATCTTCATATTGTTTGGCTGCATCATCTACATCGCCTTTTTTATTATGCTTACCGGCGTTCTCTTTTAGCGTATTGGTATAAATAGCTTTTATCTCGTTGTCCTCAGGAAATATTTGGTAAAGCCTTCTTAACTGCCTGTCAGATTCTACAGTATCACCCATTAAATTATAAAGGTTAATCTTTTTTATCCATAGCTCTTTATCATAAGGCTTTACTTCAAGTATCTCGTTTACGTAACAAACCGCACTATAATAACGTTTTGTCTGGCTTTCTATATTAATCAGGTAGTAACGCGAATCGGTCCTTTTAGGGTTTTCCTTCAAAACTTCCAGCAAGGTTAACCTCGCCATGTCAAACTTTTTAGTGTCCATGTAGCACTTTCCCAAATACTCTTTAATATCCATGTTTTTAGGAGCTTTTTTCAATGCCTTTTCAGAATAGGATGTTGCCTTAGCAAAATTTTTCTTTGCACTTTCTTTCTTAGCGAGAGCGTAATATTGAGTTGCGGTAGGTTCCTGACTATATGCGTTTCCGAAAAAACAAATGGTGAATATATATGTCAGGGCTATATGTATAAATCTTTTTAGCATTGTTTATATGTTATTTTCTGTTATTGCTTTAGAATCCGGTATTGTGTCCTGTTGGAATCCCTGGCGCGTCATGGTTCCCCATTCCATGTCGCTTGAGGTGAAAAATTTAAAGTATCCTTTGAGATAGAAAAATATCTGAAGCGGATGGTAAATAAATGGCTCCAAAAATGCCATCATCCATAATTGAAAGATCTCCCTTGTAGTCTCATAATGCCTTTTAATTACATTATCCATTAGTATTACCAGTGACCCGAACATTATTGCGGCTGAATAGGAATAAAGGAATATAATCCCTACCGTACTCCAATTTAACTGCCCTGTAACGATAAGATAAATAAAATAGATAAGTCCTACGGCTTCAATAACCGGTGCAAGAAATTCTGTTAAGAGCTGTATCGGAAAAATTACCATACCAAGCCTTTTATATTTGGGATTGAAAAATATCCTTCTATGTACAAAGAATATTTGCGCCAGCCCTCTCGCCCATCTCGTCCTTTGGCGTCCAAGTATTGTAACATCTGGAGGCCCTTCTGTCCAACATGCAGAAACCGGAATATATTCAACCTTATATTTCTCTTTATTATTTATCATATAGGCAGACATCTTGATCATAATATCCATATCTTCCGCATGCGATGCCGGATCATAGCCTCCGCTAGTAATGGCAATCTCTTTATCAAATAAGCCCAAACCTCCCGATACGTTAGGCACACAGTTTACAAGGCTCCACCCCATTTTTCCAAATAAATAAGCACGAAGATATTCCAGTTCCTGAAATCTCGGAATCCACTGTTTGGGCGGCTTCACACGTTTTATGGCTCCATTCTCTATCTCACAATTGTTAGACATTCTTAAAGTAGCGCCAACACAAATAACCCTTTTACGCGAATTAAGTACCGGCTTTATCATCTTTAATAAAGCATTCTTATCGATGATACAGTCACTATCCGTACAAAGAAAATAGGGGTATTGAGAAGCATTAATACCCGCATTTGAAGCATCCGCTTTATTTCCGCCATTTTCCTTATCTACTACAATAAGATGAGAGTATTCAGGGTTTACTGATTTAAATATCCTTTTATAAGGTTCGGTTTTAATTCTCTCAACGTAGGCAAATGGTGTTTCCTCAAGTTCAAATTCACTTATTAGTAAATCAAGTGAATCATCTGTACTTCCATCATTAACTATGATTACTTCATATTGCGGATAATTAAGAGAAAGTAACGACCTTGTACTTACAATTATAGTTTTCTCTTCATTGTAGGCCGGCGCGATTACAGATATTCCCGGTGTTAATGGAGATTCCATTAAGAAGCCGTCATCAAGCCGGGTATTGTACGTTCTGTACCTTCTCGTGTTTATGTATGAAAATAGTGCTAACATAAGATACAGCAGCAGTAACATAGAGGCATAGGTAAACACGAAAGCCTCAAAAAAATTGGTCTCTCCCATTAGATAATATGATTTTATACGGCCAGTTTTAATTTAACAAGCCGTAATGTTATGTAAGGTGTGTAGTGTTTGTTATGGTATTATAATGTTACCGATGTACGGTTGTAGTTTTTAGCAAAACCATGAAATGTTTTGAGCGTAGAAATTATCAGGGAATTCTGCACATGATCCAGAATTGTCCTGTTGTCAAAACTCTCAGTTTTCAGAAGGCTATTAAACAGAAGCTTCCCCTCGCTTCCATAAAAATAAATAGCTTCTGCACATAAACGTTTTAAATCCGGGTTTTCGGCCAGATCATAAGCTTTCTTCAAAAATTGCAGTGATTTTCCACTATTCATAAAAGATATACTTTCGATAATAGCAAACTGACATTGTAATGGCTGAGAGAAATAGATTTCAATCAATACTGTTTCACTTTCAAGCGATTTCATTTTTCCAACAGCAAGTATCGCCTCTTTACGTACTCTGTAATCTTCGTGCTCAATAAACTTTTCAACGGTGTTTAATGCCGTTTGCTGGTTGAAAAAGGCGGCCTGCCTGATAAAAAATTTAATTTTTTCGGCGTCATCAGAATATTCAATCCATTTACTAAAATTGGGTAAGTGTTCTTTATGATGCACTTCAAATTGATGCATTAGGTTTATCTCTTCCCATTCATTAATGTTATCGGTATCATCGAAAAATTTAAACGGATTATTATTACTGACACCCATATACGAAATTCTGGATTCTTTCCTTAAAGCATCATCATTTGAATAAGCATAAGGTAAAATTTTACTGTCTGAAATCGTTAGACCAAGCCTTGATAGCGACTGTAAAGCAAGCATTCTCATGCGGGTACTTGAATAATCCAATCTTTCTTCCAGGCATTTATCTATTTTTAATCCCTTAATGATACTGTTATAATTGGCCGCGTTGATTGTTTTTCGCTCCTGGTTAACAATATCTTCAAGAGTGGGAACAACAGATATGTATGACTTATCATTTAGTCTGTCAAAATTTTGTACATATAATGCATAGACATCATCTGGCGTATACGTATCATTAGAAAGTAAAATATTACGTAAAAATGAAAACACCTTTGGCCTGAGCTTTAAGATAATTTCTTTTTTTCTCCGTTTATTACTACGGACGATAAAAATTCTTGACATTAGGATAAGTGTTGCCACGCTGCAAACTAAAATAACTCCAATTGCTATTTTCACAATGAGTGTGTAGGAACTGAAGGAATACCACCAGTACTGCGCGTAATCAATTAATGAGGTCATTTTAATAGTGTTTATTTATTAGCAATCCCTCAGATGTTTCGTTAATAGGCAATAGTTAGCACCCCTCCTTTTTAAGGAAGAAATAGAGAGCATTGCAAATTAATATATAGTAAGTTCGAGGGTTGGTTTAAAATTAGTCTTTAAAGTAATCTCCGAAAAACTAAAATGTTAGCGTACTATTAAAAATTAATCCAAATTTGATTTTTTATTTATAATATGCATATATAGTCACAATTATTGGAGTTACATAGCGTTCACAATATCAAACGTTTAAAATGCAAAAAAGCACCTGGTAATTTTTACAGATGCCTCAAATTATGCTTAACACTATTTAACTAATTATACAAGGTTTTAACGATCGTTTAATTTTTAAAACTACTTAAAACAATTGACAGAAGTATTCTTTAATCAGAATTTAAATATTAAAGAAACTCTAAAACGCTAGTTTATGGATATAGAGAGTACATTTTTAATCATAGCATGCAGTTTATTTTTCTTTTTCCAAGTTCTGTACATTACAGATTCGTTCTTTAAATCAGTATAAATCTTAACATCCTTACAATCTTCTTTGTTAGGTAGCTTAGGTACTGAAAGCCTGTTTGTAAGATTGATTTCTGCATCTTTAAAACTCAATCCGGTAACAGTTGTTCCCGATATATCAGTTTCCATTGTATGACTTACTTGGTCAAAAATATTCACAACACTCCATATCTTTCTTGATCTGTAAATATCAAAATCAAAGAAACCGTTAGAAGCCTTATCTATGTTACCCTTATTAGCGAACAATGAATTACCGGTAATAATATATTGGTTATCCAGTATCTCCGAAAAAATGAAGTCTCTAAATTTATAAACTGGCTTGTTCAAAAAGTTGCAAAGCACGGTTTTATTACATTTAACATTAAAAATTTCAGTGGTGCTTTCTTCTACTATTTCATCTGCCTGTATTATTGCTACCGTACTGCTTTTTAAGAAACTGAAATTAAGAATACTAAATACATTGTAATTTATACTATATGCAAAACCATCGGACGACGAATACGTCTTTTGAAAAGGTTTATAGGTAAGCAGTAATCCATTTTGAAAACGGTGAATAATCTTTAAATCGTCTTTAGTAAGATTACCATCCAAATCCAATACACTATAAAAAATATCCGAATCTGATTTGGCCAAAATATAGTCATCTCCAGAAAAAATAACTTCTGTAAAAGGTGTTTGATTTACCTCTCCGTTTCTGTAAACAAATGATATTCTGTTGTTGTATGATAATCTGGTTTTAAAATTCATATCGCTTCTTTTTTAAACATTAAATTCACAATTACCTAACAAATAGATAATCAAACACATACATTAAAGATTACTTATACAAGAATAATTATTTTTGAATACTTTATGAAATATTTAAGAAGATATTAATCGAAAATATACTACGTTTCATCGAAAAAAAAAGCAATTAACAGTATTAATCTTTCTATATAAAAAATTAAAAAATTTCATACTCAAAAAGAGTGTATTTTCTAATAAAACATCGATATGTTGTTTCACCCGGGAGAGTGGAAATCATGCTCGAACTAATTACACAAATACAACGTAGGTATTAAGCACCTTACAAATAGAACAGATACTCTAATAGATAAAATGTGGTTGTAAAAAAGGTGACAATTCTAATTTATAAGGTGACAAAAATGATATTGATTCCTTATTATAGTTATGTTAATACTGTGGCTTAACCGGCGACCATGTTATATTTTAGTGGTACAAACTCAATACATATGAAAGTAAAAAGTGTAATCCAGAACAGTTTTAAAATTCTAAAAGACACCGTTAAAGGTTTTTCGGAAGATAAGGGGCTAAAACTTAGTGCTTCACTGGCTTATTATACTATTTTTTCTTTGGCTCCATTGTTATTACTCGTTATATCGTTAGCTGGTGCTTTCTTTGGAAAAGATGCAATTGAGGGCAGTTTATTCAGCGAGTTAAAAGGACTTTTGGGAAATGAAGCAGCCGCTCAAATCCAGGAAGTAATACGTAATATGGAGCTATCGGGAAAAACTCAGCTTTCACTAATAATTGGTGCTATTGTACTTATAATTGCAGCAACAACAGTATTTGGAGATTTACAGGATTCTATAAATATGATATGGAAAGTTAAAGCTAAACCGAAAAGAGGATGGCTAAAACTTTTAAAGGACAGGCTCCTATCCGGATCGATAATCATTGGCCTTGGATTTATACTTGTTGTTTCGCTTATTGTTAATGGTGCGCTATCAGCATTTAATACGATACTTAAATCATGGCTGCCGGATACATCTGTAATTATATTTAGCGTGTTAAGCTTACTTGTAAGTTTTGTAGTTTTGGTTGTAATATTTGGCGTTATTTATAAAGTGCTTCCTGATGCAAAAATAAAATGGAAAGACGTACGCGCCGGCGCACTATTTACTGCATTCTTATTTCTTTTGGGCAGATATATAATTGGAATCTATATTACTTCCTCCCAGGCTGGATCGCCTTACGGTGCCGCAGGATCGTTAATTGTAATTATGCTGTGGGTTTATTATTCAGCCGCTATACTCTACATAAGTGCAGAGTTTACCCGCGCCTATGCCACGTTTAAGGGCGAAAGAATAATACCTGCTGATTATGCCGTTTATGTGGAAGAAACAGAAACGGAGAAAGATAATAAGAACATCGTGGACGCTACTACTTCCAAGAAATAATAGTTTCATCGAAACTACACCATCTTTTAATCAGTCTTACGTTAATTATATGATAATGGCAGGGTATGCAGGCTTTAATTACTGTAACTTTAAGTAAAAGCAGTTATGGAAAAACATGTAACACTTTTTGCTTTGCTGAATTTTGAATATAGCCGGCAGAAAGAAATTCTGTTTTATACAGAATGGGATGATGCTATATCTGATGCAGATTATCATGAGCCAACCGATAAACCTGATTTCAATTATAGTACTATAATTGAATTTGAGCTTGATGAAGCTGTACTCGAAGATATTCGTATGACAGATACAGAATCCCTGACCGACCTGCTAAACGCCCAAACTACAACCAAAAAACATTATTTCAACTAAAATATGAGAACAGTAGACATTGTAATACGCTTAAGCGGCCATCAGAACGAGCTGGAACTGGAAATAGGAAACACTAATAACTATACAATTTTTTACAACATACTGCAAAAGGCTATTTCAAGCCGTTCTGCAGATATTGTACATAAAGGAGATTACTTTAGATATGATCAGCATCTGCTCCCAAAAGATAACAATGAGTTTAAAACCTACGTCCTTTTCAGGGATATTACGCTTAATGATACAGATGATGATGACCTGATCTGGACTACTTTAAGTAATCAGGGAAAAACGTTGAAATTTCCGGAGGTGCGTGAAAAAAATATGCATCACCAGTTAATTGAGTTATCTTCGGCAGAAAATGAAGAAGCCGTTATCGATACGGAAAATACAATTTTTGACTTTGAGGAAGTTTTAGTCCGTATTCCCGGAACACGCGAAGAACTTGAATTTGATCCAAATTCTATGGAAGGAAATAAAATATTATATGACAGGCTTGCGAAACTTATCTATAATAAAGAAGCCGAGATAATGTACAAAGGACCTAAACTCGTTTTTGAGGAAAACAGAGATATTTTTATTAGCCCTGATGACTTTAGTATTTATGTTTTGTTTAGATCAAAAAGGGATTATAACTATGAAAATAAAGACGAATTATGGAATAATCTTTCCAATGATCTAAAGATCTTATCATCAATAACATTGTATAAGTCTTCTGAACACTATCAGGTAGTACTTTTGACACATGAAATTTAATAATTTTCAACAAAAAAGCAGAGTCCCAATAGACTCTGCTTTTTTGTTGAAAATATCGACATCAGATAAATAATATTACCACTCTTCCTTCAGACCATTTTTTAGTGCCGCCTGGTATTTTTCAGTATTAAACTTATAAAGGTTTGGTGCTTTATGTGCTCCGCCTGCTTTTCTGGGCTCATCCATTTTATCAAGAATATCATATGCGATCATCTTTCTATAGAAATTACCCCTGTTAAGTTTTTTATCTAAAATGATCTCATAAAGCCTTTGCAGTTCAGGCATTGTAAATTCTTCCTGTAACAAATTATAACCAATTGGTTTGTAATTGAGCTGCCTGCGTAACGTAATAAGCGCCTCGTCAAAAATCTGACGGTGATCCATCATCATTTCAGGAATATCATTGATATCGCGCCACTCAGCATGCGTAGAAATATCGTCAATAACCGGAACGACATCTGTAAAATCTACCAAAGCATAAAAGCCTAAAGAAACAAATCTTTGCTTATGCCAAAGTGTATTGGGAAAACCTTCAAAAAAACCTTCACTCCTGTTCAGGTCGGCAAAAACGCTAAATTGTTGTAAGTAAATATTTTTTGCACCGGAACGCTCAAATAAAATTCGTTGAGCAGCAGCATTAACATCTTCCTGTTTTCCCATATAGCCTCCGGGAAGTGCCCAAAGTTCTCTATCCTTTGTTTTCAGTAACAATACTTTTAATGCACCGTCGTGAAAACCAAAAACAACACAGTCAATAGAAATTGATGGAAGGAATTCTTCCCATGCAATTTCCGACCTTCTTGTTAGTACATCTTGTAAGCTTTCGTTATTCCTCATTTACACAAATGTAGTTAATTACATCGTTTTTTAATTTAAAAAAACATGCATTTACCAATTTTTAACGTTTTTCAATCATATAGTTAGTTCATTGTCTAATGATGAATTTCAATCAAAACCGTTTAAAATATCCAATGAATTTCAGGAAAAGAAACGTGCAGAGAAACACTTATTATTAAACATAAATATCTATTGTAAAACAAATTATAAGGCCCCTATAATTACAGGGGCCTTATAATAGCTAGTCAAAGCTTTTGTTATTTTTCTTTTCTCTTTTAGCTTCCTTTTTTTCTTTGGCAGTCTTTACTGGTTCTTTTTTGCTACCTTTCTTGGTATCCTGGCCTTTTGACATGGTACTATGATTTAAGTGGGTTAAATTTCATTATTTTGTAAGGTAGGCTAATTAAACTATATACCTCATTAATTGATAGTATTTAACGTCCAAGGTATAGTCTTCGATTTTTAGTGATATTCTTGGAAAGCGAATTGGATATTATAATAGGCATCATTGCAATTTTGAAAGGCAACGTCCCATACCGTACTCCCTCTACAACCAAAACTGATATATCTCAATCTGTGATATTTTAATTATATTTGGATAAAAAATTAATGTCCCAAAATTGTATACGCATCATATTTTTTTGCATCCTGTTACTTACAGGTCAATGTCTGATGGGACAATCTTCAGAAACGAATACACTCGTAAAAGACTTATTGAATAAGGCTACGAATAATATGCGTTCCAATCCTGAAAAAGCACTTATATACCTCGACAATGCTTTAAAATATAAAGACAATATTAGCGAAAATCAGCTTTTATACCTGTATAAAGTTGGAACTGTAGCCTGCATAAACCAGCAATCAAATATTTTGGCTTTGGATTATGGCTACAAGGCTTTGGCACTTCAGAAAAAGATCGATCCGTCGCAAATGCATTTCATCTACAATAATATTGGATGTGCCTACATGCAACTTAAAGATACTGAACGAGCAAGGAAATTTTTCGATATATCGCTCAAGGGACTTAAAGAATCTCTTGCCAAAGGAACAACCGGTGAAAAAAATGTTGAAGCATACCTTGTTTACAGTAACCTTGCTGTTATAGAAATAGAAAGCAAGAATTATATAAAGGCACTTGAAATGCTTAATATTCATAAAAAGCATAGTATAAGGCTAAGGGACACAGCTGGAATAATTATAACTTTTCAAAATTTGTCTATTGTTTTTAGTAACCTCAAACAAGTCGATAGCAGTAAATTTTATTCTGATAAGGGAATCGCCTTGGCTAAAAAGGCAAAACAGCCAACCGATTTAGCATATTTATATTATTATCGGGGTGCTAACGATACTTTAAGGGACAAAAATTCGGCATTGCTTTATCTTGACAAAGCATTCCGATTAGGTGATAGTTTAAATTTAGATGATGCCAGGCTGTTTGCTGCTAAAACGCTGGCAAACTTGTATGAAGAAAAAAATGATTACAAGAAGTCTAATTATTATCTACGTATTACAAACCAGCTATCAGAAAAAGATATAAGTCAGAAAAATAAAAAGAAGATAGAACTGCTTGAATTTGAAAACGATCAAAAAATAAAACAGCAGGATGCTTTAACCGAAGCACGAAGAAGAGAAAATATATTTATTTTCAGTATAATATTGCTTGCTCCGCTTTCTGTAATTATATTCCTTATGTACAGGCTACAGCGCATAAAATTAAAACAACGTAAAACTGAAAATAAACTGCTTATTAAGCAGATGGAAAGTAAGAACAAAGAACTTACCAGTAATGCTATACAAATAATGCAGGCAAGCGAGATTATAGACTACACCCATAAAGGACTAAATGAGCTTCAGACAGTTATAGATACGCCGAATAATAAAATGCTTACCCAGATAATCTCCGATCTGAAAAAGGGCAACCAATCATTTAATAAAAAAGAGTTTGAAAAACTGTTTGTGGAGACTGATGAAGAATTTTATAAAAAACTGCTTCATAAGTATCCAACACTCACAAAAAATGAGATAAGGCTTTGTGCCTTCGCAAAAATGAATTTTTCTACCAAAGAAATCTCGGCTATAACACAACAAAGTGCTAATAGTATTTTGGTTGCCCGTTCCCGTTTAAGAAAGAAAATAGGTTTGGATGAAAACCAAAACCTGACCGTCTTTTTTAAGAATTTCTAACACTGTATATTTATTTTTTGAATACCGGAAACCTATAGTCACTACAGCTGTAGCTATGTATCTGTATACGTTGTATAACCCTGCAAACTATAAAAAAGTCACGTTTTATCCTGCTATTATTTCCTTTAAAAACAACTTTAATGTACATCTAAAATTAGATATACTATAAGCTGATTTTATAAATTTCGAGGTTACAATATACTAAATATCAGGGCTTTTTTAAAGATGTACATAAAATGTAAGGTGTTTTACAGGCTGTGTAAATGATTTGTAACCCTTTTATAAATCCGTTTAGCATACAGGTTTGATAGCTTTGCATCTGAGGAACATTAATTTTAAAGAATAAGTTACGAATTCTGTCCTGTTACAGAATTCATTTTTCCGTAATAACTAAAATGTAAATCTCCGTTTTAATTTACTTCTGTATTTTCTAATCTTAAACATAAACTATGACTATGAAAAAAATTACCTTAAGTTTTCTTTTTTTGTTGTGCTGCTTTTTTGGCTATGCGCAATTAGAGGAAGAAACATTTGAAGGTGCCGCTTTTCCACCTCCGGGTTGGGGCGTGTATGACAACGGTGTAGGGCTTACCTACTCATGGCAAAAATCTCCAGCAGGTAATCAACAATTGCCGCCTTATCAAGGTGCAACTGCCGCATACATACAAAGGGAAAGTGCACTAACTACCCCGGAAGACTGGCTTATTACTAAGCAGTTTACAGTACCGGAAAATGGTATATTAAATTTTTACTCCAGATTAGGCATTGTTGGCGATCAGGGTGGTATTTATCAGATTAAGATTTCTACATCTGCTAATCAGGCAGATCTTGCTGATTATACTCTTATGCAGGAATGGACAGAATCTCAAATAAATGGTGTTCAACAACGTGAGTATGTGCTAAAAACACTAAACTTCGCACCCGAATTTTATGGACAGCAGGTATACGTGGCTTTTATAATGAAAGCAAATTTTGCAGACAGGTGGCTTGTTGACAATGTAAGTGTTACAGAAAAATGCTTAAACCCAACTAACCTTACCGCTACAAATTCAACGACTTCTACAGTAGATCTTAATTGGGATAGCCCAAGCAATGCTACAAAGTGGGATATAGAAATTGTGGGCGAACAAGATCCATTTACAGGTAGCGGACAACTTTACACAGGCACTTTACCCTATACCGTTACAAATCTTGAAATAAATAAAGGTTATAAATACCAAATAAGGGCAGTATGTGTTTTAGGAGGTAAAAGTGATTGGATTGGGCCTGTTTTTTTCAGTACAAATCGTTTGGGTGATACTTGTAGCGACCCGATTGTGGTAAGCAGCTTACCATATAATATTGTAGACAACACATCAAACGCTAAAAATTATTATAGCGGAAGCCCGGGTGCAAATTGTGGCACGTCTCAGTGGGGAAGCTATCTTGGCGGTAACGATGTTATCTATAAATACACCCCTATCGCAAATGAGATAATTACAATTAAAGCTACAGAACTAACAAACGACACAGCATCTATGTTTGTGTATAATTCTTGTGCAGATATTGGCACAAATTGTATTGCAGCCGATTTTAATGACTACGTGTTGGGCGACCTTGCAATTTCGGAAATCGACGTAACGGCAGGGATTGACTATTATATTTTATTGTCTGCAGGCAACGGTGTAACCTCATACAATTTTACAATACAGAGAGAAAATTGTAAATCGCCAACTGCTTTAACTGTAAGTGGTATTACAACAACATCAGCAATGCTATCATGGACTGAAGCGGAAACTGCGACTTCTTGGCAATATGTTGTTCAAACCGAAGGACTGGGACTACCTACAGGATCGGGAACTGATATAAATGCGACAAACTTTAATGCAACTACATTAAATCCGTCTACAAACTACGAATTTTATGTTCGTGCTAATTGTGGCGATGGCACTTACAGTACATGGGCAGGTCCACTTAGATTTTCTACATTATGTAATCCGTTATCAACACCTTTCTACGAGAGTTTTGAAGAAGATTCTGCTACAGAATTTTGCTGGATAGTAAATGATGGAAATAATGATGGCGAAAAATGGGATATAAATGACCAATGGAATGGTTTCAACAGCCAGCAATCGGCTGCATTTTATAATGATATAAATACTGATAATGATGATATGCTTATTTCTCCAACACTAACAATTGGAGCAAATCAGAGGTTGCGCTACAAATATCAGGGCACATCATCTTCTCTAGTACATTTTTCGGTTAAAATATCTACTACCGGTATTGATCCTGACAATTTTACAACAGACTTACTACCTTTAACACCTATTGAGAACAATAGTTATCTTGAAAAAATTATTGACTTAAGTGCTTATGAAGGACAGAATGTAAATATAGCATGGTATGTACCATCAGGAAGTGCAACATATTCCAGAGTGAGAATTGACGACGTTTATGTTGAGAACTGGCCTGCTTGTGCGGTTCCTCTAACGCCATCTGTTAGCGATATTACAACTACATCTGCACAGTTAGCCTGGACGAAAGGCCACAATGAAACGGCATGGGAAATTGCTTTAAAAGATTTATCTCAAGGTACTCTACCTCCTGCCGACGGAATTGCAGGAACTCCTGTTACTACAAACCCATACCTTGCCGATAACTTAACTCCTAATACCGAATATACCTATTATGTTAGAGCATCATGCGGATCGGGTGAATTTAGTGAGTGGGTAGGTCCTGTATCATTTAGAACCGAATGTGTAGCCTTTACTGTACCATTTTTCGAAGGCTTTAATTCGAATTCTCAAACGGAAGCCTGTTGGACGAAGACAACCGGCAATGGTGGCACTTCATCATGGAATCTTAACGGTCAATTTCCGGCAGGTTATGAAGGCGACCAATATGCGCAAATTTATACTGGGGCATCAAATATTAACGACTGGTTAATTTCACCTCAAATTATCCTTACAGGAAATGATAGATTACGATTTCATTACAGAACAGGTAGTGGAAACGCGCGTTTCAGGGTAATGATATCTACTACAGGAAAAGATATTGCCGATTTTACTACGGTAATTCTTCCTTCAGCAGTGTATAACAATGAAAGTTTTATAAAAGAGATCATATCACTTCAAGGATATACCGGACCGGTTTATGTTGCATGGCATGCTGATTCTCCATCTGCAGGATATGCTCCTGTAGCAATAGATAATGTAGTTTTTGAAGCAATACCGGATTGTGCTGACATAGATGACCTAGCTGAGGGTAATACTACAACGTCTTCTATAGAATATACATGGTCTCCGGCAGATACAGAAACACAATGGGAAATCATTGTTCAACCAGCGACTTTTCCTGCTCCTACCGCAACAACAAATGGTCTTCCCGCTACAAGTCCATACATTGCAACTACAACAGTAAATGGACAGCCTTTGGAATCGGGTACTCTGTATGCTGCTTATGTTAGAGCAGTTTGTGACTCGGATAGCAAAGGCGCATGGACAGATAGAGTTGCAGTTCCTACAATGATTACAAATGACGAATGTGCTACAGCTATTGATCTTACTGTAAATACAACACCTGATTGTACAATTGTACGCGGAGGTACTACAAGCGGCGCTACAATATCAACCGAAGCAATATGTAATCAATTTGGTACACCATCTAACGATGTATGGTTTACATTTACCGCATTAGCGCAAACACATACAATTAATATAACTCCATTAACCCAAAATACATCATTTGGATACGCATTATATGAAGGCGCTTGTGGAAACCTAAATAATTTATTATGTGCGTCTGGCTTTGGTGATGAAACTTCTGCTTATGTTAGAGATTTAACTGTAGGGCAGAAATACACAATAAGAATTTCTGAAGATAGCTTTAACCCTAACTTTCATTTTTCAATTTGTATTTCAACACCTGTTAAACCAATCGCTACAAATACTACACAGTATACGGTAGAAGAACTTGTACGCGACGTACTTGTAAACTCAGGATGTGCTCAGGTTAGTAATGTAACATTCACGACAGGATCTACTTTTGGCGGACCGGACGGTATCGGTTATTTTAATAAAAATGGTTCAGATTTTCCTTTTGAATCAGGTATTGTACTAAGTACAGGTAATGCTAACGATGCTGCCGGACCAAATTTTGAAGCATTAAACGGTATGGCAGACGGCTGGGTTGGAGATCCAGACCTTGAACAAATAATCCAAGAAGGCACAGGGCTACCGATGGTATCTCATAATGCTTCAATCCTTGAATTTGATTTTATTCCACTTAGAGATCAGATAAGTTTTGACTTTATGTTTGCTTCTGAGGAATATGGAACATATCAATGTGAATATTCAGATGCATTTGCATTTATTTTAACCGATGCTCAGGGAAATAAAAGAAACCTTGCAGTTGTACCTGGAACAAACACACCAGTTTCTGTTATTACAATCAGAGATGGATTATACAATGATACTTGTGACTCGGAAAATGGTGATTTCTTCAGCGATTACTACGGAGTTTACGATGGAGAAAATTTTGGCTCAAACGCACCAATAAACTATAATGGACGAACTACTGTTATGAAAGCCCAGGGTGACGTTATAATGGGACAGCCGTACCATATAAAAATGGTTATTGCAGACAGAGGTGACGAACGTCTGGATTCGGCAGTATTTCTAGGTGCAGAAAGTTTTGACCTGGGTAAATTGAACCTGGGAATTGACCTTACAGTCGCTGCCGAAAACGCCATTTGTGAAGGATCGGAACACGTACTTAATAGTAACTTAGACGCTGAAGCATTCATAATTAAGTGGACAAAAGACGGTGTTGAAATTCCAAATGAAAATGGAGCAACACTTACTGTAACAGAAGCAGGAACATATGCTATCAACGCTGAATTATTAGGCCTTTCTTGTACTGCATCAGATAGTATTATAATAGAATATTATCCAGATGTTACATCGACAGTTAAGCAGCCTTTAAATCTAACACAATGTAATAATGAAGGTATAGCCAATTTTGATGTTACTTCTAATACAGCTATTATACTTGATGAATTGGATGCTACAAATTATGAAATAAGCTACCATACATCTGTAGCTGATGCTGAAGCAGGAGAAAATGCGATGGGATCTTCTTATGAAAATATAGAAAATCCGCAGACTATTTATGTAAGGATTGAGGATAATACTACCTCATGTTATGGCGTTACTACATTTACACTTGCTGTGAATCCGGCACCGGAGTTTGCGCTTACTGAAGATCGTTCTATATGCGAAAACTCAGATACAATACTTGAAGTAACATCTACTGCTTTTGAAACAGGAGATGCAACTTACGCATGGACTAAAGACGGTGTGATACTTACTGAAACAACAAGTGCAATTACTGTAAGCGAACCGGGCGTATATGAAGTAACTGTAAGGGTTGGCAACTGTACATCTTCAGACAGTGTTAACGTAACTACACTTCCTGCTCCAATAGCCGATGTTATTCAAAATGTTGAACAATGTGACAGCTATACGCTTTTACCACTAAGCGCAGGCAACAGGTATTTTACTGCCACGGGTGGTGATAATGGTTCAGGTACAGAAATTACTGCCGGATCAGCTATAACTACGTCTCAGACAATTTATGTATTTGCGCAAAGCAACACTATTCCTGTATGTACAGCTGAAAGCAGCTTTGAAGTAACAATAAACCCTACGCCGAGATTTACACTTGGTGACAATCAAAATGTATGTATGCTGGAAAATGCGGTTATTACTGTAAGCGCGCAGAACTTTGAACTTGCAGATGCAATCTATGAGTGGACTCTAAATGGTGTTGTTGTAGGTACAGACAGCAGCATTACAGCTACAGACTTTGGCAGCTATGACGTGACTGTAACTATTGGAGATTGTAAAGCAACGCAATCTATAAATGTTACCCAAAATACCGATGCTATAAAAGTGGTAATTACTGAAGATTGTGAACCGGGAGTATATACCCTTACAGCAAATGATATAGATGGTTCTTATAATACCGATATTGCCAAATATAGCTGGACAGGTCCTGAAGGTTTTGCATCTAAAGATCGTGCTATAACACCTGATGCAATAGGTATATATACTGTTACCGTTACAACTGCAGACGGATGTATAGGTGAAGATTCTATGCCTGTTACAAGCACAACCTGTGATATACCACGTGGTGTATCGCCTAATAATGACAGCAAGAACGACAACTTTGACCTTAGTTCTCTAGGTGTTAGAAAACTGTCAATCTTTAACCGATACGGACAGGAAGTATACACTAAATCCAATTATACCAACGAATGGGTTGGTCAGGGAAGTAACGGAAAAGAGTTACCAACCGGAACATACTTTTACATGGTTGAGCGCTCTAACGGTGAATCTAAAACCGGATGGGTATACCTTAACAGAGAGGAATAAACTTTCATATGTTTTAGGCATTGTAATATTAGGTTAATGATTTACTATGTATGAGAGACGGCCACCGGTATTAATTGCCGGTGGCCTTTTTATTTATAATCAATTTATGTGCATCATTATTTTAAAGCAAAATTGATTAAACAAAAAACGCTCACAAGTTGTAAGCGTTTTTTGTTATATATATGTTGGATATCGTGATCTATGATTAATAAATAGTAATCCTTATTTTTATATTACGTGAATTATTTACCTTTTACTAAAGAAAATATTTTTTTACTACCTGATACAAGTACAACAACAATTAGTCCCGCCAGCAAACCAAGACAAAATTCTTTGATGATTGAGGGCACTACCGGAAGAAGATGGTGGAAGAATTCTATATTATGAACGAAGATTCCTCCCGATACCAAAATAAGAGCAATAGTACCAACTACAGCCAGAATTCTAATAACTATAGGTAAAGACTTAACCAGTATATTTCCCACTGTAGATAAAAAGCCTTTTTCGTTTGAATGCTTAATCAATTTGTATCCTGCGTCATCCATCCTTACAATAAGCGCTACTATTCCGTACACACCAACTGTAGCCAAAATTGCTACAACGCATACAGTTAATATTTGTACTGTTAAACTTTTGTCTAAAACAGTTCCAAGTGCAATAATTACAATTTCTACAGAAAGAATAAAGTCCGTAGTTACAGCAGACTTAATTTTACTTTTCTCTGCGTCACTATCATTTTCCTGGCTTTCGGCAATAACTTCATGTCCATCTTTAGATTTATGAAAAAAGTATTCAATAATTTTCTCTACTCCTTCATACGCAAGATAAAAACCGCCCAGGACCAATATAATTTTTATTGCTATGGGCAAAAATGCATTTAACAGTAAAGCTATCGGAACAATTATCAACTTATTCAGAAATGAACCCTTTGTGATTGCCCATAATACCGGTAATTCTCTCGAAGAAAGAAATCCTGTTGCCTTTTCTGCGTTTACCGCCAAATCGTCGCCTAATATACCTGCTGTTTTGCCGGTTGCAACCTTACTAGCCACTGCAACGTCGTCCATCAATGCAGCCAAATCATCCAAAATTGCAAAAAATCCTGAAGCCATGTATAAATTTTAAATTGTGAGGCGTAAAAATATAATTTAAATATGATTTTTTCTCCCATAATTTTCTTTAAAGTTCTGTATTAAGATAAAGCGGATACACAAAAAACACCTGCCACCCACCCTTATCAAATAGTATCAGACAATGGATATGTAAAAAAAAGCATCTCAAGAATGAAGTAATACTATAGCAAACTACATCACTCATATCGTTATAATTCCTTGAATCATAAATTGTAATGTAAATGGATTTTTCTACTTTTACTTTATGCGTACCGAATTTGAAATTTATCTTAAAACACAGGCTGGAATTTCTGAAGAAGTTATTCGTAGAATTAGCGATTTGGCTATATCGAAAACCTTGGGAAGAAATGAGTATTTATTTAACGCGGGAGAGATATGCCGCAACAAGATATTTGTAGTTAAAGGGCTTATCCGCATGTTTAGTACGACCTCGGATGGTAACGAGCATATACTGCAATTTTCACCGGAAAACACCTGGACTCTTGATGTTGAAAGTTATGATAAGCAAATACCCTCGCTGGTAAGTATCAATGCTATCGAAACTACTACTGTTCTGCTGTGGCAAAAAGATGATTTTAATACTTTACTTCAGGACATACCTGAACTTAAAAAACTATCTGAAAGGCTTATCTCGCAAAACATATATTATAACAGGCACCGTATGCTTACTACCCTTGGGGCCACACCTGAAGATAGGTATAATGACTTTTTGAAAACATTTCCGCACCTGAAATCCCGTTTACCGCTACGAATGATTGCCTCCTATTTAGGCATTTCACTTAAAACTTTAAATCGTATAAGACACTCACAAATACAAACTGAAAATAGTGTCAAATGACCCATTTTATAAATCGTATATATAAGAATTTTGTAATACTAAAATTTTAAAAATATGCGAGTATTTGTAACAGGAGCCTCAGGATTTGTAGGCTCCGCAATAGTTGAAGATTTATTAAAAAACAATCATGAGGTTCTTGGACTTGTTCGTTCCAATAAGGCAGCCGAAAAATTACTGGCAACCGGTGCAGAAGTTTGCCGTGGTGATGTAAATGACCTTAAAATAATTCAACAGGCAGCTACTAACTGTGATGCGGTAATCCATACCGCCTTTAACCACGATTTTTCGCAGTACAAAGCCAGTTGTGAAGCCGACCGCCTTGTTATAACCGCATTAGGTGAAGCATTAATCGGTACTAACAAACCTCTGGTCATTACTTCGGGTATAGGATTGCTTACCTCTGATAACAAAATTACCGAAGATGATACAATTAAGGCCGGGTCTGATGTAGTGCCAAGAGCCGCTTCAGAAGAAGCAGCGGCAACTGTTGCCGCAAAAGGTGTAAATGTATATACCGTAAGGCTTCCGCCCAGCGTACATGGAGAAGGCGATCATGGTTTTGTACCTATGCTTATAGCTTTATCACGAGAAAAAAATATATCTGCTTATGTTGGCGAAGGTAAGAATCATTGGCCTGCGGTACATCGTCATGATGCAGCCTCGTTATACAGGCTTATTGTTGAGAAACAACCCGAATTAAAAGTATTTCACCCGGTAGCCGAAGAAGGAATCCCCTTTCGTGAAATAGCGGTTGCTATAGCAAATGGACTTGGTATACCTGTCATGAGTAAAACCGGTGATGAGGCAGCCGATCATTTTGGTTGGTTTACCCATTTTGCTTCTATAGAATGTGTGGCTTCAGCCGAAAAAACAAAAGAAGTTTTAGATTGGAATCCGACAAAGCAAGGACTTATAGATGACATTTTAAACGCTAATTATTTTACGGTGTAATTGTTAGATAAAGTCACAATCGTATAAAATTATTGTTTGAACCCGGATAGTTATAACTATCCGGGTTTTGTGTTTTGATAGTATTAAATTTTATGAAAATTAAAAAACAAAGGAAAAAGATTACAACAAAATAGATTCTATAGTCGTTATAGTAAATACCAAACAATAACCTGTATGAACCAAACCAATACTATCGCTCCCAAACCATGGAGTTTGGCTAAAAAACTGATTTTTCGTTTCTTTATCATTTTATGTGCTGTTTCCATTTTTCCATTTTTGTCAGATATACTGTGGCCGCAGCTAATAAAATGGTCGGGAAGCTATTTTTTTAATGAGTCGGTAATACATCATCCAAGCGGAAGTGGTGACACTTTATACGACTTTTATGGCATAACTCTTAAGATTATTGTAGCGTTGATTATTTCTTTTATTTGGAGCATCCTGGATAGAAAAAGAAATAGTTATAATAAACTTTTGTATTGGCAAGAAGTATACATACGCTACTACTTGGCATTCTTTCTACTGGTCTATGGTTTAATGAAGGTAATTAAACTTCAATTTGGCCAGCCGGGATTATCTGCATTATTAATACCATTAGGTCAAAAATCACCAATGGGGCTTGCCTGGACATTTATAGGATTTTCTGACACCTACACTATATTTTCTGGGTTCTGTGAGATCATGGCTGCAGGATTCTTAATTTATAGAAAAACCAGGACACTTGGAGCACTGATAAGCTTTGGCGTTATGCTGAATGTCTTTTTAATGAATATGTCATATGACATACCTGTAAAATTGTTTTCGCTGCAACTGGTAGTGTTATCGTTATTTCTTGTTGCATTAGATTATAAAAGGCTAATTGGTGTATTCATCCTGAACAAAGCCGCCGAGCCTCAGAAAAGTATCAACCCTTTTGAAAAACGGTGGGCAAATATTACAACACAAGTTATAAAGGGTGTTGCACTAGTAGCCGGACTTGGTTTTACAGTATTTAACAATTTACAGAGTAGGTCGCAGTACGGAGATGCAGCACCAAAAACAGCTTTGCATGGTATTTATGAAGTGGAAGAATTTATAATTAACAATGATACTTTAGCGCCGGTACTTACCGATACTTTGCGATGGAAATACCTTGTTATTGAAAGTAAATCTGCCAATATTTTTAAAATGAAAACATCATCTTATGATGATCTTGACTATTTTAAAATTACAACCGATACAGTAAAGCATGAAATTGTACTTTCAAATTATTCTGATTCTACCGAAGTAGCCAAATTACACTATCGTAAGACTGATAAAGATCAATATATATTTAAGGGTAATTTCAAAAAGGATTCCCTTAAACTGCATACTAAAAGAACAGATGAAAAAGATTACCCTCTTATGAACAGAGGATTTCATTGGGTAAATGAATATCCTCATAACAGATAGAAATAAAAAATGCCTCATATAAAGAATTATGAGGCATTTTTATTATTTGAGTGTGACAATTATTTTTGAGGTAAACCACGTGTTAGCCATCCTCTTTTATTTGCAGTAGCAATAGCATACGGAGTAATCCAGAATAGCCCAAAAGTATATAAGATGCTGTATGAATATGCCCAGAATGACTGTGGAAGATCGTATCGTTTAGCATAAAACAACACTGGGAAAGTAGACATAACAAGAATACTGAAAAGTGTTGAGCTAACAAATAATATTGGATGCATTACTATAAAAAACAGCATAAACAATAGGAACGGATACGTCAATACAATTTTCAACAACTGGTTGATGAATAGTAATCTTGACCCGGCTTTAGAACCCTCCCGGAAGTTTTTAAATACAAACTTAGACATCATAATGTTTTCACGAACATTACTCCTGTCCCACCTAATAAACATTTTAGACAGGCCGCTAAATTTTTCCGGTACATCTGTAAGTACATATGAATTTCTCTGGAACAATACGTGATGCCCTTGTTTTAGGATCATGTTTGTCATTGCTCTGTCTTCTCCAATATCAGAAGGCTGTCCCATAAAAGTCTGGTTAATCCAATCAGGAAGACACGCAAAGACAGCAGAACTACGGTAAGCCGCCAAAGCACCCGGCGTACACATTACTGAACCGAACATACTCTCAACAGAACGTTGAAACTCAAAGCTCATTACAAAACTTACATTAAGCATTTTTGGTAATATACCTTTGTCTTTATTTAGTACCCTTACGTTTCCTGCAACTGCACCACAATTTTCATTAGTTACAAAAGGACTAACTAAGTTTCTCAAAGTATCTTCTTTTACAATAGAATCGCTATCTACAGTTACAAAAACTTCTCCTGTGCCAAGGTTAAACCCGCGATATAATGCATGACGTTTTCCTTTATTTTCTGGTTGCTGATAGATTGCAAGACGATCGCCTAACATTTCTTTAGCTTGTTGCATATAAGACCATGTATCATCTTTACTACCATCATCAACGGCTAGTAATTGTAATTTTTCTACCGGGTAATCACTGTTTGCAAGGCTTATTAATGTATCAAGTACTAATTTACCTTCATTATATGCCGGAACTATTACTGTTACTGTTGGAAGCAATTCATCTGATACAGATTCAACCGGTTTGTATCGTAAATAAAGAAATATACTATAGGCAAAGAAAAGCAGTTTAAATACTAGCAGTGCAGATGTTATAACCAGAAAAACAAATCCCCAGGTTGAATTTAGCCTGCTTGAATTGAATTCATAAAACTCCGGTTGTAATTCGTAAACCAAGTAAGCAGACCCAAACATTAACGCAAATGTAGCTACCAGCACTAAAAGTGCAAATGGTTTTTGCGATGTCCTGGTCACTTTCTCGAAAACATCATTCAGATAATCTTTCCCTGCAAATTCAAAAGGAGAAGCT
Organism: Flavobacterium psychrophilum; assembly: GCA_001708385.1. NCBI lineage: Bacteria > Pseudomonadati > Bacteroidota > Flavobacteriia > Flavobacteriales > Flavobacteriaceae > Flavobacterium > Flavobacterium psychrophilum. The sequence continues at coordinate 128,759 of CP012388.1, read as the reverse complement.
ACTTCCAATGGTGTATTATTGTAAACACGAAAATGATTTTGTTCAATTGTGCCATTTTCCGAAGAATATAATTGCTTTGATGTAATTGTTTCACTTTTCATAGGTGTGTGTGCTTAAGGTTTCAGTCAGACTTTTTTTCGTTTCATGGGATCTCGATAAGAACCTGTAATGAAACATTGAAAGAATTTAACATATACACATTTTGCAAGAGCCGTGCCATTGGCCTTATCAATGATTATAAGGGTTTTACTAAATTACAATCTTGAGGAAAGTGTGGAACTTATAAAAAAAATGTGGAAAAATTCCACACTTTTTCATTGAAACTACAACCAAAGATGCCTAGAAATACTGGGTTTGTATCGCGCCAGTGAGGTTGGAACAGAGTTATAAGATATATAATAAGAAGTATTAATTACAAAACATATCCCAACTATATTTAAAGCTTCACCGTCATTCGTGATAGTGGAGCTTTTTTGTTTGTAATAAAACCTTTGTTGTATAGTAAGCAGAATCAGAACAATCCTATAACTTTGTAAAAAAATTATCCCGTGAAAAAGATCCTGATTATAGACGATGAAGAAAAGCTAAGAGCCCTCATGGCACGTATTATTGCCCTGGAAGGCTTTGAGGTTATTCAGGCCGGTGATTGCAAAACAGGCTTAAAAAAATTGGATCAGGATATTGACCTTGTTCTCTGTGATGTAAAGCTACCCGACGGCAATGGCGTTGAAATGGTAGAACAGATAAAAGCAAAATTTCCATCTGTAGAAATTATACTTTTAACTGCATACGGCAATATTCCGGACGGTGTACAGGCCATTAAAAATGGTGCTTTTGACTATATTATAAAAGGCGATGATAATAACAAGATCATCCCCCTGATACATCGCGCACTGGAAAAAGCGACACTTTCGCAAAGAGTACAGCAACTTGAAGAAAAACTCGGCAATAAATATTCTTTTGATGGCATTCTGGGTACATCTAAAGTAACTAAAGACACTATTGAACTTGCTAAGAAAGTTGCGGTTACCGATACTACTGTGTTACTAACGGGAGAGACCGGAACCGGTAAAGAGGTTTTTGCGCAGGCTATACATCAGGCGAGCAGCAGGAATACTAAAAACTTTGTTGCTATTAACTGTTCGGCTTTTAGCCATGATTTATTGGAAAGTGAAATGTTTGGGCATAAAGCAGGGGCATTTACCGGAGCTACTAAAGATAAAAAAGGTTTATTTGAAGAAGCAAATAACGGAACTATCTTCTTAGATGAGGTTGGCGAAATGGCATTAGATCTTCAGGCTAAATTGCTCCGTGTATTAGAAAACGGAGAATTTATTAAAGTTGGTGAAAGTAAAGTAACCAAGGTTAATGTTCGTATTATTGCCGCTACTAACCGTGATTTTAAGAAAGAAATTGAAGCAGGACATTTCCGTCAGGACTTGTTTTACCGACTTTCCATATTCCAGATAAATCTACCCTCTCTTAGGGAACGAATATCGGATATTGAACCGCTAACACTACACTACGTTAAACAATTTGCTTTAAAAACAAATAAAAAGTTACAAGGCGCATCAGCAGAATTTATCAGCCTGTTAAAAATGCACAACTGGCCGGGTAATATTCGTGAACTAAAAAATGTTATCGAACGCAGTGTAATCTTAGAGAACAGCACTACCCTAACCCCGTCGAGCCTTCCTGTCGAAATTCAGTACCACGAAAACAGTCCGGTTGAAGATGACAGTAAAGTGCTTTCGGCATTTTCATTGGCATCTGCCGAAAAAATACACATTCGTAAAGTATTCAATCACACTAACGGCAATAAAACTGAAACAGCCCGACTTTTGAATATTGCCCTTACAACGCTATACCGAAAACTGGAAGAATACAATATTTCCTAAATACCATATCATTTTGATATACCAAACCCTTTCATTTTGAAAGGGTTTTTCTTTTTGGCACAATATCAAAAATGCAATAAACCATTATAAATAAACACGTTAACCTAATTATCAAATTAAGGGTACATCTTTTGGCATAAGTAGGCAGAACATAAAACAAATGTCAAAATGAAAAACCAGGCCAAATCTGCTTGCACAAAAGCGGTACAATTTGCAGAGATCACGAAAAACCTCATCCGTAAAGGAAATATACACAGGGTTAAAAAATGCCTTAGTATAGCAGAACAATTACTTATAACCGGCAACGCAGAAACGAAAAATGTAATCTCTAACATTTACGTATTCTCGGTATCTACATTCATGGAAATGCACAATTGCAGTATAGCAAACTTATTTCCGCAATCGCTTAGAAAAGAATACATCTCACAAGTTAATGCCTCTGGGGTATAATCAGATTATTTATGATACTTACCACCATCCTCGTGGCATCAGGCATCGCACTTTTTGCCATATGTTTTAAATCGATAGACTTTTTTGATAAAATCTAAACACCATGATTGCACTCTTTATACTCGCTGTTTTTGTTTTTGTGTACATCTGTTATGTACTAATAAAACCCGAGAAATTTTAACCTCACAATCCACACACTAAGTTATGAACACCGAAATCTTAGGTATTATACTAATGTTCGTCCTTACACTGGTACTGGCAATTCCGTTCGGGAAATATATTGCCCGCGTTTACCAGGGCAGCAAAACTTTCCTTGATCCCATTTTTAATCCTCTTGAAAAACTGTTTTTCCGCGGAAGCGGAATAGACGAGACAGAGGAAATGGGATGGAAAAGACATCTTAAAATTTTACTGTCCCTCAATTTTATATGGTTTATTCTGGGGATGATCGTGCTGATGTGCCAGGGATGGCTACCTCTCAATCCGGATTCTAATCCGAATATGAGTCCTGACCTGGCCTTTAACACCTCGATATCATTTGTAGTGAACTGCAACCTCCAGCATTATTCAGGCGAAACGGGCGTAAGTTACCTGTCGCAATTGTTCCTGATGTTCCTGCAGTTTGTATCGGCTGGTACAGGGTTGGCAGCCGGAGCAATACTATTTAATGCGCTTAAAGAGCGCACTACCGAAAAGCTTGGTAACTTTTATGTGTACTTTATTAAATCGTGTACACGTATACTATTGCCTTTATCAATAATAACTGCTGCATTGCTTATGCTGAACGGCACTCCTATGACTTTTGAAGGAAAGCAAAACATGGTTACACTTGAAGGCGAAACTGTTCAGGTTTCAACAGGACCGGTAGCTTCTTTTACTGCAATAAAACATATAGGTACGAATGGTGGCGGTTTCTTCGGAGCTAACTCTTCGCATCCTTTAGAAAATCCAAACTACTTTACAAATATTATAGAAATGACCGCACAAATGATCGTGCCGTTTGCCATGATATTTGCCCTTGGATTTTACCTCAACAGAAAAAAACTGGCATTAATGATATTTGGCGTAATGACAGTTGGCTTCTTACTGCTCACAGTACCAACAGTTATGGCCGAAATGAATGGGAATCCCGCGCTAAGCCAGATGGGAATTGATACTTCGGGAGGAGCTACCGAAGGTAAAGAGACACGGTTTGGCGCTGCGGCTTCCGGCTACTGGAGCATAGCTACCACGGTTATATCTACAGGATCTGTAAACTCTATGCACGATAGTGCCATGCCGATATCGGGTTTAACCCAATTGCTTGCCATGATGGTAAACTGCTTCTATGGAGGATGTGGTGTAGGCTTACTTAACTTCTACATATTTATTATACTGGCAGTCTTTATAAGCGGACTGATGGTGGGGCGGACACCGGAATTTTTGGGTAAAAAGATTGAAGCCCGCGAAATGAAGATTGCCATGATTATAGCTTTGCTTCACACATTACTGATACTTTCCGGTACTGCACTTAGTACTGCCTTTTCAGAATATGGAGCAAGCACCCTTAATAATCCAGGTTTCCACGGCTTTAGTGAGATACTGTATGAGTTTACCTCATCGGCAGCCAATAACGGTAGCGGTTTTGAAGGCCTTGGTGATAATAACCCGTGGTGGAATATAACAACAGGCATAGTGCTATTACTGTCACGCTTCCTCCCTATTATCGGACCTATTGCTATTGCAGGAATACTTGCCGGGAAAAAACATGTACCGGAAAGCTCAGGCACACTTAAAACGGATACCTCAACATTTGGGCTTATGGTATTTGCCGTAATATTTATTATCGCTGCATTGTCCTTTTTTCCTGCCCTGGCACTTGGACCAATAGCCGAATACTTTTCTCTTACTTAATAATTAATGTATGAAAACCAATAAATCATTGTTTCAGAAAGAACTTGTAATGGAAGCATTAAAGCAGTCTTTTGTGAAACTTAATCCAAAGAGCCTGTCGCGTAACCCTATTATGTTTACAGTAGAGATAGGTACTGCGGTAATGCTTTGCGTATGTCTGTGGATACTTAACGGTGAACAGGGACAGGGAAGTTTTGCTTATAACTTCGTGGTATTTCTTGTACTGCTTTTTACCCTGTTGTTTGCCAATTTTGCTGAAGCTATAGCCGAGGCACGCGGTAAGGCACAAGCCGATAGCCTTAGAAAAACGCGTGAAGAAACCCCCGCCAAAAAGATATTTCCAATTGGAGAGGTATATGTAGACGAAATAAACGTTGTGCCCTCTTCTACCCTTGTTAAAGGTGACGTATTTATTTGCGAAGCAGGCGATATTATCCCTACCGATGGAGAAATTATAGAAGGCCTTGCTACTATAGATGAAAGTGCCATTACAGGTGAAAGTGCTCCGGTTATTCGTGAGGCAGGCGGCGACAAAAGCTCTGTTACAGGTGGTACAAAAGTACTTTCTGATAAAATAAAAGTTCAGGTTACTACCAGCCCGGGCGAAAGTTTCCTTGATAAAATGATTGCACTTGTTGAGGGGGCCAGCAGGCAAAAAACTCCCAACGAAATAGCCCTGACCATACTACTTGCAGGTTTTACATTAGTTTTCATTATCGTGTGTGTTACATTAAAACCTTTTGCAGATTTTGCCCATGCGCCAATTACTATTGCGGCATTTATTTCACTTTTTGTATGCCTTATACCTACAACTATAGGCGGACTGCTTTCGGCGATTGGTATAGCTGGTATGGACAGGGCTTTACGTGCAAACGTAATTACCAAATCTGGTAAAGCCGTAGAAACCGCCGGTGATATAGATGTATTGCTACTTGACAAAACAGGGACCATAACTATTGGTAACCGTAAAGCAACTCATTTTTATGCTGCCGATGGCATTACCGAAAAACGCTTTATAGAGGCTGCCGTATTAAGCTCACTGGCGGATGAAACACCTGAAGGGAAAAGCATTATAGAGTTGGCCGGGGTTGATCCAAGCTTTAAAGTCAAAAATTCTGTCTTTATAAAATTCACTGCCGAAACAAGAAGTTCCGGTGTAGATATAGAGGATAGAAGGATACGCAAAGGGGCTTCGGATGCTATGCGCCAGTTGGTAGAAAAAAATGGAAATCATTTTCCTGAAATGGTAGCCAGTAAAGTAGCTAAGATATCAGGCAAAGGTGGAACGCCACTGGTTGTGACCGAAAACGAAAAAGTACTTGGGGTAATAGAACTTCAGGACATTATTAAAACCGGAATACAGGAGCGTTTTGAAAGGCTTCGTAAAATGGGTGTAAAAACAGTAATGGTTACAGGAGATAACCCACTTACAGCAAAATTTATTGCAGAGAAGGCAGGGGTAGATGATTTTATCGCCGAGGCGAAACCTGAGGATAAAATGAACTACATAAAAGATGAGCAGGCAAAAGGCAAACTGGTAGCCATGATGGGTGACGGTACCAACGATGCCCCTGCCCTTGCCCAGGCAGATGTAGGCGTAGCAATGAACAGCGGAACACAGGCAGCTAAAGAAGCCGGTAATATGGTAGACCTTGATAACGACCCTACCAAACTTATTGAGATCGTAGAAATAGGAAAACAACTATTAATGACACGTGGCACACTTACCACCTTTAGTATTGCTAACGATGTTGCTAAATATTTTGCCATTATTCCGGCTTTATTCATTGCTGCTATTCCAGCATTGCAGGGATTAAACATTATGCAATTGCATAGTCCGGAGAGCGCTATACTATCAGCGGTAATTTTTAATGCGGTTATAATACCGTTCCTTATTCCGCTTGCGCTGAAAGGTGTTGCATATAAACCTATAGGAGCATCGGCATTGCTTAGGCGTAACTTATTTATCTATGGCTTAGGCGGAGTTATTGTACCCTTTATTGGAATTAAACTTATAGATATAGCTGTTGCATTTTTTATCTAAAAACTTATATCATGAAAAAAACATTTTTACAATCCCTGAAACTTACCCTTATTTGCATTATTTGCTTCTCGGGAGTATATACGTCGGTTGTATACGGCATTGCACAGGTAATGCCCAATCGCGGCAGGGGCGAAATAGTAGCTGACAAAGGAAAAACCTACTATGCCAACATAGGACAGCAATTTAAAAGCGAAGGTTATTTTAATGCGAGGCCATCGGCGGTGGCATACAATGCCGCCGGTTCCGGTGGTAGTAACAAAGGGCCTTCTAGCCCCGAATATCTTGCCGATGTACAAAAACGTATTGATCTTATCCTCGCTCAAAATCCGGATATTAGAACGAAAGATATTCCTGTGGAAATGGTTACAGCAAGTGCCAGCGGGTTAGACCCTCATATATCTGTACTTTCAGCAAAACTTCAGATAAAACGAATTGCCAAAGCACGTAATCTGAAAGTGACCGAACTGGAAACTCTTGTTGAAAATAACACCGATAAACCACTTTTGGGGTTATTCGGCCCTAAAAAGATCAATGTACTAAAACTCAATATTGCTTTAGACAAATTGGCTAAAGATTAGTCATACTATCTTCCAGAACACAAACACATTTAAACAAATTAAATATTTCTCATGAAAACAATTAGCACAATTGTATTGCTTTTTATTGCGGTGATGGGCTTAAGGGCGCAGGACACCATAACTACATCTAAAATACCTTTTGATGGTATGGATCTCACCTGGATCAACGGACAGAACAGACAGAAAAATTTTCCACTTACCCTTAAAGACAAAGATGGCGAAACTATACTTACCGGGGTAACCTACCTTGACACTTATTATAACTATAATTTTGCCAACCCTACCGATAATACCCAAACCATTTCGGCTACTATGGGACGCCATAATGAGTTTACACTTAACCTTGCAAGTATTGGTATAGAAACCAATTACAAAAACATTATAGGAAGGCTATGGCTTCAGTACGGACAAATGGCATCTGTGGTTAATGACGTTGATGGTTCTGTATTCAGGGGTCGTAATACTAACATCAATAACCTGAAATATATTCGTGAGGCAGCAGCAGGTTATCATTTTGATGTTTGGCATGGTATAAACGTAGAGATGGGTATCTTTATGAGTTATATTGGCCTTGAGAGTTACGTAACGCAGGAAAACTGGAGTTACCAGAGAAGTATGCTATGTGACTTTACACCTTTCTATTTTACAGGTGCACGTGTACAAATGTATCCAGCAAAAAACCTGAAACAGGAAATATGGCTGCTTAACGGATGGCAGAGCTACAATAGCTTTAGTAAAGGTCCTGGCTTAGGAAGTTCAACCTACTACCGCCCTACAGAAAACCTTCAGTTAGTAGCTAACTTCTATCTAGGCCGTGACACTCAAAACCCGGATACAGAAGGTAATCAGTCTAAAAGGCTTCGTTTTCACCATGACAACAGTATCGTAGGCCGTTATTTTTACGATCCTCAATCTAAAGGCATTACGCAGGCGGCTTTCAGCCTTAACTCACATTACGGTTTTCAGAGTAACAATGAAGAAGGCGATATCGTAAAAGCGAAAGACAACTTTATGGTAGGTACATCACTTGCCAACCGTATCTGGTTTAGCAATAACAAAATGGCGCTAACTTTAAGAGGCGATTATATGACAAACCAATCGGTCGTAAATGGTGTGAATGTATCTCCTTACCTTGCCTTTACCCCTGCGGCTGCAGGCGATATACCTAATAACTATGACGAGGCTATTGCCAATGGTGATAAACTGAAAATATTTCAGTTTACAACTACCTTTGATATTATGCCAAGCGACTTTGTAACCTTTAGAATAGAATACGGCTACAGAAATTCTAGCGTGCCTTATTTTACAGGTTCAGGCGGAACTACATCGGCAAGCGGATGGACGAACGGACCTACAGGTTCTACACCTTGGGCAGCCGATTTAAAAAAGAGCGAAAACAGGATTACCCTTGCAGTTAACTTCAGGCTATAAGTGTGGATAGCGAAAAAGAAAATAATGTGAAACACTTTCTTGACCTTATACAAAAGTCAAGAAGAGGTAAGTTTAAAGTCTACATCGGTATGAGTGCCGGTGTAGGCAAAACTTTTCGTATGCTACAGGAAGCACATTCACTGCTACGTAACGGCATCGATGTAAAAGTAGGTTTTATTGAGACACATAATCGTAAGGAAACCCATGAGCTTTTAGACGGTTTACCCATAGTACCCAAAAGGTCTCTTTTTTATAAAGGAAAGCATCTGGAAGAGATGGACCTACAGGCCATAATCAACCTGCGCCCGGAAGTGGTTATTGTAGACGAGCTTGCTCACACCAATATTGAAGGTAGCAAAAACGAGAAACGCTGGCAGGATGTTTTAGAAATACTTGATGCCGGTATTAACGTAATTAGCGCTGTAAACATTCAGCATATTGAAAGCCTTAACGATGATGTAAAAGAAATTACAGGTGTTGAGGTTAAAGAGCGTATACCCGATAGCGTACTTAAAGCTGCTGATGAGGTAGTAAATATTGACCTAACTGCCGATGAACTTATTGCCCGATTGAAAGAAGGTAAAATTTATACCGAAGATAAGATTGCATCAGCTCTTAAAAACTTCTTTAAACCGGAACATATATTACAGCTTCGTGAACTAGCACTAAAAGAAGTAGCAAGCCAGGTAGAACGTAAAGTAGAAACCGAAATTGCAGGTGGATCATCGTTTAAACATGAGCGCTTTTTAGCTTGTATTGGCAGCAACCATAAAACAGCACGTACGGTAATTCGTAAAACAGCACGTCTTGCCAATTACTATAATAGTAAATGGTTTGTATTGTATGTACAGACACCCAATGAGAGTGCTGACAGGATTCCGCTTGACAGGCAACGACACCTGATAAACAATTTTAAGCTGGCTACAGAACTTGGAGCCGAAGTAATTAAAATTGAAAACAGTCATGTAACCACAACTATAACACAACAGGCAGAAATTCTTAAAGCAACGACCATTTGTATAGGCAAACCCAGGCTAACTTTGCTTAAGGTTATTTTATCTACAAACATTTTCAACAAACTGCTAAATAAATTATCTTCGAGTGATATTGACCTTATTATCCTGTCATAAAAAATGAAAATAAAAACCAAACTCATTATAGCCGTAAGCCTGTTATTTTTTATGATTACAGCACTATCGGCAATAGGTATCCGTCAGGTTAATGTACTTGCCGGAGAAACCAAAAATATACTGACAGACAACTACCATTCGCTTGATTATTCACGCAATATGTATCGCATTCTGGATGAACAGGAAACAGGTCCCGACTTAGCTAAGTTTAAAGCCTACTTGCAGAAGCAGCAAAAAAATGTTACTGAAATAGGCGAAAGCGAATTGACAGATAATCTTTCTGAACATTTTAATGACTTTGAGAAAGAACCCAAAAATATTGCTTTGCTTGAAAGGGTTCGATCTGATCTTAACGGTATCATGAAACTGAATATGGATGCCATTCAGCGAAAGAGTAACAGTGCTGCCAAAACTGCCGACAATTCTATTATGTGGATGTCATTAGTAAGTTCATTCTGTTTTGTTATTGGCTTTACGCTTATTGTTAACCTTCCCGGATATATAGCCAACCCTATCCGCGACCTTACCGAAAGTATTCGTCAGATTGCCGCTAAGAATTATTCGCAACGTGTGTATTTTAAAGGTCATGATGAATTTTCTACCCTTGCAAAATCGTTTAACTCTATGGCAGGAAAATTACAGGAATATAATGCCAGCGATTTCTCTAAGCTTATGATGGAAAAGAAGCGTATTGAAACACTTATTAATAACATGCACGATCCTGTTATTGGCCTTGATGAAAATTATACTGTACTCTTTGCTAATGATGAAGCATTAAAGATTACCGGGCTTAAAAGTACCGACCTTATAGGCAAACCGGCACAGGAAACAGCACTTAGTAACGATCTTATACGAAACCTGACCAAAGAGGTTGTTAATCCACAGCAATCTCAACTAAAAGAACAGCCCCTTAAGATATATGCCAATAACCGCGAAAGCTATTTTGAGAAAGATATCATTCCAATATCTATAATCCCGGCAGGGGAAACAGATGTAAAGAAAATTGGATCGGTCATCATTTTAAGAAATATTACCGCACATAAAGAACTGGATGCAGCAAAGACAAATTTTATAGCGACAGTATCCCACGAATTTAAGACACCTATTGCATCCATGAAAATGAGTTTGCAATTATTAGAAAATGAACAAACAGGCAGCCTTAATGAAGAACAGCACAATTTAATAGACAGCATTAAAGACGATGCAAACAGACTTTTGCGTACTACAGGCGAATTACTTAATATTACTCAGGTAGAAACAGGTAAAACCAGTATTAACATATCATCCTGCGATATTACTACTATTGCCGCCGAAACAATAGATAGCCATAAAACAGCCGCGATCTATAAAAACATCACATTGCAATCGCAAATTCCAAACGATCTACCTGAGGTTTTAGCTGATGGAGAGAAGACGCAATGGATACTTTCAAACCTTATTTCTAACGCTATACGATATTCGTACGAAGATACTGTGGTAACGATAATTGCAGCGGTTCAAGAGCATACTATAAGCGTAAGTGTAAAGGATAATGGCCCGGGTATAGCAGAGAATTACCTGGATAAGATATTTGATAAATATTTCCGCGTGCCGGGAACTCAAAAAGAAGGCACCGGGCTTGGACTTGCTATTAGCAAAGAATTTATGGAAGCACAGGGCGGAACGATAAAAGTAAGCAGTAATCCCGGTGAAGGAAGCAACTTTACACTGGTTTTTAAAAGGGCCTATTAGGGTTACATGATTTTTATCATTTTTTAGCAGACTGGCACTCAGTAATTTTGAATATTGGAAATAATGACGATATGAAAAATTCACTGATTCAAAAGTATAATGTGCCGGGTCCAAGATACACAAGCTATCCAACCGTACCTTACTGGGAAGAAAATAATTTCACTACTAAAAACTGGAAGTATACATGCCTGAAATCATTTAATGAAAGTAATGCTACAGAAGGCATCAGTCTTTATATACATCTACCCTTCTGCGAGAGTATGTGTACTTTTTGCGGGTGCAATAAACGCGTTACTAAGCGTCATGAGGTAGAAACACGCTATATAACCGCCGTGCTTACAGAATGGGCTATGTACTGCAATATGCTACCCAAAAGGCCTCGCATTAAAGAATTACACCTTGGCGGAGGAACTCCTACTTTTTTTAGTCCGGAAAACCTGGAAATACTTATCAATGGCATTTTTGAACGTGCTGATATTGCACCTCACCATGAATTCAGTTTTGAAGGCCATCCCAATAACACAACCAGGGCGCACCTTCAAACCCTATACAACTTGGGTTTTTCAAGGGTTAGTTTTGGCGTGCAGGATTATAACGAAACTGTTCAGAAAGCTATTAATCGCATACAGCCTTTTCACAATGTGGCAAAAGTTACATTCTGGGCCCGCGAAATTGGTTATACCTCGATAAGCCATGATCTTGTCTTTGGGCTGCCTTTCCAAACCGTTCAAAGTATGATCGATACCATCGAAAAAACAAAAGCCCTTAATCCCGACAGGCTTGCTTTTTACAGTTATGCCCATGTACCGTGGATTAAGGGCAACGGACAGCGTGGTTTTGATGAAAACAACCTGCCTAAAGACGACGAAAAAAGACAACTATATGAAACCGGCAAGAGAATACTTTCGGATAAAGGTTTTCTTGAAATTGGAATGGATCACTTCGCAATAACGACAGATAGTATGTTTGACTCTTTTAACGATGGTAACCTTCATCGTAATTTTATGGGCTACAGTGCCTCTAAAACACAACTCATGATTGGGCTTGGCGTTTCTTCTATAAGCGACAGCTGGTACAGTTTTGCGCAAAATGAAAAGAGCCTTGAAGAGTATTACAAACGTATTGAAGCTGATGAATTACCAATATTTAGAGGACATTTACTTACCGATGAAGACCTTATTATACGGAAACATATTCTAAATCTTATGTGCAGGCTGTATACGTCATGGAATGATACTGCAGATACATTCGCCGAATTGCCTAATGTACTGATTAACCTTAAGGAAATGGAAACCGATGGTTTATTGGAGTTTGGTAAGAATAATATACAGGTAACTGAAAAAGGAAAACCTTTTGTACGCAACATCTGTATGGCATTTGACCTGCGGCTGAAACGAAAAACACCTGACACCAAATTATTTTCTATGACTATATAATTGTCTTTTTTTGACATACATCAATAATTAAGGTACTTAGGCTGTGCATCTTTGCCTCATATTAATTTAATTATTTAAAAGATGCACAAAAAGTATTTTAAATACATCAACACATTGTTTGTTGTTGTACCCATGACACTTATCATGGCATTTGTAGGGTTAATTCGTAACTACGGATTTAACGAATGCTGGTTCATTAAATTTCTTAATGCATGGAGTATTATGCTGCCTGTATCTTACGTGGCTGCGTTTATCATTATTCCGAGGGCGCGAAAAATGGCAGAGAAAGTTATTAAGCAGAATGCATAGCAGCTTTTTCTTTGCCATATTATTGTAATTTCGCAGGACGGATATCTTAAAAAAAAATGTATAAACAGCTTGAAAATTACATAAGCAGCAGAATAGCTATTTCATCATCTGAAATGGAAATTATCCTCTCCTATTTTCATCCGCTAAATCCAAAAAAGAATGAGGTTTTGGTTACTAACGGGCAAACCAGCCAGCGTATGTTTTTCGTTGGCAATGGTTGTTTACGGATATTCTTTATCAACGAGGAAGGACAGGAAGCTACCCGTCACCTCGCTTTTGAAGATACGTTTGCAACCACACTGGTAAGCTTTATAACAGGTGAACCTTCATTGGAATTTATACAAGCATTAGAAGATACCCAACTACTATATATTGCTCAAAAAGATTTTTATGATCTGATAGAAATTATTCCGGAGTGGAGTACGTTTTACAGTAAATACCTGGAGTATGCCTATGTAACGAACACAAATAGATTGATGTCTTTTATTACTATGGATGCCATAGAACGCTATAGACAGCTTTTAGAACAAAAACCCGATATAATTAAACGACTGCCAAATAAAATGGTTGCATCATACCTTAATATTTCACAGGAAACGCTTAGCAGGTTAAAATCCAGAGTATAAAACTATCCACAGTTTGGCGCGCTTCCCACAAATAGACTCATTGTTCCGGGAGAAATATAAGGAATACTTAACCCTAGTCCGCGCACGATGAACAGCATACCAATAAATACGGCCGCATAAGGCACTATTTTGCTGAAAGTGTTTCGTATAGGGTTATTAAGAAATCCTGAAATATAAACCACTGCACTCATAAGCGGTACGGTTCCTAGTCCGTATAAAACCATATAAACAGTCCCAAGGCTTTCACTTTGCATAGCAATAGCGCCAAATAGCGCTGCGTATACTAGTCCGCAGGGTAAAAATCCATTAAGCAGTCCTGTTATAAATAGGGCCTTATTGTTTCGTTTACGAAACTGGCTACCCAGGCTTTGCTTAATATTTGATATGAGTTTATATACCGGCTTAGAAAAATTGTAGCGTGCAAATATTCTTTCGGGTATCATCACAATGGCTATCATTACTAATCCGGCAATGATTGATAGCTGCTGCTGCATACCGGCAAGGTAAAGCCCTTTACCCAGTATCCCAAAAACAAGTCCTAAGGTTGCATAAGCTGTTATTCTACCTAAATGATATAAAAGTAGTTGTGCCGCCCTTTTTACAGGATCATGCCTGTCTACAGGTAGCATCATAGCTATTGGCCCACACATACCTATACAGTGCAGGCTGGAAAGCAATCCTAATAATAATGCAGAGTAAAGCATTGTATAGAAGTTGATAGTTGATAGTTATCGGTTACTGAATATAATTTTCTAATACAATCAGTAACCGACAACCGACAACTATAAATTAAGCATCTCTTTATTGATGTAGCCTTTGCCATCATACTGCCACTCAATGGTAATGTCCCAACGGCCGCCAGCCAGATCACTTTTAGGTATGAGCAGATGATTTGTTGAAAGTGAAATAGGTATTTCAAAATCAAGCTTTTGGCTGGACGGCCTGTAGAGGGACACTTTCCCTGTTATTTTATTTATATCAAATCCTTCAGGAAATTCTATTTGTATATCGTTACCCACATCCTGTATTTGTAGTTTGTGTACCAGCGACACGGCATTTTGTTCTTTATCCAGCTGCGATTGCAACACCCGTTCCTGCTTGTAATATTCCTCTACCACAAGTTCATTATCATAAGCACTGTCACTTTGCACCCTGAAAACAAAAAACAATATAAATGCCATAAACAGTGCAAAAGCTATTACTATTCCCGTACCCCAGTTAATTTTCATAATCGTCTCTATTTAATTAAAACTCCTCGGCCCTAAAAAGTTAGTGGTTTCTGTTTCTATCAGCCTGTTACCGTCATGAACCTCAAGCGTAATTTTTGTTTTATCGCCTTTAAGGAAAGACGGGTTTATCTCAACAAACAGAGTTCCGCTAACCATTGCTTCTTTAGGCACTTTAAAATGTGCTGCACCTACCGTCTTTGCAATTCCATTGGGATCCGAAAGTTTAAAGTGCACATCATTAAAATCTTTAGTTGTCTTATTTATAATTTTATATGTAAAAACATTACTAATGTTATCGCCCTTATGTTCAAACAATTGTCCTGGCAGGCGAAGCACAGTAGCCTCAACATCGTTACGTAAAAACAGCATACCAATAAATATACCTGTAAGTATTGTCAATACAGCGGCATACCCTTTCATACGCGGTGTAAAGACAAACTTTTCTTTTTTGGTTATCTCGTCTTCACTGGCATAACGTATAAGCCCAAGCGGAAGCCCTACTTTATCCATAACTGTATTGCATTCATCTATACAAGCCGTACAGTTAATGCATTCCAGTTGAGTTCCGTTTCTAATGTCTATCCCTGTAGGGCATACATTTACGCAAAGTTTACAGTCAATACAATCCCCTTTGCCAACAGATTCCCTATTCTCACCTTTAACCATCCTGCCGCGCCCGGTTTCCCTTTCACCACGAACATGGTCATAAGCCACAATAACCGATTTATCATCCAGTAATGCCCCCTGTAGCCTACCATAAGGACAGGCGATAATACAAACCTGCTCCCTGAACCATGCAAAAATAAAATAGAACACAGCCGTAAATATCAGTAAAGCTACAAGAGTCCCCATATTGTTTGCAGGGCCTTGCTGAACCATTTCAATAAGCTCATCCCTGCCTGTTAAATATGCCAGGAACACATTTGCAATTATGAATGATATTACAAAAAAGGCAAACCATTTTAGCACACGCTTTTTTATTTTCTCAGCATTCCATTCCTGCTTATCCAGCTTTATTTGTGCTCCTCGGTCGCCATCAATCCAGTACTCAATACGTCTGAAAACCATTTCCATGAATATGGTCTGAGGACAAATCCATCCGCAAAATATACGTCCGAAAGCAACAGTAAATAGTGCAACAAACACTACCCCTATGATCATTGAAATGACAACAAGGTGAAAATCCTGAGGCCAGAACGGAAAACTAAATATATTAAACTTACGCTCTAATATGTTGAACATAACAAACTGGTTACCATTGATTTTTACAAATGGAGATATCACCAGAAATGCAAGTAAAAGCCAGCTGACAATTACCCGATATTTAAAGAACTTACCTGAAGGCTTTTTAGGGAAGACCCAAACCCTTTTACCCTCATCATTTATCGTCCCGATGCTATCCCGGAACGCTTCATCCTGTTGTTTTGACATAGCATTTATTTTTCGTTTACCGCTACCTTATCATCCGCTGCCTTAGATGCTTCTTCTTTCCATACATCACCCTGCGGTTCTTTAGGATCTTTAGGGTTAGAACCTTGCAGCGATAATACATAACTGGCTACAAGCTGTATTTCAGATGGTTTAAGCGTACCTTTCCAGGCCACCATACCTTTGCCATCGCGGCCACCTTCTGTAATAGTGTGGAATACATTTTTAATACCTCCACCCAATAGCCAGTTCTCATCGGTAAGGTTTGGGCCGATAGCACCACCGGCATCTGGCCTGTGGCAGGCAGCACAGTTGGTTTCGAATATTTTTTTACCTGCAGCAAGATCGGCAGGCTCGGTAAGAAGCGTTACGCTTTCGGCATCAATAAGATCCTTAGCCGTTTTCTTGTATTCTTCGACAGCCAGCTTTGCCTCAGCCATTTCTGTCTCGAATTCTTTTTTCTGATCACCATATCCGAAGATGTGATATTTAGCCAGATAAATAATTGCAAAAACAATACAGGCATAGAACAATTTTATCCACCACGGCGGCAACACATTGTCTAGTTCTTTTATACCGTCGTAGTCATGATCCATCAAGATTGAGCCTTCTTCTTCAATTGGCCTTGTTTTCACAAAGAACCTTTTCAGTTTTTTAAACCATTCACTATCTTTAAACTCTATAGCATCGGCAGCAGCCAGTTTTGCTTTTTGTTCATCGGTTAAAAGACTGTACGTAACCCTGTCTATTGCCAGCACTACTATCTCTATGGCAATCTGGATAAAGATAAAAACGCCCAGAAACAACGACACCATTGGGTACTTTATAAAAGCAGGCCTGTCGCCAGAGTCTATAAAAAACTCTAAAGCCATAAATACCAGAGCAAATATTACGGGAACCCTTACATATACGGGAATAAACTTTTTCATTGTACTGTATCGTATTTGTTAGTATTTCCGTTTTCATTTCCTTCAGTAAAAGGAATGTTGCTCATTTCGTTTATCTTATCCTTTTTATAGGTGTATACCCATGAGTATAGCACTACGAAAAAGATGAAAAATATAAGAAGTGATATGATTGGATATAGCTCAATTCCTGAGATACTTTCCAAATTATGTTTTACAAACTTCAGCATGACTTTTATTTTTTATTTACTGCGGTTGTATCTTTAATTTTAATATCGGTGCCAAGGCGTTGCAGGTAAGCAATAAGGGCTATAATTTCCCTGTCGCGCATTGCAACAAACTCTTCTCCCCTTGCTGTCGCAGCTTTTTTACTTTCTTCATAGCTCTTCACAAAGTCGGGATCGGCATGCAGGCTCTGCTCTATTTTTAAAGCCTGTTCGCTTACTGTTTTATCGGCATTGGCAATGTCTTCTTCGGTATACGGAACTCCCAGTTTTACCATTACTTCCATTTTCTTCTTCGTTTGGGAGTAATCCATTTTCTCATTATCAAACAGCCATTTGTATGCCGGCATAATTGAACCTTCTGATGTACTCTGCGGATCCCAAAGGTGGTTGAAATGCCAGTTATCACTGTATTTACCTCCTACCCTCATTAAATCGGGACCGGTTCGTTTAGATCCCCAAAGAAATGGGTGGTCATATACATATTCACCCGATTTGGAGTATTCGCCATAACGTTCAACCTCACTCCTAAATGGTCGTATCATTTGTGAGTGGCAGTTAACACAGCCTTCCCTGATATATAGGTCACGTCCTTCAAGTTCCAGCGGGCTGTATGGTTTTACAGTACTTATGGTTGGTATGTTAGATTTTACCATTATGGTAGGCACAATCTGTATTACACCGCCTATTAGTACTGCAATGGTTGCAAGTATTGTAAGCTGAATGGGCCTTCTTTCCAGCCACGGGTGAAATTTCTCTCCCTTAAGCCTTTTGTTTGTTATTTTTTGAAGCGCAGGTGCTTCAGCAAGTTCATCTTCAATTTTTTGACCTTGTCTAACCGTCATTATGATGTTGTACACTAATACTAACAGACCGATTACGAAGAGCGTTCCGCCAATGGCACGCATCCAGTACATTGGCATGATCTGTTTTATCGTCTCAAGGAAGTTTCCGTATTTAAGTGTGCCGTCCGGGTTAAACTGTTTCCACATAGAAGCCTGTGTGAATCCGGCAACGTATAAAGGAAGCGCATACATAATAATACCCAGTGTGCCTATCCAAAAATGAAAATTAGCTAGTTTAACAGAGTACAAAGTAGTTTTTGTCATACGGGGTATTAACCAGTAGATCATACCAAAAGTAAGGAAGCCGTTCCATGCAAGCGCACCTACGTGTACGTGGGCAACGATCCAGTCGGTATAGTGGGCAATTGCATTTACATTTTTAAGTGAAAGCATGGGCCCTTCAAACGTTGCCATGCCGTAACCGGTAATTGCCACAACGAAAAATTTAAGAACTGGACTTGTACGCACCTTATCCCATGCTCCACGAAGGGTTAGCAATCCGTTGATCATACCACCCCATGATGGCGCGATAAGCATTATTGAGAAGGCAACACCCAAATTCTGGGCCCAGTCCGGCAATGCAGAATACAACAGGTGATGTGGCCCTGCCCAGATATATATAAAGATCAGTGACCAAAAGTGAATAATTGAAAGTCGGTAGGAATATACAGGCCTGTTAGCCGCTTTAGGTACGAAGTAATACATAAGTCCCAGGAATGGCGTGGTAAGAAAGAATGCCACAGCATTGTGCCCATACCACCACTGTACCAAAGCATCCTGAACCCCGGCATACACCGAGTAGCTTTTCATCGCACTTACAGGTAATGCCAAACTATTAAAGATGTGAAGTATAGCTACTGTAATAAATGTAGCAAGATAAAACCATATAGCTACGTACAGGTGACGCTCCCTTCTTCTTAAGATAGTACCTATCATATTTATACCAAACACCACCCATATAAGCGCAATACAAATATCTATAGGCCATTCCAGTTCGGCATATTCTTTTGAAGATGTGTAACCCAATGGTAGTGATATTGCCGCTGCCACTATAATAAGTTGCCATCCCCAGAAGTGAATGTTACCCAAAACATCGCTAAACATACGTGTTTTAAGCAGTCTTTGCATTGAATAGTAAATACCCGCAAACATTGCATTACCCACAAAGGCAAAAATAACGGCATTGGTATGTAGCGGTCTTAACCTGCCGTAGCTAAGCCACGAAACGCCGTCTGTTAAGTTGGGGAACATATACATAGAAGCTATAAGCAAGCCAACGAGCATTCCTACCACACCAAACACTATCGTGGCGTAGAGGAACTTTTTAACTATTTTATTATCGTAATAAAATTGTTGCATTTCCATAATTAATCCTTGTTAGTTTTGTTTTCGTTTTGTTTGGTCTCATCGTCAAAAAGCATCCTGACAGATGGTGTGTAATCATCATCAAACTGGCCCTGCTTCACTGCTCTTACAAACACATATAAAAATAGCAGTGCCACTATAAGGCTGATGGTGATTAATAGATAGATTACGCTCATACTTCTTAATTTTGTGTTAACAAAGTTAGTTTTGACCCACCGGATAAAACATGATATTTGTCATGGTTAGGGGTTTTGTTTATTGATTTTTTGTGGAATTTGCTATTGTTTTCGCCTGGCGTAGTAATTACTCATTACCGTTACAAAACTGATAATGGTTATAGTGCTGAGCGGCATGATGATAGCGGCAGTAAGCGGCGATAATTTTCCAGTTACAGCAAAAGACAATCCTACCACATTGTAAAGCAGTGACAGTGTAAAACTCATCTTAATGGTTTTAACCGTGTTTTTAGAAAGCTTTAAATACCATGCTATTTTTTTGAACTCACCAGCGTCAAGGATACCGTCACAGGCAGGAGAAAATACATTTACATTTTCAGATATGGATATACCTACATTGCTTTGTGCCAAAGCACCGGCATCGTTAAGTCCGTCACCAATCATCATTACATTTTTACCTTGCTTTTGCAGGTTTTCTATAAAGGCAAGTTTTTCATCAGGCTTTTGGTTAAAAGCGAACTGCGTGTTTGAGGGTAGCAGTTGCTGAAGTACTTCCAGTTCTCCTTCATTATCTCCCGAGAGTATTTTAAGACTGTAGTTTTTGCTAAGCTCGGAAAAGAGTTGTTTGAGTCCGTCGCGGTACTGGTTATCAAAAACATACTTACCCATATAATTCCTGTTGATGGAAATATGAATATTTGTTTGCAACGTGTCTTCGCCCTCTGCCCCAACAAATACAGCAGAACCAACACGTATAAAAAATCCATCTACAGTTGCTTTTATACCTTTGCCCGTCACTTCCTCAAAATCGTCTACAATTTGTAAAGAGGTTTTCGGTAGAAAATCATACAACCTTCTGCTTAACGGATGGTTAGAACCACGAAGCAAACTTTTAATAAATGATAACTCCTTACCGTCAATCTTTTCATCCTGAAACCCTTCAAACCTTATCGTCGATTTTTTATTTGTGGTTATCGTTCCGGTTTTATCAAACACAATGGTGTCTACTTTTGCCATTTGTTCAATTACAGTAGCATTTTTAAGATACAGTTTCCTATTACCTATTACACGCAATACATTACCTAATGTAAAAGGCGCACTTAATGCCAGTGCACAAGGGCAGGCGACAATAAGTACAGCAGTAAATACATTAAAGGCAGTGGTCGTATCAATAAAAATCCAATAGGTAAATGATGCAAACGCAATCAAAAGCAACAATGGGGTAAAGTATCTGCTAATGGTATCTGTCATCGTTTTATAGTCCCGTATATCTTTTTTTGCAAACACCTCGTTACTCCACAGCTGGGTTAGATAACTTTGAGAAACCGAACTCAACACATCCATCTCGACTACTTTCCCCATTTGCCTGCCGCCGGCATAAATCTTGTCGCCAGACTTTTTAAGAATGGGTTCTGCTTCGCCGGTAACAAAACTGTAATCAATAGACGTGGTATCACTTATTAGTATGCCATCTACAGGTATAAGTTCGCTGTTGCGGATAAGCAGCCTATCACCTTTTGCAACATCATATACAGGTACTGATACTTCCGACCTATCAGGCATAATTTTGGTCACAGCTATAGGAAAATATGATTTAAAATCTCTCTCGAAGGAAAGAAAATTATATGTTTTCTGCTGAAATAACCTGCCCAGAAGCATAAAGAATACCAATCCGCAAAGACTGTCAAAGAATCCCTGCCCGTACCCAAAAACAATGTCTATAGTACTACGCACAAACATTACAATAAGCCCTAAAGCAATGGGAATATCGATATTCAGCATCCCCGCCCTGAGACTTTTATAGGCAGAAACATAATATCCGCTTGCAGAATACAGGAATGACGGCAGAGATAATACAAATATCAGCCAACGGAAAAAGCCACGGTAATTGTCAAGCCAGTAATCTTCTACCTCAAAATATTCAGGAAAAGAAAGCAACATTACGTTGCCAAAACAAAAGAAAGCAACACCTAACTTATAAATAAGGCTTCGGCTTACACTTTCCTGCTTGTTGTCATAATTATCAAGGCTTATATAAGGTTCATACCCTATAGA
The DNA here is from genome assembly GCA_001708385.1 of Flavobacterium psychrophilum. Classification (NCBI taxonomy): domain Bacteria; kingdom Pseudomonadati; phylum Bacteroidota; class Flavobacteriia; order Flavobacteriales; family Flavobacteriaceae; genus Flavobacterium; species Flavobacterium psychrophilum. The sequence goes on along the minus strand of CP012388.1, from coordinate 107,006 downwards.
ATTCAATAGGTATACAATCTGCTTTAACGTAACTTTTTCGGGATTGAAAATAATACGGGTTTTCTTTTCGTGAAAGTTAACCTGGGAGCTACTGATTCCCGGCTGCAACCTGTGCAGATTTTCAAGTATCCAGATGCAGGAACTACAATGGATGTGCGGAATATAAAGCATGGCGATATGTGTGCTCTCTTCTTTAAAGTCCAGCAGCCTGTCTACTATAGCTTCATTATCCAGAAAGTCGTACTTCCCTTTAATATCCTGTGGTGTAGCGCCCGGGAAGGTTTCAAAATCGTAATAATCGGTTAGCCCGTTCAGGCTAAAAATTTCATATACGGTCTTACAGCCATTGCAACAAAAAGATTTATCATCAAAAATAATTTCTTCCTTTTTTACAACATCAAGTCCGCAATGAAAACAATGTTTCGTTTCCATAATCTGCTCATTTTACCTGATGCAAAATTGCACCACCTTTCGTAAATAAAATATGATAATTGTCATGCCAAATCACTAAATTTGCAGAACTTAAAGCGTTAGTCTGATGAGCAAGTGTGAACAATGTATAGTGAGGGAATTCAGTTCTTTAAAAGCACTGAACAAAGATGAATTGCTTAGAATGGCAGAATGCAAATCTTCGTACACAATTAAGAAAGGTGAGCCTATTTTTACCGAAGGTGAAAATGTAAATGGTATTTTCTGTATTAAAGATGGCGTATGCAAACTTACTAAGCTAAGCCCTAACGGTAACGACCAGATTGTTAAGCTTATCACCAAAGGCGAACTGCTTGGTCAACGTTCTATGATTAGTGACGAACCTGTAAATCTTACTGCCACTGCACTTGAAGATATGGAGGTGTGCTTTATACCAAAAAACGAGGTTATGGGCTTTTTCAACGAAAACAACCAATTCTCTATGAATGTTATGAAAACCATTTGCGGTGACCTTAAAGAAGCTGATGATCATTTGGTTAATATGGCGCAGAAATCGGTAAAACAACGCCTTGCTGAAACACTTGTAGACCTTTATAAAACTTTCGGCGTTGACACAGATAAAAGCCTAAAAATTAAACTATCCCGCGAAGAAATTGCAGGTATGGTAGGTACAGCAACCGAAAGCTGTATCAGATTATTGTCTGAACTTAACAAACAGGGTATAATAGAACTGTCCGGAAAGAAAATAATCATCCCGGACAGCAATAAACTTCTAAAACTGGTAAACTAATTACGCTGTTACTAAAACTTCTTCCGGTATAACAATACCTTCTATTATTGCTTTATAAAATGCTAATTTTTCGAATACATCTGCTTTAGATGATTCAAAGAAATTTGTAGTATCAAAAAGTTCCTCATAATAATAGATTCCTGAAAGAAGGTTGTTCTTAAAGGTTGTCCACTTTTTTATTTGTGGCTTAGATGGTATAACCTGATTTATTTCTTTAGAAAGAAAATCAACATACAATCCGAGTTCTTTAATAAATATATTAGGACGATATCCTTTTGCCAGCACCGAATTATACCCATAGATATGCCCAACCATTTCTTTTAAAGAAATTTCTTTATCAAAATAAGCCATGTTAGGCCCTGGGCAAATAACTATACCTTGCTTCTCTCCCTTAATTGCGATATTGTTCTCAAGGTATGACGCGTTTGCCAAGCCCACGCAAAGGCAGGACTTTACAGTTATGGCTTCATATCTTTTCTTAAATTCCAATGCCGACAGATTATCTTTTTCCGAATCCAGTAGCCCTAATTTGATCTGCTGGTATTTGCGAGACGCTGTACATATACCCTGTTCATCATATTCGCGGCTAAGTGCCAAGAGCTTTTTAGGGCAAGAGCTTCCGGCTTTACCATCATAGATACGTTTACTCTTTAAAAAATCATTGGTAGTCCCTTCAATTGTATTAAAAGGTACTCCTAGCGGCGATATATCGCTCCTATAAAAATCTTTTTCTTTAGCTGCAGCTAATAAATTACGTGTTGCTGCATCTACAGAGGTGGCTTCCGGAACCATTAGGAAGGGAGATCCCCAACCAACAGAATCAACATTATATTCATCAAGTAAAAAGTCGTGTTCCTCTGTTGTTCCTACCCCACCCTGCACGGTGATTTTTAGAGTTGGTCTGTTTGAGGGAACTGTACGCTGAGTATTTGCCAGGGCCTTAATTAAAAGCTGGCATGCAGTATCCATAAGCTCACTTTTTCTTTGCTTAAACTCATTCATAATTGAACCTAGAAGTAAACCATCTGTAGCGAAAGCGTGCCCTCCGCAATTAAGTCCCGATTCAATACGATACTCAGATACCCATATTCCTTTTTTTGCCAGATAACTTCCCTGTATCATTGCAGAACGAAAATCGCTTACTTTAAGTACAATCTTCTTCTTTATCTGCCCACTGGCATCAGGGAAAAAATCATCAAATGACGCAATGTAATTGTATAATGACGGATTCATACCTGCCGACAGTACAAGCGAAGAACTTAGTTTGCTATTTGCAAATCCTCTTAGAGAAGCATGTGCATCGTTGTATATAACAGGTAGTGCTTCTTTTTTCTCAAAATTTGTTTTATCTACTTTTGTCATGATGTTGACATCAATAGAACCCGGATACAGATTTTGCGAAATATATTCTTTGAGTCCGTTAATCATCTCGGCTTTATCCGAGATAAATTCCTGTAAGCCCTGCTTTATTTCAGATTTTTGAGGAAGCATCGCTATAAAGTTGGTTAATACCTCTTTACTTTCAGTTAACTCCTTAAAAAAAGAATCATACTTTTGTTTAACTATAGTATCTACCTTATCAAGGTAAGCTGTAATGCGTTCGGCACGATAATCCTGTATCTTCTGCGTGATCTCTTTATAGGGAAGTTCAAACTTTTCGCTGTAAAAAGCATTCATTTTTTCTATCAGTTCATCGTCTACAATAGAAATAACAGAGTCTATGCCATATTGAGCAACCCTTATAGGGCTATCAATTGTGTAGGCAAGCCCCATAACGGGGATATGAAATGTGTGAAGTTGTTTTGGTAATGTCATTTACAAAATGTTTAGCCAGCAAAGATTAGATATCGTTTGCATACAAAACCTGATAAATATCATTGTTCGATATTTTTGACAATGCTAAACTTATGTAAATAAAAAAATGGTGTTATTCTATAAGGCTCTCTATTGTTACGTATTCATTATTGATAGCATAAATAATAAGCCCAATCATATTCTTGCATTCTGTTTTGCGCAACAGGTTGTTCCTGTGACCTTCAACAGTCCGCGTACTCAGAAATAGTTTTTCGGCAATTTCTGCACCGCTGTGCTGTTTGCAAATAAGCTTGAGTACTTCCACCTCCCTATTGGTAAGCTGCTCCTCCAGAAATCTACCTTTCGTTTTTTTCTTAGGCGAAGCAAGACACTCATGTATTACCTGCAATACTTCGTCGTTGTAGTAAAATCCATTTTCATACACTTCGTTTATTGTAGTTAAAAGTTCCTGAGGTGTGGTGCTTTTTACCAGGTAAGATGCAGCACCTACATCAATCATATTGGCAATAAACGATTTGGTATTATAGCTGGTGAGTGCAATAATCTTTATCTCCGGAAATTCTGAATGTATAATTTTAGTAGCCTCTACGCCATTAAGAACCGGCATTTTAAGGTCTATAATAATTATATCAGGATTAGTATTGTTGATCTTATTTTCTCTTAAAAAAGACACCATTTCTTCTCCGTTACAGGCTTCAAAAATAACATCTATATTTCTTTTGCGCTGTAGAATAAACGATACGCCTTTCCTAAAAAGAACTTCATCGTCTGCGAGTGCAATTCTTATAGTATCTGCCATAACTACTAAAAATTAAAAACTACGTCAATTCCTCTACCAACAGCCGAATCTATCTTAATATCTCCTTCAAGGAAAATAATGCGGCTTTCAATATTTTTCATCCCAAGCCCTTTACTTTCTTTTAGCCTGTTAGCGTCAAAGCCTTTTCCGTTGTCTGTATATTTACAAATTACTTTATCGTTACTCTTATTAAAAGATAATGAAACTTCTGTAGCCTTTCCATGACGTAATGAGTTGTTCATCAGCTCCTGTATTATCCGGAAAACATGAAGATGCCTGTTTTTATCATTTTCATTAAAGGTTACATTATTTTCATACTTTACAATCACCGACTTACTACTGTTAAATTCAAAACAAAGCTCTTCAACACCTGCATGAAGCCCAAATTTATCCAGAACAGGAGGTAAAAGGTCATGTGCTATTCTTCTGGAACTTTCTAAAGTCTTAGTTGTAAGGTTAATAATATTAACTGTAATCTCTGAAACTTCATCGGGTGTTAAGTCCGGTGTCGTTAACATATGGCTGTTTAAGGACACAATATTTAATTTTGAACTTATATCATCATGAAGATCCTGTGCTATACGTTTTCTTTCATTTTCCTGTACCTCGATAGTTGCAAGAATAAGATTTTTTTGGTAGTCCAACTCAAGATTCTTCTTTTCCAGTTCTTTTTGAACGATCTTCTTTTTAGAGAAGAAAAAGAACAGCAATAATATCATGCTCATAAAGAACATAAGAAATATACCCGTTATAATAATTAACCCTGTTTCTTCTGAGTTAGATAAAAGGTTTGCTTCCATTCCCATAAAATTAGTAATTGATATACAATAAACAATGATGCGTTTATTTTCCAGATAAACATACTAATTTCTACGTTGAATGACACTATTGATGTTGCAGATGCAAAAATTAATGCGCTACTTATAAAGTAGATACATATGCCAATGGTAGCGTATTGAAAGGGTAATTTACCTGATAGTAATTCAAATAAATACAAAACCGCATAAACACTTACTAAACAATTTGTTACTAGTAATCCTATCGAATTAAATTTAAAATACTGCCCCGGATCTACCATATACTGCATGGCAAGTAAAGCAGCAAAGATACCAGCCGAAAATTTAATGAATAGCTGTTTTTTTTTATTGACTCGGGCGAACAAATAGTAATAAAAAAAGCTTAGTAGTAGAAAGGGGCAAAAAAGGTAATAAGTAGCTAAAAAATGGTTGTTAATATTCAATATCGCATAAATCTCTGTGATAACGTTTATTAGAAAAAGCGAGATAATATATACAACAAAAAATTTATAGGCTTTGCCATTTTTAGCGAAGCCTATAGAATATAATACCAAATTTATAAAAAGAATAAAAAGACCGAGATTGGTCAGGATCTTTAATAAATACATTCAATTACTATTTGTTCAAAGGACTGTCTTTATCGCATAAATTTGGACATGGCCTTGAAAAATCAAAGATAGCAGATTCACCTTTATCGGCAATAATATCTTCATAAGTATCCGTATCCTTATTATATCTGGTACCTACCATCATTAGTTTTTCTTCACCAAGATCATCAACTCCAACATAGGCTCTTACTGCATCCGGCTTTTCGGATAAAACCTCTGCAAAATCTACTATCGGAATTAAGAATCCATGAAGTTCGTGATGGGAATTATAAGTCCCTTCCTCTTTTCTCCATCTGGCAGCAAAACGTTTAGCATCTTCCAGAGTAATTGTGTTTTCTTTTTTACTCATATGATTAATTATTAATTGGTTGTAATTGAATCAGCTTAATTTTTCAACAAACCTGTAAATGAAAATAATAAGATAAAAATATTTGAAGACAGGCTTCTGTTAAATAATTAACATATTTCAAAGATAAGATTAAAGTTGCAAATTTCATCTCTCTTATAATTTTCTTACATAATAATTATAATTGCCTTATACGTATTATGAAAAAGATCCCAATTTAGAAAACAGGTAGTTATACCTATATCCGGATGATTGATAGCACCTAAATTTGATGCCGTACTAATAGAAAATAGTACAATATCTGAAGATTAAGATTTTGCTGCCGCTACAGTAAAAATACGCTGAAATTACAATATTACAAAACAGGTGAATATACGTGGTTTTAGTATTTCCCTTATTAATACATTAGCTATAACCATATAATCAACAAATTAAAAATACAATCATGGAACAATTTTTAGGTCAGATACAGGCTTTCGGCTTTAATTTTCCTCCAAAAGGATGGGCATTTTGCGATGGGGCAATTTTATCTATTGCCCAAAATACCGCGCTTTTTTCTCTATTGGGCACAACCTATGGAGGAAACGGACAAACTACTTTCGGTTTGCCTGATTTAAGAGGCCGCTCAATAGTACATCCTGGAACAGGACCGGGATTACAACCTGTAGTTCAGGGACAAGTAGGAGGAACAGAATCTGTAACACTTCTAACTACAAATATGCCGGCTCATACACATATTATGAATACTGTTACAGCTAAGACAGTAATTGCTACAACAACTGGAAGTCCAATAAATGAGACAGATGGCAATACTCTTGGTTTTGGTTCAGGTGGCACTTTTCCTAATATGTATTCTGAAAACACACCAGACCCAACAAATTTTGTAGGAGGGGTTAGTACAACATTAACAGGAACACCTTCGATAGCTGGAGGAAGCCAGCCTTTCGCATCAAGAAGTCCATATCTGGGAATTTATACGAGTATTGCACTTGTTGGTATTTTTCCATCAAGAAATTAATTTATTAATCTAATTTAAAAAATATGGACGAAATTTTAGGTGCAATATGCCATTTCGGATTTCAATTTGCTCCGGTTGGCTGGATGCAATGCAACGGGCAATTACTGTCAATCGCTCAAAACACACCACTTTTTGCACTATTGGGAACAACTTATGGCGGAGATGGACAAACAACTTTTGGAATTCCTAATTTACAAGGACGTAGTATCGTACATCCAGGACAAGGACCCGGTTTAACCCCAATAGATCAAGGAGAAATTGGTGGATATGAAACAATGACACTGTTGCCACTAAACATGCCAATGCATACGCATGCTATATCAGACGTAAAAGCACAAACAGTAGTTCCTGTTACTACCGGATCGCCTATTAATGAAACCGATGGTAATATCCTTGGTTTTGGATCAGGTGGAACTTTTCCTAATATGTATTCTGAAAGTACGCCAGATCCAACCAATTATGTAGGAGGAGTTACAACAACAATTTCGGGGACGCTTAGTATAGCAGGTGGTAGCCAACCTTTTGGAATAAGAAGCCCATATCTGGCTGTAAATACTTGTATATGTACTGAAGGTTACTTTCCTTCAAGAAACTAATATTAATAATTTAAGAAAGGTACTATATTACCTCTCTTTTTACATTTTTTTTATGGGTGGTGAAATAAAAATCGGAGTTTTAATCCCCCAGTCAAGACAATACAAAACACTTGACAGGGATTTTGTTCGCGGATTAAAATTAAACAATCTTAATGCAAAATTATTTGTAGAGAGCATAGGGATTGGGGCAGATGAACAATTAATAATAGAAAAAATACAGAAGCTGAGTTTTCAGGAAGGTATTAATATTATAATTGGTTTTTTTGGACATAACAATATAAGCCATGTTTACGAGTATGCATCTGCTAATGATATTTTAGTGCTAGCAACAGACCTTGGTGCGACTATGCCGTATTCAAAAAAGTCTTTTAAGGGTATATATATAAATTCTTTCGCTCTTGCAGAATCAGGATATTTATTAGGTAAATATTTTTCCGAAAAAAATTATAACTCTATTGCCTCCGCTACTTCTTATTATGATTCAGGTTATGGAATATTATCAGCACTTGAATCTTCTTTAACAGAAAACATAAACTTTACAGGACATTATATAACACCACTAAATCCAAGAGAGGAAGAGGAAAAGTATATGGAAGCTGTTATAGATAATGCCAATCCGGACGCTGTATTTGGATTTTTCAGCGGTTTATATGCCGAAGAAACAGCAGCATTTATTTCTAAAAATAAGATAACATCTAAATATCCATTCTATTTTACTGCATTCTCCATAAGCGACGCTTTTATAGAAGACTATAAGAGCAATCCTATACCTGCGTATATTGTTAGCCCATGGCTTGAAAGTAACGATAAAAGTTGCGAGTTTACAAATCAATATCTGGCTGCATACTCACAAGCACCTTCAATTTTTTCACTATTGGGATACGAAAGCGGACTTATAGTAAACCATATTATTACAAAGCCTGAACAAGCAGGAAATATAAATTCAGTTATAAAAATTGTAGAAGATATAAAAATTGACGGACCAAGGGGAACTATAAATTTCGAAGATAATAAAACATTATTTGACCATTACATATATACTCTTGAAGCCAACAATAACAATGATGGCCTGACTTTTAAAAAAATAGAGACTTTATCCAACAATGGAGACTTTATAAAAAAGAATGAGGCTATCCAAATTCCGGAACGTTTAGGAGGTTGGCATAACGCTTATCTCTGCCATTAATAATCAAATCACACCAAACATGAAACAAAAATTACTATTGCTCTTAGTGTTTTTATACTCCTGTATATTTTCACAAGGGCTCAGCGCACAAAGCCTTGCCGCGGGTGATATTGCCTTTATAGGCTATGATACTGCAACGCTGGACGGTTTTTCATTTATTACCTTAAAGGATATACCTGCTGGAGAAATAATTTATTTCACAGAAGAGGGATGGGGAAATGCTGTATGGGCAAGTACTAGCGAACCCCACATTAGATGGACCATACCTACCGGTGGCGTAAGCTGTGGTACTATTATTTCGGTTATTGAAACGTCTCCAAACACACTTACTGTAAATGGCGTGGCAGGAACTTCTTTTGTACTTAATCCATCTGGAACTCCGTATAATTTTAATTTATTTGGAGGCGATCAGATACTAGCTTATCAAAGTATAGGAAACATTATGAGGCCTTTATCCCCTATTTTCATAGCTGGTGTACATGGAGATATAAACTCAACTAATTATGACCCTTCTACATCATGGAATAGGTCAGACATAGCTTTAGGCACTGCCGAAAGTGTCATACCCTTAGGATTGACAAATGGAGTAAACTGTGTAGCATTGTATAATTTAAGTGATAGTGTAGAATTACCTAACAATAAATATACTGGTACCCTGACAGGAACTTCTGATGATTTGAGGGAAAGTATAAATAATAGGCTTAATTGGACAAAAACCAATTCAGGAACACAGGGCATAACACCTGCTAATTATGTAACACCAAATGTTGACTGTACAGCTTGTACTGCACCTACGCAGCCTACACTTGCAGCCACGGGTATAAACTGTTACGGATCAAGCAAAACAGTTAGCATTACAGGAACACTTAACAGTGCTACTGCATGGCATGTATATACAGGCAGCTGTGGCGGTACGCCTGTAACCACAACTACATCGTCTACATTTAGTGTTAGCCCAACTACAACAACTACTTATTATGTAAGGGGCGAAGGCGGATGTGTAACTCCGGGAACATGCGGTACAGTAACTGTTACTGTAAATCCGCAAATAGTTATAACGCCAGGCCAAACTAATGTATCATGTAATGGAGGCTCTAACGGAACTGCAACGGCAACCGTTACAGGAGGTACAGGAGATTACACTTACTCGTGGTCGCCTTCAGGTGGAACTGCGGCTACAGCTACAGGACTTACTGCAGGTACATATACGGTAACAGTAACAGACCAAAACTTATGCACAGCAACTGCAAGTGTTACTATTACACAGCCTACGACAATTACATCTTCGATAACATCACAAACCAATGTAGGTTGTAACGGTGCTGCAACCGGATCTGCTACGGTAACCGCTTCCGGCGGCACAGGTGGATTAACTTACTCATGGTCACCATCTGGAGGTACATCGGCGACAGCCACAGGGCTTACAGCAGGTAATTATGTAGTAACAATTACAGATACGAATACTTGCTTTACTACACAAAATGTTAGTATAACCCAACCTTCTGCTATTACGGTAACACCGCTCTCGCAAACCAACATAGCCTGCAAGGGTACGGCAACGGGCGCAGCTTCAGTTACAGCAAGTGGCGGAACCGGTACATTATCTTACTCTTGGTCACCTTCAGGAGGTACAGCGGCTACCGCTACCGGGCTTTCGGCAGGTACATATACCGTAACAGTGACAGATATTAACAACTGTACCGCAACCCAAAGCTTTACTATTACTGAACCGTCAACCGGAATTACAGTCACCGCAGCTGGACAAAGCAATCTAACATGCAACGGCGGAACTGATGGCTCGGCTACTGTAAGCGCTTCCGGTGGAACTGGAACACTTTCTTACTCATGGTCGCCTTCGGGTGGAACTGGAGCTACGGCTACAGGACTTACTGCAGGCACATATACAGTTACTGTAACCGATGAGTATAATTGTACAGCTAATCAAAGCTTTACTATTACAGAGCCTGCTGTTATTACCGTAACACCTTTTGCGCAGACCAATGTAGGTTGTAATGGTGCTGCAACAGGAGCTGCTTCGGTAAATGCTTCGGGTGGAACGGGAGCACTTTCTTACTCGTGGTCGCCTTCAGGTGGAACTGCAGCTACGGCAACAGGACTTTACGCAGGGACTTACACGGTAACTGTAACCGATGCAAACTTATGTACTGCAACACAAAGTTTTACTATTACTGAACCAGATATATTGGTAGCCTCACAGGGTACAATAAATAACCCAAGTTGTTTTGAAGGAAATAACGGAACGGCAACTGTAAATGTAACAGGTGGTACAGGCGGACGTACATACTCATGGTCTCCATCGGGTGGTACTGCTGCGACAGCGTCAGGGCTTGGTGCCGGAACATACATTGTAACGGTAACCGATGCTAATGGTTGTGAAGCTACACAAAGCTTTACACTTACTGAACCAACGGCAATCACTACTTCTGTATCTGCACAAACTAATGTATCTTGCGCTAACGGATCTAACGGTTCGGCTACTGTATCAGCAACAGGTGGGACCGGTACATTTACCTATTCATGGTCTCCATTTGGCGGCACTGATTCGACAGCAACAGGACTATCTGCAGGAACATATGCGGTAACTGTAACTGATACCAATGGATGCGAAACTACACAATGGGTTTCAATAACTCAGCCTACGGATATTACTGCTACGATAACTGCACAAACTAATGTGGCATGTAGAAATGGTAATAGCGGTTCGGCTACCGTATCTGTAAGCGGAGGCACACCAGGTTATACGTATTCATGGGCACCTTCAGGAGGCACTGCGGCAACTGCTACAGGACTTTACGCAGGAACATATACGGTAACTATAACCGATGCTAATAATTGTATAGCTACCCAATTGGTTACAATTACGCAACCTGCAACAATGCTTGTGGCATCTACCAGCCGTACAGATGCAACATGTACTACTGGCGGAGAGACAGCTGTTTTCCCTTCAGGCGGGACATCTCCCTACAGCTATTTATGGTCTAACGGAGCTACTACACAAGCAATAACAAATCTGGCCGCTGGTCCTTACAGTGTTGTAATTACAGACTCTAATGGTTGCTCAATAACGAAAAACTTTACTGTAATCACAACAAACACTTTAACAGCAACAACATCTCAAACAGATATACTGTGTAATGGTACTGCTACAGGATCCGCAACAATAAACGTTTCCGGAAATTCAGGGGCACTTACGTATGTATGGTCACCGTCGGTTAGTACAACTGCTACAGCTAGTGCACTTACAGCCGGTACTTATACTGTTACTGCCAGTTTGGCCGGCGGATGTTCTATAACGAGAAGCTTTACGATTACACAACCTAGTGCTCTTGTAGCTTCGATAGGAGCACAAACAAATCTTCTTTGTAATGGTGCCACTACAGGTTCTGCAACAGTAAATGTAACGGGTGGTACAGGAGCATATACCTATTCATGGTCTCCATCAGGGGGTACTGCGGCAACAGCTTCAGGGCTTACTGCAGGTACATATACTGTAACTGTAACCGATGATAATAGTTGTACAGCGACACAATCGTTTACTATTACAGAGCCAACCAGTATTTCTATTACTCCTTCACAAACTAATGTGTCTTGTAATGGAGCTAATAATGGTTCTGCTACTGTAACTGTAACAGGCGGTACGGGAGCGTATACCTATTCATGGGCTCCATCGGGAGGTACTGCGTCAACAGCTAATGGACTTGCGCCGGGAACATACACCGTAACTGTAACCGATGCAAACTTATGTACAGCTACACAATCAATCACTATTACACAACCTGATGCTCTTGTAGCAACAGCAAATGCACAAACAAACTTATTTTGTAATGGCGCATCTACCGGATCTGCCACAGTAAGCGTTGCAGGTGGTACTGGAGCATACACTTATTCATGGGCTCCATCGGGTGGTACTGCTGCAACAGCAACAGGACTTACCGCAGGTACATATACTGTAACTGTAACCGATGCTAATACTTGTACAGCGACACAATCGTTTACGATTACAGAGCCAACTGTTATCACAATTACTCCGTCACAAATTAATGTATCTTGTAATGGAGCTAATAATGGTTCTGCTACTGTAACTGTAACAGGCGGTACGGGAGCGTATACCTATTCATGGGCTCCATCGGGAGGTACTGCGGCAACAGCCAATGGACTTGCGCCGGGAACATATACCGTAACTGTAACCGATGCAAACTTATGTACAGCGACACAATCGATCACTATTACACAACCTGATGCTCTTGTAGCAACAGCAAGTGCACAAACAAACTTACTTTGCAATGGCGCGTCTAACGGGGCTGCTACAGTAAGCGTTACAGGTGGTACAGGAGCATATACCTATTCATGGGCTCCAACGGGTGGTACTTCTGCAACAGCTTCAGGACTTACCGCAGGAACATATACTGTAACTGTAACCGATGCTAATACTTATGTACAACGACACAATCCTTTACTATTACACAGCCAACTGCAATTGCAATTACCCCATCGCACACTAATGTATCTTGTAACGGTATCAATAATGGTACTGCAACTGCAACTGTAACAGGCGGTACAGGAACTTACACCTATTCATGGGCTCCATCGGGTGGTACTGCCGCTACGGCAACAGGACTTGTGGCAGGGACATACACCGTAACTGTAACCGATGCAAACTTATGTACAGCGACACAATCGTTTACAATTACACAGCCTGCTCCTCTTGTAGCCACCCCGGCTGCACAAACAAACATATTGTGTAATGATGCCGCTACAGGCTCTGCAACAGTAAATGTTACAGGTGGTACGGGAACTTACACGTATTCATGGGCTCCGTCAGGTGGTACTGCGGCAACAGCATCAGGACTTACTTCAGGAACATATGTTGTAACTGTAACAGATGCTAATAACTGTACAACGACACAATCGTTTACTATTACACAGCCAACTGCAATTGCAATTACCCCATCGCACACTAATGTGTCTTGTAACGGTATTAATAATGGTACTGCAACTGCAACTGTAACAGGCGGTACAGGAGCGTACACATATTCATGGTCTCCATCGGGTGGTACTGCCGCTACGGCAACAGGACTTGTGGCAGGGACATACACCGTAACTGTAACCGATGCAAACTTATGTACAGCGACACAATCGTTTACAATTACACAGCCTGCTCCTCTTGTAGCCACCCCGGCTGCACAAACAAACATATTGTGTAATGATGCCGCTACAGGCTCTGCAACAGTAAATGTTATAGGTGGTACGGGAACTTACACGTATTCATGGGCTCCGTCAGGTGGTACTGCGGCAACAGCATCAGGACTTACTGCAGGAACATATGTTGTAACTGTAAAAGATGCTAACTTATGTACAGCGACACAATCGTTTACTATTACACAACCAACCGCCCTTGCAATTACCCCATCGCACACTAATGTAACTTGCAACGGACTTACTAATGGTTCTGCTACGGCAACTGTAACAGGTGGTACAGGAGCATACACGTATTCATGGGCTCCATCGGGAGGAACTGCGGCAACAGCCAATGAACTTGCGCCGGGAACATACACCGTAACTGTAACCGATGCAAACTTATGTACTGCTACGCAATTGTTTACTATTACACAGCCTACTGCTCTCGTAGCTACAGCAAGTGCACAGACAAACTTAGTTTGTAACGGCGCGTCTAACGGGTCTGCTACAGTAAACGTTACAGGTGGTACAGGTGTATACACGTATTCATGGGCTCCGTCAGGTGGTACTGCTGCAACAGCAACAGGGCTTACTGCAGGTACATATACTGTAACCGTAACCGATGCTAATGGATGTACAGCGACACAATCGTTTACTATTACAGAGCCAACTGCAATAATCGCTACATCAATACAAACAAATATACTTTGTAACGGACAGAACAACGGTTCGGCAACCGTAACTGCAACAGGTGGCGCAGGAAACTACACCTATTCGTGGGCTCCTTCCGGAGGTACTGCAGCCACAGCTACAGAACTTACAGCAGGAACTTATACTGTAACTATAACTGATAGTGCAGGTTGTACCGGTACTAAAGAAATTATTATTACACAACCGGGTGTGTTAGTTGCCAACTCAACTACAACTAACATTAACTGTTTTGGGGCATCTACGGGAATTGCCAGTATAACTGTACTGGGAGGTACCGCTCCATTTGAATATGTATGGACACCGGCAGTTAGTACAACTGCTACAGCTACAGGATTAGCTGTTGGAAACTACAGTGTAGTTATAACAGATGCTAACGGATGTACAACTTCTAAATCGTTCGCTATAACACAACAACCTGAGCTAATTGTATCTCCTACACAGACAAATGTGTCTTGCAACGGTGGTTCAAATGGTAGTGCAAGTGTTACTGTAACGGGTAATTCTCCGGAATACTTCTATTCGTGGGCGCCAACAGGCGGTAACGGACCTGCAGCTACAGGTCTTACTCCTGGCAGCTATACGCTTACTATTACAGATGTGTTTGGATGTGTTACCACTGAAATTTTCAACATTACACAACCGGATGTTCTTGACGTTACTGTGGTTCAGACAGATATAGTATGTGGTGGTACCAATACCGGCGAAATTGCGTTAACAGTAACCGGAGGAACTGAGGAATATACATATGAATGGACACCTAATGTTAGCACAGGTGCTACAGCATCGAACCTTTCAGCAGGCGATTATTCAGTAGCTATTACAGATGCTAACGGTTGTTCAATCACCAGAGACTTTAGCCTTACACAGCCTGAAGCGTTGATCTGGACAGTTACTAAAACAGATGCACTTTGTAATGGCGAAACAGGCTCTGCCGCTCTAACAGTAAGTGGAGGCGTTGGTCCTTATACTTACGAATGGTTACCTTCAGGTGGTACAAATGCCGAAGCGACAGACCTACCTGCTGGCGATTATACTGTTACAATTACAGATGCTATTGGATGTGTAAAGGTTGAAAACGTAACTATAACACAACCACAAGCTATTAATATTACCACGCAACCACAGTCTGCAAATATAACTGTAAACAACAGTGCTACCTTTACTACTGCTGCCGGAAACATAACCGGATACCAATGGCAGGTAAGTGAAGACGGTGAAAACTGGACTGATATTACAGATGGTGGTACAAGCCCTGTATATTCTGGTGCTACAACCAGCGCATTAACGGTAACAAATGTTCCGGTAAGCTACAATGGTTACCAGTACAGAGTTATGTTATTACAAACAAGCGATTGCTTTAAATTATCTAACGCAGCTACATTAAATGTTACTAATGTACTAGTTGCAGTTGATGATAACTTTAGCGCAAATACTATACTTGAAGGTACTGGTGGTGTTGCAGGAGATGTTACCGCTAACGACCTTTACAACAACGAGCTTGTTGAAGATACTGACATAACAATAAGCATAGTTAACACAGGAGGACTTGCCGGTGTAACTATTGACGCAGACGGAAGTATTAATGTTCCTGCTTCTACACCGGACGGTACATATATTGTAATCTACAGAATATGCGATGCTATTAATGATGGTAATTGCAGCGATGCAAGTGTTACAATAGTTGTATCACCATTGGTTGGAGTGGATGACTTTAGCAAACTTGACATAAATATTTATCCAAATCCTGCTTCTACAGAAGTATTTGTTAAAGTACCTGATTTCTCTTCTCACAACAATCTTAAAGCAAGTCTTTATGACCTTAACGGACGATTAGTAAGAGACGGAAACATTACTACAGAAAACTTTAGTATGGATGTTACAGGACTGGAATCTGCAATTTATATTCTTAACGTAACTTCTGATGCAGGAGTGATCACGAAACGAATTGCCGTAACGAAGAAATTTTAGTCTAAACCCAAATTATTTTTAACGAAAGCATCCCCTTTATGGGGATGCTTTTATTTTATAGCTAACCTAAATATTGCTTTTATATAACATTGGCTTTATATAGCATTTCAGAATTTTGCGCTAAAAATTACATGTCCAGATTATATAGCCTTTTACTACTCATCACTCTCCTTCCCCATCAATTACTATCGCAGTCAGAAACCAAAGAAATACAGGTTGCTTTTCTGGCAGACGTCCATCTTCAGGATTTGTACGGTACTTTTAGTGATACAGATTATAAAGGCATCATAAATGCGGTTAACGGAAAAAATGTGTTACTGCGAACGATGGATTCGCAATTGCATTCCACTCGCATTTTCAACGAAAATTATTTTGCTTTTCTTACCGCACTAGATGATATTGCCAAACGTAATATCAAACTTGTTGCATTACCCGGCGATTATACCGATGATGGTCAGCCTATCCACCTAAGAGGTTTACAACGCATATTAAACGAATACGCTCAAAAATATGGGATTGAATTTTTTATTACTACAGGTAATCATGATCCGGTTGGCCCTTTTGCACAACCGTCGGGCAAAGACGATTTTTTAGGTGAAGGTGGCAAACCTCAGCCCATTTTTAGTAATGAGGGAATGTACAAGCCTAAACGAAACGAATTGCCTGTAGTAGTTACAAAAGACATTGCGAAAATGGGTTATGAAGACATCACCCGTTATTTAAATAATTTTGGCTTTTTCCCTAAGCCAAATTATATCTACTGGGAAACACCTTTTAGCAATTACAGCCCCGATAATTATTTATACGAAAATGCTCAAAATAAATCATCATTGTCATATAGGGTTTATGATGTGGCTCCAGGATACTCTGTTCCTGATGTAAGCTATCTTACCGAGCCTGTTGAGGGACTTTGGTTATTGGCAATTGATGGTAACGTTTACATTCCTAAGGCAAATAGCAATGGTGATGGTAAAAATCCGAAGAATTATTCGGGTGCAGACCTTGGTTACAACAATGTACTATCGCATAAAAAACACTTAGTAAGCTGGGTGAAAAAAGTTGCGGATGAAGCCAAAAAAAGAGGTAAAACGTTAATTGCTTTCAGTCATTACCCTATGGTAGAATTTAATGATGATGCATCTGCAGAAATTGAATCGCTAATGGGGAAAGGCAAATGGCAACTGAACAGGATACCCGAAGAAGAAGTTGCTCAAACTTTTGCCGATGCCGGCATCCAGATACATTTTGGCGGTCACATGCATATTAACGATACCGGTGTTCGAACTACCAAAAACGGCAACACAATCGTTAACATACAAACCCCATCATTGGCTGCTTATATTCCTGCATATAAACTGTTAACAATTGAGAAGGGAAATATTGCTGAGATTGAAACTATAACTATAGACAATGTGCCACGCTTTAATGAACTTTTCGATCTGTATGCTATAGAACATAAACATCTAAAAAGTATCAATTCTACCGAAATTTGGGATGACGCTATACTCAAAACTAAAAGCTATCATGAATTTACAGATTATCACCTGAAAGAATTAGTAAGGCTACGGTTTATGCCTGACGACTGGCCTTTAGAATTCAGAGAATTTCTATCAGAAATATCAGGTTATGATCTGTTGATCTTAGCTAATCGAAATTCGGAATCGATAGAAAATTTTATAAAAGATAAATCGTCAGACGAATGGAAAAATGCTGCTAAAAAAGCTGAAAATCTTCTAAAGAAGAACAGATTGAAACTGGAGGACTTTAAAGAATGGAAAGGTATTGATCTGATTATAGATTTCTATCGTATCAGAAGTGCAGACAGGCTTGCAATCTCTGATATCGGAACAGACAGAATAAAACAGTACAAAATAATTTCTGATTGTATCCTTAAAAAAAAGCAATCAACAGATATGACACAATACAGCCTTAGTTTATTCTTCTCAATTCTAGATAAATTTCTTAACGGAGCACCTGCAGGTCATTTTACTGTTAATTTTAAAACCGGAGAAGTTATAAATCTTGACAATAAATAAAAAAGCCTGCAAGGCTATATCTTGCAGGCTTTTTTCCTTTTTAGGAATATATGTTACTTGGATCCGTTTACAGGGTTTGTCCTTACATATTTTCCGTCATCAAATTTTATCTGGTACGTAGAAGGAAACAGTTTACTAGGCTGGTAATAATCGGTAGTGATTATCTGTGCTCCCGATTTCTTAGCCAGTTCAAACAATGAATAGTCATTTTTACGGGCCTGTACCGTATTAAGATCGGCACGGGTGCGGATTATATACCCCTTCTTAACAAGGTCAGTAATATCCGTGTCCTTATTCGATTCATTCCTAAACATGGCAGCAGCTTCCGGTGTTCCGGGTTGCGCATTTACAAAAGCAACGCGCCCTTTTAAAGATGGATGTCCTTCCATATACATCTTCATTTTGTTCTTACTATCATCTAGTAGGAAGAAAAACTTACCCTTAGCCGTTTTAAGTGTCGGCCAGTTGCCTTTAAGTACAGCTTCTTCCAGCGTTGCATATTTGCCCCTCACCATATCCGGTGTTATAAGTTTATCAGAACCAAGGTTTTTTCGTATCACAGCATCTGCTTCATCAAAAAGTTGTGGCGTAAAGGCTTCGGGGGTCGTACCAAAATTATTGGTGTAGCCATCTTTTGGTTCAAGCGTAATAAATACGGGGGTATGTCCCGGATGCTCGTCTGACCATTTTTTAAGCATTTGCAGACAGCTTTCAAACGTAAGTATAGAGCTCCTGAAGTCTACATCTACCATGTGGATGATCTTAAAGCCCGGCTTGTTCATTTCGCCATTTGGATCATATGCTTTTTCTGGCTTTACAAGCTCCAGCCCTTTAGGATGGGCATACTTCCCTCCTTTTGTATCGGCATAAATATCAATCTCCAAATTGCGAAGCCCCATTGTAAGCTGGTCTGCAATTGCGATGTGTTCATATTGTACTCCTGCAATAGCAGAATCTCTTGCATATAAAGCTTTGTAAAGCTCGGGTTCGATAGCTGTTTTATAGCTATTATGCGAGCCTATAACCTGTAACTGATTCAGCTTTAAATTATCGCTCTGAGCATGCACATGCGTTACTGCTGCTGTAGTTAGCAGAACAGTAACCGCTGAAATAAATGATTTCATAAAATTAAAATTTGTAGTATGGGAATTTAGATTTAACCCCTATTAGCTTATGTCTCAAGGGTTATTATTTTGGTATGCGGGCAAATGTAGAATACACAGGTTAAGCCTTTGTTAGCTCAGAAAAAACAAAACGAAAACTAAGCATGATTTTTCTGTTAACAAGCGCCAACTATAGCGTTTTAGTGGCTCCATCACTTAATTTAAAGATAACCTTCACACAAAATAATTCCCCTTAACATTCGCTTATTTCGCAGTCAATAATTAGAGCCTGTACGGTTTTCCGTAAAAAGCCACATCGGCTCTTTTAAAAAAGATTGAAATACTGAAACACAAATAGTACCAAAAAAAAGCCGCAGCTGCGCCAACAGCTACGGCCCAATTAAGCATCGTAAAACCAATAACTTAATTCAATGTATTTTAAAATTACAACTTTCAGGTTAAAAAACCTATGTTTTTTGGTTCCTGCCTTACTTACCCTACAAACCGGGTACAGTAAAAAAACAGTAAACGAACCACCAAAAGCCTTAAAATCGGACAGAACGGCTTTAGTAAATGCATCAACAATTGTACAGGAGCCTGTAAAAGGTAGGGTACTTGATGAAAACGGATTACCATTACCGGGTGCTACCATTATTGAAGCAGGCACTAACAACAGTGTTGTTACCAATATGGATGGTGATTTTGAAATTGCCGTTGCACAAGGCAAAACACTTAGTGTAATTTATGTGGGTTACAAAACCCAAACAGTAACAGTAAAGGGAAGTACTCTTACTGTAAACATGATACCGGACGCATCCGAACTTAATGAGGTTCTTGTTGTAGGTTACGGTAAAGTAGCAAAAAGAGATGCTACAGGATCTGTTGCCCAGTTAAAAGAGGAACAGTTCAGACAGGGGGTTAACACATCTGCAGATCAGCTTTTACAAGGTAAAGTTGCCGGTGTGCGTGTAGTACAAACCAGCGGCGAACCGGGTGCGGGCCTTAACGTAACCATTCGTGGGGTTGGCTCTATCAGGAGTGGAAGTACTCCCCTTTTTGTTGTAGATGGTGTACCATTGTCTAACGACGATGTTAGCCCGGGCGGATCTAACGTTGGTTTTGGAGCATCTTCTGCAAAAAATCCTCTAAACTTCTTAAATACAAGTGATATCGAATCGATATCGGTATTAAAAGATGCATCGGCGGCTGCCATATATGGTGCAAGGGGTTCCAACGGTGTTGTTATTGTTACTACTAAAAAGGGTAAAAAGGGCGAAGGTACCTTTACTATGGATTCTTATGTAGGTCTTTCAACTGTTGCTAAAAAACTTGACCTTTTAAGTGCTCAGCAATACAGGGAAAAACTTTCTGATCCCGCTTTTGACCACGGCGGAAACACAGACTGGCAGGATGTAATTTACAGGGAAGCTGTAACCAAAAACAACTCTCTTTCTTACTCTAAGCAAAGTAATACAGGTAATTACTACGTATCTCTTGCACAAATGGATCAGGAAGGTATTGTTAACCAAAGTAACTTTAAACGTACATCTGGAAGGATTAATGCTGCCGAATCGTTCTTAGACGATCAGCGTCTTAAGATTAAAGTAAACCTTACTGCCAGTGAAACTAAAGATAACGGTGTACCTACAAGTGATGATGGTGGATCTAACGGTCAGTTAATCATCCACACACTTATGGCTAACCCAACGCGTAATGTGTTTGACGAGAATGGTGAGTACACCAACTTTAACATGAATGCACACTACAACCCTGCTTACCTGCTTAGCATTTACGAAGACGAGACTCGTACGCTTAGGGTATTAGGTAACATGGAATCATCTTTCCGTATTGCAAAAGGGTTTGAATATAAACTGAATCTAGGTATAGACCGTTCTATCGCAGAAAGGAACACTACAATATATCCTAACCTTACCGACCTTAACCCAAGAGGACGTTATGTACAGAACAACCTTGAGTCTAAAAACTCATTGGTAGAACATTACTTAACATATGATATAGCTGCTGACAAACATAAGTTTGATGCTATGGCAGGTTTCTCTTACCAGAAATTTGAAAGATCGGGAACAAGCTTCAGTATTGATAATATCGCTGACAGGAATGTTGGTATCCAACCGGGTAATAACCCTGCATTTGCAGGAGTACAATCGGGTGTTGCCGGTTTCGCCCAGATAAATGAGCTACAGTCATATTTTGGTAGGGTTAACTACTCTTTTGACAGCCGATACCTTTTAACGGCATCATTAAGGGCAGACGGTTCTACACGTTTTGGTGAAAACAACAAATACGGTTACTTCCCATCATTTGCTGCGGGATGGAACATTTCTCAGGAAAGTTTCTTAAAGTCATCTAATGTTGTAAACAACCTTAAACTTCGAGCAAGCTGGGGACAAACGGGTAACCAGGAAGTACAAAACAAAATTACTAAAGCAAGTTACGCTCTTGCAGGTGCCGATGGCTACTACCTGTATGACGATTTAGAGCTTGTAAATGGTATATCTGTTGGTAGAACACCGAACCCTGACCTTAAATGGGAAGTTGTAACACAGTTTAACATTGGTCTTGATTTTGGTTTCCTTAACGACAGAATTTACGGTAGTGTAGATTATTTTAATAAAACTACTACAGACGCAATTCTTAACATACCTTCTCAGGTACTTAGCCCTACCACAAACGTTTGGGTAAATATTGATGGTGAGATCGTAAACAAAGGTTTAGAGTTTATGCTGGGTGGTAAAATTATAGACAACGACAATTTTAAATGGTCGATGGATGTAAATGGTGCAACACTTGACAATCAGATCAAAAACCTTCCGGTATCAGAAATACTTTCCGGAACAATATCAGGACCGGGCCAGTCGGGTGTAAATGCAAACATTTACAAAAGCGGCTATTCTGCGGGATCATTCTACCTGCTTAAACATACAGGATTTGATGAGAATGGTGCTAACGTTTACCAGGATAAAGATGGAAACGGTACTATTGACGGAAATGATCGTTACATTATAGAGGGTGCTATACCAACATTTACTTACGGTTTAAACAGTGAAATGAGCTATAAGAATTTCGACTTCTCATTCTCTATCATCGGTCAGACAGGTGGTTATAACCTAAACAACACATTTTTAAATGCATTGAATATCAACAATCTAGCATCAGACAGAAACGTAGCATCGGTATATGCAAATTCTGCAGCTAACCCTGCTAACTCTCCGCAAATATCTACACTATATCTTGAAAAGTCAGATTTTATCCGTCTTAACACAGCACGCATCGGTTATAACTTTAAGCCTGCAAATATTAAATGGCTACAAGGTATTAGCTTCTATATAACAGGACAAAACCTATTGACAATTACAGATTACAACGGTTACGATCCGCTTATTAACAGCCCTAAGCCTAATGGCGGTAACCAGTCTATTGGTATAGATTATTCAAGCTACCCAACATCAAGAACATTCCTATTCGGTACAACATTAAAACTATAATCATGAATTTCACAAACATATTTAGAAGGACAACGATAATCACAGCATGTGCAGCGCTTGTTTTGGCAGGTTGTACCAGCCTTGACGAAGAGGTGATGGACGAAGTGCTTGGTGATGAAGCTAGTAACGCAGCAAGTGCCCTGGCAGCAGCTTACGACCGTTTGGGCGACAGGACTTTTACAGATAATGGTGGTATGATTGCCATGCAGGAATACAGCAGCGATGTAGCTATGCTTCCTACCCGCGGAAGTGACTGGGGTGATGGTGGAAAATGGCGTGCTATGCACGAGTTTAACTGGGCTCCCGATAATGCTGTTGTTACAGATAACTGGAATCTGCTTACCAATGGTATTACACGTTCACTAACCGCTATCCGTACAATACAGAACGGTAACGATCCGGAGAAAACTATTTTTCTTGCTGAAGCGAAAGTACTTTTAGCTTTTTATACTTACACAACTTTTGACCTTTACGGACAGGCTCCCTACCGTGACCCGTCTTCACCAAGTGCTCCACTTGAAATTAAGCAGGCTGCCGAAGGTATTGACGAACTGATTAAATCGGTCGAAGAGCAAATACCAAGCCTTGCTGCATTGGGTGAACAAAGAACCCACAATGGAAGGATCACTAAAGAGGCTGCTTATTCTATACTTGCTCAAATGTATCTTAACCGTGCCGTGTACAAAGACCGTTACAATGCTAACTCTACTTTTAAGTTTACAGAACCGGCTTTGGACGGAAATGGTACTGATATGGATAAAGTTATTTACTACACCAGCTTAGTAATTAACTCGGGTAAATTTAATCTTGCATCAAACTATTTTGATAACTTCTCTATCAATAACAATGGCGCAAAAGAGCTTGTGTTTGCCATTACACAGAAAATTGACAAATTACGTGATGGTGATAACGACCTTGCCTATATGTCTTGCGAACGTAACCAGAGGGTATCTCCGGGTAACAGGGGAACCAACGGGTCATGTATGACTCCTGAGTTCTATGCAAGCTGGAATGGTAACCATGATGACCCAAGGTTCCACAGATATTACCAATATGCCGATGGTACGTGGTTTATGAATGATGCTACGACTACTAGTGTTCCTGCTACAGATATGGTTCCTGGTACTGTTAAGCCTTGGTTCCATTTTAACAGAGGTATCCTTGTAGGTCAGCAATATGGTCCGAAACTTACTACTGGTGGTGGTTTCGAAATGACATCAGACGGAAGGATTAAAGTATCGGCACTTGTTTGCGAAAAAAGTACTACCACACCTATGAACTTTACTCCTGAACTTGATTTTGATAACAGAACACAGTCTATACTTGCGCAAAACCAGATTAATCGTGGTGTTCGCTGCTTTAAGTTTGAATTTGACCCGGGAGATGGTGCTAATAATGGTACAAGTAAAGTTGATATTCCGTTATTTCGTTTAGGAGGTATATACACAATGAGAGCAGAGGCTTATTTTCGTAGCGGAAATACAGGTGCTGCTTTGGCCGATATTAACTTACTACGCACAAGCAGAACGCGTGAAGCATTGTTTGGTAATGTACCGGGTACACCTATCGCTTCTCTTGATGCTGCAACGCTTTATAAAGAAATAGGTTACGAAATGTATTGGGAAATGTGGAGACGCCCTCAAATGGTACGTTTTGGAACTCTGGACCAGGCACAGCCGGGTTCTGCAAAACCGGCAACACAACCTTACAGAAGGATATTTCCTATACCACAACAAACTATGGATGTAACTAAAGGATTCATCCAGAATATGGGCTATATTGATTAATCAAAAGCTTGACTATTACCCAAACAAAAGGGCAGCCAATATGTGGCTGCCCTTTTTGCTATAAATAACCAGTACTCAAAAAAATACAAAAAAAAGGAGCAGCGCCTTACTACTTACGCTGCTCCAAAGACATCTAATAAATTGATAACTACTATTAAAGTCCAACTATCGTTGCTATAAAAAACAGGCAGGTCTCTTAAATTACTGTTCTTTGGGGGGACATAAACTCGTTTAAGTGTTTGGGGACTAACCGAACTATTCAGACCTGCCTGGCTTTTATATAAAACTTATGTTTCTTATTCTTACTAGGCAAATCTCGTTAAATCCTTCAACACAGCGAAGGTAGAAATTACCTGAATTAAAAAACCAGGTAAAAATACCTGGTTTTTGTAGTTTATATAAATAAGTCCATATCTAGATAATGGGCAACTCTTCTACGCTCATAACACCCTGTTGTATTGCATATATAACAAGCCCAGCTATGTTTTTTGCTCCGGTTTTTACAAACAGGTTATTCTTATGGCCTTCAGCTGTACGTTGCGTTATAAAAAGCACATCGCCAATTTCTTTGGCTGTTTTTTGCTGGCAAATAAGCTTTAGTACATCTTTTTCTCTTTCAGACAACAATTCTTCGTCCTGTAATACAGGTTTAGGAGCCTTAGCAGGAATTTGCTCCCTAAGTACCGCCATTTGATCTTCTTTAAAAAAGTAGCCCTGTTTATAGACCGTCCTGATAATATCTACTAGTTCTACCGGAGATATACCCTTTGGTAAAAACGCCGAAACACCTGTTTTAAGCATAAAACCCATAAACAGTTTCTGGTAATTAGAAGATATAACGATGACTTTTATATCGGGATAGATTTCCTTTAAGTTTTGCGTAACTTCAATGCCATCCATACCTGCCATCTTAAGATCCAGGAGGATAATATCGGGTAAGGTATCTGCCGAGGCAAGTGAAGCCAAAAGCTCCTCACCGCTGTTAGCTGTTAGTTGCACAGTCAGGTCTTCAATACTTTGAAGGTAACCCTGTAGGAGGCTTACAATAAGTGCGTCATCGTCTGTGATCGCAATAGTAATGTTATTCATAAGCAGGATTTTATATAGATGCAGCTATAATTGTTGCTGTCCCCCTTCCCTGTGCCGATTTTACTTTGTAATTCGCATTAAGGTATTGCACCCTGAGTTCCAGGTTACCAAGGCCAAGGCCCTTTTTAAGTGCTGCGGTATCAAACCCACGGCCGTTATCCTTAACAACAAGCGTAAACAATTTATCGGTATACCGAAGGTGTACGGTAACACTATCTGCTGCTGCATGTTTGTTTATATTTACCAAAAGCTCCTGCACTACCCTAAGTACTTGTATCTTAGATTGTGTCGGCAGGTCTTCCGTGTTTCGTATATCGCTTAAATATACAATATTTAATTTATGCTTCCACGGACTCACCAGGTCATCGACCAGTTCTTCTATTCGTGAAAACTCTAATAAAGGCGGTGTAAGATCATGTGATATGCGCCTCGCTTCGGCAATACTCTCTTCAAGCATGCTGTCAATATCGGCTGATGTAGCCCCGATCTGGCTTTTCATCTTAACCACAACAAGTCTACCAATGAGGCTGTCATGCAGGTCGCTGGCAATACGCATACGTTCTTTTTCCTGTGCCTGTAGGTTAACTTCGAGTAATTTCTTTTGATGTTCTAATTGCAGGCGTGTTTCGCGCAGATTGGCCTCTGTCATGCGTTTGTAACCGGCATGCAGAATCCTAACCACAAAGAATAAAAGTGTGGCTATGAAAATAACAACTATCGCGATCCAGAAGGCAATAACTTGCGGGTCCTGCCATTTTTCCATATAGAATGGGTTAAATAAGAATAGAATAAAAGAGTTAAAATATTTGTGCCAAACCAAAAATAAAATTTCAATCCGGTTGATTCATTTATTAAAAAATTTATAGGAAGAAAAAATATCATATTTAAAAAGAAATAAACTAATACAACTGTATTAAACTGAAAATTATCCCATTTAGATTCTTTAAAAATATAAATTTTTTCATGGAAATAAGCTAATGTCAAAGTAACGACTACAAAGTTGTCTGCTACTTTAGCGTAAGATTGAAACTGACTGGTTTCGATACCTATCAAAATTATGATTTCCCACAATATGTATAATGAGGCAATAAAGCACAGGCCTTTTACTAACCTGTGCGATGCCTCAAAAAGAAATTTGTAATAGAATACAGTGATAATTATTACCTCTATTACACTATATATCGGTAGTAATATTAGATTGGAACCAAACTGACCATAAATTCGAGCACCAACATCTATACAAAGCATAATTAACAAATAATAGAAAATCCATTTGTACATTGAAGCGATAAACTTATAAAAACATAGATTTACCAAAATTCCTATAATTAATATTATAGGTAATGCATAGTCAAAATTTAATAAAATGGTATCAATTATACTCATACGAAACTAGACCGATAACAGATAAAATGACTGTACATCTGCAGTTGAGCTAAAGGGTGGTATAGGTCTGCTGAAATCGTCATAAACCAATTGCGTATTAATCTTATTTGTTACAATCATATCTGCGTTAAAATCAAGTTCTGCTTTAGGTGTTTTTTTAAGTCCTAGAGTAATAACTACACTCGCTGCTTCAAAGTCTTCAGTTGCTATTTCAAAAGCCTGGAAAACGCCGTCTACAGTATTTACTTTTTGCTGTATCCACGCAACGTGATGCTCTTCCCAGGCAAGTATTCTTGCATTCGCTTCGGTTGGTGTTATATTGTGGCCTCCGGATAATCCATTCTCTGCAGGACAAACAATTGTATACTTGTCAATTTCTTCCGCATACTGTTCATTATCATATTCAGCCGGAATAACAAAGAACAATAGTTGCCCGTCAAACAAACCAGGATATACATGTAGATATGATGATGCATCAGCGTAAGGAGGAACATCATACGAAAAGCTGTTACCCTGTTGAAATTTTTTATTCAATACCTTAGCATTTTCACGGGTAGACGTCCAACTTGCAATGCTCTGCTTAATTTCTTCTGTAGTCATAAAAAATATTAATTTGTTAATAATCAGTTGTGAGGTTTTTTTAATACAATATTAACAAATGTAACTTTTTTCACCTTAAAAAAACAAGTCTTTCAGAGAATTTAACGTAATCCCTGTATTAAGATTTTATTAGTGTTTACAGGTGGTTTAAACATAAATTTTTAACATGGTACCTAATAAATAAAAGGGGCTTCTCTGCGCCTTTTAATACTATTTTTAAATCTTATAATCTGAATAGATGAAAATCTGATCGTGGAAGCCAGCTGGAAATACCATCGATAATTTCATATCTTTTCATAATTATTAGATATTAATTGGTTTATAGTAAAATTACGTAAGAAAAAGATTAAAACACATATGAAATAATTATCAATAAGTCCCGTCTATATAATACCAGGAATCATCCTCTTTAGCAAACACAGACTTCTCATAATGTACCTGGGCTCTGAGCGTATTGTCAAGGTAATAGGCTTTAAACTCAACAATAGTATCATTAGCAAATAAAATTTCCAGTTTTAGCCACTGGTTACTTTTTGCCCAGTCGAGCATTGCCGCTTTGCTGTGGTATTTTCGCTCTTTAGGATGTGTGGTGTTCCAAAGATAATCAGCATTATGAACAGCATAAGCCGAATACCTCGAACGCATTAATGCCTCGGCAGTAGGTGCTTTTTCAATTCCTGAAATGTAAAGTTCACAACATGCCGAAAAAGGCATTCCTGAACCACAATAACACTGAATCATTTTTTATGAATTAATAGAAGTGATAAACTGAAGTATACCCTCAACATCCAGCACGTAAGCAGGATTGGTAGCTTCTAGGGCATTTTTAGGCATAAAGGGCATCTGGGCACTTTCGGGTTCCTGAACAACAGTAACACCACCCGCATTTTTTATAGCAAGAAGACCTTCAGTACCATCAGAATTTGCTCCCGAAAGGAGTATAGCCACAAGCGATTCTCCATATACTTCGGCTGCCGATTCAAAAGAAACATCGATGCTTGGCCTGCTGTAATTTATTTTTTCGGAAGTATCTAAGGAAAGATTATCATTGGTTTCAAAAAGTAAATGATAGTCCGATGGCGCAACATAGATATAACCAGCCTTTAAAGGGGTTTTATCTTCTACCTCCACCACAGGTATTTTACTTTTAATAGCAATTAGCTCTTCAAGAGTAGCGTCTTCACCGCTTTTACGGTGTAATACCATAACTAGAGCAAAAGTTGGTATTTGGGTAAGCTGGGGCAGTATTTGTATCAGTACTTCGAGGCTACCGGCGGATCCGCCGATAATAAGCACTTTACATCCCCGTATCATTCCATCTTTTTCCATAATTTCTCCTTATTGATCTGATTGTATCTCTTACCTAATGAAGAAAATTTAAGTGTTTCTTTTGTTCCTAATGCCAGGTAACCCAGCTTTGCAAGACTTTGATCGAATAATACAAAAGCCCTGTCCTGAAGTTCTTTATCAAAATAGATCAGCACATTACGGCAAAGTATAATGTCGAACTCGTTAAATGAACCATCTGAAACAAGATTGTGTTCTGAAAACACCATTTTAGCTGACAGGTCACTACTAAATTTTGCAAAACCGTAATTGGCTGTATAGTATTGCGAGAAATCTTTTTTACCGCCTGATACCATGTAGTTTTCAGAATACTGTTTCATCATCTGCAAAGGAAAAATACCCTTTTTAGCGGTATCTAGTACCAAAGGATTGATGTCGGTAGCATACAACAAAGATTTTTGAAGCAAATTGGCTTCCTGCAGCAGTATTGCCATAGAATAGACTTCCTCGCCCGAAGAACACCCTGCGTGCCATATCCTTATAAATGGTTTTGTAGCCAGCACCGGAATAATTTCTTCACGCAGCAGTTTGTAAAACAACGGGTCGCGGAACATTTCGGTAACATTTACCGTAATCTCCTCTACCATGCGTTTAAAGTAACCCGGTTCTGTTCTAACTTTATATAGTAAATCGCCAAACTTATCAAAGCCGTCAAGCTGCAACAGCCTGTCTATACGTCTTTTTAAAGAAGCCCGCGAATATCCTCCAAAATCAAAACCGTGGTATTCAAACACTTCATTTATCAACAGTTCAAGTTCACGGTCATTTATCATCTCTCCCTCTCTAAATAGTACTAAGTATTTCTAACAATTTATCTACATCAATCGGTTTAGATATGTAGTCATCGGCACCCGCCCTAAGGCATTTTTCACGGTCTCCTATCATGGCCTGAGCGGTAACTGCTATAATTGGCAGCCCCTGCCTGTGCGCAATACCCTTTATAATAGGTATAGCTTCATAACCATCCATATCAGGCATCATCATATCCATTAATACGGCGTCTATATCTTCGTCAGACTTTAATAATTGTATCGCTTCCGGTGCGCCTGAGCACGACTGGCAGTCAAATGATTTTGACCTTAGCGTAGCCGTAAGTGCAAAGATATTACGGGGATCATCGTCTACAATTAAAATTTTCTTTTTCTCCATCTCTAAATCGTTAACTATTATAGTTGATCGTAAAGCCAAACTCGTAAAAGCGAAAGTAACTGATCTATATCTACCGGTTTGGTAATATAATCAGAAGCACCAGCGTTAATGCATTTTTCCCTGTCTCCTGTCATGGCTTTCGCCGTAACGGCAATAACAGGCAGTTTTTTGTATTTGCTATTTTCACGTATGCGTGTTGCCGTTTCATAACCATCCATGTTAGGCATCATCATATCCAGCAATACTACATCAACCCCAGGGTTTTCTTCTAATGCTTTTAGAGCCTCTTTACCATCTATAGCGGTAATAACATTCATTTTAAGTACTTCCAGCGACTTGGTAAGCGAATAGATATTACGAACATCGTCATCTACTACAAGTACCGTTTTACCGCTAAGCACATTGTTAAGCAGCGTTAATTTTTTATAACTATCCTTTTTACTGCTTGCGCCTTTTTTATTTTCTTCCACAAGGTGAAGGAAAAGCGAAACTTCGTCCAGCATACGCTGATACGAATGCGCCGTTTTTACAATTATAGAGTCGGCATATTTCTTGATCTTAAGCTCTTCATTCATCGAAAGGCTCTTACCTGTAAACACAATTACAGGAAGATTTTCAAGACCCGGATTCTTTTTAACCCTGTCAAGAATATCATACGCCTGCTGATCCGGTATTCCCATATCAAGGATTACACAGTCTACAGTTTCCTTTTGAAGCGCATCTACCCCATCGGTAACATCGCTCTTAATTTCAGAATTGATGTTATACGTTTCAAGGAAATAAGCAAGTGCCTTAGCGTGCTTAGGGTTATCTTCAATGA
Organism: Flavobacterium psychrophilum; assembly: GCA_001708385.1. Classification (NCBI taxonomy): domain Bacteria; kingdom Pseudomonadati; phylum Bacteroidota; class Flavobacteriia; order Flavobacteriales; family Flavobacteriaceae; genus Flavobacterium; species Flavobacterium psychrophilum. The sequence continues at coordinate 75,921 of CP012388.1, read as the reverse complement.
TAAGAACCTTTTGCGATTCTTTATTTACAATATGTTCAATACGCCTGAATATTTCAGGTATCTGCTCAAATGCTACAGGTTTATCAAGGAAGTTTACAGCTCCTTTAAGCAAACTTTCCTGTTTCATTTTGTGCGATGACATCATGTGTACTGGTATATGCTTGGTCTGCCAGTTCGCTTTAAGCTCCTCTATAACTTCCCAACCACTCTTAATAGGTAACTGAATATCAAGCAACACACCCACAGGTTTATACATAATAGCCAGGTTAAGCGCATGGTCACCACGTACAGATACGACACCTTTGTAACCGCGCTGACGTGTAAACTCTAACAATGATTTGGCAAAGTTTACGTCATCTTCTACAATTAGCATTACCTTATCGTTTTCACTGATAGTATTCCTGTCATCAGGAACATCATCAGGAATAGTTGCACTAAGGTATTTGCTGTTTTTTTCTTCTTCGGCAGAAACTTCTGTTTCATCTTCAGCTAAAGGAGCCGCAACCAATGCGGTTGAAGCCGTTAAAGCAGAAAAAGTAGTATTGGCAATAGGTCTTCTTGTAACTTCAATTCTTTCAGGCTGCATGTTAGCGGAACCAATAATAGGTATAGTAAGTGTAAACTCACTACCTATATTTTGCTCACTTACAAGCGTAATATCGCCTTTTAGCAACTTAGCCAGTTCACGGCTAATAGATAATCCTAAACCTGTACCGCCATATTTACGTTTCGTTGAACCATCTGCCTGTTGGAATGCCTCAAAAATAAGCGGTTGCTTCTCTCTCGGTATCCCAATACCACTATCTTTAACCGTAAAGTTTACTAACTTCTCGTTTAGTTTGTGTTTTTTAATTTCAAGGGTAACAGAACCTTCCGATGTAAATTTGATAGCGTTTGATATTAAGTTCTTTAATATCTGCTCCAGTCTCATTTTATCGGTTTTAAGCACTATCGGTGCGTCATCCGCTATAACCTTAAATTCTATATTTTTCTGTTTTGCCACTTCGCTGAAAAGGGCTTTAAGAACATCGGTAATTTCTTTTGTAGAAATATCTATGAACTCAAGTTCCATCTTACCGGCCTCAATTTTAGAAAGGTCAAGTATTTCATCAATAAGGCCAAGAAGCCCATTTCCTGAACTTTGGATAACTTTCGCGAACTCTATCTGCTCATCGTTCATATTATCGTCTGTGTTCTCAGAAAGCAGCCTGCTCAATAGTAATATCGAGTTAAGCGGCGTTCTAAGCTCATGCGACATATTTGCAAGAAACTCCGACTTATAACGTGTGCTAAGCTCAAGGTCTTCCGATTTCTTCTGGATCTCAACGTTTCTTTCTTCCAATAAAACACTGCGTTCTGCAAGCTCTTCGTTAGTCTGTTGCAGTTCTTCCTGCTGTACCCTTAATTCCTCTTCAGAAGCCTGAAGCTTTTGCGTTTGTGCTTCCAGTTCAGCGTTGATGTTTTCCATCTCACTGTGCTGTACCCTTAATTCTTCCGACTGCGATTCGGTTTCTTCAAGAAGCTCCTGTAAACGCTTCCTGTTCTGGGCAGCAGAAATTGCTATACCAACATTATCAGATGCTTCTGTTAAGAATGCAATATGTTTCTTAGAATATTCTTTAACCGATGCCAATTCTATAACTCCGGTTACTTTATCATCTATCAACGGAACAGCAATTATGTGCGCCGGTTTAGCTTCACCCAAAGCATACGATATAGTTATGTCACCAGAGGCAACACCTTTTATCTCCATTGCTTTACGTGATAAAACTGCCTGTCCGCTAAGTCCGTCTCCTACTTTAATACGTTTACGTGCACTATCAGAAACATAGCTGTAACCCGAAGAGGCTATAAGTTCATCGCCTTCTAATATATATAATACCGCAGCACTGCTGTTGGTATATTCAGCAAGGTGTTCAATAACATCTTTAGTAAGCTCATAAATTCCTTTCTCACCTATCATTACATCATTAAGCTTGGCAATACCCGATTGCAGCCATTCATTATCTGATAACGTCTTAAAAGATTTATTAAGCTCAACCGCCATGTTATTAAGTGATACTGCTACTGTGCCCAAAGCATCGCTTTGGCTGTCATTAACTCTTATCTCGTAATTACCTGATGATATCTCTGTAGCTATTTCACTTATCGCTATAATCCTTTCAGCCGTTTCCCTTTCGCTTTCTTCAAGCTTCAATTGCAGTTTAAGGCGCTCATTGTAATCCCTCAATATTCTGGCAAAGAATATTATTGTGATAAGTAATGCTACCAATGCAGCAGCTATAATAAGTATAGAGCTATATAAACCGTATTTTTCTGACGATGAGTTACGCTCGGTAAGCAGCCTTTGCTCTTCATTTTCCATACGCTTAAGCAATACGCGTATTTGCTCCATCAGTTCCCTGCCGTTATCCAGCTGGTCGGGAGTAACAGTACCATTTTTTATTTTATTGGCTACTTTATCTTCAAGGTAGTCATAAAACGAAGCTACTAATGGTTTCAATTCCTTTACAGATTCCTGTTGCTTTGCATTATCTACAGTAAGCTGATCAAGCCTATCAATGTATACGTTAGTATCATCTTCAGCATTTTCGTAGCGTTTCAGGAAATCCTGTTTGCCAGTAACTAAAAAACCACGCATACTGCCCTGCGCATCTACCATTACCGATTTCGATTCGTTAAGATTGTAAATAACTTCCTGGGTATGCTTTACCCAATCGTTACTATCAAGCAGGCTCCTTATACTAAAAAATGATGCTGCAGAACTAATAAGGAGTATCGTTATGGATACCCCCGAGCTTACAAATAAGTTTCTTCTAAAATTACCGTCCATAGTAAGTAAAAATTCGTTTTATAGTGGCAATACCATAATAAAGCTTGCACCACTGCCCGGGCTGCTTTTTGCGGTAATTATTCCGTTGTGTTTTTCTATTATCTTATTGGCTATTGCCAGTCCAATCCCCGTTCCTTCGTAAGCATTACGATCGTTCAGGCTCTGGAAAATCTTAAATATCTTATCGAGATAAACCTCATTAAAGCCAATTCCGTTATCGGTTACTGTTATTCTGCAATAATTGCCGTTCTCAGACAGCTCACTGTCAAAGCTTTTGTCTGCTATAGTTTCTGCGGTCACAGTAATAACCGGATCGACATCCTGGCGGGTAAATTTAAGCGAATTACTCAAAAGATTCTGAAATAATTGCCTCAATTGACTTGGTACGCCAGTAAGTATTGGAAGTTTTGTTTTATGTATCGCTGCTTTTTTCTCTTCAATACGGTAATCAAAGTCGGCAATAACCTCGTCTAAAATAAGGTTAAGGTCTGTACTTTCAGCCACCACTCCCGATGAAAGTCGCGAGTAATCAAGCAGATCTGTAATAAGGTTAGACATTCGTTCTGCCGATCTCACTGTTCTAAAAACATAATCACGGGCAATATCATCATCCTTTAGGTAACGCTCCTTAATTATTTTTATAAACGTTTCAATTTTACGCAGCGGTTCTTTCAAATCGTGAGAAACCACCCACGCAAACTGTTGCAATTCGTGGTTACTAAATTCAAGCTCGCTATTTTTAGACTGAAGTTCCTGTGTTCTTTCGGCAACCTTATTTTCAAGGTTTTCCTGTGCTTCTTTACGTATCTCTACTTCTTTAGACAACAGGTCGCGTATGTTTTTAAGCTCAAGGTTTTGCTCATACAACTTAAGGAAAGTCTTCACTTTAAGTATAAGTAAATCCGGGTCTACAGGTTTGGTGATATAATCAACCCCTCCACTTTCATAACCTTTAGAAATGAACTTTTTCTCTTTGTTTACCGCCGATAAAAATATAACCGGAATATCCTTGGTACGATTACTGCCAGCTAATATCTCGGCTACTTCAAAGCCATCCATACCGGGCATCTGCACGTCGAGAATAATAAGGGAATACTCTACTTTAAGGATTTTTTTCAATGCTTCTTCACCAGAGTCGGCAGAATCTACCTCTAATCCGTGAAGTTCAAGTGTTTTTTGTAAGGCTAATATATTGGCCCTTATATCGTCTACAATTAGTATCATAATATAATGGACATTTGTGTGTCGCTTTCGGAAAAAGCGAAATTTAATATTTGTATAATTTTTGTAGACAGTTCAGAGAAATCTGAAGGTTTTTTCATAAACGCTACCGCACCACTGTTAAGACATTCCTGCTGGCATTCTTTACTGCATGAAGTAGAATACATAATTACAGGTATTGTCTGTAATTTATCAGATTGCTTTATTGCTTTAAGGCAATCAATGCCATTCATTTTTGGCATATTTACATCAATAACCATAACATCAGGTAGTTGATTGGCAATACTAAGCTGTTCTAAAGCATCTATGCCATTACATGCGCTGCTATAACGCACAGCGACGTCTGCTATTGCCAGGGCTTCCTGAAATAACAGTTGGTCATCCTGGTCGTCGTCAACTAATAGGATTGATTGGATTTTCTTATTCACAAACCAAAAGTAGCGAAACATGCGTTAAAGAAATGTTAATATAAGTTATGATTAAACACGGTTTGTCTTACAACATTATACGGCGCAACGTAAACGAACATCAATGATAATGCTTATTTACAGTTGCTTTGTGTCCTACAAATTTTTTTTTAAATCTTTTATTTTTTACCAAAGGTAGATTCCTGCCAGTCATCTGTTCTAAATGACGAAGCCGGAAGACCTGCCCCATTTACTAAATTTCCTTCGGGATTATCTGCCCAGTTGTAACGCACCGCAACAGGCTTTTTAACCTTTGACGATGTTACAATTATAGTATTTCCCTGAATTTTAGCATTTGCCCAGTGAAAAATTTTATCTGCTCCTGCTATTGCAAACCCTTTTAGTGTAGCGTTTTCAGCCGCTTTCATCCCTGTAGTATGATCAAAAGACACAACAGCACTACTTCCTTTAACAACAAAAGATTTATATAAGGGTCCTGAGTATTCCGTTTTCTCTCCATATACTTTTGCCAAAGCGATACTTGCCAGCCTGTACCCTACATCCTGCTTATTTTTTGGATGAATATCTAACGGATCTCCAATATCTGTAGTAACAGCCATACCGGTGTTAGGTATCTTTAACGCCTGTAACTGAGCTTCACGAAGTTCTGCCCATGCCGATGGAACGGGCTCTGCCGATGCTTTCATAAAATTTGCCAGCTGCACGTAGAAAAATGGCAAGTCTTTATTATTGAATTTTTCTCTCCAGTCGGCAATAAGCAAAGGAAACAACGTCTGATACTGGTGCGCCCTGTCGGCATTACTTTCACCCTGATACCAGATAACACCTGCAATAGGTAATTTTATAAGTGGATGAATCATTGCATTATAAAGCGATGATGGCCTGTTTTGCCCCGCAGGCAGAAACGGCATAGCATCAAGCTCTTTGTAGTTAACCCCTACCGCGTACTTCCAGTCACCTGCAAGTTCTAATGTTTCTGTTCCTGCTTTTAAGGCAATATCCGTATCTTTTCCGTAAATACCGCCACCACCTGTAGCATCGGTAACCCGTATAGCAATTACATTTCCTTTTTCTTTCCACAAAGATGCAGGAATCTTATAATTACGTTTCACATTATAGCCCGAAGTTGCGCCAATTCGGCTACCATTTACCCAAAGCACATCGTCATCGTCAGCAAAAAATTCAAAAGTAATTTCTTTACCTATCATGCTTTTAGGAAGGTCTACTTCTTTACGAAACCACACAACACCGTCAACGGCGTTAAGCGCATCATATTCCCAATATTGGGGTAGCCTCATTGTTTTCCAGCTGTCGTCGTTAAAATCTTTAGTATCCCACTTTCCGGTAGTGCCTCTATCAGCCTTTTCCGCAGTGGCAGCCCACACCTTCATATCGGCATCGTACTTTTTCTGCATTGCATCTTTATCAAAATCAGATTCTAACGCTTTAAGGCCTGCATCAAAATCATGAATTTTACGAAGCGATCCGCTGCTTGTCCATGCTTCTATCAAAGTACCGCCCCAAGAGCTATGCAACAAGCCGATAGGTATGTGTTTCTTATCGTATATTTTTTTAGCAAAGAAGTATGCTGTAGAAGAGAAGTCTGCAATTGTAGCAGGACTGCAAACCTGCCATCCGCCGTGCTGAACCTTAAGATCATTTAAAGGTTTGGCGCTATCCACATGCTCTGCCTGAAGCAGGCGTATTTGCGAATAATTGGCATTATTAATTTCCTGTTGAAAATTGTTTATTTTACCCCAGCCATCAAGCGGCATTTCCATATTACTTTGGCCGGAGCATAGCCATACTTCGCCAATGAGAATATTTTTAAGCTCTACATTGTCTCCGTCATTAATAGAAATAGTATACGGCCCGCCATAAGCAGGTGTCTTTAAATTTACCGTCCAATTACCATTGGTGTCTGCTTTTACCGTGTAACTTTTTTTATCCCACGATGAGATAACTTTTATACTGGTGTTAGCCGCAGCCTGACCCCAAAAAGGAACGGTTGCTTTTTGCTGCAACACCATATTGTCTGTAAAAAATGAAGGTAGTTTTACCTTTGCCTCAGCAGTTAATATACTGCATACCGATAAGGCAACGGCTAAGAAAATGTTTCCTGAAAAAGATTTCATTATAAATAGTTTGTTTGTTGGGAAATTAGGATTGAAGCGAAAAAAACACTTCAATAAAAACTAACCCGAAAAATACGTAATATTTGGTACCTACACTTTAATAACAGGAAAAACTTTTCATTATATTAGTACTAATTTTACGATATGAATAAAATTAGAAATACCCCTGGAAATAATAGGCTAAGGAACTTTGTATTTATCTTTCTCGGTGTAGTGTTGGTATTTCAGATTCGAATGTTTTACAAGTCGAGGAAAGAATATCATTCGGCCTACAATTTTGTTGTATCAGATATTGAAGTGTCCAGACAAAGTAAAGTAACATTTTTTGACAATAAAAATAACGAGGTTTATTTTTGGAATTATTCTCCTGGTAAAAGTGATAATTATCAGGCGGGAGATTCTGTGGCCAAAGCCTCCTGTTCTAAAGACTTATATATTTACAGAAAAGACAATGCCGGAAAATATCAGGTATATTCAAAAGAAAAACCGAAATTTAATTATCCTGTTAGCTGGCTAGGTTGCAATTAATATACCATCTAAAAGGTAATTTAATAAATGTGCAATTCTTTTTACATGACCTATAGACTGCTTATTTACAAGTAATGTTTTTGTAAATTCGTAGTAAATAACCAAAGATCATTATGGAAATTGGAATAGACAGTTTTGCTGCCGCACCTGTAACAGCAAACCCGGGCACACCTGCCCAAAACGCAAAAGCACTAAACGACTTACTGGAACGTATTGAAACTGCCGATAGAGCCGGCCTTGATATTTTTGGCATTGGCGAACATCATCGTAAAGAATTTTTAGATTCGGCAAATGAGATAATCCTTGCAGCTGCGGCTGCACGTACGAAACGTATTAAGCTTACTAGTGCTGTAACGGTACTGAGTGCTGCCGATCCGGTTAGGGTTTTCCAGAGTTTTGCTACGCTGGACCTTATATCTCAGGGAAGAGCAGAAATTGTAGTTGGCCGTGGTTCTTTTACCGAAGCTTTTCCTCTTTTTGGCTTTAACCTTCATGATTACAGGGAACTCTTTATTGAAAAGTTGGAACTGTTACTTAAAATTCGCGATAACGAAACCATAAACTGGGAGGGTAAATTCAGGCCTGCGTTGCACGACCAGCCTATATATCCCCGTCCGCTACAAAATGAATTGCCAATATGGCTTGGAGTTGGTGGTACCAGAGAATCGTTTGTTCGTGCCGGAGTTCTGGGGCTACCACTTATGATAGCAATTATTGGCGGCGAAACACGTCACTTCAGCCAGATGGTAGAACTATATAGGGAAGCCGGAGAAAAGGCAGGGCATTCACCCGATAAGCTAAAAGTTGGCGTTCACTCATTAGGTTATGTTGCCGAGACGACCGAAAAAGCGGTTGAAGCTTTCTTTCCGGGCTATGCCGAAACCTTTACCCGCATAGGCAAAGAGCGCGGATGGCCGGCAGTTACGCGTCCACATTTCGATTCACAAAACGGACCAACCGGTGCACTTCTTGTTGGCGGCCCCGAAGAAATTGCAGAAAAATTACTAAGGCACAGTGAAGTTCTGGGAGGTGTTTCTCGATTTACATTTCAAATGGATAACGCCGGGCTTTCTCATGAGCAGCTAACCAATGCAATTGAACTGATAGGAAGTAAAGTTATGCCATTAGTAAACGGATAACCAAATATGACATACTAAAAAGCCTTGCTTTCCGATCTGTAAAAATCTGAAAGCAGGGATTTTTTTTTAGTGTAAAATTCAAACAGTTTTGATTTGGTCGAACATTTTAAAAAACAAACAAGAAATCATCATTTTTCGTCATTTTTTTAAAACCAAATTGTGCAACATTGTTTTTCACTTAATTGATTTTCAAGCAAATGACCCCTCTTAATTTTACGCAGCAAAACCGCGTTTTGAGAACAGAAAGTGCAATATTAACACCTAAAAAAGTCCTTTTGCCAAGCTGCCTATTTTACGTAAACCCTGCTCTACTTCTTCTGTCCAGTGAAGGCCGTAACTCAGTCGTAAACAGTTGTTATATTGCTGCTGAAGGGTAAACATACGTCCCGGCGCAATACTGATATTATGTTTTACTGCCTGTTCGTAGAGCCTGAAAGTATCTATATCTTTGTTTAGTTCCAGCCAAAGCATAAACCCTCCGTTAGGGCGCGATACTTTAGTATCTTCAGGAAAGCTCTCGCCAATCGTCCTAAGATAGTTTAGCGAATTACCATGAAGTGTATTCCTAAGCTTTCTAAGATGGTTTTCATAACGCCCGTTTTCGAGGAAACTACCAATAGCTTCCTGTGTTAGAGTAGTTGACGATATATTATGAAACTGCTTTGTTTTCAAAACTTTGTCTTTATATTTTCCGGGAGCAACCCACCCTACTCTGTAACCCGGAGCAAGGGTTTTAGAGAACGATCCGCACCACAATACATTGCCGCTTTTATCATACGTCTTAAGCGATTTTGGCCTATGCGCACCAAAATAGATATCGCCATACAGGTCATCTTCTATTAACGGAACATTATAATGCTCCATAAGTTCAACAACCTTTTTTTTATGCTCGTCGGGCATGCAGCTACCCAACGGATTACTGAAGTTACTTACTAACAGGCATAGTTGTATTGTATTGTTTTTCAGTTCTTTTTCAAGTGCTTCAATCTCAATCCCAGTGATAGCATTCGTTGGCAATTCCAAAACATTTAACCCTAAACTATTAGCTAACTGAAGGATACCAAAATAAACCGGACTCTCAACAGCTATTGTATCGCCTTTAGAAACTAATGATATCAGGCAATTCGCCAGCGCGTTCATACATCCTGCCGAAGTTATAATATCGGTTTCTTTTAAATTACCATCCCACATATAAGAGTGACGGGCAATCTGGCGGCGCAGTTTAAGGTTACCTTCCACAGGTTCATAATTGGTACCGCTACTGTCCATATCACGTACAGCATGCATAAAAGCTTTGTTTAGCTTAGCTACAGGAAGTAACTCAGTTGCCGGAACTCCCAAAGAAAATTGCAGCTTATCTTTTCTGCCAATTTCAGAATATACCCGGGAAATAATACTCTCTGTCTCTTCAGGTCCAGCCGGATTATTGGGTGTACTGGTCTCTACCAGATTGGGAAGCAGCCTGCTACAGTAGGTTACATAGTAACCGGACTGCGGCCTTGCTTCTACAAGTCCTTTGCTTTCTAAAACATAATATGATTGTAATACCGTACTGATACTTATACCGTTTTCCTGGCTTATTATCCGTACTGACGGCAGCTTTTCACCAGTCTTTAGTACGCCACCAAGTATTTTCTGTTCTATATTGGCTGCAATCCTATTGTAAATATATTCTGTTTTTAGCTTTTCCATAACCTGTTTAAACTGTACTGGTCAAAAATACTAAAATTGTATCTGTATTGGTTCAAAAAAATCATTGAAATTTGGCTTTTCAATTATCACAGTAAAAACAAATGGAAACTAAGACCAAAGCTATCATTGCCCTTATAATTGTATGCATCTTTTGGGGAACCACGTACTTGGCATTGCGCATTGGTGTTAAAGACTTCCCTCCCTTTCTGTTCTCTGGTATCCGCCAGGTTAGTGCAGGGCTGTTACTCCTGGTGATTATGTATTTTGCTAAAATGCTGGAGAAAGTCACATTTAAAGACATAGCCAAACAGGCGCTTCCGGGTATTCTGCTAATAACTTTAGGTAATGGCATTATAGGCTGGGCAGAACTGTATATACCTAGCGGGCTCGCAGCCTTAATAGTTTCTGTAATGCCAATTTATATAGTTATCATGAATATTATATCGGGTAAGGAGAAGAAAAAATTCAACCTGAAAATAATTGGTGGGTTTGCATTAGGCTGCATTGGTATTATCCTGATATTTAAAGATAACCTTGCCGATCTTGCAAAACCCGAATACTTTTGGGGTGTTGTAGCGTCATTCGGTGCCTGTGTATTCTGGGCGCTGGGAAGTATTTATATGAAACATACAAGCTTTACAACAAGTCCGTACACTAATGCTTCGATACAGTTTATAAGTGGTGGTATCGGTTTGTTCCTGTTCTCATTAATGTTCGACGATTATGCGCAGCTTTCTGCCATAACTGCCGATAGCCTTTGGGCATTATTATATCTTACAATCGTAGGCTCACTACTATCTTATTTAAGTTACTTATACGCTATACAGCACCTGCCAATAGTAATGGTATCTACTTATGCCTATGTAAATCCTATAATTGCTATTTTACTGGGTGTACTAATACTTAGCGAAAGAATTACCTGGATTACGGTTCTGGCATTGGCTACAACGCTCTACGGGGTATACCTAATTAATTCGGGATACAGGAGCGCGGTAGACAAAGTAATAAAGAAAAAAATAGTAGCTAACTGATTTTCTTGTCCTGGTTCAATGTTTTTACTATTTGGATGCTTCAATTTTGTATTGTAAATTCGTGAAGTATGAAAAAGATAAACATTCTATATACAGGCAGGCACCCCGAAATACTGGAAACAGTAGTACGCCTCATAAACAATAACGACAATTGGGCAGGCTACGGCGCAGGCAGCGACGAAGAAACTATTGAACTTTTCAGGAAAACAGACTTTGATATCGTGCTATTAGGCTGCGGTATATCTAAAGAAAGTGAAGCGTTACTACGCCAGTTCTTTGCCGAGCACAACCCGGAATGCAAAATAGTACAGCATTATGGCGGCGGCAGCGGACTGCTAACCAGCGAAATATTAATGGCATTAAACATTGCCGTTTCATAAAAAAGGGCAGCTAATTTAGCTGCCCTTACCATTTAATTTTGTTTGTAAAATAGATATCCGCCGTGGTGTAATACGCCGTCTTTAAAGTCGCCATCGGCAGTAAAACCGGTATCATCCTTATAATCAATATGATCATCGGTTATTGTATAACTCCCTTGGTAAGCACTTTGCTTATTACCCCTTGCTTCATCATAACGCCCGTTAGATAATAATTCGTGGCGAATATAACCATCTTTGGTTACCCACATTCCTGTGTAGTCTTGTTCTGATTCCATTGTAATTGATTGATTAGTTTTAGGTTCTATTAAGGCACTAACAGATAAAAGTCCTGCCATTGCCAGTGTTGCCATGATGGATAATATCAATCCACTTAGCATCATATAAACTGCTTTCATACGTTTTTTGATTATGATTAATAATTGATGGTTTAGAAATATAGATAATCTTATAAAGCTTAGTTAAGGCTTATACTATTTGTTATCAAAGGCTTTAGCCATTCTGCCTTAAACGGCATAGAAAGTGGCACTATACTAAATGGCCTTGCAAGCCAAAGCTTGCATTGAGCAGCAAATTCTAATACATGTATCTGGTTAAGATGCCTTTCCAAAGCACGCTCTCCAGACCAGGTTTGCAATACATAATAATCTAGATGGTTATTGTCTGAGCGGAACACCTCATATCGTATAAAACCTTCCTCGTTTCTAGTGATGTCAGCCAGATAATTAAGTGCATATTGAAGCTCTGTCGAAGACTGACTGTCTCTTGCTGTAAAATTTACAAGTAAAGTTTTTGCAGTAATAAGCGTTGAATTTTCCATAAAAAATACTTTATTATTCCTTATATTTCTGAAACAAAGTTACTTCACGATTACAAAGTTGTTATTGCAAGATTCACAGCATTGTTTATACTATTCAAACATTTTAAAGAAAAATAAAGAACGGCTCCTTATTTTGGAGCCGTTCGTGAGTGTATTAGTTATCAAAATTTGTGGCTGCGGCTATATGCCTTAACGCCTCAAGTTCTTTTTGTACCGACTGCATTTTTACCTCAGCCAGGTGATAAGCATCTGGCCCAAGGAATAACTGAACCGGCGGCTGTGCCATAGAAGCAACTTCAATTAGCACGGCTGCTGCCTTATCGGGGTCGCCGGGTTGATTATTGTTAATGTCGTTTTCATGAGCCAATTGCGAGTCCCTAACCGATTTATAGTCTTCAATAGCATTTTTAGGTGTTGCCAAAGAACTGCCTTCTAAAAAGTTAGTCCTAAAGTAACCGGGAGAAACTACTGTAGCATGGATGCCAAATGGCGCAACCTCAGCAGCAAGCGATTCTGTAAAGCCATGGACTGCAAATTTAGTAGCGCAGTAAATTCCAAAGCCGGGGAAATCACCTGTAAATCCACCAATTGATGCTATATTGAAAATATGCCCTGATTGCTGTTTTCTTAATTGTGGTAATGCATGACGTATAACGTTAAGCGATCCGAATACATTAACATCAAAATTCTGCCTGCTTTCTGCATCGGTAAGTTCTTCTAATGCACCTAACAATCCATAACCTGCATTGTTTACTACAACATCCAGACTACCGAAATGGTTTATGGTTTTATCAACCGCATCAGCAACGCTTTCTTCATTTAGAATATCTACTGCAAGCGGTAAAAAATTAATATGGCTTCCTACAGCACTCTCCAGGTCAGAAAGACTCCTTGAAGTAGCTGTTACGTTATGGCCTTCGTTTAATAATCGTTTAACAAGTGACAGGCCTAGTCCTTTTGATGCACCTGTTACAAACCATACTTTTTGATTTGAATTTTTCATTTCTTATTCTATTAAATTAATTGTTATTATTTGATAACACAAAGATATAGAGGCTTTAAAGTCAACTTATTGCGGCATACAAAGCAATAATTGCTCAAATCAAACAATCAATTAAAATGAGTGTAAAAACAAACAGATTTAAATTATAAAACAAAAAAACCGCTTATTAAGCGGCTGATATTCTATCCAATAAAATTATGGCTATACAGGTATCGCACAAATCTGCTCTTTAAAAGCATTTACATCGAAGTTAGAATTAGCTTTTAATATCCTGCCATCTTCAAGGTAGTATATATCACAAAAAGCGATCTCCACAGGATAACCTTCGGTAATAATATCTTCATCAATAAAAGCCAGCATACCTTTAAACGTTGCCCTTTCTACTCCCTGTACTATTACATAATTATGATACGCCATAAGATTTTGTATTTCGAAAGTAACATCGGGAAAAAGACTGAACCTTTTCTCCCACGAGGCCGCCGCCGATGTTATTCCCAAATTTGTAATATTAAAAGGAATATCAAACCATTCGCTTCTGGCATCGCTAACAGTATTAAGGTATTCAAAGTTCCTTTCGTTAACAGCAATATACAATCCCTGTATAACAGCAGCATTTTTTTCGTTTCTCATAGTCCTTAGATTGGTTTGACGGTTAATTATCAGTATACAAAATTACTATGAAACAATAGCCTCTTATTGTAAAAAACAAAGCATTGCTTACAAAATTCAAACAAAAGCAAAACAGCCGCTATTAGGCGGCTGTTCATTACATGTAAATTATTTATTTCTTAAGAAGTTCATCTACTGCTTTTCGCAACTGTTGGTCTTCTCCACTATTAGTTTTACCCGGCTCATTCTTAACTTTTACATCCGGTTCCAACTGAAAGTTTTCCATTAGCTTCCCTTCTTTTACGGTACGCATACCTATTTGCGGAATACCAAAAATAGTTTTGCCATCGATCATTTTTTCCCACCATACAGCAGTACCCGTTCCCGGTACCGGCATACCTATTAGTTTGCCAATATCAAGTGCTTTGTAGGTATAAGGGAACATATGCGCATCAGAGTAATTACCCTCGCTTATAAGCACTGCCGAAGGCTTCTGCCATTTAAACAATGGTTCAGATCCCATCTTCTGCCCTCTCGGTTCAAAGCTCATATATGGCTTACCACTTAAGAATGTCGCAAGATCATCATGCAGCCATCCCCCACCGTTAAATCGTGTATCTACTATTAGTGCTTCACGGTCGTTGTACTTACCTAATGCTTTTTCAAACACCTGACGGAAACTCTGCGAATCCATTCCTGTAACGTGGACATAGCCTAAACGTCCACCCGACATTTTCTCAACATCTTTTTCCCTGTTCTTAACCCAACGCTCATAAGCAAGTCGGTTTTCTTTCGTAAGCGTTATAGGTTCAATAACTTCATTCCAGCGTTTACCAGCTTTAGGATCGAATACCGAGATTAGTGTCTTTTTATCGGCTCTCCTGTTCAGCAACGCATAATAGTTTTGTTCGGATGTTATCTCAACATCTTCAATAGCTTCGATAATATATCCTGCTTTTATTTTCTGCTTTGCCTTAAGCAGCGGACTCTTATCCATAACCTCAGCAATTCTTATACCATCGCCATCATATGTATTGTCAATATAAATACCTAAAGAAGCAGTAGCATCATTTGTCTTGTTGGGTTCCGGACGATAACGGCCTCCTGTATGCGACGCATTCGCTTCACCAAGCATTTCACCAAGCAGGTCGGCAAAATCTATAGAGTTATTAATGTATGGCAGAAACTTAGCATATTCCTTTTTGTAGAAATCCCAATCGGTGCCATGAATATCTTCAAGATAGAATTTCTTTTTAAACTGCCTCCAGGCGTGCTCAAACATATAGTTACGTTCGGCAGTTTCGTTCAGGTTCATTTCGCTGGAGAAATTAACCGTTTCTTTCTTAGCGTCCTTCAGCGTAATCTTTAGCAATTTTCCCGTTTTATCAATAAGGAAAAGATTCTCTTCTTTTTTATCCAGTGCAATTTTTGAATCTTCGCTGTTAAGGCTAACAAAAAGCTTAGTCTCTTTTTCCCTGAATTTGGTACGCCACAGGTTGGTGCCTTCTTCAAAACGGGTAAGGTAATAAATGTTTTCGGCATCTTTATCAACCACAAAGTCAGACAACCTTGATGAATGTATAGTAAGTTTCTCTTTACGATCCTGAAGACCTTCAAAGTCTATTTTTAGAATTTTGACAGGCTCAGCTTTCTCATCGTCTTTCTTGTCCTTTTTGTCGCTATTCTTCTCTTTTTTATCCGATTGTTTATCTTTATCGTCTTTTTTAGCGTCTTCCTGTTCTTTCCACAAAGCATATTCGGCCTTACTAAGCTGGAATTTTTTGTGCGCAGCCTCGGTTAAGAATATTGCATACACATCACTTTCAGATCCCCAGCTACCGTGCGAACGATACCCTTCTTTATCCGATGCCCAATAAACCATTTCGCCATCCATCCCGAATTTTGGCTGTTGATTATTATACCCACTTTCGCTAAGGTTTATAGGAAGTTCGCCATCATTAACATTCAAAAGCCCAATATCAGTATTCCAACGTTCATAACCGAAGTAAGGCACCAAAAGCCATTTACTATCGGGAGACCATGTGTAATACTGGTCGCCATCACTATACGAATAATTATATTTTCCGGCCAAAACTGTTCTTACATCACCGGAAGCCCTGTTTAATATCCTTACAGTAGTACGCTCTTCAAGAAAAGCGATCTCTTTGCCGTCCGGCGAATATTGTGCCTGGAATGACTCTTTACCCGAACTTACAACTGCAGTTTCTTTTAGCTGTGAAGCATCAAAAAAGTATTTCTCGTCTTTGTTTACAAGAATCGTTTCATAAATATTCCAGCATCCGCCACGCTCTCCCGAATAGAGTAATTTTCTTCCGTCAGGGCTAAACTGCACATCACGCTCCTGATCTGGCGTATTGCTAATTCGTTTGGTCTGGCCAAATTCTACCGATGTTACAAATACTTCTCCGTGTACTACAAATGCTACCTCTTTACCGTTTGGCGATACCGAAAATTCGCTGGCATCCTCACGTATTGGCTGCATTACTTTTTCGTTATACCTTTCGTCACTTTGCAATGTTATAGCAACCTTCTGAGGCTGGCCACCATCAGTCTGAGTATATATTTCTCCATCCCAGGTATAGCAAAGCACACCATTATTAGATCGGCTTAAAAAACGAACAGGGTGTTTTGTAAAGTTGGTTACCTGCTGTGCATTGCTTTCTTTGTTATTTGCTAGGTTCGCTTTCCATACATTGAAAGTGCCATTTCTTTCGCTTAGAAAGAAATATGATCCATTGTAGCCAAATACAGGATTGCGCTCTTCAACGGTACTATCAGTTACAGGATAATATTGTTTATCTTTAGTATTGTATAACCAAAGGTCTCGGGTTACCGATGATGTATGGTGTTTTCTCCACGGATCTTCGTATCCTTTTTTGTCATGAAAAAACAGCCATGTACCGTCCGGGCTATAGGTAGCCATTTCAGCCGGTGTAGATATAATTCTCTTTTCCTGTCCTCCAGCTATATTTATTTCATATAGTTCAGATAATACAGCCGTTGGAAATACCGACGAAGCCACATCATCAAGACGTGATGACGAGAAGATGACCTTATCACCCGATGGTGAAAAATCCGTTGGAATATCATCTGTCGAATGGTAGGTAAGCCTTTTGGCAACACCTCCGACAGAAGGTATAACAAACACATCTTTATTGCCGTAACGCATAGACGAAAATGCTAGTTGCTTCCCGTCGTTACTCCAAACGGGATCGGCATCATATGACTCATGGATAGTTAGGCGTACTGCGTCGCCTCCACTTATTGGTACTTTAAAAATATCTCCCTGATAGGAAAAAGCTATCTGGGAACCGTCTGGAGAAATAGCCGAATTACGAAGCCATTTCGGTGCCGAGTTGGGTTGGGCATACACACTGCTTACAGCAAGCAGAACGATATAAAACAGGTTTTTACGCATACAAAAGGGTATTGATGATTTTCACAAATATATAACCTTTTGTAAACAGCTCTAAAGAAATACCCCCTTTTAAGGTTTAAGAGTAATACATTTACGACAAAAAACTACTCGCTATATGCTTTGAGTTGCCTTATCGTCCGCAAAATGTTTAATGCCAAAATGAAGAAGCTGTAACGCAAAATTTGCCAACAGATAATCTTTATATATATATGTGGTAGTAATAAGGTTTGTAATCTTATCGAACAATGATGAAATATCGCACTGCTGTAAAGTACCTAATGTAAAAGGGCCATACCCTTTCTGATAAAAAAGCGGATATTTTTTTATATTGTCTTTTACCTGTTTTGGCAACTGATCTTCCTGTATAGAAAACACCAGGCCGTTATCAAGTCCGTTTGGCATTTGTGCAGAAGACGAATCCAGTAATAAAAATGAGGTTGTGTTACCCGAACTGAAAAGGCAGAATGTATACCAGCCTTTCTTATGAATTTCAGGCTGAGGAAGTTGGTAGATATGGTAGTGAAGGTTATACATAATATACAACCTCTACTGTATACGCTTTAGCGTTATCTCTTTTAGCTTTCGGATTTTTCATACTTCATTGATTTAGAATACAACCAACATACACTACAAAGGTATAGCTATACAAACACTTGGTATTACCCGCATCAAACTATTGATTGTGATTTTCAAACAATAGAAATCGGGCTATAACGACTAAAATTGTTTGAATTTTACAATTTTTACTTTTCTTTTTACATAACTTTATAGTTGGTATCAAACTACTTTTGTAAAGTAAAATAACCATCAATTGTATCCTAAAACATTATAAATCATGGCAAAGACAGAAACACTTGAAGATTTATACAAGCAGAAATTTAACTGGATGCCCGAGGGCCTGCAAAAAGACCTTGGTCACTTTAATGTTTTCAGGCATGAAGACTGTATGGGTCCGGGAAAAGAACCTGTAAAATATACCCGAAGGGACTATTATAAGATTGCCCTGATACGCGGTCACTATATATATCATTACGCAGATAAGAGTTTTGAAGTAAACGGCACTACCCTGTTGTTTTTTAATCCTACTGTACCTTACACTTTTGAAGCTATTACTCCCGATACAACAGGCTTTTTCTGTATTTTTAAAGATGCTTTTTTCAGTGAGCACATGCGAGGCAGCCTGAAAGACCTGCCTATGTATATGCCTGGAGCAAGTCCGGCCTACGTACTGGATGTTGAAAATGACGAATATGTCACTAATGTATTTACTAAAATGATTGATGAAATGAAGGGCGACTACCAGTTTAAGTTCGACCTGATACGCAATTATATTATGGAGATGGTACATTATGCGATAAAAATGCGCCCAAGTGAAACACTATATGCTCACGTAGATGCCAATACACGAATTACATCTGTATTTACAGAGTTGTTAGAAAGACAATTCCCTATAGAATCGCCGTCTCAGCAGTTTTCACTACGAAGCGCAAAAGATTTTGCCGGACAACTTAATGTGCATGTTAACCACCTTAACCGTGCTATTAAGCTTACCACGGGTAAAACAACATCAGATCATATATTCGAACGGCTGTTAAGCGAAGCAAAAGCACTACTTAAGCATACCGACTGGAATATCTCTGAAATAAGCTATGCGTTAGGTTTTGACGAGTCTGCGCATTTTAACCACTTCTTTAAGAAGTTCACCAATGCTACACCATCATCATTTAGAAGTTAACACCATATACTTTCTTTAGGTATAGATTTAAAAATAAAAAAGGACGGCTCTGTATAGAGTCGTCCTTTCTTCATTATAATAATTGACGGCCTGCCACGCAAACGCCGCAGGAGTATTGTTACGGTTTTTTAACCAAAACTGTATCGGTAGTTACCGAGATAGTGTCTTTAGCACCATTTTCATCTACCTCAACATCTGTTGTAGTTAAAGTATCTTCAGCTGTAGTTGCGTCAACTTCAGTAGTAGTTGTTGTTTCGGTGGTTTCTTTTTTGCAAGATGTAAGGCTTAATGCGCCCGTAAGCACAGCAACCATAAGTATGCTCTTTAAAAATGTAACTTTCATAATATACTGTTTTAAGTGTTTAACTTTATTGCATAAAAAAAGGCAGCTTAAAGCTGCCTTAATCATTAGTTTGCTGTCTTAGTAGTATCAGTTACTGTAGTATCGTTAGCAGTACCTGGTGCATCTACTTCAGTTTCAGTTGTAGTTACTGTAGAATCAGCATCTACTGTAGTTTCTGTTTCTGTTGTAGTTTCTGTTTCTTTGTCTTTACATGATGTAAGGCTAAGACCTCCAACAAGTACAGCAGCCATAAGCGTGCTTCTTAAAAACGTGATTTTCATGATGTTTTCCTATTAAATGATTAGTGATAAGGTCAAATATAGACATTTTCAACTTCAAAAATCTTAATGATATATTAAAAAATGAAAGTTGGCTGCGTTTTCGGGTGATATTATCCACAGAAGCACGAAGCAACCTATAAATTTACGATATATCGTATTCCCGTTCTGATACCGATATTTTCTAATACCTGAAAACAAAGGCGGTACTATAAAAGGCATACCTATTGCCTGTTTGCTAACGGCTGTTTTACTTTCTTGTCCCAGTTCAATGCACGGGTTAGTACACTACAGTAATTTTACAGTATCAAATTAAAACATATATAATCATGGAAAATAAAATTTTAGGCATCCACCATATTACTGCTATTGCAGGAGATGCTAAACGCAACTTCAACTTTTACGCTAACATATTAGGTTTACGCTTCATTAAAAAAACAGTAAACTTTGACGATCCCGGAACATATCACTTCTACTTTGGTGACGAAATTGGTAGTGCAGGCACTATACTTACTTTCTTCCCGTGGGGCGAAGGCATCCCACAAGGGCGCAAAGGTACAGGTATGGCAACAGAGATTGGCTATTCTGTACCTAAAGGAAGCCTTGAATTCTGGATTGAGCGTTTCGAAAAATACAATGTTATTTACAACAAACCGGCAGAAAAATTTGGAGAAAGATATTTAACCTTCCTTGATCCGGACGGACTTAAATTAGAGTTAATCGAACAAAATACCGAAGACACCCGTAAACCCTGGGAAACTGACGAGGTTAAAGCGGCCCATGCAACAAGAGGTTTTCATAATGTAACGCTTACACTTAACAGTATTACAGGAACTGCTGCTGTACTTACCGATATTTTTGGTTACAAATTAGTTGGGCAGGAAAGTAACCGTTACCGTTATGCTACCGATGCTATCGATCAGGCTTCTATTGTAGACTTAGTTGAGCTTCCGGCAGAAAAACATGGGCATGTAGCCAATGGTACAGTACACCACGTTGCCTTTAGGGTTTTAAATGATGAAATACTAATGCATTTCCGTGAAAAAGTAGCTGAGAAAAACCTCAACATTACACCACAAATAGACAGACAGTATTTCCACTCACTATACTTTAGGGAACCGGGAGGTGTATTATTTGAAATTGCTACCGATAACCCGGGCTTTACAATTGACGAGACCCTTGAAGATCTTGGTAAAGGCCTTAAACTACCTGCGCAATACGAATCAAGACGTGCAGATATCGAAGCCCATTTAGTACCTATTAATTAATTCAAAAATAAGATTATGGAATTTCAGCCATTAACATATATATACAAAGCATCGGGTCAGCCCGGTGCTTATACCCTATTATTGCTTCACGGTACAGGTGGTGATGAAAATGATTTGGTACCACTGGCAGCAAATTTTGGCGATACGCTAAACCTGTTAAGTGTTCGTGGTAATGTAAGCGAAAACGGTATGCCACGTTTCTTTAAGCGTTTAGGCATGGGCGTTTTTGACGAACAGGATCTTGATTTTAGAACCGATGAACTGGTTGCGTTTGTAAAAGCCGCAGCAGTAGAAAAAGGTTTCGACAGTACAAAGGTTATTGCCCTGGGATACTCTAACGGAGCCAATATTGCGGGTGCTGCATTGGTTAAATACCCTTCATTTTTGGCAGGCGCTGTATTATATCGCCCTATGCAACCTTTTAAAGCGATTACGATTCCGGCTGTTAAAGCCGATAATGTTCCTGTATTTTTTAGCTCGGGAAAGGCAGACCCCACTATAGCTCCTACAGCTACTCCTAAATACGTAGACACTTTAAAAGAACTTGGTTATAATGTCGCCTTTCACAATTTACCAACAGGACACAATCTTACAAGAGAAGACCTTGAATTGTCTGTTCAATGGTTTGCCAATCATTTTGCATAATGGAAAGCTTTACGGTAACCAGGGTTTACAGTGACATTAACGGACACAGTCACTTTAAAGATCTAAATATCCCGCTGAACGATAACGGAGAAATCGGTTTTCTTTCAGAAGCACAAAAAGCGGGTACGGTTATATTCAGGAAAGTAACAGCCGGCTATGATTACGATTTTCATAATGCACCCACCAGGCAGTATATAATTCTGATGGACGGTGCTATTGAAATTGAAACATCTCTTGGCGATAAACGCACCTTTAACGCCGGGCAGGTTTTACTGGTAGAAGATACTACAGGCAAAGGCCATCGCACTAAAAATGTAAACGATGCTGTAAGATCATATATATTTATAACGCTGGATTAGACTGTTCTTTTAAAACTAAGGCTTTTTATCGGTTAGAAATTATTAAATTTACGTATCTAACAAACACACAACTATGTCAAATATCGGCTTAATTTTAGAAGAACGTCCCAGCGATATTGGTAATTTTCTGGTTGGCAGATTATTGCCTTTCAGGGAAAAAAGAACCGTAGGCCCTTTCGCTTTTATAGACCACATGGGCCCTGCCCTGTTAAGCGACCATGAAAACCTCGACGTTGGCCCACATCCCCATATTGGGCTTTCTACCCTTACCTACCTGTTTGAAGGCAGCATAATGCACCGCGACAGTCTTGGCACAGAAGTAGAAATTAAACCCGGACAGGTTAATTGGATGACATCTGGCAAGGGGATTGTACACTCAGAACGTACACCCGATTACCTTCGCCATTCGGATAAATCACTTCATGGGTTGCAGATATGGGTTGCATTACCTAAACATCTGGAGCAAATGGAACCATCTTTCGCACATATTGAAGAGAACGGACTTCCTACGTGGAAAATAGGCAATGTTGAAGCAAAGCTTATTGCAGGTGAGGCTTTCGGTAAAAAATCGGATGTGCCGGTGTATAGTCCACTTTACTTTATAGAACTTAAAACTACAACCAGGGAGAAACTTCAGATCGGCAAGGACCTATATGGAGAAAGCGGACTTTATATTTTAGAAGGCAGTATTGAAAGCGATGGCAATACATTTGAGCCAAAGCAACTACTTGTAGCTAAAGATGCTTCACTTTGTGAATTTACAATGAACGAAAACACAACAGTGTATATTTTTGGTGGCGACGCTTTTCCTGAACCACGGCATATTTACTGGAACTTTGTGGCTTCTACCCCGGAACTGATTGAAGATGCAAAAGAACGATGGGTTGCACAAACATTCCCTAAGATACCGGGAGAAACCGGTTTTGTACCCTTACCTCCGCAGAACACTAATTTCAAAATAAAAAAATAACCAATCAATGGAAATAAAACATTCAGACGACGGTGCTAAAGGTTACTTCGCTGCGAAAGAGGGCGATATAAAAGCCGGCTTAATGACCTATGTATGGGCAGGAAAAGATAAGTTCATTATAGATCATACCGAAGGAAACCCTGACTTTAAGGGTATTGGCAGAAAACTATTGGATGCCGCGGTAACTTATGCCCGCGAAAACAACAAGCAGATAATTCCACTTTGCCCTTTCGCTAAAAAAATGTTCGATAAGACACCCGAAATTCACGACGTGCTTTCAGCATAATAAATGCTTAAATTAAGTCATTTATCACATAAAAAAGGGCAACCATAATGGTTGCCCTTTTTAAAAGGTTTCAGAAAAGTATATAACCTTTGCGGCCTTCTCCTTATCCTTTATTTCAATGAAGCCATGTCAATTACAAACCTGTACTTAACATCGCTTTTATTCATACGTTCGTACGCTTCGTTAATGTAGTTCATGTCTATAACTTCTACATCAGAAGTAATGTTATGTTCTGCGCAGTAATCAAGCATTTCCTGTGTTTCTTTAATACCTCCGATAAGACTTCCCATAATAGCTCTTCTCTTAAATATAAGCGTGAATGCCTGTAATGGTTCGCCAGCCGGCGGAGCACCAACAATTACCATAGTACCGTTTTTCCTTAACAGATTAAGGTACGTATTGTAATCATGCTTAGCTGAAACAGTATTGATAATGAAATCAAAGCTATTTGCTAACGATTCCATTGTTGCAGGATCAGTAGTAAGTGCAAAGTTGTGAGCTCCTAACGCTTTTGCATCTGCCTCTTTAGATGGCGACGTACTAAGCATAGTAACTTCCGCACCAAAAGACGCTGCAAATTTAACAGCCATGTGGCCTAAACCACCAAGTCCTAACACAGCAACTTTATGCCCTTTACCAACTTTAAGATAACGTAGTGGCGAGTATGTAGTAATACCGGCACATAACAATGGTGCAACACCTTTAAGGTCAAGTTTTTCAGAAACATGCAGTACATAATCCTGATCTACAGTAATAGTAGTAGAATACCCGCCATAAGTAGGTGTAGTTGTACCACGCTCATAGCTGTTGTATGTACCTGTCATACCCTCTTCGCAGAATTGCTCTTCGCCTTCAAGGCAGCTTGAACATTTACGGCAAGAGTCAACAAAACACCCTACTCCGGCAAGTTCGCCTTCAGTAAATTTAGCTACGTTCTCTCCTTTTTTTACAATTCGTCCTACGATTTCGTGACCCGGTACAAGCGGGTATATAGCAGGCCCCCAGTCACCTTTAGCAGTGTGGATATCTGAATGGCAAACACCACTGTATAATATCTCTATCTGTACCTGGTTAGGGCCAACTTCTTTACGTTCAAATTCAAATGGCTTTAGAGGCGTTTCCGCGTCATAAGCTGCAAAAGCTTTTACCTGAGTCATTCTTCTTTTGTTTTGGGTTAATTTATTTAGTTTCTAATCAAGTGTTTCAATTTTTCGCCCAGTTCCCGGCGGTAGGTAATGCCTATAGGTATAGGGTTACGTTTTATAACCACATGGTCTTTCATTACCTCATCTACTTTATCAAGCGCAATAATATATGATTTATGTGCTCTCATAAACTGAGACGATGGCAACATTTTTTCCAGGTCGTTTGTTGTTACTGTAGCAAGATAATTACGCTTTTGAGTAAATATCTTTACATAATTACCATAGCTTTGGGCATACAGTATAGAGTTTGTTTCAATACCAATAGTATCACTATCAACCTTTACATGTATAGTTCCGTTTACAACTTCCTCTTTAGG
Organism: Flavobacterium psychrophilum; assembly: GCA_001708385.1. NCBI lineage: Bacteria > Pseudomonadati > Bacteroidota > Flavobacteriia > Flavobacteriales > Flavobacteriaceae > Flavobacterium > Flavobacterium psychrophilum. The sequence goes on along the minus strand of CP012388.1, from coordinate 51,260 downwards.
ATCTTCTTGCTCTACATCGGTACCTTCCATTTCAAAAAAGCGGTCTACAGCCTTAACAAACCTTGGGTAGAATATCGGTTTAAGCAAATAATCAAGTACTCCGTATTCATAGCTTTCAAGCGCAAATTCGCTATATGCAGTAGTCAATATGGTGCGAGGCGGTTTAGCAAGCTGCTGTAACATCTCTATTCCTGAAATTTCAGGCATATCAATATCAAGAAACATAAGGTCTACCTTATTATTACTAAGGTATTCAAGTGCTTCAACCCCATTATAACCTTCAAACACAAGCTCAAGCAAAGGATTCTGACTTATATAGTTCGCCAGTACATAGTGTGCAGCCGGCTCATCATCGACTATTATACATTTTTTAACGTGCTGGCTCATAACGCTTAAGCTGTAATTGTAAATTTACGGTATAAATATCGGTTTCCTCTATATCCAGTTCATAATTACTGCCGTATTGCAACTTTAATCGCTCGGTAGTGTTCTTAATGCCTATTTTAGTAGATATTACTTCTGTTTTCTTTTCCGGTAGGGAATTCATTACCCTCATTATCATTTTACCATCGGTAACAGTAATATCAACGTCTACAAAACATTTTTCTATGGTACATGTACCATGCTTAAAAGCATTTTCTATAAAGCAGATAAGCAGCATTGGCGGAATCTTATACGCATTCGCACTATCAATTTCGCTGTTAAAGCTAATATTGCAACGGTACCCCACACGTTCTTTTTCAAGCTCTATGTAACTGCTTATAAAGCTAATTTCGTCTTCAAGTGCTACACACTGCCTTTCGTTACTTTCCAGCTGATAGCGCATTAACTGTGATACATGCATGATAAGTTCAGGAGTACGTTCAGGATACTGAAGGCTTATACCGTACAGCGTATTAAAAGTATTAAATAAAAAGTGTGGGTTTAACTGCTCTCTTAATGAGTTTAGCTGCGCCTGATTGTATAATAACTTTTCCTGATCCAGATCTTTACGGTCACGGTAAAATTTAAGTATCATTTCTACCGATAGGATACATATAAGTGTAGCTACTAATGTGGCTGCCTGAAAAATATAGCTTTTCTGTTCTGATGATTTGTATAGGAAACAGTTTTTGTAGATCCACAATGTGGTAACCTCGTACATAACTATCGAAAACACAAATATCAACAGGGCTGTTAGCAGTACATAAAGCAATACCTTATGCTTTTTTATGAGTAACGGCAACAATACGAACCTGTTAAGCTGGGCATGCCCATACAGCATAAGAAAATAGGCACAACCCGACCATATGCCGCGCCATGACTTAATAAGTATCCAGTCGTTAAGCGTAAAAAGTATAAAAGAGAATGCCAGTATAAAAAATTCCTGCCACCATTTATTCTCAATTACATTCTTAAAAAATTTATTCATTCAAATTACATTTCTTACTACAAAGTAAATACATATAACTGTAACTGCGTCGGTTTGCGTGACGAATTGAATTCATCATTTAAAATTACGTGACGAATTGAATTCATCATTTAAAATTGATTTTGCAGGAAACACCATCATAAATTTGTACATAATTTCACAGATCACCTACTATATAATTCACTTATTTCAATGCACTTAAAAAAAGTAACGCTGTTTTTATTGCTCTGCTCACTGAGCGGTTTCAGCCAGACGCGCCTTTCGCTTAAAGAAGCGATAAACACAGGCGTAGCCAATTATGGCGTGGTTAAAGCCAAAGGTAGCTATGCTAAAGCAGCACAGGAAACTGTAAAACAGGCCAGGCGCGATTATTTGCCTAACCTGAATTTATCAGCCCAGCAGGACTACGGTACCGTTAATGGACAAAACGGACCCCTGTATGGTTTTGGGGGGCTTGGGGTAGCTTCTTCGGGACTGCCACTTGCAGAACAAAACTGGAATGCCGCCTTTGGCGCGCTCTACCTGGTTAACATGAACTGGGATTTTTTCACCTTCGGGAGAATGAAACAGCGTATCAACATTGCTAAAGCCGATGCACAAAGGCAACAAAAAGATTTTGAACAGGAACAGTTTCAGCAGAAAGTAAAAATTGCCGGCGCCTACCTTAACCTGCTGGCAAGCCAAAGGTTAGAGAGATCGCAGATTAAAAATCTCGACCGCTCTCAGGTTGTGCTTAATAACGCTGCCGTAAGGGTTAAAAATGGGTTGCTTCCGGGTGTAGATTCTACATTGGCATCTGCCGAAGTATCACGCGCAAAAATTGCCCTTAACCAGATTAAAGAGCAGGTGAAGCTGCAAAATAACAGGCTTGTAGAACTTATGGGTATAGAGCCTACAGATTTCACGGTCGACACAACCTTTGTCGCGTCTGTACCAAAAACAATACTTACAGGTAATAGTCAGGCAGATAGCCTTAACAACCCTGTGCGCCAGTTCTATAAAAGCCGTATAGAAGTAAGCAATAATCAGCTTAGTCTTTTTAAAAGGGAGTACTACCCTACTTTTAGCCTTTTTGGTGTATACCAGACAAGAGGATCGGGCTTTAACAGCGATTATGCTACCAATCAGAATTCGTATACTACAAATTATGCAGACGGTATAAACCCTACCCGCCAAAACTATCTTTTAGGAGTTGGTGTTACCTGGAATCTTACCACGATAGCACGTTCGTCTAAAAAAGTTAGTGCCCAAAAGCTAATATCTCAGGGACTTGAAGAAGAATACAAGGCGGTAGACCTTCAGCTTAAGGCGCAGGAAGATGCTGCCAATGTACGTATGGATTATGCCATGCAAAACTTTAAAGAAGCACCAAGGCAGGTACGTGCGGCACAGCAGGCTTACCTGCAACGCACCACACTTTACAATAATGGTCTTACCAACCTTGTTGATGTTACACAGGCATTATACACGCTTAACCGCGCCGAGACCGACCGCGACATTATTTACACCAATGTATGGCAGGCATTGCTTATGAAAGCTGCCGCAACGGGCGACTTTAATCTTTTTATAAACGAATTTTAATACTATTAAATAATGAATTTAATACGTTTTGCCCTTCGCAAGCCTATTTCCATATTGGTGCTGGTTGCCGGGCTGTTCTTTTTCGGTATAGGTGCGGTTAAGGACATTAAGGTAGATATCCTGCCTAAAATGAACCTGCCCGTTATATACCTTGCCCACCCTTTTGGAGGTTACACTCCCGACCAAATGGAATCTTATTTCGCCAAAAACTACATTAATATTATGTTGTTTGCCAATGGCGTAAAATCTATAGAAACAAAAAATATTCAGGGGCTTACCCTGATGAAGGTTACGTACTATGAAGACACGAACATGGCTCAGGCAGCTGCCGAGTTAAGTGCCCTTTCTAACAGAATACAGGCAGCTTTCCCGCAGGGATCGCAACCGCCGTTCATCATTCGTTTTGATGCTTCGTCTCTTCCTGTCGGGCAATTAGTATTGAGCAGTAAAACGCGGAATAATAACGAACTTCAGGATTTAGCCAACGTTTACGTACGTGCCTCCTTTACCTCTATTCCCGGATTGCTTTCACCACCACCATTTGGAGGAAGTCCCAGGACAATAGAGATTAATGTTGACCCTGCGCAGCTGCGTTCGCATAACCTTACCCCGGACCAGATTGTTGAAGCATTACGAATAAATAACCAGACTGCACCCGCAGGTAACGTGAGGATAGGTGATAAAAACTACCTTACCCCGACCAACAACACCATTAAGGAAGTAAAAGATTTTGAAAAGATACCTTTATTTAAAGGCGGTGTACAAAATCTATCGCTTGGTGACGTAGCAACCGTAAAAGATGGTGCCGATATTACTAACGGTTACGCTCTTGTAAACGGAAAACGTTCGGTTTATGTAAGTATCGCCAAAGCCGGCGACGCCTCAACATGGGATGTAGTTAAGAATCTTAAGGCTAACCTCCCCAAAATACAAAGTACATTGCCCGAAGATGTTAAGATCTCTTATGAGTTTGACCAGTCGGTTTATGTAATCAACTCCGTAAAAAGCTTAATTACAGAAGGTATAATTGGTGCGGTATTAACCGGGCTTATGGTTGTACTTTTCCTAGGCGATAAAAGGGCAGCACTTATAGTAATACTTACTATTCCGATTTCAATTATATCGGGAGTACTGTTCCTTAAATTATTCGGGCAGACAATTAACCTTATGTCCCTGAGTGGACTTGCGCTAGCTATTGGTATCCTTGTAGATGAAAGTACGGTAACTATAGAGAATATTCACCAGCACCTCGACATGGGCAAACCCAAGGCCCTCGCCATATGGGATGCCTGTAAAGAAATCGCATTACCTAAACTATTGATCTTATTATGTATACTAGCAGTATTTGCCCCGGCATTTATTATGACAGGTATACCGGGAGCATTGTTCCTGCCGCTTGCATTAGCAATTGGGTTCTCAATGGTAATATCGTTTCTGCTTTCGCAAACCTTTGTTCCTGTAATGGCCAACTGGCTGATGAAAGCCGAAGGACATGGCAAACACGAACACAGCACCAGCGAAAAAGGTGCGTATTCTGAGAGGGAAGACTATGACGATAACGGAAAAATAGGCCGTTTTGAGCGTTTCAGGATTGGCTTCATGAAAATGATAGACACCTTATTAGTTCGCCGTAAATTTGTTAGCCTAACATACCTTATAGTTATTACAGGGCTTGCCGTTGTAATGATAAATGTTATTGGGCAGGATGTATTTCCAAGGGTAAATTCCAGCCAGTTTCAGTTAAGGATGCGACTTGCCGATGGTACACGTTTAGAGCGTACCGAGGAGAAAGCCCAGGCCGTACTTAAGCAAATTGAAAACCAGGTTGGTAAAGAACATATTGGTATATCATCTGTATATGTGGGTACGCACCCATCATTATTCTCGGTATCGCCAATTTATATGTTCATGGCAGGTCCTCATGAGGCTGTATTTCAGATTGCACTTAAAGACTACCATAATGAAGATATGGATGCCTTTAAAGACGATTTAAGGGCACGTATTAAAAAAAATGTTCCGGGTGTTAGAATATCTTTTGAACCCATAGAACTTACCGATAAAGTATTGAGCCAGGGTTCGCCTACACCAATTGAGATAAGAATTGCAGGTAAAAACAAAAAGCTGAACGAGCAATATGCCAACAAAATAATCACTCAGCTTAAAAAGACAGATTACTTCAGGGATGTACAGATTGCACAATCTATCCACTACCCTGCTTTCAATATTGAGATAGACCGTACAAGAGCTGCACAGTTAGGTGTAGATATGAATGACATTTCACGTTCGCTTATTGCATCTACATCGTCATCCCGTTATACGGAGAAAAATACCTGGATCGATGAGAAAGCAGGACTTTCGTACAATGTTCAGGTACAGGTTCCGCTGGATAAAATGATGACCAAAGAAGAGATCGCTGAAATTCCATTGCTTAAGAATTCGGTTAGGCCGGTACTCGGCGATGTGGCAACCATTACGTTATCTGAAACACACGGTGAAAACGATAACCTTGGTGCTATGCCGTACATATCGGTTACAGCAAATACAGACCACACCAATCTTGGTACAGCATCTAAAGATGTACAGGCAGTAATAAGCGGACTTGGAGAATTGCCACGCGGATTGTTCATAGAACCAATAGGACTTAGCAAAGTACTTAGTGAAACCATGAAAAGCCTTGAATCGGGACTATTGGTGGCTGTTGTAGTTATCTTCCTTATGCTGGCAGCAAACTTCCAGTCGTTTAGGGTATCGCTGGTGGTATTAACCACTGTTCCTGCTGTTGTATTGGGTGCATTGCTTATGTTGCTAATAACAGGCTCTACACTTAACCTTCAGTCGTACATGGGTATTATCATGTCAGTCGGGGTATCTATTGCCAATGCCGTATTATTAATTACCAATGCCGAACAGCTCCGAAAGGTGAACGGCAATGCATTGCAATCGGCACGTGAGGCAGCTTCACTTCGTTTACGACCTATTATTATGACATCGGTAGCGATGATCGCTGGTATGTTGCCAATGGCTATAGGCCACGGTGAAGCAGGCGAACAGGTATCTCCATTAGGGAGGGCTGTTATCGGCGGACTGCTGTTTTCTACCTTTGCCGTACTGATTATCCTTCCGCTTATCTTTGCGTGGGCTCAGGGTAAAGCCACTACACAGTCGGTTTCCCTTGATCCTGAAGATGAAGAAAGTAAATTTTATGCACCACCTACTATAGAACACCAATAAAATGAAAAAACTATTTATACCATCGGCAGTATTGCTAACGGCACTTATACTTAACAGCTGTGGCGAAGAAAAGAAAGCTGCACCTGTAGAAGCCGAACCTGCCATAGAAACATTTGAACTTACAAAAGAAAAACTCTCTTCACAGCTAAGCCTTCCGGCAGAAGTATCGGGCTTCCGCCAGGTAGACCTTTACGCTAAAGTCGCGAGTTACGTAAAAGACCTTAAAGTAGATATCGGCTCTGTTGTAAAAGAAGGACAGCTGCTAATTGAACTTGAAGCACCGGAGATCAGTTCGCAGCTTGCAGCGGCACAATCTAGGCTACATTCTATGGAGGCTGTTTATACCGCAAGTAACGCAACCTATAACCGAATACTTGAAACCAGTAAAGTTGAAGGAACCATATCTAAAAATGATATCGACCTCGCACTATCGCGCAAAAGCTCAGATTATGCACAGCTTCAGGCAGCAAAGGCATCGGTAAGGGAAATTCAGGTAAACCAGGGATACCTTCAGATACGTGCTCCATTTACAGGTGTAGTAACATCGCGTAATGTAAACATTGGTGCCTATGTTGGTCCCGCAGGAAAAGGATCTGACCTGCCGTTACTAACAGTACAGGACCAAAAGAAATTAAGGGTTGCAGTATCGGTACCAGAAATGTATACAGGTTACCTTAAAAATGGAGATGAGATGAGTTTTACAGTTCGCTCATTACCTAATGAAACTTTTAAAGCGAAAATACAGCGTATGTCGGGAGCGTTAGATTTAAGGCTTCGTTCAGAACGTGTAGAAATGGATGTTGTCAATACTAATAACCAACTGCTTCCGGGAATGGTAGCCGAAGTATTGCTACCGTTAAATTCTAAGGAAAGTACGTTTGTGGTGCCGAAATCGGCAATTATAAATACATCTGAAGGTGTATTTGTAATTCGCGTAAAAGGTAATAAAGCAGAACGCGTAGCGGTTAAAAAAGGCCGTGATGCCGATGATAAGACTGAAATATTTGGAGATCTTACACCTAACGAAAAACTGGTTAAACAAGCCAGCGAAGAGTTAAGGGATGGAACAGAAATAAAAAACTAAAGATTTTTTCTAGTAATTTTGTTTGGTTAGCCCCCTGCAAACGTAATGTTTTCAGGGGGCTTTGTATTAGTTTTTAGTTTCCAGGATAGTGATTCTTCCGCTTTCATCGTTAAGCCCAAAAAACTGAATCCAGACTGTTTTGTCTTTTGTTCGTATAACATAAGTCTTTATATGATCCAAAAGATTAAAGTCAATTGAATTACCAAAGCCTTTCGATGTTAGTTCGTCTTTACCTATTCTTTCTACTTCACTATTAGCTACGGTTTCATTATTTACCTGAACCCCGCCTAAAGCTTTAATAGCCTTATCATAACTATTCTCGACAAACACCCTGCTAAATTTCTCAGTATCCGTCTGCATATTTTTTTCAATGGTCTCTTTATAGGCGTTACCTTCTACAGGAATTAATTTACCTTTCACGGCAAAGTACTCTTTGTCGGCGCTTTTAATATGTTTAGGATTTGCTTTCCCCGTCCAAGATGAGCAATAATCATAACAATATCCTTTTGGCGGATCTATAAAAGGAAACTCACCTAATTCGACTTCAGATACAGGTATAGTAGTAATATCAAAATCACCTGATGCACGTGTTATCGTAGTCGATGTCGTTCCAGTTGTAATTGTGTCTTTGGGTTCAGAACGTTGTTCTACCCTAGTTGAATTAGAGTTGCACGATGCCAGAATAATACTTAAGGCTGCCAGCGCGATAATTTTGTTTTTCATATTTATTGGTTGATTGAAATTTGGATTAAAACTATATAAAATGTTGTTATATGACGCTCAACTCTTAAGAGTTAACAAATTTTTATAATCTTTTGGTTCATAAAAAAGGATAGCTTTTGCTATCCTTTACTAACTTGATTAAAATAACTTTATGTAAATTTTTAGATGAATTTATAACCAAGGCCAAACGTCCATATTTGTTTGTCTTTAGTGTCATAGCCATAATAGGGTGTAATAAACATCCAGTTTTTATATTCTATTATTGGCGAAATCGCTAAACGTGGTACTGCTTTTTCATCTGCAATCATTATTGAAGGAAATGCCCCTACTCCAACTTTAAAGCCTTTTGTAAACTTGTATTTAAGGCTCGGTCCTCCTACGTTGATTCCAAAGGTGTCACTACCATAAGACATGGCGATCATACCATCAAAACCTGCTTCAATTTTCTTTTCGGGAGCTGGTGTTACAAAAGGAGTTGTTTCTTGGGCACTCGCGCTAAATACTACTAATAAAACTGCATACAGCATTGCTTTACAACTGTACATATACTGTGCTGTTATTTTTGAATAATTAATAACGATGGCGTATTGTTAAGCCATGTGCTTCTCGACTCAACCAATTTTTTCCAACTGTCCACACTTATGATCATAAGATCCTGCTCCTGAAGGAATTCTTTTTCAAGTGTACGCTGACTAAGCAATTTTATATGGTTTGGCACATTATGCTCAATACTGCGGATAGCCTCCTTCATTTCAGAATTGTTCTTGATCGATCCGTCAGCATCCAGTACGGTAACCTGAGAACCCATATTGCTTATTAGTTTCTGTGCATATTCAATAAGGAAACCATCTGCCTGGTCAAAAATGGTTACAAAAACCCTGTCGGTGGTTTCAAATTCTTTATCAACTAATATACCTACCGGAGCTTCGCTTTTAGATAAAATATGTTGTGTACGCTCATCAAAAGGAGAATTTTCGAAAAGTTTTTCCTTACCTGTAAAAGTGTTTAGTAAACTTTCAGGATTGATTATTCTTGTTGTAAATCCTAATATTTTACCCAGAAGTGTACCTTCAAAAATATTCTGGCCTATACCTATAAGTACAAGGTCAAACTCGCCTTTATTCGCTACTGTAGCTATATCGCTATCAATATCTGTTGACGCTTTAAATAAAGTTGTTACTTTCTGACCCAGTGAATCTGCTTCAGCCAAAACAGGCTTAAAGCTTTCTTTTTCGTATTCTTCAAGGTTAAAAGTATGTATCTCGTTACTTTGAGAAATATGCATAGCAGTTACCATAGCGTTGCCTTTCATCTTTTTAACAAAAGCATTTGCCAATCGTAAAAGCGACTTACCACCGTCGGGATTATCAAACGACACCAATACCTTAAACCTGCTTTCCTGCCTTATCTCCGCCGGAATGTAATTTTTCCTCCTGTTATAAATGTACCCTATCAAGTCGAGTGCAGGCCCCGTCATAAACGTAGTAGCCAGTGCCATGATAACCATCATTGAGAAAATCTCTGTAGAAAGCACACCCAGATCGTAACCTATGTTAAGTACAATAAGCTCCATTAATCCACGGGTATTCATAAGCGCACCAATGGTAAGACTGTCCCGCCAGTTTTGGCCTACGAACCTTGCTGTGATAGCACTCCCTAAGAATTTTCCAATTACCGCAACAGCAATAATAAGTCCACAAACTTTCCATAAATACGGATCGTCAAGCGTACCTATTTGAGTACGAAGTCCTGTAAATACAAAGAACAGCGGTAATAACATTACCTGCGATACATCTTCGACTTTTTCTATAAAGATGCTTCTGAAACGCATATTCTCAGGCATAATAGCACCTGCCATAAACGCCCCGAATAACGCGTGAATACCAATAATTTCTGTAGTGTATGATGAGATAAGAAGTGTAAGGAAGAAGATAGCGATAACCGGTTTCGTGATAGTATCTTTATTTCCATAAAGGTCGCCAATACGTTTTAGGAATGGTTTTACCACCCAAAGCATTAAGAAAACATAGGTTATCGAAAGTCCAATAATATATAGTGAGCTAACAAAAGATCCCGCCTTCACAATAGCAATAACAGCCGCAAGAATACACCATGCTGTAATATCATCGGCAGCTGCACAGGTAATTACCAATGCTCCTATACGGGTACGGTGTAATCCGCGTTCCTGAACAATACGTGCCAGCACGGGGAACGCAGTAATACTCATGGCAATACCTAAAAAGAGCCCAAACGATGCAAATTCAACACCACTTGGTGCGAAATCCTGATAGATAAAGTACGCTAAAATAATACCCAATGTAAAAGGGATTATAATACTCGCATGGCTGATAACGACTGCATCTTTAGCTTTATTTTTAAGGACGCTAAGGTCAAGTTCCATACCTACAACATACATAAAAAGTATAAGACCTATCTGGCTAAGAAACTGAAGGTTTCCTAAAGATGCTGCCGGAAAAAGCAGAGCTGAATATTCCGGGAACATTGTACCTACTAACGATGGGCCTAAAACAATACCGGCAATCATCTCTCCAATTACGGTAGGCTGTCCAATTTTACGGCATATCCACCCAAAGCAGCGTGCCACAAATATAATAGTGATAATCTGCACTAAAAGCAGCGCTAACGGATGTGTAAGGTTATGAAATAGTGAATCTGTAAAATCTTCCCACTGGCCTTTACCCGAAACTTTAGAAACTATGTTCTGGCCTGCTTCAAGGGTTTTGCCATTTTTAAGCGCCCAGTAAATAATAGCAGAGAAAAATGCTATTACCCCGACGTAAAATAAGCTTGTTTTAAATTGTTTAATCATGTGTCTATTGGCTTATCATTTAATGTGCGGCAATATTACACAGAAATAAGCACGTAAACAGCACGCGAATAGTTACGTTATAAGGGTTTTGTAATAAAAGGGATGAATCATGTAATGAAAATTTTCGTTAAAAAGAGTTAAGATAATTTCTAAAAAGATGGAGATGATAGAATTTATACAATAGCTATCAATAAAATATCCTTTAAGACTAACTCTAAGCTTTAACTCGTTTCATAAAATCATTACGGTATATTTCGCTTAGCGGAAATGTGTAATGTCTACCATCGGCATGTACTATATCAGTAGTAATTTCATCGTGGCTATAAAACTGAACGTGCTTAAGTGCTATTATAGCCTTTTTGTTAATACGGCAAAACTGATCATTCGGCAGCAACTCCAGCAGTTTTTCAAAAGAACTGTTTTTTACGGTAATCTTAGAAGCATCATTTAAGAAAAGAATCTTATCGCGGCTATCTACATTAGACGTTACTACACAAAATACTTTCGCGACATTAATAAGCGCTTTACCTTTATCAGTATTCAGTTGAATTTGTTTTACAGCTTCTACAGGCTTACTCATACGGGTAACCACTTTTTGAACCGCCTGCTCCAGACGTTCGCGCTTTACCGGTTTTACCACATAATCTACAGCATCTTTCTCGAAAGCATCTACGGCAAAATTTTTATAAGCTGTAGTAAAAATAATAGCCTTGCCCCTTATTGCATCGGCAACCTGAAGACCGTTAATTCCCGGCATTTCAATGTCTGAAATCAGAAGGTCAAAATCTATAGATTCCCATTCATTAAGCAGTATTTCCGGACTATTGTAAGCCTTAACCACCTCAAGCACGTCTATTTGTTCACAAAGCATTTTCAGGTATGTTAACCCCGGCAGCTCGTCATCAAGCAGTAAGCATCTGATTTTTGTATTCAAGCAGGTTTATTTTTAGTTTGGCAATATAAATATCTTCTTCCACATAACGTTCCAGCTTAAAGCAGGATTTGTAAATAATTTTCAGGCGTTGTTCCAGCGTAGCCGAACCAATACCGCTATGCTCTTTTAAAAACGTTGATTTTGGCGATATCTTATTAGATACCATCATTGAAAAATGACTTTCTTTAAATTCAATCACCATTGATATAAAGGCATCCGAACTTTGCAGATCGGCATGCTTAAAGGCATTTTCAATAAGATCTATCGAAATTAACGGAGCAAGTATTTTCTGTTCATATAACGGATCAAGTTCGTCTATCTTCTTTTTTATGTTGATAGCAAATAACGGACTGATCTTAATTTTATTGATTTCTATAAGATTAAGTGCAAAATCAATTTCTTCACGCGGACTTACAAAGCGGTTCTGGCTTTCGTACAGAATATAATCCAATACGTTTGAAAGTTTATCCATAGCGAAATAGGTCTGGTACGCATGCGACTGGATAGAATTTAATATATTCTTGAACAAATGCGGATTAAGCCTTGATTCGAGTGTTTGGAGCTGAAGCGTATTGGTTTTATTCTCCATCTCTACAAAACGGGTCTCAAGATCTTTTTTAACCTTTTCAGATTTTCGAAGTCTAATGATAACTGACAATAGTATCACAAAGAAAATGACAAGGATAACTGAGAGAATTATAGTTAGTGTTTCCATTTTTGAGTATTGGGATATTATGCGATACCGAAAATTTTATTGCTATTTTATTAACGGCTGGCCGGCATCTGACCATGCATTTGTACCTCCATCAAGTTCTACTACATTTTTAAAACCGTTTTGTTTTAATGTTGCTGTAGCTTCCGCACTTCTGCGGCCTGCCTTACAATACACATAAACAGTTTTGTCTTTATGCAGTTTATTGATCTGATTAGCAAAGTCATCATCATGCAGATTGATATTCTGCGCGCCTTTAATATGACCATTGTTAAATTCTTCGGGTGTGCGCACATCAACAAGCTGAACAGTGCCCATAGCAATTTCCTGCGAAAATTGCTGTGGAGAAACAAGAACTGCCCCTTCTTTTGTTTTTGTTTCACAAGAAAGAAAAACCAAAGCCAATACAAACAGGAATATTAATTTTTTCATTGTATTTATATTTCGTAAAAATACAGTATTTGGAAAATTGATGATATTTCAATTAGAAATATAACTACTTCTTAATCGTAAATATCTCTTTAACTACCGCAAGTTGTCTTTCAGTCAGTTTTGAAGTCCTTTTAAGCTTTGTGGTAAATTCTGCCACTTCTTCCGGGGTAGAAGGACAGCCCAGGTTTTCACCTTTAGTATTAAACGAATCTGCCAGTACATTACCTTTAGGATCAAGTATTACCCAAAATGGAAGCCCTGCCCTGTCGGCTTTATATTTCAAAAGCAATTCCTGCCCTCCGGGGTTTTCAAGATTTTGGTTTTTAGGAGATTCTTTTACCGTAAGGTGTGCCGTAACATAATTATCGTTGAATGATTTAGCCAAAGCGTCGCCTGTAAGGTTTTTGTCCATCTTTTTACACCATCCACACCAAGAGGCATGAAACATTAAAAAGACATTTTTATTTTCTTTCCCCGCCTGCGAATATGCTTTATTCATAATGGCAGATGCCTGTTCCTGAGCATTTATTGCTGTAATGCTAAACAGTAAAAATGCACTGACTAATATTGATTTAAGTCTCATAATCTCTTAATTTTATAGTGGTAATTGATATACGCAATTTACATAATTAACAAATACATAACAGTTAAGATACACTATAATTTTCTTACATCAACTGCGTATAAAATTGTAAATAATTGTATTCAAATCATAACCCATTGTTTAGGGAAATTTTATATTTTGCGACATATTTTTTATAATATAAGACATATAACCAAAAATCAGTCCAGTTATGAAAATGCACAGGGATATACTTGTTATTGAGGATGATGAAGACGACAGGGATATTTTAAAAGAGATATTCCGCGACCTTGGCTACAAGAATAATATATTGTTTTTCTCTGATAGCACCGAGGCTCTCGCATATATCCGAAGACCGGAAGTTGAACCTTTTATAATTATATCAGATATCAACATGCCTAAGCTTGGCGGTTTTGAACTGAGAAATATAATAATTGAAGAAGAAGTTCTTGCCGATAAAGATATTCCGTATATCTTTATATCAAATGCAGCGGATGAATACTCCGTTAAACAGGCTAATAAACTGTCTATTCAGGGATACATCCATAAAGGTAACGACTATAATAAATACAAGGAAAAAATTAAAAACCTTGTAGATTACTGGAAAGAAAATATCAATACATTTTCTTCAGCAAAAAAATAACGTTTATCTACTATACAGAGAGTGTTTAACTAAATAGTTTAAAGTTTTTTCTTAAAGATTTTTTATATTTGGCTAAACACTTTTTTTATGAGACAATTCCTGGTAGCCCTATTAATTATAACGGGCTTTAGTACACTTGCGCAGAAAACAGAATATACTACAGTTACATCATTAAAATACTATCCCGAAACATTTTATAAGGATAATGCTTATGCCAGCGAACGCTGCGTTGTAGACATATATTACCCTAAAAACATTAAAAACTTTGCGACTATTATTTGGTTTCATGGCGGCGGACTTACACAAGGAAGCAAAGAAATTCCACAGGACTTAAAAGATAAAGGATACTGTATTATAGGCGTTGGCTACAGGCTTAGCCCAAAGGTAAAAGTTGTAGAATGTATTGAAGATAGCGCTGCTGCTATAGCATGGGCTTTCAATTCTATTGAAAAGTACGGTGGAGATCCGTCTAAGATATTTATATCGGGACATTCGGCAGGCGGTTATCTCGGACTTATGACTGTTCTCGACAAAAAATACCTATCTAAATATAATATTGATGCTAATAAAGTCGCAGGGCTTATCCCTTTCAGTGGTCAGTGTATTACCCATTTTACAGAACGTCAGTCAAGGGGTATTAAAGACACACAACCTTTAGTTGATGATCTTGCCCCGTTATTTCATGTTCGGTCTGATGCTCCACCCCTACTACTTATTACCGGCGACAGAGAACTTGAAATGCTCGGCCGTTATGAAGAGAATGCATACATGACACGAATGATGAAACTTACAGGACACAAAGACACCAAACTATTGGAATTGGACGGCTACGGACACAATATGGCGTACCCTGCCTTTCCTTTATTAGTTAATGAAGTAAAAAGAATATTGGAGAAGAAATAGTGCAGTTAAAAAATTAAACTATTTTATCTACTATGTAGCGTGGCCTTTGCTTTACCTCCGAATATATCTTGCCGATATATTCGCCAATTATACCAAAGCAAAATAGTTGTATACCGCCAAGAAAGTACATTGGCAGCACAGTAGACACCCATCCCGGAACTGTATTTCCTGCAAACACAGCAGAGAGTGCATATATACTCATTAAAATACAAAGAAAGAATATCAGGAAACCGATAGTAGTAACTAATTTTAATGGAAACGTGCTAAAAGATGTAACGCCATTCCACGCAAAGGACAACATCTTTGTAAACGGATATTTAGACTCACCTGCAAATCTCTCGAGCCTATTATAATAAACGACGTCCTTTTTAAATCCTATTGACGGAATAATTCCGCGAAGAAACAAATTTACTTCATTAAAGCCCGACAGTGCCGTAATTACCCTGTTACTACAAAGTCTGTAATCGGCATGATTGTGCAGTACATTAACCTTCATTTTTTTCATGAGATAATAAAACATAAGTGCTGTATTTCTCTTAAAAAAAGTGTCGGTAACACGACTGTTGCGTACTCCATACACAACATCTGTTCCTGCTTTATATTTATCGATCATATCTTCAATAACCGAAATATCATCCTGTAAATCGGCATCAATAGAAATAAGAGCATCAGCTTCAGCATTGAATGTTAAAAGCCCGGCAAGCAGCGCATTTTGATGCCCCACATTTCCTGCAAGCTTTAGTCCTTTAACATGAACTTTGTTTTGCGATTCATCCTCAATAATAGACCATGTAGTATCCCTGCTACCATCATCAACAAAAGCGATAAAACTTTTCTCTGATATTTTACCGTTAGCAATAAGTTGCTCTACGAGAGAATGCAATTGGGCAGATGTCTCCCTAAGTACAGCTTCTTCATTATAGCAAGGCGATACGATACCAATAACAGGTTTGTTACTTTCCATTTACAAGTCAAATTATTTTAAATAAAACTCAGGTTTTATTTTAGTTTTCACGGTGCAATAATAGTCATATTAATTGAAATTTTAAATGATAAATCACACCCAAATCATAAGAAAACAAAAATCCCATCCGCGCAATGCGGACGGGATTAATATATAAGATATTTTGTATACTAGCTAAGTGCAGCTTTAACCTGGTCTGCAGCTTCCTGGAACAATGTAGCAGAAAGAATTGGCATACCTGAGTTATCGATAAGTTCTTTAGCGATATCTGCATTAGTACCTTGTAAACGCACAATGATAGGCACATTAATAGTGTCTCCCATGTTTTTGTAAGCGTCTACAACACCTTGTGCAACACGGTCGCAACGAACAATACCACCAAAAATGTTAATAAGGATTGCTTTTACGTTAGGATCTTTAAGGATAATACGGAACGCAGTTTCAACACGTTTAGCATCAGCAGTACCACCGACGTCAAGGAAGTTAGCCGGCTCAAAACCTGCATATTTAATAAGGTCCATAGTTGCCATAGCAAGACCAGCACCGTTTACCATACAACCTACAGTACCGTCAAGATCCACATAGTTAAGACCAACTTCTTTAGCCTCAACCTCAATTGGATTCTCCTCACGGATGTCGCGCATGTCGGCATATTTTTTCTGTCTGTAAAGTGCATTGTCGTCAAGAACAACTTTAGCATCTACAGCCATAATTTTATTGTCTGATGTTTTAAGCACCGGGTTGATCTCGAACATAGAAGCATCGCTGTCTATGTAAGCATTGTATAGAGAAGCAACAAAAGATGTCATTTCTTTGAATGCATTACCTGATAAACCAAGGTTGAAAGCAATCCTTCTTGCCTGAAAGCCCTGAAGACCTACAGCCGGATCAATTTCTTCAGTGAAGATAAGGTGTGGTGTGTGCTCAGCAACTTCTTCAATATCCATACCACCTTCGGTAGAATACATGATCATGTTACGACCTTTACCCCTGTTCAATAGAACAGACATATAGAATTCTGAAGTTTCACTTTCTCCAGGGTAGTATACGTCCTCAGCAATAAGTACCTTGTGTACTCTTTTACCTGTAGGAGGAGTTTGTGGTGTAATAAGGTCCATACCTATTATCTGTCCCGCAATCTCTTCTACCTGCTGAAGGTTTTTAGCAAGCTTAACACCTCCGCCTTTTCCGCGTCCACCTGCGTGTATCTGTGCTTTAACAACATGCCATCCTGTACCTGTCTCAGCAGTAAGCTGTTTTGCAGCTGCAACCGCTTCAGCAGGACTGTTAGCTACGATACCACGCTGAACGCGTACGCCGTGGCTGGCCAGTATTTCTTTTCCCTGATATTCGTGTAAATTCATAAGTATTGCATTTATCTTATTAAAAGTGGAACAAAAATAGCAAAATACATCCAACGACCATAAGTATTTTTAATTTTTTCTCACTACAATTATAAGCATGTTTAAACTTTACAAATGGGTATTATGTCAATTTAAAATGTTTGTAAATTTTATTATTATCAAAGCCAAAGGGAATAGAGTCACTAAATGTTAAAATAGCCAATAGTTAACACAATATAACGCAACCTTTTTAACATTTAAACATCTAAGTAGTACAGACCGTTCTATTTAACAACTTACGCATCAAATGTAATTATTATGAAAAGTGTTTTATGCTTTGTAACAACCATTGCGCTTACCATTATATATTTGGGTCGCAGCAATGAAGCTAATGCAGATTAGCCTGTTACCTTACTATAGCAAATGCTTTATTAACTTATTCCGGGATGCCTTTAGAGCAACTCATAAATGCCACTTTAGGCTTATCCGGATTTTATTTTAAACCAACAAATAAAAATAAAACCATGAAAAAAATTCTATTTTCAATGATGACTGTTGTACTAACACTAAGTAGCTGCAGCAACGATGATGACAATAAACAAACTGTTGCGCAAGGCTTGGAAGATACCTGGTCCCTCTCTAATGTATCAGGTGGCGGATGGACCGATGTTAATCACAATTTTAATGATAATGCCATTACATGGACATTTAAGGGCGATGGAACAGTTGTAGTGAATAATAACAACCAGGACGATACCGTATATGATGGTTTTGAAAGTGGTACTTACAATTATCTTGTAACCGTTGAATCAGAATCATCGCAGTGCAAAGAATCGATGAAAGTTGATGATTCTAAACTTGGATGCTACAGTATTGACACTACCGGAAAATTGGTACTTGACCTGAGATATGTAGATGGTCATAAACTTACCTTTGTAAAAAGCAACTAGCAAACATCAGATAATCACCTCAACTAATAGTTGATTGTTATTTTGATTTAAGATTCATTAAACACTTGTTATATTTATAACATTTTGTTATATTTTGTTAATCTTCTGTCATTTACTTTTTTAAGTAGTTAAGGGTGCTTATTTTTGTATCTTATTAAAGAGAAGATCGACGATGGATACAAAACAGTTACTACAATTAGTAGACGAATTCGGAGGGCCGCTATATGTGTATGATGCGGCAAAAATACAATCTCAATACCAAAGGCTTGAAAAGGCTTTTTCTAAGGTAAATCATTTAAGGATAAACTACGCTGTAAAGGCGTTATCAAATATATCTATACTTAAGCTTCTGAAACAACTTGGTTCTGGCCTTGATACTGTTTCTTATGAAGAAGTACAATTAGGATTACTCGCAGGATACTCGCCTGATATGATTATATATACGCCAAATGGTGTATCTATGGAGGAAATTGAGGCTGTTGCTGCACTTGGTGTACAAATCAATATAGACAATCTGTCTTTCCTTGAGCAGTTTGGAGCTAAACACCCTGCTACTCCTGTATGTATACGTATCAATCCACACGTAATGGCGGGAGGAAACAGTAATATATCTGTTGGGCATATCGATAGCAAATTTGGTATTTCTATCCACCAGATGCCGCACCTGCTTCGTATTGTAGAAAATACAGGCATGAACATTAACGGTATACATATGCATACAGGTTCTGATATACTTGATATTGAAGTTTTCCTTTATGCTGCCGAAATACTATTTGAAACGGCTGCACATTTTAAAGATCTTGAATTCCTTGATTTTGGAAGCGGATTTAAAGTTCCGTACAAAAAAGACGATATTCAGACAGACGTTGAAGAGCTTGGTAAAAAACTTACCAAACGTTTTAATGCTTTCTGTGCCGAATATGGCCGCGACCTTACACTAACATTTGAGCCGGGTAAATTCCTTGTGAGCGAAGCTGGATTTTTCCTTGCTAAAGTAAATGTAGTTAAACAAACTACTTCTACCGTATTTGCAGGAATTGACAGTGGCTTCAATCACCTTATACGCCCAATGTTCTATGGTTCGCACCATCATATAGAAAACATCTCTAACCCTAAAGGTAAAGAGCGTTTCTACTCTGTTGTAGGTTATATCTGCGAGACAGATACATTTGCAAGCAACCGACGTATTGCAGAAATTAAAGAAGGTGATATATTAAGTTTCCGCAACGCAGGAGCATATTGCTTCTCTATGAGCAGCAATTACAACTCGCGCGTACGCCCTGCCGAAATACTTTGGTACGAAGGCAAAGGCCACGTTATAAGGGAGCGTGAAACTTTTGAAGACATTATCCGCAACCAAGTTATCATGGAATTTGAGCCTGCTGCAACACCTACGCCTGTAGCCGTAACTGTATAAGTTATATTACAATAATTGTTTTTAGTTATTTAGACCGCGCTGAAAAGTGCGGTTTTTTTTTATCTCAATCCTTTCCTAATATATCATACACACTTTTAGCCGCCTTTAGCTTTTCAAGGCTTTTATCTTTCACAGTATGTTTTGCAAAACCGTAACCGTAATCAGCTTTTATAAATTCACTGCCCAAGTTCTTAAGGATTTCGTTCATTTGCTTTTCTTCTTTACTTTCAACGCCAAAATAATAGCGCTTATCGTCTGCTGAAGTAAGTACAAAGCAGTAAGCTGTCATAAAAACCGTTTTAAATTCGGGGAGCATACCAAGATCCGGTTTCTTTTCATTCTGAATCGTTAATAATATTGGGGTTTCTCCGGGAATATATGCATTAAATTCATTTGAAGTGTTCACCCAGCAAACTGGTGTTACATTAATAGCCTTCATGGTTTGGGTAGTTCCCGGTGTGAAAATTCCGTCTGGTTCACTCTCCTGCGCAGATAAATTTGATAGAGTAAACAATGTAAATGACAAAGCGGTAATAATAGTTGAAAGTTTCATATTGAGATTGTTGGTTATTCAAATATAAAAATTTTCTTTCATAAACGATAAAAGATGAACTATATCAAAAAAGCATTTCGTAATAAATAACGCTTAAATAATATTGCCTTTGCTGTTGGTTTGCTGTAGTTTTTTACCTTTGGAAATCTAACTTAATTTACAATGAACAGGAGAAAGTTTTTTAGGAACGGATCACTTTTTACACTTGGCGCAACACTTATAAATCCATTTGAAAGCACTGCCAATGTACTCGACATAAATAGTTTAAATAAAAACAAAAAGGCCAAAAATATAATATTTATGGTTAGCGACGGTATGAGTAACGGCACCCTAAACATGGCCGACCTATACCTTAGCAGAAAAACAGGTAAAGGTTCTAACTGGCTTCAGTTATATAAAGACCAGCGCGTTAGCCGCGCATTAATGGATACTGCTTCTGCCAGCTCTATTGTTACCGATTCTTCCGCTGCAAGCTCATCATGGGGCGGCGGCGCACGCGTAAATAACGGATCGCTAAACATCGGACCTAAAGGTGAAGTAAACATGCCTATCTGGCAAAAATTCAAGAAAGCCGGTAAAATGGCGGGCTGTGTTACTACTGTACCTATTACACACGCTACTCCATCTGGTTTTTGTGTAAACAGCAAAAGCCGAAATGCCCAGGAAGAAATTGCAGAGCAATATCCCGACCTTGGTTTTGATATTATGATGGGCGGTGGTAACAACTATTTTAGCCCCGAACTGCGTAAGGACAAAAAAGATGTTTACACCTATTATAAAAACAAAGGATGGCAAGTTGCGCGTAACCGTAAGGAAATGATGGCTGCCGATATTACTAAGCCGATCCTTGGCGTTTTTGCTGATGACGGACTTCCGTATAGCATTGACAGGTTAAATGATAAACAACTTTCTGAAAACACCCCTACCCTTGCAGAAATGGCTCAAAAAGCTATTGATCGTATGAAGAACCATAAAAATGGCTTTGTGCTGCAAATTGAAGGCGGTAAGGTAGACTGGGGTGCTCATGCTAACGATATTGCTGCATTACTTTACGATCAGGCGGCATTTGATGAAGCTATTAAAGTGGCTATAGATTTCGCAGAGAAAGATGGCAATACACTGGTTGTGATAACTACCGATCATGGTAATGCCAATCCGGGTGTTATTTATGGTAAAGATGCCAACAATAATTTTGACAGCATTCAGAAATACACACACACTAACGAGTGGATCTTGAATACTATTAAGCCAAACAATACAGTTGCGCAGGTACGTGAAATTGTTGAAAGTGCCAATAAAACTACACTGTCTGAAGAAGATGCAAAAACCATCCTGACCTATTACGATGGATTACATAAAGAAGAAGGCGGACTGTATAATTACAAAAAGGTTCCGTTTAAAGCATTCTCACAGATTCAGCAAAAGAGCAATTCTGTTGGATGGATAAGCATGGATCACTCAGCAGACTATGTTGAACTGGCAATGTTTGGCCCGGGAAGCAATCTGCTAAAACCATTCGTTAAAAATACCGACCTGCATTACCTCATGCTGGAAGCGGCAGAAGTAGAAAATAAATTTTAATATATTTTAATTCTGAATGAAGGCGCTTTATTAGCGCCTTTTTTTATATTTGAAGGATATTTCTTAACGACAAATGAAAACATTTAAAAAATATATCTTACTATTTTCACCATTACTACTTTCAATACTGTTGACCATTTTCGCATTTGGTTTTAAGGCATTTAAAGAAAACAGCATAGATATAAACATACATGATACCTACTTTGTATTAAGTCCTTTATATTTCGTACTTGCACTTACAATATTTTTCAGCATAATAATTTATACTAGTTGGTATTTGTATTCTACATTTAAATACAACAAAATAGCAAATATTTTATTTTTAGGTCTCGTACAGGTTCTTATTGTTGCCTTTTCATTTCTGATGATAGTAAACAATCAATATGTCACCCCTGATATTTCATCAAAAGAACTAAAGTATAATTATCCAATTACGAGCACTACTAATATGGCTATAATTCAATTTGCCATGGTTATTCTGGTAACCTATTCAGCATTTAAAATAGGTCAAAAATTCAAACATCAAAAAAATGAGAATTAGTATTCTGACAATTTTAATAGCTATTTTATTTATCAGCTGTCAAAAAGATCCTGTAAATACTAAAAGCCTACAGAATGGCGACCTGATTTTTCAGACATCGCAATCGGCGCAAAGCCAGGCAATACAACTGGCTACCAAATCTAAATTTTCGCATTGTGGTCTGATCTTTCTTGACGATGGGAAATATTATGTTTTTGAAGCAATGCAACCTGTACAGAAAACACCACTTGCCGACTGGATTGCTCGAGGTAAGGACAGCCATTACGTAGTAAAGCGCCTTAAAAATGATAAAGTACTGACCGCCGATAACTTGAAAAAAATGCAGGCGGCAGGAAAGAGAATGACAGGCAAAAATTATGACCTTTACTTTGAATGGAGTGACGACAGAATATACTGTTCAGAATTGATCTGGAAAATTTACAAAGAAGGAACGGGTCTGGAAATCGGTAAACTTGAAGAATTAGCCGATTTTGATCTTTCTAACCCAGCCGTAAAAGCTAAACTTAAAGAACGTTATGGCAATACTATTCCAAAACATGAAAAGGTAATTTCACCCGCAGCAATCTTTGACAGCGAACTTCTATATATAGTAGTAAACAAATAAAAAAATCCCAACTAGATTAGTTGGGATTTGAATTTATAAATTTGTTGCTTTTTGTTTTGCTCTTTCAAAATCGGAGATAATTTCATGAAGAATATCGCCCGCCGGTTTTATATCGTGAATGATACCCGCTATCTGCCCAATCTCTAGCTCACCTTCGTCAAGATCTCCTTCAAACATACCTTTTTTTGCCCTTGCTCGGCCCAATAGTGTCTTAAGATCGTCGACAGTTGGCGCATTGGCATATAGCGCCACTACATCGTGAAAAAACTTATTTTTGATAAGACGCACCGGAGCCAGTTCTTTTAACGTAACATGTGTATCGCCATCCTGCGCATCAACAATTGCCTGCTTAAATTTTTCATGCGATGATGATTCTACAGAGGCAGCAAAACGGCTGCCTATCTGCACACCGTCAGCACCTAAAACCATAGCAGCAAGCATGCCCTCGCCTGTTGCAATACCACCTGCGGCAATAAGCGGTACATCCAGTTTTTCTTTAACCATAGGGATAAGTGTGAACGTGGTAGTCTCCTCACGCCCATTGTGTCCTCCGGCTTCAAAACCTTCGGCAACAACAGCATCAACACCAGCTTCCTGAGCTTTAAGTGCAAATTTCACGCTACTTACCACATGTACAACGGTGATGCCTTTTTCTTTTAAAAAAGCTGTCCATGTTTTAGGATTTCCGGCAGAAGTAAAAACGATCTTAACACCTTCTTCTACTATAATATTCATTATCTCTTCAATATTTGGATATAGCATAGGTACATTAACTGCAAAAGGCTTATCTGTTGCTTTCTTGCATTTCTGTATGTGCTCACGGAGTACATCCGGGTACATAGAGCCTGCACCAATTATACCAAGTCCCCCAGCGTTGCTAACCGCACTTGCCAGTTTATATCCGCTTGCCCATATCATTCCCGCCTGTATTATGGGATATTTAATATTAAAAAGTTGAGTAATTCTGTTCATTAGTTCTTTATGGTTTCGAGTTTGTTCTTTAGTTTGTTTTCGGTTATAAAATTAAAGCCTATATCTCTAATTTCGATTTTGTCATCTATATAACGAATCTTGTAATACCTTCCGTCAGTAGTAATTTTTGTAACTGCGGGTGTAGTGTAAGACCAGTTATAATTATCATTGAATGTTGCATTAGTAACTTTTGCATCCAGCAAGAGTGACACGAGATAAAATCCTTCAGAAGCAGTTAACTCCATCGATTTTAAATTATCGCCCGTAGTTAAACTTGAATTGAAAATAGTATTACTGAGAAAAGGAGTAACTTGCTTAGGCTTTAGATCTAGCTTTTGCGCCAGCATTATTACAGGAACATAAGCCCATATTAATTCTTTAGGTGCAGAATCAGCATAATCTTCAATCGTTTTAAAAATTTTACCATTTTTTATAAAAGAAACAGAAACACTACGGTTGTCAGTTACCGTGGTGTAGTAATCATCTTTAAGCACTATATAATTGGCTTTCTGAAATCTTTCTGAAATCTCCTTAAACTGAGATTGCGCTATTTTTGACGTATACCAACCTTTTTTTTCAACATAGAAATTTCCCTTATAAAGTACGTCACCTTTTTTTGATATTATGATTTCATTGGCAGGACATGCGCCATAACAAGACGAAGAAGAAACTATAATCGCATCAAAATCTGGAACTTTAGACGTATTATATATATTTTTTGAAAAGGTTATTAAGCCTTTATAATTCTTTAATATGAGGGTGTCCTTAGTAATTTTACTAATACCGAAAGCATCCCATTTTTTACTGGCAAGGTTAAATATTCTTAAGCTTTTCTTCGATATTTTATATTGGGTTTCTGCTCCAAGATATTGAATTACTCTAGTTTCCTTGTCCGTGACAGTGTCATTATAAAATTTATTCCAGTCGTAATACCCATTTTTAAACTCGCAAATCCCATTTTGTTTAAACTCGTAACCGATAGTATCATTACCTGGCGGTGGGGGCAAATCAATATCATTTTTGCCGGGTTTCTTTTTTACCTCTACCCAATTACCTAAAATCAGTTCTGCTGATGTATCGGATTTTCTGACACATGAAAAAAATGTCAATAAAATGAAAAACGAAAAGTACTTTCTCATATTAATTCTTTACTATCCTCCCTTTTTGATTTATGCCTAAAGCCTCGATCCTGTAACTGTATACCCCGGTTGCTAAACCCGATATATCAAGAAAAGTATCTGTTACTGAAACACTTTGGTCTATAACTTTCTGCCCAATGCTATTAAATATAAACACAGTGGCATTGGTTACTTTATCAGGGAAAAGGAAGTATAAATTGTCATCGGCAGGATTTGGGTATACTGTAAATTTAATTTCTTCAACAGTACTGCTCCAACCGCTTTTTAGTGCCTCATTAAAATCGGGAATACCGTAGCCATATTGTGGCGTTGGTGCATTATACCTGTCAGCTGACTGACGTATAATATCTATTAATTCGACATTGGTTTTCTCCGGAAGTGCCTGCCACAGGCAAGCTACAAGTCCGCTTGTAATGGGGCCTGAAAACGATGTTCCGCTATTTGCGCCAATATCTCCGTCAACAGTAGCAATTGTGGCCTGAGAACCCCTTGCCATGACATCAGGTTTTACCCTTCCGTCGAATGACGGGCCAATAGAACTAAAACTGGAGTAATTCCTGTTAGCATCTACAGAACCTACGGTAAGTACTCCCAGTGCATCTGCCGGTGCGCTGATGTATGGATTCGCTGTAGCCGCAGAGTTACCCGCAGAAACTACACATAATATTCCCCGGGTAGCAGCAACATTGGCACCACGGCTTATAAAAGCTGTTTCTCCGTTCATTTGTTCGTAGGTATGGTCATACCTTACGTTATCATATATAAAATAGCCTAACGAAGTATTTATTACATCTACACCAAGGCTGTCTGCCATTTCAGCAGCCTCAACCCAATACGATTCCTCAACGGGGTTTTCACTTGTGGTATCTTCGGTCACGAATAAGTAGTACGAAGCATCGGGCGCTGTCCCTACCAGTCTGCCATCTACATAACCGCCCATGGTAGAAAGAACCATAGTTCCGTGCGTTCCTCCCGTGTAAAAGTTATCACTTCGGTTTACAAGATTGTACCCGCCTTTAATCTGGTTATTCTCGCGCAATCGTTTAAAAGGATCAGTTACGTCTACATTGGGAAATCCGGCATCGAGCACGGCGATAGACATTCCTTTTCCCGTAAAATTTTGTTGGTGCAGTAAATGACCGTTAAGCATTTGTACCTGGTTAGCCGAATTTCCATAATCAAAAACAATCTCCGGTTCAAGGTTTTCAGCAGCATCATGTTGCATTTTTGTAATACTGACCCTGCCATTAATATTTAACGTTTTATCAGCAAAATCAATACCACTTACGAAAGATAAATTTTTAAGCGAGGTAATAGCTTCTATGCTGCCGCGGATATGTAAGGCATTAAACCATTTCGACTTTGCCATTACAGTAATCCCTTCGGTAGATGAAATAGTATCAACATATTGTGATGCAACAGGAACATCTTTATCATCTAAAGAAATACCTTGCTTTTCCCTTCTATTCAGAGCTTTCTGCGAAAGCATCTCCAACGGATTGGCTAAATAAAATTCGGCATCGGGCTTATCTTTAAAATATACCAAGGCGTCTTCCTGTGAATAGCAGAAAATAACAGATAACAACGCTAAGCACAGTAAAAACTTCTTCATTTAGTTTTGTATTTTTTGTCCGAATTTAAGCAGGTTGCCACTGGGATCTGTAATATAAAATTCACGCATACCCCAAGGCCTGTCGCTTATTTCAATCTTTCCGAAAAGCTTTTGCTGGTAATATTCAAACAGCAGGTCTATCTCATTTACGTGCAAATAGATACTGGAGTTTTCAGGTATGTTTTTATCCTCACATTTCCATAAATGAAATTCAATGTCATCTATGAAAAAAATAAGCAGATCAAGAAATTCCTCTACAAGAATACAGTTTAGGATTTCGACATAAAACTGCTTAGAAACCTCAAAATCCAGAGAAGGCAACTGTGGTATGATAGTTTGTATATTAGGCTTATGCATTGCAAATGATTATAAACCAAATATACAAAAAGAAGTATAGTACAGGCTTGGGTGAATATGGTAAAAGATTACTTTTGCTCTACAAAAAATATAATCAATGCTGTTTTTACTACTAAGTATATGCTGCAGTGTAGCAGTTGGAATACTATTTAAAATATCAAGACGCTATAATGTTACTATTCCGCAAGTGGTTACGTGGAATTATGTTTTCGCGATACTGCTATGTTATCTCTTTTTTAGCCCTGATACCAGCGAAGTTAACACATCTTCTCCATGGGCTATTTATGCACCTTTAATGCTGCTGATGCCCTCTATCTTTTTGTTTCTGGCGTTATCTATAAAACACATGGGAATTGTTAAGACAGATACCGCCCAACGCCTCTCATTATTTATTCCTATACTGGCGGCATGGTTCATTTTTAAAGAAGATTTCAATACGCTAAAAATCATAGGGCTTTGTGTGGGTTTCCCTGCTATTTTGATGATCCTTTCCAGGCAGGATACTAACAAAAGCAACAACTGGATATACCCTGCCATTGTACTTATCGGCTTTGGAATTGTAGACATTCTTTTTAAACAGATCGCTCTCTATACAACATTAGCCTACACTACATCATTGTTCATTGTTTTTTGCGGATCGTTAGTAGTAAGTGCTATAGCAGCTACCATTCAGATTGTCTCCGGAAAGCAAAAATTTGGTGTTGTTAACCTTGCGTTTGGGGCGTTGATTGGTATTTTTAATTTCGGGAATATACTTTTCTACCTGAAAGCACATAAGGCATTTGCCGAAAATCCATCTACGGTTTTCGCTGCTATGAACATGGGTGTAATTATACTCGGAAGCTTAGCCGGCATCATCATTTTTAAAGAAAAAGTGACAAAACTAAATTATTTCGGACTCTTTTTAGCACTGACTGCCATTGTAATTATTACGCTTTCGCAGATTTACAAGTAAAAAATACGTTTTCAAATTATTAAAAATCAATACTTTAAAAAATAAATAAAATTTTATTTGGTTTTTAATTTTATTGTACCGTACCTTTGCTGCAAGTTCTTTAAAAAATTATTCTTATCCAGAAAGACCGAGGGATTTGACCCTATGACGTCTTGGCAACCTGCCATGCTTTTGCATGATAAGGTGCCACATTCAACCTCTGCATGGCAGCGGAAAGATAAGCTTAGAAAATGTACATAATACTCAAAAATATTATATGCTCTTCTGACTTATCGGGAGAGCATTTTTTATTTTATGCTCTTTCGATAACTGGTTTTAGGATGTTTTTTACTGACAAAGAAAATTTACAAACTAAAATTAGAAAACAAAATGAAAGAGTCAACTCAAATCTTACACAGCATTCCGGTAGATCCATTAACAGGTTCAATCTCTACTCCAATTTATCAAACATCTACATTCGTTCAGGACGCTCCCGGTGTTCATAAAGGATATGATTATGCACGAAGCAATAACCCAACCCGTAAAGTTCTTGAAGACATTATTGCAAAACTTGAAAACGGTACAAACGGTTACGCTTTTGCGAGCGGACTTGCAGCAATTGATGCAGTTATAAAACTTCTTGAAGCAGGAGACGAAGTTATTGCTGTAGACGATATCTACGGAGGTGCGTTTAGATTATTCACCCATATTTACCAGAAATTTGGTATCAGCATTAAATATGTAGATACTACGAATGCAGAAAACGTTGCTGCTGCCGTTACCGATAAAACTAAACTTATCTGGATCGAGTCGCCAACAAACCCAACACTTAAAATTTCAGACATCAGGGCTATTGCAGCTACGGCAAAAGCAAACAACATTCTACTTTGCGTAGACAACACATTTGCATCGCCTGCAGCTCAAAAACCGATTGACCTTGGTGCTGACATCGTTGTACACAGTGCTACAAAATACCTTTCAGGACACAGCGACATTATTGCAGGTCTGGTTGTTACTTCAACTCAGGAATTAGGAGACAAAATTAAGTTCATCCAGAATGCATCAGGTGCTATACTGGGGCCATTTGACAGCTGGTTAGCTATCCGCGGTATCGAAACATTAACGCTTCGTATTAAGCAACATGCTGAAAACGCTCAGAAAATTGCTGAATTCCTTCTTGAAGAAAAACTCATTAAGAACGTTTACTATCCTGGATTGCCATCGCACCACAACCACGAAATTGCAAAAAGCCAACAGAAATATTTTGGTGGCGTAATTGCTTTTGACCTTGTAATTGACGATAAAGAAATTGCTTCTGCAATTGTAAGCAACACTAAGCTATTCAAACTTGCTGAAAGCCTTGGCGGTGTTAAAAGCCTTTGTTGCCTACCGTGCGAGATGACTCATAAA
The DNA here is from genome assembly GCA_001708385.1 of Flavobacterium psychrophilum. Lineage (NCBI taxonomy): Bacteria > Pseudomonadati > Bacteroidota > Flavobacteriia > Flavobacteriales > Flavobacteriaceae > Flavobacterium > Flavobacterium psychrophilum. The sequence goes on along the minus strand of CP012388.1, from coordinate 21,816 downwards.
TCTATCCCTACAGAGAAACGTTACAGTTCTGGTGTTACCGATAGCCTTATTCGTTTATCTGTTGGTCTTGAAGACGCCGACGATCTTATTGCAGACTTAAAACAAGCGCTGGAAACAGCGGTAAAACAAAGTACTAACAAGAACGCAACTGCTGCTGTATAACATATTCTAGCTATGTCAAGAAAAACTTTAAATATAGGCCTTTATGGTTTTGGATGTGTAGGCTTTGGACTTTACGAAGTACTGCAAAAAACACCCGGACTTAAAGCTAACATAAAAAACATTTGTGTTAAGGATAAAAACAAACCAAGAGAGATTGGTATTGAGAATTTTACCTTCGACAAAAATGATATCCTGAATGATGAAGAGATCAATGTAGTTGTTGAACTTATTGATGATGCCGATGCCGCTTTCGAAATTGTATCTGAAGCACTTAAAAGAGGTAAAGCTGTAGTATCTGCTAACAAAAAAATGATTGCAGAGCATTTTACCGAATTACTGGAACTTCAGGAAAAATATAATGTTCCGTTATTATATGAAGCTGCAGCTTGTGCAAGTATGCCTATTATACGTAATCTTGAAGAGTATTATGATAATGACCTTTTGGAATCTATTGAAGGTATTGTAAATGGTTCAACCAATTACATACTGACAAAGACTTTTGCTGAAAACCTATCGTATGAGGTGGCATTAAAAGAAGCACAGGATAAAGGTTTTGCAGAAAGCAACCCGATACTTGACACAGGTGGATTTGATGCGAAATACAAACTGCTTATACTTCTTGCGCATTCATTTGGTTACATCGCGAAACCAGCTGATATCTTTAATATTGGTATTGACGGAATCGGTAGCCTGGAACTAAAATATGCACGTGAAAAAGGACTTAAGATTAAACTTATTGCACAGGCATTTAAAGGAACAGACGGTCAGTTATCAGCTTTTGTAATACCTAAATTTGTATCGCCGGACGAACGCCTTTATACTGTAGATGATGTATTTAATGGCGTGCTTACCAAAACAAGCTTTGCCGACACTCAGTTCTTTGTAGGTAAAGGAGCAGGTGCACACCCAACAGCTTCAGCAGTATTGTCTGATATATCTGCCTTAAGTTATAATTACAGGTATGAATACAAGAAAATAAGACAGCAGGAAAACCTTATCCTTTCGGATAACGTAAATTTAAAAGTACTGTTAAGGCATAAAAAAGAGGATGCCGATACCTTTAAACAACAGTTCCTTACCATTGAGGAAGCTTACACAAACAATGAGCTTGGCTACATAACAGGAACAATAACATTGGAAAATCTTAAAAAGATTCAGGCAGGGAATACCGGGGACAGATCATTTATATTATTAAATGTAGTTACCGAAAAAGAAGCAGCAAATGCTGAACCTGCCCTGGCTTTATAAAATACCGGACCTACCTAACCCCAAATCGCTATGAGGAGGGCAAATTCCCCAAAGATGAAATACACTTTGGGGATTTGTGTTTTATATACTAATGCTTTTTATATTCTTTTACTCCCGCTTTAATTTCTGTCTTAAGGTCGTTTTGTGCGGGCGGTATAGGGCACGAATAAACATGGTTGTACGCACAGTACGGATTGTAAGCTGTATTAAAATCAATAAGAATAGTATTAGCTGCAGGCTGTTTCAGGTCTACATACCTTCCACCGCCATAGCTTCCGTTGCCAGATGTAAGATCGGTAAAAGGAAGGAACAGGTCATTTTTGTATTTCTCCAGTTTTATAAGATCAAGGCTTTGAAATACATCCAACTTATGTTCTTTTCCGTTTAGGTTAAAAACAACTTCACCAAACTTAACATACATTGGTTTACGATCGGTCGTAGTTGGCATTGCGAAAGGTTTTTCATCGGGTGTACGCACAAACTTTGCTTCAACACAATAGGCCATATCTATTGGATAGAAATCAAGCGATTTAAATTTTTTAATATCCTTTTTAGTTAGCGGCGATTCTTCTGGGTTAGCATACTCTTTATTAAGCTGCTGTTGGTATTTAAGAGAATTTTCTTTACTGCATTCCTGTGCCGAAGCTGTGTGTAATACAAGTGCTGCGGCTATGATAAAAAACTTTTTCATACAATTGTGTTTCCACAAAAATAGGTAATATAAGATAGATTGCCTTCTGAATTTATTTATGTTTTGTAAACAAACCAAACTCTTAACATTTGTAACTTTGCAGCAAACCAACCTATACAAATGCTCCAGCAATCATTTTCCCGCTACATAAATAATTTTCGTGGTTTTTCCCGCGAGGTTTGGATACTTGCCATCATAACCTTCATCAACCGTGCAGGTACAATGGTGTTTCCTTTTCTTTCAAAATACCTTAAAGAAGATCTCAATTTTACCTACGGACAAGTTGGATGGATCATGGTTTGCTTTGGTGCAGGCTCGATGTTAGGATCATGGATTGGAGGTAAACTATCAGATAAGATAGGTTTCTATAAAGTGATGGTTTTCAGCATGCTTATTAGCGGAGCATCGTTCTTTATTATTCAGTATATAACCACTTTTTACGCGTTGTGTATTGCGATGTTTAGCATAATGGTTGTTGCCGATATGTTTCGTCCTGCAATGTTTGTTTCATTGGGCACATATGCTAAACCGGAAAACCGAACAAGGGCATTTACATTAGTAAGACTCGCGGTGAATTTTGGTTTTATGGCAGGGCCTGCTTTGGGTGGACTTATAATTTTAGGCATAGGATATAAAGGATTATTTTGGGCAGATGGTATATCGTGCATATCATCTATATTGGTTTTTATGTTACTGGTAAAAGAGAAAAAGAAAGCCAAAGAAGAAATAGATGTAACAGAGACGATAGAAAATACAAGATCTATTACTAATGACAAACCATTTTGGCTTTTCCTGTTTTGCAGTTTTATTGGTGCTATGGTGTTTTTCCAGTTGTTTACTACGCTCCCGCTGTACCACAAAGAGCAATACGGACTATCTGAATTCCATACAGGACTCCTAATGTCCTTCAACGGATTGTTAGTACTTCTGTGTGAAATGCCAATTGTAGGTTATATAGAGCGTAAAAAAATTCAAAAGATAAAACCTATAGCCCTCGGCGCATTACTTATGGGTGTAAGCTATCTGGCACTGCTATTTCAGGGCTGGGTAGGAATACTTATTATAAGCATGGCTATAATCTCGTATGCCGTCTTCTGCTTGAAAAAAAAAACTAACGGATTTGCAATGGAACGCGCACCCCGTGGCAGCGAGGGTCAATATATGGGTTACTATACAATGACTTTTAGCCTTGCTCATATTGTAAGCGGTAAAACCGGACTTGAAATTATTGCCCACTGGGGCTACATGGCCAACTGGATTGTTATGGGACTTCTCGGTATACTTGCCGCAATAGCCCTTATTATTCTTCAGCGAATACTCCTCAAAGAAAACACATAGTACACATCAGGCATCTAAAACAAAAAACGACCCTTCTAGTTATTTAACTATAAAAATAGTTGTGTAACTAAAAAAATAGTTTTAATTTTGAATTATAAACAAGATGTCATGCAAAAGTTAACCAACAAGGAAGAAGAAATAATGCATATACTATGGAAGCTCGAAAAAGCTTTCGTTAAAGATGTGCTGATGGAAATTGAGGACGACAAGCCTCATTACAACACCCTGTCTACTATAATAAGAAACCTTGAAGAAAAAGGGTATGTTAGCCATAATGCCTACGGCAACACACACCAGTATTTCCCCAAAGTCAGTAAAGAAGATTACAGGAAAGGTTTTATGAACAATGCCATTGAGAATTACTTTAATAATTCTTATAAAAGCATGATATCCTTTTTCGCAAAGGAAGAGAAAATAAGCGCCGATGAGCTTCGTGAAATTCTTGATATGATCGAAAAAAAGGAATGATATGGAAGCTTTTATCATCTATATGGCTAAGGCGTCGGGATTGCTTGCATTCTTTTTAACGGCCTATTATATATTACTGAGAAAAGAAACCTTTTTTACTTCGAACCGTGGCTTTTTGCTGGCAGGCCTAATCACCTCTGCCCTGCTTCCACTTGTAGAATACACTAAAGTAGTCTGGGTAGAACCTTCTCCGAAAGCTGTTGCTGTTTCTCAAATAGCCGCTCCTAAGGATATGATGGTATTACAGCAATATATACTGCAGCAACAATTGGCAGGAACGGCTGAAATAGAAGCGTTCTCTATAAACTGGAGTTATGTAGCATTTTGTATCTATATTATTGGTGTTCTGTTTTTTTTAATGCGGTTTATGGTTGATTTTAAGTCTATCCGCCACATAGTAAAGGGCAACAGTATTAAAATAGAAGGAAACTACAAACTTATAGATTCTAAGAAAGTAAAATCGCCATTCTCTTTTTTTAACTATATAGTGTACAATTCGGCAGTGTTACAGCCTGAAGAACTGGAGAGCATCATTGCTCACGAAAAAGTACACAGCAGGCAAAAACATTCGGCAGACATGATAGTCAGTCAGCTGTTCTGTATCGCCTTTTGGTTTAATCCGTTTGTATGGCTCTATAAAAAATTAATATCTCAAAATCTGGAATTTATCGCCGACGCTGTCGCAATCAAACAGCTGTCTGATAGAAAGGCTTACCAGAAAACCCTGCTGAAAATTACACTTCAGCCGGAATGTATAGCAATCACTAATCATTTTTATCAATCATTAATCAAAAAACGAATCGTTATGTTAAACAAAAAACAGTCTAAAAGACGCAATTCATGGAAGTATGCCATTGTATTACCTGCCCTTGCAGCATTCATGCTGGCATTTCAGGTAAAGGCAGTAGCTCAGGAAAAAGCTACAACCGTAAACAGTGTTACGGGTGAAAAATTTAAAGTGGCAATTACAGTTGATAAAGACAGTAAAGATGATGAACTGGCATCTGAAACAAAAGTCTTTAAAGATCAGTTTGATGCCGATGTTACTTTTAGCAATGTAACACGAAATGAAACTTCTGAAATTACCGGAGTAAGAGTTCTTGTAAAAGACAAAACACAATCTAAAGTTTATGAGATTACCGGGAACAAACCAATTCCACCTTTTACAATTGAAATTGAAAAAGGCAGTGATGCGCAGGAAAACAGCATAGCTTTTGGCAGGCCGGATAAAAAAGACAATGCGGTAGCAAGCAGCGTGAGCTACTCAGAATCGACAACTAAAAAAGAGCCTTTAACAACCTCTTATTCATATTCAAAATCTGAGGATAATACGACTAAAGTAGCTAACGTGGATAAAGATGCTCTTGTAGTAATCAACGGCGTTAAGCAGCCTAAGGGCGATGCTGACAAAGTACAGTTTCCAAGTGGCCAGACCATTATTGTAACCAAATTATCTCCAAAAGAAGGTAAAAAAAAATACGGTAAAGAAGGTAAGAAAGGTGTTGTAGAAATTACGACAACCAAAAAACCGAATAACTTTTACACTTATACTTATAACCAAAATGGAGACGAACTTCCTCCAATGCCGCCGATGCCGCCAATGCCACCAATGCCATCTACAGATGAAATAATGGAATATGCATCTACAGGCGTTCATGAGGGAATGAAAGCCTTAGCTGAAATCGACTGGAAAAAAGAGATGGCCTTTGAAAGTCTTTCTGAAGCAGAAAGAGATGAAATCGTAGCAGAAATGAAAAGAGCAAGCGCAGAGATTCGCAAAGCTTTTAAAGATCCCGAAGTAAGAAAAGCTATGGCTTTGAGAAAGGAATCAAAAATTGCGGCACGTGGCTTGAGAAATGCCCGTAGCGAGAAGGAAAATCTTGAATCGGAAAAGGAAATACTCCTTGAACTACAAAAAGCTAAAGCTGAACTGGAAAGTGCAAGAAAAGAGCTTGAAAAAGCAAGAGCTGAACTTAAGAAAAAATCGAATTAAAACTGAGGTTAGTTATATATAATAAGTCAATTTATTATAGCTATTGGGGCAGCTCATCCTGCCCCAATATTTTTCAAATTTCTACACCAGAATAATCAATAATAATAAATTATTATGGAAAGCTTATTTGTATACCTTGCAAAAGCATCCGGATTGCTTACACTATTTTTCCTGGCATATTATTTACTAATCAGGAAGGAAACCTTCTTTAACTCAAGCCGTTTTTTCCTTGTTGCAGGAATATTTACTTCTGCCCTGCTTCCGCTTATAGTGTATACAAAAATTGTATGGGTAGCACCGACGGTTCTTCATGAGCCTCTCATAATGCAGGGAATGCTTCCGCAGACTGCTATCAATATCGCCGCAGAACAGTCTTTCAAAATCAATTGGTGGTATGTTGCATTAGCACTATATACAGCGGGTGTGTTGTTTTTCTTTAGCAGACTAATAATCGATCTTTACAGAATTATAAGCCTTCTTAAAGGCCAGCAGAAAGTATACAGTAAAGGATTTATCCTGATAGATTCGCCATTGGTTAACTCTCCGTTCTCTTTCTTTAAGTATATAGTATACAACACTGCCACGCTTACCTTTGACGAACTGGAAAACATAATTGCACATGAGAAAGTACACAGCAGGCAATTGCATTCACTGGATATGCTTTTAAATCAGTTAACCTGTACATTTTTATGGTTTAACCCGATAAGCTGGCTTTACAAAAAACAGGTTACACAAAATCTGGAATTTATTGCTGATGCTGAAGCCGCTAAAGAAATAATAGATCTTAAAGCATATCAAAAAACGCTGCTTAAAATCACTTTGCAGCCAGAGTGTATTGCTATAACCAATCACTTTTATCAATCATTAATCAAAAAACGAATTGTTATGCTGAACAAGCCACAATCTAAAAGGCTAAGCTTAATCAAATTTGCCTTTATACTTCCGGCTACAGCAATATTTTTCTATCTGTTTCAGACAGAAGTTATAGCGCAGGAGCGTGAAGCCACAAATAAACAAAAACAATCTGAAAATACGACAGAAGATAAAGTTGCTTATTTATCAGAAGCTGTATACGGAAGCGAACTTGAATACCCCGTTCTTGCAGTAACCAACGTAGACAAGAATCTTTCTGAAAAAACCATGAACGAGCGAAAAGAAATGTATAAAGATATCTTTGACGCCGATGTGACATTCAAAAACGTGAAAAGAAATAAAAAGGGAGAAATTACTGCAATCACAGTAATGGTAAAAGACAAAAACAATACTAAAAGTTATCCTGTCTATGAGGTCATTTCTACCGACAATACCCCTATCTATCCTTTTAACCTTTATATTGAGAAATTAACGAAGGACAGCGATAATAAAATATCTTTTCAGAAAGTTGAACAGAACAAAACAAATACAGCGTTAAACACAACGACAGATACGGAGGTAAAATCTGAGATTTATAATCCTGTTGAATACATAAATTCCAGAATGAAAAAGAGTGATGTTGTAGTTATTATAAACGGAAAAGTCCAAAAATCTAAATATATAGATACGCCTCCGGGCGAAAAATTTGAATCTATTATTGATTATGATAGCAAAAGTACACTTAAGTTGTACAATGTTAAAACCAAAGACGGTTCGATAGTATTAACAACTAAAAAGATTGATAATCCTGTCTCATCAAATTCAGAAAAAAAGAAAACGCCTGACGCCGCTAAAAATCGGTTTGAAGTTATTGGCGCTAAAATTGATGAAAATGCATGGCAAAACGACAATCAGGCTTCAGCATATTCAGACCGAAAAAAAATGTCTGAGACTGCCACCAATAGGTTTAAAGCTACAGGTGTAAAACTAGATGAAAATATATGGCAAAATAACAAAACCCAAAGTGTAAGAACAGTAGTTGTAACAACAAGAACAGGAGAAGACGGAGAGCCTATTTATAATAACAATAAGGATAATATTTTTTATACTATAAACAAAAACACTACAGACATTCAACTAAATACGTATAAAGAAGATTTAGAAAACCATGGAATACGCATGGCATATTCAGATGTCAAAAGAAATTCAAGAGGAGCTATAACAACTGTCAATCTGAGAATATCAGATCAAAATAATGATTCGAAATCTTATACAACATCAGATCCTCACAAAAATGAATCGAGTATACCAAATATCTATGTAGGAAAAATAAAAGGTCAATTAGCGGTGTCTACAAGCAAATAGACAAACCCAAATAAAATCTTAAAGGCTGCCTTAATCGGGCAGCCTTTTCTTATATTTGATATACCAAAAACCTACAGCCATGTTTAAAATACTAGCAAAACTAAACCATTGGCTTCTGCCAAACTACACAAAAGAGCAGCTTGACCTTGCTAAAGCGACAAAACTTCAAAAAGCAATTGTTGCCTGGAAATACTATGTTACCACCCGCTCATTGGATTAATACACTAATGGCGCGTATACTTCTCGATTGCCTAATTTCTCTCTACCATTAAGGAACGATAGTTCCATAAGAAAATTACATTGCACAATTTCTCCACCCAGTCTTTCTACCAACTCACAAACTGCTTTAGCCGTTCCACCTGTTGCAAGAACATCATCATGTATTAAAACGCGATCTCCCGGCTTTATAGCATCACTATGAACCTCGAGTGTATCAGTACCATATTCCAGCTCGTAAGAGGCAGAAATCGTCTTGTATGGCAATTTCTTAGGTTTACGAACCGGTACAAAACCGGCAAAAAGTTCATAAGCCAGTAAAGTAGCAAAAAAGAATCCCCTGCTCTCTACCCCTACAACGGTATCAATTTTGCGATCTTTTAGATTATTTAGAAGTAACGCCATGCATTCTTTAACTGCTTTTGGGTTTGCAAGCAGAGGTGTGATATCTTTAAACAAAATTCCTTCTTTTGGAAAATCCTGAATGTCACGTATATACTGATTCAATGTCATTTTTTTCTAATTTTTTATTCGTTTACGCTTGCAATTTAATGATTAATATCTATATTTGCACCCGCAATCAGTATGATAAATATCGCAGATAATTAGATACTGAGAGCAAAAACGGCCTCGTGGCGCAACTGAATAGCGCATCTGATTACGGCTCAGAAGGTTACTGGTTTGAATCCAGTCGAGGTCACTACTCGGGACAAAGCGATAAAATCGTCTTTTGTCCCGTTTTTTTTGCTTGTAACTCATTGTTTACCAAATAAATACAGTTGACTATTTCATTGACTCGAGCGGTTTGGAAATCGTTTCCGCGAAAAGTGAAATTTTCGGGATAAATTAAACCAATCAGGTCACGCGCTTCACTTAATGAAGTTTTTTCAAGTGCCCCTCCTAGTTTTAAAAGGTTGTCAATCCCTTTATTCATAAGCTGTTCGATACTTACCCTGTCATCACTTACCTCACTAAGCTGCCTTTCTAATTTTTGGATAATTGTCCTGTACTCGTTTTTCATGATGTTATAATCATCTACATCAATCTTTTCAGTAACCAGAAGATTCCTTGCTGAAGAAAGCTTTTTCTCATATTCTGTGATTTGTTCCAGTGCCTTTCTCTTTTCGGAAGAAACGGATCCGGTATGTTCACGATATGCCTCAAGCAAAACTGCAGTATAGAGCTTTTTTACTGCAGCTATAGGCTTGTACCTATTAAGCTGTTCGGTGAATAGTTGATTGGCAACATCCGAATTAATACGATACTTGCATACTTTGTCGCAATGGTAGTAGAAATAATATTTATGCCGGCCTTTGCATTTGCTTCCTGTTAGCTTACTGCCGCACTGTGGGCACATAAAGAATCCCCTGAGAGGGAAATTTTCAGTTGTTAGCGCTTTGGGCCTGTAGGTTCTTTTTTTACCGTCGAGGACGTCCTGTACACGGTAAAACAATCCTTCACTTATAATTGACTCGTGCTGACCATTAACCCAGATCTCCTCCTCATCCTTGTATTTAGGTACAATTATTTTACCGGCATATAGAGGATTTCGTAGCATCACCCAAAAGTTACTTTTGGTCATCTTCAGTCCTCTATCTTTTGCCAAATGATAGATAGACTCCGTACTGAAGGCCTCCTTAGCTATTTGCTCAAAGATCCAGGTTACCATAGCTGCATCTTTTGGGACAGGTGCAATATATTTTTTCCCGTCTTCAGTAACCTTATTTGCGAAACCATAGGGTGCCATTCCCATATAACGTCCCTCTTTCCTGGCCCTTCGTATACCATGAAAAGTGTTGAGTGCCCGTCTGTCATTTTCTACCTCAGGTGCAGCAAGATAAAATGCTAACATCATCTTATTTTCAGGCACAGAAAAGTCTAAGGCTGTTCTATAGCTTGGGGCTCTACACCCAATTTGCGTAATAAGTTGATCATTTGATAAGCATCACCTGCATTTCGGCTGAACCTGTCCCATTTCAGGAACAAGACCAAATCAATCTTATTCTTGTTCTTTTTCAGATTGAGCAGCAACTTTTTCCACTGCGGCCTGTTAAAGGTTTTAGCGGAGTAGTCTTCATATATTACATTCCTTATCTGGATATTATGTATGCTGCAATATTTTCTTAAAAGCTCTTCCTGATTACGTTGTGAATACCCTTTCTCTGCCTGTTCATCGGTACTTACTCGTACATACAAATCTGCTATCATACTCATTTCCTTTTCTTTAAATGATTTGAAACGGCTATATTAGCTATTTTCCTCAGAAAATCCAAGATTTTCGCTGCTTGTTCCAATGTCACATCCATTCCTTTATCCCTCAGCATTTTCATCGCTTTTTCACGGCTTATCCTGCTTCTGAATATGTCATCCTCTTCCTTCATCATCTCTCGTTATTTAAGCAGAAAAGCCCCTTTACGGAGCTTTTATGGATTTGATTTTCTCATTACTTAAACTGGATTGTACTTGCTACCGTCTTCTTATAGGAAGGTTTATAAACTATATAGCCATAATCATGCAGCTCCCGCACACACCTCAGGTAGGTAGAGGGTGATGATATTTTTGCTATCGGCATAATATCTTTGCTGAAGACCTTCACAACTGTGTCGTTGCCTTTACTGATTCTGTAAGCTAAAAGTGCAGCAAAGACTCCAATGTGTGCCGCGCTGATCCTGAAATCTTTGCGTATTGCAGCAAAGAAATCCAGCAATGGCTGTATCCCATCCATTGTCATAAGGCTTGCCTTTTAGCGCGTTTATTTTTCTGCGCTGTACCCGCATCCTCTCCTTCGCCTTCAGCACTTTCCTTTTGGGACTTCTTCTGTGTCTTTGATTCGCTGTTGCTCATAGTTTCTGTATTTCGCTGCCTTGTATCCAGCCTTTTTAGGTTGGCGTCATACACTGTTATGGTTTTAAATTGAGGGTTGGCTTCTATGAACTGTTTCACCTCCTTATCGCCTTTTATGAAGGTTGCAGATTGCAGGTTGCCTTTTTTAAGTGAGCTGATAAGATCATCTTTGTATTTGGCCGTATTCAGTTCCTTAATAGGATGTTTCGATAGTGCCCCCTCAAGGTCAAAGCCGTAATTCTCATGATAGTGGTTGGTCATGAAATTCCCCTTGGAATCTGTATTTTTAAAATCTAACTGAACCCAGGTTGAATACTTCTCCTCGTCCTTGTTGGTGAGTTCTTTGTTAGGAAAACCATTAACTTCAGAATCTGCCTGTATCGCTTCTAATACTTCTCGTAGCACATAAGTATCCTTAATATTTTTCCCTTCAAGCCCAAGGTGAAATTGCAGGTTATTTATTATTGTATTGATTGTTTCGATCTGCAGGTAAACCTGATGAAGTATGTGTTCTTTTCTCTCCCTTTTAGGCCTGAGTATAGGGATATACTGTGATAGGATGTAAAAGATTGAGGCAGCTATATAAGAATAGCCTAGCTTAGAAAATATCACTCCCAGCTTGTAGCTGGCATCTGTCCAGTATAAGCCGGTAAGCAGGAATTCATAGATTGGTATAAAAGCAACCGCAACATAAAACGCTACTTTAAGGAATGTATGTATATCCGAAGGATAAAGTATAGCTAAGATCTTTTTCATTTTGTAAGGTTTTTCTACAATAAAAATAAAATAAAAAATTTCAATTAATAATCGTTTAACCTCTTTATAATTTTTTCTAAGGTAGAAATGACCACTTCTTTATCTTTTGATTCGGCGTTATACGATTTGGTGCGTACGGAATCATATGAAAGCTCTTCTTTAGATGGTGTAGAGAGATAGGGAACAATCATTTTAAAGACCTGGCTCATTGATCTTGCTTCTAAAAGCCTTGAATCGTCGAATGCCCTAAGAATAAGGGCTATCTGATCTGAAGATAGGTTTACCCTGACCTTCTCCTCTACCTTTAATGGAGCCGCTGAAGTTTTTCTTATGTCCCTGATACTTTTATTAGGCAGGTGCATGGTCTTTTCCAAATAAAGTATTTCCTGCTGGAACCAGTTCCCCAGGATAACCTTAAGGTCTTGATGCTGAGGATACAGTATCATGGTCTGATGGCTCTGCATCTGGCTAAACTCCTTATAATGGAAATGGAGGCTGTCAACACGTTCCACTTTTGTTTGCAGTGTATTGATCTTCTCAGCGATGGAACGCGTAAAATAGCTTATATATTCCCTACTATTGAAATTCATATATACCAGTAGCTCATTTAGGGCGTTGTGGAGTGTCGTATGGTTATCCCCTGCCCCTAATAGCTCAAGCTTCTGTACAAGTTCCTTATGGTATAATACCTCGCGTAATGTAACACTTTCCGTTTTTTTATTGTGTATGAAACGGTAGAGATGGTCCAGTATGATAGAGGTGAATGAGGGATCAGCAACATCAGCGATTAGCTTTTTCTGGATACGGTCCAGTTTCATTTTTAGCTCGTTGCGCGAAACATTCAGGTAGGTGGGTGGGACACGCTCCTCGAGGGTTAGGTAATTGGAAAATCGCGTTTCTATAAAGAACAGCAACTCATCCAGTATTGAGATCAGCGTACTGGCAATATTGCCATATTCCTCTTTAGCGAATGCAGGATTGATTTCGTAGTCGCTTAAGGTATCAAGCAGTATGATAAATGCCGAGTGGTATTTCTGTACTAAAAGCCGGATCTGGCTCTCTTTATGCAATGAGAATACTTGGTTTTTTAATTCGGATTGGATATGTACGGCTTCTATAATCGCTTTATCCGAAAGGTTCTGTATATCATCTTTGCTCAAATCCCTGATATACATCTTAGACAGATTTAAGGTTATTGAGATAAGGGAATCAAGCCATTCCAGAGGGTATTGCTGTACCATAATCTTATTTAGTATTTAAATGTGCTGTACGGTATTGGCTTGGGGTCAATCCTGTATGCTTTTTGAAGAAAGTGGCAAAAGAGGCCGGGCTTTCAAACTTAAGTTCCTCTGCTATACTGTAAACGGTATCACTTCTTTTAAGCATAATTTTGGCCACGGCGATTAGTTGCCTATCTATAAGCATTTTTGGTGTCTCCCCGACGCTGGCACGGACCGCTTTGGTAAGGTATCTCCTGCTTACAAATAGACGTTCAGCATAATAACGAACCTGATGTTCAGGATTTATTGCCTTGTGCAGCATCTCTGTAAAATTTTTAGCGAGCTCATTTTCCCTTGAAAGCACTACACCTGTTTTATCCAAAATCTCATCCAGGTACTGTAATAGCATATTTAAATACAGGCGCTGCGTTGTATTGTTTTCAACTTTGTCATATGGGTAAAGCTTCTTTAGAATTTTTTTCAATAGTCCGGCTTCCTGAGCAGAGCATTCTGCAATTATACAGGCTGAAAAGTGATATCGTACAGATAATTGAAAAAGCAGATTCTTTAGCTCATAAATTTCAACCAGATAAAACCGTGACTCACTATCGGTAAGCCTCTGGATACTATTCGCTATTACTTCAGCAGAGGCATCGGAATTAAATAAGGCCAGAAAGGTTTTATCCTGAGAATTCAAAGGGAATAGAATGGTTAATGTATCGCGTGGGGATGAAGAAATTAGGATACGGCTAAGGATGGTCTCGTAGTTTCCTTTAAAAATCGCAAACCGGACGTTCTCCCTAACCGTATCCATAGAAGTACCTTTTAATTGATGTATTCAGATGCTACCCCGCTGATGATGGCATTAGGTCGGCTCGAAACGGCACCATAGGATGTCGCCATCACATTGCCTACCGAAAGCTCCCAATCCCTATCCTTCCTTTTCCTCCTGCTCTTACTATAGACGCTATAGCGTAGGATGGATAAAGTCGATAGCAGCGTCTCTTTATCTTTGAGAACCAGGCTGGATTCCAGGATTGACTGTTCTCGATTTACAAGTGCATTATAGACTGCATCATATCCGGCCTCTTGGTCCTTTAGCGCTTTGAGTTCATTGAGCACGGCACGTAGATGGCCACGTCCTTCACTACTTATATTTAAGCCTTCTAAGACTGTCTGGGGTTGTGAGGCTGAAAGCTGTTTGATTTCGTGGATACCTTGCGATACCTCGGGATCATACTCCTGACTGGAGATATTGAGACTTACAGCTATAGCTTCAAGGGCATCTATGATGGCTGTGTTACCGGAAGGCTTTGTATCCAAGGCCTCATAATAATCCGCAAGTTGGAGGTACGCCACACCTCTGTCATCAAACGGATTTGCTAAATTAGCTGCTTCACTATCATCAGAAGCAGTGGATTTTAGAGCTGCATTTCCTGAGCGAGCATCTTCTGGGGAATCTTCGGTTGAGCATGCTACACTTCCTACCAGGAAAAGCATACAGATAACTTTTTTCATAATCGTTAATGGTAATGATTTGTAATTTTAGTTGGTCAGCCCATTAACCCGAGTTAGTGAACCTGGAATGCCGATCGTGCAATCCTAGTCCGTGAATTCGTTAGCAAACTTAGATGCAGCTGCCAAACGCCGCAAATTATTACGTTATAGGTTCCGGAAACATTGATAGGAATTTCCGGAAATTCATGTTGCTTTTTTTTCCGAAAAGCTTTGTATTTAAATGGGTTTGTGTAATTTTATGCTACCCCCAAAACTTGAGTCGCTCACTACTCTTCTGTAAATCAATTGATGCTATAAAACATTCAATTAGATGACTATACGCCTTACAATTTTGTTTTTGTATACTTTAATTTTTACCCCATGTATGCTTATAGCCCAGCGAAATGATACGCTCATTTCTAAAAGCTATGATTATATTTATGATCGTATTGATCAAAACAGCGGTAAAAAATCCGTGATTCACTATCTCGATGCCTACCTGCAAAAAGCAAAAGAGGAGGATAACATTGAAGAGGTCATTAATGGCTATAATAATTATATATATGAAGTGGATTACAGCCAGATGGTAACATATGTCGATAACATGATTTATGCAGCAGAGCGTAGTGATAGCAATGAATTACTGGGATCTGCAATATTGACAAAAGGGATTGTGTATTACAGCCGCAAGGAACATAATAAGGCGCTCGACTATTACCTGATTGCCAATAGGCTGATTGCGACAACCAAAAACGATTACCTTAAGCATAAGATACAGTATAACATTGCCCACATAAAATATTATCTTGGATTCTATAACGATGCTATTTCTCTATTTACTGCCTGTACAGATTTTTTTAAGAAGGAAGATACCCGCGCTTATCTGAATTGCCTACATTCACTTGCCTTATGCAACACAAAACTCGGGAACTACCAGGAATCTACAGAATGGAACCGTCTCGCCTGTGAAGAGAGTAAAAGATTGGATGATGATTCAATGCTTCCTTATATTAATCATGCGTAAGGGATTAACGAGTATTTCAGGAAATCCTACAGCAGTGCGATCGAAAAAATAGGATTGGCCATACCGTATCTGCGAACGCAAAAAGATTTCGGCAATCTCTCAGTGGCCTACTTTTATATTGCGTCCAGCTACTGGGAAATGTGTAAAAGCGAACGAGCACTTCCCTACTTGCTAAAAGTTGACAGGATTTTTACGGATAAGAAATATATTCGGCCGGATTTGAGGCGTAATTATGAGATGCTGATTGACTATTACAGATGCAAAGGGGACCGGGACGCCGAGCTTTTATATATTACCCGGCTTCTGCAGGCTGACAGGGTATTACACTCGAATTTCAAATATTTAGCCGGAAGAATACTCAAAGAATATGATACTGCAGAATTGATCAAGGAAAAGGAAAGTATTGAAAGGGATTTTGCTAGGGAGAAAGCACTGAGGATTATTTTGTTGATAGCGTCAATTGTACTTCTGCCCTTATCCGTGTTCCTTATATATCGCAATGGCAGGTTAAGGCAATATTCAAAAAACTTTGAGCTTTATAAGCAAAAACTGCAACTTGTTGAGGTGAACTCAAGCAAAGTCCAGCGGCCCAATATATCCGAAGAACTGGAGACCGATTTACTGACTAAGCTGCAAAAATTTGAAGACAAATACTGTTTTATAAATAAAGACATCAAGATAGAGAAACTCGCAAGTAGTTTCGGCACCAATTACAAATACTTATCTCAGGTGATTAATTATCACAAGGGGAAATCGTATCCTGATTATATAAGTGACTTGAGAATTGCATATATCGTTCAGAAACTCGAACAAGATCCAAAACTTAGGAACTACACATTCACAGCTATAGCAGAAGAGGCTGGTTTTGGCACAGCGCAGCAGTTTACTGATGTGTTTAAGAAAAAGATGGGGATGCCATTTAGTTATTTCCTTGAAGAATTGGAGAAAAACAAAAACAATCCTTAATTTGATAATACTATTTAATTATGCAATTGACATGGGATTTGTCAATTTACTAAAGCTTTACCTTATACATTACAGGTTCTAATAAATTCTTTTCCATAAATAATTTGATTGGATTCTCGATGACCTTATAAACATATCCCTGCAGGGGATCTAGATCAGGAATTACAACACAATAAATATATGCCTTATCCGCAAGCCTTTCAAGTGTCAACACTTCATTTTCGGTCAAAAAGAATTGATCTGTTTTTGAAACACATGATTTTACCTCAATGAATCGCTCCTCCTTCCTTGTAATGGAAGATATATCAAACCCTGAAGCTGTATTGGTTAATGCCACGTGCTTAATATACTTGGAAGCATTCTTAATTCCATTTTCTTTTAATCTCTCTATCTCATAATTATAAGCTATATTCTCTCCTATATTACCTATTTTTCTTTTGAGATCAAGAATATTTTCCAATTCCTCCGGGGTAACTATTTTTTTAGATATTGAGATTACCGATTTTTCAGGAAGACTGATAAAATTAGCATTATCAATACTGTAATTTGGGAAGAACTCCAGTATCCATTTATCAAATGCCTTTCTAATATCACTGTTGATACCACTCCTTGGAATCCACTTTCTGTTGAATCTGTTTTTGATAATTAGCTGTGAATTGTTCCCATCTGTGATATAACGATAATTGGATATATATTCTTCTATAGTTACTTTTTTTAAGACACAGAACTTAGACATGCCAAAATAGTGACTTCCATTGAATTTTGTGTGTACAAAATATCTTGGGGCCGAACCTAAAGCTGCTCTCCAGAATTCCGGTTTTTCATTAAATTCAAATAATGAGTCATACAATTCGTCTAGTTTTTCTACATAAATTTCTTTATTCATTATTTTCCAACCATTTATAGAGATACGATTTAATCCTTAACAACCGGTTCTTTTTTTCTTTACCATCGATTTTATGAAATTCCCCAGCTGTCTTAAATGTCTATTCAAATCCGAGAAAATCGTCATAATTCCCTTTATCCTTAAATCCAGGATTGAGCCATTGAATATAGAGCTCATACCCATGCCTAACAAAAAAATTGATCGTTTCTTTACCTTTGTCTTTATATTGGACGGCGCATAGTATAATGCGTGGCATATTATTTTCATCAAAGAAATCTTCGGCTAGATCACCCCATTCTTCGAACGAAGCATTTCTGACAAACACTCCGGCATCTATATCTACGTTATTTTCCTCAAATGAAGAGTTTTTCACAAAGTGTGCAATCTCAGATCCATTCAGCCTAAGTCTTTTATGTCCTGTACGGATGGTTCTGCCAAATAATTCATACCACGTGCTTGATTTGCCAGAATTTCTGTTACCAAGTACAATAATTGCTAGTCTTTTTTGTGTCATTTTATGTTATTTAATGCGTGGGCTCGCACCCAAAAGTGGTTGAAGCTCTCTCCATATTACATTTTCAATTATCCTCTAAGTGATTTGTCATGTTATGAGGTATTTTTAAGAAATGTAGGGTTACTGACATGTTTTCGAGATCGGGTATCCATTTTTGTAACTTTAATGCCGTAGTATAATTATGTCCTAGGCCTATATGCTGGATGAAGCGGTTTTCGAAGGCACGTTCAACCTTTCCGACATATAGTATTTCTGTAGTGTGGTTACATATTTTATTAGCCTTTGTCCACCATCCCCTATTTTTAGGTTTCTCTTTTGTCTTGATATAGTGAGTAAGAATCTTCTCGTTTGTTAATCCATCACTATAATTTATTTTGAACCAATACACTATTGGCCCATTGTATTGAAAGATTGATAATAATTGAGGATACAATTCTTTTAGTAGTTGTTTGTAGGCTAAATTTTCAACTTTACTGAACTTCGGTCCTGATAGTCTTTTTTCAATATAATAATGAAAATTACTTCCCAGTATATCAAAAAAAGCTTGGTCAAGCTCAATAGGAATAGCCATTTCTTCATAATCGATTTGGAATTCTGATAATTGACTATAAAAATCTAGTCTTGATTGTGTGTAGTCCTTAAAATTGATATTTGATAACATCGATAATGTTTAAATTGATAAAATGGCAATATCTACCTGGGTTATTACTAGTAGAAACTCAATATTTACTTACTATATTTATTCCTTAGTTCATTCCAACGTACACGTTCTTCTCTATAATGAGATTCATCTTCAGGACTATCGTACCTGCTACCATCAATCATAATAACATAACCATGATCATCTCTCGCAACATTTTCCCAATCGTAATTATCGTTATCTTTTACTTCCCAAACTTTGTAGTTATGTAATTTTAAACTCCTTATCTCCCATATTAACTTCTAATTTATATGCTATTTAGGTATTAGCTAAAATTTTCATTTATTAAAAAATGTTCATTCAAATGCTTATCGAGTTTATAGGCAATCAATTTCAAGACATCATTAATTTCTCCTGCTTTCTGCAGAGTTAATGTAATAGTTTCACCATGTGCTATACTATTCCGAACCTGACGAGCATTATGAAATTTTTCAATTTCAGCGTCCGTAAGCTGTAAATTTAGTCCATCTACTAGCAAATCCGGAATTTCAAAAGACTTCATCGTGGAAAGTTTATTTATTAGTAACCTTATATAGCGAGAACCTCCTGAAGATAATGTGCGGCCAGCTTGCTACCTTGGAATTCCAACTCCCGCTTTAATTCAATCACCTCACTCTGCGTGACCAGATCGGCAATAACAGTTACATCAACTTCATCTACGCTGTATAGCGGCTCCGAGTTTTCTGTTAACGCTACAGTAATGTCAGTTTTGAGAACAAATTTTGAGCGGTCAAGATTAACAGTAAGGAGTTGTGAATACTCTTCTTGGTCTGCTATATCCGACAAGGTGTTCAGGGGAAGAATTCTTATATCGCAAAGGAATGCGTTACTTTCATTGCATAACGAAACGATGGCAATACCTGTAGATCTATCTTTAGGTTCAACGGCAAATGAAAGGTAGGACGAGTATTTTTTATTTTCGCCTAAAAGGTGCACTATTCGTACGGTGGGGTTAATATTAATATTGGAAGTCTGGATATCTTTTACTTTACGATACCTATTATTATCAGCTCTTTTCATGGAATAGTAATTAACATCCGCCTGATTGCTGATAAAAATGTTATCTGTAAGGTTGTTAAAGGAGGAAAGGTTAAAAATCTTTGCCGCTTTTAGTTCTTTAGAATAATTCATTACACCTGTATTTTATAGTTTGTGGTCATTACAACTAATTACTGCCGGATTTAAGGTTATCCGAAGGCTAAGTAACTAAAATTCAAATGATCTGATATAGGTATTTTTACCTGTTTTCCAGCAGGCTCGTGCATTCTGTTGCAAAAAAAAAATACATAAAGATTCTATCCTGAAACTCTTCAATAAAAAGTAATACAAGTAACCTATCTTTCCATGTAAACCCCTATATATGCACCTGTAAAGACTTATGAGTTAATCATTTAGACAACACTTTCAGATTTAGGTTCAAGTTCGGTGTAGGATTATACAGACTGCCCGCGAACATAGTAGTTCAGAGGTTTTCTAATTAAGCAGAATATACTGGTATTACTCTATGGGCTATTATAAATTTTTTAAACTATGGCAAAGTGATATTCATGCAGCTGAGCGCGCTAAACTATTATTTGCATTAATGTTGGATTTATATGGAGTGGAATAATGTGGCGAATTTTTCCTGACTCCATGAAAGGACCGAATTGGCGCTTTTTTAGCATGCTCGCTGATCTTCCACTTATCCTTTTTTTACTATCTACCTTAAAAAGTAAATATCCGAATGACGAACCTAAAAATTTAATAAGAGGTATTATTGTAACTTATACAATGTTTGCATGTATATATATTATGAAAATAATTTCAATTGGTAGGCTCTAAAATACAGTAACAGGAGTTTTCAGAGATTTGCAAAAAAATTAAACCATTTGCTCATCTAATACTATAATTATCTCATTAACTATTCGGTTATAATCTTACTAAAATTTCCTGTTGAGGTATCTGATTTACAAATAGTAGTATAAATATGGTTCTGTTGTATCTATGTATTAAAGTTCAAGAATTCAAGCACTTTAAAATTATGCTGCCAGTTTAAAGAATGATTTGAAATAGTTGTCCCAGGATTTAAAAGAGGGTTTACATAAAATGTGTGTTTATGCATTCCTTGTGACTTTAAGATTGGGTATTGCCGTGGCACTTGTAAACAAAGGATATAATCATTGATTTGGGTTCTGTCGCATCTGTGAAATAAATTCGAGATAAATCAATGATTTAAAAGTTAAGAAGCCAATTTACAAAACGATTTAAACATAGTTAACCCAGGTTTAATCATCTGATTTTTTCTCAACATATGTACAACTTCAATTCCGTTCATGTCCTTTTGGCTGATTCAAAACTTTTAAAGCCTAATCCATTTTGTAACCTCTATTTGACAAAACGGTGATCCTGCTAAACAATGTTGATTAGATATTTACATTGTCTTATCGTTTATATTACAATACGAACGCTTGTTGTAAACTGTGATAGCTCCCCTATTCGAGCAACTTTTATCTATAGTGATTACTCTGAGTTTACCATTGGTGTTAATTGCCTTGATCAAAAATGATTGAGCACTCATCCTCTATCTTCTCTTAGTTAAAAGAAAATCAACGGTATTACATGATTTATCTACAACTCTATATAAATAATACCAAGCGCCCTTCACTTTTATGTATGTTTGATCAAGTCGCCAGCTATAACCTACCCGATGTTTTCGATTTCTTATTTGTGCTTCTATGAAGGGAGTAATTTGTAGACCCAACGCTGAACTGTAGCATGGTCAACATGAACACCAAGCATCTTCATTATTTCTTCAACGTCACGATAACTTAATGTAAATCTCAGTTTGAAATATACAGCCTGAAGAATAATTGATTTAGGGTAACAATGACCTTTAGTATTCATATAATATATTTTTGAATATCTAAAGATAAGATGTTAACCATAGATGCGACAGAACCGTTTTAATAATGCTTATGGATTTGTTGGTTCAAAATCAGTTTTTTAGTTGTACCAAAAATTAAATACCTAGACACTGGAGAACAAGATCTAATTCCATGTTTGAAAACATCGGATTTTAATAATTCTTTTGAATTAA